>CAWEOJ010000009.1:0-85634 GCA_963810625.1 uncultured Acidobacteriota bacterium | reverse complement strand
ATTAGATTGTGAAGTGATACCATTCATTCATCTTGCACCAGCACAACAAACTGCACCGCAAACCTAGGTCTCCTAGGCGCGATACGATCGTTCTAAGCCACGCCTACGAGGACAATCAATTCACTCGCTGGCTCGCGCTACAACTCGCACGAAACGGCTATCACGTCTGGTGTGACCTTACGCATCTTCTCGGCGGCGAAATCTTCTGGGACAACATCGAAACGCTTATCCGAACCGGCTGCATCAAGTTCATCTACGTTTTGTCGCGCAATTCAAATCGAGGGCAGGGTCGTGGATTCTGGAAAGAATTGGATTTGGCCGACGCGCAGTCGAAGGTCAACAAGATTCCTGATTTCATCATTCCTGTTTCGATCGATGATCTTCCAAGCATCGACTACAACATTTACCTCCACACTCGCCACGTAGAGCAATTCCACTCGTGTTGGTCGGACGGTTTGGAGACACTGTTGGCGAAGCTGGAAAAGCATAAGGTTCCTCGCCGGCAAGAGTTCAGTCCGAAATCAGTTACGTATTGGTGGCGGCGGTGGTTCCGAAATCCGACACAGGGCGTCGAGCGCAAATCGGTGACGTACCTGTCCTCGTGGTTCCCAATTGAGTACTTGCCGTCGAAACTCTACATCCACCACTGCGGCATTTCCGACGATGACAAATCACTCACCGAAATCGATTGGGACAGGCCCGCGATAGCACACGGAAACGGGATCGTCACATTCGCTTCAGCGGCTGATTTCATCGCTCAGCTAGGGCCGGATCACAGCGTCGGTTCTACCGAAGAAGTATCCGTGGCCGACATCCTGGATCGAACGGTAGATAACTGCACCATCGACGGCGGGGAATTGAAAAGACTTTTGTCGTGGCTGCTCAGAATCGCCTGGGAGCACTGGATCGTCAAGCAGCCCGTTGGTATTTATAGTCTTTCAAACAACGCGAAATGTGCGTTCTTCTTGAAACCTCCGACGCAGGATGCACTGTATGCGTCATTTACCGCATTCGACGCTTCGGATGCGGAGCGTGCCCTTACGGGATTCT
This sequence comes from uncultured Acidobacteriota bacterium, assembly GCA_963810625.1. Taxonomy (GTDB): domain Bacteria; phylum Acidobacteriota; class Terriglobia; order Acidiferrales; family UBA7541; genus Palsa-295. The sequence continues at coordinate 84,584 of CAWEOJ010000009.1, read as the reverse complement.
GGACTAGGCCGGGCAAAGAAGAGGGCGGTCCACGACAAAAGCACTATTGGCACTTCGCTGTCCAGGCCCACGCGCGGCTAAGCCCCGAGCCTATCTATCGAATTTCGACTCACGTCGTTTTCTCAGATAACGGAACTACCGCCTGGACCAGCGCGAAACGGATGCACGTCTCCCGGCGAAGGCAATGCAAGAATTGGTACAACGATACATGGCGCGACCGCCTGCTCGCTTCAATGGCGAAGCTCGCAGCGGAAGGGGCAAAATCGATTGCGATCCCGGTGAGCGCGGATGAAAATGTGGTTGTCTCGATTCATCCGCTGACATTTAATTCTCCCGTCACGTTCAACGTAATTTCTAAATCCGCGACTGCTGTTCTGGAAAAGGACCGCGCGGATGAGGAAATCGAGGACGAGGACGATGATGAGCCGGAGGAAGAGCCCGGAAAGGGTGACGAGCCGGGTAAAACTCCGGCATGAAGCAATTGATCCAGCTCCCGGAACCGAAGCTTCTGTTTCGTTACGATCAATCACTCGAAGACCCGCGCGATGGCCTCACGCTTTTTGGCCCACTGGACTCTGCACAGATATATGGCATTCGATCAGGTGTAATTGGCACCGAGGCAGGAATCGCGCGTTTTAAGCGATGGGTTCAGGGCATTCAGGGACCGATCATTTCTGCAACCACCGACGCGGAATCGCTCTACAGACCGTTTTTCCCGGGCTTCCAAACGGTGTTTGGCGTCCGATGGAGTCCCACTCCTCAAATTGAAATCCCAATTGATCTTGACGAACTGTCCAAACGAATTAGAATCGGGAATTCCCACCAGCGTGTTTTTCAAACTGTGAGCTTGTTCGCTGACGCGATCAACGAAGCAAAACGTAAGGAGGATGTGCAAGTCGATGTCTGGTTCGTGATTGTTACGGAAGACGTTGAAAAATACTGCAGGCCATTATCGACCGTTGAATCCGCTATACGTGTCGAGGTCGATTCAATCGTTTCGGAATCACAAGCGAAGCAATTTGTGAAGGAGCCGCCGCTTTACCCCGAGATGGTTGAGGCCGCGCAGCCGTTTTACTATGAACCTGACTTCCACAACCAATTGAAGGCGCGGCTACTTTTGAACTCCGCTCCGATTCAAATCATTCGTGAGACTACGATTGCACCACTAGATTTTCTAAAAGCGAACGGTTTTCCCCTCAGGAAAGTCGATAAACCATCTGTGATTGCTTGGAACATCTGCACGACTGCATTCTACAAGGCGAGCGGCAGACCGTGGAAACTTGCCCGCGTGAGACCCGGAGTCTGCTACCTGGGATTGGTGTTCAAACGCGACGAACGATCCGTTGACTCGACGAACGCTTGCTGTGCGGCCCAGATGTTTCTGGACTCAGGTGATGGCGTTGTCTTCAAAGGTGCAATCGGACCGTGGTATTCGCCGACCAGCAAGGAATTTCACTTGAGCAGTGATGCTGCAAAAGAGGTGGTTAGAACTGCCGTCCAGACCTATATGGAGAAAAGTCCGAACAAACGCCCTCCGAAGGAGTTGTTCATACACGGACGCATCGGATTCACTGATGAAGAGTGGGACGGATTCAAGTCGGCAGTCGATCGAACAACCAAACTCATTGGCGTGCAGATCAGGAATCGAGGCGATTTGAAGGTCTACTCCAACTTGGATTACCCGATGCTCCGCGGCATGGCACACATCCAAAATGAGCGACAAGCATATCTGTGGACCATCGGATTTGTACCGCGGTTGCAGACGTTTCTCGGCAAGGAAGTGCCGAATCCGCTTTTCGTCAACGTGTGTCGAGGTCGGGCGCCGATCGAACAGGTTTTGAAAGATATCCTGGCACTCACGAAGCTCAATTACAACACCTGCCAGTATGGCGACGGATCACCAGTAACGCTGAGATTCGCTGATGCTGTGGGTGAAATCCTAACCGCAGGACCTGTTCAACCAAACTCCTCGCCATTGCCATTCAAGTTTTATATTTGAAACAGGCATAGTGATGAAGCGTCTTCCGCATCTTTCTTCCCAATCTGACTGTGCACCAACTGTGCAAGAATCCAACGTTTTCAGGCCATTGGGGATAGCTTTGAGCGAAAAGCAGATTCCCCGATTTATTGGAAACGTTAGTAGTTAGAAGTAAGAGAAGGAGTCGTTGGAGTCGAGTTCGGTGCGCCCAAGGCAGGCGCGCTACCAGGCTGCGCTACGCCCCGACAGAACTGAGTTTCTGATTCTAGCTTACTTTGCGAGTTTGTAGCCATCGCTTGGTCTCCACGCATATCCACGCGACCCCTCCCCGCTCGTAGTCTATTCGACACCTGCCCGCAAATCGGGATTGACCCTACCTAAGGCTGGCATAAAATTAAGGTCCCTTCCAAAAAATCGGCGCGCGGCTACAGGCTGCCCTCTTTCAGCCTCCAGGGTCGTGTCCGGAATAGAACTCTCCCCTTCAAAACTGGTGTGAGATGAGCACGAAGTCCCTATTGAGTCGCAAGGTGCAGCTTGCGTTCGCATGCGCCATTTTGACCTTGGTCGTGGTGGGCGCAATCTCCTATCGCAGCATGCAGGACGAGGAGCTGCAACTGCTGGCGCTGCACAACGCGGAGGCGAATCGCCGCTTAGGCCAGACCAAAGATGCTCTGATCCTGGGAACCCTCGTGGCCTTGGGGATCGTCGGCGCCGCGGGTTGGAGCATCCAGCGCGACAGTCTCAGACGAGCACTCGCGGAGGAGGCGCTTCGAGCCAGCAAAATCAAGTTCCGCGGGATTTTGGAGTCTGCGCCGGATGCGATGGTTATCGCGAATGCCCAAGGCCGCATCCTCCTCGTAAACGGAGAGACGGAACGTCTGTTCGGTTACCGCCGCGACGAGTTGATCGGTCATCCCGTCGAAATCCTGATGCCCGAGCGTTTTCGAGGGAGACACCCGCAACAGCGGCAGGAATACACAGCGCATCCTCGCACACGGCCCATGGATGAAGGGCTTGAGCTGTATGGCTTACGCAAGGACAACACGGAGTTTCCGGCCGAAATCAGCCTGATCCCAATCGAAACGCCGGAAGGCAAAGTCACCTCGAGCGCCATTCGCGATGTCACGGCACGCAAGGCAGCGGAGAAAGCACTGCGCGAAGCTGAGGAGCGCCAGCACACGCAAACAGAAACGGACCTCATCCTCACACAGCAGATGCAATTGAAGGATGAGTTCCTCTCGCACGTATCGCACGAGCTTCGTTCACCACTGACCGCCATCCATCTGTTTGTGACCAATCTCCTGGACAAGCTGGCCGGCGACTTGAATCCGGAACAGCACGAGTGCCTGGGAATCGTCCTAAGGAACGTCAAGCAGCTGCAAGCGATGATTAATGACCTACTCGAAGTCACTCGCGTGCAGGCGGGTAAACTGATGATCGAGCTGCAATGTACTTCGGCTTCCGATGCCATCGTCTATGCCGTCAACACACTCCAGGGAGCCGCCACAGCCAAAGGAATCACTCTCTCTTCGGATATCTCGCGCCCGTTGCCATCCGTCTGCGCCGACCCAACACGCATTCGGCAAATCCTTGTCATTCTGGTTGACAATGCCATCAAGTTCACCCCGGCGAAGGGCACGGTGAAGATTCGAGCCCGGTTGTTCGAGGGGAACCCCAATCTCCTGGTTCTGGAGGTCGCCGACTCGGGATGCGGGATCAGTGCGGATATGACCGAGCGGATTTTCGAACGCCTCTTTCAAACATCCGATCCGGCTTTGGCAGGCCGTAAAGGCCTTGGCCTGGGTTTGTACATCTGTAAAGAGTTGGTCGCGCGGCAAGGCGGACAAATCTGGGCCAAGAGCGCAGCGGGGCAAGGCGCCGTCTTTTCCTTTACAGTGCCCGTCTTTTCTCTGCCGAACCTGATCGCCCCGGCCCTCCTAAAGGAAAGACGTACGGAAGGTCTTATCACACTCGTCGTGACAGAGATCGCTTCACAGACCGGCTGGCTATCCGACGAGGTGCGCGCGGAACAGTCTCTCGGGGTCCGCGATCTGCTGCAACGATGCATCCATTCCGATCTGGACGTTCTCCTGCCCAAGATGAACGTCGCGGGAGCGGCAGAACTCTTCTTCATCGTGGCGATTACGGATGGAATTGGCGGTGAGGCGATTACGAGGAGGATTCGGGACCAATTGGATAGCTGCCAAAATATACGGCAAGCAGGTTTGACCTTTTCGAGTTCTTACCGGGCGCTTGACCCGATCAAGCGAAGCGCGAGTGAATCCATGGGAGACTTTCTGGAGCGGGTGGCCGCGAAGGTTCAGCAATCAATGAACGAGGAAATCTCATCGAGGATGGTGGCATATGAGCAATAAAACGATCCTCATCGTCGAGGACGATCCGGACGTGCGCCACGGCATGCACGTGCGCCTGAAGGCCAACAACTACGACGTGGTTTTTGCGGCGGACGGAATGGCGAGCATCGCGGAAGCTCGGAAGCATAATCCGGACCTGATTATTCTGGACCTCGGCTTGCCGGCCGGCGACGGCTTCAGCGTGATGGAGCGGCTGAAAGCAAACGACAGTTTGTCCTTGGTTCCGGTGATTGTCGTGTCCGCGCGCGACCGCAGCGCAAATATGGACCGGGCGCTCAAGGCGGGGGCGAAGGCCTTTCTGCAAAAGCCCGTGGATAATGCCGAGCTTTTGGCGGTCATCCGCAAAGCCCTGAAGGAACCCGCGCAGCCGGAGAAACCCGCTGTACACGATCTCGGGTCCCTATAACGAGAAACATTCTGTTTGCGCCCCAATTCCCTCCTCATCTATTTTTTTTGAGCGAGCTGTTCCTTCAAGCGCACATTTTTTTGCGCGACAGACCGGACCAATTCTTCCTTGTGCGCCGTGAGCTTGCGTGCGATTTCCGAATCCGAAGCCGCGAGAATTTGCGCGGCAAAAATCGCGGCGTTAACAGCCCCGGCCTTGTCGATGGCCATGGCCGCCACGGGAATCCCCGCCGGCATCTGCACGGTCGAGAGCAGGGCGTCGAGTCCGCTGAGCGTGCTGGTGGCCATGGGGACGCCGATCACCGGCAGAGTGGTGTTCGCGGCGATCACGCCCGCAAGGTGCGCCGCGCCTCCCGCGGCTGCGATCACCACCTTCAAGCCGCGGCTCGCGGCCGTGGTGGCGTATTCGTGCGCGCGCGCCGGCGTGCGATGAGCGGACACAACTTCGATCTCGTAGGGGACGCCGAATTTTTCGAGTGTTTTTCCGGCTTCGCTCATCACGGGATAATCCGTGTCCGACCCCATTACGATTCCCACGAGCGCCACGGGCTGCTTGCTGTCCATATTCACCTCGGTCTGGTTACGAAGGCTGCGCCCCGCGTAAGATGAGCGGGACCGATGTCATGGCGGTAAAACGCGCCATCAATTTTTATTTTTCCGATTGCATCGTAGGCAATTCGCGACGCCGCCGCCAAAGTTTCGCCCTGCGCGCCGACTACTAAAACTCTTCCGCCCGTCGTGTAATAGTTGCTTCCCTCGCGGCGTGTTCCGGCGTGAAGCACGACGCTGCCGGGCACTTTGGCGGCTTCCTCCAGGCCGGAAATTTTTCTTCCCTTGGCGGGATTGCCCGGATAGCCCTCCGAAGCCATCACCACGCAGATGCTTGCTCCCGGAAGCCATTTTGCGCGGAAGCCGCCCAAGACGCCGCGCGCGGCCGCGGCGCACGCTTCGGCGAAATCAAAATCCGCGCGCAAGAGAACCGCTTCTGTTTCCGGATCGCCGAGGCGGCAATTATATTCGAGGAGCTTGGGGCCGTCGGACGTGAGCATCAGCCCGAAATAGAGGAAACCACGGTAAGGAATTTTTTCCTTTTGCAGGCCGGCAAGCGTGGGGCGAACGATCGTAGCGAGAATTTTATTTTCGAGTTCCGCCGGAAGAATATCGTCCGTGGAATATGCGCCCATCCCTCCCGTGTTGGGACCCTGGTCGCCGTCGAAGGCGCGCTTGTGGTCGCGCGCCGGAGCCATGGGGATGAAATTGTCACCGTCGGTGAGGATGATGTAGGAAAGTTCCTGGCCCGCGAGGGCTTCCTCGATCAGGACGCGCTTGCCCGCATCGCCAAATGCGGGCGTTCCCATCAATCGCTCGACGAAGGCGCGGGCTTCGGCGTGTGAAGACGTGACGAGCACGCCCTTGCCGGCGCAAAGGCCGTCCGCTTTGATGACCCACGGCCCACCCGAGGATTCGAGCGCGGCGAGGGCGCCGGGGAGAGAATCGCAGATGCCGCGCACGGCAGCGGTGGGGATGCCGTGGCGCTCCATGAACTGCTTGGCGAAAATTTTGCTGCCCTCGAGCTGCGCCGCCTGCCGGCCGGGGCCGAGGAGCGCGAGGCCGCGCGCGGCAAATTCATCGGCGATGCCGAGGACCAAGGGGAGTTCGGGACCGGCGATGGTGAGGTCCGCGCCGAGTTTCGAGGCGAGGCCGGCGGCAGCTTTCACATCGTTCAAATCGAGGGGGATACATTCGGCGTCGTTCGAGATGCCGCCGTTGCCGGGGGCGCACCAGAGCCTTTGGACCGCCGGGCTTTGCCGCAGCTTCCAGACGATGGCATGCTCGCGACCGCCGCCGCCGATGACCAGAATCTTCATAGTTGATTGTCCGAGAGAAGGACTAATGACGATACGGCGGGAGCTTGGGTGGTGTCAACCAAAGCGCGGCCGGAATTTTCGCAAATTCTTCGCTTTTGTCCCGGCGACCCCCCTTATTTATTCGCGAGTAGAAAAATGGATGTGATTGTTAACAGGGGAGTTGCAGCGATTTCTACTTCCCAGCCTTTCGCGAGTAGAATCTGTACGCTGGAAGGCCCCCCGTAAGCGGCCTGCCTCGATCTGTCGAGCCTCCGAGTGCGTCATCAAGGACACAGAAATCTCCTTTCTCCGCCGCATGGTATTTCAAAGGTTGCGCGCGCCCGGCGGGCCTAGCGCACGCAACAAAAGCAACGCATGATAGCATACAAATGATCATTTGTCAATAGGTAATTTAACTCCTCAAAACAGAGGCAGTTAGGGGCGTGCGGAGAGAGCCCACCAAGGATGCCGCTGTGAAAAAGAAAAGGGGCGATTGCTCGCCCCTTCCCTTCAGTCGCGAAAGGAAACAGCTGCCGAGTATTCTCCCGTGTTACCGGGACAATCCGACCACGACGAGGCTTGCTGGCCCGGTCCCGTGGTTTGCGTCGCGCTGCCACGTCAAGCGTTGCTTAACGGAAGCACGCCCAGCTCACCACCGGAGCAGACCTTGGGCCTCCGCCGTGATGCCGTACCATTCCGAACTTTGTCGAAGCTGTTCCATCCGTCCGTTCCCTACATAGCTCGTCAAGCTTGCGCTTGCCGTGCTATCCAAGGCTCAGACGACAGGAAAGCTTCGGCAGAGCTCTTGTAACTCTGCATGGAAAAGCAGTCAACTACACCGGAAGGTTTTTTAGATGTGGAAATCTCGGAAATGTGGAAATTGCTGCTCCAAATTGCCCAGCGTACCGGGACCTTTTTCGGTTTGCGCGTTTATCGGGAGTTGACGAAGATTGATGAACTCGGACACTGAATTGGGTTAAATTTGCGAAATGAATCGACTCTTCAGACTGGTTGCACTTGTCGCGCTGCTTTGTTTTCCAATGAGAATCGAGGCGCAGTATCAGCTCATTGAGCTTGCCGATGTTCAATTGGCAAAGTCTCTAGGCGCAACGATACAAGATGCTACTGGTGCCCCAGTGCCAAAGGCAGTGGTGCAGGAATTTAGCGCGGATTGGAAAACAGTGTTGCGTTCAGGCTCGACTGACACTCACGGAAGGTTTTCGTTTACTCCAGCGCCGGGCAGGACAATCTATTTTATTCAGATTTCCGCACCGGGGTTTGACCCGCTGCGGTTCCGTCTACAGGTAGACACCAAGCGCGGAGCCAGCCTCAAACTGAAGCTAACAGTCGCGACCTGACATGCTGGCCTTCGACTATTCATGTTGAGGCAGAGCCTTTGTGCCTGGTAAGTCGGATAACCGGACAATTCAAGCAGAACTTCACTTCTCCGGTTTGCGCGTTAACCGAGCCAACCCTCCATCCACGAAAACGGCGGCACGGTCCGCGTCCGACGCATGTTAATGTATGTGACCGGGCGATCGAGGGAGTGCGGCGAGAAAGGGGGTCGCAGAAATGAAGGAGCCGAAGGACGAAGCCGCGAGTGACAAGGATGAGTTCTTCCCCAAGGGCGCGATTGCGTTTTTTGCGAGCATGTTAATCGGTTTCGGGCTGATCTGGGTGGGGATGTACCTGTTGATGGTGCATCGGGGGCTGCGGCTCTAGCAGGCAATTGAGCGATGGCGACGGAATCGGAAAACAAAGAAACCCAAGTGGGTGCAACGGAAAGACGGGTGATTGAGGCGGCGATCTTCTTCACCGCGGCGTGCCTCGCGCTGATCGCCTACGCCACGTGGGGGCTGGGCATCAACGTGCCGACGTGCGTGCCTGAAGCGAAGGCCTTCGATCATGGCTCGATCACGAAACACGGAAATAAGAATTACGAGATTCACTTTCTGGCGAAGATGTGGGCATTTGAGCCCAGCCGGGTGCGCGTGCCGGTGGGTTCCACGCTGGATGTGTATGTGACAAGCAAGGACGTCACCCATGGATTCCAAATCGCGGGCACAGACGTGAATATGATGGCCGAGCCCGCAGTGATTACGTACGCCCGGGTGCATTTCGAAAAGCCGGGGGCGTATGCGTTTATTTGCCATGAGTATTGCGGCGCAGGGCACCAAAATATGAGCGGGATGATCGAAGTGAGCGATCAAGCCACGGATATTTCCGCCGAAGGGCTGCCTTCGCCGGAAGCGGGCAGGAAAATTCTGGAAGAGAAGGGCTGCCTGGCCTGCCACAGCGTGGACGGGAGCCCGGGGGTAGGGCCGACCTTCCAGGGACTGTGGGGCCAGACAGTGGAGCTCAGCGACGGGACCACGCGGAAGGTAGACGCCTCGTTCGTAAGGGAAATGATTTTGGATCCGGGAAAGAATCCGGTGAAAGGGTTCCAGCCCGTGATGCCCCAATTGCCGGTGACACAGGACGAGATCGAGCGGATCGAAGATTACCTGCAGACCCTCAACACAAATGGAACTCCAAACTAGTCTTCGGAAGATCGTTTTGACCGAGCTGCTTGTGCCGCTGGGGCTGTTTGTGTTTGGCGCGTATGAAGGCGTGCTGCAGGTGATGTACCGCGCCGGTGTGATTCGTGCAACTTCCTTTGCAGGGATCGAATACTACCAAGGATTGACGGCGCACGGCGTGATCAATGCGCTGGTGTTGACCACATTCTTCGCGGTCGCACTGGGGCATGTGTATGTGAGCCAGGAACTGGAATCGCCGCTGTCCATTTTTGGGGCAGGGCTTTCGATGGCGCTGATGCTGGCGGGAACGGTGATGGCCGCGGCAATGATTTTCGCCGGCAAGGCCACGGTGCTTTATACATTTTATCCGCCTCTGAAGGCCCATCCGGTTTTTTACTTAGGCCTGGCGATATTCATCGTGGGCTCGTGGATCGCCTTATACACGTGGATTCCCGTGTATCTGCGATGGAGGAAAAACAATCCGGGCAAAAAGACGCCGCTGGGAGTGGTGGGAATGTTCGCGACGTTCATTGTGTGGCAGATAGCGACTCTGCCGGTGGCGTTCGAAGTGCTGGTGCTGCTTTTGCCGTGGTCGCTGGGATGGGTCTCCGGTGTAAACGTGGTGCTGGCCCGGACGCTCTTCTGGTTTTTTGGCCATCCGCTGGTTTATTTCTGGCTGCTCCCAACGTACGTACTTTACTACACGATGCTGCCGCGGCTGGCGGGAGGGAAGCTCTTCAGCGACTTCGCCGGAAGAATCACGTTTCTGCTGCTGATTGTGCTGTCGTCACCGCTGGGACTGCACCACCAGTTTGCCGACCCGGGAATATCCTCGACGTGGAAGGGGGTGCAGGGGGCGCTGACCCTGACCGTGGCGATACCGAGCATGCTGACGGCGTTTACGATTGCGGCATCGCTGGAATATGCGGCGCGCAAGAGGGGAGGAAGCGGACTTTTTGGATGGTGGAAGAAGCTTCCCTACTTCAGCAGAGAGAATTGGCTCTTCTCCTATCTTTTCTGCGGGCTGGTGATGTTCCTTTTTGGAGGGATCACCGGAATCATCAACGCGTCCTATAGCATGGACTTGGTTATTCATAACACGGCGTGGGTCCCCGCGCATTTTCACCTGACGGTCGGCGGCCCGGTTTTCCTGGGAATTTTGGGGATGAGCCTGTTCCTTATCGCGGGACTTTTGAAGAAACCCGTAGTTTCGAGAGGGATGGCGGTGGCGGTGCCGTACGTATGGACGCTCGGCACATTCGTTTTTTCGACGGGCCTCTTCCTCGGGGGCCTGAAAGGGGAGCCGCGGCGAACCAATCTGGGGCTAACCTACCTTGATCCGGCGTCACCAAGCTACCGGCCGGATTGGTGGATCACGACGCATATCGGACTGGCCGGGGGACTGATCATGGGTCTGGCTGTGCTGCTTTACTTCGTGGTGCTGGTCCGGAGCTTGGCCGCTTCTCGAGACGCCGCGCTCGAGCGGGAACCGTTTTCGATTCCGCTCAGCGAGGCTTACCACGACGAGAATATTGCGGGCGTAAAGAATTTCACGCCGTGGGTGGCGGGGGCAGTTTTGCTGGCAGTATTGGCGTATTACCCGCCGCTCAGCGACATTGTGAAAAGCCACTTCAAGCCCGCGGCTGGGTACCACCCGGATAGCCCGATACCCATCGAGAGTACGCGGTGAAGGCGAAGCAAGTCATACGGCGGACGCAGGTTCTCGCGAGGCTGGTCCTATGTGGACTCTGCGCAGCAGCTCCGCTTGCTGCAGCGGAGTTGAATTCCCGAGCCATCCCGGACGTGCGCGTGTGGAACGAGGCAAACCACAACGTGCCGCTACAGTCGGTATTAACGGCGGAGGGCGGCGGGCCCGTCATTCTCCTGCCGATTTACACGCGCTGCGGGGCAAGCTGTCCCGTCCTGACACGAAAACTCGAGGAAGAAGCTGCACGGATGGATTCCGGCATCGCATACCGCGTGCTCGTGTTTTCGTTCGATCCCAGCGAAAGCTCAAAGAGTCTGGAAATATTCAGGAGGCAGGAACAGGTACCCACTAACTGGGTTATGGTTCGCGCCGATGAAGGGGAGATCCGGCAGTTCTTTGATTTTTTCCATTACCCGGTCATGACGGAAGGCGACATGCTCATTCATCCCAGCGAGATCTTTTTGCTGGACGATGGTCTCAATTGGCGAGGGACGCTCGTTGGGGTGGATTGGAGTTCCGCAGAACTTCAAAGGCAACTCAGCCGAATCGAGACACGCGGCCTGGCAGGATGGATAGCGATGAATCCCGCGGCACTTGCGGTCATGGGGTTTGGAGGAATGTTGCTAAGCCTTGGGCTGCTGATCGGGTGGTTGATCTTCCACAAACCTCCCAAGCGACGGGTTGCGGCCTGAGTTCACCCGGCGCACGTTCCTGCGGCCGGCGCATTCTCAGCGCGCCCGCCACGGCGGGCAGGCCCGCCTACGCGAGTGAATCCGCTTCGGCGGGCAGGCCTGCCGCAGTGCGCTGAACTTCTGCTATCTGGGAGCGGAGGCAGACCTCTGCGCCGGCTTTTCCTGCCCAAGAAAGTTCAGGAGCTCGCGGTTGACGATGTCGGTGTGGGTCCAGGTGATGCAGTGCGGCCCACCCTCTACGACTACCAGGCGGGCTCCCTTGATAAGTTTCGCGGTGCGCAGGCCCGCGGCGGTGATAGGAAGAATGCGGTCGGCATCGCCGTGCATAACCAGCGTGGGCACGTCGATGCGCGCCACGTCTTTGCGGAAGTCGCTGTACCAGGTGCTCACGCATGCGAGCGTGGCTGTGGCAGAGGAGCCGACGGCGACATTCCAACTGGCCTGCACAGCTTGCTCGCTGACGCGCTTTCCGAGCAAAACGTCGGTGTTGTAGAAATTCTTGAAGAACTCGGTGAAGAAGACGTAACGGTCCGCGCGGATGGCGGCTTCGATTCCATCGAATACGCTTTGGTCCACTCCCTCTGGATTGTCGGGCGTCTTGAGGAGATACGGCGGCACTCCGGAGAGAATTACCGCCTTGCTCACGTTCTCCGAGCCGTACTTCCCGATGTACCGGGCGACTTCGCCACCGCCCATCGAGAACCCGCCCAGAACGAAATCGCGCAGATTGAGATGGGTGACGAGCTTGCGCAGGTCTTCGGCGAACGTGTCGTAGTCGTAGCCGATGGTGGGCTGGCTGGACTTGCCGAATCCCCGGCGGTCGTAGGTGATGACGCGATAGCCGGCGTCGAGCAGAACCGGCAGTTGTTTTTCCCAGGAAGCACCGCTGAGTGGATATCCGTGAATCAATACAACCGGCTGACCCGAGCCGTGATCTTCATAGTGCAATTCAATGTTGCTCGAATTTTCCCTGCCGACGGTAACGTATGGCATTGCGAATCTCCTTTCGTTGTGCAGGTACCCTTCACATATTTGATAGGCTCGCCCAGGTAACGGCGCATCTTTTTTTGGGAAAGATGCGGTCAGGAGGACGCGGCGGCCGAAGCCCCTTTGAAGAATGCCAGCAGGTCGGCGTTGATCTGGTCGGCGTTGGTCGTGGGCATGCCGTGCGGAAGGCCCTGATAGACCTTCAGAGTAGCGTTCTTGAGTAATTTCGCGGACTGCGGACCCGCAGCGGCGAAGGGCACAATCTGATCGTCCTCACTGTGCATCACCAGGACGGCGATGTCGATTCTCTTGAGATCTTCGGTGAAGTCGGTTTCCGAGAAAGCCTTGATGCAATCATAGTGCGCTTTCATGCCTCCCAACATGCCCTGCAGCCACCAGTGCTCGCGGATTCCTTCGGAAATCTTTGCGCCCGGGCGGTTGTATCCATAGAACGGGAGGGTGATGTCTATGTAGAACTGAGGCCGATTGGCCGCGAGCGCCGCGCGGAGGCCGTCGAAGACCGAAAGGGGCGCGCCGAGCGGGTTCTTTTCCGTTTTCAGCATGAGCGGTGGCACGGCGCTGATGAGCGCCGCCTTCGAAACGCGCTTGGTGCCGTGGCGGCCGAGGCAGCGGGCGACTTCGCCGCCGCCGGTGGAATGGCCGACCAGGATGGCGTCGCGGAGGTCGAGTTTTTCAAACAGGGCGGCGAGATCGTCCGCGTAGGTGTCCATGTCGTTGCCGTCCCAGGTCTGGTCGGAGCGGCCGTGGCCTCGGCGGTCGTGGGCGATGACGCGATAGCCGAGCTGGCCGAAGTAGAGCATCTGGCCGTCCCAATCGTCGGCGGTCAACGGCCAGCCGTGGCTAAACACGATGGGCTGACCTGTGCCCCAGTCCTTGTAGTAGATTTGAGTCCCGTCTTTCGTCGTGATCGTAGGCATGTGTGCTCTCCTTTTTTTGGCTTCATTCCTGGAACGTGAAATTTGCCCGACGGAAGACGGCGGGCTGTCTCCGGAAAAAACCGGGTGCGAGATGCCAGGTCCGGTGCATCCAGACCTCGATCAGGGTGGCGGTTGCGACAGCTCAGAGATCGTGCGCGGTTTGGGACAAAAACCAGGTGCGGCGCTCGGTCTGGTCAATCCAGACCTCGATCAGGCTGGCGGTTGCGACGTCGTTGTGTTTTTCGCAGACCTCGTGGGTGGAGCGCAAGGAGCGAGTGAATTGCAGGTTGTCGGCGGAAAGCTCCGCCATCATGTCCTTGGGAGCGACGACTTCGGCGTTGTTGTCCTTCAGGCGCTGGTGGCGCGAGACGTCGCTGATGGAGTGGAGGGTGGTTCCGCCGATTTTAATGGCGCGTTCGGCGATATCATCCGTCATGGCGAAGATTTGATCGGATTGCTCGTCGAGAAGAAGGTGATAATCGCGGAAGTGGCGGCTGGTCATGTGCCAGTGGAAATTTTTAGTCTTCAGATAGAGCGCGAAGACGTCGGCAAGCAATTGGCGCAGGGCGGCTGTGATTTCCGCGACGCCGGCGGGGCTGAGATCGGTGGGGGTTCTGAAGACGGCCTTTTCGCGTTCCTTTGCGGGAGTTGCAGCGGAATTTGCCATGGTTATCCTCCTAATACCGCGCTGGATTTGCAGGGGCATCATCATACCACCGCAGAATTTCTTTTGGGAGTGTGCTGCAGGAGGCGGGCCGACTGCGAAATGAGGGCGAGTCTGGGTATGGTAAGCGCGTTCGCGGCTGCCCACCCGAGGGGCCTCGGGCGGCGTAACGGAAGCTGGAAATCCGGCGTCAAATGACATTATATATAGCTAGCTTTCGAACAAGGAGACACTGAGACCTCGACCATGCCCACGCCCATAGACTCGAACACGACGACAACTTCCATCCCCAAGACGGACAGACCCGCGCAGTTCTCGCAGCCACCGGAGGAGCCGAGAACCAAACATCGCTGGTGGGTGTGGGCGCTGGTCGCGCTCGCCTTGATAGGCGGCTACATAATCTACCGCCACCATGTAGCGGCCGAGCAGGCCCTCCAGACCAAGGCGGCTGCCGCGCAGCACAGTGTACCCGTCACCGCGGGCAAGGCGAGCAAGGGAGATGTCGGGGTTTACGTCGAGGCCCTGGGCGCGGTCACACCCGTTTACACGGTGACGGTAACCAGCCGTGTGCAGGGACAGATCATGGAAGTGCATTACCGCGAGGGACAGATGGTCCGCAAAGGCAATCCCTTGCTGGATATCGACCCGCGACCCTATCAAGCGGCGCTTGACGAGGCAGAGGGACAATTGGCGCACGATCAGGCGCTGCTAGCCGAAGCGCAAATTGATTTGACGCGGTATCAGACGGCGCTCGCCCGGAATGCCATCGCGGAGCAGCAGGTGGCCGATCAGCAGCAGATTGTTTATCAAGATCAGGGCACGGTGAAGAACGATCAGGGGCTTGTGGCAAACGCCCAAGTGAACGTCGTTTACACGCATATTACGTCTCCGATTGACGGGCGCGTGGGCCTGCGCCTGGTGGACCCCGGCAACATCGTCCAGGCCAACAGCACGAATTCGCTCGTCGTGATTACGCAGCTTCAGCCCATCACGGTGATATTCAGCGTGGCCGAGGATTATCTTCCGGAAATCCTGAAGCAACTGCGGCAGGGTCACAAACTGGAAGTGGATGCATACGACCGCTCGCAGGAGACGAAGCTTGCGTCCGGCTCGCTGCTGACGCTGGACAATGAAGTGGACCCCACGACGGGAACCATCAAGCTGCGAGCCATCTTCGCGAACAAGGATTCTTCGCTGTTTCCGAACCAGTTTGTGAACGCGAGGCTTCTGGTCGAGACGCAACAGAACGTCACGCTGGTTCCCACGGCCGCGATTCAGCGGACCTCGCAGAACGCGTTCGTATATGTGATCGGGTCGGACCAGACGGCCAAGATGCGCACGATCACGGTGGGAACAGCGAACGGCGATGTGACGGCAGTGCAGGGCGTGCAGCCCGGGGAAACGATCGCCGTGGACGGATTCGACAAATTGCAGGACGGAGTGAAGGTATCGGTGCGGAGCGGGAAGGGCAAATCGAATAGCAGCGGCGGGAATTCCAGCGGAGATCAAACTCCTTGAATCCTTCGCGACCTTTTATTACACGGCCGATCGCCACGTCGCTGCTGATGGCGGCGATTCTGCTGGCGGGCGCCGTGGCGTACAAACAACTGCCGGTTTCGGCGCTTCCGGAAGTGGACTATCCCACGATTCAAGTAATCACCTTTTATCCCGGCGCGAGCCCGGACGTGGTGGCGTCGGCTATTACGGCGCCGCTCGAAAGGCAGTTCGGGGAAGTCCCGGGGCTCACGCAGATGACGTCCACGAGTTCGGACGGGAGCTCGATCATCGTTCTCGAGTTTGCGCTGAGCCTGAATATTGACGTGGCCGAGCAGGAGGTGCAGGCCGCGATCAACGCGGCGCAGACGTTCCTGCCGCTGGACCTGCCGACGCCGCCCATCTACAGCAAGAGCAATCCCGCCGATGCGCCCATCCTGACGCTGGCGCTGACCTCGCAAACCATACCGCTGACTCAAGTGGAGGACCTGGCGGACACGCGGCTGGCGCAGAAAATTTCGCAGTTGCCGGGGGTGGGGCTGGTAAGCCTGAGCGGCGGCGAGAAGCCGGCGGTGCGCGTCCAGGTGAATCCGACGGCGCTGGCGTCTTATGGGCTCAACCTCGAGGATGTGCGGACGGCGCTGCAGAGCACGAGCGTCGATCAGGCCAAGGGCAATTTCGACGGGCCGCAGCAGGATTATCAGATTGACGCCAACGATCAGCTCCTGACCAGCAAGGATTTTCAGGGCGTGGTGGTGGCCTACCGCAACGGCGCCCCCGTGATGCTGTCGGACGTGGCCCAGGTGATCGACAGCGCCGAAAACACGAAACAGGCCGCGTGGATGAACGAGACGCCGGCGATCATCGTCAACATCCAACGGCAGCCGGGCGCGAACATCATTCAGGTGGTGGACAGCATCAAGAAAGTGCTTCCCCTGCTGCAAGTGAACCTGCCGGCGGCGATTCAAGTGACGGTGCTAACGGACCGCACGACGACGATCCGTGCGTCGGTGGCGGACGTGGAATTCGAACTGGGGTTGACCATCGCGCTGGTGGTGATGGTTATTTTCCTCTTCCTGCGCGACTTCGCCGCCACCACAATTCCGTTCGTCGCCATCCCGCTTTCGTTGATCGGCACTTTCGGCGTGATGTACCTGGCCGGGTACAGCCTGAACAACCTTACATTGATGGCGCTCGTGATTTCCACGGGCTTCGTGGTGGACGACGCCATCGTGATGATCGAGAACATCCACCGGTTTCTCGAGGAGGGCGATGCGCCGCTGGAGGCGGCGCTGAAGGGATCGGAGCAGATCGGGTTCACCATCGTGTCGCTGACGATTTCTCTGATCGCCGTGTTGATTCCGCTGCTCTTCATGGGAGACATCGTGGGGCGGCTCTTCCGGGAATTCGCGATCACGCTGGCCGTGACGATATTGGTTTCCGCCGTCGTGTCGCTGACGCTCACTCCCATGATGTGCTCGCGCATCCTGCGGCACAAATCCGCCGATCAGCAGAGCCGCCTTTTTCAGGCTTCGGAGCGCGCCTTTGACCGCGTCATCGAATTTTACGGGCGGACCCTTCAGTGGGTGCTCCGCCATCAGAACGCGACGCTGCTTGTGGCCGCCGGCACGCTGGTGCTGACGATTTTGCTGTACATCATCGTGCCCAAGGGGTTTTTCCCGGTGCAGGATACGGGAATCATCCAGGGCATTTCGGAAGCGAACCAGACTGTCTCCTTTGACGCCATGTCGCGGATGCAACAGGCGCTCGCCCACGTGGTGCTTCAGGATCCCGCCGTCGACAGCATTTCTTCCTTCATCGGCGCGGACGGAACGAATACGACGCTCAATAGCGGGCGCATCCTGATCAATCTGAAGCCCATAGGGGACCGCAACATCAGCGCCTCCGACGTGATTCGCCGCTTGCAGCCGCAACTGGCCAAGGTGGAGGGAATCACGCTGTACATGCAGCCGGTGCAGGATTTGACCGTGGAAGACCGCGTAAGCCGCACGCAATATCAGTACACGCTGGAGGACCCGGACGCGAACGAGCTGCGCACCTGGACCACGAAGTTCGTAGCCAAGCTCAAGACACTGCCGCAGATAACCGATGTGGCCACCGACCAGCAGACGGAAGGCTTGTCCCAAAATCTGGTGATTGATCGGGTGACCGCCTCGCGCATGGGCATCACCATGGCGACCGTTGACCAGACTCTCTACGACGCCTTCGGCCAGCGGGAAGTGTCCACGCTCTATACGCAATTGAACCAATACCATTTAATTCTGGAGACGATGCCGGATTTCCAAAAAAATCCGTCAAAGTTGCAGGATATCTATGTCCGCTCGGCGCTGGCTTCCGTGGCCGGTTCTTCCGGGGGCACGAATGCCGTGATCACATCCACGTCGGGCGCCAGCTCGTCCTCGACCGGCGCGTCAAGCTCTGCGGAGCCTCCCGTGGTTACGAGCGCCAATGGGGCCGCCGTGCCGCTCGGCACGTTTGCCCATTTCGAGCCTTCGGGCGCGCCTCTTTCCATCAATCACCAGGGACAATTTCCGGTGGTCACCATCTCGTTCAACCTGGCCCCGAATAGTTCGCTGGGCGATGCCGCGGACGCCATAGAAAAAGCCCAGAAGGATATGAACATGCCGCTCAGCATTCAGGCGGCTTTCCAAGGAACGGCAGCCGCCTTCTTGGCATCGCTGACCAACGAGCCGCTGCTCATTCTGGCCGCTCTGGTGACGGTTTATATCGTCCTGGGCGTTCTTTATGAAAGTTACATCCATCCGATCACGATTCTCTCGACGCTTCCTTCGGCGGGTGTGGGAGCGATTCTGGCGTTGCTGCTCTTTGGCACGGACCTGAGCGTCGTCGCGCTGATCGGCATCATCCTGTTGATCGGCATCGTGAAGAAGAACGGCATCATGATGGTGGACTTCGCGCTGGAAGCGGAGCGCAAGGAAGGCAAGAGCGCCACGGACGCCATTTACCAGGCGTGCCTGCTGCGCTTTCGCCCCATTATGATGACGACGATGGCCGCCCTGCTGGCGGGACTGCCGCTGGCGCTGGGGTCGGGAATGGGTTCGGAATTGCGCCGGCCGCTGGGCATCGCCATGGTGGGCGGACTCCTGGTGAGCCAGGTGCTCACGCTCTATACCACGCCGGTGATTTACATCTTTTTCGACCGGCTGGCCGAACGATTCTCCCACGCGCGCGCCGGTGAGGAAGGACCGGAGCCACTTCCGGCGGATTGACGATGAACATCTCCGCTCCATTCATTCGCCGGCCGGTGGCCACCACTTTGTTAACGGCCGCCATCGCGCTTGCCGGAGCGGTGGCGTTCAGGCTTCTACCTGTGGCCCCGGCGCCGCAAATTGATTATCCGACCATTAGTGTGTCCGCCGGGCTGCCTGGGGCAAGCCCGGACATCATGGCCTCCGCCGTGGCCACGCCGCTGGAACGCCAATTTGGCCGCATCGCCAGCATCACGGAGATGACTTCCACGAGCACGCTCGGCTCGACCAACATCACCCTGCAGTTCGATCTGAACCGGGATATCAACGGGGCCGCACGGGACGTTCAGGCGGCCATCAACGCAGCCCGCGGCTATCTGCCCATCAACCTTCCGTCCAATCCGACGTGGCGCAAATCGAATCCGTCCGATGCGCCCATATTTATTCTGGCCTTGACGTCGAATATATATGACCGCGGGCACATGTACGACGCCGCCTCGACGATTCTCCTGCAAAAGTTCTCCCAAATTCAGGGTGTGGGCCAGGTCAGCGTAGGGGGCAGCTCGCTTCCCGCCGTGCGCGTGGATGTGAACCCCACGCAATTGAACAGCTATGGGTTCGGCATGCCCGATGTGGCCAACATGCTCCGGGCCCAGAATTCCAATCTGGCCAAGGGGCAAATCTCGGGCGACCAAACGAGCGCCGACATCCTGGCCAACGACCAACTATTAACGGCCGATTACTACAAGCCATTGGTCGTCGGCTATCACAACGGTGCGGCGGTGAAGCTATCGGACGTCGCCGACGTCGAGGAATCGGTGCAAAACATACGCAACGCTGGATATGCCAATGGCGAGCCCTGTGTGCTGGTGGTTGTTTCCAAGGCCGCGAATGCGAATATCATTGACACGGTCCAGCGCATCCAGCAGGAGCTGCCTTCGCTCAAGGCCTCGATTCCCGCCGGAATTGACATGCGCGTTGTTCTGGACCGCACCACCACCATCAAGGCTTCGGTGCAGGAAGTCGAGCGCACACTCGTGATCGCCATCTGCCTGGTGATTTTCGTGGTTTTTATTTTCCTACGGAATGCCCGCGCCACGTTGATTCCCAGTGTCGCCGTGCCCGTCTCGCTCATCGGAACCTTCGGCGTGATGTACCTGCTGCACTATAGCCTCGACAATCTCTCCCTGATGGCGCTGACGATTTCTACGGGCTTCGTGGTGGACGACGCCATCGTGGTGATTGAAAACATCACGCGGTATATCGAGCAGGGCATGCCGCCGAGGGAAGCCGCGCTGCGCGGGGCGCGGGAGATTGGTTTCACGGTGCTTTCCATCAGCCTATCGCTGATTGCCGTATTTATTCCCATTTTGTTGATGAGCGGAATCTTGGGACGGCTGTTCCGCGAATTCGCCGTCACGCTTTCCGTGGCTATTCTGATCTCTCTTGCCGTCTCGCTCACCACCACGCCGATGATGTGCTCGAGGCTCCTCCGGCACGAGAAGCCGGAAGGCCACGGGCGTCTATACAACGCGAGCGAGCGCGGATTCCAGTGGATCGTGGGCACCTACGATCGCACTCTGGTTTGGGTCCTGGACCGATCGCTGCTGACGTTGGGCGTTTTCTTGGCCACCATTGCGCTCTTTTTTTATCTCTTCCACGTCATCCCAGGGGGTTTCTTCCCCGTGCAAGACAATGGAACCATATTCGGTCAGATCATCGGAGAACAGGACATCTCGTTTCAGGCCATGCAGAAAATCGTCCTGCACGTCGTCGAGCTGATTAAGCCCGACCCAGCGATCGAAAACGTCATGGCTTTCACCGGCGGAGGCAATAGCGGCTTCGTATATATCGGATTAAAACCGCTCAGCGAACGCAAGATCAGTTCAAGCAACGTCATCAACCGGCTGCGCCCTAAGCTGATGTCCATTCCCGGCGCCTCCGCTATCTTGCAGCCCGGCCAGGATATCCGTGGCCAGGGCGGAAGGGCTGCCGCCGCACTTTATCAGTACACCATTCAGAGCGAGAACACACAGGACCTGGTCAAATGGGGCCCGATTCTACTCAACGGCATGAAAAAACTGCCGGGTTTCACGGACGTCAACAGCGACCAGCAAAACGGCGGCCTGCAGGCACGGTTGGTTTACGACCGTGATACGGCCTCGAGGCTCGGCATTACTCCCCAATTGATCGACAGCACGCTGTACGACGGTTTTGGGCAAACGCTGGCCTCCACGATGTATACGTCGCTCAATCAGTATTACGTGGTGCTGGAAGTGGCGCCGCAATTCTGGCAAAGCCCGCAGGGATTGAACGATGTCTACGTCAAGACCGCGGCGGGGAAAGAAGTACCTCTCAGCGCCATCGCCCATTTCGAAACGGCCACGGCCCCCCTCCAGGTGAACCACCAGGGACAATTTCCCTGTGTCACGGTTTCCTTCAATCTGGCGAACGGAGTGCCGCTCAGCAATGCTGCGACGGAGATAGACCAAATGGAACAAGGCCTGGGGCTGCCTCCGACCGTCCACGGAATCTTTGCCGGAACTCTGCAGTCCTACCAGGCCTCTATTTCGAGTGCGCTTATACTTGCCATTACCGCGGTTTTCGCCGTCTACATCGTGCTGGGGATTCTCTACGAGAGCCTGATTCATCCCATCACCATACTTTCCACGCTGCCTTCGGCGGGAGTCGGCGCGCTCCTTGCTCTCATGCTATTCCACATAGACCTCAATGTGATGGCCATGATTGGGTTGGTGCTGCTCATCGGAATCGTCAAAAAGAACGGCATATTGATGATTGACTTCGCCATTGCCGCGGAGCGCAACGAGGGGAAATCGCCGAGGGATGCGATCCATGAGGCCTGCCTGCTCCGCTTCCGGCCCATTTTGATGACCACCATGGCCGCGATGTTCGGCGCGCTGCCCCTGATTCTGCTCACGGGCATAGGGTCGGAATTGAGACGCCCGCTCGGCGTCGCCATCGTCTTCGGGCTTCTTGTCAGCCAGATGCTGACGCTTTTCACGACTCCGGTCGTCTACCTCTATATGGACCGCTTCAGCCTTTGGTTGCGGCGATCGCACAAGAAGGGATTGAGCGCGGCCCCGCAGGAGAGTTCGGTATAGCGGGACGGGAAAGCAGACGATGAAGAGAGGAACCGAATCCTTGCGAAGCGATAAAGAGAAGGGGCGCACGGGCGGAAGATCCCGCGCGTTCGTGGCTTTATTGGCGAGCCTGGGGCTGCTGGGTGGATGCACGGTGGGGCCCAAATACCACACCCCCTCCGTCCAAACTCCCGCGGCCTACAAGGAACTCCCGCCCGCGAACAGTCCCGAGGCCCCCATTTTCAAGGTCGCGCAGCCCGCGGACGACGCCATTCGCGGCAAGTGGTGGGAGATGTATAACGATCCCGAATTGAACAAGCTCGAGGATCAGGTGGACGCGTCGAACCAGAACATCGCTGCGGCAGCTGATAATTTCTTCGCCGCGCGCGCCATCGTCCGGGAGGCACGCGCGCAGTATTTTCCAACGCTGACCACCGATCCGAGCATCACGAAGACGCGCACATCCGGCAATCTCGTCAACTCAAACACCGGGACCGGAAGCTCGCATACGCTGACGATTTACAATCTGCCATTCGATGCCACATGGGTGCCCGATTTGTGGGGGCGCGTCCGCAATACAGTGCGGGAAGAAGCCGCTGCCGCCCAGGTGAGCGCCGCCGACCTGGAAAACACGCGCCTGACCATGCACGCGGATCTCGCCGTGGATTATTACGAGCTTCGCACCGAGGATGCGCTCCAAACGCTGCTCGATGCCACGGTGGCCGCTTATCAGGATTCGCTCAATCTCACCCAGGCGCTTTACGATACCGGCATTGACTCCGAGGAATCCGTCTCCGAGGCTCGGACTCAGCTCGAGACCACGCAGGCCGAGGACACGGGCGTGGGCAATCTGCGCGCCCAGTATGAACATGCCATCGCCGTCCTGGTGGGGCAGCCGCCGGCCACATTCTCGATTTCTCCGGGCGCGTTGCAGGCGAATCCGCCGGTGATTCCCGTGGGCATTCCCTCCGAGCTGCTGCAGCGCAGGCCGGATATTGCCGCGGCGGAAAGAACCATGGCGGAGTCGAACGCGCAAATCGGAATCGCCCGCGCCGCGTACTTTCCCACGCTCACGCTCAATGCCTCAGGCGGATTTGAGAGCAACGCATTTACGAAATGGCTCGACTGGTCTTCGCGCGTCTGGTCACTTGGGACGTCCGCGTCGGAGACCATCTTCGATGCGGGATTGCGCAGGGCAACCGTGCAACAGTACCGTGCGCAGTACGACGCGTCCGTCGCCAATTACCGCCAGACGGTGCTTACCGCTTTCCAGCAGGTGGAAGACAACCTTGCGGCTCTGCGCATCCTGGACCAGCAAGTCCAGCAGCAGGACGCGGCGGTGAAATCGGCGCAGAAGACATTGGACCTGGCCACGGACCGCTATAAAACGGGGATTGATCCCTATCTTAACGTAATCACGGCTCAGACCGCTCTGCTGTCCGATCAGCAAACGGAGGTCAATCTTGAGATGCAGCAGATGACCTCGAGCGTTCAGTTGATTGAGGCGCTGGGGGGCGGCTGGAGTACGTCGCAGCTTCCTTCGCAAGGACAGGTGGCCAAAACGGCCCCGAACCTCCCGGCATCCCCCTGACGGCCTGGCAAAAAATGATTGCGCCGCCGATCACCTGGGGCTTCTGACTCTCCCGTTTCAGATACCAGCAGGGCGTTAGGCCGAAATGCGCGAACAGCGAGTGGACGCAGTGCTGCGTTTCGGGATCGCCCAGAACAATTTCGGCCATTCCATTCTTTTGGGCAATGGCGTACGTGGGCTGGATGGTTAAAACATCGAAGGGATCACCGGCTTGATGGCGGGTCATGCGGTAGCGGACATAAAGGTAATCGCCGGCATAAACGAGGGCCAGCAGCGCGAGCGCCGCGATGAGTACCCGCACCACCCATCTCGATGCGCGGTTCATGCGAATCGGCGAGCAAGAATATTGGGATTGGCAGGGTTGCCTTTTTGGATGCGGTGCGGAATCAGGTTGGGCGCGAGCATCGCGTCAAGGCTACCATAGGTGCAGGGAATGCCGCCCATAGGGAGAGTGCCATGCGCATCGCCAAATGCGGACTCGTGATTCTGCTGATTTTGCCCGGTGGGACGGTTGCGGCCCGGCAGCAGACGCAACAGCAAACGGCGCAGCCGCCGCAGGCGGATCCACTGGCTGCGGCCGCACGCCGCGCCCGCGCCGAGCATAAGGAGAAGCCCAAGCCGGCTATCGTCTGGGACAACGACACCATAGCTCAAACGAGGAATGCGCCCATCAATATTTTGGGCGAAACCGCGTCCGCCAACGAAGAACCCGGCGCTCCTCAGGCCGGTTCGGGTGCGGCAAATAAACCCGCCGCGTCGTCCACGGACAAGGCCGCGCTGGAAGAGGCCAAAGCGAAGCTCGAAAGCCTGCAGACCGACCTCGACCTTTTTGAACGCAAGGACAAGCTCGACCAGCAGATGTACTACGGCAAGACGGACTATGCGAAGGACACGGATGGCGCTGCAAAGCTCCAGGACGAGCAAGGTGAAATTGAGGCCAAGCAGCAGGAAGTAGCCGACGCGCAAAAGAAGGTTGACGAGCTGCAGGCGCAGTCGGATGCCGCGCCGAGCGACAATTCGAGCGAGACGAGCAATGCCGGCAATTCGAGTGACACGAGTAACAGCACCAACTCCAGCGATACAAGCAACACCGGCAACTCGAAATCCAACGATACAAGCAACAGCGGCAGCACCGGAACTTCCGGCGACACAGGCAACTCTCCCAATTAAGGCCGAGCGCCTGCCGGAGCGGGCTGCGCCCACAGAAGATTGAATCGGATTCTCCGTCTAAACCCAGCGGAAACTAAAGTGGAAAAATGCGGCGGAAAAAGAGGAGCGGCCGGTGGGGGTGCCGGCCGCTCGGGGGCATGGAGCGAATGAAGGTGCAGAAATTCGAGGTGTTCATTCAGCGCCCCGACTGCCGCGAAGGTCGCCCTTCCTGGCCTTACATCGAAACGCCGCACAGTCCCCGAATCCAAGGTGATTGTGCGCGTGGCGCTCGGGCGTGGCGATAGACCGGAGGGTTCAATTCATCGTAGTACCGACGTACCAGCATGAAGATTCGCGTCATCTTCGCTCCTGCTGCGCTGCTTGCGTGTTGGTCTTCGGACGCTGACGTCGGGTTGCGCTCTAGCGGTTAATCGGCGACGCCGCTCAAAAACGAATAGTGTTCCGCGGCGCCCATGAAGAAGAGCATCGGGAACGACAGCCAGAAACCCACGCGCGAGGCGAGGAAGGCCCAGCGGGCCAGCCGCGCTGCTTCGGCCGGCATGGGCGTGCCGTGCTCGACGCTCGCGCGCGTCCAGGCAATCAGCCGCTTCTGCGCGCGCCAGACGATGCCCCATGCGTTCAGCAGCATCAGCAGGCCGAGTCCGCCTCCCACGCTGATGGAAAGATGGGCGTTCGAGGATTGCGGCGACGAGTTCAGGCAGAGCACGGTCCACGAGGCTGCAATCACGATGGCGGCGATGGCGATGGTCCGCACCCAGGGATTGTCCACAATGCCTGTGCTCGGCAATTGGAACGGATACATCAGCGCAAAGGCCGCGGCCCATACCAGGAACCACCAACCCAGCCAGTGCCACGCCAGCGCCGGGTTGCCGGCGACGAGCGCGTCGGCGGAGAGGATTTGCCAGTAGTAGCGCAGCCCGGCCAGCACCGTGACCAGCGCGGACCAGCGGAACCACCACATGGCGCGCGCCATCAGCACGGGGAACACTTTTCCGCGGACGGAGGCGTCGAGCTGTTTCATCGTCGGAAAGCCCACCAGGTTGAAGAAGTAGAGCAGGCCGAGCCAGATGAACCCCGAGACGAAGTGAATCCAGCGGAGCGCCATCTGCTCGTTTGTAAGCGCGTCGTGCGGAAAGCTGAAGTGCGGCGCGAGCGAGTGAAAAATGAAAGCGAGGAGAAAAGTGGACATCGGATGTCCTCCTGCACGAGCCACGCTACGCTATCGGAATCGCGAAGAGCAAGTCAATGCGAGGTGCGGGAGGGCGGCGATTCAGTTGCTTGCCATCCGCTTGACAAAATATGCCGTCTATGGCATATTCCATTCATGGCATGGGCCGTTGAATTCACCGATGAGTTCGAGGATTGGTGGAATGGGCTCTCGGAGGATGAGCAGGTGGATGTTGACGCCAAAGTGGGATTGCTTGAGGAGCTAGGGCCGGCGCTTGGCAGGCCGCATGCCGATACCGTGCAAGGATCGCGCCACGCGAATATGAAGGAGCTTCGGATTCAGCACGTGGGCCGTCCCTACAGGGTGCTCTTCGCATTCGACCCGCGCCGCTCGGCCATTCTTCTGCTGGGTGGCGACAAGACAGGCAACGCAAGCTGGTACGACAAGAATATTCCCATCGCCGACAGGCTGTACGACGATCACCTGCGAACCGTTGAACACGAAACGAGACAAGGACGCGAAGGAGCGAAACATGGCTAGGAATTTCAATGAACTGCGCAAGAGGATGTCCCCACAGGCTCGCGGCCGTTCCGAGGCTGCCGCCAAAAAGATGATTCAGGGGCTGCCTTTGGCACAGCTTCGGGACGCACAGAACATCACTCAAACAGAACTCGCCAAACGGCTCGATATTGACCAGAGCGCCGTTTCAAAAATCGAGCATAGAACCGATATGTATTTGAGCACGCTGAGCGACGTGATTCGGGCCATGGGAGGCGAGCTGGAATTGACAGCGAGGTTCCCCGGAGGAGAAGTTCACATTCTCGCGCTCACTGGCGGTGAAACAAAGGACGAGCCGGACGTGACGCACGCCAAACGCTGACCGGGAGCATTTGTCATTCGCGGGGGAGTTGCGTGGAACTGACCAATAGTGAGGGGTTGCTGTCCGCCCAGGGCGTCGCGGTGGAGGGGGATTCGGGCTAAGCCGGCGGGGCGAGGCGGGCGAGGGCCCAGCGGGCGTGGTCGGCGATGAGGGAATCGTCGGAAGCGGCGAGGCGCTCAAGCAGGGCGACGATGCGCGCGTGCGTGGGCGAGCCGGGCGCGACGCGGGAATTCCCGAGGGCGATGCAGGTGTTGCGGACGAGGCCGCGCCACTTGGCGCGTTTTACGGCGCTGCCGCGGAAGATGGCGCTGAATTGCTCTTGCGAGAGTGACGCCAGCCATTCCAGGCGTGGCGCGAAAAGCGAATCGTCGCCTCCCTCTTCCATTTTCTCTCTTCCATTTTCCGACGATCCCTTTTCTCCCGTCGGCGAGAACTGGCGCGGGTGGAACGCGGCGAGGGCGGTGACGGGCGCTTTGCGATTCCAGGGGCAGACGTCCTGGCAGATGTCGCAGCCGATCACGGCGCGGCCCATTTGCGGGCGCAGCTCCTCCGGGATGGGACCGCGCAGCTCGATGGTGAGATAGGAAATG
Organism: uncultured Acidobacteriota bacterium; assembly: GCA_963810625.1. Classification (GTDB taxonomy): domain Bacteria; phylum Acidobacteriota; class Terriglobia; order Acidiferrales; family UBA7541; genus Palsa-295. The sequence goes on along the minus strand of CAWEOJ010000009.1, from coordinate 57,247 downwards.
CAGCGGCGCGCGTCGAGGACGTACGGCTCGGGGAATGCCTGCGTGGGACACGCGTCGAGGCAGCGCGTGCAGCTTCCGCAGAGGTCTTGCGGCGGCGGCGAGGCAGGCGCGAGGGTGGGTTCAAGCTCGAGCGTGGTAACGATGACTCCGAGGAAGAGCCACGAACCAAGCTGCTGGTTGATCAGGCAGGTATTCTTCGCGAGCCAGCCGAGGCCGGCGTGCTTGGCGGCCACGCGCTCGATGATTGGGCCGGTATCCACGTAGGCGCGCGCTTCGAACGGCTCGGCAAATTCGGCGCGCATTTCGGCGACGAGCGCGTTCAATTTCTCGCGGAGCACTTCGTGGTAATCGTCGCCCCAGGCGTAGCGGGAAATCCATCCGCGCGGCGATTCATTGTCCGAGCCGGAAGGCAGGTCGGTCGAGTACGGCTTATCCGAATTGTAATTGAGCGCGGCGACGATCAGGCTGCGCGCGCCTTCGAGCACCAGCGCCGGGTCGCTGCGGCGCGGGTCGCGCAGATAATTCATCTCTCCCGCGTAGCCGTGCGCGAGCCATTCCGGAAGGTGCGCGAGTTCGCCATACTCTTCCACGCGTACCACGCCGCATAGATCGAAGCCCAAGGCACGCGCACGCTCGCGGATCCACGATGTCCGGTCAGCACTAATTTGCGTTTGCACCCTTCCTTCTCAGGGTAAACGAGGGGGCTTCCATTTTTTGAGGAATGCCGTGACGTCCGCGGGGCCGATGCGAACGCTATCCTCGAACTCACCCTGCTGCTGGCTATAGAGAAGTTTGCCGTCGGAATCGAGGACGGCGAGGGCCGGCACGCCCTTGTCGAGCGGAACGTCGTATTTCGCGGCGAGATCGAGATTCTTGTTCACTTCGCCGATGTTGATATGCACCACGTGGAAGTTCGAGTCCACGAGCGGCGCGATGGCGGGCGAATGAAACGCGGCATTGAGCACCTGGCAGTCGTAGCACCAGTTCCCGCCGAAGACGAGAAGCACTCGCTTATGGTCGCTTGAGGCGCTGGCGAGCGCGGCAGGCAGATCGGCGGGCGCGTCTTCGGGAGCAGGGTAGAGATCGGGATTGGGCTTGGCAGGCTCGGGCAGACGCCGCGGTGGATTGGGCTCGGGGTCTCCCCGCCGAGTGGCGACAATGCGCCAATTGCCCGCTCCTTCATCGAACCAGGTCTGGCCCGCCGAGACAACAAAGGGCAGGGCTCCCGAATCCGTGCGCAGCGTGAACTCGATGCGAAGCACCATGGCAACCACTCCGGGCTGCGGCCTTACGACTTCGAGCACTTTCGGGTCGAGGTTCGCAAGTCCGCGCGCGGCGAGCGAGGCCCAGAAATGGGGCTCCTCGTCGACGTCCTGCGTAGTGCCGGCGGGCGTCTGAGATTGGCTGGGAGGCGCTTTCGAATAGAAGGCGGCGATGGCGGCGGCATCGCCTTTCTCGACCGCGGCGCTCCATTGGTCGAGGGGCGCAAACGTGGATTGCGCCAGCGCCTGAGCCGGAATGAGAAGCGAAAGCGCCATAATCGAAAGAGCAGTGAACGAAAGTGCGCGGATAGTGGTCACAAATCCTCCTCGGCGCGAGTCCGATTCTACCCCACGGCTGCGAGGAGCACCACCGCCTCGCAAGACGCGGATAAAAGACGAGAGTTTATTGGTCTGGCTATCGAGTGCTGTTACAATGCCAGCACATGGCCGACTGGCGGCAAATTCAAGCGCGCATACGCAAGGCAAAAAACAGCCCCGACGCGCAGGCGAAACTTTCCGAACTTTTCCAGCGTACCCGAGACGCGATGGTGGCGTGGGAGCTTGCCGCAATCGAGGAGAAGGCCGGGCGCAACGACGAGGCGGGGAAATGGTACGGCATTGCCGCCCAGCGTTTCCGGCGCACGGAATGGAAAAAGAAGGCTGAAGAGGCGCTCGTGCGTCTGGGCATTGCGCTGCCCGCTGCCGCCGTTCGCGGAAACGGTCGCGGAGCCTGGCGCGCGAACCATTCCCGGCGCCAGAGGCGCGATTCGGTGAGGAGCAACCCACACTAGCCCTGGGCGAAATTCCAGAAGCGCAAGAAGAAGCGGCACCCGCCGAACCGTCCGCCGGGGCCAGCGGCAGGCGGCGGCGGGGCCCGCGGAAACCGCGGCTGCCGGAATGAAAAGGCGCCGCCGGGGCCGTCGCGGTGGGCGCGGCCGGCGGCGAAAAGGCGCGCCTGCTGCGTCATCTCTTCCCACGCGAGCATTTGCGGAGCCGGGCGAAACCCGCACGCAGCGGCCTCCGGTGCCGCGTCCAGCGGCGTTCGAGCCATCCTCATTCCAGGGCGCGCCCGAACCGCCGCGCTCCACACTATTCGAGCATCCGGCGCCGCAATTGCCTTCCGAGCGCGCGGCTCATGGGCGCGCGGGCGATCCCGCCCTGGCCTCGCGGATGGCGCGGCTGGAATCCATGCTGCGGCGTCTGGTGGCAGGCCCGCTGCACCGCCTGGACGAAGCCGACGAGGCTCCGGCAGGGCCCGGCGTATTTTTGCTCTCGGACTCCGATTTGATCACATCGTATTACGTCGAGGCCTGCCAGACGCTGCGCGTGGGCCTGGGGAATCTTGCGCGCGGCGGCGCGAAAGGGCGGGCGCGGCAGCCGCTCCGAAAGCGGCCTGAAAGCCAATTTGGCCGAGCATCTGGGAATCAGCGAAACGAAGGTTTCCCAGTACTTGAAGGAGCACTGCGTGGTCCGCTGGATTCAGCTCGATGACGAAGCCCCGCATCTGGCGCATTTCGCCATTGGCGTACTGCGCACACCGCTGAACGTGGATTGAGCGAAACAGCTCCTGGAGCCGGTTTTCAGCGCTTATTCCACCTGTAAGTCACAGTATCAAAAGAAGTTCCATTTAATGCGCGGAATCGCCACTCAGCCCGGCTATTGCGCCTTTGGACGCACACCGCTAGACGCTCCCTTTGAAACCTAGCAAACTATGGTACGGTAACCAGATTCGGTAACCTGATTACCGATATGGGGTTGCGGTTTCCTTTTTGGGGATCGGGGCGATCCCAGCGGGAAAATCCTGGGTTGTATTTTAAATAGCGATCTGAATAGAGAGAGGTAGAGCACTATGCCGAAGACGATAAAGAATCAAATATGGAAATCATTTGACTGGACGCTATGTAAGACGGCAGGGGTAGCCTTCGAGACGATCCAGTTCTTCAACAAGCATAACCCCAATCCTTCCTTCACGCCGAAATGGTCCGACAAGCCGCTGCTGAAATCCTGGGAGAAATCGAAGCCCACGCTGGGCTGGCCGCGCACCACGGACTCTCTCTGCCCGGATTGCGTAAAAGACGCACGCAACGCCATCCTGAACGGCACAAAGGACTGGACCGATCTGGTTCACGAGAAAGTGGGCGAGATCAAGGCGCAGATTATCGAGCGCGATGGCCAGGTGTGGATGGTCAAGGAATGTCCCATCCACGGCAAGTATGAAGACCTGATGGCCGTGGACGCCAAGTTCCTTCAGTGGATCGAGAAGAATTTTCCCGGGCGCGACATCCCCGCGCACAACGACGAGGACCTGCACAAGCACGGCTCGAGCACGGTGCGGCACGGCCGCGGCGCCGTCCTGACCGTGGACCTGACGAACCGCTGCAACATGATGTGCGACCCCTGCTTCATGGACGCGAACCAGGTGGGCTACGTCCACGAGCTGAGCTGGGAAGAAATCACGGAGATCCTCGACAACGCCCTGAAAATCAAGCCGCGCCGGCAGATGTCCGTGCAGTTTTCGGGCGGCGAACCCACGATGTCGCCGTACTTCATTGACGCCGTCCGCTATGCGCGCAAGATCGGGTACAACAGCGTGCAGGCCGCGACAAACGGCATCGAGTTCGCCAAGAGCAAGGAGTTCTCGAAGAAAGTCTTTGAAGCCGGGATGCGCTACGCCTACCTGCAATTCGACGGCATCGGCAACGACGCCAACAGCCACCGCCAGGTGGGCAACCTCTTCGACGTGAAGCTCCGCGCCATCGAAAACATGCACGAGGCGGGCATCGAAATCGTGCTGGTCACCACCATCGTCAACAACGTCAACAACGATCAAGTGGGCCCCATCGTGAAGTTCGCCATGGAGAACCCCAAGAAAATCGCCTTCGTCTCGTTCCAGCCGGTTTCCTTCACCGGGCGCGACGAAGACATCACGCCGGAACGCCGCATCCGCCAGCGCTACACGCTTTCGCACCTCGCGCAGGACGTCAGCGCCCAGGTGGGCAAAATCGAGCCGACGCGCGATTGGTTCCCGCTATCCTTCATCTCACCGTTCGCGGGTTTCGCGGACTTGGTGCACGGCCCCGAAGCCCAGTGGGGCGCGCTCTCCTGCGGATGCCATCCGAACTGCGGAGTGGGCACCGCGCTCATGGTCCACAAGGAAACCAAGGAGTGGGGCCCGATTTCGCGCTTCCTGGATGCGCCGCAACTGGTGAAGGACGTCTCGGCCATCACCGACGCCGCCCGCGGCAAGAAGTTCTCAAGCTACATGATGATGCTGGCCCTGCTTCGCAACTACAAGCCGTTCCAGGCGCCTCCCAGCCTGAAGTTGTGGGACATCTGGAAGAAATTCGACAAGACTTGGGCCGTCTCGAAGGACTCGGACAAGAAATACGGGCGCACCAACCCCAACCGCACCTTCGAGGACGCCATGAAGCGCCGCAAGGAAGACCCATGGAACATGCTCTTCATCGCCGGCATGTGGTTTCAGGACCTTTTCAACTACGACTTCCGCCGCACCGAAATGTGTATCATTCCCTACGCCACGCAGCAGGGTGAAATTTCCTTCTGCGCGTACAACACGGGAATCGGCTGGCGCAAAATCATCGAGAACATGCACAAGAACGCGACCGTCGCCCAGTGGTACAAGGAGCACGGCAAGCACGAAATCTACGCCAAGGGCAAAAAGGTGGACCTCGCGAATTACGAGCACTCGCTCAGAATTAACGAGGATGATGCTTCGCGCGTCCGCCACCTCGAGCACGATATTCCGCAAACGGCCGCCGAGGAAGACCGCATCCGCCGCAAGATGGCTTACGAAGAGGCCGCCAAGGTGCGCAAGATTTACGAGGAGCTGGTGCTGAAGAAGTCGAGCGAGCCTGTGGTGCAGATCGGCACGATCCAGCAAATCCAGATGGCCGTTCCGGGCGCACACGGTAAAGCCGGTGAAGATTGCTCCCGCGAATGGAAACGGCAATGGCCACTCGAACGGTAACGGCAATGGCAACGGGCACGGTGCGCCCCATGCCGAAAAGGCCGACGCCGAGCAGGCTGCCCTCGCCGGCGACTAAACCATTTTCATCCCTGGCGGTTTTTCACCAACAGCCCCGGCTTCGGCCGGGGCTGTTGTTTTTTGCGCCGCAATTCAGAATCGCGGCTGGGGGAAGTTGAGCGCGGCTACATGTTCGGCTGCGGCTGCGGTTGTTGCTGTGGCTGCGCCTCCGGAGGCGGAGCGTTATTATTCGTTCGGCTGAGGTTGAGCTTGTGGTTCGGGCGGCTGGCCGTTCTCGGGCTGGCCGTAGTCCTGAGGCGGGTAGCTCTGGTCCGGGCTAGCGCCGTTCGGAGGGTTGGGATAAGAGCCGCCGTCGTAGTAGGGGTCATTGTAGTACGGGTCATTATTTTGATAGCTTCCCTGCGAATTGTCATACGGCGAACTGGGATTATAGGGCGCTGGATTGTCGTAGGGGTTGTAGTAAGCATCCGGCGGAGGATAGTAGCCGTACCCGGGCCATGGGCCGTACCAATAGGGGTCGTACCACCACCAGGGATCGCCCCATGCAAAGCCCCAACCGGGTCCCCATCCGAAGCCTAGGCCCCAGCCCCAGCCACCCCATCCCCATCCGCCCCAGCCACCTCGACCCCAACCGCCGCCACCCCAGCCGTTGCCGCGGAATCCTCGACCGCCGAATCCGGAGCCGCCACCGAAGGAATGCCATTGACCCATTCCTCCGCGATTTGCGAACCCCCCGCCGAAACTGCGGCCGCCTCCAAACGCGCCGCTTCGCCCGCTAAAGCCGCGCGATGCGCCGAACGAACGGCCTCCTGCTCCAAAGGACCCTGCCCGTCCGCCACCGAAGCCGCCGCCGCGGTAGTAACCGCCTCCGCCAAACGAGCGACCGCCGCCAGAAAATCCTCCGCCACCGCGGAAGGCTCCGCCGCCCCCGTGGAAGCCTCCGCCCCCGCCCCCGCCGCCATGAAATCCTCCGCCACCTCCGCCATGGCCGCCGCCATGCTGGGCGAACGCCAGACTTGGGGCGAGGGCAAGACCGATGAATGCGGCAAACACGATGAAGAAATTACGAGTGCTGAGACGGCTCATGGTTCATACCTCCCTTTGTGCCTGGGAGAGCACTTCCTGACGAGGAGCCTAGCACAAGGCCGGCTCCCTGGTAGCTTAGATTCTAGTCCAGCGCCAAGGGTTGCGCAAATCTTCTGACGGCGGCAGCCGTCCGGGACCGGCCTCTGCGGCACGCCCCACTTAGGGTAACTCACCCATGTATGGAAACGCATACCATGCAAGCCAGGCGAAGAGCATCCAATGCAAGAACAGGTTAAATCTGAATGAGGGTGGTCCGTTCCAGCTTCGGCCGAATGCGACGCCCAGAAACGCGGCCCATACGACGTTCACCATGCAAACGATGTGTGTATATCGAATGCCCTGATACTGCAATCCCCACTTCCAACTACCAACAAAATAGGCAACGCCGAGCAGAGTCGCGACCGCGAAGAGCGCGTATGACCGCTTGGGAATCTTTTCTTGCCCCTGGAACAAGCCAGGATCCCATGCGAAGAAGAGGAGCGTTGGCAAAATGACGACAGTTTTCCACAGATGCGAGTTAGCGAGGAAAAATGCGGGCACCACTGTCAACGCCGGAAGGGGACGGAGCACCGTTGGAACACCAGAAAATAAGCCAATCGAGGCAGGAATCAGTAACCCGAGGCCAGCGATGAATGTCAAAACGTAAGTTTTTGAAGCTGAATTCACCCGGATTCTCCTAAGGCTCGGCTGCTTCGCGCTTTTCGAATGACCTCACGCTGATTACACGGTTCTCATGTTCGGCCCGCTGCCGGCGGAACGCGGATTCATTAAACCCAATAGCCCTACTTAGATTTCGCCGCGCCCGTTAGCTCGTCGGCGAGGGCTGTGGCGCCGTAGACATTGCGCAGCGCCTCGATTATGCCGCGAACATCCACGCTGACCGCGCGGCCTTGCTCATCGCTGTAAACGAAATCCCAGGGAAGCGACTGGATATTGCCATCGAAAATAATTCCCACCACTTCGCCCTCGCGGTTCACCGTGGCGCTGCCGGAATTGCCGCCGATGATGTCCGCGGTGGAGACGAAATTGAGCGGCGTATCGAGCGCGAGTTTCGATTTGTGCGCCATCCAGCTTTGCGGCAATTGATAGGGAGGCGCGTCGGCGTGCTCGGCGGCATGCCGGAAGGCCCCGCCGATGGTGGTGAAATAGGGAATGTGCGTCTCATTTTCCCTGTAGCCTTCGACCGCCCCGTAGCTTAGGCGCAGCGTAAACGTGGCATCGGGGTAGGAGTCGAGTCCGCCCATGGCGAAGCGCGCCTTGGCAATCGCCGTTCCCCCGCTCGTCCTCACGGCGTCCACCTGATCGTCGAATTCCTTGCGGACGGCGCGCGCCTCGGGATCCATGTCACGCATAAAAATGATCAGCGGGTCGGTCGAGGATTCGATGGCCGCCTCGCCGCCGTCAAAAAGTTTGTGCCGGAATGTGGGATCGTCCAGCTGTGTCCCGCCGATGATTTCCTTCGCCGCTTCCTCCGGAGAGCGCCCGGCCAGGACCTTCGCGACCGCGGGATCGTCGCCTAAATCGCTTTTGAGCAATTCCAGGTAATACGCGAACGTGATGGTCACTTCGGATTTGTACACCGGCGCGGTGGAAAACAGGTCTTGCTCGAGCGTGGGAAGCGCCGATTCGCGATACTCACGCAGGCGGTCGCCGTTCGGCTTGGCTTCTTCCGCCGGCAGGCGAACCAGTTCGCGGGCATAGACGCCGAGCGGCGTGGGCAGCCGGCGGGAACTTTCCAGCAGGGCGTAGCGGTAGTAGATGCGTTTGTACACATCCGTGGCTTGCTCGATCTCCGCCCAGGGATCGCCGAACTCGGCCTTGCGCTTGGGATTGTTTTCCACAAAATCGCGCAGCTTCTGTTCTTCCGCCTTTTTCTTCTCCATCAGTTGCGGGTCCTGCAGGCCTTCTTCCTCGCCGGTGAACGCCTTATAGGAGTTTTGCATGAAGAAGAGGTCTTCCTGGGCGATGCGCGCATTTTCTGGCGACTCGCTCGCGAACTTCTGTAGCCGCGCAATGGAATTCCCGAGGGCGTCCAGAACGAAGGGATACTGCACGTCGCGAATGAACTCGAGCTGCGCCACGGTGTCGAGCCGGTCCGTCGCGCCGGGATTGCCGGAGACGAAGATGAGGTCGCCCTCGCGCACGCCGCGCGCCGACCAGCGCAAATAGTTCTCCGTGTGCACGGGCTGGTTGTTCTCGTACACGTGGAAGAAGCTGATATCCAGGTCGTAGCGCGGGTAGGTGAAATTATCGGGATCGCCGCCGAAAAAGGCCGCGTCGAATTCCGGAGCGAACACCAGGCGCACGTCGGTGTATTTTTTATAGCTATAGAGGTCGTACAGCTCGCCGGAGTAAAACGTCACCACGTCGCAGCGCAGGCCTGTGGTCGTCGCGCAATCCTTCTCGATCCCCGCCATGGCCGCGCGCCGCGCCTGCTCCGCATCGGCCGCGGACATTTTCGGCGTCACCCCGGCGTTGACTTGGGCCGTGACGTCCTCGATTTTTTCGAGCACGTCCAGCTCGAGGTCTGGGCATTTGGGCTCCTCCGCGCGCGTGGGGGCGTAGAAGCCCGTCTTCATGTAGTCTTTTCCGCCCGTCGAGATGCTGTGGATGCAATCGGATGCGATGTGGTGATTCGTGAAGGCCAGCCCGTCGGGAGAAACGAACGATCCCGTGCCGTTGTTGAAGCGGATGGAGGAGAGCCGGATGTGGTCGAGCCACGCCTGGCTGGGCGTGAAGCCGTACTTGGATTGGACCTTGGCTTTCGGAAACGCGTTGTAGAGCCACATGCCTTCGTCGGCCAGCGCCGCGGAGACGAGCAAAAAGAAACCGCCAAGCATCAGCCCGCAAAGAAACCGCTTCATGTAGCGCGAATGTCGCATGGTATGGAAACCTGAATCACCCTCGGATCGCATCAGGTTGTCGCCGAAGCTGAGAGGGGAACCGCCGCATGGACGTTCTTTTGCGGCGCTTTGAATTGCTTGCTCAGCGCGAGGTGCTGCTGTTGATAGGACGAACCGATACCGGAGCCATAAACTTTTTCCGGCCGATCCGACATTTTATGGTAAATCAGCCGCCCAATCTCCCGGCTATCCTCCAGCAGAATCGGCACCTCGTGTGCGCGCACCTCCAGCACGGCATTTGTCCCTTTAATTTCCCCGGACTCTCCATAGCCGAATCCAGGATCGAAGAAGCCCGCGTAATGAACCGTAAATTCCCCTATCGAGGGATCGTACGATTCCATCTCCGCCGCGTAATCTGTGGGAACGCTGACTCTTTCCTTGGAAGCCAGCAGATAAAAATCCCCGGGTTCAAGCACCAGACTGCCGCCCAGGTCCCGTGCATGGAAGGGTTCCCAAAACTGTTCGATGTCGTACGCCCCTACACGCGAGAGATCAATGGGAATCTTAGTCTTCTTTCCTTTGTACGCTACAACGCTTCCCTCGCTGCCGCTAAGATCGATTGACAGGTGCAGCCCTCGATCAATCATCGGTTTGTTCGGCATTCCCCCGTTTTCATACACAAGGCATCGTCTCTGCGCCAATTTCCTTAATTGTTCATCGTCGGTTTGCGGCTCGCCCCGGTAAAAACGCAGTTGATTTAGTTTTGTGCCTGCTCCGACGATAATCGGAAACGTTCGCGGGAATATTTCAATATACAAGTCGCCCGAATAGCCTTTCGGCACGCTCTCAAAAATCTGTTGGCGCTCCGTCAACAAACGCGTGAATATGTCCAGGCGGCCCGTGGTGCTCTTGGGGTTGGCTTTCGCCTGCATGCCCGGCGGAAGGTCCAAATATTCCGCCGCCTTTGCGATGTATACATTCCCGGGTAAAAGCGTCGCGGGCCGGCTCAGGTCAATCTCTTCCACCGAGAGTTGCCGAATCTTCGGATCGATCAGCGTGGTTCCGCTGGGCAGGAAGCTTGACTTGAGCCTATACGCCTTGTCTGACAATCGCAGGTCAATGCTTGCCGGCTGTATCTGGCCCTCGGCAATCTCCGCGCGCGCCCGAATCTTACCGTTGTCTATGAGCTCTCGAATTTCCTGGGCTGGCAGAATCCCTTCCTTGCGGGGTGTGTTGCGCGATGTTGGTGTAAGTAGGTCCACTCCTAGATTCCCATTATTCCGGTGCGTGGTCACGAATTGCGGTGCCTTTCCGCTAAATCTTGCAAGCAAACACTCTGCTTCTGCGCTTGCCATGCGAGCAGGCGGGATTATAGCACGGCGCCTTTCAAGTCAAAACGGCGCACGACGACGCACCACTCTTCGTTGACAGAAATCACCGCGTAGCATAGACTTAGCGATTGTCTTTCGAGTGAAAGGTGCACCTGCGTATATGCGGACGTATGTCCCCAGGGGCCGCGAGGCCGAAGATCTCACAGTCGGCAAGAACTGGTTCGTCGTGGACGCCAAGGGCCAGGTTCTCGGCCGGCTGGCGACGCGCGTCGCCCGCCTTTTGATCGGCAAGGATAAGCCGAGCTTCACGCCGCATCTCGATTGCGGCGATCACGTGATCGTGATCAATGCCGGAAACATCCGCTTGACGGGCAATAAGATTGATCAGAAGGTCTATCGCCACCACAGCGGCTATCCCGGTGGACTCAAGGAAATTTCGGTCCGCGCGCTGCTCGAGCGCCGCCCCGAAGAGGTCGTGCGCGAAGCGGTGCTGGGAATGTTGCCGAAGAACAAGCTCCGCGCGCGCCGCGCCAAGAAGCTGCGTGTTTATGCCGGAAGTGAAGCGCTCGCCCGCCACGCCGGACAGAAGCCTCAGCCGCTCGCGCTGTAGCCTCGCGAATGTGTTCTGAAATCGTGCGCCTCGGTGGGAAATTCGGCGCGCGTGTGCCGGTCGTGACGTACGCGCGATAAGCCGGCGCGATAAAGATAGAGGCAAGGACAAACAGGAGGGAAGTTGAGTTCGCAATCGAGTTCAATCGCGGCCGCAGCCGCAAAACACTTCTACGGCACGGGCCGCCGCCGCGAAGCCGTAGCGCGCGTGTACATCAAGCCCGGCGCGGCGCGCTTCACCGTGAACGGCCGCCCCGTGGATGAATATTTCCGCAACATCGCCTGGCACACCGCCGCCGTCGAGCCGCTGAAGTTCACGCAGATGCTTGACCAGCTCGAGGTGAAGGCGCAAGTAAAGGGCGGCGGAGTGGGCGGACAGGCCGGCGCGATTCGCATGGGACTTTCGCGCGCGCTTTCGCGGCTCAATCCCGAGCTGCGCCCCGCGCTGCGTAAAAACGGTTTCCTCACGCGCGATCCGCGCATGAAGGAACGCAAGAAGTACGGTCAAAAAGGCGCCCGGCGCCGCTTCCAGTATAGCAAGCGGTAATCAAGCGGAATCGCGCGGGCCAATTCACGGCCGGCAAGGTACCGGCAAAAAAGGACGTTGCCCCGGCATCGCCAGGGTTTAAAACGCCCCTTCAACGAGAGGAGGTTCTTTGGGAGTCGAAATTACGATGAAGGAGCTTTTGGAGGCCGGCGTCCACTTCGGCCACCAGACGCGCCGCTGGAACCCGAAAATGAAGGAGTACATTTTCGGCGAACGCAACGGCATTCACATTGTAGACCTGCAAAAAACCCTGAAGATGTTCCGCGAGGCCGCCCGCTTCGTCTCCGAGCAAGCCGCAAAAGGCAAAATCGTTCTCTTTCTCGGCACCAAGCGCCAGGCGCAGGAAGCGACCGCCGAGGAAGCCACGCGCTGCGGCATGTACTACGTCAACCACCGCTGGCTCGGCGGCACGCTCACCAATTGGGCCACGCTCCAAAAATCCATCAAGCGTCTCAAGCTGCTGAAAGCCATGGCCGAAGACGGCCGCATCGCACAATTTTCGAAAAAAGAAGGCGCGCGCCTCGACCGCGAACTCAAGCATCTGCAGCAGAATTTCGCCGGCGTCGAAAACATGGCCACGCTTCCCGACGTCCTCTTCGTCATTGATCCCAATTCGGAAGTGATCGCCGTGCGCGAAGCGCGACGCATGGGCATCACCGTTGTCGCCATCGTGGACACCAATTGCGATCCCGACCTCGTGGACTGGGTCATCCCCGGAAACGACGACGCTCTGCGCGCCATCCGCCTCTTCACCTCCAAAATATCGGACGCCGTTCTGTCGGGCCGCCAGTCCTTCGAGCAGTCACAGATCGCCGATCAGAAAGCCGCCGAGGGCGCGCCCGGCGAAGCGGATGCGGAATACGTGGACACCAGCGCCTACGAGGTCTATGAAAAGCAGGAAGGCGATTTCGTCGAAGGCGAGCCGGTCGCGGCGCTTCCCGCCGAAGAGGCTGTCGTGCCCTCCGCCGAGGAGGCCGTGGCGCCTCTCGTGAACGACGACGAGAGCACGCCTCAGTAGCTCCCGTCGAGCTGCGCGCGCGCCGGGCACGGCCCAGCCGGCCCGGCCTAAATCCAGCGAAAAGGAACGGAACGCATTCATGGCCACAGCACCCGATCCCGGAAAGCAAAATATTTCCGCGCAACTCGTCAAGCAGTTGCGCGAACGCACCGGCGCGGGTTTCACCGCCTGCCGCGAAGCCCTCCTCGAATCCGGCGGCGATATTGACCAGGCCATCCTCATTCTGCGCAAGAAGGGCCAGGCCGCCGCGCAGAAAAAGGCGCAGCGCGCCGCGTCCGAGGGGCTGGTCGGCTATTACATCCACGCCGGCGGCAAGATCGGCGCCCTGGTGGAGGTGAATTGCGAGAGCGATTTCGTGGCCCGCACCGAGGATTTTCAGCGCCTCTGCCACGATTTGGCCATGCACATCGCCGCCACGGATCCGCGCTTCGTCCGCCGCGAGGAAGTCACCGCGGAAATCCTCGAACGCGAGCGCGAAATCTTCGCCGAACAGGCCAAGGCCACGGGCAAGCCGTCCGCGGTCGCCGAAAAAATCGTCAGCGGCAAAATGGAAAAATTCTACGAGGAAAATTGCCTGTACGAGCAGCACTTCATCAAGGACGAAAGCCTCACGGTGAAGGACCTGGTGGATCAGGCCATCGCCAAGCTTGGCGAAAATATCGCCATCCGCCGGTTCTCCCGCTTCAAGGTCGGCGAAATGGACGGCGCCGGCCCCTCCGCCACGCCGCCATCCGATTCCCCCGCCACATAGGGTCAGGCCGCGCTCGCACTCGTGCGGGACGCAGTCAGTTAAGGAGTTGCGATGAGGACTCTGGCCGCTGTTCTCTGCCTCATTTTTTCGGCCGGCACTCTCGGCGCGCAATCGCCCCTCTGGCAACCGTCGCCGGGACACAAGCAAGTGCAGATATGGCCGGGCGCGGCACCGGACGCGCAGTCCGCGCCGGGTCCGGAGACCTTCGATAGCGGTACGGGCCCAGGGGTCGCTGGCAAACCGGTCGCGTGGGTGACGAACGTGACGCAGCCCACGATGACGATCTATTCGCCCAAAGGAAAGAATACGGGTGTTGCCGTGGTGGTGTTTCCTGGAGGAGGCTTCGAGGGCTTGGCCATGGATCTCGAAGGCACGGAGGTCTGCGACTGGCTCACATCCAGGGGCATCACGTGCGTGCTCTTGAAGTATCGCATTCCGAGTCTGCCCTACGACTGGCACTGCAAATGCCGGCCCGACAATCTTGTGACGCCCACGCCGGCTCTCGAAGATGCGCAGCGAACGATAGGGCTCGTACGCCTTCACGCCGCGGAGTGGCGCATCGATCCCCACAAAATTGGCGTGCTCGGGTTTTCGGCAGGCGGGTATCTGGTGGCGGAGATCAGTACGAATTATGAGAAGCGTTTGTACGCAGTGGTGGATGCGGCCGACATGGAAAGCTGCCGCCCGGATTTTGCCGTGGGCGTCTATCCGGGCCATCTCGTGGTCAAAGATTTCGATTTGAATCCGAATGTTCCCGTGACGCATGGGACGCCGCCCACATTCCTGGTACAGGCGGAAGATGACAACGTGGACGGCGTAAGCCAGGTTCTCTCGTACTTTATCGCGCTAAAAAACGCCGGGGTTCCCGCCGAGTTGCACGTGTACGCGCAGGGAGGGCACGCCTTCGGGCTGCGCCCGACAAAATTGCCGATTACAGAATGGCCGCGGCTCGTGGAAACCTGGCTCGGCACGATTGGGATGATTTCGCAGTAGGCGCTGCACCGAAAAAAATTGCATCGCGTAAATTGCGGCGTAACGATTCTCTGCTAGAATCCTCACGGGCCATGCGGCGAACCTGCTGCTGACCATGATTGAGCACACGTGACCACCACTCGAGAAACCGCAAGCCGCGCCAGCTCCAACGCCGCGCCCGGCGCCCCTGTCTACCGCCGCATCGTACTAAAACTTTCCGGCGAATCGCTTTCCGGCCCCGACGATTTCGGAATTCACGCCCAGACCATCCAGGGCATCGCTCAGGAAGTGAAGCAGGTCCGCGAGATGGGCGTGCAGGTGGCGCTCATGGTCGGCGGCGGCAATATTTTTCGCGGTACGCGCCAGAAGCAGCTTGCCATTGACCGCGCCACCGGCGATTACATGGGCATGCTCGCCACCGTCATCAACGGCCTCGCCCTGCAGGACGCGCTCGAAACCGCCGGCTGCCAGACGCGCCTGATGAGCGCCATCGAAATGCATCAGGTGGCCGAGCCGTTCATCCGCCGCCGCGCCGCGCGCCATCTGGAAAAAGACCGCGTCGTGATTTTCGCCGCCGGCACCGGCAATCCCTACTTTTCCACGGACACCGCCGCGGCGCTCCGCGCCATGGAAATCAAGGCCCAGGTAATCCTGAAAGCCACGCGCGTGGATGGCATCTTCGACGCCGATCCCGAAAAAGTTCCCGACGCCAAGCTCTTCCGCCGCATCACCTATCTCGACGTCCTGAAAAAAGGCCTCGCGGTGATGGATTCCACCGCCATTTCCCTTTGCATGGACAACAAAATGCCCATCGTCGTCTTCAATATGAATGTGCCGGGAAATTTGCGCCGCGTCGTGCTCGGCGAATCCGTCGGCTCGATTGTCACCGCGGCCTGAAGGCGCATTGCCGGAGGATATTTCTTCCATGACCATCATCGCCACAAGCAAGGACGCCATCGCCCAGGCCAAAACCCGCATGGAAAAGGCCGTCGAGGATTTCCGCAAGGACATCGCCGGCGTGCGCACCGGCCGCGCCAACGTGGCCCTTCTCGACCACATCCGCGTGGATTACCACGGCACGCCCATGCCCATCAATCAGCTCGCCACGCTCAATGTTCCCGATCCCGCCACGATCCTCATCTCGCCGTGGGACCCCGGCGCGGTTCCCCTGATTGACAAGGCCATCCGCACCTCCGATCTGGGCCTGAATCCCGCGAGCGACGGCCGCGTGATTCGCGTTCCCATTCCCGCGCTCAACGAGGAGCGCCGCAAGGAACTCGTGAAGCACATCCACAAAGTGCTCGAAGATCACCGCACCGCCGTCCGCAATATCCGCCGCGACATCAAGGAAGCCGTCGAAAAGCTCGAAAAGGAAAAGAAAATCAGCGAAGACGACAAAAAGCGCTCGCTCGACGAACTCGACAAACTCACCCATTCCGAAACCAAGAAAATCGAAGACCTCTCCGCCGCCAAGGAAAAAGAAGTCCTCGAAATTAAGTGACGATGCCAGGTCAAATTTTCGGAGATGGAGGCAACGATGCTGAACGAGACGACGATTGCAGCTTTTAGGGCCAGCTTGCGCGGAGCGCTGATCGAGCCAGGCGATCCCAGTTACGACGCGGCTCGCAAGGTGTACAACGGGATGATCGACCGGCGCCCGCGACTGATTGCGCGCTGCGCCGACGTCGCCGATGTCATGGCGGCGGTGAACTTCGGCCGCGAGCAGAAGCTGCTGGTGGCCATCCGTGGCGGCGGGCACAACGCGGGCGGGCTGGGAGTGTGCGATGACGGATTGGTGATCGATCTTTCGCCGATGAACTATGTTCGCGTGGACCCGAGGAAGAAGACCGTACTGGCCGGCGGCGGCGCTCTGTGGCGTGACGTGGACCATGCCACGCACGCCTTCGGGCTCGCGGTTCCTGCGGGCATCATTTCGACAACTGGAGTGGCCGGACTGACCTTGGGCGGCGGGATCGGTTATTTGACCCGGCGGTACGGCCTGACGATCGACAATCTGCTGGGCGTTGAGATTGTGCTGGCTGACGGGCGATTCGTCACTGCCAACGCCAGGGAAAATCCGGACCTGTTCTGGGCGGTGCGCGGCGGAGGCGGCAACTTCGGCGTCGTCACGTCATTTCTATTCAAGGCGCAACCCGTGCACACCGACTACGCAGGGCCGATGCTATGGCCGATGGAAGACGCGGCGGAGATGATGCGCTGGTACCGCAGCTTCATTGCGAAGGCGCCCGATGACGTCTATGGGTTCTTTGCCTTCCTCACCGTGCCGCCGGGACCGCCGTTCCCCGAGCATTTGCACAACAAGAAGATGTGCGGAATCGTGTGGTGCTACACCGGACCAATCAAGAAGGCGGAGAAGGTGTTCAAGCCGATCCGGAGCTTCAAGGCCCCGGCGCTCGACATGGTCGGCCCGATCCCGCATCCGGCGCTGCAGAGTATGTTCGATGGTCTCTATCCGCCGGGCCACCAGTGGTACTGGAAGGCCGATTTCGTGCGCACGCTTCCGGACGAAGCCATCGCCTTGCATCTGAAGCACGCGGCCAGGTTGCCTTCGATCCAGTCCACCATGCACCTGTACCCCATCAACGGCGCGGCGAGCCGCGTCAAGAACAGCGCAACGCCATGGTGTTACCGTGACGCGATGTGGGCCGCCGTGATAGTCGGCGTCGATCCGGACCCCGCAAACAAGGAAAAAATCTCCACGTGGGCGAAGGAGTATTGGACCGAGCTTCATCCATACTCCGCCGGCGGCGCGTACATCAACTTCATGATGGAAGAGGGCGAAGATCGCATCCGGGCGACGTACGGCAAGAATTACCAGCGTCTCGCAAAGATCAAGAAGCGCTACGACCCGGCGAACTTGTTCCGCGTAAATCAGAACATCAGGCCAAAGTGAATGCGGGCCCCGGGCTTCATACACCTGATAAGTCGGATTACCGGACAAGTGGAATTCGTTCTCGGAAGGGACATGCGACAGGTTGCCGGCGAGGCTGGCGAGCTCAATCGTAGACTACAAACTCAAAATGGACGTGCTCCCCGTTGCAAAGACGGGTATCTGAAATTCCGAATTTGAAAAGGAGAATCGAAAAATGAGTGATATCAAACAGAATGAAAATGAACAGCCGGACGCGATCGAGCTTCGCCGCTTGCTGGAAGAGGCCAAGCCGATCGTGATCGGCATGTATCCTGACGAGCGCAGGAAATGGGTCGCTGAAAGCCCGCTGGCCCGCGACATTTCTGCGATTCTCGCAAGGCACCCTGAATACTACGACCAGTTTCGCGGGCAGGACGGCGGCATTTTCTCCGAATTCAAACCGCGAGCGGCTCGAGCCTGAAGTCAGGGGCCGGACGGGGGCAACGAGTAGGGGCGGCGCGATCCGTGTGCACATCTTTGTCTCAATTACGACACTGCTCGTCCGCGCCGGCTTGCCCTGAGGTACGAAGGGTTTGTTGCTGCTGTTAAGGTTTAAGTGCAGCGCGACGGCCGCCCTGTCCGCACCGCCGCGGCAAGTTCCCGCAGCAGCGGCAGCGTCTCATCCCATCCCATACAGGCGTCGGTAATGCTCTGCCCATACACCAGCTTTTGCCCGGGGACCAGCTTCTGTGCCCCGGCGACCAGATTGCTTTCCAGCATCACTCCGATGATGCGCCGCTCCCCCTTGGCGATTTGCCCCGCGACGTCGCGGCACACGATGGCCTGCCTCGTATAGTCCTTGCTGCTGTTGGCGTGGCTGCAATCAATCATCACGTGCGGCGCGAGGCCCGCATCCTCCAGTTGCCTGCACACCTGCGCGACGGACTCGGCCGTATAGTTCACCGTATTTCTTCCGCCGCGCAGAATCACGTGGCAATCCGGGTTGCCGGTGGTCACAAAGATCGCCGATTGCCCGTTCTTCGTCGTACCTAGAAAAGTGTGCGGCTGTGCGGCCGACACAACGGCCTCGATAGCCACCTGCACGTCCCCCGAAGTCGCATTCTTGAATCCCACGGGACAAGAGAGCCCCGAGACAAGCTGCCTGTGCACCTGGCTCTCTGTCGTGCGCGCCCCGATGGCGCCCCAACTCACCAGGCCCGCCACGTATTGCGGGGATATCATGTCCAGGAATTCGGTTCCCGCGGGCACTCCCATTTCGCCCAAATCCAGCAGCAGATGCCGGGCGAGTCTCAGGCCGTCATTGATTTTGTACGACTGATCGAGATAGGGATCGTTGAGCAATCCCTTCCAGCCGACCGTGGTGCGCGGCTTCTCGAAATAGACGCGCATCGCGATGCACAGTTCCTTCGAAAATTCGCCGATCGCGCACTTCAGCAGGCCTGCATACTCGCGCGCGGCCTTCGTGTCGTGAATGGAACAGGGTCCCGCGACCACCAGCAGGCGATGATCCTTGCCCGCCAAAATGTCGACAATCTGGCTGCGAGCATCGTGGACCGTCGCGGACACCTTCTCCGTGGCGGGCAGCTCTTCCTCAAGAAAAACGGGAGGCAGAACTACCTTCGTCCACTTGATGCGCAGGTCATCTGTGCGATAGCGCGCCGCCGTCATCGTCATCTCCACAGTCCGTGCCAGGGAAAGATGTAGCCGTCAAATCTAACCTAATACCCAAACCTTCCTAAGCGGATTCTTCCCGTGGCCCCTTGTGTTGATCCCGCAGGGGCACCCGCCGCGGCGGGCCGTGCCCGCTCTTCCGCCGTGCCGCGCCCGCCAAGCCCGATCCCTTAGCCCACGGATGCCCGAGTACTCCGTCATCTGACCGAAGTCGGTGGCGCTTCCATCTGTCGGGCCCCACGCAACATTTCAACTTGTCAGGTTAGCGCGTTTATCAGGTCTTAAACGCACGTTTATTATCCGCGCGCTTTTTTTCTGCTGTCGACCTTGATCCAACTATTGATTCAAAGAAAAGTCAGTACCAGCGTTCCCGTGGCAAAACCGACCGGGCACTTCACAGTCGGGGGGGTTCGGCTATACTTGCGCCGATGGGCGGAACATCACAAAGGAAAGCGGCTGCAGTGTTCGAGGTACTGGGCGTGTACCTTTGCGGTCCATTGTTGATGTTGGAGTTGAGAAGGCTGCTGGGATTGTCGCTGACGAATCCTCTGAACAACTTGACGGCCCAGGCGAGCGGCGCGGATTTGATAACGGCATCGCGGCAATTGCTCACACTGCTATTGGTCTCGAACGCCGGCTACTATGTCCTAGCGGTTCCCCTCAACTGGTGGTATCGGCGGCGAAAACCGGCAGACTTCGGACTCACCAAGGCCGGGCGTACATGGATGTTTCTCCTTCTGGCCGGAATCGGCGCAGCGGCCTTCTGGGAGTGGCCGGTCTTGACGCTCAACTTGGTAAACGCCCTGCACCCCAGTGCGACCGTTCCTTGGCGGCAAGCATTCTTCGGCATGTCCTGGCAACGATGGCAATTCTGGCTTTTCGCCGGGGTCCTCAGCTGGGCCGGCGCTCCTTTTTTCGAAGAGCTGTTTTATCGCGGATATTGTCAGCGGAGGCTTGCCGAAGATTGGGGCGATGGGCCCGCCATTTTCGGAGCGGCTTGCCTCTTCACGTTTTCGCACGGCCAATATCTCAGGTTCGACCCGTATAACATGGGTATGACAGCCGGACTTCTTTTGTCCGCCATCGGTTTCGGAGCGGTCTTTGCCTGGACCCGGTCGCTGATACCCGCGATGATTGCGCACGCGTTGTTTGATATTCCGATGACGCTGCGCTGGCAGGCTTTTTTCCTGGCGGTGATGATGATGATCGCGCTGATAGTGGCGCGCCGGGCAGTCGTTGCCATCAAGCAGGTCTTTTTGGGGGCCCGCGCCGCCGCGTGCGCGGCGCTCGCGGTGATCGGAGGTACGTACGCGGTTCTTACCTCCGTTGACCGGATCATCCTTTACGTTGTCGTCGCGGCGATCGCTATGTTCATTCTCGCTGTCGCCTTCGAGGCGAGGAACCGGTCTCTTTCACGAAGTGCCGGCCAGCAGCTTGGTCCTGGACTGCGGCTCTAACTCCTGATTTGTCGGCTAACAGGACAAATGGATTTCGCTCTCGAATGGGGCATGCGATAGGTTCCCGGAGAGGCTCCGACCGTATCGTCAGCTCCACATTCCGTGCCCGGGAAGGAAGCAGTCAACAAATCCAACCTAATGCCCAAACCTCCCTAAGCGGATTTTTTCCCTGGCCCCTTGTGTCGATCCCGCAAAGACACCCGCCGCGGCCGGCTGTGCCCGCTCTTCCGCTTAGCGCGTTGATCGGGCGCTTGACAGGGCGCCTCGATCGCGCTATATTTCCACTGTTCTGGAAATATGAATACATCAACCGCTGCCGATTCACTCGCTGCTTTGGCGCAGGAGACGCGCCTCAATATCTTTCGCTTGCTCGTCCGCCACGCCCCCAAGGGCCTTCCCGCGGGGACCATCGCCCGCCGTCTGCGCCTCCCGGGTCCGACGCTTTCCTTCCATCTGAACGTTTTGGCCGCCACCGAACTGGTCCAGCCGCGCAGGAATGGCCGCTCCATTTCTTACTCCGCGAATCTGGATCGCGTAAACCGGCTCACAGGTTTCCTCCTGGAGCACTGCTGCGGCGGACGCGGCTGCTGCGGCCCAACCTGCTGCAAGTGAGGATGCCAAATGCAAGGACGCTACAACGTTTTGTTTCTGTGCACAGGTAATTCCGCTCGATCCATCATGGCCGAGGCGATTCTGAATCGCAAGGGCATGCCACATTTCAAAGCCTATAGCGCCGGAAGCCATCCTTCCGGATTGGTGCGGCCGGAGGCGCTCAAGCAAATAGAGCGTGCACGCCTATCCGCCGAAGGGGCACGCAGCAAGAACTGGAGCGAGTTCGCAAAGCCCGGCGCACCGGTGATGGATTTCGTTTTCACAGTCTGCGATAACGCGGCAAAGGAAGTTTGTCCTGTGTGGCCCGGCCAGCCCATGACGGCGCACTGGGGCGTACCCGATCCTGCTCAGGCGCAAGGCACGCCCGAGGAGATCGAGCGCGCCTTTCGCGATGCCTTTATGATCCTTGACCGCCGGATCAGCCTGCTGCTTTGCCTGCCGCTCTCCAGCCTCGACAAGCTCGCCATCCAAAGGAAAATTGACGAAATCGGAAAGCAATGACACGACCGCGAAGGACGCGAAGATGAAATCCGCAGGGCGCCTCAGCTTTCTGGATCGTTTTCTCACCGTCTGGATCTTCGCGGCCATGGGCGCCGGGATCGTATGTGGATGGCTCGCGCCGGGGATTGTGCCGCTCCTTGATCGCTTCAGCGTGGGGACGACCTCGATTCCGATTGCGGCCGGACTCATCCTGATGATGTATCCGCCGTTCGCGAAAGTGCGCTACGAGGAGCTCGGCGAGGTCTTTCGCAATAAGCGCGTGCTCGGGTTATCGCTCGTCGAAAACTGGCTTGTAGGTCCGGCTTTGATGTTCGTTCTGGCCGTCGTCTTTCTGCGCGCGTACCCCGAATACATGGCCGGACTCATTCTGATTGGGCTGGCGCGGTGCATTGCCATGGTCATCGTCTGGAATGAGCTGGCCAGAGGCGATACGCAATATGCCGCGGGTCTAGTGGCCTTCAATTCATTGTTTCAAGTGCTCTTCTACTCGGTGTATGCGTGGGTGTTCATTACGGTTCTTCCGGCGAAACTCGGGCTGCCGGGCGCGGCGGTGCGAGTCTCGATCGGGCAGATTGCCAAAAGTGTTTTCATCTACCTGGGAATCCCCTGTTTCGCGGGATTTGCCACGCGCACGCTGCTGATACGCGCGAAGGGGCGCGACTGGTACGAACGAAATTTCGTTCCGCGGGTGAGCCCGCTGACGCTGATTGCCTTGCTGTTCACCATCGCGGTGATGTTCTCGCTGAAGGGGGAGTACATCGTTCGCCTGCCGCTCGACGTACTGCGGATCGCCGTGCCGCTTCTTATCTACTTTGTGGTGATGTTCCTGGTCTCGTTTTATATGGGCAGGAAACTCGGCGCGGATTATTCCAAAACGGCCACGCTGGCATTCACGGCCGCTTCCAATAACTTCGAACTAGCCATCGCCGTGGCTGTCTCGGCTTTCGGCATCAATTCCGGAGCCGCCTTCGCGGCCGTCATAGGCCCTCTGGTCGAAGTGCCTGTGATGATCGCGCTGGTCAATGTGGCGCTCCGCTTCCAACGCACGGTCTTTCACGACGCAGGGCTCGTCGAAATCGCGCCTGCTCGCTTGCCGGCCACGGACGATTAATCGCGAAGGCCGCTAGCGACAGCGGGCGCATGGCCCCAGATTCGGAAACTCTACTGAAAATGGGATTTCGAGAGATCCCTCGTTAAGGGGTCAAAATCGTGCAAAAACGTGCATTTTAAGGCCATTTTTGGCAGTTTATGAGCGTCAATTCACGCTCAAAATGACCTTGAATTGCTTGAGCCTTTCGAGCAACTCGAGGAATTAGACCGCTCGAATGTACCGAGGAATTCAGGGGCGCGAACTGCTTGAACCTTCGAGGAATTAGACCGCTCGAATGTATCGAGCAATTACAGCGAGCCAAACCCTCGAATACATCGAGCAATTCGGGGGGCTAAACGCCTCGCAGTGGAAACCATGAAATGCTCGAATGTATCGAACTATTCGGAGGCGAAGATCGCGGGAGATTAGTTAAGGGTGCGGACTTCTTCGGGGGGAATCAGGGTGAAGGAGCAGTCGGCGGTCTTGGCGGAGCACGAGAGCGTGCCGCGGCGAACGATTTTTAATGGCGATGCATCCGGGAAGACAGCGCCGTAATCGAGCGCGCGCAGCGGCTCCGCAAACGGCCGAAGCTTTTCGCTTCCGCTCACGAACTGGACGGCGTCCGCGTGCGCCTCTTTTTCTCCGGGCGAGAGCAGAACGAAGAAGTCCGCCTGCGCGTCTTCCTGAAGCAATTTCCCGGCGGGGAGCGTGCGCAGCGGCGCCAGCTCCGGCTTGGCCTGCGCCGTCAATTTATCAATCGTCGAGTTGGTGCCCAGCAAAAGGATGAGCCGCGCGCGCGTTTCGGGAACGGGATGGGAAGCAGCCAGCGCCAGCGCGTACATATGGATGGCCAAATCCTTCTGGCCGCGCTTCTCGTAGATTTGCGCCAGGTGATCGCCCACTTCGCCGTGCTGGTCGAGAAGCCAGCCCGCGCGAATATATCGCTCGGCCGAATCGAGATCGCCTCTTTGGAAATAGACCCAGCCGAGCGTGTCCCAATAATCCCCGATGCTCTCCACTTCACCCAGGCCCTCGAGGGTGAGGTGCGCGAGATCCATGTTCCGCAGATCGGCATCCGTGGCGGAGATGGCCGATTCGGCGTATTGCTGCGCCTTATCGAGTTCGAGCTTGTTATCCGCCAGGCTGTAGGCCACGTTGTTCCACACGACGGGCTTCTGCGAAAGCGTCGCGCCTTTTTCGAATGCCGCCAGCGCCTTGTCCTTTTCGCCCGTGTTGATATAGGCCGTGCCCAGACTCACCTGGAGCACCGCGTTATCGGGCGAGAGAGTGGTGGCCTTTTCGAGTTCGGGCACGGCCTGGGTGTATTCATGCTGCGAAAGAAAAAGCCCGCCCAGGGCCGAGTGCGCGAAGAGATCGAGCGGATTCAATTCCAATTGCTTGTGATAGGCGTCCACGGCATCGGGGTATTTCTGCTGCTGCTCGAGAGTGGCCCCGAGATAATCGTAAGAATGCTCATCGTAGGGATTCACTTCAATCTGTTTGCGGAAGGCGGTCACCGCGTCGTCGAATTTCCCCAGGCGCAGATAGGCCAGCCCCAAATCGTTCCACGCCTGCATATGCTGCGGGTCGAGCGCGACCGCGCGCTGCAGGAGGGGAACCGCCGCGCTCGGATTGTCCGCATTCAGGGCCGCGACGCCTGCTTCGACCAGCTCGTCGGTCTTCGCCGTGGAAGGGATGGCCGGCGCGCCGGTGGTGGAATTTTCGACGTCCAGCACCTGGCCTTCATCCGCTTCGACGGCGCGCGTGAAGGCCAGATAATCGCTGGTGCGCGTGGCGGGGAGTTCGCGCATCTTGAAATCGAGCGAGCGCTGGGCCGTGAGCGTGTGGCCCTCGAAATCGTAGCTGGATTGGAACTGCGCATAATCCCGCGCCACGGCAATGCCCACGGGCGCCTGCGCCGTGAAACTGGCCGGAAGCGTGAGCTTCAATTTGGCGCTGACGTCCAGCGGGCTCCCAATCTTGATGGGATCGGTATTGTCCTCGTCGGCTTTCGGCAACCCGATGCTCACCAGCGGCAACGCCACCTTCGCTTCCTTGCTGGACCAATCGAGAAAATTCGCCTGCGTGAATTCGATGTCCAGTTCAAAGGGATTGCGCGTATCGGATGGATCGCCGGGTTTCACGGAGACCACGTCGCCCTCGATGCCGTCGTAGCGGAGAATCTCCGCGCCGACTTGTTTCCATTCGGTTTCGGACGTGTTGCGAAACACCGTGCGAAGCAGGAACTCCGTATCGCCGCGCAGCGTGTAGTGCAGATGGGCATCGAGTTTCCCGAGGTCGCTCACCTGGCCTTCGACATCCACCGACTGCGTCGAAAGAAACGGCGGGTCCGCCGGCGTCTGGACGATTTTCCCGGCGCCATCCGGAGGCACGAGCAGGGCCGACTTATCGCGCAAGGGAGAGAGGAGCATGCGGAACGGCGCGACTTCGGCCGTTGCGTCCATCCAGATGAGATCATCGCCCTGGGGCACCGCCGTGATCACGTGATCGAACTGGGAAGGCGAAGGCATGGAAGTATCGAGTTTGCGCGACGACGGAATCAGCACGGCGTCGGAGTGGATGCCCGCGGCCTCGAGCATGGAGGCGAGCAGCGTGACCTTGTCCTTGCAGTCGCCGTACTGATTCGCGAAGACCTCGGCCGCGGCATGAGGCTGATAGCGCCCCAGACCGAAAGAGAGGCTGACGTAGCGGATATTTTTGGAGACGTAATCGTAAAGCGCCTGCATCTTGTCGAGGTTGTTCGCGCTTCCCGCGATCAGTTCCTGAGTTTTGGCGCGGATGGCGGCGTCGGGTTCGGTGCGGCCCTGTTCGAGCTGGGCGTACCACTGGGCCACGCCTTTCCAATCGGCAAAGGTGGTGAGCTGGACGTCCGGCGGCTTTTGTTCCTTCGCCTTCTTTTTCTTCGCCGCATCGTCCTCGGAGGGGCGCGCGAGGTTCGCGTGCTTCCAGCTGTAGACGGTCCGGCCGTTCGAGCTGCTTTTGTCATACGGAAAATCGGCGGACGCGAGAGTGAGCTTGCGGCCGGAAGGAACGTCCACTGCCAGCCGCTCGTCGAGCACGATCGCGTCGGTGAGAAATTCGTGCTGAAACCAGAATTCACCGGGCGCGAGCGGCGTCGCAAGCCGCGTGGCAATCTCGTATTCGAGCGTGTCTCCCGGACGCAGAGAAGGCACGGTGATGTGCTTTTCCTTGTAATCGGTGTACACGGGCGCGTCGGCCGCCACCGGAGCGGTCAATTCCTTCACGGCGTCCGGAGTGGCCGTCACCACCGTTCCATCGGCTTTGCGTACGCGCACGAAGTGAATATCCACTTGCTCGTTCGCCGAGTTGTAGCCGAAGACAATCTCGCCCCATTCCTTGACGCCCGCGTCGCTTTGCACGCGGACGCGCGCGGAGACGTCGCGCTCACCCGTGCCGTCGTTTTCGTAGCGCGCCGTGGTGTAGAGCTGCTCGATGACGTATGGCTCCCGCGAATAATCCGCGGGCGCGGGCGTTGCGGGCGGTGTGGTTTGGGGCGTGGGCGCTTGCGCCGCGGTCGGGGCTGGCAGCGAAGGAAGTTCAGGCGCTTGCGCGCGAGCCGCAGCCGCCAAACTCACAATGGCCAGCCACGCCACAAGCGCACCCGCCACGATTCGATTCATGTCTGCTCCGCGCATATATTGTGAAGTTATCAGTGTAGGCGGGTTCCCGGCAGCGGTAAAGCGCGGAGCGCCGCCCCCGTTCGCAATCCTGAAATGCGCGAATGATTCAAGCATTTCAACCGCCCTAATAGCTCAAATGTTCCAGCTCTTCACTACGCTCGAATTGCTTGAACATTCAAAGGTTTTCCGTGCTCGACTTCCTTTAATAGAGGCTTGAAAGTTCAAGTAATTTAAGGCCTTAAACGGCCTTAAAATGCACGATTTTGCATCATTTGAGCCCTTAAATTGACCTTTTTGGGAGGAGGAAATGAAACGTGGTAAAGTGGGCTGTCTGCGCGCCCGTAGCTCAGATGGATAGAGCACTAGCCTCCGGAGCTAGGGGTCGGGGGTTCGAACCCCTCCGGGCGCGCCACTTCATTTAGTATTTGCTTCCAGCCTCGAGACTACACACTTGACCAAATAGGCTTTGTCCATGCAAGCCGGTTCAGCAGAATGACTAGAGTAGTAGTCGTCTACCACTTTCTCTGTCCTCGCCACCAATTGCTGGTGACGAAGTTTGAGTTGGCGCGCAGCATCTCCGAGACTCGGAGCAGGGGGGGCTTGAGGTTTTGCTAGTTGCTTTTTGCCTTCTGACAAGGCGTCTTGATAACTCATCCACTTCGAAGGCTGGCCGTCGTTTACACCTTCGCACATCTTTTCCTGACGATGCTCATCCCGTTCGCAGTAGTAAAGGACGTCCTGAGCCTTGATCAAATCTGATTCCAGTTGCAACATATGGTCAACTTCTGGGTCCCTGCTCCACTGCTGGGCCTTCGCTCCCGGAAAAAACAGAAGCAAAGAAAGCACACGTGGAGCTAGTCTCCATGTCCTGGAACATGACCAGCGGTTTACCTTCGTGGTCGTGTTGAACCCCCATCCACTCATTGATGCGCCGGGCTTATACGGCAACATTACTTCCGACTTCGATGCTTGCTGGGAAGCATCTTGGGCATGTCTATTTGTTCGGGAACCCCATGCCGCGTACGCGTCGAGCGTACTGATAGGTGCGCTCCTTGCTTGTTGTTCAATCGGAGATAAAATGGCAAGCTCCTAAGAAATATTGCTTCCAGCCCAAACTTTGTTTTCTGATCGCCTGTGACCGTCAATTCTTGTGAAGAGTTTCCCGCAGCCCACGTAGATTGGAAACCAACCACAATATAGTAGGTAGACACCGCTCAAACCCTTGGTTTCAATTTGCAGCTTTCGGAAGTTTTCTTTATTTTTGGCCCAAAACGGCCCAAACCTGACTATAAGATTTCCTTTCGCCTGTTTGCGTGCAGCCATGCCCACAGCCTGCCATGTAGCTCAGCGCCGGGCAATTCGGTTGATACTGCGAGTGCCCAAGCTGTCAACTAGATTTTGCGCGGGCGCGCCACTTATTTCTGGGAATTTCCCGCAAGAATGATGCCCCATGAGCTGGACCGGGGGAAGTTTGACGCGAGGGCGCAATTAGTGTATATACGATAAGTGTTCTCGTGGGACGCGCAGAAAGCGATTTCCAATTATAAGAAGCACAGCGTCTCATTCGAGGAGGCCGCAACCATATTCAGTGATCCTAATGCGCTGGATTGGGAAGACGTCGACCATTCTTCAGCCGAACAGCGCCTCAAACGGCTGGGCAAGTCTGTCGCAGGGCGTGTGCTTCTGGTGGTTTATGTGGTCCGGAGGTTCAGACATGGCAAAGAAACAATTCGCATCATCAGTGCGCGGCAAGCGAGCCGCAAAGAACGAAAGGCATACGCCCGATAGCCGAATCGATTTTTCGGATATTCCGGAATCGAGCGACGCCGAGTTGAAGCGCGCTCGCCGCGTGGGCCGGCCAAAGAAAGGGGACGCCAAGCGGCTCATCGCCTTTCGCATCGCTCCGCGTCTGCTGGCGCAAATTCGGCGTCTCGCCGCCAGACAATCCAAGCCCTATCAGACCCTCATTCACGAACTTCTGGAGCGCGCTGCCGGGTAGCTCCGGGCGCGCCATTCCTTTTGGACCATTTCCAGAGGGTCGGCTGACGCGGGAGAACCTTAGTGGTCCGGAATCTCGACCACCAAATATGTCCCGGGTCTCGCCGCATTCACCACCGTAGCGATCTCCGCGAGCCTCGGTTTGATCAGGAGCCACCGGTTCTTGCTGAGAATCACGACCGCAATTTTCCGGCCTTTCAGATTCTGCTGGTGGGGAAGGCTGGCGTCTGTAGTGAGCAACACGTCGAAACCCGCTTCCTCAGCAACGCGCAGGAGCTCTCCATTCAAGAGCGTGCTCCAACCCTGCTCGCTTGTAGTTCGGACGGAATGGTCCTGAAGGGCCTTGCGGATCGCTACGGGAGTTCCTTGGTCGAAAAGGACTCGCATTACCGAGAGAGGGAGGAGGTTCCGAGGCTTTGGGCGGTGAATTCCAGCACAGCTTTGACCTGCTCACGGGTCAGGCCGTCATACAATGCAGTGACCTCATCAATGGTCAGGCCGTCCTGCAAGTTCTCGAATGCGGCCGCGACGGGAATTCGAGTCCCGCGGAAAACCCAGGCGCCGCTTACTTTCCCGGGTACGCTTTCCACTGCGGCGCATTTGGACCAATCCAGCCTCATGCGTCGTTCCTCTCCTTCCCATCATATCGGAGAGTTGGTCCCCAGTATACAGGTGGATGCTCAATGTCCGAGTCGTGGATAGTGGGTCAGTTTGAATTTTGGCTCTTTGTGTCACGATCAAGAAAATTCAAACTGACCCACTACCGAATCGTGCACCGACTGGCTTCGCGAAAATCAGGCGTGGGAGATTGACCTGCCGCCATATCCTCGCCCTGGAAAGCTCGCTGCACAGATTTTCACGGAACATAGCTGCCCTATTCACATTTCTGGTGTCAACTAAAGCGCGCGCGGCGGATGAAATTCGCTGCACATATTGAGACAAGGAATTCTCTGTTCGGGGGAATTCGTTTGGTCCGTACTGTAAGAGCTAGAACCATGTTAGCGGTTTCTTGCGCCGGGTGTTCCCAACTACCTGAGAACATATGGGATAGGGAGAGCGTCGATTTGCCCTTTGCTTTCAGCTTGAAAAGCGGGCCGGGCGCGTTTGGCAGCAACATTGCTGTGATGTACGTCACTCCGGAGAGCACGTTTTCGTTGCAGTGCTTTGTACAGGTTATTACTTTTGGGGGGAACATTATATTGGGGGTGTCCCTATCTGCTGATCGTATCTGCAGCGGGGACCACTTCGTCCGGGCAGCTCGCGCTTTCAGTCTATCTCCCATAAGGCTTCGACTCTGCGGATTCTCCGGGGATGTTGAACTGCGTACACCCTCCGCGCCAGCCGATGTGTACTATGGACGGCGGGATAGGACCCTCAAACGGAGAGAAGAACAAAAAAACAGTTCACCCTCGAAGAGGGGTTTCGGTACAATGGCGTCCTCGGCCCGAAAACCACAGCGACCAAACGCGCCTTCTTGCTCTCGTAGGCGCTGAAGATGAGCGTGTGTACCTTGTCGGTCGATAGGTCAAAAAAGGAAATTTCGCGTATTATGCGATGGCATAAAAACAGATTCTTCCTCGCCTTCGCCCTCGCCTTCATTGCGCTCTCTCATGCCCAAGCCACCTCGGGGCAGACGATAACCGCTGCTTCGTGCTCGGAGTCGGATGTACTGGCGGCGCTCAGCTCCGCGGTTAGCGGAGACACGGTGGTCATACCGGCCGGCACTTGCACTTGGACTACGCCCGAATACTATACCGCGCCCGCCAACCTCACCATCCAAGGGCAAACCGTATGCACTGGCAGCGGCGCGCCCAGCCAGAACGATCTGAGCTGCGCCGACAATACGGTAATCGTGGACGGGACTAACCACGGTAGTGACGACGATCAACCGATGTGGCAGATCACCACGAATGCCGCGGGCGCCTTCCGAATTACGGGGATCACATTCGGATGGGGTGGCGGCCAGGTGACCGACAATGGCACCTTGCAATTCATAGGCGGCTCGCAACAGTTCCGGATGGACCATGTCCACTTCAGCCTGATAACTCGGATTGCCTTTATTGTGTCTCAACAAATCGCGGGAGTAATTGACCATATCATAATTGACGGGATAGCTCCCGGCAGTGGATTTCGGACCAACGGTGGCACTGCAACAGATCTGGATGGACACACCAATTGGGCCGCTCCGACCGCGCTGGGAACTGGTAGTTTCGTTTATATCGAGAACAGCATTTTCAACAACGCCTCCAACGATTGCTTCCAGGGCGGCAGATGGGTGGTTCGGTACAATACATTCAACAACGGCGCCACTCAGACGCACGCAACCGGATTATCCTTGGGTTCTCGCGGCTGCCGAGCCTGGGAACTGTATGAGAATCAATTTTTGAGCAGCTCAGATTCCTGCACGGTTACTGCGAGCTTTAATGGTTCGCCCAGCCATTCCGCGCTACTCATCACGGAAATCGGCGGGGTGGCTGCAACGAATCCCCTCGATGCCCATTCCGCCATGAACCAAGACCAACCCACGCTTGCCGCGAACGACATCACCTCAGGGACATCAACGACTTCACACAATGGGGATTACATTTGGGGAGCCACCGTTTCACCAAATGCCTCCTATGGCACTGTGTCCGCAGGAACGGGGTTCACGGTAAGCCAGCCTCTCGCGAGCGGTGAAACAATGGGGGAGTACAGGATACAACCGACGGCAGGGCCTGTCTCCGCTACCTTCACGGATCTTGCTGATCTGTACTTGCACGTACAAACCTTTATGATGGACTTCGCCTCCGCAGGAGGCTCCAGCCAGCCTGCCTTTGTCCAAGGCACCACTGGTTTGGGGTTCAATGCGAACTCGGTCTCGGCAACATTTTCAAACAACCTTACCAATGGCGACATGATAGCAGTTGTGGCATCGGCCGAAGGAGCAGAGGCAACAAATGTCACTTCTTCTTGTTCGGGTAGTTTCACGCAAGTGGACACCGTGGATAATGGCGTTCTGAATGCAACAAGCTCCGACTGGTATGCTCTTGCCAATTACAACGGCGCCGCCACCCTTCCTCCTCCCTCCGTCCCCACAGGCCTTATGGTCACGGGCACCACGACCTCCACCGTGTCATTGTCGTGGACCGCAAGCACCGGCAGCAACGGCGTTGCCGGATATGAGATATTTAGAGGGGCTGACCCGATAGCAACGACGGCAGGAACTTCCTATACGGATAGTGGTCTCACCCCGAACACGACTTACACATACACTGTTTCTGCCTACGGCTCCTCAGGGAACACCTCAAATCAGTCAGCCACAGCAAGCGCGACCACCCTCGCCACCCCGAGCGCCATTCCGCCCACAGTCTCTATCTCGAGCCCCATGAACAACGCTACGCTCTCAGGCACGGTCACGGTCACTGCCAGCGCAAGCGACACAACCGGCGTGACCCAGGTCCAGCTCTATTTGGACGGCACGACGCTTCTTGCGACCTTTACAGCCACGCCATACACCTATAGTTGGAACACGACCTCGGTCACGAACGCCATGCATACATTGACCGCTGAAGCGACTGATGGCGTGGGGAATAACGGGAGCAGCGCGGCCGTGGGCGTGACGGTGAATAACACCGGCGGCGCCACCGGTTCCTCCCCGAACTCTGCGCAGCCCGTCTTTTTCCTCAGCAGCGGGACGGGAGTTGTGTGGGGCAACAATGCATCTGGTGGCAGTTACTCGAATTTCGTCACCATCCATTCGCTGCGCAGGGATGACGGCGGAGGACAACATCCGGAGGTCGCTACGCCGAACGGCTGGGGCTACTGTGGCACCTCATTTGATGGAACAGGTTCTAACTGGGACCAGAAGAGCAACACAGTCACGGGCTATCGTTGCCTGGATCAGCCGGGACAAGGTCAGGGCGATTTACTCAGCGGCGATGTTACGACCGGAAACCTCACCAATACGGTTACGGGATGCACGGCGTCTGCCTCCTGCGCATGGCCCCAAGAGGCGCTCGAACCGGTTTACGAATGGATGGATTCGTTCAGCGGTTCACAGCCGTTTTGGGAGAACTATGAGACGGACGCTCTGATAAATAACTCGGATTACTATCTTTGGTGCAACGCATTGAGTCCGAGCGGCTGCGCCAGTTATAACGGCACCGCGGGCGTTGGCAGCGGACCGCTCTCCGCGCGCCCGGCCACCTGCACGCCGGGCGTCGGCTACTGGGCCACCGATCAGGGAAACTGGAATCAGAGCGGCAGCGGGGGACAGGGAGAACTCTTCGTCTGCGGCCCGACCGTGAACACGTGGGCGTTGCATTACGAGCCTTATACCTATCCGCACCCGCTCGATACGAGCGGTGGCTCCGGCGGCACGACCGCGCAGACGATCACGTTCAACCCGTTGTCACCGGTGACCTACGGAGTAGCGCCCATCACCCTCACGGCGACGGCATCATCGGGACTGCCTGTCAGCTACACGTTCACGGGCCCGGCGACCCTATCGGGCTCGACTCTGACCATCACCGGAGCAGGAAGTGTGACGGTGACGGCCTCGCAGGCCGGGAACGCCACCTACGCAGCAGCCACGCCGGTGCAGCGGATCCTGACGGTGAACAAAGCTTTGCTGACCGTGACGGCCAACAACGCCGGGATGGTCTATGGACAGTCGCTGCCCAGCTTCACCTACACCATCACGGGCTTCGTCAACGGAGACACGTCGGCAGTGGTATCGGGAACGGCGACGGAGACGACGACGGCGACGAGCACGTCTCCGGTGGGGAGCTATCCGATCACCTTCTCGACCGAATTGCTCGCGGCGGCCAACTACACCTTCACCTATGTGAACGGTACGCTGACAATCTCGGGCGGAGCCGCGCAGACGATCACGTTCAACCCGTTGGCAGCGGTGACGTACGGAGTGGCACCCATCACGCTCACGGCCACGGCGTCCTCGGGACTCGCGGTGAGTTACGCGGTGACGGGCCCGGCGACCGTATCGGGCGCGACTCTGACGATCACGGGAGCGGGGAGTGTGACGGTGACGGCCTCGCAGGCTGGGAACGCCACCTACGCAGCAGCCACGCCGGTGCAGCAGACCCTCACGGTGAACAAAGCTTCGCTGACCGTGACGGCCAACAACGCCGGTATGGTTTATGGACAACCTGTGCCTAGCTTCACCTACACCATCACAGCATTCGTCAACGGGGACACATCTGCCGTGGTCTCCGGAACAGCAACGGAGACTACGACGGCGACGAGCGCGTCTCCGGTAGGGGCTTATCCGATCACGTTCTCGACCGAATCGCTCGCGGCGGCCAACTACACCTTCACCTATGTGAACGGCACGCTCACGATCTCGAGCGCCACCCAGACAATCACGTTCAACCCGCTGGCACCTGTGACCTACGGAGTTGCGCCCATCACCCTCACGGCGACGGCATCTTCGGGACTGCCCGTAAGCTACACGGTCACGGGCCCGGCAACCGTATCGGGATCGACTCTGACGATCACCGGAGCCGGGAGTGTGACGGTCACGGCCTCACAAGCCGGAAACACCAACTACGCCGCAGCCACACCGGTGCAACGAACCCTCACGGTGAATAAAGCTTCGCTGACCGTGACAGCCAATAACGCCAGCATGATCTCTGGACAACCGCTGCCCAGCTTCACCTACACCATCACCGGCTTCGTCAACGGCGACACATCCGCGGTGGTCTCTGGTGAACGGCAACGGAGACGACCACGGCCACCAGCGCCTCTCCGCCGGGGAACTACGCGATCACCTTCTCCACCGAATCGCTCGTAGCGGCCAACTACACCTTCACCTATGTGAACGGCACGCTCGCAATCTCGAGCGCCATGCCGCCCCCTGCCTTCGTACAGGGCACGAGCAATCGTGGGTTCGGCGCCGGCTCGCTCTCCGCAACATTCACAGGCAACGTCGTCAGTGGCGACATGATCGCGGTTATAACGTCGGCCACGGGAGCAGGCGCAACAAACGTCACTTCTTCTTGTTCGGGCAGTTTTACCAAAGTCGATTCGGCGAACAACGCCGTTCTGAATACCACCGGCTCCGACTGGTATGGGCCTGCTACTTCGACAGGTTCCTGCACGGTTACGGCGACCTTTAGCGGTTCGCCCAGCCGCTCCTCACTGCTCATCACGGAGATCAGCGGGGTGACGGCCACGAATCCCCTCGATGCCCATTCCGCCATGAATCAGGACCAACCCACGCTCGCCGCGAATGCCATCACCTCCGGGACATCAACGACGACGCAGGCCGGCGACTACATTTGGGGAGCCACCGTTTCTCCCAATGACTCCTATGGCACGGTATCCGCGGGAACGGGGTTCACGCTAAGCCAAGCTCTCGCGAGCGGCGAAACCGTGGGAGAGTACGAGATACAATCGGCGGCCGGGCCTGTCTCCGCCACCTTCACCGACACGGCTGATCAATACTTGCACATACAGACCTTCATGATGGCCTTCGCCCCCGGGGGAGGCTCGTCTACTGGCAACACTTGTCCGCAAAATCTGGCGATCGGCAATTTTACACTCTGCGGGGAGTCCTACAACGATGTCTCTTCAGGGACGAACGTACAAGTCAATTACAGCCCCTCTTCAGGCAACGGTATTATTGCCTGGGCTACGTGGTGTTTCACCTCCGCATGCAACACCTCAATCTCCGGCGTAACGGCAACCATCGGTGACAACATCAATGCGACCGAATCGTGCTTTGCCGTAAGTCCTCATAGTCCGTTTATTACGGATGCCAACGGGGGCGGGCAAGGCAGCGGCGATTTTCAGCAGCACTATGTCTGGTACTGTCCGAGCGTGCCATCCGGAGTGACGTCCTTCACGGTGACGCCGAGCAATCCCAGCCTTGCCTATTTGCAGTTAAATATCACGGAATGGAAGGCCGGATCGTTGGCGGCGTCCTGTTCGCCAATAAGCGCTTGTTTTGAGAATGTGGACAATTCTGGGGCAGGCGGGAAATTCAACTGGTGGAACTACAGCCACTATCACCACCAGCGGTTCAACGGTGAACGCGAATGATCTGATATTCGCCGCAACGGAGGTCTCCTGCTGTAGCTTCACCGCTAGTCCCGGCGCGGGATATACCGGAATAACCGTGGCTCCTGGCGTTACGCCGGGAATGGTTTCCGAAGCAAAAGCAGCGACAGCAACCGGAATCCAAACAGCAACGACAACCTGGACCGGGGGGAGCACTCCTTGGTTTGGAGTGATCGTTCCGGTCAAAGGAGCCGGGACTGCGCAGACGATCACGTTCAACCCGTTGTCACCGGTGACCTACGGAGTAGCCCCCATCACGCTCACGGCGACGGCATCATCGGGACTGCCCGTCAGCTACACGTTCACGGGCCCGGCAACTCTATCGGGCTCGACTCTGACCATCACCGGAGCAGGAAGTGTGACGGTGACCGCCTCGCAGGCCGGGAACGCCACCTACGCGGCAGCCACGCCGGTGCAGCAAACCCTCACGGTGAACAAAGCTTCGCTGACGGTGACGGCCAACAACGCCGGCATGGTCTATGGACAGTCGCTGCCCAGCTTCACCTACACCATCACTGGCTTCGTCAACGGAGATACGTCGGCAGTGGTATCGGGAACGGCGACGGAGACGACGACGGCGACGAGCGCGTCTCCGGTAGGGACTTATCCGATCACCTTCTCGACCGAGTCGCTGGCGGCGGCCAACTACACGTTCACCTACGTGAACGGCACGCTCACGATCTCGGGCGGAGCGGCGCAGACGATCACGTTCAATCCATTGTCGCCTGTGACTTACGGAGTAGCGCCCATCACGCTCACGGCGACGGCATCTTCGGGACTGCCCGTCAGCTACACGTTCACGGGCCCGGCAACTCTATCGGGCTCGACTCTGACCATCACCGGAGCGGGGAGTGTGACGGTGACGGCCTCGCAGGCTGGGAACGCCACCTACGCGGCAGCCACGCCGGTGCAGCAGACTCTCACAGTGAACAAAGCTTCGCTGACGGTGACGGCCAACAATGCTGGCATGGTCTATGGACAGTCGCTGCCCAGCTTCAGCTACATCATCACTGGCTTCGTCAACGGGGACACATCCGCCGTGGTCTCCGGAACAGCAACCGAGACGACGACGGCGACGAGCGCGTCTCCGGTAGGGGCTTATCCGATCACCTTCTCGACCGAGTCGCTGGCGGCGGCCAACTACACCTTCACCTATGTGAACGGCACGCTCACGATCTCGAGCGCCACCCAGACGATCACGTTCAATCCATTGTCGCCTGTGACTTACGGAGTAGCGCCCATCACCCTCACGGCGACGGCATCATCGGGACTGCCTGTCAGCTACACGTTCACGGGCCCGGCGACCCTATCGGGCTCGACTCTGACGATCACTGGAGCAGGAAGTGTGACGGTGACGGCCTCGCAGGCCGGGAACGCCAACTACGCAGCAGCCACGCCGGTGCAGCGAATCCTGACGGTGAACAAAGCTTTGCTGACCGTGACGGCCAACAACGCCGGGATGGTCTATGGACAGTCGCTGCCCAGCTTCACCTACACCATCACTGGCTTCGTCAACGGAGACACGTCGGCAGTGGTGTCGGGAACAGCGGCGGAGACGACGACGGCGACGAGCGCGTCTCCGGTGGGGACTTATCCGATCACCTTCTCCACCGAGTCGCTCGCAGCAGCCAACTACACCTTCACCTATGTGAACGGCACGCTCACAATCTCGAGCGCCACCCCGCCCCCTGCCTTCGTACAGGGCACCTCTACTCTCGGGTTCAATACCAACTCGGACTCGGCAACATTCACAAGCAACGTCACCAGTGGCGACATGATCGCGGTTATGGCCTCGGCTCAAGGAGCAGGCATAACAAATGTCACTTCTTCTTGTTCGGGCAGTTTCACGCAAGTGGATGCGGTGAATAGTACCGCTCTGAACGCAACCAGCGCCGACTGGTATGCCCTTGCCACTTCCACGGGTTCCTGCACGGTTACGGCGAGCTTGAGTGGTCCAGCCGGCCATTCCGCGCTGTTCATCACGGAAATCAGCGGCGTGGCGGCAACGAATCCCCTCGATGCCCATTCCGCCATGAACCAGGACCAACCCGCATTGGCCGCGAATGCCATCACCTCAGGGACATCCACGACCGTGCACAGTGGGGACTACATTTGGGGAGCCACCGTTTCTCCCAATGACTCCTACGGCGCTGTATCCGCGGGAACAGGGTTCACGCTAAGCCAAGCTCTGAAGGGTGGTGAAACCCTGGGAGAGTACGAGATCCAATCGGCGGCAGGGCCTATCTCCGCGACCTTCACTGATACGGCTGACCACTACTTGCACATACAGACCTTCATGATGGCGTTCGCGCCTTGATCGTCTGGGTTTCCAGCTACAGCGGTGAGAACGCAAGACCCGAAGCATAGCGCAAGTCACTGAAAGAAGTGGTTGCGATAACGTTTGCTTGCCAAAAAGGCTGTTCACAGCAAGTGGGATGGCAAGAGCCGCGGGACAATCCGCATCAAGCGGCGCAAGCCGTCAGCGCCGTTTGAGGACAAGAACGGTGCCGCGTTCATCGAGCGCGCATCCAGTGACCTTTCCCGAGGCGTCTCGTTTGAACTCGATGCTGAATCCATTGATATCCTTAAAATTGAAGGTCGTGCCACGCGTCGGCACCAGTACGCTGTCCGGCTTGCCCGGCAAGCTTGCCACCAACGTGTGGTCTCCGTGCAGGACGATCTTGAGCGGCACCGGATTTCCCGGCAGATCGTATTGGCCCGCAAAAGCCTGTACGACGCTCCGCAGCAACAACTGCTCATCCGGCAAGGGGGTGACAGGAGGCGCGTTCTTGTGGATGTTGCCACCGTAACCCTGGCCTTCGTCCGCCGCGTTTGGGGAAAAAGTGAGCATGCTTGGAATGAATGGAGAAACACCGCCTACGAGCAACATTTGCCGCATCCAGGAACGGCGCGACATTCCCAACTTGATCGCGGCCGCAGGTCCGGCAAACATCTCCGCAGGAATCCCCTTGCCTTGGGTCAGGAAATTCACGGCGGGTTTGAAACCTGCCGTATCCGCAATCCGGTGTGTTGCTTTTCCGCTAACGGTTTCCGCGACTAGACATTGGCAGTCGGCGCCGCCGAGCCGCCGCAAAGCGGCGATAAAATTTCGTTGGTGGCCGTTGAACAGCCGCAAAGAACCTTCGGTTGGACGCAACGCGCCCTTGCGGGACACCTCCCCGCCCTGGATGAAAAGACCAAAACGCCCGTTGGCGTCGGCCAGGACGGCTTCGCCATCCTTCGGCTGGAGAAGGACGATCCCCGCCGAACCAAATTCTTCCGCGGCGTATGGGGTGCCTGTCCCACTCGCAATGATTTGCAAAATTTGATATTCGCCCAGCGGCGTGTCGCCAAAAGGCAGCAGCCGGTTACGATCTGGATTTCCATTGTCTTGGGCCAGTTTGTTATCGGCCCGTCCGCCGACGGGGAAGGGACCTGCGATCCGTTTGCCGGAGGGATTTTCGAGATGCAACTGACCAGCGTAATCGCGGTTGCTCGGAAGACGGATAATTATTTTGTACACCAACAATCTCCATCCGAATTATGAGCACGCTAAAACTGATGAACTCTAACGAAGAAATTAGGTCAAGTAAAGAATTATCGCCGGCTTTTCTTTGCGACCCGCGCCTCCGAAACCGGCCCATCGAGCAATTGACTGTAGCGGCGCACCATCTTCGACATGGAAAATTCCCTGGCCGCGGTCTTTCGCGCCGCTGCACCGAGGCGCCGCCTCGAAGCAGCGTTTGTCAAAAGGAGTTGCACCTGCCGCGCCATCGCTTTGGGATCGCCCCTCTCGATAACGATGCCGCTTTCCGCAGGATGCATTTGGGTGTCGAGACCTGCTCCGCCATTGGCGACGACGGGAATTCCCAAAGCCATTGCTTCCAGGCAGCCATGCGGAAAACCCGGCCATTCGGAAACGGCCAGGAAAACCTTGAACAATTTCAGCAGAGGCGTCGCCTGGGCCTGAGATCCGGCAAAATGAATATTGGAAATGTGCCGGGCGTGCAGGTTATCAAGGAGGACCGGCCAAAACTCCGAGTGGCGCGGATGAATCCCGCCGCCGATAATGAGCGTCACTCCTTTTAAGCGCTGATTAATCTCCACCATCAAGTCCATGAGAAATTCAATCCGCTTGCCCGGCATGATGGGGCACGTTGTGCCCACCACCAGATCAGGGTCGGCTCCCTTTGGCAAAGCTTGAGACAGGGGTTCGCCCGGCGGCGGCGCCGAAATTCCATCCGGAATAACCGCGAATTTTCGGCGGCGCATGAAGCCATTGGGCGGTGCTCCATCCGCATAACCGGCGACGAAATGATCCAACCGCGCCCAGTAATCTTCGGCGGAGAAGGATATGCGGCGCTCGAAGTCGGCCAGGGAATCGATTTGCATAAACAGGGACGAATCAGGACTGACGTCCAAGAGGCGAACGGCTCCGCGAGGCAATATTTTTGCCAGGATCAGTTTTATCCGAGTGTCAACATTCCAGAAACAAAGATTCCGCGGATTCAATCGCTCGACCATGCAAAGGATCCGTTCGGCCCGGTCAAGATAGTCGCCGGCGCTTCGCACGGAAAAAACCGGCACGCATTTGTTTTGCAGTTCGTCCAAATATCCCTGACCATGAACCGTCTCCAAGACGCAAAGCCACGTTTTGCGTTCCGGAGGAAAGTGGCAAAGGAGCTTTGTCAAAGAACGTTGCGCTCCGCCGACATCGAGATCGTTGGTGATGAATAATGTTCCGCCGTGGCCGGCGGATGGCACATGATTGGCATGATTGTCGCTTTTCGCGTACCGCCCCAGGAAGCACCAAAGCCGCGGCACCAGATCAAAATCCGGAGGCTTCTGAACGTGAACCCGCGACTTAACCTGAAGCGCCTGTATGATGCCTTGCACATACGCGTCGGTGTCCGAAGGATTCTGGATCAGCACCGCAAGTCCCGGCAGCGTCTCGCGGTTTCCGCCGGCGTCCGCAGTCACAATCGGGCAGCCCGTTTGGATGGCTTCGAGCAAGGCCACGCTCAATCCCTCGAATACGCTTGTGTTCAAAAAAACATCGAACGCGGCATAATATTTCTCCGCGTCCGGCACCGGCCCCGGGGCAATCAAATCGGTGATCACGCCCAGTTCCAGCGCAAGCCTGCAGGCAGCGGTATAGGCTTGCCGTCCATAGCCCCATTCGTGGTCCCAGCCGCCCAAAATCATCAACTTGGCCGGACCAAGCTGGCGCATTTCCGCGAGGACGCGGACGGCGCGGGTGTAGGCTTTCTGCGATTTGAATTCACCGACCATCCCGATGACCAGAGTATTGTCGGCAATGCCATAGCGGTCGCGGATTTGGCGCCGGTTTGCCTGCTGTTCTTCCGGGTTGAACCAGCGCTGCAATTCGTGACGCACAACGACCACCCGCTTCGGGCAGCCGGCCTTCCGAAGTTCCTGCGCCACAGCTTCAGATACAGCCACGACAAACGGGACGTTCCGGTGATTATACGCAGCGGGCGAATCCTGCCAGGAAGGTTGCGAATTGTGGATGACCGGGATCGTCTTCACTCCGCGTTGCCACAAATATCGGAGTGACTCCGCCCTGATGAGATGCGTGAATACAGTTGGTTCAGGCGACGCAAGAATCTCGGCAGCGACGGCGTGCAGTTTGGCCGCTAGGTCCGGCGCGTTAAACCGGTAAACTTTGATATTGCCGGTGGCATCCAACCCGTAACTGGGCCGCGTGTCGTGGAGGACAAACAATTTGCCCGACGAATTGCGACGCTGCAACCCGCTGAGCGTTTCCAAAACCTCTCGCTCCGCGCCGCCACGGTTGAGGCTCGGCAGGAGGATATTGATGTGGCTGGTCATCACAAACTGCGGCGTGGCCGGTTGCCGTTCCGCCGGTTTTTCCAGCGGCGCCGGCAGGATTTGCTTCACGGGCGCCTTGTCGGGAGCGGCATTGACATCCGCCAATCCATAATCCGAGTAGAGCTTCGCCAGCGCGCTGCGTGGATGTGGATTTCCCTTGTCGGGAGCGACCTCAAACAGCCGCTGCCCGCGATACACGCCGCCGGTCTCCTTTAACGTGCGCCAAAATTCATTGACCCAATGGATGGCGAACCAGTCGGACGGGATGGACTCATCCCCCAAAGCCAAAGGCCGTACGGCGTCCCACCACAAATCTTCGTTCCAGATGCCCGCACGGATGTAACGGGTCAAGCCCAAACGTCGAATGAGTTGCGAAAGCAGACGGAGGGGCATCAGCCATTCGCTGTGCGGGCACGTCTGGCGCGCGATTTTTTCGTACGCCATCTTCATCAGCCGGCTGTGTGGCGGGCATTTGATGATGTTCGCGGCGACGCCGACGCGATGCGCCCGAAAGATGTACGGCTCCGAGAAATTGAATGGGCGCAGGCAAGTAACGTCCATGTCCACCCAATAACCGCCTTTTTCGTAAAGCAATTTATAGCGGAACAGATCGGAAAACGGCGAGCAACTCCCCTTGCCGATGCCAGTTTCCGGGTCCGTCTCAGCTTTTTTGAAAATTCGCTTTTGAGGAACGATCTCGTTTGCGTCCTCGAGGATGACCTCCTTGGGCAGCACCGTTTGCGGCTGGTCATAAACCCAGAGATGGAACTCATGGCCGTGCCGCAGAAAGGACCGGATCGTGAGCAACTCCATTTTCGATAGAGTTTCCCCGATCCACATGCCGTGCACGGCGCGGTTGTCCGCGGACAAGGACGGCAGTTGTACAGCGCGCCCGTTCCCCGAGGCGGAAGTTGAATTTTTAGATCCGAACTAATTGTTCAACCTCATCCCAATTTTTCCAGCCGCGCTTTCCGATTCCTCCATTGATGAAATGCAGGAACGACGGGTGCGGTTTTTCCGTGCCGCCAACCAAAGAATAGCTCTCGTCCCTGAAGAATTTACGCACTGACAACGTCGCGCGCCTGGAGCCCGCGCCGTTGCCAAAGCGATCGACGATATAATTGAATTCGCGCGGCAGGACCGGTTGATTTTGCAGATTCAGCTTCCAAGCCGTCGCGGCCAGGGTGCCTTGATCGCGTACTTGCCAAAAGGGATTATCAAAAATGGCGAGTGTGCTGGCATGCCAAAATTCCATGAACTCGCTGGAAGCCTCGTCAAAAACAAAAACTCCGCCGTTCCAGTGCCGCCACTCCTTATCGGTGATCTTAACTCCAAACTGTTTGCGGATTGCCTTCTGCAAATGTTCGCATTCCTTCTTTCCGCAGCGGCAGTGAACGGCATACCGGCTGAATTGGCGAAGTTTGCAATGATCCGTTGCGAATGAAACGGGACTTCGGGCGTGGCTGAAAATCGAGTCCACGTTTTCGTTCACCGCGACCACATCGCTATCGAGGTAGCAAAATTTGCGCGGCCCAAGCCCGAGAATTTTGTGCAGAGATGTTTTAAGAAAAATGCCAGCCCGCCGATTGTCCAGGTTCGCCGGAACCTTGGCGTCAATTACCTGATCACAATCCACCTTGAGTTTCGTCCGGCTCCTGACCACGACGATTTCGCTGCGAGAAAAACGCTTCAGAAATCTCAACGAAATGTTTAAGCGTGCGGCATGCCGTGAGCCACAGACGGCGAAAACAAAAGCATTCTTCTTTGCGGCTTTTTCAGTAATTTGCATCGATAGTCAGAAAACCGACAAAAAGGTCGCAACCATCCGGCATTGTGACGCTGAGAAATGCAGAGGTCGAGCCAGGATGCTACACTAGCGGTCCAGCCCTGCGCAAGATCTCCCGGAGAAAGCCCATGTACGATGCAGTGACTCTGCCTGCGAGATGCTTCTCGGTTATTTCTGCTCTGGCGCGCTTGGCAGGACGGTGGTCGCCGGAGGAGTGCTCGTGGGCGCAGGCGGATTCGGAGCCGGCTC
The DNA here is from genome assembly GCA_963810625.1 of uncultured Acidobacteriota bacterium. GTDB lineage: Bacteria > Acidobacteriota > Terriglobia > Acidiferrales > UBA7541 > Palsa-295. The sequence continues at coordinate 13,991 of CAWEOJ010000009.1, read as the reverse complement.
GCCTTTCATGCCTTCCTTGAATCCCCGAATGCCAGTGCCAAGGCCGTGCATGAGCTCCGGTATCTTCTTTGCGCCGAAAAGAATCACGACAACCAGCAATACGATCCCGATGTCCACCGGACTATCAATAATAAACGCGATGCATAAGCCCCTCCGCTGGGTTTGTGAGCAAGATAGCTCATGGTCTCGCGCTGCCGGTCCGAGCGCCGGCCCGAGTTGCAATCGACACCAATTCGGGCACCTCGACCGCGCCCGAACTTCTCTGCCGGAGACGCTGTATCTGGCCCAACCAGGTTTCCCGATGGCGCCGCAACCTAGGAAGCAGCGTCGTTGCTTGGTTCTCCATGGCGTCGACAATTTGTTGCAGGTCGCGGAGAGGCAGCGTAAACAGACTCAATTCCGCCGGCCGTCTGACTTGATTCACGAAAACAGAGCAGTCCAGATCATCAGCCCAAAGGCAGAAATCCCCGAACTCGCGCCAGTTTGGCCGCATTAGGCAGTACGTTAGTCCGAACGAAGTCTTCCGGGCAAGTGCGTAGGCACGAAACTTCCCTATATTCTCAAGCAAACGTTCATAACGCGCATGCACCCGCACGCTTTCTATGGTCTCCTTCGTGAAGCCATCGACGGAAACGGCAATCCCAAACGGCATCCTGTCGAGTATTTTCTCGATGCGTGAGTTGAACTGCGTCCCATTCGTCGTCACGTGGCAGGGAAGCGGAATTCGGTCTTCGATCAGCATGTCCCAAATGCGATAGCACTCCTGCTCCAGGAACGGTTCTCCGCCAAGAAATCTCGCTTTGCGCAAGTGCGGAAGATATTTGCGCAGCTCCGCGAAGAACGCGTCCGAGTAGACCTTGGACAATGGCGGACGGCGCTCACGGTTCGCCCGGATCGCAGAGGACGTGTCGCCATCGCACATGATGCACTCCAGGTTGCACGTGTTGCTGATAGAGAACTCCATCTGCTGGGGCCACAGCGGATCGGATGAGAGCACCGGCAGGTCGTCCCATTTGCGAATGGACAGATTGACGAGACTGCCCGACGCGAGCTGCCATTCGCAGTAGCCGCAGCCGAGGCTGAAATCGTACGCGCGCACGGCGGCGCGCACCCTCTTAAGCGCCTCGCCGTTCCAGATTTCATCTATGCTGTTTTCGGTTATGTTGCCGATTGAATGCTTCCAGTTATGGCAGCACACTCGCACATTGCCGCGGGTATCGAAGTAGAGCTGCGTGTAGGGAGCATAGCACGCGGAACGAAAGGCCTTTTGTGAGAAGTCCCGCACAGCGTCGTACCGCGTGAGAATGGAAGCATCCACGCCCAATTCTCTAGTGGAGGCCGACCTCGAAGTCAAGCTGTTTTTCGCCGGCAAAATGTGTCATTTCTCACTCGTTTTGAGTTCCGGCGAAGGACGACCCCCGCATTGAGCTCCCGCATTCTTGCGAATTGCGATGTTGTATGTGTGCACGCTTTCGAGCAGGGCTGCGCCACCCCTACCCCTCATGAGAGCGACCATGGCGCCTAGATCTTTCGGCAAGCACTTGCCGCCAAAGCCGCGAGCGGGCGCCACACGCGTGTGGGACTCGCCTATCCGCGAATCGAGCAGCCATAGAGACCGTAATTGCTCAAAATCGACGTCAAGACACTGAGCGATGTCATAGAATTGGTTTACGAATGCGACCTTCATGGCAAGAAAGCAATTCTCCATGTACTTGCAGAGTTCCGCGGTTGTCGAATCAGTTTGATAAAATGGGAAATGATTGCTCACAACAGTTTGGTAGGCTCGCACAACCAGATCACGAACAATGGCATTCCCCCCAACGATCAAGAAACCGCAATCATCCGCTTTCCGCCAAGGATGGTCCGGCGACTCCCCGACGTACTCCGGGCAAAACGCGATCAACTTGCTTGCGGTGGCAACGAGCGCCTGGGTGCTTCCCGGAGGTATAGTGGATCGGATACATATGGGCACATTCAGCCAATCAACAACCTCCGAGACTGCCGACAGATCCGCGGACAATCCATTGGAAGCAGGCGGAGTGGGCACGGCCACGAATGCCAACTCACATTTGTTCACAGCCCTCTTGTGATCATCCGAGGAAAGGCCGGGCATATTTTTATCGAAGATGGTCAAATCGTTCATTTCATTTCGCCGGAAAAGCTCTTCGAGACTTCGTCCGACGGTGCCGTAACCGACGAGCCCGATACGCATGTGATGTGCCTCCGTGCTCCCCGTTTCAATGCGTGTCAGGCAAAGAGCTATCTGACGCAGCCGCACGAAACGGTACGATGGGAAGCTGATATATCCTCTGTTTATCCCATCAGATGCTCGTTACCCAATCACGTCTGGATTGTAACTCAAGCCGATGCGGACACAATTGCCCGAGCAGATCATCGACGACTATCCACAATTTTATCTACAGTGGCGTGGATGAAGGCCCAGGGGGGCCGACGTAAGTCATTGAAAAGGTTGGTCGGGACGAGTGGATTTGAACCACCGACCTCCCGGTCCCGAGCCAGATTCCAGGCCCTATTGCGATCTATGGATTCTTGTTGATTTTAAGTGATTCCTGTTGAATCGTTTGAGGCCTGCCTGTTGAAGTCTGTTGGATTCTGTTGGAACTTCGTGCTTTCGCAGCTACAAAATTATCTGCGCTCGCAGAATGATCAATCTCGCAACCGTTTTGAGCTTTGGCCAGGGACAGGTGTCAGTTCAACACGACGTGGTAGTAGCGCGTGTCTTCCAATGGTGTGTCAGGGGAGAGGCTGCTATAGCCTATCTGTCGATTAATTCCAGTCGCGTCAAAATATATACGAACGAAGGAGGAAAGAGCCCCGTCGCCTGTTGTGATCTCCAAAACAAAGCTTCCCTTTTCGAATCGAAGAGACGCTCGGCCCAGATCGCTCAAAGTTGCGAAGACCGAAGTCGGCACTGCCAGGGGATGCCCATCGACGGAGAAATCCATGCTCTGAACAACGTTCACCTCTTCTGCTCCCCGCTCCTTCCACGATCGACTCGCGGCGCATGCGCTCGCACATTCTCCTTCCAACCTGGCTGTTTGGATGGTCACGCTAGCCCTTCCCTTTGGGGACGTTGCAGTGATCACTGTGCTGCCCGACTCATCAATCTTCGTCTGTCCGTCAGCGACGGCGGCGGACGTATGAAGCCCTAGAATAAGCAAGCAGCCTGCGAACAGAATCCGTGTCTTGAGTCTCATGGCATCACCTTTAGGCTCTTGTCCGGACTTTGCCCGATCGTCCGGCGCACATCTGGCGGCAAAACGATGCATCCTTCCGACGCAGTCTGGTTTCGGCTGGGCGGGTGGCCGACCCTTCGCAATACGTAGTTTCCTCAACTTGACCCAACGACGCAAGCGGATAATATCACACCGGACTGAAGCTAGGGATCGAGTGAAACTTTGCTGGGTGCCGCACTCTTCGCCGGTTTTGCGAAGGGTGCGCGGTGTTGGGAATAGGAGTTAGGGCTAAGGACTGGAAAAAATGGTCGGGGCGAGTGGATTTGAACCACCGACCTCCTGGTCCCGAACCAGATGCCAAGGCTTATTGAAATCTATGGATTCTTGTTGATTCTAAGTGATTGGTGTTGAATCGTTTGCGGCCTGCTTGTTGAAGTCTGTTGAATCTTATTGAAGCCTGGTGATTTCGCAGCTACAAAATTATCTACATCCCGCTGGAGTGAACATCTCGAGTGAAAAACTCCAGCGAGCGGAATTTTCTGGTAGGGACAGCGCAGGTCATCAGGGGCGAAGAACCCCCGCGTTTTCATCATGCTAGTGCGTTAATCGCCCGGCGATGCGCTCCTAGACTAGGTCTTTCTCCTATAGTAGAATGCGCGTAACGTGGGTGTTTAATGGCTACGAGCGGTGAACGGCTTCTCAAGAACTCCGACCTGCGACCGAGCATTCTGAAGGAGCGTCACGCGCTTCTCCAGCGCGTTTTGTGGAGCCACCAGATTGAAAAGTCCGGCCGCATCCGCGATTTCCTGGTTTACGTCTGCGAGCGCGCTTTGCGGGAGCCTGCCGCCGAAATCCATGAGCAGGAAATCGGGGCCCGCGTCTTCGGGCGCGACGGGGACTACGACACGACCGCGGATAACATCGTCCGTGTGACCGCTTCCCAGGCCCGAAAAAGGCTCGAGCAATACTTCGCCTCCGAAGGCGCTTCCGAGCCAGTCATCCTGGATATCCCAAAGGGAAAGTACACCCCCGTCTTCCATGAACGGGGCCAGGCAGAAGCGGAGACGGCGACAACGCCGGAGTCCCAGACGCATCTGTTGCCCGGGAAGCGCGGGCCTTTGGTTGTTATCCTGGCAACCTCTACCGCGTTACTAGCCATCCTCACGGTTTGGTTGGCCATAAGCCTGCGGCGCGAACGCATCGCGGCACTTTCGGAGCTTGACACCAACCCTGCATTGAACGCGCTGTGGTCGCAGTTGATCCCCAAGGTGGGGCGTACGGATGTGGTTGTCCCGGATTCCAGCCTCAGCCTTTTCCAGGAGCTCCTGGATCATCAGCTTACGCTTTCGGAGTATCTGAAGTTCGATGAGTGGGAAGCAGGCAGCGGACTCTCATCTAATCCAGCGCTTCAGACCTTTGCGCAACGGGCCGCTCAACGGAACTTTACGAGCATGGCGAGCGCAACTACCGCTTATCGCATCGCGCAGCTTGCGGGAGGGGACCAGACTCGCATCTCCATTTTATCTGCCCGGAACCTCAGCATCCGCCAGATGAAATACGACAACGTCATCCTTCTTGGAAGCACGCGCGCGAATCCCTGGGAAGAGCTGATTGAAGACCGGTTGAACTTCCGTTTCGGCTTCGACCAGAAATCGCGGTACTCGTACTTCGAAAACCGGGACCCCCACCCGGGCGAATTGAAGATGTACGTCACGGATTCGGGCGTCAGCTATTGTCGAATCGCGTTTCTCCCGAACCTGAGCGGGACAGGCAACATTCTCTCGATTTCCGGAACCGAAACCGAAGGCACGGAAGGGGGCGGCGAGTTTGTCACCAGCGAACGTTCGATCGCGCAGTTGATTTCGCTCGCGGGACCGGACCACGGGGGCCGCATGCCTTATTTCGAGGCTTTGCTCAAGAGCAATAGAGTGGGAGGTGCCACAGAGGGTCTTACCGTCGTGGCCTTCCGGCTCCTGCACCCCTAGAAGCTTCCCGAAGGGGCGAATTCAGCGTCTAATCTCAATTTTTGCCATTCCATCGGCGCCTGCTGAAACAGGCACTCGGAACAAATGGCTTGCGGCATCGTAAGCGAGCGGTGCGGCGCTGCCATCGGAGGCTTTGACAACCGGCGGCGATGGCGAATAGCCGAACAGTGTCCTCGAGCCTTCGCCACCGGCGTAAGCCACGCTCACGTCTAAAACGCCGTCGTCGGCGAGATGGGTGATCCGCTGCTTTCCCATCGTAACGAATTGCCCGGCATCTCCCAAAAATGCCATCCCGGACTTCCCGATCGGCGCGACGATGTAGTAGGCATAATCCTGCGAAAGATTATCCTGAAAGGCCCCTTGTACAACAACCGTTCCCGCGCCCAGAAGATAGTTGAAAACGTAAACACTTCCCGTGAAGCCGAGTGCCTTGGGGTCCAAGGCGACGCTTCGCTCCGCGCCGCGGGCGTAAGCGAACACATACTCCGCCCGGAGTGCTCCAAAGCTAGTGGACGTAGCAGCAATCATGGGATGGCCGGATCCTTGCGCGTCCCGGACGATGCTCTGATCCATGGGCGTTAGGGATAGATCCGGTTTAACGATTACGCCGTCGCTCCGCACCACGCGGAGCAAATTTGTCTTGTCCAGCGATCCAATGGCGTCGCCGACGCCGACCGGCCCCGCGGAGAGCGTCGCGAGAATCAAGTTGGGCGTCTCGCTGCTCATGAACACGTCGCACCACGGCCATGCGCCCAGCGCGCTCGCCAGACGCGAATCATAGAGAAATGCGTCCCACCTTTTCCGGCCGAAACGATCCCCGCTGGTGCGGATCGTGGTCAGGTTGCCGTACCTGGAAGATTGAAGGTAATGGCGGGGCAGCGGCATGCAATATTGCATGGTCAGCTTACGCCGGGCGCATGCGCTCGCCATGTTGTCAAAATAGGCTTCGGGGTCGGTAAGATTGAAATCCGGCTCCGCCTTCACATCCAGCCAATCCTGCTCGTAGGTGACGACGCCCGCATCCGCCAGATACTGGGCGATCTTTTCCCAGTATCTGGGATCAATCACCGCGTTTCCGGACATGCGGTATTCCTGGTGGTAGGGGCTGCTTGGGTCGATCCACCGCGCATGAGTGGCCAAGGGAAGCCCGAGTTGCGCCTGAAAAGCCTTGAGTCCGGCGGGAAAGAGCGATTGATCGGCCACATATTCGTAGATGCCGAAGGAAGGATCGCGCCAATCCACTTTGGGTCCCTTGGGATAGAACCAACTATCCAACTGGAGATAGCCCAGGGGAATTCCCTGCCGGCGAAAATCGTCGCGCACGGCGAGCATTGTGCCTGCATAACCGAGCGCCGGATCGAATTTGTAGTAATAAGTCGAGCCATTGTCGGTCCAATAGCCGAGGTACTTCAGAAGTGTGTCCGTGTCATTTGCCGGTCGTACTTTGCCTTGCAACGCCGTCATGGCATGGCCCCACATCTCAAACGCCCGATTGATGCCCTTGGTCACCACGAGAATCGTGCTCTGCTGAAAGCCTTCGGGGAGCTCCGGAATCCTGGGATCGATTCCGGATGAGATTTCTCCACTTTCGTTTCGCGTCGTGATGGCGGCAAGAAAGTGTGAAGCCGGAGAAAGCAGAAATGCGTCGGTGGCCGAGTCAAAGAAGAGCCAGGGACTGTCGGAGCCGAATGCATCGAAGGAATAAACGCCGAACTGGCCGTCGTAGGTCAAGTGATGAAGATTCTGAGGATATGTGGTAAGCCGGGGAAACGACGCCGTGTTTTCTGCGGCCTGCAAATACCGAACCGTGAATAATACGACGGGCCGCCGCCGATAGACGCGAATGGCCCCTTCCCGGGCGCCGTCTTCCGCATAGTGAAAGACGATCTCGCGGTATCCCCCGATTCCGTCCGTTCCGCTATCTGTGGAGAGTCCGCTGAGCGCTTTCCCGATGTCTCCCCCGAAGGTCCACGCCGGGTCTTGTGCCTTGATCATATAAGTGCCATCCGTGTTGACTGCGATACGAATTCCGGTGGAAGGCTCGAAAAGGGAAATCGCGCCCGCCGGAAAATCGAACGCGACAAGAAACAAAATGAGCGCCAAAGTGAATCGAGAGATCATCGCGCCTCCCAAATAATTCTTCCAGGCTCCTATGGCGCTGGCCGTTGGTACACAACTACATTTAGCAATGAGCATGCGCTTCCATTTCCTCGGTGTGATGACGCAGCGGTGGCCCGTTGACACCCCCAGGCCGGTTGCCATGATCGCAGAGGAGACCTAGGAAACCTCAGCGACGTCGCGCATCACCACGAGCAATTCCCGGCGAACGAAACTATTTCATAAGCCGGAAATCTTCAAACAGTGCGCTGCTACGGAACGCGAACATCCCCACATCCAGCAAATCATTCGCGTTGGGCACTTCAGCTTGCGCAATCGCAGTCCAATTTGCGCCGTCCGTGCTCGAATAGCCGGTGAATTTGTCCGCGTGCTGCTCGAGCTTCAGCCAGTGCGGCCAGAGCGTGTATCCAGCGAATTCGGTGTGCGTGTCGAGCATGCCGTTAGCGTTGTCGTCCCATTCGAGATAGGTGCTTGCTGCGGGGGACGATCCTAGGATCAGGTAGCCGGAGGATTCGCCGGGCTTCGAGATGTCGTTCCGCACAATGATGCCCACGCGTCCCTGCCAATTCGTAACCAGGTCCGGATTCTCGAGCTCGACGACAACGGTCGCATCGCGGCAATGCCTCGCGGACATAAATCCAGCCGTATTGATCGCCGTACTGCAAGACTGGGTAATCGCCGTCGGCGGCGATATAGAAGGTATCCTCGCCAAGCTGGCGGAGCTTCGCGCGGGTGTTCTGAAATGACTGATAAGGGCGCTCGGCGCATGGCCCTCCGGCCTCGCAAGAATGTGAAGCATCTTTGTCAGCCTGCCGGCGCGCACTTCGACGTCACCGGGAGAGCTTTCCCTGAGGTTCACGAACGCGACCTGCGCCTTTTCGCGCGCCTCAAGCCACACGCTGCGGGGCACCGATCGTTCGCCGAGCCGCAAAGGTATATCCACAAGGCCCGCCGCGCCGGTATTCTGCAATGTTTCCGTAACCTCGAATGGCACTCCGGCGAACAAGGCGGTGCGCGGCACGTCCAACGCGGTGACTTGCGCCTGAGTGGCCGGGGCCTCCTTGTCGTCTACGATGAGATGTTCAATGGCTTGGCCCTCGATAGGCGGTGCGCCTCCGGATGCGCGCTCGGATTGGAAACGGTCCAGGACCAGAGTGCCGATGTTTTCGCCGAAAATCGCCGGCCTCAATTCCGATTCGGCAAAATCGAAACGGACGTCGTGCAATTCGAGGTTCGCCACGTTGCGGGCGTAAATTCCGTATGATTGGAGGATCGAAAAGGGACTGAAACCCTGGCCTTGCGCTTGGTCTTCGCTCGCACCTCCGGCGAAGCTGATGCGCACGTTATTGAAGATGATGGACTTCGCCGGATTTCCGGCGGCGCGGAAATATAGACCTGCGTTTTCCCCGCTCCCAACACCGTCAAGTCGTCGACGATAATCCGCCCGATGCTGAGATTGTGGTCGCTGTACGGAGCATCCCCGCTATAGGCCACATAAAACGGTGTTCCCACGTTGATCATGGTGAGGTTCGAGAGAACTATGTTGTCCACCGGGCCGGGAGCGGTGTATTTGTTCGAGTCGCTTCGACCGTTCGGAAGGATTTGGAAACCGGCCTCGATATTATGGCGCAGCGAGGTGAGGTGGACCGATTCGGCGGGGCCGTAGATGATGGAGTCGGAGAACAGCACGTTGCGTCCGCCAACACGGATGCCATTCGCGCCCGCGTTCAAAATGCAATTTGTGACTGTGACGTTCTCCCAGTATCTGCCCGCCAAGCTGTCATCCCCGGTATACAGGTGGCAGTTGGAGATGGGGGCGTTGTGCGTGTCCCACATGTTGATGCCGTCCCATCCGCCGTGGACTGAGATGCCATCCACGGTGACGCCTTCGGCCGAGCGGAAAATCAGGGAGTAATTTCCAGAGTTCTGGATGGTGACATCACGGACTGTGACGCCTTGGGAGTCGTATAAGAAGACGGCGTGGGGGCCACGAATGCGCTCCTCGCCTTTCGGATTGGATACATGGTTGCCGTCTATTGTGCCGTGGCCCACGATGGCCACGTTGTGCACGTCTTTCGCCAGGACCAGCGCGTCATACCAGGCGTCGCCATCTACTGCGCTCTCGTAGTCCGCAAGATCCTTGGTGCCGAGGAAGGTTGCGCCCGAATCGAGCCGCAGAGTTACGTTGTCTTTCAGGCGAACAGTTCCAGAAAGATACGTGCCCGCCGGAAAGTACACCGTGCCCCCGCTACGCTGCGGAAGCATCAATGGCTTTGTTGATGCTTGCGGTATCGAGCGCAACCCCATTGCGGCCGCGCCGAAGTTCTTAACGTCAAAAGATGGCTGTCCCTGGGCGGAAACTGCTTGGGCAGCGCCGAGAAGCATCAGAAGTATGGCCCTTATCATGCGCTGCCCCTTTATTCTTATGCTGAATCGTTGTCGATTCCCTCCTCTCAGAACGAGACCTTCATACCAACCTGCAAAACGCGCGGAAGATTGGCGTTGGTGATCTGCCCAAAGCCGGAAGAATTGAAGTTGCTATTGGGCGTAGCGTAAAATGGATGGTTCGTCGTGTTGAACGCTTCCCCGCGCAATTGAATGCCCACTTTTTCCTTGATCTCCCAATTCTTGAGCAAGGACGTATTCAACTGGACCAGCCCTGGCGCCCGAATATCGGTCTGGTAAGGAGCTGTAGGTGAGATCCACGGGAAAAAAGCTCCAGCCAGCGGACTGGTTGCCATAAAGCTGCCACCTCCTAACTGCTCAAAGGGAGCGGTGTTCCAGTATGTTGGCTGCTGGACTCCGTTGACAGTTATGCCCAACCTCTGATCGATCGGCCCGTGGTTCCGGGGGTCCCCGATCACCAAAGGTCGGCCGTTCGTTCCAGTAATACTCACCGGCAACCCCGACTGCCATACCAGGTCATTCGTGAGTTCCCATCCCCCGAATACTCCCCTCAAAACATCTCCTGTAAGGCCAGAGCCTCGCCAGAACGGGAGCTGGTAGATGACTGCGGCATTGAAAACTTTCGGCTGATCGTATGCGCTAATGGATCGCTGATTGACCGTCCATCCGGGGAAATTGACGCCCGAGCTGTTGACGACGCTTGTCGTGCCGAAGGGAGTCGAGATGGTCTGGGTAGCGCCGGGCGCGACCGCGGGGTCAACAAAGTTGTGCAAATAATACTGGTTGACAAGGCTTTGGACATTGTTGTGCACTGACTTCTGCCAGGCAAACGATGCGAGCACGCCCGACCCGTGGCTCATGCGTTTCTCGACGCGTGCCTGGAGTGAGTTATAGCTCCTGCTGCTGGCGTCAGACTCTGTCTTCCGTCAGGCTGGTGAATTGCGGGTATAGAGACGCCATGGTGGCTTGTTAAACAGTTTTCGCCGTCGCGTCGTTGACAGTGCTGAAGGCGGGATTCGAGAATAGAAAGCTGCCGCTGGGACATATACTGCCTGCGGCGAAACCTGAAGTAGGAACAGTAGGAACCCCCGCTCGTGCACTTGACGCCGACGCCGCCGGCTCCGTTCGTGCCCGGGAGGAAGGGGTTGGAATATTGGATGCTCTTATTCGCAAGAGTCTGATCGAACAGCGGCTCATCATCCAGATTGAAACTCTCGAATTCCTTCACGCTCAACATGCCCACATAGGCGAGTTCGACAATCGTGTTAGCTCCGAACTGATGCTGGACGTCGAATTGCCACTGCTGATTGTAGGGAACCACCCGGCTCTGATTGAGAAAAGCGGGGTTGCTCCCGAACAACGCCAGCGAGGCAGGGGCGGCAGCGAAGGGCCTGTTTATTCCTGTCGGGAAGGGGTTCGAGATGTTTGTGAAAGCGCCTGTGACCAAGGCCCCACCGCTGACAATTACGCTCGGTGACCCAGTAGGCGTGGTCGTGGACGCGGTGTAGCCATTTGGCACGTAGGTGCCACTCGCTTGTCCGTTGAATGGCGTCGTGGGGCTAAATGTGCTTATGGGTGCTGTAGTCGCGGTACTTGAGGCTGAGGCTCCTAACCCCAGGTCCGCCAGGATGTCCGACATGGGGCTGTAAAATATGGCATAGCCGCCGCGGATCAACCGTGTTGTGACACAGGGTATAAGCAAATCCAAAGCGCGGGCCCCAATTGTTTTTGTCTATGGTTCCTTCACTCCGGGGGGCCAAGCCCTGCGCGGTATACAGCAGGCTGCCCGCGAATGTCCCGTTGAACGCGCCCCCGATGGCATTCGTCGGGTAAGTAGCGTTCCCATTCAAGAAGTCGGCGGATACGCGCCCGTGCTGACAGGGAGAGCAGCCGAGGGCGAGAAGCCGAACATGGCAACGTTGTGGCGTTCAAACCACGGAGTTTCCAACTCATAGCGCACCCCGAGGGTCACGCTGAGCTTTTGAGTGACTTTCCAGGTGTCTTGGAAGAAGCCCGCGACGTATTGGTTCTGGAGAGCTTGGGGGGCTGCCTAGGTAAGTGACCCCGACTCACCGATACCCATCAGCAACTCCGCCACGCCGCTTCCCGTGGATGTGGCGCTAGAACCCACCGTGGTGTTTGCCTCCGTGAGGTTACCGCTGGAGCTGAACGAGCCGGCGGCGAACGGAGCCTGGGTCCTATTGTTGTACTGCTGCACACGGTAATCGAGGCCGAATTTTAGGGGTGGTCTCCCTTCACCTTGGTAAACGTGACGAACGTGGACCACCCATTGTTCGCAAGGAGATTCCCGCGGGAGCCGAGGCTGACACCCATTTCCCCGGTGCCGTCGTTCGTGACGGCATACTGAGGCATCCCCACCACGTACTGGTTGTCCAAAACGACGGGATGGGACATTCCAATTCGCGGAAGCTGGAAGACGCCGTACGAGCCGTAGGTATCGTTGTCGTTGTAGCGGATAAAGCCGACGCCAAACCGAACCCACGAAGGTGGGAGAAAAGGCATAGGTGTCGTTCACGGTCACCGATTGGCGGAGTTGAAGGAAGGTGTCGAGGTTCGAGCCGCTCCCATTGTATTGTTGTGCGCCGAAAATGATGGGAGGCGCGAACTGGTCGCGTGTGAGCCTGGCGTATTCCACGAACAGGTGCTGCTTGTCGCTGATGGCTTCATCCACGCGCTCGCTCAGGTCGCTCTGGCCAACCGTATAAACGCCGGTAGCGGAGTTGGCGGAAGCGTTGGTCTTGCCGAATTCCTGCCAGCCACGTTGGGATTGCTTCCCGTGCACAGACCAGGGCTAGAGTTGCCGCACTGCCAGATCATATTCCTGGCTACTTGCCCTTCGATGTAGTTGACAACAGCCTGGCCAGTCGGGTTCATCAGCGCTGGGGGAATCACGTTGCAGGGTATACCCGACGGTTGACTGCCGTTGGCATTCACCGGTTCCGGAACACCCGATGCCCCAAAAGTGCCAACCGGTCCCGTGACCGAAACGCACTGGAACTGCTGACGGGATACAAAGGCACCCGTTCCCGATATTACCGTGGTGTATGGATTGTAGAGCGTGAGCGGCGTGCCGTTTTGGTTCAGTGTGCCCTGAAAATTCCCTTGTGCTTCGCCCGGCACACCGGCGGGAAGCCCAGGCGAAGCCGGGAGACCTGTCGGGTTTCCGAGTGAGGTCCACCGTGCCTTCGGTGGGGACACGGATGCTTTCCGGGTTGGGACGCAACTTGTTGTCCCTTTCCCATGAGGACGACCAGAAGGTACGGTTCTTACCGTTGTACAAGTGCGGAATCCGATACTGGACCTCCCGCTTGGTAGCCATAAAGTTCTTCCAAGTCTTGTGTTCTCCCTATGTGGTTACGATCGTTACTCCAGGTGTTGGCGTAGAGACCTGTCCAGCGTCCATAGGCGTAACCCGTTCCGTGAAAATCATTCGAGCCGCTTTTCTTATCCATAATGACTACGCCGCCAGTGGTGCGCCCGAGGGAAGCGTCTTCCATGGACGTATCCACCCTCATATCTTGTATATTTTCCGCGGTGGGCAGGATCGCAACTAAGCCAGCACTTGTGGGGAGGGTAACGGGAACGCCATCCATAATCCATTCATTGGCGTCTCCTTGCTGCCCGGTAGTGGAGTTGGCTCCTATATTCAGCGCACCGCCGCCGCCATTGATCAAGATGGAATAGCTGCCCGTGGCGGTGTACGTCCCCAGGGACTGGCCCGTAACGCCAGGCGCGAAGCGCGTGTAGTTCTCCGCGTTGCGATACTGTGAGAACACAACGTCTTGGAAAGAAGGCGCAGCCACGATCTCCCCCAAGGCCGCGTCTGTCGTGTCCAGCAGAGGAGAGGCCGCTGAAACCGTGACCACGGTTGAAGCGGACCCAAGCTGCATCTTGAAATCCAGCGTAATTTTGGCCTGCGGAACGACGATGGCTGTCCGCTGCATGGTCTCAAATCCAGGCGCCTGCACCGTGACGGTGTAATTGCCGGGATCCAGAAAAGGCACCTCGTAAAGTCCGGTGTCCACAGTGGCCGTGTCATAGAACACACCTGTGGCTACGTTCGTGACGCGAACCTTCGCGCCGGAAATAGCCGCCCCTGCCGGATCGGTGACGTCCCCATTGATGATGCCTCGTACTTCCTGCGCCAGCAGATTGCCGCCACAGGCGAGCAGGATTGCAAGAACCAATGCCTTTACGCGCATGATTGGATCCTCCCAAGATTTCGCGGTTTTATGGCTACCACCCGCAACCAACCCCCGCCCTT
>CAWEOJ010000008.1:0-25599 GCA_963810625.1 uncultured Acidobacteriota bacterium | reverse complement strand
GTGGGGCCCGTAGCTCAGCTGGTTAGAGCAGCGGACTCATAATCCGTTGGTCCAAGGTTCGAATCCTTGCGGGCCCACCAACTGTTTTCAGATTCCAATAAGCTGCTAACGGGGAAAAAGGCGGGGAGTGGCGCCGGTCGTGGTGGAAATCGGCTCGAGCTCCGGATAGTGTTCGACCAAAGTGGGGGGAGCGGCAACGGGCCGCTTGGTGAGCAAGTGGATTAGCTGCAAGGCGTTCACGATGGCCTTTCCCTGGTAGTGATTGTTGGTGATGACGAAGGTTTTTTCCCCGCCCGCGGCAACCGCCTGTATGCGCTTCACCCAGGGAAGCAGCTCTTCCTCCTTATAGAGGTAGTTATACCGCTCCGCGGAGGGCTGCTCCGGCGCATCGCTGAACCACGTGTCGTAGCGGCGGCCATGCAGGCGGACATAGCCGACGGGCGAGGTGGCGCGGCCGGAAGGCTCGAGGGAACGGCCAATCACGGGCTGGTCTATATTGCAGAAGCCGACGCGGCGCTCGCGCAGCATGGCGAAGAAGTCCGGGTGATTCCATGTGGCGTGGCGCACCTCGACGACCAGCGGGTATTCCGCGAAATATTGGATCAGCTGCTCGAGGCGCGCGACATTTTCGGGCGTGCGATGAAACGAGAATGGGAATTGCATCAGCACCGCGCCCAGCCTGCCCGCTCGCGCCAGGGGATCGAATCCCGCGCGCACGGCGCGCGCGTCTTCCGCTGTTCCGGCGCCCTCGTGCGTGAACCGCTGCCACAGCTTGGCGGTGAAAAGGAATCGCGGATGGGACGCGACGCGTTCGACCCACAGCGCGGCGGTCACCGGAGGGAGCGGCTGGTAGAAGGACGTGTTGATCTCGATGGTGTCGAAGAACTCGGCGAGATAGGCCGCCTCGTGGAATTCGCGGGGACGCGGTTTGGGATAGACCACACCGGCCCAGTCCGCGTAGGACCATCCCGCCGGCCCGACGCGGATTTCGGTGTTTTTGCGCCGCTCTTTACTTTCGCTTTTCATTCGCCTACAGTATAACCGTTCCGGGAGTTGCCAGGAGCTGATGGTAAACCGTCATGGTCTCTCTTGCCAGGTCCACACACGTGGACGCCTCGAACTTGCCGAAGCCCTGGGTGCTGCCCGGCGCTGGCCTCGCCGTGTTCCATGGACGGCCGGAAACGCCGCGCCTATCGCATTACTTTTTGCCGCACGCGTTGATGCGCGGCCGGCGCGTGCTCTACCTGGACGGCGCGAACCGCTTCGATCCGCTGCTGCTGGCGCGGCTGGCCCGCCACGGCGGGCAAGCGCCAGGCGACTTCAGCGCGCGGGTGCGCGTGGCGCGTGCATTCACCTGCTTCCAATTGACCGAGTTGCTGGCGCGCATACCGCGCGTTCTGGGCGAGTTCGCGGCGGACGCGCTGATCGTCACCGGGCTGCCGGAATTGTATTTCGACGAAGATGTGCGCGAGCGCGAAGCGCAAGTTGCATTTCGCCGCGCGCTTGCCGCGCTGCGCGCCTTGCGCACTTTGCCTTTAGGCGTTGCGGTGTTCTCCGATGCCGCGTCTTTTCAGACGGCGCGGCGCGAGATGTTCCGGCAGCTCGTCTCGCAGGCTTCCGATGTGTGGCGTTTTGAGCTTGATGGCGATGGCCGGCCGCGCCTGGTGGGCGAAAAGGCCGCGTTGCCGCTTCCGGCGTGAGGATGGGCGATGGGCCGCACTCTACCGACATTTGTCCAACTCGTGGAAGCGGCCATCCAGAAATGGCGGAAATTCCGCCGCGCTCTGCGCCGCGAGGATCAGGAACACTTCGACCGGCTCTTTCATCACGTTCGTTGCTACACGCAAGCGGCCACCTATCAGTGCAACGACAATCCGATGGAGGCTATTTTGCTTTCCATCGCGCTCGACCAGGAAAAACGGATCACCAGGCTCGAAAAACTGGCGGGGTGCGGACATGCGCCTGACGGGATGGATTCTCGATCTTTACCCCTGCCCGCAGGGGATGACCCTGTGGCTGCTGACGCCGAACCAGGCGGCGCACAAACTGACTGACGCCTCGTTCCGCCCCGCGTTCCACGTGCACGCGCCGGAATCCGCGTTACAAAAACTCGCGGACCTGCTCGCGTCGCGGTTCCAGGCTGAGTGCCGCAGAGCGGAGCGCACCGACATCTGGCAAGCCAAGCCGCTGCGGACGCTCGAAGTGGTTGTCCGCGATCCGACGCGCTACCGCTCCGCCGTTTCCCTGGTGCAACAAGCGGACGCCGATGCGCGCCTGTACGATTCCGATTTGATGCTCGCGTCGCTCTACTGCTGGCAGAAAGACGTGTTTCCGCTGGCGCGCGTGGAAGTGGACGCCGATGAAGAAGGAAAAATTCTGGTACTCGCCTGCCGGGACGATCCGTGGTCGCTCGACTATGAGCTGCCGCCGCTGCGCATTATGGAAATGAGGCTGGCGGGACTTTCCCACGTCAACCCGGCGCACGGCCAGCGCGGCGCTCTGGAAATCGAGATCGAAGGCGAAACGCACGTCCTCGACGATTCTGATATACCCGCCGCCGAAAATTTCGCCCGGCTGCTGCAACGGTACGACCCCGATTTGCTGCTGACCAACTGGGGGGACTCGACCGTGCTGCCCCATTTAATGTGGCAGGCGAAACGCTGCCGCATCCGGCTCCCGCTCAACCGCGATCCACTGCCGGTCGCGCAAAGCCGCGCGCGAAGCTTCATGAGCTATGGCCGGATTCTCTTCAAGGAGTCGGCCACCACGCTCTTCGGCCGTCTGCACGTGGACACATCCAATTCGTTCACGGCCAGCAAATGCGAGCTGGCGGGGCTTTGGGAACTGGCGCGCGTGACGAAGCTGCCCGTGCAGTATGCCGCGCGGACAACAACGGGCACGGGAATCTCCTACATGCAGATGGAGCTTGCATGGCGCGACGGCGTGCTGATCCCGGCGCAGAAGGCGGAGCCGGAAGAGTGGAAGACGCCGGAGGAGCTGCTCTGCGCGGATCGCGGCGGGCTGGTCTTCACGCCCAAGAGCGGCTTCTTCGAGAACGTGGCGGAACTCGATTTCGTGAGTGAGTACCCGAGCATCATGGCCCGGTTCAATATTTCGCCGGAGACGGTGAACTGTGCTTGTTGCCCCGAAGCGCCCCGCGTGCCGGAACTGGGCTATCGCGTCTGCCAGAAGCGGCGGGGCATCACCAGCCGCGTGGTGGAACGGCTCATTTTCAAACGAACGGAACTGAAAAAACTCGTTCGCACCGCCGCCGCGGATGCGGACGCCGCGCGGCGGTACAAATTGCAAAGGGACGCGCTCAAATGGCTGCTGGTCTGCTGCTTCGGCTACACCGGATACAAAAACGCCCGCTTCGGGAAAATCGAGGCGCATGAAGCCATCAACGCCGTGGCGCGCGAAACCCTGCTCGTCGCCAAGGAAATCGCGGAGAGCGCAGGCTACGATCTGCTCCACGCCCTGGTGGACTCGATCTATGTGCGCAGAGCGAATGCCACGCCGGAAGACTACGAGAGGCTGGCGCGTGAAATCGAAGCGCGCACGAAGCTGCCCATGGCGGTCGAGGCTGCTTACCGGTACGTGGTATTCCTGCCGTCGAAGCAGTTTTCTAGCGTGCCCGTGCCCAACCGCTTTTTTGCCGCCGGCGGAGCGGACGGATGGAAAGCCAGAGGGCTGGAGCTGCGCCGCCACGATACGCCGCCGATGATTTCCCGGATGCAGCGCGAGATTTTGGGCATCCTCGCGGAAGCGCACGATTACCAGGCGTATTGCCGAAAGCTGGAAGATGCCCGCATGGTTTTCGATCGTTACCTAGAGCGTGTGGAAGATGGAAGCGCCACAGTGGAAGAGCTGGTCATCAGCAAGCGGATGACGCGCGAGCCGCGCCTCTACAGCAAGGCCAGCCTCACGGCCATTGCCGCGCAGCAATTGTACGGGAGCGGCGTGAAGTTGCGGCCCGGGCAGACGGTCGAGTACGTGATTACGGATGCCAGCGCGGCTGTGCCGAATGATCGCGTGCGCGCCTATGCACTGTGGGAAGGCTGGCGCGGCTACGACCGCGCGAAATACCGCGCCATGCTGTGCGAGGCATTTCAACCCTTCGAGGCGTTCGCGCGGCCCGTTACCGCAGCGCGCGCTTCAGGCGCTCGGTAGTCTTCATCAACTGGCGCTTGAGAACCTCCACCTGTTTCGCAATGTCCTCAAGCTCGCGCTTGGCGACGTGCCCCGCGCTGGCAATTTTGTGAGCCGTGCGATCGGCCTTGCCCATGGCTGATCCGATTTTCCTGGCGACATTCGTGAGTCTGCTCTTCTTGGCCATTTTTTTCCTCCTACTGGAATCGCCGCCATCCTATATGTTGTGGGCGGGTCGCGTCAATTGCGCGGCCTGCGGTTTTTTTTTTTTTTTTTTTTTTTTTTTTTTTTTTTTTTTTTTTTTTTTTTTTTTTTTTTTTTTTTTTTTTTTTTTTTTTTTTTTTTTTTTTTTTTTTTTTTTTTTTTTTTTTTTTTTTTTTTTTTTTTTTTTTTTTTTTTTTTTTTTTTTTCTTTTTTTTTTTTTTTTTTTTTTTTTTTTTTTTTTTTTTTATCTTCTCTTTTATTTTCTAATTTATTTTTTTATATTTTCTTTTTTTTTTTTTTTTCTTTTATTTTTTTATATTTACTTCTTCTATCCTACACCTCACTTTTCCTCTCTCACCACACATACCAATATATACCCATCAATAATCTCTGCAATCACCATATTGAATACAAATACCGCTCTCTCAAATCCTCTCCATGTGAAGTTTTCCTCCGATAGAAGTTTACTGTGCTCTCGCAGCTACATCAGTTTTTCCCACTGTTTTCCAATCATTTCTCCAACTGTACCCTTTAATCCTCTCAATATATTATTCATCTCCAATTAGAAACATCCTATCATCCAAAATAATCACTGCGCTGTTCATCCTCGCAAGCACATTATTTCTTTCATGCACCTTGTATATCATATCGAACCTGGGAGCCTTAGCCTTCGCGTTCGCGAATCAGACGCATGGCCGCGGGCAATAGCGAATCCCCTTGGCCAGCAGAGCCGGCGCCCGGCTCGGCATCGGTCGAGCGGGATTCTTCCGGTTCGTTGCCGCCTTCTCCGGGTGCAAGCAAAAGGTTCGTTTCGACGCCATGCTGCTTGGTGTAGAGCTCGTAATAGCGTCCACCGGCGGCGTAAAGCGAATCGTGCGTGCCGCGTTCGATAATCTCTCCCGCTTCGACCACCAGAATCTGATCGGCACGCCGGACGGTGGACAATCGGTGCGCAATCACGAACGTGGTGCGCCCGCGCATGAGATAGCGGAGCCCTTCTTGAATCAGCGCTTCCGATTCGGAATCGAGGCTGGAAGTGGCCTCGTCGAGGATCAGGATGCGCGGGTCGGCCAGGATGGCTCGCGCGATGGAAACCCTCTGCTTCTGGCCGCCGGAAAGTTTTACGCCGCGCTCGCCGACGAAGGTATCGTATTTTTTCTCGAATGATTCCGCAAACTCGTCCACGCGGGCGATGCGGCAGGCGGCGAGAATTTCCTCCTCTGTAGCGTCGGGCCGCGCGAAAGCGACGTTCTCGCGGATCGTACCGTCGAAGAGAAAGGTTTCCTGCAGCACCAATCCCAGCTGCGTGCGGTAGGAATCGAGGCGCACCTCGCTGAGATCCACCCCATCCACCAGGATGCGTCCCGCGGTAGGCTCGTAGAAAGCGGCAATCAGTCCGATGATCGTGGATTTTCCCGCGCCGGAGGGCCCCACGAGCGCCGTGACGGTTCCCGGCTCGGATTCGAAGCTGATGCCGCGCAACACCGGCTTGCCGGCTTCATAGGCGAAGCTCACATTGTCGAAGACCACGCGGCCCACGATGCGATCCAGCCGCACGCGCCGCGCGGACACTTCATCCTCCATCTTTTCATTCAGAATCTCGCGCGTGCGTTCGAGGCCAGCAAGGGCCTCGGTAATCTGCGGGCCCAGCACGACGACCTGCGAAACCGGCGCGATCAACATGCCGAGAAACAGCACGAACGTGAGGAATGTGCCGGTGGTCATTTGATGCGAAAGAATTTGCCGCACGCCGAGGAACATGACCAGCGCGCTCGCGATTCCCATGAGCGCCGTGGCCGAGAAGGACATCAGCGACGTGGCGTTCAGCGTTTGCAGCACATTTTCAAGCAGCCGCTGCACACCCGCCGCGAACACCCTTTCCTCACGCTCCTCGGCGTGGTAACCCTTCACCACTCGAACCCCACCCAGCGATTCGGTGAGCCGCCCGGTGACCTCCGCGTTGATTTTCGGCCGCGCGCGATAAATCGGACGGATCGTCCGGAACGCCCTCTTGAGACCCAGGCTGAAAAGCAGCAGGACAACGAAGGCCACGGCAGTCATACTCACATTGATCCGCAGGAGAAGCACGAGCGCGATCAGGGCCGTCATGATTCCGCCGGCGAAATCAATCAATCCCGTGCCGATCAGATTGCGCACGCCCTCGACATCACTCATAATCCGCGAGACCAACACGCCCGTCTTGTTTGCGTCATAAAAGGCCACGGGAAGGCGTCCGATATGCGCCTGCACCTTCAGGCGCAGCTCCGCGATCATCTTCTGCGACGATTTCGAGAGGAGCTGCGTCAGGGCATAGGAGGTCAGCCCCTGCACCATCGTGGCCGCTACAATGGCCAGCACGAGCGGCTTCAAAAGATACGCTTGATGTTTATTGATGACGTTGTCCACGAGATACCTCGTGGAACCCGGCAGCACGAATCCCGACAGCCGATTGATCGCCATCAGCCCGAGGCCAACGGCCAGCACTCCCCGCCGCGGCTTCAGAAGCGCCCAAACGTCCGGCAACAGTTTCCAAGCGTTCTTCGGGTTGGCAGGTTTGCCCGCAGCGTCGGGCTTGCCTGTTTCAGGGGATTTATTTTCGGAGGTCATGCGTTCCTGGGGTCGGGAGTCTCTCCCCTTTAGATGCCGGGACGCGCTTTTCGAATCTATTCCGAATCGTGGAATGCCTGTGCGCATACGTTCTTAGTTTGGCATACGTTCTCAGTTTGGCAGCAATCCATAAACATCCAATTCGGTCTTGGTGCCGACGTATACCTTGCCGTTGGCCACCGTGGGCACGCTAAACGACGCGGGTGGTCCGGCCGTATCGCGCGAGCCCTGTTGCGAGCTGTCGTAGAGCTTGGTGAGATTTGTGGCGTCGTACGCGCGCAGAATGGCATTCGCATGGCTGTAATCAATCGTCCATACGATTCCGTTCATCGCGCCCTGTGCCGAAACCGACGGCGTCGTTCCATGATCGGCGTATTTTTCCGCGGATTTATAGGCAGGGGTGGTCGCAAATTGCCCCGTTCCCGGATTGAAGCTTACAGCCATGAGCGGGTCGTTAACCCCGGCGCCGTAGAGCGTGTTATTAAAAAATGCCGGCGTGGCTCGGAAACCGTTCCCGGTATTGTCGCCGGATAATTTGAAGTACTGAACTACGCCGCCATTGGCGGCCTGGTACTTCCCCAGGTTGTCGCGGTTCATCAGATAGATATAGCCATCCTTCCCGCCGCAGAACATCAAGTGCGTGATGCCTGGGGCGGCTTGATCCGGGAGCAGGACCACCCCAGAAGAGCCCAGGTCCTCGTCATGCGCGTTCAGCGTGGCCTGGTTGAAGGGCGTAAAGAAGTCGGAGATGGCCAGGAGATTCGTCAGTTTGAGGGCGCTGTCACCGAAATCGTCGTTGGGCGCCACCGGTGGGATTGCGTTGGCCGTGTCGTCGAATGTCCCGTTGCCCACTGAAATGTAGATGTTGCCGGTCGAGTCCGCTGCCGGCGCCGCTCCCGTCATCCAGACCCCGCCTTCCAGGCCATGGCTCGCCGAAGCGTCGGGGGTGACACTGAAGGCCGCCACTCGCTGCAGGTTGGACTCGGCGTAACCCATCACCCAGCCGTGGTAGGTCGGCGTGTCGTCGTTCGAGCCCCAAGCGATGTACACATTGCCATTGAGCAGCAGCAGGCCGGGCCGCTGGAAGCTGCGTAGCGGATCGAAAGACAGCATCCCCGCGCTGGCTCCCGAGCCCGAGCCGGGTACGGAAGCCGCAATGACCGCGGGCGTGGCGCTGTTCGCTCCCGTCGCGACGCTGATGGCATAGAGGCGGTGAATGTAGGCGCCCGCGTTCACCGTTTCCGCGACGACGTAGAGGGTGCCGGAGGCAGGGTCAATCACCGGAGTCCCGGTTATGCCGATCACCGCCCCTACACTTGCGTTACTTACATTGCTGGCGGTGACTGCGCTTTCGCCAGCCGGAACAAGACTGCGCTGCCACAACGGGGTGCAGGGAGCCATGTTTGTATCCGCGTCGAAGGCGTAGAGGGAATCGTTCTCGGTTCCCACGAAGACCACATTGTGCATCTTCCCGGAAATCGTGAGATTCGCAATGTAGAGCGGCTGAGCAAACACATATCCATCCACGGGGCAGGAAAAGAGTTTTCCAAAAGCCGCACTGGTCACGTTCGCGGTCGTAAGGGCGTACTCCTTCGAGTTGACGCCTTGCCGCGTGGTGTCACCCTCCATCCCGCGCCAGCTGTAAATCCCGGCGAGGTTAGTGACGCCGATGGCGGCTGAAGCGCTTTTGGTGTTGTCCGCGTTGCTCGTCGCCGTAATGGTGTAGACGCCAGCGGGAGCTCCCGAAGCGGAGTACGTGGTGGGATTGGAGGTATTGCTGCTGAACGAGCCGCCCGTGGCGCTCCACGTGACGCCCAGATTCTGGGAATCGTTCAAGACCGTGGCCGTAAATGTCAGTGTCTGCGAAGGAGTGAGGCCGCCTTGCTGCGGACTGATTGAGACGCTAATCCCAGGCGGCGGTGGAGGCGCCTGCGACTGACTTCCTCCGCCGCAGGCGTTGAGCGCGGCGGCAAGAAGTGCAAGCAGACAGAAATGGAGAGCAGACCGGCCCGCTTCTTTCAACGGCGAGAAGGATATCTGGGAACAGTTGAATGGTCCAGCGTTACCGCTCATGGGGGTGTTTACTCTTCTGAACGGCGACCGGGCGCCTTTGATTGCGCGTATCATTGCCGGCTTGCTGCCTGCCGGGCTTCGACGACATCGAGGCGTTGGCGCGCGACGTCCAAGTCGGGATTCAGATCCAGCGCACGTTGATAGGCGGCGGCCGCTTCATTCCATTCGGCTTTGTTCGCGTAGACGTTGCCAAGATTGAACCAGCCGGCGTCTGAATGCGGCTCATCAGGGTGAATCCTCAGTGCGGAAACCAATAGCTCGATGGCTT
The DNA here is from genome assembly GCA_963810625.1 of uncultured Acidobacteriota bacterium. Taxonomy (GTDB): domain Bacteria; phylum Acidobacteriota; class Terriglobia; order Acidiferrales; family UBA7541; genus Palsa-295. The sequence continues at coordinate 16,298 of CAWEOJ010000008.1, read as the reverse complement.
GGTCCGTATCTCCCTGCTGGGCCAGGGTAATGGCGAGATTGACGCTCGCATCGAGATAGCCGGGTTCCGATTGAATCGCCTGCCGGAACGCGGCGATGGATTCCTGTGTCTGCCCGTTGTGCTGGAGCGCTTCGCCCAGCACGGTGTACAGGGCCGGATTCTGCGGCTCAACTTCGAGCTCCTTACGGTCGTACTCGATGGCGCGATCCCACTGCTTGAGGTTGGCGTAGGTCTGTGCGTACAGCGTCCAGGGCGCGTCGTCCGTGGTCCTCAGTTTTTCGGCCTGCAAAATATTCGCGCTGGCCCCCTGGCTATCGCCGAGAGCGGAAAGCGTAACAGCAACGTACAGATGTGCCGCCGAAGAAGCCGGCTCGAGTGCGAGCGCTCGCTCGAAGGGCGCAAGGGCGTCATCGTACTGCCCGGCTTCGTAGTACGCGGATCCTAGACCTGTCTGGACTGTCGCGGAGTCCGGAGATTGCAGCACCGTTTTCTGGTATAGCCGCAGGTCCGAGCGCCAGTCTGGAATGCGGCGCACGATCAGAACGCTGTAAAAAATCAAGACCAGGGCCAGCGCGGGATAGGCGAAGGTGAGCATCATCTTTCGCGATGCCCTCTCCATCACTCGCAGCCACGCCCATCCCGCCAGAATGCAAAAACCCAGCGATGGAATATAGAGGTAGCGCTCCGCAAATACATTGCTGCCCGCATTATTGCTCACATTTGGGAAGCTCAGGACAGGCGCGATGACTGTGAAAAACCAGGCCAGGGAGAACGCCAGCAAAGGCTGCGATTTCCGCATCCGGAACATCGCCAGGACCAGAACGCCGATCATCACCACGCTGCCGGCGAATTTCCAGCTCAACGTATTCTGGGGAGTGAAATCATAGTAGTAGTTCAGGTTCACGGGCCAGATGACCTTGAAAATGTACTGGCACAGCAGAACCGGTGCCGTGAGGAATATCTGCCGGTGTGTAAAGTGCGCCGATGACGGCGCGAAGGAGCCCAGAACCTTTATGCGGATGGCAATGTATATCCCCAGCGCGCAGAGATACGGCAACAGGCGCCTGAACCCCAGGCAGATGGCGCGCAGCGATTCCCGCCGGTAGAAGAATTCGTAGGCCAGCAAGACCGCTGGGAAGACGAGCATCGTTTCCTTGCAGAACAGCCCCACGAAGAAAATCGCCGTGGCCATGCCGTGATTCCGCGCGGGATGGACGCCGGTGCGCGCGAGGTGATAGAAGCGCATGGCCGTGAAGTAGCACAGCGCGCATAGCAACTCAGGCAGCGCCGCGATCCAAACCACCACCTCAACGTGGATGGGCTGGAACGCAAACAGCAGGGCGGCCCAGAGAGCCAGCTTTTCATCCGCCAGCGCGCGAACCAGAAAGTAGGCGGCAAAGATGGCCGCCGTGTTGAGCAGCAGATTCACAAGATGGAATGGCCGGGAGCGGAAGCCGAACAAATAGTACTCGCCCATATAAAAAAGCATCTGAAGCGGCCGATAATAATTTTTGACGGTGTGACGGGCAAACGACCACACATTGGTCGCGAACAATTTCGGAATGTAGTGGTAGTTCCTTATAAAGGGGTTACTCTGCAATTGAAGCGTATCGTCGGCTACGAAGCCGTTTCGGAGCGCATCCGCGTACAGTGCCAGGCTTACGGCAGCCAAAAACAGGAGATCCAGGGCTGTTCGGGCGTGCGTTCGCAACTTTGGAAAGCCAGCGTGGGGCGCAGAGGCCGGCCGTTCCGCAACCTTGGTCCTCGGGCCATTGCGCCGCCTAACCATCTCGCTGACATTCTAGCTTCGGCACAGGGGTCCGGTCCATTCATGGTCCGGCCCTCGACGTTGTAGCCGGGACCGCCATCTGCCCTGCGTTAGGGCTTCTGGGGATGGTCACTGTCCTTGAAGACACACGGGCGCCTTCGAGCGCGGGCATCATTGCCGGCGTGCCGCCTGCTGTGCTTCGACGGAATCGAGGCTCGCGCGCGCGACGTCCAGGTCCGGATTCAGATCCAGCGCATGTTGATAGGCCGCCGCTGCCTCACTCCATTCCGATTTGTTCGCGTAGACGTTGCCCAGATTGAGCCACGCGGCGTCCAAATGCGGGTCGCCGCGGTGAGTTTGGAGGGAAGTGGTCAGCAGGCTGATGGCTTCATCCGTATTTCCCTGCTCGGCCAGTGTGACGGCAAGGTTGACGCTGGCATCGACGTAACCCGGCTCGAGTTGAAGGGCCTCGCGGAACGTAGCGATGGATTCGTCCGTCTGCCCGTTCTCCTGAAGCGCCTCACCCAGCGCCGTGTACACCACCGGACTCCACGGCTCAATTTCGATCTCCTTGCGGTCGTACTCGATGGCGCGATCCCACTGCTTGAGGTTGGCGTAGGTCTGGGCATAAAGCGTCCAGGGCGCCTCGTCCATGGTCCTGACCCTATCCGCCTGCGCGAGCTGGGCCACCGCCTCCTGTCCATCGCCCAGCGCGGAAAGCACCACGGCAAGGTACAGATGCGCGGCCGTAGAGGCCGGCTTGAGGGCGATCGCTCGCTCTAAGGGCGCGACAGCTTGATCATAATTCCGGGATTCGTAGTATGCGGTCCCCAGACCTAATTGGACGGCCGAGGAGTTCGGGAATTGGCGCGCCGTTTTCTGGTACATCCGCAGGTTCGACTGCCAATCGGGAACGCGGCGCACGATCAAAACGGTGTAAAAAACCAAGACCAGCGCCAGCGTGGGGTAAGCGGCCGTGAGGAGCATTTTCCGCGGCGTGCTCTCCAGCACCCGGACCCAGATCCATCCGCCGAGAACGCAAAAGCCCCACGATGGAATATAGAGATAACGCTCTGCGAAGATGTTACTGACCATATTCTGGCTCCCATTCGCGAAGCTGAGGACGGGCGCGATGACTATGAAAAACCAAGCCAGGGAAAACGCCAGAAGCGGCTGTGATTTTCGCATCCAGACCATCGCCAGAACCAGAGCGCCGATCAGCACCACGCTGCCGATAACCTTCCAGTCCAGCGTATTCTGAGGACTGAAACCGTAGTAATAGGTCATGTTTACAGGCCAGAGAAGTTTGGAAATATACTGGCGCAGCAGAATCGGCACAGTGAGGAAAATCTGCCGGTGCGTAATGTATGCTTTTGACGGCGCGAAGGAGCCGAGAACCCTCATCCGAATGGCGATATAAATCCCCAGAGCGCCCAAATAAGGCAGGAAGCGCCGGTACCCCACGCAGATGGCGCGAAGCGATTCCCGCCGGTAGAAGAATTCGTAGGCCAGCAACAGCACCGGGAAAACAAGCATGGTTTCCTTGCAGAAGAGCCCTGCAAAAAAGACCGCTGCCGCCATGCCGTGGTTCCGCACGGGATGAACGCCGGTGCGCGCGCGATGATAGAAGAGCATGGCCGTGAAATAGCACAGCGCGCAAAGCAGCTCGGGCAGCGCCGCGATCCAAACCACCGCCTCGACGTGTATGGGTTGGAAGGCAAATAACAGGGCGGCCCAGATCGCGAGTTTTTCGTCCGCCAGCGCGCGAATCAGAAAGTAGGCGGCAAAAACGGCCGCAACATTGAGCAGCAGATTCACCAGGTGGAATGCCCAGGGGTGGAAGCCGAACAAATAGTACTCGCCCATGTAGACGAGCATCTGAACCGGACGGTAGTAGTTGTTGACCGTGGGGCGGACAAACGACCATACATTCGTCGCAAATAATCTCGGAATGTAATGATAGCTTGTGACTAGGGGATTGCTCTGCAATTGAAGCAGGTCGTCGGTGACAAAACCGTCTCGAAGCGCGTTGGCGTACAACGCCAGGCTCACGGCAGTCAGAATCAGGAGATGCAGGGCTACTCTGCCGGGGGCTTCCCGCTCTGGGAAACCAGCACGGTGCGCAGAAACCGGCCGTTCCGCCACCTTGGTTCTCCGGGCATTGCGCTTCCCAATCATTGCGCTCACATTCTAGACTCGGCGCAGGCGTCCGAGCCACTCAAAGTGTGGCAAAGGATCTCATAGGTCTCGCGATGAGACCACCATGGCGGTCCCAAAACGGCTTAGGTCTCACTAAGGGAATTTTGTCGAATCGGTACAGGTTGGCGTTTCGTATCCAGAACCCCACTATTATCGGAAATTCCATATCACCGGCCTTGAATTTTGTTGTAGACTCTACTCCTATAATGGCGCGGAAACAGGCCTTAGTACTTGGGCCATCTAAATAGAGCGAAGGAGGATATACGGAATGCGCAAAGTATTTTTCATCGCAGGGCTCCTGCTTCTCACAGCGGGAATTGCCAGTGCGTCATGTCCCCGGTTTGAGGTTGGGGGTGGTTACGCCTATACCAGAGTCGGTTCCGAGTTTGGGCTTTCAGGGGGAAGCGGTGAAGGCTCGAGCACGAGCACCAATCTGAACGGCTGGGACGCAGAGGCCGATTACGATCTGACTTGCTGGCTCGCGGGTGTGGCCAACTTCACCGGTGTCTATAAGAGCATCGATGGTGCCCATGCTCATGTGTACACCGAAACATTCGGACCCCGCGTCAACCTGCGCAACTCGACACGCTTCACACCGTTCGTCGAAGCGTTGTTCGGCGCCGGTCAGTTCGGTGTCAGCTTTGATGGGGAGAGTGCGTCGATCAACGCGTTTTCAGGGATGTATGGCGGCGGTGTGGACGTCAACTTCGGGCCGACTTGGGCCGTCCGCACCCAGATTGGCGATGTAAACACCCATTTCGGGGGCATGTTCCAGAATAGCTTCGGGCTTACTGCGGAGGTTGTCATCAAGTTTGGCAACCATTAACCGGGGCGGCTCCATAGGAACCTCCGGCTCTCCAAGGAGGTCTTAGGATTGGACGCCCTGGATTTTTGAAATCTGCGAGGCCTTCCCATTGCGTGGTTGAGCGCGTGGGAAGGCTCTCGCACGTTTCTCTCGTACCCGGCTAGGCCTCATGGACATTTCCGCGGAACTGGTTTGCGGCGAATCGCGCATCGCCGATGTCTCGCTGCGTGCTTCAAGACTGCCGCAAGCCACTATGATTGCGTGCCTGCTGCTGTTCTCGACTGCGCTTCCGGCGCAGATTCCTCCCCTGCAACCCCCTCCGCTTCAGACACCTTCGGGCGGCGAGGTCTGCTCGGTCGAGAAGAGCTGCGCCGAACTAGCTCCGGCGATGATTCGCAGCGCGCTTGGCCCTTCGCCGCTTGAGGCGAATTTGCGCCATCTCGCGAATTTGAACGGCGCGCACGCGACCGGTTCCCCGCCGACGAGTCGCGCCATCGCCTGGGCCGTGGAAGCCTTTCGCCGCGCCGGCGTGGACGAAGTGCACACCGAAAAATTTTCGATCCCCGTGGGCGGGATCCAAAGCCGCAAACAAGTCAATCGCATGAGTGGCCTCATGAAATCGGAGAACGTGGTGGCGGAGATACGCGGGCGCGAAAAGCCGGACGAGTTTGTGCTGCTCGGCGCGCATCTCGATTCTTCGAGAATCGGCGCGGGCGCGCTCGCCGACGCGTCGAACGCTGCCCTGGTAATTGACGCGGCGCGCGTAGTCCATGCGTCGGGATCACTCCCCCGGCGCTCGATTCGCTTCGTGCTCTTCACGGAAAGCAGCAATGGGATGCTCGGATCTTGGGCCTTTGCGCGGGCGCATCGGGCGGACCTGGATAAAATGGCCGCCGCCATCGTCTTTGACATAGGGGATGCGCCGATGACAGGCTATGCGCTGGGCGCCCGGGCCGATACGTTTTCCGTCGTGCGCGAAGCCCTTGATCCCCTCGGCACGCTAGGCGTGACGGATTTCACGCTCAATGCCCGCATCCCTTCGGACAGCTTCGATTTCCTCATCGAAGGCGTGCCCACACTCACGACAAATGCGGGCGCTGTGAGTTCCACACCGAATGATCATTCGCCTTCGGGCACCCCCGACAAAGTGAATATAGGAAGCCTCAAACGCAATGTTGCTGTCGCTGCCGTCACGGCATACGCGCTCGCGGACGCCGCAGAGCGCGTCGGGCCGCGGCTCACGCGCGTCCAAATTGAGCGATCGCTCGAAGAAACCGGCCTCGAGCGGGAAATGAAAGTCGAGGGCCTGTGGCCGCTATGGGAAGCGGGCGAACGCGGCCGCCAGCCGTGACTTCGTGCGCCTGCTGCGCGGGAACGCGGCTCTTCCCCCCGGCTCGGTGCAGGTATAATAAAGAATAATGAAATTGGGTGCTCAAACAGGCGTCCGGGAGATGCCCGTGCCGGTGACCTCGGAGGGAAAGCCGGGACGCATTCTGGCCGTGGACTACGGCCGCAAGAGAATCGGCCTGGCGCTTTCGGATGAGTTAGGGCTCGCGGCGCGGCCGCTTGGGATTCTGACGCGCACGAATCGCCGCAACGATATGCGCCGCCTGCGCGACATTTGCCGCGAACATTCCATCGGCCTTATTATCGTGGGCCATCCGCTGCACATGACCGGCGAGGCGGGAGAAATGGCTCACGAAGCGGCGCGATTCGCCGCGCGGCTCGGCAAGACATTCATGAAAATGGAGATCGAAGTGGAACTCGCGGATGAGCGGCTGACAACCTGGGAAGCGCGGCAAACAGTGGCCGCAACGGAATCATCGCGGCGAAAGCGGGACCGGCTCGACGACGTTGCCGCGGCAATTCTGCTGCGCGATTACCTGGAGCGCAAACGAAGTCCGGCGCCCGCCGCCGCGGAAAGGGATTAATCTAGGGATGCGACGCCTCGGTTTGCTGATGTTGCTGGCGATTGCGGCGATGGGCGGGGCTGCCGGCTGGCTCGATTCGCAACTGAGCCGTTCCTACCGCGGCCACAGGCCGGAACAGGAATTCGTGGACATTCCGCACGGCACTTCGCGCTGGGGTGTGGCCGGCATCCTTTCCCGGAGTGACGTGATCCGCAACCGCCTGGCGTTTGCGATTTTCAGCGTATGGCATTTTCGAAAGCCGCTTCAGGCCGGCGAATATCTCTTCGATAGCCCGGTGAACTCGCGCCAGGTCTTCTGGAAGATCGCGCGCGGCCAGATTTTCGTGCATATCGTCACCGTGCCCGAAGGCTGGAGCATGTACGACATTGCGGCGGAAACCGCGGCGCAGGGAATCTGCAGCCGCCAGGGCTTCCTCGCCGCCGCACACGACACCTCTCTCATATCCGACCTTGCGCCCGATGCCACGAGCCTCGAGGGATTTCTCTTCCCTTCCACGTATCAGTTCACACGTCACACAGATTGCGAGCAGATGGCTGCGGCGATGGTTCGCCAGTTCCGCACGGCTTGGGGGGCGCTCGATCCCCAGGATTCGCGGAATTTTCCCGGCGGGCTGACGCTCGAGCAAGTCGTCACCCTGGCCTCGCTCGTCGAGCGTGAGACGCCCAACGCGGAGGAACGCCCGCTCGTGGCCGGGGTTTTCTACAATCGCCTGCGCCGCGGCTATCCGCTGCAATGCGATCCGACGGTGCAGTACGCGCAGGAGCTGGCCGGCGAACCGGTGAAGGACGTGAGGCCCGCGGACCTGCGCGTACATTCGCCCTATAACACGTATCAGCATCGCGGATTGCCGCCCGGCCCGATCGCCAATCCGGGTGAGGCATCGCTTCGCGCCGTGCTGGCGCCCGCGCCCACGGATTACCTCTACTTCGTGGCCAATGGACAGGGCGGCCATTTTTTCAGCCGCACGCTCGCCGAGCACAACCGTAATGTGGCGCGGCTTCGCCGTCTGCTTGCCGGTGATGCGCCGGCGCCCGGCCGCGCATCTAAGTGATGTAATGGCGCGCTGAGGCCCTTGTGAGTCAAACTCATCCGAGCAGGAACCTATCCGGCAGATCTGGCACGAAAAAGGAGCGCATCCTGGCGCTCGCCAAAGAGCTGCACAAGCCGCGCTTCACGCCCGCGGAGGTGGAACAAATTCGCAGGCAGCTCATCGCGCAACTCGGCGAGCGCGGGAAAACCTCGGCGGACTCGATCGTGAGCGTGCTCGAAGACGCGGGGATGCGCGTGGTGTGGTCCACGCGCTCGGATACGCAGGGCCGCTACGAAGAAGAGTTCACGGACCTGCTGCACTTTTCGACGCTGGATGAAGCCGAGATGTGTCTGGTGCGGCTCGACGAACTGCTCCGAAAATTTCTAGTCGACGAGGAGCGCGCCGCCGCGGAACGCGTCCGCGAAGTGGCCCGGCTGGGAAGGCGCCGCGCCGAAATGATCGCGCGCAACCACAAGGTGGAAGCCCCCAAGCGGCTGGAGAAGCACGAAATCGCGGGGTGGTTTGCCATGTGGCTGGAAACTCCGGATCTGTTTTTCGATTGGCTGGAAGTGCGCAAGCAATCCCCCGAATTTCAAAAACAATTCCCGCAGGGGACGAACGGCGAGGAATAAGTGTACCGGCTCGATGTCGAAGCGCTGGATCTGGGTCCCGATGTGCGTGCAATCGGCCTCGAGTTGGCCGAAGCCGATGAAAACCGCGAGCCGGTGCGCGGCCCCGATGCGGCGCGTATTTGGAGCCGCACGCTCCGCGCCACCGCCGCCGACGAACCCTGGGCGCTCGATTTTTTCAGCCACGTTGAACGCGTGCGCGATTTCTGCCAGCGCCACGACATTGCTTTTCGCGAGGCCAGCCGCCGGTCCATCGTGATCCCCGCGCCGCTGCCTGCCCCGCTTGAATCCCTGCTCGAGCGATTTCAGGACGAGACGTTCGGCGCGCGCGCCGGCGCGCAGCTTGCTGCGGCCGACGCAGCCCTCGAAGGAGATCTGGCGCGGCGCGGTGTGGACGCCTACCGTGCGGCCTTCCCTCGGTATTTTTTCTGCGCCGTCTGTGAATTCAATGAGGGCTCGCTCGTTCTCCTCAGCGAGAAGCTTTGGGCCAGCGAAGTGATCCGCCGCGTGCGCCCCGCGCTCAGCGGACTGGAAGTCGAAGTCCGCCTCCCTGCTTGATTTCTTTCCAAGTGCGAGGGGCCATTCCTCGTGATTTGGGCGGCATTGACGAATCGAGATTCAGTACCTTCGTACCATTCCCACAGTGAACAGTTCTAGTACACTCGATTTTGAGACCAGTAATGTCTCCCCTTTCAAGCGAGTTGACGGCGCCCAGGGAGTCAACCGCGCCCCAAGCGCGCGCTTTCGTGCGCAGCCTCAACGTCCTTCTTAAGTACGCCCGGCTCTATGGGTTAGAGCACTCCCGCTCGGCTGCGCAGTTCGTCTCCACGTGGGATGAGCTCCAGGAGGCAGTCAGGGCAGCCGGGCAAACCGGACTATTGCTTGGAGCTTCAGGTTCGCAGCTTCTTTTGGACGGTGTGCCCCTCGACTCTACGCCCGCCGAGCGCAGTTTTGCAGATCTGCTCGATGCTTCTGGCATCGCCAGCATTTGCTTCAGCCCCAGTGTGGACCGCGATGAGTTCACAAACCTCGTAAAAGCATTCATGGAAACCGGCCAAAAGGCCCGCACTTTGACCGAGCGCCTTGAACACTGTTTCGGGAAAAATGCCGCCTCGGGAATCCGCGTCAACGAGATTCGATTTGTTCCCGAAGACGCTGCCCTGGCCGATGCGCGCGTCGTCACGCAATTAGCGGCCAAGACCCTCGGCGCTGACGCCGGAAACCTCCAGGAATGGTTCCGCAGCCCGGAGAAGATGATTCAGCTCATCGCTGCGGCGGAGGGCGCGCACAGCGGGTTAGGCAGTGGAAGCGGACCCGGGTCAGGTGGAGGAATGGGAGCAGGCAGCGCGGCGGGAGCAGGCGCCGGCCCCGGCGGAGACGTCACCGCCGGCATGCCGGCGGCTCCGGCTGCAATCGCGCCGCTCGAAGAAGCGGACCTGAAGGTCTTGCTCCGCCTGCTGGGTCAATTTGGCGAAGCGGCTCACGGAAGAAATACGCAAGACCTGGATCCGGCGGCATGGCAGCAGAAGATGGGTTCCTTGCCTCTGAACGCGCGCGCTACCTTGCGGCAGGCTCTCGCAAGCGTCGCGGCCAATACGTCTTCGCCGAAATTGGATGAAGCCATGTTGCTGCGGCTGGCTGAAGACCTGGCCATCCGCTTCGCTCTCGATCGTTTTCAGCGTGGCGAAGTGCGCGTCAATGCCGTTCGCCAGCTGCTCGACCGCATGGGCCAGGAACTTGAAACGCTTCGCAAAATCCTGAAGTCCCGAGAGGAAAAGATGGCCGGCGCGGGGCTTTCCATGGAATCTCACGCGGACCTCCTCGACCGTCAATTCTGGGCCGCAGTGCCGGATTCCGGCAAGCGCGCCGTGCTGACATCTCCCGACGCATGGTGTATCCCTCCCCGCAACGTCCAGCAATATGTCGAAGAGCTCCTCGCGCGGGGCGAATCGGAGACTGCGGGAGCTATCCTGCTGCGATACGCCTCCTGCGTACGTAATAAGGATGCCGAAGCTCGCAAGAAGGCCGCCATTGGATTGAGCCAACTCGCTGAGCTATACAGCAAGACGGCGAGCCGGCGGCTGGAAGACGCCCTCCTGCAAATCGGCCAGCAGATGAGCGGTGAGACGGATTTGGAGTTGCAAACCTTGCTCGGTGCGGCCTTCGTGCGGCTCAGCCAGGAAGCCGCCTCGCGCCGCTATTACCGCGCTATGCAACAGTCGCTCGACTCGCTTGCCGATCTCGAAGAATTGCGTCCTAGCTGGGCTCAGAGCCTGCGTCCCCGCACGGGCATTGAAAATCGCGTTTCGGAATTTATCGAGGATGTGCTCGTGGCCGAGGCCATGCCGGAGGGCATGACCGGAGTGCTCATGCGCATCCCTCAGGCCGCGGGCGAGCAACTGGCGCTTCGGCTGGCGCGCTCGGCGCGCTGCACGGAAAGGGAAAATATCGTCGAGCTGGCCAAGGCTGTCGGCGGCCCGTGCCTCGCTCACCTTAGGGAAATACTCAAGTCCGAACCGCCTGCCCGGGCTGTTTCGGTGGTCGGTTTGTTCAGCCGTCTCGATCCGCTTGCCCTCGAAGATCTGCTGCCGCCGCGCCTCGGAAACGCCGGGCGCGCGTTCCAGGATGCTGTCGTCCGTCAGCTTTCCGTTGCGGGAGCGCCCGAGCGAGGCCGTCTACTCGCGAATTCACTCGAATTGTTCGCCGACTCAGTGCTGCCGCTGGCGCTCGACGAAATCGGGATGTGCGGGGATCCGGATACTGCTCCGAAACTGTTGCGCGTGGCCCAGGGGGAAATTATCCCGCAAGGCGCGGACTATCTGCGCGTAAAGGCCATCGAAGCCCTCGGCCGTATGCGCGCGCCGGCCGCTGCGGGCCACTTGCGCCTCTTCGTCGAAGCCCGCAAGGCGTTCGGCTGGTCGCACCCGGAAGAAATTCGCATGGCAGCGGCCCAGGCGCTCATGAAGATAGACCCGGAGTGGATCCGGAAGTTTCTGCCCCATTCAGGCCTGGAGGCAAGAGAGATGGCCTTTGCTCCTCTCGATCCGGTTCCCGGGCGCGATATTGTCCGTTACCGCCGCCATCCCAGAATTCGTTTGCCGCGCGCCGTCCCCGCCGAGGTCACTTCGACGCGTGGAAGATATTCTTCGGCGATCAGCGTGCTAAGCCTCGAAGGCGGCCTGCTCCATGGCGACATTCAATTTCCGGTGGGAACCGAGGCAACGCTGAAGATACCCGTTGGCCTACGCTCGATCCGCATGAAGGCCGTGGTCCGCTTCGTGCGCTCCCATCAGGCGGGCTTTGAGACAATCGGGATGGCGCTTGAAGATCGGTCGAAACTTCGCCGCCTGCTTGTCTCACTCGCGGGCAAATAATGGATTGGCGTCCGCGAAACTGCAGACCTCGATCTCTTCTTTCCCTGTCCTCCTTGCCTAAAATAATGACCTGCTAGCATTGACCCTCGCGATTCTCCGCATTTTGTTTGCGCTTGCGGGCCTCAAGCGCACGTCGCTCCTGGGCGCCGCCCTCGCATACATGCCCCCCCTGAATGGGCTCCGTCATCTGTATCCCACGGATAATAGATGGCTTACCGTTTGTAACGCACAATTCATATAACTGTCACAGAGGATTCAACCGCAATGCGTAAGGTTCGCCTTCCGCGACGGGGTGTGGAGTGTGGAGCGTCGCAGGAAATCTTGCAAACAGAAGCGATTCTGGGTTTGGTAATTTTTTTAGCGGCAAAGGAATCTATTTCCCGAGAGCGCTTAAGAATGTCGCGTAGCTTGATTTTCGATCGGCGCGAGCGTCCTTGAATGGAAGAACAGCGCCGGCGTTACTGCGGTTGGCTCATGAAATCACTTTGTTGTGGGTGGGATTTGCAGCGCGATTTTTCGGCTCCAAAAAAGGTGGGGGAATCAACTTCAAGGAGGATGGAATGAGATTAATCGTGTGGATTGCAGCCCTCGGCCTCGTCGCATTGCCAGCGACTGCCGGGACGGGTGCCACAGGAGCTGGGGCGACTTCGGCAACGACCAGCTCAGCTACGGCCGCGGCGCCGGCAGCGCAGCCCAGCAGTGCGCCCGCAGCCTCGTCGAAAGCCGAACCAGCCGCCACTCCGGCGACTACGGACACGGAAAGCGAGTTGCAGCAGCTTCGCGCGCTTATCGAAGCCCAAACAAGGCAGCTCCAGGAGCAGAACGATCAGTTGAGGGAACAGCAACAGAAAATGCAGGAGCTTGAGGACCAGATCAATGCTTCTTCATCCGGAACATCCTCGACCCTCGCCGCCGCGCCGGTGGCAGCCGTTGCCCCTGCCATCGGCGTTCCGACTGCGAGTGTGTTCACGACGGAGCCGGCTGATCCCGCGAATTCAAGGCGTTCCGTAAGCCTGAATCCGGGTGTCGACGGCTATGGAGGAATGGACAATCCAGACCAGCCAACCTCCATTCACTACAAGGGAATCACACTGACGCCGGGCGGGTTCATGGCGGCGGAAACCTCGTGGCGCCAGAAGGCTCTCGGTTCCGACGTCAACTCGGCGTTCAACAATACTCCCTTCGATGGCCAGTCGCAGTCCCATGTGACCGAATTCTTTGGCACCGGGCGCCAGTCGCGCATCGCCATGTTGTTCGAAGGAAAGCTCAGCGACGTGAAGATCGGCGGCTACTACGAGATGGACTTCCTCTCCGCCGGCACCACCTCAAACAACAACCAGAGCAACAGCTACACCATGCGCCAGCGCCAGTTCTGGGCACAGGCCGCCTTCAATAACGGTTTCACCATCACCGGCGGTCAGCAATGGAGCTTGATCACTGAAACCACCCACGGGATGGACAACCGCACGGAAGCCCTCCCAATGAACATTGACGCGCAGTACAACGTCGGCTTCAGCTGGGCGCGGCAGTACGGCCTCCGGCTAACCAAAAACTTCGGTAACAAGGTCTGGCTCGGCTTCTCCGTCGAAAACCCGCAAGCCACCGTCACTGTTCACGGCAACCCGACGGTAACATCGGGCGGAACTGAAGTTCCAGCTACAACCTGCACGACTATCAACGTCGTCACCAATACTTGCACTGCAATCGCGGTTTCTGCCACAAGCGCATCCGTCGTCAATCCAACGACCACGGTCAACTTCCTCTTCGGCACTTACGGCATAGGCGGTGGCCTCTACAACCCGGCGGCCAACTACTCCTTCAACCCCTCCCCGGATTTCATCGTCAAGGCCGTCTTCGAACCCGGCTTTGGCCACTACGAGATCTTTGGGCTGGTTAGCGAGTTCCGCGATCGAGTCTTCCCCTGCGTTCCGCCAGGCGGCGGTACGGTTGCTCCGTCTGGAAGTGGTTTCCCGAGCACGACCCCTCCAGGCGGTTGCACGTCAGTCGCATCCGCTCAATTCGCGACGAACACGAATGCCCCGATCGGCGGCGGCGGCGCTAACGCGCGGTGGAGCCTCTTCGCCAAGAAGATGGATTTCGGCCTTCACTTCTTCGGCGGAATCGGAATCGGCCGCTACGGCTCGGTCGGTCTGGCGGATGCAACCGTTCGCCCCAACGGCTCCGTCGTTCCTCTCCACAACTATCAGTCGCTGGTTACCCTTCAATTCCATCCGACGAAGAAGTGGGACATCTACCTCTTAGGGGGTGACGAATACGAGGGCCGCGCTACGTACTCGAACAACGGCAAGGCGGAAGGTTACGGCGGCAAACCGGGCCTGCTGTTCAACAACAGTGGTTGCTGGTCGGAAGTTGAGCCGACCGGAGGACCTGCCTCCAACAGCCTCGGGGTTCCCACCGGCCTCGGTGGTTCCTCGGGCTTCATCCCCGGCGGACTTTCCAACTGCACGGGCGATACGCGGAACATGATCGAAGGCACCATCGGGTTCTGGTATCGCTTCTACGCCGGCCCCAAGGGCAGGGTTCAGTTGGGTATGGAGTACTCGAATATCTACCGCGAAACCTGGGCAGGCACTGGAGGCGGAGCAGTTCCACCGCTCAGCGAAAGTGGCCAGCCTCATTCCGACAACAATATGGTCTTCACCTCCTTCCGTTACTACCTCCCATAGCACACAGGTTGCAGACGGGGAAGCTACCCACCCTTCCCCGTCTGCATCTTTCCTCCGGTTGCGGAATGATGTAGCGCAGGTCAACATAAGCTAGGACTACATGCGCGTTCTTGGGACTCCCCGCCGCGACATACCACGGCGTGCGAACGACATAAGAAAACTGCGAGATGAATTCGCAGCTTCCCGCAGTTGGGACCTGGACCAAATCGTGGGTATGATTCCGATGGCCGCTTCCTGGTAGTCCCGGTTGTTCGTATTCGCGGAGCCTGGGAGCATTTGCAAGGGGAATATCAGGCCGAGGACCTGAGGGTTACCTGGTTCAAAGAGTTGCCGCGGCGTTAGCGCCAAGACCGCTTGGTTCGCTTGCCCAACATCCAAAGCAATGGAAGCGAAATGAGCAGAAGCAGCACCGTGGGCGGCTCGGGGAGTGCCGTCACCGGCGGGTCGGGGGGAGGACCTTCACCCAGCGGAACCACAAAAACTGGAGGAATAATAGAAGGGCCGCCCGGTCCCGTGGGCGGGTCGGGGGGAGAACCTCCACCTGGCGGAACTACAAGAACTGGAGGAATAATAAAAGGGCCGCCCGGTGCCGTGGGCGGAATCGTGATAGCCAGCGGCGGTGCCACCACGGGCTCCGTTCCGCCCGCGGGCACGATTCCCGGCAGATTGGCAGCGTCCAGAGATGCCACGGCCGGCTCTTTCGGGGAGGTTGGTAAAACAGGGGTCTCGCTCACCAGATTCCCGCAGCGGGATCTGGCTGTGTGCGTACCATCGGTGATGACGGCTTCATTCTTCGCCAGCCTGAGCTTGTGCGTGGTCCAGTACACTTCATTGCCCATGCGGTAGGACACATACGCAAGCTGTTCCCGCTGCAATCGAATCACGTGCGCCTGGGATAAGTCAAAGCCGGAATAGTGTGCTCGGACGACAGGATCCTCAGCAATGTCCTTTCGCAATTCCTGCACGCTTTCGACCCCACCGGGGATCACCGAGTAGGGATATACCGCCCGAAGGATTCGCCCGTCATGCGATCGGAAAGGACTTTTGACCGCCGATGCATCGGCAGCAACCGTTTTGTTACTAGGTTCAACAGTTGCTGTTCCATAATGGAAAGGCGACAACCGTACACACCATATCCCCAGAACCAATAACAGGATTAGAATCCCAACGTATTGCCAACGTATGCCGAAAAGGCGAGGTGTGCGTCTCCTGCGGCGGAATTTGTGTCTTCCCATGGCTGCCTGCAAATAGAATTGGCAATCACGGAAGTTGCACGCCCAGGGCCAATTCCTTTATCGCTGATTTGACTGCATTTAGGCCCCTTGCGAGATCTTGCAACTCGGATGGAAGGGAATGATTTTGCCGTTGATTGGTAATCTTTGATTAACATTTATATATGGCTGCCTTGTCCTTGATTTAAGAGCCAGAGGGACGTTATGATTTGAACGCGTCCTTCGGCTGGATTCACATTTGAAACTGTTCCATTCTTGCCGAACATTGATTTTGGGAAACCGTCGAAAATGAGCGTCGAATCTCAAACCCCGAGCCGGTCGCCCGAGCCCAATCCTGCTAGGCTATGTCTCGCTAGGGGAGCCGTTTTCGTGCTTCTCGTGGCGCTGGCCGGGCTTTCTACCCTCGCGAAGACCGGCCAATATTTCTCGAAATCGAGTCCCGCCGGGCATATTTCCCTATCGGCGAAAATGAACTTGGCTAACGCCACGCCCGCCATCAATCAGGCGCCGCTCGAACCAGTGGCCAAGTTTGTCCCGTCACTGCCGGCCATTCGCGCTATTCGTGCGGAGCGGATGTCAACCCCTGCGATACAGTGGGTCTGCTTTGCCGCATCCATGCAGCACCGTTCTCCTCCTGTGTCGC
>CAWEOJ010000007.1:0-109161 GCA_963810625.1 uncultured Acidobacteriota bacterium | reverse complement strand
GCTCAATTCCGCTCGTTCCTGGATCCCGTTCTCATTCTCCTGGCGGTTCCCACCGGCGTCATGGGCGTGCTTCTGGCTCTGCTTCTCACGCGGACCACTCTCAACGTGATGTCGCTCATGGGCGTCATCATGATGGTCGGAATCGTCGTCTCCAACAGCATCTTGATCGTGGAATTTGCCCATCGCCTCGAGGAAAGCGGCATGAGCGTGCGCGACGCCGTCATCTCATCCTGCCGCATTCGCTTGCGGCCCATTCTCATGACCTCGCTGGCCACGATCATCGGCCTGTTTCCCTTGGCTCTGAAATTCGGAACGGGCAGCGAGCAGTACGCTCCGCTCGCCATCGCCATCATCGGCGGCCTCGCTGTTTCCGTCGTCTTGACCGTCTTTCTTGTCCCCGCCGCCTACCTTTTGATTTATTCGCGCCGCGACGAATCCCAGGCCGCCGCGGTCCCGGAGGAAGCGCCATGAGCATCCCGTCCCGTGTCTTCGTCTTCGCGGTTCTCGCCGTCTTTGCCCCTGCCCACGCCGCGTCTCAATCCGCCCAGAACCTCACCCTGCTCGACGCCGAAAAAATCGCCATCCAGAATCATCCACAGATTCAGGCCGCCTCGCATCTGGCTATCGCGGCTCAGGCGCAGGTCACGCAAGCCCGCTCCGCGTATTATCCCTTCGCCTACGGCAGCCTTACCGGAGCCGACGCCCAGACCAACAGCCGCATCGCCGCGGGCGGTTTGAACAATCCCATCGTCTTCGATCGCTACGCTAATGGCATCGCCGTGAATCAACTCATCACCGATTTTGGCCGCACACACGAACTCGTCAAGAGCTCCAGCCTCCATGCCCAGGCCGAAAAAGAAAACGTCGTCACCACCCGCGCCGACGTCTTGCTTCAGGCCGATCAGGCCTACTTCGCCGTGTTGAAGGCGCAAGCCGTTCTCACCGTGGCCCAGCAAACGGTCCACCAGCGCCAGCTTGTCGCCGACCAGATCTCCACGCTGGCGCAGAACAAAATCAAATCGGGGCTGGACGTCAGCTTCGCCAACGTGGACCTCGCGCAGGCCCAGCTCCTGCTCATCCAGGCTCAAAATGATCTCCAGGCGTCCTTCGCGCAGCTCTCCGCCGCGCTGGGCTACTCCGATGAGCGCACCTTTAATTTGACCGATGAGCCTCTTCCACCCGCTCCCCCTGCCGACTTCACCGCCCTCATCGAGCAAGCCCTGCGCGACCGCCCGGAACTCATCGGCCAGCGCCTCGACGCGAATTCCGCCCACAGCTATGCCACGGCAGAGCGCGATCTCTGGTTTCCAACGATTTCCGCTGTCGGCGTCGCCGGACTCGTGCCCTATAACCAGGCGCCGCTCCAACCCGCCTCCCACTACGCCGCGGCGGGATTCAACGTCAACGTCCCGCTTTTCAACGGCCACCTGTTCGGAGCGCTTCGTACCGAAGCCAACGAGCAAGCGCGCGCCCAAGACCAGTTTCTTCGCGACCTCCAGGACCGAATCGTCCGCGATGTTCGCACGGCATGGCTGAACGCCAACTCCGCCTTCCAGCGCCTTTCCGTCACCGGCCAGCTCCTCGACGAAGCGAACCAGGCCCTCGATCTTGCCCAGCAACGCTACAACCTGGGCCTAAGCTCCATTGTCGAACTGAGCCAGGCGCAGTTGAATCAGACCCAGGCCCAGATCGAACAGGCCAGCGCAAAGTACGATTACTCGGCCGCCATCTCCGCACTCAATTACCAGACCGGCGCGCTTCACTGACAGCTTATTGAACCGGAACGAATTGCGCGGCCTCGAGGCCGTCGGCCCCCGGCACGCGTCTCTCTAACCGTCCCGGTGATTCAGATTTGCCCCATTCCGCCGTCCACGTTGATTTCCACGCCCGTGATGTACGACGCGTCCTGCGAAGCCAAAAACGCCACCGCCCCCGCCACTTCCTCCGGCTGTCCGAACCGCTTCATCGGCACCCGGTTGTTTATTTCCTTCGCGAAGTTATCCAGGGCTTCCTTGGGCATTCCGGTC
Source organism: uncultured Acidobacteriota bacterium (assembly GCA_963810625.1). GTDB lineage: Bacteria > Acidobacteriota > Terriglobia > Acidiferrales > UBA7541 > Palsa-295. Next base: position 107,134 of record CAWEOJ010000007.1, on the reverse strand, counting down.
TTCCCGAAAATCGGCGTCTCGATCGGCCCGGGCGCCACCGCGTTCACGCGGATGCCGCGCCCTACCAGCTCCGCCGCCGCCGTTCTCGCCAGTGATCGCAGCGCCGCCTTTGTCGCCGAATACGCGCTCGTCCCCGGGTTTCCTTTCTTGTCCACTACGCTGGTATTCAAAATGATGGACGCGCCGTCGTTCAGCAGCGGCAGCGCCTTCTGAATTGTGAAGTACGCTCCCTTGATATTGATGTCGAACATCTCGTCGTACATGCCCTCGGATGTCTCCGCGAGCGGCGCGAATTTCGCCACTCCCGCGTTCACGAACAGCACGTCAATCTTGCCTAGCTTCCGCGAAACCTCCGCGTACATCTTTTCCACATCCGTCGTTTTCGCCACGTCCGCCTGCACCGCCACCACGCCGTTTCCGATCGTCTTCACCGCTTCATCCAGCGTTTTCTTGTTTCGGCCAGAGATGGCTACCTTCGCTCCCTCTTCCTGAAGCCGTTTGGCCGCCGCCAGCCCGATGCCGCTGTTTCCGCCCGTCACTACTGCCACCTTTCCCTCGAGTCTCTTCATTTCGGTCTCCCTATTTCAGTCGAATTTTTTCCCGGCTCTCCGCGGCGGCATTCGCACCGCTGCTCTTCGGGCCCGGGGAATTTCAATAGTTAGATGACTATCGAAGGGCTCGGTTGCGGATTTTTAGGATTTCGACGTTGTTAGCTGCGGCCCGTTCGCAACTTCGCCATGACGCGGTCTATGATTGGATCGCAGGCGCTCTGCGGGAATTCGAATGAACCGCTTTCTGTCACGATTTTTACAGTCTTGCGGCTGGAATCGTACAGCACGTGGCAAGCGCGGCACTGGGAGAGGTGCAGCTCAAGCTCTTTACGCAGCTCCGGCGACACCTGATTCTCGAGGTAGTCTCCGAACTCAGCCAAAAATTCCTCGCACGTGATCATTGAGCCGTCCCCCTCGCGCTGCTCGTGAAGTGCGGCGAGAGCCATTCTCGCAGCATGAGCCGGCCCCTCAGGAGCCGCGTCTTTACCGCGGGAACGCTTAGCCCCAATTGCCGGGCCACCTCATCCGCCGAAAGCTGCTGGATATCCCGGAGCATCACCACCACGCGGTAGTTCGCGGGAAGCGCCAAAACCCCTCTTTCAACCAGCCGCTGTATCTCCGATTTGGAATAAAGCTCCTCCGGATCATCCTGCCAGGCCCTGACCTGGCGGGGGCGAATGTCTCCCTCCTCGGTCTGCTCGCCTTCATCCAAACTCTCAAAATGTTTCCCGCGTCGCAATCGCTGAAGCGCCGTGTTCCTGGCGATGCTCACCAGCCAGGTGGAAAACTTCGACCGGCCCTGGAATCCGCCGATGTGCTTGAACGCGCTCAAAAGAGCATCCTGCATGGCGTCCTGTGCATCGCCCGGGTTGCCCAGGATGGCCGTCAGAGTGCGATAGATCAACTGCCCATGGCGGCGAAATAACTCCTCGAAAGCGTCCAGCTTCCCACCCTGCGCCTCCGCGACCAATTCAGCGTCCGCGTCCGCGAGTGTGTTGACGAGATGCACTGCGCCTCCAACATCACCAAGAGTCTGGGCAGCACCTGAAAGATACACTTTATTTTCCTCGAAGACGGCAGGTGGCTCAAAATCAGGCTCAATTCCCAGTCCCATTTGAACCGTATTCGCGAAATTATTGAGAGCCGTGACCACCTCGCACTCCAAAATCTGTTCCTCGCTGAAACCGTGTGTTCGCAACTTGACCACGTCGTCGCAGGAGAACTCTGAACTCCGCGTCCCCAATTTCACGGCAAAATCCAGCAGCGCTCTATCGCGTTCCGACAGGTTGGACTCGCGATAGTCCACGGCGATCTGGTCGCCTTCCTCCGAGGGCATACCCAAGCCGCGCAATAGGTTGCAATGCACGGCAACGCAATAAGAGTTGAGATTCGCTGCCGACACGGCCAGCAGAATGCATTCCTTTTGCACGCGCGTCAGGAACTCTTCCGATAGCAGAATCCTGCCCATTGCCTCCAGCTCCGCCTCCAGCAAGTCGGGCCGCAATGTCTGAGCGCGGAAAAAGTTCGGTATGAATCCATGGCTCTTCTGAACGGTGGCAAAAGGCGCAAACGTCTTGGGGCTCAGGTAAGGAGCGGGCACATACGGCCCTTTTTTTCGCGCCGCTCCATGATTGTGGGAGGGCACTCCATGGGGCGCCGTCTTACGCGGCGCATTGCTCCCTGCCGACGCGTGTTTACGCGGTCCGAAATCCGGCTCCGGACCCAAACCCAGGGAGAGCGTGGAGCGGTAAATCGCAAAAGCTGTCGCGACCACGGCTTCGAATATTGCCTCGTCTGCGAATCCGCATGCCCGCAGTGCTTCGACGTCTTCCAAGCACACGGAGGGAGCATGGCGGCTCAATTTGAGGCAAAATTGCAGCGAGGCTAGCTCAGCGGCGGAGAGGTCCGCGCGGCGATAGTCGCTCAAAAGATCAGCGATTTGATTGTCCGGCACTCCCAGTGAAGACAAAACCGTGCTATCCACGGCCACGCAATACGCATCTCGCCGATCCGCTGCAATGCTCAGAAGGATTCTTTCCTTCTGTACTCGCGAAATCGCTCCCTCGCGTAAGCGCACGGCGCTTTCGAGCTTCTCCTGCGCCTCAATGACGCGAGGTAACAATGTCTGCGCGCAGAGTAGATTGGGGATGAATCCAAGGGCCTCTTGAAACGCGGCAAATGGCTCGAATTTGTCCTCCAGTCGAACTTCGCGGAGAAAGCTCATTCGCCGGCCCTCGGCTCCAAGAAATCAACAACAACCGACTATACGTCTTCGGATTCCCGCAGTGCAACCTCAGGCTGGCTCCCTGTCGCCGCAGCAGATTTTCTGCATCTTTTTCCCTCTCTGTGTCCTCTTATCGCCGTGCCTGCATGGAGCGGGCGGCAAACGACGGCACTACAAAGGGAGGAAGCGATGTCGAGACTGCCAGCAATTCAGACCGAAACTGCCAGCGGCAGGTCCAAGCAACTGCTTGAGGCCGTGCAGGCAAAACTCAAGATCACTCCAAATATGACGCGGGTGATGGCGAACTCTCCGGCGGTCCTGGAGGGCTATCTGGGCTTCGCCGGGGCGCTTGCTGGCGGGAGTCTGCCGGCGAAACTGCGCGAGGAGCTCGCGCTCGAAGTGGGCGAGCAGAACGGGTGCGCCTACTGCGTATCGGCGCACACGGCGCTCGGTAAGATGGCCGGCTTGACGGAACCGCAGACCCGGGAGGCGCGCGAGGCGCGGTCGAGCTCGCCGAAAGACGCGGCGGCGCTCGAGTTTGCGCGCCAGGTTGTGGCCAAGAAGGGCTGGGTCACTGAGTCCGATTTCGAGGCCGTGCGGAAGGCTGGATTCGGCGATGGCGAAATCGCGGAGATCATCGCTCATGTGGCTCTCAACGTCTTTACGAACTACTTCAACACGGCGACCGAAGTCGAAATCGATTTTCCGAAGATCGCGCTTCGACAGACGGCGTAGCAGCCTGCTGTCGTGAGAAGTGTCGAGCCGCTCTACCCTGAACGGAGTGAAGGGTTTGGCGCGCCCGAATTCAAATCAACTCTTGGCGGTTTTCCTTGAGGCTGTAACCGCTCGCCTCCGCCTGCATCATTTGCGCGGTCAGGTTCAAGATTCGAGCTGCGGCGTCGGTCGAGTTTACGCCGCGCGCATGGATGTTGGAAATTAGATTCCGGTCTGCATCGGAATGCCCTTCCCGAGGACGATACGCCATATATGCGGAGAGGCTTTCCGCAGTGGCCAGGCCCGTTCGCCTATCAACAGCACCACCACGCGCGGGTCGAGCAATTCACCAATTTCATTCAAGATGCCCACCCGGCAATATCGAATCACGAATGTGCGGCCCAACTTCCAGCCCGCCGACTCCGCCCCTGCACAAAGTAGCGGAAGCAGCGCCGGCACTTGCCGTGTCACGGCGGGCGCGGACAATCCGTCCCCAATGACGATTTGCATGTCCGCGCCGCGCGGGCAGTTCTGTTCAATCTTCCGCCGGGAGCTTTCGTCGAAGTGCCGGCCCCGGTCGGGCCGCAGCAGATATTCATCTTTCCCGCGGGCTTGCGTTTGGACCTGGAAAAGTTCCCGGCGGCGCGCAAAAGTCTCGCCGAAAGCGCTCAATAGATCTGTTTCGTCGCGGACGGCATCCCGCGCGGCGGCATGGGCTTCGCGCAAATCAAGCTGTACGCTGGTGCGGTAGGCGGCTCCCGCTCTTCCCATCAGTATGCGCGCGGGTGTTCTCGCTCGAATTCTTTGCAAGGCGCCGGAAAGATCGGATGTCACAAGAGACTTATCAGCTCCATCGCCCATCAGAGGATCTCGGCAATCGAAGATTCCAGCCCCTGCAACAACTGGCGCCGCTCGGGCGCTCCGAGCACGGCGGGCTCGCCATCGTGATAGATGGCCCTGGCTTCGAGCCACGCCAAAAATTCCGGCGCCGGTTTCAGCTTGAAGAGGCGCCGTACGGCCAGCGCATCATGATAGCTGGTGGATTGATAGTTCAGCATCACGTCGTCGGAACAGGGAACGCCCATGAAGTAGTTGCATCCCGCCGCGCTCAGAAGAAGCAGCAGATTGTCGGCCGAATTCTGGTCCGCGTCCGCATGATTCGTATAGCAAACGTCGCAGCCCATCGGCAGTCCCAGCAGCTTGCCCATGAAGTGGTCTTCGAGGCCGGCCCGGATGATTTGGCGCTCATCGCATAGATACTCGGGGCCGATGAAACCCACAACGCTGTTTACGATGAACGGATCGAAGCATCGAGCGACGCCATACGCGCGCGCTTCGAGCGTCAACTGGTCCACTCCGTGGTGCGCCTCCGCCGAGAGCGCGCTTCCCTGCCCGGTTTCGAAGTACATCACGTTCTCGCCCTTCCAGGTAGCGTCGCGCCGCCGATGATGTTCGAGAACCTGCTCCCGTCCGTCGCGAATCAACTCCAGCGTGATTCCAAAGCTGCGATTCGCGGCCTGCGTTCCGGCGACGGATTGGAATAGCAGATCCACGGGCGCGCCGCGTCCCAAAGCCGCCAGTTGTGTGCTGATGTGCGCGAGACAGCAGGTCTGCGTGGGCACTTGATAAAGTTCAACGAGGCGCTGTAGCGCTTGAAGAATTGCACTCGTCGTCTCCACGGAATCGGACGCCGGGTTTACCCCGATCACCGCGTCTCCGCATCCATAGAGCAGCCCCTCGAATGCCGAAAGAAGGATCCCTCCGATATCATCGGCCGGATGGTTGGGTTGCACGCGTATGCCCAGCACGCCGCGCTCGCCCATCGTATTCCGGCACCGTGTCACGTTCCGTATCTTGGCCGCACCCAGGACCAAATCCTTATTGCTCATGATCTTCGCCACTGCCGCGGCTATTTCCGGCGTGATCGCCCGCTGGAGTTGCTTGAGGTCTGGTTCAATCGTGGCATCGTCGAGGATGTGCTCGCGAAATTCGCCCACCGTCAAGCCCTGGATCGGCTTAAAAGCCTCCTGGTCCAAGGTTTCGAGGATCAGCCGGCTGACGTCATCTTCGTCCGGGTCAATCAAGGGTTGCCGGATGATTTCGCCCAGAGTCAATTCGGCTAATCTGCGTTTCGCCGCAACCCGTTCGCTTTCCGACCCCGCGGCAATACCCGCCAATCGGTCGCCGGACTTCTCCTCGTTCGCCTTTGCAAAAAGCTCGCGGAGATCAGAGAAGACAAAACGCTGAGCCATGGCAACTCGCTCGAGCACGCGCAATTTGTGTTCAGGCCAACGCTTGATACTAACTCAAATTTGGTTCGAGGAGTTTTAAGCCGGCGCCTCGTCGGGATGACCACGCCAATCAGTGGTTGACCGTCGGAACCCCGGCGAGCTCGCTGGCGTCTTTGCGAATAATAATTTCATTGTGTCCGGGAGGGAAGAGGCGTAGGATGCGCCCAGCCGGCTGTTCCCACCGGAAATTTTGTAGTTAGGGTGCCATGATGAAAAAAAGTGAAGTAGCCGTTTGCGGCTTGAGTCTTGCTGCGCTTTTGTTCTTTGTAAATCCTCCCGCACTGGCGCAGAGCGCCCTACTGCAGATCAATGCCGGCGGTCCGGCGGTCAGTCCATTCGTGGCCGACGAAGATTTCTCGGGCGGCGCCACGATTGACCACGCCAACACGATCAACACGAGCAAGGTGACCAACCCGGCTCCGGCAGCGGTGTACCAGATCGGCGCGCGTGGTCGACGACCGCGGCAGGGCCGGGCCCCACATACACCTACACGATTGGCGGCTTCACGGCAGGGACCAGCTACCTGGTGCGCCTGCACTTCTGCGAAACGTATTTCTCGACGGCCGGTTCCGCGCATGTTCGACGTGAGCATCAACGGCACGCAGGTCTTGACGAACTTCGATATCGAAAAGACCGCGGGCGGCCAGAACATAGCGAACATCCAGCAATTTACGGAGCCTGCGAACTCCAGCGGGCAATTCGTGATCCTGTTCACGTCCGTGACGAACAACGCACTCATCAGCGGGATCGAAATTGACTCGACCGCTTCCTGCAGCACACCCACGGCTCCGAGCGGCCTCACCGCCACAGCAGCCTCAGTCGAGCCAGATTAACCTGAGTTGGACCTCAAGCTCCTCGTCCTGCGCCGTCACCTACAACATTTTCCGCAGCACCACCTCCGGCTTCACGCCCTCGACCAGCAACCAGATCGCCACCGGCGTTACCACGACGACGTACTCGAATACAGGTCTCACAGCCTCCACCACCTACTACTACCTGGTGGAGGGCACGAACGCGGGCGGCACGTCCGCCGCGTCGAACCAGGCCAGCGCCACAACGCAATCTAGCGGTGGAACGCAGCTTATCGCCATCAATTCCGGCGGGCCCGCCGTGGCTCCATTCGTTGCCGACGAGGACTTCTCGGGCGGCAGCACCATCGACCACGCCAATACCATCAACACAAGCAATGTCACGAACCCAGCCCCTGCGGCGGTGTACCAGTCCGGCCGCGATACGTCCACCACCGGCGCGGGCGGGACGTTCAGCTACACGATCGGCGGCTTCACCGCGGGAACGAACTACCTCGTCCGCCTGCACTTCTGCGAGACGTACTGGACGGCGGCGGGGAAGCGCACCTTCAACGTGAGCATCAATGGCACGCAGGTGCTGACGAATTTCGACATTTTCGCGACGGCGGGAGGGCAGAACATCGCCAACATCCAGCAGTTCATAGTGGCGGCTAATTCCAGCGGCCAGTTCGTAATCGTGTTCACCACCGTCGTGAACAACGCGCTGGTCAGCGGGATCGAAATTGACACCACCAGCGGCGCCCCGCCCCCTGATTTCTCCATCTCCGCCTCGCCGTCATCCCAAACCGTCACCGCCGGATCGCAAACCATCTACACGGTGACGGTCGGCACAGTCAATGGCTTTACCGGAAGCGTCGCGCTCACCGCCAGCGGCCTGCCCTCGGGCGCGACGGCCAGCTTCAACCCTGCCTCGATCAGCGTTTCAGGCACCTCCACGCTCACGGTTTCGACGTCCACTTCGACTCCGGCCGCTACGTCCACGCTGACCATAACCGGCACGAGCGGCAGCCTCGTTCACTCGACCACCGTGTCGCTCACGGTTACAACCAGCTCCTCCAATAACCAGCGCGCCACTCAAATCGTCAACGAGATGACCCTCACCGAAGACACCACCGAGTTGCACGGCATTCAGGACGCCAATGATTATCGCGTTGTGCCGGGCATTTCGAGCCTGGGCATCCCGCTGCTGAATATCGCCAACGGACCCGCGGGCGCCGCCAGCGGCGGTCCCGGCCATGAGGGCAACGCCACGGCCATGTCCGCGCCTATTTCTCTCGCGGCCACGTGGGACGTCAATCTTGCCAATCAATATGGAACGGTTGTCGGAGCGGAGGCCAAGGATTGGGCCAACGGTCTCGTCGAAGGGCCCGATATCAATATCGCGCGAACGCTGCAGGGTGGCCGTACCTTCGAGGGCTATGGCGAAGATCCTTACCTTGCAGGCCAGATCGCCGTCGCCGATATTGAGGGCATCCAGAGCAACGGCATCATCGCCGAATCCAAGCATTTCGACGCCAATAACCAGGAGACCAACCGCGGGAGCATCAATGAAATCATTGATCAGCGCACCCTGCGCGAAATCTACCTCCCGCAATTCGAGGCCACCGTCAAGCAAGCCAACGTTGGCGCCGTAATGTGCGCCTACAATCTGGTGAACGGCGCGCACATGTGCGAAAACGGCCCGCTCCTCAATACAATCCTCAAGCAGGAATGGGGCTTCCAGGGTTTCACCACTTCCGATTTCGGCGCCACAAACTCGACGGTGAACTCCGCAAATAACGGGCTGGACCTGGAGATGCCCACGGGAGTCTATTTCGCCAGCGCCCTGGCAACCGCCGTGCAAAATGGACAAGTCACCCAGGCCACCGTCAACGACAAGCTGATCCGCCGCTTCACCACCATGTTGAATTTTGGAGTGTTCAATAATCCGCCGGGCATCACCACCATCCCGAGCGCCGCCGATGGCCTCATCTCACGCCAGATCTCCGAGGCCGGCATGGTGCTCCTCCAGAATACCGGAGCCATCCTGCCGCTCAAGGCCAGCTCCCTGCACACCATCGCCGTCATCGGCCCCTACGCGGGCTCGGCCAAAACCGGCGGCGGAGGCAGTTCCCAGGTGTCGCCGATCTACACCGTCTCGCCCGTCACCGGCATCCAGAATGTCGTGGGCTCGGGCGTCACCGTTTCCTACAACAACGGCAGCACCATCTCCACCGCCGTCACGCTCGCCCAATCCTCCGACGTCGCCATCGTCATGGTCGGCGATAGCGAAGCCGAAGGCTCCGACGGTTCCATCTCCCTCAGCGGCACGCAGGATTCCCTCGTCGAGCAGATCGTCGCCGCGCAGCCCAAGACCATCGTCGTGATGAAGAGCGGCACCGGCATCCTGATGCCCTGGGCCTCGAGCGTTCCCGCGATTCTCCAGGCATGGTATCCGGGAGAAGAGGACGGCAACGCCGTCGCCGCCGTGCTCTTCGGCAGTGTGAATCCTTCCGGAAAACTGCCGCTCACGATTCCGGTGAGCGCCTCCGATCCCGATCCCCCGGCCGACGGCAGCCAGCCGGCGCAATATCCCGGCGTCAACGGCACGGTCACCTATTCGGAGGGCGTCTTCGTCGGCTACCGCCACTACGATCAGGCCGGCATCACGCCGCTCTTCCCCTTCGGCTTCGGCCTTTCCTACACCACGTTCTCATTCTCGAATCTCTCCGTCACCCCGACGACGCTTCCCGATTTCAGCACGAATCCGAACCAGACAGTGACGGTGAGTTTCAACGTGAAGAATACGGGCAGCGTCACTGGCGCGGAAGTGGCCCAAGTCTATGTCGCCATCCCCTCGCCCTCATCGTCTGTTCTCGAACCACCCAAATGGCTGAAGGGCTTCCAGAAAATCTCGCTGACGCCGGGCCAAACCAGCCCCGTGACGATTACCCTCAACATGCGGTCGTTCGCCTACTGGGATGTGACCAGCAGTAGCTGGCTTGTGGCGCCGGGGACCTACCAGATAATGGTCGGCGACTCTTCGCGTAACATCGTGCTGCAAGCCCCGGTGACAATTAACTGACAACCGCGGGCCCGCGTATCCGTGGGGATGGCATGAATTCCCGTTGAGCGCGGCGGGGAAGCCTGCAATGCGCGAGGCTGAGGTCCGGAACATATATTCCCGCTCATTATCAGGTTCGTCATAAGACACAAAGCGGGCGACAGTACCATTGTAGGAAGGATATTTCTCACGCCAGAATGGGCCGTTATGGCATTGTTTCAGGCACGGCCCGCCAATAGTAGCGCCCCGTCGATGGTGACTGACGCCAGTGACGCGCGCCATGCCTTGGCTCAACTGAAGCAGGTTGAGTCACGCCAATGGTGGCTGTGGGGGTCGGCGGTCATTGTCACCCTGCTGTTGACGGCCGGCTTGCTTTCCTTCATTTTTCCCGTCCTATTGGGAGGGACCGAATCCTCGTACCTTACAAACCTCCAGCAGTCGTCGCGCGGTCTGGTTGCTCTCGTATTGCTGTTTGATATCTATGCGTTTTACCAGCAACTTCAGGTCTATAGCATCCGGAAACAATTGTACAAAAGCCAGGGATTGTTCCATCTGATCGGCGAATACGCGGAGGATCTGATTGCCATCGTGGATGCCGGCGGCAAAAGGCTTTACAACAGCCCGTCGTATGAAAGGATCCTGGGCTATTCCCCGAAAGAATTGATGGGAACGCTTGGCATCGAACAAGTGCATCCCGACGATCGCGCGAATGTCCTCGAAGCGGCCCAGGAAGCTCTGCGATCGGGAAGGGGCCGCCAGTTGCAGTACCGCTTCAAACATAAGGACGGGACGTGGCGAACTCTTGAATCGAATTCGAGCGCGGTACGCAACGCCACGGGTGAAATCGATGTTCTCGTAATCGTCAGTCGCGATGTTACCGAGCGTAAGAAATCCGAGGAGGCACTGCGGCTCAAGGAAGAACAGCTCCGCCAATCCCAAAAGATGGAAGCGGTGGGGCGGCTCTCCGGCGGTATCGCTCACGACTTCAATAACCTGCTGGGCGTGATCATCGGCTACAGCGATATTCTGGATATGAAATTGGAAGGAAATGACCCCCTTCGGAAGAACGTCGGCGAGATCAAGAAGGCGGGCACGCGCGCATCGTCACTCACCCGCCAGTTGCTTGCTTTCAGCCGTCAGCAGGTGCTGCAACCGAGGATTCTGGATCTGAACGCGCTTGTGACGGATCTCGTGAAAATGCTGCGCCGGCTGATAGGAGAACACGTCGAGATTGAAATCGTCCTGGATTCGGACCTTCAAAAGGTTCGTGCCGATCATAGCCAGATCGAGCAGGTGATCATGAATCTCGTGGTGAACGCCCGCGATGCGATGCCCGAGGGTGGAAAGCTCACCATCCAGACGGCCAACGTGGAACTCGGTGAAAACGCCGTCGCCGAGCAGCCCTATGTCCGGCCCGGGCAATACGTCCAGTTGACCGTCAGCGATTCAGGAATGGGAATGGACGAGGCGACGATGCTGCGCATCTTCGAGCCGTTCTTCACCACCAAGGAAAAGGGCCGAGGGACAGGCCTGGGGCTCGCCACCGTCTACGGAGTTGTAAAACAAAGCGACGGCTACATCTGGGTGGACAGCAAAGTCGGAGTTGGCACAACTTTCAGGATTTGTCTGCCCATGGTGGTCCAGGGCATCTCGAAGCCGGCCACGGATGAAGCTCCCGCGAGACTGCCGCGCGGTTCGGAGACCGTGCTGCTGGCCGAGGACGAAGAGTCACTTCGAACGCTCATCTCCGACCTGCTCACGCAGAATGGGTACAATGTTCTCGCGGCGTCCTGCGGCGCCCAAGCCCTGGAGATCGCGGCGAGTCACAAGGGCGCTATCCATTTGCTGTTGACGGACGTTGTCATGCCTGGAATCGGCGGGCCCGCGCTGGCGAAAAAGCTGACGGCTTCCCGGCCCGATATGAAAATCCTATTCATGTCGGGTTACGTTGAATTTCATTCTACCGGGCACGACAATCTGCCGCCCGACGCGCCCATCTTGCAGAAACCTTTTTCCAACGACACTTTGATCCGCGAAGTCCGTAAAGCGCTCACCGTTTCGGAGCTTCAAGTCTATAGCTCGACCTAGGCTCTATCCCTGACACCTTCTGAGTCGTGGTAACGCGTCAGGAAAGGCATGAAAGGCGTGACCTCAAACGGCATCTTCTCCCGTGCCGAATGCAGCGCAACGGCCTTCGCCTTTACCAGCTCCACACGGTCGCTCCAGGGATCCACCTTCACTCGAGCGCCGAGCGGCAACGCCGCGATCTGATCCACGTTATCGGCCTGGAGCGGCGGGCCCATGCTCAATAGCGCTGTGCTCAGTGCCACGCTGTTCCCCAGGTGGGCGTTGATAAGCGAGGGAAGAACGCTCGAATCCGCCTGGAGCTGCTTTAGGAAAAGCGCCGCGGTTCCGAGCTTGTCCTGATAGGGGGAATGTTTCAGGAATTCGATGGCCTTCTGGTTCGCCATTTCCTCTTCCGCCGGTGTGGCTTTGAATGAGAAGCGCGAAAGCGCCTGGTCGGCGGTGACGTTCGTCGTGTCGTTGAATCCCCACTGATCCGTCGAGGGCTTCATCACCACGATCGCGGCCAGCTCCTGCGCCAGCATGGTGGCCAGGCTGGCCTCGTCGGGAAGCACGTCCAGCAGGCCGCGGCTCATCACAATGGTGTGTCCGATCGAGAACGATTCCAGCGTGCCCGTGAGCAACACGCGGCAGTGAACGTCGGGTTCGATATCGAGATTGTTGGTCACCTCGAGATTGTTCACCACGGTTTCGAGGACTTTGTCCACTTCCCCCGGAGGCGCCAGCAGACCGATGCGCTCCAGCCGGTCGAGCACATTCACCTCCGCCTGGTGCTGCCATTCGCGCTCCTCGTCAATAGGCGAGCTATCCGTCTGAGCGGAAGCGCCACCCGCGGCTGACGGGGCCGCTCCAAGCGGCCGGTCATTGAGAGCCGCTTCCGAACCCGCGCTCTTCAGGGAGTAACCCCACAGGCGAGTTTGCGCCTTGAAGCGGACGCTGTCGTCGGGAGAATTCTTCGAGTCCGATTCCTGGCTGAAGACAAACGCGGGCAGCCAGAGGCCCGGCTGTAAATTTAGCCGCCAGCTATCGAAGTGCACGGTGAACCCAGTGGGTTCTCCGCCGGATGTGTACACTCCGTTGAACCGCACGATGGTGAAATCCTGGTCCTCCACCCAGATGCGCCCGTAGAAGCGGCCCTTGCCCGACTTCGCGAGCGGCGTCACGTCGAACACCAGGCACCGCACCTCGCCGAGGAATTCCCGTCCCCCGTAATCGAACGTATAGTGCTCCCGGTCAAAGCCCTCCGTGTCCACGTAAATCATCCGCAGGAAACCCTCGGGATCATAGGAGGAGGAAGGCCCGCCCTTGTGCGAATTGCGGTCCTCCATTTTCTCTTTCTTCTTCTTGTTATTATTATTTTCGAGAAACGAATTCTCGCCGACGCCGGTCGATAGGTCCGCCTGGCCAAGAAAATAGTGATCGTCGATGGGAACGATGCCCAACTGCGGATCGCTCCTCATATCCTGGACGTACGTCTCCGTGATCGGCTTGTAGCTCCGGATGACGGCAATTTCGTCACGCTCGCGCGCGATGAGGCGGTCAATGGCCTCATTCACGGTTGTCACCGCGCCGGAGTTCGCATAGCCGGGCTGCTGCGATGGCGTCTGTGCTTCCGTCCTCACAGCGCCCCAAAGCGTGCCCGCGAGGATCATTGAAAGAGAGAAGCGAATCCACGTGCGCATTGTGTTCCCCCTCCAGTATGTCCGTTTAATTGTACTTTTCGCTTGAATGAAATGAAAGGATAGCAAGAGCGGCCTGGGACAGCGCGAACGGATCGAGCCCCTGTGCCCAATGGATCAGTCCGGAACGTGGCCCGCCCGCCGCAGCGCCCGCGCCCAGCAGCGCGGCGATTTCCTAAGACCCGAATTTGGTTCCTGCAGCGAGGGTCATGGCTTCAATTCCGCCGGCCAATTCAGCACCACGGTAATCGGATTAGCCGGGGTCTCGCCGGTGGGCGTGAGCATCAGAAACCGCTGGCCATCCGCTGATACAACGTAGCGATTTCGCCAGAGGAAGCCCAGGACGAGTTGCGTTTGAAACAGGGGCTTGGGAATGCCCGCCTGAAAGTTCGCCGAATCCGTATTGACCTCGACCGCCATCACCTTGTCGTCAGCACTCAGATAGAACAGCTCTTTGCCGTCGCGCCGCCAGGTGGGTTCAATGCCGCCGGAAGTCGAAACCTGCCATTTCCCCAGATGCTCCGGGAAGGTCTGGACATAGATTTCGTATTCCCCGGTTTCGGTCGACGCGTACGCCAGATACCGACCGTTTGGCGAGAACCGAGCCTCGCGCGCACCGAAACTGCCTCGGACGAAGGGGACGGGCCTGCGTTCGCCCGAGAGCGGGAGAGCCCACACTTCGGTCAAATCAGCACCTCCGGCGGTGTCGTAGATGGCGTAGCGGCCATCGGGCGCCAAATCGTCCATGGCCTTGGATTGGTCCTTCGATTCGTAAATCGGCTCCGCGTTCCCCAGGCCGTTTGCCGCCTGCTCGTAAATATCGCGTGGGCCGGCGCGGTTCGATGTGAATATGATTCGGTTTCCGTCCGCCGACCACAGTGGATTGAAATTGTCGCCAGAGCCGGCCGTCAGACGCGACTCAGTTCCCCGCTTCAGGTCGTACACCCAGATATCCCGAGCGCCAGCGTCTCCCACGCCGACAGCGAGTCTCGTCCCATCGGGCGAGAGGGCCGAGCTCGAGTAACGGCCAGGCTCGCCGACGCTTCCCAGCTTCTCACCCTCGCGGTTGTACCAAGTCATCTGGCTGGTGAACCCGTTGGGAGCGGTTTGGTATGCCAGAGCGCCGGTCTGCGAGACAGAGAAAAATCCGTAGCCGCCGGCAGTCACCCCAACTCCTGTGCTGACGGGCACGGCCGGGCCGGTGATCTTCAACCCACTCGCGTCGAAGGCTTGGGCCACGAGCGTCCCTTGGCTCACATAGAATAAGTAGCCGGGCGGAGCGTAAAGGGCATTGGCGGCAGACTGGAACAAACGCTCGGTCTTCGGACTATCGAGCGAGCCGGTCTCGACGTAGCCGACGGAACCTGCGGAAGTGGAGGCACGAAAAAGGAAGTGCCGACCATCGGGCAGGAATTGCGGATTTGCGTACCCTATTTCCTGCCGCGCCGCGTCCGCCGCCGCAACAAGCGCAGGCGTGCCACCCGCGTCGGAAACGCGATACAATTTGCCTTCACTAACGAAGACGATGACGCCATCGCGATTCCAAGTTCCGCCAAACCCATCACGGGCATCACACAGCATTTCGGGCGGCCCGCCGGAAACTGGGACCTTCTCCAGCTTGCCATCGAATGTAAAAAAGCCGATGTACCGGCTATCCGGCGACCAGAAGGGCAAAAAGGCGCGCTCCGTGCCCAGCAAGGGCTGTGCGGCAAGCGAATCGAGCGAACGCACCCAAAGCGCGGTGGGTTTCCCCGACTGCGTGGCCGTCACGAACGCCAGGTTGCGGCCGTCGGGCGAAAGGCTCAAGAAACCGCCCGGGGGAGCGAAGCTCGCATTCTCAGGCGGCGGGACAGAAAAGCGGACCACGTCGCCGGCTTTCTTCGGTCGCAGCAGAAAGTAGCCCGCGATCGCGGCGGCGAGGAGCAGGCCCGCGCCCGCGAGCGCCCAGGCCATCCTTTCCCGCCTCCGGCGGCGCGCGACGACGGGCGCGGCAACGCCCGCCTGCGAGCTTCCTTCGGCAATCCACTGCAGTTCCTTGGCTAGGTCGCTCGCCGTTTGCCATCGCTCGTCCGGCTCTTTCTCGAGACATCGCTTGACAACGCGGTCGAGCGCAGGCGGCGTCATGGGCTGGAGCGATGAGATCGGCGGCGGATCGGTCTCCAGTATCTTCGCGATCAGGCTGGCCTGGCTTTTCCCTTCGAACGCTTTCTTCCCCGTCGCCATCTCATATACCACCACCCCGAATGCGAAAATGTCCGTCCGCGCATCCGCCTCCTTCCCTTCCAGCTGCTCCGGCGCCATGTATTGCAATGTCCCGAGGATCGTTCCCTGCGCCGTCAACGGCTCGTCCGCCGTCGGAAGCTGCGAAAACTGTGCACCCGCCGGCGCCATCTCCTGCTGGAGCTTCGCAAGTCCGAAATCCAGCAGCTTCGTCCCCGACTTCGTCAGCATGATGTTGCCCGGTTTCAGATCGCGATGCGTGATTCCCTTGCGGTGCGCTTTGTCCAGCGCGTCGGCAATCTCGATGGCGTATTGCAACACCTGCTCGAGCGGCAGCGGCCCTTTCCGCAGCCGCCCTGCCAGCGTTTCGCCTTCGACATACTCCATCACCAGATAATCCGTGCCACCCTCGCGCCCCACGTCGTAGAGCGTGCAGATGTGCGCATGATTCAGGCTGGCAATCGTTCGCGCCTCCCGTTCAAATCGCTCGCGCACTCTTGCGCGGATTCGCCCAGATGATCGCGCAGAACTTTGATCGCCACCGCGCGGTTGAGCCGCGTGTCCCGCGCGCGATACACTTCGCCCATTCCACCCACTCCCAAGCGCGCGAGGATCTCGTAAGGCCCTAGCTTGGTTCCGCTCTTCAGCGCCTCGTTGCTCCCCATCGGGGGGCGCTCCATAAAACTGCTCCCTGCTTTCTCCTGCGCCGCGATCAACGACTCGACTTCGCGGCGCACCTCCGGCTCCACGCACCTCTGATCAAGATAAGCGGATCTCTGCTCCGGCGCCTGTTCCAGCGCCGCGGCAAGCACTTTCTTGATTTCCTGCCAGCGTTCCGGCGTCAACTTCCCGCTCCTTTTTCATTTCCCGCTCGACCCATGCCCGCGCCCAGCCGTACGGCGATTTCCTATCGCCCAAGTTTCGTGCTCGTCGCGAATGCCATTGATGCGCGCAATAGTAGCACCATCCGCCACGTCGCAGCGGATTCAACGCTTCTGCGCGAATGCCCAAACTCCCGGTTGATCGGCCACTCGGAAGCCGTCGCAGAGATCCAGACTTCGCCGCCAGGTCACGCCAACTACTACAATTGTCGGGGACCTGCCTTCGAGCTCCCTTCTCCACTGCGCCTGTCACCCCGCCTGCCCTGACGCAGGTTTACCCTGACGCAGGTTTACCCTGAGGTACGAAGGGAAGGGAGCGGAGTCCCCCGTCTTTTCTTCCCCCTCGCCTTTTGAGGGGCCGGGGACGTAGGGAGGCCTGCCTGCCGGTAGGCAGGGATCTGCTTTTCCCCTCCCCAGCGCCACCGTCAACGCTCCGCCCGCAAATTTCTCAAAAATTGTTTCACGTGAAACAAAAAGTGGATCTCAGCACGTGTTCCCGGCAAGCCGACGCTTTACCCTGAGAGACACACGGTGTGGGTCTCGAAGGGCCCCCGCCGTTAACCCGATTTTACGGCGCAAAAAGGGCCAAAATCGTGCAAAATTCGGCATTTTAGGGGCTTATTTGGTTAAAGCGCCTTGATGATTTTGCAGCAGATTTTCACGCCCCAAATCGAACAAATTTCGGGGCATATTAGGGTCGGCGCCGGGAAGAAAAGCGAAAGATTTGCGAAGCCCCTGGGCGGGCTTCGGTGGTGGGTCAGTTTGAATTTTCTTGATCGTGACACAAAAAGCCAAAATTCAAACTGACCCATTACCCGGGCTTCTTATTGCTCTTTGACAATCTGGCGGATGGCCCTACGCGGATTTCAGCGAATTTGGCTGGGCATCCCAGTCGTTCGAGAGGCGGCGCACCGTCTCCCGCAGGCGGACGGCGAGGCCCACCACGGTTTCGAGACGCTGCGTGTCCACGCTCGAAAGCCGCTCGCGATGAGCGAGAAGCATCTCGGCGTTGCCCAAAATACCCGTCAGCGGGTTATTGATTTCGTGGCGAAAGATCGCGCCGGCGTCCTCGGCCAGTTCCGCCCATTGCGGCCCGAGAAGCGATTCCGGCGTGCTGGCCCATCGCAATCTGCGTTCGACGAGCGCGGCGGCCAGTGGAATAAAATCCCCGGCGCGCGCTACGAATTCCAGCTCCCCTTCGGCCACCAGCCGCGCCACTTCGGTTTGGCGTTCGAGCGGCGCCAGCAGAATCACGGGAGCCGTGGCCGTGAAATAGCGCAGCAGTTCCGCGAACCGCATGCCGCCGAGGAGTTCGTCGTCCAGAAGAATCACTGGCGGCCAGATGCGGCTCGAAAGCTCACGGAGCCGCTCGAGGCTCGAAGCAATCGCCGGCGGCGCTGCCGCGAACTGCTCGATGTGCTGCGCCAGTTGCCGGGCTACCTGCGGGTCCGCCACGCCTATGAGCGGCCTGCGCGCCGCGGAAATCATCGCTTTCTTCGCGCTTGTGTCCACTATCCTCAAGTCCCTTTATGCGCGCTTCGGCTCTTCGGTCGCGGAGATGCATCACTCGCCTTCTCGTCCGTCTGGCCGCGCTCGAGCGCGCGATGAACTGCGAGCTTCAGCTCCTCCACCAAAAACGGTTTCGCGAGGTAGGGCAGATCGTGGCGCGCCAGAAATTCCGGCGTGCGCGGAGCCGCCGTATCACCCGTGACAAAAATGATGCGCCGCTGCATCGCGCTTCCTCCGCGAACCAGCGCGTCATAAAATGCCGGACCGTCGAGCCGGGGCATGCGCAGGTCGCAAACCACCAGATCGTACCGGCTGCGCGAAAGCCGCGTCAGCCCTTCCTGGCTGTCGAGAACGGCTTCCACCTCGTGCCCCTCTTCCCGAAGCACGTCGGCCATCAATTGCGCGACCGTGGGTTCGTCTTCGACCACCAGAATCCGCCCCGTCAGCACCGCCTGCGCCGCGCCCGCGTCTTGCGCCAGCGCATCTTCCGGCTCTCCCGCTGCGGCGGAAACCACCGGAAGCTCGACGCTGAATTTCGCGCCATTGCCCGGCTGGCTTTCGAACGTCACTTCGCCGCCATGCTGATGAACGATTCCGTACACGATGGAAAGCCCCAGCCCGGTTCCCACGCCTGCGGGCTTCGTGGTGAAGAAGGGGTCGAAGATGCGCCAGGCAATGTCGTGCGGAATGCCCGGGCCGTCGTCGGAGACCTCGAGCAAAATTCGGTCTCCCCGCGTGCGCGTCAGATGCTCGGTGCGAATCCGGACGCGGCCTTGTCCGCGCCCTTCGAGCAGCGCCTGCTCCGCGTTGATCACCAGATTCAGCACCACCTGCTGGAGTTGATACGGGTCGGCCATGGTGCGCGGCAGGTCCAGCGCGAGTTCACATTCCACCACGATGTTTTCGACCTTCATCTCGTAGGAGCGCAGCGCGAGCGTTCGCTCGACAATCTCGTTGAGGTCCACGCGCGTTTGCTCCGGCCTATTCTCCCGCGCGAAATAGAGCAGGTTCTTGACGATCCGCCGCGCGCGCTCGGCCTCCTGGTAAACCTTGCGCGCTTCCGAAAGCGGCCCCGGCCCCAATCCCCGGCCCAGCAGCAGTTGCGTGTAACCCATGATAGCCGTGAGCGGATTGTTCAGTTCGTGCGCGATTCCGGAAACAAGCTGGCCGAGCGCCGCCATCTTTTCGGTTTGCAGCATCTTCGCCGGGAATTTCCGTTCGAGGATGGTGTGAAGTTCCGCCTCTGTCGGTTCCCTTTCGGCTTCCGCGCGGCGAGCGCGAACCGGACCGGGCGTGGCGGGGCGAGCAAGCGCATCTTCATATTTCATCGGCAACTCACCAATGCACCTGAAGAATCCAGTGGGCGGACAAAAGTCCGAGCCCCATGGTGATGGCGTATTCCACGGACCGGCGAATTAGCCGCAACGCGCGCAAGCGCTTTGCTCTCGTTGCTGCAATATACACGCACTATTCGCATGCATAACGCTCGCCAAGCGCGGGAAACAATCGAAGTTGCTGCTTTTCAATGTGTTGGCGGGAGAGAAGAGCGCAAATGGAGCGTAACACTTCCCGGTTCGAACCGGATGCTTCCCTGTCTAGGAATGGCGCTCCCACAATCTAGTAGAGGAGCGAGGAGGGGCGCCGATAGAAATTGTCGTGAAGGGCGGGGATTAACATAGGCCTTTCCTTATTTAATTGAGTATTTACTTGACAGGAAGAAGGTGATGCCTATACTCGCGTCTAGTTTTTTGAGGGGAGGGTCCGTGAATGCTTTACGTGCAACTTCCGCGGCGGCTGGCCTTGGAAACTGCCTACGGCTGATCATCTTTGGCATTCTTCCCGCATTGGCTTGTCAGATTCCTGCAAGGGCGCAGTCTTGGTCGAATGGCTACACCTATCGGTCTGCGATTACGATCTCCCATGCGATGGTTCCCAACACGGACCAGGTGAACTTCCCCGTGCTGGTTTCCGGCACGTATCCGTATCTGGCGACAACCGCCAATGGTGGGAACGTCACCAACGCGAACGGCTACGACATCTTCTTCACGTCCGATGCGGCCGGCTCTAACATCCTTCCTTTCGAGCAGGAATCCTATTCTCCGACGACAGGAGCCGTCGTTTACTGGGTTCAGATTCCGACCGTGTCTCACACCGCCGACACGACCTTCTACATGTTCTACGGCAACTCTTCGGTCACGACCGACCAATCGAACAAGAACGCCGTTTGGGACGCCAACTACGATGCCGTGTGGCACTTAGCGAACGGAACCAGCCTTTCCGGGGCGGACTCCACCTCCCACGCCGTGAACGGGACAGACTCCGGCATGACCGCGACAACGGGTTGGATTGATGGAGCAGCTTCTGGAGATGGCGGGAATGGCCATCAGATCAATACGGCCAACAACCCCTACACGACCAGCAACTTTAGCAGCAGCGGCTTAACCCTTTCGGCCTGGGTAAACCCGGCGTCGAATTCGGGTGTTAAACAGATCGTCTCCCTGGAAGGGGCCTATGTTATCGACGTGACGTGGGGAGCGGTCGGCTTTGAGATCAATGGAAGTGGGGGCGATTTGGTCTCATCAGTTTCGGTGCCGGTTGGCAGTTGGACCTACATCGTGGGGACTTCCGACAGCTCTGGAGACCTGAAACTATATGTGAATGGAGTGCTGAACGGCACCTCGTCTCAGACTTTCTTTAACTTGGACTCGCTCGCACGGCCGTACACTCTAGGCGGGCACCCCGTATACTCTAGTTTCAACTTCAACGGAACCATCGATGAAGCCAGGGTTTCCAACATCGCCCGTTCGGCCGATTGGATCGCCACCGAATACAGCAACCAGAGCAACCCCGCGACATTCTATAGCGTAGGTTCACCAAGTAGCCCATCGAATCCTGTTCTCGTTTCAATTGCGGTGACGCCGGTGAATTCTTCCGTGCCCTTTGGCAACACCCAACAATTCGCCGCCACGGGCACCTACAGTGACGGCAGCACGCAGAACCTGACGAGCACAGCAAGCTGGAGTTCCTCGACGCCTACCGTAGCTACAATCAATTCGGCGGGTTTGGCGACCGGCGTTGCTGAGGGCACAGCCACGATCGCAGCTACCTTTGGTGGATTTAGTTCCTCCGCAGTCCTGAGCGTCGCTCCGGCGGTGCCGGCATCAATTGCTGTCAGCCCACAGAATCCTTCAATCGCCGCCGGGGGTACGCAGCAATTCACGGCCACGGGCATTTATCCTGACGGCAGCACGCAGGATTTGACGACGAGCGTCGCTTGGAGTTCGTCCAACTCTTCAGTCCTTTGGATCTCGAATACCTTGTGTACTCAGGGCATAGCAGTTGGAACTAGCACGGGAACCGCTAGCGTCACAGCGACATTCGGAGGCGTGGCGGCCACCACCATGGTCACAGTCGTACCGGCGACCGTGCCAAACCCGCCCACAATCACGAGCGTCACGCCTACGACCGGTGCAGCGGGAACTCAGGTCATGATCACAGGTTCCGGGTTCGGGGCAAGTCAGAACGGCGCGTACGTTTATGTTGGAAGTGTTCTTGGCATCGTGGCGAGTTGGAGCGACACACAAATCGTAGCGACGGTAGCGCCGAACTCGACATCAGGAATCGTGGAGGTGCTGCAAGGCGGACAACAATCCAATTCGGTCAACTTCACAGTCTTTAGCCCGACAATTGCGAGCATCAGCCCCACGAGCGGCGTCGCGGGAACATCCGTCACGATCACCGGCTCGGGGTTCGGCGCGGCGCAGGGTGGCGGACAGGTGTGGCTGGGAACCGCGACCGGAATCGTGGCGAGCTGGAGCGACTCGCAGATTGTCGCAACCGTGGCGGCGTCCGCGGCGTCGGGAAGCGCCCAGGTTCTGCAAAATAGC
Organism: uncultured Acidobacteriota bacterium; assembly: GCA_963810625.1. Taxonomy (GTDB): domain Bacteria; phylum Acidobacteriota; class Terriglobia; order Acidiferrales; family UBA7541; genus Palsa-295. The sequence goes on along the minus strand of CAWEOJ010000007.1, from coordinate 85,241 downwards.
GTGTGGAGCAACGCTGTTCCGTTCACCATCAATACGCCTCAGATCGCCAGCGTGTATCCGGCTTCGGGCAGCCCCGGGACTTCGGTGACGATTGCGGGAAGCGGATTCGGAGCGGCGCAGGGCAGCGGGCAGGTGTGGTTGGGAAGCGGAAATGGAGTTGTGACAAGCTGGTGTGATATGCAGGTGGTCGCTACGGTGGCTTCCGGTTCTGTGAGCGGCATCGTGCGCATCCAGCAGAACGGGGTTTGGAGCAACGCCGTCAGTTTCACGATTCCCAGCTCGGATGGCAGCGCTCCGCTCATGCTCACGCCCAACACGATCAGCATGGTTGTGGGCGATACGCACACGATCGAAGCTGTGAACGCACTGGGGCAATCCGTCACGGGTCTGGCCTGGATATCCAGCGATACGACCGTGGTCAGCCTATCCACGGATGATCCGCCAGTTCTTACTGCTCTTGCCGCCGGCCATGTCACGATTACTGCCGGAAATGCCTCCGCCGATGTAACCGTTTATGCTGGCTCGTTACCCACAGGTACCGCGCTGTGGTCGAACCCCGGCGATGGCTCAACGGTCACGAGGGCAGTCCCCGCCGTACCCAGCGCATCGGGCGTTGACGTTTTTGCGTTCGACGCTTCCGGTAACGTAACGGCAGTCAAGACCGACGGCACGACCGCCTGGACCGCGAATCTGACAGGCTCTTCATACTATAGCGCGCCGATTCCTGATTTCCTTGGCGGACTCGTGGTAGTCCAGAATTCCGAGTCCCAGACGACCCTGCAAGAGCTGGACGGGACGACGGGCCAGCTTAACCCGCCGTATAACTATACGTTGCCCGACCCTAGCTATGATAATTATAGTTCCAGTGGCCGGCCTGGTACCGTCGCCGTGAGTACGGATGGCACCATTTTTGCGGTCGATGGCGATCAACTCGTGGCCATTGATCCAACGACAGGTTCGGCGAAGTTCACCGCGAAGATGGAAGATGGTTTGGATACCTACTATCCCAGCTGTGAAAACAGTGAGAGCGACCCAATCGGGTACCATAAGACCTACCCAGGGATATACCAAGTTTTGATCGCTGGGGACGGGTATACGTACGTGCTGTACGAGTACGAGAATCAAATTTCAGCTGACCTGCCCTGGCCCGAGGACTGCAACCTAAACGCCCGCCGCTACGATGCGCATTTGCGAGTGCTTCGTGTTTCGCCCGCGGGCGGGACGACGGAAATTGCCTTGGGCGACTGGACGGAAAGCACCTCCACATCCGCCTATAATATCGATGGCCCCTCTTTCCAGAATGGAACCATCCCGTACGTGGGTGGATCTTTCATCAGCAATTCGGATTCAGGCGTCCTGTTGAGTTGGAGCGCATCCTCCGAGGAGTACTGCCCAGATTTCCTCGCATCGTGTCAAGACCCTGTTCCCGCGACTACCACGAACCAACTCATGGCGATTACCAGCAGCAGCATCACCTCGAATGTCTCGACACAGTTTCCCGTCGAGCCCGTCCTCCAGCGCGCGGACGGCTCGTTTATAGGGTTCGCGGACTACAATATGGCTGCGTTCGACCAGTCGGGGAACATCGAGTGGAGTATCCCGGGCTACTCTCCGGTGATAGCCACAGCCGACGGCGGCGTAATCGCAACAACTTACAATAGCAACGGCGGCCTCATAACCGCAACCTTCGACGCCAACGGAAACGCCACCGGGCAGATTCCGAACTTTCCCACACTCTCTTGGAAGGGAGCGTATCAACTAGGGTCAGTAGATTCAGTTGTCCCGCCCCCAGTAACTCTGGCGACGACGTTTGCAGCAGTAAGTGGCGGAAACCTTACTGGAATGGCACAGCCCTAGTCCACCATTCGTTCAGGCTGTTCTGTGCGGGACCGGTTTCGCGGAGCAAGGCTCCTGCAGCAACATAGGCGGTGATGACGTCGTCTTCGGGTACGTTGCGAACCCCTCCAATTCCAACATAAACACGCTCCAGAGCTTCACTAATACTCAGGTCGGTACGATCGAGGCGAAAGCCCTCGGCTCCTTTAGGGCCGCATTCGCCAAATATCCGATCATGGTCAGCCCTGCCACCGACCATCCCAACTTTCTCGGCAACATGGTGGCGGATCAGGAGTTCACAGCATATGTTGTGGGAACATGGCCCGTGCCCGCGTTTGGTCTTGAGTTTCCCGGAGCGGGCAGGTCCCGCTTATATTATCTAGCCTTTATGGGGGACGCGCAGGTCGCCTTGGGATATCCGGAAGGACAAAGCCCGGACTGCGGCCAGAGCTGGTGTGACCTCAATCCGACCTACCCACCACAGCCGCAGTTCGTGACCGCGATAGGTACAGCAATCGGAAATGCAGCGGCACACGAAACGGACACTACCTCGAAGGCGTCACCCTGCCTAGCGGCGGCTCCGCGTTCCCCTACATGGATTGCGGTCTCGGCGATACGCAAGCTTCGCCTGCCCCGACCAATTGCGAAAACAGCAACAATTTCGTGTACAACTTCTTCAGCGGCACCGGGTATCCCCAGGATCCGTCTAACACTTCCAGCACAGGAGGAATGTTCTTCTATGGGATTCCCGGGGGAACCTCTGGAATCCCAGTTCAAAGTCCCATTCACTGGGGACCCAGCAATGACTGTTGGCTGAGGAACTATGCGGCGCCGGGAAGCTGCAAGAAATAGCATCAAAATGCCCAGAAAATGGGAGGAGCAGAAAAACATGAATCACTTCTTCCGAGCGTATGTTGCGGCTATATTGATCCTTACAGCAGTATTTGCTCCCATTTGCGACGCTGCGCAGACGGACCAGGCGACAGGCGCGGTAATAGAGAAGCGAGTCAAGGCGTATGAAGAATGGTGTGTGTCGAGCTTGAGAGTCATTAACGTCGCGGAAGTCACCTATTGGGGCGGAGATTCAGCCAAGGGGTATGCTCGCACCCTTAAGGAATTAGGCCTGCAGGAGCTGGGCTGATTAATGCCGCTACGGCGAGTGGGAAAATCGAGGCGGTCGTGTTAGCTGGGGGGAAAAACGGCTACCGGCTGCGGCTCATCCCCGAACGCGCAGGCGCCAATCACCCAATCGAGCACTACACAATAAACGCCCGCCCCATAAAACGGCTGGTCAAGGATCAGCGGAGTTTCTTTACGGATGAGACCGGAGTGATTCGGTTCACAACGGAAAACCGCGCGGCGACAATTGCGGATCCGCCGCTGGACTCCCCGCCTAAGCAATAACCACCGCAGGTGGGCTGGAGTTATAGGCGGTGCCACGCCGGGCACGATTAGTAGTCCCGCGTAAGTCGCCCACCGCCACACCCCGGGAAATCGCATCTTCGCAGCCCTCGTGCGAAAGTCCACTGCCGCGCTCCCACAAGACGCGCGCGCAAATAAGGCCGTTTAAGCCCTCAATTCGCGTCTTTTCGCGCACTTTAAGGGCATTTTAAGGCCTTAAATTGCTCGAATATTAAGTCGAATGTCATGGGCGTGACCTCTGTTGATATCGAGCGAATTTTTCGCTCGAATTGGCGGCTGGCCCAGGCTCTCGCGTAAGGTAAAAGGAAACTCGGAGATTCAGTTGAGAAGGCAAGACTTGGAGCTAGATTTTGCGCTGGGTGAATTCGTCGGAGTGGACGATAAATTCGGGATAAGCGCCGGCGCCCAATTCATAGAGGTCCATGCCCTGGCGTTCGCCTTCGGCATCCACGCGCTGGGGATAGAAGCGATTGAGAAGCCAGTTCAACCCATAGGTGAGCGGAAAGACGAAACCGATCAACGTGGCCACGCCCACGAGCTGCGCCAGCCAATTCGGGGAAGCGCTCGCGACGCCCGGCGCGCCGGCGATGGCCGTCGGCGCATGAACTTCGGCGAAGATGCCGAGCGCAAGAAGTCCCCAGATTCCGCCCATGGCATGCGCGGAAATTGAGCCGCCGGGATCGTCCACGGCCAGCCGCAGTTCAAACCACTCAACCGCAAAGGTGACCAAAGTGCCCGAAACGAGACCGATGACGACGGCCGAAAGCGGGCTGACGAAGGCGCAAGCGGCGCTGCTGGCCGCGAGGCCGCCGATCCAGCCGTTGGCGGTGAGCGAGGCGTCCGGCTTGTTGAAACGGGTGTGGGTGATAGCCGCGGCAGTAAGAGCGGCGGCGGCTGCCGAGAGCGTAGTATTGACGGCGATCAGGACTACGCGCGCGGGCAGGGCCGCGGCGAAGAGGATGGCTCCCGCTGAATTCAGGCCCAGCCACCCCACCAGTGCCAGCACACAGCCAAGCATTACGAGGACTGCGTTATGGCCGGGGATGGCGATGGGCAGGCCATCGGGCAGATATTTTCCGCGACGCGGCCCGAGAACCCAGGCGATGGATAAAGCGGTGAGTCCGCCCACGGCCTGGACCGTGCCCGAGCCTCCCGCGTCGAGAAAACCTGGGCCGAGGCCGCAATTCTCGCCGAGCTGCGCAAGCCATCCGCCGCCACAGGCCCAGTGAGCGAAAAGCGGGAATGTGACTCCCGCCAGCAAGACCGTGGAAGCGCAGATGGCGCCGAGGCGCCAGCGATCCGCTCCGGCACCCAGAGGGATGAGGGCCGCGAGTCCCACGCTGAAGATGCCGAAGAGCGCTGCGAGCGATGCCAATGAGCCATCGAATTCGAGGCCATGGAATAAAACCGGGCTGGCGCCGGCCCAGCTCCATTGCTTGCCGGCAAATGTGAGAACGTGCGCGGGGCCGCCCGGGAAACCTTGCCATGCGAAGCCCCAGGCGAAATAAACAAGAGCGGCGACGGAGAAGGCGCAGAGGGAGGAAAGCATCGTCTGGGCTGCACTACGCGAACGGCCGAGTCCCGTATTGATTAATGACAGGCCGGCACCGGCAAAGGGGATAAGGAAAATCAGAATGACGCAAATTGCGGGGACAGTTTCCGAGGGGGCAGCCAGGGAGACCGGGGAGATGGGAGCCACTATTCCTCGCCTCGCAGAAACAGATGAGCGCGAATCACGAGCACCAAGCCCAGCACTTCGACTCCCATGCCGGCATAGGCAAAGGCCACGCGCGGCACGGTCTGAAGCAGAGCCAGGGCGCAGACGACGATGGCCCATCCTGCAAGCAGGAGCATAAAACCGAGAAACCTCATGCGGCGAACCCCCTCTGGCGTGTCGCGCGGGAAGCGTAACATTCGCGGCGGATTAGTTCCAAAGGGAATTTTCGGCGGGCGGCAGAAAGGGGCCATTTGAAACGTCTATTCCTGCCATCAAAACGTTGCATTGTACTCCGTCCTTATTTTTCCTTAATGTGCCGAGGATTGGTACGGTTCTCTACGACGAGAAACTCTACGAGGAGAAAAACATATGGCCGAAAAAACCACGGGTGAGATGAAGCCCACCCTGGGCTTAACCGGGCTAACGGTGAACGCGATGGCGCTCATCGCCCCGGGAGCCTTCTTGTGGCTCACCTTTTATGCCCAGGCGACCGAGGGCGCCACAGCCCCTTCGATGTGGCTGGGAATCTTTGTGGCACTTTTGCTGTGTTTGGCGACCGCGGTTTCCTACGCGGAATTGGCGAAGCTGTATCCGGGAACGGGGAGTTCGTATTACTTCGCCGAGCAGTCGTTTCTCAATCATGACAAGGCCTGGAAATATGCACGACTGATGAAATTCATCGTGGGCTGGGGGTCGCACCTTTATTACTGGATCTATCCGGGGGTGATGGTGGCCGTGACGGGTATTTTCTGCGGCTATGTGGTGGGAACGCTTTGGCCCAACTTCATGAGCGCATCGAATCCGGGTCCGATGTTCATGATGGCGGTGGCCATCGTGTTCTCGTTCGGCGTTTCGTATATCGCGCACCGGGGGGTGACGGGATCCACGGCCGTTAGCGTGGCGATCAACGTGATTCAGATCTCCGCGTTGCTGGTGTTCTCGGTGATGGCCATCGGCTACCGGATGGGCCACCCGCCGGGGAGCGTGGCCTGGCAGTGGGATGCGATTACAGCCGATGCATACAACTGCCAGTTCCAGACGGATGCGCAGAGCAACATCATCCGCGACGCCAACCAGGTGCCGCAGTGCCAAAAGGATGCCTCGGGGCAATCGGTGCCTTATCACATCAGCTATCCGATGAACGACTCGAGCGGGAATTTTCTCTCCCACCCGAGCGCCGGTTCCGTCCTGGGGGCGCATAACCTCCACTGGGTAGTCGTGCAGGCCACGGTGGCCATTCTAATCCTGGTGGGATTCGAATCGTGCACATCGCTGGGTGGCGAGGCCAAAAACGCCAAAAGGGACATTCCCATCGCGGTGATCACGTCGTTGCTGATTCAGGGGGCGTTCTGCTATCTGTTCGAGTACTTTTCGACGCTGTACGTCTTAAATAGCGGGTACTCGATGCAGAACGCTTCGGCCTCGGCGGCGCCCATCGGAGATTTGATGGTGATGACGGGCGATGCGCTGTTCGGCGCGGGACATGGCCGGACGTTCATGCTGATCGAGGCCGTGACCGTGTTCCTGGCGCTCATCGGGACGACGCTCGCCTGCATGAATACCGGGGCGCGCGTGACCTACGCCATGGGCAAGGACGAGGAAGTGCCGGAGCACTTCGGCATGCTCCACGAGAAGAACCTGAGCCCTCATAAGGCCATCTGGACGCTGGCGGTGATCTCGGCAATTTTCGGGGTTCTGGCGCTGCTGGTGCTTTTCGGTGACGGCGGCGCCATTCCGGATGCCACGATCGCGGCGCTTCCCCACGGGTTCTGGTCGAGCTTTGGGTATATGTCGCACGACAAGATGGCGGCGCTGCCCAATACCCTGACCACCGTTACGCTGGCCTCGAACTTCGGGACGTTCCTGCTCTATGGTTTGAGCTGCTTCACTTGCATGGTGGCCTACCATAAGCACCCGAATTTCAAGGCCATTCGCCACTTCATAATTCCGCTGTTCGGGGTGGTTGCCAATCTGGTTTGCATGGCGGCCTACCTGATTCTGCCGTTTGAAGGGTATGGCACGAAGATGGAGCCGTTCATAGCCTTGGGAATTGCCGGGGTGTGGGCCATCTACGGAGGCATCTATTTCGTGATGAACAGCAAGAAAAAGGGACGAACAACGCTGGTCCCGAACCGGGCCTAACACGAGCACTGGATGGAAACAGGGCGGGCGCAAGTCCGCCCTGTTTTTTTCGAGCGGATTATGAGGTTCCATGTACAGAGGCCTTCAGGCGGTTCCCGTGGACACAGGGACTATTGCCGCAGCGGTCCGAACGGCGCAAGATTATTCCATGGACGTCGAGTTCACGCAGCTTTCTGATCGCGGGCAAATACGCGAGGGAAACGAGGACTATCTCGGATACGTGCAGCCCGCGACGCCGGAGCGCGCGCGCACGCATGGATGGCTTTTCGCGCTGGCCGATGGTGTGGGAGGGCACGACCTGGGAGAGATCGCTTCGCACACGGCGGTGGAGAGCCTGCTGGCCGGCTTTCGGGAAGCCCCGGCTGGGGAATCGCACGGCTCGCTGCTAGGGCGGCTGGTGCGAGAGGCCAACGCGCGCGTAGTGCACGCCGGCCACGCGGCGGGTGCAGGCGGGACGGCGATGGCCACCACACTCGTGGTTTGCGCGCTGCGATACGACCGGGTGACGGTGGCGCATGTGGGCGACTCGCGCTGCTATCTTATCCGTCGAGGAGAGTCGAACCTGCTGACGCGCGATCACACGGTGGCCAGCGAGCACGTCCGCCTGGGACTGCTTTCCGCGGACGAGGCGGCCGAGTCGGAAAACCGCCACCTGCTCAGCCGGTCTTTGGGCAGCGAACTATCCGTGAAAGCGGAGATTAATGAGCACCAGGTGTTCGCCGGGGATGTGCTGGTGCTATGTTCGGACGGTCTGCACGGCTCGGTGGGCGGGACGGAGATGGCCGCCGTGACCAGCCACGGCGGGGATTTGGTGGCGGCGGCACAGAGACTCGTGGATATTGCCAATCAGCGGGACGGCAGTGATAATATCAGCCTGCAACTGATCCGCGTGCGAAGCGTGGAGCGCGTGGGGATGTACCGCGGGCGGCCTTACAGGCTTCCTTAGAAACGGATTCTTCGGCGGATATTTTCCCCAGGCTTACCCGCAAGGATTCTCCAGTCCATCCCGGCGACCAACTCGACCACTACCGGATTGATTCCGTGGCTGCGCGCAGCGGCATGGCCTCGATTTTCCGGGGAACCGATCTGCGCACCGGACAGCAAGTGGCTATCAAGGTCCCCCATCCGGAGATGGAAAGCGACCCGGTCTTCTTCGACCGCTTTCATCGCGAGCGGGAGATCGGCCAAGCCCTCGACCACCCCGCCGTCATGAAGGTGTTTGGAGACGACGACAGCAGCCAGATCTACATGGTGATGGAGTGGGTGGAAGGCCGGCTGCTGAGGCAAATACTGGACCAGCAGAAGAAACTTCCTCCCGAGCGCGCCGTGAAGATCACCCTCGGCCTCCTGAGCGCGCTCGAATACATTCACAGCCACGGGATCGTACACCGCGATCTGAAGCCTGAAAACATCATGGTAGATGCGGAGGACCGCATCAAGCTGATCGATTTCGGGATCGCGGCGAAAGTCGGAGCGCGCCGGCTGACCTTTGCCAAGCTTTCGGCGATCATGGGGACGCCCGATTATATTTCTCCCGAACAGGTGAAGGGGAAGCGCGGCGACGCCCGCAGCGACATATACGCGGTGGGAGTGATGTTGTACGAGATGTTGACAGGGAAGATGCCTTTTCAAGGGCCGAATCCCTTCGCCATCATGAACGACCGGCTGCTGAACAACCCCGTTCCGCCGCGCGAGATTGATCCCTCCATTTCGCCACAGTTGCAGGAGGTGATCTATCGCGCGCTGGAGCGCGACCCCAAGAACCGCTACGCCACAGCCAAGGAATTCGCATGGGACCTGGAGCATTTGGATCAGGTGGGAGTGGCGGATCGTCCCGAGCTGCGCAACTGGAAGCAGCGGCGGACGCCGTGGGTGAGGAGAGTGCTCTTCTTCATCATGCTTGCGCTGATTCCCGTGGTGGTGTTCGGACTGCTGCTTTATTTCGTGAAGCACTGAGGGCAATTCCCCGCACAACTAGGAGAAGTCCGGGCCGGATTCGGTCCCGGCAGCCTGCCGGTGCGCGAGAATCGCGCCTGAGGCCGCCAGGGCGGGCCTTTCCGCACGGCGATCCATACCCATTTTTGGATATAAAGAATCCATAAAGACGATAGAAACACATATAAATCGAATCCATAGATTTATTGAGTTGGACCAATCCTCAGGCTTCCCTTATGTTCTCGGGACATTGAATTCTCTTGTTTCGGAGGCCGCGAACTCACGGGAGGAAAGTGAGCGCGGCAGGGAGGGAGAGGTCAACCACATGAAACGAAACTGGAAGTGCACTGGTAGATGGGGAATCGCGTTGTTGGCGCTGTGCGCGGGATTCGTGTTGGCGCCGGCATCGAGAGCGCAGGCTCCGGCGGCGTCGACAGCGCAGAGCCAGACCCAGGCGAATACGGGAACGCAGACTGCGACGGACACACAGCAACGCCTGCAGGACCTGGAAAAGGAAGTGAACCTTCTGCAAAGCGAGATCGCTTCGCTGAAGGAGGAGGATGATAGTACGGCTGCTTCGGTGAAGACGGCGGCGCTCAACACTTCGGGCAGCTCCGGCAATTCCGGGAGGGCGGCGGATGCCCCAGCTCCGATATCGCTGACCAGTCTTCTCGGCCCCATGACCATCAGCGGGACCGTAGACGGCTACTACGCCTTCAACTTCAACCAGCCGGGTAATCTGGGAGGCTTCCTCCTGCCGGATGGAGTCAATGGAAACGCTCTACAATTTTTCGACAACAACACAAACCAGTTCAGCTTAAACGCAATCGAACTGGTTGTTGACAGAGCACCCGATGCTACGGTTGGCGGAACGGGCCGGGCCGGCTTCCACGTCGGCGTGATCTACGGTCAGGCCGCCGAGACAATTAACGGCACGCCGTTTAATTTTTACTTTGGAACTGGATCTGGCAATCCAACGGATGCCAACAACATTGCTCTGAAGGAGGCCTATGTTGACTACATCGCTCCCATCGGCAAAGGCCTAACTCTGACATTCGGTAAATTTGTCACGCCCGCCGGCGCCGAGGTGATCGAAAGCAATGGAAACTGGAACTACTCGCGCAGCATTCTTTTCTACTACGCGATACCCTATTTCCACGTTGGACTCAGCGCGAAATACGCCTTCAACAGCAAATGGGCCGTGACGGGCTACGTGGTGAACGGCTGGAACAACACGCAGGAGGTAAACACGGGCAAGACGTTCGGCGCGAGCCTCGTATACACTCCGAACGCGAAGTGGACCGTGACGGAGAATTATCTGGCGGGACCGCAAGACGATGCGTTCTACGCCCACACTGGAGGTGGCTCAAGCGGCCCCAACGACAATTGGCGCCAGCTTGAGGACGCCACGATTGCGTACACGCCCAACGCCAAGTGGTCGTTCATGCTGAACGGCGATTACGCCTACGGCGATAAATTCGGGATTGGGGGCGGCTTCAATTCACCTCCGGTCAGCTGGTGGGGCGCGGCGGGATACGTGAAGTATACGATCAACGGCAAGAGCTATCTCGCGATCCGTGGCGAGTATTTTGCCGATCCGAATGGCTTCGCGCTGTTCGGCTTCGGGAATAGCGGGCACGTCTCCGAAGGCACGGGAACGTATTCCTACAACCTCACGCGGGACTTGCAGACCAGGTTCGAATTCCGCGAAGACCTGTCAAACGACTCGATCTTTTTGAAGGGCTTCCGGACTGTGAAGACGCAGCCCATCGCTGAGTTCGGAGTCATCTACTCGTTCACCAGCGCGAACGCCCACTAAAAACGCCTTCCGGTTCCTCGATAGTGGAACCGCGAATTTGCAGTTGATATATCGAGAGGCCGCTCGCCGTGACCTGGCGGGCGGCCCTCTCCCTTTTTTCATCCACCCAGTTCAGTTGCGGAGCGGCTTGCTTGTGCGGAGCGTGTGGGCGATGCGCTCTTGCGTCTTGCGTTCGCCGCAAAGGCTGACAAAGGCTTCGCGCTCGAGATCGAGGATGTATTGCTCGGGGACGACTTGCGGCGAGGTGAGCGCGCCGCCCGCAAGGATATAGGCAAGTTTACGCGCGACCACGCCGTCGTATTCCGAGGCGTATTCGCCGCGAACAAGCATGTGAATGGCGAGCTTTGCCGCGGTGAAAAATTCCTCACCGAGGACGCGGATTTCCGCCGGGGCGGGCGGATGGTATCCGGCGCGAACCATGGCCAGGGCGGTCTGTTTGACGTCTGCGATCAGGCGGTCGCGATTCATGGCGATTAAATCCGATGGACGCAAATAGCCGAGCGAGCGCGCCTCCTCGGCGCTGGATGAGACCCTGGCGCGGGCGGCGTTTTCGAACAAGGGCTTGAGCGCGTGCAACAAATCGAGATTCTCCGCGCCCGCCGCGCGCTCGCCGGCGCGAATCAGCAATTCCTTTGAGCCGCCGGCCGCGGGAACGAGGCCGACACCTGTTTCGACCAATCCGATATAAGCCTCCGCAGCAGCGTGAATCCGCGCCGCGTGCAGGCAGACCTCGCAGCCGCCGCCGAGCGCCATCCCCTGTGGCGCGGCGACGACGGGCCTGGGGGCGTACTTGATGGCCATGTTGACGCGCTGGAATTGGCTTATGGCCTGGTGAATTTCGTCCCATTCGCCGTCCTGCGCGCTGAGGAGAAGGAGCATGAGGTTCGCGCCGGCGGAAAAATTGGCGGCCTGGTTGGCGATGACCAGGGCGTCGAATTCCGTTCCCAGCCGGTCAATCCCCGCATGGAGCATGGCCACGATATCGCCGGCAATGGCGTTCATCTTGGAGTGGAACTCGCAGCAGAGGACGCCGTCGCCGAGGTCCACCAGGCTGGCACTGGCGTTTTGCTGGACCACGGGCGTGCGCTCTTTGAGCGACTTCAAGAGAATGATTCCAGAAGGCTCCGTGACCGGCTGGAACGAGCCGGAGGCAATATCGAAATAACGCGTGCTGCCTTTCTCCGTTTCGTAGAACGATTTCGTCGGTGAGGCGAGCGTCTGGGCAGCGAGCGGTGGAATGGGCTTCTCATCCCGCTCGAGCGCTTTGGCCATGCGCTCGACGCCCAGTGCGTCCCATATCTCGAACGGCCCAAGCTCCCAGCCAAAGCCCCAGCGCATGGCCCGGTCCACGTCCACGATGGTGGAGGCGATCTCCGGGACGCGCCGCGCGGCGTAGAGGCACATCTCACCGAGTGCGGCCCATAGGAAGCGGCTGGCATTGTCGCCGCCGTGGCCGTCGAGCGCCGGGCTGGTGAGCGAGCGCAATCGCTCGCGCGTCCCGGCGATGGCCTTGCCTGCTTCAAGAGAAGCGAATTTGGCCCTCCTGCGCGGGCGGTATTCCATCTTGCGCCAGTCGAGCGCGAGGATTTCCGGTTCGCCGCCTGAGCCCTTCACGCGCTTGTAAAACCCGCCGCCGGTTTTCTCGCCGAGCCATCCGCGGTCGAGCATGGCCTGGAGCAAGGGCGGGACGTGGTACAACTCGCGCGATTCGTCTTTCGGTGCGTTCTCATAAATATTGCGCACGACATGGGCCAGGACGTCGAGGCCGACGATGTCGGTGGTGCGAAACGTGGCCGATTTGGGCCAGCCCACGGCCGGGCCGGTGCAGGCGTCCACTTCCTCGACGGTCATATCGAGCGCCTGCATCAGGCGCAGGGCGTTGAGGATCGAAAACGTGCCAACGCGGTTGGCAATGAAGTTTGGCGTATCCTTGGCGACGACCACGCCCTTGCCAAGACGCAAATCGCAGACCTGCTCGAGGGCCGCGAGGACATCCGGGTGCGTGTTCGGCCCGGGAATCAGCTCGACCAATCTCATGTAGCGCGGCGGATTGAAGAAGTGCGCGCCGGCAAAGTGGGCCTGAAAGTCGTCCGTGCGGCCCTCGGAGAGGATTCGAATCGGCAGCCCGGAAGTGTTGGATGTGACGATAGATCCCGGTTTGCGCACCGCCTCGACGCGTTCGAAGAGGTTGTGCTTGATTTCGAGATTCTCGGCGACAGCCTCGATAATCCAATCGGCTTGGCCGCACCAAGCGAGGTTGTCGTCGAAATTTCCGGCGGTGACGAGCCGCGCCGTGGCGGGCGTGAAAAACGCCGCTGGACGCGACTTCCCCGCAGCGTCGAGACCCACGAGGACGATGCGGTTGCGCACGGCGGGATCCGCGAGCGAGAGGCCCTGGCGCTTTTCTGCTTCGGTTAATTTAGCAGGGACAATATCGAGCAGATAGCAGGGGATGCCCGCATTGGCGAGGTGGGCCGCGATGCGCGCGCCCATCGTCCCGGCTCCCAGGACCGCGGCCCTCTCAATGAGATGTTTCATCGCGCTCGCCAGGGCCTTCGCGGATTTCAACTCGGACCGGCCGGCCGTTCCCTTTGCCGCGCTTGGTGAACCATTCGCTCATGGCGGCGGCCAGGCGCGCAGGATCCACGCGCGAGCCGATTTCGAGCAGCCCCTCGCCGGTGGGGAGCGTGTCGTCGAACTCGGCCGAACCCGTGAAATTTCGCATGCAGAAACTATCGAGCCAGTCAAGCGGGGCGGGCCGCCGCTCGCCGCCGATGATGATTTCCGCGCGCAGCTTTCGGAGATACATTTCGGAGCAAGTGTACAACAGGGTGGATAAGAGAGTCCCAACGTTTGCCCACAGGGGTTTATAATGCCCGGGAATGCGGCCGCGATGAAGGAAGCCATCGAAAAATTCGTTTACTATCTGCGCTACGAGCGCAACGCCTCGCCATCAACCCTGCGCGACTATCGGTTCGACATCGAACAGTTCTGCGAATTCCTGACGCCGCCCGGCGAACCCACCCTGCCGCTCGATAAGGTGGACCACCGCGTAATACGCGAATTCGTCAGCTGGCTCTGGGACCGGCGGCTGGAAAAGGCGTCCGTGGCGCGAAAACTCGCGGTTCTGCGGACATTCTTCAAGTACTGCGTGCGCGAGAAGTATGCAAAACAAAACCCCGCGCGCCTGGTGTCCACTCCGAAGCTGCCCAAGCGAGTGCCGCGCGTGCAGACCGCGGACGAGCTGAACGCCTTTCTCGACAGTCTGGCAAGAGACCCGGCCGCGAGAAAATCCGGACGGAAGCGCCCGCGTACGCTGAAATCCCTGGAGGAAGAACGGGTGATCCTGAAGCGCGACCGCGCCATTCTCGAATTGCTCTACGCCTCCGGCGTGCGCGTGAGCGAGCTTGTGGGCCTCGATGTGGGAAGCGTGGACCGGCATGGGCAGATGCTGCGCGTGCTGGGGAAGGGCCGCAAGGAGCGCGTGGTGCCCTACGGCGGGGAGGCGCAAGAGGCGCTGGAGGCCTACTGGCCAGTGCGCGCGAAAATTCTGGCCCATCCGCGGACGAAGCCCGATCCGGAGGCCGTCTTCCTGAATCATCTCGGGGGACGCCTGACGACCCATTCCGTGCGCTCGCTCGTGAAGAAATATGGGCGGCTGAACAACATCAATTGGGACATTCATCCCCATTCGCTGCGGCACGCCTTTGCCACGCACCTGCTGGCCGACGGCGCGGACCTGCGCGCCATACAGGAGCTTCTCGGCCACGTCTCGCTTTCCACCACGCAGCGCTACACCCAGGCGAGCATCCAGCAATTGATGGCGGTCTACGACAAGGCCCACCCGCACGCCTGAGGAGGCTCTCCGAATGGACTGGCGCGCCGGCCTCCTCTTCTTGGCGATGTTCGCAGGCCGGATCGCTCTGGCGGTCCCGGCGGCGGCGCAGGACAACTACGAAATCCAGGTGTATGGATCGGAACTCGTCGATCCCGGCCACACGATGGTCGAACTCCACAGCAACTTCACGATCGACGGCTCCAAGACAATGGCCGACGGCCTCTATCCGACCAACCACGCCGAACACGAAACAATCGAAATCACGCACGGCTTCACCGACTGGTTCGAGACCGGCTTTTACATTTTCGCGTCCGCGCGCTCGGGTCAGGGGTGGCAATGGGTGGGCGACCATATCCGGCCGCGCGTCGCCATCCCCGCACGATGGCACTGGCCGGTGGGCGTCAGCATTTCGAATGAGATCGGCTACCAGCGGCGGCAGTTTTCCGTGGACACGTGGACGTGGGAAATTCGCCCGATCGTGGATCAAAAGATTCGGCGATGGTATTGGTCCATCAACCCGACGCTCGACCGCTCGTTCCACGGCCAAAGTGTGAACCAGGGAGTGGTCTTTTCGCCGAATTTCAAGTTCAGCTACGATTTCACTCCGAAGATTGCCGGCGGGCTCGAGTATTACGGCTCGGTTGGCCCCGTCACGGGATTTGACGCGATTTCACAGCAGCAACAGCAGATTTTCCCCGCCATTGATTTGAATGTCGCGCCGCAGTGGGAGATTAATTTCGGGCTTGGCGTGGGGGTGACCGCCGCGACGGATCATTTGATCGCAAAGATGATTTTGGGTTACAGATTCAACTTCTGAAGAACGCGTTCCAACTCTTCAGAGAGTAAGCGAGCTGGCGGGGATGAAACCGTCTCCGGGGCGCGCCAGCGGGAGTGTGACCGGCGGCATCTTCGAGCGATCCACGGGATTGTAGAGCGTGTCGCGCTCGACGGGAACGCGCCCGGCGGCGCGAATCAGGCGCTCGAGTTCGGCGCGCGTGAGGCGCTCGGGCGTGGTCGCGCCGGCGTCGTGGTAGATTTTTTCCTCGGCGACGGTGCCGTCGAGATCGTTGGCGCCGAATCGCAGCGCGATCTGCGCGATCCTCGGCGTGAGCATGATCCAGTAGGCCTTGATGTGATCGAAATTATCGAGCAGCAGCCGCGAGACAGCCATGGTCTTGAGGTCGTCGAAGCCGGTGGGTTTGGGCAGATGCGAAAGCGCCGTATTCGCGGGGTGAAACGCGAGCGGGATGAAGGCGACGAATCCGTGTGAGATATCCTGCGTCTCGCGCAGCCGGAGCAGATGGTCCACGCGCTCCTCGATGGTTTCGACGTGGCCATAGAGCATGGTGGCGTTCGAGCGCAGGCCGATCTCGTGCGCGGTGCGCGCGATTTGCAGCCACATCTGGCCGCTCACTTTGTGATCGCAGATGATTTTCCGCACGCGCGGATGGAAAATTTCCGCGCCGCCGCCGGGCAGTGAGTCCACGCCCGCTTCCTTCATTTTCAGGAGCGTTTCGCGAATCGAAAGTTTCGAAATGCGCGCGTAGTAGTGCACCTCGACCATCGTGAAGGCCTTCAAGTGAACGTGCGGGAAGCGCTGCTTCAAGCCGCGAATTAAATCGAGATAGTAGTCGAAGGGGAGATCGGGATGCAGCCCGCCGACGATGTGAAATTCCGTGGCGCCTTCGGCCACGCCTGCGGCCGCGCGCTCGAAAACTTCGTCGAGCGCAAAGGTGTACGCGCCCGGCGCGTCGGGCGAGCGCCCGAATGCGCACAGCTTGCAGTGAGCGACGCAGACGTTCGTGGGATTGATGTGCCGGTTGACGTTGAAGTAGCAGACGTTGCCGTGGCGCCGCTCGCGTACGTGGTTCGCGAGCCAGCCGAGGGCGAGCAGGTCGTGCGACCGGAAGAGCGTGAGGCCGTCGGCGCCGTTGAGACGCTCGCCCGCGAGAATTTTCCCCGCGATGGGTTCGAGCCGCGCGTCGGAGATTTGGAGTTGTGCGCTCACGGTGCTGTTCTCACTGCTCCTTCTTCTGTGGCCACGCGCCCGACAGAACCAGATGCGTTGCCGATTCCACACAAACCATCTGCATTTCGCCCGGTTTTTCCTTGGTTAGCGGGCAAACAACGAAATCTGCAAACACAGCCTGATCGAGAATGTTGGTCTCATAAATCACATGTGGCAGCGACGCGACATCCGGGTCGCCGTCCACGGGCACCTCCGGCACGCCGAGCATTCGCTTGGTCCCCACGCGCCAAATTCGAACGGAGGGAGTGCCGTTTCCGGCCTGCATGCGGCCGTGGACCATGAAACAATCGCCCACCAGTCGTTTGTTGCCCTTGCACGTTGGCTTTTGCGGCGCCGCAAACGACCAATTCGCACCGGGAAGGCAACATATTGCTGCCGTCAAGAGCTTGCGCCACGCCGTCTCTAATCTCATGGCCGTGCCACCATCACAGCAGCGCCCCAGAACAGCAGGAACAACAAACTAATATAGCCATTCACGGTGAAAAACGCAGCATTCATTTTGCTCAGGTCGTTGGGCTTCACGAGCGAATGTTCGTAGGCCAAAAGGGCGGCGACTACGGCGATTCCAGCCCACGCAGGCCATGCGAGATGGAAGGTCCAGGCCAGCCAAATCACCAGCGCGACCATCGCGGCGTGCATCGCGCGCGCGATCGAGAGCGCCCGCGCGATGCCGAATTTTCTTGGAATCGAGTGCAGCCCGGCGGCGCGGTCGAATTCCACGTCCTGGCAGGCGTAGAGCACGTCGAAGCCCGCCGACCCAGAGCGTGACTGCGGCGGAGAGAATCAGAATGCGCCCGTCGAGCGAGCCGCGAATGGCAATCCATGCCGCCGCGGGGGAAATGCCCAGGCAGAAGCCGAGGACGAAGTGCGACCAGGCCGTAAATCGCTTCGTATAGGAATAAAGAAACAGGAGCGCGAGCGCCACGGGAGAAAGTTCGAGCGCGAGCCGGTTCAATTGCCATGCCGCCAGCACGAGCACGGCCGAAGCGGCGAAGGTGAACGCCCAAGCGAAACCCAGCGAGAGCCGGCTGGCGGGAAGTGCGCGGTTGGCGGTGCGTGGGTTGCGGCGGTCATATTCGACGTCGGCGATGCGGTTCATGGTCATGGCGGCGGAGCGCGCGCCCACCATGGCGACGACGATCCACAGAATTTGCCGCCAGGAAGGCAGGCCGCCGCCCGCGCGCGCGGCAAGCAGCGCGCCCACGAGCGCGAACGGCAGCGCAAATATGGAGTGCTCGAACTTGATCATATCGAGCACCGTGCGCATGCGGGATTTCGTCACGGCCGGACTGGCCACCGAGTCACAGAGACACGGAGAAACCCGCAAATATTTCTTCCTTTGTGCGTCGCTCGGTGAAGAGATTTCATTTCTCTGTGCCTCTGTGTCTCCGTGGCAAAAGCGTTAGGGCTTACCTTTCCAGCGGTACTGTTTCGGCTGCGGCAGGCCGATTTGGGCGAGCACGCGGCACGCGTACTGCTCGACGACATCGCTGATGCCTTTCGGGCTGTAGTAGAACGCGGGCATGGCGGGCATGATCGTCGCGCCGGCATCGTGCAGACGCAGCATATTTTCGAGATGAATGCGATTGAGCGGTGTTTCCCGAAGGCAGAGGACGAGCGGGCGGCGCTCCTTCAGGCAAACGTCCGCGGCGCGCGCGAGAAGATCGTCAGCGATGCCGCTCGCAATCGCGCCGAGGGCGCCCGCCGAGCAGGGCGCGACGATCATGGCGTCCGCGACAGCGCTGCCGGAAGCGATGCTCGCGCCGACGTCCTTATTCGGGAGGCATTCGATTTTTTTCGCGGCCGTGCCGGTGAGAAGCGATGCGAGCTTTTTGCCGTCCGGGGCGACAATGCCGAGCTCCGTGGCGAGGAGCCGCAAACCGGCGTCGGTGGCGATGAAGTAGATGTGGCGAACGCGCAGGTCGGCCTCGAGCATGCGCAGGATGGTCTGGCCGTAAATGGCGCCGCTCGCGCCGGTGATGCCGACCGTGATGATGCTGCCATTGGTTTTGGCCATGGGAAGAAGCTGAACGCGGGCCCAGCCCGCCGCGGCGGGTGCCCTACACAGAACACCAAAGCTACAGGCCTCGCGGGCGCGCCCCTGCCCGGCTTAAGCGCGCTTCAGAGCGCGAACGATCAGCAGCAGGAGCACGGCTCCCACGACGGCCATCACCAGCCGTCCGATCAGTCCATAGGCTCCCAGCCCCAGCAATCCGAAGACAAAGCCACCGAGGACAGAACCCACGATGCCGACGAGCAGGTCAATACCGATGCCCATGCCATGCCCTTTAACGAGCTGGCCCGCGAGATAGCCGGCGAGAATGCCGATCAGGATGGTCCAGATAAGCCACATAGCTGCGCCTCCAAGAGATTTTCTATCAAAACGGGGCGTCCGTGACGGTGGGGGCACGGCGCCCGCCCGGGAAAAACTGTAACACAGGTTGCCTCGATGGAAGCGCAAGGACTGTTCGCCAAGGAATGTTAGAATGCGGCGACAGCGGAAGGAGATTGATGGACGAAGGCGACATCCGGAAGTTGCTCGAGGGGGTGAGGCGCGGTGAACTGCCTGTCGATCGCGCCATTGAGCGGCTGCGCCAGCTCCCGTATGAAGACCTGGGCTTCGCGAAGATTGATCACCATCGCGCGCTGCGGCAAGGTTACCCCGAGGTGGTATTCGCGCGCGGGAAAACTCGCGAGCAGGTGGCCGGAATCGTCCGCGGGATGCTGCGCGCGAGCGCGTCCGACAATATCCTTATTACGCGCGCCGACCGGAGGATTTTCGCCGCCGTGAAGAAGCTGGCGCGCGCGGCGAAGTTTCACGAGCTTTCAGGCGCAATTTCGATCGAGCGCAGCCGCACGATACACGGCAAGGGGCTGATCCTGGTGGTCACGGCGGGCACGAGCGACATTCCCGTGGCCGAAGAGGCGCTGGTGACGGCGCGCACGATGGGCAATTGCGCCGAGGCCATCTACGACGTGGGAGTGGCCGGATTGCACCGGCTGCTCGAGCACCGCCGGAAGCTCGCCGAGGCGCGCGTGATCGTGTGCGTGGCGGGGATGGAGGGTGCACTGCCGAGCGTGGTGGCGGGAATGGTGGCCGCGCCGGTGATCGCCGTGCCCACGAGCACAGGTTACGGAGCGAGTTTCGGCGGGGTGGCGGCGCTGCTGGGCATGCTGAACAGTTGCGCTTCGAACGTGAGCGTGGTGAACATTGATAACGGCTTCGGCGCGGGCTGCGTAGCCAGCGTCATCAACCGGGCATAGCTCGCTATTGGATGCGAATGAGCAGGAGAGTTTGGTCATCGACGCGAGGGCCGAAGGCTTCCAATTTCGCGAGCAGGACGTCCGCGATTTCTTTCAGAGGCGACCTGCCACAGTCATTTAATAGACGCTCGATGCCTTCGATGCCGAATTCCACGCCGGTAGAGTCCTCGGCTTCGACGATGCCGTCGCTGACCAGGACGAACAAATCGCCCGCCTCGCAACGAACGGACGCGGAAGCGTAGCGGCCCTCGGCCATCAGGCCCAGCGGGAATTGTTGCATGGCGAGGCGCTCGATTCGATTCGTCGCGACGCGGTAATGAAGAATCGGCGGATGACCTGCGATCAGAAACTCGGCCTCGCCCACTCCGGTGAAAAGCAGGCCTGCGAATGTGGCGTACATTTCCGGCCCTTTTACTGCCGGGAGAACATCGTTGATGGCGTCCATCATGCGCGCAAGCGGCTGACGCTCGGCGCATTCCAAGCGGAGCGCCGTCTTCAAATTTCCCATCAGGACGCCCGCCGGAATGCCATGCCCGGAGACGTCGGTAATGCACGCGAGCCAGCCGGGGCCGGCGGGAATCAGGTCCACGAGATCGCCGCCCACATCTTCGCTGGGCAAGCTGATCCCGTAAGCCTCAAATGCCTTCTCGGCGTGGCGAATCGGAGGGACCAGCGTTTGCTGAATGCCATGCGCCAGCTCCAGCTCCGTGCGCGCGCGAACTTGTTCCGCGCCTTCCGTATTAATGAACCTATCGTAGCTCCGCCTTCCCAACATAAGCGCCAGCATGATACCGAAGGCGTCAAAGCCGATCCGTTGGCGCGCGGCCGAGGGAAGGGGAATCTGAGGGATTCTCGGTAACCATCCTGGCAGATGATATGCCAGCGCTACCAATACGGCGAATACGGGAAGAAGCGAGAACCGGCGGCGCAATACGATGACGAAAAAGACGACGGCGTTCGCGGCAATCAGACCGGAGAAGAGAAGCACACCCCATTCCGGGAACCGATACCAGCTAAAGAGGTCCAGAAGGAATCCGGTTGCGCTGAAAAAGCAGAATACTCCGTAAAGCAATGCCGACAAGCGGCGGAAAGGCACGGCTTGCCAGTAGCGCGCGCGACTTTTGTCGAAGAGGGTGCCCACGGAGAGCACATCCAGCACGATTGCCAGCATAATTCGGCCGAGCTTGCGGAAGAATCGGTTGAGGGGGCGCTCGGTGGTGATGCGACGAGTTGGCTTTCCTTGCGGCATATCAAAATGCGAGAATTTCGCGCCTTCTTTCGCGCGTCAACTAGGATCCGCGAACGGCGCGCGCGTCCATTTGCCGTCCACGAGCCGGAGAATGCCGCGCGGGTTTTCGTTTTTGAGTTCCGCGGGCAGCCACTCGTGCGGAAAATTCTGGTAACAGACGGGCCGCACGAAGCGCAGAATGGCCGCTGTACCCACAGATGTAAACCGCGAATCCGTGGTAGCCGGATAAGGCCCGCCATGCTGCATGGCTGGCACGACTTCGACTCCAGTGGGCACGCCTCCAAAAATCAGGCGCCCGGCCTTCTCGCGAAGAATGTCCAGCAACGAGGCGTACTCGCGCAGGTCGTCCTCGCTGGCATGGATGGTGACGGTGAGCTGCCCCGCAAGTTTGCGTGCGACGCTTTCCAAATCTTCGCGGGAATCGCAGACGGTGGCGAGCGTGGCCGGACCGAAAAGCTCCTCGCGCAACTTGGAATCGTCGAGAAAAGATTGCGCGCCGGTAACAAACACGGCGGAGGGAACCAGCGTCTCGGTCGTTCCGCGCGGGGTGGGAGGAGCGTCGGCGGCGAGATGCACGCCTCTGGAGCCCGAGCGCTCGGAGAATCCCGCGCGGTAGCGCTCGGCGATTCCGGCGTGCAGCATCGTTCCGACGGGCGCGGAGGAGACGAGAGCGCCGAGGCGCTCGACGAAGGCCTCGAATGCAGGACTGCGCAGGCCGGCGATCTGTCCGGGCTTGGTGCAGAACTGGCCCACTCCCGAGGTCACCGATTTTGAAAGGCTTTCGGCAATCTCGGCGGCGTGCGCTTTGAGAGCGCCGGGAAGGACAAAAACCGGATTAAGGCTGCCCATCTCGGCGAACACAGGGATCGGCGAGGGTCGGCTTGCCGCCGCGTCAAAGAGCGCCCGGCCTGCTTGTAAGGAGCCAGTGAAGCCCACGGCTTTTGCCAGGGGATGGCGAACGAGCGCGATGCTTAACTCCGGTCTCGCTCCTTGCAGCATGGAAAATACGCCCGCAGGCATCCCGCAGCTTCGAACCGCCTGCTGCACAACGCGAGCCGTGAGTTCGGAAGTGCCGGGGTGGGCAGGATGCCCTTTGACGACGACGGGATTGCCCGCCGCTAAGGCCGAGGCTGTGTCGCCCCCGCAAACGGAATAGGCCAGAGGAAAATTGCTGGCGCCGAAGACGACCACCGGTCCCAGCGGAACTAACATTCTGCGCAGGTCGGGCTTTGGGGATGGCTTGCGTGCAGGGTCCGCGCGGTCAATTCGCGCGTCCACCCAGGAACCCTCGCGTACGAGGGCGGCGAACATACGCAATTGGCCGGTGGTGCGGCCACGCTCGGAAATGAGGCGCGGTTCGGGAAGCGCGGTCTCGGAATTTGCGCGGGCAATCAGTTCCGCGCCCAGGCGCTCGAGGCCGTCCGCAATCGCCTCGAGAAAATGTGCGACGGCATCGGGAGATTTTTTGCGATAGGAAAGGAAAGCCTCCGCAGCCAGCTCGACCGCCTTGGCCGCCTCCGCATCCGTGGCCTCATGGAAAACGGGGTCGAGTGCGCGGCCCGAAGCGGGGTCGTGGGCGAGAAATGTTACGGCGCCCGATTTGCTTGTCTCCGCTCCCAGAATACTGCCGCCATCGATTTGCATGATTCCACTCTCGCTTTGCTGATTCAGGATACGGATTCCGGTTGAGGATACCACGCGGAAATGCGGGGCGTCCCCTCATCGAGCGCGAATCGAGGGGACATTTCCGCGAGGATGCCTATAATATGAGCGCCGAGTTTTCGAGTTCCGTGTAGCGGTAGGCTCGCATGAAAATCGTTGAAATGCGCGTGCACTCGATTGCTATCGCGGATCCTCCGCTGCGCAGCTCCTACGGCCTCCACGCGCCTTACGCCTTGAGGACGATTCTGGAAATCAAGAGCGAAGACGGCGTGACCGGAATCAGCGAGACGCACGGCGGCGACGCCATCGCGGCGGGATTTGAGGCCCTGCGATCCCGAGTTGTCGGCCGCGATGCTTACCGCCTGGCTGGCGAACTCATGCCCATGATCGAGGACAAGCCGAGGGGATCGAGCATCGATCGGTCGCAGACATTTTATGTGCCGGGCGAGAATCCTCTGGACGCCTCGCTCCGGCTCTACTCGGCCATTGAAATTGCCTGCGTGGATTTGATCGGCAAGTCGGCAGGTAAGCCGGCGTGCGACATTCTTGGCGGCAGGGTCCGCGACGCGGTTCTCTTCTCCGCGTACCTTTTCTACAAGCACGCCGGAGGAGGCGGAGAAGGCGCGGACGCTCGGAGCGACGACTACGGGGGGGCTCTGACTCCTGAAGCGATGGTCAAGCAGGCCGAAC
Organism: uncultured Acidobacteriota bacterium; assembly: GCA_963810625.1. Classification (GTDB taxonomy): domain Bacteria; phylum Acidobacteriota; class Terriglobia; order Acidiferrales; family UBA7541; genus Palsa-295. Next base: position 61,638 of record CAWEOJ010000007.1, on the reverse strand, counting down.
AGATGATAGCGAAATACGGATTTCGCGACATCAAATTGAAGGCGGGGGTTCTCGATCCCGAGATGGAAATCGAGACGATGCGGCAACTGCGCGCCAAGTTCGGAGCGGGTGTGCCGCTGCGCATGGACCCCAACGGCGCGTGGTCGGTCAAGACATCCGTGCATGTGGGCCAATCTCTCGCGAAAGAGCTAAGCGGCAGCGGCTATCTGGAGGATCCAGCCGCAAGCATCGATGGCATGGCGCAGACGCGCGCTAAACTGCTTGCATCGGGCGTAAGCACACCCCTTGCGAGCAATGTTGCCGTGACGTCGTTCGCCGATATCCCGGAGGCGGTGAGAACAGACGCAGTGCAGATCGTGCTCTCCGATCCTCACTACTGGGGCGGCTTGCAGCAGATGCAGCATCTTGGCAAAGTCTGCCGAACTTTTGGGCTGGGGCTTTCCATGCACTCGAACACGCATCTGGGAGTTTCGCTGATGGCTATGGCTCACGCGGCCGCCGCCACGCCCCATCTGACTTATGCGTGTGATACACATTATCCCTGGCAATCGGAAAAGGATGAGGTCGTAGCGGGCGGTCGAGTGCCCATCGTGGATGGTTGCGTTCGAATCCCGGAAAAGCCGGGCCTTGGCGTGGAGCTGGACTATGATCAGCTGGCGCGCGGCCGGGAGCGCTATGCGAAATGTCCCTACCGCAAGCGGGATGATGAAGCGGAAATGAGGAAGCATGTGGATCCCAATTGGAGGCGCATTCTCCCGCGCTGGTGAAAATGAAACCTGAAGAAGTTTGCGGCAAGCTGCGTGGCGTGATTGCGTTTCCGGTCACCCCCTTTCAATCCGACCTGTCGCTCGATATTCCCGGACTGAGGAAAAACCTTCAGAAGCTGCTGGCGCATCCGGTGAGTGCAGTGGTGGCTGCGGGCGGCACGGGCGAAATGTACTCTCTCTCGCCGGAAGAGCATCGCGAGGTTGTGAAAGCTGTCGTCGAGGAGGTGCGCGGGCGGGTTCCGGTGATCGCCGGGACGGGATTCAACGCGCGCATAGGCGCCGAGCTGGCCCAACAATCGGCGCGGGCCGGCGCGGACGCGATCCTGGCTCTGCCTCCCTATTATCCGAACGCGGACGAGAACGGCCTTGCGGAATACTACGCGGCGATTGGGCGCGCGACTTCGCTGGGACTTTTCGTTTATAGCCGCGATTGGGTCAACCCGGGGCCGGAGTGGGTTGCGCGGCTGGCCGAGACAATTCCCACGCTAATGGGATGGAAAGACGGCCAGGGCGACGTGCAGCGATATCATCAAATCATCGAGCGTGTCGGCAACCGGCTCTATTGGATCGGCGGCGCCGGCGACGATCGCGTGCCTGCCTACTACAGCATCGGGATTCGAACGTACACATCGAGCATCGCCACGGTGGCTCCGAAACTTTCTCTCGAGCTGCATGAGACCGCTTCCGCCGGAAATATGCAGGCGCTTGGGCGGCTTATGAATGACTATGTGACTCCGCTCTATGCTTTTCGCGCCCGAAGAAAGGGCTACGAGGTTTCTGTGATGAAGGAAATGATGAACCTTGCCGGCCTTGCGGCAGGGCCGGTGCGTCCGCCACTTCCACGATTGCGCGCGGAAGAGATCGCGGAACTGCGGGTGATGCTCGAACGATGGAAGCCGTTCCTCTCCGCGTAAATCCGGGAAAGCATCGGTCCTTAGCCAGGATGGGCGCTCGCGGGACGGCTGCGCCCGAGCGATTCCCCGCATCGAGCTGTTGCAAGTTGCCTCACAATTCCTAATAATTGCTGGTTTAAGGTCTGCGTGATCGAGCCGCCGACCGGCCACGAATTTGCACATTTGTGGCCTTCACAACCTGCTATCGGAGCAGAGCGATGAGAGGGACCCCGACGAAAGAGGCCAAAACGTGAGCAAAACCGCACAGGAGCGCGAAGCCAGCCACGTCCTGACGATGGAGGAAATCGGCAATCTCACAAAGGGAGGCGGCAAGCCGGCCGAGACCCTGATGAACGTGGTCGCCTTGATTGCCAAACGGTTTAAGACTGATGTGTGCTCGGCGTATTTGCTGGAGCCGGATCGCGCCAATTTGGTGCTGGCCGCGACGCTCGGGCTTCGCCCTCAATGCATAGGGAAGCTTCGTCTCGCGCTGCACGAAGGACTCGCAGGCCTGGTTGCCGAACAGGTACGCCCGGTGGCCGTGGAACAGGCGAGAAACCATCCACGCTTCAAATATTTCAGTGAAGCCGGTGAAGATCCTTACCAATCGTTCCTCGGTGTTCCCCTCATTGATCAGGGCGTTCTCCAGGGCGTTCTTGTGGTGCAAACGGTCGAGGCTCGTGTCTTCCGCGAGGACGAGATTCGGATGCTGGTGGAAGCCGCCGCGGAGGTCGCGCCCGTGGTGAGCGAGGCCCGCACGGTGGACCGCTTTATTGCTCCTGTTCAGGAAAGGCTTTGGACGCTGGCGCGCAACTTGTGGTGGAGCTGGGACCACGATTCCTCCAGCCTGTTCCGCGACCTCGACCCGACGGCCTGGAGGCAGCTTAACCATAATCCCATCTCGCTATTGGCGGGGATACCGCTCGCGCGAATCGAACGCCGCGCTGGAGAACTGGCGCTTCATAGCCGGATTAACTATGCCTACCGCCGCCAGCGGGAATATCTCGAGGCTACCCGTACATGGGGAGCGAGACATGCAGGCGTTTTACGCCCGCGTCCGGTGGCGTATTTCTCGGCTGAATTCGGGTTGCACGGGTCCATTCCGATATATTCCGGCGGACTGGGCATCCTCGCCGGCGACCACATCAAGAGCGCTTCCGATCTGGACATTCCACTGATCGGTGTCGGCTTGTTTTACAGCCAGGGATATTTCCGGCAGCGCCTCGACAACAACGGCTGGCAGCAGGAGGAATACATCCAGACGGACATCATCCAGATGCCCATGGAGCCGGCCATCGGCGCGAACGGCGAAGCCGTGATGGTGCACATCGAAACGCGCAGCGGCTTGATCCGCGCGAAGGTCTGGCGCATGAAAGTGGGACGCTGCGACCTGCTGCTGCTCGATTCAAACGTGGAAGGCAATGCTCCCGAGGACCTCGAACTTACTTCACGCCTCTACGGCGGAGACGGGCGCGTCCGCATTCGCCAGGAATTGCTGCTGGGCGTGGGAGGCTTCCGCGCTTTGAAAGCGATGGGTGTCACTCCCGGCGTCCTTCACCTCAACGAAGGACACAGTGGCTTTGCCGTGCTCGAAGCGATTGGCAATCGCATGCTGGATGAAGGCATCAGCTTCGACGAGGCCGTACCCAGCGTTTCCCGTGAAGTGGTCTTCACCACTCATACGCCGGTGCCCGCGGGCCATGACCGGTTCAGCGCCAGCCTCATCGAGGAGCACCTGGGGCCGCTCCGCGAGGCACTGGGTCTTTCGCTCGAAAGGCTGATGGGGCTGGGACGGGTGAACCCCGCAAACGATGGCGAGGAGTTCTGCATGACCGTCCTGGGCCTGAAGCTCGCGCGCCGAGCCAATGCCGTTTCGTCCCTTCACGGCGAGGTGTCGCGCGCGATGTGGACGGGGCTGTATCCCGGCAAGCCGGAAGACGAAGTTCCCATCGGGCACATCACGAATGGCGTGCATGCCCCTTCGTGGCTCGCCCCGCAAATGTTCCGGTTGTATGACCGTCACCTGGGGATTGGCTGGCACGAGCGGAGCAGCCATCCGGAAACCTGGGAGGGAGTTGAGAACGTGGATGACGGGGAACTATGGGAGACGCATCTCAGCTTGAAATCACGGCTTCTGGAATTCGTGCGCCTGCGCTCGGTGGAGCAGGCCGAGCATCGCGGCGAGCCGCAGGAAGTGGTGCGAAGACTCGGCCGCGTGCTGAGCCTGGATGCGCTGACCGTGGGATTCGCGCGCCGCTTTGCCACGTACAAAAGGGCCGATTTGATTCTCGCGAACATCGAAAGGCTGGCTTCGATGGTGAATGACCCCAAGCGCCCCGTGCAGTTCGTTTTCGCCGGGAAAGCCCACCCGCACGACGATCCCGGCAAGCGCGTACTCCAGCAAATTGCGGAGATGACGCGCGATCCGAAGTTCGCGGACAAATTCGTCTTTGTCGAGGACTACGACATCAATGTCGGACGCCATTTTGTCCAGGGCGTTGACGTGTGGCTGAACAATCCCCGGCGGCCGCTGGAGGCCTCGGGCACGAGCGGCCAGAAGGTGGTGCTCAACGGCGGCCTGAATCTCTCCGTGCTGGATGGCTGGTGGGCAGAGGCCTACGACGGCCTCAACGGCTTCGCTATTGGAACCGGGAGAACTCATTCCAATGTGAATCTTCATGACGCCCGCGATGGAGAGGATTTGTACCGGACGCTCGGCGAGGAAGTGATTCCTCTTTACTATCAGCGCGACCGCGACGGCTTGCCACGCGGCTGGATCAAGCGCATGAAGCGGACGATACGGACGCTGGGCTGGCGGTTCAACGCCGATCGCATGGTGATGGACTACACATTGAAATGTTACGTGCCGGCGGCCGGGGGCACATCAAGTGAGGTGCCCGCAACATTGTGAGTCTTCGCTGCGGGTCCGGTTTGAAATCAGCCGTCAAAGAGCAAGGAATCGAGATTAAGCCGAGGCGCTGAAGGCGCGCTGGCGCACGCGCGCGCGCTTCAGTTCGGGAGGAGCGTCCAATTCGGCGGCGAAGGCGAGCAACTGCTCCGCCGGGAGAGCGCGCAGGAAGCATTTCAAAAGGACTTCGGCTTCGCGCAGGCATGTGTTGAAATCATAGTGAAGCGCATCGAAGGAATCCCAGCACGTACCGGGGCGAATGGACATGCCCCGCGCAACTTCACCGGCAGCATCGCTGAATTCGTGGCGGAGCTGCTCGATGGTGTCGGAAAGAATACGAAGCTTCTGCAGAAAGCGATAGCGGTCGCCGAAAAGCACATAATGAAGAAGCCCATTCCAGGAAGCAGCAGTCTGTCCCGTATGGCCGCGAAAGAACTTGGCATTCAAGGGTTCGACGGGGGGAATTTCTATGACATTCCGGCCGCGCAGGGAAACCACATCACAGAAGGAAATCAGCACAACCGCCAAGCGTTCCAGAAGATCAGCGGCAATGGGAAGTTGTTGGCGCGCGGAAACCAGCAGACCGCGGGCGCGCATGGAAAGAGCGTCGTCCAAGGCCACGCTCATCATGGCGTAGGAACATTCCCAGCGGCGGATCACGGTATCGAAAAGCGCGTTCTTGTCCCGCGGCAGAGCCGTGAACCAGTCGTCCGAGACCTTGCGTCGCGGCGCAGAGGACACCGCTTTGATACTACTGAGCCGAAATGACACTACTTCCCCCCAAGGTGCCGGGCAGTATACCACCGCTTCGGCAAGGCAAGGGGTTTTCTTGACGCCTCTCTGAAGCGCCCGCTATACTGCCGCCCAGCCTGCCGGAAAGGCCCTTGAGAGAGGCCCCGGAAAGGATTGTCCCGTTGGAATTTGAACCCCTCGACCAGTTCCATCAACGCCGCAAGAAGCTGAGCGAAATCCAGGCCTTGGGCCACGCTCCCTACCCTCATAAGTTTAACTGGACGCACACGCCGAAGCGGATCCTGGAGGAGTTCGGGGAGCGGACGGCGGTGCAGCTTTCCGCCGAGCGCGTGGAAGTGCGCGTGGCGGGACGTATCGTCGCGTTGCGGCCACACGGGAAGGCCTCGTTCGCTCACATATTGGGTGATGGGACGCGGGTGCAGGTGTACGTCAAGTTGGACGCCGTGGGCGAGCAAGCTTATAAGCTCTTCGAGCTCTTGGACTTAGGCGATATCATTGGCATCTCCGGCCATCTCTTCCGGACCAAGACCAATGAGCTGACCATCTGGGCCGACCGACTGGAACTACTGAACAAGGCGCTGCTGCCTCTGCCGGAAAAATGGCATGGTCTGGCGGACATCGAAACGCGCTACCGCCGCAGGTATCTCGACCTTATCGTGAACGAACGCGCGCGCGAGATATTCCTTCGGCGCGCGCAAATCATCCGCGCACTGCGCCGCTTTTTCGACGAGCGCGGCTACGTGGAAGTGGAAACGCCCATGATGCACCCGATACCCGGCGGGGCCACGGCGCGGCCATTCGTGACACACCACAACACGTTCGATATGGACCTCTATCTGCGGATTGCGCCGGAGCTGTACCTGAAGCGACTAGTGGTGGGAGGGCTTGACAGGGTATATGAAATCAACCGGAATTTCCGCAACGAGGGGATTGACGCCATCCACCAGCCCGAATTCACCATGCTCGAGTTCTATCAGGCGTACAGCGACTACAAGGAACTGATGGACCTGACCAAAGAATTATTTCGCGGGCTGGCGGAGAAAGTCTGCGGCAGCGCGAAAATAAAATATGGCGAGCGCGAGATTGATTTCAGCAAATTCGAGCGCTTCTCCATGCGCGAGGCAATCCGGAATTTCTGGCCTGCCGCAGCGGGCGCGGCGCCCGAGCCGGCCGAACTTGCCGCGCCGGGAGGCGCGCGGGCCATTGCGGAACGCTACAATGCGTATGCACGGTCTCAGGGCGCCGATCCCATTGCTGATGCCGGAAACCTGTCTGATGGTGAATTGACGGGAGAGCTTTTCGAAGCCGTCGCCGAGCGCCACTTGATCCAGCCGACATTCATTTACGACTTTCCGAGCGAGATATCGCCGCTAGCGAAGCGGCGGGCGGACGATCGGTCGCTCGCAGAGCGGTTCGAATTGTTCGTCGCGGGAATGGAAATCGCGAACGGCTTTTCGGAGCTGAACGATCCCGGGGAACAGGAGCGGCGATTCCAGGCACAGGTGGAAAAGGGCGGGCAGGATGCGCCCAAGGAAGTGGATACGGATTATATTCGCGCCCTCAGCCACGGCCTGCCGCCCACGGCGGGCGAGGGGGTCGGAATTGACCGTTTGGTGATGCTGCTAACGGATTCGCACGCCATCCGCGAAGTGATTCTGTTTCCGCTGCTGCGCGCTGAGTCAGCGGAGAACCAAGCCGGGGATATTTCCCAGACCGGCGGTCCGCCAGCCGATAAAGAAAGAAAATTATGAGCTTCGAATGGCTGGTGGCGCTACGGTATTTGCGGTCGCCCAACCGGCCGGCGGTTCTCAGGATGGTGACGCTGCTGGCCGTGCTGGGAGTAGCGGCGGGCGTGACGACCCTCGTGATTGCGCTGGCCATGAACACGGGATTCCGCCAGGCCATCCGCACTCGGCTGCTGGGCGTGACTGCGGACGTCAACCTGAAGCCCACAAGCCCGGAAGGAATCCGCGATTACCGAGAGTTAATGGCGCGGCTCGACGGGACTCCTGGAGTGCGCTCGATCGAGCCTGCGATTTACAACACGGTGCTTTTGTCGTTTGGTGGCCGGGCGCACGGAATCGTGCTGAAGGGCGTGGACCCGGAACTCGAGCGGCGCGCGAGCGGGGCGCTCGGCCACATGGCGGCCGGCGCGGACAATTTTGCGCCCGATGCGGATGGCGTCCCGGCCCTGGTGGTGGGGCGAATCCTGGCCGGGGACTTGGGAATTTCCGCGGGCAATTATGTGACGCTGACAAGTCCGCAAGGAAACTTGACGCCCTTCGGTATGCTTCCACGCACGCGGCGTTTTCGGATCGTCGGAATTTTCGATTCGGGGTTTTATGACTACGACGCGAACTGGGGATTTGTGACACTGGCTTCCGCGCAAGCGCTCGCGGGGGTGGGCGACGTCGTGAGCCTGCTGGAAGTGAGAGTTGTGAAACTGGATGAGGCGCGCGAGGTGGCCGATGATCTTCTTGCGCGGGCCGGCAGGGGCTACACTGTCACCACCTGGATGGACGAAAACCGCGCGCTATTCCGCGCCTTGAGCCTCGAAAAATTAGTAACCGCGCTTTTCATCGGGCTGATTACATTCGTCGCCGGATTGAATATTTTGGTCGTTCTCACGATGACGGTGACCGATCGCGCGCGAGATATCGCCGTGCTGATGGCTCTGGGGGCGCGGCGCGCGCAAGTGAGAAAAATTTTCGTTCTGCAGGGCCTGGCGGTTAGTATTGCGGGAACAGCCGCGGGGCTCCTGGCAGGCTACGGGTTCGCGTGGATAGCCAACCGGTGGCGCCTGATTCCCCTTGATCCCCAGGTGTACGCGATTGATTTTGTCCCTTTCCATGCCAACCCGTTCGATGTGATTTGGATCGCGGCGGCGGCCCTGGCCATCAGCACGGCGGCGACAATCCTTCCCGCGCGCTCCGCAGCGCGCATCCTGCCCGTGGAAATTCTGCGCTTCGAGTAGGCCGCGGTGATGATTCCCTCAAAAAACTGCATCATAAATTCTCGGCCGCTGGCTGGAACGACGGCAGCAACCAACTGCTGAGACATGTTAGAATTAAACGAGCGCGGATTCAGAGGGGAAGGCGCAGAAGTGGCACGAGGAGGCCACGGCAGGGTGGGAGCAATCGGAGGGCAAAAAGTGGAAATCGATTGGACGACCGCCACTCCCCGAAAGATTTAGTTGCATGAAAAACAAGGACATAGGCGGCTCGCAGTTCGGCATCTAAATTGTGGGAGATATGATATGGAGAGGCAAGCCAGTCCGGGTGTAGGCGTGATGGACGACTCCCGTTTTGGGGCCGTTCCCGATCCCGGTGAAATCCTGCGCGCCGAAGCCCTTTCCAAAACGTTCCGCTCCGGTTCGCAGGAAATCGCGCCGCTCCAGGGAATTGATTTCTCGATCGAAGCCGGCGAGATGATTGCGATCGTGGGTCCGTCCGGCGCGGGGAAAAGCACGCTTCTGCACCTGCTCGCTGCGCTGGACACTCCGACAAGCGGTGAAGTATACTTCGCCGGGAAATCGCTCAGCCGGCTCGGACAGCAAGAGTTGGCGGAGTATCGCAATCGGAGCGTGGGTTTCGTTTGGCAGCGGCACCACCTGCTGCCGGATTTCACGGCGGCGGAAAATGTGGCCATGCCCTTGCTGGTTCGAGGCACGGCGCTCGGCGAGGCGTTGGGTGCGGCGGAGGATTGGCTGAAAGAAGTGGGGCTGGAAGGCCGCGCGGGGCAGTGCGCGGGGGAGCTTTCAGGAGGCGAGCAGCAGCGCGTGGCAATAGCGCGGGCGCTGGTGAATCAACCGGCCTTGCTTCTGGCGGACGAACCGACCGGAGATTTGGACGAACGGAGCGCAGGAACCATTTTCGAACTCATGCAACGGCTTCACCGGTCCCATCATCTGACTTCCATTGTTGCAACGCACAATCTTTCGCTGGCGCGGCGTGCGGACCGCGTTTTGATTTTGGAGCGCGGAAAACTGGCGCCGGCGGCGGAACTTCGTGGCGGTGAAGCGGCTCGGACGGCACGAATGGCGGGGGCCGGGGGTCAGGCTCCAGGAGAGCGCGGGTGAAACGTGTTTGAACGTTACACAGAGAAGGCCCGGCGCGTAATCTTTTTCGCGCGATATGAGGCCAGCCAGTACGGCAGCCCTTATATCGAAACGGAGCACTTGCTGCTTGGGCTGCTGCGCGAAGATAAGGCGCTGGCAAACCGCTTTCTGCGTACACACGGGTCCATCGAATCCATCCGCAAGGAGATCGAATCGCGCATCACGGTGCGGGAACGCATCTCCACTTCCGTTGAAGTTCCGCTCAGCCAGGAGTGCAAGCGCATCCTCAGCTACGCGCAGGAAGAAGCCGAGCGGCTGGGGCACAAACACGTGGGCACGGAACACCTGCTGTTGGGAGTGCTGCGCGAGGAGAAATCGTTTGGAGCCGAAATCCTGCTGGAACGGGGATTGCGGCTTCCCGCCGTGCGCGAGGAATTGGTCCGCAGCGCGGGAGAGAAGGTGCCCGTGAACCGCCCCAAGGAAGCTTCGCTGCTCGCTGAATTCAGCCGCGATCTTACACAATCAGCGATGGAGGGTCAGCTCGATCCGCTGGTGGGCCGGGACCGCGAGCTGGAGCGTGCCATCCAGATTCTTTGCCGGCGCACGAAGAACAATCCCGTGCTGATCGGCGAACCGGGCGTGGGCAAGACGGCCATCGTCGAGGGCCTGGCGCAGCGCATCGCGGACGGCGATGTTCCGCCGTTCCTGGCGGACAAGCGCATCCTTTCGCTCGATCTTTCGCTGATTGTCGCAGGAACGAAGTATCGCGGGCAGTTCGAGGAACGGCTGAAGACCATCATGAAAGAACTGATGGAGAGCCAGAACGCGATCGTGTTCATCGACGAGCTGCACACGCTGGTGGGAGCTGGATCGGCGGAAGGCTCGCTCGATGCCGCGAACATTCTGAAGCCGGCGTTGAGCCGCGGCGAAATTCAGTGCATCGGAGCGACGACGCCCGGAGAATACCGCAAGTCCGTGGAAAAGGACCGCTCACTCGAGCGGCGTTTCCAGTCCGTGAAGGTTTCGGCGCCGAATGAGGACGAAGCCATTCGCGTGCTGCAGGGTGTGCGCGACCGCTACGAAAAATTCCACGCCGTGAGCTACACCGACGAAGCCATTCGTTACGCCGTGTATCTTTCGAACCGCTACATCCCGGATCGCTTCCTGCCGGACAAGGCCATTGATCTTCTCGATGAAGCCGGCTCGCGCGTAAAGCTGTGCCAGGCGATGCTTCCCGAGGAAGTGGCCGAAGTGCAGAAGCGGGTGAAATTCATCACCCACCGGATGGAAACGGCCATCGCCAACCACGAGTTTGAAAAGGCGCGGTTCTATTCCGAGGAAGAGCGCAAGGAAAAGGAGCATCTCCGGACGCTGCGCGAAAAGCTGAAGATTGACGATTCCTCGACGGGCGTGGTGACGCGCGAAGACATCGAGGAGGTGGTGGCGCGGTGGACTGGCATCGCCGTGACCTCCATCAAGGAAGACGAGCAGCAAAAGCTGCTGCGCATCGAAGAAGAATTGCATCGGCGCATCGTCAGCCAGGAGAGGGCCATCACGGCGCTGGCGCGGGCGATTCGCCGTAGCCGCGCGGGTTTGAAGGCGCCCGGTCGCCCCGTGGGGTGCTTCCTGTTTCTGGGGCCGACCGGTGTGGGCAAGACGGAAGTGGCCCGAAGGCTCGCCGAGTTCCTATTCGGCAGCGAGAAATCGCTGATACGCTTTGATATGTCCGAATACATGGAGAAACACTCGGTGTCCAAGCTGATCGGCGCGCCTCCGGGATACGTGGGATACGAAGAAGGCGGGCAATTGACAGAACGCGTGCGCCGGACTCCGTATTCGGTGATCCTGCTCGACGAAATCGAAAAGGCACATCCGGATGTTTACAATATTCTCTTGCAGGTGTTCGAGGACGGGCAATTGACCGATGGCCTGGGCAACACCGTGGATTTCCGCAACACGATTATCATTATGACTTCAAACCTGGGCGCGCGGCAATTGCAGAAGCAATCGGGGCTTGGTTTCCAGCCGGAAGACGAACTGGCGGCGGCCAAGAGCCAGGATGACATGGTGATGAGCGAGGTCAAGAGAGTTTTCAATCCCGAATTCCTGAACCGGCTCGATGAAGTGATTCTGTTCAATTCGCTGACGGACAACGACCTGTTGCTGATCATAGACCTGCTGGTGGGCCAGATTAATGAGACGCTGGTGCACCGTCAGGTGCAGATCGCCATGACACCGGAGGCCCGTCAGTGGATTCTGGAAAAGACTTGCAGCGATCGGAATTATGGCGCGCGGCCGCTCCGGCGCGCGTTGCAGAAGTACGTCGAAGACCCACTGTCGGAAGCTCTCATCCAGGGGGGATTGCAGCGGCCCGCGACGCTGGAAATTTTGCTTTCCGGCGAAGGCCTGTCGTTCCGTCCCGTGGTGGAAGCAACCCCGGTGGCCCACTAAGAATCCTACACGCGCGAGCTGGATGGGAGCGATCCGGCGGGGGAGCATAAAATCTTGGGCGGGGGACTGCGGCCTTGACCAGAGCTATGGCCGCCGGCGGAAGCATATTTCTGCGCGCATTCGAAAGCCTCGCATTTGTGTTTCTGCTCATCCTGGCCGGCGGCCAAAGCCTTTGCGCTCAGCAAACCGGGGAGCCGGGCGCAAGCCCCTACGTCATCGAACGCATTGAATTCATCGGCAACCACCGGGTGCAGCGCGATACCCTGCTGGCGCGCATTTTTTCGCGGCCTGGCGACCCCTATAGCGTGGATGCCGTGCGGCGCGATTTCCAGGCGCTCTGGAACACGCACTTCTTTGAGGATATCCGGCTCGAAGTGGAAGACAGCACGGATCAGCCCAACGGCAAAATCCTGCTCTTCTTTGTCACGGAGAGGCCTATCATTCGGCGTATCGAGTACAGGGGAAACAAATCCATTTCGGAATCGGACATCCTTGACGCCTATAAAGATAAGAAAGTGGGCCTGGTGGTCGAAAGCCAGTTTGATCCCACCGTCATCATGCGCGCCGAAGTGGTGATCAAGGGACTGCTGGCCGAACATGGGCACCAGTTCGCCACCGTGAAGCCAACCTACGAACGCATCGCGGCAACCAACGCCGTGAAGCTGGTCTTTAATATTGACGAAGGGCCGAAGGTGCGTGTGGGGACGATCACCATCGAGGGAAACAAGGCCTTTTCCAGCCGGAAGATCATTCGCACCATGCGGCACGACCGCCCCTACGTGATTCCGCTTTACTTCGCGAACATCCCGATATCGCATAAGACATTCGACCGCCCCATGCTCGACGAGGATATGGAGGTGGGCATCCGCGGGCTCTATCAGGACCACGGTTATTTCAAGGTGGATGTAAACGTCGCCAGCCTGAAAACGGTCGAGGTGAATCGCAAGGGCATTCCAGGTCCGTTTCCCGGCGTGGGCAGAAAGCGTGGGAAAGCCACGAACATCGTTATCAAGATTGACGAGGGCGAGCAGTATCGCATGGGCAAGCTGACTTTCCGGAGCGCCGATCCGGATCAGGGGCTGGTCTTCAGGAACGATATCCTGCGGAGCCCGGGCTTATTTCCGCTGAAGGAAGGAGACATTTTTTCGGCCGCGAAGGTGCGCAAGTCGCTCGACAACTACAAGAAACTCTATGGCGAGTACGGATACATTGATTTCGTGGCCACGCCCCTCACGGACCCGGATGACACCAAGAAAATCGTGAATATGACCATGGAATTCGATCAGCAGAAGCAATACTTCGTGCGACGCATCGAATTTTCCGGTAACACGACGACGCGCGACAAGGTGATCCGCCGCGAGCTCCTGCTGGACGAAGGCCAAATGTTCAACAACCGCCTTTGGGAATTGAGCATCCTGCGTCTCAATCAGCTCGGCTATTTCAACGATATCAAGCCGGAAGACGCCGAACTGAAGCGCAACGTCAAGGCCGGAACCGTGGACATCACGCTCAAAGTGAAGGAGAAGGCCAAGCAATCCATCTCTTTCAGCGGCGGCGTGAGCGGACTCGAGGGCACATTTATCGGCGCTTCGTACCAGACCAACAATTTCCTGGGCTTGGGCGAAACGCTGACGATTTCGGCGCAGATAGGAAATATACAGCAAAACATTACCTTCGGTTTCACCGAGCCGTATCTCTTCGACCGGCCGATTTCGACCGGGTTCACGGTCTTCACCAGCCGTTTTTCATACAACACGGCCCGCCAGTACGGGCTGCTCTACGGCGGCTCGGGTTCGGCCATCAATCCAGCGCTTCAGGAAAATTACAATAACGACTCCAAAGGTTTCACGGTTTTTGCCAGCTATCCCTGGCGGAAACTTTCGAAAACGGGCTTCACGCGAATAGGGCTGAACTACGGATGGTCCACGACCAATATCAAGCCTTTCAGCCAGTCGGCCGCTTTGTTGTTTGAGGAAATCCAATTCACAAGCATTGCCGGGCCCTCCGCGCTGAACGGCATCATCGAAAGCAAGATTACGCCGACGATTACATATGACAGCACGAACAGCCAGACGTATCCCACCCAAGGGAAGAGGATTAGCCTGGGGATCAGCTTCGAAGGAGGGCCGATCCAGGGAAACGTGAACTCAGTCGGCAGCACTTTCTCGATGTCGTATTTCCGCCCCATGTATCACAAACGGAACGTGCTGGCCTTTCACGTTCAAACGACGAGCATAACGGGCTATGGGGGGAAAAACGTCCCGCCGTACGACCGATTCTATCTCGGGGGAGAGAACGACGTGCGGGGCTACGACTTCTACACGATTTCGCCCTTCGTCGCGCTTCCGCAGTTAACGACGGTGTCAGTCCCCTATCTCAATCCCACTATCCTCAACAACGGGAACCCCACCCAGGAAACGGCGAATGTCCCCATCCTGGAATATGTCCCCACGCGTCCGGGCGGCGATTTGGATGCCGTTGGAAACGTCGAATACCGCATTCCCATCGCCGGACCTGTGACTGTGAGTTTCTTCAACGATCTGGGCGTGAACGGCAATATTCGCGCGTCGGATCTGAAGCCTGATCCCGCGCTGGTGCAGTCCTTGCAGCAGCAATATCCGAATCCGGACTTTCGGGGAATGACCATGCCTGGGACCCTCCCCGTGCTCCCGGGCACGAATTTCAGGCCACACACTTCCGCGGGAATCGAGTTCGACTTGGTGCTGCCTGTGGTGCAAGCGCCGCTTCGTTTCTATATCGCGTACAATTACCTGCGGCTGAACCGGACGATCATTCCGCCGCTGGCAACCGCGGACCCCGCCGTGTGCGGAGATTCGGCGGTTCATCAGCCGCCGGGCGCCGCCTTTTCGTTTAACACGAACCCGCAATTGAGGCAAAGTTTGATTGGCTTGGGAGTGTATTGCACGCAGGTGGTTCCGTACCTGGAAAACCAGGTGCTGGCCCCCTTTGAGTCCACCGAGCATATTCCGCCGAGCCTGCTGGAACCAAAGCTCACGTTCCGCTTTACCGTGGGCCGGAGTTTTTGATGGGGAAGCATGGGAATGCACGGGAAGACGCGCGGAAGCCGGCGCTGGCCGGCGGCGGTGAAAATCAAGCGTGCAGGGTTGGAGGAGAAGATATGAAAGTGTGGGGGCTGTGCGCGGCGCTGCTCGTCGCCATGATGGTGGCGGGCTGTGGCGGGGGCAACTCGACGACGGTTGGCGTCACAGTGACGCCCGGCACGGCCCCAATCTTGCTCGGTGGCGTGCAGCCGTTCTCTGCCACGGTTACGGGCATATCCACCACCACAGTGTTCTGGCAGATTTGCCTGCCTCCCGCCAACAATCAAACCAATGTCGCGCCGACGGTATGCTCGGTCGCGGAGGGCCCGGCGGGATGCACCACTTTGCCGACGGTTACAAATCCGATCACGGGTTACGGCACGATTACTTCGACCGGCATATATACGGCGCCGTTGCTGATGCCCGCGGCGAGCAGCTTCGATGTGGTGGCCACGAGTTGCGCGAAAGTTTCCGGCTTTGGCATTGCCCAGATCACGCTCCTATCCGGAATAAACGTCACAGTGGTGCCCTCGGCAGCAACGCTGGCCGCAACGCAATCCTTCCAGTTCGCGGCGGACGTCACACCAAACACCGCCAATCCCGCCGTCAACTGGACTCTCACCAGTCCCGGTCTCCCCCCTCCCCCCGCCACGAATCTGGGTTCCATCAGCCCGGCGGGGTTCTACACGGCTCCGCCGACTGCGACCGTCGCCTCCATCACGATTACAGCAACATCCGTGGCAGATCCATCGAGATCGGGAACGGCGACGTTGACGATCGTGGGGATAGCGGACCCGACGATCGCAAGCATCAGCCCCACAAGTGCGGCGGAAGGGTCCGTACAGCAGGACGTGTACGTGACCGGGACGAATTTCCTTACGGGCAGCACAGTAGACGTGAATGGCGTGCCGGAGCCTCTTTCGGCCATTACCTTTATTAGCGATACGCTCTTGCGCGTCACAATTCCGGGAAGCCAGTTGGCGGCTCCAGGGATACTTCACCTTCAGGTGAACAATGAGGCCGGCGCTCTCGGCGTTCCCGGTGTTAACGGTCTTTCAGGCATAGTTCCTTTTCCGGTAAATCCTGAGCGCCCGGCTCTGATTGGATCTTCACTCCAGAGCGTTGCTCAAAGTCCCGCGGCGAGCGCTGGTATCACACTTACGGGTGGATATTATGTCCCCAGCGGGACCACGGCCACATTCAATGGGGTCAACTGCGGTGCCGGCGTTTGCACGACCTTTCTCGATAGCCGCGATCTGTTCTTGACCATCCCTGCAGGCCAACTGGGTGTGCCGGGGTTATATCCCATCGTGGTGCAGAATAGCGATGCCGCGAATGCCATGCCGCCGATCCCATCCAAGGCCGCCTTGAATCTTGCGGTCACGCCCACGGCGTCAGCTATCTCCGGAACATCATCTCCGGGCGCCACAGTGGGAAACAATCCCTCGGCGATAGCGATTGACTACGCGGACGACGAAGCTGTGGTCGCCAACGAGGGCAGTGGCACCGTGTCCATAATCAACCTCGCCACCGATACGGTGATTCACACCATCACCGTCGGCAATGCACCCACCGGAGTCGCTGTGGACGATCTCCTGCCGGATCCTGTTGCGCTGGTTGTCAACAACGCGGATCAAACCGTTACCGCGATTGATTTAAACACCCTCACCAAAACTACGACCAACGTGTCGGTCTCTGCCGCTGCGAATCCTCCGCTTCCCTTTTCGGTGGGCATCAATGCGATAACGCCGCAGCCGACTCCGCAGCCGAATGGCACGCAAGCGCCGGTTACGCACCGCGCCATCGTGGCCTACCAATTGACGAACGTGGCCACGGTTCTCGACGTCTCTGTGGCCGCCGGAACACCCGTGGTTTCCGTTATTCAGCAAGTCGGCGCAGGCATCACGAACTACAGCACCGGCCTGAATCCCGCTATCGCCATAGACCCGCGCTTGAATTGGGCTTTGATCACACCGGGAGACGAGGGAACGATAAACGTGGTGGACCTGGGGCGCGATGCGTACGCGCCGGGCGGCGACGGCGGGCGCACACCTGATGTCGTGGCCAATCTTTCGATCACTCCCACCGTGCAGGGCGTGGCTGTCAACTCCGAAACGCACCAGGCGCTATTGACCGATCCCGATGCGGGAATGGCGGGCGACACGAATGGAAGCTTTTCGACGTTCAACATGCTCAATCAAACGGTCAACCCGCTTCAATTTCAGGTCGGCGCGTTGCCGGAAACCGAGAATTTTGTGGCCGCCGCGGTGGATCCGCTCACGAATGTGGGCGTCGCCGTCAACTCGTTGGCTGATACGGCCGCCGTCGCCGACCTGAGAACCGGAATCGTGCTGAAGGCGGTAACACTCACAAATCCGGCGCTGGCCGTAGCCGTGGACCCGATGAGTAACAACGCCATTGTTGCTCTGAAGGGAGCGCCGGGCAGCATCTCTTTTGTCGCGCTTGGCTCGAGTGGCGTGAATCCACTGCAGATTGTGGAAGCCAATCCGGCCATCACGTACACGTCCGCGATGAACCTGCCCCTGGAAATCACGGGCGGCGGTTTCGTAGGCGGTTCCGAGGTTCTGCTGGATGGAACGGCGCTTCCGGGGGCAGATGTGACGGTCGTGAGCGCGCGGCGGATAAATGCCATCATTCCGTCAGCCATGCTGGGATCCGCGCACAACTATTTCGTGCAAGTGGAAAATCCGGGCGGGGTCGTTTCAAACGTCACCGACCTGACCGTGATCCAGCCGGTATCGGTGGGCGCATCGCCGGCGGGCGTAGCAATTGACGCAGCCCGCGACCTCGCCGTGGTCACCAATTCCGCTGGCAACACTGTCTCGTTGGTCGCCCTCTCGACGACAACACCCGTGGGGCCAACTCAGGTACAAGCCGGGCAGGTCGGAACATTCGCCACGATTCCCGTGGGAACGGTCCCGGTCGGCGTGGCCGTGATGCCGCGGTTGGGCCTGGCGCTCGTGGGCAACAGCGAGAGTGACAACCTTTCCTTGCTGGATGTCACCCAAACAAATCCGCCGTTGCAGGCCGTATCGGGATGCAATGGGTCCCCATGCTCAGGACAGCTCGGCGTGACCATTGATCAAGATAGTGGCCTGGCTGCCATCGCCAATAGCTCGTCGAATAACGTAACGTTCGAGCAGATCTCGTCTGGCCCGCTTTCGGCGCAACCGTCCGATACGATTCCAGTGGATCTGTTTCCCACCGCCCTGGCCATTGATCCGGTCATTAGCCCGCAGACTCCCGGCGCGGGCTTGGCCGCCGTTACTACCGCGTCGCAGTCAAGCAGTGTGGAGTTCCTGACTGTGCCATCCGCCTCCACCGCCGAGGCACGCATTTCCGGGTTGGCGCTCCCCACCGACATCATTTTTGATTCGCTGAACCAGGTGTTTCTGGCCGTGGACAGCCTCGGAAACGAAATGGGCATCATCGACCCCCTCACGTTCCAGGAAACTCCCGTACTCGTGGGAATCAATCCAACGTCACTCGATTACAATTTCCAGACGAGCACGGCTGTGACGGTCAATTCAGCAAGCCATACGATCTCGGTGGTGGAGTACGTCTGCCCTCCGCCTCCGAACGGCGTGCCAGCAAATTGTCCGGCTGCGCAGGTGAGAGCGGTCCTGGGCGTGGGTGGCTCGCAGTCACTCGCTTCCGTTTCCATCGATCCGCAAGCCATAGCCGTGGATCCGCGGTTGAATATCGCAGTGCTCGTGGACCCGGGCAACAACCGGATTCTGCTGGTTCCAGTCGTACACTAATGAAGCATTTTGCTGGCTGTTCGGGCCAACCCAGCAGACTGACGCGGCATCGGACCGAATACGAGAGCAGCATAAAGAAGAAAGGGTAATTGGGGTGCGATGGGCCGAATCCGATTGACCCCCTCTTCCATTCGAAGCTATAATCACCCGTTTGTTTTCAGCGGAATTTCACGAGAAGGAGTCAGAATGAAGATCCGATTGGCATTTCTAGTCCTGGGGGCGTTGTTGACGACGCCTGCACTATGGGCTCAATCGAGCGGCGCAGGTGCGGCCAGCGCACCCTCACCCTCGAAGGTTGGCGTGATCAATATGCAGGCAGCCATTTCTGGCACGGCTGAGGGGAAGCAGGCCGTTGCGGAGTTGCAATCGCAATTTGCGCCGCGCTATACCGAGCTGCAAGACATGCAGAAGCAGATTAACGATCTGCAATCGAGGTTGCAAGCCGGACAAACCACGTTAAGCGACGATGAAAAGGCTCGCCTGGCGCGCCAAGGCGATCAATTGTCGCGCACGTATCAACGCAAGCAACAAGAGCTCCAAGACGACTCGAACGACGCCCAGCAGGACATTGTGAACAGCATCGGCCGCAAGGTCGTGGAACTCCTGGACACATATTCGAGGCAGAACGGCTACGCCGTCATTATCGACACTTCCTCGCAGCAGAGTCCGGTGATGTTCAGCGCGAACCAGATTGACGTCACGCAGGACGTCATTCAGCTTTACGACAAGAACTATCCGCTCAAGGCCGGGGAGGCAAAGCCGGCAGCCACTAAACCGGGCGCAGCGCCAAAATCCGGCGCCGATTCTTCCAAGCCTTAGCGCGATCTTTTTCCGGCATTCCTGGCTTTTGAGAGGGCCACACCGCCATCGAGCGGCGCGGCCCCTTTTTATTGCCGCATAGAGTGCGATAGCTCGTGGAGAAGCCCGTTTGTCCGCTCCGGCGAGTTCGGCTATGATGACTTGTTCCTGGCGCCCAGCCTGGGAATATTCTTCACGTGAACGAACAGGGAGGATTCGCATGGCGGTTTCCGTGGGAGCTGCGGCTCCGGATTTCGTGCTGAAGGATCAGAACCAGAAGGAAGTGAAACTTTCCGATTTTCGAGGCAAGAAAAATGTCGTCATCGTTTTTTATCCGCTCGATTGGAGTCCCGTCTGCACGAGCGAGCATGTCTGCTTCGTCAACGAAATGAAGCGCTTCGAGCAGCTCGACGCTCAGGTCCTGGGCGTCAGCGTGGATAGTGTCTGGTCGCATAAGGCGTTCGCTGAAAAGATGGGCATCCACTATCCCCTGCTCGCGGATTTCCAGCCGCGCGGGGCCGTGGGCGAAAAATTCGGTGTGTATCTCCCCGATAAGGGCATCACGGGCCGCGCCATCGCCTTGGTGGATCGCAACGGCAAAATCGCCTGGTTCAAGAACTACGACATTCCCGTGGTTCCGGACTTGAAGGAAGTTTCCGATGCGCTCGCCTCGTTGAATTGATGCGCGCGGCGCGCCATTCCCCCACTAAGGTTTTCCGGGCGCTGCTGCTTGCCCCGGCGCGGTGGCGGGCTTCGCCGCGAATGTGCGGATGTAGTCCACCGCCTCCCAGCGTTCCGTATCGGTCAGCCTCGTTTCAAAGGCCGGCATGGGACTCCGCCCCTTGGTGATCTCCCAATAGAGCTCACCGTCCGTCGTGCGGCTCATATTGTGTGCATCCGTGAAATCGGCGGGAGCAACGGAAAGTTCGCTGGCCTTCTCGCCTCGGCCGTCGCCATTTTCCCCGTGGCAGCGTGAGCAGCGGTTTCCGTATATCCGCATGCCTGCCGCGATGGAGCTGTCCGTGGCCGGCACCGGGTTTTTCAATTTTCGCGCCCTGGCGACGGCGGTCCAGTGAAAAGCCGCATAGATCCCCACTCCCCCAGCGATCACCAGCACCAGAAAAAGGGCTGCGATCCGGGCGTCGGGACGATTTCCGTGGAGTTGGGTGGAGGGCACTTGCAGTTCCGTTGCGCGCCGATTTCGCGAAGTTGAACCGGCCCGGCATTTGAAATTCTCCCACAGCGGCGCCGGATTTTACAGCGAGGATCATCCCGCGGGCGCCATGCGCCGCGGGACTGCGCGCGCCAGGTACTTCAGGGCGCGGGATGGATGGCGCGAACCACTGAGACCACGACAAGCGCCAGCATCACCACGACGTACGCACGCAGGCCCCAGAGCATCACGCGTACGCCAAACGATAGCTTGCGCCGGCCGAACCGCGACTGCCGCTTCGCGGCGACCACCTGATCCGCCTCGAGCAGCGACATCACCAGGCGCGGGTCCTCCAGATTCACTTTCCCCCCGCCTTCAGCCAGCGATTCCGCGTTTGGCCGCCCCGCGTCAAAATCTGCATCGTTGCGCTTCACGATTTCCTCCCCCTAATGGCCTAGCCAGTTCGGGAACGCGGTTGCGACAGCGAATACGACTCCCGCACAAATCAAAAGTAACGTGACCGTGATGCCTGCCGCGTTTTCCCAGGCGTTGTTCACGTATTCGCCCATCACGTCCCGATCGTTCACGAGCAACATCAAAAAAGCCAGCGCCGGAGGCATGGCCAGAACGGCGATCACATTCACCGTCAGCACGACGAACTCCAGCGGTGCGCGAGGAATCAACACGAGGCCAGCCGCGGCGCACGCCGAGCCCAGCAAAGTCGAGTAGAAAGGCCAGGCCTCGCGCAACGGCCGGTTCAGGCTATGCCCCGTTTCGAGAACTTCTCCAAAAGCATAAGCGGATGACGTCGAAATCGTGATGGCCGCTACGATTCCTGCTTCGAATATGCCGAGCGCGAAAAGCGCCGCACCTACATGGCCGATCCACGGCCTCAGCGCCTCGGCGAACTCGGCCGCCTGGAATTGGGTAGCGTCAATGCCGTGATGAAACAGCGGGACGGTGGCGAGCAGCGCCGCGATTCCGCAGGCGGAGGCTAGGAGCACACCGAGCAGCGTATCGAAGCGTCCCGCGCGAATGTCGCGCGGCTGCATGCCTTTGTCCACCACGGCGCTCTGCTGAAAGAAAATCATCCACGGCGTAACGGTCGCGCCGATGTCCGCAAGAATCAGCAAAAGTATCTCCGCTCCGTTTCCCTTTGGCAAAGGTGTCCAGGTCAGCATGGCATGGCCCGCAGCGGACCAATCCGGATGCGCCAGAATGGCAGCCGGAATAAAAAGACCGTTGAAGATGGCGAGACCCAGCGTAATTCGCTCCCACGTCCAGTAGCGGCCGGTGGTGATCGCTGCAAATACGATCACGAGCCCCACGCCCACCGCGATCGCCGGGCGAATGCCGAAGAAGCCCAGGCCGGCGCGAATGCCGATAAATTCCGTCACGAGCGTCAGAAAATTTCCCAGAACCAGGTCGCTCATGGAGAAAAATCCCCAGAACCTTCCGAACCGGTCGAAGATAAGTTCGGCGTGGCCCCGGTGCGTGACGGCGCCCAGGCGCACGGTCATCTCCTGCACCACGAATCCCATGAGAAACGTGAACACGACAAACGGAATGAAGAAGCCGATGCCGAATCGCGCGCCCGTGGCGGAGTAGGAAAGCATGCTGGGGGCGTCGTTTTCCGCGAGGAACACCAGAACCCCAGGCCCCACGAGAAGCCAGAGCACCCGCAATCCCCCGAATGCCCTGGACCGGCGCTCCCACCATCGGGCTTGCGTCACGCGCCAGCGGTCTCGTGCGCGATCCAAATCTTCGTGGGTCAGAAGTCCGGCCAGTTCGCGAGCGGCAGGAGACGCAGCCGCGGTATCCGTGGTGGGATGGGCCGGTTCGTATACGGGGGGAGCGGAATGTTTCTTCAGGTCGTCCACAGGTTAATCATGTTGAACTTCGTGAATAAACTACGCTTAACTTGCGCGCGCGTCAATCCCCACCCGCCACGGCTTTGCGGAAAAATCACCGGGACGCGGTTTCCTCCTCTGCTATAGTAGATAGGCGAGAATCGCAAGGAGAAGGCTATGACGGAACCCCCGAACAAACAGATGCAGATCAAGGCGGATGAAAAGGATTTGCTTGGCCACTACTCCAATCTCGTGGTCGTTCACCATAATGCCGAGGAGTTCACATTCAATTTTGTCTATGTCTTCCCTAGCGTCCCGCAAGGCAAGCTCGTGGCCAGCCTGATCGTGAGCCCTGCGCACGCCAAGCGGCTCCTGCGTGCGCTGCAGGAGAACGTGGCGAAATATGAAGCCCAATTCGGGAAGCTTCCGGAAGGCTCAGGTTCGGCTCCCGAACCAACCATCGGTTTCATCCAATAGCAGAGCGCCGCGTGAGCCGCGTCCGGAGTTCGCCTAGCCGGCCGGATGCGCGGCCACCACCCAGCTGCCCTTCGGCTCGAGAAATTCCAGGCCAACGGCGAATTCGCCCTTGGGAACCAACTCGCAATAGGTGACGCGCGCGAGCGCCCGGAACGAGCCAGTAAGAGTTGCAAGCATCAGACGGTCGTTGGGCTTCCACGGTCGTGTGGACAATACGCGGGCTCCGCGCGAACTCACGTTCTCCGTGAACGTCGTTTCCGTCCCCGGATGAACCACATGGCCGCTAATATGAACCCCCACTTCCATCGGAATACGTTTTTCACGGCGCACTTCTTCACGCGCCTTTGGGACCCCCATCCCAAACCGCATCGCTTCCCCCTTTTTAGTTACAGAAGAGCTGCTACACTGCCCAGACGAGATCCTTTTTCCCCGTGTCCCTTCATGCGGTAGAGCGCGCGGTCGGCTGCCCCCAGAAGCTTTTCAACAGTCGTTCCGTCCGCAGGATAGACGGACATCCCCACGCTCGCGGTGATCCGCGGCTCTTGGCTATCGCGCGCGAGCCGCTCGCAAATGCGCATGGCAACCTGGCTGGCTTCCGAAGCGTTCGATTCCGGCAGAATCAGCGCGAATTCATCGCCGCCGTAGCGCGCCGCAGTATCAATCGCACGGCTGCCGTCGCGCATTACGCTTCCCAGGCGTTTGATGGCCCGGCTCCCCATGAGGTGTCCGTACTTGTCGTTGATCTTTTTCAGGCCGTCGAGATCGAAGAGCAGGACGGCAAAGCTGCGGCCCGTGCGCTGCGAGCGTTGGATTTCGTTTTCGAGCGTCTCGAGCATGCGTCGGTGGTTCGCAAGCCCGGTGAGCGAATCGGAGGCGGCCAGTCGGCTCACCTGATCGAAGAGCTGGGCGTTATCGAGCAGCGTTCCGCCCAGAATCACCGCGTAGCTCGATACCATCACGACATGCGCCAGCTCAAACGGAGCATCGAGCACGCGCTGCGACTGGCTCATGGTGATGTGGCAAATCACGTTCAATCCCGCGGCAAAAAAGAGAGCGTGGTCCAGAGCTGCGTG
Source organism: uncultured Acidobacteriota bacterium (assembly GCA_963810625.1). Lineage (GTDB taxonomy): Bacteria > Acidobacteriota > Terriglobia > Acidiferrales > UBA7541 > Palsa-295. Next base: position 37,614 of record CAWEOJ010000007.1, on the reverse strand, counting down.
CGCGCGGCGCAGCCGCCAGCCGTAACCCGCAGTCGCCGCCGCGAAAATCGCCGCGGGAAGCAGGTCCCAGGGGCGGGGCACCAGCGCACCCGGATGTATCTTCGGCGCGCTCGGCAGCATGAAGTAGAAGACGCTCGTGAGATATGCAATCACGCCGACGATCAGCGTCGCTCCGGCAATTTCCTTTCCCGGATCGCGCGCCACCGGAATCCTGCGTTCCACCACCAGCGCGGCGATGAGCAGAACTCCCAGAAGCGTCTGCCCGGCCAGCCATCCCAGCGAGATTTGATGTCCTCCCGGGGACGTGGACGTGATGAGCATCCCGCGATAGAACGTCATGCTCGTGCCCGCCTCAATCAAACCGGCCAGCACAAATCCGAAAGCCAAAATCAGCGAGATTCGATCATGCGTTCCGCGGAAACGAACCATCGCGTTGGCGGCAAATGTGAAGGCGATCAGGCTGCCCCCCATTTCCATATACGCGTCCACAAGCGGGTCCGCGGAATAGGAGGCATGGCGAAGAATCCACAGGAGAAAACCATAGGCCGCCACCGCAAGCGCCCCAAGAAGGGCGATGCGAAGATAGCGATAACGGCCCCTCGACTCGGCCCGACGGTCCATTACTCCCCCAGAAATAAACACTACCCCGTAATATCCGGAAGCAACTGATGTACCGTTATGGAAGGAAGTTTTAGTACTAGCTAAAGTACTTGTTTTCAGGTGATTGAGAGCAACTGCATCGCGCGAGTGCGGAGCGAGTCCGTCACTGTAATCTGCTGCGGGATGGAAATGTTACCGTCTCGGTCCTGATTTGCCCAGTTTGAAACTACGGCTTTGGCGGTGCCGGCGGCAGGTCATGCGCCTCGATAACACTCTGAAAGTTGATCCTCTTGTGTGCCCCGTCGCAGAACGGCTTCGTCGCCGAATGGCCGCAGCGGCAAAGAGAAACCGCGGTTCGGCCGCCGAGGCCGAACGGCTTGCCTGCCTGGTCCACAATTTCGAAATCGCCCTCGACGCGCAAGGATCCATCGTTGCGAACAACAATCTTTGTGGCCGCCATCCGATCCTCCGATCGAAACCAAAGAAAGAGTTCTGCCGGCCGCCCAGCTGGTTCTCGTGCGGGAAACGATTCCTCAATACTTGGGAACCGAGGGATCCACTTCATCCGCCCAGGCGAGTATCCCGCCCTTCAGGTTCCATATTTTCCGAAAGCCGGCCTGGCGCAGAAATTCCACGGCCTCCGCCGAACGCTTCCCGCTGCGGCAATGGGCCACGATTTCCCGCGACGAATCGAGCTCCGCGGCGCGCCGCGAAAGCTCGCCGAGGGGAATCAGCCGGCCGCCCAAATTGCAAATCTGATATTCGTGCGGCTCGCGCACGTCCAGGATGAAAATATCGTCGCCGCGATCGAGCCGCGTCTTCAGCTCGCGCGGGGTAATTTCGGGCACGTTGCTCACTGTCGTGGAAACCTCCTCGCCGCGGACGCCGCAGAATTCGGCGTAGTCTATTAGCCGCGTCACCGTGGGATGCTCGCCGCAAACGGTGCATTCGGGATTTTTTCGCAGTTTCAACTCGCGGAAGCGCATGGCCAGCGCGTCGAACAGCAGCAGGCGGCCCACCAGCGGCTCGCCTTTGCCCAGGATGAGCTTCAGCGTTTCGGCCGCTTGGATCGTGCCCACGATTCCCGGCAGCACGCCAAGCACTCCTCCCTCCGCGCAGGAGGGCACAAGTCCCGGCGGAGGCGGCTCGGGATAGAGGCAGCGATAGCACGGCCCGCCCGGATAACCGAACACCGTGATTTGCCCCTCGAATCGGAAAATCGAGCCATACACATTCGGCTTGCCGAGTAGTACGCAGGCGTCGTTCACAAGATACCGCGTGGGAAAATTATCCGTGCCGTCCACAACGATGTCGTAGTCCTTCAAAATATCGAGGGCGTTCTCGCTCGTGAGTCGCGTTTCGAAAGTATCAATGCGAATATCCGGATTCAAATCCCGCAGGCGCTCCGCGGCCGCTTCGATTTTCGGACGCCCCACATCATTTGTGTCGAAAAGAACTTGCCGCTGAAGATTCGTGAAGTCCACGGAATCGAAATCCACGAGGCCCAGGCGACCCACACCGGCCGCGGCGAGATAAAGCCCCAGCGGCGCGCCGAGTCCGCCCGTGCCGATGCACAGCACCTTGGCCTGCTTCAGCTTTAACTGACCTTCCATGCCCACTTCGGGCATGATCAGGTGGCGGCTGTAGCGCAGCACCTCCTCCTTCGAAAGCGCCGCGGCGGGTTTCCCGGCCGCCGGCGCCACGGGAATTCCTGTTTTCGTTGCCATGGAACGGATCTCCAAATTTCAATCGGCGCGTTCGCGCATAGTGCGCGATTGCGCGCCTCCCGCAATCGAAGGCACGATGCTGATCGTATCTCCCTCGCGCAGGCGCGTCTGGTCCTTTTGCAGGTAACGGATGTCCTCATCGTTCACATAGACATTCACGAAGCTGCGCAAGCGGCCGTCGTCGGCGAAAAGGTGTTTCTTGAGCTCCTGAAAACGGCTCGTCAGCGCCGCAAGCGCCTCGCCCACCGTCGCTGCTTGCAGCTCGACGCTCTCTTGCTTGCCCGCATACGCGCGCAGCGGCGTCGGAATCATCACCTTCACTGCCATTCGCCACCCTCCTTGTGTACCTGCCGTGCCGGCCTATTGGATGCTGGCCGGGTGCGCCGTGGTCTCGATCTCCTCGAGATCATACGCGGAGCGATCGTCGCGCAATCGCCATGAAGTAATGTCCCGCGGCTCACCCCCCCGGACGCTCACGATGATATAGCTGTACCACGGCCATGCGTGCTCGCGATCGTATTCGCTCGGACGCGCCGGAGCATCCGGGTGCGAGTGGTACCACCCGACGAGTTCCAGCCGCTTTTCGCGTGCCGTCTTCTCCGCCAGCCGGACATCATCGGGCGTCACCTCGAAGCGGTTTCGCGGAGAATCATCACGGCGATTGGCGAGCGGCAGCAGATCGGCCACTTCGCGTGCGCCATCCCCGTCGCGGCCCAGCAGCGCGCCGCAGCATTCGTATGGATACGTCTCCACGCCATGCGCGCGAATCCGCCGAACCAGCTCCTCTCGAATTCCCAGCGCCGCCCTGCTCACGATTCGCTCCAGAACCGCTCGCTCAGATACCTTTCACCCGAGTCCGGAAACACGGTCACGATCACGGCGCGCTCGCTTTTCGGCAGCCGGCGCGCAATCTCGAGCGAAGCCCACAGCGCCGCGCCCGCGCTGACGCCCACCAGTACTCCTTCCTCCCGCGCCAGGCGCTTCGCGGTTTCCTGCGCGTCTTCCGTGCGCACTTCCATATTCTCATCCGCCAGGGTCGGATCATAAATCCCCGGCACCATCGCCGTGGGCATGTGCTTGAGCCCTTCCAGTCCATGGAAGCCGGAATCCGGTTGCACGCTGATCGCGCGAATTCGCGGATTGAGTTCCTTCAGCCGCCGCGTCGTGCCCATGAACGTTCCGCTCGTTCCCAGTCCGGCGACAAAATGTGTAATCCGCCCGCGCGTCTGCTCCCAAATTTCCGGCGCCGTCGTGGCATAGTGCGCCGCGGGATTGGCCGGATTGTCGTACTGATTGGGATAAAAATATTTCTCGGGGTCCGCATTGTAAATTTCGCGCGCGCGGCGGATGGCGCCGTCCGTGGCCTCGTCCCCGGCGGTGAACACGATCTCCGCGCCGTAGGCTTCGAGGATCTGCTTCCTCTCCGGCGAAGCGCTTGACGGCAGGCACAGCTTGACGCGATATCCCAGCGCCGCCCCGATCATGGCGTAGGCAATTCCCGTGTTTCCGCTCGTGGCGTCGAGGATCACTTTTCCGGGCCGCAGCTGGCCGCGCCGCTCGCCCTCGCGAATCATCGAGTATGCCGCGCGGTCCTTCACCGAGCCGCCAGGATTGAACCATTCTGCCTTGGCGCAAAGCTCCACGTTCGCGAATTCCACGCCGGTGCGCTCGAATCTCAGCAGGGGCGTATTCCCGATGCGCTTGATCAGGTGCTGGCCCAATCGGCTGCGCGCGCCCAAGGGATTTCCCGGCGGGTCCACTGATACCAGCGATTTGTTCGTGGCCGTCACCTTATTTAGCCCTGAAACCGAGCCTCTCCCACCGAAGCGCGGGAAATCCCGCGCATTCCCCTAATTCAAGTCAGTTTAGCAGATTACGAATTCGCTTGAAACGCGGCCGCGGAGCTCGGAAGCGGGTCGCCAGTTTCCGATTAGGGCGTTAATCGTCCAAGCAGACGACCCAGGATCGGAATCCCGATTTTTCATCCCTTCGTTTCATGCGGCGTATTACAATCCGTGCTGGGTAAAAATGATGAAGGGCCGCCAAAGGATTATTCTCGGCGCTTTGCTCGCGCTCCTGCTCCTCTCCCTGGGAGCGGTTTGGCTTACACACGGCTGGGCAAATTATCGCGATCGGCTGCGCGCCATCCGGTCGGCTTCCAAGAATTCTTCGGATCGTGTGGATACGCGCGCGCTCGATATGGCGCAGCAAGTGGCGGACCTCGCCGTCACCCGCACCGAGCAGGAGTACGCCCAGTCTGCCCTGCGCCTCGCCGACCATTCGGTTGACCTTGCATTCGCGGCCGCTTTGGAGAATGCCGCGGAAAACCCGCCGCCCCTGACGCCTGAAACGCGCCAGATCACCGGACACATCCAGGCGGCGGAAACGAGCGTCGCAGCGGACCAGGACCACGTCGCCAAATTGACCGCGCGGCTTGCGAAAGCACGCGGGAGTAGAAAGAGTGCTCTGCAGGGCCAGCTCGATCTCGCGCAGGCGCAGTTGTCGCTTGACCAGGACGAACTCGCCGACGCCCACCAGGATCTCATTCGCGCCGGCGGCGACCGGCGAGCGGGCATTCAAGCGCAGCTTGACCAGCATGAGGCGGCTGCGACGCATGACGAGAGCGTTCGTGCGCTCGCCTCCGCAAACGCCAATGCAGCGACAGCGGCGCCTTCGATTGAGCTGGTACAATCCGCCAGTCTCTTGCCGCAACTCAAGGCCTGGCTTTCGCTTCGCGCGAAGGAGAAACTCATTCTCCAGGCGCAGCAGAATGCCATCGACCGCGGAGCAACGCTTTCGACTTCTCACGACGCGCTGGAAAAGGAATTGGACGAAGAGGAAGCGCAGAAAAAAATCATTCACAGGAATGCCACGGAGACGGCGGGGCCGGCGAATGCGCCGCCCGCCAATGGCCCGGCTCAACCGGAGAGCGATCTGGCTCTTCTGACCCACCTTGCCAATGGACGGAAAGCTCTCTCCGAACTCAACCAGCAAATCCAGGACGAAAAGGAGCTCACTGCCGTCTATTCAGACTGGCTCGCTTTCGTGAATGTCCGGAAGCAAGCCTTCGTCCATGGATTGCTCGTTTCCGGATTTTGGATCGTGCTGATCGGCCTGTTCATATTCCTGGCCAACGAGGGAGTACAGCATCTCTTCGGCGCCCTCACGCCGGAGCGCCAGGAGCTTCACACCATGCGCGCCGTGAGTCTCTTTGGGGTTCAGGCTCTCGGCGTCGTCCTGATTTTGCTTGTGATCTTTGGCGTGCCAAGCAATTTCGCCACCCTCGCGGCGCTCGCCGGCGCGGGCCTCACGATTGCGCTGAAGGATTTTATCGTCGGTTTTTTTGGCTGGTTTATCCTGATGGGCAAGAACGGAATTCGTCCCGGGGATTGGGTGGAAATCAATGGAATAGGCGGAGAAGTCGTCTCGGTCGGGCCGCTTCACACCGTGCTGCTGGAAACGGGCAGTTGGTCAGACGCCGGCCATCCGACCGGCCGCAAGGTTACCTTCGTCAATAGTTTTGCCATTGAGGGACATTACTTCAATTTTTCCACTTCCGGCCAGTGGCTCTGGGACGAACTGCAAGTGCTGGCCCCGCCGGGCTCGGATCCCTATGTGCTTGCCGAAACCATCCAGAAGATGGCCGCGGACGATTCCGCGGCAAACGCTAAGCTGGCCGAGCAGGAATGGAATCGCGTGACGCCGAACAACGCCCAGCGCGCCTTTTCCGCCACGCCCTCGATGATCGTTCGCCCCACCGAATACGGCATGAGCATCCTCGTGCGTTACATTACACGGGCCAATGAGCGCCACGACGTCCGCGCGCGCCTCTATCGCGCCATCGTCGAGCTCTTACAAAAGCAGGTTTCGCAAGCCGCCACGGAGAAGCCGGTTTCGGTGTCCGCTCCCGGCCGCACGTAGCCGATAAAATGTAAGGGGGTTGAGGACGAGGTCGCACCTCGCGAATGGCGTACTCCTCGCGCGCTGCATCCCCGATCAAAGTGATTGCATCCGGGCGGAATCTCTGGCAAAAGACCACATGCCTTCAGGTTCTGCGGGCACCTGGTCCTGGAGCGTCGCGCTTTTCGCCGTCATCCTGGCGGCGACGGTGGTGGTCGCGCCGATGTTTTTTCTGGGCAACGCCTCGGGACACGATATCGAATTTCATATCGCCTCCTGGATGGACGTGGCCGGCCAGTGGCACCAGGGAATCGCCTTTCCGCGCTGGGCCGAGTGGGCCAACTGGGGATTCGGCGAGCCGCGCTTCATTTTTTACCCACCAGGGTCGTGGATGGCCGGGGCGGCGCTGGGTTCCGTGCTGCCCTGGAGGATCGTGCCGGGCGCGTTCATCTGGCTCGCGCTCATCGCCGCTGGAATGGCGATGTGGCGCCTGGCGCGCGAATGGATGCCCGGACCACAGGCTGCTGCGGCGGCGATTTTCTTCGCCGTGAATCCCTACAACCTGGTGATCGTTTATTACCGCAGCGATTATGCCGAACTGGCCGCCATCGCCCTGCTGCCGCTAGCGATATGGGCAGGGTTGCGCACCGCGCGCGAAGGATGGCGGCGCGTGCCCGCGCTCGCAATCGTCTTCGCGGGCATCTGGCTTTTGGACGCGCCCGAAGGAGTGATCGCGGCTTACACGCTCGCGCTCCTCTTCATCGTCGAGAGCATTTCGCAGCGCAGCCTCCGGCCGCTCGTCGCCGGCGGAGCGGCCATGGCCGCGGGGCTTGGCCTGGCCGGATTTTATATTCTGCCGGCGGCATGGGAGCAGCGCTGGGTGCAAATCGTTCAAGCTGTCTCGGGCAGTCTTGATCCCCGTCAAAGTTTTCTATTCGCGCATTCCGACGATCCCGATTTTCAGCTCTTCAACCTGAAGGTATCCCGCGTGGCCGTGGGCATGTTGCTGGCTGCGGTGATCGCGGCAGTTCTTGCGGCGCGCAAGAGGCGCGACTCCGCCGAAATCTGGCGCGTGCTCGCATTGCTCGGCGCAGCGTGCGGGCTCCTGATGTTTCCCGTGAGCCTGCCTCTGTGGCGCCATTTGCCGAAATTGGAGTTCGTGCAATTCCCCTGGCGATGGTTGGGCCCGCTCGGCGTGGTTTTCGCGTTTTTCACGGCCGCAGCGATGAATGGCGCGCGGAGAAAGTGGGTGCCCTGGGTGATCCTGGCGATCGTCCTCGGGGCCATCGGCGCAACCGGCCGCGCCATGGTTCGCGACGCATGGTGGGATAGCCAGGACGCCCCGTTTCTCGCCCAGGAGATTGCTTCCGGCCGCGGCTATGAGGGCGTGGACGAATATATGCCCCTGGGATGCGACCGCACGGAGCTGCCGGGAAATCCCAACGACGATGAGCGTGCCGAAGATGTCTCCTCCACGCCGGCACAGCGCATTGAGGAACTCGATGCGGCCTCCGGAAAAGTGGTCCCGGCGCATGGAATAAAATTGCAGATTGACAAGTGGTCCGCCGAGCGCAAGGCCTTCGCAATAGACGCTCCGGCGCCGGTCACGCTCGCGCTGCGCCTCTTGAATTATCCCGCATGGCAGGTGCGTGTGGATGGAACGGAAATTCCCGGTGAATCGGCTGACAACACGGCGCAATTATTGGTCCCCGTGCCAGCGGGGCGCCATCGCGTCGAGGTCCGCTTCAGCCGCACATGGGACCGCACCGCTGGCGCGGCGCTTTCGCTGATTTGCGCGGGCGGGTTGTTCGTATTTGCCGCAGCCGAGCGTCGGCGCGAGGGGCGCGCTAAAGCGCGCGGTGCTTGAGGAGCTTTTCGCCCTTGGCGTATGGCTCGACGGTCTGGCCGCTGCCATAGAGCTTGAATTTATACGTGGTCAGCCCTTCGAGCCCCATGGGCCCGCGGGCGTGCAGCTTGCTCGTGCTGATGCCCACCTCGGCACCGAATCCATAGCGAAATCCATCGGAGAAGCGCGTCGAGGCGTTTTGAAAAACTCCCGCGGCGTCCACTTCGTCCATGAATTTCTTTGCCGCTTCGGCATCCTCGGTGACTATCGCCTCCGTGTGCCGCGAGCCGTAGCGATTGATGTGGCTGATCGCCTCGTCCTCGTCTGCCACAACCTTCACCGAAAGAATCAAATCGCAATATTCCGTGGACCAGTCCTTTTCCGTGGCTGGCACGATCCTGGCTCCCGGCACGAGCGCAGCCGTCTTCGCATCGCCGCGAATCTCCACTCCCGCCTGCTCCAGCTTGGCCACAGCCAGCGGCAGAAATTTGGGCGCAATCGCTTCGTGCACCAGCAGCGTTTCGGCTGCGTTACACACGGCTGGATACTGCACCTTCGCATCGTACGTGATCGCTACGGCCTTGCCGATATCGGCGGCGCGGTCCACGTAGACGTGGCAGATGCCCTCGCCGTGTCCCAGCACCGGTATGCGGCTGTGCTCCATGATGAAGCGCACCAACTCATACGACCCGCGCGGAATGATCAGGTCCACGTCGCGGTCGAGCGCCAGCAGCTCCAGCACGTCCGCGCGCGATTGCAGCAGGTTCGCCGAGTCGAGTGGAACCGCGGGAAATGCGCCCAGGCTCGCCCGCCAAATCGCAACGAGCGCTTCATTCGTGTGCGCGGCCTCGGAGCCGCCTTTCAAAATCACGGCGTTCCCCGACTTGAGCGCGAGCGACGCCACCTGCGGCACCACGTCTGGCCGCGATTCGAAAATCACGGCGATCACGCCCAGCGGGCACGATTCCTTGTAAAGCACCAAGCCGTCATCCAGCTCCGTGGCGGCCAGGCGACGCCCCAGCGGATCGGGCAGCCGCGCGACGTCGCGCACCTGCGCGGCCATTTGAGCCACGCCGCGCTCGCTCACGCGCAGCCGCGCCGCCATCGCTGAAGACATCATCCCCGCCGCCGCGCCGACTTCCGCAGTGAGCAAATCAACTTCATTCGCCTTGAGAATCGCGGGGGCATTCTCTTCGATGGCCGCGGCGGCCGCGAGCAGCACTTCGTTGCGGCTTTCGCACGAAAGCCTGGCGAGCGCCCGCGAGGCCTCCCGCGCGCGCTGAGCGACCGACGCCACGCTTTCCTGTAGCCGCTCTGTTGCCGTCCGGTTCATGGTCTTTCCAATAACACTATATTATCGCGAGTCACAAGTACGCGCGAGCGCGCGCCATCGCGCCCGCCGCTTTGCGAATTTTTCTTGGCTGGCGCGTGCGCGGCTTCTTCGCTCGCAATATTCGCAATGCCGCGCGCGAATTCGCGCCCCTCGCCATCCACAATGCCGATCACGTCGAGCGGCGCGAAATGGTTCTCGATGCGCACGATGCCCGACGCGAGCAGGCTGGCTTTGCCCTCGGTGATCGCGCGCTGCGCGCCCGCGTCCACCACCACGCGTCCGCGCACGTCCGCTGCATAGGCGATCCAGCGGCGCTTCCCGCGCATGCGCTTCGACGGCAAGAAAGCCGTGCCCACCGTCTCTCCGGCGAAGATGCGGTCGAGCGCGCCGGGGTCCTGCCCGTTCGCAATCACCGCGGCGCCGCCGCAATTCATGGCGATGTCCGCGGCCTCGAGCTTTGTCCTCATCCCGCCGCGCCCGGCGGCGGAGCGGCCGGCGGCCAGCGCCTTAATCTCGGGCGTAATTTCCCCGACCAGCGGAATCACTTCCGCCTGCTCTCCCGCCGGCTCCTGCCGCAGCAGTCCATCCACATTGGTCAGTAGCACCAGCGCATCGCCTTCGAGCCCGCTCATCACCAGCGCGGCCAGGCGGTCGTTGTCGCTGAAGGCGGGCGCTCGCGAGCCTGCCACCAAGGATTCCAATTCCGCGGTTGAAACCGTATCGTTCTCGTTGACGATCGGCAGCACTCCGAACCCCAGCAGCTTTTCCATCGTGCGCCGCAGGTTCGAGTAGCGCCGCCAATTTGTAAAATCCTCTTCCGTGAGCAGCACCTGCGCGATTTTCACGCCCCATGCGGAAAACAAATTCTTGTACGCGTCCATCAGCAGGCTTTGCCCGATGGCCGCGCACGCCTGCCGCGTAACCAAATCCTCCAACCGCGAGCGATGCAGTCCCAGCCAGCCCCTGCCCAGCCCCACCGCCCCGGACGAAACCAGAACGATCTGCCGGCCGTCCTTCATCAATGCCGCGATGGAGCGCACAATCGGCGCAACGCGCTCAGCGCAGAATTCACCGTCGTCACCGGTCACGATGGCCGTGCCGACCTTCACCACCACTTTCCGAGCCGCCCGCAATAATCTCTCGCGCTCGGCTTCTGTCTTGCCTTCTGGCTGCACTCGACGCTCCGCTTTACGCCGGCCTGTAATATGGGGCGCGGCCGGTTCACCTCCACGCTAGGGAGGGACTGGCGCGGCCATAGATTCAATTATCGGCTGATTGCCCTACGATTGTACCGAATTCCCCCGCCGCCTTGCCCCCGTTTCTTGCTTGCTCGGGGGCATGGCACAAAAGCAGAAATTGAATGAAGCGAGGAATGGTCTAAGGATCACCGCTCCTGCGCCGAAGGCGCGCTGGGCGCGGCGAGCGGTGCTGCGGCACCTACTGGCAAAGCAAGCACCGGAGCAGAGGGCGAGGGAGACGTGGAGGTAGACGCATACGCGCTAAATATCGGCTTGCCGTGCAATGACTCCGGGAGAGCCTTCACGTAACTCTCAAGCTGCGGCAGCCAAAAGTGGTCATAGTGAAATTGATGCATCTCCGTGACTGCATCACTCACTGTTTCATGCTGCACGGCTATGCGGTACGCTGCGACCATCACCCCCGTGCGATCCGCCCCGCGTTTGCAGTGGACAAAAATCTTTGCCGTGGGGTTCGCGCGAACCAAGTCGAGAAATTGCACCACCTGAGCATCGGATGGCTCGTTGCTCCCGCTCCACGGAATGCTCACGTATTTGAGTCCAAGCGACTCGACTTCACGCTGCTCAGACGCAATTTCTCCACGCTCATCGCGGAAATTAACGACGATCCCCACGCCCATCTGTTGCAGTGCTTTGAACCCCGCCGATGCAGGCTGGCCGCCGCGGAAGAGCGTTTCGGTAACGCGGCCCCAATTTGGAAGGCCCTGTAACTTTTCGCTGGCTTGATTGGATGTTTGCGACCGCGCGGGCTGCGCCGCCGAAAACAGCATGCCGGCGAACACAAGACCAGCGAGAGCTATTATTCGAGGCTGGGTTCGATTCATTTTCGCACCTCAATTAAAGCGGGGGGCAGGCGCACCCGCCTTAGGACTCGGTTTTATGGAATCAACACTTATTTCGATGCTCCGACCGCTTCCTGCGATGCCTCCATCATTCATTGCAAAAAATCTGTCTTAGGAATAGCCTTTCCTGGGGCATCTGCTCCGTACTAGGACTTGTATAAATACACAATCGGCGGCGCTCTTGCAGCAGTTTTTGTTTCTTGCTGAAGGTCGACTCCATGTGTCGGGATAAAGAGCAAGTGGAGTCATAAAAACACTCAAAGGACCACCTGAGTTTTTAGCTACGGTCTTTTCTGTACACGTGCGGATTTATCTTTACGTCGGCTCTTGGATTATTGCAAGCTCAGCGAGTAGTTGATGAACGGCGAGTCCCAGCAGCCGAAATAGAAAGGTGGGCGTTATCATGAGACGCTCGAACGGCAAGCTGGGAATCCATATGCTTTTTGCCGCACGCGTACTCGCCTGCGGATTTATTTTTAGTTCAGCTCTTGGTCTGTTGCATGCCCAACAACTAACGGATACATCTGCGAGCACCTCCGTCGATCCGGGCAGCGACTATAGTTCGTCGTCAGGGTCTCCTTCCAACACCTCCTCCACTGTCACCCCGGGATCCTTGACGTTTTCCGAGAGGCTCGATATTTACGAGCGTTCCTTCATAAGCCCGCAGACTTACATTGGGCCCGCAATCGGGGCCGGTATAGGCCAAGCGGAGGATACGCCGCATGAATGGGGAGGAGGAGCGCAGGGGTACGGCCTCCGATACGGATCTGGCTTTGGGCGAAGCGTAATCAGTCGCACCATCGCCTTGGGAGTAGCCACTGCGGACCGTGAGGACGATCGCTTCTTCCCATCAAACGAACACGGGGTCTGGAGACGCACGCGACATGCCATCGCCTCGACCTTTGTTTCCCGCACGAGCTCGGGCGGCTCAATGCCGGCCTACTCGCGCTTCGCAGGGGCCTATAGCGCCGGCTTTATTGCCAACGCCTGGGAACCCCCAAGTGAGGACAACATCCACGACGCGTTCCTACGAGGCACAACATCGTTGCTATCGAACGTAGGTTGGCATATGTTCCGGGAATTTTGGCCGAGTGTCCGCAACGCCTTTCATCACAAACAAGATCAAGATTAGGTCCGCAGTTGGATCGCGCCACAATCAGTCTCAAGGGGTGGACCCTGCCTGCATAAAGGCTTTTCTGTATTGTGCAATTCCGTCCCTTGACTATAGTCATTAAAAAAGGATTACAGCGGCTATCGCCGTCGTGAGGAAGGCGGAGTTTTCGGAGCGAATCGGTGTACCGGCTTTTGACATGCTAAGCGCTAGTTCAAGCATCACCGAAGTCGGTCATGGTCATGTGATGACTGCATGCAGTCGCGAGGAGTCGGTCAGAGACGATGAACGGCAATCCGAGCAAGCTTTCACTATCAGGAAAACTGAAGGCGGCCACCCTCCTCCGTTCTTACTGGAAAGGCTTGACGATTGGGCTCATCGCGGTCTTGGGTGAAACCCTTGCCGACGTCTTGCAGCCGTGGCCCATCAAGATCATTGTCGACAATATTCTCCAGGCAAAGAAGCTGCCCAAATGGCTGAATGGAACTGTCGTGGGGCTCTTCGGACACCACAAGCTGGCAGTCTTGTACTTTGCCGTGGCTGCCGTCGCGGTGATCGCCGTCTTTAACGCGCTCAGCTCTTACCTCGACCAATATATGACCATGAGTGTGAGCCAATGGGTGGCGCACGACCTGCGCCGCACGCTTTACAACCATATCCAGCGGCTTTCCCTCGCGGAACATGATGAAGCGCGCACCGGGGACCTGATATCCCGCGTCACCGACGATATCGATGCCGTACAACGTTTCATCAACTCCTCGCTCCTGGGCATCCTGGTCGATGTCTTGACGATCACTGGCATGATCGGCGTCATGCTCTACGTGAATTGGAGGTTCACTCTGATCGCGCTCTCGGTTGTGCCCGTACTGTTTGGAGTCGTATATTACATGACCCGCCGGATCAAGCAGGCCTCTCGCGCCGTTCGCAAGAAAGAAAGTGAGCTGACCTCCATCGTGGAGGAGGCCCTCACCTCCGTACGCGTGGTCAAGGCTTTCGCTCGCGAAGATTACGAAGTGCAGCGGTTTGAAACGGAAAGCCTGGAGAACGTGGAGACGGCGTTACGTGCGCGCAGTCTCAAGGCCAAACTCTCGCCGCTCGTGCAAATCATCGTGGCGATTGGAACCTGTCTGGTGCTCTGGTACGGCGCGAGATTGGCGCTAAGCGGCCAGATCAGCGCCGGCGTTCTGATCGTCTTCTTGTTGTACCTCGGCAATATGTACAAACCCATCCGTGACATTTCCAAGGAGACAGACACCGTTTCCAACGCAATCGTCGGCTACGAACGCATTCAGGAAGTGCTGGATATCGAAAGCCGCGTTCGCGACCTCCCGCGCGCCCGGCGCGCCCCGCGCTTCCAGGGCAGGATCGAGTTCGAACATATTCACTTCAGTTACGACGGCGGCTCGCCGGTTTTGAATGACGTCAGCTTTAATATCGAACCCGGGCAGGTGGCGGCCCTCGTGGGCCCTTCAGGCATGGGGAAAACGACCATCATCAGCCTCATTCCGCGCTTCTACGATCCGCTATCCGGAATTGTAAAAATCGACGGGCAGGATATCCGCAATTTCAAGCTGCAATCCTTGCGCGAACAGATGAGCTTCGTTCTGCAAGAGACACTGCTCTTCCGGGCCACCGTGTGGGACAACATCGCCTATGGAAAATCCGACGCCAGTCCGAAAGAGATCCTGCGGGCTGCGCGCCTGGCGAATGCTGATGAATTTATTGAGCGGATGCCCAAGGGATATTCCACCATGATCGGCGAGCGCGGTGTATCGCTCTCGGGAGGTCAGCGGCAGCGAATCGCCATCGCCCGCGCCATCATCCGCGACACGCCGATCCTGATCCTGGACGAGCCCACCTCCGGGCTCGACTCCGTCGCGGAGCAAGCCGTCATAAAGGCATTAAATCGTCTCATGGATGATAGGACCGTTGTGGTCGTTGCCCATCATCTGAGCACTGTCTCTCGCGCCGACAGGATTTTTGTAATCCAGGACGCGGACATTATTGAGCAGGGTTCGCACGAAGACCTGCTGTCCGCCAACGGTTTTTATGCGGAGCTGTACAAAACGCAGGCCGAGAGTGTTGGGAAGTGAAAACGTAAGCCATGGAAGCCCAGCCGATTCCGGAAATGGAAGGCGCCAAATGAAATCTTCGAGACTGTTGTTGGCAACTGCCGTAATTCTAGCAATCCTGGCTCCTCCGATCCCCATCGGGGCGCAGGATCAGACATCGAAAAAAGCCAAGCTTGAGGAGCGAGTCGAGAAGGCCGCGAGCCTTCCGCCAGTAATCTGGCAGGATTCGGATCCAGCCACGCTGGATCTCATCAATGGTCCTGGCGGAAAGGACCAAGCGCCGGATCCAAACGGCACCTATACTTTCGTTGCCGAAGATCTGAAACAGACTCAACCCAAATTCGACGTCAAGGATGCCCAGGGCACACGCTGGAGGGTCAAGCTGGGGGAAGAAGCCCAGCCCGAAGTGGCCGCTGCGCGGCTCCTATGGGCTGCCGGCTACTATGTCGATCAAGACTATTACTTCGACCAATTCAAAGTAGAAGGTCTCCCCAAGCTGCATCGCGGCGAGAAATATGTCTTAGCGGGCGGCGTGGTCCGTGGGGCGCGGCTGAAGCTCAAATCCAAGGAATACAAAAAACTGGGAGACTGGAGCTGGTTCAAAAATCCGTTCGTCGGAACGACGCAGCTGAATGGTCTGCGCGTGATGATGGCGCTGGTGAACAATTGGGACTTGACTGCGAATAACAATGCCATCTACCCGATCAATGGTCAGCGAGAGTATGTTGTCAGTGATATTGGAGCTAGTTTTGGCAGCACCGGAGACGTGTTTGGTCGCTCGAAGGGCAAACTCGGGGATTATGAAAAGACGAAGTTCATTGCAAAAACTTCGCCTGAATACGTGGATCTTGTCATGCACAGCCGTCCATTTTTCTTGACGGCTGTCAACGTTCCGAACTATCAGACGCGGACTCACATCGAGGACATTACCAAACATATCCCGCGCGCGGATGCGAAATGGCTGGGGCAGAGGCTGGCCCGGCTCTCCGAGGACCAGATTCATGATTGTTTTCGCGCGGCGGGTTACTCCCCCGAGCAGATTGATGCCTACACCAAAATCGTTCAAGAAAGGATTGCCGAGCTGAACGCCCTTTGAGCCTGGCGGCTGCCCGGACAACCTAAAATGAAACTCATCATTGAGCCCGACGACGGCGTGTCGCCTCTGCTTTCGGCCATCAAAAACGCGAAGGAAAGCATCGATCTCACCATTTTTCGTTTTGATTATGGCGAGCTGGATATGGCGCTTGAGGCTGCCGTCGGTGCGGGTGTGAAAGTCACCGCCCTCGTTGCCAGCGTCAATCACGGCGGCGAGAAAAGCCTGCGTAAACTCGAGATGCGTTTTCTCGAAGCCGGTGTGACGGTGGCTCGCACCTCCAGCGAGCTGACACGCTATCACGATAAGGTCATCGTTATAGACCGGCGCATATTGTACGTGCTCTCTTTCAATTTCACGCACCTGGACATTGATCGCAGCCGCGGTTTCGGAATCCTCACCGAAGACCCCAAACTTGTGGCCGAAGGAATCAACCTTCTCGAGGCGGATTCCACGCGAACCCCCTACTCCAGCGGGCTGGATTCTTTTGTCGTCAGCCCCTGCAACGCCCGAAAGGTACTCGGCGATTTCCTCAAGCGCGCGCATAAACAACTTCTGATTTACGATCCGAAGATCTCAGACGAAGAAATGATTCGCATCCTGCTTGATCGAGCCGAAGCTGGCGTTGAAATCCGAGTCATCGGGCAAACGGAGGCTCATCTGCCGGTTCGAGTGCTCCCTAAGCTTCGCTTGCACACTCGGATGATCGTTCGCGATGGACACCAGGCGTTCATCGGCAGCCAAAGCCTGCGCACTGCCGAGCTGGATTCACGTCGCGAGGTCGGTATCATCGTCCATGATGCGAACATCGTTCGCAAACTCATGGAAACGTTTGAATCCGACTGGGCGTCCTCGGCCAACCGGAAAAATGGGAATGGAAGCGCAAAGAAGTCCGCGGCGCAGGATACGGAACAAGCGATGAAAGTCCTGATCGAAGAATTGCATCCCATCGCGACCACGGTCAAAAGGGCCGTGCAAAAGGTGGTCTCACAAGCCGGCGAAGAAGTCCTCGAAGACGGCACCGTGAAGGAGACCGTTACAAAAGTGGTTAAGAAAGTGGTGAAGCAGGCGGTTAAAGAAGCCGCCAAAGTTTAGCTTTGCCTGCGCTTCACATCCGCGTCCTGGACACCTGTCCGAATGCATTCCCGAAGCGCCCCAAATCCCTACTCGTGTCCCTGGCAAATGCCAACCATGTAAGTGGCGCGCCCGAGGGGACGATTTCCGAACTTTTCTCGGCGATTTCGTGGCAGCCTTGCCACAGATTGACTTCCCGGCTGGATTGAGCCTGTAGCCTGTTCGCCAGCCCCGTGGGGACTTGCCTGGTTTTGGGTAAAACAGGAATTTCCGCTGCGCGCTCCCTTTAGAAAGAAATCGGTTCCGCAGTGATTTCGCCCATCGAGCGATCCTCTGCGCGAATGCGGCCGATTCTAGTGCCAATCTCTTGCATTACGGCGAGGGACAGGATTTGGCGTCTCTAATTTTATTTACACTCGTGTTGAAGAAAATCCAAGAGAACGAAGTAAGTCATTGAAAGGATTGGTTGGGACGAGTGGATATGAACCACCGACCTCCCGGTCCCGAACCAGATTCCAAAGCTTATTGAAACCTATGGATTCTTGTTGATTCTAAGTGATTCTTGTTGAATCGTTTGCAGCCTGCTTGTTGGAGTCTATTGAACTCTGTTAAAGCTTGGTGCTTTCGCAGCTATAATTGTATCTACATTTTTGATTCTGCGTATTCTTGCACCGAACACTCGCCGTACAGATTTTTGCAGAGGACAGTAACCCGCGCCCTTTCAAACCGTTTGAGGTTTTTGACCATGCGACGTCGTTCTTCGCAGTCCTCAGCCGGCAGTGTCATTTCTTTGCTCGTTCGTGCCCCTCAACACGGTCACCTACTCAGCCTGGCGAACCAAAACGGGAACGCGAGGTCCTCGTGGAAGTTCTCTCTGGCCGTAAAACCAGCGCGAATGGAGTTTTTGCTAGGGACAGGTGGTAAAACTCGGGAGAATCGAATTCTTGACAGGGACAATTAATCGACCGAGTTATTTATACGCGGCGAGCTTAGCTATAGCGATATCGGCGTTCTTCCGTGTCAACGAATCTGTAACCTTAGCCCGCATCTCTTTCAGGTATCGGATCGCAGTCTCCGCTGTGATATGTATTGCCTTCGGCTGGGCTCCATCAATTCTGAGTTCCCCAATTGGATTGGGTTGTTGCTTGGGAGCTGTTTCGTCTCCTGGTCTGAAATGAGCATTGGTCGGGACCACGGTGTAGCTGTCGAACTGGTTCTTGATGTACCCGTTGTTCGTTGGCGTGAAACGCAGAGAAGAGGTATCAATGTTTCCTAACTGCTCGTACCCAAAAAAATATACGTTTTCATTGCCCTTTTCGGGAGACTTACTGACAGCATAATCTCTGGCGATGACCACAAGGACTTTCACGTGAGGCGGTTCGGTGTGCTTCACAAAGAGATCGTCTGCAGTGCGCCAGCCTTTTGCTGTCAGCCGCGAACCCTTCACATCCATTTTCACGAATTGCTCTACTATCCCTTCCGACGATGCGACACCCCCTCTCTCTTGTTGAGGCAGAGACGAGATCAAGGCAACGAAACAGACGATTACACGAGCTATCGACATATTCAACTCCTCAGTGCGGAGTAAAGGGTATGTAAGAGGGCTTGTGGTGTGGAGCCCCCTCCGGTACAGGATATACAGGGATATCCGTCGGCGCAAGTCGCCCGTCGCCTCTCTCGTAGGGATCGTTGGCAGCGGTGACAGAGCTGAAATATACACCCACGTCGTAGGCGTAGACTCCAACCCAAGCAACTTTCGTGACGGAGACATTCAAGAGACCCTAATGCCCCGGCACATCCAATTCGGTCGGCGCAAGGCTTCAGCCTCCCCGCGACGGCTTGTCTTGCGCCTTTTCATGCTCGACCTCACCAATGGTTTCTTCAAGAAGCTGGCTGACTCATTCGACGATCCGCCAGTTCAGGACCAAAGTCCCCGTGCAGTACAGACGTTCGATCTCCCTCTAGCTGAGGAAAAGCAGGAGACCACAGGGGGAGAGAGTCTCAATGCCGCTGCGATTTCGTCCCTTCGGAATATGTTTCTCTTGCTCGACGATTGGGACCGCAGTCTTTCTGAAAAGGAGTCAGCAGGAAATGCTTCTCCGAAACACGATGTACTCGTTGACACAAGAACACAATGAGCGCATGGTGGGCGAAATGATCGCGAGAGGGAGGCAGTCATGAGGCAGGCCGTCATCTACGCCCGAGTTTCCAGCAAGGACCAGGAACGCGAGGGGTACTCCATCCCCGCGCAGTTGAAACTCCTGCGGGAGTATGCCCGGACGCATGAATTCGAGATCGCACACGAGTTCGTGGACGTAGAGACGGCCAAGATCACAGGCCGCAAACAGTTCGGTGCGATGGTCCGTTTCTTTCGCGAGAATGCGGCCTGCCGTGTCGCCATCGTTGAAAAGACGGACCGGCTGTACCGCAATTTCCGTGACTGCGTAACGCTTGAGGACTTGGAAATCGAAATCCACTTGCCCAAAGAGGGCCAGGTCATTGGCAAGGACTCGAAGTCCCAAGCCAAATTGGTCCACGGCATTCAGGTTGTCATTGCGCGCAACTACATCGAGAACCTGCGCGAAGAGGTCCGCAAGGGCATGCGCGAGAAGGCCGAGCAAGGCATCTACCCGAGTCGGCCCCCTCTCGGGTACGGCAACAACAAGCTCGAACACACGATCGAGGTTGATTCCGCCAAGGCTCCGATCGCGCAGCGCATGTTTGCGCTGTACGCGTCAGGCCAGCACTCGCTCAATGGCGTGCGGAGCATTTTGAAAACGGAGTTTGGCGTTAGGCTCGCCAAAGGCTATCTGCAACGCCTGCTGATGAATCCCTTCTACAAAGGGCAGTTCGTGTGGGAAGACAAGCTCTACAGCGGTACGCAGACGCCTCTTATCAGCGCCGAACTCTTCGAACAGGTGCAGGCTATCTTTCGCGGACGCAACAGAATGAAGCACCGAAAGCATGACTTTGCCTTTTCCGGTCTGCTCCGCTGCGCCTATGACAATTGCATGGTGACAGCGGAAATCCAGAAAAACCGCTATACCTACTACCATTGCACCGGATTTCGTGGCAAATGCGAGCTGCCCTACTTCCGCGAGGAAGAGGTCGCCTCCCGGCTGGGAAAGGTCCTTCAGGACATTCACATTCCCGACGACGTTCTGACGCAGCTTGAAAAGTCCTTGCTCACCAATAAAGGCCGCGACGAAGCGATTAGGAAGCAGCAGGGCGAACGATTGAGGCAGAGATTGAGTGCAGTGCGTCACCGGCTCGATCAAGCCTACCTGGACAAGCTGGACGGCAAAATCAGCGAGGAATTCTGGACGCGGAAATCAGCGGAATGGATTGCCGAGGAACAGCAAATATCATTCGCTATCCAGGGGCTTGCGAATGCAAACCCGGACAGAATCGTTGATGCCGTCAGGATTCTCGAACTCGCGAATAAGGCGCATTTTCTGTATGTTAGCCAGCCTGCGCCTGAAAAAGCCAAATTGCTCCGAATGGTGCTTTCGAACTGCACTGTGGACGCTGTAAATATCTATCCTTTGTATAAGAAACCGTTCGATCTGATCTTCGCGCGAGCGAAAAACGAGGAATGGCGCGCCCGGAGGGATTCGAACCCCCGACCCTCTGCTTAGAAGGCAGACGCTCTTTCCAACTGAGCTACGGGCGCTCTCTCTCCCTAATTTCTCATATTGCAACCACGCGCGCTACACCGTGTTCCGCCATGTCACGCCCTCAGCGCTTCTGGCTCACCAGTCCCGCCACGGTATCCATCAAATCGAATTTCGTCAGCACTTCCAGCTTCCCGTTTTCCATCTCGACAAACACCGCCGGGCTTTCGCGGCTCAGTATCCCCGTCACCCGCTCCACGGGCGCGTTCGACGGCACCAGCGGCATCGCCGGCCCCATCACTTCGCGCACCACCAGCTTCCTCAGATCCTTCCCTTGCAGCGCCAGATTCAGAATCTGATCCTCGAACACCGTCCCCACCGTCTGCTCCTCTTCGAACACCGGAAGCTGCGAAATATCCTGCTGCTGCATGGTCTTCAGCGCATGAAACACCGTCTGGTTCGGCCCCACGACCACCAGCTCGCGCCCCTTGCCGTTCTGCCGTTTCACGCGAATCACGTCCGCGGCCGTCAGCGTCAATTCCGAATCCGTGTAACCGTGCTCGCGCATCCATCCGTCGTTGTAAATCTTGCTCAGGTAACGGCTCCCGCAATCCGGCAGCACGGCCACCACCACGTCGCCCTTCTTGGCGTCCTTGGCCACGCGCACCGCCGCCGCCACGCATCCCCCGCCCGAGCCTCCCGCGAAAATTCCCTCGCGTTTCGCCAGCCGCCGGGCCCAAACGAAGCACTGCTCGTCGTTCACCTGCACCACGTCGTCCAGGATTCGAAAATCCATCGTCCCCGGAAAAATATCCTCGCCGATTCCCTCCACCACGTATGTCCGCGCCTTCCCGATGTTTCCCGTCTTCCAATACTCGTAGTAGAGCGACCCCACCGGGTCCACGCCGATTACCTTCAGCTCCGGCTTCTGCTCTTTCAAGTAACGCCCCGCCCCGCTCGCCGTCCCGCCCGTTCCCAGCCCGCAGACGAAATGCGTGATTTTCCCTTCGGTGTCCTTCCAGATTTCGGGGCCAGTGGTCGCGTAGTGCGCCTCGGGATTCACGGGATTTTCGTACTGGTTGGCGTAAAACGCGCCGGGAATCTCGCGCGCCAGTTTTTTCGCCACCGAATAGTAGCTGCGCGGATCTTCCGGCTCCACGGCCGTCGGGCACACGATTACCTCGGCGCCAAACGCCTTCAGCAGCTCGATCTTCTCGCGCGACTGCTTGTCCGTGATCGTAAAAACAATCTTGTACCCTCTCACCGCCGCCACCAGCGCCAGCGACATCCCCGTGTTCCCCGAAGTCGCTTCCACGATTGTTCCGCCTGGCCGGAGCTGACCTTTGCGCTCCGCGTCGTCAATCATTCGCGCAGCGATGCGGTCCTTCACCGACCCGCCCGGGTTCAGGTATTCCGCCTTTACGTACACCTCCGCCGGCGTGTCCTTGGCCACGTGGTTCAGCCGCACCAGCGGCGTGTGCCCCATCGCTTCGAGGATGTTGTTGCACTTCATGCAAGCACCCGCTCTCCCGGAAATCACGATCCGGCAGCTAAAGCTTAGAGACTTCCGCAAACCCTGTCCAGCGCCACTTTTCATCCTCCGCACCGTGCTATCCTCTTCGGAAAATATGCCGCCATTCGGAAAACAAACCGAAATGCTCTTCTACGACGGCCACTGCGCCCTGTGCCATCGCGCCGTAAAGTTCGTCCTGCGCCACGATCCCGACGGCCGCGCCTTCCGCTTCGCTCCCCTGCAGGGCAATACATTCCAGGCGCTCGTCCCGCCGGCCCGGCGCGCTGGCTTGCCCGATAGCATCGTCATCCTTACCCGCGAAGGCGCGCTCCTCGTGCGCTCCGACGCCTTCCTCCATATTTTTCGGGAACTTGGCGGAGGCTGGAAATTCCTGGCGGCCGTTTTGGGCGTGATTCCCCGGCCGTTGCGCGACGCGGTCTATGACTTCATCGCGCGAATTCGCTATCTCGTCTTCGGCCGGCGCGAGGACTTGTGCCCCATCCTGCCGCCCGATTTACACGCCCGCTTCGACCGCTGATCGCTGAGAGGAGACATCATGCAACGCAAAAATATTTCATCCGGCACGCCCTGGGAACCCATCGTGGGCTATTCGCGCGCCGTGCGCGTCGGTCCTTATATATATGTCGCCGGCACCACGGCCACAAACGCTCAGGGTGAAATTGTCGGCGCGGACGACCCCTACGCGCAGACGATTCAAGCCCTCCGCAACATCCACTCCGCGCTCGAAAAGGCCGGCGCAAAGTTATCCGACGTGGTCCGCACGCGCCTGTTCGTGGCGCATATCGCCGACTGGGAAAAAATCGGCCGTGCCCACGGCGAAATGTTCGGCAAAATTCGTCCCGCCTGCACCATGGTCGAGGTCAGCCGCCTCGTCGCCCCCGAAATGCTCGTCGAAATCGAAGCAGACGCTATCATCGCCGATGACGCCACTCCGCGCGAATAATCACACAGCGTCGCGGCACGGTCTTGGCACCCCCTCGTAGAGGCACCTGCGAATTACGATCGGCCTTGTCTATTGTGTTGCCGGGGCCTTCGGCGCAGCCGCAGCTCCGGCCGCGGGTTTCGGCGCTGGCTTCGCGGCCGGCTTGGGCGCCCAGTACTTGGGATCGCCTTCCACCCACGACTTCTCCACGTAGCTCGACGCCGGATTCACCATCCAGATGTTGTCCTCGACGCTCGCCACCCCCTCGGAATTGAGCTTGTCCATCTGTTGCGCTCCGTCCTTGCCGAGCGCGGCCATAAAATCCTTCTGATGCGCCAAGCCCGTGTCCTCGTCTTTCAGGGACGTCATCGGCACCATGATGAGATAGGCGTCTTGCGCGCCCATCATCGACTCGAACGTGGCCCACGGTATGTTTTGGCCGCTCTTGAGGCTTGCGTCGCGATAAAGTTTCGTCAACTCGTCAAACTGCTGGTCGTGGCCGGGGTGCATGTGAAAGATGATCGTCTCCCAGTAATGGGAGTGCGGGATGTCCGCTCCCTCGACGTTATTGCTCAGGTCGGGGCGGTAATGCCACACCGTGTTGTGGACCTCGGAGACGTAAGGGGCCTCGCGTGCATCCAGCGCGGAAAACTTGGCGTGCATCGCTGCGTTGCCCGTGAACTTCTCTGTTTCCTTTTGCATTTCCTCGAAGCTGTCGAAGCGGAGCAGATACATGGCTCGCGGCGGGCCTGACATCGACTCGCTCGCCAGGTAGTGCACGTCGTCCTTGTATTGCTCGGACACGGCTGGATACTCCGCGGCCACTTTGTCGTAGGGCGCGGTCTCGTAGGCCTTTATGTCGTCCGATTCGATGCTGAGGATATTGGGTGGCGAAATTGCCGGGGCTTGCGTCTGTGCGGCCAATGAGCCTGCGAATGCGAAACAAAACCCAGCGATCGAATAAAGCCATTTTTTCATATCTGCCCACCTCCAGGGGCTGGTGTGGAAATTGTGGAAGGGGAACGCGCCGTAATCCGCGAATACTGCAGCCTGCCCGCCGAAGCGGATTCCATCGCGAAGGCGGGCCCATCGCTTCCAACCAAATCAGACGCGATCCTCCGCCTTGGCGCCTCTGTCTCGCGCATCGTACGCCTCTCCCCCGCCCCACACAACGACTTTACAGATGGGAATCACGCCCAAAAATCACATAGCACGGTGACGCATGTCACAGCTTCCCGAAGGCGCTCAATCCATAATTAGGCAGTTGCATTTGAATCCCGAGAGAACGCTGGTTCGAAGAAACGAAGTTCGATCCGGCTATCTCTCCTGAGAGGTGGTCCATGGCTGATACGCTGGCCCCAAGCCGCCATTCAGGCTGCTGCTTCTCTTCTTGCCTTGCCACGTTGGAACGAAACAGCCGCCGTCGAGACGCATACGTCCATACCGTGTTGGCGCTTCTGGCCGTAGTAGCCCTGCTGGCACTTGTGGGCCTGTCGCTATCTGCCCAGGGCTCGCCGCGGGCCACGAGCGTAGATCCATCCTCCGGCAAAGCGAATGACACTGTGACCGTGGCCGGAGAAGATCTGGGAAAAGACACCGTGTCCGCCGTATTCTTCTCCGACGACAAAACCGATTACAAGGCCACCCTCGTGGAACAGGACGCGGAAAAGCTCGTCATGAAAGTGCCTCAAGTGAAACCCGGCGGCTACAACATTTCCGTTCAGAAGGGCAATATGATCTACATCCAGCCGGTCCGCTTCACCGTCCAGGAGTAATCGGACGTCCTCCCCTTCCACCGAGCCTACGTGTCAGGCGCGGGCGGCCCGGACTCTGTCGTTCTTGGTTTTCAGGGTGCCCTACGCTCGCTTCGTGAGCGTGGGGCTTTGTTCTGTTTGATTGGCGGGGCTTCGCCCCTCAACGCCCTTACCTCAAGCCTCTGCGCTCCTGCCTCCCACACCCGAATGAGATAGAATGGGTAGATCCCAGATGGAGAATTTCTACCGCGCCTCGGTGAGGATTACTGGCGGGACGCTTTTCGGGCGCCTCGCCTTTGCACTCCTCTTGATCTGCTCGGCAGCGTTCGGCTCTGCGGTCGGATTGCTCTTCGTCTATTCGAGTGACCTGCCGCAAATTCGCGCCCTCGAGGACTACCATCCCGATGTCGTCACCGAGCTTTATGCCGACGACGGCCAGCCCATCGGTGCCTTCTCTCTCCAGCGCAGGATTCTCCTCACCTACAGCCAGATCCCCCCGGTCCTCAAGGACGCCATCCTGACCACCGAGGACCAGCACTTCGAGCAGCACTGGGGCGTGGATTTTCCCCGCGTCCTCGAAGCCGCATGGACCGACGCCGTTCATCATCGCATCGCCGAGGGCGCCAGCACTCTCACCATGCAGCTTGCCGGCGGTCTTTTCCTCAACCGCGCCGACCGCAGCTTCCATCGCAAAATCCAAGAAACCATTCTGGCCCTTCAGATCGAGCGCCACTACACCAAGGAACAGATTCTCACCATGTACTGCAACCAGATTTATCTTGGCTCCGGGAATTACGGCTTCGAGGCCGCCTCCGAATATTATTTCAGCAAGCCGGTGGACCAGTTGACCCTCGCCCAGGCCGCCACTCTCGCCGCAATTATCCGCGGGCCCAACTATTCCCCGGTCCTGCATCCGGACCGCGCCCTCGCCCGCCGCAATCTGGTGCTTTCACTCATGCAGCACAACGGCAAAATCAGCCGCGCCCAGGCCGAGGCCGCCCGCAATGAGCCTCTGGGATTGAACATCGAATCCTTGCGCGACGATCTCGCGCCCTATTTCGTCGAGGAGATTCGCCAGTATCTTGAGCACACCTACGGCACCACCGCCGTCCACGAGGAGGGCCTCCGCGTCTATACCACTCTCAACGTGGCCATGCAGAAGGCCGCCGATCAGTCTGTTCGTGACGGCCTCCACGCCTACGACCGCCGCCACGGCTGGCGCGGCCATCTGCGCAATATCTTGCGCGACCATCTCGGCACGCTTGAAACATTCCAGAGTGGCGACTGGACCGACACGATCGCCAAGGGCAGTTACGTCACGGGGCTGGTCACCTCCGTCGAGCGCAACTCCGCCTCCATAAAGATCGGCCCTTACCGCGCCATCCTCACGCCCGCCGATTTCGCCTGGACCGGCTATAAATCCCCCGCGCAACTCGTGAAGGTGGGCGATCTTGTCGTGGTTAATATCAAGGGAATTTCAGGCGTCTTGGCGGATGTCGAGCTGGAGCAGGAGCCCGCCGCGCAGGCCGCACTGCTGGCCATTGATAATTCCACTGGCGAGATCAAAGCCATGGTCGGCGGCTATAGTTTCGAGAATTCCAAATTCAATCGCGCCACGCAGGCCTCACGCCAGACTGGAAGTTCGTTCAAGGTTTACGTCTATGCGGAAGCTATGGAGCAAGGCGCTTCGCCATTCGATACGCTCATGGACGAGCCGGTCACTTTCACGAGCGGCGGGCAGGCGTACGCTCCGCAGAATTACGATGGAAAATTCGAAGGGCGCATCACGCTGCGCCGCGCCCTCGCCGATTCGCGCAACGTCCCTGCTGTCCGCCTGCTGGACCACGTGGGAATCGAAAACGTGATTGACCTCGCCCGCAGGTTCGGCATCACAAGCCCTCTGCCTCCCTATCTCCCGCTGGCCCTCGGCGCCGCCGACCTCACGCTCATGGAGCACACCTCCGGATTCACCGTTTTCCCCGACGATGGCATTCACATCGCCCCGCACTTCATCCGCCGCGTCACGTCCTACGACGGCGCCGTTCTCGAAGAAGATCTCCCACAAGTCGCGGATGCGATCTCGCCCGGCACGGCCCGCACCATGACTTCCATGCTCGAAGACGTCGTCCAATTCGGCACCGGCATCCAGGCCAAGGCCCTCGGCCGTCCTTCGGCGGGCAAGACCGGCACGACAAACGATTTCACTGACGCCTGGTATATCGGCTTTACTCCCCAAATCACCGCCGGCGTTTGGGTGGGCAACGACGACAAGCGAGTTTCTCTCGGCGATAAGGAAACCGGCGCGCGCGCCGCGCTTCCCATCTGGCTTGAATTTATGCAGCAGGCCGTGCAGGGAATGCCGGTGGAAAATTTCCCGAATGTCGTTCCGCTTGAAGTACTCGCGGGAGCCAAGCAGGTGCAAGTGGACACACCCGACACCGCCCCTCCGGCCGACGTCACCGAACAGGGCCTCACGGCACCAACCGCTCCCGAGCCTTCGCCCTCAGAGCCGCAGGAAAAGACTCCCGCGCCCGCCCCTGCGCCCGCACCGCCGCAGCAGAAGCCGCCCGTTCCTTTGGAGCTGAACTGAGATGTCTAGCCGGTGTGATGATGGTGGCCGTGGCCGTGGCCGTGGCCGTGATGATGGCCGTTATGCGTGCCGGCGCTCGACGCGCTCATCGGGACGGCCAAGGAGAGAATTCCTGCCAACGCCAAAAGCACAGTGTACAATTTGAATCGCATGGTTTCCTCCTGCGACATTTAGTGGACATAACGCCTGCATACAGTATCACAGAGAATAATAAAATCGAAAATTATTTTATCGGGCCGCGCTGCGAACGCCCGTCTTCAACGGAATGAATCCCAGCCACCCGGCTTGAGCCCCCGCGCGCGCCCGTCCGCATCCGTCAGGACGATCTGTTTGCCGCGCTCGATTTCGCCGATGGCCGCAATCTCTCGAAATCCCGGCGCTCCTTGCAAGCGCTTCGCCCGGCGGGGCGGCACCGTGAAGAGAAGCTCGTAGTCGTCTCCCCCGTTAAGAGCCATCTCGAGCGGGTCGGACTTCAGCTTCCCTAGCTGCTTAGCGACGCCGCCGGGAATAACCACGCAAGGAATTCTCTCCGCCCATAGTCGGGCGCCGACCCCGCTCGCCGTGCACAACCGGGCAAGGTCCGTCGATAGCCCATCGGAGATGTCCATCATGGCCGACGCTACTCGCTGCTTCCCCAGCCAGGCGCCAAGTGCCACCGGGATCTTCGGGTACAGGTGAGGCTGCATGAGCCGGGATTGGTCCTTGATAAGCTTCCTCAGCTCACGGGGGCCGCTGTGATTGACCAGCTCCAGCCCCAGTTGCGCCCGTCCCAGCCTTCCGCTGACATATATAATGTCCCCCGGCCGCGCCCCCGACCGTCTTACCGCCCTCCCCTCAACCACCTCGCCCAACACTGTGATGCTGATCGAGACCGTAGGACTCCTGCTTGTGTCTCCCCCGATCAGGCACATTCCCAACTCGCGCGCCGCTCGCGACATGCCTTCGAGGAACCGGTCGAGCCATGCTCCGCTTCGCCTCGCAGGAAGGGCGAGCGTCAGAAGGAACATCCGCGGCACAGCTCCCATGGCAACCAGGTCGCTTGCCGCCCGCGCGAGCGACTTATAACCCACGGAGTCCGGAGGGTGCTTTTCCCCAACAAAGTGGACCCCCTCAAGAAACACGTCGCAGCTTATTACCCAGTCCGTGCGGCCTCCGGCTTTAATGACGGCCGCGTCGTCGCCAATTCCTAGCCGCAATCCGCCCCTGCCCGCACCTCTCGCCTGTATCGCTCGCGCAATCCTCCTTATTACTTCCGATTCCCGGTCCATCTCTGTCCCTTCGTACAGTTGTCGCACGCTGATTCGCCAGGGTAAAGTTGCGAGCAGGATATGCTCGCGGGATTATAAATTGCCTCGGATGAATTAGCGAGTTCGACCGCACCTACGCAAAATGGAAGATTTTATCGTTGACGGCTGGGACCATGGCAATTACAATTTCACGGGTTTCGGACCAGGGCTCTCGGTTCAGACTTTAGACTCGCTTGGACGCTGGCAATCGGCAGGCCGGAGCAGGGGGTGCTCGGCAGCCAGCCAGCAGTGCAAGATTCGTTCGGAATTATGAAGGGTAAATCCTACACTTTCTTTATTGCTTCGAGCGCCTCGGGCAGGATGCGGCGGGTGCGTGTGCCATTTTATGTCCTTCACTTCCTTGCGGCTTTGGCGATTGTGGGGGGCATAACCGTGCTTGCGGGCGTGGGCTCCTATTCAAGGATGCTCTGGAAGGCGACAAACTACAACTCCCTGCGCCGGGAGCAGGATAACCTCAAACAGCAGTATGTCCAGCTTCAAACCCAGGTCAAGGACACCAATCAGCGCCTGAGCTCCCTCCAATCGCTCGCGGGCGAAGTGGCCATGGCTTACGGCATAACGCGATCCCGCCAGACACCCTTCGGGGTGATGGATGCTGATGCCATGGCGGCGCCGGATACGCAATTCCAGCAATCCCTTGATGAATTCAGCTACCTCGAGAACCATGATGTGAGCGAATCCATGCTGAGCAATGGAGCGCGGATGATTCCCGCGGTGCAGCTGGTGGGCACTTTGGGGGTCGGGGTCGTACCGTCACTTTGGCCTGTGGTGGGGCAAATTACGGGGCGTTTTGGCGAGCGGCTCGACCCTTTCAGCGGTGAAGGCGCGTTTCATTCAGGGCTGGATATCGCCTCGCATTATGGCGACGCAATTCACGCCACGGCCGACGGGGTGGTCACCGAGGCGGACATCGACGCGGGTTATGGGCGGCTGGTGGTGATTGACCACGGCTTCGGTATCTCCACTCGGTACGCCCACCTTTCGGCTTTCAATGTCGAACCCGGCATGCATGTGAAGGCTGGCGACGTAATCGGCTACGAGGGCCAAAGCGGCAGATCCACCGGCCCCCATCTCCATTACGAGGTGCGCATTAACAACACACCCGTGAATCCCTGGCCCTATCTCCGCAACACGGTCCCTACGGCAGCCGCTCCTCCGGCGACAACCGGCGTCAGCGGCGATTAATTCCGCCGTCGCCCACCCTCTCCCCTTTGCGAACCAAGAAGACGGATTGCGGACCGACGCGCCTGCTCATGGGTTGGGACGCGGGGACGGCAATGGCGCGGAAGGAACCGAAGAGTGTGCGCCGAGCATATCCGGTGTGACGTCGAGGCTAATCCGCACCCAGCGGTCCTGGTAAGTGATCTTCACGTTGCGAATGACCGCATCGAGAAACGCGGCTTGCTCTCTGTTCATCTGGCGGCGCGTTTTGGGATCGGCGAAAGCCATGGAGCCCACCATGCGGAAGCCGTCCAGAAGGGTGCCAATCTCAAAGGCGCTCTTCACAGTATCGCACTCTGCGTCGAGCGACATTTTGATGAGGTCACCTTCCGGTTGGCCCGCCAGAGTGACTCCCTGAATGCTGCGCGCAATACTCTCGAGCTGCGGCGAGTTCCGCAAATCCGCGTAGAAGCTGTCCGGAAGATGATCCGTGCGCGCGACGGCGAAAATGGGGGCTCCGGCGACGCGATCCAGGCGTGCTTGCATCTCCGGATCGCGCGCAGGGAAATTCGAGGGCAGCGGCAACGCATCCACTTCTTTCCCGCTGGCGAGAGCAATCCGCGTGGCCGAGAGAAATTCGAACGAAACCGGCGGATTGCCCGGCATTTCATAGACCGATTGGGCGCCGCGCGCGGAGACCCTCCCGGATCGCAGCGCATATGCCTCGATCTTTCCTTGGTCAAAATGTCCCTCGGCCACGACGAGAACTCGTTCCTCATCGGGTCCATGGGAGGGCGTGTTTAAACTCGTCGGCCAAAGCGCGATGGCCGTTTTGTCCAAGTCGCGCGTATAGTCAAAGCCCGTATCGCGCACGAATTGTTGGTAATCGCGGTCCGCATGCGGGCCGCTGTCGGTGAGCCCCAGGATTGCTGCGAGAGGCGATTCCTGCAACTTCCGAAGTGCGGCGACATCTAAGTAGATTATAGCTGGAGCATCGGGGGGAAGTTCGTTCAATATGGTCGGCGGTGATCCGGCGCTCGCGCGGCTGAACGGACGGTGTATACGATAGAGATAGGCTCCCGCACCTGCTGCGGCGAGCAAGACCAAGGCTGTAGTCGAGATCCAGGCGCGCTTTTTGGAAGACATAGGCACAGGAAAGCGGGATCTGTTTTTACTCCCAATTAAGTGTAATGTCTTGACCTTTGATTGCGTATCAGAAAAGAGACCGTGGGCGGGGATGCACTCGGCGCGCAATAGATTTAGAGCCCCCGTGGTGAGAGAATTGCTTGTCGCATAAAGTTGCTTGCAATTTGATTGCCCGTGTGATAATTTTGTTCGGTTTGAGTGCTGGCGTAGCTCAGTGGTAGAGCATCTGATTTGTAATCAGAGGGTCGGGGGTTCAAATCCCTCCGCCAGCTGAGTTTGAGGTACTGGGATTTTTCATCAGGATGCGGACGGATTCCGCGTGACAAAAGCGACGGGCTGGTGTCTTTGGACACGAGCCCTATCTGCATTGCGATGTGCCCCATACGGCGGTCCTGTTCAGTTCTGGTCGGGTTTGTGGGACGCGATTCCTGTGTCCCCGATTCTGGATGGGAATGCGATGGGTCACGCGGAATTGTGAAACATGAGTCCAACGACTTTGTGGGACGGGTGGGTGAGTGGCTAAAACCAGCAGACTGTAAATCTGCCGCTCCTTGCGGGCTACGGAGGTTCGAATCCTCCCCCGTCCACCAGCGTCTCTCGGAATTCGCGGGGCTGGTCCCAAGGTTTGCGTTGCGCTTGATGGGGGAAAGGCCGGTTTGAGCCTGGGTAGCTCAGTTGGTAGAGCGCGTCCTTGGTAAGGACGAGGTCACCGGTTCAATCCCGGTCCCAGGCTCCAGTTGACCCTGAGTTCGCCGCGGCGAACGGAGGGAGAATGGCTGTGAGCGGGGGTAACTCAGGGGTAGAGTCTCTGCCTTCCAAGCAGATGGTCGCGGGTTCGAATCCCGTCCCCCGCTCCATCACGCGAGGTTGTAGGAGCGAATGCGCGCGGGATTCGATAGGCGGCTTGTCAAGGCCACGGTTTTTCGGGCCGCGTCGATCGAGCGCTGGAAGGATGCGGAGTGCTTACATGCAGCCGGTAGATTCCAGGGAGCAATCTATCTATGCGGCTACGCTTTGGAGTGCGAGCTGAAGTATTGCGTTTGTGCCGCTCGGCGAATCGGGCGTATCGAGGAAGGAGAAGCTAAGCGGTTGGGCCATGAGTTGCCCGAACTGTTGGACGCGGCAGGCATGGCAAGGCCCCTTTCTAAGAACCGCGACCTTCTGGTCGCTTTCCAGACCATCAATAATAGGTGGTCAACTGAGATTCGGTATTCGGGTGGCGGAAGCAATAAGAAGGACTCGGAGAGATTTCTAAGAGATTCATGGGCGCTCTTGTCATGGCTAAGGACCGAATCAGAAGGGTAAGAAGCGCATTAGAGAAGGGCTTTGCGTCGAAAGGCGCGAAGGTCGTTTTGTTCTCGGAGAAGAGCGATTACAAGGATTTTATTCGAATGTTCGTGATTTCGGATTTCTTCCGAGGCAAGAACAACAAGGAGCGCTTGGGAGAAATTTTCTCGATGTTGGAGGAGAATGGCGCGAAGGATGCGATCACGAAGATTTCGTTGTGCGTTGCGATGACAAATCGTGAGTACGATCGAGAGTTCGGGAAGTACACTTGGCTGGGCCGAGTGGGGGATGTTTATCACGATATGAAGCGAAAGCCCAGAGTTGCTCGTTTGAGCGGCGTTCGGGGCAGAGGTTAGTCAGGAACGGAGAGAAACATGGCGAAGGAGAAATTCGAAAGAGTAAAGCCGCACGTGAATGTGGGGACGATCGGTCACATTGACCACGGGAAGACCACGCTGACGGCGGCGATCACCAAGGTGCTCAGCAAGAACAATCCGAAGGTGGCGTTTCGCGCCTTCGACACCATCGACAACGCGCCGGAAGAGCGCGAGCGCGGCATCACGATTGCGGTGGCGCACGTGGAGTACGAGACGGCCAACCGCCATTACGCGCACATCGATTGTCCGGGGCACGCGGACTACATCAAGAACATGATCACGGGAGCGGCGCAGATGGATGGCGCGATCCTGGTGGTGGCGGCGACCGATGGGCCGATGCCGCAGACGCGGGAGCACATTCTGCTGGCGCGGCAGGTGGGCGTGCCGTACATCGTGGTGTTTTTGAACAAGTGCGACATGGTGGAGGACCCGGAGCTTTTGGAGCTGGTGGAGCTGGAGGTGCGGGAGCTGCTGAAGACGTATCAGTTTCCGGGAGACACGGTGCCGGTGATTCGAGGCTCGGCGCTGAAGGCGCTCGAGGGAGACGCGAAGTGGGAGAAGTCGGTGCTGGAATTGATGGAGGCGGTGGACAAGAACATACCGCTGCCGCAGCGGGACGTGGACAAGCCGTTTGCCATGCCCATCGAGGATATTTTCTCGATCTCGGGTCGCGGCACGGTGGTCACAGGACGAATTGAGCGCGGGAAGGTGAAAGTGGGGGAAGAGATCGAGATCGTGGGCTTTCGTCCGACGATGAAGAAGACGGTGACGGGCGTGGAGATGTTCCGGAAGCTGCTGGACGAAGGGATGGCGGGAGACAACGTGGGGCTGCTGCTGCGCGGTACGGAGAAGGACGAAGTGGAGCGCGGGCAGGTGGTGGCCAAGCCGGGATCAATCACGCCGCACACGAAGTTCAAGGCGGAGGCGTACGTGCTGACGAAGGAAGAGGGAGGGCGTCACACGCCGTTTTTCACGGGATACCGTCCGCAGTTCTACTTCCGCACCACGGATGTGACGGGAGACGTGAAGCTGCCGGCGGGAGTGGAGATGGTGATGCCGGGAGACAACGTGAGCGCGGAGATCAGTCTGATCACGCCGGTGGCATTGGAGAAGGGCTTGCGGTTCGCGATCCGCGAAGGCGGCCACACCGTGGGCGCAGGCGCCGTCGCCGAGATCATCGAGTAACCCATGCGCGAAATCATCACATTGCAGTGCAACGAGTGCAAAAACCGGAACTACACGACTACGAAGAACAAGAAGAAGCACACGGACCGGCTGGAGACGCAGAAATTCTGCAATACGTGCCGGAAGCACACCGCGCATAAAGAAGTGAAATAGACCGGCCCGAATTCAGGGGAGTAGGTTCAACGGTAGACCGCCGGTCTCCAAAACCGGATGTGGGGGTTCAAATCCCTCCTCCCCTGCCAGCTTTTGGACGGTGAGGATGGCGGGCGATTTAGCGGGGATCGGCGGGCGAGGACACGCAGCGAAATGGCCGACGCAATACGAACAAACCGGGAGGAAGAATCCCACGGCGTAAATCCCTTGGCGCTCCTGGGGCCGGCGCAAAAGCTGGGCGGCTATCCGAAGCGCCTGCGGAGTTTTCTGCACGACGTGCGCGTGGAGATGAGGCAGGTGAACTGGCCCTCGCGCCAGGACGTGTGGTCCACAACGATTGTTGTCGCCGTAACGGTGGCATTTTTCGGCTTTTATTTTTTTATTACCGACGGAATCTTCAGCAGGGCGATCGGCTGGCTGATCAACTATGTTAAGCACTGAAGGAAGCAACGTGGCCAAGCAGTGGTACATCGTGCACACGTACTCGGGCTTTGAACGCAAGGTGAAGGAAAGCCTCGAAGGACGCGTGGCGGCCTTCGGCCTGACGGACAAGATCGGCCAGATCATCATTCCCACGGAATCGGTGGTCGAGGTGCGCGGCGGCAAAAAAGTGATTTCGCCCCGCATGTGTTATCCCGGCTACGTGCTGGTGGAAATGGATATGGACGATTACACCTGGCACGTGGTGCGCTCCACGCCCAAGGTCACGGGCTTTGTCGGGTCCGGGCAAACGCCTTCGCCGCTCTCCGATGAGGAAGTGCAGAACATTTTGAACCGGGCCACGACCACGGCGGAAAAGCCGAAGCCCAAGCTTTCCTTCGAACGCGGCGAAAAGGTGCGCATCGGTGAAGGCCCGTTTGCGAATTTTACGGGCGTCGTGGAGGAAGTGAACACCGATCGCAGCACGCTGAAGGTTTCAGTCACGATCTTTGGCCGGTCCACTCCGGTGGAACTGGATTTCGCGCAAGTCGAAAAGGTCGCATAAGGGGCCGCGACCGCGCGGCATAAGGAAGAGGAATGGCGAAGAAAGTTCAATCAACGGTGAAACTCCAGTTACCGGCCGCGAAAGCCACGCCGGCGCCGCCCGTGGGCACGGCCCTGGGCCCGCACGGCGTGAACATCATGGATTTCTGCAAGCAGTTCAATGCCAAGACGGCGAAAGAGCCGGACAGTATGATTATCCCCGTGCTCGTCACGATTTATACCGACCGCTCGTTCACGTTCATCCTGAAAACGCCGCCCGCTTCGGAACTTCTCAAGCGCGCCGCGGGAATCGTGAAGGGTTCGCCCGAGCCGAATCGCAACAAAGTGGCCAAAGTCACGCGCAAACAGGTGGAAGAAATCGCTCGGATAAAGCTGCCGGACCTGAACACGGCGAAACTCGAATCGGCGGTTCGGTCGGTGATGGGCACGGCCCGCAACATGGGCATCGAAGTGGCCGAATAGGAGCGGAGAAGACGCAATGGGCCGCAGCGCAAAGGTGGGAGGAAAGAACATCGATCGCGCCCGGAAGCTCGTCGAGGCGCGGCCGTACAAGCTCGAAGAGGCTGCCGAGCTTCTTCGCAAGGCGCATTTCGTGAAATTCGATGAGACCGTCGAGCTGGTCCTGAACATGGGCGTGGACCCGAAGCAGTCGGACCAGATGGTCCGCGGCACGGTGGTGCTGCCGCATGGACTGGGAAAATCGAAGCGTGTGCTGGTGATTGCCAGCGGCGAAAAAGTCCGCGAGGCGCAGGAAGCCGGCGCCGATTTCGTCGGCGGCGAAGACATGGTCCAGAAGATTCAGGAAGGCTGGACGGATTATGAAGCCGTAATCGCCACGCCGGACATGATGAAGTCCGCTGGGCGCCTGGGCAAGGTTCTGGGGCCGCGCGGTTTGATGCCCAATCCGAAGACGGGCACGGTGACTTTCGAAATCGCGCGCGCCGTCAAGGAAATCAAGGCCGGCAAAGTGGAGTTTCGCCTCGACAAGACCGGGCTGATTCACTCCGCGATCGGAAAGATCAGCTTCCCGGCAAAGAATCTGGCGGAGAATGCGCAGTCGCTGCTCAGCGCCATAATCAAGGCCAAGCCCGCGGCCGCCAAGGGCAAGTACATCAAGAAAATCACGCTGACCTCGACAATGGGTCCGGGCATTCCCATTGACCACGCCGAGGCCGATGTTGCTGTGGCCGTCGCGGCGTAACCAGCGCAACAAGAGGGAGAGCTTTTCGCATGAAGAATAAAGCCGAAAAGAAAGCGCAGGCCGAAGAGCTTCGCACTCAGCTTGCGAATGTCTCCACCGTAATCCTTTCGACTTTCCAGGGCATCACGGTCGAGCAGGATACGCGCCTGCGGCGCGCCGTCGAAGGAGCAGGCGGCCACTACGAAGTGGTGAAGAACAGGGTTGCGGAGCGGGCCGCGGCGGGAACGCCGGCGGAGGGCCTTCTGAAGGGCCTCAAGGGAACCAATTCGATCGCCTATACAAAGACCGATCCGGTGACGCTCGCGAAGATTTTGACCAAGGTGGCCAAGGACGTTCCGGCGTTCCAGTTCCGCGCCGGATGGGTGGAAGGCCGCGTGATCTCGATTCAGGAGATTCATCAGCTCGCGCTCCTTCCAAGCAAGGAAGAGCTGATCAGCAAGATCATGTTTCTCGCGAATGCTCCGGCGCAGCGCATCGCCATGGCGCTCGCGGCGCTTCCGCGAAATCTCGCCGTGGTCACGAGCGAGGCGGTAAAAGCAAACAAGTTCGGGCCGGGCGCGGACGCCCCGGCTCCTGAAGCGGCCCCATAATTCGGGTTCGTTATTTATCGGCTTTTCATCCGGGAGGAGGATAGGAAACGGCAATGGCTAGCAAAGTGGAAACAATTCTCGAGGAAATCAAGGGCCTGACGCTGCTGGAGGCTTCCGATCTGGTCAAGAAGATGGAAGAGGCCTTCGGCGTCTCGGCGGCCGCGGCGGCGCCTGTGATGGTTGCGGGCGGGGCGGCGGGTGCGGGAGCGGCAGGCGGCGCGGCGGAGGAGAAGACGGAATTCGCCGTCGTCCTCACCGAAGTCGGCGCGAACAAAATCAACGTGATCAAAGCCGTGCGCGAAGTCACCAGCCTGGGCTTGAAAGAAGCCAAGGACCTGGTGGACGGCGCGCCGAAGACCGTAAAAGAAGGCGTCAACAAGGACGAAGCGGCCACCATCAAGAAGAAGTTCGAAGACGCCGGAGCCAAGGTCGAGATCAAGTAGTGGCAGCCCGCGACGGCCATAGGCCGAGGCTGCAAAGGGATTCGCGTACGCGCGCACTTCCTTTGAAATTTGGCCCTCAAAATGCGTCCTTCCCGGAGCAGCGGGCGGGTGTCTATGCGCCCCGGCGTTTCCGGCGTCATCTGAATTAGGGGAGATTCATGAGCAATCGAAATGGCAATCGCGTCGTGCGGGAGCGGGAGCGGCTGGATTTCGCCAAGATCAAAACGGCCGTCCAGATTCCCAACCTCATTGACGTTCAAAAGAAATCGTACCAGCGATTCCTGCAGATGGATTTGCTGCCGAGCGAGCGCGAAGATTCGGGCTTGCATTCCGTGTTCACCTCCGTGTTTCCCATCCAGGATTTTCGCGGCCTTTCGCAGCTGGACTTCGTCGACTACGCCATCGGCAACTGGGAGTGCAAGTGCGGCCATCTGCGCGGACTGCACCACCTCCGCGCCACCTGCCGCAATTGCGGCGCCTCGGTGGTCACCAACCCCTAGAAGACCGGCGAC
>CAWEOJ010000006.1:0-115017 GCA_963810625.1 uncultured Acidobacteriota bacterium | reverse complement strand
ACCGCCTCAAAGTCAGCTACAACTTCTCCGAAAGCGGCCACGATGCCCGTGTGAGCTTTCTCTCAGGCAAGGCTATTTCGAACCGCGCCAACGTAACGGCGTCGAAGAGTTACAACACCCGCACGGACTATCGCTTTGACATGAAGACCTTCACGGAACTCAAGAACGCACAGGCAATCGCCATCGCGTATGACGGCCTGAATCCAATGCCGCCGATGTTCTGCTATCTGAAGCCCTACTACAACGACGTGAACCGCTCGTATTTCGAGCAGCTCGCCAGCGGAGAAATCTAATGCTCGGTTTTGAAACCATCCTCCCATTCTTGCGGCCCATCGAGCACCTGATCCGCGACGACTCCATAAGCGAAATCATGGTCAACGGCTCGGCTCACGTCTTCATTGAGCGGGCTGGTGTACTTCAAGAAGTGCCTAACCTCACCTTGAGCGAGAAATCTTTGATGGTCGCCGTCAAGAACATCGCACGGCGACTTGGCGACGACATCTCCGAGCAGAAACCAATCCTGGACTCCCGGCTGCCTGACGGTAGCCGCGTCGCAGCCGTGATCCCGCCGTGCAGCATTCACGGCGTGACGCTCACAATTCGAAAGTTCAACGGTCGCCACTTCACGATTGAAGACTTGGTGAAATGCGGAAGCCTTGATGCAATTCTCGTTGAACGGCTGAAAAACTACGTCGAGAGACGGCAGAACATTCTCATCAGCGGCGGAACCGGCACCGGCAAAACAACGCTCTTGAACGCCTTGGGAAAGCTCATTTCGGATGACGACCGGATTCTCCTCATCGAAGACACGTCCGAGATTCAACTCGAAAAGCCAAACCTCGTCCGTTTTGAAGCTCGTCAGGCACAGGCAGGCCTTCCGGCTGTCGCGATCCGCGACTTATTGAAGGCATCACTTCGACATCGGCCCGACCGAATCATTCTCGGTGAGATTCGCGGAGGTGAGGCGTTCGATTTGCTTCAACTCCTCAATACCGGCCACTCAGGAACGCTATCAACCGTCCACGCCAGTTCCGCGCAGCAAGCAATCTCGAGATTCACGAGCTGCGTTCTGCAAAGCGGCGTCGAATTGCCCTATCGCGCTATCAAGACCAACATCGGCGACTCGCTCAACGTCATCATTCAGCTCGAACGCCGCCCAGGAAGACGATACGTTTCGCAGATTCTCGAAGTCCGGGCTTTCAATGCCGAGCGCGACCAATACGAATTCAATCCGGTCTACGACGAGAAATCGATCCCGCACTCTCTAAAGGAAGAATTGCCATGACTCAATCATCTCTTCAAGACGCGCCAACGACTGCGTTTGTATCCAGTGAAATCCCTCTAACCGTGAAGGAAGCTGCTCGCTATCTTGGCGTCAGTCCGCAGACGGTGTATCTTTGGGTTGAGCGAAAGCAGATTC
Organism: uncultured Acidobacteriota bacterium; assembly: GCA_963810625.1. GTDB lineage: Bacteria > Acidobacteriota > Terriglobia > Acidiferrales > UBA7541 > Palsa-295. The sequence continues at coordinate 113,597 of CAWEOJ010000006.1, read as the reverse complement.
CCCATCTCCGCGTGATGGGTCGCAATATCCGATTCTTGAAATCGGATTTGGACTCGTTCCGCGCATCCTTCAGACAGGAGATGGAGAATGCCTAGATCACGAGTGCACGACGGTGTTGTCTTTCGGAGAAAGGAAAGCCGGGTCTGGTGGATTCGTTATCGCGACCGGAACGGCGTTCGTCGAAGAGAGTCAACACTCACCGAAGACTGGAATGAAGCTCAGAAGAGACTCAGAGACAGGCTTCAGGCCAGAGACAACAACGTACTGGATGTCGTAAAGAAAGGGGAATCCTTGAGTTTTGGACAATGGGCTGACTTCTTTTTGGAAACCTATTCGAAGCCACCCATGCGAGCTGAGAAGACTCACGAGATAAATCTACGTGCCGTGAAGCACCTCAAAGGTGCTTTTTCGTCGAGCAGTTTGGTGGATCTTACTGCCGACCACATAGAACTCTACTTGCGAGATCGTCTCCGCCAGCGAGTCCGAATCAAGTCTTCCCTTGGATTCAGAGAGAAAGGAGTTTTGCAGCCCGCGACGGTACACCAGGAGTTTCGCGTCCTCAGGCGCGTGTTGAACGTTGCCGTGAGGAAGAGACTGCTCCCCGCTAACCCATGTTCCGGTGTCGAATTTCCCGTTCGTGTGAAGGGTCTGTTCCGACCGCACTACGTCAGTTGGTCAGAACAGAAACAAATTGAACTTCACGCCCAACCACACTTGCGGAATATCGTTCGGATCATCACGGAGACGGGTCTTAGGGTCTACAAGGAACTGATGTCCATGAAGAAAGACCAACTAGACCTTCCAAACGCGGTTGTTTGGATACCGGACTCCAAGACTCCGAACGGAATCGCTGAGGTACCACTCACGCCTCTTGCCATTGGTGCATTCCGAGATCAACTGGCAATCGCGGGAGATGGACCGTTTCTATTCCCCAGCGATTTGAATTCGACCGGACACCAGGTAGCATTGAGGACCGTTTGGCAAAAGACCCTCCGACGAGCAAAGGTTCCTTACTTTCGGATTTACGATTTGCGATCCACGTATGCCACTCGCCTCAGTGCGGGCGGCGTAGCCGACGAGTGGGTGACACAATTGCTTCGCCAAGGGGACTCTCAGGTCTTCAAACGCTACTCGCAAATGAAACTGCAAATGAAGAGAGAAGCTCTGGAGAAAATCAACCGCCAGGCCAATGAAATGCCGTTGGATTCTGGCACAGCGATGGTTCAGTGAAATCTATTTGGCACAGTTTTGGCACAGTTGGAGGCGAAATTGGTCAGATGGAGCAACAGTTCTGTTGGGAAGTCCTTTATAATCTTTACGTACTTCATGTCGGGGCGTAGCGCAGCCTGGTAGCGCGCCTGCCTTGGGCGCAGGAGGTCTGGAGTTCAAATCTCCACGCCCCGACCAGCAAAATTTGCACCTGGTTCTTGGCAATATCTGAGTCTCCGAGTAACCCGAAATTCATCTAAAAAGATGCGCGATGTGCCAGTATTGCTGGTAGGGTTTATTCCGTGGCATGGACCTATTTTGATTGTCTGAGGTGACATAATGAAAGCAACTCAATTGCTCCACAACTTGGGCCAGAGCCTCTGGCTCGACAACATCACACGCGACCTGCTCGATAACGGCACGCTCGAGAAGTACATCAACGAATTGTCGGTGACGGGACTCACCTCGAATCCCACCATCTTCGATCACGCCATCGAAACCAGCAGCGCTTACGACGCGGCCATTCGCAGGAAACTCCAAGAGGGCCAATCCGGCGAACCGCTCTTCTTCGAACTGGCGATCGAGGACCTGACACGGGCTGCCGACATGTTTCGGCCCATTCACAATAAGACAAACGGCGTGGATGGATGGGTTTCGCTCGAGGTGTCGCCTCTTCTGGCTTACGACACGGCAAGCACGATCGCCGCGGCAAAAGGATTGTCCGCACGGGCGGCGCGGCCGAATCTGTTCATCAAGATCCCCGGCACCAAGGAAGGTCTGCCTGCCATCGAAGAGGCCATCTTCTCGGGCGTGCCGATCAACGTAACTCTCTTGTTCTCCCGTGAGCATTATCTGGCGGCCGCCGAGGCGTTCCTCCGCGGAATCGAGCGGCGCATGGATGCGGGACTTAACCCCGGCATCGGCTCCGTCGCCTCGCTTTTTGTCAGCCGCTGGGACACCGCCGTTAAGGATAAAGTACCCGCGGAGCTGCGCAACAGGCTGGGCATCGCCATCGCCATGCGCACCTACAAGGCGTATCGCGCTTTGCTGGGCACACCGCGCTGGCAGCGAATTTATAATGCCGGTGCGCGTCCGCAACGCCTGCTCTGGGCCAGCACGGGAACCAAGGATCCCAGTGCATCGGATATCCTCTATATCAAGGCCCTCGCCGCGCCATTCACGGTGAATACCATGCCCGAAGCCACGCTAAAAGCCCTCGCCGGGCATACGGAGCTGGGAACGATCCTCCCGGAAGATGGCGGTGATTGTGAGGAAGTGTTGTCGCAATTCGCCAAAGCAGGTATTGATGTGGAAGCTCTGGCAGCCGAGCTTCAAAGTGAGGGAGCCAAATCGTTCACGAAATCCTGGAACGAATTGCTGGCAGTGATTAAATCCAAGACCGAAGCGCTCGGGAAGGCCGCCGGCTAATCCTCGTTGCGAAAAGGCGGCGAAGAAATGAAAGGAGCAAAAAATGGGAGCGGGAGCGGAACCTGCGAACGTTCGCCCGGCGAACGACCGGCCGGCATGGAAGGCCCTGGAAGTCCATCATAAGACAGTCTGGGAATTGCATCTCCGGGACCTTTTCTCCGTCGATCCCAAGCGCGGCGAGCGGATGACCGCCGAGGCTGTGGGCATCTTCCTGGATTACTCCAAGAATCGGATCACCGATGAGACACTCAAGCTCCTCTTGCAACTTGCGGAAGAATCCGGACTGCGAGCGCGGACCGAAGCCATGTTCCGCGGCGAGAAGATCAACGTCACGGAAAATCGAGCCGTCTTGCACGTGGCCCTGCGCGCCCCCCGAGGAGCGTCCATCATCGTGGACGGCGAGAACGTGGTTCCCAAGGTTCACGCGGTGCTCGACAAGATGGCCGGATTTTGCAATCGCGTACGGAGCGGGGAATGGAAGGGCCATACCGGAAAGCGCATTCGCAACATCATAAACGTGGGGATTGGCGGGTCCGACCTGGGGCCGGTGATGGCTTATGAGGCGCTGAAATATTATAGCGACCGGGCGATGACATTCCGCTTTGTTTCCAACATAGACGGCACCGACTTCGCAGAAGCCGTCCGCGATCTGGACCCCGCGGAAACCCTCTTCATTATCTCCTCAAAAACGTTCACGACGCTCGAGACGATGACCAATGCGCACACGGCGCGCGCCTGGGCGCTCGCGGGACTGGGCGGCGACGAAAAGTCTATTGCCAAACATTTTGTTGCCGTATCCACGAACGCCGCGGAAGTGGCGAAATTCGGTATTGATACCGCGAACATGTTCGAATTTTGGGATTGGGTTGGCGGGCGCTACTCGATGGATTCGGCCATCGGCCTTTCCACGATGCTGGCCATCGGTCCGGAGAATTTCCGCGCCATGTTGGACGGCTTCCATCAAATGGACGAGCATTTCCGCACTGCGCCATGGGAGCAGAATCTCCCCGCGCTAATGGGCCTTCTCGCGGTGTGGTACAACGACTTTTTCGGCACGCAAACCGTGGGGGTTTTCCCATACGAGCAGTATCTGAAACGGTTCCCGGCATATCTGCAGCAGCTTACGATGGAAAGCAACGGCAAACATGTCACGCTGGAAGGAAATACGGTCGCCTACCAGACCGGCCCGGTCTACTGGGGCGAGCCGGGAACCAACGGACAACACAGCTTCTACCAGTTAATCCATCAAGGAACCAAGCTGATCCCGTGCGACTTCATCGCGTTCGGCCAGCCGCTCAACCCGATTGGCCATCATCACGACATGCTAGTGGCGAACGTCTGCGCCCAGACCGAAGCACTGGCCTTCGGGAAGACGGCGGAACAGGTGAAGGCCGAGGGGACACCGGATTGGCTGGTGCCTCATCGTGTGTTTGAAGGTAACCGCCCATCGAACACGATACTTGCCGCACGGCTAACGCCGGAAACGCTGGGGAAACTTGTGGCCCTTTACGAGCACAGCGTTTTCACACAGGGAACGATTTGGAACATAGACTCGTTCGATCAGTGGGGTGTGGAACTCGGCAAAGCGCTGGCGCAGCGCATTATCCCGGAAATCGAGAGCGCCGCGGAGCCGAAGCTGGCCCACGATAGTTCCACGAACAGCGTGATCCGCCGCTTCAGAAAGCTTAAGGAAAATTAGCAATCGAGCAAAACGAGATTGAAAAAGGAGACTGGTATGCAAGTGGGAATGGTGGGACTTGGAAGGATGGGAGCGAATATGGTGCGGCGCCTCGTCAAGCGAGGCCACCAGTGTGTGGTTTTCGACGTGTCGCCGAAAGCGGTGAACGAGTTGGCCGAGGAGAAAGCTGTGGGTTCTTCTTCGATTGAGGACTTCGCGAGCAAACTGGAAAAGCCGCGAGCTGTTTGGCTGATGGTTCCCGCAGCAGCCGTGGATGAGACGATCGCCGGCCTTCTGCCTCATCTTGAGGCTGGCGATATCCTCATAGATGGCGGAAATTCATACTATGTGGACGACATTCGGCGGGCAAAGGAACTTGCAGCGAAGGGAATTCACTACATTGACGTGGGGACAAGCGGAGGGGTTTGGGGCCTGGAGCGGGGTTACTGCATGATGATTGGCGGGGAAGCGGAGATCGCGAAGCACCTCGATCCTATCTTCGCGGCGCTGGCCCCCGGCATGGGCGATATTCCGCGCACTCCGGGACGCGAGAAGTTCGGAGGCACCGCCGAGCAGGGCTACCTACATTGCGGATCAAACGGCGCCGGCCACTTCGTCAAAATGGTTCACAACGGCATCGAGTATGGACTCATGGCCGCCTACGCCGAAGGTCTGGACGTGCTGCGCGGCGCCAATGCCGGCAAGCGGAAGGAAACCGTGGACGCGGAGACAACACCTTTGCGCCACCCCGAACGCTATCAATACGACTTGGATCTGCGCGACATTGCCGAGGTATGGCGGCGCGGCAGCGTGATCGCTTCATGGCTGCTGGACCTCACAGCGGCCGCCCTGCTTGAAGATCCGGCGCTCTCGAGGTTTTCGGGCCGCGTCTCAGATTCGGGCGAGGGGCGCTGGACGATTCAAGCTGCCATTGATGAGGCTGTGCCGGTTCTCGTCTTGAGTGCGGCGCTTTACGAGCGCTTCATCTCACGCGGCGAGGCTGATTTCGCGGACAAGGTAATGTCGGCTATGCGTTATGAGTTTGGCGGACATTTGGAGAAGCCCGCCCCCGCCAACAAGTCGCATGCTGCGTGACGATTTAGGGAGACGAGGGGCCTATGGAACCTCGACCCAGACGGTGCATTTGCCCGAATCCGATTCCAAACCATTCGGCATCTGCGCCGTAACAGAAAGTAAATGTCTCCCAGACTCGAATACGAGTGGCTGGGTCGTGACGGAAATGCCTTTGACAAGCCCCTTGGCGCCAGGGGGCACGGGAATTGTACCCAGCTTTGCTCGTTTCGATATCCCCGCAGAAATATCGTAGAGATTGAAAAACTGCACACATTTCTTTGTCACTTTCATAGAGCAAGCGGGCGTATCCCTGAAGTCATAGTCAAAAGTAAAGCTGACCGTGTGTTTGCGTGACGCCGTTTGGGACGCCGCGGCCAGCGCATATATGAGAACCATTGCCACGAGTGTATGTGCCTTCCACATTGCGAATACCTCTTGATTGCGCGATTTGTCCAATCCCTCGGTGAGTGAAGCCCGACTTTCCGTTAGTGCTGCAGCTCGCCGGCCAAATTCGACCGGCTCCTATGCGCCGTGTTGGAATGCGCCGCGAAGCTGCGTGCGCCAATCGGGCAACTGCAAGCTGAAATCGCGGAGGAGGCGGGAGTTCGACAGCACGGAGTATGCCGGGCGGCACGCGGGAGTGGGATACTCCGCGGTTGTGATCGGGAGAATGCGACGTGCCAAGATTGGGCGCCCATTGGTCGCAGACGCGAGCCAGGCAAGCTCCGGCGGGGCTTGTGAAACCTCATCCAGAATCGCTTGCGCGAAACCGTGCCAGGTTGTGTCTCCGGCGGCCGTCATGTGATACACGCCCGTTACGTCGCCGATCGAGGATAGCGCTCCGGCCGAATGTGACAGTGGCGCGAGAATACGGGCTGTCGAGTCAGCGATTTCACGGCTCCAGGTTGGGGCCCCGATCTGATCGCGGACGATTCGGAGCTCTTCCTGCTGAGTCGCAAGGCGCAAAACTGTCAGAAGAAAGTTTTTACCCCGGGTAGCGTAGACCCATGCTGTGCGGAAAATCAAATGGGGCACGCCGGATGCCTGGATGGCAAGCTCACCGGCGAGTTTCGTCTTTCCGTAGGCATTTATTGGATTCGGCGAATCGCTCTCGCAATACGGAGTCCTCTTCGAACCGTCGAAGACGTAGTCGGTTGAGTAGTGCACCAGGGCAGCGCCGATTTCCTTTGCAGTTTCAGCCATTACACCAGGGGCTTCAGCGTTGACGGCGAAAGCCATGGATTCGTCATTTTCGGCTTTGTCGACGGCAGTGTACGCAGCGGCGTTCACGATGATTTGAGGACGAGCCTGCAGGATGGTCCGGCGAATCTGGCAGGGTTGCGAGAGATCCAATTGGGAACGGTCGACCGCGATTACCTCGCCGAGGGAAGGCAGGAGAGATGCGAGGTCCGCTCCTACCTGTCCGTTCTTGCCAATGAGAAGAATCTTCAGGTTCATTTTGAGTACTGTGGAAGAAGCTCGGGCCGAACAGCGTGAAGTGCCGGATAGTTTGCATCTTTTTCCGAGACGCGCGGACTCGTGACTCCCCACGGAATTCCGATGGCCGGGTCGTTCCACGCGATGCCGTGCTCGTCCGCCGGATCAAAAAAGTCGCTACATTTGTAAAGGAATTGAACCGAATCGGTAAGCGCAAGAAAACCGTGCGCAAAACCCGCTGGAATGTAGATTTGGTTTTGCAACGCCGCGGAGAGCCGCACGCCGGCCCACTTCCCAAAATGTGGCGAATCCACGCGGATGTCGACGGCAACATCGAGTGCTTCACCCTCCACGACGCGGCAAAGCTTCGCCTGGGCGTGATTCAATTGGTAGTGAAGCCCGCGGAGGGTGTCTTTGGCGGAGACAGAGTGATTATCCTGAACAAAGGCATCCGTGATGCCGAGATTGCTGAACTTCTTTCGATGATACGTTTCCATGAAAAAGCCGCGTGCATCACGGAAGATCTGGGGGCGGAGTTCCCAGACACCGGGAAGTGAGGTTTCGATTTTTTCCAAGAGATCAGACCTCCGAGGAATTTGAGAGAAAAGGAGGTGTGCAAACCGACACACACAAATCTATCAGAAATCGGGCAAGGGGAGGTGAAGCCAAATCTAGTGGCGAGATTTTGCGTCCGAGTGTGCGATGGCGTGGAGAGAAGAATCGCGATTCTCATAATATTTCTGATAATACGAAAGGTAATCGCCCCCGCGAACTCCATCCATCCATGATCCGTTCGACTGATACCAATCAATGGTTTGACGCAGTCCTTCATCGAGAGAAATCGCGGGTTTCCAGCCGAGTTCGCGCTCAATTTTTCCGCATCGCAAGGCATAGCGGCGGTCGTGGCCGGGGCGGTCCTTCACATAGGAAAGCAGTGTTTCCGGCTTTCCCATCAGGCGCAGGAGACGTCGCGCCATGGTCAGGTTTTCCTCGATGTCGAGGCCGCCGATGTTGTATATCTCACCCGCGCGGCCTTGCTCCAGTACAGCGAGAATGCCCCGGCAGTTGTCTTCCACGTGCAGCCAATCGCGCTGCTGCTTGCCGTCACCGTAAATGGGGAGAGGCTTGTTATCCAAGGCATTCGTAATCATCAATGGCAGGAATTTTTCCGGGAATTGATAGGGACCATAGTTATTTGAAGACCGCGTGATGATCCCGGGAAAGCCGTAGGTTCGAACGTAGGAACGCACCAACAGGTCCGAACTGGCCTTCGAGGCGGAATACGGGCTGCTTGGTTCTAGGGGGGAGTTCTCATCGGCGAAGGCTCCTGGAGCAATATCTCCATATACTTCGTCCGTGGAAACATGGACGAAGCGCCGGACGCCAAGTTTGCGCGCCATTTGCAGAAGGATGAATGTGCCGGTGACATTGGTTTCGATTGCTGCAGACGGCTCGTAAATGCTGCGATCAACATGGGATTCGGCGGCAAAATGCACGACGGCGTCGCAGCCGCCCATCGCAGCCTCAACCGCTGCCTGGTCGCAGATGTCGCCTTTTACAAAGCGATAGGCCGGGTTTTCCGCGACGGAATGGAGGTTGGCGAGATTGCCGGCGTAGGTCAATGAATCGTAATTAAGGACCTGATACCTCTTGCCGAGAGCCATAACGTGCCGGATGAAATTGGAGCCAATGAAACCGGCGCCGCCCGTAACAAGGATTTTCATCGGGTGACTTCCTGCCGGGCGGGCGATCCCTTGACGCTCATTTTGTTGGCGCCCGTTTTGGCAACAAGGTTGTTCGCGTGCAGAAGGGATTCAAACTGGCCGGCATCGGTCCACCAGCCATCGAGGATTTCGTACGTCAGCTTGCCCTCTTCGATGTAAAAGTTGTTGACGTCGGTAATTTCGAGTTCGCCGCGGCCCGAGGGTTTGAGCCGCCGGATTTTCTCAAACACGGTGGCATCGTAAAAGTAAATCCCGATTACGGCATAGTCGGATTTAGGAGACTTTGGCTTTTCTTCAATGGTGATGACGTGGTCGCCTCGAATTTCGGCAACGCCGAAACGCTGTGCATCCGGCACTTGCTTCAGAATAATTTTCGCGCCGCCATTCTGACCCTTGAAATTTGCGACGGCCTGGCAAACGTTGTTCTCGATAATATTGTCGCCCAGAATGACGCAGATCGGCTCACCGCCGGCAAAATATTCCGCCAGACCAAGCGCCTCGGCGATTCCGCCTTCGCCTTCTTGATAAGTATAATTAATGTGCTTCAAGCCGAAGTCGCGGCCGTTTCCGAGCAGACGCAAGAAATCACCCGCGTTCTTGCCGCCTGTGACGAGAAGGATCTCTTCAATCCCGGCATTGACGAGCGTCTGGATCGGATAATAAACCATCGGCTTATCGAAGATCGGGAGGAGATGCTTGTTGGTTACACGAGTGAGCGGATTGAGGCGACTGCCGGTCCCGCCTGCCAGCACTATGCCTTTCATTGGTCTTCTTTCGCTCCTAGGCTAGCGCCAGCGCAAAATAAAAGCATAATGGATGGATCTGCTGTAAGGCAAGGTTCGATCTTCACACATTGTCCAACGGCTAACCGTAGCGCTAAATGTGCCACATTAGGATAGCGAAACGATTCGGAACCTTTGTACAAGACCGCAGCGGCCAGCAATAGCTTCTAAGGTGCTCACGCAGCGGAATTCACAGATGTGTGCGGCCTGTCCGACTTCTTCAAGTACAAAAACACCGGCAAGAGAATGAGCAGCGCCATGAGGAAAAATACGAAGCCTCCTTTGCGATGGAGGCTGCCTGTCAAGAAACTAGGGTCCACGTAAATGCTGAGTAATGTTAACGTCGCGATCCGTATCCCATTCTTGACGACTGACAACGGAATGCTCAGAAGTACGAAGAGGAGCATTTTCCAGCCCGTCCGAAGGTACAAGTGAGCGGCGAGAAGGCATGTAATGAAAAGTGCGGTGCTCGACCGAATACTGCTGCATTCCTTCGCGACTTCAATCGTGATACCCGGCACGGAAAGCAAGAACCCATGACGCCAAACGGGGATCCCCACTCCCTGGAAAATTAGATACGCGATTTCGGTCGAACCTTCCTGCAGCCCATGAATGCACCAATTCAGGACCACATCCGGGAGTGGAACCATCAGCAGCAAAAAGAGCAGCGGAAAAGCGCCTGCTCGCAACGCGACGAACCCATAACAAAGGAGAAATCCACCTATCCAGACAAGGACGATCGACATTGTTTCCAGAGTGAGAGGCCAATTCCCTCCCTTTGGAAAAGGACCTCGATTAGCCAGGTAAAAGAGGATCATCCCGCCCAGGATTACGCTGGTGCCTGGACCTATGCTCGTTTCGGTTGTCGAAAATACGATTTGCCTTTCCATGTAAAGCAGGGAAAAAGCCACCAAAGGAATGAGGATGATGTACGAACTCGAATCATCATTTAGAGAATACTTGGCTAGAGCGCTCAGAATCCTATAAAAGGCGAGGCTGGAAATCATCACAAATGCGAGAAAGCTCGCGTGCCTTTTCGTGTTCGATGTGAGTGCACCCACCGGAGTGTCCGACATCTGTGAAGCAGATCCCTCAGCGCTGTTTCGCCGCTCTCTATGCGTTGCCAGCCCGGCATAGCGAAACAACCATAAACCTATAATCCAAACAGAAACAATCCGCGACCTGCGGATACCGCGATAACTTGTTGTCCATCCACTGTGAAGGAAATCGGAGTCGCGCGAGTGTCTCCTCCGAGAAAGAAGCGCCACACCTCACGTCCGGTTGCAGAATCTAACGCAAACACCGAGCCTCCCGAGCCCCCAAAGACCAGGCCTCCTCCCGTAGCGAGCAGGCCGCTGTAATAGAAGGTGCCCTCAATCGGCGGCGAGAATTGTTCCCATTTTTCTGCTCCAGTGGCGACGTCGAGCGCGCGGACCACAGGAATAGGCGGTGCAATATAGTTTCCCTGAAAATTCTCAAAAAAGCCTCGATCACCACGGTTGACATTGCCGAGCGCGACCGCTTCTTCAGTTGCCGGCACGAATATCAATCCCTTTCGCTGGTCAAATGCCGCATTCTGAAAATTGGTCCCACCTCCCCCGAAAACGGGCAAGGTGATTCCCCCGGAATTCGAGATATCTTCCGCACTCGGCTTAATCGGCCGTCCGGCGGAGTCGAGACCTTTCGCCCAATTTACTTTGACGAATGGCGCGCCAGCGAGAAATTCTCCAGTAACTCTATCCAGCACATAGTAGAAGCCATTCCGGTTTGCCCAGCAGATCGCCTTACGACTTTTGCCGCGGATCGAAATGTCCGCCAAAATCGGAGTCTGCGCTGAGTCCCAGTCATATACATCGTGGGGAGTGAACTGGAAGTACCATGCCAGCTTCCCCGTATCCGCATGCAACGCAACCACACTATCGGAATAGAGATTGTCGCCAGGATGATCATGTCCGGAAAGGTCTTCCGACGGATTCGCAACACCCCAGTAGACGAGGTTGAGTGATGGGTCATAGCTCCCCGTGGCCCAAGTGGAGCCTCCGCCCTTTTGCCAGGAATCACCGCCGCCCCAAGTCTCATGACCCGGTTCGCCCGGACCAGGAATTGTGTAGAATTGCCATTGCTTCTCGCCAGTTTCCGGGTCGTAAGCAGCTAAGAAACCCCGGATCCCCTGTTCGGCTCCGGCAACGCCAACAACGACGGACCCATTCGTAATGAGCGGCGCCATATTGAGCGAGTAACCGTGGGAAAAATCTGCTACTTGAGTCTCCCACAGCTCTTTACCTGTGTTCGCATCGATACAAACTAGATATCCTTCCAGACTCGCAAGATATAAATGGTTACCAAGGATTGCGAGACCTTTGTTATATCGACCGCAGCACGTCGGCACACCGTCGGGAATGTTTCGTGTGTATCTCCAAAGCAGGTCTCCGGATTTCGCATCTAAGGCATCGACAGCAATAAAATCGGAAGGAGGCTCAGTCGTGAATATGACTCCACCAGCCACAAGCGGAGTCGCTTCGATTGTCCGTAAGTTGGTCTCGAACTGTCGAACCCATCGGATTCGGAGTTGCGCGACATTTGCGGGAGTAATTTGCTTGAGTGGCGTGTAGCGATGCCCGTCGAGAGAGCCGGAGAAAGTCAACCACTCATCCGTTTTGCTCCCGGCCGATAGCACTTGATCTTGGCTTACCTCGATGTTCAAGGGCGCCTTTCCGAGACCCAAGCCAACCTCGTGGAGCTGCAAATGCTTCACATAACCTACAAGTTGCCAGCGCTGTTCCATAGAAACGGAGGGAGCAAGCATAGCCGTCTTCGCGACACCGTCCCTCAACACTTCGTAAATGGCTAGGTCGTTGTCGCCATGTTTGAGTCCGGGATGATTCAGCGGCGGACCACCATGCCCCCCTCCTCCATCGTTGTCATGGCACATCGCACACCGCGCGCTAAAGATGCGCGAAGCAGCTTGAAGATCGGCGTCGGTAACGTATGGATTGTTGATGCTGGAATGTATATCGCGTCCAGCCACGACCGCTTCCAAACCAAAACCACCTTGATGGCGCGCCATTTGCAAAAGTTCACTCCATGACAACTCGGGAATGCGGCCCTCCGCCTTGCGGGCGAATATCTTTATGCGCCAAGCGATAGCTGCCGAGGTTTTCGCGCTCGAAAGTCGGTGCGTTTTCGAGAATGATTCCCAAAGAAAAGCCCCCGCAACGATCACGCCTATTACGACGACTGCCAAGACGAGGGCGACCCGAATAGCAGGACGTCTACTCACCCTCCGCCGATCTCGACGTCCAGTGGGGGTAGGACTCTCCTCTTTAATTGTGTCTGCGTCCATGGGTCTCCTCATACCTCTGATCTGATGATCCAGCACCTGCTTCAGTTGATTAGGGGAGAGCAGGCTGTCCCGTTCTTGAAGATCACAGTCGGGATGATTGCGGTGCGGAGAATCAACTTTCTCCAAAAACTCTTGAAGATGTGGCTCGCCAATACGGTGACAATTAGAGGCGCGCGCGTAGATCGTATGCCGCCCCGCTCATTTCGATACGTTTATTCGAGAAATTCATGAAAAGTTAGGGATCAACGTCTGGCTTACCGCGGGCGCAGCGACTTCGTAAACAACGCGATCGCCGTCGATAGCGGCAAATGCGATCCGCGCTCTCTCCGCTTCCGGACCTTCGATCTCCCAACGACTTCCCTTCTGAACTAACTTCATCTGGCTGCGGGCTCTCCACCACTGATCTACTTCTCCAGGCAACGCCGCCCAGATTCTCTCACGGTCAACCTTTTGTCGTAGAAGATCGAGCAGTGACTCATAGACGTGGCGTGCGCGCCGCTCAATCAGATTATCGGGGTGAGCAATAAAGCTCATCAATCCGTTTCTATCCGTGAGAAGGGCCAACTGTTGTTTCCACAGATCGAGCGAGTAGTCATTCAGGATGTGAAAGAGCGAATAATCCTCTGCGGTTGTGAGAGGAAGCTCGAGTATCCTACCGATAAAATAGGGCATAACGGTGCAGCAGCCACCACGCATTGGCTCCAAATGCGCGACGTTCGGGACGGACATGTCATAGGAAAACTCAAAGGAATCGTACCAGTCCTGATTGCGATACATCGACCCTGCACGAAAACCTTTGGCGTCATACCGGCGCGCGTAGGCGTTTATTTTCGCAGCTCGACGAAGGAATTCCGTCCTGTCCTGGAATAAGCATCCGTCGTGTGTCAAATCATGGATATTGAATTCGCAGCCGCGGCTTCGGATTTCACGCACATATTCATCCGGAAACTCGTAGCGTTTCTCGGGGACCACCTGAAACGACGCCTTAAATCCATACGAATCATCCAAATCCATTAACTTGGAGGTGAACCTGCGGCCCGCGAGAGTTTCCACGTCGTGCGTCATGATTAGGCAATTGGGCGCTCCCTCGGGCCAAAACCAAATGAACGGTATCTTTTTCATACCGCTCGTTTCCATCAATAACCGCAAGAATTCCTTGTGCAGAACGTCGACCGTCCAATCCACAGGCCAGGATGGGAACGGCAGTTCCTGCCAATTGCGAAAGTAAAGTCTCTGTAAGCGGCGGCGGACCGAAACCGGCAAGCACTCCCTAATGAGGTAGTAAAGACTGAGAATCGGCTCGCTCGCGGCGACCATTCTCCTTCCCGAAATCGTGTTCTTTCGATAATGCTCCAAGCGAAGATTCTCGATGATCTCACTAAAGTTAAAAGGAAGTTGAATTGTTGAGCCGTTGCGGCGAACTGCTTTCAAGGCGTCCCATTGTCGGGCGCCAGCCACGTCTACCGAGACACCGGACAAACATTGGCCGTAACAAACATTGTTTGTGCCGAATTCGAAGAAGCCGGCGTCTCTGGAGACACCATCGCTGGCCATCGTTGCACAGCCAAGCGAGCCTTCGGGAAGGCGATAATAATCTAAAAGTGCTTGAATCATGGCTCCGCTCAAATTTGCGACGCTCCAGGCCACTTAAACCAGGCAGGACATCTTTTGTTTTACGCTTATGAAGACCAAGAACGCGTCGCGCCAAGTGCCGTCTGCCACTGCACGATGGAGCTCGCAGTCCCTGCTTTTCAATCCAAGGAGCGCCCAAGCTCGCCACTTCACATCACGCTAAGAGACACGGCCGTCTGGTTTCGCCCATTCCTTCAGGCTGCAATAGAACATTCCGACGTGACCCTTAGCCTTATTATGTTAGTACAGCGTGCGGCGGGGCTGGACCCTAATCTGTGTGAGAAGTTCCAGATAGCGCGAGTCAAAACAAACGCAGCGCGTCATCCGCTTTTGCCGCGCCATGATACCCATAGTGTGAACGCACAATCCTATCCGATATGGCGGTAAATCATTCGGCCGGATAGTGTCAACAGTTTGTCCGGCATATGCGAAAAAATGCGTTTCGCCACCTTCAATTTCCAGTCATCGGCTGAATCCAAAGGAGAAGAGTTGTCAGGGTATCTCCAATACGTCAATCGCTTGGGATGAGGGGCCCAATGGTTCTTGAACGCAAGAAGTCCTTCGTGATCTTCCTGCGTCCGTCCCATATCGAATTCGATTGCTCCATTTAACTTTGCTGTCACAAGAGCGTTCCAAAGAAGCCAAGGCATTGCACCAAATTTGTTGAACCGTGCATCGGAACACCCGTACTTGAAGTAAACAGTTTCCTTAAATTGCAAAGTGAGTATGGCGGCTACCGCATTCCCGTCCTTGCAGGCCACACGGATCTCCAGAGCTTTGCCCTGAGACTGAATCAGGTTCCGAAACCAAGCGTAGGGGGTCGGTGGCACATAGTGTCGACTGCGCGTGATCACGAAAAGGCGGTAGAAATCTTTCAGCAGCTCATCAGACGTCCCGCATTTCTCATCTAAGCCGGCCCGCGGAGCCCGCTGAATTCGGCGTTGAACGGAGTCTCTATGCAAACTCTGAAACAGTTCGTCTACATCTGGGCGCAGGTCAAGCGTGTGCAGAAAGTACCTTGCTGCGGGCATGAAACTGATCCCATCGCCCGGTTGGTGGAAATTCCCGTGGATTGGACGAAGCTCCATATAATTCCATTCGTGATGTTCAAAGGCGGTTTGAAGGTAACGAATCATAAAATTCAATTCCTCGTTAGAGTCGCAAAGAGGTTCGCAATGATCTGAAAAGGGCATCGACACCAGACGACGCCCGGTGAGCCAACTGTTTATACGGCAGAACACCAGGCCATTCTTCAACTCACCGGTCGGCGGCGAGGTCGTGAATGCCACGGGCTCATAGCCGTACGTGCGTTGAAGTGCCTTCAGCCAACCTACGGTGTGGAACACGGAGGCCTTGGGGTGCCGGTCCACAAGTTCCGCCCACCGCGCGTCCGTTGTCGGATCAATTTGATAGAATGTCATCGGACTTTATAAACATTGTCGTGCCGGCTCGGTTAGGCAGTTTGGTGGACCGGTCGCAATTCGCTCAATAAGTTCCTAAGGGCCATCATTTCCTCTCGCACGGCGGGTATGAGTGCCGAGAGCAAATAAACCGCTGCGAAACCCAAGGTGGCGACAAAGAGTTGCGGGAATATATGCTCCGGACCGATTACGTGCAGGGTCAGCTCTGCACAAAGAACGCCGGCAAGACCCAGCGCTAGCGGGCACAAGAGAGCCCGTCCAAAACGCCGCAAGGTCAAATGCGTGCCGCGAAACGTGATTTTGAGCATCCACGGGAGAATACAAAGCAAAGCCGCGGAACCGGATAGGGCCACACCCTTGATACCGAAAGGCAGGCCGATCGCATAGCTGCCTACTATGACGGGAGATATGATTAGCAAGAGTTTGAGAAGTTGCTGCGATTGCCCCCGGCTCAGGAATAACCACATGCTCGACTCAAGAAGCAGTTGTGTCAGCCCAGAGACAGCAAGAATCTGGAAAACAGGCGCGGCTTCTCGCCACTGCTTTCCAAGTAGTAGGACAATCACCGGTTGCGCAGCAACAAAAAGAAATCCGAAAATTGGAGCGCCGATCCACATGATCAGGTTCACCGCGCGCAGATAGTATCGCGCGAAGCGTTCCGCATCGCCTTGGATTCTGCTGAATGCGGAGACAGCGACGCTTGTGGCCGGCACACTGAGTTGGCGGACCGGCAGCATGAGGAGATTGTAGGCCCTCGAATACAAACCCAGCGGGCTGGCCCCTATATACCGGCCGATCAGGACATTGTCGGCACTGCGGCTCACCGTCAAGATGAAGTAGGAAGCAGCAACATTGCCGCCAAAGGCGATCAGGGAACCAACTTGGGCGTCGCGGCGCGGCAGGCTCGGCATCCAACTGACCATCAACCATGAAAGGATCAGCGAACTCAAATTCAATGTCAGCGGGAGAGCAACTAACGCCCAATAACCTGCTCCTCGCCAAGCCATTATGATTGCAACAGGAACAGCTAGAGCATAGCCAGTGATATCCCGAATCGCGATGGATGAAAAGCGCATCTGGCGCTTTAGAAGCGCATCGGGTTGCACCCGCAAACCACCGATGAGGAACGTGAGGGACACCACCAACGTGATATCTACGATCCGTGGGTCCCGATAGAACCTGGCCAGCACAGGGGCCAGGGCCGCCGTTATGAGCATGAGGCCCAGCCCGATTGCGACATTTATCCAAAAGAGGGCGCTCACTTGAGCATGGCTGATCTCCTTGCGCTGGATGGTGGCCTCGGAGAGACCGAGATCCGCGAACGCCTGGCCTAGCCCCGTAACCGTGGCGACCATGGCCACCAGTCCGAAGTCGGCGGGGGTCAGCAGTCGCGCCAGCACCACCGTTGCAATCGATTGAATGAGGAACTGGGCGCCCTGTGACGAGACATTGAGCAATCCTCCGCGAACAGACCGTCCCCTCAGGTCTGCTTGCAAATGATCGGCATTGAGCTCGTCTAGCGACTCATGTTGCAAAGGCACCCGGGCTCCTCGCCACGCAAATCAAATGTGAGATCGATTCAATACAAGGACTCTGTCAGGATAAAACTGGCGGCTTCACGAAGGATCCCGGACGTCGAGTGAAGCCTTTGCTGCCCCGCGATTCGCCAGCACCGTTGGCGACAGTAGTCAAAGCAAGCTTGCATACACGCTCATCGTCAATTGGCCGACGATGTCCCAGGAATGCTGCTCTAACGCGAAGTCTCGTATACGCTGCAGTCGAATGTTCAAGTTTGCGTATAGATCACTCGCGAAGTACCGTTCGATGGTCTTCGCCAAGTCAACGGGATCCTCGGGTCTAAACACAAACCCAGTTTCACCCTCGACTATCTCATCCTTGAGGGCGCCCACATCGGCTGCGAGAACGGGCAGGCCGAAGCTGTATCCCAGGAATAATACCCCGCTCTGGTAAATGTGCCGGTAAGGCAGCACTAGAACGTCCGCCGCTTTGAAGTAAAGCTCGGTCTCCTCGTCTGGAATGTATTCCGCCTTGAGCAGTATTCGCCCCTTCTGCACGTCCTCATGGATGGCGGCCTGGATTGCAGCCCAGTAGCTCTCGCAATATTTCGGCCAGCCCGCGATGATCAATCGATAGTTGTCGCGCTGAGCCTGAATCAGTTGAAATGCGGCTGTCAGATATTCAAGTCCCTTGTAAGGTGCGATGTTACCGAAAAACAGAATCGTCTTTTCATCTTCCCGGATGCCCAATCGCTGCCGTGCCTCGGCCGGAGTGATGCGCGTATTCGGAACCGAATTGTTGATCCCGAACGGGATGACCGTGACCCGGTCTGGCCGCACGCCAAACTGCTCGATGAGCTCAAGCTTCATTTTTTCCGTATGAACAAAGATATTGTCGGCGAGCCGATATTGGATCCGCAGCGTGAGCCGATTGAGGGGCGAATCTTTAGAATCCCGAACGGCCGCATTAACATTGTGAACCGTAAGAACGATTCTCTTTCCCAATGCCTTGTAGTAAAGCGTGAGCAACGTTCGATCGAAGGTCTCTAACTTGTTGTTCCATAGGATGTGAAAGATTGTCGGTTTGGCTGTCGCGGCATAGCGGATCAGCCTCGCATAGTACGTCAATACCCTGAAAATTTTGCTTGCAGAGCTGGCCTCTGCGCTCTGGTCGCCCCGCAGGTTTAGAAAGTTCATCCTCGGCTTGCCATGGTATTCAGGGCAATCCAGACTGTCGCTACCGATCACGTCCAGGACTGCACCTTTGGAAATGAGTTCCGTTGCCAGGCCGAATACGTACGGCTTATCACCGCCTCCTGTAAGCAGCGTCACAGCAATCTCGGAGGTGGCGTCGGCCGCGAAATTAGGCAACCCTTCGAGGCCCTGGCGGTCCACATCATCCTCGCGAATTTGAATACTCTGTTTCACGCCACTGCAAGCCTCTCTTCCAGTAGCTCGCAGATCGTGTGGCCGATCGTGATATGCATTTCCTGCATGCGCGGTGTCGAACGAGTTGGAACGCACAAACAAATATCGCAGTCCGCTCGCATCTGGCCTCCGGTTCCGCCTGTCAGGCCGACAACGCGGACCTTGCCTTGGCGAGCCACCTCAATCGCGCGCAGAATATTTGAGCTGTTCCCGCTCGTGGAGATCGCCAGCAGCACATCGCCCGGCCGGGCATGCGCGGTGAGTTCGCGAGCGAATACTTGCTCATAGCCGTAATCGTTGCCGACCGCCGTGAGAGCCGACGTGTTGCCGTGCAGTGCGAGGGCCCGGAATGGGCGCCGCTCGATCAGGAAGCGACCCGTAAGCTCTGCTGCGATGTGCTGCGCATCGGCCGCTGATCCGCCGTTCCCTGCGAGGAGCAACTGGCCGCCCGCAACCATGGAGGAGTACATGAGGTCAACGGCACTGGAGACAGCTGAGGCGAGCGTCGGAAGAGCTTTGGCTACCTCTAGATGCTCGTTCCAGATGGTCAGGATTCTCTCTATTTGATGGGTCGAGTTTGCCACGTTTGGGAGCCCCCTTCTAATTGTTTGGGTGAATCTCAGGGCGTCCGGAGGATAGCGAACGACCGTTCTTGCGATTCTCTGTGTCAAACATTGATCCCGCCACCCCGCCAAAGGAGATTTCAGTAGCGGATTGAATCGACTCGGCGGTCCATTCTTCGGCGTTGTACGCAGGGATTAAAATTGGAACGAGCGGCTTCATAGCCCTTCCTTGCGGCTTATCATCGCGTCGATTCGCTCCAGCAAGTCCAGATTGTCGTCAGAAAGCTTTCGCGCGAAGAGCGCTTCGTGACGACCGTACGCATCCTCAACGCAAATCTTTTCCTCTGCTTCAAAAAACGCGACGTGCCGGTCAGTTATCGTAGCGGGGCCACGAGCGTGTAAGGGCGGCCAGTCTTCGTAGAGCAGATTCCCCCGGATCGAAGGCCGGAGCGGCGAATTACCAAGAATCGTGTGGAAGAACGACTCCTCGGGCGCATGCGTATATCGGAAGTACTTCTCAACGTGCGGGTTTCTTTCCATGAAGCGCAATATGTATTCGCATGCATTCCTCGACAAAGTCCACCAGGTTATGCCGGAGTATGGTTCAAGTCCTTCCAGGTATTTTCGATAATCGCGGTTGGCCAAACCCACCTTTGCAAGCGCGCGAAATGCGAAGCGCCGGATCGGCTTGTCTGAGGTAAACCTCAGCGTATTGATGCGCGAGATCGGCTTGCCAGGCGTCGGCATTTTCACCATGCTTATGAATTCCAGGCCACGATTCTCTTCCAAGAATGTGTGGATGTATCTCCGGCTTCGCAGCGGGTACTCGCTTCCGCTGAGAAGCACGAAATAGTCGTAATGTTCGGGTCTCTCCAACGCTTGGCGGATGAGCAGGAGGATAGCTTCGATTCCGGAGAATTCGGCCCAATATACAGGGATGCGCCGATCACTAAAGAAAATGTTCTCGCCTCTTATGCAGGAAAACTGATCCATATCGCTTTTTTGATCGATATGCACGAAGAATGAGCAGTCCTCCGAGGAAAGCCTTGCGATCGTTCTTTTCAAAACCTGTGGGTTCTTGTAGGCAAACACCAGGTAGGCCACCTTCAACATCTTTTCATCTCCTCCTCAGTGAAACGCCAACTCTGAGTTTTGGCCCTGAGATCATGTCAGCGACGCGATGAGGAGGATACAAGCAATCAATACAGCCAGAAGGTAGCTCGTACGATCGGTCAGCGCAAAGACAACAGGATCGCCATGCATTTCCCCGCGGTGTGCCAGGAACCATGTGCGTGTCACCCAGTAAAGAAGGATTGGTATGATTAGCCATAGCGCCGAGGGCCGCTGGTAGAGAAGGTGCACGTCGGGGCTACTGATGTAGAGCGCAAAAACGGCGACTGCGACATAGGCGCTCGCAGCGCCGATGCTTCCTATAAAGTCACGATCTCCGGGCTCGTACCCACGCGCCGCAAGAAACCCCTCCGGGCCGCCATTTCCCCCGACCAATCCGAGCTCCGAATAACGCTTGACGATTGCCAGGCTCATAAAGAAAAAGAGAGCAAATGCAAGGAACCAATGAGAAACGCGGACATCGGTAGCCACTGCCCCTGCCAGGACACGGGCCGTATATAGACCAGCCAATACGAGCACATCGAGGATGGGGGTGCGTTTAAGAGCGAACGTGTAAGCCGCCGCGGTTGCCTGGTAAAGGAGCAAGATGCCAACGAACAACCATGGGAGCAAGGCTACGGCAATCCCGAAACTAGCCGTGACAGCCAGCAAAGCAATCGCCAGTGCAGTCGGAATCGGCACGAGCCCTGCGGCCAGCGGCCGCGAGCACTTGTGCGGGTGCTGGCGATCGCTTTCGAGGTCGAGCAGGTCGTTCACGATATATACGGCAGATGCTCCAAGGCTGAAGGCAACGAAAGCCAGTGCCGCACTGAGAAGGCGTCGGTGATCCATGAACTGATGTGCAAGCAGGAGGGGGACAAACAAAAGCACATTCTTAGACCACTGCTGGACCCGAAGCAATCTGAGATAAACGCCAATACTTCGCCGGCGGGGAGACGATACAGTCTGGATTGTCGATTCCTGATCCACCTTCTTTAGCAAGCGGCCCGAAGGTTCCACCACTATAGCATGAGAAGCCTGCCTCCAAATTGGCAGGTCCACCCACGAATTCCCGGCATAATCAAAACCGGCACCGTCAGCATGACGAAGTATGGCGCGAAGCTTCGCGTCACCTGCGAGATTAACAGCGCCGTCGCTGGCAAGCACCGTGGAGAAAAGACCTACGTGACGCGCCACACTTTGGGCCACCAAGCTATCCGAAGCCGTGGCGAGAATGAGGTTGCGTCCTTTTTGGCGTTCTTGGGTCAGAAACGAGAGTACCGGCTCGCGATAGGGAAGCCGTGCCGGGTTTATAACGACATGAGATGCGAGCTGGCGTTTGAAGTAAGCCTTGCCCTTTATCAGCCAAAACGGTGCACGCAGCAGGAGCATCGGCCGATTCTTCGCTAAAAGAACTAACATCTCCCAAAGTATGTCTGTGGCCAGTAGAGTGCCATCCATATCAACATACAATGGTGTGGACGACTCCGCTTCGAAGCCGGTGACGGCGTTTGGGGACATAATTTCTGTTTTTATTTCTGTCTTCGAGACTGGTTGCATTAGATGGGCCTCCGGAGGGAGTTACACAGCCCCAGGGTTCCACGCCGAATGTTATCGGGAACGGCCGAATTGCCGGGATCGCCTTCAGTCCCAAGGCAACGCTCCGGCCGGAATGGTACGACTTGAACTAGCAGCCGAAAAAAAGAATGTTTTCGAGACAAATCAGCGACTCCATTAGATTTATCTAAGATTCGGAATCAGAGGCGCGTTTTCAGGTGCGGGCGAGAGCTACAAGGTCGGCAATTGAATTCGCCACTCCGGAGTCACGATACGATACAGGCGGACTGGTTAGTTAACGACCGCCCGTAGATTTGTCGGTGCAGCAGGAGGAGTCGGGCCCCCAGACCCACCTCCATCACTTTGGTACACCGACGAACCGAACTGCCTAACGTCAGGCCAGAGAAATGTTCCTGAACTGCACGCATTGACGCCAGGATTCGTCGCCAAGGCGAAGTTGACGCTGGCGGCAGTGGCGCTCGTCACGTAATGCGTGCCCGCGCATGGCCCACCGCTAATCTGAAATTCTCCGTAGGCCCCGTACCCGCCAGGGCTGCTGATGATCAACGTCTCGGTTCCAGCGGCCCAAGTGGATGACGTGATCGAGTAGGATCGCTGGTAGGACGTGTCTATGGGGAGGTCGCGCCATGCGACGGACGCCGGGATATCGTAGGCATGGCCCGCATAGCTGATTTCCTGCAGATAGATGCTTCCGCCGGTCACGTCCGGTCCCACGGGAGGAAAAGGCTGCGTCTGCGTGGTCGAGCACGTCGGGAAATTCGTGCAGACCTTCCACCAACTGAGTCCTGTGCCTCCGTTCGAGTGCGCCGTGGTGGGCAAGAAAAACGATGGCGGCAGCGTGTGGCTTGCAGGCGTTGCCTGGTCAAACGGCGCGGCCGCGCCGGAAAGTGACGTGGGAACCTCCGACACGTTATTGCACGGAGGATTCGCAAAATTCGGGTCCGATGGCCCGCAGTACCGCGCCGCGCCCGTCACATAATCCCAATTCGCCCAGCGGTAGAACATCGCCACCGTCGTCGGGTCGTAAGGATAAGTCGGGTTGCCATTCGACGCACCGATCTCGAAGCTCGCGCTGCAATCGCTCCACGCGTTCGCAGTGATCTGGTAGCAGGTGTTTTCCGGGTCGCCCATCACGTTGCCGATGGCATTATCTCCGCGCGATACGCCCTGCGCGTCAATCATCCGATTCTTTGTGTTCGTTTTGATGTATGGCGGATCGCCATAGAGCAGGTTGCGAAAGAGCGTGTTCAGATTGTGCGAGCCGTGGATGCTGTCGTCCTGCCACGCGCCGATTTCATTCCCTTCGAACAGGGCCAGAGAGTTGCCTGGATTGTGCGCCACCCAGAGGTTGCCGTAAAAGTCGTAGGTCGAGCCGCCGATGCCATCACGGTTCACGTTATAGGCGAAAACGTCTCCCACACTGCCGGCCTGTGTGTAGGTGATCGGGCCGCCCTGCCAGATATTGTTCAGGATCAGGGCGTCGGTGTCCTCCTCGAGCACGATCATTTCCTGCGCGCCTTCGGTCAAGTAGACGCGCTGATAGAAGTAATCGTTCGCGAAGAGGTAGTTCGCCGACTGCGCCGTTTGGATGAAGCCTGTTCCGCCGGAGCCGCCCAGGATTCTGCAATCGTAAATCCAGGCTGCGTAACCGAACTCAAGCAGCAGCCCTGTACCGGCGGCCTGCGTAATGTCAATCGTTCCACCTTCAACGCCGTCACCCCACGCTGGATTCAGTCCGGCGGCTATGGGGCTGCGCGCGGGGCTCCAATTCGGCATCAGCAGTCCCGGCGAAATCGTTACAGGCTGGGACGCATTCGTGCAGGAGTGGCCTACGGTAGCCACGCCATCGCATCCGGTCACAAGCGAAATCTGCACCTGGTCGCATTTCCCACCAGACCCGTTACACGAATAGGTTATGCCTTGGCCGCTGCACGGCGCCGTCGTGCCGCACACCCACAATCCGCCGGGGTCGGTCTCCGTGCCCACGTTGCAGTTTCCATTTCCGCCGCTCAAGCCATCGTTGCACTGGTGCATGTCGAGTTCGGAGTACCCGATGGTCAACCCGGTCACAGACGGCAACGTAAGCTGGTTCGTCCCAGCCGCATAGCTGGATGCGGTCCAATTGGCATTCTGGAATATGGCTCCGGCCCCGTTGTACCAAGTCACCGCAGGAGCCGCGTTGAAGATCAGCTTCGCGCCATCATTCATGCGCAGCGTCACGCCATTCTGATTCCCAAGCGTGATGGATCCGCTGAAATAATATGTTCCTGCATTCACATAGACGACGTGCCCTTGTCCGCACGCCGCCAGGGCATTGTTGATCGCCGTCGGAGCCACGTAGTTGCCCGAACTCATCCCTGGAAAGGACGCGGTGCTTATCGTTGTGCAGATCGTCGTACGCGTCGGCGGCGTCCATCGGTTAGGGGTCGTTTCTCCATCAGGAAGCGTGGCGGGCAGCCCGGCCTTTGTCCAGTCCGTGGCACGGCTCGCGGCAAGAGTGCCGGACCAATTCTGCGCTTGCGCTACTGCCCCCGAGGCGATGCAAAAAATTAGAACGTAAATGGTTTTTCTCGTCAATTTTATCGGTCTGGTCATCCCCGTTGCCCCTTCAGGCGTGCCCACGCGCCCGTTTCCCCGCGAGGATGATGTTAGTGAGAGGCTCCAGCGAACGCTACTGCACCCTCGGCCAGTCTTAGTACAGTGTAAACTTCGACCGCTCGCCGACCGAACGCTTCGCCGAACATCATGGATCTTGATGGCATTTCTCGTTATGCGATGGCGCCCAGGCGAGACCGTCGGTCACAATACTAAACCGTCTTTCGGGAGTTCCAAGGCTAACAGCATGTGAAAGAAGTTAGAGGACTGGACATCAGAAGCCCAGCCCATTCGACTAGGCCTGGAGGACTCCAATGCCGAAGTTCTCTTCCGCGTCTATGATTTCTCGGGATAGATATTGGTCTTTGATCTCACTCCAAAACCGGGGAACTTCACAGCCCGATTCGTCTTGAACAATATCATGAAAGACCACCGTCCCTCCCTTTCTGACTAGGGGGGAGTACATCTCGAAGTCTCGTTTTACGCCTTCGTACGTATGGTCCGCATCGATAAAAAGGTAATCCAGCGGCTCCGGCCCTAGAATTTTTCTGACGCGCTCAAGGGTATCCATGTCGTGAGAGTCCGCACGAATCAGATGCAGGGATTGGCCCGGACTTGCAAATCGCCTGTAGAGAGGCATTCTCAGCAGACTGTAACCGCCCCCAAAAGCGCCGTGTGGCAGGTCCAGGCTTATCACCGTGGCATCAGGCGCGGCCAAGCGGCAAAGAACGAACAGAGTGCCCCCGCGAGCGGTCCCGATCTCCAGCGCCCTCACGGGTTTAGCGGCGGCAATCACTTGACCCAGCTCCATCAACTCGGAACGAGTCTGAATCGGGGCGATTGTCTCGGAATATGCGAAATCCACGAGCTTCAAAACTTCCTTTGTTTCCTTGGCTTCCGGGAGCTCGTGCCAACATCGAAAGATCGCAAGCGCCCGTCTCATCAGACTGTTTTTATGGTTTTTCATTTTGCCCTGCTGACATGTGAAGCAAATTGTTCGTGGCGTCAGTTTCCAACTGGGGGCCCATTAGGTTAGGCGCGCCCGCATCCCCGCGAGGATGATATTAGCGAGAGACACCTGCAAACTCTACTGCACCCTCGGCCAGTCTTCGTAGAGTGTAAACTTCGACCCCTTGCCGAACGAACACTGCGCCGAACATCATAATTTTGATGGCATTTCATGTTATGCAATGGCGCCCACGCGAAACCGTTGATCACCACCGCCGACCCCCGCTGGGGACGACTGGGCGCGCCTATCGATGAAGAGGCGATGCAGGAGTTCCAAGGTCAACAGCTTGTGAATCTCGCTGGTGTAATTGCGATTCCCCTTAACGTGACCCCTCACAACTGCCTCGAGCTGTTTTCGTTCAATGTACGGTCTTGAAAGGCTGCGCGGGTCGAGCAAGACTTCCTTAACGTATTCAGCCAATTGATCGCGATACCACACTCGAAATTGGAAGGGCTTGTGTCTTCCGAGGAACAAGCGTTCCAGGCGTAGAGGGGAAAGGAAATAGTCGGTCTGTGCGACCCATTGTGGCATTCCCGAGTCATATGCATATTCGGCTTTGAAGAGGAACTCGAGAAAGCCGTGGGACAAGGCCTGTGAGAAAGGGCGTCGCTCTCCCACCAAGCCACGGTCTGTCGGGACTCGCAGAAGGGCCTTATCACCGTCGGCGATTAACCGCATACAAACCTCGTTGCCCACAAGCGCTGACTCAGGCGCGCGAAAGACAGTTCGTACAAAATCATTGTCCAGAAAAGGCGACCGGACGGAAAGTTGAGTCTGCTCGAGCGAGAGGATGGCCCGTTGATGCCAGGGCGCCTGCTTGAACGCCGCAAGGGAAACCGGATTTCCATGAAGCGCCGCCGAATAGGTTTCCTTGGCCTGGCGGATATGGCCGAGGAACTCCCCGGTGAACAGCCCGGCCATAGGCTCCTCCGGCTTGAATGTGCGGACTCCGCGCAGAATTTCTCCGCCATAGTTTCCCGTCATCCGTATGGGTGCAATTTCGCGGGCAATCACATTTAAATAAAGGTCGGGAGCACGGCCTACATCCAGGCACCCGTCGGTGAGGTACACGACGCGTTCGGCATAACGGCGGAATTCCGAGAGAAATTCTTGGCCGGCGGTTATGACTTGATGTGGCTGGTTGCAAATGCTTGCCACGCGCCGCGACACGCGAACGTCCTGATTCTCGCGGAACATGCTGCCGAAGGTGTAACAAGGCAAGGAGCCGGCCTGAACCCTCTGCCACGCCATGATCATACGGGTGTCTAAACCGCCTGTCAGAGACATACCGATGCGCTCGCGGCCATCGAAATATCGGGGAAGGTTTCGCGTGAAGACCTCCCGAAGCTCCCGATAATATGCCTCTGGGTCCAGTCTTTCTTGGTCTTCCCATTCCCGTGGATGGAAATAGCTGCGTTTCCTGTCGACTGAGCCATTCCGAAACGACCATGCGGATGCTGGAGGCAGAATGTGGATGCCCTCGAAAAGGGTGCGATTCTCCAGAACAGAGCCGCAAGAAACGACCTCACCTAGCGAGCGAGGCGCCAAAGTGTGAAGTTCAGGGCGCACGGCGAGGATCGCTTTAGCCTCCGCAGCGAAATAAAACGCGTTCTTCGATTCGTGATAGTAGACACGATGCATCCCATACCGGTCGTTGAAGAGCACTGCGGTTCCGCGGCCACGGTCTATCAATAATCCCTGAAATCTACCGTTCAATATCGCTGGAAAAGATTGGTTTTCCTCCTCGTACAGATGAACAAGATACGAAGCCTGGCCTTCATTCAGATGGTGTCCTCGCTCCTTGAGACGTTGCCGCGTTCCGGGCTCCGGAAACTCCTCTCCCGAGAAGACAAGCACCACGTCCTTCCGCTCGTTCTCAAGGGGCATCTCCTCGCAGAATGAGCCTTTTCGCTCGATCCAGCCGACATACACCCCAAGTGATTCGTCCATCCACGCGCCGGTCACGTAGAAATTCTCGTGAAGTAGAGCCTCGACCATCTCGCGAAGCTCTCGTTCTGCCTGCTCCCGTGGCATTCGGGTTATGAGACCTACAATCCCCGGCATGGATGCTCCATCCCTAATATCGCCCTAAATAAGCTTATGCCTTTCATGTATCCGGCTTTGAGGACCATCAGGAGAAAAAGAAGCGTGACAGAATCGGTAATCTCGATACTGCGCATCGTCAACGGCACCAGCGAGGCGAAATTCACAGTAATGAGGTACAAAAGTGCGGCGCTTCCGTATATAAAAAGTCTCCTAAGCGTTCTCCAGGCCGGGGAAACGTTTTGCGTATAAGAAGCTGCGGATTCTGCGATACGTGGCGGCGACAGGTTCCGGAACCTGCTCAACGATTTCGTGGTGGAGGCCCAAGCGCAAGGCGATCCGGCCCTTCAGTGTAAGCGGCACATAATATCTGGGCAGTTCCACCTTCTGAAACCCATTCTGCAGCTTGAACTCTGCCAGGCTGTCCCGCTGCTTTTTCCCGTAGGAGAGATTCGCATACCACAGATGCGGAATTCCCCGATCAGCACAGGACCGGACTGCCTGCGCAATCAGCGCATTCGTCGGCGCCTTATCGCGGTGCTGAATCATGGAGAGAATGTGCATCAAACCCGCTTGACTCCAGTCCTCGTTGGCTACGAGTTTGATGAAGCCAATCAGGGTATCGTCGAGGAAGGCGCCGATGAATATGCTTCGCTCGAGAAATGTCGCCTTCATCCTGCGAAGACTTTCGAATTCCTTGCCATAGTGAGGAAAGGTTCTTCCTTGCCGGACCGGTGACTCGTTGTAGATTGCGGAGATGCCCTGAATGAGAGCATCGTCGAATGGAATCTCCCGGACGACGACCCCGTTTTTTGCGGCCTTGCGAACCTTGTTCCTGACCTTGAAATTGATCTGTTGCGCCATCCAGTTATCAAACGTCGACACCGGAAGAACGGCCACGTTGTCCCATTCCATCGGATGGCTGTACTTCGGCGACGTTTCGGAAAGCCTTTGAATGAACGTGAAGATGTCAATCGGCGCGCCGGAGTTCCGCAGATGATCTAAAGCTGCCTCCGGGTCGTCCAGGAATTGGTACCCTTCTCCGTCGATGAAACCTATTCGGACTAGCTTTCCCCTGATGCGAACTTCCCTGCCTTTGATTTCCAAAGATGGCCTGCCTTTCTTCACGAGGGTCGAGGATAGCGGCAAAATGGCCTCGTCATCTGCCGGAAACGATTGAGGGAAACGGGGTAATTGCCTGAGAATCCCGGATCCATACGACGGCATCTCCGGCGTACCTCGATTTAACCGCGAATACGGGTTGAAAATTGGCCAGCGCCGGCTCGCCAAACGTCACAGTGGCGCTTTCTTCGTTGTCGTTGGAGCGCCCTGCCTTTTGGCACTGCAAAACCGTTTTCCAAAACAGTTGGACATCGTCAAGCGCGGCCGGTGGTCGATTTCGCCTTGTTATTGCGCTTTCAACATCCTCTATCGGACTGCCTGCGTTTTGGTCGAAGGCGATGTCATAGCCACAATAGTCAGAATTGTGCAGCCAAGCCAGAATATTCTCCAATTGATAGGTTCTTTCGCGCTCTGCAAGAAGAGGACTCGCGACCCTCGTCACTATCGGTACTTGTATTCCCACGCGCACCAACAGTATGACTATCGCCGATGCAACAAGAGCCCCTACGACATATCGAGGTTTGAAAAAGGAGAGTGCTTGCTCAGCCTGTGACCATCCTAAGGGTGTCACATAGACTGCTACAATTATTGCAAAGAGTGCATAGATGGGAGTACCGATCCCCCCCCCGAACGGGAGCAGTGCCGCCGTAAGAGCTAAGAAAAAGAGACTCCAGCAGCGCAAACGAAATAGCTTGATTAATACTGCAAAGAGCCAAAGAAACAATAGCGGCAGGCTCTTCAAGAGAAACACCACGCTGAGTGCGGACGCAAAAAGAATGGCTGCCAATCTCAACCTGGGCGAAAGCCCCATGCTGAAGATCACCAACAGAGTCAATAAGAATGCCACAAAGGAGGCAACCCGATTGACCTCATTGGTTTGGTAGCTCACCAGGAATCCGAATAGCTTGGTGTCGAGAGGCATGTGGGTACGCGGAAAAATGACAACCATTGCGGCAATGGCCGCCATGCCGACGAATAGGATCACAAGGGACTGAACGTGTTGCAGTCTGCTCCGTCGCCGGAAGGTATCGAGGCAAAATCCAAAGTAGAAGCCTACGAAGAGAGCGGTCGCAAAAGGATGCCAAAACACAAGCACTGTGGCGACTACTGCAAACCACACCTCTCGTTTGCCGAATGTACCCGAAGCGTGGAAGCCTAGCAAAGCTCCGAGAGTCAGGACAACGGGAACGTAGAACAATCCGTAGATGTGAAACAGCTGAACGTAGCCGGAAAAGAATACACCCCCGGCGACGCACGCGACCATTGCAAACAGACGCCGCTGAGGCGCCGCGGAATAAATAAACCACCAAGCCAGGGCGAACATTGCGTAGACAAATCCCTGCAACAGTGCCTGGCGCAGAACACTTGTCGGAAAAACGCGTGGATCCAGAAATCGAAAACCCAACCAAGTCGCGATTTGGGCCAGTGGACGATAGGTGGAGGTCTGACCAAACGAGAATTGCTGGGCAAAAGCCTGGGTGTCAACCCCGGCAAGCCACGAATAGGTTTCCCTATGACTGGCGAACGGCACAACCATAAAAAACCAAAATGAAAACCCGAGCACCGTCAGAATGAAATAGCTGAGGGTCTGGGCCCGTCCGTTTGGATCGGAAGGGCAGCGACCGCTTAATTCCGAAATCCTATCGGCAGTGTTTATTGTCGTCACATCATCTCCAAGAAGGCCTTCGGGGCGTGGATCCAAACAGCGCCGCCGGCAAAAGCGTCCGAAGGGGGAAATCAGTTTGTGCGGTGGATGACGCCTGCTCGAATCCGTTATCCTGCAATCTCGTACTTTCTGGAGGCGGACCCTTTGAATGAAGGCTCCCTTGCAATAACGTCGCCCACTGTCGCACGTCGAGCGACTACCATCGTTCCCCACAAGAATGTAATGCACATGAAAGACGCTTTAAAGGCAGCTTCCGTCATATTGTAGAAGAGCACTATGGAGGAGAGACCCCACGCGAGTGAAGCCACGCTTGTATAGTTCGTTAAGCTGGCACAAAGCCTTCTGTAAGTGCTGATCAATAGCCCCGCGAGAAAGCAGAGCCCCACGATGCCGAGGTTGAGATAGACCTCAATATAGCCGTTGTGCGCCTCTGTCGTCTGGCCTGCGAGTCGCCCTACTATGTCGCGCCGGGAACCTAACCAGAAGGTCTCGTATCCGGTGCCAACGACCGGATTCGTGTGCATGCTGAGAACGGCGTTCCAGATGGTGGTTCTGCCGGTGAGATCTGCGTTCCTGCCAAGTTGACTGGTCATTTGACCTTGGAGACCGAGGCCATACGCCGCAATCAGATAAATAGCAAAACATGTCGGAATCATAAGCTTGAGGGAAACTGGATGGCGTCTTCCCCATTGGCTATTGAAAACCAAGACCACGAAGCAGCCAATTGCCAGGCACACGTGGGCGGTTTCGCTCGCGGACATATCCAGCAGCCAAAGTATCATCGCGATGAATGCAGCATCGACGAGCAAAATCCGTTTTGTCCGCTTCTCTTTGCGTTGGGAGAAGCGCGTTACGAAATCCCAGAAGAAGAAGATTCCGCTCAGCATGCATAGGGAGCCGAGCATGTTCTTGCTCGTTCCCACTCCTGAGTTTTCGGCAATGCCCGACCAAGGATCGAAGAATCGGCTCTTCTCGGGATAGTACTTAAGAAGTAAAATTGAGAGCGGAACTAAAAGATAATATAATCGCCGCAACACAGTGCGGATAGCCTCTGAAGAACGAGGGTCCGAGAGAACCACTAGAATGATCGTGTAGTTCCCGAGATCCCGGATCCATCTCTTGAGCGTCACGAAAGGGAAATCGGACCATATGACGCTCAACAAGGCGAAACCAAGAAACGCTGTAAGCGCAAAGTTGCGCGCTAAAAAATCGCCCCATCTGAACGACCGGAACATCAGAATGAGAAGCGAAACCAGAATTAACCCAAAAAAAACAACTCGGTCCATGGGATTGCCATCTTCCACAGCCTGCGTGCCCACAGCTCCTACCTGGCCGGCCAGCCATTGCGAAGGCAGGCGCGATCCAATGAAGAAAAACCATGCCACAGGTACCCACAAAGCCAGAGATGTCTTCTCCTCCTTGGCGGGATCAAAATACAGCAGCGCCAAGAGAAAAAAGAACCAAAGAGCCAGCGCTAAGGTAGGAGGCATCGTATGAATCCGCTAATAGCGGGCCATCTGAACTTGATTCTGTGATCGGCCGGCATTGAGCTGATCGAAGATCGCATCCATAATTCGAGCGGTGAGTAGAATTTCGCGATAAGGAATCGGCACAGGAACGTCCTCGCGAATCGAGCGGTAGAACGACTCAATGAGATACTTTATCCCGGAATCCATGTGAAAATCCCTACGCTAGGAATAATCGGCCATTCGTAACAGATTCCCGATATGCTGCTTCGCAAACTGCAAAGGCGGAATGAACATGTCAGCGTAGCTCTTGTATTTCTGGCCGCGAAGCTTGATTAAAATTTCGTGGTCCTGGTCAAGGACGAGACCGTTCTTCGGACCATAGACGCGAAGCTGGGAGATGGCGGGCTTCATTTGAGACGAAAAAGTAAAGTAGGCCGTTGTCCCCTCTTCCGCGCTGATGATGACTCGGAGTTCATCCACGATCTCGCTTTCGTTCATTTGCCTCAAAAGCGGGCTGACAGAGCCATGCGCAATCACGTGATGCGTATCGCCAGGCAGAAATTCTGCGATTCTGGCGATGCCGTGACTGATCACGTTCTGGAGCAATTTACCCGGCAATCGCCGGACCCAATGGCGCTTGTCGCTGAGCAGCGCGCGGGCGTAACTGGGATCGCCAAGATCATAGGGGTAGTAACTCTCCATGTGTACAGCAGCCCCTCCCAAATAGCCGCTTTGGACCAGCTCTCTCATACGCCGAGCTACGTGGCTGAATTGATAATTGTGCCCGACCGTTAGTTTGACCCGCTTTTCTTCAGCAAGGTCCACGAGTTGTTGCGCCTGCTCGGCGTACAGGGTAAACGGTTTCTCAACATATACATGACAGCCCTGCTCAAGGCAGAATCTGGCAACATCGAAGTGACTTTCCGCCGGTGTGGTGATGTGAACAACGTCCGGTCGGGCCTTGTCCACAAGTTCCGCCAGGTCGGTAAAGTACTGCTTAACTGGAAATCGCTCGCAGATCTGCATGGCCATCAGCGGCTCACGGTCACACACGCCGACGATCTCACATCCTTCGATCCTCCGGATCTGCGACGCATGGGCATCGGCGATTTTGCCGCATCCCACGATGGCGACCTTAAGCATGGCGTCCACCCCGCGCGCAGGCCTCGACGTACCGCCGCATTCCCTCCGCGGTAGGCACTTTTTGCTTCCAACCCAGCCTGGTTTTCAATTTCTCGTTGCTATAACGCGTCTTTTTCCATTCGGCGTGCCAGCGCATCCGATTGAAAACCGGCGGCAATTGCCCCTCCGACCATTGTGAGTACTTTTCCCACAAATAAGAGAACGCATAACTGACAGTGTGGGGGACATAGATTGAGTTGAAGTGTTCTGTGTTCTTCTTGTAGAGACGCAAAAACTGGCGGCTCGAGGGCAAGTCGTCGTCGACGACGTTGAAGGTGTCGCCATCAGCTCCTTTGACTAGGCCAGCCAACACAATCGCCTCTGCACAGTTGTCAACATATGTGAAGGGTATCGAGTTAGAGCCCCCCATATGTAGGAAAGGCCCGAAGGTGGCGATGCCCACCCGGCCGGTGATTTCGCCAGCCGCGCCGTAAACACTTCCGGGCCTGACCATGACGTACGGGATTCCATGATTCTTGCCATACTCAGTGACGATCTGCTCCTGCTTAACCTTCGCGAAGCAATAGGCTTCGCCGCGGAGTTCCGGATGCTGTTCGACCGGGCACGATTCATCCAGGAGATTCCCCTGGGGCTTGTGGCAGTTAGAGTACACAGCGAACGAACTGACGAGCACAAATCGTCGCAGGCGCGCGCCCTCGAGGCTAGCGTCGAGAAGGTTACGAGTTGCCACGACGGAATTCAAAAACGCATCGGGGAATGACTTCTCGCCGATTCCGGCGGCCAGGTGAAAGATGATCGCCACATCCTTGACGACCGCCTTGCAATCTTCGCGGGACAGAAGATTACCTTTCAACAGCTCGATTCGCGCTCCGGGCGGTCGGCGCTCGATGATGGCTTCGATGCCGCCGAGATCGCTCGATGGCCGAACAAAACAGACCAGGTTGCGAAACCCACGATCCAGCAGAGACTCTACCACTCGAGGTCCTATGAAACCGGCAGCCCCCGTTACTAGAATTCGATCATCCGGGCCGGCTATGAAACCGTCGCTTGACGACAATCCGTTTGCCCGGCTCGCGATCTCGGTCGTGTAGGTATTCATCTCCTGACCTCGGAGGCAGCGATGGTTTCAATGCTTTCGCCAACGGCCATGTCGATGTAGTCTCCAGAACTGTGATCCCCGCTCAAGCCTAACTCCCTCGCCTTATGGATTCGCAATCGCAGGCCGGGAGGATTGTCGCGCCGATCAACTGCGACCTTGGCGCGCACCGCGCCCGGCTCAGTAGAATCCGTTTTGAACCATGCCGATCGACGTTTTCGAAACCACGAAACCGCTTGGCTGGCCGTTGCGAACCACACGCCTCGACTCTTCAAATCCTGGATCAAGTCACGGTAGCATCCGCCCCACAGCCTTTCCGGCGCCAGGCTGCGATCATGCCAGTTAATCGTCAGGGTGCCTCCAAAGTGGACTGCGTTTCCCACCATTGAATCGAGCAGGGCTTTAGCCTGCTTCGGGGAAAGCGCGAGATGAGCGGGGTAGAACAGAGCCGTGTCCATCACATGTAGCGGCAATTCGAGCAGCCGATTCGTTCCAAGCGGCTTGAACACTTGTGTTGTTCCCGCGCGATATCCCACTGTCTCGTTATAGCCGACGGTTGAGTCATAGGCCGCCCCAGCCTTCTCCAACACCACAGGCGATTGCTGGTTATAGTAGAGCCAATGCATCCTCACACCTGTCTCCGAGACTCCCGTTAGCGACCGAATCTCTTCCAGTTCTTCACGCGCCTTAGAGCCGTCAAGCCACGCATCAATTCCGTGTAGCCCGACTTCGCGGCCTGCGGCGATCAGCTTCCGGATCGTATCGGCGACATCTTGAGCCCCATAGCAACTGGCGCGAAGCATGGGTGCTTGACCACGAGAAGTACTTCCCGGCCGGCTCCTGAAAGGGATCACGAAAAAGGTTGAGGGAAGACCCCCTTCCAATTCCAGGTAACGGTCATCGAATTCACGCCAGAAATCTTTAGCGAGGCCCATATAGACAAACGGCAACTTCAAAGCCGCCATCCAGTTCCTGAACAGATCCTGAATGGGCATTTGTCCGCGAACGAATTTTCTCAAAGAACCGAAGATAGCACGGTACAAAAAACCGAACATGGTGTGGTCCAATTTGTGTTGGCGGATCGACGGATGGTCAACATCGTGCGTCAGGCAAGCTATGAACTGATAACCGCACGGAATTGGTGGAATCTCAACCAACGGAACTCCGCAACCGGTAATGAGGTCCCTTAGGAATGCGATGTGCAGCTCCAGTGCCGGCATATCTGCATCGGCAGGTGGCTGCCCCACCGTCAGCAATCTGCGAATCTCGCTGAAGAGGTCATAGCCGATTCGCGCCAGGACTGTGTCTCCCGCCTGGTCTAGATATGCCGCGGACTCCTGGGAATCTTGAAATGTCAGAAGTCCGTTCCCTTTCTCCGAAAACGTGATGCTGTCCCCATAAATTGGGATCCGGTTCCCCTGGTATGAGACAATGCCTGGATGTCTCCGCTGATGGACAGACTCGATCTTTTGTGAATCGTCAAACGGCAATTTTCTGCCGGCGTAGAAAATGACAAGCTTAGCGGTTCCATCGAACTGGCCATTTCCGGCACAGAGCAAAACATCGTACTGTCGCCCCACGCGATAAAACTCCCATGGAGTTTTGAATAGCTCGAAGAACTCGCGGACAACATCGTGTTCCGCTGAATCCGCGATGACGCCTATCATTGGAGATCGCTCTCAGTTCAACGCAGCAACGGGCTCTTCGTGTGCCCGCAGCCACTCTTCGAAAAGCACGAGGCTGAACAAAATCTTGTGGTTGTCCTGCTGACCGGATGCATGCTGCTCGCACAGTTCGCGCACCGCGGCGGGACGAATGTATTGATATATCTTCGAGCAGCTGTCGCGCAGCGTTTCCATCATCCTGCTGTCGGTGGAGCTTCGAAACCAATCGTCCACCACATTTACCGCAAAACCGCGTTTCGGGCGCTTCAGGATTGACCCCGGAAGAAAGGCCCGGCAAACCTGGCGGTGCAGCCACTTCCGCGAGCCGTTTCTAACCTTCAGATTTGCCGGCAACCTTTCGACGTACTCAACAATCTCTTTATCGATAAATGGCACGCGAAGTTCGAGACTGTGTGCCATCGACAATTTATCGGCATACATCAGAAGCTCGTCAGGGAGAGTCGATCGCACTTCAAGGAATTGCAGTCCTCCAAGTTCGTCGGTTTCGCTCATAAGTGGGACAAGATCTTCCCAGCACTTCAGTAGGCTATCTCCCGAGTCGCGTTCCAGCAAACCGTCCCGGAAGAGATCGTCGACTTGCGGGCCCGGGAGAAGCGATAGAACATTCTGGTACTTTCGCATCCTGTCTGTGAGTCCGAGGGACTGCACGCCCCGCTTGAGCGTCTCGTTTCTCGGCAAAGCCGCGATGGTTGAACAAATCGGAGCACGCACCCACCCCGGCAATTGAGCCCACAACGAGCCGTATCGAACACCGAGGTGACGCTTGTAACCGCCAAATAGTTCATCCGGTCCTTGTCCCACAAGAGCGACTTTTACGTCCTGGCGCGCCCGCTCGCATACAAAATACATCGGCACGATCGACGACGCAGCGATCGGTTCTTCCAAAGAAGAGACGATTTTCGGCAGAGCCTGCTCGAAAATCGATCTCGTAATTGTGACGCTGCAGTGCTTGGCGCCCAGTATGCGAGCGGTTTCCGCGGCATCTGCCAGTTCATCGTCGGCAAAGCTGGAGCCATATCCCACGGTGTAGGTCGGCCAGGAATTGCCGTTGAGATTCATCAACCCAAGTAACAATCCCGAATCGAGACCGCCGCTCAAGAGCAAACCAACGGGTACATCGCTGATGAGCTGACGCCGGATGGCACCCTTGTAAAGCTCAAGCAGTTCTCCCCTTGCTTCGTCAGGGGATTTCTCCGGTACAAAAGGAGTCGGCTTGAACTGGTACCACCGGCTCACCTCGTAACTGCCGTCTTGGACGACGAGCTTGGTTCCCGGTGCGAGTTTGCGAACTCCCTTAAGAATCGTGTAGGGCGACGGAGTAAAACGATTGCGAAGAAAAAGATTCAGCGACGTAGGATCGATCTCCGCTTTGTCGGGCATTGTCACGCGAACTGCGCGCATCTCCGAACCGAAATACAGACGGCCTCCTTCGATCCTGTAATAGATCAGCTTTATTCCGAATGCATCCCGTGCAAGAACCAACCGCTTCTTCCTCACGTCCCAGATTGCGAGGCCAAACATGCCATTGAGATGATTGAGTACGTCGTCGCCCCATTGCTTGAAGCCATGGATGATTACCTCTGTGTCCGAGTTCGTTTGAAAGACGTGCCCGAATCCCTCCAGTTCGCGTCTGAGCTCTGGGAAGTTATAGATTTCGCCGTTGAAAATCACCCAGACGGATTCCTCCTGATCCGACATGGGTTGGTGCCCGCCCGATAAGTCAATGATTGAAAGCCTGCGGAATCCGAATCCAAGGGATCCTGATATGTAATAACCGTCGTCGTCAGGCCCGCGATGAACGATCGCCTTCGTCATCGCCTCGAGGTCCCGTCGCTGAACCGGCGCTTGGCTTCCGAAGTTATATTGTCCGCAAATTCCGCACATAGCAGTCCCTCAGTTTACGGCCTTTGAGGCCACCACTGCGGTAGAGCCGTGATCTACGCTGTCTTGAGGTTTGTTGAGACGATGGAGCAAGAAAGAAAGACTCCGAAACACCTGTGACTGAGCCCAGCGATGCATCGGGACATTGTCCCAGCCGACCAGTAGCTCACGCGCTCGGAATGAACCGTTGCTTCTTTGCCATCGAGCAAAGAGGTCCCTAACGACGCTCGACAAAATCATGTCCAATTGCTCGAAGCGGCCGAACAGGAGCGTGCCTAGGTTCACACACTCCGCATAATCATATAGCTCTTTCCGGTATACCGTGAGCCGCGGCCGCTTGGAGAATGGCACTGGAAGCCCATTCTTATCGACCAAGTTCTCTACATAGTATTTGACGCCCCGCTCGATGGTGTTCCACACTTGAGGCGATCCAGTCAGCTGTTGGATCTTGGTGAGATTTTTCAGCACGAAACAGGTGTGAAAATGGTCTACGAAATCCCTCGCGCCCTCTGTTGAGTAATACCAGGAGCCGTCGGCATTTTGCGAGGCCAAAACGAAATTGAGATTTCTTTTTGCTACTTCAAGATAGCGCGGTTCCGAAAGCTCGATCCCGGCCTTCGTTAGAAGAAACGCTCGATAGGCGCTGGCATTGACAACGCCGCACGGGTCGTCCGGCGCAGGTGTATAGCCGCAGCTCGCCGCATGCGGCGCGGTTTCCACATCGCGGTAAGCCTTGAAGCCATGGTTCGCAATGGACTGCATGATTCGCAGCCACTTTGGATCTGCATCAATCGCATAGACCGCCGAGAATGCCTCGTAAACATAGGGCAGCGTGGTTATGAGGGGTGTGCCTTCTTTGAATGTCCCGGTTCTCGTTTCCCAATCGAATGGATAGCCCCAGCAGAAATCTTCGTAACCCTTGCTACGAGTCTCCTGTAAAACATCGAGAAAGTGAACCGCTCGCTGGTGATATTTTTCTTCACCGTGTATTCCGGCGAGGAGCGCGAATCCCATCGCGTAATGGGCGTCGGCAATCGGGAAGCGCTGGGGTTTCCAGAAGAGTCTTCGCGCCGACGGCACAAACGCTTCGCAAAATATCATGGGGGCAACCGCCAGCGTGCCAAGCTTGGGCTTCCGATAGTACAAAGCTTTGGCGCCACGCCCGAGCTTGCCGGCAAAGAAGCTCTGATGATCGTACGACGTCTCGCCATAGCCATCGAGCCATTTCGTGAAAGCACGGACGGAAGCTTCGACCTTCGTGGTGGGAATTTCGTTCATGCATGCCTTGTATTGCGCGAGAGCACTTAATCGGGAAGAGCTTTAAAGTTATCGACCGACTTGAATGTGAGGATGGATTTTAGAATCCCGCCGAGCTTCCGCATCTGTTCCTTGCGATGAAATGCCACGAGCTGGTTGGAAATCGGCCTCTTTTCTCTGCGCAGCATCGCCCACCCGTAGCCCAAACCCAGAGCAAGCCCTTCGACAAAGTAGGGGGGCTTGGTCATCCGATATGTGACGCGGAATAGTTCCCAGACTGGATGTCCACCGAGGTAGTAATCCTTCTCACCGTAAGAAAATGCCGCAGCGAAAACACTGCGCTCAGCCGTTCCCAGATGCCTACAGTGAAAGAATGACTTCTCTCGATACGATTGCGTCTTCCAGCCCATCATCCGGGCCGTCGTAACCGCGATCCAATCGATGCCGCCGGCTTTGTTTGCGAAATACCCGCCGATCTCCTCGAAGCATTGACGTCTAAACATCTGACACTGACCCGACACATGGTTCTGCCCTTCAAAGCTGTCGTTGGCCGAACTGTAACCGCCTTCCTCGCTGAAAACCGTTCCCGCCACTCCGAGTCGGGGATTATGTTTGAATTTATTCAATAGGAATTCGAAGTGATCCCGATCCAACAAAACGTCCGAATCTAGGTTGCCGATGATTTCATATTCGATGTTCTTCAGTCTTTCTAGACCCGCATTGAACGCGTGGACCTTCGCGGCAAAATTCCGCTCTTGGCGTATCGGACGGTTCACCACCTCGATCCATTCGTGTTTGGCGGCATAACGTTCCGCAATGGCTCCCGTCGAGTCTGTCGAGCCATCGTTCACGATTACCCACTTCGCGGGAAGGACTGTTTGGTGTATCACGGACTCGATCGTCTTCTCGATAAACGATTCTTCGTTGCGAGAAGGCGTGATTAAGACGTAAGCCGGAAGAATGGGTTCCTGTTCTATTTTCATCTCAGTATGCCTCTTTGCGCTCGCCCTCACCTGAGCTGTCTCAAATTCCGACATGGCTAATCGCCCCTGCGCCCGCACTGTTGCGAATATACTTCCAGCCGCTCGGCCGTGAGCGATTTGTCGTACAGCTCCTCTGGCTCGTAAACGACCACGTGGCTTCCTCGATCCGAAAAGCCAAAAGGAACACACAGCAGGCTTTTCAGGCGCATGCGCAACGCTTGCCGGCGCTCGGGCGGGACAAAAAACAGCATGAAACCTCCTCCGCCGGCTCCGAGGAGCTTGCCCCCAATCGCGCCGGCACTGCGCCCCGCCTCGTAGATTTCGTCAAGGTTGCTGTTTGTGATGTTCCGGGTCAGAGTTCTCTTGAGCTGCCAAGACTCATGCAACAAATGGCCGAATTCGTCGAGCGAACGATTCGGACTCGTGAGGATTGATTCAGCTTCGTCCACCAGCTCGAACATAGTTTCGAGTTCGCGTTTTCGCTCATGAGTGACTCGAATCTGCTCTTTGGCAATTTCCGAAGCGGTTCGCGAAAATCCAGTAAAAAAGAGCGCGCAATGTTGCTGAAGTAGCGCCATCCGTTCCTGCGAGGAGATGATTTTCCTGACGTCAAAGCTGCCATCCATATTAAAGTTGATGCGGTTAAAGCCTCCATACGCAGCGGCGATTTGATCCTGTGATCCGACCGCTTCCTGAAGCAACTCTTGCTCGACATGGATTGCATCTTTGGCGAGTGCATGCTTACTGCGCATTTGCTCCTTGAGACCATACAGACCCAGCAAAAGACCAACCGTAAACGCCGAACTTGTGCCCAAGCCCGTGCGAGCAGGCAAGTCGGCCACATGGTGGACCTCAACTCCCTCTTCAACGCCCATATATTGCAGGCAGCCGCGTACGGAGGGATGTTCGATCGAGCTGTTATCGTTGACGTTTTCAACCTTCGAATAGGAAACGCGGCTGTGGTATTCGAAAAATGGAGGCTGACGGCGGCAAGTGATGTAACAACACTTATCAATCGCCGTGGATAGTACGGCCCCGCCGAACTCACGGTACCATACAGGATAGTCGGTTCCGCCGCCGAAGAATGAGATCCTTAGTGGAGTGCGGGTGATTATCATAGGCTTCGCTTCGTTCTCTCCCGAATGTCTACCGATGGGTCCCGGAAAGAGTCCGCGGTGCTGCGTGGACCGTTGTTAACGATCCCGCAGCGGCGCTCTCTCGTTGCAATATCTGGCCGATAGCATCCAGAAGCGACGATGCGATGACGTCAGCGGAACTCGATGCGCCCGGGCCACTCGCTCGTCCGTCGAAAGTCTCGTTCTCCGTCAACAGACGAGCGGTTTTGCATCCCGCATTTTTCCCAGCTTCCACATCGATGTCGGAATCGCCGATCATCCAGGATGCTCGCAGATCAATACCGCGAGAGCTCGCTGCGTCTAACAGCATGCCGGGCGAAGGTTTCCGACAATCACAGGATTGCTCCACTTCATGCGGACAGTAATAGACTGCATTGATCGTGGCTCCGGCCCGCGCTAGGGAATCGGACATTTGCTGATGCATCTCCTCCAGATCAGCGGCTGTCATAAGCCCCTTCGCGATACAGCGCTGGTTGGTGACAACGATAACGTCAAAGCCGGCTCTGT
The DNA here is from genome assembly GCA_963810625.1 of uncultured Acidobacteriota bacterium. Taxonomy (GTDB): domain Bacteria; phylum Acidobacteriota; class Terriglobia; order Acidiferrales; family UBA7541; genus Palsa-295. The sequence continues at coordinate 72,081 of CAWEOJ010000006.1, read as the reverse complement.
TCAGCTGAGCAATCCCTTCGACCACTCCAGGAAGGATATGAAAATCCTCCCAGCGGGTCACGTAATCGCCCTCTGGTGGTCTTCGGTTGACGACGCCGTCGCGATCCAGGAACACTGTTTTAGTCACCGGACCATCCCCTTTGTTATTGCGGCCCTGCAAAAGATGCCTGAGAGAGACTGTCGCAGAGCGTTTGGGCACGCGCATAATCCTCAGGTGTCCCGATGTCAATGAACATGCCTTTTTGCTCGAGTGCATACACCCCATGCTCGAGTAAACGTGGGAATACATCCTTCTCAAGGCTGGCCGGACCGTCAGGAATATGCTGAAGAACGGCGCGCTTGAACACGTACACACCTCCGTTTACGATTCCAGGAAAAGAGGACGCTTCCTTCTCCCGAAAGCCGACAACTCGATTATCCGTGTCCAGTTGAACCGCTCCGTATCGCGTCGCGTCCGGAACTCTGCGTACCGCCATGCTGATTAGTCCGTTATGCACCCGATGAAAGCGAATGAGCTCACGGAAATCGAGCTCGAGAAACGAATCGCCATTCATGACCAGAAAGTCGGAAGCCTGCGGAACACAGCGTTCCGCAAGTTTCACCGCGCCCGCTGTTCCGAGCGGGCGCGATTCCCTCGAATAGGCAATCGCAACGTCCCATTTGCGCCCATCGCTGAATTCTTTTTCCACTTGGTCGGCGAGATGCCCCGTACACATAACCAAGCGGCGTATGCCCTGCGATCGGAGTTGCCTGACCAGCAACTGAAGGAAAGGCGCATTCCCGATGGGAGCCAGCGGTTTGGGCGTAGTTCGCAATACAGGTCGCAATCGCGTCCCCATCCCGCCGACGAGCAGAATGGCAGGTATCTCTTGCTGATCTACATCCAATCGTGGCGAAAGCGTTTCTTTGGTCGTCAAGGTAAGAACTCGATTCAATCCAAATTGACCGAAAGTCTCTTGCGCGGGCCTCTAGGAAATTACCTGACTCCTTGCCAATATTCCAACATCGAGCCCAGCGTCTGCTCAATCGAATTCAGAGGTCTCCAACCCGTATCCTTGCGGATCTTGCGCGTACTGCCGAAGATAATCCTTTCGTCAGAGGGACGCATGAGCTTCGAAACGGACCGGATCTTCGGTCTCACTCCGGATAAACGAATCGCCGTACGCAAAACTTCCTCGATCTGATAGGTCCGGGTCGCACAGAGATTGTAAGCCTCGCCTCGTTTCCCCCTCATTGCAGCGAGATAAAACCCCTGTACGGCGTCATGTACATCGAGGAAGGCCCGGTGCGGCTTCAAGTTCCCGACTTCGAGTACCGGAGACTGGAGTCCCTTCTTGATGCGAACCAGCTGCCGCACGAAATCGGAGGGCGCATCATTCGTCTTGCCTGGGCCCGTGGTGTTGAAGAGTCGCACGTTAACTGCTGGGATGTTGTAATCCAAGAAATATTCGCGCGCCAGCAGATCCAGACAAACCTTGCTGATGCCGTATGGATGCAACGGCCGAAGCGGGTGCTCTTCGGTTACCGGAATAGCTGACGCGGGCACGTGTCCATATTCGGCACTCGAGCAAGCAGAAACGACTACGGGAGGCCGCTTCAAATGACGCACTGCTTCAAACAAGTGCAATGAGCCCATGATGTTGGACTCGAAGGTCATGACTGGTTCCGACCATGACACAGTGGGCAGGCTCTGCGCCCCAAAGTGAAATATATGCGTCGGCTTATGTTCAGCGAGAATCTGTGTGATGCGCTGGCCGTTGCGCAGATCGCACTGCGCGAACTGCACGTTTGATAGCTTCGGAAAGGAAGCCGTGCCCTCGGCAAGATAGGATCCCACTACGTTCCAACCCCTGGCTTGCAGGAACTTAACCATGTGGGATCCGACAAATCCCTCAACCCCTGTCACCAGCGCAACCTTTTTCATGGGAATTCTAATGTAGCCTTCCTCGGCATTTCACAGCAAGAAACGAGTCAGCGGTTCCAAACAGGCGGCGTCCGCTCGGAGCGGGCCGTCGCGAGATATCTTATCTACTTTGGAGGGTTTCACTCACGCGACTGACTAGCGTCTCCCTTTCACGGTCCCACGTGTGCGCCAAGAAAACCTGCTGCGCTTTTCGCACAGTTTCCTGAGCTTCGCGCGGGTGGGAGAATGCGTACTCAATTTGCCGTGCCAGATCGCCGGCGTCCCCGGGCTCGAAGAATAAAAGGGACTCATTGCTGAAGTAGTCTTGAATCCCAGCCGTGGACGGTGCGATCACCGGCTTTCCCAAAGCTAGATACTCGAAAATGCGAGTCGGTGTGTTGATCTCCGTAAATGCATTCCGATGGTTGGGTACGACGCCCAGATCACACTTTTCGATTTCCGTTACGAGCTTCTCCAGCCGCCTTGGTCCGAAAAAGCGAACAGATTTTTGTAGGTTCTTATTCCTGGCCGCCTCCATCATGCGTTCAAGGAATGGCGAGTTTACGCCGAAAATATGTAGTTCCGCGGTGGGAACAGCCTCTCGTACTCGCGAAAGGGCCTCGATCGCGACGTCCAACCCATTCCGCTCGACGAGCGATCCGTGATACATAATCACAAAGGGTTTTTTGTCGGTTGTTTTCGTAAAAGCCCCTGGCCCTGTCGCGTGGAATGGGAAAATTTGGCCGTCCGGCGCATTCATGACCACCGCAATTTTCTCCGCGCGGCAGCTGCGAGTGGAGAAAATTCGTTTGCAGGCAATGTTAACCGTGACCACCAAATCGGCTCGCGCGATGCTCCACTTCTCCAGACGCTCCAGAAGTCGAACGCTTTTGCTGCCTTCGGGTTGCCCAAAGATGGTCATCATGAGCTCGGGCATTGGGTCGTGCAGATCGAGCACCACCTTGGCTCCCAGAGCCTTCGGAATCAGCGAGCTCAGCACAAGTATGTCGGGCATATTATGCACATAAACCAAATCATAGCGGCGCACGAGTGAGCGCACGGCAAAGATCGCGGAGGAAATCAGAATAAACGCGGCATATTGGAGCGCATAAATGAACTTCCCTCCTCGCTGGTGTTTCAGGGGAACCCGCAGGACTCGGAGGCCGTTCGGGACCTCGTGGCCCAGTGCATCATCGCTTCCCAGGCATACCAGGTCGACGCTCGCGCCTTCTCCCAATAGTGCGTCGACGGCGCGGCGTGGTCTCGGATCAAATGGGTAGGACGAATAGGTCACCATCGCCACACGCTTCCCCGCGAACCGCTTGCCGCGCGCGGGAGCCGCAGTTCGAGCAAGCGCTGTGGCATCGGTCGGCCTGGTCATGAGAGAGGTCATCGTCGTCGCGTTATCGGCAATGTGAACCGGACTTGGGATCAATCTGCGGTCGCAGAAGGGACCTTACCCACGGATCCGATTGTTTTGACGTTCTGATCCCTTATATTCTTCTTTTGCAATTCCCGTTCGACTTTCGCGCGGTTGGAAGACTGGATCGTCCTCAAAAGTGAAGAGTCGTCGAATTTGCGCAGGATTTCGATGTTGGGCATGACACAATGGCCGCCGATGATTCCCGGGAAGTATTTCGTCGCCGGGAAAAAGCCGATCTCATCATAGAAGGAGACAATCTCTTCATAAGGCAGCCCCGCCTGATCCGCGTACCTCTCGACCTCTTGTGCCCAAGCAATCAGCAATCCGAAATACGTCGTCTCGGTCAACTTCGCCAACTCGGTCGCCTCTGGAGTCGACAGGACCTGCGTCTTTAACCCTGCAGCCGCGAAATGCTCGGCAGCGTGCCTGCCGCTGGCGAAATCGATGCCCCCAACAAATTTCGTGTACCTGCGGAGGTCTTCCAGCATGCGTACGTGCTTGCCCCGTACTGGGCTGTAAGCGACGGCGGCGTCTGTTTGGTCCGCTACTGCTCGCGTGGTTCCTACTGCCACCGTACTGTTAATAACTGTCAGTTTTGGCCCGAAAAGATTGATGTAACGGACGGTTTCACCCACAAAATCCTTAATCTCGAACGGGAAGCAGACGTGCAACACATCGACTTTTCCGATCGGCGTGGAAGGCGGTCGGATGTCCACTCCGATAGTCTTATAGCGTCCCGATAGAAGTTCAAGGAGGGGCCTGCCCACCTCCCCAAGTCCGACGACAACCACGTTCTTTTCTTCACTCACGGCCTGGCCTCCTTGTCTTCAAGTTCGTCACGTAAATTTGCTGGTCCGCCTTCGATTTTGCAACGGAGTGAGTCGCACGGCACAGGAGATAAGGCGAGCAGGATTCGAGCACATGTCTCATCGACAAGGGGAAATGCTCGGAGCGATCTCGAGAAGGCAACTGCGCTATTAGGCATGGTCTGCGCAATGGATTAGCTTTTTACCGCCAACAAATTGTGTGGCCCCGCGCACTGGACGGTTTGAACCACCGCATGGACGACCCGCTCCTGATCTGCTTCTGAGAGGCCTGGAAAAATGGGAAGCGACAAGATTCGTTCGGCAACCTTTTCGCACACAGGGAAATCCCCTCGGCCGTACCCGAGCCTGCTGTATGCCTTTTGCAGATGCAAGGGAACAGGATAATGAATACCCGTACCTATGTTCTCCTTGGCGAGACTTGCCTGTAACGCTTCCCGATCATCCACTTGCACGACGTACAGGTGGTAAACGGCCTCCGACCAAGGAGATTCGAACGGCGTAATGACGTTTGTTGCCGCGGCAGCAAACATCTCGTTGTATTTGCGGGCGCACTCCCGACGGTTTTGGTTCCACTGCGGGAGATGCTTCAATTTGATCTGCAGAATGCCGGCCTGAATGGAATCGAGCCGGCCGTTGTAACCCTCCATGTCGTGGTAATACTTTTTGGATTGTCCATGGTCGCGCAGCATTTTGACCGCACGAGCGATCGCTTCATCGTCCGTCGTGACGGCGCCTGCTTCGCCGCATGCCCCCAGATTTTTACCTGGATAAAAGCTGAACGCGGCCGCACGACCCATCGAACCGGCCTTTCGCCAACGGTTCACCTTCTTCGAGAAATACCGCGCACCGTGCGCCTGACATGCGTCTTCGATGACGGCTAAATTGTAGCGTTCCGCCAGTTCAAGGATCGGATCCATGTCTGCCATCTGTCCATATAAATGGACGGGAACCACGGCGGTTACTGGTTTACCGAGAGTCCGGTGCACGAATCGCCCAGTTGCAGGATCCAATGCGCAATTGGTCTGCAAGTATTGGCGAAGCTTTTCAGGGTCCATCGTGTAGGTTTGGGCGTCAATGTCGACAAAATCCGGACGGGCGCCAGCCTGCGAAATCGCTTCCGTTGTGGCAATGAAAGTAAGCGGGACGGTCAAGACGACATCGCCCGGTTCAACTCCTGCGGCGGTCAGAGCGAAGCGAAGCGCGTCGGTTCCGCTGCTCACTCCGACGGAATGTTTCGCATCACAATAGGCGGCAAATTCTCGCTCGAATCCTTCCAACATGGGCCCCCCGATGAAGCCGGCCGTCCCGAGCGCCGCCTTGAAAACATTCACCAGTTCCCCTTCGAGTTCCCGATGAGGTGTAACGAGGTCGACAAAGGGGATTTTGTTATTCTGGCTCATGGACCCATTCTCTCCTTTGAATTAATGGAACGCAGTATTCGGGCGGGGTTTCCAGCCACAATTGTGTTGGGAGGCACGTCGCGGGTCACGACGCTGCCGGCGCCGACGATGGCGTTTTCGCCGATGATGACTTTCGAAAGAACGGTGGCCCCCGAGCCAATGGAGGCGCCCTTTTTTACCAGGGTCTGTTCGACTTTCCAATCCTTTTCAGTCTGTAACTGGCCGTCGGGCGCGGTGGCTCGCGGGTAGGAGTCATTGATGAAAGTCACGCCGTGACCGATGAACACGTCGTCCTCGATCGTAACGCCTTCACAAATGAATGTATGGCTGGAGACTTTGCAATTCTTCCCAACTGTTGCGTTCTTCTGGATTTCAACAAACGCGCCGATTTTCGTGTCCTTCCCGATTTGGCAGCCGTAAAGGTTGATGAATTTAGAAAGCTTGACTCCTTGAGCCAATCTCACGTCGGGCGCAATCGAACAGAATTCATTCATGGGCGCACCAACTCTTCCCTTTGCGTGGAACCATCGTCCGCTTCTAGCGTGGGCACGGCTCGATGGTTGAAGTATCCGTCCTTAAGTGATGTCTTGTAGTTCCGAGCGGGAAGGTATGTGAGTAAAAGGCAAGGCGCGGCAATCCTAAGATTTCGATCCGTGACGTTCCCATATCGCCGCCGCTTTTGTTTACTGGACATTTGCAGACCTGGTTTCCACCGCTTCTCCGAATATCGGCGGACAGCTCGCTTCTTCGTCGGTGACAGGATGATTCCAAGTGAAGACGCCCCTCCACGCTTTGACGTCGCCGCAGGCCATTCCGGTAAGCTACCGCCATCAAGGCCGCTAGAAGAGGTCCTGGATCCTTTCATATATTGGTTCAAATGTCCCAAAATCAGACACTTAACTGCTGGAACAAAAGCCTTCAGAGATCACAGCGGAGTGCAGCAATCAAGTTGCCAGACTAACCTCAGGTTTTGGGTGCGGCCACTGGCGCAAATTATGCCCAACCGACTGAAAACGCGCACATTAGAAGGGTGTGACTTAGCCCAAAATCCTCGCGCGGCAAATGCTTTTTCTCAATTTAAGAGGGGCGGCGGGAAAATGTTTACCACATTTTGCCCACGAATTCGGTGATTGACATTATGGCTCGCCTCGGATATTTCTTCCCCCGCTGGATCACTTGTTTCTGGACGGGGATTGTATTCTCAGCACCGCCCACCCCCCTCACTTCCGGTCCAAACTGTCTGCTTTTAGGTACCTTGATTATCAGCGTGACGAGAACACCCGCACGAACAAGGTCTCATCCGCACCGGCACCCCCTATCTTGAGCGAGAGTTGAAGGTCGTGGCCGTCACACATGGCCGACGCATCCAACGGTGCACGTGAGTGGGGTTCAGTCTCGAGTCGCCTATAGATCTCACCGTATGCCTTTGCGTTAACCGCATTGGCCGATGCATTAGTATGCTGTAGCAGCTTTGGCAGCAATCGTGACATTCGGCAGGCCAAATCTGCCCAAGGCGTACAGTAGCCAGCCGAAATGATCGGGCCGAGCTTCATACCGAATGCCTAGCTTCTTCCCTTGCACCCCATAGGAAATGCTCAGAACGCTGAGCGCCGCCTGAACATAATTCGTAACCCGGCTCCTCGGTCCGATTGAATCCCAGATGAAACCTTGATTCAGATTTCGAAGATCTTCCGCAAGTTCATTCGCTCCGGCAATCCAGGACAATCCCTTGAGTATTTGCTTGTGAAAACTCTGGCCGGTCGCATCACCCAAGGCTAGGAGCCCGGCTGGCGCAGTTCCATCTTGATGCTGGGAAATCACTGGGTACCGATTCACGACGCGGCATGTGTCCTTATCATAGAGGAACCACCATTGGCCCATTTCTCCTTGGAGTGCGCAAACCGAGTTCGCACATGCCAATGCGGATGCGAGAGGTTCCTCGATTTGAAATGCCTGTGCGAAAATCGTGAGCGCGTAAATGGCGTGAATCTGATCGGCGAATGTTCCCAAGCGATTGTAGAAGGCTTGCTGAAGGAACTTGGGAAACGCTGCATGTCCAAAGATTCCACCCTCGCTTTGGTTGTCCTGGAGCAAGTGATAGGCATCGACAGCGATGTCTGTCAGATCCGGAATCGTTCCAGGACACGCGAGCCGCGCATGCCCTATGCCTGCCAGAAACCACGCTAACCCCCTCGTACGGGCTTGGCGACCATCCGAATAGGTGTCGAGCGCTCTCCCAAAATCGAACTCATTGAACAGTATCCCAAGTCTCTCCGGGACACACTCGGCCGTGAGCCAGGTCAGTAGCCCTAGGTCTCCGACGCTGCGCACCCAGCTTGTGTCTTCCAAGATGGCATCGTGAATCGAAGCCATGTCAAAAGGTTGCGCCCCACCAGACTCTGCGAGGCGATGCAAACCCAAAAGCGCAATCGCCGTGCGTTTTGGTGAAGTCCCTTCTCGATGGAATCCTTCCTCGGTCAGAATGGCGCGTCGACAGAAGAGTTTCTCCTCCTCTTGAAATAGCGAGACAAGGGACCGCACTGAGAGGGCCTTCAGCCGGGAGATTCCTAGTTGTGAACCACAGCTGTCAGGATGATCGTCGACTAGCTCCCGAACAGAGAGGGATTCGACGAACCGTCGGAGAGACATTGCGATTCTCAAAGAGGATTCTTGCGTCAAGGTGGATTCGATTAAAGCGATTGCTCTGAGGGAAAGAGTTTCAGGAGACGGGTGATTTCAATGTGGTGTACCATTTGCGCTAGCTTGCCGGCTTCCCTGCATCGCAACGTCCCCAAGCACATCAAGCTTCGCGTAAATCAATAGATGCTCTCTCTCGCCGGGATGGTGAAATGCGCGACTCAATGAATTACCGAGGAGACTGCGAATCGGAGAATTGTTTCCTCTTGTCCAGTTTTCACATGCAGCGCGATCGGGCAAAACGTATTCAGACGCGGACCAGCTCTCCTCTTTTTCGGATAGACGCCTCGGCCGCCTCGAGCATCCGCACAACGCGTAACCCCGCCTGACCGTCGTTGAAGGGAACCTTGTCGTTCATGATGCATTCCGCGAAGTAATCCAGTTCCACATGCAGCGCTTCCAGTTGTTCTACCTGCGGAGCCCACATGTCGCCCGAGCGATAGCTAACCAGAAGATCTCGGATTCCTTCGCCCGTTGTGATCTGAACGCCCTTGTCATACACGCGGACTTTTTCATCCGCCACAAGGTCGTTCCAAACCAGCATCTTCTTTTGGCCTCCGATCAGCGTCGTCCGAATTTTCACGGGTGAAAGCCAATTGACGTTGATGTGGGCGATGACGTTCCGCGGGAAGTAGATCGTCATGAACGCAACATCTTCCACTCCGTTCAGGTGCTTTTCGCCCGTTGCCACAATGGCCTCCGGCTCACCCTTGATGATGTGATCCATGATTGCAAGGTCATGCGGCGCAAGATCCCAAACCACGCTCACGTCGTGCTGGAACAGGCCCAAATTCACCCGCAGCGAATCGTAGTAATACAAGTCGCCGAGTGCGCCGCTTTCCGTCAACTCGCGGATCTTCCGCACCGCGCCCGTGAACAAGAACGTGTGGTCCACCATGATGGCCAGTTTCTTTCGGGCCGCCAATTCGATCAGTTCTTCCGCATGGGTTGAACTCGAGGTGAACGGCTTTTCCACGAAAATGTGTTTTCCATTTTCGAGAGCTTCTTTCGCCAATTCATAATGGGACCAAACGGGCGTAATGATTGCCACCGCGTCTATCTCGGGTGAACGCAAAATTTCATAACAATCCGAAACAGCCCGGATGCTCGGATGGGCTTTCCGCGCACGGGCCAGTGCGCACGGACTCTTGTCACAGATCATTTCCACTCGCATGGAGTCCAGTCCATGAATGTTCCTCACGATGTTGGGGCCCCAATATCCGTAACCAATCACGCCGACTCGAATCATGGCTCCTCTAGTCTCTGCGGAGACTCATGGAATAATGTAGTGTTGATATCTTGAAATACGCCGACTCGCCTTGCCGCGATTGAATCGGTCCCGTGTCGTCTCAGATGCGAAAACCTCAATCGCCTGCGAGATCCGAATGAAACGGAGACAATGGAACCGGGGCATTAGCGAATGCCCAGTCCGGCTGGCGTAGCGCCATCCTCAGGTCAGAAAGCGCCGTCACCAATGAAAGCTGCCTTCGGCGTAGCCAACAGTATCTTGAAATCGAGCCAGAGCGACCACTGCTGGGAGTAACGCAGGTCCAGTCGGACCATATCATCGAAGCAGGTGCGGCTCCGGCCGCTCACTTGCCACAATCCCGTGACACCGGGCTTCACTTCTAGAACCCTGCGGCGGTGCCAAAAATCATATATCTCAAACTCATATGGGAGCGGAGGGCGTGGACCTACGAGAGACATTTCACGGCGCAACACATTCCAGAGTTGCGGAAGCTCATCGAGGCTCGTCCTGCGTAGGAATTTCCCTACGGGTGTGACCCGTGGGTCGTTCGTGATCTTGTAAACGGTGGGCTCAGTCTCGCTCTTGTCCGCCTTCTCCGGTTCCGCTGCAATGAGGCGCCGGACATAGTCACGATGGGATCTGTCATCATTGTTCGCATACATCGTGCGGAACTTCAGGCATCTGAAACTTTTTCCGAACTGCCCCAGGCGCTCCTGCTCGAAAATGACCGGCCCTTCAGAAGAGATCTTGATTGCAAAAGCGATCGCCGCCAGAACAGGGGCGAGTATAAGCAACAATACGCTGCTACCTGCAATATCAATCGCGTTCTTTATGGCTCTGGGGAGCCGCCGTCTGGAAACCCGCCCGGAAAGATCCGGGTAGAGCTTGACGTCAGCTACTCGGTCGGGGCGGTTCTCGTCCCAACTCTCCGGAAATAGATGAACCGAAATAACCAGATTCGATGCCAGCTTCGGATCGAGATTTTTCCGTAAGGCAGACACAACCTTGGAATGCAAGACCTCGATTACGGGATTCTTTCCCTCCTGGTTGATCTCCGTGAATATCACGGCGAGAGTCTCGCCCTCCTCGTACCACCCGATTATGTCGGTCTCTCGAGTCGTCGCGGAGACTATAGACGTGAGTCGCTCGATGAAAGTTGCGCCGCTCCCATTCTTGTGTACTGCATGGGTGTCGAGCAGCATCAGAACGAAAAGCCTGCCGGAACGCTCTGCTCTTCGACGTTCGTGGGTTAGCATCGCGTGGAAGGCTTCCTGTTTGAGAACGATTCCACGGCTGGCTGGTGGTTGGCCGAAGCGCGACAACGCCTCGGCACTCCCCTGCTGCGCTCTATGCTCTCCCAATTTAGAGATCCTTAAATCGATATTTCCCATTCGCTTCCCGTGTCCTCGGCTTAGCCTAAATCTGAATCCCGCTAGAAAGTTCCGCAACGACCACGGACAATTATCACGATCCGGCTCGATTTATAATCAGTCTAGGCAACCACTCCTTGCAGCAAGGGATGAGAAGTGATCGGCCTGAGACTTCCAGCTCGAGGAGAGCCAACGGGTCTCACGCAGGAGCGGTCGATCTCTAAAGCAACCGACCGTCGCAGCAGCGAAACCGACACGACGATACGGTGATTCCCTTTGAAGTGAATCAGAATCCCTTCTAGGCCCGTTAGGACATCCGTCTCGATCCGAATTTTCTGGCCAAGTTCAAGGTAGGGCCATGGTTCCGCGCGGAGTCCCGATGAAACAATCCTCTCGATAGCGGCAATCTCTCCGTCGTCCACGGGAAGCGGGATCCGGCCACGACCGACAACTGCAATTACACCTGGCGTAACAAGAATTGGCAGGCGTTTCTGCGCATCGAATTCACAAAATACGTAGCCGGGGAACAGAGGAGCGGTTACATCCCTGACCTTTCCACTCCAGCGCTTCCTCGCGTTATAGGTCGGAAGTAAAGTCTTATAGCCCTTCCCTGAAAGCAGTACGGCAGTGGAGCTCTCCCAGCGAGTCCTGACCTGGAGGGCGAACCATTTCTGCCGTTCCGTTTCGAGAGTCATTTTGAACTCATCGCTCCCTTCGGACCTTCCATTTCACCACCGCGGCCAAACCATTCGCCTAGGCTACCGCCGTTCAGGCGCACGCCACACGCTGTCCCATGTTGCAAGCGGCCTGCCAGACGCCACCTTAGACCCATTTAGGAAGACTCCAATAAAGGTCGTACAAGAGACTGAAAACAAATCCTTTAATAGTATTGCTCGCCGCCTTCCCCCTCGGACCTCGACGAAGATTGGTAGTTGGACTCAAAATAAGTGAAAACTCTTGCCACCATTTGCCAAGTCATTTCCCGAGTTGATTCCGAGGAGACCGCCGAATGCGGAGCCTGATAGGCTGATTCTATCCCTAATGTATATAGCATGTTACAGACCTGTCCACACAGTCCCGTCAGTGCCAGTGTTCCGCCAATCGTTGTTATGAAGAAAATTCACCCCAAAGCCTGCGGATTCGTCTGCTCAGACGCTTAGACGGTTCGCAAGTTGAGGCCATGCTATGAGAATTGCACTATTGGGAGAGAAAACTAGCGATAGAAGTAGGATGACAGATATCGGCCGTTGCGTGTCGCGTTCCTCAGCATCCCAGACCTTGCCGCCCCGCCCTACTTGCGTGACTTCTTCGATTCATCACGACCGCCGCCATCGCCATAATAATAATAACTGCCGTAGGCGCCGACTTCTTCCACCCCATTCAGAACAACGCCCGCGACGGTTCCCCCCTGCAACTCTTGACAAGCTTTGTGCGCGACCGCGGACGGAGTTGATCCGGCCCGCACCACAAACAGCACTCCATCGCATATGTCCGCCAATACGCTGGCGTCGGCCACGGGCATGCAGGGGGGTGAATCGACGATGACCCAATCGAAGACCGGCGCGAGACGCGTGAGAAGTTTCCTGATCCCCCCATTCGATAAAAGTTCGCTGGGATTCGTCACACTATTCCCGCCGGGGATAAAGCAGAGGTTCCCTTCCGGCCCCTGTTGAATCACAGCCATCTCGTCGGCTTTCCCGCTCAGATAGTCCGTCAAGCCGGGGGACGATGGCGCCCCTAGAGGGACGTGCAGACGAGAGCAGCGAAGGTCCGCGTCGATCAGGAGCACCCGGTGATCGGGTTGACAGACGATGGCTTGTGCAAGATTGCTCGCGACGAACGTCTTCCCTTCTCTCGGGATCGAACTTGTTACCAAAAGCGTGCGAATCTTTTGATTGCTTTGGAACTGGTAGAGTCGTGATCGCAAGGTCCGGAATTGCTCCGCCGCGAGAGGATCTAGCCCCAAAGGAGAAAAAACATTCTCATTCGGAGCCGGGTGCCATTCCGGATGCGAGCAGCGTGCCCGCAAGTCTTCGAATCGAATGTAGTCGCCCGTAAGATGCTGGATCGTCTCCGCACCCGCCCCCATCTCCTCGGGGGCAGACATCAGACCCGGTGCCAGCGTGGCCTCGCCTGCTGATAGGGAAGCCAGAGGCTGGTTCGGGTCGCTCACAAGAGGAGTAGCAACGCGCTCCTGCTCGGCTTTTTTCAGAGCTTCATGAATGCGGCTCATGGTTTCCTTTCCTGCAAGGCCGTCGGCATCAGATTCGCCTGCCGCAGGCGCCCCAGAAGTTCGTCCAGGTTCTGAAGCAATAACTGCGCGTCTATCCTCTGCTGGGCATTTGCCCGGAAACTCACCGGAGCAGTAGGCTCGATTTCATCAAGCTGAAATTCCCGTGCCACTTCTTCCACCAAATGGGCCGGCACAGGCCGCAAATGATCCACGTATGCATTGATCATGGAATGTTCGCAGAGCAGGTTCACGACGCGGGGAATGCCGCGCGAATAAAGATGCACAGCCTGGACGGCCTCCTTGGAAAAGATCGCTTCCCCGTTGGCGCCGGCAATTCGCAAACGCTCGGCAATGTAGCCGAAGGTTTCCTCGAGCGTCAGGGGCGAAGTTCGGCTGCGCAACGTGATGCGCTGGCGAAGCTGGCGCAGTTGCGGCAATTTGAGTCTCTCTTCCAGCTCGGGCTGGCCGGTGAGCACGATCTGAAGCAGTTTCTCCGTGGAAGTCTCAAGATTGGTCAATAGCCGGATTTCCTCCAGCACCTCGAGCGACAAGTTCTGCGCCTCGTCAATGATCAAGACCGCGGCCTCTCCCGCGCGGTAGCGCTCCAGCAACCAGTGGTTGAGGCGCAAAAGCATTTGGCTCTTTTCCCGTGACTCGCAGGGGATTTCAAAATCCGCCATGATGAAATCGAAGAGCTGGATTACGTCCATCTGTGAATTGAAAATGAACGCCGTGGACACGCGTTGCCCATGCAACCAGTCGAGCAGCCGGTTGAGCAGCGTTGTCTTCCCGGTTCCCACTTCTCCCGTAAGCAGAATGAAGCCCTTACGGTTCTGAATCCCGTAAGTCAAACCTGCCAGCGCTTCCTGCATTTGCCGTGTCAGGAAAAGATAGCGAGGGTCCGGGTTGACGTTGAAAGGGCCTTCGCGGAGTCCAAAGAATTTCTGGTACATGCGCTATTCAGCTCCTCGCGCCCGTGGTTTCTGGCTTCAGACGCCGCGGATTCAATGCGAGCTTCCCGTTCTTGGCGGAAGCCGGCTCGATCGCGGGAATCATGGCCAGCAGCGGCAAATGGAGTGCAAGCTCGACATCCCCCTCTGTCCGCAGGGACGTGTCCCGCTTCTCCAGAAACAATGTAATCGCCAGGCCCAGCGCCAGCCCGCCCCCCGTGCCGCCGAGGGCGAACAAAAGCCTGTTTGGAAAAGACGGCTCGTTAGGCAGATTTGCGGCATCCAGCACGCTAAACTGCTCACCCTCTTGTTCCTGTTCCAGACTGGTCGCCATGGCCGATTCGTCCCGTTTTTTCAACAGGTCATTGTAAGAATCCAGGGCTGTTTGATAGCCGCGAGTCAACTCCTTGTATTGCTCTTCCACCATCGGACTGGCTTGCACCCGCCCTTGGTACATCATGATCTGCCGCTTAATCGCTTCCTGTTCTTTGGACTTCTCGGCGATAACCTGTTCGTAACCGTGGATTTGCGCTCGTAGTTGCGTAATCTGTATCGGCTCCAGGGCGGCCCGTGGCGCTTTGCCTCCCGCCTTGTTCTTCGCGTCTTCGCTTTCCGCGATCTTTTTTTGCAGAATCGCAATGTCATTCTTCGTCTTAATCACGTCCGGGTAATCATCCGTATATCTCGCCTGTAAATCGGTCAGTTGGGTTTGCAGCGCGGCCAATTGAGTCTCCAGCGTGTCCGGACTATTGCCACCTTGGCTGGACTGCCATGCCGCCACTTGCTGCGTCAGCATCGATTCCGTAAAGGTCTTATCTTGCTGCGCTCCTTCCAGGGCCTGGGTTGTTGCATCGAGCTGAGAGTTTAGTCCCGTCAACAAATTCAGATTGGTCTGCGTCTCATCCGGTAACGAACCCATGTACCGGCTCTCGAATGCTGCCAACTTCGCATCCTGCGCGTCAAGATTCGCCTTCGCATCGGTCAACCTTTGCGATAAAAACTCCGTGGTGTCCTGGGAATGTTGCTGACGAATCTGTAGACTGTCTTCGATGAACATCGAGGTAATCGTCGTGCACACCTGCTGAGCCATCCGCGGATCATCCAGTGTAACCGTCACATTGAAGCCCGGTAAATTCTCAGCGCGCGTTCCCTCCATTGGCTGGATCGGACTCACCTCGATGTCCTTCGCAAGCTTGGCAACCAGGTCGTCCATCGGCCGCCGATCAATGTCTTTCGGAAATAACCCAAACTGGCGAATTACAGGTTCCAATCGGCTGCGGCTCAAAATCTGTTGTTGCATGCTCGAGAGCCGCTGGCCGATGTCCGTTGTGTCCACCGGCTTCACGATGTCCGAAGGCACTGTCGGCTCCTGGACGAGAATAGTCGTCTGCGACTTATAGCGGCTGGGAAGAATCCGTGCCACCACATAGGCTAGGGGCCCCCCGGCAAGCGTCAGGACGACGATCATCACCCAATGCCGTCGAAGCATCGCCAAATAATCTGCCAGTGTTAATTCACGTTGGGTCATTGGTGCCGCTCCCTATCGCCTCGGAAAACAGTCGTGGTCAGAAAACAACGGGGCCCGCCTGCCAGCTTAGGCCCACCGAGACTTGATGGATATCCAGGCTTGTGCTGCATGTCAAACCTACGCAAAACGCGGCATTAGAAGTTTGATACCTCTCCTCATAGGATAACGCCAAATTCGCCGTCCTTCCCAAGGGATGAGTCAGCGTGGCCTCGCCAAACCAGTAGTCAAATGTCTGATTGAGAGTCGGGGAGCCCACGGTTGCTAAAGCGTGGTTCCTCGCGTATCCGGTCGTGAACCCGCCGCCGATTGTCCGGGCAAATTGATGGGAAAGCGATCCCGTCACCGTATCCCCGATGGAACCCGCAAACACTCCCGCGCCACCAGTCACCCCATGAATATACGACGCGGCCAGTAGGGATTGCTCCAGCTGATAACTCAGCGATGTGCCCACCGACCAATTCAATAGCGTGCTCGACGGCGGGCCGCCTGTCCCTGAGCCGGTAAAGACCGGCATACCGAAGAAGCTGATTTCCGGCCCCGCTGCCGCTTGAAACGCCAAACGCCCGGTGACCCGGCGGGCGTAGGATAGCTGCGCGAGATTGTCGTTGATCGTTTGGCTGTTGCTGCCGAAGCGGAAGGCGTTGAACCGGTACAGCACAGCGATCGTGTCCTTACGGTTTAGATTGCGATTGTATCCGGCCTGGAAAATTGCGTCGTTCGTATCCAGCAGATTCACACCAAAAAAATGCAGCAGGGAATATCCGCCCACGAAGGTCAAGGAGGAACGCGCCGACAATTTTGTGTCCACTTCTGCCAGGGAAGAATTTTCGAGTTGTTGAGTCGGGACCGTCAAAATCGTTCCAGTAACCCCGAAACCCGGCTGTAGCACGACGGGATTTCCTCCCGGTATAGCTAGGCCGCCTACTCCTGCGTAACCAAATCCAGTCTCCGGAACATAGGATGCCTGCTCGAAAAGCGATAGCGTTGTGCGCTCCCAAGATAGATTATCGAGAAAGCCCAGCTCTTGAATGACTGAGTTGCTGGTCCCGGCCCCACTGGAAATCTGCCCTCCTCCCACGTAACTCAAGGCCAGGTCGGAACGGCCCGAAGTGTCGTGCAGCGCAAGCCCGCCGATAAGATCCGTATAGGTTGTCCATCCGCCCGAGGAACCGAAGCCGTTTGAAATAGCGTTCGACGTCACGCTGGCCGATGGCTGCCAGTAGGTATGGGATTCCGGAATCCCTAGGGAGAGAGTTTGAACTCCCGCCAGAGGCTGCGTGTCCGGCGTCAGGTCCTGAGGACCCTGATCCGCGTTGTCCCCTGCAAACGGCGAACGATACGCCGGGATCGGCGCTTGCGATCGCTCTTGCGGCTGTGGTTGGTCCTGAGGCTGCCCCTGATCCTGATTCGCCTGCTGAGCCCAGGCGCCGCCAGGCAGACACATCAGAGCGATTCCTAATATTGTCCAGAGCTTGTATCGCGAAGCGCTCATCTGTTATCTCCCTACGGCACGACAATCGTATCGCCGGCTTCCACCTGCAACACGCTTGCGTTCTGTCCCTTCCCGCTGACCGCGGACTTGTAATTGAAGGGCAATTTTTCTTCTTTCCCATTTTCTTCGCGCATCACATAGATTTTTTTGCGGTTGGCGAATGGCGTGAACCCTCCCGCACTTGAAAGCGCTTGCAAAACCGTCATTCCCGGCAGCAGCGGATAGGCGCCCGCGCGAAGGACTTCACCCAGGATGTAGACCCGCTGACTGTTGATTTCGGTCACGATTACGGTGACTTGCGGGTCTGTCACGAATTTCCTAAGACTGTCAGTGATCTGTTCGGCCAGTTGCGCTGGCGTCAGGCCGGCGGCTTGTACGTCATTCAGGAGTGGCAGTGAAATCTTTCCATCCGGCCGGACCGGCACGGTCCGCGTGAGCTCCGGTTCCTTCCACACATCGATATCCAGCACGTCCTGCGGGCCGATAACATAATTGGGATTGCCGGTCGCCGATGTTGCTGTCATCTTGCTCGCCTGTGCCTCCGGAATTGGCGTGGTATCCTGTGCACGCACCGCTGTGGCAAGACCCGCCAGCACAACCATCATCCAAATTGGAATTCTTCGCGCCATCGGCATCCGCCTTTCTAAATCGCCTCTTTTTCAAGCCTTCCGATCTGTTTCAATTTTGACCGCAGTGATTTATAGCTGATCTGTAGTTCTTGAGCAGCGCGCTTTCTGTTCCAGTGCGTCTGGGCAAGCACTTTCAGGATTAATTCCCGCTCTGCCTCGCGGGAGGCCGCTCTTGCCACCGCTTTGAGCGAATAATTGCTGGATTTCACGGGCTCTGCCTTGGCGCTTGGCTCCCCGATATAACCGCGTAGTCCGGCAAGCCCTAATCGCTCATCCCTCAGAGCCACGACCTGCTTGACCGTGTTCTCAAGCTCACGGATGTTTCCAGGCCAGGAGTGCTCGAGTAAAATCTCCATCCCTTGCGGACTCATCGAGGGCCGGGGCCGGTCAAATTCTGCGGCGTACCTGTCGAGGAATAGGTCGGCGAGGACCGGAATGTCCTCTTTGCGTTCTTTCAGCGGCGGTATCCGCAGGCACACTCCGTTGATCCGGTAGTATAGTGCGCTCCGAAAACGCCCCGCCCTCATCTCTTCATCCAAATTCTTGTTGGTCGTGGAGATCACTCTTGCCGCCACCATCCTGCGCTGGGGTTTCGCTTCCCCATCCGGCAGTGCGTAAAGAAGGCTTCGTTGACACGCAGGATCGAGCTCGCTGATTTCATCAAACAGAATCGTGCCCACGGCAGTCAACCCATCCTTTTCACTCCCGGGGCCATCCAATCCGAGCTCCGCTTCAAAAGTACCTGGCTTCATGGATGCGCACGTAATCTTCACAATTGATTGATCCGAGCGCTGCGATAACTCGTGAATCCGGTGTGCAAGTGCTTTCTT
Organism: uncultured Acidobacteriota bacterium; assembly: GCA_963810625.1. GTDB lineage: Bacteria > Acidobacteriota > Terriglobia > Acidiferrales > UBA7541 > Palsa-295. The sequence goes on along the minus strand of CAWEOJ010000006.1, from coordinate 53,550 downwards.
CCCAGTTCCCACTTCTCCCACCAGGAGGATGGGTATATTCGTCCTTGCGATCTCCCTCACTAGACCCTCAAGGATGAGCATTGCTGGACTTACACCGCCGCAAAAGCCAACTTTCCTGTCGGCGGGAGGCAAAGCCAACGCTGTGTAACCTACTGAATTATCTGGTTTTGTGCGCATTTCTCCATGCCGATCGTCATTTGCAGCAAGATGCATGACTTGCCCAGCTTTGGTGTGCAATGTTCATGCCAGCAAACCCTTGAACTCTCTAAAGGCATCATATCGCCTCCAACCTCCGCTATTGCAATGTGTTACGGGTTTGAGGGCCAACCGCATGGCCAGTTTTCCACAGCATGCATACCCCTTGGGATTCTTGAGTTGGTAAATTGCTTTCCCTTTTTTGCCATGGAAAGGGCACTTAGTGGTAGTGTCCAATTTGTGACCTTCAACGGTCCCCACGGTGGAGTGACCAGCCTAGGACCGGATGGCGCCGCCAAGAATCCGGCCTGCTGACCTCAATATATAGGAATTTGGCAACGAACCGCCGCACTCAACCTCGCTGAAATATTCGACAAAATTCTTCTAGGGTGGACTCACTCCCAGGGTAGGAATTTCTGCGTTCTTGCTTCGCGCAATCAGCTGCGGAATAGGGACGGTAACAGGCAGAGTGCTTCTTGTGCCACTACTCAGGTCCAGCTTCGGAATGAAAATCCTGCGTCCTGCGGAAATTCAGCTTCACAGCATTCGAAAAGTCTCACTACCGGGAAGGACGCCGCGCCCTTCAACCGCAAATATCCACGAGCGCCACCGAATGCGACCACTTTCCGTTCAATCCATCGCTGACATCAGGTCATTTCACCACCGAGCCGCTGAAGACTTTGGCCATCCTACCAAAACTGTTCTCTAGGCCAGTAGGAAAGCCCCTTTCTCTCTCCCTATCATCAGCAGGAAGCAGACAAACAATTGATTCAGCCTCGATGGCCCCAGGCCCCCAACCTGAGCTGAATCCTGAAAATTTAACGAGACTGAAATATGGGTGTTCGCATTCACCCTGTACTTTTTTCTAAGCGAGCTTCGGGGGAGTCTCGATGAGGGGCGTTCCAGCACATCCGGCGCAACCAGCACAACCATCCATTCGTAAATTCAAGGACATTTTTGTTTTCGGCGCGCTCCTTTCCGTTGTCATTGCTGCGCCTCTAATGCTTAGTGGCTGCGCAGGCTTTGCTAGCAGCAACAGCAATACGGGTGATCCGCCGTCCGCACCCACAATCACTACCCAACCAGCAAACCAGACCGTGACCGCAGGGCAGACCGCCGCATTCTCCGTCGTGGCCACAGGAACCGCCCCGCTCAGCTATCAGTGGCAGGAGAACGACGCGAACATCGCCGGAGCGACCTCCGCAAGCTACACCACTTCGGCAACCACAACTTCCGAGAGCGGATCGACCTTCACCGTCGTCGTCAGCAACTCGGCCGGATCAGCAACCAGCGCTTCGGCAACTCTCACGATCACTTCCGGAGCGGTCGCGCCCACGATCACCACGCAGCCGGCGAGCCAGACGGTGACGGCCGGGCAGACCGCCACTTTCTCCGTCGTGGCCGCAGGAACCGCCCCGCTCAGCTACCACTGGCAGAAGAACGGCGCGAACATCACCGGGGCGACGGCGACAAGTTACACGACGCCGGCGACCGCATCGTCAGACAGTGGATCGACGTTCGATGTAGTGGTGAGCAACACGGCGGGGACGATCACCAGCGCAGCCGCGACGTTGACGGTGACTGCAGCGGCAGTGGCGCCCACGATCACCACACAGCCAACGAACCAAACCGTGACCGCCGGGCAGACCGCCACTTTCTCCGTCGTGGCCGCAGGAACCGCCCCGCTCAGCTACCAGTGGCAGAAGAACGGCGCGAACATCACCGGGGCGACGGCGACAAGTTACACGACGCCAGCGACCGCGTCGTCAGACAGTGGATCGACGTTCGATGTAGTGGTGAGCAACACGGCGGGGACGATCACCAGCGCAGCCGCGGCGCTGATCGTGAATGCGGCGGCAGTGGCGCCCACGATCACCACGCAGCCAACGAACCAAACTGTGACCGCAGGGCAGACCGCCACTTTCTCCGTCGTGGCCGCAGGAAGCGCCCCGCTCAGCTACCAGTGGCAGAAGAACGGCGCGAACATCACTGGGGCGACGGCGACAAGTTACACGACGCCGGCGACCGCGTCGTCAGACAGTGGATCGACGTTCGATGTAGTGGTGAGCAACACCGCGGGGACGATCACCAGCGCAGCCGCGACGCTCACGGTCAACGCTGCGGTTCAGCACTCTGTGGCTCTCACCTGGGATGCCAGTACTTCGACGGTCGTAGGGTACAACGTCTACCGCGGCACGGCCAGTGGAGGGCCCTATACGCAAATCAACCCCTCGCTCGTCGCTGCCCTCGACTACACCGATTCCACTGTACAGGACAGCACCACGTATTATTACGTAACCACGGCGGTTGATTCGGGCGGGAATGAAAGTATCTACTCGAACGAAGCCCCTGCCGTTGTCCCCTAACCGCCTCGTCCTGCCCCTCATAAAAACTCCCCTCGAATGATTGCGCCGGAAGCACTTGGCGCCCGGCGCCAAAAAACTGGTATTGTAGTGCTGGTATTATACTGTGCAGTCTTGCGTGCGAAATTGCGGCTACTTTTACCGAGGCAACAGGTCATGAAAACCCTCACGCCGAAGGTATTACCGAGTGTCTTGGGCCAGTGCAGCGGATGACGACTCCCACACCGGCGCATGCCAGAACTTCACCCGCTGATTCCCCTTGGTCCACTCGAATCTTGCTTCTCGGTCTCGTGGGAATTCTCTTCCTCACGCTCTACCCATTTCGATTTGAACCCTCTCACCACCTCCACGCAAATAGAACACCATTTCTTCTGGGCGGCTGGGGAAAGGACTCCGGACCGTTCAACCTCTTTCTGAATGTCCTGCTCTTCGTTCCTTTTAGTTTCGGACTGGCAGGAAAATTCCGCGAACGTGGCAAGACGGGTCTCGCAGCCCTCGGTTTGACTCTCGCAACCGGTGCCTTGCTCTCCTACTCCATAGAGTTCCTTCAAATTTACATTCCGTCGCGGGATTCGGGATGGGAGGACGTTCTCACCAATTCGTCCGGTTCCGTCGTTGGATACCTTTTGTTTGCCTTGTGCGGTGCGGCCGTGCTGCGCCTCCTTTCCGTCTGTGAGACGGCCCTCGAATCCTTCCTGACGCTCGGCCGCGCCGCCCTGATTCTTGCCCTCTACTTCGGATTGTGGATCGCCATTTCCGTCCCATTGCAAAAGGAAACCCGGTTGAGCAATTGGGATCCGGCTCCTCTACTCGTCGTCGGTAACACCGCTTCTGGCCAGCCCGCGTCGGCCTGGAAGGGAGAAATTTCTCGCCTCGAAATATGGGACCGCGCTCTCCCCGCCGCGCTCGCTGAAAGTCTCACCTTCGAAGGGCCTGCGGATGTTGCGGCTCCCAGCCCGCTCGCCGCATATGATTTCTCCGGTTCCCCGCCTTTCGAGGATCAGCGGCATTTCCTACCCGATCTCTCCTGGACGCCCAAAGCGCCTGGTTCGACCGGCTCAATGTCGGCGGTCTTGGATGGAACGTCCTGGCTTGTTTCCCGAGCCCCCGTCTCCGCATTGGTGGACGACATCCAGAAGACTGGCCAATTCTCCATCCGCGTTTCTTGCGCCCCTGACACAGCGGACGAAGTGGGCGCGCAAATCGTATCTATCTCACATGCCGCCGGGCCGGTGAACCTCGAATTTCGGCAAGAGCGCGCCAGCCTGGTCTTCTGGTTTCGCAATCCGCTTACCGTGAATCGAGGGGCCATGGCTTGGCCCACTCCGAGCGTATTTGCGCCTCATCAACCGCGAGACTTCCTCCTCTCCTTCGATGGTTCCGATCTCTCCCTTTATATTAATGGGAAGGAACAGCGCCGCATTTATCGGCTCGATCCCGGCACGCGCCTTGCCGAGCTCTTCCGCCGTTCCAAAACAGTCGAATTGGAAGGTTACCAATACATCTTCTATTCGCTCGTCTTTTTCCCCGCTGGGTGCCTTGTCGGCCTTACTGGCAGGAAATACATCGGACAACCGATGCATCGATCGCTTCTTATTTTCTTCGGTGTTCTCTTGCCCGCTCTGCTGCTCGAAATCGTCCTTGTCCGCGTGAGTGGCCGGCCAATCTCCCTCGAATATGTCGCCCTCTCGGTTTTGCCCGCGCTTGGTGGAAGCCTGTGGATTAACGCCGGCCGCCGTGCCCACCTCGTCCACGAAACGCGTTAAGCCCCGCGCAATTGTTCAGCGTTGCTCTCGCACGATCATGCGGATTCCCTGCCGCGAACGCAGCGTAATCAGCGGCTCGGGGACCACCGCATGGCCCGCGACGGCGCGGAACCGGAACCGCTGCGCAATCGTCCCAATCACAACCCCTGCCTCGAGCATCGCGAATCCCTGCCCGATGCACCGCCGCGGGCCGTCGCCAAATGGGAAATAGGCCCCCGCAGGCAGCCGGCTCGCCAGCCCCTCCAGCCAACGTTCCGGCCGGAACGTCTCCGGCTCTTCGTAGTAACGCGCGTCGCGGTGCATCACCCATTGCGACATCAGCATTGTTGTACCCGCCGGAAATTCGTATCCCCCGATCTGGCAAGCTTCGATCGAAGTGCGCGCCATGATGTACGCCGGCGGATACATCCTCAGCACTTCATTCATCACCGCCTGGAGATACGGCAGCCGGACCAAATCTCCGGCCCCCGGCGGCCGCCCGCCGAGCACGCCGCTCAGCTCTTCATGAAGCCGCGCTTCGGCGGTCGAGTTTTCGCCCAGCGCGTGCCACGTCCATGCCAGCATCTGCGCCGTGGTTTCATGGCCCGCCAGAAAAAGCGTCATGGTTTCATCGCGAAGCTGCTTCGCCGTCATCTGGCTGCCGTCTTCGTCCATGGCCCCCATCAGCAGCGAAAGCAGATCTCCGCGATGATGCGCATCCCCCTGCGCCTGCCGCTCGGAGATGATCCGGTACACCAGCGAATCGAGGAAATCCACTTCGCGCCGCGCCCGCCGGTTGCGTGGCATGGGCCAGCTTTCCGGTATCCGCACCGGCGACCTCTGCCGCCGCAGTTGATAGCGCATCAGAAAGGTCATCGCCCGGCCCACTCGCTGCGCTTCCCCCGGAAGGGCCGTACCGAAAAGCGTGCGCAGCGCGGAATCGAGCGCCAGCGCCATCATTTCCCGCGCCATGTCGCGCTCGTCTCCATCGCGCCATTCCCGGATGTGCGCCTCGGCCACCTCCGCCATCGTGGCCGCATACTCGTTGATTCGGCTGCGATGGAACGCCGGCTGCGCCAGCCGCCGCTGCCGCCTCCAGAATTCCCCTTCGCTGATCAATAATCCCTGCCCGAGCAGCCCCTCGGTCACTCTCTTCGTCAGCTCGCTTTTATGGAATTTGCCCTGCTGCACGACGAGCACCTGCTCGATCCAATCGGGATGATTCAGCAGAATGCGATCCCCGAGCGCCACCGGTAGCCGCACAATGTCGCCGTACTCACGCGCCATCCGCCGCATCAGCCCCAGCGGATCGCGCAAAATATCCAGCGACACTCCGACAATCGGCCACCCCCTCGGCCCAGGCGGAACTCTGCTCCCGTTTGCCGGTTTAGCGATGCGAAAGGGATTCACGCGGTTGAACGAACTTACTCGACAACGATGCGCAGGAATTTCTTCTTTCCCGCGCGCACAAGAAACTCGCCGGGCTTCGATAAATCAATCTCGAACTTCACATCCTCCACGCGCCGGCCATTGATTTCCACGCCGCCCTGTTTCAGCAGCCGCTCGGCCTCGCTGCGCGAGGGAGCAACTTTGAACTCCACGAGCAACCTTGACAGTCTCTCCGATTGCGTCGGCGAAATTCCCAGCTGACGCATTTCAACGATATCCCCGTTCTGGAAGGAGATCGTCGCACGTTCGCCCATCACTTGGTGAATGCGGTAGACAAGCGGTTGCTCCGGTGCCTGCCGCTCGCGGAATACCCGTCGAAACTCCTCGGATGCCTTCTTCGCCGCATCCTCCCCGTGAAATCCGGCGATGATCGTATGCGCCAGTTGCATCTTTGCGTCCATGGGGTGCAGTGTTCCCGTCCGCACCTCCTCGCGTAGCCGAACGATTACCGGCGAGCCGAAATCCGTCAGCAGCTCGTAATACGTCCACATCAGCTCGTCCGATATGGACATCAGCTTGCCGAACATTTCGCCGGGCGCTTCCGTGATCCCCACGTAATTCGAAAAACTCTTCGACATTTTCCGCTCGCCGTCGAGCCCCACAAGAATCGGCATGGTGAGAACCATTTCCGAAGCCTGTCCGTATTCGCGCTGGATTTCCCGGTGCACCAGAAGATTGAATTTCTGTTCCGTCGCGCCCAGTTCCACGTCCGATTCCAGCGCCACCGCGTCCAAAGCCGTCAGCAGCGGATACAGCAGCTCGTGGACGGATATCGGCTGGTTCTTTTCGAGCCGCGTCCGAAAATCCTCGCGCTCGAGCATCCGCGCCAGCCGGTAGTGCCCGCAGAGCCGCACCACCTCGTAGCTCGTCATTTTCCCCAGCCATTCGCTGTTGTAGCGCACCTCGGTCTTTTTGCGGTCCAGAATCTTGTACACCTGCGCCAGATATGTTTTCGCATTCGCATCCACCTGCTCGCGCGTCAGCGGCGGCCGCGTCTCGGATTGTCCTGTCGGATCGCCGATCATCGCCGAAAAATCGCCGATCAGGAAAATCGCCGTGTGACCCAGATCCTGAAAATGTTTCAGCTTGCGCAGAACCACGGTGTGGCCCAAATGGATATCCGGCGCCGTCGGATCCACGCCCAAATACACGCGCAGCGGCTTCCCGCTCTTCGCTGATTGCTCGAGCTTGGCCTTCAGCTCGTCTTCGCGGATGATTTCCGCCGCGCCCTTTTTCAGATACGCAATCTGTTCATCCACCGGCTTGAATTTCTGCGCCGCCACTATTTGCCCTCTGAAGTCCCCAGCACGCGCCGCCCCTCGATCCGATAGCGTCCTTCCAGCACGATCCGCACCGCCTCGGAATAAATCCGATGCTCCTCGCGCAGGATCCGCTCCGCCAGCGTTTCCGCCGTGTCGCAATCCTTGATGGGAACCACGGCCTGCATCACGATCGGTCCGGCATCTAGATTTTCATCCACGAAGTGCACCGTGCAGCCCGTAAATTTCGCGCCGTGTTCGAGCGCCTGCCTCTGCGCTTCCAATCCCGGAAATGCGGGCAGCAGCGACGGGTGAATGTTGAGGATGCGGTTCGGAAACGCCTGGATGAAATACGCCGAAAGCAGCCGCATATAGCCGGCCAGGCATACGATGTCCACTCGCTGCTCCTCGAGCGCCGCCACCACCAGCCTGTCGTACGCCTCGCGCTCCAGGCCCTTCGACGGAATCACCACCGCCGGAATTCCTCGCGCGCGCGCCCGCTCGATTCCCGGTGCACCCTCGCGATTGCTCACCACCACCGCAATTTCCGCGTTGGGAATCCGTCCCGCGGCCACGCTCTCGGCCAGCGCCTCGAAATTCGAGCCGCGTCCCGATAGCAGCACGCCTATGCGCTTTTTCATGTCCGCCAGAAATTAGCACAGTTCCGCGAGCCTGCGAAACACACCCGCGCCACGCCGATCACAGCGGAAGCGTTCCCGTATAAACCACTCTCGGCTTCCCGCGCGCGGCATTTTCCACGCGCCCCACAAGAAAAAATTTCTCGCGCCGCCGCTTCAATTCCGCCTCCACATGGGAGACGTGCTTCGCCGGAACCACCAGGATCATTCCCACGCCCATATTGAAAGTCTCGAGCAGCCCCTCGCGGTCCATCTCGCCCAGCTTCGCAAGGTAGCGAAAAATCGGCGGCACCGGCCACGACCCCAGCTCCACCACCGCCCTCACGTTCCGCGGCAGCGCCCGCGGCAGATTCCCGGTGATTCCGCCGCCGGTGATATGCGCCATCGACGATACCCACCCCCGCGCCAGAATATTTTTCGCCAGCGGCCAGTAGGCGCGGTGCGGCTTCAGGAGTTCCGCGCCGATCTTGTTGCCCACTTCGGCCACGTAGCTGTTGGGCCCAAGCTTTGCGGTGCCGAACACGAGCTTCCGCGCCAGCGAATAGCCGTTCGTATGCAGCCCGCTCGAGGGCAGTCCGAGAAGTGCGTCGCCGGACCGCACGCGCCGCGGGTCCAGCAGCTTCTTCCGCTCCACGGCACCCACAATAAACCCCGCCAGATCGTATTCCCCCGGCGCATAAAGACCGGGCATCTCCGCCGTCTCCCCGCCGATCAGCGCGCACCCCGCCCGCTTGGCCGCGCGGCTCATCCCCTCCATCACCTGCTCCACCACGCGCACGTCCAGCTTCCCCATGGCGATGTAGTCGAGAAAAAAAAGCGGCCGCGCGCCCTGCGTCAGAATGTCGTTCACACAGTGATTCACGATGTCGGCGCCGACCGTCGTGTGAATCCCCGTGGCGCACGCGATTTTCAGCTTCGTGCCCACTCCGTCCGCGCTCGCCACCAGCACCGGTTCGCGCCAGCCCTTCCAGTCAGGCTGGAAGAGCGCGCCAAAGCCGCCGACAGGTGCCAGCACCCCGCGACGAAATGTTTTGCCGGCCATCGCCGCGATGCGCCGCTTCACTTCGTTCGCCGCCGCAATATTCACGCCCGCATCCGCGTAGCGCATGAAGGGAATCCGTTCCGTGAAGGGACTAGGATGATTCTCGGATGACGCCGTCCGTCGAAAACCCAGCCGCCATCCGCGCTTCTTGTGCGTCTTATGCATCCCGATGGGTTGTATCGGGACGTCCCGATGGTTTAGATCGGGACAGGCTCGCTAAAATGTGTGGAACAGCCGCTTCCAGCGCACCTCGCTCGGATGCACCAGCACATCCAGATAGGCCTCGAAGCGCTGGACGATCTGCCCCGGCCCCCAAACCTCTTCCGGCGCGTCAATGGACATGTAGATGAACACCGGCGTTCCAATAATGTTCGCGCGCGGGACGAAGCCCCAGTAGCGGCTGTCGTAGGAATTTTCCCGGTTGTCCCCCATCATGAAATATTCGCCCGGCGGCACCACCAGCTCGCCTTTCACGACGTGCTCAGGCAGCTCCTCGGCCCATTGCGGCCTCATCCGCCCGATGAATTCCATATTCCCCGGGCTCGGCGGAAAGTCCTCGTCCGCCGCATCCTCCATGCCCGGCTCGCGCAGCACATACGGTTCGCTCAATCGTTCCCCGTTGACGTACACCTGGCTCCCAACAATCTTGATATGGTCCCCGGGCACTCCGATGCAGCGCTTGATGAAATCCGGATAGTCCTGCTCCGGCAGCGGCGCCCGGAACACGATAATCTGCTGCCGCTTCGGCTCGCGCCACAGCGGAACGTGCACTGGCGTGAAGGGAATCCCAGCGTCATATCCGAGGCGGCTCACGATCAAATGATCGCCGATGAGCACCGTATTCTCCATGGACCCGCTCGGAATCACCCGCGCCTGCACCAGCGTCCCCTCGATGAACAGGAACCCCAGGATCACCCAGAACCACGAAACCGCCTCGCGCCACGCGCGGCTGCGGCGCCATGGCGGCGCGCCCTTGCTTTTGCCCGGCGCCTTTCTCTCTTCCTTTTTCACTTCCTCGGGCTCTTTCACCTCAGCCTTCACGATGCGCCTCCACTTCCAATTGCACCAGTTCCGTCGGGTAGCTTCCCGTGTAGCACGACGTGCAGAATTTCTTCTCCTTGTCTTCCATCGCCGCGCGCAGCGATTCGAGCGATAGGTACCCCAGCGAATCGGCCCCCAGGAACTCGCGGATCTCTTCGGTTGTGTGCTTCGCCGCGATCAGTTCGTCCCGCCGCGGCGTGTCCACGCCGTAGTAGCACGGCGAAATCGTCGGCGGACAGCTGATCCGCACGTGCACTTCCGTCGCGCCCGCTTCCCGCACCAGCCGCACGATCTTCCGGCTCGTCGTCCCGCGCACGATCGAATCATCCACCAGAACTACGCGCTGCCCTTCCAGCATGCGCCGGATCGGATTCAGCTTCAGCTTCACGCCGAAATCGCGGATGGCCTGCTCGGGCTCGATGAACGTGCGGCCGACATAATGATTCCGGATCAGCCCCATGCGGAACGGAATTCCCGATTCCGCCGCGTACCCCACCGCCGCCGGCACTCCCGAATCCGGCACGGGCACCACCATATCGGCCTCCGCCGGATGCTCCCGCGCCAGCAGCCGTCCCAGTTTCTCGCGGCTCTCGTTCACCGCCCGGCCGAACACCAGGCTGTCCGGCCGCGAAAAGTAGACATGCTCGAAAATGCAGTATTGGTGCGGCTTTTCCGGCGCGAAATGGATGGACTCGATCCCGCTCCGCGAAATCCGCACCATCTCGCCCGGTTCCACCTCGCGCACGTATTCCGCGTCTATCAAATCGAACGCGCAGGTTTCCGATCCCGCCACCCACGCCCCGTCCAGCCGCCCCAGCACCAGCGGACGAAAGCCGCGCGCGTCCCGGATCGCGTACATCTCATCCCGCGTCAGCAGCAGCAGCGAGTACGCGCCTTCCACCTGATTCAGCGCCTCGGCCAAAGCGCCGGGCAGGTTGCGCGCATTGCTCCGCGCGATCAGGTGCACGATCACTTCCGTATCGCTCGTCGTCTGGAAAATGGACCCGCGATGCTCCAGCCGCCGCCGCAATTCGATCGCGTTCGTCAGGTTGCCGTTGTGCCCCAGCGCCAGCTTCCCCTTGTTGCAGTCAATCAGGATCGGCTGCGCGTTCAGCAATGTCGTATCGCCCGCCGTCGAGTACCGCGTGTGCCCGATCGCCGCCGGGCCCCGCAGCCGCGCGATCACATCCGGCGTGAATATTTCCTGCACGTGCCCCAGGCTTTTGTGGACGTGCAGGTCCGCGCCATCGCTCGAAGCGATCCCCGCCGACTCCTGCCCGCGATGCTGCAATGCGTATAGCCCCAGATAGGTGAGCTTCGCCGCCTCAGGATGCCCGTACACCCCGAACACCCCGCAGTGATCGTGAAAATGATCGTCCCCGATTTGTACGAGCTTGCTCATGCCGCCAGAGTCCTTCGCGCGTATTCCCCGCGAACCACCGGAAGCAACAGCCAAGCCGTTATCGAGGCGGCAACAAGGGCCCAACCAACGAGCGCGATGCTAAATTCGCGTCCACGGTGGGCAAAAAAGAATATGGCGATGACAAGGTTGACGACCGAAACGAAAAGGGCCAAATGATGACCCCAGAGCCGCCACTTTAGAATTCCCCATGCACATGACGCCAGGATCGCACATCCAACGGCCCGAGAAATGAAAGAGTAAGTAACATCCCGGGGATGATTGTGCAGGTCCGCAGGAATTGAGGCGAACATATCCCACAGCGCGCTCGCACTCAAAAAAATGAAGCACGCCCCCACAATCCAGTGTCCCCAACCCACAAGCTTTCTCACGATTTGTCCTCGATGGCCTTCCCGAGCGATTCGCTCCACATCCGTCGAAACGAATCCACGCTGCCTTGTATCACGGGAGCCCCTCTATATTGGATGCGGAATTCGCCGCGCGTGACCCTGCCGATGGCCTGCACCTTCACGTTACATTGTGCCGCAAGTTCACTCGCCCGGGCAAGCGATCCGCGCGCGAGCGATACCACCGCGCGCGCCCCGCGCTCGCCGAAAAGCGCCGATTCCGCCGGCTCATCCGCGGCGCCCAGATCCACGTCCGCCGCAAGTCCCTCGCTCGCGAAGCACGATTCCGCAATCGTCACCGCGATGCCGCCGTCGCTCGCGTCGTGCGCCGAAAGAATCGCCCGCTCGCTTGCCAATTTCACCAGGCACTCGATCAGCCGCTTCTCCGCCCCGAGATCAATCGCCGGCGGCGCGCCCGCCACAATCCCATGAATCGTCTTCGCGTACTCCGAAGAAGAAAGCTCCCTCTGCATTTCCTCGCGTGAAATTCCGGCCGCGCCGCCGTCGAGCAGCAGAATCGTGTCGCCCTCATTCCGAAACGCCGAACCCAGCGCGCACTCCGCATCCTCGATCACTCCCAGCACGCCCAGCACCGGCGTCGGATAAATCGCCTTCCCCAGCGTCTCGTTATAAAAACTCACGTTCCCGCCCGTGATGGGAACCTCCAGCGCCCGGCACGCTTCCGCGATTCCATCAATCACCTCGCTGAATTGCCGCATCACTTCCGGCTTTTCCGGATTCCCGAAATTCAGGCAATTCGTTGCCGCCACAGGACGCGCCCCGGCGCACGCCACGTTCCGCGCCGCCTCCGCCACGGCGTGCATCGCGCCCAACCGCGGCTCGAGAAAGCACCACCGCCCGTTGCCGTCCGTCGCCAGCGCCAGCCCGCGCTTCGTTTCTTTCAGCCGCAGTACCGCCGCGTCGCCCCCTCCCGGCCCCACGCGCGTGTTCGTCCGCACCATCGAGTCGTACTGCTCCGCGATCCAGTATTTCGACGCGATCGCCGGCGACGCCAGCAGCCGCCCGAAATTCTCCGTCAGGTCCGCGCCCTCAGGCAAAAATACGATCGGCGCCTCGCTCGCCCGCACGCCTGTCGCAGGTGCCGCCGCCATGGGCCTCTCGTACCGCGGCCCTTCTTCCGCCAGCGCGTGCGCCGGAATTTCAGCCGCCACGATCCCGCCATCCAGCACGCGCAGCATGCCATCCTCCGTCACGCGCCCGATCTCAACGGCATCCAGTCCCCATTTCTCGAACACATGGAAAACTTCGCGCTCCCGGCCGCGCTCGGCCACCAGCAGCATGCGCTCCTGCGATTCGCTCAGCATGATTTCGTACGGCGTCATGCCCGTCTCGCGCTGCGGCACCCGCGCCAAATCAATCTCGATTCCCATCCCGCCGCGCGAACTCATTTCCGCGCTCGAACTCGTCAGCCCCGCCGCGCCCATATCCTGTATGGCCACCACCGCGCCCGTGCCCATCGCTTCAAGACACGCCTCCAGCAACAGCTTCTCCATGAACGGGTCGCCCACCTGCACGTTCGGCCGCTTCTGCTGCGACTCCTCGCTGAATTCCGCCGACGCCAGCAGCGACGCGCCATGAATCCCGTCGCGCCCCGTTTTCGCCCCCACATAAATCACGGGATTCCCCGCGCCGCGCGCCCGCGCGAAAAAAAGCTCCTCGCGCCGCGCCACGCCCAGCGCCAGCGCGTTCACCAGCGGATTATTCGTATAGCACGGCTCGAACTGCACCTCCCCTCCCACTGTCGGCACTCCAAAACAGTTCCCGTAAAACCCGATTCCTCGCACCACCCCGTCGAGTATCCGTCTGTTCCGCGCCACTTCCTCGCGTGTTACACCAATGGCGGTGTCATCCTGAGCGGAGTCCCCCGTTCTCTCTTTTCCCGCCGCAGTTTGGCGGCCGGGGGACGCAGCGCGCGCTGTTTGCGTCCCGGATGCCTCTGCGGGAAGAAATCTGCTGTTAGTTTTCCCTTCCCCCTCCGCCGCAGAAAACTGAGAGCTGTCATCCTGAGCGGAGTCCCCCGTTCCCTCTTTTCCCGCCGCAGTTTGGCGGGCGGGGGACGCAGCGAAGGATCTGCTTTTGCCGTTGCTGTTGCCTTCTGCCGTAATCGGCCCAAATCGCAACGAATCGAGCACCGCAATCGGACGCGCCCCCATCGTGAAAATATCCCGCAGGATTCCTCCCACGCCCGTCGCCGCGCCCTGAAATGGCTCAACGAAGCTCGGATGGTTGTGCGACTCGATCTTGAACACCGCCACCAACCCGTCGCCGATGTCCACCACTCCCGCGTTTTCTCCCGGACCCTGCACCACGCACGCGCCCGTCGTCGGCAGTTTTTTCAAATGTACACGCGACGATTTGTACGAGCAGTGCTCGCTCCACATCACGCTGAAAATCCCCAGCTCCGTGATGTTTGGCTCCCGCCCCAAAATCTTCCGTATCCGGGCATACTCCTCCGCCGTCAGCCCGTGCTCCGCCGCCGTCTGCGCGGTCACTTTAATTTCTGTCTCGATCATTCGGTCTGCTTTGTTTTGCTGTCACTCTGAATGAAGCGAAGCGCGCCTTTTGTGTCCCGGGTGTTTCTGCGGGAAGTCCCTCTTCCGTCCGACATGCGTCCCTCTGTGTCTCCGTGCCTCCGTGGCCCTCTCGATCTTCATGCCGAAACGCGTTCCGCCGGTCGCCGCGTCAAACTCTCCACCATCGACCGCAAAATCACCAGCCCGTCCGCCGACCCCAGCGCCGATTCCACCGCGCGCTCCGGATGCGGCATCAGCCCCGCCACATTCCTCTCGCGATTGCAAACTCCCGCAATCCCCGCGAGCGCGCCGTTGGGATTCGCGTCGAAATCATCCGGCCCGGCATCGCGCCCATCCGCATGGACGTACCGGAAAACAATCTGCTTATTCCGCTCCAGCTCCGTCAGCGTCGCCGCATCGCAAAAGTAATTTCCTTCCATGTGCGCGATCGGCATTTTCAGGATCTGTCCCCGTCGCGCCGCGCACGTAAATGGAGTGTCGGTCGTCTCCACGCGCACATGCACCGGCCGGCACAAAAATCGCAGCCGCCTATTGCGCAGCATCGCGCCCGGCAGCAATCCCGCTTCGAGCAGAATCTGGAATCCGTTGCAGACGCCCAGCACCAGCCCGCCCGCGCGCGCGAACCGCTCGATCGCCCGCATCACCGGAGAAAACCGCGCAATCGCACCCGTGCGCAGATAATCGCCGTACGCAAATCCTCCGGGGAGAAGTGATCGCGTCGAAGCCCGCCACCTGCTCCGACTGGTGCCAGATGAATTCCACGGGTTTTCCTACGACCGCGCCGATCGCGTGATACGCGTCGTCGTCGCAATTCGACCCCGGAAATTGCACCACGCCGAATTTCATGTCCGCCCCAAAATTATATTCTAGCACGCGTGCGTTTTTTGCGCGTCCTTCGCGGATGGCAGACTCGCATGCGCGCCATTTCTCTTCGCGCGGCCGGCAATTCACTAACGGTGTCATCCCGCCTGCCCTGACGCAGGTTTACCCTGAGGCACGAAGGGAAGGGAGCGGAGTCCCGCTTGCCCTGAGAGCATTCGAAGGGCGTTCCTTCTTTTCCCGCCGAAGTTTGGCGGGCGAGGGACGCGGGGAGGGATCTGCTTTTGCTTTTGCTTTTGCTTTTGCTTTTGCTTTTGCGCTGCGCGCCGCCTCATCCCTCGCTGTACCTCTGCGAAGCAACGTCCTCGGCGCCCGTCCCGAGATCCGGCTATTGGTACAGTTCCGCCGAAGCAATGGCGGCTGCACTCACACTGAGGTTGATGCCGCCGGTAATCAGGACCTGGCCATTATTGAGCAGAGTGGCGGTGTGGATGGCGCGTGCCGTGTTCAGGCTGGCCGTCTCGGTGAACGTTCCCATTGCAGTGTCGTACAGCTCCGCGCTGGTTAGGGCCTCTCCATTGGGGAAATAGCCGCCGGCAACGAGCACCATCCCGTTGTCGAGCAAGGTTGCGGTGTGGTCGTACCGTGCGCTATTCATAGCGCCGGTAAGAGTGAACATTCCCGTCGCAGGGTTGTAGAGCTCCGCGCTGCCAAGAATGGTGGCGCTGATGAAGTCAAAACCCCCGGCAAGCAAAACCATGCCGTTGTTTAGCAATGTTGCCGTGAAGAGGCCGCGAGTGACGTTCAGGCTGCCGGTCATCGTGAATCCCCCGGTCGCAGGGTTGTAGAGCTCCGCGATGACCGAGCTTGCGCCCGAGCCTGTGCCACCGGCAATCAGCGCCATCCCATTGTTGAGAAGCGTCGCGGTGTGATACACGCGCGGCACGTTGAGGTTTCCGGTGACGCTGAATGTCTTGGTCCCCGCATTGTAGAGCTCGGCGTCGGCAACTAAAGCACCCCCGGTAGTTTGCCCGCCGGCAATCAGAACCATTCCGTTATTCAATAGCGTCGCAGTATCGTCGCCCCGTGGAGCGTTCATGCTGCCGGTGAATGTGAATTCGCCGGTCGCCGGATCGTAGAGTTCGGCCGATGCCGTAAGATTCCCGGTATTGTCAGCACCCCCTGTGATCAGGACGGTGCCATCGTTGAGAAGCGTCGCCGTGTGGCCTTCCCTTGGCGTATTCAGGCTGCCCGTAGCGGTAAATTTGCCGGTCGCGGGATCGTAGAGTTCTGCCGATGCCGTGGCTGTCCCGTTGAATTCGGGAAGGCCGCCCGCGATTAGCACCATGCCATTGTTCAGCCGCGTCGCCGTGTGCTGGAACCTCCCCGTGGTCATGCTGCCCGTTACGACGAACTCAGGCGCTGGCGCGGGCCCCGGCGCTCCGGATCCCGACCCCGACACTGGACAAGACCCGGGAGGACAACCGGCGCATCCCACAAGGCCCGCAAGCATGCTTGGGACCAGCAGAATGCATGATAGCCACGCAAGATTTCGCCGCAATTCGGGACGCTGGCTCCAAATCATGTTTGGGCTCCGATGTCTATTGTTTGGTTAGATTCGGCCCGCGATTGTACACTGACATATGCCAGAACGGTACATAGAGAATCCCCCCTGCCGATTGGTGGACTTGCATTCCCGCCCTCTCCGTTCCAAAATCAATTCGTGGTTCCCACGATCCTAATTGCCGCCCTTTTGCTATCTGGCGCGCACGCCGTAGAAAATTCGCCGCCGCAAACCAAAAATTCCGCGAAGGCCATCATCTCCATTCCTGCAGGAACCATCCTTCCCATCCGCCTGCCCTCGCTCTCATCTCAGAAGAATAAAAAAGGCGATCTCATCAAGGCCCGCGTTATGCAGGACGTCCCTCTGCCCAATGGCGAAAAAATCCGCGCGGGCGCAATCATCCTCGGCCGCATCCTCGACGTCACTCCCGCCACTCCCGGCAACCAAGCCGCGCTCATCCTCACATTCGACACCCTCATCGACCACGGCAAAAAAATTCCCATCACGACCAGCCTTCGCGCGCTCGCGTCGCCGTTCGAAATAGACTCCGCGCAAATTCCTGACATGGGAGCTGGTGAGAGTGACGTGTACGACTGGCTGCCCACTACCCAGATCGGGGGAGAGACCGCCTATGGTCTGGGAGGCCCCGTCGCCAGGGGCGACACAATCGTCGGACGCGTCGTGGGCGACGGTGTTCTCGTCAACGTAAGCGCCAAGCCTGGCACGAATTGCCGCGGGTCCCTCGACGGAAATAGCGCTCCGCAGGCCTTGTGGCTGTTCTCATCCGACGCCTGCGGCGTCTACGGCTTCCCTCATCTCGCCGTTCGTCACGCCGGCCGCTCCAGCCCGCTCGGCCAAATCATTCTCGCCTCCGACGAAGGTCCCGTCGACATCGGAAGCGGCAGCGGCATCCTCCTTCGCGTCCTCCCCGCCGCGCCGTAGCGATTCCATAGCGGGCCCGCCACGCCCGCAAGATAATTTCACGCTTCGCACTGTTCGCTAAACCCCCGCAATCTTGCTTCGCCGCTCCATCAGGACTACATCTCGCCACCGCCCGTCCATCGCACCAAGCTTCTCTCGCCTGCCGACAATCCGAAACCCGGCTCGCTTCTGCAGCGCGATGCTCGCCACGTTCTCGGGAAAAACTCCCCCTTGCAGCATCCATATCCCTTCGCGCTCGGACGCTTCCACCAGCGCCGCCAGCAATTTCGACCCGACTCCCCGGCCCCGCGCTCGCTCGGCAACATATACACTCACTTCCGCCACGCCCCCGTAGACGCATCGCCCCGAAACCGGACTGAGTGCCGCCCAGCCCACCACCTCGCCGCCTGCCCGCGCCACCAGCCGGCAAGATTTCAGATGGTCCGCATTCCACTTCTCCCACTCGGGAGCCGACTTCTCGAACGTGGCGTTACCCGTCCTGATTCCTTCCAGGTAGATCGCGCGCACCTTCTCCCAGTCCTTTTCCGTCAGGACGTCAATCACCGCGCCCTCCCCTTCGCCCCGCCTCATCGCGCGAGTATAGTGCCGCGTCCCATGCGATTCAAATTAGTGGTGCTGGCAATTGCGTTTGGAGTTGTATTCGAACTTCCGGGTTTTTTCGCACCAAATTGTTTCACGTGAAACATTTTTTGACGAACGGCTATTTGTTCACAGGCGAAAAACGCCTCAGGCGGTGCGCTCGCGCCCTCCCTGCACCCTTGCCTCCCTGCATCCCTCCTTTTACGGCGCAAAACCTTGCAAAAAGCGTCATTTTCGTGCATTTTATGAGCGTCAATTCACGCTCAATCTATGGATTAAATCACCCCGAACCTTTAGAGGAATTGGCGGGCCTAAATTACTCGAAGCTATCGAGCAATTTTTGGGCGCAAAAATGGAAACGGCCGGCAGTTTAATCTGCCGGCCGCTCCAAATTTTCAGCTACGCGCGGAACTTACCTGTGTCCGCCACCATGGCTGCCACCACCATGGGACCCGCCACCACCGTGGGAGCCGCCTCCGCCTCCACCATGGAAGCTACCGCCGTTGCTGCCACGGAAGTTGCCGCCACCGCCACCATGGAAGCTGCCGCCGTTGCTGCCACGGAAGTTGCCGCCACCGCCACCGTGGAAGCTGCCGCCGTTGCTGCCACGGAAGTTGCCGCCACCGCCACCATGGAAGTTCCCTCCGCCTCCGCCGCGGAAGCCTTCACCACCACGGAAGCCTTCGCCGCCGCGGAAGCCACGGTCGCGGAAAGCCCTAAAGCCGGGGCGCCCATAAAATTCCCCGTGGTACCACGGCCCAGCGCCGATAAAGATGCCGTCGGAGAACCACTCCGGGCCATAGTAGCCGTACGGTGCGCACGCGTACGGGGCATATGGATAGTAGCCGTAGTCGCAAACCGGCCCGTAGTATTCAGGCCCGTAATAGGACGGCCCGTAATAACCGTAAACTGGGCCGACCCCTACACCTACAGAAAGGCGCTGCGCGCTGGCCAATGAAGCTGTAAGCAGGATGGCGCCAAGTATTGCAAGAACCCTTATATATTTCATTTTGAGACTCCTTCCGAAATTCTCGATTCACGTCCTACACTTATTTGACGTCTACCGGCATGACTAGTTGCACAAATGTTGCCAAAGGGCATCCGGCTACGAGAAACTTAAAAAGCCTTTTATTATCAATGGAATGCCAGAGGGCTCCTGGCTGGATCGCTTTCGCGGAAACGCGCCCTGGTGGTGCTTTTCACGCGGTCTCGGCTCTTTTCAACCGGTGCCTCGATTTCGAGGATTTTGTGGGGTGCATATAAAACAAGGAGAAAGCAGATGGAAATCAAAAGAGTTGGCTCACAACCCTCTTCGAAGGGACCGTCAGAGTGGTTCACTGGCACGGTACGCATCGATCCGCTTATTCAGGCGCCCGACCCGGCGCTTGTTCAAGGCGCGAGTGTGACGTTTGAACCCGGCGCGCGGACTGCATGGCATACGCATCCGCTCGGCCAGACTCTCATTGTCACGGCAGGCTGCGGCTGGACACAGCGTGAAGGCGGCCCGGTCGAAGAGATTCGGCCCGGGGATGTGGTCTGGATCTCACCGGGCGAGAAGCACTGGCATGGCGCTACGCCGACGACCGCGATGACCCACATCGCCATTCAGGAGAAGCACGACGGCAAAGCCGTTGATTGGATGGAGAAGGTCACGGAAGAACAGTACCGGAAGTGAATCCGGCGGGGATCGCTTAACTATTCGGAACTAGGCGGGACTGATCGACAACTCATTGGCCGAGGCCACAGGAGCGGGTACGCCTCGGGGGCAAGTGCTTTACGGGACCCTTCCTTCCGCACGACGGCCCAATCTCAACTTGAGGTAACTTCTAAGGAGGATTAAAAAGGGCCGCTAAAGCTGAATTCCGCCACCTAACATGACTTCAATATGATGCTTAATGGCCAAACGTTTCAAGTACCCGAGCCCCCTGGCCACGCCTGAGGCAACTATTTCGCGGTAGTCCCCGCACGCCTCGGTGTCATTGGGATAAATCTCGCCCAGCGCATCGACTAACTTCTGCAGTGCCTCAATTATTTTTCCAGGCGTGTCAACAGGGGTCTCGGTTCTGTCAGAAATAAAGTGGCTAATATCGAGCGGTCCAGATTCGGCCTGAAAGTGGATATGGTGGACCGTCACAGCGTAGGCCGGGCCACCTGTTTCCGTGTAATGATCGCCTACGATTGAAAAATCGCCAAAATCGAGTCTATTAGGATTACCAGCGATCGTATTCATGTCCGTAAACAACTCACGTTCTGGATAATCGGCGTTACGCGGCTGACGATTGAACGGGTCAGAGATCACTACCCTCTGAGATGCAGCTATGCCATTAACGTATTCGGATGGTACGCGGTCTCTCACAAAAGCGTGGTGAGCGATATTTTCATTCTGAAGTAAAGCACGAGCTGACGCGGCAGTGGGCAATCCTTGATAGATAATAGCCACTTCACGCTCATCATATCGACTTAGAAATGCGGATATTTCGCTTTGTCTCGTGTCCCGTCGTACTTGGAGCGCAGGCGTCCAATTGTCGTAGCTTAGCAGCTCCCTCGAAATGATTTGGGTAAATAAACGTTGGGAGCTGTTGGAGAATTCTCCGTGCGACGGATTGCATACAAATACCAACGGCATCGATGCTTCGATGTAGTTGTCGATCGATATTCCTGTCGTGGGATTTGCGTTTACGGGCTCGATTATTGGCACCACGTTTCCGTCTGCCGCGATCCGCCCTGCCAACTCTCGCAGGGCCATCAGTTCATTTTGCTTACCTCTTAGAAATGGAAAATATTTTTTCATGTCAATGGCTGGCTCAATCTCTCCGTAATGCTAGTCGCCATCGCCTGGGACTTCGCAAAGTTCAAACAAACGTGCTTAAGAGAGTTTGGGGCCTGCTCAATTAATTCCACAAACGGCTTCTGCTTTCCACGCATCTTCACCTGACGAACCATCAAATCATGGGCCCTTTCCGGAGCAAGGGAGCAAAATAACTCTCGCGCCGCCCGGTAAATTTGTGAATTCGGAACTTGAGGGATAAAGCCGAAGGCCTCATTCACGGCGCGACAAAACTCGGGCTGACGCATACAGTCGAATATCTCCGTTGGATGAGTATTGTTTTTGTTAGATTTGGCTTCCCGTAGGGTCCTCAAAGTTCCATTATCGCGCATCGCGATTACACCGACAAAAGGCTCAGTCCGATTGATAACGATTGATGCTTGTAGATCAGTAGTAACGACATATATGCGGTCAAATATACGCATATAATCAGATAGCTGTCCAGGGAGTCTATCAAAAGAGTCATACTCCGATTTGATTTCATATACCGTCGAGGTCCCGTTTAGGATTGCGACGTCGGCTCTACTTCGAGCGCTTCGAAGTTCGTTTGTCATGAGAGAGTTTTGCAGGGAATGTCGAGATAGGAATAACTTCGTTGCTATCGCGTTCTTGTAAATGTATTCGCATCGATATCGTTCGAACAGCAGTCGGTAGAAAAAATCAAACCAATCGCCTAGATTATCTTTTGCCGAGGGCGGAGAGAAGTCTGAGAAGTACCGAGCAAGCTCCTGCATCGTGGACACATGTGTACCGTCGGCTACCCGCTCTAGAAACGGCCCTCGAAAAATAGGCGCAATGCCCCAAAATGACTTTTGCACTGGGCTAATCATACGCTCCTTCAAAGCGCTTTATGAAGGATGATTTCGAAGAATGAGAATTTTGCAGAAGGTCTAGATTGCTTGGGCCGACCCTCTGACGGCTGCCTAAGTGACAATTGGGCCGGGTCCTGCTGTCTTTTGACGAGAATTCATTTTCATTATTTGGACTATTTTGCGATTTCAGATCTTTGTATTGTCAGCTAAAAATTTAATGTAAACCCTTCCGACCTGCGACGATGTGATAATGGTTATGAGAAATTGGCAAAGACAATAGGCAAACAAGCCAGCCGTAAATGAAACTATGCATGTCCGCATGACCGAACTGCCGGGCGGCAACAAGGATGTAGACCCGTCCGACAACAGGGCAATCAAAAACATCACCACCACTGCGCACCAATGGAGTATAGCCGTCCAAGAGAAAACAAAAAGTAAGTCGGAATAGGCGTTGGTCATTTTTCCACTAGCCGCGAGTTTGTGAATGAAATGGGGTTCGGGCAGCGTGAGTGAAATTGTTAGGCCTGCAATACAAAAGCCCAAAGCAATTGCTGCATAGGCGATCCCGCCGGTAACAATGTCGCTCACCTTTGGAAACTTGCAAAACATGGAGTTTCCAAATATCCAGAAAACGATTATCACTGAAACAGTGATCGCAGATTCCCAAGTGAGAAAAATGTTTCTCCAGCGTGGAGCGGCCTCATCTCTAATGTATTGCCCTAGCGGTTTAAGCATAATTAATTGCGCTCGTCCGGCCGTTTTGTATTTCTCAGGAGCTCTGATAATTTCGGGCGTACATCGCTATCCCTCGGCAAGCCCGTATTTGAGTCCGTATCAAGTAGGACTGTCGAATAGTTGATATGCTTATTCAAATCCAGAGTAATCAGCCCTGAGTCCTCGCTCAAAGAGCCGACCACTTTAATTTTTTGAAACATAGATTTAACAGATTGAGAGCCTGATTTTATGAACCTAATTATTCCGCGGTCTTTAGATAGACTTTTGGCGCGTTTTGCACGCGCTGTAACATCCAGGGATCTCGCATCGGATTCTTTCGCAACCTCAGTTAGCTTGTTATGTTGATCTGTCCAATCGACATTTGGGCGAACAATAGTGATGGTAGCGGATCTGATGCGCTCAAGTTCATTCAGTTTATCCAGAAATTGTTCGTCAATAAGAGGGGTAAAACTCAACTCCAAACCTTTGAATTTCGAGTCGGATTTGGTTCGGATATATTCTTCAATCAGGGAGGCTAAGGATAACGAGCCCAAATTTCCTTTCTTCGCCTGGATCGTAAGAAGCCTCTTGTTTGCGTCAATCATCGCGTAAGTTTTACGGGCAGGGAATCGCCCTGGCAGACTTGCTTCTGTCAGTTCTTTGGTGGCTGTTACATCAAAAAATAATGTGCTCTTTTCTGAGTACCCGGTGTAAATAACCAAAAATAATTGCTTACCGCTGGGATCCAATCCGGATAAGCCGACAGCCGTATGATGATTCCCAACCTTCAGGTCATACCCTCTCATATATTGTAGTTCATTCAAAAGTTGGACATAGTTCGCAGGACCTTCATTCAGGTGACCGTGCATCAAATAATATTCAAAGCGAAATGACATTTTTGGCATAAGACGAATATAACATTACAGAGTGCCAATTTTGTCGTCAAAACAAATTACGTAATTTCTGGAGCTTGGTGGGCGCCCCGGGCTCTAGCGTTTCGTTTTGTGGATACGCGTTGTCTGCATCTCCGGTCCTGGTCTCACCGGGCTCCTCGGGAGCCGGAATTTCTGGAGTCTGAAAACTGAATCGCACGGGCCTCACGGCGCTGGACGGCAGCACAAGCGCGCGCAGCTATGACGCGTTGAACTGGTCCTTGAACTCGAGGGAATTGCGTCCAATTTTCAGCGGCGGCGCGCGGGTCGGCGGGGCTTGTTGCGGCGGGGCGCTTCGCTGGCTTTGCCTTGGGGCGGCGCGGCTTTGCGCGGCGCGGCTTAGCGCGGCGCGATTTCGGCCTTTTGCGCTGCGGGCTTGCTGGCACGCGCGATTTCGCGGCGGCGGGCGGAGACCCAGCCGGGCTTATTGGCCTGGCGGCCGCGCGCGATGGCCAGCGCGTCGGCGGGAACGTTCTCCGTGATCACCGAGCCGGCGGCAATGTACGCGCCATCGCCCACGCGCACGGGCGCAACGAACGCCGTATCGCTGCCCACAAACACATTTTTCCCGATCGAGGTCTGGTGCTTGGCGACGCCGTCGTAGTTGCAGGTGATCGTGCCGGCGCCCACGTTTGTCCCCGGCCCCACGGAGGCGTCGCCCAAATAGCTCAGATGGGGAGCCTTGGCCCCTTCGTGCAGAACCGCGTTCTTCATTTCGACGAAACTTCCCACGTGCGCCCCCGCGCGAATATCCGCGCCTTTGACGCAGCCGCGAGAACGGTCCCACTTCCGCCTTCGGGCCGATGCGGCTCGAGTCCAGAGCCGAATGGGGCCGGATGATGGCGCCATCCTCCACGCGCATATCGCGCAAGACGCTTCCAGCGCCGATGCGGCAGTGCGCGCCGATGCGCGTCTTGCCCAGTAGCTGCACAAATGGCTCGACCACGGTGTCCCGCCCGCAGGCCACTTCCGGATCAATCACCACCGTTTCCGGCAGGTAAATCGTCGCGCCCCCGTCCATTAGCTCCGCGGCCTTGCGAGAACGCAAAACGCGGTCCGCATCCGCAAGCTCCTTGCGCGTGTTGCAGCCCAGAATCTCCTGCGCGCTTGCGGCGGTCACCGCCAGGACGCGCTCGTTGCGCTGGCGGAGCAGGGTGATGGCGTCGGTGAGATAAAACTCGCGATGGGCGTTATCGGGACGCAGCGCGGTCAAGGCACGGCCAGAGCTTTTCGAGCGTGAAGCAATAAATTCCGGAATTGACTTCGCGGAGGGCGCGCTCGTCCGGCGTCGCGCTCTCTTCCTCGACGATGGCCTGCACGCGGCCTTCGGAATCGCGCACGATGCGCCCATAGCCGGCCGGGTTCGCGAGTTCGGCGGTGAGAATCGTCGCGGCAGACTCGCCCCGGCGGTGCGTATCGAGCAGAGCGGCAAGCGTTTGGGGACGCAGCAAAGGGGCGTCTCCCGGCGCGACAATCGCAAGCTTCGCGCTCCTGCGAATGGCGCGCCGCGCCACCTGCAGGGCGTGTCCTGTGCCGCGCTGCGGCTTCTGTAAAATAGTCTGCGCGCCGAATTGCGCCGCGATGGCGCCAACTTCCTCGGCCTGGTAGCCGACGACGACCAAAAGTTGCCCCGGCTTGAGCGGCTGGCATGCGCGAATCACATGCTCGACGAGCGGCCGCCCGCCCGCGCGATGCAGCACTTTGGCGAGATCGGAACGCATGCGCGTCCCTTTTCCCGCCGCCAAGATGATTATGGAGGTGTCGTTCGCGGCCATGCCGGAGTATTGTCGCTTTCCTAAGAGCCTTTGGCAAATTGAAACCGGAGAGCCGCCCTCTTTGCGCTATCGAGTTACTCGATAGATTCGAGTAGTTTCCGCGCGCCCAACGAGCGTGGAATTGCTCGAATGTTTCGAGCAATGCTCGCGAGAGTTTCAAGTAATTAAAGCCCTTAGCGTGAGCGTGAATTGACGCTCATAAAATGCCTTAAAATGCACGTTTTTGACGCTTTTTGACGCTTATCTAGGGCTTAAATGCGGTACTAGAACCTAGAGGCAGCGGAAATGGAGACGGAGAGGCTGGCAGGCGCTGAGGCCGGGACATGATTAGCGGTGGTTTCGGTCCAGAGCGTGCGGTCGGCCAGGAGGCGCGTGACGAGCTGGGTGTGCAGGGCGTGGCCGGCCTTGTGGGCCACGATGCGCGCCTGAAGAGGCCGCCCGACGAGGGCGAGATCGCCGATCAGGTCGAGCGCCTTGTGGCGGCCGAATTCGTCGGGGAAGCGCAAGGGGGGATTCAGGATAATTCTGTCGTCGAGGACGATGGCGTTTTCAAGCGAGCCGCCGCGAATCAGGCCCATGCCTTTGAGGCCGGCGAAATCCTTGATGAAGCCGAATGTTCGCGCCGAGGCCAGCTCGCGGCTAAAGGATTCGCGGTCCACGACAAGTTCGACCTCCTGCGGGCCGACGGCGGGGTGATCGTAATTCACGAAGCAGTGGACGCGGAATTCCTCGGCGGGATAGATGCCGATGCGGCGGTCGCCGTCGGCGAATTCGAGCGGCTTTAGGACGCGAATGTAGCGGCGCAGGCGGCGCAGGCGGCGTGTTCCCGCGCGCGCAAGGAGGTCAATGAAGGGCTTCGCCGAGCCATCGAGAATGGGCACCTCGAGGGCGTCGAGCTCCACGTAGACGTTGTCCACGCTGCAGGAATAGAGCGCCGCGAGGATGTGCTCGGTGGTGGAGAGCAGGACGCCCTGCTTCATCAGGCTGGTGGCGTAGCTTACGCGGGCGACGTTGCCGACGTGCGCCTCGATTTCGAAATCGTCGAGGTCCACGCGGCGGAAAACGATTCCGGTGTCGGCCGGCGCGGGCGTGAGACGCAAATGGCAGGGCACGGCTGTGTGGAGTCCGAAGCCTTCGATTTCCACGGGGCGCTGAATTGTGAGTTGAAAGGGCATGGGCAATTAGCGGTCTATGATGGAGCATTCTGTCCGCCGCAGACAAGCCATTTTTACGCTTTGTTTGCAGCGGGTTACGAAGGAATAAGAGAATTTTTCTGGGAGCGGTGTTGTAATAATACAACACTTCGGCTCGGTTTCCTGTGGCTGCGATTGGACAGTGAGACGAGTTTATTGGGGTTGGGTGAGCGCCGGGAAGGTACTTCGTAGCAGTATGCTCACGGGTTGTGTCGCCCCTACAGGGCTCATACGAATTTGCTATGCCTACCCCCGGGCTTCCGCCCGGGGCTAAATTGTTCCGCCCCTCCGGGGCTGAGCGGTGCTGGAGGGATGAGGGGTTCCCCGCAACGGCATTCGCGACACAGGAAGGCGTGCTGCGATGAAAGGCAGCATGTGAATGGAGCACTATCGTCAATGGCGGGTCATTGTTTCGACTGGGCGCTGCGGGTAAGATGGAGCTTCGAGAACATGGCTACGGAATTCACGATACTTCCAAACGCGGCCGCACCGGCGCCCGAGGCGCATCCGCGGCCTTCCTGGCTGCGCGTGCGGTTTTTCGGCGGGCCGAACTACCAGGACCTGAAGCGCACCATGCGCACGCTCGGATTGCACACGGTGTGCGAGAGCGCGCGGTGCCCGAACATGGGCGAGTGCTGGGAACATCGCACGGCCACGTTCATGATCCTCGGCAACATCTGCACGCGCGCGTGCGGATTCTGCGCGGTACCGAGCGGCAAGCCGCTGGGTCCGCCCGATGAAGATGAGCCGGAGCGCGTGGCCGAGGCGGCCGCGCGGATGGGCCTGCGCTACGCGGTGGTGACGTCCGTGAACCGCGACGACCGGGCGGACGGCGGCGCGGGAATTTTCGCGCGGACGATCGCGGAGATTCGCGGGCGGCTGCCGGGCTGCAAGGTCGAGGTGCTGATTCCGGATTTTCGCGGCGATTGGACGGCGCTCGCCACGGTGATGGCCGCGCGGCCCGACGTGCTGAATCACAATATGGAGACGGTGCCGCGGCTCTACCGGCGGGTGCGCAAGGGGGCCGTGTACGAGCGGTCGCTCGAGCTGCTGCGGCGCGCGCGGGAGATGGCGCCGGATACGCCGACAAAAACAGGGATGATGCTGGGGCTGGGCGAGAGGCGCGAGGAAGTTTTGCAGGCGATGCAGGAAATCGCCGCACAGGGAACGCACATACTGACGCTCGGGCAATACCTCCAGCCGACGCCCGAGCATCTGCCCATCGAACGGTACGTCCACCCGGATGAGTTCGCGGAATTCAAGAGGCTGGGCGAGAAGATGGGATTCAAGCACGTGGAAGCGGGGCCGCTGGTGCGGTCGTCCTATCACGCCTTCGAGCAGGAAGAAGCCGCGCGGATATGACGGTTTGGACAAACTGGCACAAGAGGTGACACTGCAAGGATCGGTCAGCTACGCCTATGACGATGCGGACCGGCTGACCAGCGTCACCGACGCCGCGAACAACACGACGCAATACGCCTACGACACCGAGAACAACCTGACAAGCATCACGGACGCCAATGGCCACGCGACCACCTTCTACTACGACGCCTTCGGCCGCGTCACCCAGACCACGTTCCCCTCGAACCAGTTGGAGACCCTTCGTGCCTCAGGGTGAACCTACGCCGGAGTTTATCCCGAGCGCAGCCGAGGGAACACCGATAACAACCTCACCAGCAAGACCGACCGCAAGAACCAGACCATCCAGTATTTCTATGACGCGCTCAACCGGCTCACCCAGAAGAGCTATCCCGATGGCACGAGCGTGGATTACACCTACGACCTGGTCGGCAAAATCCTTCAGGTCAATGATCCCACCGGCACCTACGCCTTCGCCTACGACAATATGGGGCGCCTCATCGGCACCACGACGAGCTACGCGTTCCTGTCAGGCACGCTCACGAATTCCTATAGCTACGACGCCGATTCGAACCGCACGGGCTTCACCGCGCCCGATGGCAGCACGAACGCGTATAGCTACGACACGCTGAATCGCCTCGGCGACCCTCGCGAATTCCTGGGCCGGCTCGTTCGGCTTCAGCTACGACGCGCTTTCGCGCCGCACGCAGATGACGCGCCCCAACGGCATCGCCACGAACTATAGTTACGACAATCTGTCTCGCCTGCTCAGCATCCTGCACCAAGCGGGCGGGAGTACTATTGACGGGGCCTCGTACACATTGGATGCTGCTGGAAATCGGCTGTCGAATACGAACTGGTTGGCGGGCGCGACGACGAACTACGGCTACGACTCGATTTATGAGCTGCTGCAAGCCACGCAGGGCGCGAACTTGACCGAAAACTACACCTACGATCCCGTCGGCAATCGCCTCTCTTCGCTCGCCGCGTCCTACTCTGTTAATTCATCGAACGAGATGACGGCCGCCGGCGGCGCAATGTCCACCTACGACGCGAACGGCAACACCACGTCCAAATCCGACTCCACCGGTACGACGACCTACGCCTGGGACTTCGAGAATCGCTTGACGAGCGTGACTTTGCCCGGGACGGGCGGCACGGTCACCTTCAAATACGATCCCTTCGGCAGGCGCATCGAGAAAATCTCGCCCAGTGCGACAAGCATTTTCGTCTACGACGGCAGCAACCTCATCGAAGAAGTCAACTCCAGCGGCGCGGCCGTCGCTCGTTACTCGCAAGGTCTCAACATCGATGAGCCCTTGGCGATGCTGCGTAGCAATGCAACTAGCTTCTATCATTCGGATGGCCTCGGCTCGGTAACATCGCTGAGCAATGTTTCAGGGGTCTTGGTCCAGACCTATAGTTACAACTCGTTTGGTAAACAGACAAGTTCGTCTGGTTTGTTGACAAATCCTGTCCAATACACAGCACGAGAGTTAGACTCTGAAACCAACCTTTACTTTTACCGGGCACGCTATTTCGATCCATCGACCGGCAGGTTTCTAAGCGAAGATCCGGCCCGTTTTCTCTCCGGAGTAAACTTTTACGCCTATGTGCATAATCGGCCGACTCTTTTGCGAGATGCGACTGGTCGAATAGCGTGGGGCTATGGCGTGGGAGGTGCCGGGTTCCTCAGCGGAGGGTGGGCCTTTTTGGCCGGTGGAGTAGAGGGCTCTTTTCTGTATGTTCAAGACAGTCAAGGCAATTCGGGAATACTTGATTGTCGGGGCGGAGGTCTAGGAGCAGGGGCGCTTGGTGCGGGCGCCAACGTACAGGGGGTGAGCGCGGTCTGCCCCGACTGCAACTCAATCTGCGATATGCAAGGTACCTTTGGTGGGGTGGAGGGGTTCGCGGGTGCCGGACCGGGAGCGAGCAAGGGCGGAGGCGCCACGGTCAGCGCGACGGGCGTCACGGTATTCGGCCAGTACGGAGTTGGAGGAGGTGCTGGAGGGGGCGTCATAGGTATCGTGGGTGACTGCACGCTCATTTGGAAGAAGCAGGATTGCAAATCGGCTCCGTGTCAAGCGCAACGGAAGTGAAAGCGAGCTTCGCAATGGACAAACAGCCAAGCGAGAATCTCGGGAACGCTATAGTGATCTTCTTCGACAGTGCCACACTGGGTGTGTACGTCCTCTTGACTCTAGTGGTCTTAGCGCTCACGTTGTGGTTTGCCTGGAAGCGCCCCTCCACCTTGCTGCACTCGGTGGCGGAGACACTTGGCTGTCTCGCATTCGCATGGCTGAATGTCTCGATGTTGCAGATGCGCCACCACGTCCGCAGGCTGGGCCTCAGCCCGTCTGAAGTGGCGAAGCTATTTTCGGGTTCGCGCCCTGACGACCCGGACAGAGCGCGTGCATTGTGGTGGGGATGGCAATTCTTCTACTCAATTTTTGCAGTGCTCCTATCCATTATCGGTGCGGTAATCACGGGCTGACACATCTTCTGTGAAAGAAATTACGTTCAAATACGATCCCTTCGGCAGAAGAATCGAGAAAATCTCGCCGACGGCGACGAGCATCTTCGCCTACGACGGAGATAACTTGATCGAGACCGTGAATGCGGCGGGCGGTCTGGTCGCGCACTACACGCAAGGGCGAAGGCATTGACGAGCCGCTCGCCATGCAGCGCGGCGCAACAACCGACTACTACGAAGCCGATGGCCTTGGCTCAATCACGTCGCTCACAAGGATCCAACGGCATGGTCGCCCAAAGCTATACCTACGACTCGTTCGGCAACGCCACGGCTCAACCGGCTCGCTGACGAATTTTTTCCGCTACACTGCCCGCGAATTCGACACGGAAACCAATCTCTACTACTACCGCGCCAGATACTACGATCCCAGCGCCGGAAGGTTCTTGAGCGAGGATCCCCTGAGATTCGATGCTGGCCCCGATTTCTACAGGTATGTGGGCAACGATCCGATTGGGGCAATCGATCCATACGGGTTGGACGGATGCAGGAAATCGTGCGGCATCAAGAAAGGGCCCGAGTACAACGTCTCCGGTTCGGTAAGCGGAGGCACGGCTTTTTTTTGGAGCGCCACTTTTCTGGACGACGCAACCCACGATCCGAAATGCTGCGAAGCTAGGCAGCTCATTTCTTGGAACAACATCCCAGGTGGGGGCGTGCCGCATCAAGGCTTTCCGCCAACCGATCAACCGTACCAGTGGTACGAGGACCGGGACCAAAATGACAAGCGATACGGCAGAAGAACGGGCCCACATTCAGACTTACAGCCGGGCGATTCGTACGACGGCGACAATTACAGCGGGGGCGACCGGCCCCAAGGATTCCCGCCTGGTGTGACGCTGCGATTTCGATTGATTGTCGTCGATGTCTGCAACGGCCACAAAACGATTTATACGAGCAAAACCATAAACGTGAACTTCTAGGGGTACACTATGAAAGCTAAGTCTGTTTTGTTGATAGTGCTCGCATGTTGGTTTTGGGGTTCCCCCGGCCGGAGTGCGGATGGAGAAAAA
This sequence comes from uncultured Acidobacteriota bacterium, assembly GCA_963810625.1. Lineage (GTDB taxonomy): Bacteria > Acidobacteriota > Terriglobia > Acidiferrales > UBA7541 > Palsa-295. The sequence continues at coordinate 22,398 of CAWEOJ010000006.1, read as the reverse complement.
CACGTGAGCGACGTTGCGATAAGGATAATTCATATATCCCCTCCGAACAGGATTGTCTTGAGGATCGAAAACCCCTCCGACAGGAGCATTAGAATTTGGAGGGAATCAAACAGCTGGGGGGCTGGGCATTGGAGAGTCCTAGTTGTTAGGAAGGGGCAAGTTGAAACCCTATATCAAAACCCAGACCAAGCCTTCACAAGAAATATACCAGGGTTTGACGAAATCAAGGCAGACGGATACATCGACAAAACCCTCGATCTAGATGTAGGAGACTGGCGCTCGGCTGGTGATAGGCGGCCAAGTTTGGAGTCCGGCGATTTGGTCATAGTTGTTTACGATGTACCGAAGGCGCTTGGGTGGGTCGGTGCCCCTGATACGGTTCGGGCGCACGAGATGGGGGTTTGGTATGGAGTCGCCGTTGCGTCTACGACGCTCCCCTGAAATTGTCAATTCCCGATTTTGTTTTACCTTCAAGTACGATCCCTTCGGACGCCGCATTGAGAAAATCTCACCGAACGCGACGAGTATCTTCGCCTACGACGCCGATAATCTCGTCGAAACCATGAACGCCACGGGCGGTCTGGTCGCCCATTACACACAAGGGCAAAACATTGACGAGCCGCTCGCCATGCAGCGCGGCGCGACGACCGACTACTACGAAGCCGATGGCTTGGGTTCGATCACGTCGCTGACCGCGTCTAACGGTACCGTCGCCCAGAGCTACACCTACGACTCGTTTGGTAACACGACAAATTCATCTGGCTCACTGCGGAACTACTTCCAGTACACCGGCCGCGAATTCGACACGGAGACAGATCTCTATTTCGACAGGGCGCGGTATTTTGATCCCACAACGGGCCGATTCCTCAGCGAAGACCCTATTGGGTTCAGTGGTGACGGCACCAACTTTTACGCTTATGTAGAAAACGACCCCGGGAACTCGATAGATCCCTTCGGTTTGCAGGGACGTAAACCTTGGCATCCTCCGGGACTCTACAATAGAATACGCTGCACAAAGAGAGACCCATGCCCAGTACTCCTGAGCAAAATCGAGGCCTTTGCTTACACGATCGCCTCTCACTCCTTGGTAGATTGGCTAGCTGGAGACACCTATCACACCGACAAAGGAGAAATCCCTGCCTTTTGGCGAGGTTATGAGCGTTGCGTCCAAATCTACATGGAAAAGTGCAACGGCAACTGTCCTGACCAAAATCCGCAACCCGCGCCGAACCCATCTCCAAATCCCGCGCCGGGCCCGGTGCCCATGCCATTTCTTCCTCTGCTATCACCATCTCCGGGACAACTGCCTGTCCTTCCTGAACCTTACATTCCGACCCCAGGGCCGATTCTGTTCCCTGAGCCAATTCTCATACTGGAGTGAGGTCTACGGCGATGATCCACATCCGCACTTACAGGAGCGCATGAATGCTTCAGGAGATCGTTGAACAGCTTCAGATATCAGAAAGTCATTCTCCGCCGACGATTGCCGAGTCGCAGGTCCTCAGATGGATGTCGAGCGACGACTCTGAGGTGCTCGGTGCAACATATGAGTTGCTCACTGATGCTAAGCATACCCGCCGCATCGTCCCTGCGTTACCATTTGACGACGTTTTTGCATTCATCCTGAGGTACTTCGACTTTTGCCTTAGAAATAGCCCAGACGGCGAGTGGGTACACGACAGGTATTCGGCCGGGCACGAATTCGTTAGTTTTTTCGTGGCGCTCTGGGATGAAGGCAATGATCGGAAGTACTTTAAAGCGATGAAATCGTTGTTGAGAGAACTTTACACTAAAGGAAACTCAGAACTGAAGGGATGTATCGAACTGGCGATCATTGAACATCTGTTCGAGAGACAAGATATCCGGGAATTCTTCAACGATTGGCAAGATGACCCGCAGCTTCGACCGGCTTATGAGCGAGGGATGCTTTGGGTTAAGCATGGCGGCAGAAGTTTCTCGACGGAATCCCGCTCGCGCTAGGCGGGTGGCCCAGGCTCTGGCGTCTGGTTTTCAGGGTGCCCTATGCTCGGTTTATGAGCGTGGGGTTTTTCTCTGGCGCGTTGCTACACCAAACCGCGATGTCCACCGCCGGCTTCACCTACGATTATCGCGGCCGCCGCATCACCGCCACAGACCAGAACGGCAAGACCACCACCTACGCCTACGACGATGCCGACCGGCTCACCAGCGTCACAGACGACCACGTTCAACTACGACGCCTTCGGCCGCGTCACGCAGACCACGTTCCCCTCGAACCAGTTGGAGACCTTCGCCTAGGGTGAACCTACGCCGGAGTTTATCCCGAGCGCAGCCGAGGGAACACCGATAACAACCTCTCCGAGCAAAACCGACCGCAAGGACCAGACCATCCAGTATTTCTACGACGCCCTCAACCGCCTTACCCAGAAGAGCTATCCTGACGGCACGAGCGTCGAGTACACCTACGATCTGGTCGGCAAAATCCTCCAGGTCAATGACCCCACCGGCACCTACGCCTTCGCCGCCTGTCCTGAGCGCAGCCGACGACAATATGGGGCGCCTCATCGGGACCACCACGAGCTACGCGTTCCTGTCAGGCGCGCTGACGAATTCCTATAGCTACGATGCCGATTCGAATCGCACCGGCTTCCCGGCTCAATGTGCACCAGCTCGATCTTCCGCTCCAGGCACTGCACACCGACACGATGGTAGTGTCCTAATTTGTGTTCCTCATCGCGGCAAAACCTGAAGCAAGAACAAGGCTGCCCGCCTAAAAGGCGAGGCGGCCGCTACAAAGGCAACAACAAAGATAACGGCAAAAGCAGATCCCTCCCTACGTCCCCCGCCCCTCAGAAGGCGAGGGGAAAAGCGAAGACGGGGGACTCCGCTCGGGATGACAGGCGGAGTGGGACACCATCGACACGACACATCGCTCGACTTCCGCTGGGTGCGCGTTTTTCGCTCCGTGCTATGCTGCGAGGCGGTTGAGGAGGGGAAAACGGATGAAGAAAAATTTGCGCGAATTCGCCTGCTTCCGTTGCTGGATGTGCTTCACGGCGGCCATTCTGATTTTTGCCGTCCCCGTCCGGAGCCTGGGCGGGGCAGAAGAAAAAGAAGCCGGCGAGTGGGGATAATTCCGGCGAAGCAACGCCCATGCCGCCGGTTGCCCCCGCCGACGAAATTGACCACGACATCGGAGAGATGCTGGGCGCGTTTCAGGTGGGCGATATCGAAGCGATGCACAAGTATTATTCGGACAACGTAACATTCGTCAGCAGCGCCTACGAACCGCCGCTCGTGGGCTGGCAGAATTACGTGGCTGTATACCAGCGCGAGCGCGCGGCATTTCAGGGAGTGCAGCTGATTCGCAGGAACACATTCATCTTCCCGCATGGAGACGTGGCCTGGGCGTCGTATCAGTGGGAATTCCAATCCTCGCTGAACGGAAAGCCCTATGAGACTCGCGGCCAGACGACGCTGGTGTTCACGAAGGTGGGAGATAACTGGCTGATCGTGCACAACCACACGTCCGAAATTTGCCCCGCGTCCGCGGGCGCGCCACAGCAGCCGCCGCGGCAGGCGCCGGAGGGAAATGCCCCCGCACCAGCGCCTGAGGCGCCAAGGCAATAGTTTCCTCGGAGCCAACTTCTATACTCTGCTCATAAAGGACATGGCTTCAGGGGCTGATGAGCCTGTGTGAGAGCTGCAAAATCGGAACTTCAGCGGCTTCCCGACAAAAGGCGTCGGGACGCAAAAGGCGCGAAAGCCGACCTCATTTTGAGGATTTATGTCGTGGCTTAAGCCACGACCTACAAGGATTCTCGGGTTCTCACACAGACTCTAAAGAAACCAACAACTACAAAGGCAACGACATTGACGATGCGGAAGGGTCCCGGCTCGGGTGAAATCAGCGCTTCTGGAGCTCCGCGATGTGATCGGCGACGTCGCGGTAATCAATGTTAATGGCGTAGACCTGGCGGAAGCTATCGAGCGCCTCGGTGGATTCTCCGGCAGATTCGAGTGACAGGCCGAGGTCGTAGCGCAAGGCCAGGATGGTTTCCTGGTCCAGCCCTGGCAGGTCGAGCGCCCGGCGGTACCACAGCGAAGCAATCTTGGGTTCGCCTTTGTCCATGAAGGAGAGCGCCAGCAGCGTGGAACAGTTCATCGTATAGGGGAAGGGTTTGCCTCCCTCGACTGACGTGGCCACCCTCTGGAATTCACCGATGGCCTCGTCGAGCAAGCCCATCTCGCGGTAAGCGATCCCCAAGTTGTAGTGAGTTTCGAGGTCTTCGTCCTTATCGCCGAATTCGCCAAGCTCATTGCGAAATTCCTGAAAAACCTCCGCCAATTGATTCAAGTTTCCGGGGGATAGTTCGTGGGCGGAGGCGGATGAGCCGTTCGATCCTGGCGGCGCGGCAGCGCTAGCGACAGCGCCAGGGATGACTGTCTCCGCATCTTGGGCGGCGGGAGCCTGCATGTCCTCGATTTCGGCTACGAGTTCGCCGATCAAGTCGTCGGTCGTGGCCATCGTGCTGGAATTCCGAGCGCCGGCGGGCTGGGGCGTGAGCTGGAGATCAATTTCGCCATCTTGCGTAGCGGCACTCGCCGGCACCTCGCTTTGGGCTACGAGCTCCTGTGGGGGCTCCTGAGTAGGCTCATCGACGATTTCAAAGGCCTGCTCGGGCGCTGGCTCCGCGGCTTGCTGAATTTCCACTGCGTCAGGCGGCGGAGGCTGCGCGGCCGGAGCCGACGCAGGCTCGGTGACTTCCTGAACCATGGCTTCCCATTCATCCGAGAGGTCCACTTCAGCGGCCGCGGGCTGCTGCGCGGGCGCGGCGTGCTCGCTGGGGGTCGCGAGCGGTATTTGGAATTCCGGGGCCGCGGCAGGCGCGGGCGCGTCTTGCGCGGGCGGGGCGGCAGCGGGCGGCGCGGCAACTTGTGGCTCTGGCGAGGCGGCCGGAGCTGCATGCAAATTTTTCTCGGTGATCCCCGCAGCCTTGTGGAACCTTTCGCGGAGCGCGGCGAATCGCTCGGCGTTGACGGTATCGTCGCGCTCGCGGTGGATTAGCTCGAGCTCAGCGGCCATCTCGGCGGTGCGACGGTCGTCGCCCGCGCCGAGATAGAAGTCGAGCAAGCGTTCGAGCGTGGGCGTGTGACGAGGCGCGCGCACGAGAATGTTTTCGAGGAGCTGCGTGGCTTTGTTGGTGAGGCCGTAGCTGGAGAAAAGGTCCACGTCCGTCAGCACCTGCGCGATGTAGGCTTGCGTGTCGTCGTCGTACGTTTCTTCGGCAACGGCCGCGGGGGGCGCTTGCTCGTGCGTGGGCACCAGCGGCTCAGCAGCCAAGGGTTTCGGGGGCGCGGGCGCGATTGCTTCCTCCGGCTGCTGCCCGGCGGCAGGCTCGCGGCCGGCGCGGAACTTATTCAGCCGCTCGACCATGCGTTCGTCGTCCTTATTGCGGTCCACCAGCTCTTCGAGCAGCTCTTCGGCGCGCGCGTAATTCCCCTGAGTGGTGTAAACGTCCGCAAGCCGGCCGAGGGCCGGGTTCAAACGGAACGGGTCACTGGTATGGCGGCAAAAATCCACGAGCATTTCGAGCGCCTCGATGTGGCCGGGGAGGCGCTCCGCGGCGCTGGAAAGCGATTTCAAGAGCTTTTCCTGCTCGGCCGCTTCGATCATGGGATCGCGCAATTCGCGGAGCAGCGGGAGCGCGTCGCCGGCCTGGCCGCTTTCGATGAGGATTTCGGCCACGCGATGGAGAAGCGCATAGTGCGAGCTGCCGCGGAGCAACTGATTGCGGGCGCGATCCACGGCTTGCTCGATTTGCCCGGAATGCAGGGCAAAATCCACGAGAAGCTGGGTGACTTCGCCGCCGGCATCGGCTTCCGGATGGCGCTGGAGGAGCGGAAGGGCCATATCACTGTGTTGGGCGCCGAGAAGCTTGGCTTGCAGGAGCAATCCATTTGGATTGCTTGGGTCGACTTCGAGCGCGCGCTGAACGAGTTTCTGGGCGTCGCCGGCATCGCCTTGGTCGAACAGGCGCTGCGCATACGCGGCATAGACTTGGCTGGCCTCTTTTTTCTGGCCCATGGCGTTATAAAGTTCGGCGAGGCGCATCTGAACGCGCGGGTTATCGGGCTCGATATCGAGCAGGCGGTGGAGCACTTCCAAGGCTTTCGCGGCGCGATTGGCCTTCAGATGAGCTTCGGCGATTTGCAGGAACAGCGGCCGGGCTTCGCTGAGCACTCCCTGCTGCACGTAGAGATCCGCAAGGCGTTCGAGAGGCGCGAGCTCAGCGGGAGCCAGCTTGGCGATCTTTTTGTAGATGGCGATGGCTTTGCTGTTGAAGCCGTCATTCAGGTACACCTGCGCGAGGCGCTCGAAATATTCGATGGCCTGCGGCATGTCGCCCTGGCGGGCGAAGAGGTCGCCCACGGTCATGAGCGTGGCTTGATCCTTCGAGTCGTGGCGGAGGACTTGCTGATATTCGGCAATGGCCTGAGCGACCTTGCCCTGGTTGAGGAATTTCAGCGCGTTTTCGAGCGCTTTGCTCTTATTGAATGCCATCGAAGTTTTCGCGTGCCCGTTGCCGTTCGCCTGGAAGGTGAACTCGGGCGAACAACGAATAACACCCCTCAGGGGAATAAGGTTAGCACGCGCGAAAAACCGGGGTCTATCAAGCGGCGCAAGCGTGGTGCCGAAGGGGATAACAGTACGGCAAAGAGGCAGCGGATCGAGGTGGCGCGGGGGCACGGCTGCCTCAGCCCGGGAAGATTTCCGCGGGCAGCGCGAGAGGAAGCGCGTCCTGCCGCGCGCCCGTGGACCAGCAGCGCGCCTCGCGCACTGGAGCGTAGGAGAAGCGGTGGAGCGGCGATGGCCCGTGTCTCCGCAGCGCTTCGAGATGGTCCGGCGTGCAGTAACCCTTGTTCTGCGCCAGACCATATTGCGGATAGAGCAGGTCGAATTCCTCCATGCGGCGGTCGCGCTCAACTTTCGCCAGTATGGATGCCGCGGCAATCGAAATGGAGCGGGCATCGCCGTGAATCAGCGATTTTTGCTCGATCGGAAGATCGAGTTGGATGGCGTCCAGCAACAGAAAATCGGGAAGGGGATCGAGGCGCGAAAGCGCGGCAACCATCGCCTGACGGCTGGCCTGGTAAATGTTCCAGGCGTCTATGCGGCTCGCGTCAATTTCGGCCACGGCCCAGGCGAGCGCATGCTCGCAAATGCGTTCGGCCAGTTCGCCGCGGCGTTCGGGGAGCAACTTTTTCGAATCGTCGAGTCCCACGATGCGGCGCTTGGGATTCAGTACGACGGCCGCCGCCATCACGGGACCGAAAAGGGAACCGCGGCCGGCTTCGTCGAGTCCGGCGATGCGAAGCCATCCGCGCTGGCGCGCCTCGCGCTCGTATCGTGCGCAGCAGAGCCGTCCCATCGGCGGGGAATTTTAGCACAGCGGTTGCAGGGAAGGGGGCGAAGTAAAAATGAAGATGCCGCGCGGCTATTCGGCGGCGTCCGGTGTGGCGACCGGCTCGAATCTTTCGACGCGCTTGATGCGCGCGGCTTTGCCCTTGCGCGCGCGCAGATAGTTCAACTTCGCGCGGCGGACGCGCCCCTGGCGCACGACGTCAATCGAGCTGATCATCGGGGAATGCACCGGGAAAATCCGCTCGACGCCGATGCCGAAGCTCACGCGACGCACCGTGAACGATTCGCCCAGCAATTCGCCGCGGCGGCTCATCACCACGCCCTCGAACGGCTGGATGCGTTCCTTGTCGCCTTCGCCCTCTTTCAGGCGGACGTGCACGCGAATGGTGTCACCGGGGCGGAATACGGGGTGGTCCTTGCGAAGCTGCGACTCCTGCACCTTGGCGATGATTGGTTTCATGGCTCTTATTCCCGGCAGACCCGCTCAAAGGTGGGGCCAGCGCACGACGCACAAACGAGGATTATAAGGGAATTGCGGCGATCTATCCAGAAAAATTATGGCGCTCGTGTGATTACAACGGCTTCAGGCGAGGTTGAACTTCCACCTAGGCATCCACGGCCTAAGCGAATGGCTTAGCGCGGTGGGAAGGGAGACCCTTCGCTGCGCTCAGGATGACGCGCTCAAAAACGAGCGCGTCAGGGTATAATCCCGGCCAATAGGGAGGTCAAAATGGAAAATTCGACTCGTCCTGAAACTCCGGCGGCAACTTCGCCGCCGGCGACCCATCCAGCGCACCGCGGGCTCTATATTACGCTTGGCGCGGTCGTGGTTTTGGCTGTTCTGGCCCTGGGTGGGATATACATTCCGAAGTACGCCAAGACGCATGCGTTGGGAGGCAACACGCCAGCAACTGCGCCGGCCGCGACGCCTGCGCCTGTAGCGCCTGTGCCGGCACCGGCAACGCCAGCGGCTCCTGCGCCTGCGGCGGCAGCTCCGGCGAAACCGCAAATCGCGAGCGCGCCGCCGGGGCCGGATCCGAAGGTGTTGCAGGGGCTGCGCGACCAGATTGATCAGCTCAATGGCCGCGCCGCCGCCGTAGATGCAGGCCTCGACTCGCTCGAAAAGCAGCAGGAGGCCCAGGGATATGGGCTGCGCGGCGATATGGTGGCGGGGCGGCAGCGGATGCATGCCGATATCGCCAGGGCGGAGTCCTCGCTCCATGACAAGGACGTGGACAACACGCAGAAATATCTGAGCATGGCGGAGGCGGAAACCGAAAAGCTCGAGCAATTCCTGGGGCGCTGATTCGTTACGATTTTTTTTGCACGGGATCGCTCGCGGCGTCGAGGAGGTCGGGGCGGTTGCGCGCCGTTTTTTCGAAGGCTTTTTTGCGGCGCCAGAGATGGATTTCTTCGTGGTTGCCGCTCACGAGGATTTCGGGAACGTCCCAGCCGCGGAAGGATTGCGGCCGCGTGTAATGGGGAAAATCCAGGATTCCGTGACTTGTGATTCGTGAATCGTGATCCGTGAATCGTGATTCGTGAATCGTGAATCGTGATTCGTGACCCGTGACCCCTGAATCGTGCTTGGCCCGGGCGCGTGGTTCGATCTCGCTGAATGATTCGTTCACGGCGGAATTTTCGTTGCCTAGCGCGCCGGGAATCAGGCGCGTGACTGCGTCGAGAATCATGGCGGCGGGGAGTTCGCCTCCGGAGAGAACAAAATCTCCGATGGAAATTTCGTCCGTGGCGAGATTTTCCGCGACGCGCTCGTCCACCCCTTCGTAGCGGCCGCACAACAGGACAATCCTTTCGAGCTGGGCGAATCTCCGCGCTGCTTCCTGCCCGAAAAGTTTTCCCGCGGCGGAGAGCAGCACGACGGCGGTGGACGTCGAAGGCGCCGCGCTTCCGGAACCCACGAGCGATTCGACGGCTTCGAAAAACGGCTCGGGCTTCATCACCATTCCTTCGCCGCCGCCGAAGGGGCGGTCGTCCACGGTGCGATGGCGGTCGTGCGTGAAATTGCGCAGGTCGTGGACGTGGGTCTCGATGAGGCGGGCTTCGCGCGCGCGGCGGACGATGCCGTAGTCGAGCGGGCCGGAGAAAAACTCCGGGAAGATGGTGATGATGTCGAAGCGCATGGAAGCAATGATAGTAGCGCAAACGGGCCTTGCAATCGTGTCCTAAGGCGTGGAGAGGGATTCTTCGACTGCGTCCCGCGCCCGCCAAAAAGCGGCGGGAAAACCAAGAACGCGGGACTCCGCTCAGAATGACACTGCCTTGTTTTTCGCCTGAATCAGAATAGAACCTACTAAGGGTTCAAATCGCGGAGGCCTTCGGGCAGGACCACTTCGATGCGGCGTAAAGCGGTGTCCACATGCACGCAGATTTCCTGAGCGAGTGGGAGGAGCCATTCGCCGCGGGGGGAATCGAGAACGAGCAGAGGCGTGCCGGCGATGTCGTCGCCGGTGAATTGGACGTCGCGGACGCGCCCGATAATGGGCCCATATTTTTCGCGGGCTTTTTCACCGGCGTTCTCATGAGCTTTCTCGCACACTTCGCAGCCGATGAGGTCCGAGACGTAGTAACTTCCGGCGGGAAGCGGCATCCGATCGGAAAGCGGAATCTGCACTTCGAGGCCCACAAGCTTTTCGGCGTCGGAAATCGAATCCGAGCCTTCGAAATGAAAAATGGCCTGGCCGCCGCGGCTTGAGGTGAGGCGGCAGGAGCGAATTCCGGTTTGCCGGGGCGCGGTCTTGCCGTCCCAGAGGTTGGCGAAAGCCATGCGGGCGAGGCGTTCAGGAAAGCTGGTGAGAATCTCGGCGGCTACTTCCCCGCGCCGTCCCTGTGGGCGCAGGATGCGCGCCACGGTGAGGCCCGCGGATTCTTGCGCGGCCACTACTCGAGGACTTCCAGGGTGTAGCGCTTCTTCAATTTCATCCCGGCGGCGCCCAGCAGGGTGCGAATGGATTTCACGGTGCGTCCCTGCCGTCCAATCACCTTGCCCAAGTCTTCGGGATGGACGCGGAGTTCAAGAACGGTGACCTGCTCGCCATCCACTGATTTCACCTGAACATTTTCCGGATGATCCACAAGCGCCTTGGCAATCTCTTCGACTAGTTCTTTCATGGCTCATTCTCCACAGTCCGCCGTGCGCAGGGGAGAAGCTCGATCGAGCTGGCGCGAGAGCTATGCACATGGACTTGCCCACAAAAATTGGACGCTTTAGGCAGGCTTACGGTGGCGCAGAAAGCTGCGTACGGTGTCGCTCGGCTGGGCGCCTTTGGCGAGCCAGTAGTCCACACGGTCGCGGTCAAGCTCGATGGCCGCGGGCTTCTTCAGGGGGTCGTATGTGCCCACGATTTCGACAAAACGGCCGTTGCGCGGACGGGCCTTCTCCGTGACCACCACGCGATAAAAGGGGTGCTTCTTTTTGCCAATGCGGGCAAGACGAATCATCAACACGCGAATTTCCTCCTTATTTCAATCCCAAGAGTATAGCGGAGGCGGTGGAATTCACCAATCGGTATCTCGGGTGGGTAGTGGGTCAGATTGGTTTCCACAGGTGGTGCGACTTCTCACGCGCTCCTAGTTTTGGGGAGTACGCCATTAATGTCTTTATCGAACTGGTACAAAACTCGGTCTATTGTCTCAAATTTGATCTTTTTTTGATCGCAGAGTGTAATCAGGTCGTGTAAATAATCGAAGTAGATGTCAATCTGCTTCTTCCGTGGCATGGACGGATAGATCGGGAACTTCGAACCATAGACTGCCCGGTAAGCATGTCGATCAATAATCTGGAAGGCGGACGGATTCCGAAAGCGGAGTAGCGTTGAGGCCATCGGAAGGCCCACTCCATGGACGATGAGAAGCGAGTCAATCAGTGATTCCGCATTCTGATGTTCTCCCCGATGGAGTTCTTTGACATTCTCAATGCTCCGCAGAAGCTCGTCGCTGAATTGAGCAAATTTGTTGTTCTTCCACAGCACGATCTCATTTATCAATGCTTGCGTGAACTGCAACGTTTCGAGGGCGTCCAGCTTTGCCGTCAGGTCCGGCTGATACTTGTACTTGTGAAGAAACTGGGTAAGGTCGCCATCGAACTCGGTGGCTCTTTGTTGCCCCATCTTCTAACTCACTTTCTCTCCGAGAGCTTTCAGGATAAACCCCTTGTCAATCCGCTTGGTAGCAGAGACTTGTGCTGGCAGCGTGGCGCACATCTCATCCAAACTCCAAACGCTCCACCTATGGAAATCAAACTGACCCACTACATTCGGGTACTCCTACGCGAGCAGCCAGAGCGGGAGGGCCGCTTCGGCGCACTGCTCGATCATTTGCTGATCGCTCGCGGAAAAGGCGTTGGCGCGCTCGCTTTCGACGTCCACCGTCCCGATCACGCGCCCGTCGGGCGATAGGACTGGCACGATGATCTCCGAAAGCGTGCTGCCGAAGGCCGTGAGGTATCGCGGGTCGTTGCGCACGTCACCAACGATTACGGCGCGCTTCTGCTGAATCGCCGCACCGGTCAGGCCCTTGCTCACCGGAAACGACTTATACTCGGGCGCGCTCGGGCCGCTCCAGGCGATGATGGAAACGAGGTCCGCGCCCACATCGTAAACGCCCACCCAGCGATATTCGCCGAGCTTGCGGATCAGATCGGCAAGGCGTTTGGCCTTTTCGGCGCGGTCGCCACCGCCCATGGCTGTGGAGCGAATCTGATTGAGCGTGTTCTTGACGATAATCGGCACGGGGTTTTCCTATTTCAATCCGGCGAGCTTGCCGATGCCGCGCATCTTCATTTTGGCCATGCTGCCGTACTGCTTCATCATGCGGCGCATGTCGGCGTACTGCTTGAGGACCTGGTTGACGTCCTGAACGGAGGAGCCACTGCCGCGGGCGATGCGCTTGCGGCGCTTGCCGTCAATCAGATTGTGGTTCAAGCGCTCGGCGGCGGTCATGGAATTGATGATGGCCTCGATGGACTTCAGCCTCGACTCGTCCACGTGCGCGTCCTTCGGGATATTTGCGAAGGGGCCGATCTTGGGCAGCATGCCCATCAACTGTTCCATCGAGCCCATCTTGCGAATCTGGCGCAACTGATCGCGGAAATCCTCGAGGGTAAAATCGTCCTCGCGGAGTTTGCGCTCGAGTTCGCGCGCCTGCTTGGCGTCAATTGTCTTCTCGGCCTTTTCAATCAGGCCGAGAACGTCGCCCATGCCGAGAATGCGCGAGACGATGCGGTCGGGGAGGAAAGGCTCGAGCGCGTCGTATTTCTCTCCGACGCCGGCGAACTTGACGGGAGCGCCGGTAACCTTGCGGATGGAAAGCGCAGCGCCGCCGCGGGCGTCGCCATCGAGCTTGGTGAGGAGAATGCCGGTCACGCCGAGGCGCTTGTGAAACTCGCCGGCGGAGCGGACGGCGTCCTGCCCGATCATGGCATCGGCGACGAAGAGGATTTCGGCGGGATTGAGTTCGCGCTTGAGGTCGGAAAGCTCTTTCATGAGTTCGTCGTCAATGTGCAGGCGGCCGGCGGTATCCACGAGGATCACGTCGTAAGCCGAAAGCTTGGCTTCGCGCGCGGCGCCACGCACGATATCGAGCGGCTTGTCCGCGCCTGTGCCGGGCCAGCAGGGAGTGCCGGTGGCTTTGGCCACCTGCGCGAGCTGTTCGCGGGCCGCGGGGCGGTACACGTCCGTCGAGACGACGATGGGACGATGGCCATGCTCGGCCAGCCATTTGCCGAGCTTGCCGGTGGAGGTGGTCTTGCCGGAGCCTTGCAATCCGACGATGAGCCACACGGAGGGCGGGCGGTTGGAGAATTGCGGGCGCGCTTCGCGTCCCAGAAGATCGGCCAGCTCGTCGCGCACAATCTTGACCACCTGCTGTGCGGGAGAAAGCTGGAGCAGAACTTCCGCGCCTAGAGCCTTTTCGCGGATGTGCGCGATGAAATCGTCGGCCACGCCGAGATTGACGTCGCCCTCGAGCAGCGCCTCGCGAATTTCGGCGAGCGCGGCGTCGAGGTGCTCTTCGGTGAGCTTGCCCTGGCCGCGCAGATTCTTGAAGGTGCGCTGAAGTTTTTCGGTGAGCGTTTCGAACATTGTGAATCTTTATTCTAGGGGACATGCGGGGGACGGTCAACGCACGTGGCCGGAGGGACGCCCCCGGGGAACGGCATTGTGCTGTGTTGTCCGAAGCAACACGCGGGAATTGACATGAGCAGAAGAGCCAAAAAAAAATAATAATGGCAACGATGAGTACACCGGCAATCGAAATCATAGGGCTCACCAAGGATTATCCCACGGGCTTCTGGCGCAAGCGGATGCGCCGGTCGCTCGACAATCTGACCCTGCAGGTGGAAGAGGGAGAGATTTTCGGGTTCCTCGGGCCGAACGGCGCGGGAAAAACAACCACGCTGAAGCTGCTGATGGGGCTGATCTTTCCGACCTCCGGAACCGCGCGCGTGCGCGGCTGGGCGATGGACGACATCCGCATGCACCGCGAGATCGGCTATCTGCCCGAGCAGCCCTATTTCTACGATTATCTGACGGCGCGGGAGCTGCTCGATTACTACGCGCGATTTTTCGGCTACGGGGCGGCGGCGCGGCGCGAGCGCGTGGCGCGATTTCTCTCGCGCGTGGGACTGGCGGAGGCGGGCGACGTGCAACTGCGGAAGTTTTCCAAGGGCATGCTTCAGCGCGCGGGGATCGCGCAGGCCATCCTGCACGATCCGCAGGTGGTGTTTCTGGACGAGCCGATGTCGGGGCTCGATCCCATCGGCCGGCGCGAGGTGCGCGACATCATCCTCGAGCTGAAGCAGCAAGGCCGCACCGTCTTTTTCTCGACGCACATCCTTTCGGACGCGGAAATGCTGTGCGACCGCGTGGCGGTGCTGGTCGAGGGGAAGCTGCACGGAGTGGGATCGCCGGGAGAAATCGTGGCCATCGAGGTGCATGGGATGGAAATCCTGTTCGAGGCGCGCGAGGGGCGCGCGTTGCCCACGGACCTTGCCGGGCGCGCCGCGAGAATCGGCGCGCGGTACCGCATCGAGGTGCCGGAGGCCGGACTTTATTCCGCGCTCGAACAGTTGCGCGGCTGCGACGCGCGGATTCTTTCCGTTGCGCCGGTGCGACCAACGCTGGAGGATTATTTCCTGCGCGCGGCGCGTGACGGGCGGGCCAAGGCGCTCGCGGATGGGGTGGAGGCACGATGAGCGCGGCGCCGGGCGTGGTGGCGGTGAACACGTTCCGCGAAGCGGTGCGGGACCGCGTGCTCTACAACCTGGTCTTCTTCGCGCTGGTGATGATCGGCGCGGCGATTCTGGTGGGGCAGATTTCCATCGGGATCGAGCGGCTGGTGATCGTCAATCTGGGCCTTTCGGCAATTTCCATCTTCGGGCTGGTGATGGCCGTATTCATCGGCGTGGGACTCGTTTCCAAGGAGATGGAAAAGCGCACGCTTTACAGCCTGCTGGCAAAGCCGGTCCGCCGGTGGGAATTCCTGGCGGGGAAGTATGCGGGGCTGCTGCTGACGCTAGCGGTGAACACGTCGTTCATGACGTTGGGGCTGGCCGCGGCGCTCTTCTACGTGGGGCGGCCATTCGTGCAGTCGGACGGCTCGATTTTGATCGCGGTGTATTTCATCCTGCTGGAGCTGGCGCTGGTGACGGCCCTCGCGCTTTTTTTCTCCTGCTTTTCGAGTCCCATGCTTTCGACGCTGTTCACGCTGGGAATCTACGTCACCGGCGTATTTGCGGGAGACATCCGGGACTTCGGAGACTTGACACGCAATCCCGCGGTCAAAGCGGCGACCAAACTTCTCTATTACATGGTTCCGAATTTTCACGATTTCAACGCTATCGGCGCGGCGGCGCACGGCGAGGCCATTCCATTTTCGCTCGTGTGGCAAAACACGTTCTACGCCGTTCTCTACGTCACGCTGGTTTTGCTGGCCGCCTCGGCTGTGTTTTCGAGACGCAATTTAAAATGAGCGTTTCCAATCGAAATCGCGCTCTATGGACGGCCCTCGCCGGCGTGCCGCTGCTTTTCGCGGCGATTGCCTTGCTGCAAGTGCGAATTGATGCAGAGACGCGCTCGGCTGCGCAGGAAAAGCAGGAGCTGCTGCTGCGTTCCGGCGCGGCGCTGAAAAAGATGAGCCTGGGGTACGACTCGCTGCTCGCGGATATCTATTGGACGCGCGCCGTGCAGTACTACGGAGACAGAGTCGGAACGCCGGGGGCAAATTTCGATTTGCTGTGCCCGCTGCTTGACATCACGACGACGCTCGATCCAAAGCTCATCGTGGCCTACCGGTTCGGCGCGATTTTTCTTTCCGAGCCGGGCATGGCGGGACCAGGGCGGACGGACCAGGCGGTTGATCTGGTGAAGCGCGGCATCGCGGCGAATCCGGATGAATGGCACCTCGGTCTCGATCTGGGTTTCCTTTACTACTGGCGCTTGAAAGATTACCCGGACGCCGCCGCGGCCTATTTCGCGGCAAGCAGGGACCCGCAAGCGCCAGTGTGGATAAAGCTGATGGCCGCGCGCATCGCGGAAAAGGGCGGCTCGCTCGAAACCTCGCAAATGATCTGGTCCGAGCTGTATGAATCCACGAAGGACTCAAATATCCGGAAGATGGCGGCGGAACAGTTGCGCGGGCTGCAGGCGCAGGAAGACGAAATGCACCTGGATGAGATCGCGGAGCAATACCGCAAACGCTTTGGGCGCTACCCCGCCTCGTCCAAGGAGATGCGCGATGCCGGGATGCTTCCCGGCATCCCCGAGGATCCCGCAGGATACCCCTACGTTTTTGGGCCGGACGGGAAATCGCATCTGGATCCGCAGAGCAATGTGGTCATCGAGCCGCCGCCGAAAATTCCGCCTGGACCAGAGAAATAACCAGCAAGAGGGATGGCGCGCCAGCGCAAGGGCGGTCTGGCGAAGAGACGAACTCTCCTGCCGTCCAGTAGCCGGCTGCGGGAATCTTCGTTATCCGGTTATAATCGCTGCTTGCGACGCGTTCCCAGCCAAGAGAAGTCTGCGAGTGGACACCGGAATATGTTCCAGCACGCTTTCCATTTGAGGCGGGTATCGTCGCGCGCGCTGGCAGCGCTGGCGCTCGGGTTTGCGGCGCTCGTGCTGGCAGGATCCCCGGCAGCGAATTCGCAGCCGCCCGCCCAGGCGGTTTCGCCCGGAAACCCCCAAGCGCCCTCGGACGCCGAGATGACCGCTCGCGCCCAGAGGCTGATCGCCAACCAGCACAAGGACGACGACGCGCTCGACGAATATGAGCGCATCGAAAGGGTCGTGGACCGCACGGGCGGCCCCAATCCGCGCACCCTCCAGGACAGAACCTATCGCGTTGTCCCCGACGGAGGCGGCCCTTTCAAAATCCTGCTGAAGGAAAACGGCAGAACCATCGATCCCGCGGAGTACCGCAAGGAGCTGCAGACGTGGAGGGACACTCTCGATGTGATGCTCAAATCCGGCGATTCCAGGGCCCAGACTGCCAAAGAAAAATACGCGAAGAAAAAACACGACCGGGCAGACCTCGTGGACGCCATGCAGCAAGCCTTCACAGCGAAATGGCTGAGGCAGGAAACGAGGGACGGCCGCGTTTGCGACGTCATCGAGCTTGATCCGGATCCGAATTTCCATCCGCACTCAATTTTTCAAGAAGCGCTCCAGCACGCGATGGTGACGATCTGGGTGGACCACGGCGCCGATCAACTCGTGTACGGTGAAGCCCACATCACGCGGGATATTTCCGTGGGCGGCGGGATATTGGGAAAGCTCTATCGCGGCAGCGTCTTCTCGATGGAGCAGGCGGAAGTGACGCCGGGAATCTGGGAGCCGACGCGCTACCAGTACGATTTCATGGGGCGCAAATTCCTGTTCCCATTCGAGGAACATCAATTCGTGGAGACCAGCCGCTACCGCGTGATCGGGTCGCCGCGGCAGGCGCTTGCAGTTGTCGAGGATGAGTTGGCGAGCGGGAAATCCACCGTCGAAGATCCGTAACTTTCATGCACGCAAAAGGGCGGAAGCACGAGTGGGCGGCGCGCATTGCGGCCGCCCCTTCCCATGCGAGGGCTGAAGGCCCGGGACTTCAGTATCGTTAAGCGGCGCTGCTTACCGCGCGGCGGCGGCAGCTTCCTTCTCGATGGGAGCGCCCACCAAATTGCCCCACTCGGTCCACGACCCGTCGTAGTTCTTCACGTCGTTGTATCCAAGCAGATATTTCAGGACAAACCAGGTGTGCGAACTGCGCTCGCCAATGCGGCAATAGGCGATCACTTCGTCCGAGCCTGTGACGCCCTTGCCCTGGTAGAGCTGCTTGAGCGCGTCGGCGGACTTGAAGGTGCCGTCCTCATTGGCGGCTTGCGCCCAGGGAATATTGGCGGCGCCGGGGATGTGGCCGGCGCGCTGCGCGGTTTCCGTCATTCCCGGGGGCGCGATAATTTTCCCGGTGAATTCGTCCACCGAACGGACGTCCACGAGCTCTCCGCGCTTCTTCCTCTCGATGACCGCGAAGACGTGCTCTTTGCGCGCGCGGATGGATTCGTCCGGCCCCGTGGCGCGATACGTGGCAGGGGCTACCTTCGGCGGATCGGTGGTCAGCGGACGCTTTTCCTCCAGCCACTTCTTGCGGCCGCCGTTCATCAAGCGGGCATCCTTGTGCCCATAGTATTTCAATTGCCAGAGGGCATAGGAGGCGAACCAATTGTTGTTGTCGCCGTAAAGGATCACCGTGGTGTCGGGCGAAATCCCGGACTGCCCCAGCAGCCTTTCGAAGGCTGCCTTGTCGATGAGGTCGCGGCGGATGTTGTCCTGGAGTTGCGACTGCCAATTCCATCCCACGGCGCCGGCGATGTGGCCCTGGTCGTAGGCCGTGGTGTCCACGTCCACTTCCACAAGCCGAACTTTCGGGTCGTTCAAGTGGTCGGCTGCCCACTGGGTGGAAACCAATACTTCCGGATGCGCATATTCAGACATGTGACTTCCTCCTTTTTGCTTTTAATGATGAGATTCAAATTTCACAAGCCTCCTGAAACGAAAAAAACCCACCGGCCAGTTCGTCTCTGGCGGTGGGTTCGAGAAATCCTGGCTAGAATCTGTTTCCTAGATGCCTAGCCTCCCCGCGCCAGACGACACGCACACACTACAACGACAACAGCAGCAAGGAGCCGGCCTCTTGAGGAAGATCGCCATACGGTTCAAGAGTACACGGGAATTTCGGGCGCGGCAATGGTCCTTCCCCCGTGGCCCTTTTTCCGCGGCCGATCGTCGTACTCGCCAGCCTAAACAGGTTGTAAGGAGCCACCACTGACGGATTCGAATTCGACACGCAGCAGCCAATCGAAATGAAATTTTTCCGCAGCGAGCCACTTTTCGAGCTCCTCGCGCCCCGGAGCGTCGAATTCCACGAGCATCTTTCCTTCCTGCATGTTGACGAGAACGCGCCGCGCCGCGACGGGAGCTCCGGCGTGCAGCCGCCCGGCGAGTTGTTCGGCGCCCTGGCGCGTCAGGCAGGCCAGGGTGTGTTGCGAGATGTAACGGGGCATTCCGTCTCCTCTTCGATGTGAAGTTCCGGAAGCTGATTCAGGCGCGCTTCGCAAATAAAATCAGAATGAAGTGGCGGCGAGGAAGAGGTCCTCGAGGCCGTTGGTATCGTGCGCGACAAGATTGTCCGCAAAGGAAATGAAGCTTACCGTATGGCCATCGCCGCTGATCGCCGGCGCCACGCTGGAGCCGTCGGCCGCGGGAGGGGCAGCGCCGGAGGCCTGGCTCGTGAGGACGGTGCTGGGCGTGCAGACGGCCGGAGCGACAACGCCGTCGCACGTATTGCGGACGAAGATATTCTCGACTCCATTCTGTGTAGGGGCAAGATTCGAAGCCACGGATGCAAAGGCGATAAACTGGCCCGTTATACAGGTGGTGGATGCAATGCCCGCACCGCACGAATTGATGCTGGGATGTTCGCTGAGTCCCTTCGCGGGTGTCTTGGGGTTCGGCAAAGCGTCGGGCGTGGAGACGAGCGTCGTCGAAGTAGTGCAGCCCATCAACGTGGAGCCCAGGCAGGTGTCGCGCACAAAGATTTGCTGGAAGCCACCGGGAGCGATTCCCAGGTTGTCCGCGGCGGAGGCGAAAGCGATGAAGCGGCCGTCCGACGATATTGCAGGTTCCACGCTTGCCGCATCGGCTGGGGTAACACCGTCGGGCGTGGAGATCAGGGACATGGAGGGAGTGCAGCTGCTGGTGACGATCTGGCAATCGTACTGCTCGAAAATTTCCTGCAGGCCGCTCGGATTGGGCGCATCGGGGCCGAGGTTTGTGGCCGAGGAGACAAAGGCGACGTACGTGCCGTCATTGGCAATGGCCGGATGCGAGCTCGGGGCATTGCCGGGAGTGGTCCCGTCGGGCGAGGAAACCAGGTACGTGGTGGGAATACAACCGCCCGCAGTTTGCGTTAGAGGCGTCACATTGCCGCATGTGTAGCGGAGGTATACCTGTGGCGTAACCCCATCCACGGAGATGCCGGAGACGAGATTGGTGGCAAGTGAAGTGAACGCAACATACTGTCCGTCCGGGCTGATCACGGGATTGTAACTATCGCCATTGCCAGCGGCAGTTCCGTCCGCCGAAATGGACACCAGCACCGCTCCATTTGTGGATGGTGAAAATGTGCAGGGCATGGTGCTGCTTATGATGGTGCACGGCGGCTGTGTATAGACCTGGCGCCTGCCCGGCGGCACGCTTTGGAAGCTCACGTAAGTTACCAGGTTTGTAGCCTGCGAAGTGAAAGCGACATGATCGCCGGCGCTGTCCACGGTCGGCTCGGAATTCGCCCCGTTGGCGGGGCCACCGTCTACTGCCAAGCTAACGGGAGAGATGCCTGGGACACAGTTCGACGAAATCTCCGTGAGGCACGTGCTGGCAAGAAAAATGGCGCTCGAGGAATTCGTTTGGCCAGTGACGAGATTGCCGGAAACGGAGGCAAACGCGATGAAACTGCCATCCGCGCTCTCCGATGGGCCCGACGTCGCGAGAGTGAGACCCAAGCTTCCATTTTGGCAGTTGGCGGCTCCGCCGCAAATCCCATCGTCGGCTTGCGAGCCATTCGGCGCGATATCCACGAGCATGGGCAGCCCCGCCGAAATCGTGGGCGTTATGGCAAAAGTCAGGGTATTGGAGGTGCCGCCGTCGAATGGTGGACTGGAACGGGACGGCGGATTGACCACCTGCACGAGGTCGATTCCGGCGCTGGCGACGTCAGCGGCAGTCAGCGCAGCCGAGACCTGCGTCGCACTGGTGTACACGGTGGTGTGAGGCGCGCCATTTATTAGAACCACGGAGTTCGGCACGAAGTCGGGGCCAGGGATTGTCCCGGTTACCGTAATTGTGGCGCCGCTGCCGGCCTGCACACTCGCGGGACTGAGCGAACTGAGGCCCGGCAAAGGATTCAAGATCGCCAGCGCCACGGTGTTGGAGCTGCCCCCGCCCGTAGGCGGCAGAATTTCAATCCCGCTGATGAGCGGGTAGCTTGCGTTTGTGATAGGAGTGAATTGGATCACGTATTGGCCGTTCGCGTTCGTAGGCTCGGAGAATTGCTGAACGTTCGCGATGTTCTCCCCTCCCGCGGTCTTAAAGATGTCGAAATTTCCCAGCACCTGCACCCCATTGATGCTCACATTGAAGACCCGCTGGCCAGCCGCTTTCATTGACGTCTCCGCAAAATGCAGGCGCACGGTACTGGTTGACCCGACGGGGGATGGGCCCGGAATCGTGTAAGTGACGGACCCGACGGGCGAAACCGCGGCAGTGGAGTTTCCCACCCGCGCCGTCTGATATATCGCCATCGGAGCCGGATTGGCCGCCTTGCTCGTGTCAATCGTGGCGGTGGTCGTTTGTTCCGAGCCGCCGTTGAAATCCGTGTCGGCCTCGAACACGCCGAGCCCTGGACCGCCACAGTCAATCTGCGTGGCGGATTGCGGATTCACAACGGCGATCCCCAGCGCGCCGGCGCTGGTCAAATCGGACGCCGTGAGCTGGACGGCTAGCGATGCGGGGCCCAGGAATGTGGTCACACGATTCTGGCCGTTGACGGTCACGATCGACAGGGCATTAAAATTCACTCCATTGATGAACAAATTGAGCACGCCGCTGCCGGCAAGCACGGTCGAGGGAGCAAGGGACGTGATTTGCGGCGCAAGAGTAAGCGGCTCAAGGATTGTAAGTGTAAGCGGTTTGCTCAGGCCGCCGCCCGGCTGAGGCGTGAAGATGCTGACGCTGGCCGAGCCAGGACTCTGGATGAGGTCCGCCGTGACTGTAGCCTGCATTTCACTGTCGCTCACGAAGATGTATTCGGGAAGTTGCGCGCCGTTCCATTCCACGAGCGATGCAGGCGTGAAATTGGAGCCTGCGACTGTAAGGGTAAACTGCGGCTGCCCCGCCACAACGCTTCCGGGGGAAATCGAGGTCAACGTTGGAGATGGATAGCTGATGGATTGCTGGCACGAAGGCAGCGCCGCTATTGCGAGAACCGCAATCCAAAAAAACAGGCCAAGTTTTCCCTGCAAGTTTCTCACCCCTGAGTCCGCAGGCCGGAGCCCCAGCAACGAGCGGAATGATAGAGACTACTAAAGATGGCCCCCGCGGGCAATCGGATGCCTCTGGGAAGTTCAGGGGAGCGGACAATCCTCCCTCTCTCTGGTATTAATATGCTGTTAACGCAGGGCGCCGGGGATTCGTGCTTTACTGGACACCTGTCGAAACTGGCTCGCTAAATTTGGAGCCGTCCCCTCGAAAAATGCGCCACCCTTTGGCCCAAATCGCCCCACGGATTTGTTGCTTGCTGCTCGTGTGCCTCCTGGGACCGAATTGGGCGCGTGGTCAGGGTCCGTTGCCCAATAAGCCCGCGGCACAAACTTCCGCGTCGTCAGCGCCCCCTGCCGATGATTCCACGGACTCCGACGATGTGCTCACTGTTTTCCCCCA
>CAWEOJ010000005.1:0-118385 GCA_963810625.1 uncultured Acidobacteriota bacterium | reverse complement strand
CTCGAACCAGGATAATCAGATCCAGAATCTGATGTACTGCCAATTGTACGACCTCCCAGCCGATGGGAGACAACAAAAAAGGCCGCAGGAGCGACCTGCATCTACTTTAGCGGCGCACGGGAATTTCGTCAACCGGGCTAGGTAAGCAGCGACCTTACTCAGGTGATTCGTGCGAGGTAAATCCGTGAGTAGGATATAATCGTGGCGATCATGTCAAGCCAGTCAGCTTATATCGAGAAATTGCTCAAGAGTGTTGGTGTCACTTCGCAATGGCTGCGGCGAATCCGGTTCGGCGGGGTCGTAGGCAAGCAGGCGATTGTGGGCGCCGTGATCGCGGCCGCGCTGGCCTTAATCGGTCGGCATACAGACAATACAAACGTGCAACTTCTATGTGTCGGTGGTCTCATATTTGACTGCTTTGTGACAATCGGAGCCATTTCATTCCACGGCCATAAGCATCCGCTCGAAGCGACCTTGGAAGGCGGCGAGGTTGTTGCGTGGGGACAGATGCAGCAGGAATATGCTCAAAAGGGTGTGAGGGAATTGCCTGCTTCACAACCGGTGCTTGAAGGCGTGGGACCTAGGCCACTCAACGCGGCGACCGCTGATCGTGCCGAATCCCGACAGCCAAACAATGCAGATGGGGGGAACCCAAGTTGAGAGAGCCGCGCTTCCTCCATATCGGTCTTACTTTCAGCCCGGAAGTGTCGATTCAGCTTGTGGACGAAGTCGTTAGCTCTGAAGCGTTCGACTGGATTCGATATTCCTTTAGCTGCTACATCGCCTGGTCATCCAGCGATGCAGAGACAATTTGCCGAAAGATTTTGCGAGTGCCAGGAATGCAAAGTGCCTCCGTATTCGTAACTGGCATTGACACAAGTGATGGATTCGGTTTTCTCCCATTGTGGGCTTGGGAGTGGCTTAAGAAAGATAGAGGTCGGGGACCGCTGCAAACATGGATTCCACCGGATCAGCAAGCGCTCATGCCCCCCAGCATAACTATGCTACCGCGGCCAAAGTGAACGTCGAGGTCGCAGGAGGAAGTATGGACATCAAGAAGTGTGAGTTCGATTACCCGGTTGAGAACCGACGTTCGATTGGTGGAATTCATCCGGAGATGTTCAAAGAAAACGTGGGCTTCCGGTTCGATGTCACTATCGAAGCGACCGATCCCACAGACATTGAAGAAATGCTCAAGTTGTTTAGAAAGTCCGCGAGCGACTTCAACGACACATGGGAGGCGAAACTGCGGGCTGTGCGTGGCTAACTTTCACTGAAACTCTCACTGACCAGTCCAAAAATACCCTCACATCACCTCAAGCAACCTCAGCTAAGTCCCTGGAAAATGAGTGGAACGCTTATCGGAACAAAATCCAGAATCTGATGTACTGCCAATTGTACGACCTCCCAGCCGATGGGAGACAACAAAAAAGGCCGCAGGAGCGACCTGCATCTACTTTAGCGGCGGAAGCGGGCGGCGTCAACAGCGGGCGCGGGGCGGAGGAATGGGGACGAGGCGCTTATCGCGGACGTGGAATTGGCGGTCGCGCCAGTGGATGCGCTGGGGGAAAAAGCTGGCGAGCCAGACGGCGAAGGCAAAGGCATCGCGCAGCGGCAACATCCACAAGCTGCGCCGCACGAGCGGATCGCGCATACCGCGCGCGCCGACGGCGAGAGCCATTTCGTAGCGCAACAAGCAATATCCTCCCGTGAATGCGAAAACGCCGGGCCACCATGTCGCAAGAAGCATGCCCGCAATAGACCAAACCAAGCCGTGGGTGAAGAGCAGGCCGAGATGGCCCCAGGGGCGAGAATAGCGGATGCTGAGATTCCAGCGAAGCTGATGGCGGAAGGCGGCGGCGAGCGTCTCGCGCGGGTAGACGATGTCCACGGGAAAGCGCGAGAGCTCGACGCGATGGCCGCGCGTGGCGATGCGGTTGCCCAGCTCGTAGTCGTCCGAGAAAAAATCCGCGAGGGCTTCGAATCCGCCGATTTCGGCGAGATGCTTTTTGGTGGTGGCCATGACGGCGCCGAGCATGAAATCGAGTTTCCCATCGCCGAGCTGCGAGGCGACGAGGACACCCGGGGCAAAATCCGTGGAGTTGCCGAGGGCTTCGAGGCCGGCGGCGAAAGAGCCGTCGGTGAGGCCGCGATAGAGGCAGGTGACGCCGCCGACGCGAGAATCGCGGAAGGGTGCAACCACGGCGCGCAGGAAGCCCTGCTCGACGCGGACGTCGCTATCGCTGACGATGAGGAAATCGTGGCGCGCTTCACGGGCCATGCGGCAGAGCTTCGAGACCTTGTCGCTTGCGCCCACGGGCTCCGAGCCGACGAGCAGGCGAATTGGGCGACCGGGAAAATCGCGAATGATTTTTTCGATCACGGGGATGGCGGGATCGGCATTGTCCGTCACGCAGAAGAGGATTTCGAATTGGGCGTAATCCTGGCGGCAGAAGCTTGCGTAGTTGTCGTAAGTCTCGCGGTCGAGGCCGTGAATGGGTTTCAGGATGCTGACAGGCGGAGTGAAATCGGGCGCGTCATCGGGGCGGGCAGCGAAAAAGCGCCGAGCGGCGAAAATTGCGAGAAGGTAGTAGGCGAAGGGCGCGGCCGCCAGCACGAGGAGAGCATCGCGAACTGCCGTCCACGCCGTCATGAGGCAATCCTTTGCCCGTTATCCCTTGCCGACGAACACCAGCACCACGCCGATGCACACGAGCAAGACGCCGAACCACCGCTGGGGCGTGACGCGCTCGCGGAGAAAGAGCTTACCTCCAAGCGCGCCCACTGCATAGCTGAGAGCGGTGGAGGGAAAGACGAAGCTGACCTTGGCAAGCGAGAGCATCCCGAGCAAGGCGAAGAAGGCCACGGCCATCAGCGAGATGCCCATCCACATCCGGCGAAGCAGGAGGGCGCGGCCCACCACGCGGGCGATGGCGTGGGGGCGAAAGTCGGTGACCTCGCCGATGCTTTTCATGGCGCGCGAGACGCACAGCTCGCCGCCGGTGCCGACGAAAACAATCAAAATGTAGAGAATGGACTGGGTCACCACGAATGATGCTCCGGAGTTCGCGGATGAGTATGGCCCACGGCGAAAACACCCAGGCAAATCACCAGGACGCCGGCCCAGCGCACGGGCGAGATTCCCTCACGCAAAAAGAAATGCGCCAGGAGGGCGATCAGGACATAGGACGCCGAGGATGCCGGCTGCACATAGCTATAGTCCGCCCAGGAGAGGACCACAAGGTAGGCGATAAAGAAGGTGAGCAGGCAACCGATGCCGATCCAGACCGTGGGCGATGTGAACGCGCGGAAGAAGAAATGGAAGAGATCGGCGGGCGCCCAGCCCTGCATGGCTCCGATTTGCTTCATGCCCTTGCCGAGAAAAGTGTCGCCCAGCGGGGCCACGGAAATCATAATCAAAACCAGGATGATTGTCTTGAGGTGCAGGCCTTGCGGCGACGTCATGCGCCCTGCGACTCACCGACCTCGGAGCGCGAATTCATGGGAGGGACGGCGACGATGGCCTTTTTCTCGACGCCCTTGCGCGCCCGCGCCACGCGGATGCGATCCGCGCGGAGCTTCATGAAGTCCACGGCCTCGTGATAGAGGCGCTTGCGCTCGTGCGAATCCCAGAGCGCGTCGCGGACGATGCGCCAGGCGACTTTGGGACGGAAGTAGTAGCTATCGTAGAAGCGGTTGACGGACTCGACCATGTATTCCTTGGAGAGGCCGGGATACTGGAGATGCGGGAGCTGATGGCCGCCATCGTCGGTGATGGCTTCGCCAGCCAAAAAGCCGTCGCGCATGCCCTGATCGTAGAGTTCCGTGCCGGGGTAGGCGTGGGCCATGGAGACCTGAATCGTCTCGCAATCGAGCTCCTTGGCATATTGGATGGTGTTCTCGATGGTTACCTTCGTTTCGCCGGGCAGGCCGATGATGAAGTCGCCGTGAACGCGAATGCCGACCTTCTTGCAATTCTTGACGAAGTTGCGGCCCGTTTCCGGAGTGACGCCCTTCTTGATGTTCTTCAGGATTTGGGGATCGCTCGATTCGAAGCCCACTATGAGCAGGCGGCAGCCGGCATCGGCCATGGCCTTCAGAGTTTCGTAGTCGCTGTGCGAGCGCGACGTGCAGGACCACTGGAAACCCACGGGCTGGAATTCCTTGCAGAGCGCGAGGACGCGGTCCTTGCGAATGTTGAAGGTATCGTCGTCGAAGAAAAATTCCTTGGCCTGCGGAAACATTTTGTGCGCCTGCCGGAATTCCCGCGCCACGCTTTCCACGGAGCGCGTGCGCCAGGCATGGCCCGAGAGCGTCTGCGGCCACAGGCAGAAGGTGCAGAGCGCCGGACAACCACGGGCGGTGTAAAAGGAGACGAAGGGGTGCAGCAGGAACGGCACGTTGTATTTCTCAATGGTCAAATCGCGCTGATAGACGTCGGTGGCAAACGGAAGGGCATCGAGCTCCGCGGTTTCCATGGGCGGCCGCGAGGGGTTATGCACCACTTTGCCGCCGTCCATGTAACTGGCGCCGGCGATTTCCGCGAGCGGTTTTCCCTGCGCGTACTCGACCACGGCGTGGTCGAATTCGCCGCGCACCACGAAGTCAATATCCGCGCTGGCCATAAGGCTTTCCGCCGGCTTGATCTGCACCTGGGGACCGACAAAGGCAACCTTCAGATCCGGCTTCTTCTCTTTCATGGCGCGGACCATGCGCAGGTCGCTTTGAAACCCCACGGTGGAAGTGAAGAGAACGAGAAACTCGTAGTCCTGAGCGATGCGAACCACTTCCGCGGGCGAAATGTGGTGCGGCGGCCCATCGAGCAGGCGGCTGCCGGGAAGCATTCCGGCGGGATAAGCCAGCCACACGGGATACCAGTATGACTCGATCTCGCGCGTGGCGGGCCAGCGGGAGCCGGCTCCTCCGTCGAATTTTTCAAAGCTCGGCGGATTCAGTAAAAGAGTCTTCATTACAGACGGCATCTGCTGCACCTCGGTCGAGATAGACCCCTACTCGGGCCAGTGGACTGCGAGTAACCATCTTACTCGATTTTCCAGCGGGACTAAAGCACCGTTTCTATCCCGGCATCGCCTATTGGAAAACCTTGGCCAATTGGCCGGTGGCCTGGAGGAGGGTGAGCTGCCCCTGCTGCCGGGCGAAATCGGCGTCGAGGAAGGCCACCCATTTGTCGCTTTCGTCGAGGTGGGCCTGCTCAAGGTCCTGAAGCGTGGCTTGGCCCTGGTCGTATTTGGCCTGCACCAAGTCGAGGTTTTCCTGGGCGAGCTTCAGATCGAGGCGCGCCACTTCCCGGCTGGCATCCAGCTCGCGCACATCGCGGACCTTCTGCTGGACGGCGAGACGCACGTCCTGGCGCTTGTTGCCCAGGGTCAGCTCGGCGGCATCCAACTGGCTTTTTGCCAGGGCGACGTTCGCGGAAGTCTTCGCGGAAAAGATGGGGATGGTCACCTGCAAGCCGACATTGAAGTTATTGCGCTGGAAGTGCGTGTAAAATTCGGTGTAATTGTTGAATTTGCTGAGCAGGTCGTACTGGCCGACGAGATCCACGGTGGGGAAATAGCTCAGGTGGGCGCCACGCAGGATGTGCTCGCGCGCGGCGCGCTCGTCTTCGGCCTCCTGGATTCCGCGGTCGTTGGCGACGGCCATGTTCACCATGTCGCCGGCCTGCTGATCGGTTGAAAAGTCCGGCTCCTCGGTCCCAACGGAGATGGATTGGCCTTCCGGGATGCCCGTGAGATCGCGAATCTGCTGCGTGAGAATATCGTCGCGGCTTTCGAGCTTCACGATGCGCTCTTCGACGCGGGCGAGCGCCAATTCACCGCGCGTGACCTCGATGGGGAGCTCCTGATTCGCGTCCACGCGCTCGTGGGTGACTTCCAGAATTTTCTGCGCGCTGGCTTCTTCGTCGTGCATCAGGTCGAGCGAATGGCGCACCTTGGCCAGCTCCAGATAGGCCGTGGCGGCGCGGAGAATCACGGTGTCCTGCATGTCGTCCATTTGGAGCTTCTGACTCTTGGCGCGTTCCTCGGCGGCGTGCTGCTGGCCCTTCAGCAACGGATTGAAAAGGGCCTGCGTATAGGAAAGCTCGAAGGCCGCCGGCGCATTGCCGCCGGGCAGCGACGGGAAACCGTAGGAGTAGGCGATGCCCGAACCGGTATAGAGGTTGGGCATGAACGCGGCGCGGTCGAGTCCGGCTTCCTTGAGCGCGACGTTGTATTGCACGCGGGCGAGCTTGATTTCGGGGCTGTTATCGAGGGCCATGGTCACGGCGCTGCGGAGCGTCAGCGTCCCCTGATCCTGGCTCTGGTCCTGCGCGCGGGCAGCGGGCGCGGCAACCAAGGCCAGCAATGTGGCGAGCCCCGCAAGATAAAATTTGTGTTTATTACTCATAGCGCAGCGATTCCACCGGATGCAGCCGGGCCGCCCGATTTGCGGGGAGGTAGCCGAATATCAAGCCCGTGGAGCAGGATACTACGAACGCCAAGACAACTGAAACCCACGACACGGGAATGGCAACACTCTCGCCGGGGAAGAGGAATCCCATCACGAAGGTGAGGAGCGGGGGAATGGAAACGGCAATCAGGATCCCCACGAGAGCGGCCGTCCCGCTGATGAGCAGGGCCTCGGCGAGAAACTGGGAGAGGATGGCACGGCGCGGCGCGCCAATGGCTTTGCGAATGCCGATCTCGCGGGTGCGCTCCGTGACGGTGACCAACATGATGTTCATGATTCCGATCCCGCTGATGGCCAGCGCGACGAACGCCGTAATCATCAAAACCCAGGTGAGATCGGCGGCCATGCCACGCGCGGTTTCGAGAAGCCCGGTGAGATTTTCAATGTGGTATTGCGCCCCCGGACGATGCCGGTTGTGGATGATTTCCGCGACCTCGCCCGTCACCAGCGGAACATCTTCGGGATTGTCGGCTTGGGCGTAAAACGTCCTGAAATATTCCTGCCCGGTGTAGTACTTGATGAGGGGAAAGGGAACGAGAAGCGTGTCCTGCGTGATTTCCGACTGTCCGAAGGTAGCCACGCGTTCGCGGAACGTGCCGATTACCGTGAAGTGAAGCTCGCCAACGCGAATGTCCTGCCCCAGTGGGCTGCCGGAGGGAAACACGAGCGATGCGAGGTGTTCGGTGAGCAGGCAAACCTTCGTTTCCGAAGTCATATCGTCGGAGTCGAAATAGCGGCCGAGAGGAATCACGAGTTTGCGAATTTTTTCGAACCCGCTGGTGACACCGACCAGCCGGACGGGATACTCCTTGCCGCCCGAGTCCACGGTCATGGCCATGTCGTTCGTGCCCGCCGCTTCGACAACCTGGGGAATGCCGTGCAGGACGGCATCGAGATCGCCCATGGTGATTTGGTCGGCGGGAGTCCAGGTGCCCGAAAGGCCCTCGTTGCTCACTTCCGCGATCACCAGATTGGCGCCCACACCCTCGATTTGGCGGACGATGTAGCGCCGGCCTGTGAGCCCGACGGTGACGACCAGGACGATGCAGGCGCTGCCGATCACGATGCCCAGCATGGTGAGAAGCGCGCGCACCTTGTTGCCGCGGAGCTCCTCAAACGCCAGCGCCCACGTCTCGCGTTGCATCATTTCAGCGCGCATGGAACGAATATATCAAACCCGGTAGCCGTTCCCTACTTGTGGGCCGAGGGGTGGGACGGGGGAGGCGGGGAAACGGCCGGCAATAAACGCGGCTACTGAGACGCCTGCTCAAGATTTTCGAGGCGCGCGCGCGCGTCCTTCATGCCTGGATCGAGCTCAAGCGCGGCGCGGTATTGCTCCGCCGCTTCGGCGCGCTTGCCCTGCGCTTCATCGAGCCTGCCCATCCAATAGCGCGCGGAGGCATGCGAAGGCCAGTCGCTGCGATCGGGCGTGCTGGCCACGTAGGATTTCAGGAGGGTCTCAGCGCCGGCGAGATCGGCGGCGGAAAGCACGTCCACTACTCCGCGATAATAGGCGATGCGAGGGTCGCCGGAACTGGCCTTGGTGGCGGCCGCTTCCACTGCCGCGCCTGCGTCCTGCGGTTTATTCTGTTTCACCCAGAAGTCGGCCGCTTCGAGATAAGGCTCGATGCGATGGGGCGTGGCGGCCAGCACCTGGCGGTATTCGCTATCGGCTTGTTCCGGCTTCTTCAATGCACCCACATCGTAGGCGGCGCGCGCGAGATGCCCCTCGACGGGATCGAGCGCGGCGATGGCAGTGACTTGGGCGGCGGATTCGTCCTTGTTTCCGCCGACGATCCATGGGGCGTCCATGCAATATTCTTCCAAGTCGCGGCGGGCGGTAATATTTTTGGGATCGAACTGGACGGCGGCCTCAAACTCGCTTTTCACTTTTCTGGCGGCGGAGAAGCTTCTCTCCTTGTCCGCTTTGCCGCCATAGGCGCGCCCGAGCCACTGGTGATACACGGAATTTTGGGAATCGAGCGAGATGGCCTTTTCGAGTTGCGCCACGGCATTATCGTAATCGCGCAATTCGTAGTAGCAGCGCCCGAGCCAGTAATACGCGTCGGCGTTCGACGGGGCGACCCCGATGGCGGATTGGAGGGTGGCAATCGCCAGCGTGTAATTCCCCGCATCGAACTGGCGCTGCGCGCTCTCGATCAAGCCAGAAGAGGCGCTATCGGGGGGAGCCGCGGGCGCAAGCGCGGGCGTGAGCGGCGCTGAAAACAGCGGGAAGGGCGCGACAAGCACAACCGCGAAGATCGCCGCGGCGATGCCGCGATAGCAGAGCCTCAATTCATCACCGCCGGCCGGACTTCCATGCCATCCCGCAGCTCCCGATTTCCAGGAATGGCGACGCGGGCGCCAAGCTCCAGGCCCGAGAGCACTTCATAATCCGTGGCGCTCGAGATGCCAACGGTAATGTTGCGGCGGGAGAGCTGCCCATCGGAAAACACGAAGACGTAGTGCTGGCCGTAGTCTTCCTGCACGGCCGCGCGCGGCACCACCAGCGCTCCCTGCCGCTGCCGAACTAGGATGCGCACTTCGACGTTGACGTTCGGCAGAAGCTCGAGATTGTCGTTATCCACCGAGCAGAGAACTTCTCCCACGCTCCTCATTCCATGGGAGACCACTTCCTTGGGAATCTGTTCGGTGCTTCCGGTCCAAGTCTGGCCCAGCTTGGCGTCCCATGTGGCCTGCACTTGCTGATTCGGCTCGAGCCAGCCCAGGTCCGGCTCATCCACGAAGGCCCGCACGCGCACGTGGCGCAGATCGGCCATGGCGGCCAGCGTATCGCCCACCTTCACGTAGTCGCCGGTGTGCACAGGCAGGGAGTAAAGCGTTCCATCGGAGGAGGCGACGACCGTCGCCGAGCGAACTTTTTCCTCGAGCGATTGCACGTTGTCCTGCCCCTCGCGGACGAGGAGACCGGCGCTTTCGACGCTCACTGTGGCCTGCTGCGCCATGGCCTGCTGCTTTTGCCGGTCCTCGAGAAGATGCGCGCGGGCCTTGGCCAGGCTGGCCTGACTCGCGGCGAGTTCGTCCTGTGTGGCGGCATGTTCCGGAACGAGCTGTTCGAGGGCTTTCTCGTTCCGCTCGAGGCTCGAGACTTCCACGAGCGTTTGTTGCAGGTCGCTTTGGAGATGGGCCACGTCATCCGGCGGGCCGCCCGCGCGAGAGTTGCGCAGGTCGGTCTGGGCGGCGAGCAAATCGGCGCGCGCTTTGGCGAGCTGCGAGCTCACATCCGCCGCATTGAGCGTCAGGATCACCTGGCCGCGGTGCACAAACTGTCCTTCGGTGGCCATCACTTTGTCAACGAATGTGGGAAATTCGGCGAGGGCAATCTGCGGGGAAATGGGCTCCACGATTCCATTGCTCGAGATGGTCTCGGTCAAATCCTGGCGCGCGACGCTCACCACCTGCACAAGCGGCCCCTGGCCGCGAGAGGCAAGCAGGGCGAGAACCAGCACCACCAGTCCAGCGACCGAGGCCATGACGATCAAAATTCGTTTTTTGCCGTTCTCCATGTTCCGTCGCCCTCCGCAAAATCAGCCGCAGCGCAAAAGGCGCGCTTCGGCGCGGAGCCTGCCCCCCTCGAATGTGAAAATTGTAACAGACCCTTCCACGCCTTGCCTATGCAAACAGCGGGGCGTTGCCGCGAATCGCGCTCCCCTGTCCGGTCCGCTTAGTCGAGGGCCTGGCTCACGCGCGATTCCAGATGAGTAGGATGCCGTGAAGGACGCGGAGAGCAGCCTGCCCGCCGGGGCGGAATGGCAAGAATCGCGTGTGTTATGATGGCAGATACATATGAAGTGCAAAGCCGTACGAAGTGCAAAGCCACAATAGGGAGCCTCCGCTTGGCTGCGCGCGTCCTCGATGGCAACGCCATCCGCAATGAAATCTACGCCGAGCTTGCGGGCGAAATCGCCGCGCTCGCCGCGGCGGGAATACGTCCCGGGCTTGCGGCCGTGCTGGTGGGCGATAATCCCGCATCGAGACTCTACGTCAACAGCAAAATCGCCGCGTGCGCCAAGCTGGGACTTTCGAGCTTTCTCATCGAGCCGCCCGCTTCGATTTCGACAGGCGAACTGCTCGCCCTTATTGGAGATTTGAACCGCCGGGACGACGTGGACGGTATTCTCGTGCAAATGCCCCTGCCGCCCCAGGTGGACGCGAAGAAAATTCTCGACGCCGTGGATCCCGCCAAGGACGTGGACGGCTTCCACCCGGTGAACGTGGGCAGGCTTGTGGCCGGGCGGCCCAGCCTGGTGGCCTGTACGCCCGCCGGCGTGATGGAAATTCTGCGGCGCGACAAAATTCCGCTCGAAGGCGCGAATGCCGCGGTGATGGGCCGCAGCGATATCGTCGGCAAGCCGATGGCTCTGCTGCTGCTTCACGCCAGCGCGACTGTGACGATTTGCCATTCCAAGACGCGCTCGCTCGCGGAAACCGTCCGCCGCGCCGACGTGGTTGTGGCGGCCATGGGACGCGCGGCCATGGTGACGCCGCAATATATTCGTCCGGGAGCAACCGTGATTGATGTGGGGCAGAACGTGATCACCGATGCCGCGCTCGCGGAGCGAATCTTCGCCAATTTTCCCGCGAAGCTCGAGGCGTTCCGCGCCAAAGGCTCCGTGCTCGTGGGCGACGTTCATCCGGAAGTCGTCCACACGGCGGGGGCGCTCACACCCGTTCCCGGCGGAGTGGGACCGCTCACCATCGCCATGCTCATGAGCAACACGGTGAAAGCCGCGCGCCTGCGGCGTGGCGGCGGCACGAGCGCTTCCGCACGGGCGGCCGTCGAGCGCTGATGCTGCGCGCCGGCCTCACGGGCGGGATTGCCTCGGGGAAATCCACGGTGGCGAGGATGCTGCGCGGCCTCGATGTTCCCCTGCTCGAAGCGGACCCCATCGGGCACGAACTCCTCAAACCCGGCCAGGAGGCTCGCGAGGAAATCGTGCGCGAGTTCGGCGGCGGGATTCTGGGCGCGGATGGCGCCGTCGACCGCGAAAAGCTGGGCGCGATCATCTTCGCCGACCGCGAGAAACGCGCGCGGCTCAATCGCATCCTTCACCCTCGGATTCTCGGCGCCGCGCGAATATGGTTTGCGGCGCTCGACCGGCCGGGAGGGCCCGGTCTGGCCGTCTTCAGCGCGGCGCTCATTTTCGAGTCTGGCTACGATAAAGAGCTCGACCGGGTAATCGTCTGCTGGTGCCCCCCGGAACAGCAGCTCGCACGTCTAAAAGAGCGTGGCCTTTCGACGGACGAGGCGCGCCTGCGCATCGCCGCGCAAATGCCCTCGGATGAAAAGCGCCGCATGGCCGATGAGGTGATTGACTCTTCGGGCTCGATGGAAGAAACCGAGCGCCAGGTGCGCGAAGTGGCCGCAAAATTGAAACGATTGGGTTCGGCGGGCGAAAAGCGGCCCTGACAGCGGCTGGGGCGAGCGAAAGGGATGGCTATTTATGATGCCGGAAAAAAGTGGTGTAGGACGCGCGATTCGGCTGCTGGCGATCGGTTTGATCGTGGGGCTGGGCGCCTACTGGGCCGGCGAACACTATGGGCAGCATGAACCCGCAAAAGTGGCGGCCCTGCCCGAGCCTGCGGCAGGCATGGAACCGAACCTAGACGCTACCGAGGCGGAAAATGTGCGCATCTACAGGGATGCGTCGCCGGCGGTGGCCAACATCATCACGGGCGCCGTGGAATATGATTTCTTCTTCAATCCCGTGCCCGTGGAAGGCGCCGGCTCGGGCTTCTTGATAGATACCGATGGCCACATCCTGACGAATTACCACGTGGTTGAGGGCGCGCAGACCATCGAGGTCACGCTGGGCGATCAGTCGCGCTACAAAGCCAAATTGATAGGCGCGGACACGCGCAATGATAT
The DNA here is from genome assembly GCA_963810625.1 of uncultured Acidobacteriota bacterium. Lineage (GTDB taxonomy): Bacteria > Acidobacteriota > Terriglobia > Acidiferrales > UBA7541 > Palsa-295. Next base: position 106,024 of record CAWEOJ010000005.1, on the reverse strand, counting down.
CGCTCTGATTCAAATTGATGCGCACGGGCGGAAGCTCACCCCGCTTCCGCTCGGCAATTCCAGCAACCTGCTGGTGGGGCAGCGCGTTCTGGCCATCGGCAATCCGTTTGGATTCTCGAGCACGCTCACGACGGGTGTGGTCAGCTCGCTGGGACGCACGGTGCAAACGGGCGAAAACACATTCATAGACGACGCTATCCAGACCGACGCGGCCATCAACCGCGGAAATTCGGGTGGACCGCTGCTCGATTCGCGCGGGGAAGTGATCGGCATTAATAGCGCCATCTACGCGCCCACGGGAACCACGGCGGGAATCGGCTTCGCGATTCCCATCAATACGGCGCGCCGCGTGGCCGACGACTTGATCACCCAGGGCCGCGTCCGCCGCGCCGTCCTGGGCGCCGAAGGGCGGGCACTGTGGCCCGGCCTTGCCGATGCCCTCGGTCTTCCTGTCCAACAGGGGATTTTGGTCGAGCGCGTTGTGCCCGGCGGCCCCGCGGCGCAAGCGGGAATTCGCGGCGGGACACGCACGGTACTTGCAGGATTGCAGCAGTTGCGCGTGGGCGGAGATGTGCTCGTGGCCATCAACGGGAACCCGGTGGCCAGCCAGCCCGATCTTAATTTGCTGCTCAATCGCTCGCGGCCCGGAGACACCGTCACGCTGACGATTATCCGCGACGGGAAGAAGATGGACGTGGCGGTCAAGCTCGGCGAGGGCTAGTGCCGTTCCAACCTATTGCGGCGAGGACCCCGCAGCTTGTTTCGAGCGAACGGCAACACACCAGAATCCGCCGAGTTTGCCTCATCTAGTTGGAACGGCACTAGGGTCGCGCCACGCATCGCGGATGCGGTCGCGCTCTTCTTCGCCCAAATGAAACCACGATTCGGCGGCGTCGCGAACCCGCTCGAGCGCGGCCTGCATTTCGGCTTGCTTGCGCTTCATCGTTTCGCTATCCGCATCGGTGGGAACGCGTATGGGCGGCGCCACGAACATCACGGCGCGAGAGAACGGATACGGCAATCGAAATAGGTCCCAGGATTTTTTGAATGTGTGCGCCCGCTCGAGTCCGATATGGAATACGGAGATGGGCCGTCCCGTGCGTCGCGCCAGAATCACGGGGCCGGGCTTGGCCACATAGCGCGGGCCGCGCGGGCCATCAATCGTGAACGCCACGTGGCGGCCCGCATCGAGATACCGGGCCATCGCCGTGAGGCCCTCGACGCCCCCGCGCGTCGAGCTTCCCTGCGCCGTGCCGAAGCCGAGGCGTTCGACGACGCGCCGCGTCCACTGGCCGTCGAAATGGACCGTGTTCAGCACCACGATGCCGCGGCCGCGCCAGATCCACACCGCCGGGAAAATGCACCGGTGCCAGAACGCGCCGATTCCCGGCTCGCCTGCGCTGCGAATCTGCACCGCGTTGTGGACGCCGATCACTTCGAGGCGCAGCGTTGGGCCTATCAGCCGCACGGTCCAATAGACCGCCCAGGCGATGATGGGAATCTGCATCCTGCGCCAGCGCGAAAGATGCGACGCGCGAACTTCGGATGCGCCGGTAATTCCTTCGCCGGGTTCCGGCGCAGCGGATGTTGTGGCGTGGTCCACGGCCATATAGTATAGGGGTTTCGATGCGCTCCCGGCTCCCATTCGCGCGAGCGGTTGGCGGCGTCTCTTCCTTCGCCGTCTGCGGCATGGCTGCCTTTGTGCTGGCCGCACTTTTGTGCCTCGCTCCTACGCGGGCGCAAGATGCCCCGCCGGGAGTTATTGGGCGCGTGGAGGGCTCGGACGTTTCCGTGGAAAGCGGGACGGCCGCGGGCATCGGCGAACCCACGTCTGCGCCAGGCATTTCCGTCGTGAACGGCAGCGTCGTGACGGTCCATTCGGGCCAGGCGCGCATGACGCTCGCCAAAGGCGGTTACCTCGATATTTGCGGCCCGTCGAAATTCACGGTGTTGCAGTCTGGCGGCGCGATTACTCTCGCGCTGAGTTTCGGAACCGTGCACGCGCAGCTTCCGGCATCGGCCGCGCTGCGAATTTTCACGCCCACGATCATCGCCACGCCGCTCGGAATCGAAGACGCCGCGCGAAACGTTACCGTGAGCCTCGGCCTGGACGCCTCCCTGTGCGTGCTCGCGGATAGCGGCGCGATCCAGCTCGAACAGCAGTTCACGGGCGAGAAGCTAGTCGTCCCGCAGGCGGGGGAATTCTCTCTGGCCTCGGGAAAACTCGCTCCCGTGGCGGGAGCGGCGGAGAGCTGCCATTGCGAGGTGAGTGAACCGTCGGCACCAAAGCCTGAAGAGGAGCCTGCCTCGAAGCCGGTTGAGAGGGCGTCGGCAACGCCGCAGCCCGAGATTTCTCCCGCGAAAAATCCGCAGCCGCTTACGACCGAGCCGCCCGCCGAGTCGAGCATTCTCGCCCCCGCCAATGAGTCTCATCCCATCGCTCGCTCGCGGCAGGATACATCACCGGCTGCGCCGTCCGTTTCCGAGCAGGCGAATAATATGGTTCTGCCGGTGCTCGTATTTTCAGCTTCCGCACCTATGCCACCAGACATGGGTCCGGACGTGATTCTGCTGGCGCGCAAGGCGCGCGTCGATCCGGAATGGGACTTCGACGGCCATGTAGCCGTCCCGGAACTCGCCTCAGCCGTTCGACAGGCGCTGGGAGAAGGGGGCTCCCCGCCGCAGTCGCAAAGCCAGCAGAAAAAGAAGGGCGGCTTCTGGGCTGGCTTCAAGAGATTCTTCTCCGGAGGCTAGGCGCAGGGCTGAGGCAAGCTATCGTCGAAATTGAGGCTCCCAGTTCAAACCAGTTTCGTTCGTCGGCTGCGGCGTCTACGTCGGGCGGAGCTTCCTGTGGATACCGTGGAGTTGGCGCGCTATTTGATCGGCAAAGTCGTGGTCCATGACATTGACTCCGGCAGGTTAAGCGGGCGCATCGTCGAAACGGAAGCCTATCCAGTCGGTGACGCAGCCGGACATGCATTCCGTGGAATGACCCGGCGCAATCGCTCTCTCTTTCTAAAACGAGGACACGCGTATGTGTATTTCACTTATGGGTCGTCGTTCCTGATGAACGTGACGAGCGAGGCGCCCGGGGTTGGTGGCGGAGTTCTGTTGCGCGGCGTCGAACCGCTGGAAGGGATCGAATGGATGGCCGGTTCTTGCGGCACGACACGCCTGGCCGACCTCGGCAGAGGTCCGGGGCGATTGACCAAGGCATTGCAGATTGATCTCCGGCAAGACGGATTGGACTTGTGCGCTGCCGGCCCGCTTTGGCTGGCGGCAACCGCGCAAAGGACTGGCACGATCGGTAAAAGTGTGCGCATCGGCATCACCCGCGACGCAGATCGGCTGTTGCGTTTTTACGAACGCGGCAATGCGCACGTGAGCGGCCCCAGGAAACTGCGCCAATAGCCATCAGCGGGGCAGATTGAAAAATGCCTCGGCTGTTTTCAGTGCCCGGCTCTTATCCGTGAATGACCCGCGGCCGAGTCGAGCGAGCGCGGGGACGGGCGAGCCTCGGTTCATTCAGAGTGCGGGTCCATTTGTTCCACCCATTGAGCGCGGAATGCGGGAGCCACGAATGGATCCGCAAAGTACTGTATTTCCCGCGCAACCTTGTCGCCCCTGAACTCCATGATGCTCACGGTGTAGGACGGCTTGCCGTCATATGTCAGGATGAATTCGGTGACCCAAAGCTCACCGCTGCCAATGATTCGTCGGATAGAAAACCGCTTTTTGCTCGGCTGACTGGCGCGCTGGTTCTGTATGTTGGATCGACCGCGGGTTCGCTCGCCTGACTGCGGGTATTCCAGCACCGCGTCCTCGTGATAGATGCGGTGCTCCGTTTCGAAATCGTTGGCATCGGACGCCGCCCAATGCTGATCCAGCGCCGCACGGATTTGTTCCTCTTGCATGTTCTGCTCTGGCTGCGGTTTCGCTTCCATGTTCATCTCCGTTGTGGAGTGAAACCCGAAACGCCGGTTTTCACCACTTCATTGAGCCTCTGTCTAGTTTGAATTCGATTGATTTCGTCGAGCGCATCTTCCGGAAGGGCGGAGATGTTGAAGTTCTCTCGCACACGGGCCGCGGTTCTCGGCGTAGTAAGCAAAGCCGTGCCGCGCTGCACCGGACCGCGCGGCTTCCCCGCGGGCGGCGCAGTTTATTATACGGCGCCGCGCTTGACAACCTGCAACTCCCTGTCTAGCATGGGTTTGCGCAGCCGGGAGGATTGTGTGATCAAGCTTGACATCGTCAACGCCATCGTACAAAAGACCAGCATCACCAGGACCAAAGCCGAACACGCCGTGGAGACCGTCTTCGAGGCCATGAAGAATGCTCTCGGCCGCGGAGAACGCATCGAACTTCGCCGCTTCGGCGTCTTCAACGTCAAGCCGCGCAAGACGGGCATCGGCCGCAATCCGCGCACCGGACAACAGGTCAGCATCCCGCCGGGAAAGGCGGTCCGCTTCAAGCCCGGCAAGGAACTTCAAGCGCTTCCCGTTGCGCGCGCCAAATCCTGACACTTCGTTTACCCGCTGCGGCGGGCCTGCCGCTACGCGCTCCCGCGCACGAATTATTTCGCATGCGCGCCGATTCCGCCCGGAGGCGCATCCAATGGCCATGAATATCCGCAGCGGTACAAACGGCGACGATGGCAGCGGGAGTAGCGTTCCCATCCCCGTCGAAGTCCTCGACCCGCGCTACCCGCCTTTCGCGATCCTTCCGCCCATCCGGCCGCGGCGTCGCCCACTGTGGCCTGCGTTGATTCTTTTTTTGCTGACGCTTGCTTCCACGCTCGCCGTGGGTTCGGAATTCGCGCTGTCTTACGCGCACAATCGGCCACCATTCTCAGGCGACGCCAATCCCTTCGCCATGATGTTGATTCCCTTCGAGCATCCGCAGCTTCTCGCGCTCGGAATTCCTTTTTCCTTCACGCTGCTGGCCATTCTGCTGGCCCACGAACTCGGCCATTTTTTCGCCTGCAAACTTTATGGCATTGACGCGAGCTATCCCTATTTCATTCCTGCACCCACGCTCTTCGGCACCTTCGGCGCGTTCATCCGCATCCGCTCGCCGATCACCACGCGCCGCGCGCTTTTCGACGTGGGCCTCTCGGGACCGGTCGCCGGATTCGTCGATCGCCCTGCCCGCGCTCGCCATTGCCGTGGCCACTTCTAAAATTGTTCCGGGCGCGCAGGATAACGCAGTCCTCTTCTTCGGCAATCTGCCGGCGCTGCGGCTTCTCGCGACGCTGTTTCATCCCCACGTGAACCCGGCCTGGGTGCTGCTCTCTCCCGTAGGCGGCGCGGCTTGGGTGGGACTCTTCGTCACCGGCCTCAATCTGCTCCCCGTGTGGCAGCTCGATGGAGGGCACATCGTCTTCAGCGTGGCCAGCTCGCTTCATCACCGCATTTCGCTGGCCGTGGCGCTCGCGCTCTTCGCTCTCGGAATTTTCTGCTGGCGCGGCTGGCTCCTTTGGGGCGCGGTCACCATTATTCTCTCCCTGCGCTTTCGCCATCCGCCCATCATGGACCGTTGGCGCCCGCTCGACCCTTCCCGCCGCGCCTGGGCCGTTGCCGCGCTCGTGATTTTTCTGCTGTGCTTCACGCCCTGGCCCGCGGCCAATCCTTGACGCCCCGCTCGAATCTCGCCTAACTCAGGCTCGCCGGGTCCACGTCCACAATCACGGCCGCCGCGGGAATTTCCTTCGCGGCGCTGAAATCCAGGCACCCGGCGAGCGCCTTCGCGAGCGACGCGCGCTCGGGCGACTTCAGCACGAATTGAAAGCGATAATCGCGCCGCAGCCGCGCCAACGGCGCCGCTGCGGGACCCAGCACCTTCACGCCGCGCTTTTCGAATGGCGCGAAATATCCCGCGAGCGCGCGCGACCACCGAATCGCATTTTCGATTTTGCGGTCGCGCACCACCACGTTCGCGAGCGCCGCAAACGGCGGATAGTGCAGAATCCGCCGGAAGTGCGCCTCCTTCTCGTAAAACGAAATGAAATCCTGCCGCGCCGCGCACTCAATCGCATAGTGCTCCGGATAATACGTCTCGACGAGCACTTCGCCCGCGAGCGCGCCTCGCCCCGCGCGCCCCGCCACCTGCGTGAGCAATTGAAACGTCCGCTCGGCGGCGCGAAAATCCGGCCGCCCCAGCGCGAGATCGGCGGCCACCACGCCCACCAGCGTCACGCGCTCGAAATCGTGGCCCTTCGCCACCATCTGCGTCCCCACCAAAATATCGATCTCGCCCTTGGCGAAGGCGCCCAGCACCTGCTGGTATTCGCGCTTGGTGCGGACCGTATCGCGGTCGAGCCGCGCGATGCGCGCCCGCGGGAATGTTTCCTTGAGATATTCCTCCACGCGCTCCGCGCCATCGCCCACGAAGTACATGTATTCGCCGCGGCACTTCGGGCACTGCTTCGCTGGACGCACCCCGTAGCCGCAATAGTGGCATTCAAGGCGCCCGCGGCTTTTGTGATACGTCAGCGCGATGCTGCAATTCTCGCACTGCACGAATGCGCCGCAGCTCCGGCACAGCAGCGACCAGGAATAGCCGCGCCGGTTGATCAGCACCATCGCCTGCGTGCCCTCCTCGAGCCGCAGCGCGAGCGCTTCGCGTAGCGCTTCCGAAACGGGCGCCGCTTTATGCCGCGCCCGAAATTCCTCGCGCAGGTCCACGATGCGCACTCGCGCCATCGGACGGTTCGCCACTCGCGCGGCGAGCGTCAGCAGGCGATATTTTCCCGCGCGCGCGTTGTAGTACGTCTCAATCGAAGGCGTGGCCGACCCCAGCAGCGCCACGGCCCCCTCCAACCGCGCGCGATACACGGCCACGTCGCGGCCGTTGTAGCGCGGCGTTTCCTCCTGCTTGTAGCTCGACTCCTGCTCTTCGTCCACGATGATTAGTCCCACGTTTTCGAGCGGCGCGAAAACGGCCGACCGCGTCCCTGCCACCACGCGCGCCTCTCCGTGCCGCACCCGCCACCATTCCCGCGCGCGCTCGCTCTCCGGCAAGCCGCTGTGCAGCACCGCGACGCCCGCGCCGAACCGCGCGCGCACCAGACGGCTCATCCACAGCGTCAGCGCAATTTCCGGCACCAGCACCATCGCCGTCTTCCCGCGCGCGAGTGCCGCTTCGATCGCGCCCAGATAGACCTCCGTCTTGCCGCTTCCCGTCACGCCGTGCAGCAGCCCGGCGGTGAATTTGCCCCCCTGGACAGGTGAGTCAAACGCCAGCCAGCCGCGGATTTCTTCGAGCGCAACTTTTTGCTCCTCGTTCAGCTCATTCGCGGGAGGAACGAAGTCCGTGTCCCAGGGATCTTCGCCGGTCGTGAGCGGTTCTTCCCAAATTAGCAGCCGCCCCTTTTTCGCGAGCCGCTCGACGATTGCGCGCGAAGCCTCCGCTTTCTTCATCAGCAGGCCAATCGGCACAGGCCCACGAGTCGCCGTGAGAAATTCGCGAATGCGCTCCTCGGCGCCGCTCGCGCCGGACCTGCCCGCCGAAGTCCGCCTTTTGGACTCCGAAAGATTCTGCGGAGCAGGTTCATCGCATAGGTGGGGCCTGCCCGCAATGGATTCGTCGCGTAGGCCAGGCCTGTCCTCCGCAGCGGACTCCGCGTAGGTCGGGCCTGCCCCCCGAAGCGGATCCATCGCGTAGGTGGGGTTCCACGCGACAATCTTCTGCATGCGCGTCTTGCGCTTGCGCAGCACTTCGCGCGCACCCAGATATCCGCGCCGCACCAGTTTTTCCGCCGCCGCTTCGCCACCAGACACGCGCGCGGACGCTATGGCTTCGTGCTCAGCATCGAAGTGCTGAAGCAGATCTCGTTCAAGCGCTTCGGTAGCCGTGACTTCTTCGCCGCTCGAAAGTTCTTCCAGATACGCGCGGCCCGCGTCCGTGAGCCAATATTCGCGGTCGTGCCGCAGCTCGATTTCAGGCGGGAGCATGGCGCGAAATGTTTCGCCGATGGGCGCAAGGTAGTAGCGGCTCATCCACTGCCCCAGCTCGATGAGTTTTCCTGGAAGCGCCGGGACCGTGTCCATCAGCCCGGAAATTTCTCTTATAGAGGTTTTAACAGGTGAGAGGTCAGGTGATTTGAGGAGCGATTTCGCGCGCGCCATGTCCGGCGGGCAGTCCGATTCGGCCAGTCCCACGCCAATCATCGCGCGATTGCGAAAAGGAACCACGACGCGCCGCCCGACAAGCGCCTCGCCGTCAAGCGCCGCAGGCACCGCGTACGTGAACGTCGAGCGCAGCGGAACCGGTAGAGCAACTTCGCAGTAGCGCGCAGCCATAACCGCGCCCTAGTGTATCAGCCCCCGCTCCTGCCAATTCAATCGCGGTGTCATCCCGACGGAGTCCGCCGAGGCGGACGACGAGGGATCTGCTTCTTGCCCACGTAGCGGCCGCCTCGAATTGCAGGCGGGCCTGCCGCGCCGAAGCGGATTCATCGCGTAGGCTGGCATCTTGCTTGCTGTTAAGGTTTGAATGTAGCGCCGCGGCCTTCAGCGCGGCATCTTGCTCTTGCCTTTGCTCCCGCCTACCGCCTCTATGTAGCTCGCCCCGATCCTGCGGGGCGAGGCTTTTGTCTCCGCTTCATATTCTCTCGCCACGCCTTGAGAATGCCATTCGGTTAGCGCTGCTTTGCCGCCTGCTGAAACCGAGTGCTATATGAGGGGATGGCCACAATGAGGACATTGTCGGCGGACGCCGGAAGTCATTGAATCAGTGGCACCGAGTCCAGTTTGAAGAGTCTTGACAGGTAACTTACAGTAGGGACAGGGCGTGGGCCTTTCAAAGCGGCGTTTGAAAGCCGCGCGCTGTCCGCCATAGAACACAAAGAAAAAATAGACAATCGCCGGAAGTGCCAGCGCCAAGAGGACCTTAGCAATTTCACCACTCTTACCGATCGGCGCGTCAGGTGGCGCAGTGCTGGCGACCCAAAGTCCAACAGCAAAAGCGATAGCCGCCAGAACATGGGCGTATTTGGGCAGCCAGAATCGTGTGCGCACCCAGAAGATGAAGAACCCAATTGCGCTGAGAGCGAATAGCACACCATGTAAAAGCTGAAACCCTCTGAATAATTGCCCGAGCATTGCCCTTCCCTTAGTTTCGCTCCGGATGTCACCTCAAGGCGAGAACACGCACGCGGCCTTCGCGGCGTGATCGCGGAGCACGCTTGACGATAATCTCAACAACCTCAATTGCCCTCGTCATGGGCTCGCTGCCCCCTTCTTCTTCGTCTCGAGGCCGAGCACAGCCATCACCTTCTGCAAATCTTTCCAGACTTCGCCCTTCGCGTTCGGATTGCGGAGCAGGTAGGCGGGATGATACGTGGCGATCAGTTTCGAGCCGCGAAAATCGAACCACTCGCCGCGGAAGCGAGAAATGCCCTGATTGGTTTCGAGCAGCGTCTGCGCGGCGCAAGCCCCGAGGCAGCAAATCACTTTCGGCCCGATCGCGGCAAGCTGGCGAATCAGAAAGGGCGAGCAGGTGGCGATTTCGTCCTTTTCGGGCAGGCGGTTTTCCGGTGGCCGGCATTTCACCACGTTGCAGATGTACACATCCTGCCGGTGCAGCCCCATCGCTTCGATCATCTGCGTGAGCAATTTTCCCGCGCGGCCCACGAACGGCTCGCCCTGCACGTCTTCATCGCGGCCCGGGCCTTCCCCCACGAAAACAAGCTCCGCTTTCGGATTTCCCACGCCATAGACGATGTTCGTGCGCGCCTTGTGCAAGCGGCAACGAGTGCAATCGCCGATATCTTCGCGAATTTTTTCGAGCGTGTCGCCTTCGATGCGCTCGGCTGCTTCAAAGAGCGACGGACCCGCCGCCACCGGAACGAAAGGAGCCGCAGGCGCCGGCTTCTGCGCGGCTCCGAAGACAGGGACTCGAACGCGCGCGGCCGCCGCTGGCGCAAGAGGCACCGTCTCCGCGCGGACAGAAATTTCACCGCTAGTTGGCGTTTGAGCGGCAAGCTGCGGCGCGCGATCGCGATAGTAGGGCCCCAGGCCGAGACCTTCGCTGTAACGAAGCCACGCTTCCACGCGCGAACGGCTGGCCGAATCCATCACATGCCCCTTTTCATGGACGCAGTCACTTCTCGCCCACATCTTTTATCACATGTGGGGATCAACAAGCGCCTGGAGCACAGTCACGCGGCTCAGCTCCCCGAGTTCGGGAGTTCCGGGGGCCAGCCTTCGCTGCACCATGCCGACGAACGCGATATCGTTCGTCGGGTCCACCCAGAACCACGTGGCCGCGGCTCCATCCCACGTGAAAGTGCCCTGGCCCACTGGAGTATCGTCCTGCATGGCATCGGTGAAGACCCCCACGTCGAATCCATATCCGAAACCGGCCTTCATCTGAAAGTGGCCGATTCCAAATTCGCCGGTCATCAAGCTGGGCGAGAGATGGTTCGAGGTCATCAGCTTCACCGTGGCGGGCGCCAGAATGCGCACGCCATCAAGCTGGCCGCCATCGAGAAGCATCTGGGCGAACCGCATATAATCGCGCGCGGTCGAGACCAGGCCGCCGCCACCCGACGCCATCCCCGGCTGCGCGGAATAATCGCTGGCCGGCCCGAATGCGGTCGCTTCGGATATCAATTCGCCCTTCTCATCGGCTCGATACAGAGTGGCGAACCGGCCTCTCTTTTCCGCCGGCACATAAAATCCGGTGTCCTTCATTCCCAGCGGCTCGAAAATATGTTCGCGCATGAAATCGGGCAAGGACTCGCCCGAAAGTTTTTCGACGATATAGCCCTGAATGTCCACGGACATGCTGTAAACCCAACGCGTTCCCGGCTGATAGAGCAAGGGAATTTTCGCAAGCTTGTCAATCATCTCCTGAAGCGAACCGGAATCCTGAACGTGCTGGTCGCGATACATCTTGTGAACCGGGGTATCGCCGAATTGTCCGTAGGTGAAGCCCGCGGTGTGGGTCATCAGCTCGCCCATGGTCGGGGGGTGGACGGGGTCCTCCAGAAACAGCTTGCCGTCCTGATCCACGCCCTTGAAAACCTTCAGATGGGCGAATTCGGGAATATATTTCGAAATCGGATCGGAAGGCAGCCATTTGCCTTCCTCGTAGAGGATCATCATGGCCACGCAGGTGACCGGCTTGGTCATGGAATAAACGCGGAAGATCGTGTCTTTCGTCATCGGCGCGCCGCTCGAGAGGTCCTTCTTGCCGTAGGCTTCGTACTCGACTACTTTGCCGTGCCGCGCGAGCACGGTGACGATGCCGGCGAACTGCTTCTCCTCCACCTCCCGTTGCATGAGCGCATCCAGACGCCCGAGCCGGTCGGAGGAAAATCCCACTGCCTCGGGCTTGACTTCAGCCAGAGGGGACGCGAGATCGCGGGCCTCGTGGTTCGCTTGCTGGGCCTGGGTTTGAATTCCGCCGCCGGTGAGAAACATCCCGCCGAGAAGCGGGACGGCCAGAAGCATCCGCGCGAAAGGGGAAAATTGCGCGCCTTTCATTTCACGATACGGGGGAACCTTGCTTCGAGCGCTGCTGAATTTCCAGGATATGATCGAGGATGCGGTTGGCGATTTCGAACTTGCTGAGCTTGGGCAGCGGAACCTCGCGCCCATCGCGGAAAAACAGCGTGACGATGTTCGTGTCCGTGCCGAAGCCGGCGCCCTCCTGCGTCACATCGTTGGCCACAATCATGTCCGCGCCCTTGCTCGCCAGCTTCGAGCGCGCATTTTCAGCCACACGCCCAGTCTCCGCCGCGAAGCCGACGAGAATGCGCCGGCTCAGCTTCGGGTCTGGCGCGCGGCCCAGTTCGGCAAGAATATCGGGCGTAGGCTCGAATTCGAGCGTGAGCCGTTCCTCGCCTCGGCGGAGCTTCTGCGCCTGCACAGCAACGGGGCGATAATCCGCCACGGCCGCGGCCATAATCACGATATTCGCCTGCGCGGCGCGCTCAAGCACTGCGCTGCGCATTTCCTCCGTCGTGCGCACGGGGACCCAATCGGCGCCTTCGGGGATTTGCAAATCCGCCGGACCGCTCACCAGCACGGTGTGCGCTCCGCGGCGAACCGCCGCCTCCGCCAGCGCGTATCCCATTTTGCCGGACGACCGGTTCGTGAGGAAGCGCACGGGATCAAGGTCTTCGCAGGTTGGCCCGGCCGTGACCACCACGGTCTGGCCCTCGAGGTCGCGCCGAAGACCCAGCAGGGCGCATACTTTTTTGACGATGGTCTCCGTCGCGGCCAGACGCCCCGCGCCCGTCATCCCGCAAGCGAGGTACCCTTCGTCAGGCTCGACCACGTGCACGCCGCGCGCCCGCAACGCCGCCAGATTTTCCTGCGTCGCGGGATGCTCCCACATGTTGACGTTCATGGCCGGCGCAACGACGACGGGAGCCTTCGTGGCGAGATACAGAGTCGAGAGGAAATCGTCGGCGATGCCGTGCGCGAATTTGCCCAGAATATCGGCGGTCGCGGGCGCCACAAGCAGCAGATCCATCCGCTGGGCCACGGCGATGTGCTCGATCGCGCTTTCCACGTTCGCCGGCGCCGCCTCATCGGCGCCGAACATCTCGGTGATCACTTTCCTCCCCGTGAGCGCGGCGAACGTGAGCGGCGTGATGAATTCCCGGGCCGCGCGCGTCATCACCACCTGCACGTCGAGCTTTTCCTGCTGCAGGCGGCGGACGAGTTCCGCCGCTTTATAAGCAGCCACGCCGCCGGTTACGCCCAGGACAATTTTCATAATGCACCAACAGAAACGCCCGCCGAACGGCGGCCGCCAAAAGCACTCTCCTCAATACCATGCGATGCGCGGGCGAGTGAGGCGGTCGCGGCAACCGCCGAAAATCATTTCCGCCGTTTTCCGTCCGCGTCTTCCGACTCTCCCGGCACTTCCGGCAACTGGTATTCGAGCAGGCCCTTCTGCAATTCTTCCTCCGCGATGCGCGACACCTTGCGCGACTTCGGATTGTCCACCAGGGGCCGCCCGCCCATCATCAATTGCCGGGCGCGCCGCGCGACGACCACGACGTATGCAAACTGGCTTTCCGGCGCTTGTGTGAGAACAGCCATGAGAAGGTCAGCCTCCAAAGGACTTCAAAATTTCTCGAATCCGATCTTCGTTCCGCGCCATGCGGCAGCGCGAGCCCAGCGCGACGGCCTGCACTTCCCGGCCCGCGCGCTCGATATCGTCGTTGATGACGCCGAAATCGTAGCTGCTGTAGTTCAGCATTTCCTGTCGCGCGCGTTCCAGCCGCCGGTGAATTTCGTCTTCCGAATCCTGGCCGCGCGCCCGGATGCGGCGTTCGAGCTCGGCCCGCGATGGCGGAAGGACGAAGATGGCCACGGCGCCCGGCAGCTTCTGCTTCACCTGCAACGCGCCCTGCACGTCAATTTCAAGAACCAGGTCCTTGTTTTGCGCCCGCGCTTCGGCGATCCATTTTTTCGGCGTGCCGTACCAATTCTTGCCGAACACCTGCGCGTATTCGAGAAATTCCCCCCGCTCCACCATCCGATGGAATTCGCTTTCGGAGAGGAAATTGTACCACTTGCCGTCGCTTTCCGTCTCGCGCGGCGGGCGTGTGGTGCACGAAACAGACAGCATCGTGCCCGGCAGCTCCAGAATCTTCCGCACCAGCGTGGATTTTCCCGAACCGGAAGGTCCGGAAACGATCAGGACCAGGGGTTCTGATGGGCTCATTCGATGTTCTGCACCTGTTCCCTGAGTTTTTCGATTTCGGATTTTATTTCCAGCGCGAGCCCGGTGATTTCCAGGCCGTCGGCTTCGACGCCAGGAGTCTTCGATAGCAGCGTATTCGCCTCGCGCTGCATTTCTTGCAGCAAAAAATCCATTTTCTTGCCCGCGTCCGGCGCGCCGGTCAGGAGCGAGTCAAATTGCCGGACGTGGCTTCCGAGCCGCGCCAGCTCCTCCGACACGTCGCTGCGTTCGGCGGCCAGTGCGGCCTCCTGGGCAAGCCGCGCGGGGTCGAGCTGCGTTTCGCCGAGGAGTTCCTTCAGGCGCGATTCGAGCCGGCGCGCGAATGCAGGTCGCGCGCGCTCGGCGAGCACCGCCACCTTCGATGCCAGGCGCGCGATGCTGCCAAGGCGCGGAGCCATTTCTTCCCGCAAGGCGTCGGCTTCCCGTTCCCGCATGCGGTCGAGTGTATCGAGCGCCTCGTTCAGGCATCGCGCTACGGCCGCTTCCAGCCGCGCCATCTCCTGATCGAGCGACGCCGCCGGAGGCCCGATCACACCGGGCAAGCGAAGAAGGGACGCCAAATCCGGCTCCGCCTGGATGCCGAACTGTTTTCGGAGCGAGTTCACGGCCTGCATGTAGGCCGCCGCGATGTCCTGATTGATTCCGATGGCTGCGGCGCCCGCCAGCTCAAAGTGCAAGGTTACATCGAGGTGTCCGCGCCGCACACGCTCGCGAACGATTTGGCGGATGCGCGGCTCGACCGGCTCGAAACCCTCGGGGACATGCAGACGCAAGTCGAGAAACCGGTGATTCACGCTGCGCACGGAGATGCGCAGGCTCCAGCCGTTCTCCACGGCCTGCGCCTGCGCATAGCCGGTCATGGACCGCAGGGATTTCCGGCCCGCGGCCGGCGCTTCCGGCGGATTCGGCTTGAGGGATGGTGAAACTGCGCCGCGCATGGTCATGGTTGCACCGGACCTGCCGTGCGCGAGGCCGGCTCGGCATCGCGGAATTGCACTTCGTAAAGCCGCGCGTAAATCCCGCCGCGTTCAAGAAGTTCTTCGTGCGTTCCGCACTCCCGGATTCTGCCGCGATTCAGCACCGCAATCATGTCTGCGCGGCGGACCGTTGAAAGCCGGTGCGCGATGACGAAAACCGTACGCCCAACCATGAGATTGTTCAGCGCGTCCTGAACGAGCATCTCGGATTCCGAATCGAGCTCCGACGTGGCCTCATCCAGAATTAATATCGGCGCGTCCTTCAGCAGTGCACGGGCAATCGCCAGGCGCTGCCGCTGGCCTCCGGAGAGCCGCTGGCCGCGGTCGCCAATGAGCGTACGATAGCCCTGCGGCATCTGCGTGATAAAGTCGTGCGCCAGCGCGGCTTGCGCCGCGGCAATCACTTTTTCTTCCGGCATGTCCGGGCGTCCATAGCAGAGATTATTCCAGATCGTGTCGTTGAAAAGGATGGTCTCCTGCGTGACGATGGCCATCTGTTCGCGCAGGGAGCGCAGCGTAACCTCGCGCACATCGTAGCCATCCACGCGAACCGATCCCGCCGTCGCCGTGTAGAATCGCGGCAGGAGATTCACAAGCGTGGTTTTCCCTGCGCCGCTCGACCCCACGATGGCGACCACGGCCCCGGCCGGAACTTCCAGATCAATGTGCGTGAGAATAGGCGGTCCGCCATCGTAGGCGAAGCCGGCGCGGCGAAATTCGATGGACTTCGAAAATCGCGGAAGCACCTTCGCGCCCGGCTCCTCCATGGTCTCTTGCGGCAAATCGAGAAAAGCGAAGACCCGGAAGGACATTCCCAAAGTTTGATGAAACAGCTGATAAATCCCGCCAATGCGCTTGACTGGAGCGTACGCGCTCAAGAGAGCGACAACAAAAGCCATGAACACTCCCACGGTCATCCGCCCGAATTTGACTTGCTCCCGCGCGTAGAGCAGGACCATCGCGACCACTGCAACGCTCAGCAAATCCATGAGTGGCGGAGTGGCTGTATAGGCGCGAATCCAGCGCATATTCTCACGCAGCAAATTCCGGGCGGCATCGCGAAACTTTCGGATTTCGAATCCTTCCATCCCGAAGGCCTTTACCACGCGGTTGCCGCTGATGGTTTCCTGCAATATCTGGCTGAGGTCGGCCAGACGCGAACGGCTCTTTTCGACGGAATGGCGAATCTTGCGCCCCAGCTTGCCCACCGGCCAAATGACCAACGGAATCAAAACCGCGGAGAAGACAGCCATCTTCCAGTTCATAGAGAGCAGAACCACCACGCAAGCGGCGAACGTGAAAGCCTGGCGGAAGAAATCGGCAAGATAGTCGGAAAATGCGGCCCTCATCTGTTCGATGTCGCTGATCACCGCGGACATCACCCGCCCGACTGGATTATCCTGGAAGAACCCCGCTGGCTGTTGCACGACTCTGGCGTACACCTCGTTCCTAAGATCGGTGATTCCGGAAAGGCCCACAAACTGGATCAGAGTGATGCCGAAAAATTCGGCGAAACCCTTGATCAGCATGATCAAAAGCAACGCCACGGCCAGAACGGACCAAACGTGATGGATGCGGTGGGGAACAAAGGAATTCAGATAAATCATATGCTGCGTTCCGGGAACCTGAAACAGAGCCAGCTTCTGCACAGTCGATTGCGGATTCAGAATCACATCTATGGCCGGCCGGATGGAAAAAAAGACCAGGCCATCCGCCGCGCCCATGATGGCGGTCAATACGATGCCCAGAGCGAAAAGCGCGGCATAGGGGCGCAGATAGCGAAGCAGACGCCGGATTTCGTCCCGTTCTTTCATGTGCGAAATGCCATCCATGCGCTCAGGTCCCCAGGAAAAAACAGATCCCCGAATTCATCCAAGCCTGCGCCGAAGGCGTCCCTCCGACGGACCGGGGCGCCATCCCCACCTTGGGTTACGGAATTGTACCGCATTGTCTGGCCACAGGCAGGCACAACGAGGTCCGGTTTGCCCGCTGGCAACGCTACGAAGTGGATTTGCAGGCGGTTCCCCGGGAACCCGCGCCGTAAATGCTGGAACCGTGCGCCTCACCGGCACCGATCAACGCAAATGGAACCAGCGAGAATGGGCGAGGGCATCGTGAATCTGAGCGGCGTGGAGACCAAGGAAGGGCACGAGCGACGCGATCCACAGGCGCTGGGCTTCGGTGCGAAACGCGCGCAGGTTCAGTTCGACCGTGGGAGCCGACCGGTAGAGTGACGGACGCGGTATAAGGCGTGGAGTGCGGCTCCTGTATTCCACGAAGGCTTGGCCGAAAATTCGCTCCAGGACCTTCTCTTCAGCCGGAATCACCCATCGAAGATAGATCCCCGCGGCTACGAATGTCAGCGCGATGACAGAAACGCTCTTTAGAAAGCAGGCAGCCGAAAGCGCGAAGCACAACCCGCCGAGATAGAGCGGATTTCGCGTGATCGAATAGGGGCCGGAAGTTTGCAGGAGGACGTCCTTCGAGCCGCCGATGTAAACCGTGGCCCAGATGCGCATGCTGACGTAGCCGAGAAAGAGCGTCCATCCGAGCAGATCGAGAAGCCATGCGGCAGGACTCGCGTCGGCGACTGCGGGCGGCAAGAAAATAGCGGCCAGCGCTGCCGGTACCAGACACACGCCGCCCATCAAACCGCGATGCCGGAAGGCCCACGAGTCGGTGGCGGACTTTCGCGAAGGGAAGTCGCTTTCGGATTGGCGGAGTGCGGCTGTTTTAGGAGCTTCGCCGGGACAGGTGAGGATTGACATGTCAGTATGGATTCAGGGGGATTGTACATCATTTTCCGGCTCACGGCAGGTGCAACGAGTCCCGGGTTACCCGCTTGCAACGTCACGAAATGGATTTATCGAGGTCCCGATGCACGACCTTGGCCGCATAGCCTTTACGGCCGAGATCGCGGCGAATCGCTTCCGCCAGAGCCACGGAGCGGTGCCGCCCGCCCGTGCACCCCACGGCGACGGTCAGATAACTTTTCCCTTCCCGGATGTAGTGCGGGATCAAATATCCGAGAAGTCCTTGGATGCGGCGCAGGAACTCGCCCGTCTGCGGGAAGGAGCGAATATACCGGGCCACGCGAGCGTCCTTGCCGCTGAGCGGTTGCAGACGCGGGATGAAATGGGGATTGGGCAGAAAGCGCACGTCGAAAACCAGGTCTGCGTCCGTCGGAATCCCGTAGCGAAAGCCGAAGCTCACCACGGAAATAAGCAGCGGCCGCCGTCCCGCCTTCTGGAAGCGGTCCAGGATGAACTGGCGCAGCTCGTTCACGTTGAATTTCGTCGTGTCTATCACCACATCGGCGAGCCGCCGGATGGGAGCCATGCGCCGCCGCTCCTCGCGCACGCCCTCGGCGATGGAAAGGTCATGCCCCAGGGGATGCGGGCGCCGCGTTTCGCTAAAGCGGCGCATGAGGGTTTCATTGCTTGCCTCGATGAACACCAGCGTGGCGGGATGCTCGGCTCTGAGCTTGCGATAAATCTCCGGCAGCTTTTCAGCCAGGTCGCGGTCGCGCGCGTCCACCAGCAGGGCAGCCCGTTCCATTTCGCCCCGGCCTTCGTCATAAAGTTCGCTAAAGCTGGGAATCAGCGCGACGGGAAGATTATCCACGCAGTAAAAGCCGAGGTCCTCGAACGCGTTCAGCACGGAGCCTTTGCCTGAGCCGGAGAGGCCCGTGAGGATTACAAGCTGGCGGGCGCCGATTTTAGAAGGGGAGCGTTTCCGGGCAGGGCGTGTCACGGCAGCGGGGGGTTAGGCCTTCACCCGGCGGCGGTGCGTGCTTGGGATGCGCAGGTCTTCGCGGTATTTCGCCACGGTGCGGCGCGTGACGTGAATGCCTTCCTGGCTGAGTTTTAGAGTGATCTGTTCGTCCGTGAGCGGGTGCGCGGTGTCCTCTTCCTCGATCATCTGTTTCACGCGCCGCTTCAGCGAGAGCAGCGACATCGCTCCGCCTTGCGGCCCGTTCACGGACTCCGAGAAGAAGCTGCGCAGTTCCAGCACGCCCTGCGGCGTGTGGACATACTTGTTGGCCACGGCGCGGCTAACGGTGGAGGGGTGCACGCCCACCTCCTCCGCCACCTCCTTGATCATCATCGGTTTCAGTTGGTCGGGGCCGTAATCGAGGAAATCGCCCTGGCGGCGCAGAATGGAATGGCAGACCCGCAGAATCGTATGCTTGCGCTGCTCGATATTCCTCATCAACTGGATCGCGGCCGTGAAGCGCTCCTTGACATAATTGCGCACGTCGCGGTCGGCCGCGTCGCGCGCCAGCAGCCGCCGATAAGTGGGACTGAGGCGCAGCTGAGGCAAGTCGTCGTCGTTCATGAACACCTGCCATTCGCCATCCACCTTGCGGAATTGAACGTCGGGTTCGACTAGCCGGGGTTCCGTCTTGTTGTAGCGCAGGCCGGGCTTCGGATCGAGCCGCTTGATCACGTCCACAGCCCGCTTGACGAGCTCCACCGGCCGGTTGAGCGCCCGGGCAACCTCCTTCAGCTGGTTATTCTGCAGGAGCTTCAGGTGATCCGTGATGATCTGCTGCGCGAGCACGTTCTGCGGATCGAGTACTTTGAGCTGCAGCAACAGGCATTCCGGCAGGTCGCGCGCGGCGGTTCCGGGAGGATCGAATTCCTGCACCATGGCCAGCGCCTCTTCCACATCCTCCATGGAATAATTGCCGGACTGCGCGATTTCGTCGAGCGTTGCCGTGAGGTATCCGTTTTCGTCCAGATTGCCGACGATCGCTTCCGCGATTCTGCTGACCGTCTCGGTGCAGATGCTGACGCTCAGTTGCCATTCGAGGTGGTCGGCAAGGCTCGCGGGCGAGGAAAGGAACTTATCGAACGACGGCCTCTCGATTTCCTCCCGCTCGCCGTTGGCCGAACGCTCCGCGCCCGCATCGAGGTACTGCGTGAAAAAAGAGCCGAAATCGAATTCATCGAAGGGATTGGCCGCTTCCGTTTCAGGCACTTTTTCGGTTTCCTTCTTGAGAAACGCCTCGTCCGTGTAACTCTCCGCCGCCGTGCCTTCCTCGGCGATCTCTTCGAGAACCGGGTTCGCCATGATCTCCTGGTTGATCATCTCGCGCAGCTCGAGGCGATTGAGCGCCAGCACACTGACCATTTGCACAAGGCCCGGCGTCAGAATCTGTTTCTGGGCGATGCGGAGACTCAGTTTGGGCTGGAGCCAGTTCATCGTGTTCAGTTCAGCCGGAAGCCTTCTCCCAGGTATATGCGGCGCACCTCAGCGTCAGCGGAGAGCTCGGCGGGCGTCCCGGCGCGGAAAATTTTTCCTGCGGTGATGATGTAGGCGCGGTCCGTAACGGCAAGTGTGTCCCGGACATTGTGGTCGGTTACAAGGACGCCGATCCCCGCCGCGCTCAGGTCCGCGATAATTTTTTGAATGTCTTGCACCGTCAATGGATCAATTCCCGCAAAAGGCTCGTCGAGGAGCACGAAGGACGGAGAAAGCACCAGCGAGCGCGCGATTTCCAGCCGCCTGCGCTCGCCCCCGGAGAGCATGTATGCCCCGCTGTGCCTCACTCCCTCAAGTCCCATCTGCGCCAATAACTCCTCCACGCGGTCGCGCCTCTGCTCGGGAGTCACCGGCAGCGTCTCCAGAATGGCGAGCAGATTCTCTTCGACCGTCAGTTTACGAAAGACCGAGGGCTCTTGGGGAAGGTAGCTGATGCCGTTGCGGGCCCGCAAATACATGGGGAAGTCGGTGATGTCCTCGCCGTCCAGCAAGACACGCCCATAGTCCGGACGCGCCAAACCGACCAGGATATAGAACGTCGTGGTTTTTCCCGCGCCGTTCGGCCCGAGCAGTCCAACCACCTCGCCCTGTCGAATCTCCAGGGTAACGTCATCCACAACCTTCCGGCCCCGGTACGATTTCCTCAAATCGGCGGCTTGGAGTTTCAGCATGCCGGTTCATTTCTCAACCCGGTGCTTGGTCAGCGTGCGCGAACCATTTTGCGAATCAATCAAAATCGTATCATTCGCAACAAAGAAGGTCAACGAATGGCCCGTGGTTGTGTCGCTACCAGCATCGGTGATGGATGGGTCCCCGCCTGAAAGTACGAATTTTTCATCCGCCGCGGTGTACTCCGCCTGCTCCGCCATAGCCCGGCGGTCGCCCTGCCTCACCACAACCCCGCCCTGGGCCAGCACCCGGTCCAACTGCCGCGCCCCGCCGATGGAGGAGCCGGCCGCGCCGGTTGGTGTTGCCGTCGTTGCGCCGGCAGGAGCAAGAAACACATCGAGCGTGCGCGATTCGAGCGAGCCCTGGCTGGAGCTGGCGGTTACGCCACCCTCAAGATGCGCCTTCCCCAAATCGCTCCAATAGGTGAGCGTGGGTGCGCACACCTTCCACAGTGTGGGCCCAGAGTTTCCGCTCGATTGCAGAGCCGAAGGTTTACCCGAGGGCATTGCCAATGACCCTGATGCTTGCGGGAACACTGCAACCACTTCGCCCGTGGCCTGCATCATCTTTTTGTCGCGCCAAAGTTCGATTTGAGCCGCATCCAGCACTGAGTCGCCCTGCCATATTCGCGCATGGCCGGCATAAACCACATGGCCCGAAGCGTTGGACCCGGAAAGCGTGTCGGAGGAGATGTGAGCCGCGCCCGAGCCCAGGCTTATGGCGTCCTTTTCGGAAGTGGGAAGATAGGTGGAAACCACGCCGCCCGTGGCGCTGATCTCCCCGGATTCCTGGTTGATGACTACACTCCGAGCCGTGCTCCGGCTCATCGAGTCGGAGAGCACGGGCGAACCATCCAGAGTAATCACACCCGTCGAGCGGACGACTCTTGCCCGCGCGGCCGTCACTTGGCGGTCGTCCTGCTGCAGGCGGACATTTCCGCTCTCATCGAGCGTCGCCCATGCGGATCCGGCCGCGAATGTTGCGGCCAATTCTTCAGCCGAGCCACTCTGCGGCGCGGCTTTGCCGACCTGCCTGCGAACCTCCACACCGGAATGTCCTAGCAACTTCTCCAGGCGTCCTTTAGCGCCCACCTGCGCCACGAATTCCTTGGCGCGTAATTGCGTGTCTTCATCGCCGGTTTTCGATTCAATCGTGGCAGGCGCCAGCGTTTCGGCGCTTTCCACCCGTTGCTGGTCCGTTGACCGCCCGGGCGCGAACGTGACGCGCAAGGCGTCCGTCTTCAGGAGTTGGAAATTGCCGTTCTGTTGCGAGTCGGCATCCACACCACCGCCCGCGGTCATATCCTTGATGAGATTGCGTTCGGGGAGCATCGCAAATTCCACGCGCGAGGCTGAAAAATGATCCGTCCCCGCGGACGTCTGGCGGCTGCCTGTGACGTTCCCATCGGCGATCACGCGTTCGATCCAGCCCGCCGGGCTCAGAAGCGCTTCGAATTTGCCGGCCGCAGCGGAAAACTTCGCGCCGCGCTCCTTGGCCTGAAGCGCCGGATGGCCTTCGGCAACTGCGTCCTGGGCGTGGAAATCCGAATCGAGTCCGACGGAAATATCGTCCGCGGAAAGCTCACGGTCGCCCTGGCGCGCAATCACCGGCCCCTCGAGCACCACGCGATGTTCTTTGCGCAGGATTTCGAGACTGCTGCCCGTGATATGCACCGGCAGGCCGCCCGTCCGCTCCGAGGCGGCCATATCAAATTCCACGGCGTGCTCGACGCGCACGGTCGCGTCGTGCGTGCTATAGACAACGCCCACGCCGCGTCCCTCGCCCGCCGGGAAACTGAATTCCACGGGCGCGGGCGTCGAAGCCTCGCCCGTTTCGCGGTTGAACGTAAGATTCCGCGTCCTCACTTCGATGGGTTTCCCGGCCGGCTGCGCAGACTCCGGATGGGCGTCCTGGACGTCAATCTGCACTTCGCCTGCGCAGCGCACCGCGCCGGTCTCCGGCTCGTAGCTGCACTCGTGCGTGTGAATGTTGTCGTTGCTGTTTCCATCGCGGCCGTAAACCGTGATCCACACATCTTCGAGAACAGCGCGACCCCCATCCTTGAACTGGGTCTCTTCGGACGCACGAACCGTAAATAGCGTGCGGCCGTTCTCTTCCTGCTTGAAGGAGAATGCGCTCGATTGGTGCTCCACGGCCACGGAGACCATCGGTGGAGCGGTGTGCCGCGCGCGAGACTGCCGGATGGCGCGCTCCACGTAGGCGCCCGTCACAACCAGCACAATTAGCCCGGCGGCCATAGCCGCACCGCGCGCGTAGCGTGCTGCTTCCCGGTTCCGCACAGCGAACTCCCCTCCTTTTTGGCTAGACGCCGATTATAGGCGTGTGGTTTCCGCACAACAACAGCCGCAACGCCCCGAACTTGTGCAGCCGCAAAAGGGGGAGAACATGGGGCGGCGAGGGCGGCCGCCGTTCGTCATTCTTGAGAGAGTATGCCCATGCCGGCGGCGGCCACGCTATCGCGCGACGTGTTCTTGACCAGGTACATCGCTTCGTCCGCCAGATGCAGAAGCTCGGTCTTCGTCCGTGAATCCGCGGGAAAGGAGGCCACGCCCACGCTCGCCGTGATGCGAATATTCAAGCCCGGCTCTTTCAGCCACACCATCTCGCGGATCAATTTATGCAGACGCCGCGCCACGCCCATGGCATTTTCCTTCGATGTCTGCGGCAGCAGCAGGACAAACTCGTCGCCGCCGTAGCGGAACGCCAGGTCAATCATGCGGCATTTGTCCTTGATGGCCTGGCCAATTTCATTGAGGAGCTTCGAGCCCATCAAATGCCCATAGGTGTCGTTCACGCTCTTGAAATGGTCGAGGTCGATGAAAATCAGCGAAAACTCGAAGGCGTAGCGATGCGAGCGGTAAATTTCCGTGTCCAGCATGAAATTCAAATGCCGCGCGTTGTAGAGCGTCGTGCAATCGTCCGTGATCGTCAGTTCATGGATTCGCTGGACGTGCCGCGCATTTTCGATGGCGATGGCCGCGTAGTCAGCCAGCGCTTCGAGCAACGCCAGGTCCCGATGGCTGAAGCCTTCCTCGCCGATGCAGTTGATCAGCTCGATCACGCCGAGGCACTGCTCCCGGAAGCGCACCGGAACGGCCACGATGGAGCGCGTTTCCATCTTGGTTCTCTCGTCCACCTGCGCGAAGAAGCGGGAATCCTTGGTCGTGTCGGGCACGACCACCGCCTCGCCCGTCTGCGCCACCCAGCCCGCAAGTCCCTGCCCCGTCTTGATGCGCACATTCTTCAGCGCTTCGGCGCCCTTCCCGGTGGCGATCTGGAAATAAAGCTCGTTTTTTTCCAGGTCCATCAGCAGGAGCGACCACGTGTCGGGGCGCAGCACTTCATTGATCTTTTCCATTATGGTGCGCAGCACTTGATCGAGCTGCAGGGAAGAAGTGAGGGCCTTGCCAAGTTCGTGGAACAGCGTGACTTCATTTCCTTCCACGGGGCCTGCATCCGGATGGCTCCGTCTTTCGTGGCCCAGGAACGGTTTCGGATGGATAGCTCTTCGCATCGGTTGTGCGGGGGCGCGCTCGGCTGCGTCCGTGGGATCTTCAGGCAACCCCCGCATTATAGTGAACCATTTTGCCCTGCTGCAACGGGCATCATGGCTCGATTGCCGAAAGGCCAATGGCCTGCATCTTTCCGTTTCCGGGCGGTTCCCGGGCAGCATTGACACTCCCCCGACCGACGCCTATATTTTTTGCTGGACCCTGCGAATGTCTTCCACACCATTCGGCGATCACCTGAAACGCGAACGCGAGATGCGCGGCGTCACCCTGGAAGAAATTTCCGCCGCCACGCGCATCGGCACCCGCTTCCTCGTCGCACTGGAGAACGAGGATTGGGACCGATTGCCCGGCGGCGTGTTCAATCGCGGGTTCATCCGCTCCGTGGCGCGCTTTCTGGGCCTCGATGAAGACAGCCTCATCGCCGAATACGAACTGGAAACAAAAGAAAAGGCGCAAGCCGGCGCCGCCGGACATCCGCCCTCTCGAGGAACACGAAACTGGCGGCCGGCCGCGGTTGCCGTCGCCATACTCGCCGTGGCCGTCGCGGCCGGCTGGTTTGCCTACCACCATTACCGCCTGCAAATTTGGCAATACCTGCACAAAACTCGGCACGATTCCGCCGCCATCGTCACACCGGCGCCCAGCTCTCCAGCGCCAAGCGCCCGGCAGTCCCCGGCCTCTTCGGACGCGGCGGACGCTCTCATGCTCGAGATCGACGCCGGAAAGTCCGCCGACCTAAAAGTGGTCGCCGATGGTGCAACGGTCTTCGACGGCCACGTAAATCCCGATGACGTGAAGTTCTTCGACGCTCAGGACGGCTTCGAAATCACTTCCAGCGACGCAAGCGCCGTGGCTTTGAAGCTCGATGGCCAACCCGTTGCGTCCATGGGCGCTCCCGGACAACCGGGCAGTGTAACGCTCGCGCGAAAAGATTTGACCCCCGACGCCGGAGGAGCCCATTAGTTCCACCTTGCGCGAGGAGAGCCGCTCCGGGCATTTGCGGCCCGAGCAAAAGCTGGCCATCTGCGCCGGTAGTGTCCCCCTCAGCCCGGAAGACCGCGTGGAATTGCTGGCTGTGCTGGCATCGGATCCCGATCCGGCAATTGCGGAGCGCGCCCAGAGCGTCCTGCTGACCCAGTCCGTGGATACATTTGTCGCGGCGCTCGCGCGCGACGATGCCCACCCTCTTCTCTTCGCCTATTGTGCCGATAATCTCGGCGAAAAAGCCGGCGTCGCCGATGCGCTCGCGAAGAATAGCGCATGCCCGGCGGCGCACATCGCGCGTGTGGCGCGGAATCTTACGGTTGCGGGAATCCAGGCGCTGCTCGATAACCTCGAACGCTTTACCTCCGATCCGCAACTGGTGATCGCCGTCACCGCGTCCACCGCCGCCAATGCGGAGCAGCGGGCCATGCTCGATGAATTGCAAAAAGGCGCGATGGCCATGAACGAGATTGAGGAAGCCGCCGCGGAAATCGAACCCGACCCGGTCAAGCGCGAGACGCTCACTCAAAAGGTCGCGCACATGAACGTGGTCCAGCGGCTCACTCTGGCGCTCAAGGGCGGCCGCTCCGAACGCATGCTGCTGATCCGCGATCCAAATAAGCTGGTGCAGAGGTGCGTGCTGCAATCGCCGCGGCTCACCGAATCGGAAGTCGAAAGCTTCGCGGCCATGAGCAATCTCTCATCGGAAATTCTTCGCTCCATTTCGCTCACGCGCATTTTTATGAAGAGCTATGCCATCGTGAGGAACCTCGTTAACAACCCGAAAACTCCACTGGACGTTTCCCTCCATCTGTTTCCGCGGCTTACGGCAACCGATCTCGTGAAGCTGACCGCGAACAAGAATGTGAACGATACGCTCCGCTCGTCGGCCGTGAAGCTTCACCGCAAGCGCAAGCTCGGCGTGGGGTGACGCAAGCCCGTGCTAGTGCCGTTCCAACCAAATGGAGCAAACTTGGCGGACTCTGGCAAGCTGCCGTTCGCTGGAAACAAGCTGCGGATTCCTCGCTGCAATAGGTTGGAACGGCGCTAGAAAGACGAGGAGTCGAACGGTCGCGGCAGCAATTTCCCCGCGCTCTCGCGCTCCTCTTTTCCCGCGAGATTTGCCAGCACCACCGGCAGGTCGCCGCAAAATTCCCATAGAATCTGCCGGCACGCCCCGCACGGCGGCGTGAGCTTTTCCGTATCCGCCACCACGGCCATGGCATCGAATCCGCGTTCGCCCTCCGAAAGGGCTTTGAAAATGGCCACGCGCTCCGCGCAGCACGTAAGGCCGTAACTCGCGCTCTCGATGTTGCTGCCCGTGTAGATGCGCCCGGACTTCGCCCGCAGCGCCGCGCCCACGCGAAAATTGGAATAGGGCGCGTGCGCATTCTCCCGCGCCTGCTTCGCCGCGGCAATCAGCGTGCTGTACTCGCTCATGTGTTTCTCCCCATCGCCTCTATTGCGTGTCTTCGATAATTCGCGGGATCACGGCGCGCAGCAGCGCGGCCAACCGGCTTTTTGCGCGCTCGCCCGTTTCGATCACTTCGCCATGATGGATCGCTCCGCCAGAAATTCCCGCGGCCATGTTTGTGACGCACGAAATCCCCAGCACGCGAATCCCCATGTGCCGCAGCACGATCGCCTCCGGAACCGTGGACATCCCTGCCAGATCCGCGCCAATCGCTCTCAGATAGCCAATTTCCGCCGGAGTTTCGTAGCTCGGTCCCAAGACCGCTGCGTAAACCCCTTCGTGGACGGCGATGCCGAGCCTTCGCGCCTCGGCCAGCGCCATCACTCGATACGGTTCCCAGTACGCCTCCGTCATGTCGGGGAAGCGCGGCCCGAAGCGTTCGTCGTTCTCACCGATCAGCGGATTTGCGCCCTGCAAATTGATGTGGTCTCGAATCACCACGAATTCGCCGGGACGGAAATCCGGATGAATCGCGCCGGCGGCGTTCGTGAGGATCGCGGCGCGAATTCCCAGCCGCTGCAACACGCGCATCGGGAAAGCCGCTTCCGCCGGCGAATAGCCTTCATAAAGGTGTGCGCGGCCCTGCATCGCCGCAATCGCCGCGCCCTCCATCTTGCCGATCACCAGCCGCCCGGCATGGCCCTCGGTCGTCGCGCGCGGAAAACCGGGAATTTTCTCGTAGGGGATGCGTACCGCGCCTGAAAGATCGTCCGCAAAGGCGCCCAGGCCCGAACCGAGTACCACCGCGACTTTGGGACGCAGCTTCGTCTTCGAGAGGATGTATCTTGCGGCGCGCTCCGCCCGGTTGAACTCGCTCCCGCGTGCAGTGGATTTCGCGCGGGCCGGACTCATCGCAGCATGATCCCCACGATCGACGCGGACATCAGGTTCGCCATCGTCCCCGCCAGCATGGCGCGAATCCCCAGCCGTGCCAGCTCCGATTTCTTGTTCGGCGCCAGCGCCCCGATTCCTCCGATCTGAATCCCGATGGAGCTGAAGTTCGCGAAGCCGCATAGCGCAAAAGTCGCAATCGTAAACGACCGGGCGCTCAGTGTAGTCGCCATCGGGCCGAGCCGCTGGAACGCGATCAGCTCGTTGGTCACCATCCGCAGCCCCAGCAGATTCGCGATCGTCGAGCAATCCCCCTTCGGAATCCCGATCAGCCAAGCCACCGGCCAGAAAATCCAGCCGAGCACCTGCTCAAGGCTCGCTGGAAACCATCCGATGTGCGCGTGCACCAGTCCGAAGCAGCCGTCCACCAGGTAAATCAGCGCGATGAAGGAAATCAGCATCGCGGCCACGTTCATCGCCAGATGCAGCCCATCGGTCGTCCCGCGTGCGATGGCTCCCAGTGCGTTCGTATCGCGCTCCGGCTCCGCCATCTTCACTTTTCCTGACGTCACCGGCGATTCCGTCTCCGGCACCAGCATCTTCGAGAGCAGAATCGTTCCCGGCGCCGTCATAATCACAGCCGCCAGCAGGTGTTTCGCCTCGATCCCAAACGCGATGTACGCCGCCATGATGCCGCCCGATACGTGCGCCATCCCGCTCGTCATCACCGTCATCAGCTCCGAGCGTGTCAGCTCCGGCAGGTACGGCCGGATCGTAAGCGGCGCTTCCGTCTGCCCCATGAAGATGCTCGCCGCCACATCCAGCGACTCCGCTCCGCTCACCCCCATGAACCGCGTCATCACCCACGCCGCCGCCCAAATGATCACGCGCATGATTCGCAGGTAGTAAAGCAGCGCGAACATTGCCGCGACGAAAATAATCGTCGGCAGCACTTGAAACGCGAAGACCAGCCCCCAGGGCGGCTTGTTCACCCCTAGCGCGCCAAACACAAAATTCGCTCCGTACGCCGCGAAGCCCAGGAGCCAGTTCACTGCGTGCCCGGCCTTTTCGAAGAGCGCCCGCCCCGCGTCCCATCGCATCACCAGGAATGCGAACACGATTTGCAGCCCCAGGCCCCATCCCACCGTCTTCATCCGGATGGCTCGCCGGTTGGTCGAAAAGGCCCATGCCAGCGCCATCATCGTCAGCATGCCGAGGACTCCGACGAATCGGTGCATTGCCCGCCCCCTCCTTGCTTCCCTGCGATACTCTTATTGCGATTCCGTTGCGCCGATGACTTTTCGTACCAGCGGCGACGCGCGCGGCGCCTTCGGGCCGATCTCGAAGCTTCTCTCCAGTAGCTCGCGCGCGCCTTCGAGCCGCGCCTCCTCGTTATAGTGCATGGTGCAGAGCGTCTCGCCCGCCTTCACAGCGTCGCCTGTTTTCTTTTCGAGCACGATGCCGGCAGCCGGGTCCACCGCATCCTCTTTTTTCTCGCGCCCCCCGCCGAGCATCATCGCGGCCATGCCAACCTGCTCGCACCGGATTCGAGTGACGTACCCTGTTCGCGCTGCCTTCACGGCCGTCACATGCCGCGCATGCGGCAGAAGGCTCGGGTCGTCCACGATGCGCGGGTCGCCTCCCTGCAATCGAATGACTTCGCGGAATGTATCACGCGCCCGGCCGGAAACAATCATTTCCTCCGCGAGCGCCCGCCCCTGCGCAACCGTCTTCGTCCGCCCGGCCAGCACGAACATCCGCGCGGAAAGCTCCCGGCACAGCTCGCGCAAGTCCGCGGGGCCTTTGCCATCGAGCGCCTCCACGCTTTCTTCGACTTCAAGCGCGTTGCCGATTTTGCGGCCCAGCGGCTGCTCCATGCTCGTAATCAGCGCCACGACCTTCGTTCCCATGCGCGTGCTCGTCTTCACCATCAATCGCGCCAGATGTTCCGCGTCTTTCTGCTTTTTCATGAATGCGCCATCGCCGGTCTTCACGTCGAGCACCAGCGCGCTGATTCCTTCCGCCAGCTTTTTGCTCAGGATCGAAGCGCAGATCAGGGAGGGACTTTCCACCGTCGCGGTCACGTCGCGCAGCGCATACAGCTTCTTGTCCGCGGGCGCGATTTCGGGCGTTTGCCCGATCATCGCGCACCCACACTTCTCCAGCACGCTTCGGAACTCCCCGAGCGAAAGATTCACGTTGAAGCCGGGAATGGATTCGAGCTTATCGAGCGTGCCGCCCGTGTGGCCCAGGCCGCGGCCGCTGATCATGGGAACATACATCCGAGGCTCGCATGCGCCGGCCGCCGCCACCACCGGCGCGATTACCAGCGACGTTTTATCGCCCACGCCTCCCGTCGAGTGTTTGTCCACCTTCGTTCCAGGCAGCGTGGAAAGATCGGCTATGCCGCCCGAATGCAGCATCGCCTCGGTCAGCGACGCCGTCTCCGCGTTCGTCATTCCGCGCCACACCACGGCCATCAGCCACGCCGTCAGTTGGTAATCGGGGATGGTGTCGTAGGTCGCGCCGCGAACGACGAATTCGATCTCTTCCCGGGAAAGCTCCCCGCCGTCGCGTTTTTTGCGGATGATGTCAGCGGCGCGCATGAACGAAGCATGTTACAGCTTGTTCAGGCCGTCCAGGGCCGCAACTTTGTAGGCTTCGGCCAGCGTGGGATAGTTGAACACCGTATCGCGGAAGTATTCGATCGTGCCGCCGTAGGCCATCACGGCCTGCCCGATGTGGATGATTTCCGTGGCGCGCTGGCCGATCGCGTGCGTGCCCAGAAGGCGCCGCGTATTGCGGTCGAAGAGCAGTTTTAACATGCCCGTCTCGTCGCCCAGCATCATGCTCTTGGCAAGCTCGGCGTATTTCGCGATGCCCACTTCGTAGGGTACTTTTTCGGCCGTCAATTGTTCCTCCGTCCGGCCGACCATCGAAATTTCAGGAATCGTATAAATCCCGTAGGGAAATAATTCCGCCATGCGCGCGCCGGGCAGGCCGAAAATGTGGCAGCTCGCCAGGCGCCCCTGCTCCATCGAAGTGCTCGCCAGGGCCGGAAAACCGATCACGTCGCCGGCTGCGTAAATGTGGGGAACCTCCGTTTGAAAGAATTCATTCACCTTGATTTTGCCGCGCGCATCGGGCTTCAGACCCGCCGCTTCCAGGCGCAACTGATCGCCGTTCGCCTGGCGGCCCGCGGCGTAGAGGAGAACGTCCGCCTGGATTTTCTTGCCGCTTTCGAGCTCGGCGAAAACGCGGTCTCGCTCCGGATCGATGCCCACGCGCGTGACTTTTTCGCCCAGCCGGAATGTCGTCCCCATCTGCCGCAGGTGATACTCGAGCGCCTGGATGATCTCCCGGTCCACGAAATCCAAAATCGTCGGCCGCTGGTCGATCAGCGTCACTTCCACGCCCAGCGCGGCCATAAACGAGGCGTACTCCAGGCCGACCACTCCCGCGCCCACCACGATCATCTCCCGCGGCAGCGCGCCCATGCTCGGGAGCTCGTCGGTATCCATGATGCGCCTGCCGTCGAAGGGAATGTCGGCGCTCCGCGCCGGCCGCGTCCCGCACGCGATCAAAATATTTTCGCCGCGCACCGTCGTTCCCCCGCTTGCCCCCTCGACCTCGATTGTATGCGCATCCGTAAATCGCGCCGTCCCCTGAAAGATCGTGACGCCGTTGCGCTTTAGTTGCGCGCGGATCACTTCCGTCTCCCGCGCGATAATGCCGTTCACGCGAAAGGCCAGGTCCTCCACGGAGATGTCTCCATTCCCGCGGCAGCGCTCGCCATAAAATGTTCGCACTGCGTTGCCCGTAAGTTGAAAAATGGCCTCGCGCAGGCTTTTGCTCGGGATCGTGCCCGTGTGGACGCACACGCCGCCGAGCATCACCGTGCGGTCAATCACCGCCACGCGCTTGCGCAGCTTCGCCGCGCAAATGGCGCCCTTCTGCCCCGCCGGGCCGCTGCCAATTACAATCAAATCGAATCCCTGGCTGTTGGTCATCCGCGATTCACTCTGGCTCCCATGGAAATTATGCGCAACGCATCCGAAGCGGGTAACCCCCGGCAGTAATCTCCTCGAACTTCATTACAGCAATGTGAACGCGCGTATGCGGGGCCTCCGCCCCGCCCGCCGCAAATCGCCGTTCAGGCCAGCGCGATCAAGTCCATCTCCACGCGTGCGTCGCGTGGAAGGCGCGCCGCCTCGATCGTCGAACGCGCCGGAGGATTTGCGGAAAAATAGCGCGCGTACACTTCGTTCATCGCCGCGAAATCGTTCATGTCCTTCAAATAGACCGTGACCTTGATGGCCTGCCCGAGCGACGACCCCGCCGCCTCCACCACCGCTTTCAAATTCTCCAGTACGCGAGCCGCCTCCGCCGCGATTCCCCCTTGCGCCATTTGCCCTGTCGCGGGGTCGAGCGCCACCTGCCCGGCCGTGAATATAAATCCATTGGCCTTAACGGCCTGCGAGTATGGCCCGATTGCTTTCGGTCCCTTCTCCGTCGTAATGATTTCCTTCATGCAGCCTCCTCGACAATCAAAGTTGGGGTGGTGGGTCGGCTTGAATTTTCTTGATCGCGGCACAAGAAGCCAAAATTCAAACCGACCCATTACCAAGACAATCAAAATTGGGTTGGTGGGTCAGCTTGAATTTTCTTGATCGTGACACAAAAAGCCAAAATTCAAACTGACCCATTACCAAAGTTGGTTTTCAATTCCCCGTTTGCCCGACTCGTTTGCGTCTGGTACCGCGCGCGGAACTCCTCCGGAATTCCCTTCTGGTTGAGCCACACGCGAAACATTTCCGCAAGGTCCTTCCCGCTGGATAATTCGAGCTCCGCCCGCAGATCTTCGTAGCCCGCCTCTTCGCCGCTAAATAGCGCGACGAGCTGCTTCAGGCCGCCCCGCATCTGCGCCTGGCCGCAGGCATCTTCGAGAGCGGCGAAGAAAAGCGCCGCCTTCGCGAGCGCCATGCGCCGCTCGTCCCCGGAATCGCTTGCCATCGCCGCGCCCAGCGGTTTCTCGGCCGCCGCTTTTTTCGCCTGGTCATACTCCTCGAGATAATAAAGGATGCGTTGCCGCCGGCCGGGTTCGCCGTTGCGCGCTTCCTCAATCGCAATTGTCGCGTATTCCGGCAATCCTTCGCCCATCACCACGGCCGCTCCGGGAGCCGGATACATTTCCTCGTCGAACCAACTGCGCGCGAGCGCAAGCGTCACTCCTTCGAGGAAATCCTCGCTGCCGATTCCTTGCGCAAGCGCGGCGGGATTCACCAGCGCCCCGCCCGGAAAGGCTGCCGTCGCGGCCCCCGCTTCGGCGCCGAAATCTCCGCGCAGTTCCGAAGACTCCACCACGTGCGGCGCCCGCATGTTCGCGTCCAGCGGACCGAAATCCTCTTCGAGGATGCTCCACGCCGCCGTGATTCTCTCCTCCGCCGTCGCCGGATCGTCCTTCAGCGGCGCGAGCGTCCAAAAAATGGCGGCGTTGCGCCGCGCGGACGACGCTTTATACCGCCCCGCCACAATGTAAGGCGTCAAATCCCTCTTCCCCAAATCGAAGCGGTATTCGATTTCGCTCCCGTCCGTCTTCCGGCTTGCCGGTTCACCCCTCGCCAGGACAAGAAAATTCGCCGGGACGCGAACCGTGTACGCCGTGCTGATCGGCCGCTTGGGATAGGGCGCCAGAAAATGCTTCGGAGCTTGCAGCAGGGGAAACCATCCGCGCGAGCCAAGATGAAAATCCTCGTCGCCGATTGTGATCTGCTGTCCGCCATCCGCAGGCGCGCGGAATGTGTACTCGATCTCGACCTCGCGGGTCTGTTTTTGTTTCCATGGCGGGTCGACTGGAATCCGAAGAACGTTCGGCTGCTCCTCCTGATATTCCGCGGGAAGGTTCGCAAGCGCTGTTTCGCTCCCGTCCACTTCCGCGCGCAAATTTGTCCGGCCAAACAGCTTTTCGTCCGGCAGCGCCACATCCACGAATGTCAGTTCGCTGTTGCCGGTGTTCTCGAGCGTATAGTCCGTGCGAATCCGCAATTCAGGAGCGCTTCCGGGAACGAATTTCACGCTTTGCGATTCCTTCAGAATTCGATAGCCCGGGTGCCAGCGGAACAGCGCACGCGGATGCAAACAGCGCAAGAGAAACAGCCAGCGTGGATGCCGGACGCGGGAAAAGGGCGGCGCGGTTCAAGATGAAGGGATTCTACCCGCGCCAAGCTAAAAGGGGAAACGTAGAAAACACCCGGAAGTGGCTCGGTTTTAATTTTCTCGATCGTGACACAAAAAGCCGAAATTCAAACCGACCCATTACCAAGACAATCAAAGTTGGGGTAGTAGGTCAGTTTGAATTTTCTTGATCGTGACACAAAGAGTCAAAATTCAAACTGACCCACTATCAAACACGGAAGAGAAAATTTTCGAGGCGCAGCGGCTCACGAACCCTCAAAATGGCGCAGGATTTCCGCGTCGCTCGCGCCATGCCGCCGCGACGATAGAATCGCGTCTGCCTCGGAATCGGGCACGCCAAGCCGCGTGAGCTTCAGAAGCGTGGACTCGCGCATTCCCGTGTTCTGCATCATGGCCAGCGAAGCCCCGGAAAGGACCGGCTTCGACTCGGCCCTGTGGCGCGCCACCTCGAGGATGATCGAATCCGAAAGCCCCGCCAGCCGCATGGCCTGCAGCTCGCCCGCGCCGAAACCCAATTGTCCGAGCCTGGCAATTGCGAGCACGTCGTCTTCGCTCATTCCGGCCCCGAGCAGACCCGCGACGGCACCCCCGGCGTCGAAGTTTTGGCCGCGCCCGCGGAATATTTTTTCGATTTCGACGCAACCGTCGTCGCTAAGCCCGCCCTGTTTCGCCTGGGCGATTTGAGCCACTTCGGAGTCCGTGATTTTGAGCGCCCCCAATTGCTGAATGGCGTCGTAGCTCACGCCAGCATTGTCAAGCGGACGCGTGTCGGTCAGCGCGGCGCTATGGCACGTCGTCAGCACCAGTACCGCCGCGCCGAGCAGAAAAGCAGAAGCAAGGCGACCCCTCCGAAGCACACTTCGCCTCGGCAGGCGCGCACACTGCCATCCGCGTAATGTCCACCATTGAATCCATTGCATTCATTGTACAGCGGCGCCGGTGCGAGAAGGGGGTAGTGGCCCGCCGTGATTTCGCGGTAGGCACGGGGCGCAACCCTGCCATAATTGGCTGCCTCAGCGCTAGGATCGTGCAGGACCGGAGCCCTTGAAAACCTTTCGCATCGCGGTAATTGCCGGAGACGGCATCGGCAAAGAAGTTGTCCCCGAAGGCATTCGCGTCCTCGACGCCGCCGCCCGCCGCTTCGCCTTCCAGCTCGATTGGCGCGCGTTCGATTGGAGCTGCGAAACCTATCGGCGCACGGGCAAGATGATGCCCGCCGACGGTCTCAGCCAGCTTCGCCCATTCGACGCCATTTTCCTCGGCGCCGTCGGCCATCCCGATGTCCCGGACCACATTTCGCTCTGGGGTCTCCTGATCCCCATTCGCCGCGGTTTCCGCCAATACGTCAATCTGCGGCCCGTGCGCCTTTTTGAAGGCATCGAAACCCCGCTGAAAAATCGCAAGCCCGGCGAAATTGATTTCGCCATCGTCCGCGAGAATAACGAAGGCGAATACTCGAATATCGGCGGACGAATCCACGAAGGCACCGACGACGAGATGGCCGTCCAGGAGACCGTCTTCACCCGCCGCGGCGTGAATCGCGTCCTGCGCTTCGCTTTCGATTTGGCTCGCGCGCGAAAAAAGCATCTCACCTCCGCCACGAAATCGAATGGCATCACTCACACCATGCCCTTTTGGGACGAATGTTTTCGCGCCATGGCCGCCGAATATCCCGACGTCCGCGCGGACCAGTATCACATCGACATTCTCACCGCCCATTTCGTCCAGCACCCGGACTGGTTCGACGTTGTCGTCGGCTCGAATCTCTTCGGCGACATTCTCTCCGACCTCGGTCCCGCCGTCGCCGGCTCGTTGGGCCTCGCTCCCTCCGCCAATCTCAATCCCGAGCGCGAATTTCCTTCCATGTTCGAGCCTGTCCACGGCTCCGCGCCGGACATCGCCGGGAAAGGCATCGCCAATCCCATCGGCCAGATTTGGTCCGGCGCGCTCATGCTGCGTCACCTCGGCCTTGCGGAAGCAGCCGACGCCGTCGAGCGCGCCATCGCCGCCACGCTGGCAAAATCGAAATGTCCGCACGCCCGACATCGGCGGCAGCGCCTCCACGAAAGATTTGGGCGAAGCCATCGCCGCCGAAGTCACTCGCGCCCAATAAAAATCCAGACATGCCGCCTGACGATACATCCTCGCTCCTCACCGCAGCGGCGTCCGCGGACATCGCCCAGCGCGCCCGCCGCCGCATTGCTCTTCGCCTGCTGCCGTTCCTCTTCTTTCTCTACGTCATCGCCTTCGTTGACCGCATGAACATCGGCGCCGCCGCCCTGCAGATGCCGCGCGACCTCGGCTTCACCGACCGCGCCGTCGGCCTCGGCGCCGGAATTTTCTTTCTTGGCTATTTCCTGCTGCAAATTCCCGGCGCGCTGATTGCCGAGCGCTGGAGCGCGCGCCGCTGGATTAGCCGCGTCATGATTGCCTGGGGAATCCTCACGCTGCTTATGGCCTTCATCCACACCGCGCGCGAATTTTATATTGTGCGTTTCCTGGTGGGCGCTGCCGAGGCGGGCTTTTTCCCGGCGGTGGTCGTTTACCTCTCGCACTGGTTCCGCAGACGCGACCGCGCCAAGGCCCTCGCCGTCTTCTACGCGGCCATGCCGCTCTCTTTCGTCATCGGCTCGCCGCTCGCCGGAGTGCTGCTCGGCATCTCCTGGCTCGGCCTGCGCGGCTGGCGATGGCTCTTCGTTCTCGAAGGTGTGCCGGCGATCCTCATGGGCTTCGTCGCCCTCGTTTACCTCACCGACTGGCCGCGCCAAGCCCACTGGCTGCGCCCCGACGAGCGCGATTGGATCGCCGCGCAACTCGATGACGAAAAAAAAGCCATCAAGAGCGTTCGCTCCTATAGCGTCTGGCAGGCGCTCTGCCACCGCGACGTCCTTCTCCTCACGCTCTGCTATTTCTGCGCGGCCACCGGAAGCTACGGCATCGGCTTCTGGCTGCCCACCATTCTCAAGCGCCTCTCCGGCAAAACCGATCTCGCCGTGACGCTCCTCGCCTCCCTCCCTTACCTCGCGGGATTTTTCACCCAGCAGCTGAACGGCTGGCACTCCGACCGCGCGCAAGAGCGCCGCTGGCACGCGGCCCTGCCCACGCTCCTCGCCGGGGCCTCGCTCTTCCTCGCCATCCATTTCGAATCGAGCGTGGCGCTCTCCATCTTTTTCTTCACCCTCGTGGGCGCCTCGTATTACGCCTTCCAACCCGTCTTCTGGTCCGTGCCCAACGAGTTTCTCTGCGGCTCGGCCGCCGCCGCCTCCATCGGCCTGATTAATTCCGTCGGCAACCTCGGCGGCTTCGTCGGCCCGTACGTTCTGGGATTCCTCGTAACGCGCACGCACTCCTTCGCCGCCGGCCTCTGGTATCTCGTCGGCAGCTTCCTCGCCTCCGGCCTCCTCATGCTTTCCGTGCACTCCGGTTCACCCCGAGGAATGAGGGGCCGCCGCCAGCGCCGCGCCCGGCGCTTCCTCGTAGGGGCACCCGCCGCGGCGGGCTGTGCCCGGCCTTTGCATTTGCATTTTCGGGTGCCCCATCCTTTGCGCCGTTTGCAAAGGGTGGGGTCTTTTTCTTCGCCGTTCGCTTTGCCTTTACGTTGTCATCCCGAGCGGAGTTCCCCGTCTTCGCATTTCCCCTCGCCTTCTGAGGGGCGGGGGACGCAGGGAGGGATCTGCTTTTCGCCGTTGCCGTTACCCTCACGCCTCCGAACCCCCCGCCGCGCCGAAGCAGCCTCACCGCGAAGGCGGGCCGTCTCCCGCTTGACACCGCTTACCATTCGATCAACGATCCGATCCGCTCTCGGCCTTTGGTGCCGGGTCAGTTTGAATTTTCATGGTCGTGACACAAAGGGCCGAAATTCAAACTGACTCATTGCTCGGCCCTTTCAAAATTGGCGGTGGCTCAGTTTGAATTTTCTTGATCGTCGCGCAAAGAGCCGAAATTCAGGTGGTGGTTCAGTTTGAATTTTCTTGATCGTGACACAAGGAGCCAAAATTCAAACTGAACCACTGCCAAAATTCAAACTGACCCATTACCCGGCTCTCTCAAAACTTGCGTAAAAGCACTCAAATCGCCCGCTCCCACGCATCCGAACCCCCGTTCGCCGCGCCGAAGCAGCCGCCTGCGCGAAGGCCCATGCGGCCCCATCTTCCAGCCCCCATCTTCCACGACCCGCTGCGCCACATCAAAATCTTTCAGGGCGATTGCCTCGAGATTCTCGCCGCCATCCCCGAATCCTGCGTCGACCTCATCTTCGCCGACCCGCCCTATTTCCTCTCGAACAATGGAATCACCTGCCATGCCGGCCGCATGGTCAGCGTCAATAAAGGCGATTGGGACCGTTCGCGCGGTCCCGCCGCCAACCACGAATTCAACCGCGCCTGGCTCGCCGCCTGCCGCCGCGTCCTGAAACCCAACGGCACCATCTGGGTCAGCGGCACCAGCCACGTCATTCACTCCGTCGGCTTCGCCATGCAGCAGCTCGGCTTCAAGCTGCTCAACGACATCTCCTGGGTCAAGCCCAACCCTCCGCCCAATCTCTCTTGCCGCTATTTCACCCACTCGACCGAAACCATCATCTGGGCCGCGAAAGACGCCAAGAGCCGCCACACCTTCAACTACGCCCGCATGAAGGAAATCAATGGCGGCCGCCAGATGAAAAGCGTCTGGGAAATCTTTCCTCCCGCCAAGGACGAAAAGCGCTTCGGCAAGCATCCCACTCAAAAGCCCATCGCCCTCCTCGAACGCATTCTCCTCGCTGCGTCAAACG
The DNA here is from genome assembly GCA_963810625.1 of uncultured Acidobacteriota bacterium. GTDB lineage: Bacteria > Acidobacteriota > Terriglobia > Acidiferrales > UBA7541 > Palsa-295. Next base: position 67,618 of record CAWEOJ010000005.1, on the reverse strand, counting down.
AAGGCGACCTCGTCCTCGACCCCTTCCTCGGAGGCGGCACGACATTAGTCAGCGCCCTTCGCCTCTACCGCCGAGCGATAGGCTGCGAATTGGACGTCGCATCCATCACGCTAGCGATTCGCCGTGTCTGTTCCGATCTGGTACAGGTCCAGATTTCCGTCTCCCGCCTTCATTTTGATCTTGATCCGCCATCGCGATCCGTGGATCGATCCAATGGCGCTTCCACTCGCGCTTCGCGAATGCCCGCCAACGTCACGCTCGTCCGCCGCGACCGTAGCTTCTACTTTGTAGGAAACGACCGCCGTGAAGTGATTTACTCCGTCGCTGCAGACAACATGGAAGAAGCCCTGCGGAAATTCCATTCAAGCGCCCACGCCGCCGCGCCCATCCTCTTCGTCATCAAAACCGAAACTGAGATTTATCTGGCCCAAGGAAAATGATCTAATGCGGGCGTGCAAATCGCACTGCCCAGCGAAGGGCTCGCCAACTATCGCAGCAATTCGCAACGCGCGCGCATCGCCACCGAAGCGTGGGCATTCGCGAATCTCTACTGCCCCAATTGCACCTCCCCGCGCCTCACATCGGCCCCGCCGAATCATCCCGCGATCGACTACGACTGCCCAAAATGCAAATCGCCATTCCAATTGAAATCGCAATCCGCGAAGTTCGGCGCGCGAGGTCTTGCCACTTCCGCCCTTCTGGCTGGCTAAAACGATAACGTGCATGAACGCTAACCCGGTTTCGTGTTTGGAAGAAAATCAGATAGGCGGAAAGGCAGGAAAACAAAAAGCACGAAAGCAAACAAGTGTACTTACTGTCTCGCTGACAATACAGAAAGCACGAAACCTTGCAAGCCATTTTTCGTGTTCTCTTTCCAATCTTGATGATCGAACCCAGTGAAGCTCCAGCATTGCGAGGTATCAGTGCGCCCGCTCCGCGTTCGGGTCGCAAAACTTTCCTGTTCCCCGGCCCGGTGCTTTGAGCCGAAGTCTTATTCTTGTCCGCCCCGCCCGTGTTTCAGGCTGTTGATGGGGCAGGGGGGAACTGGAATGTTCTCGCTTCGGCTGCGGTTTCGCCTAAAGATTTATATGAGGTGGGTACTCCTCGCCGTTTTTGACCGTTAGAGGCGGCGATAGATGCGGCTATGCGGCTGGATGGTCAGGAACGCAGCGAAGGCATAACGGTTGCTGGTTCGCAACACTCGCCAGCCGTCGCGACAATCCGTGCGCCCATACGATCAGCCCGTTTTCCCGCGCCCATTTCAGAGCGCGTTGTACGGTGCTGACACCGCATCGGGCCTTGAGCTGCAATCGCCTGATGCGAGGGGAAGCATTCGCCGGTGCGCGGATTGTAGAAGGCGAACAAGCAGCACTTCGTAAATCCTCATCCAGCCATAGGGAACGCCGCCGCGCCGGTCGATCTCGGCGTGAAGGTTGACGATGCAGGCGGTCTTGTCTCCGCGTTGCAGGGGAGGGCCGTAATCGGGTGCCAAATTGCTTCTCGATCATGGTGATATTGCTCCCTGGGGTTGTGGGTAACCCGCTCGGAGGGGCCGAAAATCGGCGCAAAACAACCCGTTGGCGAAAACATGTTTTTTCGCTTGCATCGGATCGGGTTTTAGGGGAAAGTCGGTCTTGCTGAGAGACACGAATTTCCCCGGTTCACGCCGGACTGTACGGCCCGCCACTGGCGGGCTTTGCTGTTTCTGGGCTTCGCTATCTCCTGAGTATTGGCAAGGCAAGACGCGGCAACCGCGCCGCGCAACTGCGGAGTGTTGAATCTTTCTCTGATTCGTGTCGAGCCGAATTTTCAATACGTTTCGGCAACGAGAAGAAACCCCGCGCCAATGAGGCGCTAAGGGTATAGCAGGCGTCATAGCAAAGACGTGCTGGGGTCTGGTAAATTCAATCATTCAAGATAAAGTGAGGAACCACAAGCTCATTGGAATGCAGCGAATGAACAACAGCCTTCTTTACGGCGACAACCTACCGATTATGCGGGAGAAGATCGCAACTGAATCTGTCGATCTTGTCTATCTCGACCCGCCATTCAAATCAGATCTCAACTACAACGTACTGTTCAAAGCCGACGGGCTAAAAGCTGACGAAGCGCAATTGACCGCCTTCAAGGATACGTGGACGTGGGACGCGGCGGCGCAAGCAACGTATGACGAATTGCAGAATGTGCCAAACGTCACCCTTCTAAATTTTGTGAACGCTCTGCACGGCGGGTTAGAGCGAACGCCCATGCTCGCGTACCTCGTCAACATGGCGGTGCGGTTGGTAGAAATTCACCGAGTTCTAAAAACAACCGGCTCTGTGTACTTGCACTGTGACCCGACCGCGAGCCACTACTTGAAAATGCTCATGGACGCTGTGTTTTCACCGACGAATTTTCGCAGTGAAATCATATGGCGGCGCACGGGTTCTCACAACAAAATGAAGCGGTGGGCACCTATTCACGATGTTTTGTTGTTTTACACAAAAAGCGATGAATACACATGGAACAACCCGCGACGCCCGTACATGCTCGGACACGTCAAAGAAAATTTCATCGAAGACGAAAAGGGCGGTTACAAAACAGATTATTACGGCAACGTGTTGACCGGCTCCGGCACGCGGCAAGGTGAATCCGGCAAGACCTGGCGCGGATTTGACCCGACCGCGAAGGGCCGACACTGGGCCATTCCGGGGAAAATTTGGGAAGAAGTCGGCATTGACCCAATAGGGCTAACCCAACATCAAAAGCTCGATCTGCTTTTTGAGCAAGGGTTCATCACGATAACCGAGGGCGAGGCGTGGCCGATGTACCAGCTAACAATCGGGCCGAACGACGGCCCCGCCGCTCCTGATATTTGGGCCTTTCAGCCTTATACGGAGGGTACGGTTTTCGGAACGAGCGCGGGCATAGATGCCGATGTGCGATGGCTAAGCCCACAGGATGCGGAACGACTAGGCTACCCAACACAAAAGCCGGTAGGAATTTTAAAGCACATCATCAATGCATCAAGTCGGCCCGGTGAGCTGGTGTTGGACCCTTTCTGCGGCTGCGGCACAACGATTGCGGCGGCGCAAATGCTGGCGCGGCGCTGGATCGGCATAGATATTTCGCCATTCGCAATTGAACTCATTCGGCGGCAACGGCTGGAAGGGGCGTTCCCACATCTTAGGGTCGGGGTTGATTACGAGATTAAAGGTCTGCCCACGACCGTCGAGGGCGCTAGGATGATGGCCGAACAGGATAAAGACAGAAAAGCATTTGAGATTTGGGCCGTTGCGAAAATCGACGGAATACCGAACGATAAAAAGGGGGCAGACAAGGGCGTCGATGGCCGCATACCCTTCAAGCCCGACGGCAAGACAACGAAATTCGCCGTGGTTTCCGTAAAAAGCGGGAAGCTGAAAGCCGATGACATTCGATCTTTAATGGCGGTTGCAAAACGTGAGGAAGCATCTTCGCTCGGCTTCGGCGTGTTGGTTGTGCTGAACCCGCCAACAGCGGGAATGAAATCTGACGCTGCATCGGCGGGGACTATCGAGATGCATGGCACCCGCTGGCCCCTCGTTCAAATTCTAACGATTGAAGAAATTCTAAAAGGTAAAAAGCCGCATCTGCCGTTAGTCGCGCCCTCCGTGGGGCAGGGAAAGAAAGCAGGGCTTGCCGACATACAGGGATCGTTGCTGTAAGGGTCACTCCTCCAGCATCCCCCTTCGCGGCGTCAATTTCCGGGCACTGCTACGTGGGCCGGGGCGAGGGTTTTAGTCGGTAGGGCTGACGCTCTACAGAATCCGCTGCGCGGGTCGCCGTGAGGATTGCGTAACGCTCCCCGTTCTCCTTCGCCTTGGCGCTCAACTCAAGCAACCGGCTTGCGGTCGCCTGTGTGCTCCATCCCCATTCGATAGCCGTCCGGCACCAAGTAAAATCGGCGCGGCTAATATCGGGCTTCTTCTCGCCGTGAGCAAAGGGCGCGTTGTCGAGACAAAATTTATAGCTTGGCCATTTCTTCCGCGTCGGTCGTTCGATGGGTGAAACTCGATGCGCTGCCGGTCGCGGTTGTCGCGGTTCTTCTTTCAGAGCGACGACGCCGGCAGTGTCAAGTTCGGCGCTCGTGACTGTGCGGCCGGCGTTGACCTGGCGCAACTCCACAAGCGGAAATCCCTGCGCGAACTGGCGGAGGACGTGAAGCGGCGTGGGCGTGCCCGCCTTGCCGCCGAGCAACAGCCGCGCCGCTGATGGGACACCTCCGCAGCCCGCAAGCTGATTCCGACCTCGACAGCATCTGGTATTACGTGGCCTCCGAGAGCGGCAGTGCGGACTAGCCGACCGCCTGATTGATTCCATCACGGAGCGATTCCTTCTTCTCGCCAATTTTCCCAATATCGCCCGCCGCCGCGACGAAGACCTGCGGCCGGATCTACGCAGCTTTCCGGTGGGCGAATACGTCGTCTTCTACCGCGTTCAAGACGAAGACGTGCTCATTCTCCGCGTACTCCGGGGCAGCCGCGACATCGAAGCGCTTTTTGGGCGCTGATTCGGCAACCATCTTGGCTGACGGCGTGAGCACCCCTCGATTTCGCTCAAGGTAAAAACTCAACCATCGAGACGAACAACTGCGGGCGCAGCCCACCTGCTACTACAAATGTCACTGAGACGTCTTCGATTTTTTAAGCGTCAAAAACGTGCAATTAAGGGTCAAAAACGTGTATTTAAGGGCATTTTAAGGCCTTAAATTAATCGAATGTATGGGGTAATTCGAGCTGAAAATTGCTCGAATCTCTGGGCGTGGAATCCGTTGATATCGAGCGAAGTCGAGTGCGTCAGGTGTTGTATACGCGCTCGATGTCGAAGACGCCGGGGATGCGCTTGATGCCGGCGATGATGTGCTCGAGCTGCTTGCGGTCGCGGACGTCGAGGGCGACTTCGATGCGCGCGCGCAGGTCGTGGCCGCCGCTTTCGAAGGTGCGTATGTTGGCGCCCGTGTCGCTGATGACGCTGGTGATGGCCGCGAGCATGCCGGGGCGATCCTCGGTGAAAATGCGCAGGCGCACGGGGAAGGCGGCCTGCGTGGTCTCGGGCCATTCCACGGGGATGCGGCGCTCGGCTTCGTACAAAAGATTTTCGACGTTGGGGCATTTCTTGCTGTGGACGGCGATGCCGCGTCCGCGCGTGACGTAGCCGATGATGTCGTCGCCCGGAATCGGGTTGCAGCATTTCGAGCGGTAGACCATCAAGTCGTCGTGGCCGCGGACAAGAAATGCCGCGTCGCCCATGCCCAGCATGTGCTTGACGGTCGCGCCCAGATTGGGATGCTTCTCTTCCGCCGGGGCCTCATCCAAGGGAAGTCCGGCGGCCTTCGAGAGAACCTGGCGCGCGGACCATTTGCCATAGCCGAGTTCGGCGAAGAGATCGTCGGCGCGCGAACAGCCGTATTCGGAGGCGACGCGCAGCCAATCCTTTTCCTGAATTCTCTTCATGTTGATGCCGGCCTGGCGCGCCTCTTTTTCGAGCAGCCGGCGGCCCACGTCGGTGGCCTGATCGCGTTCATGGAGATGAATCCACTGGCGAATCTTGCTGCGCGCGCGCGAAGTGTGCACGAAGGAAAGCCAGTCGCGCGAGGGAGCGTGTTCTTTCTGCGTGACGATTTCCACCACGTCGCCATTGGCCAGCGCGTGGCGCAGCGGGACCATTTCGCCGTTCACTTTGGCGCCGGCGCACTGGTGCCCCACCTCGGTGTGAACCGCGTAGGCAAAATCCACGGGCGTGGCGCCGCGGGGCAGCACCACCACGCGGCCCTTGGGCGTGAAGGTGTAAACCTCCTCGGGATAGAGGTCCACGCGAAGCGTGGAGAGAAATTCGCTGGGCTCCTGCATCTCCTGCACCCACTCGATCAACTGGCGCATCCAGATGATGCGCTGGTCGTCGGAGGAAGATGAGGAGGTTTCGCGGCCGCCCTTGTATTTCCAGTGCGCCGCCACGCCCTGCTCGGCGATGCGGTGCATTTCCTGCGTGCGGATTTGAACCTCGAAGGGCTGCCCGGCGTGAATCACGCTGGTGTGCAGGGACTGATAGAGATTGGGCCGGGGCATGGCGATATAGTCCTTGAATCGCCCGGGAACGGGCCGCCAAATCTGATGGATGACGCCCAGCGCGGCGTAGCAGTTTTTCACCGTGTCGGTGACCACGCGCACGGCCAGCAGGTCGTACACCTGGTCGAACATGCGCTGCTGCTTTTGGATTTTCGTGTGCAGGGAATAGAGGCGCTTGATGCGCACCTGCACCTCCGCCGGAATGCCGCTTTCGACCATTTTTTCGCGGATGGTCTCCTGAATTTCCGCGAGGAATTTATCGAACACCTTCTGCTTGCCGGCCACCTTCTTCTGCAATTCGAAAAAATCTTCGGGCTCAAGATAGCGGAAGGCCAAATCCTCCAGCTCGCCGCGAATCAGGCCCATGCCCAGGCGGTTGGCGACGGGCGCGTAAATGTCCAGCGTCTCGCGGGAAATGCGCTGCTGCTGCTCGGTGCTGAGGTATTCGAGCGTGCGCATGTTGTGCAGGCGGTCAGCCAGCTTCACCATGACCACGCGAACGTCGTTGACCATGGCCAGCAGCATTTTCCGCACGTTTTCCGCCTGGCGGGCTTCTGGAGCGAGCAGATCGAGGCGGCTGATCTTGGTGACGCCTTCGACGAGGAGCCCGACATCGGGACCGAACTCCTTGGATATTCGCTCGGAGCCGGTCTTGGTGTCCTCGACGACGTCGTGGAGAAGCGCGGCGCAGAGCGAAGTCACGTCGAGCTTCATGTCCGCGAGGATGTGCGCGACTTCGAGGGGATGCGAAAGATAAGGCTCGCCGGAAAGGCGCATCTGCGTCTTGTGCTGCTCGGCGGCAAAATCGTAGGCGCGGCGCAGGAGCTCGAAATCATCGCCGGGGCGGCTGCGGCGGACCTTGTCCACCAGCTCGACGAAGCGCAGATCCACGGAGCGGCGCGCCGCGAGACTGATGGTCGGCTTGGGTACGGCTTCCATGGGACATTTCTATTGTAACGCGGGCATCGCGCCCTTGTGAAATCCTTGGTCAAATCTTTGCCGATGTGGTGACCGGTGCATCACGCGCCGTTTACCATTACGCGTGGCCCGCGAAACGACCCCTTTTCAACCGCGCGGCGCAAATTCAGAATAGAGATAACGGGTAGCGGAAGCCCAAAACAAGTTTGCGCGGGAGAATCGAAATGAAACCACGACATATGCTCTACGCGGGATTAGCGGCCATGCTGCTTGCCGGCGCCGGCCCCGCGCAAGCGCAGTTCTGGCACAAGAAGCCGAAGCCTGCCCCGGCGCAAAGTACGTGCTACGCGGGCTTTCCGCAGGGGCTTCCCCGGTTATATTCCGGCGTGAACACGAAATACCTGGTGGATTATCAAATCAATTTCACGTACAACAGCGCCGACGCGAAGGATATGCCGCAATTGGCGAATCTTTTTACCATGGTGTTGAACGACTCATCACAGGGGTCCGGCCTCGAATACGAACAGCCGCAAGGGATTTTGCCCAATCTGCGCCTTGTCTTGACGGCGTACCATAACAATACGGTGCCGGACCATTTCTCCCTGGCCGTGCAAGTTTGGGGTCCGCCGAGTTTCTCGCTGAACGGAGGGATTGGCCAAACGTGGGTGTCTTATTTCATCGTTGACAACGCGCCATTCACCTACACGGACGGGGGGAAAATGACCGAAGACGCGGGAATAATCACGTCGAATTTCTTCAAAAACGGCTGGACGTGCTCCAAATAGAGAGCCGCTCGAATTGCTTTAATCTTCAAGCATTTGCTCCCCCAAATTGCTTTAGCCCTTCAAGTAATCCGCGCCCAAATTGAGCGTGAATTGACGCTCGATATCGCCCCAATTCGTGCGCGGAATTGAGCGTGAATTGACGCTCATAAAACGCCCTTAAATGGCCTCAAAATGCATGTTTTTTGCCACTTTTTTGCACGTTTTTGGCACGGTTCGAGGCGGGTGGCAGCCAGGGTTTCGCGGGAGCGCCCGCGGCGACACGTTTTTTGTTTCACGTGAAACAATTTTTCAGGGGTGTGCGCCGGCGGCGCATGGATTTCTTCGCGCCGGGTCAACGCTTGGCGGGGACTTTCGCTCCCCTTTTCCGCGCCTCGGACAATCCGATGGCAATGGCCTGCTTTCTGCTTTTCACGCGTCCGCCCTTTCCACCCTTGCCCGAGCGGAGCTTGCCGCGCTTTTCGAGGCGCAACGCGCGCCTCACACTCTTGCTTGCCGCCTTTCCATATCTAGCCATGGTCTTCTCCTTAACCGATGGTAAATCCCACGAACATTTTCGGGCCGGGCTGATCGTGACAGCCGAAAATATTTAAAGCTCCGCGAGCGCGCGGTGGACGAGATGAATGGCAATGGAGCCTTCGCCCACGGCGGAGGCCACGCGCTTCACATTTCCGGAGCGAACGTCGCCCACGGCAAACACGCCGGGAAGACTTGTCTCGAGCATGAGCGGTGGGCGGGCAAGAGGCCAAATGGGTGTGTTCGCGGACGTTTCCAAATCACGCCCGGTGAGGATGAACCCTTTATTATCGAGGGCCAAACAACCCTTGAGCCAGGCGGTTCCGGGAGAAGCTCCGGCCATGACGAAGACATGGCGGATATCGTGCGTGGAGGTTTCTCCGGTGGTGTTGTCGCGCCAGGTGACACGCTCGAGGTGGTCGTCGCCATCGAGGGCGACGATTTCCGTTTTGTAGTGGAGTTCGATGGCGGGATTTTCCTCGATACGTTGGATTAAATAACGCGACATAGTGTCCGATAATTGGCGCGAGCGCACGAGCATGTGCACTTTTCGCGCCGTCTGCGACAGGAACACAGCGGCTTGCCCGGCGGAGTTTCCGCCACCGACGACAATGATGTCTTCCTCTTCGCACAACTGAGATTCCATGAAGGTGGCGCCGTAGTAGATTCCCTGGCCTTCGAATTTCGGGAGATTGGGGATGCGCGGCTTGTTGTACTGCGCGCCGGTGGAAATGACAATGGCGCGCGCGGCGAGGCTGTTTCCGTTGTCGAGAACGACCTTGAACGGACGCCTTTCACATTCGAGGTGCTCGACTTTGTGCGCCAGCATCATTTTGGCTCCAAATTTTTCGGCTTGAATCATGGCGCGCGTGGCGAGCTCCTGGCCGGAAACTCCCGTAGGGAAACCGAGATAATTTTCAATTTTGGAGCTGGAGCCGGCTTGGCCACCCGGGGCAGAGTCTTCGATAACCAGGACATCGAGACCTTCGGAGGCGGCGTACACGGCAGCGGCGAGTCCGGAAGGCCCGGCGCCGACGACAATCACGTCGCGAATCTGGGACTCGTCAATGGCGCTGTTTAATCCGAGGCAATCAGCCAGCTTCTGAGCGGTAGGATTGCGCATGACGACGTTGTTGACGTTGCAAACGACGACGGGAATTTCTTCCACCTTGACATCGAAACGGTCGAGGAGTTCCTGCGAGGTTTTGTCCGTGTCGAGATCCACGTAGGTATAGGGTTGGCCATTGCGGGTGAGAAATTCGCGCAGAGCGAGCGTCTTGGCGGAGTAGCGCGAGCCCATAAGAATGAAGCTACCGAGGCCGCGCTTGATGAGCTCGAGGCGGCGCAGGATGAAGGCGCGCATGAAGATTTCGCTGAGTTCGGCGTCCCGGGCGATGAGTGAGCGCAAGCCTTCCCCGCTGAGTTCGAGAAATTCACCCGGCTCGGTGACACGGCCGCGCACGAGGCAGCGGCGCCCGGAAATCATGGTTATCTCGCCGGTGAAGCCGCCCGGCTGGTGCTTGGCGATGGGACGCTCGCCAGTGAGGCCCGGCTGGACAATTTCCATTTTGCCGGAGAGCAAGACGAAAAAGGGGACATCGGTGTCGCCGGGTTCAAACAGGATTTCGCCCCTTTCCACGCGGCGCACCTTGCCGACGGGCCGAATGCGGCTGATTTGACCCTCGGTCAAGATGGGAAAAGCTTGCGTTTGAGGATCGAGCGCGCTGGGTATCAAAGAAGAAGAAGTGGACATTTCCCCTCCAGAAGCTGTCTAGGAACAGCACATATTAGAGCACATAGACAGGTGTTCGGATGCAGCGATCGAGGCAGGCAGAGGGCGCTCCGGGTTCGAGAAATCAGCAATCCAGGTAGTGCGTTTCCGCCATGTCGCGCAGGCGCGCCGCGGCACTCTCCGGAGTCAAGTCGCGTTGCGGCGTGGCAAGGAGTTCGTAGCCAACCATGAATTTCCGCACGTCCGCCGAGCGGAGGAGCGGCGGAAAGTAATGGGCGTGGAGATGATGGCCGGCATGCTCTTGGCCATCGGTGGGGCGCTGGTGAAAGCCCATGGAATAGGGAAACGGCGTCTCAAAGAGATTGTCGTAGCGGATGGTCAGGCGGCGCATCAATTCCGCGAGTTGATTTCGTTCGCGATCGCCGAGTTGCGCGAGGTCCTGGACGTGCCGCCGGCTCAGGATCATGGCCTCGAAGGGCCATACCGCCCAGTAAGGGACCAACGCGGCGAAATCGTCGTTGGCGCAAACAATTCTTTCGTTGCGCGCCAGCTCCAACTCGAGATAGCGGCACAGAAGGCACGAACCGTGCCGCTCGCGGTATTCGCGCAGGGACTCCATCTCGCGCGCCGGAATATTCGGCAGCGCGGCGTCGGCCCAGATTTGGCAGTGTGGGTGCGGATTGCTCGCGCCCATAAGCGCGCCGCGATTCTCGAAAATCTGCACGTGGCGAATCGAGGGGCGGGCGCCCAGTTCCAGGTATTGCTCGGCCCAGACGTCAATCACGCGCCGGATTTCGTCAAGGCTCATGCGCGGAATGGCCAGATCGTGGCGCGGTGTGAAGCAGACGACGCGGCAGATTCCCGGCCCGGTGCGGGCAACGAACAAACCTTCTTCATCGGTGGCGCCCTCGGGCGCGCCGGGGAGGAGCGCCGGGAAATCATTGTCGAATACGAATGTGGATTGGTATTCCGGATTGCGAACGCCTGCGGCGCGAGCGTTGCCGGGGCAAAGGTAGCAGTTTGGGTCGAAGGTGAGTAGCGGCGCGGTGGCGGCTTTCTCGACTTTTCCGAGCCACGGCCGCTCCGCGCGGTGCGGCGAGACGAGCACCCATTCGCGCGTGAGGGGATTGAATCGGCGATGCGGTGTTTCGTTGAATGGACTGGAATTCATTCGACTGTTCGCGCTTGGAACCGCATTCAGGCGACCCGAGCGGCGCCCTCCACAGGCTGGCAGATTAGAATGTCCGGCCGTATCTTGAACAGTTCCTCGTAACGAGCTCCGATGCGTGCACGAAACGCGCCAGCCTGCGCGGCTTCCACGAGGTTGATCGTGCAACCGCCGAATCCGCCGCCCGTCATGCGCGCCCCATATACTCCCGGCTCACCCTGGGCCAGCTCCACCATGCGGTCCAGCTCGGGCGAACTGACTTCGAACAAATCGCGCAGGCTCGAGTGCGATTCGGCCATGCGCTTGCCGAACGATGCGAGATCGCCCGAGCGCAACGCTTTTGCCGCGCCCAGGACGCGCGAGTTCTCCGCAACCACGTGGAGAGCGCGGCGATAGACGACGTCGGGCATATCCGCGCGGTGCCGCTCGATTTGATCGAGTGTAACGTCGCGCAGCGCGAGAATGTTGGGATAGAACTCGGCCAGTTTGCGAACGGCTGCTTCGCATTCGGCGCGGCGCTGGTTGTATTGCCCGGAAGAATGCTCGTGCTTCACCATCGTATTGCAAATCACGAGGCGCGCCGATTCCGGGATGGGCACAAGATCATACTCGAGGGAACGGCAATCGAGCATGATCGCATTTCCAGCGCGCCCGTGCGCGGACGCGAACTGGTCCATGATTCCGCATCGCGCCCCGACGAAATCGTTTTCGGCTCGCTGCGCGAATCGCGCCACGCGCGCCGACTGAATTTGCACGTCCAGCATGTCGAGCAAGGCATAGGCGACGGCGACTTCGATTGCGGCCGACGAGGCCAGCCCCGCGCCCATGGGCACTTCTCCGTGGATCAGCAGGTTTGCGCCGCGCAGGGGAAATCCCTCCTGCTGCAAGACGGAAACGACGCCCAAAGGGTAGTCACTCCAATTCCGCGCGGGCCACGGCACGCCCGCCGAGGCGTCGTAAACAACCGACTCCGAGTAGTTCTCAGAATCCAAGACGATCTTGGTATCCGTGCGCGGCCCGATGGCGATCCAGCAATAGAAACCGATGGCCGCCGGCATCACGAATCCATCGTTGAAATCGGTGAATTCTCCGATTAGGTTCACGCGGCCCGGAGCGCGGTAGACGCGCGCGTTTCCCCCAAATTTCCCGCGAAACCGGTCCTGCAACTCCTGAAGTTGAGCCATTCTTCCCCCGACCACGGCTGGCCCGATCGAACCGAGAAGAGCAGATTACCCCGGGTGGTTTATTCGTGGCGGGGTTTTTCGCTCGAGCGGGTTGAATCGGCGCCGTCCGCCGCCTCGCGGCCGGCTCGCCATCCCACCAGGAGCATGACAACGCCGAATGCGATCAGCACCAGCCCCCACCACAGGTTGAGGTTGACGCCCAGCGACTGGCGGTATTGCGCCGGAGATTCGGTGAATCCAAAAAGCGTCAAGATCGCTCCGGTAAGGGAGAAGAAAATTCCAATCGGCAATCGGATGTCGAGCGACATGGGGTCCCCTATCTGAAAACAAAGTTCAGCACGACGGTGCAGACAATCAAAATGACGGCGAGTATCCCCGGCTTGGCGTACCAGGCCAGATGGCCGTCCTTCGCCCGCGGCGTCAGGGAATACACCAGGCCGGCGAGTTTGCTTTCCTCCGCAGGTTTCGTGAACAGGCTCACCAAAATGGTGACCAGGAAACAGACGGTCCACGCGAAGATGGCGGTCCAGAAATTTTGCGCCATCTGGCTCGGGTAGATGTGCAGGGTTGCGCCCAGCCAACCCCCCTTGATGCCCGGCAGGGAGCCAAGGGGCAGGGTCAACCCGTGGTGAATGGCCGCCGCGAGCGTCCCGGAGAGCAATCCGGTGAACGCTCCGTGGCCTGTGGCGCGCTTCCAGAACATGCCGAGCAGAAAGGTCGCGAAGAGCGGCGCGTTGACGAATGCAAAAACCAATTGAAGGACGTCCATAATGTTGTTGAAGCTGTTGGCGACGTAGGCCGCTCCGATGGATAAGACAATGCCTCCAACCGTCGCCGCGCGCCCCATCCCAAGGTAGTGTGCGTCCGATTCGTTCGGCCGGATGTAGGACTGGTAGATGTCGTAGGTCCAGACGGTATTGAACGCGGTGACGTTTCCAGCCATGCCGGACATGAAGCTTGCGAGCAGCGCCGTGAGTCCGAGGCCGAGAATTCCCGCCGGAAAGTAGTGGAGCAAGACCGCCGGGATTGCAAGATCGTAGTCGAGTTCGGGATGGCCGAACTTGTCGAGGACGGGCACGCCGGTGGTGGCATCGAGCTTGTAAGGAATTAAACCCTGGCCGGCCGCCGCGAGCGCCCCGTGGGGTCCTGAATGGGTCAATACGGTGGGGGCTGCAATGGCAATCAAGCCCGGCAGAATCACCAGGAACGGAAACAGCATCTTCGGAAACGCCCCGATCAAGGGCACGCGCCGCGCGGCGCTCATGGATTTGGCCGCCATGGCGCGCTGCACGACCAGGAAATCCGTGCACCAGTATCCGAAGGAGAGAACGAAGCCCAATCCCATCACGAGGCCGAACCAATCCACGCCGAGGCGGTTTGTGGAGGCGCTTCCCATCCCAACCCAGGCGTGCGTGAAGCTGGGTCCGAGCTGGGCCTTAATTCCATTCCAACCGCCGACGTCTTTCAGACCGAGCCACACGAGCGGCAAGAATCCGGCCACGATAAGGAAAAACTGAAGGACTTCGTTGTAGATGGCGCTCGTGAGTCCTCCGAGAAATATGTAGATGAGCACGACGGCCGCGGATACGAGGATGGCCAAATGAAATACCCAGGCGTGGGCCAATCCCAGGCGGCTTACAGGCTCATCCAGAATGTGTAGCGTCTGAATCAGCTTCGCGGTGGCGTACATCGAGATCCCCGAGGAGAACACGGTCATCACGGCGAAAGAGATGGCGTTGAGGCCGCGGGTCTTTTCGTCAAATCGCAGCCGCAGATATTCGGGGACGGAGCGCGCGCGAGAGCCGTAATAAAACGGCATCATGAAGACACCGACGAAAATCATCGCCGGGATGGCGCCGATCCAATAAAAGTGGCTTGTGGCGATTCCGTATTTGGCCCCGGAGGCGGCCATTCCGATCACTTCCTGCGCCCCGAGGTTTGCGGAGATGAATGCGAGCCCGCCCACCCACGCCGGGATGGAACGGCCCGCCAGGAAGAAATCGGTGCTGGTCTTCATGGCATTCTTCAATACGAAGCCAATTCCCAGCACGAAAACGAAGTAGAGAATCAGGATCGCCCAATCTATCCCGGTCATGGGAGCCGCAAACCTCCGCTGACGTCTAGGCCGGGATAGCTTGCGTGCGAGGATCGAGAGCGCTGGGTATCAAAGAAGTGGACATTTCCCCTCCAGAAGCCGTCTAGGAACAGCGCCTATTAGACCACATACGCGCGAGTTCGGATGCAGGTATCGAGGCGAGCATCGGGCGCGCCCGCATCTTTTTCACCGGCCGTCTAAAAGTGTCCAAAATCGCACAGAATTGGCATTCGCGAAGCCAGATAATGCGCCCTTATTTTTTGGAGGAGCGCCAACGTGAAAATCTCAGCAGTGTTCCCGCTGAGAGCCTTGCGATGGCGCTTGCGGAGCTGTGTCCCATCGCACCACGACCTGCCTGTGGAAATTTTATAAAGAATTCAAGGTACAAGGATTGCCAACGCAGGGTACAGGATTCACTTGATTGTTGGAATTGAGCCGAGGCTTTTAGACTGGATTTGGATGGAGGCGAGTCAAAAAGGAGAAGTGGCATGAAGGAGACGCTAAAAGGGACGGAAGAGACGGCAGAAGAAGGCAACACACAAGCAGAAGACCAGGTTTTTGAAGATTTATTGATACGCGCCTTTTTGGTTTCCAAGAGCTTTTCCGCACGGAAGAAACGAGGTGAGGCGCTGTAACGACGAGTTCCGCGTTTGACGAGCGGATAGACAGAAAATCCCCAGAAAGGGACCCGATCATGACATGCTCAAGCGACGTGTGCTGCACGCACGAATTCCCTCGAGACCGAAAATGAACTTCAGCTGGTGAAACAGGCACAAAGAGGCGATGGCGGCGCGTTTGCGCGCCTGCTGGAGCCGCACATTTTGGAGGCGTACCATATCGCGCTGCGGATAACGCGCAACCGGGAAGACGCCGAAGATGCGTCGCAGCAGAGCTTCCTGAATGCGTACGAGCACATTGACCAGTTTCGCGGACAATCGCGTTTCTCGACGTGGCTGATGCGCATTGCCATGAACGAGGCGCTGGGGAAGGTTCGCAAGCGCCGCTCCGAGGATCACCACCTGCTGTATCAAGAGAACGAAGGCGACGAGCCGAACGCAATCGAAATGCTGCGCGCCAGCGACTCGCTGCATCCTGAAGTCCTCTATTCCCAGGCGGAAAAAGGGCGGATCCTGAGAGAGGCCATTGATACGCTGGGCGCCACGTCGCGGGGAGTGGTATGGCTGCTTGGGCTGCAGGAGCATCGGTCGAAGGAAGTGGCCTCGATTCTGAATTTGTCGCAAGCGGCGGTGAAAACCCGATTTTGCCGGGCGCGACGGCAGTTGCGCGAATGCCTTGCCGAGCGCATGTGAGCTAAAGGCGAGCACTAAATATTTGATAATGGGTCAGCTTGAATTTTGGCTCTTTGTGTGACGATCAAGAAAACTCAAACTGACCCACGACCGAATATTTAAAGAGAGCAGCGCGAGAAGAGCGCGGCAACGCACAGATGTTTTCATTGCAATCCCCCGGGTAACGCCCTCCCTTGCATCCCGCGCATCGTGAGCTAATGTCGGCAAGCCTTGGCAGCGCGGCTCGCCTTGTGCTAACAAAGAACGGGCAGGATCGGCCCAACGAATTTGAGAGGGGCTGGGAAACGTAAGGAGCGAGGCATGCGCGCATTCGCCGTCCGGAGCTTCGGCGAAACTCCGGCGATTCACAACCTAGCGACCCCGGCCGCGGACGGCGCGTTCCTGATACGCGTGAAGTACGCGGGAGTCAACCCAATCGACTTCAAACTTGCGGACCGGCTGACTGCCACCTCAAAGTATCCATTTATATTGGGCATAGACTTCGCGGGCGTGGTCGAACGCGTTCCGGCGGGAGCGAGCGAGCTCCGCGCGGGCGATCGTATCTTCGGCATGGCGCGGACACACGGCTCGTACGCCGAGTACACCGCGGTCGCGCCGGGCGCGAAGACAGAACCCGTGGCCCGCATCCCCGACGGCGTCAGCGACGAACAGGCGGCCGCGCTTCCGGTTGCGGCGATAACTGCGCTCGGGTCGCTCGAGCTGCTGCGCGTCACCGTAGGCCAGCGGCTCGTGGTGATGGGCGCGACGGGCGGAGTCGGGGGCTACGCGGTGCAGATGGCGCGCTCACGCGGCGCGCATGTGATTGCGACGGTTCGCGGCGACGCCGACGAAGCTCGCCGTCTCGGCGCCGAGGAAGCGTACAACGTCAAAGCCTGTGATGTGGTCGCCGCGGTGCATGCGGCTCATCCGGAGGGCGTGGACGCGGTCCTCGATCTCGTCAACGGCTCGGACGTAATCGGCCGGGACGCTGAGATTCTGAAGTCCGGAGGCAGTCTTGTCTCGACGATCCATGCGGCTGACGAAAAGTGGTTCGCGGAGCGCCACATCACGGCATACAACATTGGGCCGAGCTCGACCCCGGGACCTGGCGCGAATCCCTCGTCATCACCGCAAGGGCTGAGCGAGGTTGCGCGCATGGTCGCAGACGGCACGATCACCGTGCGGATCGGCTCCACGGTTGAACTGGAGGGCGCGGGGCAGATGCTCGAAAAGCTTCGGAAGGGCGGCCTGCACGGCAAGGCTGTGATCCGCATCTAGGATGGGCGCTTTGGTATCTTAGGGTAAGCGGCTCGCATCCTGCCAAGGCGGAGCAGGAGGGCGGAGGATTCCATGAGGGTCGCGAACTCGATGTCGAGCGGCGGCGCGCTGGTGCTTGCGGCTGCGCTGGTGTTTGCGACGGCGCCCTGGCAAACGAGCCCGCCGGCGGAGGGCGCGCAAGGGAGCGGCGAGCAAAAGGAGCGCGTGATGGCTTTTCCGTTGACGGCAGCGGCGTTTGAAAACGGCGGGTGGATTCCGAGGAAATACACGTGCGACGGGGCGGACGTGTCGCCCGCGCTCGCATGGGGCGAGCCGCCGGCGGGAACGCAAAGTTTCGCGCTGATCGTGGACGATCCCGATGCGCCCACGGGCACATGGGTCCATTGGGTGCTCTACGATCTACCAGGGCGCGCGCGGGCGGTGCCCGAAAGCCTGCCCAGAGACCGCGAGCTTCCCGACGGAACCCGCCAGGGACGGAATGATTTCGGCAAGATCGGATATAACGGTCCGTGCCCGCCGCGCGGCGCCGTGCACCGCTATTTCTTCAAGCTCTACGCCCTGAATCTCGAAATAAATCTGCCGCCCGGCGCGACCAAAAGCGAGCTGGAGCAGGCCATGACGAATCACGTGGTGGCAGAAGCGGAAATCCTCGGGCGGTTCCAGCACTAACCAAGTTGCCGCGGCGCTTCCGGGAGGGGGGTCTCGAGAGGCGGGAGGCGGGAATCGGCGGCGTAGGGCGCTTGGTCCACGGCATGATTCAGTGCGGACACGCGGATGATGGTGAGGGCGACGGTGGCGGCGGCGAGGGCCCAGGGAATAATCGGCGACGTCCAGAAGAGGTCCGCGCCGAAGCGCAAGGTTACAAGCCATGCAAGCGTGACGAAAAGACCGAAGAGAAAGGCCGTGAGGCGGTGGACGTCCTTCCAGGAGAGCGTGTAAGCGCAAATCGCCTGGATCATAAGCGCGAAGGGGAACGCGACAATGAGGTCCGCGAACCAGTGCTCGCCTGTGCCCAGCGTGGCGACAACGGTGAGAGCCAAAAATGCAAAAACGATGGCGCGCTCCCAGAGTGAGAGTCCGCGCGAATACCACCAGGCCAGCAGCATCCAGGCCATGTGCAGGGACGGCATGGCGTTGCGCGGGCCCTGGATGGTGATGGGCTGGAGCACGGGCAGGAGCCTGCGAGCAAGGGCCAGCGGAAAGGGGTGGGCCGGGAAATTCATCCCGAGCAGATAGCGCGGGCCGCAGGCGGGAAATAAATTGTAGAAGAGAACGCCCACGGGACCCGTGATCAGAAAAGCCAGCATGGCCGGGAAGGCTTTCCGCTGGTTGCGGACGAGCCGGCCTGCATAGACGAGCGAAATCGGGAGCGCCAAGCCAACATAGGCAATCATCCCGGAGACGAGGAGCCAGGACCACCGTGCGAAGGCCTGGCCGGCGATAAAACTCCACTGCACGCGCAGAGAACAATCAAAGGAGAGAAGAAAAGGGTCGAATGTTTTGGGGTGGGCGGCGGCGGTCCATGCGAGCATATCGGAAGCGAAGTATTCGGAGACGACAAAGAGCGCCGCGGGAACCCAGGCATACAGCAGTGTTTTTCGCTCTTCTCCTTCCGCCCACACGGCGCGGACGGCCACGATCAGAAAGCTGCTCAGGCCCAGGAATGAAAACCAGGCCATGATTTTCGGCGGGTAATGCAGGATGCGGAAATCCACAGCCGCGAAAATGGCCGTCGAAACCAGAACCAAGGGAATATCGCGCCAATCCGGCCGGACGCGGAAATGAAGAATCAGGAAGCTAGCCAGGGCAAGGGCAAAAAAAGCGTCTACGAGCGCTTCCGTGTAGAACGCGAAGCTCACGGCGAACGCGGCGGCACTCACGATAAGCAGCAGCGTGAGGAGGGCCTTTAACGCGACATTTTTCCGGACTTGCATTTGTGTTTGCGGCGGCGCAGGAGGCAAGCGCCTGGAGGAACCACGCCACACATGATCTCACCACACCTATCTCACCACAGAGAGGGCGGAATGCATGGGGCGGCGGACGATCCCGTTGTCTAAAGGAGAACTCGGAAAAAAAGCCGGCGGGTAGGGCAGGTCCGCCGGCTGAAGGAAATTCGTGGAGAAACGGCGCGGCTAAGAGCTGGGCTGCTGGTTCTCGCGGCTCTGTTTGATGGCCTTGACCTTGTCCACCAGATCGTTGGCCATTTGCTCGTCGGCGGCGCGCGCTTCCGGAGTGGCTTCCATATCGGCTTTCTGGCGATAGAGGAGGTTCAGGTAGGCCATGGCGTCGTCGAAATCGGGCTTCAGTTCGATGGCTTTTTGCGAATACTGGATTCCTTCATCCACGACCGAGCCGTACTTGTCCGCGAATTGCTTGGCCAGCGCGGGGGGAAGCGGGGCATCCTCGCCGATACGTTTTTTTGCCGTTTCATTGTAGGTCTGGCGCATTTCGTTGTTGGAGTGATAGGCGATGGACCAATCTATGACGCCGATCCAATGATAAGGCTCCGGGTCGTCTGGCTTAATCTGGATGTGCCTCATGTGGTAGGACTTCGATTCATTCAGCTTGCCTTCATCGAAGGGCGTGGCGCCTATGTTATAGAGGATCGAGCCGATGCCATCTATCGCGGCGAGATTGTTCGGATCCTTATCGAGAATTTCCTGGAATTCGTTGATGGCCTGCTGGCCGTTATTGATGTTGTCCTGGGAAGGAAGGCCGGGGACGAACTGGTTGGCGTAAGCGGTGGCGAGATAGAGCTGCGCGTTGGTAAGCGTGGGATCCAGGTCCTTGGCCTGCTTGAAGTCCTCAACGGCCAGATCGAACCGGCCGTCCTTATAGGCCTGGACGCCTTTATTGAGCATGTCGCGGGCGCGGAGCTTATCGCAACCGGCGCCCGCCGCGAGCGATGCCAGAACAACGGCCATGAGAAAACGAACGTGAGGCTTCCCGTGCATCCATGCTCTCCTTGCTGGTGGCTGCGAGCGCCGCGCGCAGGCGGAATGCAAGCTATTGCCCCGCCTCAATCTTGGCGGTGATGAGACCGACATGATCGATTCCGGATCCTCGCATGATGTCTATAGCCCGCGCAACCTGGGCGAATTCAACGTCGTCATCGCCTTTAACGAAGGCGACTTTGTCGGCGCGCTGGGCGAAAATGTCAGAAAGGCGCGCGCCGAGATCACCCCAGGAGGCGGGGTCCTGGTTGATCATGAGTTTGCCGCCATCCAGCACCTGGACGACGATCGTCCGGTTGAGGTCCGGTTCCTGCTTCTGATTGGGAGGAGCGGGCTGGGGAACAAGGGTATCGAGCCCGGTCGGCGTCCGGGGCGTGATCACCATGAAAATGATGATGAGCACGAGCAGGACGTCAATGAGCGGAACGATATTGGGTTCCGACATCGCTCCTTTGGTTCCACCTAATGATATGGCCACGAGAAAAACTCCTTTATATAAAACAGTCTGCTAACTTCCGCCGCCGGTAGCATCAGGCGGAGGCGGAGGTGTGCTCTGCGATGGCGGAAGCTTTTCCGTGAGAAGGCCGATATTGTCCACGCCGGCGGAACGAACGGCGTCCACGGCTTTGACCACATCGCCATACTTCGCGCGCGCATCGGAGCGGACGAATACGGTTTTGTCGAGGCGATTGGAGATATCGTCCTTGACGTTATTGGTGATGTCGTCGAGCGTCACCTCGCTGTTGCCATGGATGTCCTGGAGAAACAGGGTGCCATCGCGAGTGATGGCCACAATCACGGCGTCATCCTTGTCTGCGGCCTGCATTTGCTCGGCGTTTTCGACCTTGGCCATGTCCACGGAGACGCCCTTTGTCAACAGGGGCGTGATGACCATGAAGATGATGAGGAGCACGAGCATGATGTCCGCCATGGGAATGACGTTCGGTGAAGCCATCACCGGCGGTGCTTTGGGTTTATACGCCATGGCTTACTTCTTTCCGGCCCGGCGCGTGATGAAATAATTGATCAGCTCCATCGAGGAGTTGTCCATTTCCACGTCGAAGGCTTCGACACGATTCGTGAAGTAATTGAACGCCCACACGGCCGGGACGGCGACGAAGAGTCCGAGGGCGGTGGTGGCGAGGGCTTCGGCGATACCGCCGGCGACGGCCGAGAGGCCAGTCACCTTCTGCGCCGAAATTCCCTTAAAGGCGTTGATGATGCCCATAACGGTGCCGAAAAGGCCGACGAAGGGCGCTGTGGCGCCGATGGTGGCCAAGCCGGTGAGACCACGCTTCAATTCGGCGTGAACGATGGCGACGGAGCGTTCGAGGCCGCGCTTGGCCGCGTCAATCACTTCGGCATCGCTCACCTGGGCCGAGGCAGCCTGGAATTCGGAGAGGCCGGTAGCCACGACTTTGGCGATGTGGCTCTTCTTGTTCCGCTCGGCGATGGAAATGGCTTCGTCGAGCTTGTTGTCCTTCAAAGCGCCGGCCACCTGCTGAACAAATACGCGGGACTGCTTCCGCGCGGCGCTGTACATCAGCCAGCGGTCAATCATGATGCCCACCGACCACGCGGACATAATCGCGAGAGTAATGCAGACGCAATCCTGGCCGGCCAGCCCATGCGCTGCCATATGGAAACCATGTCCCAGCCGATCTCGCCGCCCTGATCCTGCAAAATCGCCACAACCACCAGTAAATTCGCAAGCATAGAGTTTGCTCCTCCTATATTCTCATCAAACGATCGCGGCAGCGAAATTCTGCCGGTCGGAATTCCTTTTTCCACCGGCCAGGCCCGCAGGCGGGCCCAGCGGCGCCCAGCTTAATCCCCCACGGAAAACACGCAAGAAATCGTGGTATCCACTTCCACAGGCTCGCCATTGAGCAAATAAGGCTTGTAACGCCACTGGCGGACAGCCGACATGCAACTCTGCATTAGCATAGCAGGTCCAGTGACGTACTGTAGCTGCTCGATGGCGCCATCTTTGGAGATGATGGCGTGCAAGACAACAGTACCCTCCACTTGGGCGGCCTTGGCAATGGCCGGATACGTTGGAGTTACCTCCTCCAGGAGCTTGCCCGCCTCGACATTACCACCGACGCGGATGCGCTGGGGAGTGACCGGCTTCGGCGGGGGCGGCGGAGCCGAACTGCCAATAATCCCGCCCAAGACGCCTCCCGGAACGCCCGTTCCGCCGGGAACGCCGATGCCGCCTTCCACGCCCGCGACATCAGGCGCCGCATCATGGACGACTTCCACTTTCTTAGGAATCATCGTGGGCGCCACCATCTTATTGAGCGGAATGATGCGCGGCGGCGCATGCACCACCTTCACCGGCGCAGCCGGCGGCGGGGGTGGAGGCGGAGGAGCGGGAGCGACAAGAAACGTGTTCATGAACCCTTTGGGAAGCGCCTCCGTGTAGATGAGCGGAATGAGAATGAGGATGCCCAGGATAACAGCCTGCATGGTGAATGAAACGGCCAGTGTCCAGGGTTTGGTCGTTTGCCCGGTATCAACTTGTTCGAACATGGCTATCTACCTCCTAGCAACCGCCGGCACGCGCGGCCCGGTTGCGGATCCGGCGCGAATGGCGGCTCCCTGCCCACCATGATATTTGTTCCAGGCAATGACAATGGGTGCGGCAATCCCGAAACTGGAGTACGTTCCTACCACAACTCCCACGACCATGGCAAAGGAGAAAGCGCGCAGCACCGCGCCGCCCATAAGGTAAAGCACGAGAACGGTGAGGAGCGTCAGGCCGCTGGTCAGGATGGTGCGGGAAAGCGTCTGATTGATGGAGCGGTTCACGATTTCCGGAAACGGCTGGCGCCGCATCAGCCTCAGGTTCTCCCGGACGCGGTCGAAGATGACAATCGTATCGTTCATGGAATAGCCGACCAGAGTCAGCAACGCCGCAATGACCGTGAGCGAAATCTCATAGTGGAAGAGGGAGAAGAAACCGAGGGTAATCAGCACGTCATGGAAGACGGCGATTACGGCCGCAGCCCCATAGACCCATTCGAACCGGAAGGCAATATACAACAGCATGCCCCCTAGCGCATAGAGAGTCGCCCAGATAGCTTGATGGCGGAGCTGCGCACCAACGGTGGGACCAACGGTATCCACACTGCGGATGGTGTAAGGAGCGGCGCCGGCGTTCCCTGTGCCGAGGATATTGTTGAGCACATTGACCACAGCCTGGCGGTCTGCATCCAAATCGCTTTCACCCTTTTGTTCCAGTCCTATTTCGATGTCATTCAGCGAATTGGGGTCCAGCTGGGAGCCGATGGATTTAATCGTACTATTGGCCAAGCCGGCATCCGCGAGCCCTTTGCGGATTTTATCAATGGGGGGCGTGCTGGGGAAGCGGACGTCTATGAGCGTGCCCCCGCGGAAATCAATGCCGTAATCGAGGCCATGATGGCGCAAGACCGAGAGCCAGCCGATGGCCAGCAGAAGAAGGGAGAGGCTGACGAAATACTTCGTGCAGCCCATCCAATTTATATTCACATTACGGAAGAATTCCATGCCCAGCTCCACCCAACGTTATATTTGACACCGTCCGGCATGGGTTTGTGCCCGGCCGGCCTGTTTCGAAAAGGCACCCATAATTAGGATGCAAGCGCAAGACACCTGGGTACATCAAATGCTCAGTTCCGCCTGGCGCGGCATGCGCGTCAGATGGAGATCGAAAATGGCCCGCGAAACGTAAATCGAAGTAAACAGGTTGGCTATCAAGCCGATTAACAGGGTGACCGCAAATCCGCGCACGGGACCTGTTCCAAACAGGAACAGAAAAGCGCAGGACACCATTGTGGTCACGTGCGTGTCAATAATCGTGAGGAACGCGCGATCGAAGCCGAGTTCCACGGCGGATGCCGGGGCCTTGCCATTGCGCAGTTCCTCGCGAATGCGCTCGAAGACGAGCACGTTTGAGTCCACGCCCATGCCGATGGTCAAAATCACGCCGGCAATGCCCGGCAGGGTCAGCACCGCTCCAGCGTAGGCCATGAACGCCACTAAGATCACCAGGTTCAGCACCAGCGCTACAACGGCATTGACGCCGCTCAGCCGGTAATAGAACACCAGAAAAATCATCACCACGATCAGGCTGCCCACCGAAGCGCGGACGCCTTCACGGATGGAATCGGCGCCGAGCGACGGGCCCACGGTGCGCTCCTCGAGATATTTGATGGAAGCAGGCAGGGCGCCGGCTTTAAGGACGAGCGCCAGGTCATGCGCGGTGTCCTGCGTGAAATTCCCTGTGATCTGGCCCGTATCTTCGATGCGCCCTTCGATCGTGGGCGCCGAGTCAACCTGGTTATCGAGCACGATGGCCATCTTTTTGCCGATGTTCGCTTCCGTAAACGGTCCGAAGCGCGCGGCCGCGGCCGTGGAAAGGTGGAAGGCAACCTGATACTGCCCGGGATAACTCGTGCTCGGTTCCTCATTGGCGTTGACTAAGTCCTGGCCGGTGACAATGGGGACGCGGTCGAGAATGTAAAATTCCTGCTGGGATTGGCCTCCGGCCGCTTTGCCGGGAACAATCACGGTGTCCGGCGGAAGGATGCCGCCATGCGCGGCGAGCGCCGCAGCCTCGGACTGATAGGTCTGCTGGTCAGCGAGCAATTGCAGCTCGAGTTGTCCGCCCGCCTGGATCACGGCTTTAGCGCGCGACGGGTCGCCTTCGCCGGGCAATTCCACGAGAATTTCGTCTGCGCCGCGGCCCGTGAAGGCGATGGTCGGCTCGGTAAGGCCCAGGGCGTTGATCCTGCGCGTAATGGTTTCGAGGGACTGGTCCATAGTATTGGTGTGAATATCGGCGACCACCGACGGCTTCATGGTGAGGAGATATCCATTGATTTCACCGGGCGCCGGAGAGACAGCCCAATCGGTAAACTGACTGTTGACAAGATCCTGAAAGGCGGAGGAAGCGTTGGGGTCCACATTGCGTACGAGGATGTGCGTATTATCCACGCGGCGGATTTCACCGGTGGGCGTGAGGATGTTTTTCTGGCGAAGCTGCTTTTTGAGGTCGTCCACAGCCTGGTCGCAATGCTGGCCGACGGCTTCGTCCACCTGCACCTGAAGCACGAGGTGGCTGCCGCCTTTGAGATCCAGCCCCAGCTTGATGCGATCCGCGAGGTTCTGCTTCACCTGGGCGAAGGAAGTGGGAAATACCGGTACGCCGACGAGGCCGTAGACGCAAACGAGTATCCCGATGAAAATGAGAATGAACTTCCACTTGAGCTGGGAATTCATGCGGGCCGGCTAGTGCCGTTCCAACTTTCCTAGCCAAGTTTGCGGAGGCCTCGATGCACCCTTCACATCGCCTTCCGCCATTCTGAAGTCCGCGCTAATAAGTTGGAACGGCACTAGCTCTCCTTGGGGTCGGCCTGGAGCCCGCCGATGGCGTGGCACGCGATTTTGATCTTCACCTGCTCGGCGATGCGCAATTGGACGGTGTCGCCCTCGATACCGACAATCGTCCCGTAGATGCCGCCGTTGGTTATCACCTTGTCGCCGTTTTTCAGATTCGCGAGCATGGCGGCGACTTTTTTCTGGCGGCGCTGTTGCGGCATGATCATCAGGAAGTACCAGATGACGAAGAAAGGTAAGACCAGAAAAAGGATCGACCCGATGCCGCCTGGCCCGGACGTAGCCTGCGCGAGCAGGGCCAGGCCCTGCGGTGTCGCGATTCCGAGTGTCATGCTCATTGCGCCTTTTCGAGGATGCCGCCCCGCTCTTTAGCCACGCCGAACGCCCGCTGTGATTTGCCTATGTGAGGCGCGCCTGGAGTTCCGAGCGGAATTGCTCGAGGTTCCCAAACCGGATAGCCTCGCGAATTTTGCGCATGATGTCAAGGTAAAAGTAAAGGTTGTGGTGGGTGTTCAGGATGGTCGCGAGAAACTCTCCTGAACAGTAGAGATGCCGCAAATACGCGCGGGAATATCGCCGGCAGACGGCGCAGCCGCAGCGCTCGTCAATCGGGCGCGGGTCATCGGCATAGCGTTCGTTGCGGATCAGCAGCCGCCCGTCGGAAGTGAAGAGGCAGCCGTGTCGGGCGCCGCGCGTGGGCAGCACGCAATCCATCATATCCACGCCGAGGCGGACGTAATCGGGGATTTGCTCGGGCCTGCCGACGCCCATCAGGTAGCGGGGCCGCTCCGGCGGAAGCTCGGCTGCCGCAATTTCCGCCATCTCGCAGGTGATTTCGTGAGGCTCGCCGACGGCCAGCCCGCCGATGGCGCAGCCGGGAAAATCGAGCGCGGCAATCGCGGCGGCGTTTTCGCGCCGAAGGGCGGCGTGAGTGCCTCCCTGCACGATGCCGAAAAGCATCTGCCGCGCGGGATCGCCGTGGCGGAGGAAATAATCGCGCGAGCGCCGCGCCCAATCGAGCGTCCGCGCGGCGGCCTGGCGCGCGCGCGATTCGTCCGAAGGCGCTTCGATGCACTCGTCGAGCGCCATGATGATGTCCGCGCCGAGCGCAATTTCGATTTCGAGCGCTTTTTCGGGCGAAAGGAAGTGCTCGGAGCCATCGAGGTGCGAGCGAAACGTCACACCCTCATCGGCGACTTTGCGAAGGCCGCTCAAGCTGAAAATCTGAAAGCCGCCCGAATCGGTGAGGAGAGCCCGCGGCCAGGACATGAACTTGTGCAGGCCGCCCATCCCGCGGATGCGTTCGTGGCCGGGACGGAGATAGAGATGATACGTATTTGCGAGGATGACCTGCGCGCCAAGCTCTTCGAGGTCCTGCTGCGTCTGCCCCTTCACCGTGGCGGCCGTGCCCACGGGCATGAAGGCGGGCGTCTCGATCACGCCATGCGGAGTCGTGAGACGCCCCAGCCGCGCGCCCGATGGATCGGTGGCGAGAACCTCGAAGCGAAATCCCATCAATGAAAGTGTATCAGGAGAAGGCGGCCACAGGCAGCGAGGGCGGTTACGCGGGAATCTGCGGGACGGCGGCGAGAAGCGCCTGCGTATAAGGATGCTGCGGGGTAAAAAGCACCTGCTCCGCGGGGCCGGATTCGACGAAGCGGCCGGCTTGCATTACGGCCACGCGCGAGGCGAGCTGCGCCACCACGGGGAGGCTGTGCGAAATCAGGATCAGCGTGAGCGAAAATTCCCGCCGGAGCCGGTCGAGCAATTCCAGAATCTGCGCCCCCACGGAGACATCGAGCGCCGAAACAGGTTCGTCCGCGATTACGAGTTCGGGCCGCAAGATCAGCGCGCGAGCGATTCCGATGCGCTGGCGCTGCCCGCCGGAAAATTCGTGGGGATAAAGTCCCAGCGCATCGCCACTGAGTCCGGCCGCTTCGAGCGCCGCCACTACGCGCGCGCGGCGGACGGCGCGCGAAAGCCCCGGCTCATGGATTGCCAGCGGCTCGCCGACAATCGCGCCGACGCTCATGCGCGGGTTGAGCGACGCGACGGGATCTTGAAACACCATCTGCATCCGGCGGCGCAGCGCGCGCAATTCCGCGCCGCGCGCGGCCAGCCAGTCCTCGCCGCGGAACCGGATTTCGCCCGAGTCCGGCTCGATGAGCCGCAGCAGCATGCGCGCAAGCGTGGTCTTGCCGCAGCCCGATTCGCCGACGATGCCCAGCGTCTCGCCGCGCTCGAGCGAGAAGCTTACGCCGTCCACGGCCATGGTGCGGCGCGCGGAACGCCGAAAGGCGCCTTCCGCGGCGTGGAACGATTTTCGGAGGTCGCGGACTTCGAGAATTTTTTCATTTTTTTCGCCGGGCATGTTCACACCTTCTCGGCGGCCAAAAAGAGAATCGTGTTGGTGATGTGAATCTCGCGCGCTTCCCCGCTTTCGTCTGGATCCGGGGCGACGAGGCGGGGATGGAATCCCGCGGAGTCTTCCGCGATGGTGGATTCCAGCAGGCGGCGCGTTTCGTCGAATACACGGTCGCCGGGATTCCACCCTGCAACAAGCATCCAGTGGCGGAACGCCCGGTCGTGCTCGCGGGTTTCTTCTGTCAGGATGCGCAGGCCTTGCGCCGCAAAGAGGGCTTCGAATTCGCTCTTGGGCAGGCTGCGCGTGTGCGAGGCATCGCGCAGGCGCTCGATGCGATTGCTCATCGCGGCGACCTGCGGGTCTTCGGATGCGCGGATGTCAATCACGCCGATACGGCCTCCGCGCTTCACGACGCGCGCCATTTCGCCGATCACGCGCGATGGGTCCGGCATGTGATGCAAGCTGTAGCTCGTGACGGCGATATCGAGCGCGCCATCGGCAAACGGCAGAGCCAGCGCATCTCCCAGAGCGAAATCGAGGTTGGCGAGTCCTCCTGTCTGCGCCGAGCGGCGCGCGCGCGCGAGGATTGCCGGAGTCAGGTCCAGTCCGCAAATCCAGCGCACGTGCCGCGCAAAACGCAGCGCGAGAGTTCCCGGGCCGCATGCGAGGTCAACAGCACAATCGACCCTTTCCACCCTTACCATGCGCGCGAGCAGTTCCGCATCGCCAGCCCGCGTGGCCACGGCGAAATCGCCGAAAACTTCCGCCGTGCGCGTGAACTGCTCGCGCACCAGGTGTTTCTGTCGCTTGTCGTCCGTTAGTGTCATGGGCGGCGAGAATCAGCGGACAAGAATACACCGCGCGCGATGATTTCCGGCTGGGTCTCCGGCGCGAACCAGCTCGGGCAGCGCCACATCGCATTCGTCCACATGGACTGGGCAGCGCGGCGCAAAGGCGCAGCCGGGCGGCAGGGCGCCAAGCGCGGGAACCGTGCCGGGAATGGGCGCGAGCTTCTCGCGTGTGAGCCGGGGCGCCGCGCCCAGCAGGCCCTGCGTATAAGGATGCCTCGGATGGCGCAGCACTTCCGCCGTGGGACCCTCCTCGACGATGCGGCCTGCATACATCACAGCCACGCGGCGTGCAACCTGAGCCACCACGGCTAGATCATGCGTGATGAAAAGCAGCGAAAGCTGAAGTTCGCGGCGCAGCTTTTCCAGAAGCTCGAGAATCTGTTTTTGCACGGTGACGTCGAGCGCCGTCGTCGGCTCGTCCGCGATCAAGACGCCCGGGCCGGCCGCGAGCGCCATGGCAATCATCACGCGCTGGCGCAGGCCGCCCGAAAGCTGGTGCGGATATTGCCGCGCGCGCGTCTCAGGTTTGGGGACGGCGGCGCGTTCGAGGGCGTCGAGGGTGCGCCGGCGAATTTCGCCGCGGCCGAGCTCCGGCTCGTGGACGCGAATCGCTTCCTCGATTTGCGCGCCGGCGCGCATCACGGGATTGAGCGCCGTCATCGGCTCCTGAAATATCATGGAGATTTCGCGGCCGCGCAGGGCGCGCATTTCGGCGGCGGGCGCGGCAACCAGATCGCCGCCTTCGCGGGCGGCGTCGCCATTCCGGCCGCGAAGCCGCAGCCGCGCTTCTCCCTCGCGCCGAGCGCCGGGCGGCTCGAGTCCCATGAGAGCGAGCGCCAGCATCGTCTTGCCGGAGCCCGATTCGCCGACGATGCCGAGCGTTTCGCCTTCGTCGAGCGTGAACGACACGTCGTTCACCGGGCGCACCCAGCCCGCGCGCGTCGGCAGCTCGACCGTCAGCCCGCGCACTTCGAGTCTTGGCGCCATGGCAACATCATAGCCGGGAGCGCGCCTCGCGTCGAAGATTTGCGGTATACGTTGCGCATGCTCGCGCCGACGGATCAATAGCTATGGAAACAACGGAAGGAATCGCCGTCGCAGCTTTTCTAGTGCGCGGCTCGCTTAGTAATCGTTGGCGGAGCCTTCGAGGAAAGCGCGGAGCTTGCGCGAGCGCGAAGGGTGGCGCAGCTTGCGCAGTGCCTTCGCTTCGATCTGGCGGATGCGCTCGCGCGTGACGGCGAACGATTGCCCCACCTCTTCGAGCGTGTGCTCGCTGCCATCGTCCAGGCCGAAGCGCATCTTGATCACTTTTTCCTCGCGAGGCGTGAGCGTCTTCAGCACCGAGGAGGTCTGCTCCTTCAGGCTCAGGTTGATCACCGCATCCGAGGGCGACACCACGGCCTTGTCTTCGATGAAATCCCCGAGATGCGAATCTTCCTCTTCGCCGATGGGGGTTTCGAGCGAAATCGGCTCCTGCGCGATTTTCAGAATCTTGCGCACCTTGGCCACGGGGATGTCCATGCGCTTGGCGATTTCCTCGGACGTAGGTTCGCGGCCCAGCTCCTGCACAAGCTGCCGCTGCGTGCGCACCAGTTTGTTGATCGTCTCGATCATGTGCACGGGGATGCGGATGGTGCGTGCCTGATCGGCGATGGCGCGGGTGATGGCCTGGCGGATCCACCACGTGGCATAGGTCGAAAATTTGTATCCGCGGCGCCACTCGAATTTGTCCACGGCCTTCATCAGGCCGATGTTGCCTTCCTGAATCAAGTCGAGGAATTGCAATCCGCGGTTGGTGTACTTTTTCGCGATGGAAACGACGAGCCGGAGGTTCGCTTCGATCAGCTCTTTTTTGGCCTGCTCGGCTTCCGCTTCGCCCCGAAGAATCACCTGGAGCGCGCGCTTCAGCTCCGTGGGACTCACTTCGCTGGCCACTTCGATCTCGCCCAGTTCCTGGCGCCGCGCCCTCAGTTCTCGGCGCGCTTCCGCCTGGACGTCGGCCTTCGAGGCTTCCACGCGGCGTTCGAGCTTGACGACTTCGCGCTCGAGAAAATGCACGCGCTCGACCGTCTGGTGAATCTTGTCAATCAGGCGCTTTTTTTCGAGCAGATTGAAATCGAGTTCGCGGACGCGGTTGGACATCTCGATGCGCATCCGGGCAAGCGCGTAGCGCGCGCGCAAATAGGGGCGCCGCTTGGAACGCGGCACGCGCTCAAGCTTCCCGGCCGCCCTCATGGCCAGCAGGTAGAGTTTGGCGATCTTGTCGATCTGCTTGAGCGTTTCCTTGGTTTTCGCTTCAATGCTGTCTTCGGTGAGCTCTTCATCGTCGAACTGCACGATTTCCTTGATGGAGCGCGAACCGTTGCGCAGGTCTTCGCCCACCTGCAGGAGTTCCTTCAGAATCAGCGGAGCGCGGGAAATGGTCTTGAGCACGAGCAACTGGCCGCGCTCGATGCGCTTGGCGATGGCCACTTCGCCTTCGCGGGTGAGCAGCGGGACGGTGCCCATCTCGCGCAAATACATGCGCACGGGGTCGTTCGTCTTTTCGAGCGTCCCGGGCGTCAGGTCGAGATCGCCCTCTTCCTGCGCCGGCTCTTCCTTTACCTCCACTGTGTCGGCGGAATCGGCAGCCGCGAGAGCCGCCTTGGCGCTCGAGAGGTCTTCATACACATCAATGCCGTAGCGCTCGAAGGTCGAGAGCAGGTCGTCAATTTCTTCCGAAGAGTGAACTTCGGCCGGCAGGATATCGTTCACCTCATCGTAGAGCAGGTAGCCGCGCTCCTTGCCCATGGCGATGAGTTGACGTACCTGATCGTATTTTTCCTCGAGTGCTACCGTCACGCTTTTTTCTCCCCTTGATGAAACCAGATGGCACGCATGTGCCAGTTCTCCCGTGCAAGCGGGCTGAGGTTAGACACTCCCGCGTCTAATTGAGATAGCCCCACATGGATGGGTAAAGATGAATAAGACGTTCCTCAAACACGGCCCCGCCCGGTGCCGCTTGCAAACCATCGCCCGCGCCTGCTCCCACACCTAATATTTGATGCTGGACGCGTGCTCCCCGTTTCCTCTAAAACCCAGCAATACTATAGCATCGGCCACCGGGCGTCAATAAAATGCTCTAAGTGAAAGAGCCCCTTAGAATTACGAGGCCGGGCCGCAATCAAGCCGGAACGGCGCTAAGGCAGGTGGCACGACTTGATTCCCTGTTTTCCAAAATATTGCTGGTGGTACTCCTCGGCGCGGCAAAACTCGGACGCGGGCGCAATTTGAGTCACGATGGGGCGCTTCCAGACGCCCGCTTTTTCCAGCGCAGCCTTTGACTGGCGCGCCTCGGCTTCCTGCGCGGCGTCGTGGTAGAAAATCGCGGAGCGGTACTGCGTGCCGAAGTCCGGCCCCTGCCTGTTGAGCGTGGTCGGATCGTGGATTTTCCAGAAGACGGCGAGAAGCTGGGCATAAGAAACGCGCGCGGGATCGTATTCCACTTCCACCGCTTCGGCGTGGCCTGTGCCACCGGTGCAGACATCTTTGTACGTCGGATTTTTCGCGGTGCCGCCGGTATAGCCCACTGTTGTCGAAGTAACGCCCTCGACCTGCCGGAAGGCGTCTTCGACGCCCCAGAAACATCCCGCTGCAAAAGTCGCTTTGGCCATCGTCTGCGACTCCTCTCTTCCCATTTGATTTCAGAAAACCGAAAAAGGATTCCGCGGCCGGTGGTCCCGCGTCAGGTCCCGAACGTCAGGGCGAAAGCAAGCGCGCCCTAGTTCTCGACGCGCACAGCCAGTAGGGGCTGTGGCACCGCAAAGTGACCCACTACCCGGCAGCTCTATCCACGGCCGAAGGATTCACCGAACGGGAGCCGTCGGCTTCCCGCTTGGATAGGAACGGAGACGCGGGGGGAGCCTTCTGGCTCCCCCCGCGGTGTGCGGGATCGAGAATAGCTCCACCTAGAAGTTCAGCTTGAGCGAAAACTGGCCGAATCGCCGCTCGTCTCTGTTTCCGCCGAGCGCCGCGCTGCCGAGTCCGCCCTTCATTTCTATAACCTTAAGTGGTGCCTCAAGCGGTATGTTGGGCGCGGTATAGTAATTGGATCCGCCATATACGTACCAGTTATGGTGATTGAAGACGTTGAACGCCTCGGCGCGGAATTCCAGGTTGAACCTCTCGTTTATTGGGAAGGTTTTCCCAATGGAAAGATCGTCGTTCCAGGCACCGGGTCCGCGGAACGCGCCTCGGCCGGACATGTTGGCCGGGTACGGCCCGAAATCGGAAATACCCAGAACCGGGTTGAGCGGGCCAAGAGGCGCAGGGGGCGGAACGGTCAAGCCGGAATAGAGATTGGGTGGCCCCAGGGGAACCGGAGTTCCCGTGTGGAACTGCGTAATGGGTGTATCAGGCGTCAGTCGGGGAATCGTGTAGCCATTCAGGTTGTAGCTTGCGTCGTAAATGGAGAAGGGAAGTCCGGTGTGTGCCGTGAACACGCTGGCGATCGACCAGCCACCCAGCGTCTCCTGTTCAAAACCGCTTCCGCTCGAGAACCAGGGCGTCCGCCAGATGGGCGATATCACGATCCGCTGGGTTTCGTCGAAATCCGAGTTCCCATAGTCGAGTTTTGGATTCGTGAAGTTGGTATAGCCGAGAGAGCCCTGCGTCAAATCGTTCGAGAACGTTGTACTCAGATCGTCCAGGGAATGGGAGTAGGTGTAGTTGGCAATGAGCGTCAAACCCGTACGGTGAATATTCTGGGTCTTAAACGCAACGTTGAGGGCGTTGTACGAGCTGCTGCCAAAGCTGCCGCGCTCGTTGATATTCGAATACTGCGAGTTGGGGCGCGTGTAACACGCGTTCATGCCTGTGGTCGGATCCGTATAGGGGCATGCGGGATTCACAACCAATGGCGCGCCGAGATACTCTTGCGCGGCGCCGAGCAGGTTGATGTTATTGAGGTCATAGAGATGAACGCCATGCGCCCCGCTGTAGGACACTTCCACGAGTGTGTCTGGGGCCAGCTGGCGCTGCACGTCCAGGCTCCAGAATTGGGTTTGGGCCACGTTGATCTTATCGCCGTCAAAGCGCAACTCCACCGGCGTAAGGGGAGCCGGAGGCCCGGGAAGGCCCAACGGGCCGGCGTTGTTGCTCGTGACGTAGTTACCGCAGGTGACGATTACGCCCATGGAGTTTGCGTTGCAAACGTTGCTGAGTACCGCGCTTAACGGCGGATTGAAGCTCGCATTGAATGTGACGTTGCCGAAGTTGCGTTCGTAGCTGATGCCGAAGCCGCCGCGCAAACTGGTCTTGCCGTCTCCGGTGAGGTCAAGGGCAAAGCCCACGCGTGGCGCCAGGGTGCCCCACCGAGGGGCCCAGAATGCGCCCACGGGGCTTTGGTGCGTGACGAAGACCCCGCCGTCAGCTACGTCCTCCGGGTAACTGCCGGGACCGAGGTAAAAGTTGGAGTCCTGATTCTGGTGGTTGTCATGTTGGACGCCGTAGTGCTCGTAGCGCAGAGCGTAGTTCAAAGTGAGCCTGCGAGTGATCTTGTAGCTATCGCCCGCATACAAATCCCAATCCCAGTAGCGGTAGCTCCGGGAGGGATTGGCCAGCGAGAGTGGAGGCGTAACCGTGCAAGCAGGCGTGACGATCTCATGTCCGAAGTTATCGGTAGCGCATGGCAAGACGCCGGGATCCAAGCGGGCTTGGAATTGAAGCGTCGGGCTTGCGTACACCCCCATATCCTTTATGCCGCCCGCATTCACTAAAGTGCTGATTGCCGGACCGAGGGCTGAACCGAGTACCTCATTGGCCTGAAAGTACGCGCCATAGCCGATGTTTAACTGAATATAGGTGAGCTCGCCGCCGAAATGCATCGTGTGCCGGCCCTTGGTCCAGGCCACATCGTGGGACAACTCAAACTCGTTCTGCGGTCCCCCAAAGGGCAGGCCTCCGGACCCAAACGCCGTGTTCTCAAGCCCCGGCAGTTGGATTTCGTTGCCGGTCACATTGTCAATTTGCTGCGCATAGGGGTTTGAACTGAGATATAGATTGGGAGTCAGGGTCAAGGCCGTATTGTAGCTCTGGCCGATATTGAAGCGCGTAAAACTGACCTTGGTGACGCTGAGCAAGGTATTGCTGAAGAGGTGGGTGAGAGAAAACAGCGAGCTATTATCGAACTGCGAGGCGCCCACCTCGAACTGAGGATAGGGGGTGTAGAAGATGGCGCCGTTAAAATCGTTTTCGCTGTAGCGCGCGAAGCGAAAGAACATTTGCGTCTTGTCGGTCATGTTGAAGTCCACGCGCCCCAAGAGGTCGTAGGTGTTTTGTGGAAGGCCGCCGCCAGCATCAAAGGGAGCGGGGAAGTTGACCACGTCGAACACGGGCTGCGACGACGCAACAGGTGTTGTGCCGTTTATCATCGGAAAAACGCCTGGCGTGGGAAAAGACCCGCCGACGGTGGCGTTCGCCGCGAGCTGGCCCGCGGTTATTGTGCTAACGACAGGCTCAGTCGCGCCCGTTCCATACGTGGAAAAATAGCTCTGGACGTTGCTGTCCAGCAACTTGATAAATGAGGGATCGAGGATTTCCTCGGTCTGGATTGTGGCGCTGCGCACGCGGGCAAATTCCTCGGAGAAGAAGACGAAAAGCTTGTTTTTGATAAGCGGCGCGCCAGCGTCGTAGCCGAAGTCGTTGCGCGTATAGTGGGGTTTTGGAACGCCGTTTGCCACGTTCCCGAAGGTATTGGCCGTGTACGCGGATAGACGGTTGTAATCGAATACATCTCCGTGAATTTCGTTGGTTCCATACTTGGAGACCACATTCACGACGCCGCCCGAGGCGCGGCCGTATTCCGGGCCGTAGTTATTCGTGATGACGCTGAACTCCTGAATGGAATTGGCCGGGACGGGCTGGCCGGTAGTGTCGCTGAAAATGCCCACGTTTTCCACGCCGTCCAGAAGGATTTCCGTGCCCGTCATTCGTTGTCCATTGATGGAATAGCCCACGCCATATCCCGTGAGATTCTCGCCGATGGTGCCGCCGTTCCCACTGGGGGCGCCTGCGTTGCTCGTAACGTCGCCGTTGCTGACGTTACCGGAAAGAGAGATGAAATCGTAAGGGTCGCGGTTCAAGCTGGGGAGCTGCGCCACCTGTTCCGTACCCACCAACTGGGAAAGCTCCTGCGATTCCGTGTTGATAGCCGTCCCGCCCGCTCCGACAATTGCCACTGTCGTCGTCTGCGTGGAGACGGACAATTGCGCATCCAGGGTTAACTTGCCACCCACAGTCACCTCGCCTCGGGCTGTGAACGGTTTGAAGTTGCCGCTGGTAACCGTCACCTCATAGATTCCGGGGGTAAGCTCTTCAATCAAGTAGCGCCCGTCGGGCCCGGAGTGGTCCGTCCTTGTCGCGCCCGTCGTTACGCTTTTCGCCGTGACCTCGGCGCCGGGGATCACTGCCCCGGTTGTGTCGGTAATGACACCGGTCATCGAGCCCGTTTCCGTCTGCGACCAGGCTGGGCGGTAGCTGAACGCCGCCATCAGGAGCGCGAAGCACAAAATTAATATCGGCCGTTTCCGATTCCCCAATTTCGAGAAGGATTCGATTACGGCACACACCACGGCTTCGATTCCGATGTTTTTGCTGCGCATAGCACACCCCCGTATGCCTTTTTTTTGTGAAATTTCCTGCGTTCGAAGGACACAGCCATAAAGCCTCACTCGCAGGCTGCATGACTCTTACCGCGTGACCTATGCCCCTAAAGCACGCGCTATCAAATCATCACTCCAGATCGGAGTAATCGAAGGACGGGATAGTCGGTCACAGCCATAAAAGCCCCTCTACTAAGGCCGTACGACTCTTGCCGCGCAAAATACGCCCTTTGTGAATGAAATGTCAATACAGAATGTACAGTACGTTAAAAAAATAACCAAAAAGGGCCAAACAAACAGCTATTTTTGAAGGAAGTCCAATTGAAACAATGGGTTACGGGTCTCGCAACGGAACTATTGCCGGCTAGCGGGGGTGGCGAAGGCAAGCGCCAGAAGCGTCTTCTGCTCCAATTCATGCGCCTTGGCGGATCCCGTGGCCGGGCTGGCGCTCGCCGAGCGCTTCACGGAAAGAACCGCGCGCCCTCGCGCCAGGCGCTCGAGCCGCGGCAAAACGAAAGCAAGCGCGCCCATGTTTCGCGGCTCTTCCTGCACCCAGACGAATTCCCGCGCATTCGCGTGGCGATCCATCTCCGCGGCGAGTTCCGCTTCGGGAAAGGGATAAAGCTGTTCGAGAAAAACAATCGCCGTCGAGGCGTCCTTGCGTCGCTTGCGTTCTGCTTCCAGCTCGTGGCCGATTTTCCCGGTGCACAGCAACACCCGCGCGGCGGACCCGTCCCCAGGATCCGGGATCACCGAACGGAACCGGCCCGCTGTAAAACATTCGAGCGACGAGGAAGCCGCTGGGTTGCGCAACATGCTCTTCGGAGTGAACACGACGAGCGGCTTGCGCCACGAGCGCAGCGCCTGGCGCCGCAGCAGGTGAAAATATTGCGCCGCCGTGGACGGCTGGCAGATCTGGATATTGTCGCGAGCGGCAAGCTGGAGAAACCGCTCGATGCGCGCGCTCGAATGTTCGGGCCCCTGTCCCTCGTAACCGTGCGGGAGAAGCATCACCACGCCCGAAAGCAGATTCCACTTGTCCTCGCTCGCGGCGATAAACTGGTCAATGATAATCTGCGCGCCGTTGGCAAAATCGCCGAACTGCGCTTCCCACAGCACCAGCGCTTCGGGAAAGTCGCGGCTGAAGCCGTACTCGAAGCCGAGCACGGAAGCCTCCGAAAGCGGCGAGTTGCAAATTTCGCACCATGCCGGAGGCTCGGCCAGATGTTCGAGCGGCACATATTCCTCCTCCGTTTCGACATCCACGAGCGCCGCGTGCCGCTGATTGAATGTGCCGCGGCGGCTGTCCTGCCCGCTGAGCCGCACGGGAATTTTTTGCTTTAAGAGCGAGCCGAACGCCAGCGCCTCCGCCATTCCGAAATCAATAGGGCGCTTGCCGCGCGCCATTTCGAGCCGCTGCTCGAGAAGCTTTTTCACCTTGGCGTGAATATGGAACCCTTCGGGGTAAGCCGCGAGCGTTTCCCCGATGGCCGCCAACTCTTCCCGCGATACCGCCGTGTCCACTTCGAAAGAAGGGTTGTAGCGCCCGCCTTTGAAATCGTTCCAGTAGCGGGGCAGCCGGCGCATGGCGGGATTTTTCTCAATTTCGCGAGCCTGCTTTTCCGCCGCGTCCAATTCATCGCGCGCGCGCTGGACCAAAGGCTCGGGATCGGCGCCGATTTGATCTGCATAGATTCGCCACGCCGGAGGATGCGCCTGAATCTTGCGGTAGCGCAGGGGCTGCGTGACCGTGGGATCGTCCACCTCGCTGTGGCCGTGGCGGCGATAGCCGACCAGGTCCACAACCACGGACGCGCCGAACGCATAGCGATAATCGAGCGCCATCCGCCCCACGCGCACCACCGCTTCCGGGTCTTCCGCATTCACGTGAAAAATCGGCACAGGCAGCCGCTTCGCCAAATCCGACGCGAAGCGCGAAGAATGGGCCTCCTGCGGCGTGGTCGTGAATCCGATCAAATTGTTCACCAGGATATGCACCGAGCCGCCCACCGAGTAGGCCGCGAGCGAAGACATATTCAGCGTCTCGGCCGCGATTCCCTGCCCGGCAAATGCCGCATCCCCGTGCATGGTGATGGCAATCACCTGCTGCCGGCCCAGCGGGCCGCGCCGCGTTTGCCGCGCGCGCGTGCGGCCCAGGACAACCGGGTCCACGGCTTCCAGGTGGCTCGCGTTGGAGACAAGATGCATTCCCAGCGTGCGCCCGCTCGCCGCGGTGAAATCCCCGGTAGCGCCCATGTGGTATTTCACGTCGCCGCCGCCCAGAATGCTCCGCGGGTCCACATCCTCGAAGCGCGCGAAGACTTCCGCGGCCGCCCGGCCGATAATGTGCACCATCACGTTGAGGCGCCCGCGATGACTCATCGCCAGCATGGCTTTTTCCGCGCCCTGCTCGGAGGCCGCATTCAGGATGGCGTCGAGCAGCGGCACGAGCGCCGCTTCGCCTTCGAGCGAGTAGCGCTTCGTGCCCAGATAGCGTGTCTGCAAGACTTGCTCGAAAATTTCCGCGCGGACCAGCAGATCGAGAATCCGCGCGCGGTCGGGCGTGGGCGCTTCCGACTCCATGCGCTGCTGGATCCACAGCCGGCGCTCCGGGTCCGGGATGTGCATGAACTCCGCGCCGATACTTCCGCAATAGATGCGGCGTGCCGCTTCCGCCTCTTTACCCTCGATTTCCAGCTCGGGGAGGGCTACCGGCTGGAGATCGCCCAGCGGGTCGAGCGAGGCCTGAAGGTATCCCCAGCGCCGAAACGAATCCCAAATGCGCTCCCGCGCTTCCCCCCATGCTTCCGATTTCAAGATGGCCTGCTGCCTGCTCATAATCGTCCCCGAATCTATTAGATGCCGTACCCTCCTATTATCGCCTGTTTTTAGTTTCCAGCGGGCGCCATCATCGATGCGCACTTGCGCGGGAAAGAGGAGAGCTCATTTCAGAAACGAACGGACATCCAGTTGGAGGCTGCAAAAACGGATGGCGCTGATAAGACGAGGGGGATTCGACTTCACTCGAACTGGCTAAAACCTCCGACGAGCCCTGCTGGACTCGCCTGCACGCGCCTCTGTGCTACTGGGAGGAACGCGCGATGTGTGAGGTCCTCCAGGCGCCGCTGGCGTCCGGGCCTATGCTGTCGCGCTGGCGCTATTGCCCATGGACCGCCGCTGCTGGAAACATTCGCGGCAATAGACGGGGCGGCCCTGTGTGGGCTTGAAGGGAACCGTGGTTTCCTTGCCGCACTGCGAGCAGACAGTCTTGGTTTCCACTCGCTGCACGCTTCCCAAGCCCTGGCCATTTCCCTGCGCCCGGTTGGCCTTGCACGCCTTGCAGCGCTTCGGCTCGTTCTTGAATCCTTTATCCGAGAAAAATATCTGCTCGCCCGCGGTAAAAACGAATTCACCCCCGCATTCGGTGCACTTCAGGATTCTATCGTGATATTCCATGGACTGCTCCGTGACCGTTGTGGGACACGGTCCGCAGCGGCACAGCGCGCGCGATACGCCCGGGAGCCGCTAACCCCCTCCACGGCTTCCCAGGCAAACTCACGCAAAGCTGATGGGAGAAACTCCCGTGATGCGATTGCTTAATCCTGCTCACGCCGTTGCTTTTTACGGAGACGCTTACGCGAGAGGGCCTGCTTGGCTCGACGCCTCTCCCCGGGCTTCATGTAGTAGCTGTGCTTCTTTATTTCCTTGATGATGTCTTCCGACTGGACCTTTCGCTTGAAGCGCCGGAGAGCGTTTTCCAAGGACTCACCCTCTTGGATGACAACTTCCGCCACGCGTATTCACCCCCGTCCCCCAACCGATTCGATTTGCATTGATGATGCAATCGGGCGCAGTTTCCGCTTTTCAGGACAATGCCTTACCTTCGAGCCTGCGCAGAGTTTCAGGCCAATGCACATGCTGGCCCGCTGACAGGATCGAAGCCATGAATCGTGAAAACAACACCCCACTCGCCGGTATGCACCGGCCCTTGACCACTTTATCTATCGGAGCCTACCCTGCAAGTCAAGGAATATTATAGCCGGGCGGGGTTGGCGCCGGGGTGGCTGGGGTCGCGCCGGCCGGGGCGAAATGGGCGGTATCGAGGCGGCCCGCAGGGAATCCAGGCAACAGAAAAACATTCCCGCGGCAAGTTGGAACCGCACTAAAATGGTGCGCTTTGGGATGAGGAGTCTCCGGAAGAACGATTCATGCCCTTGATGCGCAATGCGATTGGCGTTCTGCTGGCCGGCGGCCAGGGCGAGCGGCTCTGGCCGCTGACGCGCGACCGCGCGAAGCCCGCCGTGCCGTTCGGGGGCGTCTACCGGATCATTGATATTACGCTTTCCAACTGCCTAAACAGCGATCTGCGGCGCGTCTTTGTCCTCACGCAATACAAGGCGCTGAGCCTGAACCGGCACGTCCGGCGCGGGTGGTCTCCGCTGATGGGGCTGGGTGACTTCATCGAGGTGCTGCCGCCGCAGATGCGCGTTTCGCAGCACTGGTACCAAGGCACGGCGGACGCCGTCTATCAGAACATCTATTCCATCGGGAGCGAGCAATCGAATTACGTCTTCATTCTTTCCGGCGACCACATCTACAAAATGAATTACCAGAAGATGCTCGAGCAGCACGACGCCGCGGGCGCGGACGTCACGGTGGCGACGATTGAAATGGACCCGGCCACCGCGGCGGGCCGGTTCGGCATCCTCGAAACGGACGCGCACTGGCGCATTGTCGGATTCGAAGAGAAGCCGGCGCAGCCGAAAATTTCGCGGATTCATCCCGGCAAGACGAACGCCTCGATGGGCGTCTATCTCTTCAATACGCAACTACTGGTGCCCATTCTGATTGCGGACGCCGAAAATCCGAACTCCTCGCACGATTTCGGAAAGGACATTCTGCCGCGGATCATCGACAAATACCGCGTCTTCGCGTACAACTTTTGCGACGAAAACAGGAAGGAAACGTCGTATTGGCGGGACGTGGGAACTATTGACGCCTATCACGAAGCGAACCTCGACCTGGTGTCCGTTTCGCCGGTGTTCAACCTGTACGACAAGGGCTGGCCGCTGCACACCTGGCAACAACAGTACCCGCCCGCGAAATTCGTTTTCGCCGACCCGAAGCGCATGGGCGTGGCGCTGGATTCGATCGTGGCGGGGGGATCGGTGGTTTCCGGAGGGCGCGTGGAAAAGTGCGTATTGAGCTACGACGTGCGCGTCAACAGCTACAGCGAGGTGCAGGATTCCATCATATTCAACCACGTAAACATCGGGCGGCGCTGCCGCATCCGCCGCGCCATCGTGGACCGGCACGTGAATCTGCCGGAAGGCACGGAGATCGGCTATGACCTCGAGGCCGACCGCGCTCGTTATACGGTCTCCGAAAACGGCGTGGTGGTGGTGGTGCGCCCGGAATCGCTGCTCGAGGAGCCCGAATAGCGCGCGCCGCATCCGGCGGTGCAGAATTTTCATTCGGTTTTGTGTCTCGCAAAAAATATTCACTCAGGGGGAATGATGTCATCGAAAATCACAAGCGTTCACGGACGGCAGATTCTGGATTCGCGCGGCAATCCCACGGTCGAAGCCGACGTGCGCCTCGAAGGCGGCGTCATGGGCCGCGCGGCGGTGCCTTCGGGCGCTTCCACGGGCGAGCATGAAGCCAATGAATTGCGCGACGGCGATAAGTCGCACTATCTCGGCAAAGGCGTGCTGAAGGCGGTGGGCCATGTGAACGGCGAAATCGCCAAGGCCGTCGCCGGCATGGACGCCGCCGATCAGCGCGCGCTCGACCGCCGCATGATCGAAGCGGACGCCACGCCGAACAAATCGAATTTCGGAGCGAATGCGATCCTGGCCGTTTCCATGGCCGCGGCGCGCGCGGCGGCAGAGGCCGCGGGCCAGCCGCTCTATAAATATCTCGCGAAATATTCGAGCGACCCTTCCGCGAACACGCTTCCCGTGCCGATGATGAATA
The DNA here is from genome assembly GCA_963810625.1 of uncultured Acidobacteriota bacterium. Classification (GTDB taxonomy): domain Bacteria; phylum Acidobacteriota; class Terriglobia; order Acidiferrales; family UBA7541; genus Palsa-295. The sequence goes on along the minus strand of CAWEOJ010000005.1, from coordinate 25,399 downwards.
TCGTCAACGGCGGCGTCCACGCGGATAATTCCGTGGACGTGCAGGAATTCATGGCCATGCCCGTCGGCGCGCCGAGTTTTCATGAGGCGCTGCGCTGGGGCGTGGAGGTGTTTCATCAATCTGAAGGCTGTGCTGAAAAAGAATGGCTACTCGACGGCCGTTGGCGACGAAGGAGGGTTCGCACCCAATCTGAAATCGAATGAAGAGGCCATCGAGCGCGTGCTCGAAGCCATCACCGCCGCCGGATACAAACCCGGCGAGCAAGTCGCCATCGCCATTGATCCCGCCGCGAGCGAGTTCTACGACCGTGCCAGCAAGAAATACGTCTTCAAGAAATCGGACAAGTCCGCGCGCACGTCCGAGGAGATGGCTGCATTTTATCAAAATTGGGTGCGGCAGTACCCCATCGTGTCACTTGAGGACGGCATGGCGGAGGACGACTGGGACGGCTGGAAAATTCTGACCCGCGCGCTGGGAAAGAAAATCCAGCTGGTGGGCGACGATATTTTCGTCACCAACCCGAAGATTTTCGCCCGGGGCATCTCCGAAGGCATTGGCAATTCGATTCTCATCAAGCTGAATCAGATCGGCACCGTGACGGAAACAATCGAGGCCGTCGAAATGGCGCGGAAGGCGGGCTACACGTCGGTCGTCTCGCACCGCTCGGGCGAAACCGAGGATCCGTTCATCGCCGATTTCACCGTGGCCATGGGCACGGGGCAGATCAAGACCGGCTCCGCGTCGCGCACCGACCGCATCGCCAAATACAATCAACTACTGCGCATTGAGGAAGATTTGGGCGCCGCAGCGCGCTTCCCCGGGCGCAGTGCGCTCGCCCCGCACTAGCGCGCCGGCAACTCCAGGATAGCCATGACCAAACGACCGAAACCGATTGTCTTGACCGTGCTCGACGGCTGGGGCTACCGCGCCGAAACGAAGGGCAACGCCATCGCGCTGGCGCGCAAGCCGAATTATGACCGCCTGCTGAAAGAATTCCCGAGCACATTGATTCACACCTCGGGCCCGTTCGTGGGCCTGCCTGAGGGGCAGATGGGCAATAGCGAAGTGGGCCACATGAACATGGGCGCGGGCCGCGTGGTGCGCATGGACATCACGCGCATCGAGGAGCTGATTTCGAGCGGCGAGTTCTACCGCCAGCCGCTGCTCCTCGAAGCGATGGAGCGCGGACGCTCGCGGCAATTGCATCTGCTCGGCCTCGTGAGCGACGGCGGCGTCCATTCGCACATCGAGCATCTCTTCGCGCTGCTGCGCATGGCGCGGGAAAACCAGGTGAAAAATGTTTTCGTGCACTGCTTCACGGATGGCCGCGACACCCCGCCGGAAAGCGGCATCGGCTTCCTCCAGCAGCTTGAGCAGAAAATGCGCGAATTCGGCGTGGGCCAAATCGCGAGCATCAGCGGGCGCTACTACGCAATGGACCGCGACAACCGCTGGGAGCGCATCGAGCGGGCTTACCGCGCGATGGTCCACGGCGATGCCGAAGCAAAATTCGCCGACCCCATCGCGGCAATGCGCGCGAGCTACGAAAAGAGCGTGACGGATGAATTCGTCATCCCTGCGGTGATCACCACGCAAGCAGCGCCGGCGAAACCGGCGGTCCCTCGCGGCTTGATCCGCGACGACGACGCCGCGATCTTCTTCAATTTCCGCGCCGACCGCGCCCGGCAGATCACGCGCGCTCTCGTCGAGCCGGGCTTCGACAAATTCCCCGACCCCTCGCGGCCGAAAAATCTCGTCTTCGTGGGCATGACGCAGTATGAGAAGACCTGGCCGTGGCTGCGCTACATCCTGGCGCCCGAAAAGCTCGAACACATCCTGGCCAACGTCTTCGCCGATTTGCAATACAAGAATCTGCGCGTGGCCGAAACGGAGAAATACGCGCACGTCACATACTTTTTCAACTGCGGTGTCGAGAAGCCGTTTCCGGGGGAAGAACGCGTGCTCGTGCCCTCGCCGAAAGTCCCCACCTACGATCTGAAGCCGGAGATGTCCGCCGCGGGAGTGGCGGACGCCGTGATTCACGCCATCGAAAAAGGCGATTTCGACGCCATCATCATGAACTTCGCTAACGCGGATATGGTGGGCCACAGTGGCAATCTCGAAGCCACGATCAAGGCCTGCGAAACGGTGGACGAATGCCTCGGGCGAATTTTTCAGGTGCTCCGTCCGCGCGGCGGCGCATGGATTATCACCGCCGACCACGGCAACGCCGAAACCATGATTGACCCGGTAACAGGCGGCCCGCACACCTATCACACCACGAATCCCGTGCCGTTCATCCTGATGAGCGAGGACGCCCGCGCGCGATTGCAGCCCGGCGGCTCGCTCCGCGACGTCGCGCCCACGCTGCTCGGCGTCCTCGGCGATCCGGAACCGCGCGAAATGACCGGCCGCGATCTGCGCGTGCCGCGGGGAAACTAATCGCTGGCGGCAGTGGTTTGTGAGGTATAGCCGTGGCGGGCGTACACGACCACTTTTTTCTGTTTGCCTTTTTTATTGGCGAGCGTCAAGGGACTGCCCTGGTCATCCACAACGTCCACCCGAAGCACGTGATACTTTCCGTCATGCGGCGTGGAGGGCACGAAGCCCAACGTATACTGGCTGCGAAGATAGGTCGCGACGGAATTGAAAATATCGTTCATCTCGCCCTGGAACCGCGGGAACCAGGCGTAGCCGCCCGTCCAGTTGGCGAATGTGGTCAGCTCATTCTTGGCCTGCAGGTAGGTGATGTCGCTGCCCTGCGCGTACAAATCAATTTCCTCGCCCATCCCCACGCAGAAAATCGTGGTGTCGGTTTCTCTCACCCGATGGTACGTTTCGTCGAGCGTGTGCCGGCTCAGCGTGTCGAAGCCCGTGGCGATCAATAGGATGGCCTTTCTCCCACGAACATCGCGCATCTGGTCGAGCGTTTCGAGCAGGGAATCGAAAAGATTATCTTCGCTGAATCCCGTGTAGCCCAGCGTGGCGATGGCCTGTTCGACTTCTTCCTTGTTTTGCGTGAAATCCACGCGAATCGTGGCCTTCAGGTCGAAAGTTTTCAGCGCCACCCAGTCCTGCGGGTTCAGGTGGCCCAAAAAGTTGTAGGCCCACTCCTGTGCCTTATAACCAAAATATCCCCAGGCGCGGCTGCTGAATTCCATCAGGATGCATATCGTGATGGGCGCATCGGAGGGCGCGAAGTTCGTGATTTCCTGCGGCTGGTCGTTGTCGAAGATCCGGAAGTTTTGCTTCTTCAGGCCGGTGACGATGTTTCCGTCCTGGTCCGTCACGGTAGCATCCACATTCACCAGGTTCGACTCGACGGAAATCGAAACCTGCGGCAGCGGAGGCGTCTTCTGTTGTGGCTGCGCCTGTGGCTGGCTCTGCGGCGGCGTGGTGGGAGGCATGGGCTGCTCGGGCTGCTGGGCGGGCGGAGGCGTTTGCGGGCCTTCTTGTTGCGCGAGCGCCGCGGTCACGGCGCCCGGAGGAATCCCCAGCGCCACGATGAGGATTCCCAAAAGCGCGGCCCGAATCCATGCGGTCGGTTGCATTTCCCCCTCGTTCGTCTTGGATGCCGCCACGGGCTTGCCCGGATGGACGATTGCAACGGGGAAAACACGCCACCCAGCGCCCCCGAAAGGGCTCACGCCTGCATGATAGTATCAACTGTTGCTTGCATAGCGATGAATTTTCAGTGGTGGGTCAATTTGAATTTTCTTGATCGTGACACAAAAAGCCAAAATTCAAACTGACCCATTACCGAATTTTCAGATTCGCGGGAGGGCAAAAAGGATGGCGCGCAGGGCCGGCTTGGTTCCGCTTTTCATGCTTCTCGGTATTCTAATTTGTGGCGCGCAAATCCGCGCGCAGGCGGTGCCGACGCAGATAGCTCCGCCGCCGTCCACGGACCTCTCGAAGCTCGATAGCGATGCGCTTCAGTGGCTGCAAGATCTGATCCGCATCAATACGACGAATCCTCCGGGCAATGAGCTGGCCGCGGCGAAGTACGTCTCCGGCGTTCTCCAGAGCGAGGGAATCGCGTCTGAAACCTACGAAAGCACGCCCGGGCGCGGATTTCTTGTGGCCCGGCTTTCGTCCAGCGCCGTTCCGGACCCGTCGCGCGCCCTATTGCTCGTGGCCCATCTCGACGCGGGCACTGCGGACAAAAATATGCTGGCGGCGAATCTCGCCGTCTTCGTGGGCCTGAAGCGCTCTGGCGCGCGGCTCGACCGCGACGTCATCCTGCTCGCCGAAGGCGATGAAGAGGGCGGCGGGGCCGGGATGAAATTCGCCACGGAAAAGTATTGGGACAAAATCGCGGCGGGTTATGCGCTCAACGAAGGCGGCCGCGTCGTCCTCAAAGACGGCAAAATCCGATACGTAGCCGTGCAAGCAAGCGAAAAAACGCCGGTCAGCGTGGACATAATCGCCACGGGCACCTCAGGGAGCGCTTCGGTTCCGGCAGCGGATAACGCCATCGTGCATCTCGCCTCCGCCATCGAAAAGATTGCCGCCTACGAGGCTCCCGTCCAATTCAATACCGTGACGACCGCCTACTTCGAAGGCCTGGCTTCGGCGGAAGACGAAGACACCGCCAAATGGATGCGCGCGCTCGAATCCTCCGACCGCGCCGATCACGCCGCCCGATGGATATCGAGCGCCAATCCCGAATGGAATGCCATGCTGCGCGATACGATTTCCCCGGCCATGCTGCAGGCGGGGACCAGTCCCAGCGCTGTGCCGCCGGAAGCGCGCGGCATCCTGGAGATTGGCCTGCTACCGGGCGACGTCGTTGGACCCGCTGCTCGCCAAATTGCGCGAGCTCGTGAACGATCCCCAGGTGCGATTCGAAGAGGAGCCGGGCGCGGCCGAGACCGCTCCCTCCTCTTCCCCCTCTTCGGAGCTTATACGCAACAATCGCGAGCGTGGCCACGCAGCAATTTCCCGGCGCTGCGATTGTGCCCATGATGTCCCCGGAAGCCACCGATTCGACGCCGCTGCGCATGCGCGGCGTGCAGACCTACGGATTGCTCCCCTTCCCGCTCGCGGATGACGCTCTACCCGCACGCACACGGAGGCGACGAGCGCATCCCGCCCGATTCCTTCCGCCAGGGAATTCAATTCCTCTATGGCATCGTAAACAACTTCGCCGCCGCCAAATAACCCGCCGGGCCCGCGTCCTTACGGTTCACGAATCACGATTCACGCCTGCCCGCCGAAGCCTTGGCGAAGGCGGGAATCACGATTCACGAATCACGAGTCACGTTCAGTTAACCCAATTATCCGGCCGCGTGGGCGGCTTATCGTCGTGGTCGCGGACGTACACTTCAAATTTCTTGCGCAGCCTGCGGCGCTTCCAATCCGAAAAATAATTGCGAACGCCGAAAAGATAGGAACCGCGGCGCAGATACAAATAGCCCGCGAGCATCCCGCCCAAATGGCAGACGTGGCTGACGTTGTCGCCGGAAACCCGGATGGTGCTGAAAAATTCGATGGCCCCCATGACGAGTACAAACACCCGCATGGACACCGTCACCGGCAGCGGAATACACCCATACCTTGCGGTGCGGCATCACGATCGCGCAGGCCAGCAGGATTCCGTAAATCGCGCCTGATGCTCCAATCGTCGAAGTCGCGGCCGTTCCCAACCCGTGCGGGTCGAGAATCGTCCTCACGGTCAAGTCCACCAGGCCCGCGCCCACGCCGCATACCAAAAAATATGTGGTGAATCGCCGCGCGCCCCACATGTGCTCCAGATCGGCGCCAAACATCGCGAGATACAGCAGATTCAGCAGAATGTGCCAAATCCCGGCGTGAAGAAATATGTAGGTGAAGGGCTGCCAGAGCCGGAATCCGTGCGTGACGGCATACGGCACCAAACCGAACCACTCGAGCCAGAAATTCCATCCCGCCTCGCCCCATAGCAGCCGCGAGATTTCCTGCGCCAGAAAAACCCCGACGCACACCATGCAAATTGTCTTGATGGCTCGCGGAAAGTAGCCGCTCAGGTCGAACCGATAGCCGCGTGAAATAGTAGGGCTCACGGCATTCCAGTCTATTGCCATCCCCCGCCGGAGTCAAAGACGTCAGGATTGCCGTAGCTTCTTCCGCGCGGAGAGGAAGAGCGAGACAGCGAGCAGCGCGAACAGCACCACGCCTAGCACCGGCGCCATGCTCAGCCGAGGCATGAATTTCGCTCCGAAGGCGAACATTCCCGCGGGCCACGGCAGGCGCAGCACGCTCGCGAGCCAATGTGGAACGTGGCTGCTCAATTCCGGATCTTGCAGCAGATTGATGGCGATGGCCAGCAAGCCGAAGACACCGCCGGCGGCGATCAGGCCGCTCGCATATAGCGACCCGGGACTGACTTCGCTTTCCGCGCCCTCTTTTTTCTCCGCGCCGCTTTTTTTCTCCGCCCCGCGCTCCGCGAGCCAGCGGACCATCCCTCCGGCGAACATCGCCATGGTCGTGGCAATCGAAATATACGTGCCCACGGCAAACGGCAGCGAACGAATTCCCAGCAGCTCGACGGCAATCACCAAAAAAACTCCGAGAAACACAAGCCGCCACGGCAATCGCCGGTTCAGGATTCCGCTGATCACCGTGGCCATCAGCCGCGCTTGCGGCGCCGCTGCGCGGTCGCTGCCGATTCCCTGCACCCACTGAATTTCGATTTCCTGCGTCGCGGGATCGTAGAGATATTTTCCGTCGGGAATTTCAGTCGCGCCGATGGCGTTCACCAGCACGTACGACTTGCCCTCGTGCTGGTAGTTCTGCGCCTGCAGCTCCACGCCCGTCGGCGGATGATTGATGTCGAGCGCAATCTGAATCGGCTTGTATTGCGCCAGGCCCAGATTCATCAGAATCAGCGTGCCGCCGATGGCCAGCGAGGAAACCATCACGCCGATCACCAGCCCAATTTGCTGGCAGTAAGGCGTGGCGCCCACCAGGTAGCCGGTCTTCAGGTCTTGCGACGTCGCGCCCGCCATCGCCGCGGCGATGCACACCACGCCGCCAATCGTCAGCGCCAGCACGGCGTAGGCGCTGGCCGTCCAATGCGCCACGAGAAACATCGCGCAGGTGGCCATCAGCGTGGCGATGGTCATCCCGCTCACGGGATTCGATGAATTGCCGATCAAGCCGCTGATGCGCGAAGCCACGGTGACAAACAGGAATCCGAAAACCACCACGAAGACCGCTGCGAGAAGGTCGGCGAATGCGCCCGTCTGCGCGCCGGGAATCGGCTTGAATTTCAGCAGCGCCCACATCATGGCCAGAATCACGGCCGAGCCCACGACGACGAAGCGCATCGAAAGGTCGCGCTCGGTCCGCCGCGCTTCCGAGGCAGCCTCGTGCCTGGCGCGCACGTCCTTCCATCCCGCGCTGAGCGCCGAAATAATCGTGGGCATCGTTTTAATCAAGGTAATCACGCCGGACGCAGCCACGGCTCCCGCGCCCATCGGGCGGATGTAGCTCGCCCAAAGCTGGTCGGGAGTCATCTGCGGAATGGGCACAGTGCTGGGATAGAGCGCAACGCCGGGCGCGAGCGAGCCGAAGAATCGAATCGCGGGCATCAGCACGAGCCACGAAATCACGCCCCCGGCGAAAAGAGTGCCGGCCACGCGCGGTCCGATAATGTAGCCCACGCCGAGATATTCCGACGTGATGGCCGCGCGAAACGACGCGCCCGGCAGCCATCCCGGCTGATACTCCGGCTGGCCCGGCCACATGCCGAGAGTGTTCATGCAAAAAGTGTAGACGCCGCCGAGTCCCAAGCCCCAGAAAACGCGCCCCGCGAACGACCCGCCGCGCTCCCCGGCCACCAGCACGTCCGCGCAGGCCGTGCCCTCGGGGAAGGTGAGATTGCCGTGCTCCTTGACGATCAGTTGCCGCCTGAGCGGAATCATGAACAGCACGCCCAGCCATCCGCCGATCAGCGCCAGAAAAAAGATGCGCCAGTATTCCGTGTTCAGCGAAAACCCGAGAAAGATCAGCGCCGGAATGGTGAAGATCACGCCCGCGGCAACCGATTCGCCGGCCGACCCGGTGGTCTGCACGATGTTGTTTTCGAGAATCGTCGAGCGCCCGAACGCCCGCAGGATGCTGATGGAAAGGACGGCGATGGGGATGGACGCGGAAACCGTCAGCCCCGCGCGCAGGCCCACATACACCGAGACCGCGCCGAAAAGAATTCCGAAGAGCGAGCCGAGCACCACCGCGCGAAGGGTGAACTCCCGCGGACTTTCGCCCGCATCCACGTAGGAGCGGAATTCGCCCGGCGGCGCCGTCGAACTCCAGGGCTTGGTCGCCACGTTCTGTCTCCCTCAGCGCCTTCCCGCGCGCGCTAATCCGCTCTTGTGTCGTCCGGTTCCGCACCCTTTGGACCGCACACAAAAGGGAGAAGTTAGCACCAGATGCGTGCGCAGGCAAAGCGCAATCGCACTCATTCGCCGCAGGTTATTGACAAGAGCGGGAAATCCGGGGTAGCTTTGCGAACACTTCACTGCTTATAAATAAGCCCACGAGCTCACCGTGCGCGAGCAGGGAAGGAGGCTCAGCCACTGGGCCGCATCTGGGGGAGAAAGGAAGTGGCTTTCATCATGCGCAGCGCTCAACGATACCTCTCTGCGTTGGCAACTCTGTTTGTGTTTGCATCCCTGGCTTTCGTGCGTCAGGCGCGGGCGGGCGACGAATGGCTGCCTGTGCCGCCCGAGGACCTTGCCCTTAAGGACAATCCCGCCGATCCCGGCGCGGACGCGATGATCCTCTACCGGGAGAGCACAGTGAACGCGAATGATATCGCGGGGAAGGGAGATTCCGATGAAGAGTATCTTCGCATCAAGATTTTCACCCAGGAAGGTACAAAATACGGCAACGTCGAAGTGGCCTTTCTGGGGTCTGAGCCAAAAATCTCGTTCGACTCATACAGCGCCGGAGTGCAGCTTTTAGGCGTCCGCGGACGCACGATTCATCCAGACGGCAGCATTGTCCCCTTTGACGGCAAGGTGCTCGTCAAGGAAGTTAAAGAGGAAGGAGGGATGAAGGTTTTGGCGGCAACTTTCTCACTCCCCGATGTCCAGCCCGGCAGCGTTATCGAATACAAGTACTATAAGCAGGGAGAACCCGGGTGGATGCATAACGAAGAATGGACCGTTTCACAAGATATTTTCACGCGCGAGGCTCACTTCACCTTCATCCCGCCCAGCAATTTCACAGGTTACATGTCTGCTTATCGGGTCTATGGCTTGCCTGCCGACACGCAGCAGACGGATCAACAAAATGGTGAACAAACCACGATCGTTGTAACCATCGGCCAACTCGAGGCAGGAGGTGACAACTCCCAATGATCCGAAGAATAGCTATTTTGCTCGGCCTGCTGGTCCTCCTGGCGAAGGATAGTTCGGCCCGCCAAGCTCCGAAGGATTTATTTGCGTGCGAGTCGGATCCAGATCGGGTGGTTTCTCTCGTGGGTCTGGTATCGGTGAACCTCGGCGCCGAGGATGTCGTAAGCAAGGTAATGCCCTGTCTTCTGACGCTTTGGGCCGGCCCAGCCAAGAATGACGGCGACGAACTTCCCGGCCTTATTTCCAGCGGCTTTCTGACGATTATGGAGGAGAATCCGCCGCTTTTCTTCTCCTTCATGAGTAAGAACCCTCAAGTATTTACGGAATGGCTCAAGCAGCTGCCGGAGAACTCATTTACTTGGTACCGTTCACCGCCCTGTCCATTGGAGGAGAACCGGAAGCGGCTGATTTCATTGCTCAAGCGCGAACCGGTGCAGGCGGCGAAGCTTCAGCTCCTTAAGGAGCAGGTCATTAACAGGCTCGATGGTATCCGTTGTCGCCAAATCGATTAACTGGGCTGTCCCTCGCCAACATTCAAAACGGGTGAAAAATGACACGCGACTTTGGCTGAACGAGTGTTGCTGGAGCGTGAGAATGGGTTTTGAAAATTCATTCTTCGAGCTTCGGCGGTATCCTTTGCCTACGTGTGGTTCGCCAAAATTCAAAATGGGCACAAAACAGTTGGAAAAAAGCTGGCAGCAGTTTCGCCCGGCGTTCCTTTGTTCCGATAGATTGAGAGTTTTAGCTCAGGGTTAGGTTCATCCGAGACCGCATGGCAGGCTCTAGGCGAGAAACCCCGTTGAATTCCCCAAGTGCGACGTCGGTGTGAACCATTCCTGCATCATGGTGGCCCGGAATGTTCCCGCCGTCGTCGAGGAACCACTGATGCCGCCTCGAAGGACGCTGGAGGCGTACGTAGAGTGGTTTTACGAGCACCTTGGCGAATCTCCGGGGAAAAGTCCGGACCTTTATTGGAGCAGCACGGCGAAAAAATGGAGTGATGATCTCGACGATTTCACGAATAAGAAGAGCGCGCTCAGCCAGGAGGTCTCCCAGATCGTAAGCCCGGACGATCCTCCCGATATAAAGTTGCGGAAGATTTATGCACGCGTTCAGCGAATCCGCAATCTAAATACGGAAGCGGTCAAAACGGAGAAGGAACAAAAGGCGGAAAATTTAAAGCAGAACTCCAATGTGGAGGACGTTCTCAAGCACGGTTATGGATACGATCGCGAAATCAATTTTCTGTTCGTCGGCCTCGCGCGAACCGCCGGATTCGAAGCTACCGAGATATATCTCGCCCCTCGCAGCAATGGTCTTTTCTTGCCGAAACTGGAGGATGCGGAACAACTGGTGGCCGACATCGTATGGGTGCGCGCCGGCGCAAAAGAATACTACCTGGATCCTGCCGCCCACTATTTTCCGTTCGGGCTGCTCCCATGGTATGAGACGGATGCGGCGGGCATTCGGCTCACGAAGCAGGGTGGCGATTTCGTTTCGACTCCGGATCCGGTCTCGTCCGATACGATTCTGATCCGACACGCCGATCTCGATATCGGTGACGACGGCGCGGCCACTGGAAAGCTTCAAGTGGATTTTACGGGCCAGAGAGCGGCTCTTCTCCGTGAAGAAAAACGCAATGAGGATGAAACCGGACGGCAGAAGGACCTGGAGGAAGAGATAAAGGGCTGGCTGCCAGCAGGTGCGTCCTTCCAGCTCACCACCATCGGAAATTGGGACGACTCGGCCCAGCCCCTACACGTTGAGGGCACACTGAAAGTTCCCGGCTTCGGCAGCGCCGTAGGGCGGAGGATGATCGTGCCGGTGGCGCTGTTCCAGTCGGGCGATTTCAAAGCCTTCGCGCCTGAAAAGCGCGTCAACGCCGTCTATTTTCCGTTTCCCTATGAGGAGCTGGATGACCTGACTCTCCGCGCCCCTGCCGGCCACAAGATCGAGACGCTCCCGGCCGCGCAAAATATCAATCGGGGCGCTGTTACGTATGAGGAGTCGGCCGCGCAGCAAGGCGACGGCGTGGAAGCGAAGCGGCACGTCGTTGTAAACGCAATGCTCATTCCGCAGAGCTCGTATCCCGCGCTACGCGCTTTTTTTAGCCTGGTGCAAACGGATGACAATGCACAAATTGTGTTCCAAGGCGGCGAATCGGCCAATAATAAATAGCCCGCGTTTGCTCCTCGCATCCGTGGCGGCGCTTGCCGCATTCTCCATGCCGGCGCGCGCGTGGTGTTCGGCTCCGGACTGGCTTCGCGCTGCGGCGCAGGAAAAACTTCCCGACTATTCGAAAGAGACTCTCGCTGTCGTCCTCCTCGACGAGGAACAGATCACGGTGAAGGACAACGGCGAGATTGACACCCTGCACCGCCGTGCGTTTCGTATTTTGCGTCCCGAGGCCCGCGAGAATTACGGCGGCATCACGGTCATTTTCGACAATGAGACCAAGATTGCGTACATGAAGGCGTGGACCATCACGCCCGATGGGCACGAAATGGAAGTGAAAGACAAGGACGTCTTCGAAGGTGGAGACTTCAGTTCAGAAATTGAGTTCAATGACATCCGTTACAAAAATTTGCAGTTCCCCGAACCGAACCCGGGCAGCGTAATCGGCTACGAATACGTCCAAAGAAATCGGCCGTTCGTTTTTGAGGATGATTGGCGGTTTCAGGATCCCCTTCCGATCAGGACGGCCAGGCTTTTTCTGCACATTCCTACCGGCTGGGAGTACTCCGCCGAGTGGTTCAACTACACGGAACAAAAGCCCCAGGATTCAGGGGCAAATGAATATATGTGGGAACTTCATGATATCCCCGCGGTCGAAATGGAGCCCGAAATGCCCCCATGGGAGGCCGTCGCGGGCTGGGCTGGCGTGAAGTATTTCCCGCGCGACCCAGCTTTGCGAGCGAGGTCATCCGGCTCTTGGAAGGACGTAGGCCTTTGGTATGATGGGCTGACGCAATCGAGCCGCGTCGCTACTCCCGAAATCAAGCAGAAGGTTGCAGACCTTACGGCTGGGCTTTCAGACCCGCTTGAAAAAATACGCGCCCTAACACAGTACATGCAGCGAAACATCCGCTACTACGCCATCGAATTAGGCATCGGCGGATACCAGCCGCATCCCGCAGGTGAGGTCTTCTCTAATCAATACGGGGACTGTAAGGACAAAGCCACTCTCCTGAGCGCCATGCTCCATGAAATCGGGATTGAGTCATACTACCTGATCGTTGATACGGACCGCGGTATCGTCCACCTCGACTACCCTTCCATGCGCTTCGATCACATGATTTTGGCAATCCGTCTGCCGGATCAAGTCAACGGCGTGACACTCTACTCCGTTGTGAAAGACCCGCAGCTCGGCCGCCTGCTCATCTTCGATCCCACGAATGAGTATGTCCCGCTCGGCTACCTGCCTTGGTATCTTCAGGACAATTACGGTCTCCTCGTTACACCCGAGGGAGGAGAGTTACTGTCTTTGCCGCTGCTTCCGCCTCCCGTGAACCGGCTGCTTCGCATGGCGAAATTCAGCCTCGATCCTGCCGGGAATCTCTCCGGCGCAGTCCAGGAAGTTCGCTGGGGAGGCCCTGCGGCGGAGAGTCGCGCGGAGCTTCTGGAGGCGATTCCCGCGAAGCGCGTCGAGTTTTTTGAGAATTTTCTGGGGGCCTTCTTGAGCAACTTTTCTTTGACGGATGCATCCATCGGAGATCTCGATCAATTCGACCAGACTCTGGTCTACGACTACAAATTCGTCTCGGCAGGATACGCGAAACAGGCCGGCGACTTGCTCATCCTGCGCCCGCGGGTTCTCGGCGATAAATACACAAATCTATTAGCCCTATTTGCCGATAAGAAGCCGCGCATATATCCCGTCGAATTCCGTGAGGCGACCCGCCAGGATGATGTCTTCGACATCACCCTGCCCCAGGGCTATGTCGTGGACGAGCTTCCCAACCCGGTCCAGGCAAGTTGCGACTATGCGACGTACCACAGCGAAATCCAGGTGGCGGGAGACACGCTGCACTACAAGCGCACATTTGAAATCAGAGACGTGATGGTGTCCGTGCAGAAACTCCCGGAGATTCAGGCTTTCCTCGAACAGGTCGCGGCGGATCAGCAGTCGGCCGCCGTACTCCGCCGCGCGAATCCCTGAAAATGCTTTGGCCGCTTGCGGCAGCTCAACCTTTCGCGCTCAGGCTTTCGCGGACGCGGTCGCTCAACGCCTTGCCGTCAATGGCTTTGCCTTCGAGGCGCGCGCGCGCCGCCTTGATCACCGCGCCCATCTGCTTCAGCGAATCCGCGCCTGTTTCGGATATGGCGGCCGCGACGGCCTGTTGAATTTCCGCGTCGCTGGGCGCGGCGGGCAGATACTCCTCGATGATGGCGATTTCCTTGGTTTCTTTTGCGGCCAGATCCGGCCGGCCGCCGCGCGTGAATTGATCCACCGACTCGCGCCGCTGCTTGACCATCGTCTGGAGCACTTGCAGCGACTCCATGTCGTCGAGCGGCTTCATTTTCTCGATTTCCTTGTTTTTCAGCGCGCTCTTCATCATGCGCAGCACGCTCAGCCGCAGCTCGTCTTTCCCCTTCATGGCCGCGGTCAAATCGCTCTGGACGCGTTCGATATAGCCCATTCGTTTTCTCTCCGGCCGCCAAGAATAGCACACGCCTCCGCGCCGCCATCCTCAATTGACAGGAGCGGTGGCTACCGATACCCTTTGTCCCATGAAAATTATCGTAGCGGACAAAATCAGCGAACGCGGACTCGAATTGCTCCGCGAAACGGGTTGGGAAATCCTGACGCCCGCCCCCGCGGCGGTCCCGACGGAGATTGCCAATGCGGATGGCCTGGTGGTGCGCAGCGCGACGAAGGTCACCGCCGCGCTCCTCGAAAAAGCCCCCAAGCTTCGCGTCGTCGGACGCGCCGGCGTCGGCGTGGACAACGTGGATATGGAAGCGGCCACACACCGCGGCGTCCTGGTGATGAACACGCCGGGCGGAAACTCGGTGAGCGTGGCGGAGCACACATTTGCCTTGATGCTGGCCCTGGCGCGCTCGGTGCCGCAGGCCAACGCCTCGATTCACGCCGGCAAATGGGAGAAATCGGCCTTCTCGGGCACGGAGCTGCGCGGGAAGACGCTCGGCCTTGTAGGCCTGGGCCGCGTGGGAAGCGAAGTGGCTCGGCGCGCTCGCGCTCTCGAAATGAAAGTGCTGGCGCACGATCCCTACGTCTCTCCGGCGGCCGCGCGCGAAGCGGACGCCGAACTCGTCCCGCTCGAAGAGCTGCTGCGCCAGGCGGACGTGATTTCGCTGCACACCTCGCTCAGCCCCTCCACCGAAAAAATGATCGATGCCGCCGCCATCTCCCAGATGAAGCGCGGCGCGCGGCTCATCAATTGCGCGCGCGGCGAATTGATTGACGAAGCCGCGCTGGCCGAAGCTTTGCGCTCCGGCCAGCTTGCCGGCGCGGCGCTCGACACGTTCGCCGTCGAGCCTCCGGCTAATTCGCCGCTCACCGGACTGCCGAACGTGATTGCCACGCCGCACATCGCCGGCTCCACGCGCGAGGCCCAGGAGGAAGTTGGAACGGCCATCGCGCAGCAAATCCGCGATTATCTCGCCGACGGAGTGATTCGCAACGCCGTCAACATGCCCGCGCTTTCGCCGGAACAATATCGCCGATTGCGGCCTTATCTCGACTTGGGCGAGCGGCTGGGAGCGCTCGCGGCGCAGGCGGCGCCGTCGCGCAGCTTTAGCCGCATACGCATCCGCTATGCCGGCGAGCCGGCGGAGATTGGATCGCACGTGGTCCGCAGCGCGGTGCTCACGGGCCTGCTCAACTCCGTGCTGGATGAAAAGGCCAATCTCGTGAATGCCGCCGAGATCGCCGCGGCGCGCGGTTTGGTGGTCGAAGAAGCCACGCGGCCGCGTGGGCGCGGATTTCCGAACACCGTCGAAGTGGCTGTGGCCAACGACGGCCGCGAGCTGACCGTCGAGGGCACCGTCGGGCAGGACGGATCGCCGCGCATTCTGGCGCTCGATGGAATCGGCCTCGAAGCCCCGCTCGAAGGCACGCTGCTGCTGATGCGCAACCGCGATGTCCCCGGCGTGATCGGCCGCATCGGGACGGCGCTCGGCAGTCTGGGCATCAACATCGCAACATTCGCTCTGGGCCGGCGCGCGCCTGTCCACGGCGCTGACGCGCTCGCCCTGCTCGGCCTCGATGGAAATGTTGATCCATCCGTCGTCCAAAATGTCCTCTCGCTCCCTTCGGTCACCGACGCGAGGCTGATACGCCTTCCCGCAGCCGCCAAAGCCAGCGCCGCCGGATAAGCGCCGGCGATAGTGTCTTAATTCGGGCGAAATGCCCGCCACAGTCATTCTGAGCGGAGTCCCGCGTTCTTGGTTTTCCCGCCGCCTTTTGGCGGGCGCGGGACGCAGTCGAAGTACGATTTTCCATCGCTCGGCGTTCGAGCGATGAATCCCTCTTCCGTCTTCCCCACTGGGCATCTTTCAAATTAAGGCGCCACCGTGCTGGCTGAGGGTAAGTCCCACCGCGAAATTTGTGCTATGCTGAATTTATCTTCGCGGGTGTTTTGGTTTTGCCCGTGTTCGTGCCTTCGGGGCGTGGCTCAGCCTGGCTAGAGCGCCTGGTTCGGGACCAGGAGGTCGGTGGTTCAAATCCACTCGCCCCGACCATTCTTTTCAATGACTTACCTCGGCCTCCTGGGCTTTCATCCACACCACTGTAGATAAAATTGTAGATAGGCAAAGCCTGCGAGGTTTCCCAAATGTCAGTCCTGCGAGGGGGGAGGCCGCCTTTTGATTTCTCCGATGATGCGCGTTAGGATTCAAGGCAAAACCATCCCCATGCCATACACGGTTCCAGTATCGTTTGACGGGTTTGTTGAGAACATTAGCCTGACTGGCGACCAACACGACACGGCGGATAGTCGCAGGAAAAGAATAGTTTCTCTTCTGGAAAACTCCTTTACGATTCTGGACTCGTTTCCGTCCGGTTCAATTCCTAGGGGTACCGCACTCAAGGGTCACGCGGACTTGGATGTTATTGTGGTGCTGCATTGGCAAAAACATATCAAGGACAAGTCTCCTGAAAGGCTCTTGCAGGACGTCAGAGACGCGCTCGGAGAATACCGCACGAATGTTCGGAAGAACGGCCAGGCGGTAACGCTTTACTATGAATCATGGCCAAACGTGGACATCGTCCCTGTCTCGAAAACGACGAATAGCGATGGCACCATCAATCACTACAACGTGCCAGACGTGAACTCTGGCGGGTGGTTAACATCGCGACCACGCAAGCACTCAAAGCAGATCGAATCAAAAGTCTCGCAATGTGGTGATAAGTTCAGACCCATCATACGAATGATCAAGGAGTGGAATAAAGAGCACAGTGATCTCCTCGCGTCGTTTCACATCGAGGTGATGGCAATTCACATATTCGGAGCAGCCGTCTCAGACTATCCGTGGTCAGTCTTTCAGTATTTCGACAAAGCAGTACAGCTTGCCTCGTCGCCACTCCCTTATGAGGGTGGCTATGCAGACGACTATCAGACGACGTTCACTTTCGATTCCGAGGGCCGGCCTTTGACGGCCGTTGACCCGCTCAGCCATTCCACCCATTTCGCATACGACACAAGCAGCGACCTCATATCCATCACCGACCCGCTCAGCCGGACCACGTCTCGTTCGTTCGATGCTGCGGGCCGGCTCATCAGTGTGGCGAACCCGCTAGGTCAGAAGACGCAGTATGCCTACGACAGTTTGAATCAGGTTACCCAGGTGACGGACGTGCTAGGGAACGCGACGTCATTCGCATACGATCCGAACGGAAATCTGACGGGCGTGACGGATGCCAATAACCACGCGACAAACTATGCCTATGATTCGATGGACAGGCTCTCCACTCGTACCGATCCGCTCAATCGCGGCGAGAGTTATCAGTACGATGGCGATGGCAATCTGACCCAATTCACCGACCGTCGTGGCGAGGTCACAACCTACACCTACGACAATCTGAATCGCCGAGCCTTCGCGGGATTCAACACACAGGCGGGGCCGAGCTACGAAAGCACGATCAGCTACACATACGACGCAGGTAATCATCTGACGCAGGCCGTAGACTCGGTTACCGGGACGATCACAAGGAGCTACGACGGTCTCGACGACCTGCTTTCGGAGACCACGCCGCAGGGCGGCGTCAGCTACGCTTATGACCTTGCGAGCCGCAGAACCAGCATGACCGTCGCGGGCCAGCCTGCCGTGAATTATTCATACGACAACGCCAGCCGGCTCACCGGCATCGCGCAGGGCACATCGGCGGTATCCTTTGCGTACGATTCGGCAAACCGGCGCACGTCGCTGACTCTGCCGAATGGCGTCGTCATGAGCTACAGCTACGACAACGCGTCGCAATTGAGCGGACTTACGTACACGCTGGGGACGAACACGTTGGGAAATCTGACGTACAGCTACGATCTGGCGGGGCGGCGGACGAGCCTGGGCGGGAGCTACGCGTCCACGGGCTTGCCGCAACCTGTCTCCGTCACGGCCTACGACGCCGCGAACGAGCTCACCGAGTGGGGCGCGGCCACGCCGGTGTACGACGCGAATGGGAACACGCTCAGCGACGGAACGAACAGCTACGCCTGGAACGGGCGGAATCAGCTTGCGTCCATGAACATGGGCGCATCGAGCTTCCAGTACGATCCCTTCGGTCGCCGCGTGGCGAAGACCGCGCTTTTCGGCACGACGAACTACCTCTACGATGGCGCGAACCCTGTGCAGGAGCTCGCAGGCACCACGCCCACGGCAAACCTGCTGACAGGTTTGAATGTGGATGAATACTTCCAGCGCACCGATTCTACCGCCACGGCCAACTTCCTCACAGATGCGCTGGGTAGCACACTGGCTCTGACGGACCCGAGCGGTAACACCCTCGCTCAATACACGTACGAGCCGTTCGGCAACACGACCGTCACCGGCAGTTCCGCAAGCACCTACCAGTACACCGGCCGAGAGAATGACGGCACCGGCCTGTATTTCTACAGAGCGCGCTATTACTCGCCTGCGGTGGATCGATTCCTGTCAGAAGACCCTTTCGATGGAGTTGGCATCGTGAATTCGTACGCATATGCCTCGGACAACCCCGTCAATCGCATCGATCCAATGGGCCTAACTGATCTCACCTACAACAATGGGGGCCAAACACTCACTGTGATTGACGGCAGCGGAAACGTCGTTGGTGTTTACCCCGCTTCAAACAACGCTGCTATCGGTAGCGCCGGCCCCTATGCCGCTGGGACCTATGATGGTGGGCAACATAAGACTCACGCGAGCGACGCCCCCGGTCCTTCAAGCCCCTTTGGGCCGGATGGTATTTTCTTGTTCCCCCGACCTGACTGTCCCGGCTGCGGCGTTCATTCAGGCCGAACAGGCAACACTGACAAGGCAGGACGCAAGGATTACCGGAACACTACGGAGGGGTGCATAAGAACCACGGACGCGGCTATGCAGAAAATTCTGGGCCTCACTCAGGGTGGTGACCCCCTCAAGCATCTGAAAGTGATTCGTTAGTGAATCGGAGGGAAAATGAAGGGTGTATTTCTGTGGATTGGCAGCACGACGTGTTTCACGGTCGTCTGCTTATTGCTTGTGCGCCCCAGTGCTGCCCAATTTTCAGCCACCTATGTTACGCCTGGAAAGGCAGAGCATGTTCTATCGGGCATAGATATCTTTGGGAAGATCGATAGTGTGATCGCCACATATGGTCGTCCGGATTCGGTATTCAATTTGCCGGTTGAAAATGCTCCGAAGGGGAGTGCTGCAAAGCGATATATATGGGCCAGATCGTCTGCAAAGCTCAGTATTACAACCCAACACTATGTTAATGAGGGCGGCACGGATGTGGAAAGCGAGACGTACGTAGTCGAAGTGGAAGGCAACAGGCCGTCAGGCGAGATCGGCAGAACCGGGGCCGGCCTTTCGCTGGGGGACACTCTAGAGAAAGCTAAAAAGATCTACGGCGCACACTTCTATAAGAGCGAGGTCTACCGTAGTCAGTTTAGGGGCGATCATGTTCCCGTGTTTGCGATCGAATGGCGGAATGGCACGAGATTGTGCATGACATTCAATCAAAAGGGCCGAATTGACTTCATGCTTTTGGCGGCGTCGCAGGAGTAGTGACACCGGACGCTGATATGCTTACGGGCAGCGGTGATAAGTTGTCCCTCGCCAAAATTCAAAACGAGCGAGAAAACGGGTTCATGCGCGACTGTAGATAATTTTGTAGCTGCGAAAGCACCAAGTTTCAACAGAGTTCAACAGACTTCAACAGGCAGGCCTCAAACGATTCAATAGGAATCACTTAAAATCAACAAGAATCCATAGGTTTCAATAAGCCTTGGAATCTGGTTCGGGACCAGGAGGTCGGTGGTTCAAATCCACTCGCCCCGACCATTTTCCTGAATCCGTGGGTCCGCCTATGCCGGAAAAGTCAGAAGCCCCACCCTCACACACCGAGGATGGGGCACCCGTAACAACATACTCTCAAGTGAAATCGCGTAATGGTATCATGCGCTGTGATATGAAGCGATGCGGCAGATGCCTCGCAGCGGGAAATCCTGGGCCACCCGCCAAATATTGATGTAACTGACCCGAATGGTATAAGTTGGCAGCTGGATCTAACTAATCCGACAGCGCCGCCCAAGCCCACTTTTGGGATAGGTGCCGGTGGCATCGTCGGCGTCGGAGGGACTTCCTACTTCTAATGAAAACGTTTAAATTTATATGCGTTGCTTTTTGCCTTTTGTCCTTAGCCTCGGCCATTGCAGGTTTCTCGGCTGCGCACCCGATCCACGCGACAAATGTCGCTGCGCAATACAGCACTTGGAGGAAATTCCTTCCGCTCTTCAATGCAGCCATTTTCGCTTTTTTGGTTTATGGGATACAAAAGCGAGCGCTTATCATATGGAAGCTCGGCTGGGGGTTTTTGGCTTTTTTGTACTTAGAGTTTTTGGTCCAAACATTGTCTGTTGCTCTGAAATTGCCGCAAGGGTGGGTCGCATCGACTGCCATAATAGCCGGCAGCGCGTTGGCAGCGTCGTATTGGGGGTTGTGGTGGTACCGCCAGAAGAAGTATTTCGGGTCAGCCCAACCTCGATAACCGGTGTCCTTCGCCAAAATTCAAAACCGGTGTGAGATTCGCTCATTCGCGACTGTAGATAATTTTGTAGCTGCGAAAACACCAAGTTTCAACAGAGTTCTACAGACTTCAACAAGCGGGCTGCAAACGATTCAACGAGAATCACATAGAATCAACAAGAGTCCATAGATTTCAATAAGGCTTGGCATCTGGTTCGGGACCAGGAGGTCGGTGGTTCAAATCCACTCGCCCCGACCAATCTTTTCAATGACTTACCTCGGCCCCCTGGTTTTTCGTCTACATCACTGTAGATAAAATTGTAGATAGTCAATCCCTTCGAGGCTTCTGAAATTTCAGTCTTACGGTAGGTCCGTCGATAACATCAGTCTGACTATAAAAGACACGAGTGAGCGCTCCGAACCAGAGAAAAAGTGGATCGAACATGGCCCGGAGTTACATCAGAATCATGGCCGGACGGCGCGGTGAGTTGCTGATCCCAGCTATGGCCAGAGTTTTGGCGAGCGACATCCCTTTGACTCGGGGAGTCCTGCATGTAAACGAGTCAGGGCGCGCCCTGTGCTCTTTTCGCTCCCCAAAGTGCGTGATGTCCTGCAACCATCGCTATTGCCGGACCACATTGCGGAGGCTCCAGAGGTGGGAGCTGGAGCCTCCGCCTATTGTGGATGTGCGGCTACTGCGAATTCAGCGTGAGCGCGCTGAACGACAGCGTGTAGCCGCTCGACCCGCTGTCCTTCCCCGTCACCGTGAACCGGAACACCCACGTCCCTGAGGAACTGAACGTGTAGTTGCCCAGGTCGGTCGTCGGGTAGGTCCCTGTTGTCCCCGAGGCCGTATATTCATCCACCGTCGGTCCTACGTTGGTGTACGTCCCGCCCACGCTGCTCGCTATGGCCGTCTGCATGATGCCCCGCGTGTTGATCGTCTTGTAGGACACCTGGATGTCATACGTCCCCGCCGCCGGGATGGGAACGTCAAACGAAATATAGTTCCCCGTTGCTGTCGAGTCATAGAAAACGCACTCGCCGCCGTCGCAGTTCGCGTCGGCGAATTCGCTCTCCGATTGGCCCGAACTCGCCGCGATCGTAAGCGATGTGAATGCGTACTCCGTACTCGTCCCCGTCGTCGCGCTCGCCTGGTTCGACGGCGTAGAGTTCCGCCGAATCCACCGCTTCCGCTACGTAATAGTACGTGGTTGAAGCTGTCAGACCCGTATCCGAGTACGAGGTGGTGGTGAGGCCGCTGGTGATCTGGTTGCCGCTCGATGGCGTGAATCCCGACGTCGTGCTGCGGAAGACGCTGTACGTCACTCCGCTCGTCGTGCTCGCTGTCCACGTCAAGTTGATCTGGCTGGGAGACGCTCCCGTTGCCGCCAGATTCGTGGGCGGGTTCGGCGGTGCGGATGAAGTGGGAGTTAGCGTGAGGGCGCTGAACGACAGTGTGTAGCTGCTCGATGCGGCATCCTTTCCCGTCACCGTGAACCGGAGTACCCACGTCCCTGCAGAACTGAACGTGAAGTTGCCCAGGTCGGTATTGGGGTAGCCTGCCGCGGCTGAATATTGATCTACCCTCGGACCCACATTCGTGTACGTCCCGCCACGCTGCTGGCCGCCGCCGTCTGCATGATGCCCCGGGTGTTGATCGTCTTGTAGGACACCTGGACGTCATAGGTCCCAGACGCGGGAATATCGACATCGAAGGAAATGTAGTTTCCGGTTGCCGTCGAATCGTAGAACACGCAATTGCCGCCGTCGCAGTTCGCGTCGGCGAATGTGCTCTCCGATTGCCCCGAACTCGCCGCAATCGTCAGCCCCGTGAATGCATACGTAATGGGGCAAGTCGGGCAGGATTGCGTCGTGGCGCTGGCCTGGTTCGAGGGTGAGGACGCCACGCCCGAAAGGACCGCCTCCGCCAAATAGTAGTACGTGGTGCTTTGAACCAGCCCGCTATCGGAATAGCTGGTGGTGGTTAGGCCGCTCGTTATCTGGTTGCTGCTCGATGCGGTGAATCCGGACGTCGTGCTGCGGAAGACGCTGTAGGTCACGCCACTGGTCGTGCTCGCCGTCCAGCTCAGATTGATTCCGGAACTCGAAACGGCGGTCGCCGTCAAATTTGTGGGCGGGTTTGGAGGAGGTACAGGAAGCGCATAGGCTTTAATTGTTCCCGTATCGCCGGAACCCTGGTCCGCGCCTTGTCCATCCGCAATGTATAGTGTTCCGTTTACGACAACCGGGCTAGACCAATGGTGCAAGTCGAGCCCGCCAGCCGACCACAGCACCGTACCCGTGACCGCATCGGCCGCATACACAGTAGGGGTGCCACCTCTCTGCAAACCATCGTTAATGTAGTAGACCACTCCGTTCGCCACATGCGGCGTGGTCACTCCGACGACGCTGGTTTTGTCCCACTGCGTGGCCATGCTGACGACGCCGCTGCCATTCGCCGTGAGTTTGATAGCTGTAATGCCGGTATCGGCGCCGATGAACGCCCAGACGCTGCCGTCGGCTGGATTCACCCATGCCGCTGGCTGCGCTATAACACCCTGCCCTACACCCGTCGGAAGCGTCATGGATGTCACTTCGCCCCCCGTATGTCCGGGACCGCCCTGACCGCTTAGGTTATCCAGGTTCAGCAGCCAGACAGTTGCGCTCTTGCCGGTCTGGAGGGCCAAGTGCGGAAGTGTCGCGCCCGGTATGGTGGGCAGAATAAGGACGGAAGCGCTCAAATCATCGTCGGCGGAATTCAACGACGACCAGTTGGTGGGCGTCCAGCTATCATTCGGATAACCGCCCGTATTTTTCGAAGTGAGATTCACATTGAGCGCAGCTACCGTCATGTCCCACTCGTCAGCGGCGGGGTCGAAAGTGGCTTCATCAGCGGTCGAGATATAGATTTCATTGTTCTCCGAGTTATAGGATGCTCCTGCTCGATTCCACACGTGATCGCCGCCTGAGTCGAACTGCCAGGTTGTTTGCGCGCCGGTAGCCAGGTTGGTTCCTGTAATGCACCGCAAGCGGTGGCTCCCGCATAGGCGATGGTTTCGTAGAGATAAGATGCGCCGCTGACGCTGTCCGTGGCAATGGCCAACTCGCTGGATACTTTTTGACCCGTGCTTGTCGCAGCTGTTGCCGGCCAGCCTCCGGTTGTGACTTCACTGCCGTCGTAGACGCTCAATTTGTGAATCTTGCAATCAATCCCGGTGGCATAGACGTATTGCAGACCCGGATCAACGGCCACTGCGGAGTTGGTGTACTTAAAGCAGCCCGTAGGCAGGTTCACCCGCCAGATCTGAGTTCCGGTATGCGCATCGAGCGCCAGCACATGCGAGTGCTCCGTCTGGAAAAACAGGACATCGTGCATTCCCGCGACCGTATTGACGCCGGTCACAACCGCAGGCGTGCCATCGCCCATGGAAGGCAGCGAGACATCAAAGATCTGTTGGAGACCGCTGACGTTGCTTGTGGTGAGGATGGTCTCCGACGGTTAAAGTTGTCTTTTGCTGAACTGCCGCCGAACTGCAGCCAGTTGTAAGGTGTCTGGCAGAAACTGACCGGCGCCAGGCAGAGCAGGATGAGTGCAAGGAACGGCAGACGGTGGTCGAACGAAGCGCTCTCGAACATTTTCTGCATGTATGTCTCCAATTTCTTAAGTTTTTCCCCGCGCTGATCCGGGGGAATCCCGCATTGACTGGCCCAGACAACACTCCCATGCGTATGAAGCCGATACCGCTCGATTACCAACGTGCTACAGCTTCGCGGAGGCTCGGGGCCTGTAAGCCGGGAGCCTCCGCGCCGGTTTCGTTTCGGCTACTGCAAATTCAGCGTGAGCGCGCTGAACGACAGTGTGTAGCTGCTCGACGCGGCGTCCTTCCCGTCACCGTGAACCGGAATACCCACGTCCCCGAGGAACTGAACGTGAAGTTGCCCAGATCGGTCGTCGGATAGGCTGCTGCGGCCGAGTATTGATCCACCGTGGGACCCACGTTGGTGTACGTCCCGCCGACGCTGCTGGCCACCGCCATCTGCATGATGCCCCGCGTGTTGATCGTCTTGTAGGACACCTGGATGTCGTAGGTCCCTGACGCCGGAACGTTGACGTCAAAGGAGATGTAGGTCCCGCTTGCCGTCGAGTCGTAGAAGACGCACTCGCCGCCGTCGCAGTTCGCGTCGCTGAATTCGCTCTCCGATTGGCCCGAACTCGCCGCGATCGTCAGCGATGTGAATGCATACACCGTGCTTGTTCCCGTGGTCGCGCTGGCTTGGTTCGACGGCGTGGAGACGCCGCCCGAATCCGCCGCTTCCGCCACGTAGTAGTACGTCGTCGAACCTACCAGTCCCGTATCGGAGTACGTCGTGGTGGTCACTCCGCTCGCGACCTGGTTGCTGCTCGAGGGTGTGAATCCCGACGTCGTGCTGCGGAAAATGCTGTAGGTCACTCCACTGGTTGTGCTTGCCGTCCAGCTCAGGTTGATTCCCGAACTCGAAACAGCGGTCGCAGTCAAACTAGTGGGCGGATTCGGCGGAGAGGATGAAGTGGGAGTGAGCGTGAGCGCGCTGAACGACAGTGTGTAGCTGCTCGACGCGGCGTCCTTCCCCGTCACCGTGAACCGGAATACCCACGTCCCCCGAGGAACTGAACGTGAAGTTGCCCAGATCGGTCGTCGGATAGGCTGCTGCGGCCGAGTATTGATCCACCGTGGGACCCACGTTGGTGTACGTCCCGCCGACGCTGCTGGCCACCGCCATCTGCATGATGCCCCGCGTGTTGATCGTCTTGTAGGACACCTGGATGTCGTAGGTCCCTGACGTCGGAACATCGACGTCAAAGGAGATGTAGTTTCCGGCTGCCGTCGAGTCGTAGAAGACGC
>CAWEOJ010000004.1:0-1838006 GCA_963810625.1 uncultured Acidobacteriota bacterium | reverse complement strand
TCCAGGCCTCCCAGCCAGCTCCTCCACAAGAGGACACTCGAAGATGTTTGCTGCCGGCACTTTCAGGCCATTCGGCCCCCGCGCCAGTCGCGCATCCGCGGCTTTCGCTTCGCTGGCCTTCCTCGCCTGCGTAGGCGCCATCCAGGCTCAGCAGCCTTCGTCCCCGCCTCCGCCCGCCCCGCGCCCGCAAGAAGTGACCACCCTGCCGGCTTCATCCCCAGTGACGCTCCCGCGCACTGCATTCAGCCAGCGCCGATGGTCCGCTGGCAGGACTATCAAGGGCCGTTCGCAAAGGTTGTTGGCGTATTCGGCCGGGAACTGGAACGCAAATCGGTGCATCCGCTGCACGGCAGATCGATGCAGCCGCTGCACTACATGCCCGGACCGCTGTTGTGCACCTTCAGCGTGAAAGACAAATTTATTTTGTTCGTCCGAAGCTCGATGGCCCCTGTCACCTTTTTCGACGCCGGCTTCGATGCCGCAATCAGCCAGGCGGAAAACAATGACCCCACTTTCGGCCAGGGTGGCGCCGGGTACGCCGATCGCTATGGCGCCGCCTTGGCCGATCAGGCCTCTTCTCGTTTCTTCAAGGACTTTTTCTATCCCTCCCTGTTTTCCGAGGATCCCCGCTACTATCGCCTGGGCCGCGGTACCACCGGCGAACGGTTTCTCCATGCCCTGGGCCACTCCGTCGTCGCCTACCGCGTGGATGGCACGTACATGTTCAATTTCTCGGAATGGTTTGGGACCACAAGCGCCGTCGTGCTCAGCAATACCTACCATCCGGGCAATCGCCGCGGCTTCGACCCCGCCGCGGAGCGGGTGGGCTACAGTGTTGCCAGTGATGTCGGCTTCGACGAGCTGCGCGAGTTTTGGCCGGAGATTGCCCGCAAATTTAAGCTGCCCTTCCGCGAACGCAACGAACCCGCCGATTGAGCGTCCTTATTCCCCGCCCTCGCGCCAGGGAGTCAGCCGAGGTATCCACCGTGGGACATGCGCGCAAAACGTTCTCGTATTCCGCCCCAAAGGTTTTCCGCAATGTCGGCTCCTCGTAGCTGAGGACGAACACATGCATCGCCAGCCAGGCGCATATTGCGTACGCGAGGATGCGGATGTCGCCCAAAAGCAGCGCCTGGCCCAATACCACCGATATGCCTGCCACGTACATCGGATTTCGAACGTAGCGATAGAATCCCCTCACCACCAGGCGGCGCGGTGGAAACACGGGCGCGGGCGTGCCCACGCCCTGAAGCGCGAATCGTCCGAATGACTCCAGCAATACGGGGACGCCTGCGGCTATGAGCAGCGCGCCGATTACTCGAAACGGTGCAAAGCCCGGAAACGGTGTGCGCATGCGCCACCGGGAAATCCACCACGGCACAAATGCCATGAAGGTTCCGGGGGCAAGCAAAAGAAAAACCGCCGATCCCACCACGGCGAACACCCGCCTGTTTCGATCATCTGCTTTTGCGTCCATGTTCTGCGCTCGTTTGAATTTCCCGCCGGGGTCTGCTGCATTCTAGCAGCAATGACCATTCACCCGCCGCTAGCCGTCTGCGAAACGCGCGAGTCGTTTTAAGCTCATCCTTAAAATTCACCGTGGAAAGGACTCGAAGTCGAAGGTGAAAATTTCGGACATCCTGCTAAAACTGTTCTCTAGGCCAGTAGGAATGCCGCTTTCGCCCTCCCTATCATCGTGAAGTTAACACTAGACAAACAATGCTTCAGCGGCCGAATCGCTCACTTCCGGCATTCCGCACCCGTTCGGCGGCTTGGCAGACGCGCGGAATCGTTGCGTTCCCTTTTGTTGCGGTTGCATGGCTGGTTTTCTGGGCGGCTCCGGCTTACAGCCAGGTCAGCGTTTTAACCCAGAACTCCGATAACGCACGCGACGGAGTCTACAACGAGACGATTCTCACTCCCACTTCGACCATCCACAAGCTGTTCACCATCACGCTCGATAGCCCCGTCATGGGACAGGCGCTCGTCCTGGGGGGTCTGAATATTCCAGGGGAGCCTGAAAATATCCTTCTGGCAGCCACTTCGCCCAATGGCGGTGGAGCAAGCAGCGCGTGGGCCTTCAATGCGGACACGGGAGCGACACTTTGGCAACTCAGCCTGGGAACCACAGTGTCATCCGCCACCGCCACTCCGGTGGTTGACCCCGCCGCGGGGCCGCATGGGGCCCTCTTTGTGCTTAGCGACACGACTTCGAATCAGTTGCACGCCATCGACGCCATTGCCGGCACCGAGCTTCCCGGAAGCCCCGTCACAATTTCCGCCACCGTCGGCGGCGATGCCTTCAACTCGGCGCAGCAGAACGACCGCGCCGCGCTTCTGGAGCTCGACGGGGTTGTCTACGCGGCGTTCTCGCACAATTCGGACTCCGGCACATATCACGGCTGGGTGATCGGCTATCACTACACAGGCTCAGGGTTCACCCAGACCGGCGCTTTCTGCGATACCTGCGCCGCGGGAGGTAATGAAGGCGGAATCTGGCAGGGCGGCGACGGGCTCGTTTCGGACGGCACAAGCGTTTTTGCCGCCACCGGCAACGGCTCAATCGGCAGTGGCGATTACAGCATGAGCGTCGTGAAGTTGAATCCATCGAGCCTGGGCACCGTTGCGGACTCTTTCCTTCCCCCCAACGCGCAGAACAATAGCAACGCCGATGCTGACTTGAATGGCGGCGGCATGGCTTTGATGCCGGGCACCGGCGGAAAGTTTTTTCAGGGGCCGAGCAAGTATGGCTCCCTGTATCTTCTGGATTCGACGAACCTGGCCGGCGGCGCCCTCCAGACATTCAGCACCGGCAGCGCCATCGGCTATAGTCCGGTCGCATGGAATTCGGGGAGCGCGCAATACGCCTACATATGGGCGGGCAGCAGCGCCCTTGAGCAATTCTGTTACGATTCGGGAACGGGCAACTTCTCCGGGGCCGGACCCTGCGAGACGTCCTCGCTCAGCGGCGGCGGCACGCTCGCGATATCCTCCAACTCCACCGGCACGAACGCCATTCTGTGGGCATACGGCGCGAGTGAGTTGCACGCCATAAATCCCGCCAATGTTTCGGCCGCGGACTATTGGAACAGCAATATGACCTCCGGCGATTCCACCGGCTCCGGTCCGGGGAAATTTCAGTATGTCGCCGTTGCAAACGGAAAAGTCTACGTGCCGGCGGGTTCCACCATCATTGCGTACGGCATCCCTCCCGGCACGCCCTGCGGCGCGCCCACGGCGCCGAGCGGCCTGGGCGCCACTGCCGCCTCCACCAGCCAGATTAATCTGAGCTGGACGGCCAGCTCGGCTTCGTGCTCGATTACATACAGCGTGTTCCGCAGCACGACGTCGGGCTTCGCGCCATCGGCCGGCAATGAGATTGCAACCGGCGTGACCGTGACGACGTACTCGGACACGGGTCTCGCTGCGTCCACCACCTACTACTATTTGGTCGAGGGCGTTGACACCGGCGGCACATCCTCAGCGTCGAACCATGCCAGCGCAACCACGCAGACAGCTGTCGCGCCGACGTTCACGGTCACGGCGAATCCGACGACCATCTCCGTCACGGCGCCCGGGCAATCAGGCTCGACGACCCTGACGTTCACGGCGGAGAACGGCTTCAGCAGCAATGGATCCGTTGCTCTCTCTTCCGCGGATTGTTCGGGCTTGCCGAGTGAATCGAGCTGTAGCTTCAATCCTGCGACGATTACGCTCACCGCGGACGGAACGGCGACAACGACGCTCACGGTCTCGACGACCGCCGCGTCGGTCGCGATCCCGGCGACTGGCGAGCGGCCGTCGCGCTTCGACTGGCCGCACGCACCGAGCACAATCGCTCTCGCTTGTATCTTCTGGATTGGGATTCATCTGCTCGCCTGGGGAGGAAAATCGCGCCGATGGGGCGGTGTTTTAATCCTTGCGGTCTTCGCCTTCGCGTTCGCTATTGCGAACGCGGGATGCGCCGGTCATGTCAGCTCTGGCGGCGGAAACGCCGGGACGCCAGTCGCAGACACGGCCATCACGGTCACATTCACCATCAATGGCGTCACCCAGACCGTTCCCAATCTGATGGTTGACGTCCAATAGCTCGCAGCACCAGCGCCGGTCATTTCCCGCGCACGATCACTTCGCCGTGCGCCACCACCGCGTCGTTGAGCGACAGCCGATACTTGTACGCGCCGGGCGTCAGCCCCGCGCGCGCCGTCCCGCTCTGCACCCGCACCCCCGGCGGCGCCTGAAACACGTTCGAGGAAAACGGGCACCGCTGCGCGTCGAATTCGATCTTCAGGTTCCCCGCATTCGAAAACCACACCACCTGCTCGCCCGCCTCAATCGCCACCACCTCGGGCAGCACTCCCACCACCACCAGCTTCTCGGCCACTCGCTCGATTCCTCCCCGCGAAATTTCCGCCCCGCGCGATGTTTGCGCGTCCTGAGCGGAGTCGAAGGGCGCGCCGCCCCAATTTACATTCGCGCCGCCCGCCTCGGCCCTTCCGCCGCCTTCACCGCCGCGAACATAGCACATTCCCGTTCGCCCCGCACACGCGCCCCTTACCCGCTGTATATCAATCCTCGGGTGCGCCGTAGTCCACACAACCTGAGTCGTATGCTTTGCATCGGTATGTTCGCAAGTCTACAATTATGCACGTGCACACATCTTCTCGACCGCGACGGTCCCGGACAAATTTCTCATCGCCACACGCCGTAGTGCTTCCCGTCGGCCTTTTTGCGGCGTTTCTCTGCCTGTTTAACCCCGGCGTCCTGAGTGCGCAATCCGCGCCGTCCGGTGGCCAAGCGGCGCCCCCTCTGCGCGTGGCCACGCATCTTGTGCAGGTTCACGTCATCGTGCAAAGCAAAAAGGGCGAGCCCGTCACCGGCCTCATGAAAGAAGACTTTACGTTGCTCGACCAGGGACAGCCCCAGAAGATCGCATTTTTTTCCGAGCAAAGCGGCGCCCTGCAACCGGCGTCGGCCCAACCCCTGCCGCCGGACACATTTTCCAATCGCTACGAGCAAACCGGGCGGGCGCCGGGAAGCGTCACCGTCATTCTTCTCGACGGCCTGAACACGGCCTTCACCGATCAGTCTTACGCCAGGCAATCCGTCGTCAAGGTCCTTCGTCGGCTCAATCCCGAGGACCATGTCGCGCTTTACGTCCTCGGAACCAAGCTTACAGTCATCCAGGACTTCACGCAGGATTCCGCGGCATTGCTGCGCGCGCTCGATCGTTACGAGGGCCAGTTTTCCATGGCCAAGGCCGCCTCATCGCCGGAACCCTCCCAAAGCCGCGATCCGCTTGAGGATCCGAATGTGCTTCGCAATAGAGACAAAGCAAATAGCTACGTTGCTGGCGCCTATATCGCCCAACGCGCACAACTCACATCCCAAGCCATCATGGCAATCGCCAATCACCTGGCATCGGTTCCGGGACGCAAGAACCTGGTCTGGTTGTCCCACAGCTATCCCATTTCAGTTGACTGGGCCATCCGCGCTCTCAATCAGGCCGACATGGCCATCTATCCCGTGGACCCTTGCGGGCTTGCCATGGCCTCGTTACCCGCAACCCCTATGGAGGAAAGAGATCTGGGCTGTTCAATCCCGCCGGAGTTTGAAACCATGGATGGACTCGCGGATCGCACCGGCGGCCGCGCCTCCTACAATAACAACGACGTCGCAGGCTCCGTGCGCACGGCGATAGACGATGGACGCGTCAGCTACCTCCTGGGCTACTATCCGGACCATGGGAAGTGGAACGGCCAGTTCCACGAAATCAGCGTGAAAGTGGACCGTCCGGATGTCGAAGTGCGTTCGAGAAAAGGCTATTTTGCCTCGCCCGACTCTTCTCCCGGCGGGAAGGAACTGCACGCGGCGATCGAGGACGCGCTCGTGAGTCCCCTCGATTCCACCGGCCTGGGCCTCTCCATTAGCGTCCAACCAGGGCCGCAGGAAGGCCAAGCCATCTTCTGGATGAACCTCGATGCCACGAAGATCCACTGGGACAATGATGCGGGACGCTGGAGAGACGGCCTGAGAATTGTATTTCGTCAACTCGACGCTAAGGGCAATCCGATTAACTCCGTCGAGGCGCATCTAACCCTGAATCTCGAAAAGGCCACGTACGATCGCGTCATGAGCGAAGGAATCAAGCTGGCGAGGCACGTGGCGATTGCGCCCGGCGCGGACACCCTGAAAGTGCTCGTGCTCGATACGGCTTCCGGCGCGACAGGCACCGTCACCGTGCCCGTGAAAAATTATGCCCAGCTTGTCCCCGAAGGAACGGGCGCATCGCCCGGCGCGCCACCCGCGACGGAACCCACCCATTGAATCCCCGCATGAAATAGATCCGATTGCGTGCTCGCTGTCGAGCGGAAGTCAGAAAAGGCCTGTATTTAATCCCTTACAGAGCGGGCATGACTATTGCAACGCTGACTGCGTCAGTTTAATCGCGCAGTAAGCCGCGGTTGCCCCGCAGACTGTGGTGGACGTGGCCAGCGTGGTGAAATAAAGGCTCGACGCCTGCGCATCCGAACTCACGTTGTCAATCACGATGGCGCTCGTGCCGCCCGTCGCGGTTGGATACGTCAGGGGTGAACCGCTGATGCCCGTAGCCGTCGTCCCGCTGATCGTATAACCATACAATCGGCCAAAATTGCCGCTTAGGCCCTCGCCGAAGAAAAGATAATTCGTCGAGCCGTTGTAAATCGCCGTGAATGGCGAGCATTGCGCGTGGGCGACTTCGTCGATTTGGGTGCTGTTTGCCACAGCAGTAACTCCACTGATGGATCCCTTAGCTCCACTAGTGGGGATCTCCCAAAGCTCGGGGCGCGTAAGTCCCCCGGTTGTTTCCCTCCCACATACCCAAATGTGTCCGCTGGTAATCGCGCCGGAGACGTAGTTATTGTCGAAAGCCGGCAAGTGAGTGGGAAACGAGTTGGCGTTGCCGCAGCCGGATTCGCCTTCTCCAACCTCCACCGCGCTTCTGGTTGTGAAAGGTCCCGCCGTGCTCGCCTGTTCGACCGCCGTGAAGGGCGTCGTGTTCGCTGTAACATACTCGTACACCCATCCGTTCGTGGAATCCAGCATGGGCGCGTCTGTGAGTTTGTTATTTTTGCCCGCCCCGGTGCAGGTCGCATCGCCCACCTGCAGCGTCCCCGCAACGCTGCTGAAACTGCTGGCCCTTATGGCGTAGAGAGCTCCGTTCGTGGACCCCACAAAAACGTAGCCGCTGGAACCGTCGAGCGTCGGGCCGGTCAGTTTTGTCCCTGCTGCAACACTTACAGTCTTCACCACCGGAGTCCCGGAACCCAGCACCGGTGTCACTTTGTAGAGATTCCCGTCGTCATCCCCCACGTATACGGTGTCACTGCCGTAGTCGTAATACGGCGAAGAATTCGTAATCGTCTCCGTGGTCGAGTTCAGGAGGATGCTCACCAGGCACGAGGGTTGCGGCGTGCCACTGGGACAACTGCTCACGCCTTGGCCGACCGTCAACACATGGGTCGGCACCTTGCTGGCGGTTACTGTCCCGCCATCAGCACTGTCCCATACCAGTATGTGAAGGTAGGGACCTGTCGTTCCAGCACTCTCCACGAATATGATCTTGGAACCGTCCAATGAAAGCACAGGCGACGTCGTAACCGCGCCCCCTGCAAACGAGGCATTGTAGGCCCAATAGACGGTCGGCGTTGTATGCCCGGTGCAAAAGGGTGTTCCACTCCCGGAGTAAAGATTGTTGAGCGCCACCAGGTTCGCTTGGCCACCTGTCGCGCCAGCCACGTTCAATCCGTATACCGCATAGTCCAGCGCACAACTCGGCGTGGCATTGATGTTGAACCCGAACTTGGCCGGAAACATGTTCTCTGCCACCGTGCCGTTTCCCAGTGAGAAGGCCCAATCGCGGTGCGGACCGGCCGCCTCCGTGTTCAAGATTCCGCCATGCCCGGACCAGGGGCGATTCCGCTTCATCGTCTGCATAATGTATCGGGGGTCGCTCGCGATCCGGTACCACTCGTCATACCGGCCCTGCGCCATCGCTTCGGTCATTGTCCCGGGATCGGAAAAGATTACATGGTGATGCGTCCAGTCGTCCACCAGCCCCATTTTCGATCCGTTATCCGCGTTCCCGGACCTCACAACGGCCGCGCCGCCGAGGAGGCTAAGGGATAGCCCCAAGACACCCGTGACAATCGTCGCCCTGGAAAGCCACCTATTTTTGAATTTCACCTTTTCCCCCACTGAAAATAAAGGTTTTACCGCGAGGCCGTTAAAACTTGACACAGCATGAAGATACAAGCGAGCTCGCGCAACGCATCATCAGCGGTGTTTGTCCAAACGGTTGTAAGTACAGGAGTTACGTGACTTCCCGATTCGGGAATATGACTGGCTTATCTTTCACTTCCCTGCCTTCGATATAGCTAAATTTCCACTTAAACAGGTCCTAATGGGATTGCGGAATCCCGGCGGCACGCTCTTGCCCTCCGACGAGCCCCGTCTGCTCCCGCTTAATCGCTCTCTCCGAGAGTGCGCCAGCCTTCTTCCTACCCGCAACAAAACAGGGGGGCGACGCTCCATGTTGCCGTCTGCCCGCGACCTCATTATGCTATCTTGGCCTGGGCGAAAAGACCGCCCCTCTCAGGAGGACCCCATGGAACCGGCCTCGGTGCGCCGCAGCGATCGCGTCTCGCTCACCCTGTGGCTCGAAGCTTCCGGCACGGACACCCATGGCCAGGAATTCAATCAGGCTGCCCGGACCCTCCTCATCAATCGTAATGGCGCCATAATCGTGCTCGATCGCGAACTCGCACCCCAGCAACAGATTAATGTGAAACGAAAAGCCCCCAGCGAATTGCATCGCGAAGCACCTGTCCGCGTTGTGGGCCAGTTCGGCCGGCTCAAGGACGGCTACCTCTACGGCATCGAGATTCTGGACGGTGCCGTGGACCTGTGGGGGGTGGAATTCCCTCCCATTGCGGAATCGGCGGAGGCCATCGCGCGGATGCTACTCGAATGTACCTACTGTCGCAGGCGCGAGGTCGCCTACCTCAACGAAATCGAACTCCGCGGTTTCGAAACCAACCGCGGGATCGCGCGCCATTGCACCACGTGCGGCGTCCCCAGCATCTGGACGCAAGCCCCTCACGAAGACGAAAAAAAACTCGCCGCCCGCTCATCCCGCAAGGGCAGGGCGAGCGATGCGAAGCGTCCGGCTGCCCCCGAGGGCTCGCACGTGGAGCGGCAGAAAGTGCGCCAGCAGACGCGCCTCACCGCTTGCATACGCCAGGAGGGCGCGGATGATGAACTCGCCGTGTGCGAGGATATTTCTCCGGTGGGGCTGTGCTTTCGCAGTAAGCGCCGCTACGAAGCCGATGCCCCCGTTTTGGTGGCTGTTCCTTACGCGCCGGACGCTGCGAACATTTTTCTTCCCGCGCGCATTGTATATTCGGAGGAAATTCCCAAGGCAGGATTGTTCCGGCACGGCACGGAATACGCCAACGTCCAGTCACGCGCGCGCCGGCCATCGAGCGAGTGAGGCGCAGCGCGATGAAATTCTTACAGTGCGGCGAGAGACGCGTGTTGGCGCGCCCGGCGCCCGCGGTAGCGCATGGCGATGTTCAGATTCACATTGCCGTGCGGAGTTTCAAAGCACAACACAGTGGCTTCCGAATCTTGCCCGGCCTCGGCGCACTGCTCTTCTCCCAGCACTTCGGGCGGATGGACTTTGAATTGGAATCCTCGATCATT
Source organism: uncultured Acidobacteriota bacterium (assembly GCA_963810625.1). Classification (GTDB taxonomy): domain Bacteria; phylum Acidobacteriota; class Terriglobia; order Acidiferrales; family UBA7541; genus Palsa-295. Next base: position 1,828,262 of record CAWEOJ010000004.1, on the reverse strand, counting down.
CAGCTGCGTGATGGCGTTGCCGATCACCATGTTGGCAAGCTCGCACACGGTTTCCGGAACCAGCGGCTCCGCGGGATCCACGGCCGCGCCGGTAAGATAGCCCGCGACCTCCGCGGCGGCCTGCGGCTCCATGTCCAGGACGATGCGGCCTTCGATCTGCCCTTGAAACGTGACCACCGCCGCCAGGCCCTGGCGCCGGTAGCCTTCTCTTTCCATCGTCAGGTCCACGATTTTGGCCGGAGTCTTCATCACCTCCGCCAGAACGGTATCGAGCGAGCCGATAAACGGCTGGATCAAATCCATTCTCATCAGTTTTTCTCCCCTGCCGCGCCCACCGGAAGTGTGACGCCGTCGTCGTTGAGCACGTAGCGGATAATTTCGTAGAGCGCTTCGGGCTTCACGGGCTTCTGCACGAAATGGCGCGCGCCCTTTTGGAGCGCGGCCAGAATGTTGTCCTGATAACCGACGGAAGAAACCATCACCACGCGCGCGTCGGGATGCTCGCGGATGATGTGGTCAACCGCTTCGATGCCTTCCATCTGCGGCATGGTGATGTCCATCAGAACGATGTCGGGCTTCGTCCGCGCGTACTCCGTGATGGCCGTGCAGCCGTCGCCCGCTTCTCCTGCCACTTGTCCGCCGAACGATTCCACCATCTTCGCCAGACTCTTCCGCGCGAAGATGGAATCGTCCACGATCAGGTAGCGGACCGGTTGCCGGTCCTTTCTTCGGGTCAATGCTTCAAACTGTTTCATAACTACCTCCTCCGCGAAACGCCTTCTTCAGCCGTCGGGGTCCCTCCAGACAATTCCTTCTCCGGCTCTGCCAACGGCTGCTCCACCATGCATTTGGTTTGCAGAACACCCGCCAGGTCCGGAAGCGAAACGACGCGTGAAGCAAAGCCCCGCGCGATGCCTGCGCGAGGCATGCTGTCCACCACGCAAGTTTCGGGACTTTGTGCAATGGTGAAGCCGCCGGCGGCCTGCACGGCTCCCAGACCGGCGGCGCCATCCTCCCCCATTCCCGTCATCAGCACAGCCATGGCTCTGCTCCCTGCCTCCCGCGCCACCGAATGGAATAGGACGTCCGCCGACGGCCGGTGACCATTCACCCGCTCATCGTCTGTCAGCACCGCGATGTCGCCGTGGTCCATCCGCCGCATCTTTATATGTCGGTTGCCCGGGCATATCAGAGCGCGTCCTGCAAGGAGCGCGTCCCCGGATTGGGCCTCCTTCACCTCAATGGCCGAAGATTCGTTCAGCCTCTGCGCGAACATCTGCGTAAATCCCTCCGGCATGTGCTGCACTATCAGAAGACACCCGGGGAAATCCTCCGGAAGCTGGGACAGCAGATATTGCAGCGCGTTGGGGCCCCCCGTGGAGATACCGATGGCCACTATACGTGAAGGCTGCCGGGGAAGCATGGACTTGCCCCGCGGTTCCTTCCGCTTCGCCGCCGGCGCCGTGATGATCATCTTCGGAGCGCCGGAGGCCGCGGCCACTTTGATCTTGAGCGCCAGCTCGGTGGAGATTTGGGCAAGCTGGCCCGCGGCGACCCCTTGCGGTTTGGTCACGAAGTCGAACGCGCCCAGCCCCAGCGCCTTCAGTGTGAGAGAGGCGCCCTCCTCGGTGTGCGCACTGACGACGATGACCGGAACGCGATGCCTCCGCATAATCTGGCGCAGCATTTCCATCCCATCCATACGGGGCATCTCGAGGTCAAGCGTCACCACGTGTGGCCGCAATTCCTCGATCTTCTTCAGCCCGATCAGCCCGTCCATAGCCGTTCCAACGACCTCGATGGAAGGATCGTGCAGCAGCGCTTGGGGAATAAGCTTCCGCATCAGCGCGGAATCGTCCACAACGAGAACGCGAATCCTCTGGCTCATGCGATGGCCTCCAGCGCAGGCGTTCTGGAGAGGTGTGAAATCACGGCCGCGACATTCAGGATCAGCACAACGGTTCCGTCACCTAAGATCGACGCTCCGCTCACTAGAGGGGACGTCACAAGCTGGTCTTCGAGCGCTTTGATGACCAGCTCCTCCTCCCCCATGAGACTATCCACGGCCAGGCCGAACCGGCGGCCGCTTGCTCCAATGACGATCACAAAGATGCGCTTGGCTCGTCCATGCACCTCCTGGGGGCCGAGGCTATCCAGCCGGAACAGTGTCAGGACCTGCTGGCGCAACTGAAATACCTCGCGGCCATCCACGCGGTGAATTTCTTCCTCGGTGATGCGTGTGATTTCAACCACGGAAGCGAGCGGCAGGGCATAGAGACGGCCACGAACGCGGAATAGGAGCGCCTGGATGCTTGCCAGGGTGAGCGGCAGGAGGATACGAAAGGTGGTTCCCTTCCCGGGCTCGCTTTCGAGCTCAATGGAACCCTTCAGAGTTTCCAGGGCGGAATGCACAACGTCGAGTCCCACGCCTCGTCCGGAAATTGCGGTCACTTCGTCCGCCGTGCTGAGCCCGGGAGCGAAGATCAATTGGAGCGCTTCCGGTTCGCTCAGTCGTAGGCTGTCCTCTTCCCTGAGAATTCCACGCTCGATGGCGCGGCTGATGATCTTTTGGCGATCGAGGCCGCGGCCATCGTCGGAAACCTCGATCACCACTTGATCGCCCTCGTGGCATGCATGCAGGCGGATAGTGCCGCGAACGGCCTTGCCGGCGGATTGCCGCTCCGCGGTTGGTTCGATGCCATGGTCGGCGGCATTGCGAACCAGGTGTGCGAGCGGCTCGGCGAGAGCGTCTAGGATTCCCTTGTCGAGATCGGTGTTCTGCCCTGTGATTTCGAGGCCGATATCCTTGTTACGCAGCTTGGCGACGTCGCGCACAACGCGCGGAAACCGGCGGAAAAGCTGCTCCACGGGCACCATGCGGACCTTCATTACCGATTTCTGCAGTTCTCCGAGGATGCGGGATTGAAACGCGAGCACATCGGAGAATTTTCCGCGCAGGGGATCCTTGGCGTGCTGGCGTTCGAACTCGCCGATCACCCGCTGGAGCATGGATTTTCCAATAATCAGCTCGCCCACCAGATTCATGACAGTGTCTATGCGGCCCGCATCCACCCGAAGCGTGTTTTCTGCGGCCGCATGGGCCGGTCCGGCCGCAGCGCCGGGTCCGGGAACTTCTTCCTCATGGCTCATGGCCGAATCCGGCCGGGCCGGTTTGACGCCAGCAGAAGCGGCGGCTTCGGATTCGAGAAGAACTTCCAGCACATCGCGCGGGGCTGCTTGTGGTGCAGGCGCTATTTCGACGGAAATCCTTTCCACCACGGCGGGAATGTGGCAGCGGCTGCGGATCCAATCCACCGGTTTCGCGCTCGCGAGCGCCGCTTCAATCAACGCGAGTTGTTCGGCGGGAGCCTCCGCTTCCGGGCGCAGGGCCAGGATTCGTCCGGCTTCGCCGAGCGCTTTTCGAGCGAGCTCCAGGGCAGCAGCGGAAAGAGTTGCGTCCGGATCGAGATACAGTGCGATGTGATAAACAGTTTCGCCATGGCGAAATGCTTCGGCGATCCGAAGCCGCTCGTATTCGCTCCACGGGAATTTCGCGAGGACCATGGGACGCTGCGGGCGGACCGTGGGCCGGTGCAGAAGTCGCTGGATGTGATCGCGCAGAGCCCCTCCCGCGGGCGGCTGCAGGCGGTTCCGATAGGCCGCGAGCATTTCGTGAAACGTGTCGGCGGCAGCGAGAACTACCTCCGCGATCAGCTCGGCGTTTTCCCGAGCCAGCTCGGGTGTGAGAACATCCTCCAATTCGTGGGCCAACTCGCTCAGCTCGCGGAAGCCGCAAGCAGCCGAATCGCCCTTTAAGGTGTGGACAGCCCGGCGCACTTGGCGCAGCCGTTCGGGGTCGCCGGGGCGCTCTTCGAGCGCCAAGCCTGCTTCGTTCATACCCTGGAGAATCTCTCCGGCGCTCTCGAAGAAGAGATCGCGGAGCTCGGACGCGCTTTCGTCGGAGGGGAATTTCACGGCGACGTCTCCTCGGTCCGCTGATATACCGTGGCGCTGTTCTCGTGGATCATGTGGAATTTGGAGGTCAGGCCAAACAGGCTTTCGGCGTGGCCGACAAAGAGATAGCCCTCGGGATTGAGGCAGTGGTGGAACTTTTCAATCAACCGCTTCTGTTCGGCCTCATCGAAGTAGATCATCACATTGCGGCAGAAGATGGCGTCATTGCGCTGCGGCAGATACTCTGTTTTCAGATTGTGGAAGTCGAACTGCACGAGCTCTTTGAGCGCCTGCTTCACCACATACTTGTCGCCGAGCTTGTCGAAATAGCGGAGCCGGCAGGTGTAATCCACGGTTTCCATTTGCGTCTCGTTGTAAGTCCCCTGCTGTGCCGTGAGCAGCGCCGAGTAATTAATGTCCGACGCGATGATTTCCACCTTCCAGGGCGGTGGAATCAGCGGCTTTGGCATGGGCATTTCAAAGGGCAGTGGATTGCGCAAATAGTAGTAAGCGAGGGCGTCGCAAACCAGGATGGCCAGCGTATAGGGCTCCTGGCCCGTGGAACAACCCGCGCTCCAGATGCGCAGCGACCAATCGCGGCGCTCCTGCTTGCGCTTCAGGATCTCTTCGAGCACCACCTTTTGAAAGAGCTCGAGTTGCGGGCGAATGCGGAAGAAACTCGTTTCGTTGACGGTCAAATTCTCGAGCAGCGCTACAAGCTCCTTCTTGCCCTCCCGGCTGGTGAGCAGCCGATAATAGCTGTAGAAGGAATCCATCTGGCACACCTTGAGGCGGCGTTGCAGGCGGTCGCGCAGGTAGTGGGTGCGCCGCTCATCGAAGTACATGCCGCATTCCTGGTAGACCAGGGTTTGCAAGAGCTTGAGTTCCGCATCGGTGAGAGGGACCTGTGCCGTCAGAGTTGACATGCGCTCCTCGCAAAACTATTTCCGCCTGCTGCCGCTCCGGCCCTGCGAGTTCCAACCAACCTGTTCGATTTCTTCCGCCAAGCCTGCACGAACAACTGGAATGCCGCTCGAGCAGTGTCGAGAAAGCGCTAGAAGTCCCGTGCCATGGCCCCCGCAGCGACGCCCGCGGCGGCTTCGGCAACTTCGGCCAGGCCGCGCAATTCTCCGCGGTGCAGGATTCGATTCAGATCGAGCAGGATCACGAGCCGCCCATTCAGCTTTCCCACACCGGTGATAAAGTCGAGTTCACCCTCCTGAAAGACGCTGTGCGGTTCTTCAATCTCCGAAGGGGGAATCCGCAGCACCTCCGACGCGGAGTTCACAATCAGCCCGATGGCCCGCGCTCCTAGCTCGACCACAACAATTCGATTTTTCTTGCTGGGCTCACCTGATTTCACGCCGAATCGCTTCCGCAAATCCACGATCGGAATGATACGTCCCCGAAGATTGATGACGCCTTCGATGTAGTCGGGCGCATTGGGCACGGAAGTGATTTCAGGCACACGGACGATTTCGCGGACCATCGCGATGGGCAAGCCGAACGTCTCGCGCCCGATTCGAAAACCCACGACCTGGAGTTCCTTGTCCATGATGGTTATGCGTACTTTTAGGAGCGCGCCACTTCGGCGTATTCCGGGGAATCATGGCGCTCCGGTGCTGCCGCGGGCCGCCGAGACGAATGACGCCAGGCATCTGCGTGGCTATCCTCGAGAACGAAGCGATCCATGGAATCCAGCAGTGCGCGGGAGAGCTTCGTCATTTGCTCGGCAGCAGCGGCCAGCTCCGTGGAACTGGATGTGGACTGCTGCACCAGTTCGCGCATCCTTTCCATGGCGCGCACGACGGCTTGCGCGCCGGAGGCCTGCTCTTCCACCGATGAATTGATCTCCTGCGTGATTTCCGTGAGCCGGTTCGTCGCCCGGGCGATTTGGGACGAGCCATTCGACTGCTCCATGGTGGCGGCGCCGATTTCCTGCGAGAACTTGTATACCTCCGAGACCACGTTGGAGATTTTTTCGAGGGCGAGGCTCAGGTCCTTGTTCAGCAGGAGTCCTTCCTGAACCATGGTGGTACTCTTTTCCATATTCTCGACGGCCTCGCGCGCTTCCTTCTGAATTCCCTCGATGAGTTCGGAAATTTCCTTGGTGGATTGCGTGGATTTTTCAGCGAGCTTGCGGACCTCTTCAGCAACTACGGCGAAGCCGAGACCGTGCTCGCCGGCGCGCGCTGCTTCAATGGCGGCGTTGAGAGCCAGCAGGTTGGTTTGTTCGGCGAGGTCGTCAATCACCTCGATAATCTTGCCGATATCGTCGGCACGGCGGCCCAAAACGTCAATGATTTCAGCCGAAGACTGAATCGCTTGGCTGGTGCGGTTGAGCCCTTCCGTGGCTTTGTCCATAGTGGTCATGCCGGTCTGAGCTTCCTCGCGGGAGCGGTGCGAAATGTCCACGAGAAGTTTGGCTGTGTCCGCCACGCGCTGAATGGAGGTCACCATCTGATCGATGGATGCGGAGGTTTCCGAAACGCTGGTCGCCTGGACTTGCGTGTTCTTAACCACGTTCTGCACGTTGATGCTCATCTCGTGCATCGTACTGGTCACTTCATCAATGGCGGAGGCCGCTTGGACGCTCACCTTGGCGGATTCGTCGGATGCGCCCGCCATCTGTCCGGCTCCGCTGGCCACTTGCGAAGCGCTGTCGCGCACCTGACGTACCAACTCGCGCAGGCCCTGCGTCATCCGCGCGAATGCTTTCGCCATGGTGTCGTGCTGCGATCGCGGCTGGATGGAGACGGACAACTTGCCCTCGGCGATGGCCGCCGATAGAGAGGCCATCTCCTTCAAATGAAGAATCATTTTGTTGAAATTTTCGGCGAGCACGCCGACTTCATCACCGCTATGGACATCAATGGACTGTTCCAAATCGCCGCTGTCGCTAATCTTGTGCGCGACGTCAATGAGGTGATACAGCGGCTCCTTGATGGATTTTGCCGTGTAGAAGGCGATAAGTCCTCCCAGACTGACGGCCAGCAATGTACCAAGGGTCGTAATGACTGCGCTCCACCAGGTCGCGGAGGCCGAGGAGCGATTGGAATTGTCCTGCGCGGCGTGCACGGCGGTGTCTGCTTCGTCCAGTATGGACACGGAATTGGCGGTCCAGGAGCTTGGGTCATGCTGCAGATAGAAAACCTGCATATCGGAAACCGTGGTGTTGCCTGCGTCCACTTGGTGACGCTTGGCAATCATCTCTTTAGCGAAGTTTTCGGCCCAGTTGCGTTCGTTGCTTTCCACCTGCACGAGCGCGGAGCGCAGATTCGGGTCGTTCGCATTCGCCTCGCTTTCCGTTAAAATCGTTTCAAGGTCGGTGATGCCGCGAGTCGTTTTATCTTCATCGTGCGGGTCGCCGCTCAGAAGATAACTTCCGAGGGAGAGACGATTTTCCAACATCTGAGAACGGACCTTTTCGATCGCCTGCACATCGGAGCCCGTGGCTTTGACGGCGTCGCGCGCGCTGTACTGGCGCGACACGGTGAAGATATTGATTAGGAGCAGGAACAGCATGATCGCCAGGACGGCCCCGAATCCCATGTAGAGTTTCTTGCCAATCGTCATTTGAAAATCCTCCGCTCCCTGCCCGCCAGGAACCGCATGTCCGCGCCTTAAGGGGCGCCACTCTTATTGGTTGAACTCGAACTCGATGACTTCATCCGTGTCTTTCGGCGCCGACTCGAAGCGCCATTTTTTGAGCGCATCCATCGCCGCATTGACCAGCAGCGGGCTGCCCCCGACCACTTTTGTGCTGACCACGTGTCCGTCGGCGGCGATGGTGGCCTCGATCTTGACGTGCCCCGTGATATTCATCTGCTTTGCCAGCGGCGGGTAATCTGGTGTGACTTTGGATCGGACCTTGCGCTTAGTGGTCCCCGCCGAAGAATCCTGGGCAAGGCTCTTCGATGGCCGCGCAACGGACCCACCTAAGATCAGTGCCAATCCCAAGACGATGAGCCTCGGTTTCATAGCTCCGTTGCCTCCCCCGGGAGAACTCCTTAGGTGGAAATTGCAATGGGGATGCCACGGGGAAGGTGTTCTGTGCATGCGGCCATAATTCGCCAATATATCCTGCAGGTGGCTGATTCTGAGAGGGATGTCAGATTAGCAAGCGCAGCCGACAGGTCGCCTCACACGGGTCGGTTGTCTCAAATGCCGGGATACCGGTGTTTTCAGGTCTCAGGTTGCGACACGCGATGGATTACCCCTTACGGCAACACAAGCGTGGGCATTCCTTGACTCAAAATGAGATTGCGCCGTAACGTCTTAAAGAAGATGGGCGAAGCGCGCAAGCCCCAATCCTCCATGCGTGCATTGAAGCGAATTCGTGAAGTCCCATCCGTCCGCGACGGCTCCTTCGAGAGCCTGCTGGCGCAATTTTCCGCCACAACGCTTGAACTCAGCCCATCACTTGGCACCGCTGAATTCGCCCGGCGGCTGACGGCGCGCGCCATGGAAATGCTCGGCGCCCGCGCCGCCGTCCTGGCGCTGCGACGCAACATGGAATGGGGAGTTGCGGCGCTCACAGGTACCGCCGATTCCTGGGCGCGGCCGATTCAGCGCCGCTTGGCGATGGCGCTTGCCGAACAAGGAAATCTACCGGCTGTCGAATTGCGCTCGGCGTCCTCTGGGAGGTTGCTCGGCCGCGAACTATCGGAAGCCCTGGGTTGGCGCGAGGTTGTGCTCGCACGACTCACGGGAAGCGAAGGCGCGCTGCTGGGTGTCTTGTGCCTTGCGGACCTGGGGCACGAGCTTTCCGCCATGGAACACCAGCTCCTGAAAGCTTTGGCAAGTCACGCGTCCGTAGCACTGGAGAATACGCGGCTGTTCTCGGGGATCGAGCAGTCGCGGAAGCAGTGGGTCGAGGATTTCGACGCGATTTCCGATTTCATCGTTGTGCACAACGCAACCGGCCAAGCCTTGAGGCTGAATCGGGCGCTGGCGGATCTTCTGCACCTGCGTCCTGCGGAAGCAGTCGGCAGCGACATCGGCAAGTGGCAGCTTCTCGGAGCGCCGGCGCAACCCGGGCGGTGCCCGTTTTGCCGCAATCCCGATGCAGCGCGGGAAGAGTTCATCCATCAGGAGGGTAAACGCACCTATCTGATCTCCACTTCGCGCATACACGCGGGTGAGGAGAACGAGCTTCGAACGATCCATGTGCTCAAAGACATCACCGACCGCCGCGAAGCGGAGCGCCGCTATCGTCGTGAGCGCGATTTCAACAAAAACATCCTGAACAACACGCAGAGCATGATTCTCGTGCTCGACACGGCCGGGCTCGTGAGCTTTGCGAATCGCCGCTGCTTCGAAGCGGGATACCGCGAGCAGGACCTACTCGGGCGTCCGCTTGCCGAAATGGTGGCGCCAGCCCTTCGGCCTTCGTTCAGCGACGCGCTCGAGCGGGCGCTCGAAGGAGTGGCGCCACGCATTCTGGAAATTCCGCTCGCGCGAGAAAATGGAACTACCCGGCAGTTTTCGATCAGCCTGAGTCCCATGCGCGACGAGCAGGGTGAAATTAATAGCGTTGTCGCCGTGCTGACCGATATCACCGATGCCGCTGACCTGCAGGCCAAGCTGATGCGCGCTGAAAAAATGGCGGCGCTGGGCCAGCTGGTCTCCGGCGTGGCGCACGAAATCAATAACCCGCTCGCGGCGATTGTGGGCTTCACGGATCTTCTGCTCGAAAATCAGGAGATTCCCGGAGAGGCCAAGCAGGAATTGCGCGTGATTCTCGAGGAAACGCAGCGCACCCGCGTGATCGTTCAGAACCTGCTCAGCTTTGCGCGGCAAATGCCGGCGCAGCGCGAGCCCGTGCAGGTTAACTCCGTGCTTCGGCAGACGCTGAAGCTCCGCGCCTACGATTTCGCGAATCATGGAGTCGAGCTGGCCGAGCGCTACGACGAGGAATTGCCGTTGCTGATCGGCGATCCGCACCAATTGCAGCAGGTGTTTCTCAACATTCTGAACAATGCCTACGATGCCGTGCAGGAAACCCGGCGGCGCGGGAAAATCGAAATTGCCACATCGCATCGCGAAGGCCAGCTCGAGATTTCCTTCCGGGACAACGGCCCGGGCGTCTCACACTTGGAACGCATTTTCGATCCTTTCTTTACCACCAAGGAAGTGGGCAAGGGCACCGGCCTCGGCCTGAGCATCTGCTACGGAATTGTTCGCGCGCATGGAGGCGAAATCACCGCGCAGAACGGTGCGGACGGCGTGGGTTGTGTGATTCGCGTGCGATTGCCGCTCGCGGTGCGACAGGCGGAAATGCTAGCCGCGGAGGCCGGATAATGGGCTCTTCCCAAGCCGTGGCGGCGCGGTCGCGCATCCTGCTGATCGAGGATGAGCCATCGGTGGCCGCGTTTTTGCGCACGGCTCTCGAGCGCCGCGGATATGAAGTGATTTCATCGCCTTCGGCAGCGGAGGGATTGCAGTTGCTCGGCTCGCAGAATTTTCACGGCGTAATTTCCGATTTCCGCACCCCGGGCGGCATCAATGGGGCAGACGTGCACGACTGGCTCCGGCGCCATCGGCCCGCACTGGCCACACGAATCATTTTCATTACGGGCGACACTGCTAGTCAGGAGACTGCCGCGCTGCTCGCGCAGGCGGGAACTCCGTGCGTCGAAAAACCTTTCCGCATCCATCAGCTTATGGCTGCGGTTGAAAACACGATCGGCAAACCATGAAAGATGAATCGCGCCTCCGCTTTTTGATTGTGGACGACGAGCAAAGCATCCGGCGTCTATGTATGACCGTGGGCCAGGGGCTCGGTTTCCTTTGCGCCGAAGCCGAAACTGCCGAGGCCGCGCTCGAATTGCTGGAGACGGCGCCGCCCGATATTGTCGTCACCGACTTGAAGCTGCCCAGTCTTTCCGGCACGGAGCTGCTGCGAAAAATCAAGGAGCATCTGCCGCGCACCGAGGCGGCCATCATGACCGGACACGGGTCCATCGAAACAGCCGTGGATGCCATGCGGCGGGGCGCCTATGACTATATTGAGAAGCCCTTCCGCGTGGAGAGGTTCCGCCAGCTTCTCCAACGCATGGCGGAAAAGGTTCGCCTCGTGGCGGAGAATCAGTTCCTGCGCGAGCGTGTGAGCGCGGAAACTCAGCTCGACGGGATTACAGGTACCTCGGCAAAAATCCAGGAAGTGATGCGCATGGTTTCGCGTCTGAAGGATACGCGCACACCCGTGCTCATCACCGGAGAAAGCGGCACGGGGAAAGAACTGGTCGCGCGCGCCATCCATTATCGCGGCCCTCTCGCGCAGATGCCCTTTATCGCCGTGGATTGCGGCTCTCTGGTGCCCACCCTGATGGAAAGCGAGCTGTTCGGCCACGAGAAAGGCGCCTTCACCGGCGCGCTGAAATCCAAGGCGGGGCTTTTTCAGGCGGCCAATGGCGGGACAATCTTTCTCGACGAGATCGGCGAGCTGCCGCTGGAAATGCAGGCGAAACTGCTGCGCGTGCTGCAGGAGAAGGAAGTGCGCCCGGTGGGGAGCAACGAAAAAGTTCCCGTGGATGTCCGCGTGATTGCGGCAACGAATCGCGACTTGGAGGCGGCCTATCGCGCGGGAGCATTTCGAAAAGACCTGTACTTTCGGCTCGACGTCGTCACGGTTTGCCTCCCGAGCTTGCGCGAGCGCCGCTCGGATATCCCGCAGCTTGTACATTGCTTCCTGGATCGCTATGCGCCCGGCGAAAGCATGCAGGTGACGCCCGCTGCGATGAAGAGCTTCCTGCAGTACGATTGGCCGGGAAACGTGCGCGAGCTTGAGAACTGCATCACGCGCGCCGTGGCCCTGGGCGACCATAAGACCATTGATGTTGCCGATCTCTCGCCCGCGATTCGCGAGGCTCAAGGTCCTGGAATGGCAACGTCCGATTCGGCCGCGCTCTCCACCACCGCGCTCGCTGATCTCGAACGCATGACCATCCTGCGCGTCTTCGAACAAGCGGGCGGCGACAAAGCCCTCGCTGGAAAAATGCTCGGCATCAGCCGCGCCACGATCTATCGAAAGCTGAAGCGCTACAACATCCCGCTACGCCTGGCACAAAAGCAGCTAGTCGAAACCGCCTCGTAATTTTATTTCGAGATGTCTCTGAGCGTTTGTCCGCGGTCCCAAGGGGCGATTTTCGGTTGGACGTGTGAGACAAATCTGTATCAGGCTGAGACGCCACGAAGACACGCCGTCGGGAAACCTTCCAGCAACCTCCCGAAGACAAATGACTTAAATATCCTCTGGCCAAGAAAGATTTGGCCGCACTCTTGCAACCCTTCCCTCTCGCTGGAACTCTGCGTCCCTCACTCCGCTCGGCACTGTTCGCGCGGGCAGGCTGGAAGCGGAATGAGCGGATCGGAGTGGACGCAAGGAGCAGAGAACCGTGTCGCGCGAAACCGCAATCGCCTCTATTGCCGTGGGAGAAACGTGCGTCCAGAAGTTGGCCCGGCTCTTTCCCACTGCTTCGCCGGTTCGCTTTCCCGTGCGCGTCACGGCGCTCAGCGCCGGAAGCCGCCGGTTTCACGAGCAGACCGTGATTGAATTTGGCACGGCGAAAGAGGTTCTGTTTGCGTCTGGATTGCCGCTCGAATTCGAGGATCGTTTGCGGCTGCTGAATTCCGATGGCTCGCTTGACGCCCGCGCCATCGTAGTCGCTGTGCGATATCACGACGGCCGCAAGGCTGTTGCCGCGCGATTCGAAGGCGAAGTCGGAAACTGGATCATCAAACCTTGACTTCAAAAATATCGAGCCCGCCCATCAATTCTCCGGCCAACGCCAAAAAGCCGCCCGCAGACGGTGGTGTCCCCACGGACTCCGGGGCGCAATGGGAGGAGGCGCGGCAGGCTTACCCGCTTTACGCCGCGCTCGCGACTCAATTTCATCTGGCGCCGTTATTGCATCCCTCGGGCGGCCTGCCGTCAGCGCAGCCGGCCGAAAGCGCGCTCGACCGCGATCTTCTCTGGCTCGACGCGATAGACGAAAAGGTGATGGCTTTTCAGATTCGCCAACTCCCGCCGGAGCTGCTGAACGCCAGCGAAGGAAGCCTCCGCGCATTGCTCCGGAGGCAATTGAGAAGGTCCGGCAAGACCGCAGCAGACCGCGATAAAATTGATTTCCTGTTGGTGCAATATTTCGCGCTGTGCGCTCCGGCGGATTTCTGCCGCCGGGAGATCTCGCTGCTTGACGTTGCGCGCGTCTTACAGCCTGTTCTTCCCGAAGCAGATGCAACGCCGCTCGAATGGTGCCAGCCGCTTGATAAGATTCTCGACGAGCTGGGGCACTGCCAAAGCCTGCGCGACATCATGGAGCGGGGGCTGCTCGAGCAGGGCCGGCTCTTGAAGGATTCGGCCGGCTTCATGTTCTACGATCCTGCGGCGCTCGTAGCCTTTTGCCGCTTCAATTTTCTGCTTCGCCGAGCCTTCATCCGCTTATTGCACGCCGATTTGAGCGCCGTGCGCGAAGCCATCGAAGCCCTCGAGGCAAAGGGGATCCGAACGGCCGATTGCCGTCGCGCCGGTTTTTCCGCCGCGGAGACGACGGCGCAACTTCGTCACTTCTGCGAGAACTGGCGGCAGCCATTTCAGAAGGATTACACGGAAAACTCGGTTCGCCACGCATTTGAGCAACTTCTGGCTCTGCGCGCCGATCTCGAGGAGGCGCTTGGGCGTGGGCGTCCCGCAACATCGCCAGCCACACTGCAGAAAAAGCAATCGCCGGACGTCGCCGATCCACAGGCGCCCGCTGCAGCGAGAACACCTTCGCCAGCTCCGGCCGCCCCGGAGCGCGAAAAGCCAGTCGCTGCCCATTCGCCCGCACCGGAAGCTCCTCCGTCTCTGGCCGCGCTTCGCAAGCAGGCAGCCAGCGCGCCGGCCTCGCCCACGGGCGCGGCGGAAGCGGACAAATGCCTCGAGGCGATTTGGGAGCAGCTCATTGCCATACCACCCTCTCGCGGGCGCTCGATGTCCACGGTGGTTCTACAGGACACGAAGGTTCTGCTTTCGTCTTGGGAAGTCAGCGCGTTCGTGAGCGAAGGAAGCCAGGAATCCGAAGACCTACGCCGTGCCGTCGTCGCTCGGGCCCTGCTGGCTGTTGGTACGGATGAGCGCAAGCGCTCGGGAAACTCGAATGCCCTTGCTTCCGCCCTGGTCTTGGCGCGGAGCGAGGTTTCCTATTTTCATGGCCGCGTCGAGCAAGCCAAAGCGGCGAAGAACACGGAAGCCGCGGTGAATCTCGGAATCAGCACAAAGCGTCTGCTCTCCTTCATTGAGGAAGCGGAAAAACTCCAGCCTTGATCCGGGCGGGAGACGGGAAGCGGGGACCACTTGAATCACGCAAGCGTCTTGATCGTTTCCGACGACACGGAATTTGCGCGCACGATCGCGGCACGCTGGCAGACCGAGCCTCACGCTCCTGAAATCACGCTCGTGACGATCGACGTTTGGCATCCTGCAGCGGCCCTGGGCTATGACCTAATCATCGTCGGGCCGGTGGGCGGCGGCAAACTTTCCTCCGTTCTTTCCAATCTCGGTGCGTCGCCTGACGCGGCTGCGATTTGTCTGACCGAGGACGAAAAGGATCTTCCCTTCCTGCGCGCGGAATACCCACATCTGCTCGTGGTGCCGCGGCACGATGGCTGGATCGGCGCGTTGATTCAGATTTCCAGTGAGGCGTTGCGCCGGGTCGAAGCCGTGGGCCGCGCACAACGCGCCGAGCGCCTTGCTCGCGAGTGCCAACGCCATGCCACGCTCGGCCGTTACATGCTCGAGATGCGCCCGAGCGTCAACAACGCGCTTACATCGGTCCTGGGCAATGCCGACCTGCTGCTCCTCGATCCCGGTCAGGTTTCGGGGCAATGCCGCGAGCAGATTCGAGCCATCCACACCATGGCTCTGAGGCTCAACGAGATCATGCAGCGATTCTCATCGCTTTCGAGCGAGATGCGGGCCGGTGAGAAGGAATCTCAAGCTGAGACGGAATCGATGTCTGAGGGTCTCGTCATCGGAGCGTGATTCCCGGTTTTGCTGTTCGTAAGTAGCTAGGCTCAAAGGAGTTTACTCCCTGGTCGCAAGACGCGAACGCCGCGTGGAGCGTGGCTGTGGAGTTGCATTTCTTCCCATGGATTCGAGCGTGGAGGTGCGGTTGTGTTGAAGAAAGTTCTGGTGGTGGACGATTCCCAGGCGGAAATCCGCTTGCTCCAGTCCGTGCTCCAGCAAGGCGGTTTTCACTCTGTCGCCACTTCCGATCCCACCGAAGTCGAGGAGATGATTGAAGAGGAGCGGCCAAGCGTGATTCTTCTGGACGTTGTGATGCCGCAGCGCAATGGCTTCCAAATTTGCCGCGACCTCAAAAGCCACGGGGCGTATGCGAGCATCCCGGTGATCATGGTGACCTCAAAGAGTGCGCCGAGCGATCGCTACTGGGGAGAGCAGCAGGGTGCAAACGGCTACGTCGCGAAGCCATTTACGCCCGAAGAATTAATCAGCGCCGTAAAGAGGTTTGCCTGATGGACGGCGGACATAAGAGCGCGGAACAGCCGGTTGAGGTGGAAGCCGGCGCGTTTCTCGAAAACGAAACGCAGTATGAAGATCGCCAGCCGGAGCGCCAATACTGCGTTTTTCGCGCCGGGCGCGAGCGATTCTGCCTTTCGGTGCTGGAGGTCGAGGAAGTCGTGGATTGGCCGGCGGTGACGCGCATTCCGCTGTCTCCGTCATTCCTGATGGGCATATTCAACCTTCGGGGAACGATTGTGCCGCTGATGGATATCGCCTTCACGGAGGGGCGCCGCCCCGGGTTGCTGCCGAAACATGTGGTGGTGGCTGCGCTCGAAGGCGATGCCCACCGCGAGGACTTGCGCGTCGGCATCGCTGCGGACGAAGTGATCGGCACATATTCCGCGGCTGAGGAAGCGCTGCTTGATCAATCTCCGAATGACGTGCCGCACTGCCGGGGAATGTTGCGCCACGACGATCGCTTGGCGCTGATTGTCGATCTGCGGCGGCTCACCGATGTTTTCCCCGTGCCGGTGATTTAGGCCCGCACGGTCGAAGTTGGTTTTGCAGGGCATGGGGCCGAGTAATTTCGAAGGCCGTGCACCTTGGGGCGCCTCGCGAGGCGAGCCGCTCCGGTGAATCGGCGCAAGGTTTGGGGAGGAAGTCATGAAAGCTCGTTTGAGTTCCACAATCTGGCTGCTCGTTTTCTGGACGGTTCTGGCGCTATTTGGCGTCCTGGCGCTTGCGTATCACGCTGGCAAGAACTCGGGCGGGCTTTCCCTGCTCGATGCCCCTTCACTGCCGGGAAGCGCGAGCGAAGCCCTGGGAGGAGCGGTCGCGCTGGCCCTGGCCGCCGCGCTCATCACCCTCTTTGTGCTTAGCAAGCGCGTGCTCAAGCCGGTGGATGAGCTGGCCAAATTTTCGGAGCGCGTAGTGGCCGGCGACCCGCGCGCGAAAGCGGAAATAAAAGGCGACAACGAATTCGCGTTCATCGCGGAGAACTTCAATCGCAGCGCCGCCAAGGTGGCCCATGCCGTCAATAGTCAGCAGGCGCAGGATTCGCTCCAGCGCAGCATCACCGACCTGCTCAATACCATCAATCAAGTGGCCCGCGGCGACCTGACCATTCGCGGCAAAGTGACGAACGACGCCCTCGGCAACGTGGTGGATTCCGTGAATTTCATGCTCGACAACTTCACCAAGGTTCTCGAGCGTGTCCGCAAGGCCGCCATTGACGTCAGCACCAGCGCCAATCAGATCCTCGAAGCCGCGGACGATATGACCGCCGGCGCCACGCAGCAGGACCAGGAAATCACCAACACGTCGTCGGCCGTCGAGGAGCTGACCGTTTCGATGAAGCAGGTGTCCAACAACGCGGAAGCCAGCGCCGAAGCGGCTCGCCGCGCCCTCGACGCCGCCGAACAGGGCAATCGCGCCGTGCGCGACACGCTCGATGGCATGCAGCGCATTCGCGCTTCCGTGCAGGCCACGGCGAAAAAGATAAAATCCCTCGGCGACCGTTCGCTCGAAATTTCGGAAATCATCAACGTGATCAACGACATCACCGAGCAAACCAACCTGCTCGCCCTCAACGCCGCCATCGAAGCGGCGCGCGCGGGCGAAGCCGGGCGTGGTTTCGCCGTGGTTGCCGATGAAGTCCGCAAGCTCGCCGAGCACTCCCGCAGCGCGACAAAGGACATCGCCGCGCTCATCAAAGCCATCCAGGCGGAAACGAACGAGGCTGTTGTGGTCATGGAAGAAGGCACCCGCGAAGTGGAAGTCGGCGCCGGGCTGGCTGATCAAGCCGGCAAGGCGCTCGAAGCGATTTCGAGCGTCGTGCGGCAGTCGGCCGAACTCGTTCAGGAAATCTCGCTGGCTTCCAAGCAGCAGGTGCGCGGCACCGAGGGCGTCGCCAACGCTATGCAGATCATCTCCGGCATCACCCGCCAGACCACGCAGGGCGCGCGGCAGACGGCGTCCACGGTGGGAAACATGGTCAAGCTCTCGGAGCAGCTCAATGAAGCGCTGGCGCAGTTCCGTTCGCAGTCGGCGCGGGCTTCCGACGTGGACGACGGGGCGCGGTCCGCCGTGCCGGTGGCGGCACGCCGCTAACAGCGCCCTCCGCGTGCCGGCGTGAGAGGCCGGACCGGAAGCGTGGCGAACATGAAACAGCATCCAGTTGCGAACGCAAGGCTCGCGGAGGCCGAGCTCGATGAAATTCGCACGCTGATCGAGCAGCGCTCCGCGATTCTCTTCGATTCCTCGCGCGAGCGCTTTTTCTCGGCGCACGTGCATGCCTACCTCGAAGAGAAGAGCCTGGCATCCGGCGCCGCCCTGCTTTCGCATGTGCGCAGTTCGAGCATCGAATATGAAGCGCTCCTCGAGCGCCTGCTGACGCAGGAGACGTCCTTCTTCCGCTACCCGGCGATCTTCGAAGCCCTGGAGAAAAAGATTCTGCCGGAGGTGCAGGAACGGAAATTCTGGCTCAATCCGCGCATGCTGCGCATTTGGAGCGCGGGCTGCTCTACCGGCGAAGAACCTTACTCCATCGCCATTTCGGTTTGCGAGGCGCTGAAATTCGCGGAGGCCTGGGAAATCGAGATTCTCGCCACGGACATCAGCCGCCGCGCCTTGCGGCATGCCGAACGCGGCGTTTATTCCCGGCGCGGCCTGCAGGACGTGTCACTCGGACAGATCGAGGCTTACTTCGCCCAGGTGAAACACGGATTTCAGGTGAGGCCGCGAATCCGGCGCATGATCTCGTTCGCCCAGATGAACCTGGCCGAATCGGTCTACGTTGGGAAGCTCGATTGCATCTTTTGCATGAACGTCCTCATGTATTTTTCCGAAGAACGCCGCTTGGCCATCCTGCGCCGCTTCTATGACGCGCTCGAGCCCGGTGGGTATTTCCTTTTGGGCCATGCGGAAACTCTTTCGAACGCTCCGGTGAAATTCGAGCCGGTCGTCCTGGGTGATTGCCGTCTCTATCGCAAGCCTGTGACGGCGGAAGCGGCGCAGCCGGCCGTGCTCGTGGAGGGAACCCCGTGAGCGGGCCGCACCAGGAATCGGTTGAAATCTTCCTCGAGGAGGCTTCCAACAATCTCCAGTATCTTCGGGAGTATTCCGGGCTTTTGCAGGAGTCGCAGGCCAGGCCCGAGGACCTCGAAAAACTCTACATCGCCGCGCACACGCTTGCGGGTACGTCGGCAAGCTACGGCTTCCCGTTGTTTTCGGAAGTCGCCGGGAAAATGGCTCACATCTTTCACTACGCCATGAACGCGGCGCTTAGCCCGGACATGCAGGGCCCCCTCATGGAGTTCGTTTCCGACGCCATCTCCGTCCTCGAGTTCGATCTCTTGCAGATCAGTTCCAGCGGCTCCGAAACCGCGAACGATATCGCCGTTTTCAAGCAGCGTTATGCATTCGCTTTTCCGGCGGCGCCGCCGGCCGAAGCAGCCGTCGAAGCGCAAGATGCGGGTATGGGCGAGCCCGTGCCGGGCGTCTTTTCCTCATCTTTAGCCGCGCAACTCCCGCCCGATGGTGAAGTCCCGGTCGAAGTGTTGGAATTCTTCATCCCCGAGGCCGAAGAGCACCTGCAGGCCGTCACGGAGTGCTTGTTGGCCATCGAAGGCCATCCGAATCCGGAAGAAATCAACCGCCTGTTCCGGTCCGTGCACACCGTAAAAGGCTCGGCCGCGCAAGTGGGCTTGCACCGGCTCTCCGCCGTCGCGCACCGCCTGGAAGATTTGATCGGGCAGTTGCGCGACGGGGCTTTGAAGCCCAGTGCGGAAATCGTGGACCTGAGCCTCCAGGCCGTGGACGTTCTGAAAAAGTTTCTGCACCGGCAATGGCCCGGTGATGCGGAAATGGCTGCCGCCGTGGACCCCTTGCTGGCCCGGATCGCGGAATTGGCGCCCGAGGAACTATTGGAAGAAGCACGGGAGGAGGGAGCGCCGGGAGTGGAAGCGCTCGCGGGTGAAGCGGCTCGCTCGGCGGTGGCGCCGCGCATCGCGGGGGCGCAGGTTCTGCCGCAGGCGAAATCCGTGCGGATTTCGCTCGAGCGGCTGGATCGCATGATGAACGCGGTCGGCGAACTCGTCATCAATCGCACGCGCATGCTTGGCCGGCTCTCCGAATTGTCGAAACTTGTCGAGGTGCTGAGCTTTTCGAAGGGACGCCTGGCGGGCAAGGTCTCCGAGTTCCAGGAGAAGCACGAGTTCAGCCGCATCCAGCCGTCCTTGATGCCCGGCAGCCAGCCGCCCCAGAGGGATACCTTCCGGGGAAGCCTTTCGGGGATGCCCGTAATCGGGTCGCAAGATCTTCTCGAGTTCAGCGAACTCGAGATGGACCGCTATGACGATTTCAACATACTGTCTCGCTCCCTGGCTGAAATCTCCGCCGATGTCACCGAAATCCTTACACAGCTCGAAAATTTCATGGGCCGCGTCGACGCGGACATTGATGAGTTCACCAAGCTCGCGCACCATCTCCAGGACGAAATCACCGCGGCCCGCATGGTGCCCATCGGCCATCTCTACACACGGCTTTCCCGCACCGTGCGTGATGCCGCCAAGGCCGCGGACAAACCCGTGGAACTCCTCCTCGAGGGCGCCGAGACCGAACTCGACAACAACATCATCCAACACATTTCCGATCCTTTGATCCACTTGGTCCGCAACGCCGTGGCGCATGGCATCGAAGACGCGCCTGCGCGCCGCCGCGCGGACAAACCCCCCAAAGGCCGCGTCATTGTGCGCGCCTATCACCGCGGCAATCACATTTTCATTGAAGTGGAAGACGACGGCCGGGGCATAGACATCGAACGCGTTCGCCAGCGCGTGGTGGATTCCGGCGTGATGTCACTCGTTGCCGCAGCCGAGCTCAGCGAGCGCGAACTGCGCGATTTCATCTTTCGCCCCGGATTTTCGACGGCTTCCTCAATGTCCGAGCTGGCTGGGCGGGGTGTGGGCCTCGACGTCGTGCGCGCGAATGTCCATGCGCTGAATGGTGAAGTTGAAGTCCGCTCCGAGCCGGGCCGCGGAGCCTGCTTCACCGTGAAGGTGCCGCTCACGCTCATCATCTCGCAGGCGCTATTCGTCCGCTGCGGCGCGTCCGTATTCGCGCTGCCCTTGGCGTTCGTCGAAGAGATCCGACGGCTGCGCCCGGAGGAAATCGAAGACGTCGGCGGGAAGCTGCTCACGCGCGTGCGCGACGTAGTCACGGATATAACGCGGATTGATGTGCAGCTCGCGCTGCCGCCTCTCGAGCCGTTGAACGGTTACTTTCACATGGTCATCGTGAACGTGGCGGGGAAGCATGTCGGCATCGTCGTCGAGGAAGTTCTCGGCAAGGACGAAATCGTCATCAAAAATCTGGGCGATTATCTCCGCCGCGTCAAGCTTTTCCCGGGCACGACCATCGCTTCGGACGGCAGTTTGATTCTGCTGATTGATTTGAACCGGCTCGTTTCCGGGGACGCAGCGGAGCGCCATGTTTCGCAGGTATCCTCCGCGGCGGCGCGCGTGTTCGCGCCGGGAGCCGAAGCGGTCGCTGCGGGCAGCATTCCATCGGAGGCCGTGGACCCCGTGGTGGACGACCGCGTGGTGGTCGTCGTGGACGATTCGATCAGCGTCCGGAAATTCGTCGGCCGGATGCTCGAAAAGGCCGGCTACCGCGTGAAGCTCGCTTCCGACGGGCTGGAAGCCTCTGAGATCGTCGCACAAGTGGGCTGCCATCTCGTCATCACCGACCTAGAAATGCCGCGGATGAATGGTTACGAACTCATGGCCCATCTGCGGCAGGACCCCGTGACGCGGCGAATTCCCGTGCTCGTAGTCACCTCCCGCGCGGGCGCAAAGCACCGCGACCGTGCGCTGAAGGAAGGCGCAGCCGGCTTTCTCACCAAGCCCGTGCAGGAAGATCAATTGATTTCAATCGTCGAGGGGCTGATCGGCGCGGAGACACCGGAGGGGCGGACGGCGGCCGATGTGCCGCTTGAGCGGAATTGAAATGACACAAAGCCCTCCAAAGAAGATTCGCGTGCTCGTGGTGGATGACTCCGCCTTTATGTGCAAAGTGCTGCAGGAGATCATCAACTCCGATCCGCAGCTCGAGGTTGTCGGACAGGGCCGTGACGGGCGCGACGCCGTGGCGATGGCGGAAGCGCTGCGCCCCGACGTCATCACCATGGACATCAACATGCCTCATCTTGATGGCTTACAGGCGACGGAACTCATCATGTCGCAGCAGCCTCGGCCTATTGTCGTCGTCAGTTCGGAATCGCGCGAGGGCGCCGCGAGCACCTTGAAGGCTCTCGAATTGGGCGCAATAGACTTCGTTCCGAAGCCTTCGAGCGGCATTGACCTGGACATGAAAAACGTCCGCGAAGAACTCTCGAGAAAAATCAAGATGGCCGCGAAAGTTCGCGTCGTCCGCACGGCAACACGGTCGAAGCTTCCCGTACCGCATGCCCCACTGCCGCCCGCTGCGACACACACGAGTAGTGCGGCGCTTGCGTCTCAGGGCGGCGGAAAATTTCCCATCGTGGTGATCGCCGCTTCCACCGGCGGACCTGCCGCAGTGATGCGCGTGGTGGCCGGACTGCCGGCGGAATTCGCAGCGGCGACGATCCTTGTTCTGCACATGCCGGAAACATTTACGAAGCAATTTACGGTGCAGCTCGCGGAAATTGCTCCCCTGCCAGTGAAGGAGGCGGAAGCGCTGGAACCCATCCAGCCCGGAATGATCTATCTGTGTCCCGGCTCGCGTCATTTGCGGCTTACGGCTGCGGGAAGGATTTCACTCGATCCCGGGCCGCGCATGGGGGGATATCGCCCTTCCGCGGACATGGCCTTCGAGTCCATCGCGGAATATGGGCGCGCGCTGGCCGTCGGAGTCGTCCTCACGGGCATGGGCAACGACGCCGCGAGGGGCGCGAAGGCGGTGAGGGATGCCGGCGGATATGTTCTCGCGCAGGATGAGGCGACATCCATGATTTTCGGAATGCCGGCCGAAGCCATCAAGACCGGCGCCGTGCACGAAGTGCTTGGCCTGGGCGACATCAGCGCAGCGATTGAACGGCGCGTTGCGAAGCTTTGCCGCGCTCTCGCCCCGGCGGAGGTGCGATGAAATTCGCGGTCCAGGACGCGGCGAAATCGCGGCGCGGAAGCCGGCCGGAGTCGATAATCCTGTTTTCCGTCGCCCATCAGATGTTCGCCATCGCCGCCGATTCCGTGCAGGAAATCCGCAGCGCGGATAGTCTCGCGGGCGCAGCCCATGAAATCGAGCGGCCGGAAATTCCCAAGGTGCGCCACACCATCGAGCGCAGTCACAGGACGTATTACGTGGTGAATGCGGGGGCGCACTTTGGCCTGCCGACGACGAGGCCGGCGCTCGTCCTTATCCTGCGGCAGTTGCGCGTTGCTGTGCTCGTGGATCGCATCGAGCGCATGACGGAAATTTCCGCCGTGCATCCGCTTTCCCGGGCGTTCACGGGCCAGGAGCGCAGGTGGTATCGCGGACTGGCGTATCTGGATGATCGCGTGATCCCCGTGGTTCAGCCGTCTGGGTTCCTGACCGCGGGGGAATTTCGCCAGCTCGACCGCGCGGCAAAAGCGGCCGCATCGCAGAGCGAAATGGAAGGAGCGGTCCAGGCGTGAGCGCAGCCGAAACATCCCGCGCAAACTCGTTCGTCCTCCTTCGCGCGGGAGATCGCTGCTTCGCACTGCCAGCAAGGATCGTGGCGGAGCTGGCGCCTCCTTTGCGGTTGCACGTGTTTCCTCACACATCGCCGCTCGTTGCCGGCGTGATTGTGCGCCGTGGGCGCATCGTGCCCGTGTACGACGCCGTCCCCGCCCTGGCCGGCGGGAATATTTCCGCGCAACGATTTTTCCTGATCGCGCAGTGTGAGTTCAGCGAGGGGAGCGAATTGAGCGCGATTCCCGTGGATGGGGAGGGCGAATTAGCCACAGGTGAAATGGAGCCGCCGCCCCCAGGCCTGCCAAAATACGTTATGGGGACGCTCGCCATTGGCGGCGAATCTGTTGAGGTGCTGGATTTCGGCGCACTGATCGCCTCGCAATCCGCGGGACCGCAGGGGCACGGTCCGGAGGAGGCGCAGCGATGACCGCAGCGCCGGGCCTCCCCCGAATTCTGCTGATTGATAGCAACGTTTATTTCGCCAAGCGCATGGGCGACGCCCTGAAGCAGCAGGGATTCGAGGTGGTGCCGAGCGCGCAAGCGGCCTACGCGCTGACGATGCTCGAATGGAACGCGCCGGCGGTGATCCTGTGCGCCACGAACCTTCGCGAAATGGGCGCGCTCGAAATGGCGCCGATTCTTCGCACCGATCCGAAAACCGCGAACATTCCGTTGATTGCCGTGGGCGCGGGCGGCGACCAGGCGCTGCTCGAAGCCTATCGCGCGGGCTGCGACGACTATGTGGATCGCCGCCGCCCGCCGGCGGACATTGCCGCGCACGTCCGCCGGTTTCTCCTTAGCCGGCAAGACGGCTTCCAGCCCACGCAGATGCTCTCGAGTGCGGAGACGGAAATGAGCGGCAGCCTTTCGCATCTCGATCTTCCCGGTGTTATCCAGATGCTCGGCCACGCGCGGCAAACCGGCGCGCTGCACATCAACGCGGCGGCCATTGATGGAATCGTTTTTTTCGAGGGCGGCGAAATTTTTCACGCGGAGTGCGGGAGCCTCTTCGGAGATGAAGCGGTGACGCAAATCGTGAAAACCTGCCAGATGGCCGCCGAGGGAGTGTACAAGTTCGTCTACGGCGCGACGGCCGCGCAGCGGACCGTGTTGCGCTCGGCGACCGATTTGCTGCTGGATGCGATGCGCGAATTCGACGAAACCGAGCGCGAGAACGGCGAGGAGGAGACGGCATGAGCGAAACCGAAACGCTTACGGCCGCCCATACGCCCACCGTTTATTTCATAGACGACAGCGCCACGATGCGCGAGGTGATCAAGATCGCCTTTCGCAAAGAAAATATCCGCGTGATCACATGTCCGGACGCCGCTTCGGCGCTCGAACAGTTTGGCGAAGCGGCGCCCGACGCCGTGATCACCGACGTCATCATGCCGGACCGAGACGGCTACGAGGTGTGCCAGTTCGTCAAGCAGCACGAACAATTCGGCAAGACGCCCGTGATTTTGATGTCCGGCGTCGTCAACCGCACGGTTGCGGAAAAAGCACTGGCGGTGAAGGCCGACGAGCTGATTCGGAAACCTTTCGAGCCGCGGGATTTGATCGTGCGCGTAAAAAATCTTCTGGGATTGAATTCGCCGGGGCCGGCGTCCAGCGAAATTTCCCCCGCCGCTTTGCAGGGAGCTTCGCGCCCGGCGCCGCAGGCCGCGACCGAGGCGCCTCCTCATACTTTGGCCAGTTTCTTCGCGCCAACGCCGGCGCACGCGCCTGCCGCTCCCGCGCACCGGGCGGCTGCGCCGGCGTCCGCGGAAGTTCAAAAGCTGCGGCACGAAATTCGCCGGCTGGAGCTCCTGGTGAAGAAGCTCGAAGCCGCGCTGGAAGCCGAGCGTCAGTATTGCGCGGCCCTGGAAGCCCACTTCAAGACCCTTCAGGAGTCCGAGTAGCCCAGGTTTTTCCTCTCCGCATCCACCCCGAAAGTATTGCGATTAGAAACTCGATGGGAAGCCCTCCACAGGGCTCCAAATGGGCTCCCGGGGAAACCTGATATGAATCCTTGAGCGCTTTCACAACGTCTACTTTAGTGGAGAGTTCGGGGGCCGAAAAGGTTGGTATTCAATCGGCCCGGTTTCCTCTAGCATGGTCAGCACGAAGCCTACGGAGTTGGTTCATCCCATGGACAAACGCCGCGAGAAAATCGTCATTATCGAAGCGGACGCAGCGAGCCGCAACGCCCTGATCGCGGCGGCCGAGAGCACCGGCTGCGACGTATCGGCCTTCGCCGCGGCCCGCGAAGGGCTCGATGCCGTGCGTGAGCTCGGCGCGGACGTGCTGCTGCTCGATTCGGTTTTTCCCGGCGCCGATGCCCCGAGCATGCACGAGATGCTGGCGGGAATTCGCGGCTCAGCAGCCACGGAGGCGGTTCGCGTAATCCTGCTCGTGGGTTCGGGCGCGGCGGAGCGCGAAGCGGGGCTCGACCTGGGCGCCGATGATGCCGTTTCGCGTCCATGGGACGCGGCCGAACTTCTGGCGCGCGTGCGTGTGCAACTGCAAGTGCGGCGAGCGGATAAGCAGCTTCTCGAGGAGATGCACATCGCGGAAGAGGGCCAGCAGATCGCGTATACGGCGTTCGACGCGATTGCGGTCACGGAGAAAATGACGCGGGACGCCTTTTCTCTCGAACGCACCATGAAAATCGGCATCGGCGCCATATTCGCCATTGCCGTCGTCATGGCGGGAATCTACTTTCTTTTCGTTCGCAGCGCGCAGAAGAATTCGCAGCGGACGAACATCACAATCGCACAGCTCGAAGGCGGCATCATGCACCAGCAGGACTTGATCGCCCAGGCGCGCAAGCTGCGCGCAGCGCAAGGTCCGGACGACGCGGCGCTGCCCGGAAAAGATGAGCTCCAAAAGCACGCAGCGGATTTGAAGTCCAAGATGGCGAGCGCGGATCCGGCCGATGTCGCCGGCTTGCAGAAAGAATTGGACGATACGAATGCCCGCCTGCAGCGCATCGAGCAAGAGGGCGACTCGGTTGAAAATCTGATTCGGACGGATGTGCAGAGCGTGTGCCTGCTGCACGTATCGGTGGCCTTTCGCAATCCGCAGACCGGCAAACGGCTGCGATATGCCGGGCTGAACCCGCAGGGCGATCCCATTGAGGACAGCAACGGCGATCCCGTCCTGACGCTTGACGGCAACGGGCCAGAAGTGAAGCTGGACTTTTTTGGCACGGGCTTCCTGGTGGGATCGGGCGGGCGAATCATCACGAACCGCCATGTCGCTGAGCCTTGGGTAAGTAATGACGATATCAGCGCAATCACCAGCCAGGGCTTCCAGGCCGAGATTTCCTCGATCCATGCCTATTTTCCGGGCGACCCGCGCGCGCTCAACGCCGAGATTCAGCAAATTTCGAAGGACGCGGATCTTTCCACCATGCAAGTGGACATGCAGGATCTGAAGCGCCCCGCCCTTTCGCTTGATATGGACGCGCGAGGGGCCGTGTCCGGCGAGCCGGTCGTATCCATGGGCTACGAGACGGGGCTCGCGGGAATTCTCGCGCGCACCGACGAAAATACCGCGCAGCAAATCATGACCAGCAACAGCGGCGACGTGTCACAGGTGCTCACCGAGCTGGCGCGCCGCGACCTGATTCGGCCGATTATCACCCAGGGCCATGTCGGAGACGTCCTGCAGGATCGAATCGTGTTCGACGCACAGACGACATTGGGCGGGTCCGGCGGGCCGCTTTTTAATCACGATGGAAAAGTGATTGGCGTCACGTATGCCGTGCTGAGCGGATTTGGCGGCTCGAACTTTGGAATTCCCATCCGGTTGTCACAGCCGTTGCTTGCCCCCGCGATGGCCGCACTGCCTTCAAATTGACTTCTCCAGGGGCGTGCGGCATCCCCACACTTGGGGTAAACTGAGAATTGCGCATTCCCGCTGCCGGAGACGGGCCGGCATTCCGCCTATGGAAATCGTTTCAGGCGAGAAAGGCATCCTCGGCCGCATTGTCGAAGCGCGGCGCGAGTCCATCGCGCACCGCAAGCGCGTGCTGCCGGACGTGGCGTTGAAAATTGCGGCCGCAAAGGCCACGCCGCCGCGCGATTTCCCCGGCGCTCTCGAGCGTGGCGCGTGCAACGTGATTGCCGAACTGAAAAAGGCTTCGCCCTCGCGCGGCATTCTGCGCGCGGAATATGCGTCCGGGGCGCTGGCGGCAAGCCTGGAGCGCGCCGGGGCCGCGGCGCTTTCGGTGCTCACGGAGGAGGAATTCTTTTTCGGTTCGCTGGCCGATTTGAAGGAAGCGAGGAAAGCGGTGGAGATTCCAGTCCTGCGAAAGGATTTCATCGTGGATCCCTGGCAGGTGTGGGAAACGCGCGCCGTGGGCGCAGACGCTTTCCTGCTGATTGCCGCGGTTTTGAGCGACGCGGAGCTGCGCGAGTTACTGGAGCTGGGCCGCACGCTCGAAATGGAAGCGCTCGTGGAAGTTCATTCGCGCGAAGAGCTCGGGCGCGCCGTGGCCGCCGGTGCGAGGATCATCGGCGTGAATAATCGCGATTTGCGCGATTTTCAGGTGCGGCTCGAGACGTCGCTTGAACTCGTCGGAGCGATTCCGGAAGAGTGCATCGCGGTGAGCGAGTCCGGGCTGCGCAGGGGCGACGATCTAGCTCGGCTGCGCCGCGCCGGATTCGATGCTTTCCTCATTGGCGAGCATTTGATGGAGGCCGCCGAGCCGGGCGACCAGTTGCGCGAGCTGTTGGGCGCTGTGAGCGCGGCGCGTCCGGCGGATTGAACGCGGATTGAAAATGAAAACGCCATGGCTACGGGCAAAGTAAAGGTGAAAATCTGCGGAGTGACGAATTGGACGGACGCGCGGCGCGCCGTCCGCGAGGGAGCGGACTTCCTCGGTTTCAATTTTCATTCGCGCAGCCCGCGTTACATCGCGCCCGCCAAGGCGCGGCGGATCGTGCGGCGGCTGCCGAAGGGAATTCGCGCCGTGGGAGTGTTCGTGAACGAGACAGAGCAGAGGATGGTCCAGACCGCGCGAGCCGCCGGGCTCGATTACGTGCAACTGCACGGCGACGAGCCGCCCGCGGCGATTGCGCGGCTGAAAAAATCGCTGCCGGGTGTTGGGATCATCAAGGCGGTGCGCGTGCGGAAATCGTTTCGCGCGGCGCAGCTCGCGCCGTTCAAGCAGGCTGCGGCGCTGCTGCTCGATGGCTACGACAGCCGGCGGCATGGCGGGACGGGCAGGACATTCGATTGGGCAGCCGCGCGGCGCGCGAAACCGTACGGGAGAATTTTTTTGGCTGGCGGCCTGACGCCTGAAAATATCGGCGCGGCAATTCGCGCGGCGAAGCCGTACGCCGTGGATGTGTGCAGCGGCGTGGAGGCCAAGCCGGGGAAAAAGGACCCGGCGCGGTTGAAAGCACTGCTGCGCGCGGCCAAGGGCGCATAGATTCTTGGAGGAACACGATGGGAATCAGTGTCCTTGTAGCGCGTGAATTTCGCGGCCGTTACGGGCCGTACGGGGGGCGGTACGTTCCGGAGACGCTCATGGCGCCGCTCGAGGAGCTCGAGCGGGCCTATACGGAAGCGCGCGACGATCGCGGCTTTCAATCCGAGCTCGATGCGCTTCTGCGCGATTTCGCCGGACGCCCCACGCCCTTGCAATTTGCCTCGCGGCTGACGGAGCAGCTCGGCGGCGCGCGCATTTACATCAAGCGCGAGGACCTTCTGCACACCGGCGCGCACAAAATCAACAATTCCCTGGGCCAGGGCTTGCTCGCCGTGCGCATGGGGAAAAAGCGCGTGATTGCGGAAACGGGCGCCGGCCAGCACGGCGTGGCGACGGCGACGGTGGCCGCGCGCCTGGGGCTGGCGTGCACGGTCTATATGGGCACGGACGACATGGAGCGGCAGCGGCTGAATGTGTTTCGCATGAAGCTCCTGGGCGCGGAAGTGATCGGCGTGGATTCCGGCAGCCGCACGCTGAAGGACGCGATCAACGAAGCCATGCGCGATTGGGTGACCAACGCGCGCACGACGCATTTTCTTCTCGGCTCCGTGCTCGGCGCGCACCCCTATCCGGAGATGGTGCGCGATTTCCAGAAAATAATCGGCGAGGAGGCGCGCGCGCAGATTCTTCGCGCTGAAGGCCGCCTGCCGAATACGCTTTTCGCATGCGTGGGCGGCGGGTCCAATTCGATTGGGTTGTTTCACGCTTTTTTGGGCGATGCCGGCGTGAAAATGATCGGCGTGGAAGCCGGAGGCCGCGGGAAATCCGTCGGCGAACATGCCGCGCGGCTGGCCGCGGCATTGGGTTTCGCGGGCGCGCGGCCGGGCGTGTTGCAGGGCACGTACACGTATGTGCTGCAAACGGCGGACGGGCAAATCGCCACGACTCACTCGGTTTCCGCGGGCCTCGATTACCCGGCGGTCGGGCCGGAGCACGCGTGGCTCGCCGACGAGGGCCGCGCCGAATACACGGCCGTGGGCGACGAAGAGGCCGTCGAAGCCGCGCGCACGCTCGCGCGCACCGAGGGAATTATTCCCGCGCTCGAACCCGCGCACGCGCTGGCGGAACTCATTCGCCGCGCGCCGAAAATGAAAAAGGGCGAAATCGTGATTTTCAATCTTTCCGGGCGCGGCGATAAGGACATGGAAATCCTCTCGCGCTATGTCTGATACGGCCATTCCGCGATCGTCCGCGCCCACCGAGCCGGCTGCCGAGTCCGCCGGAAGAATTGCCAGGCGATTCCGCGAGCTGAGCGAGGCGGGCGAACTCGGCCTGATTGCGTACATCACCGCGGGCGATCCTTCGCTCGACGCGACCGAGAAGATTGTGCTCGCGGCCGCGCGAGCGGGCGCCGATGCCATCGAGCTGGGCGTGCCATTCAGCGATCCCGTTGCAGACGGGCCGACGATCCAGCGCGCAAGCGAGCGGGCCTTGCGCAGCGGGACGACTCTCGCTGGCGTGCTCGAACTGGTTCGCCGCCTCCGCGCGCGGACGGACGTGCCACTGGTCCTCTTCGGCTATTTCAATCCAATATTACAGATGGGCCTCGAACGTTTCGCCGAGACGGCTGCCGCGGCGGGCGCCGATGGAGTGCTGGTGACGGATATGACGCCGGAGGAGTCGGAGGAATATCGCGCGGCGATGCGCGCGCGCGGTTTGGACACGATTTTTCTCGCGGCGCCGACCTCTACCGACGCGCGGCTCGAGCGCATCGCGGAATGTTCGAGCGGCTTTTTGTATTTGGTATCGCGCATGGGCGTGACCGGCGCGCGGGAGGCTATGCCGGAGGAATTGCCGGCGCTCGCGCGGCGCGCGCGGCGATTCACGAGGCTGCCCATCGCCGTCGGCTTCGGGATTTCGCTCCCCGAGCATGTGAGTGTGCTGGGCGGAATCGCGGACGCCGCCGTGGTGGGATCGGCGCTGGTGGCGGAAATCGAAAAGGCGGCCACACCCGACGCGGCTGCCGAGGCCGTGGCGGAGCGAATATGCGTCCTAAAGCGCGCCGCGCGCGAAGGCGTCAGCCGCCGTAGCAGCATGTAGGCTGGGCCGCGTTCGCGAGCCCGTGCGCGCAGGCCGCGACTTGCGGTACCATGCACGCTGCGCGTTCTCCCGGGAGAGGATATGGAGCCGCATTCGATTGTCGTGGTGAGCCTGCACAGCCCGAAGGAAAGGCTCTGGGGCGAGCTGATCTCCATCTCGAGTTCCGGGGTGACTCTGCGCGGCATAGACCTGAACTCGTTCGATGATTTCGTGTGCCAGGTGCTGCACCCGGAAGGCGACCGCATCGGATTGCCCACGCTGTTTTTCC
The DNA here is from genome assembly GCA_963810625.1 of uncultured Acidobacteriota bacterium. Lineage (GTDB taxonomy): Bacteria > Acidobacteriota > Terriglobia > Acidiferrales > UBA7541 > Palsa-295. The sequence continues at coordinate 1,797,317 of CAWEOJ010000004.1, read as the reverse complement.
CCATGGTGCGGGTGGAGCGAATTGCGCTCGACGAAGCCCGCGGCTCGATTCCCTCGCTGGCCGCGGTGTTCGAAAGGAAAGTGGGGCGGTCGCTCGTGGATTACCTGGCGGAGTTTGCTTGACATCCGCCGCGCAAGGCTCGCGGGACCAAGCGATGAAACGCAGGATTCTGACCGTCCCCAATCAGCTCACGTTTCTGCGTCTCGCCTTTCTTCCGTGCTTTGTCATGGCCATCCAATATGACCGTTACGCGCTGGCGCTCGGAATTCTGGTTCTGGCCGGAGTGAGCGACGGCCTGGACGGGCTGCTGGCGCGCGGGCTCAATCAAAAGACGCCTCTCGGAGCGTATCTCGACCCCATCGCGGATAAATTGCTGCTCTCTTCTTCCTACCTTGTGCTCGCGCTGAAAGGCAGGATTGCCTGGTGGCTGGCGATTCTGGTTCTCGGTCGCGACGTGGGCCTACTGGCCGCCTGCGCCGTGATTCTGCTGGTGCTGGGATACCGTCCGTTTCCGCCGAGCATTTGGGGGAAGGCCACGACTTTTTTCGAAATTGTCCTGATTGTGATTGTGCTGGTGCTGGCGGTGTGGAATTCGGATTTCCTGCTCGCCGCGCGGGAGATCAGCGTGTATTGCGTTGCGGCCTTCGTGATTATTTCCTGGCTGCACTATAGCGTGGCGATATCGCGCCGGCTGCAAAAAGAGGCGTAAACCGGACGCCTCATAAAGGGCGCGCGTCTTCAGCCGCCTCGCAGGATTTCAAAAGCGACCATGGCGAAGCTCGCGGCCACCGCGAGCCCCGCAGCCCAACCGAGAATATAAGCCTGCTTGTGCTCCTCCGGCCCGGCCGGCGGACGGTCCGTCATGATTTTGCCCAGGACGAACCCGGAGGCAAGCCCACCCAGGTGCGCGTAGTTATCGATGATTCGAGAGAAAATCCCCAGGACGGCAATGTATACAATCGAGACTATGAGTTGGCTGCGGAGCATTTGCATTCCGGCGCTTCGGCTTCCCATGGTCATTGCCAGTAGCACGCCGATCAGCCCCAGCAGCGCGCCGGAGCCGCCCACGCTGATGTGCAACGCAAGGCTGCTCAAGACGTAACCACCAACTCCAGTGGAAACGTAAATGAAGAAACATCGCGCCGAGCCGTAAAGCTCCTCGATTTGCGGGCCGATGTTCATCAGCACCCACATGTTGAACGCCAGGTGCAACAGGCTGCCGTGAAGAAACACTGCCGTTACAAATCGCCACGGCTGGGTGAGGTTGTATGCGAACGGCAGCGACGCGCCCATGTTTATGAGAACGCCTTGGCTGATTCCGCCGAGATTGAACAGCGCGGAAATCCCGCCGCCCTCCGGCGCCTGAAGTCCGCTGATGCGCATGGTCCACAGCAGGCTTACTCCATAAAGCAGGCAGCTCAGGCTCAGGATTCCGTACGTGGCGGGCGACGTCGTCGGCAACAGCCGCCCCAGCGACTTGCTCGCCGCCGCCATCGAAAACGTCATGCTCGCCCCGCACTGATGGCATCGCGTGGCCGTGGCTCCCACGAGCGTGCCGCACGCGGGACACAGCTTGGGGCGCGGCGGTTCGCTGCTGCCGCCGAAAATTCCGCTCATCTTTTCGCGGATTCGATCGAGTTTCCAGCGCATGCGCGGCGAGAGGTTCAATCGGCTTCCTTGCGAGAACGCGATTGCGTTTCTATAATGATGCGTCCCTATAATACAGAAAATGAGTCCGCACAAGTGAATGGGGAGCGCATTTGAATTCCTCCGCGCGCCGCGAGCCGGCTTTCCTCCTGCGGTTGGCGCTTGTGTCCGCGCTGTCGGTTTTTGCGGCCGCGGGCTGCGCGCATCGCACAACCACGGTCCAGCCTCCGGCGGAAATTCCTCCGAGGCCGCCGGGGCAACCGCCGCCTTCGCCGCCCTCCGGCCTGCCCCCCGCGATAGAACAGCAGCCCGCCGTGGCGGGCGAATACGTCGAAGAGGGCGTGGCTTCATGGTACGGCATTCCATTCGACGGCCGGCGCACCTCGAATGGCGAAATCTACGACATGAACGAATTCACCGCGGCGCATCGCACACTGCCCTTCGGCGCGGTGGTGCGCGTGACGAACCTCGCCAATGGCAGGGAGACCGAAGTGCGCATCAACGACCGCGGCCCATTTGTCGCCAACCGCGTGATTGACCTTTCCCACGCCGCAGCGGAGGCGCTCGAAATGATCGGACCCGGCACCGCGCCCGTGCGGCTCACGGTCCTTTCCGGCCCGAATCCGGCAATAGGATTCTTCGGCGTTCAGGTGGGCGCGTTCCAAAATGAGGAGAATGCGGAGCGATTGCAGGCCCAGCTCGAGACGCGCTATTCTCCCGTTACCATCGCGATCTATGATTCCCCGTACGGAATATTCCACCGCGTCCGCGTGGGCCGCGTGCCGAGCGAAGCCGATGCCGCCGCGCTTGCCGCCCAATTACGCTCCGACGAACACTTGACCACGTTCGTCATCCGCCTCGACAATTAGGAGAATGATGCCTCGCCGGCCATCGAACTTTTTCCAGGAACGCAGCAGGCATCTCGCCTTCGCGGCGTTTTTAACGAGGATCCTCGGCGCCGCTTTGCTGCTGTTTGGGCTGGCCACGCGCGCTCCTGCGCAGTCCGTGCCATCCACAGCCTCGGGCGTGACCATCGTGCTTCCGCCAAAAGTAGTTGCTGGCGGCGAGGCGACGCTCGCCGTTCTCGGCGCGGATGGAAAACTCGCTCCCGGCGTCACCGTCGAGCTGGAAAATAATCCCAGCGTCAGAACCGACCGCACGGGCCGCGGTTTCTTCCAGGTATCGTCGCCCGGGTCGAACGGCGTTCTCCTCGCCAAGGTCTCCGATGATTCCGCCGCGGCGCTCGAGGAATCCGCGCCGCCCGCGGACGCCGCGCAAGCCCTCGCCATCGCTCCCGCCGTTTCCTTGCGCGACCATTTTTCCATTTGCGGCTACGGATTCGCCGGTGATGCAGACGCCAATCGCGTGAACATCAACGGCGCTCCCGCGCTGGTGCTGGCTGCCTCGCCCGAATGTCTCGTGGTGCTCCCGGGAACAGACGCCGCTCCCGGGCCGGCAACGATCTCGGTCGAGACTGCTGGGCGGAAATGGACCGCGGCTACGTCGCTCGTCTCGCTGGCGTTTGAATCGCCCGACCCCGCGCTCCTGCCGGATCAGCGCGGGCGCCTCACGGTGCGTGTGCAGGGTTCGGAGTTGCCGCTGCGCATCCTCGTCGAGAACAAGACCCCCGGCGTGCTGCGATTTCTGCGCGGCGATGAGCAGGAACTCGTCACGCGCGGCGGCGCGCAAAATATCGCCACGATCGAAGTTCAAGCCATTCGCTCGGGAGACTATTCCTTAGGCGTGCGGCTCGCGCCCCAGCCGGACGCTGATGCCGCACGGCGGTTTCTGCAAGCGGCCGCGCCGCTCGCCCCGCAAAATCTGCGCCGCGAAATTCAAAAACTTGCCGGCAAGCTGGCGCATCATCCGCGCGATTTCCGTCCGGTCGAGCGCAAGCTGGACGAATTCCTGGCCGCTCCCGCGCCGGGCCTGCCCGCCGTGGCGGGCGATTTTCGCGCGCTGCTTCTTGCCGCGCGCGCGGCGCTCTAAAAGCTGTCTGGCTCTTTTGCGCATCTCTCCAGCGCATGTCATCCCGAACGTAGTCCCCCGTCTTTGTTTTCCCCTCGCCTTTTGAGGGGCGGGGGACGGAGAGAGGGATCTGCTTTTCTCCTCCAGCGCGGCTACATCAATGAGAGCCTTGCGAAATCGAGGATGTCACGAGAGCCAGATGGCTTTTTGCGGGGCTGCCGGGATGCCGGTGATTTTGGCGAAGGAATTTTGTTATTCGCCGGGAGCGGGTTCGAGCACTTTCACCTCGGCTTCGGGGAGCGCGCCCTGCGTCATCTGCTCGAGCGAGTTGCGCGCGCGGCTCAGGCGGCTATCCGCCTCTTCGTAATTCTGCTGCGCGTGGCGCAGATGCGTGCCCAGCTTTTCGTACACTTCGGCGAAGGAGTCGAATTGCTTGCTCAGTCCCGCCATATTTGCCAGCAGATGCCGCGCGTTTTCCTCGATCTTCTGGCCCTGCAGGCTGATGGCCACGGCGCTCAGGCAGGCATAGAAGGTGTTCGGCGAAACGGGAAACACGCGCTTCCCGCGGCAGTATTCGTCGAGCTTCCCGTGTTTCGAGTCTTCAGTCATCAGGAGTTCGTAGTAGACGCCCTCGGAGGGGACAAACATCAGCGCGTAATCGAACGTGTGCTCCGCGGGCAGAATGAATTTTTCCGCGATCGAATCGGCGTGCTTGCGCACGGCCGTGGAAAAGTCGCGCCGCGCGTCGTCTCCTTCGTCGGCCAGCCTGCGGTAGGCATCCAGCGGAAACTTGGAATCAATCGAAAGGATGCGCTCGCCGCTGCGCACAATCGCGTCCACCACCGCGCCCGTCGAAGCGAAGCGGTATTGCGCCGTGTAGGCGTTTTGCGGAAGCGCGTCCTCGAGCAGACGCTCGAGCGTTACCTCGCCCAGCGTTCCGCGCGTCTTGGCCCCGCCCAGAACCGACTGGAGCGTCTGCGCGGCCTTCGAAAGGTCCTGGCTGGTCTGGTGCACCTCGCCGATTCTCTGGCTCATCTGCAGCAGCGCGTCGGTGGAGGATTGCAGGCGTCGCGACACTTCCTTCTGCGCTTCCGTAGCCAACTGTCCTGTTGAGGCCACGCCGGTCTGCAGCTCCTGCCGCACCTGCCCGAGCTGCTGCGTCACCGTCTGCATCAGATGGTTCATCTGCGCGGCGGCGGCTTGCCCCTGCGCCGCAAGCGACCCTTGCATCTCCTGCCGCACAGCGGATAGCTGCGCCTCCGAGCGGCGGCTGGCCGACCACACAATCAGCGCCACAATCACGACTGCAAGAATTCCTGCTCCGAGCCAGATCAGCGGATTCATACGTAGTTTCGTACCTGCGCTTCGCGCGCTTGCGCCGGCTTCGATAGCACACTCTAGCGCGAATGGCGCGCGCGGTGAAGCCGTTTCGTCGCTTGGAATCGACTCAGTTTGACGATAGGAGGGCGGGGGTTCTGCGCCTTTTGCATCCCGACGCCGTATGTCGGGGAACCCCGCCGTGAGCCACTACTCGCGCGTGGCGGAGCCGGTGAGCTGAACGAATTGGCCCGGCGTCGCCGACGCGCCCGATTCCAGTGTCTGCGGGGCGCGCCAAGAATCCACCACCGAGATTTGGTGGACGCAGGAAACCGTGCAGTGGGGAGCGCAGCCCTTGCGCGTGAAGAATTCGCGGTGGCGCTGCTCGGCGGTGTATTCGGCGAGCGGAACGCCCGGATAGCCGCGCTGCTGCGAGCAGTAGTGCACCAGCCCATCCTCGCAAATATAGAGGTAGCGCGACCCGGCGCGGCAGCGCCACTCGTTTTCGCGCCCCGCGGCAATATTGTGCTGAAACTGATTCACGCGGCTGAACGAGCGCTTGCCGAGCGACATAATCTCCTCGAAAACTTCGCGCTCGCGCGCGCCAAGCGGCTGGAGCTGCCCATTGCCGTCGTGCAGGATGCCCACCGTGGACGTGAAGCCGAGCTCGAGGGCGCGGTGCGCCACGGCGAGGGCGTCTTCCGGATTGCAAAAGCCGCTCCCCAGCACGGAATTAATATTTATATGAAATTCGGCGTGTTCGGCCAGCAGCTCGAGCTTCTGATTGAGCACTTTCAGGCTTTTCTTGGAAACATCGTCGGGCTGCACATTGTCTATGCTGATTTGCAGATATTCCAGGCCCGCGCGGTTCAGCCGCTCGATGCGCTCGGCGACGACCAGATAGCCATTGGTGATCAGGCCGGCGATGATTCCATTGCGCCGGATGCGCGCGATGATGGCGTCCAGCTCGGGGTGCAGCAAAGGTTCGCCGCCGCTGATCGTGATGATCGAAGTGCCCATCGCGCCCAGGCGGTCAATCCGCGCGAACATTTCTTCCGTGGGCACCGGCTTCGAGAAATCGTCGAATTCGTTGCAATACGTGCAGGCCAGGTTGCAGCGCCGAATGGGAATGATGTGCGCGAGAAGCGGGTGGCGTGTGGAGAGCAGCCCCTTCGCAATCATGCGCATTTCCCGCAGCTTGCGATGCGCCGCTAGCAGCCGCCTGCGAAATTTCCTCTTTGCCGTCATACTCTTTCCATCATTATGCCATACCGGGCGGGAGGCGCTCAGTCGGACCATGGTTGGAGTGTTCGATCCCAGCGATGTTTTTTCAAGATTTGCAGCAGCTCGGGATCGAGCGCGCCCGCATCGCTTGCGGCCAGATTTTGCCGCACGTGCTCGGGTTTTCTCATCCCGATGATCGTTGTGCTCACCACGGGATTCGACAGGATGAAGCGCAGCGCCATTTCGGGCAGCGTCATTTGGGCGGGAACGATCGCTTTCAATTTCTCGACGCGCGCGATTGTCTGCGGAAGGTTTTCAGGGCCGAAATACCTGGCCCGCCAGTCGCCCCCAGGGAATCGAGTCTCGAGCGTCATTTTTCCTCCCAGGCTTCCTTCGTCGAGCGGAACTCGGGCGATGACGCCGACGTTCAGCTCCTTGCAGACGGGTAACAGCTTGTCCTCGGGCGCCTGGTCGAAGATGTTGTAAATCACCTGCACCGTGTCCACCAGGCCGGTGCGCAGGGCGGCGATGCCGTTTTCCGGCTGCCAGCGGTTCAGGCTGATTCCGAAAAAGCGGATGAGGCCATCGCTCTTCAGCTTTTCGACCGCCTGGCGGAATTCCATCTCGCCGGCCCAGCTGTCGTCCCACACGTGGAATTGCAGCAGATCAATTGTATCGGTCCGCAATTTTTCCCGGATGCGACGGGCGTAGTCGAACACATGGCGGGCGGGGAAAACGTCCTGGTATCTATATTGCGGCAGCGCCGGCCACTTGCCATTCATCGGCGGAATCTTGGAGGCGGCGTAGAGGCGCTTCCCCTTGTTGCGCGAGAGAATCTCGCCGAGCAATCCATCGCTCTTGCCATCGCCGTATGCCCAGGCCGTATCGAAAAAGTTGCAGCCCAGATCCACGGAAAGCTGCAAGGCTTCGAGGGACTGCGCGTCGTCGGAGCCGCTCCAGCCGCTCATGCCCCACAGCCCCGCGGCGATGTCGCTCACGGCAAAGCCGGTGCGCCCGAGTCTGCGATAGATCATGCGCTCTTCCTCCCCGTCGTGCCCCTTCCCATGCCGCCCCAGGGCAACTCTTCCTTCCGCACAGTATTCTTATACCCCTGGGAAGCCCGCATCGGGTAGGATACATTCCTGTTAGTCGGGGCCGGCCACATCGCAACCTCCGCGGAACTTTGTGCTCCGAACCGTGCAATAGGATAACTATGCCCAGGGGACGAACCTGTGATGAGGATTGTGAGAATAAGGCGCATCAGTTTCCGGGCTGCTCGCCCTCTGAAAGAGGGCCATTAATGCGCTCCAGGTTCCGGCTCCTTTTCCTGCCTGAGATCGTGGCCGCAGGTCTGCTCTCTCTCGCAGCCTGCGGCGGCGGCAGCAGTACGACCAATACTTCTCCTCCCCCTCCGCCGCCGACGACGGTTATCATATACCCAGGCTCTCCAACTGTTCCTGTCGGCGAGAAGGTCGATTTCACTGCATTCGCGCCAAGCTTGCCCAACTCCACTTTCACCTGGGCGGTGACCGCCGGTTCGTCCAATGGCTCGGTGAATAGCAGCACGGGAGTGTTCACGGCCAATGCCACATGCCCTTCCATGGCCACCGTCACGGCTACCTCAAGCACAAATTCGAGCCTTTCCGCGACAGCAACGGTCAACATCACGTGCGCGCAGGCCGTGACCATCGCGCCCGACGCCCTTGCCGTCCAGGCCGGGGGCGTGACAGCGTTCACTGCCACGGCGGGCTGCAATACTGCCGCGCAGTGGTACGTGAATGGCGTTCTCGGCGGCGACACCCTCGACGGCACGATTAACAGCAGCGGGAACTATACGGCGCCTCCGACACCGCCGCCCGGCGGCGTCGCTACGATTACCGCCATTTGTGGAAATAATTCCGGCACGGCCGCGGCAACCATCCTTTTCTCGGATGATTCCTTCAGCGGGCCTTATGCTTTCTCTTACACGGGCAGCGACGGCTCATTCTTGTCCGTAGCCGGCAGCTATACGGCGAATGGAAACGGCGGCATCTCCGCAGGCGTGGAGGACGTCGCGAGCCTCCATTCCGGGAAAAGCGCGCAGGTCACGTTCACCGGTACATATACCGTCTATTTTGACGGCAGCGCCACGGCCACGCTCAGCAACGGAAATGTCTGGCGGTTCGATCTCACGGCGAATACACCAGCGCACTCGGGCCAGCCCGTCCAGCGCGCCCTGCTCGTTCGCTTCGGCAGCACCGCAAGCGACACCGCATCCGGCAGCGGCACCATAGATCAGCAGAATTCCGGCGATTTTTCCGTCGCGGCATTTTTCGGCAACTACGCCTTCAACCTTTCGGGCGTTGATCTCAGCAACAACCTTCTCCAAATGGCGGGGAAATTCAACGCCACGGGCGCAGGCATCAGCATTCCGACAGGCTTTGCGGTCCAGGACATCAATTATAAGAGCATGAACACTTCTGCCGCACCCGACGACACGCTTCAGGGCGGCTTCCAGATGGATCCTACATATGGAACGACGAACGGGCGCGGCGTGGTCACCCTGACGACCAACAGTACGATTCTCAACTCCATGGGCGCCATTACGACGTTTCAATACGCTTTTTACATCGTGGACAACACGCACCTGAAAGTGATCGAAACCACGGACACGGCGAAATTCCTGCTTGCCGGCGATTTCTACAGCGCTCCGAGCGACGATGGTTTGTTCACAGCCGCGAAAGCGCTGCCTGCGGGGAACTACGCCTTCACATGGAGCGGCTCGGGTTCCAACGGAGCCTACATCGGGGGTGGAGTTCTTGACTCGGATGGCGGCGGTTCAACCCCCAGCGGGACGACCGGCGCGTTTGGTAGTGGCGTCCTCGATATCAACAATGCCGGCGTGAAGCTCACGTTGGATACGAGCGTCTTCGGAAGCTTCACCGTGGATCCCAACCTCGGCCGCATCACGCTTTCGCTCACCGCCGGCGCCAACTCGTATACGGTTGCCGCTTACACTGCGTCGAATGGATCGGTCGTCCTGATCGAGCTCGATTCCGGCGTGCAGGCCACCGGCTACGCTTATTTGCAATCCGGCACGACCGCTCTCCAGCAAGGCACCTACGCGGCCAATCTCTCCGGGCTCGCCAATACGAACAGTGGCGCGCAGCAACAAGATGTGCTCGGCCAGATTGCAACCAGCGACGGAACCGTGTTTACCGGCACGCTCAGCGTTAACGATTTCTCCACAACGACCATCACGCTGGGCGAGGCGCTCATCCCAGCCGACTCCACAATCGAAACTCCCGACACCAACGGACGCGGCACGCTCACCCTCGAAACGTCGGCCGATACTTTCCCCTTGGCGTACTACGTGGTGGACAATAACACCGTGCTTCTCCTGGCAACGAACAGCGCCCGCGTAGCCACCGGCATGATTGCCAGGCAATTCTGACCCGCGACTGGTCTGGCGGTCAGGCCCTGCCCGTGCTGTTATGGAACATCTTCCACGGAAGTACCTCCGTACTATTGCCGCACTTTGTCACCTCCCGCGAAAATTTGAAGGTAACTAGCGCAAATCCCTTTTTGGGGGGACAGCATGGCTCCGGAAATAACGATGACGCCACTCAAGGACACGCTCGAAGCCGTAAACGCCGTCAACGAATCGGCGGTTTCGCAACCCGCAACGCAGCCCGCCAAGCCGGCCGGCCATTTGCGCTCCGACGCCGTCTCCTTGGAAATTCCCGTCAGAATACACGGCTCGCGCGTCACCGAAGTGGCCCGCGGAGTCACGCCGCGCACGGAGCCCTTCGAGGAACAAACCTCGACTATGATCGTGTTTCCCCAAGGCGGCGTTCTGCGCATGTCCACACATGCGAGCGCCGGACAGATGCTGATTCTCACAAATTTGAAAACGCGGCAGGACGCCATTTGCCGCGTCGTGAAGGTCCGCGTGCAGCCCTCGGGCCCGGCGGGTTACGTCGAAATCGAATTCACGCAGCCCCAGCCCGGATATTGGGGCGTTTATTTCCCCACCGACGGGCCTGAGATTGCCAGAAAGGTTTTGTCACCGCACCCGCCGGTCGCGCCCGACGGTCCGCAAGCGCCGGCGCCGGAAAACGCCGTTCCAGATGCTTCCCGAGCGCCTGCTCCAATCCCGGTGAGCGCAAAACCTCCCGAGGCGCCCGCTCCTACCACAGCCGTTGCGCCGCCGAGTGAGGCGCCCCCGCGCTTTGTCCCGACAGTCAAGCCGCCGTCTTCGTTTATCTCCATCGGTTCCCAGGAAAATGTGCAACTCGCTGCGACGGAGGTCCCCCGGGCCAGTGCGACTGCGCCTCCCCAAAAATTTGCCGCCATCACTTTCCCATCGGAGGCATCCGCAGCTCCGCCCGCGGCCCCGCCGCGATCCCCTTCGATGGAGGAATTGCTGGCGGACGTGCAGCCTGGAATCATTCCCGGTCCCGCCGGATCTTCCGCTGAAGTGAGCGAGCACGCAAAAGCAAAAGCAACGGACGCCATTGTTGAGATGCCTGCGCCTCGTGCACGTGCCGCATCCGCGCGCTCTGCCTCCGGCGCGGCGCCCGGTTCGGAACTCTCCGCGACGGGAGAATCCCTCGGAGCCCGCCTCGACACTGGCGCCCGCGTGCGCGAAACTCACAAGCGAGATCCCCGCCAGAACTGGATGTTAATCGCCGCTTGCGCCGCGTTGCTTTTGACCGGCGCTGCCAGCGGTTACCTTTACTTGCGTCATCGGCACGCCGTGCCGGGCGGCACCGTCGCGATCAAGCCAGTGACGGCGCAACCTGCTGTGGCGCCCGCCGCCCAAAATATGGTTCCGCAAAAATCCGGAGCGCAGCCAAAAGCCACGCCAGGCCTTGCGCGCCTGAATCCAGCGGCCCATGTGAATTCATCCAGCGCGGTCTCGAACAATAGCGTCGCATCTTCGCCCGCCGTCGCGGCGAGCCAGCCGACCGCTCCGGCAAAGCACGCCGCATCGGGCGCTGCCTCGAACCTCTTCGGCGTGCTCAACGCGCACCCTGTTTCGTCCGTGCGCACCGCCGATCAGGAGGCAGCCGCGCCTTCCGTCACCGCGCCAGCCCTTCCCGCGGATGGCGCCAGTTCGCTCGGAGGAGTCGCATCCTCTGCCGCCTCCGTGCCTATGCTTTCCGGCGCCAAGCCAATGAACGCGCTCGTCGCCCCCGGCACGGCGCAAGTAACCCAGCCAAAGCTCGTCTCTTCGGTCCAGCCTGCTTACCCTGCGGTCGCCATGCAGATGCACACGCAAGGCGATGTCGTTATCAGAGCTCAGATAGACGCGAATGGCAAAGTGGCCAGCATGAACGTGGTTTCCGGCTCTGCGCTCTTGCAGCAGGCCGCCCTCAACGCCCTGCGCCAGTGGAAATACCAGCCATCGAAGCTGGATGGACAGCCCGTCCCCGCCGAGATTCTGGTGACCATTCGCTTCCGCCTGTAGCGCCCCGCCCCACATTTAACCCGGGCGAATTTTGTCACCTCGCCAACATCCAAAAGAGGTATTTTGCTCGCTGGAGGTGCCCGATGCGCGAAGCCGTCATCATCAGTTCAGTCCGGACGCCCGTGGGAAAGGCCCCTCGCGGCGCGCTGCGAGCCACGCGCCCCGACGATCTGGCCGCCACGGCCATCCGCGAAGCCATCGCGCGAGCCACGCCACTCGACCCGCGCGAAATCGAGGATGTGATTCTCGGCTGCGCCATGCCCGAAGCCGAGCAGGGCATGAACGTCGCTCGCATCGCCGCCCTGCGCGCCGGTTTGCCCGTCGAAGTTTCCGCCATGACCGTCAACCGCTTCTGTTCCTCGGGCCTTCAGGCCATCGCCCTCGCCGCCGAACGCATCCTCGCCGGACATGCCGAAGTCGCCGTGGCCGGCGGTGTCGAATCCATGAGCATGATTCCCATGGGTGGCAACAAAATCTCTCCCAATCCCCGGCTGATGGACCACTACCCGGATGCCTATCTCAGCATGGGACTCACCGCCGAAAATCTCGCCAAAAAATTCGCCATCTCGCGCGCGCAGGCCGATGAGTTCTCTCTCTCGAGCCATCGCAAGGCCCTTGCCGCCATCGCCGCCGGAAAATTCAAGGACGAAATCGCGCCCGTGGAAGTGGCTTACACAGTTCTTGAAAGCGGCGCGAATACCGGCGGGAACGGGGCGCGCCCCAAGATCGTAAAGACGACCTTCGACACGGACGAAGGCCCGCGCGCCGATACCTCGCTCAAAGCCCTTGCCAAGCTCGCGCCCGCGTTCCACGCGCGCGGCGTCGTCACCGCCGGCAACAGTTCGCAGATGAGCGACGGCGCTGCCGCCGCTGTGGTGATGAGCGCCGCTCGCGCTCGCGCCCTGGGCCTCGCGCCGCTCGCGCGCTTCGTGGCCTTTGCCACTGCCGGATGTCCTCCCGAGGAAATGGGCCTCGGCCCCGTCTATGCGATTCCCAAGGCCCTGAAAATGGCAGGCTTGAAACTCGGCCAAGTAAATGTGATTGAGCTGAACGAAGCCTTCGCGGCTCAGGCCCTCGCCGTCATCCAGCTTGCGGGCCTCGACCCGGCGCGCGTCAACGTGAATGGCGGCGCCATCGCCCTCGGCCATCCGCTCGGTTGCACGGGCGCCAAACTCACTGCGACGATTCTGCGCGAACTAGCGCGCCGCAACGCCCGCTACGGCCTGGTGACCATGTGCATCGGCGGCGGCATGGGCGCCGCCGGCATCTTCGAGCGCACCGCCTGATGTGTGGTAATGTATGTGACACAGATTCGCCCCTTATGTGGTCCTTTTTCCTGAGCGAATGGAGCCCGTGGCAATGGGGGCTGTTATTCCGAATAGGGCTCGCCCTGGTGTTGCTCGTGATCATCTATATCGGGAACAGGTGGAAGTGGCCACCGTGGAGCTAATGTGAAAACAGAACTCGCCGCCAGGGCGCGCCGCGCCGATCGTGGCGAAACCCTGCGGATTCTCGGCCGTGCCGGCAAAGGCAATCCCCCGATAGAAGGCGACGAACTTCCCCTTGATTGGGAAGCCCAAGGCGGAATAAAAAGGCCCGCTCGAAAAATGGCCACTCGCACTCGCGCGGGCGGAAAGCGCGGCAAAAGGCGGAGTCCACGCCGGTAACCAGCGTACGGCCATCGGAAGGCTTGTGGAGTCCGGTTCGGCTGTCTGCTTGCCCTGCCCTATAGCGGCGTATTGTCGATGACTCTCTGTGAAACGACGACGCTGCCTGCGTCCGGCGTGGCCGCCAATGTTGTCTCGATGAACTCTTTCAGAAAAGCCTTATGGCCCCCGGCCAGCCGGCGCCCGAGCATGAACGCAAAGGCCAAGGCAAGGATTATTATTGTGGGGGCTGCGGCGGCCACCCAATCGCCGGCTTGCATTGGACGGGACATAAGGGGAATCAGCACCGAGAGGTCAACGAACACCGAGATTCCCACCCAGAAGAAGAGAACAAATTTTATCCGGGGGTCCACAGCGAAATAGCCTTCGACCCGGCAACCCCGCTCTTGCGGGATGAGCGTTCCATAAAAGCGCGGCCTGAGATCATTTCGGTAATAGAGTCGCTTCCAGAGCGTGAACCGGTTCCCGTCGAATGTCGCGAGCACGGGCTTCGAGCCTTTGTACCCCGAAAAAGAGAAGATCGTCCGCTTGCCCACATCAGTCGCTTCACCAAGCCGCCGCAGACACTCCTCGGCGCTCAGATCCGTTCGCAGCATGATTGTGTTCGTCTTCGGCATAGCGAGCAGTCCGAAATCACAAGACAAATGAACAATAAGATGAAAGTTCTAGGTTTTTTTATCCTCGAGGATCGTTTCACCCTTGGTAAGCCAGGAAACGCCGAATGCCTCTATGGCGAGGGACTCCAGCCAAAATACCGGAACAAGACACGCCAAATGGGCTCCGAGGGGCGTCAGTTTTACGGCAGCAATCACGGCAATTGAAGCCAGTATGGTCCATCCGCAGACGCGGTAGACGATGTTCCTCTGCAGCTTTTGGCGCGTGGGAGTCTTATTCGGGTCAGTCTTCGTGAATAGCTTGAGGGAGAAGAAAGCAAACGTCAGGAACAGCAGAGCTGCGAACGTCAGGTGAAGGGCGCCGACGACCTTTTCTGCCGACGTTGCGCCCACGTAGGGCGTCGTTGGAAAGAGCGCTACCCCAATGGCGAATACACAAGCAAGAATTCCGGCGAAATCATCTTTCCGGTCGTAACCTTTGGTGGACATAAGGAAAACTCCGATTGCACACAAGCTCCCCACAAATACGTTCCCCATGTCAGTGTAGTAGTAGCCGCTAACCGACGTTTGCAATCCCGGACCTTGGGAGAGAATCTTTCCCAAAGCCAGGACAGTGGGAAGCGCGAATCCGATAACTCCAACGGCCTTCCGCAGTTCGAGGTAAGAGCGTACCAGGCCTTGAGGGCCGGTTTGCTGGTTCATAACGAGCCTCCTTCGGAGGGCTTGCGGGCGCCGCTTCGGCTGCCGGATTGCCTTGCATTATAGCGTCGTATCATCCACGATTCGCTGTGAAACGACAATGCCGCGCGCATCATCGGCGTCGGCTTCCGCCCCGAGCACATCTCGCTCCCCGCGCGCAGTTGAGGTCAGTGGGCGATTGCTCTCCTTTCGCGCCTGCTCCTCTCATCCCTCCATGCCTCTGTGTCTCCGTGGCAGATTCGGCCAATACGCAAACATCTTCAATCGCCATCGCCCTGAAAATCAAACACTTGTCGCTATAATCCCTCAACTGAACCCCGCAAAAATCGCATCTTTTTCGCCCCCATGTGGAGGTTCTAACCACCACTTCCCAAAGGACTTGCAGACCGTCCCTGCCAGCCCCGACTTAACAGGCATGTTATGATCTGCCATGATACTTAAAAAGACAATCTAACCCCCTTCTTTGCAGAATCCTCCGTAGCCTGCGGTTGGCGAAGGAGGACCAGAATTCTACTCGCAACACGCGTGGAAACAGAATTGCCCTTAACCCCCTTTTTATCAGCCACATAAATTTTTCTACCCGCAACAAAACAGGGGGGGCGACGGGGAGAAAGGGAAACAATTTACGAATCTCACTGGCCCTGCCTCCTTTGCCCCCATTATTTCCTGTGCCTGCGGCCTCTCCAGCTTCCAGTCTCAAGCCTCTAGCTTCCAGAACCTAATCGCAACTCGGATAAGTGGAAATGAGCTTAACTTACCTAATATCAATGAAACTTCCCGTTCTAATCGCAACAAAATGAAGGGGGTCTCGGAGAGAAAAAGCGCGATGTTTGCGTCCCGGTCAGTTCTTCGGGACGAAGAATTTGCGAACGGTTTGCCGTATCCCTCCTCTGCCTGTTCTACGTCATTTAACTCCTCACCCTCCTTTCTCCCCTCCTGTATCATGTCAGTCGCGCGCGAGCGATAGGACACCATGGTGGTCAAACCCGTTTCGAAAACCCTCCATCGCGGGGGCGCGTTCCTCGTCGCCTCCGTTGCCCCCGAGGATATATTCACCCCCGCCGACCTATCGGACGATCAGCGCCTGATCGGCCGCACCACGGAAGAGTTTGTCACCAAAGAAGTTATTCCCCTGATTCCGGACCTCGAGCAGCACAAAGAGGGCCTCATGGCCCGCATTTTACGGAAGGCAGGCCAGATCGGGCTTCTGGGCGAAGCCATTCCGGAAGACTATGGCGGGGCCGGCCTCGACAAGGTTTCCGCGACGCTGCTTTCGGAAAAGCTCTCCGCGTACGGCTCCTTTGCCGTTTCGCACGGCGGCCACGCGGGAATCGGCACGATTCCCATCGTTTATTTCGGCACCGAAGAGCAGAAAAGAAAATACCTCCCGAAAATCGCCACAGGCGAACTCCTCTCCTGCTACTGCCTGTCAGAGCCGCAAGCTGGCTCCGACGCCCTTGCCGCGCGCACCCGCGCCACACTCTCTCCGGACGGCAAGCACTGGATTCTCAACGGGCAGAAAATGTGGATCACCAATGGCGGCTTCGCGGACGTCTTCATCGTCTTCGCAAAAGTGGACGGCGAAAAATTCTCCTGCTTCATTGTCGAGCGCGGCACCCCCGGCCTCTCCGTTGGCCCCGAGGAAAGGAAGATGGGCATTCGCGGCAGCTCCACCGTGCCGGTTTTCTTTGAAAACGCGCTCGTGCCCCGGGAAAATCTGCTGCATGAAATCGGCCGCGGCCACATCGTGGCCTTCAACACCCTCAACGCGGGGCGCTTTTCTCTCGGCGCCTATTGCTTGGGCGGCGCGAAGAAGGTGCTGGAAGTTTCCGCGAAATATGCGAAGGAGCGCGAGGCGTTTGGCAAGCCGCTCTGCGATTTCGGCCTCATCCGCGCCAAGCTGGGCGAGATGGCCATCCGCATCTACGCCGTGGAGTCCATGATTTACCGCTCCGCGGGGATGGTGGACGCGGCCGTGGCAGGCGCCCAGGACGCCTCCGACAAGACGCTGCAAGCTATGCAGATGCTCGAGGAATATGCCATCGAAAGCTCCATCAGCAAGGTTGCTGGCAGCGAGATGCTCGACTTCTGCGTGGACGAAGGCGTGCAAATCTTCGGCGGCTACGGCTATCACGAAGATTACCCCATCGCGCGCGCCTACCGCGATAGCCGCATCAACCGCATCTTCGAGGGCACCAACGAAATCAACCGCCTGCTCATCATTCAAATGCTTATGAAGCGTGCCCTCGCCGGTGTCCTGCCCCTGATTCCCGCCGCCATGAAGCTGGGCGAGGAAATGCTGGCTGGCCCCCCGCTCGACGAACCCCCCTCCGGCGAATTTGCCGAAGAAGATCGTTCGCTCGAGCAAGCGAAAAAGATATTTCTTCTGGCCGCCGGGGGGGCGGCGCAGAAGTTCCGCGACGCCCTCGCGGACCAGCAGGAAATTGTTGCGGCGCTGGCAAACATCGCCATGGATGTTTACGCCATGGAATCCTCGCTTCGCCGCGCCCAGAAGGTTCTCCGGGCGCGCGGCCCGGCGGCTGGCGCAATGGCTGGCGCCGCCCGCGCCTTCACCTATGACGCCATGGACCGCATCGAAAAAGAAGCGCGCACGGCCCTCACGGCAACAAGCGAAGGAGACCCGCTGATGACGCAGCTCGCCATGCTGCGCCGCTTGGCGAAGCATGCGCCGCTCGATACCATCGCCATTCGCCGCCGCGTCTCCGATGCCGCGCTCGCGCAGAATCGCTATCCCTTCGAGGGACGCTAGGGCCGGCGCACGAAAAAGAATCGGATACCGCATTCCCGGTAGACAAGAAGTGGCATCGCTGCCAAGCTACCGAAAAACGTACATCCGCCTACAAAATTTACCCAGCTAGGAACACTTTTCCCCTTTGCGAACACCCCCTATTTTCACAAGCTGTTCATAATTCGTTACTTAAAACTTGTTACCTTTGGACCATGCGTTGCATCGAATGTACTGACGGACAGTTCAGGGGCAGGTACGTAAGGACAGGTGAGGGGGCCATGAGAGCAATTTGGGAACGAGTGAAGGAATCTGTTAGCGCCGCGGCGAGAAAGCCGAAGGTTCGCAATCGTGCGCTTACCATTCTTGCCGTATTCTTGATCCTTCAGATTTACTTCGTTCGCGAACTCCTCGCTGCCGAGCTCCTCTTCGGACTGGCGTTTGCGGTTCTGCTCGCTTTCGGCGCCCTGTTTTACGTCGTCGGAGCGATTGGCGAGCGCGGTCTTGATTGGACCGAGGCGGGAGTCCGCGCCATCGCGCCCTATGCGCGCCGCGGTTACG
The DNA here is from genome assembly GCA_963810625.1 of uncultured Acidobacteriota bacterium. Lineage (GTDB taxonomy): Bacteria > Acidobacteriota > Terriglobia > Acidiferrales > UBA7541 > Palsa-295. Next base: position 1,779,422 of record CAWEOJ010000004.1, on the reverse strand, counting down.
TCGCTCTTGAGGACCTCAGCCGTAAGTCATTCCGCAATCCCCATCCGCGTTCGGAATCCGCGCAGTAACGGCGTGGGTTTCGGCGCTTTCCCCGATTGGTGCCCCTCTAGATCCCTGCCCTGGCAGGCCTCCCATAACGACACACCAAAATATCGAAGAAAGTGACACAGGAGCAGCGCTTCAGGTAAAATAGCCACGGTTCCTGGAGACGACATTGACGCTTACTAACATTCAGGGGGCAAATGGCGGCGCATCATCGGCCAAGAATGGCGCAAAGACTCTCGTACGTGTGCGCCCGCGAGGCTTCTGCGCAGGCGTGGTGCGCGCCGTGGACATCGTGGACCTGGCGCTCGAGGCCTATGGGCGGCCCGTGTATGTCCATCATGAGATTGTGCATAACCGCTACGTAGTGGACCAATTGCGCAGGCGCGGCGCGATCTTTGTCGAGGCCATCCACGAGGTGCCGGCCGGCGCCGTACTGGTTTTCAGCGCCCACGGGGTCCCGCCCCGTGTGCGAGCCGAGGCCCGCGAGCGCCAATTGCGCGTGATTGACGCCACCTGCCCGCTCGTCACCAAGGTTCATCTCGAGGCGCTCAAATTTGCGCGCGAGGGCCGCACGCTGATTCTTATCGGCCACCGCGACCACCAGGAGATTGTCGGCACGTCCGGCGAAGCGCCGGAACAAACGGTCGTGGTCGGCAGCGTCGAGGAGGTGGACAAACTCGAAGTGCGCGACCCGTCGCGCCTCGCTTTCCTCACGCAGACCACGCTTTCGCTCTACGACACGCAGGAAATCGTCGCGCGGCTGCGCCAGCGATTCCCTTCGATTGTGGGCCCTGCGTCGGACGACATCTGTTACGCCACCCAGAACCGGCAGGAAGCAGTCGAAGCGCTGACGCGCGAAGTGGAATTAATCCTTGTCGTTGGCTCGGCCAACAGCTCGAATTCCAACCGCCTGGTGGAAGTGGCGAACCGCGCGGGAGTGGCTGCGCGCCTGATCGAAGACGCTAACGACCTGGACGCCTCGTGGCTGGAAGGCGTGAAGACACTGGGTTTGACGGCGGGAGCTTCCGCCCCGGAGATTCTGGTCGAGCAGGTGAGTCAGCGCCTTTCAAATTTCGGATTCACGAACCAGCGCGATTTGGATCTGATTCGCGAGGACGTGCGCTTCACTCTTCCGGCTGAACTTGCCGCGAGGCAAAGTGGCGTCGCGCGCTGAAGTGGTTTCGGCCCGGCCAAGTGACAATCCACGCCAAGGAGCCTGTGAGTGGCGGTCAAGATCGTCCGCCGGATAAATCAGATTGCACTGCTGGGCGCGCCCACGAGCGCGGCCGCATTATCCCCGGGTCAAGAAGGGGCTCCCGCCGCGTTACGCGCTGCCGGGCTGATTGAACGGCTCCAGGCCGTTGGTTATGAAGTCACCGACCTTGGCGATGACCCTCCCCAGGTTTACAAGCCCGACGAAGACAGTCCGCGCGCGCGAAATCTGCCCGGTGTGATCGCGGCGATCGAAGCGCTCAAACCCCGCGTCGAGCAAGCCGTCAAATCCGCGGCGCTGCCACTGATCTTGAGCGGCGATCGTTCTGTCGCGCTGGCCACGGTTGCCGGCGTCCGCAGGTACTTTCGCGACGTGGGTATGATTTACTTCGAGCGCGAACCCGGTTTGCAAACACCCGCGACGACCCCTAACGGGCGCGTGGATGGCATGGTGGTTTCACACCTCACCGGGCGCGGGGCGGCCGAGATGGTGCGGTTTTGGGGTGAGCCGCCCCTCGTGCGGGAGCCTGCCCTGGCCCTCTTCGGCCTGGGCAATCTCAGCCCGGCGGAGGAGGGAGCGCTTCGCCATTCGCCACTTCGCAGTTATCCCGCCGCGGATGTGCGGCGGATGGGCGCGGCGGTCGCGGCGCAGGAGGCCATCGAGCGGATACACGGCACGAATCACGCATTCGTTCTGCATCTCGGCGTGGACGCGATTGCGGATTTTCAAGCCACCGACGATCCCGGGACAGATGGGTTGGCGCTCGAGGAAGTGCGCGCTTCGCTCGAAGTTTTCGCGAAGCAGTCGAATCTCGCGGCCATTGAAGTGTGCGCGTACAATCCCGCGAAGGATTCCGATGGAAGCGGCGCGAAGATGATTATCGAGCTGCTCGCGGACATTCTCGCGAAACGGCTGGAAGCCCTGCAGGCCGCGGCGCCCGCGGTCGTCGAAGCGTCCACTCCCACGGTGGCCACGCCGGCGCAAACACCGGCGGAAAATGAGCCGGCGCTGCCCGCAGCCGCTCCGGGGGAAGCATGGTCGTCGGAATCACTCGAAGAGAAGGATGAATCCACGGAAGCCGCGGATGAGCCGCCGCGCGATGATGCGCAAGAACCGCCGGGCGAATCCGGCGAACTAAATTCCTGAACTTTTCGCGCCATCGAATCCCATTTGCCAAGCCCAATGAAATCCCCGCCCGCAGTGATCATCTTCGATATGGATGGCGTACTTGTGAATGTGAGCGGGTCTTTTCATGACACGGTCCTCGAGACGGTAAAATTCTTCACCGGGAAAAACGCTACGCGGACCGAACTTCACCGCTGGAAGAATCGCCCGGGCTTCAACGACGACTGGATACTTTCCACAGCATGGGTGCGGGCGCTCGGCGGGAACTTCGAGTATGCGGAAGTGAAGCGCAAATTCCTGGAGCTTTACTGGGGCACGAACGGCAAAGGCAACGTCCGGCGAGAAAAATGGCTGCTGCCGCGCGCCAACCTCCGCCGCCTGACGAAGCGCGTGGAACTTGCGATCTTTACCGGGCGCGTGCGGCAAGAGCTCGACTATACGCTCGACCGCTGGAAGGTTCGCGAATTCTTCGAGCATATCGTCACCGTGGAAGAGGTTGCGCGCCCCAAACCCGACCCGGAAGGACTTCTGAAAATCCTGAACGGGCGCGACCCTGTCATGGCCGTTTATATCGGCGACAACGTGGACGATGCGCTGGCGGCCCAGTCCGCGCGCATGCCCTTTGTGGGGATTCTGCCTCGCGGGAGCCAGGAGCGCCGCGCGCGCGGACCCATGCTGCGGAAGTTGGGAGCTATGACGATTCTGGGAGACGTCAAGGAGCTGGAGGCATGGCTTCTGAAATTGTGGCCGCGCCCGAATTCCCGTCCCGCGAAAAAATAGGCCGGTGGAAGGCGGCTGGTTTCGTTACGTCCGCACCTGCTCGATCCGCGCTCGTCCCTCGCGTGGCACGAGCGAACCCAATCGAATTGCCGCGAGAACTAATGCTCCGAGGATTGGCGCGGAGAAAAGATAGAATCGCGCCAAGCCGGTTCGCGCGGCCATCCAACCTACAGCGGCCAATCCAGCCGTGATTCCATAGCACGCCAAAGCAACCTGCCGCGCAGACCAGCCGCGCGCCAGTGGCAAATCGTAGCTGTGCCTGCGATCGCCGTAAAAAATCGAAGCCCCGCCCTGCAATCGGCGGACCCCGGCCAGCAGGACATCGAGCAGTGGAAGCGCCGCCACCCAAACCGGAAAGAGCAAAGAAGAGCTTACAGCGCTATTCGACCGGTAGAGATTGAGCCCCAGAAAGGCAATGCTGAAACCCAACGCTGTGCTTCCGGAATCCCCCATAAAAATGCTGGCACGCGGGAAATTGAAAACGAGAAACGCGGCGCACGCGCCGACCAAGCCACATGCGACGGCATATCCGATCGGGCTGCGGGCCGCGCCCGGGAGCGTGATATAGGCGGCGGCGATGATGCCCGCCACGCCGGACGCAAGGCCATCCGAGCCATCGAGAAAATTGAATGCGTTCGCGAATACAGCCACGAAAAGGCACGTAGCCGCAAGATCAAGCGCACCCTCACCGAGAAGCGGAAGGCGCCAGCCACCGCGCCAGACGAGAGCTCCGGCCGCAATCTGCGACGCAAGTCGAAGGGCGGGCGAGAGGCCGCGCACGTCGTCCACCAATCCCGCGACCCAAACCAGACCCAACCCTGCAAAGTAGAGCCATCCGGATTCCACAGCAACCCGGCCGCAAAAGAGCGGCGCGACAAAGAGCGCAAGGGCAATCGCCACGCCGCCGAGGCGTGGAACTGGTTGCGCGTGAATTTTCAGCGGGCCGGGTGAATCGAAGAGCTTCCACCGGCGGCATAGCCGCAAGATGACCGGCACGAGCAGCAGGACCATTAGGAATGCTGCCGCGCCCGCTGCCGGCGCAGCCATCGCGGTGATTTCGGTCCTCACGAGGGGATCACCCTGTGAAACAGGCGTTGCGCATGGCGCATGCGCGCATGGCTCACCTTCTCGGCCAGACCGCGAATTCCAGACTCGCGAAACGCGGCGCGCATGTCGCGAAGGTAGAGCCGCAAGAGTCCTCGCGACACGTCCTCGTAGAACAGGCGTTCGTAGGAGCCTTCGGCAATTTCACCGCAGAGCTGCACGAAGCGTGCGAGAATCGTCCGGCCCATTTCCGGCGAGGGGATTTCTCCGAAGCCTGCGCCGCCGAGCAACACGGGCCGCACTTCGATGCGCACCAAATAGCCGTCGGAATCGAATCCCGCAGCGACAATAAGCCCCTCTCTTTCGGGTGCCGACGCGGCGTATCCGGAAACCAAGCTGCCGAGACCGTAGAAGCAAAATGATGGCGTGTCCTTTCGTCCCGCGATCATCTTCGCGCCGCTGATGCGATGGGAATGCGAACTTGCCACCACGTCGAAACCGCGTTTCGCAATCGAGTCCATTAGCGCCACTTGCTCCCGATCAGGACGATTGGTCCTCAGGCATCCGGCGTGGAGGAGCGCGATGGAAAATCGCGCCCCCAGCCGCTTCATGGTTTCGAGCGCTTCGGCCGCGCGGCCCACGGACGCTGGCTCGACTCCCGGAGATTGGCGCGTCGCCTGATCATGTGTGGCGGCCGCTGCCGCCCAGAATCCGATGCGGATATCGCCCGGTCCCTGCCAGACATGGATTCCCGGTGGGTCCTTGAGCGTGCGCCCGGCTCCCAGCGGCGCCATCCCGAACTCGGAAATTGCGTCGCGGGTCCTCTCGACGCCCGCTGGGCCGAAATCGTAGCTGTGATTGTTGGCGATTCCCACGCCGCGCGAATGGATTGCCCCCAGATATTCGAGCGCGGTTCGCGGAGCGGCGACAATCTCGCCGATTCCGCACAGGCGCCGCGCCATCAATCCTTCGGCGTCGAGCGTGGATTCCAGATTCGCGAACGTTGCCGCGACGTCGCCGAAATGGTCCGCAAGCGGCGAAGCCATTTCGCCCCAGCGGCTGGCTGCGGAGATAGCCAGTTTGCCCGCCGGCAGGAAATCGCCAGCGACGGCGACGCGCGCGGCCACGGGCCTGCCCCGCGGAGATTCCCAGAGGATCAGGTCATCGCGCTTCATGGCTGCACGCCGGGAAAAACCCAATGGAGTAGGCGCTTGCGCATCGGATGGATCCACATGGGAATCGCCATTATCGCGGCCAGCGCCGCCGTCATTCCCGAGGTCACACGGAGCGGGATTATGGAATGGGCCGGCCAGGAGCAGAAGTAGGGCAGACACACGGCCGCAGCCAGAAGACTCGCAAAGAGAATTCCCCGGCTTTCCTCGGGCAGCAATTGGGCGAAAGGCGCTCGATTGGCAAGATGATACGACACGAGCACGATCAAATATCCGCATGCCAGCGAGGAAGCGGATGCAGCGACTACGGCCGTTCCTCCCCAACGAATTCCCGCGAAGAAGCCAAGCGTCGCGTTGAGAATAGCTGTGGCCATGCATCCCGCCAAAACCCAGCGAAGCGCCCCCGTGCCCAAGTCCACGACGTAAGCGGGATTGCTCAGAACATTCACCAGCCATCCCGCGGCCAGGAGCGCCACGAAGCGCACAAAAAGCGGCTCATAACGTCCGATCCAGACCTGGGAAATGAACGGGCTGGCAACGACCAAAAATGCGAACGCAGGGATGGCCAGGAAAAAAATCAGCCGGTAGGATTCGCGATACACGGCCGGGACAGAATCGGGATCGCGCTCCTGAAGACCCGAAACGGTTGGGACGAGCACCTGATTGGCCTGCACGATCATTTCCCGCAGCGTCACCACGGCGCGCGCGGCCAATTCGTAGAGGCCTGTCATCGCAAGGCCGCCGAACTTGGCGAGCAGCGCCTTCGTCACCGGCTCGCGCATGGCCTGGCTGGCCGTAATCAGCTGGAACTGGAATCCGTAGCCGGCCATTTCGCGAAAGAGCGTGCGATTCCAGCGGCGCGGGACGAAGGGGAGGCCGGGAATCCGTCGGCGTAGCAAGACCCACGTCGCCACCATCAGCGCCCCTGCCGCAATCGTCTGCGCATACGCCAAACCCAGCAGGCCGCGGCCCGGAACCAGCAGGAAGGCGAGCAGAAGATACGTGACCGCCCCGCTCAGTTCGACGTAGTTGCAAAGCGCGATCATTTCGTGGCCCACGAGACCCGCCTGAAGCACTCCCCCAATAATGGTGATCCACAGCGACACAAGGGCGACGGGAAGAATCGCGTAGGTTTCGGCCAGGCTGGCGTGCGGCAGCACAATCTTGAGGATGTATCGCGCGGCGGGGTAAAGGCCGGCTGAGACGAGAGCCAGCGCGAGGCCTGCGGAAATCACGGCCGTCTGCACCAGCAGAGAAACCTCTTCTGTCTTCTCTCGCGCGGCATATTTGGCGACAAATTTCACGATGCTCGCCGAAATTCCCTGGTTCGCAAGTGTGACCACGGAAGTTGTTGCCAGCACGAGCGACCAGATGCCCAGCCGCTCGACGCCGACTGCGCGGATCAGGAAGCGATAGAGAAAAAACATCACCGCTGCGCTGGCCAGGATTTGCCCGGAGGCGCTCGCGGCGTTCAGGAATATCTGCCTGCGTTTTATCTCCATCCGCGGGATGCCCATTCGCTGGAATGTGTCGCCGTCTCCATCGTTCGTGCAGTCGCCGGTCCGTTTCGCTCCGGCTCCCATCGCCCCGAATCACCCTGCGTGAAATACGTGAGCGTTCCGAGCAGCGCCGCGAAATTCACCAGGCAAAATGACATCGGGATAGACCACGGAGATCCGAGGGTGCGGCCGCGCCAGGCGAATCCTGCAAGCGCGGCCAGATAGAACGCCGCCTGCAACGCGAGAGCGGCGCGGAAGCAGGGGCGCTCTAAAAGGCAGAAATTGCTTGCCAGCATTCCCAAAAGCGCATAGGGGACGAGCCAGCGCAGAAGCTTGTGCGACCACAGGCTCGCCGCGAGTGCGCCGTGCCGCATGGGATTGAGCAGGGCGCGGTGTGCGAGAAGCGCGCGCAAATCCTTGCTAATGATGCGGACTTTCATCCGCAGCATCGAGTGCGGCTGATTCTGCGGCAAGCGGGTGAGCGCGGTTGCTCGCGGTTCGAGCACGTTGCGCATCCCGGCCTCCGCCACTTTCAGAGGAAACGCAAAATCGTCGCCAAGATTCGGGTCGAGCGGCCGCCAAAGTGAGCGCCGCATCGCAAAGAGCGATCCCGACGCCATCGCCAGGAGGCCGCGTTCGCTCTCTTGCCTGCGCAGCCACGTTTCGTAGCGCAGATACAGGCTTTCGTTTTCCGTGACGCTCGTCTCGCTCGCGTTCTCGTAGCGGGGGCGCGCGGTGACCAGGCCCACGCCTGGGTCCGCGAAATTGCCGACGATACATCCGAGCGCGCCCGGCGAAAACAGGCAGTCAGCGTCCGTAAACACCAGAATCTCGCCGGTCGCCGCGGCCGCGAGGCCGTTCTGTATCGCGCTCTTGCCCTGCTGCTGCGGAAACGAGATAAGTCCCACGCCCTCCGCCGCGAACTCCCGGACAATTTCTTCCGTTCGATCCGACGAACCGTCGCTCCCGACCAGAATCTCGACTCGGTCGCGCGGATAATCGGACGCCAGCACATTTTCGAGCTTTGCCTGAATGGACGGCTCCTCGTTGCGAGCCGCAATGATCACGCTCACCAGGGGCCGGTCGCCCCCGTGCGCGAACGGTTTGCGCCACCTCAGCACGCCCAGCCACAGCGCGAGCGGGTAGGCGAAATATACCCAGACGATTGCCGCGAGGCAGATGCAGAAGACGATCAGCATGGTGCGATCCCGTATCTCATGCGGCCGCAGCCTCGGCTGCCGATGGATGCGCCGCGCGCATTTCGGCCAAATCACTGTAGGTGATCAATTGCACTCCGCTTCTTTCCACGGCGTCGAGCCACTCTGGGTCCGTCAGCCATCGCAATTCCTCCTCACGCTGCTCATGAATCGGGTCCGCCTCTGAAAATCCGCGCTCAAAAAGGCCGGGATGGCATGCCAGCTCGAATGTGCCCGCGGGAAGACTTTCGATCGCGGCTTTCCATCGTTCCCCGAGAGCGGCCGGGTCGCGGCGGTCGCGCGAATGAAATGAGATGCGCCTCGTGGGCATATCCAGCCCGTGAAAGAAAAAACCTTGCAGCGCGCCGCGATATGCCCCCACAAGAATGCGGCGTGCCGGACCGCCTTCGTACGGTCCGCCCGCCGAACTCCAGAACGCAGCTCGGAACAGCCGACTTTTCGGCCAAGCGCTGCATCGCGGAGCGCGCGCGCAACGGATTCCCTCCGCGGCCAGCGCGCGCGCGAATGGCCCGGCGGCCGCCGGATATATGTGCATGTGGTGATGCGAATCCGCGTGCGTCGGGGCCACACCACGATCCTTCAACCAGCGGATTTGTGCGCGGAACTCCGCTTCGATCTCGTTTCCGGCGGCGGTGCCGCGCCAGAGCTTGCGAATCATCCGCGCGGGCGGCTCAAAATTGCCTTCCGCGTCCACCAGCGATGCAACTTCGCGCGGCGGCATCACCGGGCGTCCCTGACAGATGTTCAGGTGCACTCCCACGGCGAGTTCGGGCGCCTTTTTTGCCATGCGTGCGATGGCATATTCCGCCGCGGGCATATTGACCATGAGCGACGCGCTCGTGAGGAAGCCGTACCGCTGCGCCAGAATAATCCCCTCCGTGATTCCCCGGCTCATCCCGAAGTCGTCGCCATTCACGATGAGGCGCGCTCGCTCCATCACGGCGCTCCATTCACGATCAGCGGAATTTTGCCGCCGGGGCGGGAGAGCGGTTCGGCCGCAAGCTCCGCCGTCACGTGCATGCACGGGCCCAGCAATTCCTCGAGCCGCGCGCGGATTTCCGCCACTTCCTTCGCGGCGCGGCCATCGCGTGGCACGCCGCGCACCACCACCCTCTGGCGGTTCTCATGAACGAACTGGCAGAAGCGCAGGGAATCCGATTGCTTCAATAGCTGGTTCAGTGCGCGTGGCGAAAAGAGCCTCCCATCCGGGCAGCGCAGGATGTCGCTTTCGCGCGTGATCGTGGGGACCACAAGCGGAAATGCGCGGCCGCACGCGCACGGGCCGCCTCCCTGCCAGCGCCCGCGATCGCCGATGCGATAGCGGACGAGTGGCATTGCGCGATTGAGGAAGCCGGTCCACACGAGGTCGCCCTCTTTGCCCGGCGCCGCGGGCTCATTGTGCTCGCCCAAAATTTCGAGGAAGCCGTACTCGGGCGCGAGGTGCATCCCGCCGTGCTCGCACTCCTGAATTAGCCCGCAGGATTCCGTCATGCCGTACGTATCGAAAACGCGGGATTGGAACGCCTCCTCGATCTTCGCGCGAACGAGGGAATAGAGCGGCTCACCGCTCGTGAATACCACGCGCATGGGGATGCGTTCGCCGCGCTCGAGAGCGAAGTCCGCGAGAATGCCCAGCACGGAAGGGAAGCCTTCCAGTATTTTTCCCTGCTGCTTCCGCAGAAAATCGAAATAAGACGAGGCCGCCTTTTCAGAAAGGTGAAAAATACTCATCAGAATTTGGCGCTCGGGCGCGTTGTGCGTCCAATAAGGCGGCTCGATGCGCCGCGCTGGCACGATGCGCGCTCCAAAGAGAGTCACCCGCGGCTCGCGCGGCCCGGCGCCCGCCCAGGCCCACTGCCGCAGGAGGAATGCCCAGTTTTCGCGCGCCAATTCCTTCGTGAACGCCACTTTCAGGTTCGCCCCGGTCGTGCCGGTCGTCCCCGCGCGGATGCGCTCGCGCGGCGGCGTGCTCAGCGAGAGCAGCCGCTCCTGGTTCTGGAGCACGGTTTCACGCGTGAGGACGGGAAAGCGGCGCAGGTCCTCGATATTCTTCATTTCCGCGCGCGGGTAGCCGGCATAAAAAGGGACCGTCGCGCGCGCGTGCTCGAGTGCGCTTTGAAGGGTGCGCAGCTGATGCGTGGCGATTTCTTCCGCGCTCCACGATTCGTGCGCGCGCAGCTCGCGGAGAATCGCGAACGTCTCCGGTGCGTACCGAATCCTCGTGAGGGACCATCCCCGCGCGCTGGTCAACACATTGTGCGCGGACGACGGGCAGCGGTCGTAAAGCTTCTGCAAGCGCGGTAGATTGCCTCTCACCAGCGATTCGAGCATGCCGCCACAGCTCCCTTGCGCCTTCGCCTTACGAATTTGCCACGATGCGCGCGCAAAATTCACGCAGCTTGCGGACTTCGCCGTCATTGTTGAATCGGTCGACGACGGCTGCGCGCCCGGCGCACCCCATTCGGGTGGCCGCCTCCGGGTGATCCATCAGCCAGCCGATGCTTGCGGCGAGCTCCGCCGCGCATCCCGGCCGAAAGAGAAATCCCGCGCTGGTGTTCCGGAAGAAGGGGCGAATCGGGGGCAGGTCGCTTGCGACCACCGGCAAGCCGCAGGCCCAGTATTCGAAAATCTTCACGGGAATATTTTTCAGGAACTTGGGATGGGGCTGCAAGGGGCAGACGCCCACGCGCGCTTCGCCTAAAGCCTTCGCCATTTCCTCGTGCTCCAGCCGTCCGCGAATCACCACGCTCGATGCCAGGCCAAGCTCACGGACCCGCTCGCGAACTTGCTTCTCGGCGGCGTCATCGTCGAAGTAGCCCACCAGAAGAAGCCGCGCGGGCTTCAAACGGGCCGCGAGCAGGCGCATGGCATCGAGCACCACGAATGTGCCGGCGCGCTCGGAGAGCCCGCCGCGGTATACCACGTCAAAGCGCTTCGCGCGCGGCTCGGGAGCGGGAAAGAAATCGAGGTTGGGGAAATTGTAGAAGACGAGTTTTCTGCTTTTCCCGAATCGCGCCATCCGCCTGAGTGTCAACGGATCGGCCGTCATCACCCCGTCGAAGTAGCGCGCGGCTAATTTTTCAGCGGCGCCGACGATCGCCGCCGCAAACGGGCGCAGCGCGCGAGGAATGGCCGCCTTATTCGCCGCTACGGATGGGAAATCCTCATAGGTGTCGTAGACCACGCGCTTGCCGAAAATCAGCTTCAGCGCGAATGCGACGGGCAAAAGCTCGGGGTCCTGGAAATGGTAGAGGCTCGCGTCCTGGCGCAAAAGTTCGCGCACGAGCGAAGGGCCGGCGAGAAGGCGGCGCGCGCGGCTCGCTTGCTCCGGCAGGGCCACGAAATCCACGCCATCGTGCCGGCCGCGTATGTCCATGGGTGCCACATAGCGCACGGCGATTCCAGCCGCCGCGAGCGGCAGGCACTCCCTGTGGAACGACCGGCTCTTCAGTTGCCTGTGCGCCGTCGTGAAATGGCACAGACGGATTTTGTCGGTCCGCTCCTTGGACGCGGAAATAGAAATGAGTTCAGCCGTCTCGGTGGTCATTTCCATCCTGTGGCCTCCGCGTAGACGAAGGACTCCTCGCGCAAGCCTCGGACGACAAACACCAGGCTCATGAAAAGCCATGTGGTCCTGTCCGAATTGATGTCGCCGGTGTTCGTCGCGTTCACGATGCCCATCACAAGAAGCGCGGCGGTCAGTTGCGAAAGTGTCAAGCAGGGAGACATCCGGTCCCTTATTTGCCGCCAGGCCTCCCGGATCGCGCTGCCGAAAAGGGCGCATACAATCAGGCCCGCTGGGATTCCCATCTCGCAGGCGACTTCGAGAAAAATGTTGTGCGGCCATTTGTAGAGGCCGGCGTTCGGCGAGCTATAGCGAAAACCATCTATGCCGGCGCCAATGAGCGGGTGCTGCTCAAGCAGTTTCCAGCCCGCGCCGAGCAGGTCGCTCCGAAAATCCAGCAGCGCGCTCACACCTTGGCCGCCGAATAGCGTGCCCAGATATTCAAAGGACGACTCCGGGATATGCGCAAACGGCAGCGTGGCAAGGCCCAGCGCGGCCAGGCAGCTTAAGTCCACCAGCAGCGAACGATTGAAGAAAAGACTGAGGAGAATCACCAGCGCGCAGGCAATCGTCGAGCCGCGCGAACCTGAGCCCACGAGCGCCATGGCGGGTACGGCCAACAATCCGTACGCCAGCATCCGCCGCGGGAATGAACACCGGGGAATCACGCCGAACCAGACCAAAAGGATCAGCGCGCACGCGATGTGGCCCAATCCGATTGTATTGTCGCTCGGCGTAACCAATCGCTCGGAACCGCCCAGCCCGGAGAGCGAATAGGCGCAGATGGCGAACGCCGCGGCGGCGAAGCCGGTGAGAAATCGTTTCATCTGCTTCGACGACCCCAACACGAAAAACGGCGCAATAATTACAATCCCTGTCACCGTCAGGAATCGCTCGAACTTCTCGAGGCCGGCGTCGAGCACCGGCGTGTACGCCAGGCTTGCGGCCATCAGTGCTACGAGCGGAATAAACAGAAAGTAGGCGGCGGGCATAGGCAGAATCCGCTTCCGCCGCAGAATATTCAGCGCCATGCCGCCTGCGAGGATCACTCCCAGCGCGAGCGTCAAATCCACCGGCAGCAGAGCCGCGATGCGGTCGTCGCCCTTTACGTCGCCCGCCACCACGTACAGCGCCAGCGCCAGCTCGGGATGGCGGAGCAGAGTTGCCAGCGCGGCCGCCCCTCCCACGAAGAGCAGCACCGCGCCCGGCGCCGCAGCCAGGGAGAATAACGCGAAGCCTCCTGCGCCCGCGAGCACCAGAATCGCCAGGCTCGACAATATTGGCGGCGGGATTTTCCAGGACTCGCCGCTGCTTGCGGAGCTCATCTATCTCTCCGCGTCCGCCAAAAACAAAACATCTTCCACGTGCTCGATCGCGGGGATATCCACAGGTGTCGCCCCGTCAATCAGATCGCGCGCGGCATAGCCGTATTCCGCCATCAGCCCGGCGAGGTCTGAGAGTTTCCTTCCCATCAGGGGATATGCGCGCGGAGCAATCTCGCAGATGATCGCCGGCCGGTCCTCGTGCCTTTCAAAATATCCGCGCAGTCCTTCGAGGATGGGCAGCTCAAAGCCTTCGGCGTCGATTTTGACGAGTGCCACGCGCCCGATGCCACGCGCCTCCAAGTAGGAATCCAGCCGCACCACGGGGACTTCCAATCTCGAAACAATTTCCGGCGCTCTCTTATACGCGCGCACCAGCGTGCTTTGTCCGGGTTCGCGCGTCACGTAAATCGTGCACGTTCCCGCCCTCGCGCCGGCCGCACACGGATTCGCCGTGATCGAGTGTCCCGGATTGAGTTCGGTGAGCCTGCGAAGGCTTTTGAAGTACGCCGGCACGGGCTCGAAGCAATGCACGGCTCCTCGCGGGCCGACGAGCCCCGCGCCGATGGCGGTGAGATATCCAACGTTCGCGCCTACATCAATAAACGCGTCCCCGGGCTTCAACAGCCGCTTCATGGCCTCCACGATCAGCGGTGCATAGGAGCCGAAATACATCGGCGCGATGCCGCGGCGGTGGTCTAAATCGCATTCGAAGAGGACGTTGTTAATGCGCCTCCGCGCGGGAAGCTGCGGCATGCGCCGCATCGTATTCAGCTTTCCGAGCATCACGCGACAGAAAAGGCCCGGCTTTTTTGCCAGCAGCGTGGCAGCGCGCGAAGCGGTGGCTTGGAGATGCATTCCCAGTTTTCCCTCACGCTATCCCGCGTGCGCTTGTGCCGCGCGCTCCGGTTCTTCCTGGCGGAGAAAGGGAGCGGCGATTGGGTCTTCGACAATGGCCGCGTGGGCGAATAGCCGCTGGAGCTCGCTCATGCGCTCGAAGTCCGCCTTGCGCATGCGGTTTTCCTTCATGTCGCGCACGACGCCCCTCTTATGTCCGTGCAGGTCCAGCCGGATGGCCGTTCGCGGCTTATTATTCGGATCGCCGGGGCGTGTCCACGCCGGGCCCTTGTGGATGCCGTTGCCGTGGATCGCGGCGAGGCTGCCGCGCACCGTCCGCAGCACAGCCCAGCCGCGCTGCGGATACACGCGCCCCACCTCCTCGTCGCTCAGCCGGCCGTCGTGCGACGCAAGGCCCAAATCGCGCGAGAGCCGCGGGCGGCACGACCGAACGTCGTAGTGATTCGATCCCGGAACGTAAACCAGCGGGCCGCGCGTGTCGTCAATGTCCACGAGGTACACGAAAATCTGCAGGGAGTCGCATTCGTCATTGTCCTTGTGAAAATTGCCCGAGTACAGCGCGCGGATGTGCGGGAAGTCCCGCACCACGGTCACGCGATAGAGCGGCGGAACGGAGCCCAGGAAATTCGCCGCGATTTTCAGAATGCCCTCGTGGAACGCCACGCCCAAAAGTTCCGGAATGTGCATCAGCGGATCCCGCAGCGCGATCATTTTTTCGCTGGCCGCCAGTTCGTCGTAGGAAATGCCTGCCAAGCTCCGCCGCTCGCCGGTCTCGACGGAATAAGCCCGCTCGAAATCAATCTGAAGGTTTTTGAAGAGGGCGTCCGCCTTGTCGTGGATGCGGTCCACGACCCCCTTCGGGAAAAATCCGGGCGCCAGGGCGTACCCGTGGGTGCGCAGCGATTCCACCTGCGCGGTTTCGAACTCATTCATGCCCAGCAATCGCCGGTTGCGCTGGAAAACGCTTCGCGGCTTCGCGCCCGCGATCCGCCGTGAATAGAGCATTCGCGCCTTGCAGACGGCGCTATAAAGATATGGCCGCGTTCGAATCATGCGCACGGTCCACGGCGTTCGCACTCGCCCGGGACTCTTCTCTTGCGCCATGTGCTTCGCTCCTTTTCTCTTTTTCATCGCGCTGCGCCGCCCAATTTTCCTGCCGGCTCAAAATCTCCCGCACCGCCGCGCACACTTCCTCCACTTGCTCCCTGGTCATCGCCGGAAAGAGCGGAAGCGCCAGGCAGCGCTCCGCCGCCGATTCGGCCAGAGGAAGCGGCCGCTGCGGCTCCTTAGCAAACTCCCGAAAATACGGCTGGCGGTGAATGGCCGGAAAATATGCCTGACAGCCGATCCCCCGTTCCCGCAACCCGGCCATCAGGGAATCGCGCAGAGCTGCTCCCGCGTGTCCCTGCAAGCGGATCACGTATGCAAACCAGCTCCGCTTCGTCTCCGGCGAATCGCATGGCAGCAGAATTCGTGGGACCTCCGAAAGAAAGCGCCCATAAAGCGCCGCAACCCGCGCCCGCGCTTCCAACAATTCCTCGATTCTTTCCAGTTGCGCAAGGCCCAGCGCGCAGTGCAGCTCGCTGAGGCGGTAGTTGTAACCCAGGCGCTCGTGGCGCAACCATCCGCCATATTCATCCCGGCCCTGATTGCGCAAACTGCGGCAGACACGGGCGATTTGCGGATTGTTCGTCACGATCATTCCCCCTTCGGCCGTGGTCATCTGCTTATTGGGATAGAACGCGAAGACGGCCGCGTCGCCCCGCGTTCCCAGCGGATGTCCGCGATACTCCGCCCCGAGGGCTTCGCAGGCGTCTTCCAGGACCCACAGATCGAACTCCTCGGCGATTTCGAAAATCTTCTCCATGTCGCACGGAAGCCCGAATATGTGCACGGGGAGAATGGCTTTCAACACGCGCCCCGTCCGCCGGTTCACCTGCGCTGATTGCGTGCGATCCCAGATGTAATCGCGCCGAAGCGCTTTCCGAATCTCTTCCGGGGCGAGATTCAGGGTGGCAGGATCAATATCCACAAACGCCGGCATGGCTCGCTCGTAGAGCAGGCAATTCACCGACGCCACAAAGCTGAAGGACGTGGTGAGGACTTCGTCTCCCGCTCCGATGCCCAGAGCCCTCACGCAAAGGTGCAGCGCCGCCGTGCCGCTGCTTGCCGCCACGGCGTAGCGCGTTCCGACATAGGCCGCGAATTTCCTCTCGAATTCCGCGAGCAGCGGGCCCTGGCTGAGCCGACCGGTGCGCAGCGCCTGCGTCACGATCTCGATTTCGCGTTCGCCGATTTCCGGTTTGGAGAGAGGGATTCTCACGCGGCTCCCGCCGACGGCATCGCCGCCATTTGTCCCGAAGCGGCCGCAACCTGCGCGATCGCACGGCTTCGGTTCCATCCGAACTCCGGGAAAATTCCGTGTATGTATTCGAGCAGCCCGCTGCGGTCGCCGCGCGCCAGAAAATCCTCCATCTGCTCGATTTCCCTCAGCACTCCCCCCCGCGGATTCTCGCTTCGAATCGCCAGAATGCGCTCGGATTCGGTCGGCGCGGGCCGCTCCCACTCTTCCCAGAGTTCTTCCGCGATCTTTTCTCCTTCGCCCAAGCCGGTGAACTGAATCTCCAAGTCTTCCTCCGGCTTCAGCCCTGCCAAAATCACCATAGTTTTCGCCAGTTCGTAGATATTGAGCGGCTCCCCCATGTCGAATACGAAGGTTTCCCCCCCTGGCCCATCGCCGCGGCACGCAGGATCAGGTGCACCGCTTCCGTCACGGACATGAAGTAGCGCGTCGCGCGCGGGTCCGTCACGCGCACCGGCCCGCCCTTCTCGATCTGCTCCCGGAAAAGCCGCAGCACGCTGCCTGTGCTTCCTGCGACGTTTCCAAATCGCACGTTTGAAAATCGCGTCGCGCCCTTGCGCGCCAGCTCCTGAATGCACAGTTCGGTCACCTTTTTCGAAAGACCCATGTAGTTGCGCGGGTTCACGGCCTTATCCGTGGAAATATTCACGAAGCGCCCGGCGCCCAATTCGAGCGCCGCCTCCGCGATGTTGCGCGTCCCCAGCACGTTGTTGCGTATGGCTTCCTGCGGTTGCCGTTCGAGCAGCCCGACGTGCTTGTGCGCCGCGGCGTGAAAAATAATCTCCGGCTGCTCGTTTCTCAGGATTTCCTTCGCGCCCTGCCCGTCGAGGAGGTTCGCAAGAAAGGGGCTCACGCGCGCCGCGCCCAGGCGCTCCGAGGCTTCCAGGTTTGCGTAGAACAGGCCGTTTTCCGATTTATCGAGCAGCAGCAGCTTGCGCGGTCCGCCACTCGCGATCTGCCGGCAGAGTTCCAGGCCGATGCTTCCTCCCGCGCCGGTAACGAGCACGGTCTTTCCGCCCACGATCTTGCGCGTTTCCCGCGCATCCACGCGGACTTCTTCCCGCTGCAACAGCTCCTCGATGCTCGGAATGCGCGCCTCTCGCCGGAAGACACGCGCGCCGTGCCTTCCATTACCCTGCGTGGCCGCCCGCTTCCAAAATCGCCCGAGCGCGTCGCATACCTCTGAAACTCTCCCGAAACTTCCCCGAGTGGCCTGTCCGGCCGAGAGCGTTTGCATGAGTTAACACCGTTTCCTTCGTTTTGTATTGATCGCGAGGCCCGCAACGCGCCTCCCCCGGCCCCTTGGGATTTTCCTCGAACCGGAATCAGCACGTTGCGAGTCCCGGGGTGGGTCCGCCCTCCTTATCCAACGGTTAGATCCCGGACCCAGCCACTCGGTCTTTCGCGGGGACACTCCACCCGCACGATGCTATTGCACGTCATCTAGCGCCCCGCTCGGGGCAGGCCGTGCTCGTCAAAGAGCCCGCCCTACAGCCTCGTGTAGAGCGCTTCGGGGATGGGATAGGTCCGCCTGTTAAGGACCGCCCCCAGAATCGGAACTCTCGAAGCCTTGAAGTTTTCTTTTGCGATCCGCGCCGTTTCCCGCCGCGTCGTATTCGACCCCACCACGAGCACCACTCCATCCGTGAGCTGCGCGAGCAGCACGGCGTCGGGATGCGAGGACGCGGCCGGCGTGTCCATCACCACATAATCGAATTCGTCTCGCAGTTCCGAGAATCGCGCCCGCAGCCGCGCGGGGTTCAGCGCCCCATTCGGCTCCGCTCCCACGGCGCCCGCGGTCACGACCCACAGATTGCCCTTTTCAAGCCGCCGCGCGAATTCGCGGATCGGCCGGGTTCCTGTCATCGCCTCCGCGAACCCGTCGCATTTTTGGATTCCGAAATACTCGCCAAGCGACGGAGTCCGAAGATTCGCGTCCACGATGCACACCGTTCCTGGCGACTCTTCGGCCAGCGCTTCTCCGGCTCGCGCGCATACCCAGCTGCACCCGGCTCCTTCATCCACGCCGCAAAATGCCACAGCCTCCGGCGACGCGGCCGTCTCCGGCAGAATGAATACGCGCTGCACCAGCTTCATCACTTCGTCTTCCGCCACTCCGTGGCGATTCCGGTGTTGCGCCGTTCCATTCGCCTTTTCTTGCTGGGCCGCCGGGGCGGACAACTCCTCCGCCACGTGTTCGTTTCTGTGCAGGATGTCAAAAGTTCGGCTCATGTGTCTCCCTCACCGTCATGCCCTTCGGAATCGCCGCCAGCACCTGTACATTCAGGTACTCTCCCAGTTCTTGCGGGGTTCGGAACGAGGGGTCCAGCCGGTCGGCGGCATAAGCCGCGCCCACGCTCGCGATTCCCGCCGTGAAGAAGCCACCCAATAGCAGCCAGCCCAGCTGCAGTGTCGGAAACACCGGCACCGTCGCCGCTTCCGCGACGGATACGTTCACGATCCGCTTGCTATCCAACGCGTCGGAAATGCGGGCTTCTTCGCGTTTGCCGAGATAAAGCTGATAATTGTCCTCCGCCGTTTTCACCTGACGGACCAGATCATCCTGCGCAGCCCCCTTTTCATCCAATTGCCGCGCGGTCTCCTCGTAATGCCGCACCACGCGCGCCGTGGCAGCCGCCTGCGCTTCGAATCCGGCGCGGTCTGCTTCCGCCTTGGCCAGTTCCGTGGCCATCCAATCCTGTGCCGGCGCGCGGTCGGTCGTGACCTCCTGCAAGGGCGAATCTTCGGCTTGCGCGACGGCATTTCGCGCCTCCGTGATTTGCGCCTCTACCTGCTGCACGGGTGGATAACTGGGCGCGTACTTGGCCAGCATTTCGCTGCGCTTTAGCTCGAGAGAAAGCAGCGTGTTTTTCAATTGCGCCAGCAGCTCACCGTTGTCCTGCTCCGTCGTTTGCGTTGTCTGCCGCTGCGGCAGCGCCGCTGCTTCCGCTTCGAGCGCCTGGGCGCGGCGTTCGGCTCCGTAAGCGTTGGCCTGATCCTGCTGCAGCTCGGCCTCGAATTGGCTCACTTGCTCGAGCGCCAGTTGCTTTTCCGCCGCTGGCGACACCACGCCCTCCTCGCCATCGAACTGTTCGAGCCGCGCTTCCGCCGCCTGCAGTTCTCCTAGGTAGCGGGTGGTTTGCTGATCGAAAAAGTCGAATGTCCCCGCGGGCCGGTGTACGGCCGCGTGCTTTTCCTGGTAGAACGTTGCAAGCGTCTCGAGCACGCGCGCGGAAAGCTGCGGATCGCTTGAAGCGTAGGCCACGCGGATCAATGTCGTCTTCTTCAGCGGTTCGATCACCAGTTGCCGCTCCAGCGTCTCGACGGACCTCGCCAACCGTCTCTCTCCTGTTGGCTTCGTGCCCCGCATTACATCGCCGATGCGGTCCCATGCCGTCTCCCTCTTCGAGTCGAGACCGCAGGCCAGCGCCACTTTCTCCAGCACGTCGCGGCTTCTCAGCAGTTCCACTTCCGAGTTCATATCCTCTTCACTCACAACTGCCACCGGAGCTGCCGCCACCGGCGCATCGGGATCGGGCGTCACCACCGCATCCACGCGGTCGCGGTTCACCAGAATCTTCATCTCCGCTTCGTATTTCCGCGGGACCAGCAGTCCGCCCAGCACGGCACCCAGAAAAATCCCCACGAAAATCAGCGACGCCAGCCGCCGCTTCCGGAACACCGGTGCGACCGCATCCCGCAGCGTATGTGTCAGTGCTGCCGGGCTTCCCTCCCGCCGGATGGCCAGCTCTTCCATGTTCTTCTCTGCCCTTCCTTGCCGCGGAGACTTCTAACTGAGTGACGCGTCCCTGCTCATCTATAAAGCTCGTAATAGGTGCCGATGCCGGTTGAGGGGATGTATCTTTTAATTTTCGAGATGAAATTTTGGGGGACGAAGAGCATGTCGCCGGGACGGATTTCCGCGTCCTCATTCACGTCGCGACCCTTCAGAATTCGCTTCATATCGAGCGATTTCACCTCGTACCATTCGTTGTTCACCCGGTGGAACAGCAGCACCTGGGAATGTTTGGCGGAATCGTTGAATCCGCCGGCGATGGCCACGGCTTCCGTCGCCGAGGTATATCCACGCAGATCGTATTTCCCCGGTTTGTTCACCTGCCCGGTGACCACGAAATAGGGCTTATTGAAATCCTTCAGCTCCACCGTGACGATTGGATCGCGCAGAATCCCGGCGTACGCCTTCTTGATCGCCGCTACGGCTTCCTCCGTCGTCAGGCCTTCCAGATAAACGTCTCCTGCACCCGCCAGGCTTGCGAACCCATCCGGCTGTATGTTCACGGTCTGATCGAATTCCGGCGTGAGAGGAAATTCGAGCGCGATCACGTCGCTGGCGCATAGCTGGTACCGCGCGTCCCGGTGCTCGAGGTCCGGCTGCACCGTAGGGCCACCGAAATTCGAATTGGAGTTGACCTTGGGAATTTCCACCGCGGCGGCCGCGCGATCTATGTTGGCCGCCATCGCCTGATTCTGCGATTGAGCTACCGTTGCGGGCGGGGAAACGCAGAGAAGGAGGACCACAACGCAGGCAAGGCAGGCGAAATTCACGAACCTGCATAAGGCGCAGCGCAGATTCGCGCGTGAATCTTTTCCGCTTTCCTTAGGTGGAAGAGGCCGCGTGCCGCGCGATTCCGTATTCCGATTCATCTGCATCTGATTGGAGCGTGTACGCTACGGTGTACTCGCACAGCGCACAAGTGGCAGAACGTCCAACATAGACCGGAAGCTTTGTTTCCATGGCGGACGGCTGCCTGAAAGGAGGTTTTCGCGGAACCATCCCGCTCAGCTATATTTTCCATTTCTGCCCCTTCGGCAGAGACGCGCGTATCTCGACCGTTAGGTACAAATGTACCTAACGTACCCCGGCTACTAGAGCCGCGAAATTGCACAGAGAACCGCGTAGGGCGGAGAAATCGGCGCACGGACCGCTATTCCCGAGCTGCACTGGAATCGGCCGCCCGGCGGTTCGATCTATCCCACAATCAATCACATAGTCGGAATCCAGCGAAGGCTATGTGTGCGGATCGCAGGGTTTCCTTATGCCAACGGCCTTGAAAAAGCTCCCCGGGCGCACGCCTTTCATGCTGGCAAAAAATTCCGCGAACACCGCGCATCTGGAACCCTGTTTTGGAGTCTGGACGAACGAAGAGTGGACCATCCGGGCGAAGGCGGACGGGCCCCGCGCCCGCGGACACCCTTCACCTGATATACCGGCCTTAATAATTGCTTGCCACGATACATTTTTAGCTTGTAATCACCAAGTAAGGACGGTACGATAGCGTACCCTTCCAGACTCCAATGCTGCGGAGGATGTTATGCAGAACGCGCAGCAGACGCGGAGTTCTGTCGTCAATGTTGTGATCGCGGAAGCGAATCACATGAATTGCGAATTGGTCGAGAGCGTGTTCCGGCCAAAGCGCAGTGGTGTGGCAGTGATCGGCATTGCCGTGAACTCTCACGACGCTCTGTCGCTGCTCAAGGAACACGAGCCGGACGTGGCGGTGATCAGCTCGCACCTGCAAGAAGGCCCGCTCGAGGGCTACCGCTTGCTGCGCGAGTTGCATTCCCTGCAATCGAGGACGCGCGCCATCATCCTGCTCGGGTCGCGTGAGCGCGAGCTGGTGATAGACGCGTTCCGCTACGGCGCCCGCGGCGTGCTCTTCCGCGATGAATCGCTGGAAACACTCGGCAAGTGCATTCACGCGGTGCACCAGGGACAGGTGTGGGCCAACAGCGAGCAACTTCACTACGTGCTGGACGCGCTGGGCCAGGCCATGCCCGTACATTTGCGGGACGCGCATGGAATCGAACTGCTCTCGAAGCGGGAAGAAGACGTGGTGCGACTGGTGGCCGAAGGACTGACGAACCGGGAAGTCTCCATGCGGCTGCTGCTGAGCGAGCACACGATAAGAAATTATCTTTTTCGCATTTTTGACAAGCTGGGAATTTCGAGCCGGGTGGAGCTGGTCCTCTACTGGCTCGGAGAAAAACAGAACGGGTCAGGGCGGATATAGCCGCGCGGCGAGACCAGCATGGACTTTGCCGCAGAACGCAGCAAAGCTTTGCTGCAAAAATGCGGCATACGCTTTGCCGCAAATTGCAGCAAACCATTTGCCGCAAAACGCAGCATGGACTTTGCTTTTATAAGCAGGCTTAACGGCCCTAAAAAGCCACAAAAGTTCACGTTTTGAGGGGTTTTTGCGCCATGTCGCCACTGACGGCGGAAAAGAAGAAAACTGTGCGAGCCTTCCGCGCCTATCTTGACCTGCTCGATACGGCGGAGTGGATGGAGGGGGAGATGCGTGGGCAACTGGACACGTTCGACCTGACCATGGGAGGGTTTCGGGTGCTGGAGATGCTGGATCGGGAGGGGCCGATGCTCCTGCTCGACGCGGCAAAGAAGTGCCAGTGCACGAGGCAGAACATGGCGGTGATCGTCGAGCGGCTGGAGGGGTTGGGCTGGCTGCGCCACGAAGTTGCGCCTCTGCCTGCGGCGGAGATCAAGGCAAGCCGGATGCCAAAGGCCAAGAGGGACGAGCCGAGGACGGGACGCAGCGTGAGCATGTTGCGTCTGACGGCGGAAGGAGAGAGGCATATCAGGGACGTGCTGCCGCGGCACGCGAAGGTGGTGAAGGCGCTGATGCGCGCGCTCAATGTGCGTGAGCAAGAGATGCTGAGCCGTCTGTTGCGGAAGCTGCGAGAGGGCGATGTGTTGAAATTTTATTCGGAGATGACGCATGAGGATGAAGGGGAAAGTGGCTAGTGGCCCTTCGGCATGCCTCAGGGCAAGCGAGTGGTTAGTGGCGAGTGGAAAAGGGAACACACCCTTTTCTGCAAATTGGCGAGGATCGTGTACCCAGCCACGCGCGTGGGCATTGCCCGCGCCAAGGTCTGGCGCTATATATCGGTGTCCAGATTGAGGTTTTCGATCATGTTGTTGAGGTCCGTTTGGGCTTGGTCGAGCTTCGCCTGAAGGTCCGTTGACTCGCGCTGCAGGGTATCAAGGCGATTCTCCTGGTCATTCAGTTGCTGCGTGTAACGCTGCGTGAGCGCCCGCTCTTCCGGTGTTCCCTTCAGGGCTTTCATATTTTCACGGAGTCGCTGCTGGTCGTCATAGATCTTTTGCCTTTCATCATCTCGATCCGAAATTTGTTGGTTAAGGGCGGCCACTGCGTTTTCCTGATCCACGATTTTCCGCAATGCCGCTTCAACCTCGGGATTGATCTCCTTCTGATCCACGAAGAACGTGACTTGATCGCTGGTCAAATTCGTAAGCTGGTACGCGGTATTCACAGGCGTTGATTCCTTGATTTCAAGGGAGGTAGAGGCTTGGGGGTCGAGGCTAAGCCGGAAACGATAGACATCCGAAGTGGTCTCCGCGGGCGCGGGGTCATCCTGGGCGAGCGTCCATCCGACCCGCAAGGGACGCTCAATGAGCAGCATGCGCGGCACGGTGTCATCATTGCGGACGGTGTACGTGGTTTTCTGCCGGAGTTCGCTGGTTTGCTTCATCACACCATGGTCAATGTGCACGTGCGTGACTCTCTGTGGGTCGCTTTCCGTTGTTGCGTTCACGCGAACGCCGAGATCGGCTGCGTAGGAAAGCAAACGCTTTTCACCTGGCTTGATCGGATCGGTCAAACCCTCGCCGGCGAATGCCTCGTCTTCGAGGACGCTAAAGCTGCCGCCATCGAGCGTCAGGGGGCTGGAGTTGGTCAACCAGAGGGCGCGCAGAGGGCGGGGCGAATTGAGGGATGTGTTCCACAGAGAAACCTTCTCGGCGTCGACATGAGTTTGGACAATGGGAACGAGGGCGGATTCATTCTTGTGAATCGTCACACGGCCCTTGAGCTTGTATTCGAAAAGGTCGCCCAGTTGGGAACCCTGCGCGGCAGCTTCCGTCTGGCGGCGGGCTTCCGCAATCGCTTCGGGCTCGGCCATTGGGGATGGGGAGGCAGCAATGCCTCCCATGACGCCGCCTGCGACGCCTCTGCCCAACCGAGCGCCTCCCCCATTGGCTGAACCGAGTTCGCCACCCGAGCCGACATTATTCCCTGATTCGCCTTCCGTAGTGGTGCTAAGCTCGCCGCTGGTCGTATTGGCTCTTTCTTGGGCCGCAGTAACTGTGACGGTCTCAGTCACAGATCCAATCTCCAGTTGCGCATCCTCGACCTGTGTGCGCCCGCCACCAAGCGAAAGCCCTTGAATGACAACCTTCTTGAAACCGCGGGATTCAAATTCCAGGCTGTAATTGCCGGCCGGGAGATCGCCAAATTTATAGAAGCCGTTGCTATCGGCGGTTGTTGAAGCGGCGACGGCGCCGGAATCCGTCAGAAGCCGCACCTGTGCATTGGGTATCACGGCGCCGGTTGTGTCCGTGACGGTTCCGGAAAGTCCCGCGAGGCCGCCGAGCATGGCGCTTTCGTGAGTTTGCGGCGACAGTTGGACGTTTTGGGGAAGAGGCACAACGGGACGCCGTGCATAGTAGGGCTGCGACAATTGCTGAATGAACGATTGCGGCGCTCCCGCCACAAGCGAGAGGTCCACATCATTCCAATCTTCGCCGACGGTGTTGTCCACAATGGCCCATCCTTGTAGCAATGGCTGGCTATCCGGCTTCGAGGAAAGCACGATCCGGTAAGTGGTCTTCCAAATGGGGACTTCGCTGATGTAACTGACGTAGAGTTGGCGGGCGCCTGAGCCGGCTGTGGCGATTGTCATGCGGCGCAAATCCGCCTGGCGCTCGGAAGCGAGCAGCGAAAGATAGCGGCTTACTTCTTCGGTAACGTCGCGATCGGCCAGCCGGACTGTTACCGCCGGAGTGATCTCGACACTGCGGGCCTCCCCCGAATCGCTGACCACGGTGGCCAAATCCACTTCAAGCGTCGTGCCGCCGCTCACGCGCGTCTTTCGCTCGACGCTCAATAGGCGGCCGGTAATAACGCTCGTTCCACTGTGGATTTCGAGGCGTGCTCCCCGCAGGGCTCCATAAAATTCCGAGAGGTTGGTTTTTTCTGCGATGGGCAGGCGGAGCGTGCCGAGCTGCTGGCTAAAGGGCGCCTCGGAGTTGTACGTCACGCCGGCGATGCGGCCGCCGCCTAGGTCGAGCACGGTGAGCGATTGCAGCACGTCGTTGAGCTGGCTATTGGTGAAGTCAATGCGGACCTCCTCGTTGCCCTGCACCTGCCCGAGATGCTCAAAATAGCCAACGCCGCTCTTGTAGAGAATCACGCGCCGTACCGGCAGTCTGGCCGCCGATGCTTCCTCTTGTCCCGCCGGGGCGGCGGCTTTCGAAGACTGCACTGCCTGCGGCGAGGGAGAATTCGGGGGCGCGCCTACCGCGGATGGTACGAACATCGCCAATACCAGGGCCCACGTCCATACCTTGAGTGTTCGCATTTGTGCCTCCAGGGGGTTTCAGGGCGTCGTTGAACTTACATAAGGATGAGAATGCCTTTCGAGAGGATGCCTTCGAAAATCAAGATGAAAGGGAAAATTCGCGGGAGGTCCTTTGACGTGCTGTTGGATTCACACAGGTTCATATGCAATAGAGTGTAATTTCTATCCTGAACCTCTTGCTCGTGCGCATCGTACGCTTCTCCTGTCCTCGACGCAACGAATTTGCCACGATGGAAGCAAGAGCAAAGCTGCCCGCCTGGAAGGCAAGGCGGCCGCTACAAGGGCAAAGGCAGAGGGCAAGAGCGGGCAGAGTCCTCCCCGGCGGATCTTCGACCCGCTGGGGCGGGATCTGGGCAAGGAGGAAAGTCAAAAACGCCCACCTTCCCGACATAAGGCGTCGGGACGCAGAAGGCGCGAAAGGTGGCCGCTACAAATTCAAAACCGGTCCGCAGGGTGACTCGCATGCGGACTGCATGTATTCTACAGCCGCGATTCCGTACCAGACGCACTGGCGAACGCATGGCCTTCGTGCATAAAAACATCCGCCTGCACCCGCCTAGCTACATAGGCCAATCCTCGTATTTTGTTACGTTGTGCTGCGCGGGTAGGCGTCCGTTGTTCGCGAATGCCCGAAATGCCGTCTGGCTGATCGAGAATCTTCGCGAGCAATCCATCGCCTATCGGTTTGCGGTACACGCCTACTGCGTGATGCCCGATCATTTTCACGGCCTGTTCTCCGGCATCGAGGCGACGAGCAACCTGATGGCGTTTCTGAAAAGTCTCAAACAAGCGACCGCATACGAATACCGGAAACAATTTCACGGCGCGCTCTGGCAAAAGAAATTCTATGACCACATTCTCAGACCGCGAGACAACGCCGCGGGCGTCGCCGCCTATATCTGGATGAATCCAGTCCGCAAAGGCCTCTGTAGGGACGCGCGGGAATACCCTTATTCGGGTTCGTTTGTCATCGATTGGAAGAAGGCGATTTCGCCCGAGGAATCCTGGATGCCCGATTGGAAATCGAAGAACAAGGGGCCCGCCTGACCCTTCGTGCCTCAAGTAGGTGGCCGCCTGCCTGTCGGCAGGCGGGCTACAGGGGCAAAGGCAGAGGCTAGGAAAAAGAGCGGGCACAGCCCGCCGCGGCGCGTGCCCATACGGAGAAAAAAGCTAAGGCAAGGCGCCCACCTAAAAGGTGGCTGCTACAAGTTCAAAGGCGAAGGCCGGGCGGCGCTACTGCTCTTCGTCGAGGTATTCGGGGGGGACGTCGTCCTCGGGGACCTCGTGGGTGCGGACTGGCTTTTCGTCGGCGTTGTCGGCGTCTTCGACGCCCTTGACGGCTTCGGCCTCGAAGGCGCTCCCTTCTTCGAGGAGTTCGTCCACGCTTTCGGAATCGGCGCTTTCGACGTTGGATAGTCCCTGCAAATCGCCGGATTGGACGTCCGGGGGTGTCCGCGATTCGACCGGGAAAGTAGACGTATCGAATGCCTGACGTTTCTTCGGAGCCGGTTTCTTTTTCGGCTGCCTTTTCCCAGGAGTCAGTTTCTTCTTCGCGAGTTTCTTCTTGGGGGTTGCGCGCTTCTTCGGGTGCTTCTTTTTGGTTTTCTTTTTGGCAGCCATACCGGAGAGTATACGACCGCTTGTACACCGCAATCCATCTCATAACTGGTCCGACTGCCGGCCTCCTGACCTCAGGGGTTAAAACCCCTGAATGGCGGAAACCTTTCGGCACGGCTAAAGCCGTGCCCTGACACGACTGAAACGGCTTGGCTTCATGCGCTGTATCGGAAACAGCGAGGGGAACGGCAATTCCCACGGCGGGTGGGGCATAGTAGAATGGGTGCATCGGAACGCGCGCGCGATGTGCGCCGCCGGGGGAGGGGGGCGGTTTGCCGGAGCTTCGCAAGGATCCCATCACGGGACGGTGGGTAATCATTTCCACGGACCGCGCCAAGCGTCCCATGGACTTTGTGCGCGAAAGCGTGCAGATCAAGGGGGCGCCCAACTGTCCCTTCTGCCCCGGGAATGAAGGTAAGACTCCCCCGGAGATACTGGCGTACGGACGGAACGGCGGCGGGAAGGATACGCCCGGCTGGACGGTGCGCGTGGTGCCGAACAAATTTCCGGCTTTGGGAATCGAGGGGGGCCTCGACCGCGAGGGCGAGGGCTTGTTTGACCGCATGAATGGAGTGGGGGCGCACGAGGTGATCGTGGAAACGCCGGACCACAAGAGCACGCTGGCAACGCTGCCGGAAAAAGCGGTGGAGGAAGTGCTGTGGGCGTATCGGGACCGCATACTCGATCTGAAAAACGACCGGCGCTTCCGGTACATCCTGCTTTTCAAGAACCACGGCGAGCCGGCGGGGGCATCGCTCGAGCACACGCACTCGCAATTAATCGCGCTGCCGATCGTCCCGCAACGCGTGCGCACGGAAGTGGACAACGCGAAGCACTACTACGACGAAAAAGAACGGTGCATTTTCTGCGACATGATACGGCAGGAGATCGAGACGGGAACGCGCGTGGTGCTGGAAAACGAGCATTTCGTCGCGCTGGAGCCGTACGCGCCGCGGTTCCCGTTCGAGACGTGGATTTTGCCGCGGGAGCACAGCTCGGCGTTCGAGAACATGCCCACGCCGTACTACGGGAAGCTCGCGGCGGTGCTGCGCGATATTCTGTCGCGCGTGGACGCCACGCTTGCTTTCCCCTCGTACAACTACGTGGTGCACACGTCGCCCATCGGCGAGGAAATCAACGATCACTACCACTGGCACATCGAGATGATGCCCAAGCTGACGAAGGTGGCGGGATTCGAGTGGGGCACCGGCTTCTACATCAATCCCACGCCGCCCGAGGAAGCCGCGCGGTTCCTGCGCGAAGCCAAGTGAGGGTTCAATAGGGATTCTTCAAATAAGAACTTCGGGGACTTCCATGAGGCCGTGGCGGAAAGAGGCCTCGAATGCCGCGACGATTTGGGGATCGAAATCCTTGCCCGCGCCCTTGGAAATAACGTCGCGCGCCTCGAAGGGAGACATGGCTTTGCGATAGGGGCGGTCGCTCGTCAGCGAATCATAGACGTCCGCGACGCTGATGATGCGCGATTCGAGGGGGATGTCTTCGCCCTGGGTCGGGTTGTAGCCCGTGCCGTCGAATTTGTCGTGGTGGCTCAAAATGATGGGCAGGATGCGCCGCAGGCTTCCGCCGACGGGCTTCAGCGTATCCATTCCTTTCATCAAGTGCGAGTGCATCTCCACGATTTCTTCGTCCGAGAGCTTCGCGGCCTTATAGAGAATCTGGCGGCTGACTTCGAGCTTGCCGATGTCGTGCAGCAGCGCGGCGGCCCGGATGTCTTCGACGCGACTTTCCGGAAGGCCCATGTGCTCGGCTATGCGCGCAGCATAGATGGACGTGCGGTAGGAATGGTTCTGCGTGTATTTGTCGTTGGAGACGACGCCGGAGAGGATCTGCAGAACGCCGTAATAGGTTTCCCGCAGCTCGTTGAAGTTTTTTTCCTTAAGCTCGTAAAGCGTGCCCATGGCGTAGGCCGTGACCACCGAAAAACCAGCCCAGATGGCGATGCCCGACCAGTCCATCACTTGATGCGCCACGACGGTTGCTCCAGTGGCCAGCGCGATGGGGTTCACCAAGTGCAGCCAGCAGACGATCAGGATGGAAGCGAAGGCTGTCTGCACCGCGCGGCTGCGGCCGAAGTAGTAGGCGGCAAAAATAATGGGGAGATCGTAGAAGGAAAGAACGAGTCTCTGTCCGGAAACGAAGAAATTGATGATCGCCGCGAACAAAATGATGGAGAAGATGAGCAGAAGCTCTTTATTGACCTTCATCACTTGGTCGAGAAAATTGCCTTTCATTGCGCCTGCCTCCGTGCGGTGATCAAGGATTCCTGCATGGCTGAGGCTATCATGGTACCAGTACCATATATGCGAATGCTCCCGTACGAACCGTGCGCGTGCCCAAACGGTACATTCGTGTCACTCGGATCACGGTAGGACCAAGGGGCGGAGGTGTTGCGGCTGCCGAAAAACTTCGTGCTACACTCGCAGGAAAGTCCTGCCCGGGTGGCGGAATGGCATACGCGGGGGACTTAAAATCCCCTGACGCTCACGCGTCGTGTGGGTTCGACCCCCACCCCGGGCACCACAGCTGCGTATCGCGCGGAGCTTGATTCTGGCGTTGCAGCGGCAGCGTGCGTCAGCCGAAGACTTCGACGCGGATGACCTTTTCGCCCTGGAAGGTGACGAAAATGGTTCTGGCGGGCGGATCGCCGTAAATCCAATCCTCGGTTTCTTTGCCGCTGGCGTCCTGCTGGCGGACCTTGCGGTCGGGGCGGCCAAGCGCGGCCATCACCATATCCTCGTCCATACCCACGATGGCGCGGTGATCCTTGATGCCCTGCACGAATTGCGGCGGGAGCGTGTCGAGCCAATTCACGGCGGCCGATTGCTGTTTTGAGAAATCCAGGAAGGGCGCAAGATCGCGTTTGACGTCGTCGGGGGTCATTTCCGGAAGCGGGCGGCCGAAATCGAGGACCAGGATGGCGCCCGTTCCTTCGTCGGGGTGCGCCACAGGGACAGGATCGGGGACATCGCCGACGCCAATGGCTACGTGTTCGCGCCAGTGAAAGTGCTTATGCGGGCCGTTGTCAATCTGGAAGAAGATAGCCCTCTTGCCGAAATCAATGCGGGTGATCTGAACGATATCGCCCGGCGACGCGGCAGTGCCTTCGAGCCTGGCGGCATCCTGGATGCTGGCGGGGTTGAGCGGCTTGCCCACATGAATCGTGAAGCCCCTTCTGCCGTGAGGAAGCGGCGCAACGACCTTGGCATACTCGCTCGCGACGAAACGGACGATGGCCAGGCGGGATTCAGGCTGCAACTCGACGGGCGGACTTTGCGTTGAGGGGCGCGATTGCGGACTCGGTTGCTGGTTCGATTGCCGGGCGACAGCCACGAACGCACCGGGCGCAGCCGCAAAGATGGCTAGCGCGGCGGCAAGCGTGAAATTCGAGGGAACGCCCATGGGTCACCCTGCTGGGATCATTCTATGGCTTTTTGGGTTGTACGTGAAGATGGATTCGCGGAGCAAAGGGACGAAAAAACTGGAGCGGGATAAGGGAATCGAACCCTCGCCTCGACCTTGGCAAGGTCGCGTACTACCACTATACGAATCCCGCTTGCAGGGAACCGCGCGACAACTGAATATTTATAACATGCGAGCTGTGCGCGGACAAGGTCCGGCGCCACGGTCGAATCGTTGGAACGGACTTAATCCACTTCCATGATGCGCGTGGCTTTGACGATCGGGGATCTTTTCTGGCGCGCGGCAAAGCGCCGGGCGCGTTCGCGGTCAATATAGACACGGCCAAACTTTTCGCCGTCGTGGTAATAGACGGTCACCTGCCAGTGGCGATGCCTGCGACGGCGGTCCTTGTGCAGCCGTGTGGATTTGCCCGTCGGTCTCTTTTGCCTTCTCTTTCGGATCATGGCGCCCTCCGAACGGATGCGACTATCGCAAGAATTGGAAAGAGACGCAAGCAGTAAGTTCAGGGTTAACGCCGTTAACACTTAACTATGGCTTTGAAATAACAGGCTGCCTGGACCCGAGCAGCGCCGGCCCCTCCCATTCCAAGATATTCGCCGAGCTTACAGAAGGATTTGCGCGGCATCGAAATTTAAAGTGTCGAAATCCTGTTTTTTCAGCTTGTAGACGACCGGGCTGCCGCTTGCTTGCGCGTAAACAAAATCGCCCGATTCGCCGGACACGCGCAGGATGGCTTGCTTACCGTCCTTGGTGGTGAGAATCACCTCGATGGCGGGCCGTGCGAGCTTCGCGATAATATTCGCTGGAGGGTGGTCGAGGACATCCTCGGCGCGCAGGCCCGTGAGCGCGTCAAAGATTTTCCAACTGGCCACGGATTTTCCCTTCTGCGCATCGGGCGATGCGATTGTCCAATCGTCGTTACCGCCGCGCGTGGCGACGATTGTGCCGTGGGCGTCGTGGATTTCGACGCGGCTCGCATCGTCGGCGTCGAAATGGAGAACCTGCTTATCGCGAAGAGCAGCGTAGCTTACATCTAGTTTTTTGCAGAGATCGCCTGCGATGCGGAAAATCATGGGACGCGAGGGATCGCGCGCGAAACATTCGTCGCCCTCCTTTTTTCCGACAAGCAACGTGGATTTTTCTCCCTTGTCGCTCGCGAGGTTAAATGTGATGGAGGGATTGGCGAGGCCGTACTTTTGCAGATTTTCCGGCTGCTCGCTCGACACGCCGGCCATCTGGGCGTTGGCGACCGAGGAGAGGAGCGATTCCACGACGTCGCCATCGGCCGGCGCGCTCGCGGGCTTCGTAAATTTCCAAGCATCATTTTGCCTGACCGCCGCCATCTCGCCCGAGGAGTTCTTGAGCGTGAAGGAGGCCGTCTGGCTGCTATCCGCATGGAGCACGGCGTGATCGCGCAAATCCTCGAGGGGTTTGCTGGAACTGGTCAAAAGGGAATCCGGCAGGAGCGAGACATTCTTGGCTGCGTCCACGATGGTGTAAACGGAGTCGCCTGTGAAATCCTTTTCACCGAGGAGCAGCGTGTGTGTCGCGCCGTTCCGCAGCTGGAACTGGAGCGAAACGCGCGGCGGATCGAGGCCGTAAGCCTTCAACCGGTCGGGTGTGCCGGGTTCCGTTTGCGAAACGCGCGCCTCCCCGAGCAGGTCAGCGATTCCCTGCGCCGTGGGCTGGTCCGCGCCGGTTTCGAGCGGCTCGACGATCTCCCAGCCATCCTTGCGCTTCTCGAATCGAATCGGAGGCACATCCGGCGCTGCGGGGTGAGCGAGGGTGAAGGAAGCGATGTCCGACGACTGGATGGAGAAGGCGGGTTTGGATTTATCTTGCTCCGGCGTTTCCGCGCTGCCGTGCTTCCAATCGAAATAGTACACAGCGCCGGCGAGAACGATGGCGCAAAGCAGCACTAGGAGAGTGGTTTTCTTGATCATGTGTGTCTACAAGCCGACTCACAAATGGTCCGCCTGCCAGACCCCAGGGGTTAAGGATTCTGTGTGAGAACTGCAAAATCAGAGCTTCAGCGGCTAAAGCCGTCCTGATTTTGGAGGGCTTACGTCGTGGCTGAAGCCACGACCTACAAAGATTCTCGAGTTCTCACACAGACTCTGAACCCCCTGAAGTGGAGAAAGTTTCGGCGCGGCTGCCCTTCGAAGCTCCCTTCCTTCGTCAGGGCAAGCAGGGTAAAAAGCCGCGCCCTGACACAAACCATTCATGAGACGGCTCCCAGTCATCTACCTACCGGCGCTTCCAGCCGCCTACGCTCTTCGAGCTACGGCGCGCCATGTCCGCATTCGTGCTTCGAGGTGCGGCGGATTTCGCTCTGACGTTCATCCGGTTCTACCGGCGCTTCCATCCGCCTACGCCCTGCGGGCTACGGCGCGATTGTTCTCTGTTTCTACAGTTTTCAGCGACGCTTCCACCAGATAACGATTCCGGAAAAAATTACGATGCCGGGCAAGATAAACAGATCGAGCCATTTCAGCAGCGCCGCCTGGCTTTCCGTAAGCGTGATACTGCGGTTCTCCACGGTCTTCGGCCGGATGGAAATCAGGTTTTCATCCTGGGCAAGCCAGTCTATCGAGTTGTAGAAAAGATCGCCGTTGCCGGCTTGATTGACGGCCTGATTGGAGGCGAAAGCGGAATTGCCGATCACGACGAGGCGCGCGCTCTGGTCGTCCACTTTCTTGCCGGCGGCCACGCCGAGCGAAAGCGGGCCGGCCGTATCGGTCTTGGGATCGAACTTCACCTTCTGCTCGAGCTTGGGGATGGTAAAACTTCGCGGCGAAGTCTTCAGGATTTCCACGGCTTCCGGCTCCGTCTTAGACTTGTCGGCGATGGACACGGTGCGGGCCAGCGGGAAAAACGTCATTGTCCCCTGGAGTTTCTTGGTGATAGGGCTATCGCCATAGTCCACCACAAGCGGAATGGCCGGACCCGCTCCCAGCAGCTGGCCCATGCCGCTGGCATCAATGACGAAGTTGTCGCCCACGCTGATATTCCACGACGAAAAAATATCGCCCAGCTTCGGATCCGTCTGCGGATCCACCTCGACGAGCGCTTTTCCTCCGGCGTCGAGATACTTCGAGACCATGGCGGCCTCCTGCGGAAAGAAGGCTCGCGTTGGGCCTGCGATCACGAGCACGTCGCATTCGGAAGGCACGCCATTCGAGGAAACCAGGTTGACCGAATCCGTGTTGTAACCTTCCTTTTTGAGACCCTGATCCACGAGGTTGTAGCCGCCCGCTTGACCATCGCTGAGGGATTTTTCTCCGTGGCCAGTAACGAAGCAGACCATTTTGACTTTGTTGCGCGTGGCTTTCAGGATGGCGCTGGTGATGTCCTGTTCGGAAAAGTTGCCGTCCGGACCCGGCTCGATGGGCAGCTTCACCGGGCCGGAAGCGAGGATCACATCGCCGAGCCGCGTGGCGCCGAAATCCTTGGCGACGTCGGGTTTTTCGAGCGGGTCAACTGTTTCGACCTTCAGATGAGGGCTCAGATTGCGGTATTCCGTCATCAGGTCGTCGAACGACCGGTCTGGCTGCTTGGCGAAGCGGGCGATGGTGACGTCCTGTGAAAGGCCGCTCACAATTTTCCTGGTTTGATCGGAGAGAGTGTAGAGCTTCTCGCTGGTCAGGTCGAAGCGCTTGTGATGGCGGTATCCCAGGAAATTGACGAGGCCGAGAATGGCGATTACAGCGAGCGCCAGGACCGTGGTATTGGTTCCGAGGCGCGAGGAGCGCTTGGAAAAGAATCCGAGAATCTCCTTAAAGCCAAGCACGATGCCAGCGACAAGGAGAATACCGCCGGCAATGAGCGTAATCTTGCTGAAGAGCAGCAGCTCTCCCTGAATCGTATAGCGCAGGTAGCCCGCGATGAGCATGGCCACGCCGATGCTGGCCAGGAATTCCGCCACCTCCCGCTGTTTCCACTTCTTCATCCTGCTGTTCCCTCCGCAGCCCGCCAGGCCGCGCCGAAAGCGGCCCTAGGCGCGGCGCCAGCGCATGGAATCCACCGACCGCACGGTGAGGAAAACGAAAAGAAAAATGAAACTCGCGTAATAGACCAGGGCTGAAGTATCCACAATCCCACGCGTAAAATCCTCGTAATGGCCCACCACGGAAAGATAATGCAGCACGCTGGTCACATCGCCGCCCGCGTTGCGCCCGATATCCAGCACCCAAACGATCAGGAAGGTTGCAAACGTGAGGACCGCGGCAATGAGCTGGTTTTCCGTGAGCGAGGAAATAAACGTGCCGAGCGCCAGAAGCGATCCGCCGAGCAAAAGCAAACCCGCGTATGCGGCGAGGGCGACGCGCCAGGGGGGTAAAGGGTCGCTGTGAAGATAAAGAAAAATCACGCAGCCGGCCGTGGGAAGCAGCATGATGGCGAAGAGCGTGAGCGAGGCAAAGAATTTGCCGAGCACGATTTCGATCTCCGTGATGGGCGAGGTCATCAGAAGCTCCATGGTGCCGCGCTTGCGCTCCTCGGCGTAGACGCCCATGGTCAGCATCGGAGTAATGAAGAGGACCAACGTCGAAAGGATGCCGAAAAATGCGCGCAGCACTTCGCTGGTCATGTCAATTTCCTGCGCCATGCCCTGCATCTGCATGGCAAAGGATTGCTGGATAACGTCGGAGACGATTACATCGAAAAAGAAGGCGCTGATAAGCAGGAAGACGCCGACGACGATGTAGGCGATGGGCGAAACGAAGTAATGGCCCATCTCCTTGCGATAAATGGCATAGAAGCCCCGCATAATTTCTTTAGCTCCTTAGTTGCCGGGAAAAGTGAACATTCAATTTAATGGGGCCGGCTGGGCGTGCGCCGCGTCGTCCGTGGTCAACTCGAGGAAAATATCCTCGAGACTCATGCTGATGCCGTGCAGCTCGAAGAGCGCCCAGCCCTTTTCGACGATCTTCGCGGCAATCTGGCTGCGGATGTCCTGGCCGGGGGCGGTCTCGATCGTCGCCGTCAGGCGGCCGCCAGTGCGTCCCCGCTCGACGAGCACACGGTGGGCACCGGGAATCTGCGCGAGCAAATTTTCCAGGGGCTTTTCCGGGGCCTCGACCTCGACGCGGATCCTCTGCCCGCCCTTGAGGCGCGTGGTCAGGTTTTGCGGCGTATCCACGGCGGCGACTTTCCCCTTGTTGATGATCACCACGCGGTCGCACGTCATGCTGACTTCGGGAAGGATGTGCGTGGAAAGAATGATCGTGTGGCTGCCGGCGAGGCCTTTAATCAGGTGACGCACTTCGATGATCTGCTTGGGATCGAGGCCTACGGTAGGCTCATCGAGGATGATAACTTCAGGGTCGTGCACCAGGGCCTGAGCCAGGCCCACACGCTGCTTGTAGCCGCGCGAGAGGCGCTTAATCAGCTCGGCGCGCTTGTCCTCGATATTCGTCTTCCGGAGAGCATCGGCGACGCGCTCGCGCCGCTTTTGCGCGGGGACGTTCTTGATGCGTGCGACGAAATCGAGATACGTCTCGACGGCCATATCGGGATAAAGAGGCGGCACCTCGGGCAAATAGCCGATGCGGCGGCGCACTTCGAGCGAGTCGTTGAAGACGTCGAACCCGGCGATGGCGGCCGTGCCGGATGTCGCGGGCATGTAGCCGGCGAGGATGCGCATCGTGGTGGTCTTCCCGGCGCCATTGGGCCCGAGAAAACCCAGGATCTCGCCCTTGTTGACGCTGAAGGAAACGCCATCCACCGCTGCAACCGGACCAAAGGATTTGGTCAGGTCCTTCACTTCCACTTCAATCAATGCTTTCCTCCCAAATTTATGAGGGGGATGATTCGACTCACCGGACTTCCGTGACCTGCCAGTTATACCAAAAAAAACGGCAAAAACAAAAGCCGCCGGGCTCTGGACGGACGCTGGAATCTACAGAAGTGCGATGCGTGGAGACGCGCGCGAGTTGCCGTCGCGGGAGGCTCCAGGCAACGAGGCTCCGGCTACGCGCATCCACATGGCGAACCATGCAGATTACCCCAGATGAGTCCGAGAGTTTTCCGTGCTGAGACGCCGGGCGTCCCCAGGCGGATGGGCCGGAGAAGTGCGTTGACACTCCCCGGCCATTTTGTTATTCAACTTGTTTGGCTAATTGCTCCGAAGGTTCGACAGGGGGATTTCGCTCCGGCCCGAGCCAATCCGAATCAGAAATATTTAGTGATATGACGATCCCGAAGATGTATGCGCGCGCGATCCGCGGTGCCGAGGAAGGCGGCACGGATGGCGCTCATTCCGCCAGGCAGATGAAACAATTTTGCCTGGCCGCGGCTCTGGCCCTGGCTTGCTTTGGTTTGATTTTGCTGGCGGGGTGCGGAGGCCACGGGAGCACGATCAGCGTGGAGATCCAGCCCAACCTCGTGCAGACGATGGACGAGAGCCAGTCGCCATGCAACGCCCCTAATAATCTACTTGGATGCCAGATGATCAACTTCGTGGCATCGGTTAGCGGCGATAATACCAACAGCGGCGTAACCTGGAATCTTTCGGTGCTATCCACGGGCTGCTCCGGCGCAGGCTGCGGCACGCTGATCAACGTCACCACCGTCTCGGTCACTTATGTGGCCCCGCCCAACATTGCCGCAGAATTGACCGGTGTGATGCTGCAAGCCGTATCCGTGGCGAACTCGAAAACGACCACGAGCGTTGGCATCACCATCGCGTTGGACCCGACCTTTACGACGACCGGGCTGCAGCAGTGCGCGGTTGGCGTGTACTGCCTGCCAAGCGGCTCGAATGGCATTGCATACAATTCCAACCAAGGTCTTGTGGTTACAAATGGTGTAGCCCCGTTTACGTTCATCTCACCGACAGTGAGTACCGCTCCTATCCAGATTAACGCTGGGGGACCCGCTGTGCCTCCATTCGTTGCCGACGAGGATTTCACCGGAGGCACGACGACCAGCTCCGCCAACGCCATTAACATCAGCAATGTGGCGGACCCAGCGCCCGCCGCGGTCTACCAGACCGCGCGCACCAGCACCGCCGCCGGCGCCGGCGGCGCCTTCAGCTACACGATTGGCGGGTTCACACCCGGATCAGTCCACCTCCTGCGGCTGCATTTCTGCGACACCGTTTCCACGGCTGCTGGGCAGCGCACCTTTAACGTGAGCGTCAACGGCACACAGGTGCTGACAAGCTTCGACATATTCGCGGCTGCGGGGAAGAACATCGCCATTATCGAACAGGGTTCGCTGCCCGCGAATTCGAGCGGGCAGTTCGTGATTCAGTTCACCGGCGTCGTGGGCGAGGCGCTCGTCAATGGTCTTGAGGTGGAGTCTAACTCTTGTCTGCCCTCGACCCTGAATATCGGGACTCTTCCTCCCGGCCTGACACTCAATCCAGGCACCGGTGCGATTGTTGGGAGGCCTTCGAGCCCTACAGCGGGCAATCCTGCCATTCCATTTCAGTTTACGGTTCAGGCTACAGACGACAGCGCCACGCCGGTTTCAGCCTGTGGGAATTTCCAAATCACTGTTACGCCTCCGCCCATACTTTCCATTACGACGACGTCCTTGCCTCCGGGCACTCTGAACACGCCATTCAGCGCTCCGATATCAACCAGCGGCGGAGTCACTCCCATCACGTGGAGTATCGTCGCGCCGAACACGTGCGCCACGCTTCCGGGCGATACAGGCGTGCTGCCAACGGGGCTTATGTTGAACCCCGCAAGCGGCCAGATTACGGGCATCCCTGCGGGCAACCCGGCGGGCTCGGCGGCTAGCTGTTCCTTTACCGCTCAGGTGGTGGATTCGTCCTTGCCCGTCGGGCAATTGCAGACGCAGCTGATTTCAGTGACAATCAACAAACCTCAGCCGCTGCAAATCACCTCCAACCCCAATCTGCCAGGAGGCTTCACGGCAACGACCTATGCGCCGCTGCCTCTGATTGCCACCGGCGGTGTCGGGCCGTACACCTGGACCGTTGTCACGGGGCAGCTTCCCGCCGGGTTGGTGCTGGCGCCGGATGGCACGATCTCCGGAACTCCGGTGCTGGCGACGAATCCTCCGACGGATGACTTCTTCACGGTGCAAGTGGCGGACTCGGAGCTGAATCCGATGACAGGGCTGCCGGCGCCGCAGACAATGACGCAGGTCTTCAACGTCACCATCTCTCCGGGCGTGATAAGCCCCAACACGCTGCTTAGCGGGCAATATACGCTGCTGTTCCACGGCTTCGACAAGAGCGGGCCCGTAACGATGATTGGCAGTGTGATCATGGGCGGCAACGGCGTTCTATTGGGCGAAGAAGACATTTATCGGGATTCCCCCGTGGTGAGCAGCACGCCCGCGCCGCTCGCGGGAGTCTATTCGATCGGCACGGATGGCCGCGGCACGATGGAACTTGTGGCCACAAGCCCCATTTCAGGCGCCATCTCGACTATCGACTACCGCCTGGTGCTCGATTCGGGCGGCGGCTCGGGGCACCCGAATGTGCGGTTCTTCGAAGACAACTCGACGAATACGAATAATGACGCGCCCAACGCCACGCACGGCGAGGGAATCATGAAGCCCTTGGTCGGATCGAGCTTAACGGATGCCAGCTTCAGCGGGAATTATGCCTTCGGATTTGGCGGCTATGAAGCGGCCGGGAAGCTGCCCGTCGCTCTGGAGGGGGTGGTTCACGCCGACGCAACGACACCTACGCCGAGCCTGACGGGTACGTGCGATTTCAACGATGCGGGCGCGTACAGTTCGCAGGGGTTGTCAGGCACCTTTTCGACCACGGTGGACTCATTCGGCAGAGGCACGGGTGAGCTGGATTTCGCACAACCGGGAAAAGCGCAGGTGGCGCTGCACTTCGTTTTCTACTTCGTTTCGCCGACGGACCTCTACTTCATGGAAAACGACACGTCGGCGTCGAAAGACGTGTTTTACCTTCTCAGCGGCGAGATGCTCCTGCAGCAGCCGGGATATCAATTCACGAATGCGGCTCTCGCGGGAACGAGCGTGGCGACCGGCACAGGTTTGAGCGGCTCGAACGCCAGCGTCTTTGCCGGGCTGCTGACCGGGGCGACTTTCTCCTACGACCAAAACAACGGAGGCACGCCGTCCTCGCCCTCGTTTACCGGGACGTATTCAGTGGCGAATAATGGCCGCGCCAGCTTTACGGGTCTCGGCTCGACGGCGGCGACAACGCGCGTGGCGGCGGCGTATCTGACGGGGCCGGGACAGGGTTTCCTGATCGGCAGCGATACGGCTGTTACCACCGGGCTGCTGGAATTACAGACGAGCACACCTTCGTTGCTGGTTCCCATTTCGTCTTCGCTGCAAGGCGGCTATACGCTGGACACAGCTGTTCCACAAGAAAGCCTCGTAACCAATGTGATTGGCGAGGTGTATTCGAATGGCGGCGAATTTGGCGCCCCAAGCATTTCAGGCATCGTGGACGAATACGATCCTCCCAGCGTGCCGGATCCGGAAGGTGTCTTGCACTTGGGGACACCGAACAATCTCTCCTCGTCCTACTCGGTAAGCGCGAACGGCCGGGGTACGCTGGGGCCGAATACCATCACGGGGTTCCCCGAGAACCTTATCCTTTATGTTGTCTCGCAGGGAAGCTTCCGCGCGATTTCCGCGGATGCGAATCCCGGCAACGGCCATCCCACGGTATATTTCTTCAACCACTAATCGCGGCCGCTTCAAATAATAGGCGGGTCAGCTTTTCTGGCCGGATTTTTTGTCGTCGAAGCGTAAAGCGGCGGAATTGATGCAGAAGCGCTGGCCGGTGGGAGCGGGGCCGTCGTCGAACACATGGCCCAGGTGCGCGTCGCATCGGCTACAGAGGACTTCGGTGCGAGCCATGCCGTGGGACGCGTCGCGCTCGGTGGAAACATTTTCGGGCGCGATGGGCTGGTAGTAGCTGGGCCAGCCGGAACCGGAGTGAAACTTCGCATCGGAGCTGAAAAGCGGCTGGCCGCAACAGACGCACATGTAGGTGCCGTCGGCCTCCATGTCCTCATATTCGCCGGTGAATGGCGGCTCGGTTCCCTTGCGGCGCGTGACTTCGTATTGCTCCGGGGTCAGCTTGGAGCGCCATTCCGCGTCGGACTTGCGAATTTTCTCGCTCATGATTTCAGGATACAACAATCCTCACGTGGAATGCACGGCCCGCAAACTCACCGGGGTTTGCTCTCGATAGGGAGAAAGCGCACGGCGAACGGCATCGGCACGCTGACGGGCGCGCCCTGCGGAGTCAATTTGCCGGTGGCGAGATTAATTTTGAAGAGGACAACATTGTCGCTATCGTGATTGGCGACGAGGAGCCAGTGCGCGGTGGGATCGAAGTCGAAATTTCGCGGCATCTTGCCCTGCGTCGGCACGCGCTGGATAAACGTCAGGCGCCCCGAGGCGGAATTCACCTTGAAGACGGCGATGCTGTTGTCGCCGCGATTGGTGCAGTAGAGAAATCGCCCGCTGGGATGGACGCGAATCTCGGCGGACGTGTTCGTTCCCGTAAAACCCTCGGGGAGACTCGAGATGGTCTGCACCTCCGTCAGCGCGCCGTGCGAGGAATCCCACGCGAAGACCGTCACCTTGCCCGCCATTTCGTTCATCACGTAAACGAATCGGCCTGCGGGATCGAAATCGAGGTGTCGAGGGCCGGAGCCGGGAGCGACCGTGGCGAATGGAGGATCATTGGGCGTGAGAGAGCCGTCGCTCGCGTCGAAGCGATAAATGAAAATCTTGTCCAGTCCGAGATCGGGGACGAGCGCGAAATGATTCGTGGGATCCACGCGAATCGAATGCGGATGCGGTGCGTTCTGGCGCGCGGGATTGACGCTCTTGCCCGTGTGCTGGAAAAAGGCCGTGCGCTGGCCGATGCCGCCGTCGGGATTCAAAGCGAATGCGGCGATGGTGCCTCCCGCATAGTTGGCGACGAAGAGGTAGCGGCCCGTCTTGTCCAGACTGACGTAGGCGGGGCCGGCGCCGGCCGAGAGCTGTTCATTGATGAGAGTCATTTGCGCGGTAGCCGGGTCCACGGCGTACGCGCTCAGAAATCCGGTGGGCTGGCCGTGGTACGTATCCACTTCGTTCGCGGTGTAGATATGCCTGCCGTCGCGAGCGATCACAAAAAATCCGGGATCGGCGGATTGCTGCAAGAACTCCAGCTTGGTGAGAGCGCCCGTGCGCGTATCGAAGCGCGCGACGGAAAATCCGTGGCCGGGCTGGTCCACATGCGTGCCAAAGAACACCCACATTTCCTTGGGCGTGGCGGGAGACGCGGCAAGCGTCACCGCGATCGCCAAAGCGAATAACCGCGCGAGAATTGTCGTCATGGAGTTCCTCCCCTCAGCCAGCGCTCTCGACGGGAATCGCCGCCATCGGCAGCGGCAAAGTTCGGCACAGGATACATCAGAGCAGAGGTTAGAGGTAAGAGATCGGATGTTCGAACGCTTGCCCGCACCGAGCAGGGCCGCAAGTGCGAGCCCGCCACGGAAGGCAGGCTCAGGGCAATTCTTTCGAGGAGCAAAAGAATTGCAACGGCAAAGGCAGGAGAAGGGCGACCTGTCTCATTCCCTTCCGCGCAGAATGGCTGCGATGATGCGGGGATTGCGCCGGCCGTGAAGCACGGCAATCACGAGGAGCGGCCTTTCATCGGGCGCATAAACAATCAGGTAATCGCGCATGGTATGAAACCGTAGCGGCCTTGAAGTGAGATCGGGTCGCTTATGCCCCTGCTGAGGAAACGGGACAAGCTTGCGGATTGCGCCCAGGATATCCTCGCGGAAGCGCGTAGCCGCAAGGGGACTATCCTCGGCGATAAATTCCCAGACTTCGGTGATGTCCTGCGCCGCGCCAGGGTGAAGCTCAAAACCCTGGTCGTCGGTCATTTGGGTGGGCGGCGCTTGGGGAGTTCCTCTTCGCGCTGGCGCAAGTCTTCGAAGAAAGATTCACCGTCAATGGGCTTCACGCGGCCGCTCTTGATCTCGTCGTAGCGGCCGTCGAGCATGTTGCGCACTTCGGCCACTTCGCTCAAGTATCCGGCCATGGCGTCTTCCACGAGCTCGTCGGTTGGGCGCCCGCTCTGGGACGCCAGTTCGTTGAGGCGTGATTCCGTATCAGGTTTAAGTCGCACTTCCATACGTGTCAGTGTAAGGATGCAGCGCCGCCTCTGTCAAAAGTAATTGCTCGAATAAAACTGGTAGGTACAGCCGCGTTGACCGTACATAGCAATGGTGCGATAATTCAGAAGAGTGAACGGCGAATTCACGATTGAGTATGTGGAGTTGCCGAACGGGCGGGTGCCCGCGCGCGAGTTCGTGGATTCGCTGGATGAAAAAGCTGCCGCCAGGATAGACGCGTTTATCGAGTGCCTGCGCGTCTATGGGAACCGGATGCAGGGCAAATTCGTAAAGAAGCTCACGGGCGACATATTCGAGCTAAGGGTCAAACAATTCGACCGGATTTTTCGGGTTCTGTTTTTCTACCAGCCGGGGATGTTGATCGTGATTACGTCGGGATTTCAGAAGAAAACCGAGCAGGCACCGCCGGCCGAGATTGCCAGGGCAGAGCAGCTAAGGAAGCTCTGGATGAAGTACCGAAACCGCTACGCGGGATCGCAAAAGGAAAGAGAAACTATCCTGAAGGAGTTGGGCCTATGAGACAAACCGCCAAGCGCGACAGGCACAGCGAGATTGTCGAGCGGCGCGCACGAAAGAGCGCAACCTACCGAAAAACCTTCGCGCGCACCTTGCATCAGATTGACCTTGCTCTTCTAGTCCGCGAGATGCGAGAGGATGCGCGTCTGACTCAGACCGAACTTGCCAAGAAGGTGGGCACCACCCAGTCCGTGATTTCCCGCCTGGAGGACGCCGAATACAGCGGGCACTCGCTCACGATGTTGGAGCGAATCGCTACGGCGTGTGGCGTGGTCCTAAAGCTCCATGCCGAAAAGAAGCCAAACTTTGACCGCGAAGTGGCGCTGGTATAGTGCCGGTTATAGGAGCGGCGCTCTCGGGGAAGGCAAGACGCTACATTTAGGCCTTCGCACCAAGAACGATCGCGGAAGAATTTTGTAGGAGCAGAGCGGAAAGTGTGATAGTTTAGGGATGCGTTTGTTGCTCTTGTAACACCTTTAGATTCGATAGAAGGGGCTGCAAGTTCACACTTGCGGCCCTTTTTGCATTACGGCTGGAGGCGGCCTACACCCCAGCGCGCAAGAGCGCTCTGGGAACCCGGCTACGAGAAGCACAAATAGCTTACAAGAAAAGCGAGACCATAAGTGAGAGAACAAGGAACAGTGAAGTGGTTCAATGCCAGCAAGGGTTTTGGGTTCATTCAGCGGCAGTCGGGCGAGGATGTTTTCGTCCATTTCTCCGCCATCCAGGCGGAGGGGTACAAGTCGCTCAATGAAGGCCAGGCGGTGGAATTCGAAGTGACCCGCGGCCCCAAGGGCCTGCAGGCAGCGAATGTAACCAGCCTCTAGTCGAAAAGGGCGTCCCGATGAACTTCATCGGGACGCTTTTTTTGTCTCAGCGAACGGCCAGAAAGGCAGCGGATGTTCGAGCAGAGGTTTTTAGCGGTTCGAGACACCCCATGAGCGACAATGTGATGGTCCAGTTCGTCGGGTTCCAATCGAAGGCGTCGGTTCGCGAGTACACATTTACGGTCCGTGAGCGGGAGACGGAGCCGCGCGAATACGTATTGACGATTGCCAACGAAGCTTTTGATACGCGCCGCGTGCGATTCCAGGACGCCCCCGATATTTGCTCGCACAAGCTCCATCGCGAGCTGGCCGCCACGGAAAACCATCCGGTGAAAAGCCATTTCCGCCTGAGCGACGCGGAGCTCGACGAATACCGCAACACGCACATGAAAAAACCCCCGAAATACCCCTACGCACCCAAAGCAGATTCAGAAGCCTAGCGCCGTTCCAACTTTTTTGGCCAAGTATCCCAAGATTTCCCTCCGTCATTCACATTGCTTGCCGCCCCTCTGAAACTTGAAGATAATAAGTTGGA
This sequence comes from uncultured Acidobacteriota bacterium, assembly GCA_963810625.1. GTDB lineage: Bacteria > Acidobacteriota > Terriglobia > Acidiferrales > UBA7541 > Palsa-295. The sequence continues at coordinate 1,734,757 of CAWEOJ010000004.1, read as the reverse complement.
ACGGCGCTAGCATCGCTCCAACGCCATGAGGCACAATTGACGGACTCCGCCGTGCCGACCCTTAGGCAATCATTTCAATACGTGCACGAGCACTGGCTCGCGTTTTTTGGCGTCTCGGCCATCGTTCTGACGCCGTGTTTCTGGCACCGTCACATTGCGGCGGCGGACCTGGGAAGCCATCTATACAACGCCTGGCTCGTGGAATTGATACGGCGCGGCCAGGCGCCCGGCTTGTGGGTCGCCCACCAGTGGACGAACGTGCTGTTCGATTATCTTCTGAGCGGACTGGGAGCGGTTTTTGGATTGCGGGCGGCGGAAAAGATGGCCGTGTCGCTGGCGGTGCTGATTTTCTTCTGGGGAATGTTTGCGCTGGTCGCGGCGGCCGCGCGGCGCGCGCCGTGGTTTCTCGCGCCCATCCTGGCCGCATTCGCGTACGGCTTCACGTTCGAGGAAGGCTTCTTCAACTATTACATGGCTTTGGGCCTCGCGTTCTTCGGCGTGGCAATTTTGTGGAGAGGCAAAGGGTGGGAACGGCTCATGGCATTGGCGCTGGCGCCGCTAGTCGTGGTGGCGCATCCGCTGGGCCTGCTATGGCTGGTGGGAGCGGGCGCGTATGTGGGAATTGCGGAAGCAGGCCCGCGCCGGCAGGCGCTGGTGTTTCTGGCGGGGATGGCGTCGCTATTCGCCGCGCATTACTACCTGTGGCATCACTTCGCAGTGGACCGGAATGAATACCCGATTTACTCGCTGAACGGCGGAGATCAACTGTTGCTGTTCGGCGCGCGGTACGCGATTCCGGAGTGCGCGCTCGGCGTATTCGCGTTGGCCGCATGGATCGTGGATGTGATTGGCCGGCGGCGTGAGCCGGGATTCTGGCGGAGCTACGCCATTCCGCTCGAGCTGTATATTTTGGTCGAGCTGGGGGTCGTGCTGCTGCCCACGGGCATCTACATCACGAAAAACACCGCTGAGATTGCGCTGCTAAGCCAGCGGCTCACATTGGTTTCCGCGGCGCTCCTCTGCTGCCTTTTAGGCGCGATGCGGCCGAGAAAGTGGCATCTGATCGCCGCGCTCGGAATCGCCGCCATGTTTTTCTCATTTTTGTACCAGGACACGGGAACGATCAACAGGATGGAGGCGCAAATCGAACGGCTGGTGGCCACGCTGCCGCCGGGCCAGCGCGTGCTGGCCACGATTTTGCCGCTGGACGACTGGCGCGTCACCATTCAGCACATCGTGGATATGGCGTGCATCGGCCACTGCTTCAGCTATGGCAACTACGAGCCGGGGGCGGGAGTATTCCGGGTTCGCGCGCTGCCGGGCAATCCCTACGTGATGAGCAGCTACGACGATGCCGTCTCGATGGAGGACGGCGACTACACGGTGAAGGCGGAAGACCTGCCAGCATATCAAGTCTATCAGTGCAGCGCGAGCGGGACGGAGCTGTGCATACGCCCGCTTGTGGAGGGTGAGGACAACGACCGGCTGGGAGTACATTCGGGCGACGAATAGCGCGCGCGTGCGCTAGCTTGTCTCCGCGGTGACCGGCTCCTTGGGCCGGGCGCTTCCCGCAGGGCCATGCCTCGCGCGCTGCAAGAGCCACGCGCCGAGCCGCCAGACCAGCAAAATACCCACCATCCAGGCGTACTCGAGGGGCTTGCGTTTGTCGGATTTCACCTGCCAGTAGTAGTGGACGACGCCTAAGACGGCGCTTAAATAAATCGCGCGGTGGAGCAACTGCCAGCGCCTTCCGCCGAGGCGACGAATCCAGCCCGCCGTGGAAGTGACGGCCAGCGGAATCATCAGCACGAAGCCGATGAATCCAGCGGTGATGAAGGGCCGCTTTTGCACGTCCTTCCACATTTCAGACCACGCGAAGAAATGGTCCAGCACAACCCACGTGGCGAAGTGCAGGGTGACGTAGAAGAAGGCAAACAGGCCGAACATCCGCCGGAAGCGAATGAGCTGGGGCACGTGCAGGGTTTTGCGGAACGGAGTGATGGCCAGGGTGATGACGAGGAAGCGCAGAGTCCAATCGCCCGTCCTGTGCGTGATGAAGGTGATGGGGTCGGCGGTGAGGTTGTTGTGGAATCCGCGCCAGACGAGGTTGGCGAGGGGCGCGAGGCACAGCACAAACACCGCAACTTTGGTCCACTTGCTCGAAAGGAGGCGGTTCACCGGGCGGCTCGACTCAAAAATTCTTGCGCAGGTCCATGCCCGCGTAGAGGCCGGCCACCTGATCGCCATAGCCATTGAACATGAGTGTGGGAATCCGGCGCGTGAACAGGCCGAGTCCCGGGCCCAGGCGGCGCTCCGTGGCCTGGCTCCAGCGGGGATGATCCACGTGGGGGTTCACGTTGGAGTAGAAGCCATATTCGTTGGGGGCGTAAAGATTCCAGGTGGTGGGCGGCTGGTCCTTCACGAAGCGGATTTTGATGAGCGACTTGATGCTCTTGAATCCATACTTCCAGGGAATGACCATGCGCACCGGGGCGCCATCCTGATTCGGGAGCGTTTCACCGTACATGCCGACGCAAAGGAGCGCGAGCGGGTTCATGGCTTCGTCGAGGCGCAAACCTTCGACGTAGGGGAGTTCGATGCCGGCGGCGTATCCGAGGGGCATCTGCTTCGGATCATAATAGGATTGGAAGGCGACGAAGCGGGCTTTTGCGGTGGGCTGGACAAGTTTGGCGATTGTGCTGAATGAGTAGCCGATCCACGGGACGACAATGGACCACCCCTCGACGCAGCGGTGCCGGTAAATACGTTCCTCGAGCGGGGCAAGCTGCATGATTTCTTCCATCGTGAATTTGCGCGGTTTGGCAACTTCGCCTTCGACGGAAACGGACCACGGCGAGGTCCGGAAATTTTTCGCGTTCTGGGAGGGATCGCCCTTATCGGTGCCGAACTCGTAGAAATTATTGTACGTGGTGGTCTTCTCGATGGGGGTTTCTGTTTCCGTAGTGCTGTAGGGCCACTTGACGAGGCCATTCAGCTTTACGGGGACGGACCCAGTCCCGGGACCCGAGAGTAGCCCCGGCAATTTCTTCCAGCCGGCTACGGCGGCGGTGGTCGCCAGAAGGCCCAGCAGGAAATTCCGCCTGCCCATATAGAAAGCCTTGGGCGTGACGTCCTTGTAAGTCAAATCCGGCTCTGGCTTGATGGGCACGTTTGCCCCCCTTCAACAGCTAGGCGCTGCCAACAACAGTACGCGTCCCATGAGCAATTGGATGCAGCAACCCGGCACTGGGACGCGATTTGTGAGCTTTCCGCCAACAAGCGTGCGGAGAGTGGCGCGCTTACTCGCGGGTCAATTCCTCGAGCAGGACGGAGCGGACGCGCTCTTGATGTTCGGGCGTGAGTTTCGCCCCGGCGGAGGTGAGATAGAAAACGTCAATGGCCGTCTGGCCCTCGGTTTCGATGAGGGCGATTTCGATGTTGCACTTCTCGCGCGAGAATTGCGAGCTGATGCGATAGAGGAGCCCCGGCTGATCCTGTGTAATCACCTCGACGAGCGTGCTCTGGGGCGAGCACTGGTCATCTATTTCCACCTGCGTCTCGACCTTGACCTTGGGTGCGACGTTTCGATCCGAGCGCATGCGGTCCCTTAACATGTGGTCCAGGTCCGCCTGGCCGAGCAGGACGTCGCGGATGCTGGCCTTGAAACGTTCCCATTCCGGCAGATTCAATTCCAGGGTGCGGAAACGGTCGGTAAAGAAAAACTCGTCCACAACGATGCCCGCGCGATTCGAAAATGCCGCCGCCTTCACAATGTTCATTCCCCAGGCCGCGAGCGCGCCGGCAATTTTGGCAAAAAGGAAGGGGCGATCCAGTGTGACGACGGTCAGCTGGTACCACTGGCGGCCTCGAGTGAGATCCAACTGCACGGGGTCTTCGACAAGGGCGCTGGCCATTTCCATGTGGCCGAGGACGTCGCTAGCTGTCTGCGTGCTGAGGTAGCGGCGGGGCAACCCTTCGAGAAAATTTTCCAGCTTTTTGCCGGCCGCCGGAGCGAGGGTGCGGAGGTGATTCAGGACCTCATCATCGGCGCCGGCGTGGAGGCGTTCGTCCACGGTGCGAGTCATGTGGTTGGCCGCGCCGATGTAGAGCTGCCAGATATTCTCCGCCTTCCAGGGCGTGAGGGCCTCCGGATTCACGGCCTTGATATCCGCATACGTGAGCAGGCAGAGCATCTTGAGCCGCTCCGGAGTTCCGACCTTATCCGCCAGTTGGCGCAGGGTTCCGGGATCGAAGATGTCGCGGCGCAGGGCGGCGCTCATCTCCAAATGGCGGGCGATGAGGAAGAGGACGGTTTCGCGGTCGGGCGGGTCCATATCGAGGCGGTCGAGACAGCGAGTGGCAATCTCGACGCTGGCCTTGACGTGGTTGTCGGTTTTCGCGCCTTTGCCCGTGTCGTGCAGCAGGAGGGCCAGGTAAAGCAGCTCGGGCTGCTCGATTTCGTCGAGGAGTTCGGCATAGCGCTGGTCCCACTTGGATTGCGACTGGCGCAAGAGGTGAAGGTTCTCGATGGCCACGAAGGTGTGCTCATCCACGGTGAAGCGGTGGGAGTAATCGCGGACCACGAGCGAATCAATGCACTGGAACTCCGGGAGGAGAAGCGTGAGCAGCCCGAGAGAATGCATGGCGCGCAAAGCCTCCGCGGCGTGAGGCGCGAGCAAAATCTCCTGCAGGTGGTGCCACATTTCAGCGCCGCTGGGCGGCGCCTGAGCCAGGGAAGGGAGAAGTTGCTGCATCTGCTGTTCGGTGGTGGAGCTGAGCACCAGACCGTGGCGCGCCATGAAGCGAAATGTGCGCAGCGGCAAACCGGGATCGCGCAACGATTCCTCCCGTTGCAGGAAAATCCGGCCATCCACCACGGAAAACTCGGCGTTGGAAAGGCGCGAGCGCAGATTTTGAAACTGGCGGTAGAGCGAAGGGCGCGCCGCAGGAAACTCCTCGAGGAGCTGCGTGGCCACGCGATGAATCAGCCGGGCATGGCCGAAGTAAAGGCGCATCCAGTCCGAGGGGGTCATGGAATCTGCATTCGGCGCGCCGATTGAAAGGGCCGCGGCCTCGTCCTGAGCTTCCCAGGCGAGCGTGTTGTCGTCCTTCGAATGGCGGAAGTGGAGAAAGCAGCGGACAGACATCAGAAAATCGAGGGCCGCGTCGAATGGGGAATGCAGCGAGGAAGGCAGCAGGGACCCCTCGGGCGGCCAGCCGCCCTGCTCCTCGATCGCGGAGATGAGCGCGAGCCAGCATGCCACGTTGTAATCTCGCAGGCCGCCGGGCCCGTCCTTGACGTTGGGCTCGAGGTGAAAGACAGAGTTTCCGAACTTGTTGTAACGCGTGCGCGTAAGGTCGGCGAGGCGCTGCACGATTTGCCGGGATTCACGCGCCACCAGCCTGGGAATGAGCTGATCGTGGAGGCGGCCGAAAAGGGATTCATCACCGGCCAGATAACGGCAATCGAGCAGGGAAATGGCGAATTCCACGTTGTTGGCGTCGAATCGCTCGCACTCGGCCAATGTGCGGGCCGCGGGGCTCAATTTCAGGCGGAGGTCCCACATCTGCTGGGAGAAATTCCGGATGGCCTCCTTGAACTGAATTTCCGTGTCGCCGCCGGAATGGAGAAACAGAATGTCAACGTCGGAATAGGGGAAGAGCCAGCGCCTGCCGAAACCACCGAGAGCGACGAGCGCAAAATTTTTGGGGCCATCCGCCTGAGGCGAGATCAATTCCTTCCAGAGGCGCAGGGCGATGGACTCGACCAGCGCGGTGCGCTCGTGTACGGCCGCCCGCCCGTCCCGCTTGGCGGAGAAGTTGTTCCGAATGCGCTCGGATTCCGCCGCATAGAGCTCGCGCAGTTCGCTTCCGAGTGTGGGTTTTGCGGCCATGCCGATAGGGCGCGACTTTCAGCCCGCGCGCTGCCTCGTCCGGTGGCATTCCATCCGGGCGCACGCGCATCCCTCCGTCGAGCGCGGAGCCATCAGAGGGCGCTGTCGCCCCTCTCGTCGTTGCGAATGCGGATGGCGTCGTCAATCTTGGTAAGGAAGATTTTGCCGTCGCCAATTTTGCCGGTGCGGGCCGCGGTCATGATGGTCTCGACGGCTTTCTCCACCATGTCGTCGTGAAGGACTATCTCAATTTTGAGCTTGGGGATCAGGTCCACGGTGTATTCCCGGCCGCGGTAGAACTCCGTGTGGCCTTTCTGGCGGCCATGGCCGCGCGCTTCGAGCACGGTCATGCCCTCGACGCCGATTTCATGAAGGGCGTCTTTTACGGCATCCAGCTTCGATGTTTGGATAATGGCTTCGACTTTCGTCATCTTCGCTCGTTTCAGCTGCCCCGTTTCCGCCGCGTTGCCATGGATTTGCCTCTCAGGCCGGGTACCTGATAGGCGCGGCCTTTCAAGGGGCAGTCTTTTTCATGCGCTAGATTGGCAACTCTTATCGAGGCGCGCCATCGCGCATTATACACGCGTGATGGCTGCAATTATGGGCGTAAATCAAGTGAGGCGCGGCTCACACGCTTCCGTTGTTGCGCCGCACGCGCGGCACCGCGACGGACCGGTTCATAAGCGGAATGGAAGGGCGCTAGTTCTTCGAGACGTTTAGGTCCGCGAAGACAGCTTGAAAGCGCCGCTTTTCATCCTGGTCGTGAAGCAGAACCACGGGCGAGACGCGCAAGGATTGCTTGCAGCCCCGGCACGTGGTCACTTCCCCTTGCAGGTCCTGCACAAACCCGTCGGTAAAGTGATATGCGGACCGAGGCCGGCGGGCCGCCTTGGTGCCGTGTGCCCCGCAATGCGGACAGGTATATTCGACGCGGTCTTCGAGAGGATCGCGGTTCAACGCAGCCCAGCCGGTGTAACGAACGCCCACAGTTTCTATCGAGCTTCGATTCATGATGGCATCCTTCCCTTACCCTAAATCCTTCAGGGTTATGACAAACCTTTAGACGCAAGGACCGGACGTTACGATGCACGTAAGGCAAAATATCTGTAAACTACTGATATGGCGCAGGTTAGCAGGAATAAAGGGCAGCCGGTGCGATTTAGCCAGCCCCCAAGTCATATTAGGGCGGAGGGGTCATTCCCGCCTTCAGAAGCGGAAAACGATGCCGGTGGAGAAGCGCGTATTGCTCTGCTTGAAGCCAAAGAAATGGGTAGGAAGGTATTCGCCCTGGATGACGCGCCAATACAAGCTGTGAGCGAGACGGTAATCAACGCCCGCCCCTATCGCGTATGCGAAGGACGTATTGGTCAGGCCGCTGCCAGAGCGGTGGGCGGCGCCGAATAGCGCGTGCGCAAATGGCGAAATGCGCCACAAGGGGTACGAGATCTGCGGGCCAAAAAGATAGGTGTGAACGGTGAGGCCAACGCCGCCCCATTTGCCGTAGTCGGCGCCGATATCGCCCACGCCGCCCAGCCATTTGTTGTAATTGTACTGGCCTGAGAATTCCCATCCGTTGAGGTTCGTTGACGGCGCATTGTGGAACACCATATAGGAGTAACCGCCGAACACCTCCAATTTGTCGTCCAAAATCTGGGCGTGGGCCGTGACTGGAAACAGCGCAATCAGGCCGAGCAATAATAATGGCAACTTTCGGGTCATGAAAATCTCCTCGGGTAAAGAATAACCGTGTTGCCGGATGCCGCGCAACTTCGGGGGCAGACCGCGGCCGTGTGCTAGGATCAGGGAATCCTCATGGCTGGAAAAACCTCGATCGCGATGGGAGAAGCGGTGCGCATCGCCGGCGCGAGCCTGTGGGCGCACAAGCTGCGCAGCGTGCTAACGCTGCTGGGCGTGGTGATCGGAGTGATGTCCGTGATCGCCGTGGTGAGCGTGGTCAATGGGCTGAACCGCTACGTGGCCGAAAAGGTGTTCAATCTGGGCGCGGACGTCATACTGATCAGCCGAGGCCCGCTGATTACCACGAACATTGACCAGTACGAGGAGACCCAGAAGCGGAGGAAATTCCGGCTCGACGACTATGAATGGGTACGCGATAACTGCCGGATGTGCGTGGACGTGGGCACGGACACCAGTCGCTCGAACGGACAGGTGAAGTACGGCACGCAATATCTTTCCGATACGCGCGTCTTCGGATGGTCGGCGGAAATGCCGCGGCTTTACGATTACGAGCTGATGGCGGGGCGCCACATCAACCAAGTGGACGTGGCAACCGCCGCGCCCGTTTGCACCGTGGGATACGCCGTTGCGGATGGGCTGCTTCCGGGAGTAGACCCGCTGGACAAGGAAATACGCGTGGACACGGGCGCATGCCGGGTGATCGGCGTGGGGAAGAAGATCGGGTCCGTGATGGGACAATCGCGTGACGACTGGGTGATCCTGCCGATCACGACGTACCAGAGAATTTACAGCAGCGACGATTCACTGGTTATCTGGGTGAAGTCCGATGGGACCAAGGCCATCGAGCCGACCATGGACGAGGTGCGGCTGCTCCTGCGGGGAAAGCGGCACGTGCCCTACCGGGCCGCCGATGATTTTGCAATGGAAACGAACGACTCATTTCTATCGCTATGGGGCAGCATCAGCGGCGCTTTTTTTGGGGTGACCATCGCCATCGCCTCGATTTCGCTGGTGGTGGGCGGGATCGTGATCATGAATATCATGCTCGTGAGCGTGACGGAGCGGACGCATGAAATCGGATTGCGGAAGTCGCTGGGGGCGCGGCAGAGCGACATCCGGCTGCAGTTCCTGATGGAGTCGGCGACAATCGCGGCCATTGGGGGAGTGCTGGGCGTGGGCCTGGGAATCCTGCTGGCGAAAATCATTACCTGGACGACGGCGCTGCCGAGCGCCATTCAGGCGTGGTCCGTGATTTTGGGATTGATCGTGGCCACGGGCGTGGGGCTGTTTTTTGGCGTTTATCCCGCGGCGAAAGCAGCGCGGCTCGATCCTGTGGTGGCCCTGCGGTCGGAGTGATTCAGAGGGAGAAGCGGTGCGCGAGATTCGGCGATTCGGCGAGTTGAGGGAATCCATCGGACTGGCGTTCGATGCGCTACGGCGGAATCCCCTGCGCTCGTTTCTGACCATCCTGGGGATCGTCATCGGCGTGAGCACGGTGATTGCCATCAGCGCGGCTGTCAACGGGCTGAACTCGAACGTGATCGGCTCGGTGGAAGCCATGGGGTCGAACATCGTGATCTGCTACCGTTTTTCCTGGGCCACGCTCGGCCGGCGCCCTCCGGAAGTGCTGCAGCGCAAGGAATTGAAAGCGGAGTGGGCGGATGGTCTCGCGCAATTGCCGTACGTGCAGGCCGCCACGGCGTCCGCGCGAATTTTCCGTCCGGAGTTCGGAGCGGGTTCGAGCAACGTCCGCCGCGGGGGCATTCACGCCAAGAACGTCATCATGCAGGGCAACACCCCCGCGATCGCGCAGATCTTCAATCTTGATCTCCAAGAGGGCCGCTGGTTCAACGGAATAGACATGGAGCATCGCTCGCCCGTCGCGGTGCTGGGCCATGACACGGCCGATACGCTGTTTCCCGCGGGAGAAAATCCCATCGGCCAGGAAGTGTTGGTCGAAGGAACCGTATTCACCGTGGTGGGCGTGGCCGCGCGGCAGAAGCAGGCCTTTGGCAACGGAAGTAATCCCGAGGACAACATCGTTTTCCTGCCGCTTTCGACCATGCAGAAATTGCATCCCGAATTCAAAGACTACGTTCTATTCGTCAAGGCCACGGACGCGCAATACGTCCCGGCGGTGGTGGATGAGGTGCGCGAGTATCTGCGCCGTATGAGGCGGCTGCCGTCGGAGAAGCCGGATGATTTTGCGATCTTTACGCCGGACGCCTTCATAGATCTGTGGAGGGAAATTTCGGGCGGAATCTTCGTGGTGATGTTCGCGGTGGGGTCGGTGGCGCTGCTCGTGGGAGGAATCGGCGTGATGAATATCATGCTCGTCAGTGTGACGGAGCGGACGCGCGAAATTGGCGTGCGCAAGGCCATCGGCGCGCGCCGCAGCGACATCCTGGCGCAATTCCTGCTCGAAGCGACCACGCTCGCGGCCATCGGAGGCGTCATCGGCATCGTCCTGGGCTCGCTCCTGGGATTGTCGATCCGCCTCATATTCCCCGCGCTGCCGACGTCCATTTCGCTGTTCTGGGTTCTCGCTGGCTTCACGATTTCCGCCCTGATCGGAATTTTCTTTGGCGGCTATCCCGCGTGGAAAGCGGCGCGGCTTAATCCCGTTGAGGCGTTGCGGTATGAATGATGTTTGCGAGCGATGCCTCGAACGGCGGACGCGCGACGCCGCGCTCGGTGATGATGGCGGTGATGAACCGGGCGGGAGTCACGTCGAAGGCGGGGTGCGCAGCGTGGACATCGGGTGAGATGCGCACGCCGGCGAGATGCGTTACCTCCTCTTCCGGGCGCTCTTCGATGGGGATATCCTCTCCCGAGGGAATCGAGAGATCGAAGGTGGAAATGGGCGCGGCCACATAGAAAGGGACCTTGTTCTCTCGCGCCAGAACGGCAATTCCGTACGTGCCGATCTTATTGGCCGTGTCGCCGTTGCGCGCGATCCGGTCGGCGCCCACAACCACGGCTCCCACACCGCCCGTTTTCAGGAAATGCCCGACCATGTTGTCCGTGATGAGTGTGAGAGGAATGTGGTCCTGATGAAGCTCCCACGCCGTGAGCCGCGCGCCCTGCAAGTACGGCCGAGTTTCGGGGACCAACACTTCGATGCGGTAGCCGCCCTCGACCGCCATGCGAATCACGCCAAGCGCCGTGCCGATGCCTCCGGTGGCGAGTGCGCCGGCGTTGCACTGCGTCATCACGCGGCCGTCCTTGGGCATCAGCTCGGCGCCGAACCGGCCAATGCGCTCGTCGGCTTCGCGGCGTTCCTGGTGCACTTTTAGCGCCTCTTCCACCAGAGCCTTGCGGATACTGGCGAGGCCGGCCTCGCCTTCGCTTGCGGCGGCGGCCGCGAGTTCCTCGAACCGGCGCTGGAACCGCTCGATAGCCCAAAATAAATCCACGGCGGTGGGACGCGTCCGCGCGAATGTTTTGCAGATGGAGGCAAACTCCGCGCGCATCTCCTCGAGCGACTTGGCTCGCGACCGCTCCACACCCAGCGCCATTCCCATGGCCGCAGCGACGCCGATCGCCGGCGCGCCGCGAATCACCATGTCCTTAATCGCCTGGGCCAGTTCGCGGTAATCGGCATAGGTGCGGTAGACGACATCGGCCGGCAGCCGCCGCTGGTCGAGCAGGACCACGCCTTCGGACGTCCATCGAATGGGTTCAACGGCGCGCAAATTGTTTTCTCCGGTGCTGCTGTGCGGCGTTCGTTGCAAACAACCGATCTTCCATTCTAACCGATCTCGCGCTGGCGTGATGGAGACGTAGCTCAAAAGCTGGCGGGAAGCGCCCGCAATCCGTGCGATGTGATCACAAACAGGATGGAAAGCACGGAGTTGTAACTCACGTGGAGGAGATAACTGGCCACCACCGTCCGCGCGACGGCCCGCACATACGTGAAGACGATGCCGACGACGATCAGAAGCGCGATTTGCCCCCATCCGCCCCACAATTGCGCCGCGTGGAGCGCTCCGAAAAGCGTTCCCGTGGCGATCACCGACGCGGCCACGCCGAATCTGCGTGCAATAACGGGATAGAGATAGCCGCGGAAAATCGTCTCCTCCACCACAGGGGCAAGCAGGATGCTCGAAAGCATCAGCAGAACCGCCGTGCGGCGATCCTGGAAAAAAGTCTCGATGGGCAATTTCGCATTCGTGGCCAGCGCGTTCGAGGCAATCTGAATTACGAACGAGAGCACGATCCCGCCGGCAACAAAACCGCAATATGCCAAGCCGCGCGGAATGTTAAGGGTCTCAAGTGGACGCCAGCCGATGGTGCGCCAGAAGGGCAAGCCAAATTGCCGCCGTATGTGGACGGCAAGATAGCCAAGCAGCGCCAAAGAAAGCAAAATTTGATTCAGGACGGCAAAGAAGTCCTTTTCATTCGGGGAATTCCAAATCTGGTCCGCGCTCACGTGGAAAGCGGCGAACACGCCCGCGAGAAACATACTCACCAAAAACGCGGCGGCCAGTGCCACGGCCATGAAATACAACAAATCGAGCCAGCCCCATGGCACGCGGAGATCCTCCGTAAGCGCCCAGCCTGGCGGGGCGGAAAATTCCTGCGCCACCAGGTCTTGCACTTGAGGCGCTGGGCCAGCCTGCTCCGCAGCTTGAAGGGGCGGCTCTGGGCCGGCAGCTTGCGGGAGCTCAGGCTCAGGCGGGTTTTGCCCGCTCGAATTCATCGGTCTCGATTGAGTATCGTCCACGCTCATGATGGGCACCTACACTATATCTTTTTGTTCCTGCCGCCTCAAAGGCGCGGCACCTCGCGGCACGAAGCAAACAGCTCAGGCGCGAGCGAAAGCGGCGCACCGGGAAACCCAGGTTGGCAAGCCCGCGGTAAGCGGCTATCATGGCCGGGCTCGGTTGCGCGGAAAGTGAGTGGGCGGATGAATCAGCCGCAACGAATTCGATGGAAAAAGGCCGCAGGGGAAGCGGCCGCCATGCTCGTCGAAGATGGCATGGTCGTGGGTCTGGGCACCGGCTCGACCGCGGAATTTTTCGTGGACGCGCTCGCCATGCGCATTCGCCGCGAGGGTCTGCGCGTTTGGGGGATTCCCTCGTCGAAAAAGACGGCTGTGCGGGCCCGCCGCTTGCGAATTCCACTCTCCACTTTCGCCAAGCATGCCGAAATTGACCTGGCGGTTGACGGCGCCGATGAAGTCGAGCTGGGCACGCTCTATTTGATCAAGGGCCGCGGCGGCGCGCTGCTGCGCGAAAAAATCGTAGCGGCCGCGAGCAAGCGCATGGTGGTGGTCGCCGACGAATCGAAGCTGGTCGAGCGGCTCGGCTCTCTCGTAGCCGTCCCCGTCGAGGTGGTGCCCTTCGGCTGGCAGGAAACACAGAGACGACTCGAGCGGCTCGGCGCGAATCCATCCCTGCGGTTAATCGGAGGCAAGAAGGCTTATATCACCGACGGCGGAAACCATATCCTCGATTGCGCCTTCGGGCCGATGCCAGACCCGAAGGATGTGGCGCACCAGCTCGACCATGTGATCGGGGCCGTCGAGCACGGCCTTTTTCTTGGATTCGCACAGGCTGCATTTATCGGAGGCCCAGAAGGAGTCACAGTCCTGCGAAGGACAAGGGAAGGTTAAAGCCGGGAAGGCCCAACTCTATATTTTTCGCCCTGTGTTCCCGGGCGAAGCCCACGCGCAAAATCCTCTTTAATTATTCGCCGCGCAGTCTTGCGGATACACAGCGTCGAGCGCGCCCCAGAGCGCCTTCAGGCTGCGTTCGGCCGCGCAGAGCACGCCAAACGTGTCCGCGTCCTTCTGGCTCGAAAGCCACGCGCGCCATGCGGCGCGGTGGCGCACGTCGGCTTCCTGGTGAACGCTGAAATAGGCCAGGGCGCGGGGCTCCTCGATGTCATAGAAGCGGCGCAGCCCGGAAATCTTCTGCGCGGAAGTTTCGGGTACCTGCGCTTCGTAGGCGTAAAAGCACGCCACGGCCTGCTCCATCGTCCCCTGCGATGCCACTTCGTCATAGGTATCGAGCAGGGCGGCTACTCCCGGCAGCGGGCGCGCTCCGTCAAGCGCAGCTTCGCTCACGCCGAGCGATTGCGCGAACTGCCGCCAAAGCATCGGGTGCGGGGCCGCGGGGTCGAGCTCTTCCGCGAGATTTTCCTTCACCAGCTCAGCCAGGTTTCCGCTGGCGCGGCCGGCGAGCCGGCTCAGATTTTCCGGGAATGCGCGGACATGCTGATAATATTGCTCCGCGTAGACCTGAAGTGATTTCCTGGAAAGGCGCCCTTCGGTCCATGCGCGATAGAACGGATGCTTCAGCAGATGATGCTCTTCAATCAGCGAATCGAGCAGTGCAAGCATGGTCTTTTCTGCGCCGTTCTTGGCCATAATGGTTTTCTGATCCTTCCCCCAGGAAGCGGTGAAACAAAACGTAGCGTATCGTACTCGAACCATGCCTGAAAATCCACCCCCAAGCTTCCGCGCGCGCAAAAAAGCAACAGGCGACGCCGAGGGTTATGGACTGTCGAGCGAATCGAGAGCGACAGGTTCCAGCCGCGGCGCAAGAAGCTGAATCACAAGCAAAGCGATCAGATACGCGGATGCGGCAATCGCCAGTAGAGGCGTGTACCCATATTTCCATTGAAGCAGATACCCGGCAAGCTTGGCGATGCAAAACCCGCCGAAGGCGCCGGCGCCGGTCCCAATGCCGACGACGGAGGCGACGGCGCGCTTCGGAAACATGTCCGAAGCCAGTGTAAACAGGTTCGCCGACCAGCCCTGGTGTGCCGCCACGGTCACTCCGAATAGCCCAACGGCTACCCAGAGATTGGTCGCTTTGGCCGCCAGGATAACCGGCGTCACCGCCAGCGCGCAAATCAACATGGCCGTCTTGCGCGCCGGATTTACGTGCCAGCCGCGTCTCAATAGTGCCCCCGAAAGCCAGCCGCCCGCGATACTTCCGACACTGGCCATCGAATAGATCACAACGAGAGGCAGCCAGGAATGCGCCAGCGTCACACCATATTTGGTATTCAGCAACTTCGGTAGCCAGAAGAGGAAAAACCACCAGACCGGGTCCGTACAGAATTTCCCAAGCACGAACGCCCAGGTTTGACGGTGAGGCAACAGCGATAGCCACGGAATCTTGGCAGTTTTCTCGGGAGGGTCGCTTTGGATGTACGCCAGTTCCGACGCGGAAACTTTCGGATGCTCCTGGGGCTGGCGGTAAATCGTGAGCCATGCCACCAGCCATGTCGCGCTAAAAATACCAGTGAACACGAATGCCCATCGCCAACCCCAGTGCAACGCGATCCACGGAACGGCAATCGGCGCTATCAGCGCGCCTACATTCGTGCCGGAGTTGAAGAGTCCCGTTGCGAGAGCGCGCTCTTTCTTGGGAAACCATTCGGCAACCGCCTTCAGCGACGCTGGGAAATTGCCCGATTCCCCCAGCCCGAGCATGAAGCGCGCCGCACCGAATTGGAGCACGGAGCGCGCCAGCGCATGGCACATCGCCGAAACGCTCCATATCCCGATCGCCAGTGCATAGCCCAACCGCGTACCGATCCGGTCTATGATTCCGCCCATCACAAAGAGGCCCAGCATGTATGCGATCTGGAAGGCCGCGATAATGTCGGCGTACTGGATTTCGCTCCAACCGAACGTGTGCTGCAAGGTGGGGGCCAGCAGCGAAATCACCTGCCGGTCCATGTAGTTGATGGTTGTGGCGAAGAACAGCAAGGCGCAAATGGTCCAGCGGTAGTGGCCGGGGCGGGCGGAGAATTCCTCGCTGGGGGTCATCGGATGCGGATCCGCGCAGTCAGCGGTGGGAGCCGCCGCGGATGGACGAGAGATTGTGCTTTCCGGCGATTCATTTACTGAACGCAGCTTCGGAAAATGCTTTTCGGCGTTTGGGCCCTACTTGAGGCTCGCCTGCCCCGGCAGGCTGGCTTCCAGGCCCGATTTGCCCTGATCGAACGCAGGCTGCACGTTGACGACGCCGAATTGCCGGTCTTCTATTTCCCTGTGCGCAGCCATGGCCCACAGGAAGCAGATGCGATGCCCGGGGATCGAAACGTTCGGATGATATCCCCCCGGCATGAGCACGGCGTCTCCATCGCGCACCACGGTCACCAGCTCGGGATAGTCCGTGTTCTTGTAAACCAGCTGAATCGCGAACGCCGGCTCCGGCATGTGGAAGTATACATACATTTCCTCAAGCATTTTCTCGTGTTCGTGGGGCGGCCAGCTTGTCCAGTTGCCGGGCTCGGAGACCGTGAAACCCGCCAGAAGGCGGCCGGCGTTCACGTTCTTGCCGATTAGTATGCTAAGGTCGCGCGCGGCTGGCGCCGCGCCGACGATCATCCGCAACGTTGGGTCCTTCGAGATTTCAGCGTAGGAGACGAATTGCAAGGGGTAGCGGCGCTCGACGTCCGAGGAAAATTCCGCGATGTCCGCCTGACTGCCCGTCTTCACCTCAATGTGGCTGTCGCGAGGAATATAGATCGCGTCGTATTGCCCGAGATGAAAATTCTCGGCGCCAATCTTCACATCCGCGCTTCCAGCCAGGCATATCAGGCCGGTTTCGTGGTCGCCGTTCGAAAACGCGGCCGACGGCGCGGAAGGATTCAGGATGATTCGCCCGTAGGCCAGATGGCGCATCGTGCTGTTGGCGGGCGTGATGGAGATGTGCCGCCCCACGTGGGCGTTGGTTTTGCGAAACACCATCTTATCGAATGCGATTTGCGGTTGTGCGCTCACGATGCCGCTCCTTTAGTATGAAATGTTCATTCGGAATATATCAGTTGGCAGCGCGCGGCGGCAAATGGCCCGGCGACTCATTCAACTGCCGGGCCATTTGTTCTTGGCTGTCTCTCCTGGTGCGAACTCGAAGCGAGCCTCCGCCGGACTCAGAACGAAAGCTTGGCGCCAAGTTGAATGTTACGCATCGGGTTTGCGCTGGTGATTTCACCGAAAGTGCCTCCATTCGCGAAATCCTTGAGGCTGCAGGGCGACGCCGAGCAAGCGAAGTTGGGGTTGTTATAGCTCACGATGTTGAAAGCGTTGTAGGCGTCGATTCGGAACTGAAGGTCCAAACCCTCCCTGAAACGGCTCAAATCGAAGTCGCGAGAGACCGCCATGTCCACGTCCTTGTACCACGGGCCGTAAAGCATATTGCGGCTCGAGTTTCCATCAATGGACCCGCCGGTGCCTGGAGCATTCTGTGAGAACGCGGCTGCGTTGAACCACTCATGCGAGCCTTGAACGAAGGGCGGGATGACGTTTGGCACCGAGGGTGAGCATGCTCCGCTGGCAACGAGGCATGCTCGCTGGCCGGAGGCGGTGGCGGATGGTTGGCCGTTGCCGGTAAAGTTGGCGTCAACGCCGTTACCGACGGTGAAGGGAAGGCCGCTGTGGAAATTGACGATGGTGGAGACCGACCACCCGTTCGCGAATCCGCGCGCAAGCGAACTCCCTCCCTTGTAGTAATCCAATCGCCACACCGCCGAGGCCACGAACTGATGGCGAAGATCAAAATCCGCTGGGCCGCGTTCCAGACGCAGGTTGGTAAAGTCCTCCGCGCCGCCCTGCGTACCGTTGTTGTCCAACTCGACGCTGCTAAACGTTTTGCTGTACGTGTAAAAGGCGTACAGCGTAACGCCGCGCGTCGCTCTGAGCTGCGCCGTGGTCTGAAGCCCGTTGTAGGACGCAGTTTGATTGGATTGCACGATAAAAACCGTGCCAAGCGGGCTCGCGTTTGCAGTGGTTGCAGTCGACGCCTTCGGGCATGTTGCAAATGTGGGGTTGTCAATGGGCCGGCGCTGTACGATATTGGCTCCGGCGCTTGTGGCACAAGAGAGTGAGGCGGCGCCGGTGGCCACCTGGTTGATGTCCTGCCCGAAGGGCAAATCGTGGCTAAACGTGCCCACATAGGCCGCCGACACGCTGAAATTCGTGGTGACTTGCCGCTGGACTGAGAAATTGACCTGATAACTATAGGGCCACTGAAAATTCGGCGAGATGCCCAAGAAGTTTCCTCCGGGGACCAGGAAATTCGGGGCCGCAAAGGGAAACGGATCGTTGCCGGTAATGCCGTGGCCGCTGCTGCCGGGTGGACATGTAACCGTGTTGGTAAAACCAAACACGAATGTGGCGTTCAGTTTGTTGTACGGGCAGGAAAGCGTTGCGCCATTCGGCGCGGGGCCCACACCCGAAAAAGTCTGGCTTGTGTTGGTAAACGTGAATCGGATAGCGGAAGGCTCCTGGTTGGTTACCTGGTTCCATTCATTTCCCGAAACGCTGCCGTAGAACACTCCCGCGGAGGCCCGGACAGAAGTCTTGCCGTCGCCGAACGGGTCCCACGCAAATCCCACTCTTGGCGAAACGTGGTGCCACCGGACCGGCACGATCCCCCGCGTGACGCCCGGATCGCCGAAGAAGCGGGTGCCCGGCGGCGCCAACGGGATCGCCACGGATGCGGTGCATGTTGGAGGGCAGCCGGGCTGGAAGGTCGTTCCTCGATTCTGAGGGTCGGTGGGCGGAGTCTGAATGTCCCAGCGCAATCCAAGATTGAGCGTGAACCGCGGGAACATTCGGAAATTATCCTGCCCGAAGAATCCCGTGCTCCAACCGTTCGTGTAGCCGGTCACGGGCGCGTCCTGCGTTATGGACGTGGGCGTGCCCAGTAAGAAATCTCCGAGGGCCGGGATGGGGATACCGCCGACTGTGGCGCTATTGAAGCCGAATACGCCGTAATTGTTCAAGAGCGTCTGCTGAATATCCTTGTCGAGAGTTTCCTCGGCCCCGAAGGAGAACGTGTGCCGGCCGTGGTTGTAGGTGGCCACGTCCCGCGCGGAATAGAAGTTCGATCCCGCCTTGGGCCCGGCGATGGCGCTGGCCAGCGTGAAGAATCCCGTCACCGTGATCTGCGGGAGCGAATGCGGCCCCTCGATCGTGAAATTCGAGCCCAGATCGCCCAACGACGTCGCCGGCATGTTCAACCGCCCGGCGATATTCCGTGTGTAGCCAAGCCATACCTGGTTCACAAGGTTCGGGCTGGCCGTCCAGGTGTCGCTCACATTGGCATTCTGCTGGCGCCAGTTGAACTGTTGTACGTCCCAGGGGATGGTGGTGTTTGGCTGCCCCGAGGTCGAATTCAGCGGTGGAACCATGTTATTCCCACTGGTGTAAAAATAACTGCCGCTTAGCCGCTGGCTGTTGGTGAGCTGGTGGTCAATCTTGATGAGGAATTCATCCGTGTTGTATGGGCTGGGAACAATCGCCTGGTAACCGGTTGTGCTGCTGGCCGTGCAGGCGGGTGTGGCGCCCACCTTCCCCACATACGGGATGCAGGGAAACGTCGTGGCATTGAGCAGGTGCTGCGCGACCGGGTCCAGAAATTGCGAACAGATGATGTTTGTGCCGCAAGAGACGTTGGCTGGTACGACGACGGGATGGGCCACGGTTGCCAGCGCCGAAAGATTGCCCCCCGCCTCGGCCGCTGTGGGCACTACCGAGCCGGTTGTCAAGAAGCCGCTGAGTTGCCGCAAACCCTGGTAGGAAACGAAGAAGAAGGTCTTGTTCTTGATGATCGGCCCGCCGAACGTGCCGCCAAATTGGTTTCGGTGCAGAGGAGGTTTGCCAACGGTCGAGTTCCAGGGAGTGGCGTTCAGGGCATCGTTGCGCCAGAACTCGAACAGCGAACCGTGAAAGTCGTTCGTGCCGGACTTCGTAACAACCGAAATGACGCCGGCGGACATTTTCCCGTACTCGGCGTCATAGTTGTTCGTTTCCACGGTGTATTCCTGGATGGCGTCCGGGTTCGGAAGTATGTTGCCCGTGTTCCGCAATCCGGTCATGTTGATCCCGCCATCGAGATAGTAACTCACCGATCCGGCACCGCCATCCACGCCGCCATTGATGAACGTCCGCTGCTCCGGATAACCGAGAGTGATAATCGGGTTCACCTGGCCGGGATTGAAGCTGCTGTTTTGAACGCCCGGCGTGAGTTCGAGCAGTTGGTACGCGTTGCGGTTCACCAGCGGCAGGTTGACGATCTCCTGATTCTCGATCGTACGGCCGATTTCCTGGCTGGAGGTGTTAACCAGAGGCGCGCCGGCCGTGACATTCACCGTCTCGGTGACCTCTCCCAGTTGCATCACCGCATCCACGCGTGCTGGCACGTTCAATTCCAGGACGATGCCGGTGCGCACGAATTTCTTGAACCCCGGGGCGCTCACGTCGAGCTCATAGTTACCCACCGGCAAAAGACTGATTGTGTACTCGCCTTCGCCGTTCGTTTCCGTGCTGCGCGAAAGTTTCGTGTCCACATTCAAGGCGGTCACCTCCGCGCCTCCTACTCCAGCCCCGCTTTTGTCCGTCACGTCCCCCGTCATCGACGTGGTCGTGATTTGCGCGAAGGCCGGTCTTGCGGACACGATGGAAAGCAAAGCAATCGCCAGAAAACAGGCCGCAGTTCTCCCATAACCGCACGAAGTTTGCTCAAGCGTTTGCGTAAAGTTCATCGCCCCTTCCCCCTTTTTTTCATTCGCGCCCACCCGGCGCTTCACGAATGTGTTGTCCCCAAGGAAAACGCAATCGGTACCGCATTACGAGATACCGTCTCATACATATTCGAACGCCAAAAAAGGCCTGGCTTTCCGCCAGGCCTCCTAAAAAATTATTACGCTCTTGTGGCTGCTACTTGTGACACCCCGCTTGTCTCACCGCTGTACCCAAGCTCCCGTGACAAATCGCTTGCTGCTCGCACCAGTGCCTTGGCAGTCTCGACTATTTTTGCCTCATCCATGCGGAACGCCGGGGCCGACACGCTGATCGCCGCCAGGGGCCGTCCCATGTGATCCCATACGGCTGCACCAACGCATCGCGCGCCTTCCTCGTTCTCCTCGTTGTCGATCGAATAGCCGCGCTCACGCACCTGCTTCAAATCCGCCTTGAGCCCCTCAGCCGTTGTTATAGTGTTAGGCGCCCTTGTCTTCAGACCCCATCGGCGAATGATGGCATCCACTTCCGGTTCGGGAAGCTGCGCCAGCATCGCTTTTCCCAAGGCCGTACAATAGGCAGGAAAGCGGTGGCCCACGCGGGCCGCCATGCGCAGATTCCGCTCCGGCTCGATTTTTGCGGCGTAGACCACTTCCCCCTGGTCGAGAATCCCAAAGTTCACCGTCTCATCCGTCTCGCGTTGGAGGCGTGTCAGATAAGGCAGGGAGTGTTCCCGGAGGTCCAGCGCCGCAATTGCTTTTGAGCCAAGCTCGAAGAGCTTGAGTCCCAAACGGTATCTTCCCGTTTCGGGATTCTTGTCCACCAGACTGTGCCGCTCGAGCGCCATCATCAGCCGGTGGACAGTGCTCTTGTGCAGGCGCAATGCGGTGCACAAATCGGCGAGGCTGCAATCGCCCTGGCGGCTTCCTAGGACGTCAAGGATGGCTAATGCGCGGTCAAGTACCTGCACGCGGTAGACGGAAACCCCTGAACTGGGCCTTGCCATGCGTGCCATACTATGAGATGGTTTCCCAATGTCAAGCGAAAAATGAAACCACCCCCTTATAAATGCCGCATAACCATCGTATTGCTGAAGGCCGCGTTCGGCTTCGTTCCCATCCCCGGTTGCCTCGAATACCCGAAAGAATTGACAAAATCCGTTCAAAGGGCGTATCAGCTTGTGGGCCGGGCAACGCAATAGGCTGCGGGGAGGTTCGGATAATGAAACGCGCGCTGTGGCTCTGGCTTCTATTTCTCTTGTCCTTGCCAGTGCATGCTGCCGGCCCGCCGGTTGCCGCGACCCCGCCGATGGGCTGGAACAGTTGGAACCATTTCCACTGCAAAGTGACCGCTGCGGATGTGCGCGCCGCCGCGGACGCCATGGCCACAAACGGGATGAAGGATGCCGGCTACGTCTATGTCAACATTGACGACTGCTGGCAGGGTGTGCGCGATTCCAGTGGCATGATCCAGGCGAATGAAAGGTTCGGAGACATGAAGGCGCTCGCGGATTATGTCCACGCCAAGGGACTCAAGATCGGGATTTATTCTTCGCCCGGACCGAAAACCTGCGCCGGATTCGAGGGAAGTTACGGCCATGAAGAGCAGGACGCCCAGCAGTACGCAGCCTGGGGTTTCGATTATCTGAAGTACGATTGGTGCAGCGCCGCGACCGTATACACCCCGGACCAAATGCCCGACGTCTACAGGAAAATGCACGACGCGCTCGCGCGCACGGGCCGCCCCATTGTCTACAGCCTGTGCCAGTACGGGCTCGGCATGGTGTGGCGCTGGGGCGCGTCCGTGGGAGCCAATCTCTGGCGAACCACTGGCGACATCAAGGACACCTACGACCGCATGTCCCTGATCGGCTTCCAGCAAAACGGCCTGGAAAAATTCGCCGGCCCGGGACATTGGAACGATCCGGACATGCTCGAGATCGGCAACGGAGGAATGAAGCCCGACGAGTACATCACGCACATGACCTTGTGGTGTATTCTGGCTGCGCCGCTGCTTGCCGGGAACGACCTCTCGCAGATGACTCCCGAGACGCTCGCGATCCTCACGAACAAGGAAGTGATCGCCGTGGACCAGGACCCCAGGGGAATCGAGGGACGCCGCATCGCCGAAGAAGGGCCGCTCGAAGTTTGGGCCAAGCCGCTGGCGCATGGCAGCGTCGCCGTCGCGCTATTCAACCGCGGCGAATCGGAGCAATCCCATGAACGTGAGCTTCAAGGCTCTCGGCTTCTCGGGTTCCGTGCGAGTGCGCGATCTTTGGCAGCACAAGGACCTGGGACGATTTAGCGGCAGCTTTACGGCCAATGTCCCGCGCCGGGGTGCCGTGCTCATAGAGGTAAAGAAATAGGACACCACGCCGGCAAATCTTGCGGCGTCAGCTTGCGAGCGGCAGGCCGAAGATTCGGCGCGTGCGCCTGCGCATTTGAAGGGAAAGATGACCGGCAAGAGTGCCGTGCATAGCAGCGTCCTGAAACTGGACCCGCGGGACAACATCGCGGTAGCCCTCGAAGACCTGCCGAAGGGCGCCTCCGTTCACTTTGAAGGCGGGGAGTGCGAGCTGGTGACGGCCGTCCCAGCGAAGCACAAGTTTGCCGTCGAGAATCTCGCGCCGGGCAGCTCCGTCATCTTCTATGGAGTCCTTGTGGGCAAAGCTGTGGAACCCCTCCGGCGGGGGGAAGTGATTACCACGCGAAACGTCCGGCACGACGCGGCTCCCTTCCACGAAAAATCCGGAGAGTACCGCTGGGTTGCTCCGGACGTGTCCCGATGGCACGAGCGCACGTTCCTGGGCTACCACCGCTCCGACGGCCAGGTGGGCACGCGAAATTACTGGCTGGTTGTGCCGCTTGTTTTTTGTGAAAACCGCAATATCGGCATGCTGAAGCAGGCTTTCGAGGAGGAATTGGGATTCGCTCCGCCGCCGGTCTATCGCCAGCAGGTGGCGGAACTGGCGCGGCTCTATCGCGAACGGCGGTTTGACGAAATCCGTGCGCACCGCGCGGAAGAAAAAAAATCCGCGCCGCGCCGCTCCACGCCTTTCGAGAATTTCGACGGAATCAAATTCCTCACGCATGAACAGGGCTGCGGCGGAACGCGCGAAGACGCCATTAATCTATGCGGGCTTCTGGCGGGATATATTCATCACCCGAACGTCGCCGGCGCAACCGTCCTGAGCCTGGGCTGCCAGCACTCGCAGGCCGCCATCCTTCACGAGCAAATCCGCATGCGCAACCCGCGATTCGATAAACCGCTTATCGTTCTCGAGCAGCAGGCCAGCGGCTCGGAATTCGCCATGCTCTCCGAAGCGATTCGGCGGACGTTCCTCGGCCTGGCCGAGGCCGGCGAATCCCGCCGCGCGCCCGCGCCTATTTCCCGCCTGTGTATCGGCTTGAAATGTGGCGGCTCCGACGGTTTCTCGGGCATTTCGGCGAATCCGGCCGTCGGCCGCGCGGCCGATCTCCTGGCGGCTCTCGGAGCGCGGTCCATCCTTTCCGAGTTTCCGGAGCTTTGTGGCGTGGAACAGGAGCTGATTGACCGCAGCGCGACGCCGGAAGTGGCTGCGCGGTTCATCCAACTTATGCGCAACTACGCTGCCAGGGCCAAGGCAGTTCACTCCGGCTTCGATATGAATCCTTCTCCCGGAAATATCCGCGATGGATTGATTACCGATGCAATGAAATCCGCCGGCGCGGCGAAAAAGGGGGGCACATCGCCCGTGACGGCGGTGCTCGATTATCCGGAAGCCTCCACTGTGCCGGGATTGAACCTTCAGTGCACGCCCGGCAGCGACGTGGAATGTGTGACCGCGCAGGTGGGCGCGGGTGCCACCGCCGTCCTATTCACCACTGGACTGGGAACTCCCACGGGCAATCCGATTGCGCCCGTGCTGAAGATTTCCACGAATTCAAGGCTGGCCCAGCGAATGGCGGACATCATTGACTTCGACGCCGGCGCCATTATTTCAGGCGAGAAGACTATCGAGCAAACGGGAGATGAAATCCTGGAGCTTGTGCTCCGCGTTGCCAGTGGAGAGGTTCGCACCCAAGCCGAGCTGCTCGCTCAGGATGATTTCATTCCTTGGAAGAGAGGCGTGTCGTTGTGAGCGTCGGCGCCACCAAGGCGGGAAATTTCAGGCTGGACGGCAAGGTCGCCGTCATTACCGGTGGAGGCAGCGGGATCGGCCGCGCCATCGCGCAAACCTTTGCCTCGAGCGGCGCCGCCGTGCGCATCTTGGACCTGGATGCGGCGGGAGCGGAGGCCACAGTCCGCCAGATCGCCGCCTCCGGCGGAAAAGCTTCTTTTCATGCCTGTGATGTTTCGAACCGCGCCCAGGTGCAAACGACATTCCAGGATATTTTTCGCCGGGATCGGATTCACATCCTGGTGAACAACGCCGGCATTTCGCATATCGGCACGCTCGAAACCACCACCGAAGCCGATTTCGACGCTGTCTTCCGCGTGAACGTGAAGGGCATGTACAACTGCATGGCCGCCGCCATCGGCCACATGAAAGCGCAAGGAGGCGGAGTGATTCTCAACCTGGCCTCCATCGCAGCTTCCGCGGGCCTCGCGGAGCGCTTCGCCTATTCCATGAGCAAGGGCGCCGTGGTGGCCATGACCTATTCGGTCGCGAGAGACTATGTGGACCACAACATT
The DNA here is from genome assembly GCA_963810625.1 of uncultured Acidobacteriota bacterium. Taxonomy (GTDB): domain Bacteria; phylum Acidobacteriota; class Terriglobia; order Acidiferrales; family UBA7541; genus Palsa-295. Next base: position 1,710,004 of record CAWEOJ010000004.1, on the reverse strand, counting down.
CGCTGCAATTGCATTTCTCCCGCCCGGGTTCATACGCCCTTTGTGGACGGCTATTTGCGCCGCAATTATCCCGGCCATGAAGAGGAGATGTTTGCGAAGCTGGCCAAGTCGCAGCCGGTGGGAAGAATGGCGAATCCGGATGAGGTTGCCTCGCTGGCTTTGTTTTTGTGTTCCGATGAGGCCGCTTTCGTCACAGGAACCGATTATCCGCTCGACGGGGGTTTTCTGCGGCTCCGCGGCTGACGCGCGGCGCCTGTGCGGGGCCGGATGATTCTGCCATGAAAATTGATGCGCACCAGCACTTCTGGCGGTACAACGCGCAAAGGGACGCCTGGATCACCGATGAGATGTCCATGCTGAAAAGGGATTATTTGCCCGGCGAGCTCCTCCGCGAGATGGCTGCGAACGATATGGACGCCTGTATAGCCGTGCAGGCCGATTCCTCCGAGAGCGAAACGCTCTTCCTTCTCGAGCTGGCGGCGCAGCACAGCGCGATTGCCGGCGTAGTGGGCTGGGTGGACCTTTGTTCTCCCGATCTACCCGAGCGCCTGGAATATTTTTCCCGGTTCGAGAAGCTTCGCGGCTTCCGGCATGTCGCGCAAGCGGAACCGGACGACCGCTTTCTGCTGCGCGAGGATTTCTCGCGCGGAATTTCCTCTCTTCAGGAATTCGGCTTCACCTACGACATTCTTGTTTATCCCCGGCAATTGCCCGCGGCCGTCGCGCTGGCGCGGCAATTCCCCGAGCAGCAATTTGTGATGGACCACATGGGCAAGCCCGCGATCGGCACACGGGAAATCGCCTCCTGGACCACGCAGATCGAGGCGCTGGCGGAAAATCCGAATGTTTATTGCAAGCTTTCCGGGCTGGTCACCGAGGCGGATTGGCGATCCTGGCACGCCGAGGATTTCAGGCCCTTTCTCGATGTCGTCTTCCAAGCCTTCGGCGCCGACCGCCTGATGTTCGGCTCCGATTGGCCCGTTTGCCTCCTCGCCGCAACGTACCGGCAAGTTAAGCAGCTCATCGTGGATTACACCAGTACGCTCGACGGTGGAGATAAGGACAAAATTTTCGGTTTGAATGCGGCCCGTTTTTACGGGCTGGAAGCAGGCGCTGAATGGACCTAGAGCTCAAGGACAAGGTCGTCCTCATCACCGGCGGCGCGAAGGGAATTGGCGCGGCAATCTCCCGGGCTGCCGGGCAGGAGGGCGCGATTCCGGTGATCGTGGATTGTGATGCGGCTGCGGGCGGGCAGTTGCAAGCCGCGCTGCGGGCGTCCGGCGTGGAAAGCGGCTTGATTGTCGCCGAACTTACGGCTCCGGAAAGTTGCAGGCTGGCGGTCGAGCGTACCATCCAGAGTTTCGGCCGGCTCGACGCGCTGGTGAACAACGCGGGCGTCAACGATGGCGTTGGCCTGGAATCCGGCGATCCGGAAAAGTATCTCGCCTCGCTCCAGCGCAATCTGCTCCATTACTACGGCATGGCGCACTACGCGCTGCCGCATTTGAAGAAAAGCCGCGGCTCGATCGTCAATATCAGCTCGAAGACCGCCGTCACGGGACAGGGGAACACTTCCGGCTACGCTTCGGCGAAGGGCGCCATCCTGGCCCTCACGCGCGAATGGGCCGTCGAGCTGCTGCCGTACGGCATCCGCGTGAACGCCGTGGTTCCCGCGGAAGTCATGACGCCGCTCTATCGCCAATGGCTCGAAACTTTTCCCGATCCCGCCGAAAAACTGAAACAGGTCGTTTCCCGAATTCCTTTGGGCCAGCGCATGACGGAGCCGGAGGAAATCGCGGCGATGGCGCTATTTCTGATTTCGTCCCAGGCGAGCCACATTACGGGCCAGCACCTGTTCGTGGATGGCGGTTACGTCCACCTGGACCGTGCACTGACATAGTGGATACGTATAGATGCCACCAGCCATGGAGTCTTATGCCAAGCCGCGCGTATCCGTCCCGCTGACGGAGCGCAAATATTTTGCCCCGCTGGCGTTGATCACCATGTTTATTTTTCCTGTGGGCGTTCGGCGTCACCTTGAATGACGTTCTCGTTCCGCACTTCAAGAAAGCCTTCTCCCTGACCGATTTTCAGTCCTCTTTCATTCAGTTTGCGTTCTTCGGCGGATATTGCCTCGCCGCGTTTCCCGCAGGCCGGCTCATGGAGCGCATTGGCTACAAGAAAGGAATTTTGATTGGCTTGTCCCTTTGCGCCACGGGCGCTCTGCTCTTCGTGCCCGTATCCTATGTCGGCGTATATATGCTTTTCCTCGTCGCGCTTTTCGTGATGGCCTGCGGCCAGAGCTTTCTCGAGGTGGCTTCCAACCCGTACGTCACCATTCTCGGTCCGGCCGAAAGCTCGGAACGCCGCCTGAACTTCTGTCAATCCTTCAATTCCGTGGGAGCCGTCTGCGCCGCACTTCTTGGCCGCGGGCACATTCTCACCAGCGCCCAGCTGACACCCGCGCAGTTGGCGGCCATGACGGCGGCGCAGTTGCAATCCTATCGCCAGACGGAGCTAAGCACCGTGCGGCTTCCGTATGTAATGATGGCGGGGTTTTTCCTGGTGATTGGCGCGCTCATTTTCCGTGCGCACTTGCCGGACGTCGTTGACCGCACCGGCGATTCTCCTTCAAACTCATCGGAAGCGGAGCTCATGGGTGTTCTTTCGCACAGGCACTTGGTAAAGGGCGTGATCGCGCAGTTCTTTTATGTGGGTGCGCAGGTGGGAGTCTCCAGCTTCGTGATACGCTTCGCGCAACACGTCTTGCCCGGTACGTCCGAGAAATTGGCCGGTTGGTATTTGCTCGGACATCTCTCGGGATTCATGCTCGGCCGTTTCGGCGGCTCCGCCCTGATGAAGTTGATAGCGCCCGCGCGACTGCTTTCCGCATGTGCAGCGGCTTCCATGGTTTGCGCTTTGATTGCGCTGCTTGGGTCGGGCCTCGTCCCTGTATCGCTGTCGTGTTGCTCGGCTTGTTCCATTCCATCATGTTCCCGACAATCTTCGCCTTGAGCATCAGGAACCTTGGGCCATACACCAAGATCGGCTCCTCGCTCCTGGTGATGTCCATCATGGGAGGCGCGGTCATCCCGGCGATCATGGGCCGCATCTCGGACCTGAGCAACATGCAGACCGCGTTTGTCGTTCCCTTGATCTGCTACATCTACGTCCTTTATTTCGCAACGCTTGGTTACAAACCGGCCGCCGGCGTCGCGCCCGCCGCGCAAACGTGAGGGAACGCCAATGAAGAGACGCTACTGCTTGACGCTCGACTTGAAAGACGATCCGCAATTGATCGCCGAATACAGGCGTTGGCACCAGCGCGTCTGGCCCGAGATCACCGCAAGCCTCAAGGACGCGGGCATCGAGGACCTCGAAATCCACCTGCTCGGCGCGCGCCTCTTCATGATTATGGAAGTGAACGAGCATTTCTCGTTCGAGGCCAAGGCCGCGGCCGATCGGCTCAATCCCAAGGTTCAGGAATGGGAAGCGCTGATGTGGAAATTCCAGCAGGCGCTTCCGCAGGCAAAGCGCGGCGAGAAGTGGCTGCTAATGGAGAGAATTTTCAAATTGCGGAAATAAGGGAGCATCGCGCGCGGCAAAAGGAGAAAACCATGGTGAATCCGAATGGCATCACGCGAAGGGACTGGCTCGCCGGCACGGGCGCATCTCTCGCCACGCTGGCGGCCGCATCCGCCGCTCCCTTGAGCGCGGCTGCTCGCCTGGCCGAGCCGCAGGAGCTTCCGTCCCAGTCCCAGGCGCCGCCGGAACCGCCAGAGTCGCCCGAGCAAATCGCCGACCGCATTCGTCGCATGAAATGGTGGCGCGAGGCCCGCTTCGGTATGTTCATTCATTGGGGCTCTGTACAGTATACTCGGCCGCGCCGAATGGGTGATGGAAAATGAAGGCATCCCCGTCAGCGAATATGCCCCGCTCGCCAAACGGTTCAAGCCTGTGCCTCATGCCGCGCGCGCCTGGGCCCGGCTCGCGAGGCAGGCCGGCCAGAAATATATGGTGATGACCACCAAGCACCACGAAGGCTTCTGCAATTTCGACGCTTCCCAATACACCGATTACTGCGCGCCCAAGCAGGGTCCGGGACGCGACCTCGTAAAGGAATATGTCGAGGCCGCGCGCGCGGAAGGCTTGCGCGTCGGCTTCTACTACTCGCTGATGGATTGGCACCACCCCGATGGCGCACGCTGCGCGGACGACGAAGACGCTCGCAAGCGTTTCGTCGAATACACGCACGGCCTGATCCGCGAACTCATGACCAATTATGGAAAGATTGATGTCCTCTGGTACGATGTCGCCTGGCCCCTCGACGCCCAGGGCTGGGAGTCGGACCGCATGAATCAGATGGTTTTCCAGCTCCAGCCCGACATCATCGTCAACAACCGCAACAAACTTCCCGGTGATTTCTCCACGCCCGAGCAGCAGATCACCGCCGCGCAAGAGGGCCGCGCCTGGGAATCCTGCATGACCATCAACGATAGCTGGGGGTTTCAGCGCGCGGACAACGACTGGAAAAGCTCGCGCCGCATTCTTCAGAATCTGATTTCCTGCGCGCGCGACGGCGGAAACTATCTCCTCAATATCGGCCCGCACGCGGATGGCTCTGTCCCGCTCGCCGAAGTCCGCGTGCTCACCGAAGTGGGCGAGTGGCTTCGGCGCAATGGCGAATCCATCTACGAATCGGACCTCTGCCAGCCGCGCCGCTCGAATTACGCCAGCTTCACGCGCAAGGGCAACACGCTCTATATGCACGTTCACTTTTGGCCCGGCGATTATGTCGCCATCACCGGCCTGATGGCGCAGGTGAAATCCGCGCGCATGCTTTCCACCGGCCATGAAGTGAAATTCCAGCAGGACCGCTTCCGCGTGCGCCTCACCGGCCTCCCGGTCGAAGCGCCCGATTATCCGGTCTCGACCATCGCCATCGAATGTGACGCGGAGCCCACACAGGACAACATCTTCGTCCGTAAGGAGAAGCCGCGGGATGGCGTATAGCGCCAGCCCCGGCGCGGGAAAGCCCTCGAAATATTCCGTCGCGTCAGTAAATGATCTTCAGCCCAAAGAATACGCAGCGCACGCCAGCCGGACAGTTGTTGTTGGCGCTGGACTCGACGCGAGGGTCGGCAAAGCTAATGCCGGCATCTTCGATGAACGGATCGATCCCGACGAATGATGTGGTGCCGTATTGGGGATGGTTGAAGACATTGTTCATGGTCATGTGCCACTGCACATTGACGCGTTCCCCCACCTTGGTATTCTTGAACAGTTCGAAATTGCCCACGTTGGTCCAGTTGTCGCGGACGCTGTTTCGTCCCGCGTTCCCAAACGGCATGCCGAAAATCGCGTCGGCTTCCGCGCCGTTGGCTATGAAGCGGACCTGGCTCTTGGTAACCGGCACGTCAGTCCCCGTGGCGTTCGCGCTGTTTAAGCTGATCAGCTCGTTGGCAGGGTCTCCGCAACCTACGCCAGTAATGACGCAGGCGTCCGCCGCATAAATCCCCACCTGCGTTTGTGGAGCGCTCATGCTCCCCACAAAGGGACGGGACGTCTCCGGGACGCCGATGTTCGCAAGGTCAAAGGCTGTGTCGTTCGCCACCCCACCGGTGTAATAGTTTGTTTCGTACTGCGAGGGTGTGAATCCCTGCCCCGACTGGAGCACGTAGCTTCCGGCGATGCCCCAGCCGCCCAGGACATGCCCCACCACTCCACGCTGCGCGCGCAGGAACGGAACATCCTCGACAAATGTGAGCGTCCAGGTATGCGGGAAATCAATCCCCGATAATCCATATTCCTGGCCCTTGTAATTGAGGGGGTTCTGCGAGTACGCGATGGTGTTGCCCGCGGCAAACGTGCTGAAGATTTCGCTGACGTTATCGAGCGTCTTGCTCCATGTGTACGACGACACGAGCGTCAACTGGTGAGCCAGATTGGTAGCGCGAAACTGCGCCTGCAACGCGTTGTAGTTCGAAAATCCCGTGTTTGCGGTTTCGTCCGTCACGCCCTCGCTGCAATTGATTGTGCCAAAGGCATTGGGAACCGTGGGAAGTGGCGTTGTGCATGGCGTCACGCCCGGGGGAACCAGCGCCGGATATGACGTCGCCAGACCTAAGATATAGGGGTTCGCATTGATGGATTGAAATAGGTCCCAGCCGTGGTTCCCCACGTAGCGCACCTCCACCGCGGAATTTGTCGTCACCTGGCGCTGGATACCCAGCGACCATTCATGCACGCGGTCCGGACCGAAATTGTTGGGGACCACCGTGCGATCAAAGTTCCGCGGATCGAAGACGCCCGGTGTTATGTCCGCCGCAAATTCGGAACGAATCGCCGAACCGAATGGCGCCGCGGGAAGCCCCATCGCCGGGGCAATCAAGGTCTGCGACAATACGACGGGAGCGGAAACTTGAGCCAGTAGGAAAGTATTGTAATACGCGGGGTCATAGGTCAGGCGATAACCGCCTCGGATCACCGTTCGGCCACCGCCCAGCCAACTGAATCCCGGTGACCACGCGAATCCGATGCTTGGACCGAAGAGGTCCTTCACGGACGATAGCTCCGGGGATGTGGTGGCCGAAAGAGGCAACGACGTGTCCCAGAAGGGATCCGGCCCCGTTTGCTGCGCTACGGTCACTCGGTGGAGCACATTGGCGGGCTGGCCGTAAAACGACCACGTCAAGCCCAGATTCAGCGTCAAATTGTCCCTTACCTTCCAGTCGTCGCCAAAATAGAGAAAAGTGTCCCACTCCTTGAAATCGGACGTTGGATTGCCCTGGGTGATCGAGACCGAAACCGGAGGAACAAAATACGGATCCGCGGGGGGAAGGCCGCTGGCGGCATATGATCCCCAATCCGCGTATGTGAATGTTCCATTGTAACTCGGCAGAAAGATGTTCGAGGATTTCTGCAGCGTGATGTTGGCTCCCATCTTCAACTGGTGCCGTCCCACGGTGTAGTCGAGGTTGTCCTGGAGCTGATACGTGTTCACGATGCGGCTTTGCGGCGCATCATTCGGGGGGCCGAATGGCATGAGGGCGCTCGACTCGAAGGTAACGCTTGTCAGTGCGCTGCCAAGTGCGCCCGGGAGGGGAACCGTATTTCCGACGGTGTTCCCGCCGAACGGTACGTTGATCCGGCCATAACTCAGCCGGAATTCGTTCACCAGCCGGTTGCTGAATATATGCGTCCAGGCCGCCAGCCATTCGCTGGAAAAGGAGGGAACATTTACGGGATATCCGCCCGCCTGGTTGGTGGCCGTGAAGGCTTGGTTGAAGTAGATCTCTTTTTGGAAGAGGAACCGTGCGAAGAAGGAATCGGCGCTGCTGATGTGCACGTCCATGCGCGTAATCCAGTCATACTCATGGAAGCCGTCGGGGAGTATGCGCGAGACTCCTCCCACATCATAGCCGCACGCGGGATCGCCCGTGGTTGGCCCCGGACCCGGATCCACCGCATTGGGCACGGGTGGGAAGTCATAGTACGTTGTTGTCGTCGTCCCGGCTGCGACCATCGGGTTTCCTCCCGGAATGGCAAAGGGTCCATAATTCTCGAGTGCGGTCACGCTCGTGCTCCCCGGAAAACAACTGGCCAATTCCGCCACTCCCGCGGGCGTGGGGGTCAAGTATTGCTGCGACGTAACCAGGCCATTCGAGGAGTTAATTTCATCGTCGAAACCCCCGAAGAAAAACACCTTGTCCTTCCAAATCGGCCCGCCGATGGTCCCGCTCGTGAATTCCTGGTTAAAGCGTGGAGGTTTCGTCAAACCTTCAGCTGTCTCGAAATTATCGAGACTCGTCAGAACTGAGTTCGTTTCCGTTCCGGCCACCGTCCCGTGCCAGTTATTCGTCCCCGACTTGGTCACCTCGTTGACCACCGAACCCGCGTTTCGGCCGAACTCCGGCCCGAAATTGTTCGTCGTGATGTCGTATTCCTCGACGAAGTCCACGTTGCCGACGAATATGTTCGGACCCGTCACCGAGTTGTCGTTGTTGTTCTGTCCGTCGATTTGCTGGTCGTTCTCCCGGCCCCTAAGGCCGTTCACCGAAAACCCGATGCCATTTGCATTCGCGTAACTGTTGTCGCGGTCGTTCCCCACGCCGGGCACCTGCAATGCCAGAAAATCCAACCCTTGGTTTTCCTGGACTCCGGGGAAAGATTGGAGCGCCTCGCCCTCGAAAACGGTGGTCACCTGCGCCGTTGTCGCTTCAATCAGGGGAGGCGCTGCCGTCACTTCGACCGTGCTGCTTCCCTCCCCGATTTCCAGCTTCAGGTCTCCCAGTGCGTTCTCAAAGTTGGCCTGTGCCTCGACACGCGTCATTTTGAGCGTCTTGAAACCGCTCTTTCTGATTTGCAGGTCGTAATTTCCTACCGGAAGCAAGATGAACCGGAATGCCCCTTCATCCGTAGTCGTTGTTGTCAGAACAGCAGAAGTGCCCTCATTGGATAGCGTCACGTTTGCGTCAGGCACAGCAGCGTCGGTTGGATCCACAGCGCGGCCACTGATTGACCCTGTGACTACTTGGGCTGCTCTTGTCGGCAGCATCCCAAAGACGAGTAGCCCCAAAATAACAAAGGAGGCTAGGACCGTACTGGGCGGTCTAAGCCTTGAGAAGAACGCCTCCACGGTGCGCCCCTTGTGGGGCAGTCTTGCGCGTTGCAACTCGTGACGGAATCCCAAGGCCCACCTCCCTTTTTTGATACTGAAACCAACCCCCGCTATGCCGCCGACTCACAAGTAAAACACCCGTACCAATCCAGACTTGAACTGTGAAAATGCAGAACCAACCGTAAGTGCCGCATTTCAGGCTTCATAGATGAAGCCCTCCTACCCCATGCGGGTCTGGCACGAATTATTACGCGCGTAAAACAAAAAGCAAGAAGAAAAATGTGATGGGAATCACACCTAGTACAATGTTCTTAGGTTCTAGTACCATGCCAATCGTCCCCCATGCGCAGTCACGTTGGAACTTGCCCGCAAGCCGCTGGTTTCCCTGTATCCTTCGCCGGAGGCGACTGCGCTCGGTGGCCTCGTTTTCAATGATCTCACATCAAATGTTACTGTTATATTCGCGTAGGAGGATGAACCCTTGACGACCCCGCCCCCTCGATCTCCCAAAGCCTTTCTAGTCCTAATTCCATGCGCCATTTTTCTACTCGGTCTGTCTGCTGTTTTTTTCCATTCGCCCGTCACGGCTCAGACCTCCCGCTTCCACAATGCACCCGCCGAAGCCGTCCAGGTGAAGAATCCTTATGCGGGCCAGCCGGATGCCGCGCAAGCCGGCGCAAATCTCTACGCCAGGAACTGTTCCGCCTGCCATGGCGCGAGAGGCCAGGGAATCGCCAATATTCCCTCCCTAGCCAAAGGGCCGGTGCAGCGGGCCATGGACGGTGAGATTTTTTGGTACCTCACGAAGGGCGATGCTCGCCAATGGCATGCCTTCCTGGGCGCGCCTGCCGGAGCGGCAGCGCTGGCAATTGGTCACCTATCTGAAAGCGCTCGCGAGCGCGCATCCGCCCGTCCCAGCGCCGGGCTTTGCGCCGTCTGCAGGTCCCAGCGAAGCGCATGACCCGCTTCCCCCACATCCCTTCACCGACTATCGCTTCGAGGAGCCCGGCGTCGTTCACAAGATTACCGTCCAGGATCTTCCTGCGCCTTTTGTCACCCCATCGGTGGATAACAGCCCGACCATCGTCCCGCGCCCCACAGGCGTCTGGCCCAAGGCCCCCGCGGGCTTCCTCGTCGAGCGTTACGCCACGGGCCTGCATAACCCGCGCCTGATCACCACGGCCCCGAACGGCGACTTTTTTGTCGCCGAAAGCGGTCCGGGCAATATCATCCTCTTTCGCGGCATTTCGCCACACGGCAGGGCTGTGACGACTTCCGTCTTCGCCACCGGCCTCAGCAGCCCTTATGGCATCGCCTTCTATCCTCCGGGCCCAGACCCGCAATGGGTCTACGTCGGCAATACGGGATCCATCGTGCGCTTCCCTTACCAGAACGGCGATTTGAAAGCGCGCGGTCCCGCCGAGCACATCGTGGACGTCCCCGGCGTACGCAACCATTGGACTCGGCCCATTGTTTTTTCCCCGGACGGCACGAAAATGTTCGTCGCCGTAGGCTCCGCGTCAAACGTGGATGACCCCGATACCACTCCTGCCGAAAAAGATCGCGCGGACATTCTCGAATTTAATCCCGATGGTTCCGGCATGCGTATTTACGCGTATGGACTCCGCAATTGTGGCGGTGGAATTGCCATAAATCCGCAGACCGGCGAGCTATGGTGTTCGGTGAACGAGCGGGACGGCCTCGGCGACAATCTGGTTCCGGACTACATCACGCATGTCGAGGACGGCGGATTTTATGGCTGGCCGTGGTGGTACATGGGCGGCCACCAGGACCCGCGCCATGATGGCACGCACCCGGAGTTGAAGGACAAGGTCATTACACCGGACGTGATCCTCCAGCCCCACAACGCCTCGCTCGGCATCACGTTTTATGAAGCCCATCAATTTCCCACAAAATATCGGGGCGATCTTTTTGCTTCCGAGCACGGCTCGTGGAACCGCTCCGTACGCGCAGGCTACGAAGTTATTCGCGTGCCCCTGCACCATACGGGCCACGCCACGGGAGAGTACCAGGATTTTGTGACCGGATTCATCCTGCCGGACGGCAACGTCTGGGGCCGCCCCGTGGGCATCACCGTGGCCCATGATGGTTCACTGCTTGTCACCGACGATGGCTCGAACGCCATCTGGAGGATCGTCTATGTCGGGATTCAATCCGCGCCCCGGCCCCAGCGCCTCCCACTAGTTCCGGAGGCTCAATTCGTTTTGTCTTTCGAGTAGCACAACGAATCGAGATTGCACTCGATGCACTTGGGCTTGCGCGCCTGGCACACACGCCGTCCGTGCCAGATCAATTGATGCGCGAATAGAATCCATTTGTCGCGCGGAATCGCCTGCATCAAATCCTGCTCGATTTTTTTTGGATCGGTGTTCTTGCTCAAATCGAGCCGCTGCGCCAGCCGCTGCACGTGCGTGTCCACCACCACGCCGGACGCGACGCCGAAGGCCGTGCCCAGCACCACGTTGGCCGTCTTTCTCGCCACGCCCGGCAGCGTGAGCAGTTCTTCCATTGTTCGCGGCACCTGCCCGTGAAACTCCTCGACGATTTTCTTGCTCGCGCCCATGATGGATTTCGTCTTATTGCGGAAGAACCCCGTCGAGTGAATTTCCTGCTCGACCTCGCTCGGGTTGGCATAGGCCAGGGCCGCGGGATTTGGATACTTGTGGAAAAGCGCCGGAGTCACTTGGTTCACGGTGACGTCCGTGGACTGCGCCGAGAGAATCGTCGCGACCAGCAGTTGAAACGCGTTTTCGTGCTTCAGCGCGCAGGTGGCTGCGGGATAAGCCTCATCGAGCTTCTTCAGAATGGCCCGCACGCGCGCGGGATTCGTCCCTCGACCCACGCCGCCGCTTCGCGCTCCCCTTTTGGACGGTAGCGCGCGCAAAGCCTTCCGCGCCGCCGCGGTCTTTTTCGCCACCGATTTCTTGGTTTTTCTGACGGCCATGAGGGTTCGAACTATAACATGAGCGAGCTCGTCCGACGCAGGCGCCCTCCACCTAAACGCCGCGGCTAAAGCCAGAGACATGGAAGCGCAATCCTCTCGCCGAGTGCTGGATTGCTCCTTCCCCGGCATGAATGCGGGGGTGGCCTCTCCGAGATGTCGCGGGTTTCGGAGGGAGCACGCGGGTTTCGGAGGGAGCACGCGGGTTTCGGAGGGAGCACGCGGGTTTCGGAGGGAGCACGCGGGGTTCGGAGGGAGCACGCGGGTTTCGGAGGGAGCACGCAGGTTTCGGAGGGAGCCCGCAGGTTTCGGAGGGAGCACGCGGGTTTCGGAGGGAGCACCAGGTTTCGGAGGGAGCCCCCGACTTTCAGTCGGGGGAGCAGGCCCTTCAGGGCCTGCGAAGGAAGCTCGTCAAATAATGTGGGGCTTTAGCCCCGGGACTTCCCCTGAAATTGAATCGGCGCCGGATCAACCTCCGCCTTCAATCGCGCAGACGAATATAGGTAGTCCTCAGGCCGCTCCACCAATCCTGCATTGACAGGATTCATCCAAATATATTCGGCGTGTTGCGCGTACTCGCCCGCGTCCTTGATCCTGTGCTCGTTGTAGCCTTTCTGCCATATTTCGCCATGGAGGTTCAGCTCCTTCTTTGCGCGATACGAGAACCCTCCTTTGATGAACTGGATTGCTTTCTCAAGCGATACGAGCGGAGCAGGCGTGAGAATGAAGTGAACATGATCCGGCATAAAGACGAACTCATGCATCTCGAACCTCTGTTTGGCCCGATTTTCGCGAAGGACGTCCAGCAGAAGATCGCAGAGAGGATGGGATTGCAGAATCGATTTTCTGCTCCACGTAGCGGAAGTTACGAAGTAAGTACGCGTTTCTTGGGGCGCGAGCGGCATATCAAAAATGGAAGTTCTAGATCACGGAGCGGAGTTCCCGGGGCTAAAGCCCATTCTATGTTGAAGCTTCTTTCGCAGGCCCTAAAGGGCCTGCTCCCCCGACTGAAAGTCGGGGGCTCCCTCCCCACTACGTACGGCCGGGACAAATACGCGCCGACTTACACCGCGAAGAAGAGGCTTTGCGCGAAGGGCCACTCTTCATCCATCCACTGCGCGGCGCACCGGTAACCCGTGCGCTCGCCCATGCGGACCACTTCCCCGAGATTGTATTTATGCGAGCTTTCCGTCCAGATGGTCTCGCCTTCGCGAAGATAGAACCGCAGCCCCGCCTTGCGGATCGTCACGCGCTGCCACACTGTGGACCGCAGGTGCATTTCGATGCGCCGCTCGGACTCGTCCCAGCGCACGGTGTGCTCGAAGCGCCCCAGATCGAAATCGCCGTCCAGTTCGCGGTTGATTCGCGCCAGCAGATTCTTGTTGAAGGCCGCCGTAACGCCCGGGGGGTCGTCGTACGCCCGCGTCAGCACGCCAACCGGCTTTTCCAGGTCCGTGGCCAGCAGCAATGCGTCCTCCTCGCGCAGCGTCGCGCGCACCTCGCGCAGGAATTGCTCGCCTGCGGGCCGGTCGAAGTTCCCAATCGTGCTGCCCAGAAAGAGCACCAGCAGCCGCTCACCATCGCGCCGCCGCGTGGCCACTTCCTCCAGCCCGTCCAGATACGCGCGCTCGAATCCCACGATGCTCACCTCGTCCATGTGGCCCAGCTCCTGCTGGCACCGCCACAGCGCGCTCGACGAAATATCGATCGGGTAGTAGTTCACCCGTTGCCGCCGCGCCAGCGCTTCCAGCAGCCAGCGCGTTTTCTGCCCGCTTCCGCTGCCCAACTCCGCGACCAGCAGTGGGCCGGGCACGCGGCTCACGATTTCCCCGGAATGGCGTTGCAGCAGACGCATTCCCGCGCGGCTCAGCCCGTATTCCGGCAGCAGGCAGATCGCATCGAACAGCGCCGAGCCGGTTTCGTCGTAAAGATATTTGGAGGGAAGCTCTTTCTGCCCCGGCTGGCCCAATCCCGCCGCCACTTCGGACGCGAACCGGGCGATGGTCTCCGTCGCGGGATTTGCCGTTGCCATTCGCGGTGCCGATGCCATGGCCTATTCCTCCACGCAGCGGAAAGTGGCGTACACGTAGGGGTAGTGCGGTTGGAACCAGTTGCGGAACGATCGCCGCACCATGCACGCATCCGTGCGATGCGACCCGCCCTTCATCACGAAATGTTTTCCGTCGAAGAAATTTGCCGAATAACCGGGATAGAACGCGTACGCCTTGAATCCCGCGAGCGGCGCGAAGGTTGTCGAGGTCCACTCCCATCCGTTGCCCGCCAGATCCCGCACCCCGAATGCGCTCACGCCCGCCGGATGCGCGTCCACGGGAGCCGCATCCCAGCGCCGGTGATGGAAATTGCCGCGCGGCTCATCCGATGGGCTGTCGGGCGAAGCATCGCCCCACGGATGCGCGCGCTCCGCTCCCTCCGGCGTGCCATAGGCGGCGCGATGCCACTGCTCTTCGCTCGGCAGCTTCTTCCTGGCCCAGCGCGCGAATGCCGAAGCCTCCGCGTGGCTCACGTACACCGGCCACGACATCGGCAGGGCAATCGTTCCGAACATGGCCCGGTATCCCCACTGCGTGTCCGGGTCCGTCGCCCGGGAACTCGACCGCAGCATCCAAAGGTGAGGATGTTCCATTCGTTGGCGTTGTTTCCATTCCCAGTCTTCGGGCCTCCAGTAGCCTGGCGTTTCATATCCGCCCGCGTGCACGAATTTCAGGTACTCATGGTTGCTGACGGGGAACACGTCAATCGAGAAGCTGGGCACCTTCGCTTCCTGCACGCCGAACTCGTTGTCCCAGCCGAATCCTTGCCGTTCGTCGCGCGAACGTCCCAGCGTGGCAATACCTGCCGGAATCGTAGCCTGCCCCTGCCGCGGAGCCGGCCTTGGATCGGCCGCCGTCGCGGGATGCGGAATCAATTTTTCCACCGCCAAGTTGTGGAGCAGGTATGCAAGCGTCTCCGCGTGCATCAGCCTATGCTCGATGGCCGCGTGCAGCAGGGTTCCGTCCGCAAGCTCCGCTCCGCCGGATTGCAATGCCCGCGGATCGCTTAGCCGTTCGTCCAAACGCTCGCGCACTCGCCGGTTGTACTTCTCCACCTGCGCGATATTCGGCCAGTCGCCTGGCACGTCCGTTGGCAGACCCTCGCCCACGGGATCAATTCCAAATGCGAAGAGCTTGTCGAATTGTGCGTCTTGCGTTTCAAGCCCCAGCGCGCCGGCGAGCAGGTTCCAATCGAATGCCTCCAGGTGCCCGAGATAGAAAATCAGGCGATGGCGCTCCGGAATGGCGCGTTCGTAAAAAGAATTGGGCGGCAGCAGTTCGAAGAGTGCATCGGTCCGCGCCCGCGCCTCCCGCATTCTCAAGAGCAGCGTCTCGTGGCGTTGCGGCGCAACTTGGGAGGTTGCCATGGGTCACCTCGAGGTGAGGGAATCCCTTGTACTCCTCTAGGGCTTCCCGGGGCAAGCGATTTTGCGTCCGTCAGGTTGGATGCAAAAGGGCTCTACAGAGGATTCATCGAATTTGCCGCTGTCAAAAGCCCCAGCGCCTTGCGAAACGCCTTGCCCCTGTGGCTGTGGATATCCTTTTCTTCCGCCGGCATTTCCGCGAACGTGCGTCCCAGCTCGCCGAAGAAAAAAATCGGGTCGTATCCGAACCCGTTCTCCCCGCGCGGCTCCGGCGTAAGAACTCCTTCCACGGAATCAGAAACCACCGCCAGCACGCGCCCCTGTCGCGCGATCGCCGTCGCGCACACGAACCGCGCGCGGCGCTCCTGGCCCCCTTTGTCTTCCATTTCGCGCAGCAGTTTGCGCACGCGGTCCGCATCCGACGCGTCCGCTCCGGCGTACCGCGCCGAATGAACTCCCGGCCCTCCGCCGAGCGCCGGCACCACCAGCCCCGAATCGTCCGCCAGCACCGCCTCGCCGACGAACCGGCTGTAGTGCAGCGCTTTTCCCGCGCTGTTCTCCGCGAACGTCGGTGCCGATTCCTCGAACGCCGGCAGTTTTCCGAAATCCGGGATCAGTTCGAGTTCGATCGCACTCTCTCCGGCCAGCCGCCTATATTCGCGCAGCTTCCCCGGGTTCGATGATGCCAAGAGAATTCGGACGGATCCGCCGCGCGCGGCGGCTTTATCGCGCACGCCCACTGAAGTTCATGTGCAGCAATTCCTGCTGCGCCTCTGTAAGACGCCGAATCCCGCCCGCAGCCAGGTCAATCAGGCTCTGCAATTCCCGGTTCGTGTAGGGACGCCCTTCGGCGCTGGCCTGCACCTCGACGAATTTCCCCCCGCCGGTCATCACCACGTTCATATCCACCTGCGCGCGCGCGTCTTCCTCGTACGCCAGGTCCAGCAGAAACTCGTCGTCCACGATCCCCACGCTTGTCGCCGCCACCGAATCCACCAGCGGCACCGCGCGCAGCATCCCTGCCGCCACCATGCGCCCCAGCCCCAGCGCCAGCGCCACGAACGCCCCGGTAATGGACGCGGTTCGCGTCCCGCCATCCGCCTGGATCACGTCGCAATCGAGCCACACCGTCCGGTCGCCCAGCGCCTTCAAATCCGTCACCGCGCGCAGCGTCCGCCCGATCAGTCGCTGGATTTCCAGCGTCCGCCCGGACTGCCTCCCGCGCGTGGACTCGCGCGGCGTGCGCTCCTCGGTCGATCGCGGCAGCATGCCGTATTCGCCGGTCACCCAGCCCTTGCCCGAACCCTTCAAAAACGACGGCACTCCGTCCTCCACCGTCGCCGTCACAATCACGCGCGTCTGCCCCGTCTCCACCAGCACGCTGCCTTCGGCGCTGGGTATGAAATCCGGCGTGATTTTCACCGGCCGCAAATCATCGGCCGCGCGTCCATCGGCTCGCAACTCTCGTCTCCATTCCCCGCCGCATGCTCAAGCTCGAAGGAAAGTTTCGGAGGCCAGTTTGACGGCTGCGGCGGGCAGTGTCAACAAGACTGGAAGCTGGACCTTTGTGGGTCGCCCCTTTTCACCCTGAGGCATGAAGGGCAGGTGCGACATAATCCGCCCTGGAAAATCACGGGCCCTCCCGTAGCTCGAAAAACGCCCATGGCAGCTAATAGGTAGTTGAAGTTCGCCGCTCGACCGCGGTGATATAGACGATCCTTTCCGCGCGCTGAAGATAGAAGAAAATTCGCCAGTCCCCGACACGGCGGCGAAGCCCATTTTCACCTCTTAGATATTTCACGTCCCCTCGAAAGGGATCGCTTTCCATTTCGTCGATTGCGGCACGGACGCGGGCGTGATCGGGAGGCGGAATCCGTTTAAGAGATTTTCGCGCGGGACCGGCGAGGACGACGAGCCATTTCTTCTTCTCTTCGGAGGGCATTGAGTGTGATGGTATCGCCGCGTTTCAGCGCGGCCTCGCCGCGACGGATCGCGCGAATCTCGGCCGGCGTGGGAACCTCCACCGGAATTTCACGGGAAGAGAAATACCACCGAAAGGCTTCCACCGCAAGGTCGGAGGGATTCCGCCTTTCTCTCCTGGCAGCGCGGTTCACGCGCCGCCCCACCGAAGCCGGTAGCTCGATTGTGTACTGTCGTTTGCTCATTATTTACACAGCCTACCACCCAAGGAAATCATGTCAAGATGAACTGTCTGCGCCCTGCAAAAACTCTGCGCGCCGGTATTTCAATTGGCCATGGATCTGAAAATCAAGCACTTGTCCCCATAATCCTGCAACAGAATCCGAACAAAATCGCATCCTCACTGCACCCGCAATCGCCCCGCAACAACTTCATGGCTGCGTCGGCGGCGCATTCGGCGGATTGAGGTCGAAAAAGCCGCTCAGGTCCACGTGGCCCGCGAGCGTGTCCACTTCCTGCCCGTGAATCAGGATTTTCAGCCGATGAAGGCCGCTCACGTTGCTCTGAAGCGTCTCCGCAATCGAATCCACGGCTATCGTTTCGCTCAGGATTCCCGAGGGCGTTTCGGAAGCGAGCGCATCGGAGAAATCCGCGATCGCCGTGCCGTCCGGAAGGATGTAGAAACTCAGCAGCAGAGCGTCCGCAGGGAGCGTGCGCTGGTCGGGCGTCGGAGGGTTCGTCATCAGCTCCTGTAGCACCTGCTTGGACCGCTCCACCGGGTCGGCCGAAAGCGGCAGTTGCACCACCACCGGCGCAACCCTGTCCGCTCCCGCCGCCCAGAAGATTTTCGCCTGCACCATCACGTCCGTCGGAGTCGAAATCGACGGCGCGAGCACCGCGCGGCGCGCCTGCTCTTCGGCGGTCTGCAGTTGTGCCAGCCGCTGAACTCGCTGGTGCAGGCTGCGCAGGCTCAGCAGCCCGATCACCACGGCCACGGCCAGTATCGCCAGCGCGATTTTCAGATTGCGCCCCACGATCACTATTTCATCTCCGCCGCGTTTGCCGGACGAAACGCTTCCAGCGTCCGCGCGATGCAGGTGCTGAGCGGCGCCTCGAAGGCCCTCAGCACGTTTTCGTCGGGCACGGCCACGCTCGAAATTTCAATCGCAATGGCAGGCCCGGCGACGGATCGCAACTCGCGCACTTCCGCTCCCGTGGACGCTGCCGGCGACCCCGAAAAAGATTGCGCCAGTTGCGCCTGCATCAGGTCGGCCAGCAAGCGGCTCCTATCGGTGTACGGCCGCTGCGCCTCGTCCCACTCTTCGAGCCCTGCGCTCGGCGGCGCGGCCGCCGCAGGGGCAGGCGTCTGCGCGGTGGGTGTCGCAGCGGAAAAAGGAGTCCAGAATTGATAGTAGTACGTGCGCACCGTGCCGATCGTGCCCGTCGAGGCCACGTGCAGGCTGATGAAAATCGCGTCGTGATGCTCGTTGGCCATGGCATCGCGGTCGTCGTAGGAAGGATTGGAATCGTCGCTGCGCGTCATCACCACGCGATAGCCGGCGGCCTCGAGCGTCGCGCGCACCGCCTGGCCGTATTCGAGGACAATGTCTTTTTCCGCCAGCCCGTTTTCCCCGCGCGCGCCTGGGTCCGTGCCCCCGTGCGCGGGGTTGAGCACAATCACCGGCCCGCTATAGGCAGGCTGCGAAGGTGGGGCTTGCGCGGTCGGCGGTGCGGTTTGATCGGCAGGAACCTGCTGCGAGGAACCATCCTGCGAGAGCGTCCGCGCGGCCGGCCAGGCCGCGAAGGCCGCCGCCGTCACGGCGATAGGAAAAATTGCGCGCCAGAATGTTTTCCGCACGGCGCAAAGAATAGCAGAAATGCCGCGTCGCGGCTCGGGGGAGACGTGAATGTTTCGCGCCCTCGCCGCTCAGTTTCCGTATTTGACCGAGCATCCATACGGCCGGCTCGTGGGTATGCTGACCGCTTTTCCGGCCATGGCTTCCTCGAGCGCGAGCGAGACGTAATTTTTGGCCCCGGTCACATCCCCGGGGTCTGTCGTCGGCCGGTCGTCAATCGCGCCGTCGTAAATCAAAATTCCCTGCGGGTTGATGACGAACATGTGAGGCGTGGTCTTCGCGTCGTAAAGATGCCCGAGCGTTCCCGCCGGATCGAGCAACACGGCCGTAGGAGCCGCGCCACTCTTCGCGAGATAGGCGTTTTCATCCGCGGCAGTTACGTATCCTTGCGCGCCCGGCGCGGACGACGCCACCGTCAGCCAGATAACGCCACGGCTCGTCCATGCGCGCTGCAACGCCTGCATGTTGCCGCTCTCATAATGCTTCCGCGTGAAGGGGCAGTCGCGGTTCGTCCATTCGAGAACCACGTACTTCCCGGCGTACTCGGCGAGCGTGTGCGTCTTCCCATTGCTGTCTGTTGCTGTGAAGTCCGGCGCGTGCTCGCCCACTCGCGCCGCCCACGCCCATCCAGCAGCAAGCATCGCGGCCAAAGCCAGCGTAACGCCTACGGCCAATTTTCCTTTCATCGTAGCCTCCTGCGTTCCCTCTCGGGCATTTTCCACCCGGACGAATTTCGATGCAACCCTCTCCGGCCTGCGGCATTAGCGCGGCGCAATCGGAGTGGAAATCTCGTAGGCCCTCGCCCCGTCGAGGACCAGCACCCCTCTCAGCGCCGCAATGGGCTTGATAAGCTGGTCCGACTTCCGCAGCGTCAATTGAAATCCCGCGCCGGAGGAAGCTCGAGAATCTGCCGCGCCGAATTCTCGATCACATTCGCGTCCAGAGGAAAGAAGGCCGCATCCCGTGGCGCTGCCTCGCCGCGCACTGTCAGGATAAAATTGTCTCCCTGCGATCGCGTGGAAATCTTCCAGCCACGCGGCGCTGCTTCGGGCAATTGCGCCCTCGTGCGCTCGAAGAGTTCGCGCCACTGGGAGAAAATGTCTGGAGGGACTCCTTCGCTGCAGGAATCGCAAGCGTCAGTTGCGCCTCTCCGGGAATGCAAATTTCGCGGCAGGCGATATATTTCACGTCTGCGCCAATCGTCGCTGGCGCGTTGCGATTGAGGGCCGCCGGAATCCGCAAGGGAGCCATGAGGAGCACCTGCCCCTCATAGCCGTAGTCAATCACTGACCCGCTGCCCAGGCGTATCGGACGCGGCCATTCGATTGCGCCCGCCTCGAATCCCTGCGGCAGCTCCCAGCGTATTTTCGGAGGCTCGCCGGAATCGCCGGGGTTTTGCCAGTAAATGTGCCAGCCGTCATCCAGCTCGAAGTGAAGCCCTACCCAAAGTGTGTGCCCCAGACGAAACGAATCCTCTTCCGCGATGAGTTCGATCTTCGCGTGGCTTTGCGGCGAAGCCTGCTGGCTCACTGCTTGCAGTGAAGCGCCCGCATATGCCGCGCTCGCAAACGCAACAACGAGAGCCAATGCGGGAATTGCAACGGATCGCTCTTTCTGTGCGCGGGAAGACATGCAGGAACCTTCAGGCCAGCGCGCTGCGAAGGCGTTCGTATGTGACGTCCAGTGTTTCAGGCTCGAGACGCGTTTCACCCACCACGGTCATGAAGTTGGCATCGCCGGCCCAGCGAGGCAACACGTGCATGTGCAGATGCCCTGTGATGCCCGCGCCGGCCGCGCGGCCCAGGTTGATTCCCAGGTTGTAGCCTTCGGGATGGTACGTGCTCTCGAGCGCCTTCTCGACTCGCTGCGCGATGCGCATCATTTCGCCGAGCGTATCCGGCTCCACTGCGGACAAATCCGCGACGTGCGCATACGGCACCACCATCACATGCCCGCTCGTGTAGGGGTATTGATTCAGAATGACGAAATTTTTCGCGCCCCGCAGAACGATCCCGGCCTTAGCGTCGTCACCGGCTGCGACGGCATCGCAGAAGATGCAGCGGTCGTCTTTCTTTTTATCGGCAATATAGCGGTATCGCCAGGGGGTCCACAGATAATCCATCCCGCTCAGTCCTGCGCGCCAGGACCGGAGGAACCAGCGCCTGCGCCGCTCGGCCGCGGGTTATTGACGTAGTCCTTCAGTTCCTTGCTGGGTTTGAAAAAGGGGATCTTCTTTGGCGGCACTTCCACCTTCACGCCCGTCTTGGGATTCCGCCCCGTGCGTCCCCGGCGCTGCCGCGTGCGGAAGCTGCCGAAGCCGCGGATTTCGATCTTATCGTCGGATTGCAGCGCGGAAATGATGCTATCGAAGATGATCTCGACAACCGCCTCCGATTCCTTCCGGGAAAGTTCGGTCGTATGCTCGACTTCTCCGACGAGGTCCGCCTTCGTCACCGTATGATTTTTACCGCCGCGCTCTCCCGCAGACTCTGCCATCGGTTGAGAGCCTCCTCTCACAACGTATGTTTCAAATGGGCCGTGTGCGTGCTGGGGCGGGGCGCCGCACGCTCTTTGCATACCATCAAATGGCCCACAAGGTAAATGGTTTTCCTGCCTGGAAATGGTTCTCCAAGGGTTTTGTCCAGGCCGGGGGAAATCCGCTAGCGCCGTCCCAACTTCTTCGAGTCAATTATCGGAAGGGCTTCCTTGCATCCTTCCCAATACCTCCCGCCCTTCTGAAACTTGCGTTCGTAAGTCGGAACGCCGCTTAGGACAACTGTCGCTTGGCCAGAATGGCGTCGCCAATCGTGGCGTTCGGCGATGACTTCGACGAGCGAAACGTCTCCATCTCCTGCCGCTCGACCTGCTTTTGAGCCGCGCGATAACTCAGGCTGATCTTGTGCTGCTCGGGTTCGAGCCGCAAAACCTTGAATTCGCACTCCCGCCCCGGCGCGAGCACGGATGTGACGCGCTCCCCGCGCGGAGCCTTCTCCTTTTCCCGCTCGCCCTTGGGCCGGCGCTCTTCGATCTCGGAAACATGGCACAGCCCCTCGATGCTTTCGGCCAGCTCCACGAACGCGCCGAAGTCCGTCGTCCGCGTCACCTTCCCCTTCACGATGTCGCCGATCTTATGCTCGGCGAACCAGTTGGCCCAAATATCGTTTAACTGCTTGACGCCCAGCGAGAGCCGCCGGTTCTGCGAGTCAATTCTCAGCACGCGGGCTTCCACCGCGTCGCCCTTCTTGAATTTCTCGCTCGGGTGCTTGATGCGCCCGCTCCAGCTCACGTCGCTGATGTGGATGAGCCCTTCGATGCCCTCTTCGATTTCCACGAACGCGCCGAAATCCGCCAGGTTGCGTATGCGGCCCGTGACGATTGCGCCCACGGGATATTTCTCCGCGGCCGCTTCCCAGGGGTCGGACAGCGTCTGCTTCAAGCCCAGGGAGATGCGCCGCTGGTCCATGTTGACTCCCAGAACCGCCACTTCGATTTCTTCGCCTTCTTTCACGACTTTCGAGGGGTGCTTGGCGCGTTTCGACCAGCTCATTTCGCTCACGTGCACCAGGCCTTCCACGCCCGGCTCGATCTGCACGAACGCGCCGTATTCCGCCACGCCCACCACTTTCCCGCGCACGCGCGTTCCCACCGGAAAGCGCTCCGGAACCGTGGCCCAGGGATCGGCCAGCAGTTGCTTCCGCCCCAGCGAAATGCGCTGTTTTTCCTTGTCGAACTTCAAAATCTGCACTTCCAACTCATCGCCGGGCTTCACCACTGCCGAAGGATGCGGCACGCGTCCCCATACCAGATCGCTCACGTGCAGCAGGCCATCCATTCCGCCCAGGTCCACGAAGACGCCGTAATCGGTGATGTTCTTTACGCGTCCCGTGACCACCGCGCCCTCGCTGAGCGTGGCGGCCAGCGCCTCGCGCTTGGCCTTCTGCTCTTCTTCCAGGATGGCGCGGCGGCTCACCACCACGTTGCCGCGCTTGCGGTTCAGCTTCAGGACGCGCACCTCGATCTCGCGGTCCTTCCACGGTTCCAGATCGTGCACCGGCCGCAGCTCGATTTGCGACGCGGGCAAAAACGCGCGCACGCCGATATCCACCACCAGCCCGCCCCGGATTCGCTCGGTAATCTTGCAGCTGATGTTCGTGCGCTCGCGGTGCGACTTCTCCACGCGCTCCCACACACGCCGCCGATGCGCACGCGTGTGCGAGAGCAGAACGTATCCGTCTTTTCGCTCGCGCAGCCGTTCCACCTCGATCGTTTGTCCCGGGCCAAATGGCATGGCGCCGCCCGAATCGAGAAACTCCTCGGCCGGCACCAACCCTTCGAATTTTCCCCCCACATCTACGATCACGCCCGCTTCGGTCACTGCCAGCACGTGGCCATCGAAAATCTGGCCCTCGCCTGCTCCCGTTTCGGGCGTGGCAAACTGCTCGAGAAGCTGGTCCATCGTCTGGGTCGTCTCGGTCGTCTCGCTTGTTTCGGTCGTCTCAGACGACTCGGCGGTCGAGGCAGGTTCCGTGGATTCTGTGGCCTCAAGCTTTTCCGCGGATTCCACCGTGTCTGCCGGTTGCGCGCTCACGGCCGTATCTTCATTTGCAGTGGATTCCATCACAGGAAAAGGCGGCTCAATCGGAGGGGTTTCCCGCTCCAGCGCGGGAGCAGTTGCAGCGCCAGCGCCGGCAGCCCCCAGCGAATAAGCAATGAACGCCTGGGAGTTCTCGCTTGAATTGCCTAGCGTGGTTTCCGCCGCGGCAGCTTCCAGGATGAAGGGTTGTGAGTCCTGTTCAGGTGGCATGGGGAAAGGCCTCCGTACGGTTTTCGTGCCCTGCTCGCCGAGACTTCCTCCTCGGTGACTCCAACCAGCTGGTAGGTCAGAGCAGTGCGGGGTGGGGCGCCGACGTTCGGCGCCTTATCGCAAGGATGATACGCGCCCGCTTCGCGCCTTGTCAATCAAACCAAAGTACAGGTCGCGGGCCAGTTTCCGTCCCATAATCCGGCCTATGCAGGACTTGGCACTTTATCGAGTTGGCTGAGAGCTAAAGATGACTGCCGGCCAAGTTTTAATCCGAAACCGCACCTTTCGATATTATGCTGCGTCGCGCAGAATATCGGCTACACGTTAGCGGGCAGTTGGCCGGCCCGGCCAATCGCCCGAGCGCGACGTCCTAGCGCGAGGTGCAAGATTAAGAAATCTGCAACGTGGGACAGCTGCCGAATGGATCCGAGCTTGCGCACGGATTCCTGTTTCAACGATCAGCCGTAAATCACAGCTTCCCGGTCGGCCGCATAATCGATAGCGGCGCGACAAGAAATTGAAGCCACGGCACGAATATGAAACCAATCCGAGCACGGATTTCCACGTTCGAACACGGATCAGCCGTATTAGAACCAGAGTACATGGTTTTCTGGACGCAGCAGGCCGTGCCGGTGTCTGACATGCGCGACCTCGTGTGCAATGACGTCGTCCACTTCTGGTCTCGTAAGGTACTTGCCGAAATTGTCGGTTACGCTGATAGCACGCGACATTCCGCTGCGCATTCTTAGTTGTCCCTTGCCCGCTGGGACAATGTAAACCCTCGGATCGTGGTGTTCATCTTCCTTGCCATCAGAAAAGGCGCGGCTTCGCAGTTCGCCCGACTTCGTTTCGTGCAATTTTATTCCTTCGGCTCGCCGCAGAAAAATCACCCCGAGTCGAGCGACCAGCCCCGCGCCAATAATCCAGGCGATGCCTCTGCCTGCGCCGTCGAAGATGTCCATGGAAGCCCATGGCTACGATCTGCATCTGACGACAAACTCCGCCATTCCCCCACGCCTGCACGTAACGATCCCCGAGACCGGATCGCTTTGATCGCCGCTCCCAGCACACCATACCACCCGCTACGAGGCCGATGGCTAGTAACAGCCCCAGCAGCACTCCGCCGCGATTCATTTCGTTCAGCGTCATTCATTTGTGTTCTCCCTCATGAATTGCCTTCTTGGATTCCGACCGGTGCACAACCCTCCGGATCGTGATAAGCGCTCAGGCGAAGCGTATTTTCCAAACCGGTGTGTCTGGCTCTGCGCGGTATGGATAAACCGCAAGAATACGCTGGCAAGAATTGAGGGTCGGCCGAAATCGGGGAGAGCCGGCATGTGCGAGACGAGTCTGCCTTTACACGAAGATGATGGAATGATCTGACACTGCGCGAGTCAGATTGAACACAACGGTAATGCTGGCAAGCCGAGGATATGGTAGAGTTGCGAGCCGATGCGGATCTTCGTTCTGGGAGCCGGTGGCACTGGGTCCTTGCTGGCTCAATTGCTGGTGCGCCAGGGGCACACGGTCGTGTGCGGGGACCGCGACCCCGTGCGCGCCCGGCGATTTTTCGCCAAGAAGAGCAAAATCGAGATTCGCGAGGCCAATGCCCGGAACCTCTGGTCCATCGTGCGGGCCGCGCGCGGCGCCAACCTGATTGTCAACGCCTCGCCCGCCGTCTATAACGAAATCATCCTGCGCGCGGCCCTGCGCCTGCGCGCGCATTATCTCGATCTGAACGCGCACCTCACGCGCCAGCCCTTCAAGCCCGAACAATTTCGCTTCCACAAGCGCTTTCTGGCCAAGAATCGCGCCGCCCTGATCTGTGTCGGCGTCGCACCGGGCCTCACGAATTTGCTCGCCAAGCGCGGCGCTGAGCTGCTCGATTTTCCCCACTCCATTCACATCCGGCTCTTCGAGAGCACGGAGAGCAAAGATCCCATTTCCACTTGGTCCGCCGACGTGGCCTTATGACGCAGCAGTTTCCCGCCCGCGCATCTACCGCCATGGCCGCTTCGCCCTGGCCCGCCGTTTTGCGGAGCGCGAAAAATTCCGCTTCCCCCCTCCCATTGGCGAGACGCCCGTCTATCTCGCCGCGCAGGACGAAGTCTGCATGCTTCCCTACGTCGTTCCCCTTCGCGACATGGACGCCAAGATCGGCGGTAACGATTTCGAACGTTTGCGGCGCTGGTATCGCCAGGGACGCCTGCGCCGTTCGCAGGGGATCGTCCGCAAGCGCTTCCCGAAAACTCCCACGCCGCGACAAGTCGCCCGGCTTATCCGCCAGGGCGTGCTTGAAAATGCCCGCTTCGCCGCGGCGGTCCTGGTGCGCGGCACGAAGGACGACCAGCCGGTCCTGGTGCGCTGGGACGCAAAATTCCCCACGCTCTACCAAATTCGCCAGCGCGGACTCGTGTCCACTCCCATCGCATACGCCACCGCGCACCTCGCTGCCATCTTCATCAAGCATTTCCCGCGTGATTCCGCCGGAGTCATCGGTCCGGCTACACTTCCGCCTGAAACGCGCCGCGCCATCCTCGCCGAAGCTCGCTCGCGCGATTTTCGCATCACTCTGAAAGTGACCCGCCTGAAGAAAAAAGAGGACGAAGACGAACTCGACGAACAGGGGGTGGTGGGTCAGTTTGAATTTTCTTGATCGTGACACAAAAAGCCAAAATTCAAACTGACCCATTACCAAAACTCGACGAGACTTCCCCCTCTCCGCCGGATATGCTATAAACGTCCCTCTGAAGGAGCCGTAAGATAGCGCAGACACAAACAGCCGCATCCACGGCAAAGCTGGCCGTTTCCAAGGAAGCTCCCCTCCTGCAAGCGCAGGACCGTGAGTTCGCTTCCAGTTATTGCCCGCGGTGCTCGGCACGGCTCGAGGGGCGGAGTTGCAAGCTTGTCTGCCCCGGCTGCGGCTATTACATGTCCTGTTCGGATTTTTACTGAGCCGGATTTTCGCGGAGGAAGGAACACGCCGTACCGAGGCGTGGCAAAGAGTTTCTTCACGGAAGAGATTCCCAGCAAAATTCTGAGTTTCTTTGAGGAGGCGCGAACGTGGCACTAAGGATGACCGACCGGGATGTGCATGGCGTGAGTGTGCTCGATATCGAAGGGCGAATCGTGCTGGGCGAGGAGAGCAACTCGTTCCGCGAACGTGTGAAGGGCTTGCTCGCGGCGGGCAAGAAGAAGATTGTCCTGAATCTCGCCAACGTCACTTATATTGACAGCGCCGGCCTCGGCACTCTCGTGGCCGCGTTCCATAGCGCCCGCTCGCAGGGCGCGCAGCTCAAAATGGCCAACCTGGGATCGAAGTTCAAGGAAATACTCCAGGTCACCAAGCTGATGACCGTCTTCGACACCTACGATAGCGAAACCGCCGCGGTCCAGAGCTTCGGCAACTAATTCCAGTCTCGCTTGCCGCCGCCTTCTCATAGGGCGCGGCCCTGGTGGTTCGGGCTGCGCCCGATCATTCAAGCGTTCGATTAATTTGTCGCGGTTGGTTTCTTCGATTGGGGCTGGTTGTTCTTCGCCATGTCGGCGATCTGGCCATCGATCTGCTGCGTTGTCTTGTCCATCCATTCCCTGAGGATCCCCGAGGATGCCTGCATCCCCTCAGCGGCTATGGCAGGCAGTTCGGCGATCACTTTCTTCCCCGTGGGCGTCGAGTAGAACGCAACCATGGCGTCGATGTCGCCCTTGGTGAAATGTTTCGCGTATACGGGTTCCATGGCATCCAGCATCTCGTCCACTGGCGCGTTCTTCAGCATGCTCTCGAATGAGTTGTCCTCATTCGCTTCCGCGTTGGGCGGAAGATTGGGGTTCTTCTGAATCTCATCGTGAATCATCTGGCGCATCTGTTTCGAAACAAGGTCGAGCATGGCATGGGTTCTTTCGCGGACCTGTATGATTTCGAAATAGCGCTCAATATCCGCTTTCGTAGCGGGTTGATCAGTTGCGTCTTGCTGCGCGAGGCATGCTGTCGCTGGGAATAGGCACAGCGCGAGAACGACGATCAGATGTCTCATGGTTTCTCCTCCAGATTCAAAGGCGCGACCGCTTCCGACATTATAAGGCCGAACCCGGGCCGTTCGAATGTTTTCTAACTTCTAGATTTTTATAATCGGTATAAGTCGCCGATGGCTTCGCGAATTAGGGCTCGATGCGGTAGACGGCGAGGCCGCTCAGCAGCTGACGATCCGACGAGGATCGTCACCCTGTCTGCCCTGACGAAGGAAGGGAGCGACCAACGGGAGTCGAAGGGTCTCTCCTGATTCATCCCTCGACATGTCCTTCGACCCTATATATCGCCACCCCACTGAGCAGCTTGGGATAGAAATCCGTTGATTTCTGCGGCAGCACGCCGCCCCCCAGCGCAATCCCCGTCACCTGCTGCACACGAGCCGGATTCAGCAGAAAGGCAAGCTGCGCCTCCCCGCGATCCACTGCCGCGATGGCTGCGTCCATTTCCCGCTCGTAACCCACGTTTTTCTCCGCCGCCACAGCCTCGCCCGTAATTCCCAATCCCTTCTCCAGGATCAAGCGATGCAGCAGGACGATATCCAGCTGGCGTTGCGTCTCGGAGATATCAGGCAGCAGCCCTTCAAGATCAGCGCCACGCCGCAGCACGAATAAATAAAATGCCCCGCCGCCCGCCCCGACGGGCGGTACCCCTCGCCAGTCCCTGGCGGGATAAACACCGATCGCACGCCAGCCACGATTCGGGCTTTGCAGGTCTTTGCGGAACTCGGCAAAGCTTGCGGCGCGTTCTTCCGATGTGGGCCTGTCCGCCGTGGCGGAAAAGGGATACGCGTACCAGTCGAAATATTGCGCCAGGCGCTCGCGAAACGCCTCGAAATCGAGATGTTCCAGATGGCTCACCAGACGATGCGTGGGAAGAATCACCAGCCCCTTCGAGTGCGCATTGATAAACGTCATCATCGCGAATTCATGCGCGGCCATCGGATCGGTCGTGCCGCATTGCGCGCGGCATTCATTCCGGTAGGCGAGCGCTGTCTCATAGCGGTGATGCCCATCGGCGATCACCAGTTTCTTCTCCGCCATGGCATTCTGAACCCGCCGCACGAACGCCTCGTCGGAAACCGGCCAAAGCCGGTGCGTAACGCCCAGTTCATCGCGCAGCTCGAGGGCCGTATTTTTGCCCGCGACATCTTCCAGCAATGCGTCAATGGCGCGGGCGGGGTCGTCGTAGAGCATGAAAAGCTGTCCCGTCTGCGCGCGCGTGCGCCGCAATAGCTCGATGCGGTCCGCCTTCGGAGCCGAGAGCGTGCGTTCGTGGCGGAACACGACGTGCGCGTCATAATCCTCCACGCGCCCGAGCGCGATGAAGCCGATTCGCGTGCGGCTCGTCTGGGTCCCGGGGACCTGAAAATTCTGCGCGTAGATGTAAATGCTCGGCGCTGCATCCTTCACCAGGATTTTCTCCGCGATCCATTCCTCGATCTTCTGCGCCGCCCGCGTATAGACATTGCTCTCCGCCGTATCGCCCGGAAGTGTCCGCCCCTTTTCAACGGCGATCAGGTTGTACGGGTTTCGGGCGTAGTACCGCTCCTGCATCGCCGGAGTGATTTTGTCGTAGGGCTGCGTGAGCACGTCTTCCAGCGCGACGCGGTTCGCATCGTACCGGTATGCCCGGAACGCGTGGACTTCAGCCATCGGAGCCTCGGGGTGAAATGCAAAGCGCCGTGAAAACCAGTTATTGTAGCAGCCGCCGGCGATAACGCCAAAACCGCCCTTTCGGCCTTCCCGTGCTAGAATCGCGCGACGATACTATCGTCGCGATACCCCCCACCCCCGCGGCGCACGTATACTGGTGGCTAATGCCGGACCCATTCGAGTTTTTCGAGCTCCCGCCCGATCTGCCGGAGCGGCGCGCCCACGCCCGCCAGCCGGTCAGGGCCATTGCCTATGTCCAGTTGGACGAAAGCAATGGCGGAATTATTCTCAATATCAGCGAGGACGGGTTTGCCGTCTATGCCATCGCCAGCTTGATGGACGATCACTTGCCCCATATCCGGTTCCAGCTCCCGCAATCGAACGCCTGGATCGAAGCCGGCGGCAACATTTTGTGGAGAAGCGAGTCCAACCGTTTGGCCGGTATCCGGTTTTCCGGTATTTCTGATCAAGCCCGCGCTCAAATCAGGCAGTGGTGCAATTCCCAAGCCGCGCTGCCTATCTCCCCTGAGGCGCCCGACGCTCCCGAGGAGGCAATCGCTCACCCCGAAGTTCGTCGCGAAGCCCGCCACGAGGAAGCAAGCCCAGCAACCGACTCGGTCGCGGTTCTCGATACCGCCGCCCTGGTACTCGAGTTGGAGGCCTCGCTTTCCGCCAGTCTATCCGCTATGGCGGGCCTGCCCGAGAGCCAACTCTCGAATGAGCCCGACCAGGATTCCAGCGCGTTGGAAAATCCGTCCGCCATTCCGCCCCGCCCCAATCGGTTGGAGGTGGTTCCGGCGGCCACGTCGGATGAGCTCGACCCGGCGGACCCTCCTGCAATTCTTTCCATAGATGATCTTCGCGAGCGTGCATCTTCTTACCCTGCTTGCCCTGACGAAGGAAGGGCTCCCGCCGACACAGGCCTGCCCACGAGTAGTTCGGCTGGAAGGGCGCCGCGAGGCGCAGCCTTGCCAAAGATAGTCCGCGGTCCAGCCGTTTCGCGCTTTGCGCGTCTCCAGTCTATGGAGTCCGGTGATCTCGCCGAGCCGGGCCTGCCCGCCGTGGTGGACCTGTCCTCTGTGGCGGGATCCGACATCCGATCCCATGGTTTGTATCGGGAAGCCCCTCAGGCCGCGAGAAAGCAGCAGCCCATTTCCCCATCCTGGGAGCGCGATAGGTGGATTGGTATCCTTGCACTTTGTTTGGTTTTATCGCTGGCTGCGGCATGGGAAGCGCGGCATGGAACCTTGCATCTATTTTCCGCGCGAAATTCCAGCGCCATTTCAAAGGACCTGGCCAAGCCGGCGCCACAGCAAGACTCTTCGCTTTCCCCGGCTGCCAATCCGGCCGCAAAACCGCAGGGCGGCAAGGTCGCAATCCCCGCTGGCGCCGCCAACGCCGGCGAGCAGCAGGTGACGCCTGGCGCGGCCGGCAATTTGCATACGGCGCGCAACAATGCCCATGCCGAGTATGGCTTAGTGGTCCTGTCTCCTCCCCTTCGCTCCCATCGCGTGAGCAACATCCAGATTCCCGCGGCGCCGGACTTGCGCTCTCCGAATGACCAGGCGAGCGCTCGAAACCTAGGCATTGTGGAAAGCGCACCGCCGCTTTCCGCCTTGATCGCTTCTTCGAATTTGAATCCGCCTCCTCCACCCGCGCTCTCAGCGCAGCCGCGGCTCGGCGCGCTCATCTATCACGTTGCCCCGAGCTATCCATCTGTCGCGCGCGCGGCCCGTATCGAAGGCGATGTAACCCTGCGCGCCACCATCGGCCCGAATGGTAAAGTCGCTCGTGTCCAGGCTCTCTCCGGCCCCCCGGCCCTCATCGCGGCCGCAGTCGACGCCGTCAGCCAGTGGCGATATAAACCCGCTCTGCTCCGCGGACAGCCTGTGGCAACTCAGGAAGACGTCACCATCGAATTTCGCCTCCCGCCCGCGCGGTAGCCTCCCCGCGACACGCGTCCAGGCCGCCATGCAAGTCCCATTCGCCTCCCGCCTTGCTCCTTTGGGATGCCGCCTGTCTGCCGCGACCCCATAGAAAATCGCAGCCAAATACATCATTGACCGTATACCTCCGGTCTGTCGCTGGATGTAACCATATTCTCCTGAATCAGGATGTTTTGGTTTGAATCTGAAATTGAGCGAAGGAGTCGAACAATGAAAGTTCTGCGAATGCTGGCGGCGCTGTTTTGCCTCTTGTTCTTGGTTGGAATGAACGTGCCGAGTTCCCGGGCGGATGAACATGACAAGCTGACGAAGTTCACCTTCAGTGGCCCTGTCGAGGTACCTGGATTCCCTCGAACCACAGTGCTTCCTGCGGGCACTTACGTCTTTAAACTGGCGAATTCCACGTCCAACCGCAACATCGTTCAGATTTTCAACGAGGACCAAACCCATATTTATGCCACGGTCCTGGCCATCTCCGATTATCGTTTGACCCCATCCGACAAGACCATAATCACGTTTGGGGAGCGGCCGGCCGGCACCCCCGAGGCCATCAGGGCCTGGTTCTATCCGGGCGATAACTATGGCCAGGAATTCGTTTACCCTAAGTACAGGGCCGTCGAACTCGCCCAGCAAACGGGCCAGCCCGTCCCTTCCATGGCGGAGGGAACGGAACAGAACTCCGAGGCCTTAGAGCAAGCGTCCGTCAATAATGAAGGACAATCTGAGGTCGCTGAGAACACGCCTGCGTCAGCGAACTCGACTTCTGACAATACGTCTGACAATACGACGCCGGCGAGCACCACGCCCGCGAGTACGCTGCCAAAAACTGCCAGTGACATGCCGCTTGCGGCGCTTGGCGGAATGCTTTTGCTCGGGTTGGGAATCTGCCTTCGTCTGCTGTCTCGGAAGTCCGCTTAGTTCCGGCGTCCGATTCAGCGCGAGGTCGAGCACATGATACTGGGGCGCGAACGGACACGCACGGGAGTCGGCCGCGCCCCTGCGGTACCTAGGTCTTCCAAGCTCAGGAGCAGTGCCTCGCTCTTGCTTATTTCCACGTTGGCAGGCGCGTACGGTTTCCCGGGCCTTCGAGCGCCCAGTCCAAATGATCCAGCACCGCAAGCCCTCTGGTCGGAGGCTGACCTTGTTGTCCTGCCCGTAACGGTCACGGACCACAAAGGCGCTTTTATTCCCGGGTTGACGCAAGACGATTTCCAGGTCTTCGAAAACGGTCAGCCCCAATCCATCTCTCATTTTGATCACAACGACGTCCCGGTGACCGTGGGCCTGGTCATTGACAGCAGCGGCAGCATGGGTCCCAACCGCGCCGAGGTCGCCGAAGCCGCAAAGGATTTTCTGACCTCCAGCAACCCGCAGGACGAAGTTTTTGTCGTCAACTTCAATGAGCGCGTTTCCTTCGGCCTCCCGCCCTTGGTTCCTTTCACGAATGATGTCGCGCAACTCGAAGCAGGCGTACTCTCGGGGCCATCCGCGGGCATGACCGCGCTTTACGACGCCACGGACCTCGCCCTGAATCATCTGGCCCTGGGAACTCACGATAAAAAGGCGCTCATCATCATCAGCGATGGCGGCGACGACGCCAGCCACGAAAAGTTTCAGCAGCTCCTCTCTTCGGCGCAACACAGCAGCGCGATGATCTACACCATCGGCATCATCAGCGAAATCGAATCGGACGTGAATCCCGGCGTACTCCAAACCCTCGCCACTACCACCGGCGGAAAAGCCTTTTTTCCGAAATCCGCCTCCGACTTGCCCGCTATCTGCCAGCAGATCGCGCGCGACCTTCGCGAGCAATATACGATTGCCTACGTTCCGTCCGATAGAAACCACGACGGAACCTACCGCAAAATTCGTGTCGCTGTCCATGCGCCGGGGCATGGCGGGCTTGTCGTTCGTACGCGCGAAGGATACTTTGCCCCCTCCGGCGCCACGCCGGCTTCCACCGCCCAGCAGGGAGAATAGCAACGTGCAAGCCGCTTACTCAACGACGCGCGCCGGCTCAATCCTTCGGAACTTTTCTACCGTGCTTTTACTTGCCGGCGGGCTCCTGCTCGGCGGCTACGCCTTTCTAATGGTGCACGCTCATGCTTTTCAACTGCGCGAGATCCGGCGTCTCCACTCTCTGCTCGCCGGCGCCTCGCCGGATGCTCGAGCCGGCCGCTCGTACGAATTCTCGGTCCCCGAATCACACTTGGAAATGGGGGCCCTCTTTGGCGAATTGGAAATCCCCCGCATCGGAATTGACACCATCGTCCTTCAGGGAGACGACAGCTCGATTCTTCGCTCCGGCGCTGGACATATTCCCTACACCGCCATGCCCGACGATCCCGGCGGCAACGTAGCTATCGCCGCGCATCGAGACATGTACTTCCGCCCCCTGCGATTTATTCAACCGAACGACCTGATTCTGATAAAAACTCCGGCGGGAATCCACCAATACCGCGTTCAATTCACTCGCATCGTCCCGCCCAGCGACGTCTCCGTCCTGGACACCGACGCCACGGGCCAGCGCACCTTGACCCTCGTCACTTGCTATCCCTTCTATTTTGTCGGCTCAGCCCCCAATCGGCTCATCGTCCGCGCCACCGCCGCCGACTGACCAAGCGCGGCGTTTAAGGGCTTGACAACAGCACGCCGCAATACTAAGGTAAGAATAAGTGTTACTGGGTAACACCACTGGGGGGGGCCTGTGAGAACCACGCAAACGATGACGATTTCTTTGCCGCCCGCCATGGTGCGGCAATTCGAGCGGGTTCGCAAGGCGGAATCCCGCACGCGTTCCGAGCTTGTCCGCGAAGCCCTGCGCGCCTACTTTGAGCGCCGGTATCCGGCCGTGCCTGCGACGAAGGCGGAACTCACCGCCCTCCGTCGCGGTCGCGCTGCCTTTCGCCGTGGGGATGCTGTACCATTAGGCCAATTCCTCCATGACTTGGAACCTGCAGCTCACCGAGCCCGCCCAAAAAGACTTCCGAAAACTCCCTCGAAAAGACCAGGCGCGCGTTAAGGCCGCACTCGTTGCTATGGAACAGGACCCCTTCCAAGGGGACATCAAGCGGCTCAAGGGGCAACCGACCGGCTGGCGGCGTCGGGTCGGGGATTATCGGATCGTGTATGACCTCTATTTCGAGGAACGTCTAATTGTCGTCGCGGGAATCCTCCGCCGCACCTCGACGACATATTGAACCTGGAATTCAAGAATGGTGCCGCGAGAGAAAAATGACGATGGCTTCTGACCGATCCGCAAACTCAAGCGCAACCGCCTAGGGCTTTGGCGGAGCCGGCGGCACGACAAACTGGCCTAAATACTGCTCAAGCTTGCTGCGGTTCTTCTCGCGGTAGGCCTCGTAGTCCTTCGCAATCCCTTCATCGGGCGCGCTTAGAAGCACATACGGCTCGATCATGTCCGCCTGATAAATCTTCACCAGCAGATCGAGATCGGCGTCGGCTGGCTTCGAAGCTCCCTTCTTGCCGGTG
This sequence comes from uncultured Acidobacteriota bacterium, assembly GCA_963810625.1. Taxonomy (GTDB): domain Bacteria; phylum Acidobacteriota; class Terriglobia; order Acidiferrales; family UBA7541; genus Palsa-295. Next base: position 1,675,307 of record CAWEOJ010000004.1, on the reverse strand, counting down.
AGGTCAATCCAGGTTTTCGCGGCCAGCTTCAGAGCGCCGGCTTCCTCGGGCAGCGAATGGCGATATTCCGTTTCCTGTGGATACTCCTTCTTGAATTTGTCGCCGCGCCAGAGGGCCTGCTCCATGCTATAGGCAAGCCAAGCCGCGGTCGAATCCGACTTTTGGCCTGATGGCACCGTGATCGTAATCTTGTTGTCGGCCTCCTGTTTCACGTTGCTTGGCACATTGGCGCGCACGGCAACAAGTTGCACGTGATTCACAGTGGCCCACTGCGCCAGACCCCGCCAAGTGATCGGGTTGTACGGTTCGGCGACCACCGCCTGAATCGCTTTTGTGCGCGCCCCATCCATGTCGCCCATCTTCGTGAGCATATCGGCGTAGTAGCGGTATGGGGTTTCCGCATCTGGATCGATCTCCGACGCGCGGCTATACCATACCCCCGCGTTCGCATAATCCTTCTTTCCGAAATACGAATCGCCCACGAACAGCGCGGCCGTCGAGTTCTTGGGATCGAGCTCCAGAGCGTGAGAATAATTCTTGATCGCTTCGTCATAACCGTTTTGTGCGAACGCGCTCTCGCCCGCACGCATCGCCTCGTCCACCGCCGCGTTTTCCGAGTACTTGATAGGGCCTTGTTCCGGCAGTCCCTGGAGCATTTGCAGCAGATTTTGTAGCAACGGGCTCTCGTTGCCCAGATCGCGCGCCTCCAGCAGCAGGTTCTTCGCGCGGGTGCGCTCCTTGCCGGCCGCGTCTGGGTCGGAGAGCGTGGCCGAATGGCTCAACAGGCAGGTTGCCAGCCCGAGCAGCACCTGGTCATCGTTTGGTCTCTTGACCGCGAGATCCTCAAAGAGCGGTAGCGCTTCCATGAATTTCTGTGCATTGATGAGGTTCACCGCATTGGCGCGCTCGGCGTTGTAGGCTGCATTGGCATCGCTTTGCGCCGCTGCGGCCCGAGTCGTGAGAAAAAAGATGACCGGCAGAAAAAGGAGCAGGTAAAGTCTTGCGTTGGGGGTTCGCATGGGTCCTCCAATGGGGCTCCCGCAACCGCTGCAATTCTATCCGGAATTTCTAATTTTGGCTTCGGCCGCGCATCGTACGCCCCTCTTGCCCCCGACACAACAATCCTGCCTCCACGGTAGTGACTCAGTTTCATTTCGGGACGCATACGCCAGTATGGAAATTATAGAAAAATGCAGCCAAAACGCGATTGACGGCGTCCAATTACAGGTAGACCCTATGTAAAACATAGGGCTTTACAGGAGACGAAGAACTGAGTTACAACTCTCGCCACTATATATATCCCTAAACAAGAGGATGATTAGTGGCGACCAAGCAGCGAAAAGATGTCTTGGAAATGTTAGGAGAATTTTTCCGAGAGGCCGCGGTCTCTTGTTGTTGATTTTCTACCCTCTCGAAATGGCAAGGACTGGCAATGGTAGTCTCTCCCTTCCATTTATTCTCATCGTCGGGAGTGCATGCATTGTCTGCCTACTGATGGGAATCGTATTCGAGAAGATGAGAGGTGACTGAATATGGCTGACTATCAAGCATTGGCGGCGTAATTTGGCGTTACGCTCGTTGTGTTCATTGGCGGCCTCCTGTGGTACAGGTTCCGCAGCGACATAAAGAAACGCTATCCGCTGGTCCATTATTATGAAAAAGACGAGGAAAGCCGCAAGGCGGTCCATACTGAAAGCCAAAAGCCAACTCATACACATGCCTAGTTTCTAGGCTGCCGCACGCGTCTGTCTATCCAACAAATCCACGGCTTCTTCGATTGACCAAACATGGTCGAAAATTCCTGCTTCCATCGCCGCGGTGACGCGCAACGTTTGGTGAACGCGGCAGAAGTTGCAGTGCATATAGTGGAGGCGGGTGGCGCAGCCTTCGAGTTTTGCACGCGGCAAATCTCGTGCACATGTAACACCGGAGTTCCTTCAAGGCACACTTAATATTTCGGTGTGCCGCACCCTTGCGGTTCTTGCAAGGGCGCGAGTTTCAATCTTCCTGAGAACCGGTATCACGGATGCCAATGGCCATGCGACCGCGTTCTACTACGACGCCCGACCAACGCCGCGCACCCTTCGCAAAACCGGCGAAGAGTGCGGCACCCCTCCAAGTTTCACTCGATCCCCAGCCCCAACTCGGTGTGATATTATCCGCCCATGCCCTTGGATGGAGTTGAAAAAACCACCTAGTGCTGGAGGGTCGGCCAGCCGCCAAGCGGAGGCCGCAAAACAATGAAGCTGCTTCCGATACTAGCCCTCGGTATCGCAATGGCTATAGCAAACGGCAAAGCCGAAGTCGACTTTGAAGGCTGCCAAGATCCAGATGCTATTGCAAAGGCGCTTACTGAGCTACACCAAAGCGATTGGCACGCCATCACGTTGGGCAAACTACGTTCTATATGGCCGAGGGAGCTCTCCGACGAGGAGTGCGACCCCAATGGTTGCGCCGGGGCACAAAGCTTGGACCGCGTCATCAGCGGCCGCTACGAATGTTGCGCAACATTCTTGTTTAGGATGCAGGGCAGCGAAACTGCCCCGCAAACGGAATGGCTGCATAATGTTGTAATAGACTATTCGACGCGCAATCGTTCCGATCTTGTAGCCGTTGCGAAGAAATTCACAGCGGCACTAGGCTTGCAGGGGTCTGATTTGAACGCCGTTGGAAAAGATCGTGACCAAACCTTCGGCTGGGCGACGTCTGGGAAGAACGGAAAGGAGCTGTCGTTAATATTCCTTACCTTCCATAGCGAGGGAGACCATTGGCAACTTATTCTGAATAGTAGCCAGAATATTCCCGAGTGATCTGCCGAGCGTTTTCCATCACTGACGCCAACAACCACACAACCAACCTCACCTACGACGCTTTCGGCCGCGTCACCCAGACCACCTTCCCCTCGAACGGGTTCGAGACCCTTCGTGCCTCAGGGTAAACCTACGCCGGAGCTTATCCCGAGCCTGCCCGCCGTGGCGGGCCTGTCCGCTTTATCCTGAGTGACGTAGCGAATGGAGCGAGGGTCGCCCCTCAGGCCCGACGAGCGATCTCCGCGTCCCGGACGGTCCTGCGGGAAGGGACCTGTTTTTTCCTCGCCCGTCCAATTCCGCATTTTTAACCCTGAATAAGGTGGCAATATCGTGCAAGAAACGACATTTAAGGGCGTTTTATGAGCGTCAATTCACGCACGATATCAAGCTAAATTTAACCCTCGATATCGAGCTAAATTCTCGCTCAATTCGAGGCGCGGACTGAAGTCACATCAAGCTAAATTCACGCTCGATATCGAGCGAAAGCGACGGTCAACCGGGGGGCTTAAATTACTCGAACCTTCAAGGATATTTTCGGGGGAAAGCGAGTGGGAATAGCGGGCGGAGATGCTCGAATGCTTCGAGTAAATCGGGGCTTGGGATTGGGGCGAGGAAACCGGGCGAAATGTAGGTGGCGGAATGGCTTGACTGGCAGGTATGCAGCGACTAGAATGATAGTGGACTGAATCAGTCCTATATAGAGAGCGAAGGGGCATTCGGATGGTAAGGCTTGGGAAATTAACGGACTACGGGCTGGTGCTGATGACCTGTATCGCGCGCAGCGAGGGGCATATCCTGCGCACGGCGCGCGATCTGGCACGCGAATCGCGCCTGCCGGTTTCGACCGTCAGCAAGCTTCTCAAGGAGCTTTTGCAGAGCGGCCTGCTCGTCTCCCATCGCGGCACCAAGGGCGGATACATCCTGGCCCGGGAATCGCGCGACATATCCGTGATAGACATCATCGCGGCCATCGAAGGGCCTGTGGCCTTCACCGAGTGCACCACCGACGTGACCGGATTGTGCGGCCTCGAGCCGTGCTGCCCTATCAAGAAAAATCAGCAGGTGATCAATCAAGCCGTGCGGGGAGTGCTGGAAAAAATCACCCTCGCCGACCTGATCGAGCCCCTGCAATTGACGGCTATCAAGGATGCGCGCGGCAGAATCGTTCCGGCCGTAGCCTCGGGGAGAATCCAATGAGTTCGAGCACGGACGCAATTCGAGAGTTGGCGGAGCAGGAGTATAAGTGGGGATTCGTCACCGACATCGGCGAAGACCGCGCTCCCAAGGGCTTGAACGAAGAGATCATCCGCTTCATCTCCGCGAAGAAGAACGAGCCGGAGTTCATGCGCGAGTGGAGGCTCAGGGCCTATCGCCACTGGGCTTCGCTCGAAAAAGCACAGGCAGAGCCCAAGTGGGCCAATATCCATTACGACCCCATCAATTATCAGAACATTTCCTACTATTCGGCGCCCAAGCAGAAGCCCAATCTGAAGAGCCTCGACGAGCTGGATCCGGAAATCCTGCGCACCTACGAGAAACTGGGCATCCCCATCACGGAGCAAAAGCTTCTGGCGGGCGTGGCCGTGGACGCGGTGTTCGATAGCGTCTCCGTGGCCACCACCTTCAAGGCCAAGCTGGGCGAAATGGGCGTTATTTTCTGTTCTTTCTCCGAAGCCGTGCAGAAGCATCCCGACCTGGTGAAGAAATACCTGGGTTCGGTGGTGCCCCACACGGACAATTTCTTCGCTGCTCTCAACGCCGCCGTATTCACCGATGGATCGTTCGTCTACGTCCCCAAGGGCGTGCGCTGTCCCATGGAGCTTTCCACCTATTTCCGCATCAATGCGGCGGAAACGGGCCAGTTTGAGCGCACGCTGATTATCGCGGACGAAGGCGCGTATGTGAGCTATCTCGAAGGCTGCACCGCGCCGATTCGCGATGAAAATCAGTTGCACGCCGCGGTGGTGGAATTGTTCGCACTCGACGACGCGCAGATCAAGTATTCCACGGTGCAGAACTGGTATCCCGGCGACAAAAACGGCAAGGGCGGAATCTACAATTTCGTCACCAAGCGGGGAAAATGCCTGGGCAGGAACTCGAAAATTTCGTGGACCCAGGTTGAGACGGGCTCCGCCATCACATGGAAATATCCGAGCTGCATCCTGCAGGGAGATAACTCCGTGGGCGAATTCTATTCCGTGGCGCTCACGAACAATTACCAGCAGGCCGATACCGGCACGAAAATGATTCACATCGGAAAAAATACCACCAGCACCATCGTCGCCAAGGGCATCTCCGCCGGCCACGGACAGAACACCTACCGCGGCCAGGTAAAAATCCTGAAGGACGCCGCCGGGGCGCGCAACTATACGCAGTGCGATTCGCTGCTGATCGGCGACCAGTGCGGCGCGCACACGTTCCCCTACATCGAGGTAAAGAATTCGACGGCCCGCATGGAGCACGAAGCTTCCACGTCGAAAATCGGCGAGGACCAGCTTTTCTATCTTCGCCAGCGCGGATTGAAGGCCGAAGACGCCGTCTCGATGATTGTGAACGGTTTTTGCAAGCGCGTATTCCGCGAGCTGCCCATGGAATTCGCCGTCGAGGCGCAGAAACTGCTGAGCGTCAGCCTGGAAGGCAGCGTCGGCTAACGCTCGATACTATCGAGCATTTCCAGCCCCTCGCTTTGCTCGAATGTATGGATGAGTTGACGCTCGTTTTCGAGCATGAATTGACGTCGGTCTTGAGCGGCAAATTCGCTTGATATCGTGCGTGAATTGACGCTCATAAAAGGCCCTAAAATGCACGAAAATGACACGAAAAACACCCTAAAAGGACACTAAATGAGTCTTCTTGAGATCAAGAACCTGCACGTGAAGGTGGGCGACCGCGAAATCCTCAAGGGCATAAATCTTGAGATTGGCGCCGGGGAAGTGCACTCGATCATGGGTCCGAACGGCTCGGGAAAGAGCACGCTGGCGCAGGTACTAGCCCGGAGGGAGACCTATGACGTCACCAAAGGTGAAGTAAGATTTAACGGGAAGGACCTGCTGGCCATGAAAGCGGAGGACGCGGCGTGCGAGGGGCTGTTCATGGCTTTCCAGTATCCGGTGGAAATACCCGGGATCAGCAACGCCTACTTCATGCGGTCGGCGCTGAACGCCATCCGCAAATATCGCGGACAGGATGAGATGGACGCGATGGATTTTCTGCCGCGCATGCGGGAAAAACTGAAGCTGCTGGACATGGATGAAAAGCTGATGAACCGCTCGGTGAACGAGGCCTTTTCGGGCGGCGAAAAGAAGCGCAACGAAATTTTGCAGATGGCCGTGCTGGAGCCGAAGCTGGCGATCCTGGACGAAACGGATTCGGGGCTGGATATAGACGCGCTGCGAATCGTGGCGGACGGCGTGAACGCGATGCGCAGCCCGGAGCGCGCCATGCTGGTGGTGACACACTATCAGCGGCTGCTGAACTACATCGTTCCGGACCGCGTGCACGTGCTGGTGGACGGGCGCATCGTGCGCTCGGGAGGGCCGGAACTGGCGCTGGAACTGGAAGAGCAGGGGTATGCATCGAGGGAAGCGGGACCGAACGGCATTGTGTCCACGTAGTAGGCTGCGGTAGATGGCTTTCATGGAGCTTCTGGGGCACATAGGGAGTAAACGAGTGGCAACAAGCGAAGCTATCGAAAATTACGCGGAAAGTTTCAGCGGCTTGGAGAAGTCCACCTCAAGACGCGAACCATCGTGGCTGCGGAAGCTGCGGCAGGAAGGTTTTGCGCGCTTCAGCGAGACAGGCTTTCCGACAATTCGCGACGAGGACTGGCGATTCACGAATATCTCCGCGATCGCGAAGACGCCTTTTCGTCTTGCGCGCAACGGCCATGGGCTGCCCACACAAAAGGATATCGAGCGCTATCGTGTGGCGGGCGCCTGCTGCCAGCTTGTTTTCGTGGATGGGCGTTTTGCGGCTGGACTCTCATCCTGCGGCAAGCTACCCGCGGGCGTGAAAGTCGGCAGCCTGGCGGATGCGATTGCGCGCGATCCGGGGGCAGTGGAACCGCACCTGGGACGATATCTGAACATCCAGCGCGACGCATTTTGCGCGCTCAACACGGCGTTCATCGAGGACGGCGGATACGTTCACATCGCCAAGGGCGTGGTGGCCGAGGAACCGATTCACCTGCTGTTTATCTCGGTGGCGCGTGATGTGCCCACGATGAATCATCCGCGCAATCTGATTGTGGCCGAGGAAAACAGCCAGGCCACGATACTCGAGGACTATGTTTCGCTCGGTGATCCGCCGGAAGGCTCGCGGGCGCTTTCGAACACGGCAACGGAAATTGTAGCCGGGGATCATGCGGTGATTTCGCATTACATGATCGAACGCGAGGACGTGCGCGCGTTCAATATTTCCACCTTGCGCATCCAACAAGGGAGGGGCGCGGACACGGCATCGCACTCGCTGCTGCTGGGCGGGGCGCTGGTTCGCAACAACGTGCATCCGGTTCTGGCGGGCGAAGGCGGGGAATGCCTGATCAACGGGCTATTCATCGGCGGCGGGCGTCAGCACCTGGACAATTACATGCTGGTGGAGCACGCGAGCCCGCACTGCGGAAGCCGGCAATTTTACAACGGGATTCTGGATGGGCGGGCGCACGGGGTGTTCCACGGACGCATCATCGTGCATAAAGACGCGCAGAAAACGGACGCGAAGCAGACGAACCGCAATCTGCTGCTTTCCGACAACGCGCAGATTGATACGAAGCCGCAACTGGAGATTTACGCGGACGACGTGAAGTGCACTCACGGGGCGACGATCGGCCAGATGGACGAGAACGCGCTTTTCTATCTGCGCACGCGCGGAATTGACGAGCCGTCGGCGCGCGGGCTTCTGCTGCTGGCATTTGCCGGGGAGTGTCTCGACCGGATGAAGCAAGGGCCGGCGCGCGCGCACGTGGAAGGGCTGATCCACGGACATTTATTGCACATGGCGAAATCGCTGCCGGGGTCCGAATCGAGGGCGCGGCGCATGGGTGTGGGAAGAAACGTGGAGGAGATTGCATGAAGTGGTCGAGAGAGCCGTGGCGGACGGCGAAGAGGGATTCATCGCTCGAACACCGAGCGATGGAAAACCTTACTTCGACTGCGTGTCCCGCCCGGAAATCAAAAAGACGTGATTTCCGGGAGAGAAAAATCCGCGGGACACTCCGCTCAGAATGACGGGAACGCAAATGAGTACCGTGACAAAAAAAGCGGGAGGCGAGATGCAGTCCATGCCAGTGAGCAAAACGGCGACGGGCGCGCTCTCCGCTCTGCCCGGCCTGGATATTGAAAGGATTCGGCAGGACTTTCCCATCCTGCGCGAGAAGATTCACGGCAAGCCGCTCGTGTACCTGGACAACGCAGCGACCACACAGAAGCCGCAAGTGGTGATTGACCGTGTCGCGCGCTATTACGAACGGGAGAACGCCAACATTCACCGGGGCGTGCACCTTCTCGCCGAGCGCGCCACGGAAGAGTACGAAGCGGCGCGGAAGACGGCGCAGGCTTTCCTGAACGCGGCGCGGACGGAAGAGGTGATTTTCGTTCGCGGAGCCACCGAGGCAATCAACCTGGTGGCGCAGACTTATGGACGCGCGCATGTGGGGGCGGGCGATGAAGTGCTGATCACCGGCATGGAGCATCACTCGAACATCGTGCCGTGGCAGATTTTGTGCGAAGAGAAGAAGGGCAAGCTGCGGGTGGCGCCGATCAACGATCGCGGCGAACTGGTGCTCGAGGAATTCGAAAGACTGCTGGAGCCGCGAACGAAGCTGGTGGCCGTGACGCATGTTTCGAACGCGCTGGGGACGATCAATCCGGTGCGGCGAATGATCGAAATGGCGCACGCGCGAAATATTCCCGTGCTGGTGGATGGGGCGCAGGCCGCGCCACATTTGAAAGTGGACGTGCAGGCGCTCGACTGCGATTTTTATGCCTTTTCGGGGCACAAGGTATATGGCCCCACGGGAATCGGCGTTCTCTACGGCAGGAGCGCGCTGCTCGAAGCCATGCCTCCCTACCAGGGCGGCGGCGACATGATTAGTTCGGTGACGTACGAGAAGACGATTTACAACAAACTGCCGTACAAATTCGAGGCGGGCACGCCGGACATCGCAGGCGTCATCGGGCTGGGCGCGGCGCTCGAATATGTGAAGAATCTTGGGATAGATAAAATCGCGGCGCACGAAGACGAATTGCTGGAGTATGCGACGCGAGCGATCTCGGCGATTCCGGATGTACGGCTGATCGGAACGGCGAAGGAAAAGGCGGGCGTGCTGTCGTTCGTGCTGGGTGATATCCACGCGCACGATGTGGGGACGATTTTGGATCAAGAGGGGATTGCCATCCGCACGGGGCACCATTGTTCGCAGCCGGTGATGCAGCGGTTCGGGGTACCGGCGACGGCGCGCGCGTCATTCGGTCTTTACAATACGCGGGAAGAAGTGGATGCGCTGGCCCGGGGAATCCGGAAAGTGCGAGAGGTGTTCGCCTAATGTCCGATTTGCGGGAACTCTATCAGGACGTGATATTGGAGCACAGCAAAGCGCCGCGCAATTATGGCGAGCTTGCCGCGGCGAACCATAAAGCGGAGGGCTACAACCCGCTGTGCGGCGATCACTTCACGGTTTACCTGGATATGGAAGGCGAAAGGATTCGTGATATCCGGTTTGAAGGCTCGGGCTGCGCGATTTCCAAGGCGTCCGCTTCGATGATGACGCAAAGCGTGAAGGGAAAGACGCGAGCGGAGGCGGAAGAGCTTTTCGGGCGCTTTCACAAGCTGGTAACCGGGTACGCGCCGGCGAACGGCCAGGCAACGGAGCTGGGAAAGCTGGCGGTATTTTCCGGCGTCTCCGAATTTCCGGTGCGGGTGAAGTGCGCGACGCTGGCGTGGCACACTTTGAATGCGGCGCTGGAAGGGAAGCAGGAATCCGTTTCGACGGAGTGAGGCGCAAGGCCTCCGCCGGAATGCGCATGAGGGAAGGTCCCATGGCGAAAGAACCCATCACACTCAGCAGGGAATGTGCGACGGTGGAAATTCCGAGCGGAATCCGCGGCGTGCTCCCGGCGGGCTCGGCGGTGAGAATCATGCAGTTTCTGGGCAGCGGGTACACGGTGACGAGCGAGAGCGGCTGCATGCACCGGATTGACGTCAAAGACGCGGATGCGCTGGGAATTGCAAATGCGGAGACGGCGCAGGAGCCGGCGACGGGGGAAGAAAAGTTCAGCGAGCAACTGGTGTGGAACCAGTTGAGGACCGTGTACGATCCGGAGATTCCGGTGAACATCGCGGACCTGGGCCTGATTTATTCCTGTGTGAGCACGCCGCTTGAGCCCGGCGGATACAAAGTGGAGATCAAGATGAGCATGACCGCTCCGGGCTGCGGGATGGGGAACGTGCTGAAGGCGGACGTGGAAGGCAAGGTTTCGAAGGTGCCGGAAGTGAAGGAAGTTCACGTCGAGGTGGTGTTCGATCCGCCGTGGAATCCGGGGCGGATGTCGGAAGCCGCCCGGTTGCAGTTGGGGTTTGACGTATAGGCGAGGGGCGCGACCGGGGAGCATCCATTTGGGGCGCGGACGCACATAATATGGGCCGGGGGCTAGGCTGAGGGACCCGAGCCACCCGGCCTTTTCTCACCCATCTCCGCAGGGTTTGGGCAAGAACCTGTTATGCGGCGCTTTCGCCGTTGCGCATGAACTCATAGCGTTCGATGGCGGCGGCGACGCCGACTTCGCCGACGTCTTCGGAGCTGCTGCGCAAGACGCGCCCGAGACAACGCACGCGAACCGGGCCGGCCTGTGTGAGTTCGTGCGGCAGGGTCATGACAATTTCGACCGGCGCGCCGCACTTCAATCCCATGGGCAAACGGAAATAGAGGCCGCGGGAGCTTACTTCGCGCGATTCCGTAGCGGCTTCGCCCACGACACTCTCGTCCGTCCAGCGGACGGTGAGCGGCAAGCGCATAAGAAAGCGGCGCGAGGAACGTCGTTCCTTTAGAGTCACGCGAATCTCCTCCTGAGTTTCCCGTCAAGAATAGAGTGCAGCTCCATCGCAAACCAATAGAGCAAGAGAGCCAATTCCAGGGGGCGAAATTGGTACCGGGGTACTAGGGCCGATGGCGCGCGGTTGTTTAGTACCCGTTGCGCAGAAGGGTGCGGCGTGGTCTTAGGGTCGCAGATGCGCCGCGCCGGGAAAGAGAGCGGAGGGGAAAGGGATCAGGCCTGATCAATCAAGCGGTGGTGAATGGCGTAGAGGGCGAGCTCGAGGCGATCGGAGACGCCGAGCTTATCGAAAATATTGTGCAGGTGATTTTTCACGGTCTGCTCGCTGATAAAGAGCTTTTCACCGATTTCGCGATTGCGAAAGCCCTGCGCCACGAGTTGGACGATTTCCTTTTCGCGGTCGCTGAGCAAGGGCTTTTCGCGCCGCTGGCCGGATTCCGCGGACTTCTTGAAGGCGTCTATTACTTCGGCGGTCATGCGGTTGTCGAGCCAGATTTCGCCCTCGTGGACCTTGCGAATGCTTTTCACCAGCAGGTCGCTCGCGGACTGCTTCAGGACGACGCCACGGGCGCCCAGGCGCATGGCGCGCACAACGTCGCGATCGTCTTCCGCGGCGGTGAGGACGATGACGCGCGTGGGCAGAGAATCGAAATTGAGCTCTTCGAGGACGCCCAAGCCGTCCTTTTCAGGCATGCGGAGATCGAGCAGAAGGATATCGGGCTTCAATTTGGCGAGCATTTTGGTGCACTCGACGCCGTTGGAAGCCTCGCCTACAATCTGGATATCATCGGCAACTTCGAGCAGTTTGCGGAGGCCGTCGCGGAAGATGGCGTGATCGTCCGCGACGAGGATACGAATCGTCTGTTTTGCTTTCGTCATCTTAACTCAATGGAATTTCAATGATAAGACGGGCTCCATGGCCAGGATTTGACTCCACCGTCAGCGTGCCCCCCACGCTTCGCGTCCGTTCCTTGATGGAAATCGGCCCGAGGCGGAGTCGGTCCAGTTCTTCGCTTGTGTAGCGCCCCGAGAAGCTGAAACCGCGGCCATTATCATCCACGACGAGAAAGACATTCGACTCGTCCTGCCTTAGTTTTACCACGACGTGGCTGGCGTTCGCATGCTTTTTTATGTTGTGCAGTGATTCCCGGTATATCTGGAAGATTTCGCGGCAGATACGGTCGGGAACGCGCAGGTTGCGATCCTCAATGAACAGGTCCACGGCCAGACGATGCTCGTTGCGGAAGCGCTCCGCAAATCCAAACATCAGCTCCTTCATGTCCGCGCTTTCGACGCGGAGCGGGCGGAGATCGGTGACCATGCGGCGCAGCTCTTCGCTCTCCTGGCGCACCATCTTTTGGAGGTTGGCCAGCTCCTCGCTCGCCGGGTTGTGCGTCTGCGCGACCTTGGTATGCAGGACGCCGAGCTGGATATTGAGGCTGAGGAGCGTCTGAAGGACGCCATCGTGGAGGTCGCGCGAAATCCGGCTGCGCTCCGATTCCACAGCGCGGGCGCGCAAATTGCGCAGCAGAAAGAGGTTTTCGAGAGGCGCGCCGATGTGACGCACAACCTGTTCGAGCCAGCGCAAATCGCTGGGGGAAAACCGGCGGCGGGAGTGTGGCGCCTGGCCATCAATCAGCAGAACCCTCCCCGCCGGGCGCCCGCCGGATTCAATTGTGGCGGCCAGCAAAGACGTCGCCCCGAGTTCCTTCCAAGTCGATTCAGGCGGCAAGGGCGGCAGGCGAAATGGATGATGGGTGCGGCGATCCCAGCCAAAACATTTGCGGCGCCCATTCCTGATGGTCCCAGCAGAGAGAAACTTCCATTGAGTCGAGCAAAAACGTATCGGACTGGGTCAAAGAAATCGTTTCCGGGCCGCGCGGTTCCGGCTCGCCAGGAGAGACCGTCCAGACGAACAGGCGCTCGAGGTCATCATCGCGCACGGCGAGGCAAGCCTTCTCGCACTCGAAGGCCAGCGCCAATTCACCGAGGGCCTGGCGCACGGATTCGGTGAGGCCGCGATCGAATTGCAAGTGTCCCGTGATTCTCTCGAGAAATTGGTGGCGCGCGAAGTGCTCCCGCTCTCTCGCACCCAAGAGTCCCACGCCCAAGCCGGACACAAGGGTGCCCATCCCGATGGCAAACCATCGCCAAACGCCTTGCCAGTGGAACGGGTCCGCCAGAGCCATGCGCAGAGTGATGGCCGCGGATGCCGCGGCGACGAACGCAACGACGGCGCGCGGATTTCCCCGCGTCGCCAGCGCAAAAACAGTGAGGAGAAACAGAAACCAAAGCGCCGAAATTGAAGGCGCCAGGAATAAAAACGCAGCCAGCGCCGCGAAATCCACCCACACAGGCATGCGAAACCGCGTGTTGCCGGGGAGGCGTTCGCAGAGCACCGCGACCAACGCGACGAGCAGATATACGGACAGAAAGATGACCGGGGCCTTGCGCACAGGCGTGCGCGACGTTTCCAGAAGGGCCAGGAGCGAAAGGGCGACAAGCGTCGCGCGAGCCAGGGTGACTCGGCGTTCCAGATACAGGCGTTCCGTGCTGTCGAGAAGCATTGTGGAGGGCAAAGGTCTATCGAATAAAGTCTAGCAAGCCCCCGGTGCGGCGCAACTGCGTGTCCTCTTATGGTAATTGTCTTAGTGAGGGCAATGCGGCTTGCCAAAGGAATCTCGGTCACAAAGGCAAATGCCTGATAAAGTTGCCTGTGTGGCCCTGCGCCTTTGCTTGGTAAATGCGAATCTTCCTCTCTGCCGAATGGCGAGACCTCGTGATGTTGAACTACGAGGTTGACCGCGAACTCTTGGCTGAGTACGTTCCGCCGGGTACCATGCTGGATTCTTTTGACGGGAAGATATATGTCAGCCTGGTTGGGTTCCAGTTTCGGCGCACAAGGCTCCTCGGCTCGCTTCCGATTCCTTTTCACACGACCTTCGATGAGGTGAATCTGCGATTCTACGTCCGCCGCAGAGAGGCAGATGAAGACCGCCGAGGCGTGGTATTTATTGCCGAAGTTGTTCCCAAGCAGGCGGTTGCGAGGGTAGCTCGACTCGCATATGGCGAGAACTACATTTGCCTACCAATGAGGCACTCCGTAACGGCGGATGGCACTGTCAAGAGAGCGGAATACGTGTGGAAGGTGAACGCGGCCTGGTGCAGGCTCCATGCGCAGGCATCGTCCGCTCCCGCGCCGGCTCAGGACGGCAGCCCGGAACAGTTCATTACGGAGCACTATTGGGGCTATTCCGCAAGGCGAAATCGCAGCTCGCTCGAATATCACGTCTCCCATCCACCTTGGAACGTTTGGACTGCCGATGTGGCTGGATTTGAAGGAGATGCCACCAGCCTTTATGGCGTCGAACTCGGCGGGATCCTCCTACGCCGTCCTGACTCTGCCTTCATCGCGGACGGTTCCCCTGTCAAGGTATTCAAAGGCAGGGAAATCAAGTCGCGGACGTGAAATGTGGGCCGCTAACTGGACGTGACAAGTGGACGCAAAAAAACCGCTTGACATATTCCCATATGGGAATGTATTATAGGATGCATGGCACGAGCGGCCACCAATTCGGATGCGTTCAACGCGGTCGCGGAGCCCCGCCGGCGGGAGATTCTGAACTTTCTCGCGCTGCGGGAGCGGCCCGTGGGGGACATTGCGGCGGGTCTGGGGCTTGAGCAGCCATCCGTGTCAAAGCACCTGCGCGTGCTGCGGACCGTAGGCTTGGTCCACATGCGGCGCGAGGGACGGCAGAAGCTCTATCGAACCAACGCCGCGGCGATCCGTCCGCTGCACGAATGGACGGGCACATTCGAGCGCTTCTGGCGGCATCAATTGTTTCGCGTGAAGGAACGCGCCGAGGAGAAAATGAACAAGGCCACACCGGGCCCAAATTCAAGGAGGAAAGATGGTCTCGACGAATCCAAGCATTGAGGATCTGACGCTGAATATCACGCTGGAAATTCATGTGCGCGCGCCGCTGGATGTGACCTTCGCGACGCTGCTTGAGGAGCTCGGACCACATAGCCAGACGCCGGAGGGAGCACCCATGCCATTCAAGATCGAGCCGTGGCCGGGCGGAAGGTGGTATCGCGATCTGGGCGACGGCAACGGCCATTTTTGGGGAAACGTGCAGGCCATCAAGCGGCCGACGCTGTTGGAGATTGCCGGTCCGCTGTTCATGTCCTATCCGGTCTCGAACAATGTGCAGTACCGGTTGAGCGAGGAGGATGGCGGGACGCTCGTCAAGTTCCGTCACTCGGCCCTGGGATTGATCGAGGAAAATCACAGGAAGGGAGTGTCCACCGGCTGGGGCAGCATTCACGAGCGGGTGCGCAAGGCCGCGGAGGCCTCCCGGTCACGGCAGGCTACGGGGAAGTAGGCGGAGGAACGCAGCAGCCGCTATTCGCGGTGCGATAAATTCGACGTCCCCAGCCGCACTTAGAGATCCCAGGCCGGCGAAGGCCGGGAGGTGAGATGGTCCCCGCCGTGAGACGTCATCGGTTACGCCGGCCGCGCCCAGCTCATCCAACGACAAGAAGGAGAGAAACGATGACGGACCACAACACCGGGACACGCGAAGAATGGCTCGCAGCGCGGCTGGAGCTGCTCAACGCCGAGAAGGAACTGACGCGGCATAGCGACGAGGTGGCGCAGCGGCGGCAAGAGCTGCCCTGGGTTCGGATCGATAAGGAGTATCGATTCGAGACCGACGAGGGCGCTGCATTCCTCACTGATCTCTTCCGAGGACGCTCGCAGCTCCTCATCTATCACTTCATGTTCGGGCCGGAGTACACGGCAGGGTGCCCAGCCTGCTCGTCGATCGCGGACGGGTTCAATGGCGTCGCCGTGCACTTGGCCAACCACGATGTCACGCTTTCGGCGGTGTCGCGGGCTCCGCTCGCGAAAATGCGGGCCTACAAGAGCGGATGGGCTGGACGTTTCCCTGGGCGTCCTATTCAGCAGCGACTTCAACTCCGATTTCAACGTGGGTTTTACGGAGACGCAACAATGCCAGCAGGGCATCGAGTACAACTACCGGCGCGAGGCGCCGATGGTCCGGGAACCGGCCCCCAGCAGCGGGACCGCCAGACACGCGGCGATGTGCGGAACCGACGTGGCCACGTACATCCGCGAGAGGCCTGGCATGAGCGCGTTCGCGCGCGAAGACGGCGTCGTCTACCACACCTATTCCACCTATGCGCGTGGACTGGACGCCCTCTGGGGCATGTACCCGTGGCTCGACCGCGCGCCACGCGGGCGCAACGAGAAAGGCATATGGTTCCGCCGCCATGACGAGTATGGCAAGCACTGAGCAAAATTACGGCTGTCGTGGCGCAACCGCGGGACGGGAAATGTCGCGACGCATGGCTTCCAAGCGATTTTCCCAGCGAGTTTTCTTCGGCGTCTCGGGGCTGCTCTTCGCCGCCAGCGTGGCGGTGACCATCGTGTGGTGCGCGTCCATGTCGGCGATGGGCGAGATGCCGATGCCCGGCGGCTGGACGATGTCGATGGCGTGGATGCGGATGCCCGGACAGACGTGGCCCGGCGCCGCGGCGTCGTTCCTGGGCATGTGGGTGGTGATGATGGTGGCGATGATGATGCCGTCCTTGGTGCCAATGCTGTGGCACTACCGCCAGGCCGTTGGCAGGACAGGCGAGACGCAGCTCGGCTGGCTGACCGCGCTCGCGGGCGTGGGGTACTTCTTCGTGTGGACAGTGTTCGGAATAGCCATCTTTCCGCTGGGCGTCGCAGTGGCAGCGGTTGCGATGCGGCAGCCGGCGGTGACGCGCGCCGTACCGATCACGGCCGGTGTGGTCGTCCTGATCGCCGGGTCCTTCCAGGTCACCGCGTGGAAGGCGCGTCACCTTGCCTGCTGCCGGGAGGCACCCGGGTGCGGGCGTACGCTGCCGGCCGACGCCGGTACAGCCTGGCGGCACGGCCTGCGCCTCGGACTCCACTGCAGCCAGTGCTGTGCCGGTCTGATCGCGATCCTCCTGGTCATCGGGGTGATGGACCTTCGCGCGATGGCTGTCGTCACGGCAGCCATCACCCTCGAACGTCTGGCACCGGCCGGTGAGCGCGCCGCGCGAGCCATCGGGGTTGTCGTCATCGGGGCAGGGTTGTTTTTAATCGCGCGGGCAGCCGGGCTCGGATGACGCATCCGCGAGGCCGCCGAGGCTTTGCGTTCGCGCCAAGATAAATCCCGGAGAAACGATTTGAATCTGGCAATAAGTCAGTTCAGAAATAAAAACCAAAAGGAGAAACAAACCATGGAAACAAAACCGACATACGAGCAGGCTCAGCTTCAACTTCAGCTTTACGACATGCGGCGCGAGGCGCGCATGCGCCAAGGCCGCGACTGGTACTTCAAGAACTACTTCCCACAAAACTTCGAGGACAGCATGCGCATCGCCGGTTTTGGCACCGAAAACGGCCAGCTCGTCATGATGGTCTGGAGCTACTGGGAACAGGTCTGCGCTATGCTCAACCACGGCCTGCTTCATGAGGATCTTTTCTTCGAAACCAACGGTGAATTTTGGGGCGTCTGGGGACGCGTCGAACCCATCATCCAACAGTGCCGCCAGACGTTCTCGAACAAGAATTTCCTCGTGAACCTGGAAAAGGCCGCGAAGCGCTTCGAATCCTGGATGGAGAATCGCTCGCCGGGGCACCTTGCAACCATGCGCCAGTTCATGAAGCAGATGCCATCTCAGCCTCAGGCTGCCGCCAAGGCCTGATCCGGATTCGAAAGAAAAGCGCGACCGAGCCTGCAACCGTCGAGTGCGAAAGGGGCCTCGGCGGCGCAGGCTCGTTTCGTTGGTAATGGGTCAGTTTGAATTTTGGCTCTTTGCGCGACGATCAAGAAAATTCAAACTGACCCACGACCATTTCGTTCACAGGTTCGTCAGAAGGTTGACACTGGGTGCATAATCATGGGCGGAAATCTGTGCGACGCGGGGGGTCCGCCGGCTTGCCGCAGCGATACACACGGAAGGAGGTGGGACGCATCCTGGGGCTGGATGCGCGAAGTCTGCGCTATTGGGAGAGGCTTCGGCTGGTACGTCCGCAGGCGCGCTGGGGCGAGCGCTTCTATAGTTTTGGGGACCTTGCCGCGGTGCGCGCCATCCAGCGGCTGACGCAAAATCGCATTCCGGCGGGGCGCGTGCGGCGGGCTATCCGCATCGTGGAACAGCAATTCGGCGCCGCGCCGCTGCCCATCGAATCGCTGCGCTTTTTTCAGTGGGGGCGCGAGGTGCTGGTGATTCCCCCCGGGGCACAGCGGCCGTTTAATCCCATCCGGCAGCAGTGGGCCCTGCCCTTTGACGCGGCGCGTCCGGCCAGCCTGCACGCCATGACGGGGCGCACGCCGGAAGAATTGTTCGAAATCGCGCTCGATTGCGAATCGAGCCCGGAGCTTTTGCCTCAAGCCGTCGAGAACTACCGCCGGGCCATCGAACTCTCGCCCCATTGGACCGAGGCGCATATCAACCTGGGCGTGGTGCTGTATCAGATGGGACGAATCGAGGAAGCGCGCGCCGAGTTTTATTCGGCCGTCCAACTCGATCCGCTAAACGGGATTTCGCAGTATAACCTCGGGTGTGTGCTGGAAGAACAGGGCGAAATCGCGGAGGCAATCGTGTATTTGCAGCGCGCCGCTCGCGCCATGCCCGCCCATGCCGACGCGCATTTCAATCTGGCGCTGGCGTATGAGAGGAGCGGGGAACGGCGGCTGGCTCGCGAACAGTGGATGCTTTATTTGCGCTTTGCGCCGAACGGCCCGTGGGCCGATCAGGCGCGCGCACGGCTGAAACAGTGTTCCCCGCGGCGCAAGCGCCCCGCTCCCATCCCATTCCCGCGCAAGGCCTAGCGGGGCCGAATCGCGATTCTAATGTGGAAGGGCCTGCATAATAATGTTTGTTTGCGGCACACTTGCTACCGGTAAGAAGGAGAGAGGATGAAAATCGCAAAGAATGTAACCGAGCTGATTGGGAATACGCCGCTGGTCCAGCTAAACAAAGTGACCGTGGGAAGCCAAGCGACGGTGCTGGCAAAATTGGAAAGTTTCAATCCGTATGCGAGTGTGAAGGATCGCATCGGCGTCAGCATGATCACGGAAGCCGAGCGGGCGGGGAAAATCCATCCGGGGAAAACCGTGCTGATTGAGCCCACAAGCGGCAACACGGGAATCGCTCTGGCGTTCGTGGCCGCATTCAAGGGCTACAAGCTGATTCTGACCATGCCGGAAACGATGAGCCTGGAACGGCGCGTATTGCTGAAGGCCATGGGCGCGGAGATCGTGCTGACGCCCGGGCCCAAGGGCATGAAAGGCGCCATCGCAAAGGCCGAGGAACTGCTGGCGAGCACGCCGAACGGCTTCATGCTTCAGCAGTTCGATAATCCGGCGAATCCGAAAATTCATTTCGAGACGACGGGGCCGGAAATCTGGAACGATACCGACGGCAAGGTGGACATACTCGTCTCGGGCATCGGGACGGGCGGGACCTTGACCGGCGTAAGCGCGTACATCAAGCCGAAGAAACCTTCCTTCAAAGCCATCGCCGTGGAGCCCAAGGAGAGCCCGGTGCTTTCCGGCGGGCAGCCTTCGCCTCATAAAATTCAAGGCATCGGGGCCGGATTTGTGCCCAGTATTCTGCGCACGGATTACATTGACGAGATTATCCAGGTGTCGAGCCAGGATTCCATCGAGATGGCCCGTCGCATGGCTCTTGAAGAGGGTTTGCTGATGGGCATCTCTTCGGGCGCGGCCGTGGTTGCAGCGGTCGAAGTGGCGCGGCGCAAGGAGAATGCCGGAAAGATTATCGTGGTTGTGCTGCCGGACTTTGGCGAGCGCTATTTGAGCAGCATCCTGTTTGAGGGCTTAAAGAACGAGGCCCAGCAAATGACCGCCGTGGCCATGTAGGCGATGGCAGGACTGCTCAAATCGCTGCGGGAGGAAGTGGCGTCCATCAAGGACCGCGATCCCGCGGCGCGATCGAAGGTTGAAGTCGTGCTGTGCTATTCGGGGCTGCACGCGCTGTGGTTCCACCGGTTCAATCACTGGCTGTGGGGCCACGGGTGCCATCTCGCGGCGCGCTGGCTTTCGGAAGTGGCCAGGGTGATGACGGGAATTGAGATTCACCCGGGGGCGCAAATCGGGCGGCGGTTGTTCATTGACCACGGAATGGGCGTGGTAATCGGCGAAACCGCCATGGTCGGCGACGATGTCACGTTCTATCAGGGCGTGACGCTGGGCGGCACGGGCAAGGAAAAGGGCAAGAGGCATCCTACGATCGGCGACCGCGTGGTTGTGGGCGCGGGCGCGAAGATTTTGGGCAATATCCGCGTGGGCGACAACTGCCGGGTGGGCGCGGGTTCCGTGGTGCTGCGGGACGTCCCGAATGACTCCACGGTCGTGGGCGTGCCCGGACACATCATTTTCAGGCAGGGTAAACGAGTGGTGATCACCGACCCCAAGCAAATCAATGATCCCCTCTCCGAAGCCCTCTCCGCCGTGGCGAGCCAGGTGAAAATCCTGAAGGCAAGAGTCCAAAAATTGGAGGGGGGCGAAGCGGAGGATGCAGACGCCAGGGACGAGCTCCAGACAATCATAGAGATTGATTACCAGATTTAGGGCGCTAAAGAGAGGCGTGGGGGAGGGAGCGGCTGCGCATGAGGAGGCCGCGGAGGCCGAGGAGGGCCAGGCGAGGCTGGCGGAGGCAGATGCGCCAGAGAATCTTCCAGGCTTCGTCGCGCGAGTAGTCCGCGAGGGACTGTTTGGCGGGATTGTTGAGCAGGTCAACCAGACGGCTATAGTCGGATTGCTGAAAATCGTGGAGGGAGCGGCGGAGCAGAAGATGGAGATCGAGTTCGCGACGCAGGGCGCGCAATTCGCGGCTCCTGCCGCCATGGAGAATGGATTCGGCGACGCCGAGGGCGCCGCGAAATCCCGTGACGATGCCGCCGACGGTGGTGACCTTCACTTGCGCCGCCGCGTCGCCCACAAGGTACACGGATCCACCGCCCACTTGGCGATGTACGGGAACCCAGCGAGTGTAGACGGGAATACGGGCTCCTTGAAATTCGAGCGGGTCGAGCTTGCGCTTTTCGAGGAACTGATCGAGGCAGCGGCGGGTATCGGCGGTTGATTCGCCGATGATTCCCAGTGCGCCGCGAGTGGGCGATTCGGGAATCAGCCAGTAGAAATAAGGCGTGTCCTGAGGAACGAACCAGACGCGCACGGTGTCCGGCGCCATGTCTTTCGGCAAGGGGACGATGGCTTGGAGAAGCGGAACCGTTTCAAGCGGCGCCCATCCGGCCGCGCGCGCCACGCTGCTCGATGCGCCGTCCCCGCCGACAATCGTGCGGGCGGGAATCTCCTCGCGGTTGCCGTCGGCGCATCGTTCCACTTCGAGCGTGAGTTCTGAATCATTCGAGCGCAAGGCGTGGAAGCGGTGGCCGAGTTCGAGCTTTGCGCCGGCCCGCTGAGCTTCGTGGGCTAGACCCTGAATCAAAGCGCGGCGCTCGATGATGAGGTCGGGTTGTTTCAGAGCGACGGTGGCAGCGCGGCCATCGGTGAATAGCTCGAAGCGGCGAATCTCGTTGATGATACTGCCTTCCGCGGCGGCACCGAGCAGGCCGCGCATCCGCTGGGTGACGATCAGGGTGCGCGCCGCCGGTTCAAGCGTTTCGATGCGCTCGAAGACCCGCACGGAAATGCCGCGCCGCGCCAGCAACCAGGCCGTAAACAGCCCAGCGGCCGAGCCGCCAATCACCTCCGCGCGCTGGCTCGCCGCGCGAGGCGCGGAAATGGGGTCGTTTTCAGTCTTGCGTTGTTTGAACACCATCATCCTCTACGAGGGTTGAGATCATACACTGGGATATGGAATTCAGTGTCCGTGCCAAATCGGCCGTGGCAACCAAGCCTGCAACCAGTTCACGCATTGATACAGGGAAGCGGTCGAACCGGTAGTATAGCTTACGAGTCCGGTTCCACCAACGAAGATGCGGAAGATGATTTTTGCAGCTTGGCCTGGCGCTCATAAGGCGCGCCTTCCAGAAAGAGCACGGCGGTAAGTCCACAAACGGCGACGATGCCCGCGAGCGCGTACGCCGTCGCGGGCGACACCCGAGGAATGAGGAGCGCCGTGGCCCCGCCGAGAGCTGCAACGCAATAAAGCAAGAGTACGGCTCCGCGATGGCCCAATCCGAGATTCGACAGGCGATGAGCGGTGTGGTCCTTTCCGGGTGAAGTGAAAGGGAGCAGGCCGCGGCGCGCTCGGGAGATGGAAACGAGCGAGGTGTCAAAGATAGGGACGGCCAGGATCAATACGGGAACAAGCCATGTGGCGGGGAAGCGAGTCTCCTCAAGCCGGACCTTCAAGCCCAGAGCAGCCATCAGGAATCCGAGAAACATAGCCCCGCCATCGCCCATGAAGATTCTGGCGGGGCTGAAATTCCAGCGCAGGAAACCGAGCGCAGCACCCAGGACGGCGGCAGCGAGTGTGCGCACCATGGTTTGCCCATTGAGGCTGGCCGCGATCATGAAGAAAAGAGCGGCCACAGCCGCGATGCCCGCGCAAAGGCCATCCATGTGGTCGAGAATGCTGAAAGCGGCGGTAATGCCTACGACCCAGAATATCGTGAAGCAAATGTCGAGAATGAGGCCTGGCGTTCCGGGGATGAACTCGGAGAAGAATTGGGCGCGGATTCCCGAGACCAAGAGAAATAGCGCAGCCGCCGGCATGCCGAGAAAAAGCTTCGCCTGGTGGTGGAGCAAACCGGCATCATCGAGCAAACCCACGATCGCCAGCAGTGTTGCGCCGCCGAGTATGCCCACGATTTGCTGCTGCATCACGCCATGGAGCGTAAGGAGAATGGCCAGTGCAAAGCCGAGATAGATGGCGATGCCGCCGAGCAGCGGGATGGGACTGATGTGGACTTTACGCGGGCCGGGATGATCCACCAAGCCGTATCGCAAGGCAAGGTGGCGAAGGGGGACCGTGAGAAAATGCGAGGCCAGAAGAGCAACGGCAAAAGCCAGGATGGCGGAGGAAATGCCCATCGCTCCATGCGCTCCCGTCATCGCGCCGTCAACATTGTATCGAGAGCGCTATGCACTTCTTCTTTGCGTTTGGTCGCGAAATACCAGTCCATGGTTTTCCGCAGGCCTTCGCGGAATGGCGTCTTAGGCTCCCAGCCCAGGAGCTTGCAGGCCAGCTTATTATCGGCGACGCGATTTGCAGGGCCGGTGGGCATGTCGGGGCGCAGGCGGATCTTGGGATCGTAGCCGGCGTATTCGGTGACCATACGTACGGCGTCCAGGACGCGCACGCGCTCCATGGTGCCAAGGTTAACCGGCGTGCCATCGCTGATTTTTTCAGCGGCGAGGATCGTGCCGCTGACAATATCATCCACATAGGTCCAATTGCGGATTTGCGTGCCATCGCCCCACACTTCAAAGGGGTCCTGGCGCACAAAGGCGCGGGCAATCATGGCCATGACGGCGTGATTTTCGACACCGCGCGGACCATAGACGGTGAAATACCTGCAGGACGCCGTGCGCATCTTATGCTCGCGGTGATAGGCCTGAAGCGTCATTTCAGCCATCAATTTTGCCCAGCCGTACATGTTGTCGGCGTCGTGCGGAGGTTTTACGTCGTCTTCGCGGAGGTAAATCTCCTTGGTGGTATCGGTCTGCATGTAATTGGGGTAGACGCAGCCCGAGGAGGCGTAGACGACGCGTTCGACGCCAGCGCGCGCAGCCTCCCAAAAAACGAGGCCATCGAGAAAAAGATTGGATGCCGGGCCGGCCTGGTGCAGATCCACATAGCCGCGTCCGCCGTGATCGGCGGCAAGATGGAAGACGACGTCGACTCCTTTCATGGCCGAGCGGGTCACGCCCGGTTCGCGCAAATCGCCTTTTAGAAACGTGACGCGGCCGGATTTGAGGTGCGGCTCGAGATTACCGAGCCTTCCGCTCGTCAGATCATCCACAACATGCACACAAGCCCCGCGCTCGACCAAGGCATCGGCCAAATGCGATCCGATAAAAGACGCGCCTCCCGTAATGAGGACTTTCTTACGATCCCAGATGATCTCCTCCATTCCTGCGGCTGGCGGCGTCTACTACAATAGTGGTGAAACGTTTCAGCTCGTTTACTCTAGCATATTTCTCCGCAGCGGCCCGCGCGCGCCTCGCCATTTCGGCGAGCCTTGCGGGATTGTCGCGCAGTCCGCGGATGGCCGCAGCGATGGCGGCGGGATCATCGGGATCCGCCGCAACGCCGCACCCGAATTCGGCGGCGACGCGCGCGGCGTCACTTTCCGCAGCCGCGACCGCGAGAACCGGGCGCCCGGCAGCCAGAATCGAGTAAAGCTTGCTCGGGACGACCACACCTTCCAAGCCGCGCCGGACGGTGACCACGTGAAGGTCGCCCGCCGCCATCACGTGCGGCACCTGCTGA
The DNA here is from genome assembly GCA_963810625.1 of uncultured Acidobacteriota bacterium. Classification (GTDB taxonomy): domain Bacteria; phylum Acidobacteriota; class Terriglobia; order Acidiferrales; family UBA7541; genus Palsa-295. The sequence continues at coordinate 1,650,979 of CAWEOJ010000004.1, read as the reverse complement.
GCCGGGCGGAAAGGCAAAATTCGAACATTGGGCGATTGCGCGGCGGAGGCTTCGAGCGACGCGCGATTTGCCCCGTCACCTACAAACACGAATCCGACATTTTCGTTGCGCAGAATTTCCGCGGCCTTGAGCAGCGCACCCCAGGCACCATAAAAGCCCAAGTTGCCGGCATGGAGGACGACAAAGGAGAAACCGCAGCGAATTTCCTCGACGATTTCCCGGGTGGCAGGATCGTTTGTATCGGGCATCGGGACTGGAGAAGCGGCGCCATCGCGGACGACCATCACCCTTTCGGGCGCGATTCCCTTCGCAAGGATGCGATCGCGCATGTCGTCGCCGAGAACAATTACGCGGGCTGCTTGCTTGAGCGCCCTGCGATGCATCTTTTCCCAGCGCTCGATCCACCTGCTCGGGCGGACAATTTCGCCGCTGATGGCCATCTCGGGATACAGGTCGCGGATGTTGTAAACGAACGGGCGGCCCAACATCCGTGCGACGAAAGCGCCGGCGATCCCCGCGACGGGAGGGTCGGTCATGGCCAGGATGACATCCGGACGGATAGCCAGAGCCCGAGGAACCGCGAGGGCCAGATAAGACAGATAATTCGAGACGCGGCGGTTCATGCGATGGCGCGGGTAAGCGGTAGAGCCGACGCGCTCGACGGTGACATTGTTCAATGTGTCGCGCCGGAGAAAGGCATAGGGATAAAACTCGGCGGGATCATAGGACGGGCGGCCGGCAAGCACGGTCACATGATGGTGCTCGGACAACGCTTCGGCTACGTACGCGGCCATCTTTGCCGTGGCGGAAGTGTCGGGCGGATAGTATTCGTTGAAGAGCAAAATGTGCATACAGTTTTATTTCGCGCGGTCTGCAAATTGCCGGCCGGATTCATCGGTGGCGACAGCCTCGGATTTCCTTTGGAGAATGAGATTGCCCATCACCAACACGTCCATGCGCGTGCGGCGAAAACAATCGAGCGCTTCTTCGGGGCGGCAAACGATGGGCTCATTGTCGTTGAACGAGGTGTTCAACACGATAGGAACGCCCGTGAGATCGCCGAAGGCGCGCAGAAGTTTCCAGTAGAGCGGATTTGACATGCGGCTCACGGTTTGCAGGCGCGCGGTGCCGTCCACATGCGTGGGGGCGGGAATCACGGCGCGCTTTTCCGGGCGCACGGAGTAGGCAAACGTCATGAAGGGGGATGGATGCGTCTTCTCGAAGAACTCACCAGTCGCTTCCTCGGCAATCGAGGGCGCGAATGGGCGAAAGGATTCGCGGTGCTTGATGCGCTGGTTCAGGATGTCCTTCATTTCGGGGCGCCGCGGATCCGCAAGAATACTGCGATTACCGAGCGCGCGCGGACCCCATTCTGCCGCTCCCTGAAACCACCCGACGATTTTTCCGGCGGCAATGTGGCGAGCCGTTGTTTCAAGGAGCGCGTGTTCCTCGAGTTCCTCCATTTGCACTCTGTCCCTGGCAGGATCGAACTGGCCGACCGCGCGGCGAATCTCGGAAGGCGAAAAATCCGGCCCCCAGCCGGCGTGGTCCATGGTGAACTCGCGGGGGCGCCCCAGGATTTGGTGATGCACGGCGAAGGCGGCGCCCACGGAAAGTCCGGCATCGCCCGCCGCGGGCTGGACGAAGACGCGCTCGAAAGGAGTGCAATCGAATATTTTGCCGTTCGCCACGCAGTTGAAGGCCACGCCACCGGCAAGGCAGAGGTCCTTTTGTCCGGTCTTTTTGGCCAGGGCATTCCAGTGAGCCACGAGGACCTCTTCGAGGGCGGCCTGCATGCTCGCGGCTAGGTTGCGGTGGCGCTGGTCGAGCGGTTCTTCGGCTTTGCGGGCAGGACCCAGACGGGTTTCGAGATGGGGCGAAAAAAGCCGTCCGAGGACCGGCGTGCGGCCCGCTTCGCGCCAAGTCATATCGGGGCCCTGGGTCTGATGGGTGAAATACTCCAGGCCCAGGCGAAACGAGAGGGGGCCATCGGCCCTTACGATGCGGCGAAATTCATCGAGATATTCGGGCTGGCCGTAGGCTGCGAGGCCCATGACCTTGTATTCGTCGCCAAACTTCCAGAAACCGAGATATTGCGTGAGGGCCGTGTAGAACATCCCAAGCGAGTGCGGGAAGGCGATTTCGCCGAGGATTTTCATGCGGGGACCTTCGCCCGTGGCCCACATCGCACTGGCAAAATCTCCGAGACCATCGGCGGAGAGAACAGCGGCGCTCTCGAAGGGTGAGACGAAATAGGCGCTGGCAAGATGCGCGGAGTGGTGCTCGATGCGATGGAATGTGCCGCGAATGTTTTCAGGGGCAATCTCGAAGGCCGCGGCCAGGTCTTCGCGAATGCCCACGAAATTCTTCATGACGCGGGCGCGCTCCCAGGCGAAGCGCGGCATACGCACGGCGTAGCGGAGCTTCGTTCCCAGCCGCGCCCAGGGATCGCGCGGAATGGCGATGTGGCCGACTTCTTCGAGCTTCACGCCGGCGCGGTCCAGGCAGAATCGGATGGCGCGAGTGGGCAGTCCAGCGGCGTATTTGACGCGATTGAGGCGCTCTTCCTCAACGGCCGCGATGAGGCGGCCGTCCACCACGATGGCAGCCGAAGCATTGGCGTGATACGCGTTAATCCCGAGGACAATCATCGGTTCGTTCCGCACGACTTTCATCGCTCACTAGGGACTGTCTCACGAATTGTACAAGTTGGGAAAGTGCCGCCGGCTCTGGCGACGCGTTTGTTGGCGGATCCGAATCGAGCGGACCCCGCATGATGTGACTCGATCAGCGGACCCCATTGCTCCGTCCCAGCGCCATAGAGTAGTAGCCTTCCATCCGTTTCGCCAAGATATCCCAATCCAGTTGAGCGACCACGCCGCGACACCCTTCCTTGAATCGTGCATACAGAGTTTTGTCGTGAATCAGCCTGCGGAGGGCTTCGGCCAGAGCCAGCTTTTCGCGGACAATCACCAACCCCGCATGGCCATCCACGAGCGAACGAATGCCGCACGAATCCGTGATGATAACCGGAATGCCGCAAGCCATCGCTTCCGCGGCGACTATCGCGAAATTTTCGTAGCGCGAGGGAAGCACAAAGAGGTCCGTGTCGGCCAGCAAGGCCCTTTTCGCATCGTCATAGACCGGCCCGATGAAATGGACACGCGAGGTGATATGACAATCTTGGGCGAGTTTTTCAAGGCGGCCGCGGTACCCGGATTCTTCCTCAGGTCCTGCGATCACGAGGCGACCAGAGTCCGGGCAGGCCTCCGCAAATGCTTCAATCAGGATATCCGCGCCCTTTCGTGGGATGAGCCGGCTGAGGAAAAGCACCAGCGGTTCACCGGGCGAAATGCCCCAGTGAGAGCGAAAGGCGCCAGGGGACGGCAAGGCAGCGTACGAGGCGGCATCCACTCCGTTATACCGGAGCACCAATTTTTCCGGGGGGACGCCATCTTCAAGAAGTTCGTGACGCTCCAATTCGGAAGTGGCGACAATCAGAGCTGCATTTCGCCAGTGCGTCCGCCCGATTGTGCGGTGCCAGAGACGTTTCAGCCGGAGGTTACGGTCAATCGGACGATACATGCCCATGGGCTCAATTACGTAGGGAATTCCGCGACGGCTGCAGAAGTAGCTTACGGACGGACCAAGCAGGTCATAGAGACCGTAAAAATGGGCCACGTCAAACCGGCCGAGCGAGCTCGTGCAGAATTGCATGACGCGCGGATTAATGGTGAGGGCACGATAGCGGCCCAAAGACGGCAGGTAGATGGCCTCCACACCGTTCTGTTCCGACCGCCAGCCCCATTGGCAGCGGTCAAGCTTGAGGGTGGACAATTCGTGGTCGTGGATTCCCAGATCCGCCGTAAGCACCGTCACCTGGTGCCCGCGCTGGGCCAGGCTATGTGCCAGCGGGCGCACGGTCACAACTGTCCCGCCACGATCTTGAAAAGGGAAATAGGACTGAACTATTTTCAGGACACGCATGATGGCAAACACCGGAGAAGAAGATATTGCCGGGCGTTTCCGGTTATCGCAGGCAACCCGGCGATAGAAAATTGAAAGGCGAAGATGAGAAGGCCGGCGTTGGTCATAAGAGACGGCATTCCTCGAGCATGGTTTCCAGTCTCTGCCTGAAATCTCCAAACTGATAATGGCTTTTCACGCGAGACTGGGCCGCGCGCCCGATCGTTTTCCGCAAGGACTCGTCGCGGACGAGCATCTCGACGATTTGTCCCAGGCGGACTTCATTTCCATGCTCGACTAGATAGCCTGTCACCCCATCTTCGATGATATCCGGTGTTCCGCCATGGTTGCCGCCAATCACGGGTTTCCCGAAGGCCATCGCTTCCAGGAACACGATGCCGAACCCTTCTCCCTTGCTCGGGAGCACGAACACATCGCAATTCGCGTAGCAGGCCGACAAGCCGGATGCGTCCAGCTTGCCGGCAAAATGCACCCGCGCGGCAATGCCCAAGTCTTGTGCGAGCGCTTCGAGCCGGGGCCGATCATCGCCATCTCCGACGATCAAATACTGCAAATCGGGCATATCGGTTTGAATTCGCGCGAGGGTGCGAATCATGGTATCCACGCCCTTGTATGCTTCCGAGGAAGAGAGCCGCGTTACGCTCAGGAGGACGGGCCCTTTGCGAAACCATGCGGGAGGGAGGGAAGGCAGATCATTTTCCTCCGCGGCCCGGAGTGATGGATCGAGCGCGAGTGGCAGAAGGCGAACCGCCTCCGGGGCAATTCCTTGCATGTCTGAAAAACGCGCGCCCGTGAATTGTGAGACGGCCACGAGCACGTTCGCGGACTTCACAGCCTTTCGGCGAATCCATGGCAAGGGCTCCCACACTTCGATTCCGTGGCCCACGACAGCCATTTTGCCGCCGCCGCATTGTCTTGCCAGCCATCCCACAGGCGCGAGGTTTACGTGTGCGACAAAAATCAGCCGAGGATTTCTCGCGCCGGCCGCGAGAGCGGAGAGCACAAAGCGGGATTTTGCGCGATGAAATCCGTTGTATTGAAAGGGCAATCCGCCTACATCATCGTTGTGGAGTCCCACAGGATCGTTCAAGCTGAGGAATTTATAATCGAGGTTCCGGCGACGCGCCAAGTCCGCGATGACAGCCGACATATGACGGCTCACGCGCTGAATTCCTCCGGGAGCTTGCATCTCCGGAAAAAGACCCAGACACATCAAATCCCTTTTCACGACGGATCCTCGGTTTGCAGCACTCCGTCCCGGCTTGTTACGTCTCACCTTGGGCCCGTGTACTCTCTATCGTATGCTTTTGCGAAAGGACCAGATCGAAACGTGCCTTCATTTCTTCCGCGTGGCGCTCCCAGCTGTATTGCCTGGCGGTCTGGGCCGCGCCCTCTCCGATTCGTTTGCGCAGGCCGGGTTCATTGAAAAGCCGCTCGAGCAGCGCAGCAAGCGTGGCTGAATCCTCGGGATTCTCGAGGATGAATCCGTCAGTCCCCTCCGTGATAATTTCACTGACTCCCGCCTGACGACTCACGATGACGGGGAGTCCGCAGGCCATGGCTTCGAGGGGAGGAAGCGCGAAGGCGTCTTTTAGCGATGGGCCGGCATAAGCGTCAGCCGCCGCATAATAGATTTCTACATCAGGGCGCACCGGCAAGAACGCGACTTTGGAAGAGAGCCCAGTTCGGCGGAGCATTTCCTGATAAGGCGCGACGTCGTCCCGCCCGGCGACCAATACGCGAATATACGGGTTCGCGAGCCTCTCCACCCCTGAGAGGAGACACGCGAGCCCTTTGTTCATCCAGTCGTTGCCGATGAGTAGGATCGCGAAGTCGTCGTCATCGAGTTCCAAACTCTGCCGAGCGCTGGGGCGCAGTCTGGCGCGCACTGGAGGGCTAAATCGCTGCAAATCCGTACCATTGTATACCACGGGAAGAACGCCGGTTCGGCCATACCAAGACTTAAGGTCATCCGATACTTTCCGGGATACAGGCACGAGCGCGGTGTTCTCCCTTTTGTATACGAAATGCTCCAATCCAATCAGGACATGATAGTACAGCCGGCGGTGGATCAAGCGAGGCCAGGAGCGGAACGGATTGCGCCGCAATGACATGGGACGTTTCATCTGCCGATAGAACTCCGCGAAAACGATATGAACCGCAACGATGTCTGCATCCAAGCAGTTGATCCCGGGGGAGTAAAGAAGGTCGTAACTGCCATTCCGGAAAAGCGAATTCCACCAGCGCGTGACGTGATTCGCGACGAACCACCAGGCATACCGAAAAAGAGGAGGCCCGGGCGCGCCGGGAATGCGATGCCAGTGAATCCGGGCGAGATCGACGCCTTCGACTCGCGTGCTGTAGAGATGGAACTCGTAATCGCCGGAGAGGCGTTCCAATTGCTCGGCGACGCATCGCTCCGTTCCGTGCTGCTTATCGAGGAAGGGCGAGACGACGGCAATTCGCTTGTCTTTGGACATGATCGTGGGCGTCCGGGGAACAAAGCTAGCACGGCTCGGATGTCGCCGAAACCATTTCCGCCTTCTTCGCGGGAGGTGAGAGCCGACTGAACCGGTTCTTTAGTTTGAGGAAGGGAGACTCGAAATACCGGTAGCTCAGCGTCGCGACGGCCACGGTCATCAGCGCGAAAAGAGGGAAAACAATCACGGGATTGATTACGCCCATCCGCCGCAGAAGCGGATGCAAGCCATCGAGGGTCAAAGTGTTCAGCATGTACATTCCGTAGCTGATGATTCCAATGTACGCCACGGGACGAAGCCGCAGAAAGGGCGCCAAGCCGTTATCCTCGCGAACAACACAGGCGCCCACGAGAAGCGGCAGCGTGGCGGCCTGGCACAAATCCACCAGAGGGCTTGATTCGGGCGCCAGGGAAAGAAGTAGCAGTCCGAGCGCGCAGGGAGCGGACCACCGGTGGCCCAGGACGCTCCGGGCGCGATTGAAGAAAAACTCGGAATCAAGCGCCAGGGCCAGCAGCACGCCCAGGCAGATTCCCATGGAGATATTTGCCGCCATGCGTCCCAAAAGCGAAGCGGGCGGCACGATGCGCCATAGAGAGCCGTATAGCGTCGATACCCGCACGGCGATCAGCAGGACCATCAGCGCGGCCGGCCACACTCCGCGGAGAAGGCGGAGTACCGGCGCCCAGAGGAGGTAGAACTGCTCCTCCACCGATAAAGACCATGCGAAATTGAAGATGGCCCCGCTCGCGAACCAGCCCGTGAACCACGTGTAGGTGAAGGTGAGGTATCCCGGCAGGTAGTGGAAGAAGACGTGGCCGCGCTCGGTGCCGCGCTGGGAGAAAAGGACTAGAAGAATATAGAAGGCCAGGGTCGCATAGTAGAGGGGCCAGATGCGGAGTGTCCGCCGAATGTAGAAGGAGCGAAGCGAAATCCGTCCGCTTTTACGCCTCTCCCTAAGCAGGAGCGTGGTAATGAGAAAACCGCTGATGGCAAAGAATATGTCCACTCCGAATCCGCCCATGCGCAGGACGGGAATCGCTTCCAATCTCTCGAAGGAGCCCGAAACAAGCCACGCATGAACCCAAAGCACGCCTAATATGCTCAACGCTCGCAGACCGTCAAGCGATCCAAAAGTCCGGACCTGCAGAAAGTTCTCGTGGCTGGGCGATATTGGTCTGGCCATCGAAAATGTCCCGCCCTTAGTCGGAGTCGGAAAGGCGATCGAGCCGCCCCCGGTGCGGACCGGGACGGAATGCGGCGGCTCCCCGGCTGGCTTTATTTATGGCGCTCATGCGGGGGAAACGGCGGCCGGAATCGCTGCGACAGGCGCCAATTCCGGCAGACGGAACAGGATCCCTACCAAGAGCCACAAGTACGCATTGCACACGTAATTTTGGTAAGGCGACATACCGCCATAAGTGAAGGGATAGAGCAACAGAAAAGCGTACCAGAGGATCGCGAAGCCAACCGGGAAAAAGAGGGTCCCGCGCAAGGAGCGAACCACTTTCCACGAGTAATAGAGCAACGCCGCTGTCCATAGAATCCATAGAAACGGCGCGAGAATCCCCATTTCGATGATCAGCACACCATAACCTTCCTCCACCCAAAGATTCGGCTGCGGTTTGCCGATCAGCTTAGCGACGTATTGCATTCCGAGGGAAGCCGTGCCGATACCATTGCCCATTACCCAGTGGGGATCATTAAAGGCCGACTCCAGCTGCTGGATGGGATAATCCCACGCGCGATTCGAAACCTCGTTTGCAGAGCTGCCCGGCAGGAGGGTTTCCGTATAGTATGCGATGCGCGAACCTGCCTGATCCGGAAAGAGCAGAAGAAGCGCCGCCAGCCCTAGTGCCGCGGCGATGAATCCCCGGCGAATCCCTTTCGTGAGTCTGAGGCCCTCCTGCCGGCGTCGTGGCGCGCCCCACATAAATCCGACCGCCAAGACCAGCAAAGAAGCCAAGGAGTAAACGAACGCCCCGCGATTGCCGGACAACAACGCTGCCACACCAAGGATTCCCATGGCTAAAAAAACAAGCCTGCGCTTGCGGGACCCCTGAAGCGCCAGATATCCAGCGGCGCCAGCAACAAGAATGACGGCAAGAATCAGGTAGAGCGCGTAGCGGCCGGAACTGACGAAAACAGAGTCGGGGAGAGAAAAGATTTGGTTGGTGAGCGGCGTAACCTTGTAGAGATCTCCTAAATCCTGCAATTCCGGAGCCAGCTGGGCCGGATTCAAGAAGCCGTTGCCCAAGATGGCCTGAGCGATGCCAAGCGAAGCGATGATGCACGCCAGCACTGCATTGCCAACCAGAAACTTCCGCAAATCCTCATCATTCCGGATCAAGGCATATCCGGCGTACATCAGCGGAATGTAATAGAAATAGACCTTGAATCCAAGCAAGCCATATAGGATATGCGGCGAATTCGGATTGAATATTTGCAGGACTCCCAGCCAGATGAAGATGCTGAGGAAAGTGAGGAACGGCGGCCGGAATACTTTTTCGCGGCGCCGCTTGATGGCGGCGAAAAAGACAAGGTAAACAAAGGCCAAGAGAACATCCTTGCCGAAGAACAGGATCGGGCTATTGCCCATGTATTTCCGGACAAAGTCTTCGAACATCAGCCAGACGAGGAAACAATAGAATCCGGTGCGCCAGTTTCGCAGAGTCGCGATGGCCACCGCGCAGGCGGCGAATCCAATCGCCGCGAATTCGAGTATGCGCGTTTGGCCCGCGACGATTTCCACTCCCAGCTCGCGGGCCACAAGGACGGCCACGGCAAACACTGCCAAGCCAATCCAGGCTTGAGCTTTCATGGCGGAGACGCGGCTATTCATCACGGCGTTCCCTCCCGCGCCCGGAGCACAAGGACGTGGTTATCACCGAACTTGCACTGGCCGCGGACGAACCAGGAGAAGCCTCGCATCATCCACGAATAGCGGGGGCGTGTAGAGATGAAACCATTCGCCGGATGGAAGTGATGCTCCTCAAGATCGAGCCGGGCGAGGGGAAGAAATTGCCGCTGGAATAGGTCCCAGAATATCGGCGAAATGTGGGTCGGCTCGCTCGGCTCGTCCATCATGCGGATTTTTTCCGTCAGAAGAAACTTCACACGAGCAGGAACGCTATCCACGTTGGGAGTCGTGATTACGATGCGCCCTCCGGGTTTCAGCAAACGGCGGGCGTTGCGAAGCAGGTTGATGGGCGCCTCCACGTGTTCGATCACTTCGACGGCAGTCACCATGGCAAAGCGGCCTTCGCCGAGCCGTTTGCTGAATTCGCGGTCGTCCAGGTCCACTTGCTGGAACGGGAGATCGGCCTTGAATCCAGCGGCATTCCTATCGGCTCCCATCGTATCCCATCCCAGCTCGTGCATCCGCGTGGCGAGCAAACCGCTTCCCGCTCCGAGGTCAATGGCTGGCTCGCCCGGCTTGACGAAGCGGGCAAGCACGCTCGCCACGACAAAATCGTGCAGCCCGGGCGTCGTCCCGGTAAAAAGAGGAGAGCCTGTCAAGGAGTCAGAGCCTCCCGATAAAGAGACGCGTGATTCTCAATCATACTATCGAGCTTGAAGAGTTGCTTGGCGCGATTGCGCGCCGCCGCAGCATGCGAAGATGCAAGTGAAGGATCTTCCAGGACGCGGCGCATGCAAGATGCGAGAGCTGCAGCGTCCCCCGCCGGGAAGACCAGTCCTGTGTCGCCGACGATCTCACGGAGCGAGCCAATATCCGAGACGATCAGAAGCTTCCCGCGCAGCATATTTTCCGCCGCCACGAGACCGAAAGCTTCCCCGCTTTGTGAGGGTATTACAACGGTAGCGATGCCGGAAAGAGCCTCATCTTGCCGGTCGGTGGGGACATGCCCCATGAATTCCACATAACCATCCAATGCAGCCGCCTGTGACTTCAATGCTTCGCGTTCCGGACCGTCTCCAATAATCTTCAAGCAGAATTGGAGACCTTCCCTGCGGAGCTGTTCTGCAGCTTGCAGGAGGACGCTTACGCCCTTGGTGGTGACCAGGCGTCCCACGTACGCAAAAGTTGACGCCGAGGCAGTTCTCGAGATTGCGGCTGAGCCGGACGGAATGCCGTGGGGGACTGTCCTCATTCGTTTGAGCTTCAAAATTCCCGCGAGCCAGACCGTGGGCGTGATGTTGACTCCAGCTCGATTTGCGAGCCAGCGCCTAAGGGGAGTCAGAAGCAGAAGTTTCAGGCTCTTCTTTAGACCAGAGACGTTTGCATTGCACTCGAGGCACTTCGCGTAACGTCCCGCCATGTAATGCCCGGGACAGAAAGTCTGATCGGGTTCATAGAACATTTGACCATTCGGGCACGCCACCTGAAAGCCGTGATGTTCGACGACTACCGGCTTGCGCAAAAGAAACCCCAGCGCGAGAGGCGCCAACGCAGGTCCAGCAGCATGGATCAGGTCGGCGTCGCGCATCAGGCGAATGAGTTGCCAGAGTCGCGGGCGGCGAACCACGCGGAACGGCAGAGCCGCATCTTCGGCGGGATTGCCTTGAGTTCCCGTTACGACCGTGATCTCAATGCGTTCACAGCCCGGCGGCGCTGCGGCCCGCTCGGAAAGACCGCGCGCGAGCTCCAGCACGATCGTCTCGACACCTCCCGAGCTGGGAGGGAAGTACTCCGAGTATAGGAGCACTCTCATGCGTCCGATGGTCCTTCCTGCAATGCCCGCACCATTTCGCCCGCGATCACATCCCAGGAAAAATACTGCTCGTAGGCCCGCAGGCTCCTTGCGCGCAATCGCTCGTGCAGCCCCGAGTCGAGCAGGACTTGCGCGAGAGCATTCGCCAGGGCGTGGCGATCTCCGTATGGCACCAGACGCACTCCGGCCTCGCCAACCGGGAAAATATCCATCGCGCCTTCGTACGCAATTATCGGGAGACCACAGGCGATTCCCGCGAGCGCGCTTCCCCGGCGAGGAAAAAGCTTCCCGCGGACGCATAGCATCGCATCCGATTCGCTGAGCGTCCGGCTTATTTCCTGCGCGCCGAGAAGTCCCAGATTCACGACCTCCACCGGGACGCCCTCGAAGGCCCGCGCAATCTCGTCCTTTGCTTCCGCGGTCCCCCGCCCGAGGAGCACGAGCCGCAACTTGACGTCCTTTGCCGCCAAGGACCGCATGGCGTACGAGATATCGCCCACTTCCCGGTGAACGTTAGGGGCATCGCTCAGACAAAAAACGGCGACGGTCTTTTGCGCGCCATTGCCTCTTGCGCCGTATTCGGCGCTTGGCGGAGGCGCCGGGATATTCGCACCAATCGGAATGAATGCCGCTTTCGGGGCACCTTGCGAGAGCCAGGGAATTGCCTCGAGCCGGTCTGCGAAGATGCTTTTCGCAGCTCCGCGATAGAGCCTGCGGGCCACCCAATCCTGGCAGGCGCCGCGAACCCGTTGGAGCAAGCGCGCATTCCCGGTCTGGCGGCCAGGCTCATGGAATATCACGGCACATCGCACGCCGCGGCGGCGAAGGACTTCCAGCGCGACCCATGCGCCAATAGGAAATCCCCGACGCGACCACCCGAGGGCCGTATATTGCAGGAGCACCCAACCCCCGCGCCATTCCATGCAATCGCGTGAAAGCTGCCGGAGCGCGCTGAGCCAGCCGCGTTCATTCCAGTTCACGCGCACGAGTTTCAACTCGACGTTGTGGGGCGCCAACGCCCGGCCCAAAAAGATGCAGTAGTCTTCCACTCCATCGGCCGGGATGTCGCGCCGCCCGAGCAGGGCGATCCATTGTCGTGCACCCGGCATTTTATTTCTCCACCAGGAAGCTGCCGATAACGAGCGCGTCCATTCCGGAGCTGAAGAATGTGCGCACAGCGTCGGTGGGCGTGCAGACAATCGGTTCGCCGCGCAGATTGAACGAAGTGTTCATCACCACCGGCACGCCGGTGCGGTCGCCAAATTCGCGGATGAGCCGCCAGTAAAGCGGGTTGATGGTGCGCTCGACCGTCTGCGGCCGCGCGCTGCCATCCACGTGCGTGACCGATGGGATCACGCTGCGCTTTTCGGGCTTCACCTGCGCGGTCAGAATCATGAACGGCGAATCAGTGGCGGACTCGAGATACTCCTCCGCCGCTTCGGCGAGGAGGGACGGAGCGAACGGCCGCCACCATTCGCGGAACTTCACTGCGTTGTTCACTTTCGTGTTCATTTCGGGGTCGCGAGGGTCGGCGAGAATCGAACGGCTGCCGAGGGCGCGCGGCCCGAACTCCATCCGCCCCTGAAACCACCCGACGATTTTCCCGCCGGCGAGCAGCTCAGCCGCCGCTCTCGCAGGATCTGCGAGGCGCGTCCGGCGCAGCTTGTAGGTTTCAAGAATCTTCTCGATTTCCGCGTCCGAGCTTTCCGGTCCCAAATAGGCATGTCGCATTTTGCGGACCGGCAATTTGCCGCCGGAATCGAGATAGGGAGCGAGAGCAGCGCCCAGTGCGGCTCCATCATCGCCTGCGGCCGGCTGTACGAACAACTCGTCAACGAATCCCGATGCGAGAATTTTTCCATTGGCCTTTGAGTTCAGCGCCACACCGCCGGCGAGGCACAAATTCCGGCAGCCTGTCTTCTCGATAGCAGCGCGGGCAAGATTCAGCATCGCCTGCTCGCACGCATCCTGGACGGCAAAAGCCAAATTCTTATGGCGCGCGGAAATTTCGGATTCGGGGGCGCGCTTCGGTCCGAGGCGCGCCTCGATGCCCGCGGTCGGCGCGGAATCGTGTCCCAACATCAAGCGCGCGGCAACGCGGTATGGGTTGTCTTCAGGGACGATAAAATCATGCAGGCTTATGCCGGGCTCTCCATAAGGGGCGAGGCCCATCACCTTCCATTCATCGCTGTAAGGCACGAAGCCAAGATATTGTGTGAACTGCGCGTAAAACAGACCGAGCGAGTTCGGCCACGGAATCGTCGAGACGTGCTCGAGCCGACCATCTCGGCCCCGCCACAGCGACGTGGCCTCCCACGAGCCGCGGCCGTCAAGAACAAGAACCGCAGCGTTTTCAAAACCCGAAAAGGCGTAGGCGCTGATGGCGTGGGCGAGATGATGGTCCACGAAGCGGAAGGGCGCTCTCGTTGGCCCGAAGGCTTGGCGGAAGCGGTTCTCGCCGCCACGCTGGTGCCACATGCTGACAAAATGGCGCGTGGAATTGAGCAACGCGCGGGAGTTAACGGATTGCTTGCCGGTCGCGTAACAGTTGAGATCGTGGAGGTAGGCGGCGTGCGGCCGCGACCAGCCTTGGCAAATGAAATCGAGTTCCTCCGGACGGACGCGGGCGAAATCGAGGCAGGCGCGAATCGCGAGGGCCGGAAAACGCGCGTCGTGCTTCACGCGGCTCAGGCGCTCCTCAGCGACGGCGAAGAGCACTTCGCCATCGCGCGCGATGCACGCCGAGGAATCGTGCATCTGCGAGTAGTTGATTCCGAGCGTGATCATTGTCGCAGTCCGCCGCCTACAGTGGCCTCGCCCAAGTCGTGCACAAAGTAATCCGTGTGGCCAATTCGTTGCCACGCATCCTCAGAGCCGGGCGGCGGTTCCTGAGCCGCCACGACGAGCCTCGCGCCAGATCGCGCGAAATCGGCAAGGATTTCCGACTGGATCAGGGGTGGGGAAGCCCAAAACTGCGAAGCCGCTCCAAGCGGCACCTGGGCAACGATTCGCACTCCGCCCAGGTGCGCCCAATAGGCATATAGGCCGTCACCGATGTATGCAACTTGGTTTCCCGGTCGCATACCCATTTCGTGGAGATTCCCGGCGACTTCCCAATCTACGAACGGCTCTGGCGCGACTACACGAAACAGACTCCTTCCGGCGATCCACGCGATTCCCACGCTTAGCGTAAGAACTGCGGCAAGCGTAAGGCACTTCACAAATATATGCGCCGCTTGAGTGCGCGGAAACAGTAGGCCGGCAAAAAGACTCATCCAGATCAATACAAGAAAGGGTGCCACATATCGCGCCTCAACATATACAAGTGCATAGAGCCCTAATGCTGAAAGCGCGGGAACCCAGAGCGGCCATTGCTCGACCAGCCCTTTCCACAACGAGCCGTGCATCCGCGCGAACAAGGCCATCCCCAGAAAGCTAACAAAAACGCCAGCCATATAGGGGAAGATACCTGCATACTCCTCGATCGCGTAACGGATCGCTCGGAGCTGATTGCGCAGCTTGAATTGAGGCACGACCCCTTCATACCAATAGGACGGGTCGTACCAGGGCGGATATGTGCCTTCCACGGGCGTCGCGAATTCAAATACAGCCGGCGAAGTCATCAGCATTCTGGTTGGGTGAATTGGATATCCCGTCCCTGGCGGCCCTCCCTGCCAATGAATGTTACGAACGACGCCGTCAACGAACTCGGCATAGTTAATTTTCCCCGAGTCGCCATACGTGATTCGCCCCTTTGATTGTGAGAGTGCCCAAATAAATGGACCGCTCACCAGGAGGAATGCGGCCAGGGCAAGCGCGGCTCTGGGAATGGCCCGCCCCAATGGTTTTGCGGCGAAGACAGCGCAGCCAAGGAAAACGAACGCCAATGGAAACATCACCGCCTTGGCAAGGTAACCGGCCCCCAAGACCGCCCCGAAAATGGCGTATGTGATCCAGCTGGCGTCGCCCAACCGAATTTGGAGGAGGACAGCGGCCGCCAGGAAGACAAGCGCCACCACGCAGATATCGGGCTGCGTTCCGCCCAGGTTGACGAACATGAGCGTGAAACATACGAAAACGGAATCTCCCAGCGCCCACATGGCCCATTCGGGAATAGGGGAGCGTTCGGTTGCCGTATGCTTACTCCGACGCTGAACTCGGATGAGCATCTTCAGAAACGCCTCGAAACATACAAACGAGACGATAAAAATGCCGAAATTTACGAGGTGGGCCACCGTTGACTCCCAATAAGGAGACGGTCTCAATAGACGGAGTGCCAGCCCAAGGAGAAAAGGGTACAGAGGGCTCCAATAGCCATTGATGAGGCTGTGCCATTCATTGCGGGTGCATGCTTGCGCTATATCCAAGTAAGAGATCCCGTCTGGGGACACGACATGCCGATAGGCCCAGGATTGCAGCAGACCTGTTGCGGACGCGGCGCACCAGAGCCGTTTCCGCCATTTCGCCGTCTCCCGCGATGAAGGTTGATCGCTCAAAGCACTATTCTTCATCCGGCAGATTCCCATTCCGCAAGGCGCATGCGAACACACGCTCTAGTTTGTCCGCCGATTTCTTCCACGAATAGCGGCGCATGGTTTCCCGGGCCGCCCGACCCAGTTGCCCTCTGAAATCTACACTGCGGCATAAACGGAGAATAGCTTGTTCCAGGGCTGCGGAGTCCGCGGGAGGAATCAACAGGCCGTTCCAGCCATCCTCCACCACGTCCACCATGCCGCATGTTTCCGAAGTGATGACTGACATCCCGCTTGCCATGGCTTCCAGCAGCACCGATGGAGAGCCCTCCATCAACGATGGAAACACAAAAATGTCGTGCTCGGAGTAGAGAGCAGGCATGCGGTCGGCCGGGACAAGAGGGAGGACAAATATTTGCGAGCGCAATTCCTTGCCGAAGAATGTCGTCACTTCATCTGGATCAACGCCAGGCCCCGCGACCGTAAACGTCCAGTCGCGAAACGTCGTATTCAGGCGGCGCAGCGCTTCCCTGATGTAAAAAATCCCGCGTTGATCAAGCCATGTGCCCGGGTACAGCATCCGAACCGGGCTCCGCTCCGTGTATTCGCGCGCGATGAAAAATCGCTCCTCGACGCCGTTGGGGATATATGCCACCCGGTCGGCGTCCAAATCATAATTCAACTGCAAGATTGTCGAGACATCCCGGCTGTAGCAGTGTGCAAAATCCGCGGTCTTAATCGCGATTGTGTACAGCGGCTTATGATACACGCGGTGCCAAATCCGGTTCTTCCATGAAAAATGCCACGCTCTTCCCTTCTTTGCTTCCCGGCCCATGACGTGCGTGCGCCGCTCCTCCAACCCATGGAGAGTCATGACGTACGGCGGAAAATCATCCGAATGCGATAGAAGGCGGAGAATTCCGTAGATGAAGCCCGTCGGCGCATGCAAATTGACGACGGAATACTTCTTTTTGTTCTTCCGAATGTGGCGGGCCAGCCGGACCGCAAAGCGAACATCCCGGAAACGTCCCCTGCTCTCGGTTTCCGTGAGCAGATCATCGCCGAAAATATATGTGACGTGGTGACCGCGGTTTTCGAGCTCCCGGCCCAAATTGTGAGCAATGGCGGCCGTGCCGCCCTCGCGGCGCTTGGAGACTCCCGCTGCCATCAAGACTTGCACTGGGGCAATCCTCGTTCCTCACTTCGCGGCTCGTCGGCTGAGATTGGATGCGAAATCTGAGATTCACTCCGCCACTCGTTGCAGACATGTTGCCGGGACGGGTCGGGCAGCAAGCGATCTCGTACTTCCTTGTATTTGCGGCCTTCGGCAAAACGGCTTCTCCAACGGTAATAGGTTGCGGGGGCAAAAACAACGCGGGAAGCAGCCAGAGGAACTTCAACATCCGGTATAGGAAGGAAGCCTGCGGAGAGTGAACGTCGTAAATCTTCCATTCTGTCCGCAAGGTCTCGAGCGGTTTTCCGCCATCCAACGCGAGCCGTGATTGCGCTGCCTCGGCCTGGACGATCTCCGTGATGCATTGGTGCGCCTCCGGTGGGATGCCGTGGCGTTCGAGCTGCTCGTGCAGACTCTGTGCGAGGGTGGCGAGCGCCCTTTGCTTGCTTCGTATCTTCACCGGGTCGTGGACTTCGGCTTGATACGCGTTAGCATCATGCAGCCGGTAATACGTGAGCGTTTCGGGAAGAATACGCACGTCCCCCAATGCCGAAGCGAGGGTAAAGAGATATTCGTCCGCCTGCACCATCAACGCCTCCGGAACCGGCCCGATCTTCCGGAGCAAGCTGGCGCGGATCGTCATGCGGCTCGTTCCAAGAAGACTTTGGCGCAGGCGGAAGAGCTTCGCGCCTTCCGGCGTGTCGGCCTGGAAGCAGAATCCTTCGAGCAAAATCTCGGACTGCTCGCGCCCGTCGCGATGCACCACGATAATGCCGTGGCCCACGATTCCCACGGAAGGATCCGCGGCCATGGCTTCCGCGACGCGCGTCAATTTATGGCGCGCCCACCAATCATCGCCGTCCAAGAACGCAACGATCTCGCCTTGGGCTTCGGGAATCCCGGCATTGAAGGCGGACGCCTGCCCGCCATTGGGCTTGCGGATCAGCCGCAGGCGAGGTTCGAACTTGCGGACGATATCCGGCGTGCGGTCGGTTGAACCATCGTCCACGACGATTACTTCCGCCTCGGATCGCGGAAAATCCTGCTCCAGCACGCTCACGATGGCTTCTTCGATGAACCGCTCGTGGTTGTACGTGTCAATTAGAACTGTGACGGCAGGCTTCGCCATGTTACGCCGCACCGCTCAACGTCGTGGCCGCGCCCGCAACGCCGCGCGAGGGCAGGTTCTTCCAGCGGGCCAGGCAGTAGAGATACAAGCCGGTATACCCGCGTAAACGCAAGTAGGGTAGCAGCAAAGCCGCCAGCGGCGTCATCGCAAGATTTTTCCAATGCGCAAGCACCGCGGCCAGGCGATGTCCTCGATGTTCCGAGATGCGCTTCATGGCGCGCTGCATTTCGTCCGGACTCATCTCCGCGAGATCTGTGAGCGTCGGCGGGCGTTCACCCGCCACGCGAGTGGCCAGCCCCGTGCGTCAATCCCATGCTCAGGACCCCTGCAGCGCGGCGAATTCCGAGCGGCTCCTGGCGCAGGGAAAGAATCTCGAACCCGTTTCGCTCCAGAAAATTTCTGAGAGACCGCGGGCTCCAACGAGTCAGATGATTTGGCGGGTAGTCGAGTGATTCGACTCCTTTCTGCCAGCGATCGCGGTTCGGAACGCTCAGTGCGAGGAAACCTCCGGCAGCGAGACAATCCTTCGCAACGCTCAGAAATTGTCGCGGGTGCTCCTGGTGCTCGAGGACCTCGAAGAATGTGACCACGTCGAATTGTTCTTGTGGATGTGCCGCGCGGAAATCCTCCGGGCGCTGGGCGAATACCCTCCGCAGGCCATAGTGCTCCCTTGCGAAACGCACAGCGGAGGAATCGAACTCGACTCCGGTCACGTCGAAACCGGCGTCGCGCGCCGCAGCCAGGAAATTTCCTGTCCCACAGCCGAGGTCGAGCAACCGGCCGCGCCGGGGCGCTTTCGGATCGGCCAGAAAAAAAAGGTGGCCGGGTTCGAGCGGCATCACCGTGCGATCGCGTCCCTGGTACGCCGTTTCATACCAGGCGGCATTCGGCATCGCTACGGGATGCCAGAAATGAAGATCGCATCCCGCGCAAGCGTAGCGCGAAACTCCGTGAAAAATCTCGAGAGGCTCTGCATCCGCCTCCTCGCCGCACGCGGGGCACACGACCTGCGTTGGCCGGTCGGCACGACCCGCAGTCTCGATCCCATCCAGTCATCCCTTGTGGCGAGCCCATTCCTGGCTCTCCGAAACCGCGCGGCGTTCGAGAGGTTATGAGCTCTCGTTCGGTCCTGTCTCGGAAACTCTTCTCCGGAATCCCAAGGCCTTGCGCGCGCCGGCTGTGCGCCGCACGAGTATGTCCCAAAAAAACCTTTTCGTTTCGAACAGCGGCCTGCGGAATCGCACTCTGCGAATCGCTCCGCCGGTCGTGAGTTCGTGCGTTACGTCCAGAAATGTGTAGGAGTGCGGAGGGGCGCCATAAAGGTGCAGGTTGTATTCCGCTTCCTTCCCTTTCCAGACCCACTCCACACCTCCGGCCACGTGGCTGTAATCGTGGTTCTGATGAATCACAGGAGCGACGCGCGTGAGGTCCACTACGGGCGTTCCGCTCTCTCTGGCCGCTTTAATCAGCCATTGGTCGAACCACAGGCGCCCGATGCCAAAATCCGGTACGTGCGGATAAGTGCCCTTCGGGAATACGAATATGTCGATCCCCGTATATCCCACAGGAATCCCGGTCTTCTTGCTGCGCCCCTTGATGGCCGTTTCCCAGCCGGCATCAAAGTCGATGGCTTGCGGCACGTCCAGATTGATCCGTTCCGAGATAGCCAGAAATGCTTTCAATTGCTCCGTGACATGCGCAAGCGCGCGAGGGAAGTCGCTCAACACCAGAATATCGGCATTGACGTAGCACATAATGTCTCCGCCGGCCATCGCCTCCGCCTGCCGGAACATGTCATTGAGCAGAGGAGTGCCGTATTCGTTGCAGGCGATTTCGGGAAAGTGTCGCAGACCCAATTCGTGCGCGAGTTGTGCGGTGCCTTCTTCGCTCCCGAAGAGGATGATTTCCGGCCGCGGATCGAGCAGCGTCCAACTTCGAATGGCGTTGCGCTGGATGATCCCGATGTGGCCTTTGAACGGCTTGGGAATCGAAAAAATAGTCAGCATCCGCGCTCCTTCGAGGAGCGCGAAGCCATCTCCACCGGCTGCTTTTGAACGTCGCCTCCGAATCCCAAGCGCACATAACGAACACCGTCGAGACCTTCCAAATGATCGAGCACGCGCCAGCAATCGATCACGGTGCGTGGCGAGCCATGACGCGCCCAATCGCCAGAGGAAATTTCGCGGAACTCCTGCCACGGCGTGGCCAGGACCACGACATCAGCCGATTCGATACACTCCAGCGCGGAGCCGGCAAAGCGAATGGCCCGCGCACGGCTCAACACTTGCTCGCGATTGGCGGAGGGATCGTATACGACGACGGGTACGTTCGCGGAGGAGAGCTCCAAAGCCAGCAGCAGCCCGAATGATTCCTCCACTACGTCGGTGTCCGGCTTGTATGTGAGGCCCAAAATGCCCACGGCGCCGTCTCCTATATGATGGGATTTTACGAGCTCAGCTAGCCACTTGATTTGAGCTCGATTGAAGCGGTCGGTTGCTTCCGCGAGATCGGAGGTGGCGCCCACGCTCGCCGACAAAGCCGCCATGGCGCGGTTGTCGCGAGGAAAGCAGGGACCGCCATAACTCACCGCGCCCTTCAGATACTTAGGGCCAATCCGGGTGTCCAGGCCCAAAGCGCCGGTGACCACGCTCGCATCAGCTCCCGGCAGCTTCTCACAGAGCCGTGCCAGCATGTTGGCGAAGCTGATCTTCGTCGTAATGTATGTGTTCACGGCGAGCTTCGTGATTTCGGCGTTGACGAAATTCATGCGCGCCATGGCCGGAGAATTCTTGCACACCTGGCCGTAGATATCCGCGAGCAGCTGGCCCGAGCGCGGGTCCGATTCGCCGATAAGCAGGAAATCGGGATAATAGAAGTCGCGGATCACCGTGCCGAGCGCGATAAACTCCGGACTATAGCAGAGGCCGAAATCCTGGCCGCACACCTTCCCGCTCGTTTTTTCAAGAATGTCCCTCACTTCCCCGCCCGTTGACCCCGGCATGACCGTGCTGGTGAGGACCACGAGATGAAAGCCCTGCTTCGCGCGCAACGCGCGGCCGATGGCCTCGCATACCGGCAGGACGTGCCGTAATGAAAATCCGCCGCTTGGCTCGCTCGGCGTGCCTACGACGATGAACGTCACCTCCGAATCCCGAACGGCCTCCTCGGCGTCCTGTGTGGCTCGCAGACGGCCATTCGATTCTTGCATGAGTTCGGCGAGTTCAGGTTCATGCACGGGCGGGATTCCGCGGTTCACTGCGTCCACTTTCCGCGCATCCACGTCCACGGCGCACACGCGGAAGCCACGCGCCGCAAAGCACGCGGCCAGCGGCGCTCCCAATTTCCCCAGGCCCATGATGGAAATGGACTTCACCTTGCCCCTCCAAACCATTCACTGCACGCATCGCCAATCCGGCCGATGAGCGGCCACAGACATGATAAGCGCCGCCCGAAGAATTTGGCTAGTCCTACGCCGTAAGGCAGAGGCGCCGCTCCAACCTCTCGTATATGGAATGCATTTTATTTTTCCGCGATACACAGATGCTGGCTGCAAATGTCATCGCCGTTCGCAAGCCCGAAATCCGCCACTGGAACGATGGTCAAGTTTGCGAACCCTGCGGTCTCGAACTGGCGCGCAATGGATGACGCGTTGCGCCCGAAGCAGTGAAGCCCGATGTGCCATTTAAGCCGGCCTTTCAGGCTCGTGTCGCTCCGCCAAACCGTTTCGCTCTTCCATGCTTGGTCATCGAGAACCACATGGCAAAGAAATTTCGCTCCAGGCTTGAGAACTCGGGATATCTCTTGCAGGATGCCAGTAAGAACCTGATCGGTGACATGCTGCACGACGGCGAAGGAACAGGCCAGGTCAACCGCGCCGGTGGGCACCGGAATTTTTCCAGACTTGGGTATCACCACGTAATTGATGTTTGGCAGCCCGTTCAGGATTTCCGCGCAGGCAATAACGCCATGCGCGATATCACAAGCATAGACCTTGGCAGCTAATGTCGCAGTAGCCGCCGCCAGATAGCCAGGACCGCATCCATAATCAAGCACCGTGGCTTCCGGAGTCAGGTATTTTGCAACGATCGCATCGAAGATGGCGCGCCGTGACGAAAAGTTCCGCCTGGCTTCGGATTCCAGGAAATCAGCCTCGCTCAGCTGGGCATTGTAGGAACTGCGATAGAAATAATGCGGGCTCAGCGAGACAAAACGCAGCGCAAGCGGTCGCTTCCAGCGCTTGGGAGTCAAACGCAGTGTCGGTTGAATCCAGCGCGCCCCGAGGAATGCTTGCTCCTGATTTCCGAGCGTCACCAAACGAAAAAAATAAGTGAGCGCCGTCACTTCGCTAGGCCTCCGCCGTCAGGCAGAGGTGCCAGCCGAACCGCCTCTCCAACGAACGAAAAAGACCGGACGGCATCCAGCGAAAATAGGGCTGTCTCACATAGCAATACTGTATGTAATCCGGTATGCGATACGGGAAGATGTGTTCCACGCGAACCTCTCGTACACGGAATCCATGGCGCGCGAGCAGTTCGCGCCCTTCCCGGCGCGTGTATGTATAGGTGACGGGACAACCGGTTTGCGCTTCGGAATTTTTGGCGATCAATTCCGGCAAATTCGAGAACTTGCCTTTGCCATCCGCCAAGAGAATCCCCATCACTTTCCACGAATGGCGATGATAAACCATGAGCTTCACCGTTGTTCCCGGCCGCGCATATTGCTGAAGGTGTTCGAGCGCGCGCTCCGGGTGCGGGGTGTGGTGAATCACGCCGAACGAATAAATCAAGTCGTAAGGCTCGACGGGCACGAATCGGTCCAGTTCTTCCGCGTTGCCGGAATGGAATTGCACGTTGCCCTGCACGCCATAGACGGCGGCTCGCTGGCGAGCTACCTCGAGTGATTTTTCGGAAAGGTCTACGGCCGTCACCTGCGCTCCGTGCCGCGCAAAGTTAATTGTGTCCGTGCCGATCCCGCAGCCAATTTCAAGAACCCGCTTGCCTCGCCACCTCTCAAATTGCGCGAAGCCGGGGATGTGCGGCTCGACAAAATACTTGCGGGCTTCGACCTCGTCAAAATACTCCCTTGTCCCGACGGGCTGTGGGGAATGCCGAATATTGCAGGGACGCCCGTCCCAGTATTCTTTCACTCGCTCGACTTGAACCTGCGAGAAATTCATAACAGTCCCGATCAATGCAGGCCGCGCCCAGCGGAAGCCGCTTGCTCGGCCGGAATCGCCACGAAGTTGCCGTCGTATTCTTCCAGAGCAGCGTTAATTTCTTCGACGCCGCCATCCGGCAGAGGACGGAACCATATATAGCCGACACCGGAAAGGAAGCGGATGATCTCGCGCGCCGGATAACCCCAGGACCTCGTCCGGATGTCCTGCACCTCGGCCAGGATAACCGGGCGCGGGCGGCGATGAAGCAATTCTGTCGCGCCCTTCAGAACCGAGAGTTCCGCTCCCTCGACATCCAATTTTATGAAATCCACTCGTTCAATCCCACGTTCTTGCAGCACACGATCGAGGCATTTCGTGCGGACAGAAACCAGCTCCGTTCGCGACGAAACAGCAGGCTTTCGCAGACTATTGCAGCCGGACTCGCTTGGATCAGCCAGATACAGTTGCTCGGTTCCTTCGGCCTCGCCGAGCGCGCAAGTCTCTACGGCAACGTTTTTGCACCGGTTGATGCGGAGGTGCAGCGCCAATCGTCCCCGTTCCCGCGGTGACGGCTCAAACGCAACCACTTTCCCCTCCGGGCCCGCCTTTTTGGAAAATAGAAGACTGTAATAGCCGTGATGCGCGCCGATGTCGAGCTCCGTCATTCCAGGCCGCAGAAAATTTCCCACGAATGCTCGCTCCGCGTTCTCGAATTCATCATTGAGGAGTGTTGCGCCGATAGAATCGTTCCGAACCAGCCACCACGCCCCGAAGGGTAGCCGGACGGGTACCGGCATGTTCGGAAAAATGCGAAGCCACCGAAAATAGAACGAGCGGCGTTTTTCGCGCCACGGTTTGTACAGAAATCGCCGCATGCGAGGCAGCAACCCCTCCGTCGCGAAATCCCGCGTAGCCGCCATTCGCGCCATCCCTATTTCCTAACCGCCCAGAGTCGATTGGGACCGTTGAGGAATTCGTCCCAGTATCCCTTCGAACGATCGGTATGTATTCGCGAGGAATTCAAAATTACCCCCCGAACAGGCTATGTTCACTTTCTGCGATCAACGGATGCCGCGTCCAGCCTCAGGACCGGTTTTGAGTTCGAACGCCTTTTTCGTCCGCTTTGCCCCGATCCATAGCTTCAAGCGGCCCCAAAGTCCGAGTAATTTCCCTGTTGGAGTTTGCCAAGGATCGGATAAATCCTGCGGCTCAGGAACAAGCGTCAAGCAGGGGATGTCCAAAGGAGACCTCGAGGCGAGAAGCATGGTGCGTTGCCGCTTGCGGCCGATGCAGTCCTTGAAGTCTTCGTGGTTGGGGAATGAGACGAAGCGATAGACCCACGGAAAACCGATCTTGTAACAAATCTTAATCAAGGCCGACTCGGACGGATAGAGTGCCAGGGAAGTAAGACTTTGGTCGTCAAGCGCCGGTTCCTCACGAAGGTAAAGCGCCGTTTCCTTCTGCGGTGTGGCGTAGCTTTCGATCAAGAGAAGCCGGCCGGCCATCGCCGACAGATTACGGAGCGCACGCAGCGGGTTTTCCAAATGGTAGAGGAGCCCAACGCAGAGCACCATGTCGTAGGGCCCCAAGTCGATGATGGATGGATCTTCCACATCTGCGTGCCTGAATTCGATACCGGAATTGCGGCGCTTGGCCTCCTCTATATTTTGCGGCCGGCCGTCGAAGCCGGCGACCTCGAATCCGAGGTCCCGCAGAAATCCCGAGAAATATCCCACGCCGCATCCCATGTCCGCCACCGACCGAATCTGCAGCCTTTCGCGCAGGTCCGAGAGAATCGGGCGCAACATCGCCTGCCGTGCCTCCGCAAAACGGCGCGCATGCGGCTCGTCGAAGATGAATTCAGCGGCCAATTCCGCTTCGCTCCAGAATCTCGAAATTGCAAGGCACATTGAGGACGCCATTCCACTCGTCGCGGGGGTGCTGGTGAATCTTGGTGGCGACAATCATTTCAGGCAAACAATCCCAGAAATCCACCAGATTGCCTTCGTCATACAGACTCACATGCCAGGTATACGTTCCCGGGCGCACAGGAAGCATCGGGAAGGTATAGCAGAGATCGTGCTCGCCCACCCCCAATTTCACGCCATCTGCCGCCCAAGCCCAGATCAATTGATTCTCAAGGTTGCGCAGTGCAATTCCGTGGTGACCCGTAAGCACGGGCTGGTGAATTTCCAATGCGAACTTCAAAGTTACAGGGCCAAGCGCTGTTAGAAGATGCGGCCCTTCGGCGCGAGGTTCGGCGATTTCCCATCGGACAAACCGTCCTTTCAAACCCCGTGCTTTTGTCTCCTGGCGGCCAGCTTGATCTCCGGAAGCCATTGCATATTCGTATGCGCTGACAACTTCATGTACCTTGCCCTCCTTGCGGAGTTGGCCGCCATCAATCCAATAGGCGCGCTGGCAGAGCCGGCGAATCTGGTTCATCTGGTGGCTGACGAAAACGATCGTGCGCCCGGTTTCAGAGATGTCCTGCATTTTACCCAGGCACTTCTTTTGGAACTCGAGATCGCCGACAGCGAGCACCTCGTCCACGAGCAGAATCTCCGGTTCGAGATGCGCGGCGACGGCGAATGCCAGCCGCATCTGCATGCCTGTGCTGAAATGCTTCAGCGGCGTGTCAATAAAGCGCTCGACTCCGGAAAAATCCACGATCGCTTCGAATTTGCGGTTGATTTCGCGCTTGCTCATTCCCAGGATGGCGCCGCTCAAGTAGATGTTTTCGCGGCCGGTCAGCTCGGGGTGGAAGCCCGTGCCCACTTCGAGCAGGCTCCCGATGCGGCCCCGAACTTCCGCATAGCCGGCCGTGGGGCGCGTGATGCGGGAGAGAATTTTCAGGAGCGTCGTTTTCCCCGCGCCGTTCCGCCCGATAAGCCCAACGACTTCGCCCTGTGCGATGTCGAGACTCACGTCGCGCAGCGCCCAGAGGTAATCGCGCGCCGCCTGGCGCCCGAGGCGGAAAGGCGCCCGGAGGGCGCGCGCGAGAACATCGCGGAGCGCGAGATAAGGCTCGCGCTCGCCCACGCGATAGCGCTTCCCAAGCCCGCGAACTTCGATGACGGTTTCTGTCATTTTCGAGCGCACACTTCTTCAAACCACGTCGGCTATGGTGGTCTCCATTTTTTGAAAATACGCCGCGCCAGTGAGAAGAACCACGATCACCACCGCCGCCGAAACGAACACCATGCGTCCCGGCGGATCGCCCTGGCCCGTGAGAGACCAGCGAAATCCTTCAATTACGCCGGCCATGGGATTCAAGGCGTACAGCCACTGCCACTTTGGCCATTTAGCCGCCACGAGAGAGCTCGGATACATCACTGGCGAAGCAAACAGCCAAAATTGCACCAGGAATGGCACGGCATAGCGTACGTCGCGATAGATTGCATTCATCGCCGAAAGCCACAGCCCCACGCCGAGCGCGGTCAGCAGTGCGAGCAGCAGAAACGCCGGCAGCCACAACATCGTCCACGCGGGACGCATGTGGTAGTAGACCATCATGGCCACGAACATCAGGAATGAAATGCCGAAATCCACCAGGCCTGAGAGCACCGCAGAAAGCGGCAGGGCCAGCCGCGGAAAATAGACCTTTGTAATCAGGCGCTGGTTTTCGATGATGGTGTTCGTCGAGTTTTGCAATGCGCCCGCGAAATATGTCCAGGGCAGCAGGGCGCTGTAATAAAAAATCGGGTAAGGCAGTCCGTGGGACGGGATATGCGCTAGCGCCCCCAAAAAAAGTGTGAAGATCAGCATGGTCAGAAACGGCTGCAGAATCGCCCAGGCGGCGCCAATCGCCGTCTGCTTGTAGCGAATTTTGATGTCGCGCCATACAAAAAAGTAAAGCAGCTCGCGGTACTCCCACAGTTCGCTGAATGGCAGTACCCACCAGCGGGTGGGCGGCGTAATGCGAAGCACGGGAGGCTTCGGCAGCACGGCTGCTCCGGCGGAAGCGCTCATGCTGTTCACTCCGTTCCTTCTGTTTGCCGCGACCGGATTTGATTCACGTCTTGTTGTTCGATGCGGTCCAGAAATTGTTTGCGGCCCGTCAGATAATGCCGGACGCTTTGCGCGGCCTGCCGGGGAACGGCCGAAACCTGGTTATACGCTGCATCGCGCCAGGAAATGGGCCCGCGAGCGGGGATCAGGTGCATACCCCATTGGAAGACCAGCCCCAGGTTCCATAAGATGAAGGCCGCCGTTACGCCCGAAGCGAAGATGGCTGCAGGGCGCTCCTGCCATATTCGTGCCAAGGAATCGAAGAGCGCCGCCAAGCCCAGGATGAAAATGGGTGTCAGCGATATGAAAAACCGGTTGCCGAACGACGACATCCCGTCCCAATCGGGGTAGAAGGAGATCACCGCGTAAAATGCCACGAAGGCGACGATAAGATATGCCGCGAACAGATGATCGGCCCGCGAGAACAGTGCAAGGCCGATGAGAGACAATATCAAAATGGGAGTCCAGCTCAACAGGCCGTGATCGGCGGAAAACAGGACATTCCAAAATTCCGGCGAACTCCAATGCCAATTGCGGGGATATCCTGTCTGGAAGAACCCCCCAAAAATGATTCGTCGCGAGAGCAGTGTCGGAAGAAGCGCGGCGGCGAAAGCGGCGACGTAGACCACGTGCTCAGAGAAGAGCTTAACCATGGCCGTCCTACTGCTCGTACGTAGTTTCCATTCGTGCCAGTAGCGGGTGCATGCTTCGAGCAGCGGGATCAGGAGTAGAACGCCATTCGGATAATAAACGTCAATCATGAGCCCCGAAACGATTCCCAACAGAATCCATTGCGGAAGCGTCCGCGCACTCCGTGTTCGATGCCAGTACCACAGAAACAATGCGACAACGAAAGCGGAATGCGCATGGGACCACGACGGGTTGAAATACATGTATACAGGAAGTGAGCTGCCCCACCAGATGCCCAGCGTCGCGAGAAAGGCCCATCTCTCTTGGAAGTATTCTCGCGCCAGTCGGAATGAAATCCACAGGCCCCCGAATCCATACAGGGCGGTCGCGGCCGCCATCGTCACCAGGTAAGGAGCCGAAAATCCGTCGGCCCGCACATTCCCGCCGAGCTTGTCGAACAAAATCACTCCCAAATGGGTTACGACCAGAAAAGGCGCCCAGAGGAGCGAAGGTCCAACGGACCATATATTGGCAATATGGCCTGTCGGCGTGTATTGATTGGCAAGAACATGACCGTTTGAATCCAGTCGCCCCATGACGAAACTCTCGTTGCCATGCTGCCAGTCTTTTTCAAAATCGAGGCGTCTTTCAATCAACAGGGAGCGTGCGTAGGCGTAATAGCCCACTCCATCCCCTCTTACCCAAGGGTTGATGAGCGGCAAGCTGAGGAGAAAAAGGAGAATCAGGAGTTTTTCATACTTCGACAGCCGCCGTGAACATTCTTCACTGCCTTGCATCGCTCTGGTGCTCGCCGGACCAGCGGACGATTTTTCCATTATGTGCATGGCAAGGCCGCGTCCGCGTTCGAACCGGCTGTTGCCGCAGAATCCGTGGGGCTGACTTGGCCTTCCTTCTTCTCCTTTCGAAGGATCGCGATGATGGAAAGCGGCGGAAGCGGAAGCCAGGGATCCAGCAGCCGGAATAGAGGCGTCAGCGTGTTCAGCAAACGAATCTGTCCCAGTCCGAAGGTCTTTCTGCGCAGCACGCATGCGTTCAGCCACCAGGCCGGCACGCCGGCACGGTTGAATTTCACGATCTCCTCGACCCGGAATCCCGCCTGGTCGGCCACATCGGCGAGCTGAGCCCGCGTATAGCGGCGGTGATGCCCCAGCACTTCATCGAGACTGCCGTAAAGCCGCGGCCCGCAAGGTACAAGAATGATGGCGCGGCCGCCATCCTCCAGGGCGTCCCAGACATTTCGCAGGGCGGCGACATCGTCCTGCACGTGCTCGACCACATTCAGGCAGACGACCGTATCGAAAGCCTGTCCCTGAGGAAATGTCGCCGCTTCCATCGCATCGGTGTAACCCACGCGCATGTAAGGCCGGGTGGGGCGAAGTGTGCAAAGGTAATCCAAATATTGTGGATTGATGTCCGTGGCCCAGTAAATGGAGCGAGGCATCAGGTGAACCGACATATTGCCGGTTCCCGCCCCAATTTCGAGCACGCGATGTCCGATATGCGGCCGGACGACATCCGCCATCCAGCCCGTAAATCGCGGCGCGCGGTTCAGCCGGTCGAGCATGGCGCTGCCGTGTTCGTCGGCCGTGTAGATTCGGCCCGAAGTCGCATAGCGGAATATCGCCCAGAGAGCGCGCACTCCATCCTTCCAATTGATCTTTTTCCCTTCCTTGTAAGTTCGGCCCGAATAGCTGATGGACACTTCGAAAATGCGGCTGCCGCGCTTGGCCAGTTTGATGGCCAGTTCAGGCTCGACATCAAACGTTGAGCTTTCGAGCGGAATGCTCTTCAGAAGGTCCGCCCGCACCATTTTGTAGCACGTTTCCATGTCCGTGAGGTTCAGATCGCAGACGAGGTCGCACAAAAACGTAAGCAATTTGTTTCCCAGCGCGTGCCGGAAGAAAAGTGCGCGTTTGTACCCGCCGGGCATGAAGCGGGAGCCAAACACCGCATCCGCGTCCTCCGATAGGAAAACTTCCACCATTTTTAGGAGGTCGCTGGGGTGATACTCGAGGTCCGCGTCGTGGATGACCACCAGCTCCGTGTCCACGTGCGAAAGCCCCGTCCGAATGGCCGCACCCTTGCCGCTATTTTTC
Organism: uncultured Acidobacteriota bacterium; assembly: GCA_963810625.1. Taxonomy (GTDB): domain Bacteria; phylum Acidobacteriota; class Terriglobia; order Acidiferrales; family UBA7541; genus Palsa-295. Next base: position 1,621,151 of record CAWEOJ010000004.1, on the reverse strand, counting down.
TCGTGGCGGACCCAGGCCCAGGATATCTTCCCGTCGGGTCCCTCGGATTGAAGGGATTTGCGAAACTGGGCGATGGCTTCCGCCGTGTGGTCCGATGACCCGTCGTCCACCACAATCACCTTGATCCGGTCCAGCAGCGGGGATTCTCCGAGTACGCGAAGCCTCCCCAGGCTTGTCTCGATGAGGTATTGCTCGTTGTAGGCGGGGACAATCACGGATAGCGTCGTGCTTGTGCGGGCTTTCTCGCCACTCTCATTCGAGGTGAGCGAAGCCCCGACCGCGCGCCGCACCGGCCCGATTTCCTGCCCGCGGGTTGTCGCCGAGGATGCGCTCATGGCTTCATTCCATCACATGATCCCAAGCATGTCATTATTTGCCACTCCTGCGCATGGTTCAATGACAGTCCATCATTTTATGCTGACTTCCCGGATACATGCACGAGCCGTCTGGCGCCTGCCGGAATCGACGCCAGCGGTTCGCCAAAGGGCGCGCGAAAGCGCGTATTCATGTTGAACGGCAAGTGCGCCAGCGTGACCAGCGCGCGAAGCCAGCCATGGGTGGGAGAGAGGATGACAGCATGTGCGTCCGGCCGGTTACCGCCTCACGGTGATACCGTCTTTGCGAAAATTTGTCCGGGGGATGGCACTTGTTCCACCCCCGGTTTTCTCTTCTGAAAATCCGCAACGACGCGATCTACGATTTCCGAAAGTGGTGTCTCCGGCCGAAAGCCCGTGAGGAGCTTCAGCTTTTCGAGCGAAGGCACGCGACGCAGCATGTCTTCGAAGCCCGGCTCATAGGCTTGGTCGTATGGGATGAAGGTAACCGGCGATTGGCTTTTCGCGCGCTGCTTCACGAAGTGTGCCAGTCTCTCGATGGAGATCTCCTCGTCGTTTCCGATATTGACCACCTCTCCCACGGCGCTGTCCTTGGCGATCAGCCTGAGAATCGCTTCGACCGTGTCGCGCACATCGCAGAAGCATCGCGATTGCCGGCCTGAGCCGTATACCGTAATGGGCGCTCCTTCAAGCGCCTGCCGGACGAAATTCGGAAGAACCATGCCGTAGCGGCCCGTCTGGCGCGGCCCCACGGTGTTGAACAACCGCACGACGACGACCGGCTGCTTTTTCTCCTTCCAATAAGAGAGCGCGAGGAACTCGTCGAGTGCTTTGGAGGCCGCGTAGCTCCAGCGTCCCTTCGTGGTCGGACCGAGGACCAGATCGGCGTCTTCGCGGAACGGTACCTTTTCGCTCTTTCCGTACACTTCCGAAGTGGAAGCGATCAGCACCAGCTTTTTCTTCTTGGACGCTGTGTCCAGCACGAGTTGGGTGCCATAAACATTCGTTTCGAGGGTGCGCACCGGGCTCTCGACAATCAAACGCACGCCCACGGCAGCGGCAAGGTGGAGGATGACATCCGATTCATCCACCAACTCGGCGAGAAGGTTCTTATTCGTGATCGAATCGAATGAATAGTGAAAGCGCTCGTGCGCTTTCAGATGGCGGACGTTTTCCACGCTTCCCGTCGAGAGGTCGTCGAGAACGAACACTTCCTCGCCGCGCCCAAGCAGAGCCTCCGCCAGGTGTGATCCAATAAAGCCTGCTCCGCCGGTTACCAAATAACGCAAGAATCCCTCCCGAAGCCGCTCCAATCTCCCGTGGCAACCATCTTGTGTGCTCCATTAGAAGCCGAGGCCAAGCATGCCATTCAGCCCCGCGAATAAGAATTGCGTTAGCTCGAAGGGTTGTTCGTTTCGTCCGATGCGCTCGGGAATCGCGAGGTCTTTTCAACATCTTCGCCATATCCATAGCCGTATGCGTACGGATAGTAGCGGTAAGAATAGTAATAATCGGGCGCGCTGGAATCCACGGCATTGAGGATCACACCGAGGATGCGGCCCTTCACCGCAATCAGAACATCTCGCGTGCGTGTGAAGGCTTCCTTAGGCGTTTCCCCGCTCCGCACCACCAGCAACACCCCATCGGTCAGCGCGGAGAGAATCACTGCATCGGTGGCGGCCATGACCGGCGGCGAATCGATCACGATGAATTTGAACCGCCGGCGCACCTCCGCAATCGCTTCGCGCATGCGGTGGGACGACAACAGATCGGCAGGACTCGGCGGCACGGGTCCTGTCGTCAAAGCCGAAAGATTAGTGATCGTGGGGTGCGGGATGGTGATTTCCTCGAGGCTGCAAACACCCGCGAGATAGGAGCTCAGCCCCACATCCTTCCCGGCTGGGAGATTGAGCGCGCGGCGAATGCCCGGCTTGCGCATGTCCGAATCCATTAGGAGCGTCCGATCGCCCAGTTGCGCAAGCGTCACGGCAAGATTGACTGCCGCAGTCGTCTTCCCCTCGCGCGGCAGTGCGCTCGTCACCAGGATCACTTGCGGCGGATGCTCCGCTTGCGAGAGCAGCAGCGAAGTTCGCAGCGCCCGGAAGGCCTCCGAAATTTGCGACTTGGGCTGGGCAAAGGAGAGCAACTCCACGCGTGGTGAGGCGGGGGCTGCTGGCGTCGCCGTATCGCGCCCGAACCGCGAGAGCCCGCCCTGTTGGCCGTTCAAGCCGGGCAGGGAGGGCACGACGGCGAGCGAAGGAAGGCCGGTCAGCGCCTCAATGTCATCGGGTGACTTCACGGTATTGTCCAGATATTCGCGGAATATCGCCAGGGCGATTCCCCCCACGAGGCCGACGAGAAATGCGAGCAGAATATTGCGGGCCTTCTGCGGGCGCGAGGGCGTTGTGGGCACAAGAGCCGGGTCTACAACGCGGATGTTGCTCGAACGCAGACCGGCCGTGATCCCCGCCTCCTTCAATTTTTGCAGCAGCCCGTCGTAGAGCTGTCTGTTGGAATCGGCGTCGTGCTGGAGGATGCTGTATTGCACCAATTTTTCCGCCTCGTCGTTCGCTTCGGCCTTCTGTTTGTCCAGCGCCTCCTGCAGAATCTCCACGTGGCTGCGCGCCGTGTTGTATTCCCCCTCGACGCGTTGGACCGACGTCTTCCGCGCATTGGCCAGTTCGTCGTCCACCTCTTTTTGCTGTGCAACAATTTGCTGCACCTTCGGGAAGTTGGGACCGTACTGACTCGCGGCCTCGGCATATTGCTCATCGAGGTCGCTTTTCTGCTTCATCAAGCCCTGGATGAGCCCACTATCAGCCACCGCGGGCAAGGCATCCGGGTTTCCGGATGTTGCCATGCGGTAGGACGCTTCCTTTTCCGCGAGAGCGGTCTGGGCGTTCATCACGGCGTTGCTCAAATCCGAGAGCTTCTGCGTCGTGATATCCTGCTTCTCGTCCAGCTGCCAGATTTGATTTTCCTTCTGGTAAGCGATGCGCGCGTTCTCCGACTTTTCCACCTGGACTCGGAGCTCCTCCAGCTCCGAGGAGAGCCAAGTAGACGCTTCCGTCGTCGCGTCGTATTTGCTGCGGAAGTTTTGTTCCGTAAAGTTCTGTAAATGCGCGTTGACCACCGCGGCGGCAAGCTGCGGGTCCTGCGCTTCGAACGTCACTTCCACCAAGCGTGTGTTCGGCACGCGCCGGACCGTCAGACGGCTCAAAAAAGCGCCGAGGATTGCGGGGCGCTTTGAACCACCGCCCCCCTGTGCGAAGGCCACTGTGCTCGTGTCGCCGCCGAACTCCGGATAACGGCCGAGATCAAGCGATCGAATTGTCTGCATGGCGAGTGTCTCGCTTTGCAGAATGTTGCACTGCGTCTCGATGTAACCTTCCAGGTCCAGCTGGTAGTCGTAGGAGTTCACTTCCTGGAATGGAAGCATGTTCTGCGATTCCTGGTCCACTTCCACGCGCGCGGCCGCCTGATAGACCGGTTTCATCTTGAACGAAGCGATGGTCACGAAGGTCACAACGGTCAGCAGAAACGTCAGAATCAGCCACTGGTGTTTTCGAAGAAGGATGACGTAATCGAGCAAGTGCTTTTCCCGGGGCATGGCTTCCCAGGGAATAGATACAGGCGTCGGAATCACGGCCAGGGAGTCCGCCGCCTTACGATCACGAATCGAGAGTCTGGCTGCTTCGTCCATTCCGCTCCGTTCCTTAATTAATTACTCCGGCTGCGCAAACTATCCCCGGCTCTGTTCATTAGGGCGCCGTCGTGTGATAAAGGGCCACGGACGTGCCGATTCCCAGAATCGCCTCGGTGCCCCTGGCAAGCGCCTTCTTACCTTTACTGTCGGGAATGTACAGAATATCGTTCGCTTCCAGCAGCACGTCTTCGGTCTTGTTTTTTTGAATCTGCTTGATGTGGACTGGGATTTTATCCCTGTTTCCCGTCAAGGGATTTGTGCGCATGATTACGGCGTCATCCGGCTTCGCGAACACCGATAAGCCGTGTGCCTGGGCCACCAATTGCAGCACGGTCATTCGCTCTCCCCAAGTCTGAAGGACGTATCCGCCCGGCTGGGTCGCGCCAAGGCCCAGGACGTAGACAATGCCGGCGCGCGGGACGCTCACGATATCGCCGCCATACACCGGAATGTTGTAAACGGGGTTGCCCGATTTGAGCAGGTCCTGCAAGCTAATCCTAATGGTCTGATAATTCCCAGAGGCATCGCCCCTGTCGCTGGCCGGTTCCATCTGCGGTGAACCGGCGGGGGCAGGGCGTGTTATGACGATGACGCTTCCCGCATCACTGGCGATTCCGCCCGCGGCCGTCAAGGCTTCGAGCAAAGTCGCGGGCCGGACCGGCTGATAAATCGTGGGATGGCCTACCGCGCCTGTGATCGTGATGGGCTGGCTGTTCTGCTCTCGCACGAAGACAAACACCTGCGGATTCTTGAGGAGCCCATTCGTGATCAGCAGCTGCTCCATCTTTTCCTGAAGTTGGATGGGAGTGAGGCCCGCGACATGGATTTCTCCGGGGATCAGGGGATAGGTAATGTCGCCGGTGCCGCTCACCCGCACGTCGCGCGATAGCTCCGGCACGCCGTAGACGTCAATGTGCATAAGGTCGCCGCTCCCGAGGGGAATGTCCACCAGCTGGGCGTGCGCCAGCTCGGCGAGCTGCTCGATTGTTTCGTTTGTTTGCTGCTGGGTGTCCAGGTTTCCCTGGGCATAGGCTGCCTGCATGCCGCAAAGGATGAGCACAAGCAGTGCGAGGACAGGCTTCGCCAAAAGCCAGTCCAAAAACCCATGGACTGTAACATCCATCGAGAGATGACCCCGCCTGACAATATCGCCCACCGGCGCGGCGGTGTCAACCGCAAGACTAAAGGATGGTTGCATAATGGAGGACAAAATCCCTCGCTTTTCAACAACGGGCCGGCCGTGGTCCGAAAGCGCCTGTCAAGCGGCCACATCCCCCAGGATTGTTCCTTCTCGATCTCAATCACTCGGCTTCGAGCGCCGCCTTTTGGGCTGTTCTTCTTAGGTACATGCCTGCGCCGCCATGCGTGCGGGCCTGCATGGAAGGGCGCAATCGGTCTGCCAAAGACGGCACGAAAGGTCGTCGCCACCCATCGCCTGCTATTCCCAGTCTCGCAAATCGGATACAGCTTCCGCATCCAGGAAGCGGCCGTATGCCATGCGAAATCTCGGCTCCGTGGTCGAACGAACTTCCACGGATAACGCCGCATTTATCAATTTTAAGAAATTGCTTGGCGGTACTGGTAGGACCGAACTACCCTCCGCATCCCTGCCGGTGTCTGACCCACTATGAACCAGATGCATGCCCCGCCGATTGCGCGATCCTATTGCCACGGCGTCACGGAGGGCGCTGCTCTCATGGGAGGCTATCGGCTTGAGGCGCCAAGAGTCAAATTCGGAGTGCGGTCAGCGTCGCTTGGAACGCAAACCCCCAGAATCGGGCGGAGCATCTCGGGCGTCGCTGCAATCCCTCGCGATCGCGGCTTCAAAACGAGTGTGCGGCCAGCCATGCAGAGCACCTCGTAATTCGCATTCAACGAATTCACGATTGGCCTGCCAAAAAAAGAAATGCCGCGATAGGAAAAGATGGTGCCGCCGTTATACGTGACCACCAGATCGTAGTCGCCGCGCTGGATGCTTTGAATCACAGGAGACGGATCCCAATGCCCGGTCAGCTCGAACACATGGGAGGTGAAGGGGTCGAGCATTTCAGGATCACGTCCATGCAGTGCGATATACGGGTCCGCGGCGAGGATCTTAAAGGAAGATAGACTCCCGTAAGGAATATCCGTTCGCGGTGCAAACATCCGGTATTTGTGCGACACGCCCGCCATCACAATTATGCCCATAAGCAGGACGACAATCGCGACGACGCCCGTCGCCGGCTGCCTTTCCATTTGCTCGGTGACCGCCCGGATTGCAAAAGGCAGCAGAAGAGAGCAGCCGGCCAGAGCCGGCAGGAAATAGTTAACGTCACCCCCGACTTGCGGAATGGTCGCAAGCCCTGCGCACAAGTTTATCAGGGCAAACGAGGCGATCATCTTCGCCTTCTCATTTCCCTTTATGGCGGAGATAAAACCTGTTACGCCAATGGCCAGGGGGACGGCAAGCATGACTGCCGCGCGAGGACTCACCATCCAGCGCGCGCCACCCGCGATTGACCAAATACTCCTGCCCACCGCGGTAAATTGCTCGATGAACGGCTCCCGGCGCCACAGGAGGATGCCGAAAGCGATCACTACGGGCGCCGCGGCGCTCAGCGCGAGGATGAAGGTTTGCTTATATTTCTTCTTCAGAAGGAACACCGCCGCAATCGCCGCCGGGGCAGCCATCGCCGATTGCTTCAGCAGGAAAGCGGTTCCCGCAAAGAAGCCCGAGAAAATGCATGCCCGCGGGCCCCATTCCTCCTCGCGAAGGGCAAATAGAAGGCACAACAACATTCCCAATAGCGATGGAACATCGGGCCGCATCGTCACATTCCAGTTCAGGAAGGCCGGTTGTGCCAGGAGCATCATGCCCGCCAAAGCCGACTGCGAATTCGAAAATTCCAATTCTCTGCAGATTCGGAAGACCGCAAATCCGCATAGAAGAAAGCAGGCGAAGGTCAGCAGGCGCGCCCGGCGGATGGTGATGTCCGCGTCGCCCTTCGACGCCCGCGCGATCGCGGCATTCATGGCATAGAAAAGCGGCCCAAATGGCTGGACCACATAGGGAGGGGAGGAATAGGAGTGATAAAGCTGCCCGGTGCGTCCCGCCAGAACGGCCATATAAGCGTTTGCCGCTTCCGGATACGTGGTGTCATTTTGTGTAGGGATCATCCTCATGCTTTCAACCATCACAAGCGCCGCCCCTCCCACGCAGTACACCAGCAGTAATAAGGAGATGAGACGCAGAAGAATTCCCGGCGGCGATGGCGCGCACGTCCTCTGCTCGTTGGCCGTGGAGAATGGGGGAGATGCGCTATTCATGCAGCAATCCGTGCAGGCATGATGCGAGTGATACTAAGGTAGCTCCCGTTGCAGGTCAACCCTGCCCTAACGAATCAACGGCGCTGCTCGCCCGGGTTCGGTGGAAATAAATTCATAGCTCGCGCGATGTCCGATCTTGACGAGAGGCTTCTCAAAATAGAGCCAGGATAGCCGGCAGAACGAGATGGTAAGAACGAGGGCAAGAACCGAGAGTCCGACGTCGTCCCAGGAACGCACCCAGGGGGTCCGCCCATAGATCATGCCCAGAAAGAACTCGTGGAATAAGTAGGCGCCATAGGAGATCGCGCCAAGCCCCCGCAACCAGCTCCAACGCAGACAATGCGAGAGCCAGCTCCCCCGGTAGAGCAGGGCATATAGCAAGATCGAAAGATAGGTGAGCGCCAGCCAGGTGAAACCAGCGGTGGCCATCAAGGGGTTATATGCTGACGGAGCACGCCAACATAGATACGCCGCGCCCAGCAGTAAAATACCAATGGCGGTCAGCACGAGCACGTGCTTGCTGAGCAGCCACGCGCGCCATCGAGGCTCGCGGAGCGCGATGGCGCCAAGAACACCAAGGAGGAGGGCGTCTGCGCGGCAAGGCATGAGCGTATACCAGGTAAAGAGATCACCATGAAAGCGATGAAAGAAGAAGGTACGCAAGAGAGGCGCGCAGACGACGGCGAACGGCAGGAAAAGGAGGAGCGCGCGCCGGCTGAGGAAACGAATCGCCAGGGGCAATGTGAGGTAAAACTGCTCTTCCACAGCCAGCGACCATGTGACGCCGAGCGGAAACGTGCCCCAAACATTGTGCACGGCCATCCCGATGTTTTGTAGAAAGGTGGCGAAATATAGCCAAGACAGGTGTCCTTGGAATATTTCATCGTGTTTTCCGATGATCCCGGCAGCCGATAGATGCGCCACCACGGCGGCGCAGAGCAGAAGAACAGCGTAAATCGGGACGATACGGAAGAAGCGCCGCGTGTAGAAGACGCGGAAGTAGTTCGAGGATTCGCGAGCGTCCAGCAGAATCCCTCCAATCAGGAAACCGGATAGAACAAAGAAAAGGTCCACGCCGGTCCAGTCCAAGTGTAGAGGCACAAGCGCATAGGCGAGGGGAGAACCGGGCCGGCTCACGATATCAAAACAGTGGGCGACCAGAATCATTGCGATAGCAACGCCACGAATTCCGTCCAGCTCGGGGATGCGGGCGGAGAGATCGAGCGGGACAGCCTGAGTCGTGGACGCGGCGGTGACGGGTGTGCTCAGTTCGGGTGCTCCAATTTCGCAGCGGCGACGCGGTAAGTATACGCTAAGGAGATGAAAAATTTGCGCGCAGCGGGCCGGTGAAAATCACCGGGGCGCCCCGATAGCACGCAAGAAGCCTTGCGCGCGAGACTTTTGCCGAATGAAGGGCTCTCCATCTGGTTGCGCGTGCAACAGGAGCCCTGCGGAATCCGGGCCCCATGAAATCCGCGCGATGATACGATTGCGGCGCAGGGAACGTCAACGAGCGTGAACGTTGAGGTTTTGGGGGCGAAGAGGGGCCCTTCGCTGTGTTCAGGATGACGCGTTCAAGAAACGAGCGTGCCCATGGCGTGCGCGCGGCGGCGCACAGCGGGTTGGCCGCGCCGCCGCAGACATCCCGGGCGACTTCGTGGCCGCTTTCCTGGATCGGGCGCTGGCACCATGCGTTTGTATTTGGACGGCGGACGCGGGTGCTTGCGGAAATGCTCGCGGCGCGGATTCCGCAGCGGGCAACGGTGCTGGATATCGGCTGCGGCGACGGGACGGTAGGAAGCTTGATCAAGGAGCTGCGCCCGGACGTCGCCATCCAGGGTGTGGAATTCTTGGTACGGCCTGGGTGCAAGATCGAATGCCGTGCGTTTGATGGGTCCTCGCTTCCGTTTGCGGATGCTTCGTTCGAAGTTTGTTTGTTCGTGGATGTTCTCCATCACACGGAAAATCCAGAGGCCTTGCTTCGCGAAGCTGCGCGGGTCAGCCGTTCCTTCGTGCTGCTCAAGGATCATCTGGATGAGAGTTTTATTGATGGCGCGACGCTGCGATTCATGGATTGGGTGGGAAACCGGCCGCACGGCGTGGTGCTCACCTACAACTACCAAAGCCGCAAGGAATGGGCGGAGCATTTTTCAAGTTGCGGGCTGGCGGAAGTCAACTGGACGACGGAAGTTCCGCTCTATCCGTCGCCATTCCACCTAGTGGTGGGACGCGGGTTGCATTTTGTGTCGCTGCTAAAGAAAACAAACTAGCGGCGGCCGCGCAGCGCCCCGATAGCACGGAAGAAGCCTCGCGTCGCGAACTCCCTTGACTTCACCTTTTCCCCACGCTAAAAGACTTTCGTGACCTCAGCGGCCACGATCACACCTTCCGCGGTAGCTCCGAGAAAAGAATATTACCCGATTCTGGATGCCCTTCGCTTTGTGCTCGCTGCGTGGGTGGTGATGGGGCATTTCGGTGAGCCTCCGCTTTTCGCCGGGGCCGACTCGTCTAACCGGTTCGTTTGGGTGCTCATGCATGGCTGGAGCACGATTGTGTTTGGAGTTCCGGCGGTTATCGGCTTCTTCGTGATATCCGGCTTTTGTATCCACCTGCCCTTCCGTCACGACGAAAAGCTGCCCATCGGCCGCTACTACGCGCGGCGCTATACAAGGATTCTCATTCCCGTTGTCGCCGCCCTGGCGATCGATAGGCTCGCCGGAAGTCACGATCCGATTTTCGGGCGCAACACGGTCCTGTGGACTTCCGTTCTGTGGAGCCTTCTTTGCGAAGAGATTTATTACGCGGTTTATCCGGGGATGCGCGTGCTGCGGAAACGCTTCGGATGGCCGGTGCTCCTTTCTGCAAGCTTTTTGTCGGCAACGGTCGCCGCCATCGTCCATTGGAAAGCTCCGAACTGGACGGATGTTGGCCCGTTGCAGACTGCCTTGATTCTTTATCCCGTTTGGCTGCTCGGCTGCGTCTTGGCGGAACAGTCCGACAAGCTTCCTGCCATCGATTCCGCGGCAACCATTTGGAAATGGAGGTTTCTGGCCTGGGCTGGAAGCTGGGTCTGCGAAATGCTGAATTTCCACTTCGGCATCCCTTACACGCAAACCCTGCTTTGGTATGGGATTCTCGCCTTTTTTTGGATTCAAAAAGAAATCGCCTACGGAAAGCACAATAAGCCGTCCGCGCTGCTGGTTTCCGGCGGCGCCTGGAGCTATTCGCTGTACCTCTTTCACGAGCCTGCCATGCAAATACTCGGGAGACTGCGGCTTCCGAATCTCGGCTACATGCCCAACTGGCTCGTTTTGTTCGCCTTCATATTATCTTCGTCGTACGTGTTTTATCTTATGATCGAGAGACCCTCGCACCGGTTGGCCCGGATGTTTCACACGACCAGCCGAGGCGAAACACGCTCGTCCAAGTCCGTCGCCGCCGGCCCCGAACCGGAATCGGTTCCAGGAGTTCCCGGGGCTTGAGAGAACGCGGAAGTTTCCGCGATCTGCGCATCGCGAACGCTTGTTATCATGGGGCGTGCCCACGGCGTGCGCGTGGCCGCGCACAGCGAGTTGGCCGAGCGGGGGTGATATCGTGAGCGAGCGAGGTATGACATTGAGAGAAGAGCGGCCCGGCGATGCGGCTGGCGTGGAACTCTCCGTGGTGATGCCCTGCCTCAACGAGAGCCGAACGGTCGGCGCGTGCGTCCGCAAGGCGCAGGAGACCATCCAGCGGCTGGGCGTGAGCGGCGAAGTGGTGGTGGCGGATAATGGGAGCACGGACGGCTCGCAGGCGATTGCCGCCGGGCTTGGCGCCCGCGTAGTGCCCGTGAAGGATCGCGGGTACGGCAGCGCACTGCGCGGAGGCATCGCGGCGGCGCGCGGGAGGTACGTCATCATGGGCGATGCGGACGAGAGTTACGACTTCACGCAGCTGGGAGATTTCCTCGAAAAATTGAACGAGGGATATGACCTGGTGATGGGCAACCGATTTATGGGCGAGATACGCCCGGGGGCGATGCCCGTGCTACATCGATTCGTGGGGAACCCGGTGTTGAGCTGGCTGGGGCGGTTGTTTTTCAAATCCCCAGTCGGCGACTTCCACTGCGGCCTGCGCGGCTTCCGCAAAGACTCGATTGACCGCCTCCATCTTCAGACCACCGGGATGGAGTTCTCCACCGAGATGGTCGTCAAGGCCATGCTGTTCGGTCTGCGTGTTGCGGAGGTTCCCACGGTGCTGTCGCCGGACGGGCGAGACCGTCCACCGCACTTGCGCACCTGGCGGGACGGGTGGCGGCATCTGCGCTTCCTGCTGCTATATAGCCCGCGATGGCTGTTCTTGTATCCCGGGATCATCCTGCTGGTGCTCGGCGCGGCCGTAAGCGTGTGGCTGCTGCCCGGGCCGCGCACCGTGGGGGGAGTGCAGTTTGATTACCACACCTTGCTCTTCGGCGCGATGGCCATTTTGATCGGGTTCCAGTCCATCAATTTCGCGGCGTTCAGCAAGATTTTCGCGATTTCCGAAAAATTGCTGCCGGAGGACCCTCGGCTCAATCGCGTTTTCCGCTATATCACGCTGGAGACGGGGCTTGTGGTTGGCGCGCTGCTAATTCTCACCGGGGCGGGGCTGTGGGTCTTCGGGCTAAGCTTCTGGCGGAGCCACCATTTCGGTGCACTCGACCCCGATAGGACCCTTCGGATCGTAATACCCGGCTTCGTCTCGCTCACACTTGGCATCCAGATCGTCCTTTCGAGCTTTTTCTTGAGCGTCCTCGGCATGGCCCGCCGCTAAGACGAGATGGGCAAGGCGGCCGGCGTTAATCCACAGGCTTCAACCAGGCGCGAGCGACGCTAAGGTAGCTCGCGTTGCGGGTCAATCCTGCCCTTGCGAATGGGCCGCGGTTGAAATAATGGTACGATGGCGTTCGAAAATGGCAGGATAAATGAGCGGCGACAAAGTAGTATTTTCGGTGCGCTGGTTTGACGTGGTGGCAAGGACGGCGGATGGCTCCGCTTCGCCGTATTACGTGATACGCACCTGCGACCATGTAGTTGTGCTGGCTGCAACCACGGAGGGGCCGCTGCTTTTAGTCCGGCAATACCGTCCAGCCGTGGGGAAAGAGACACTGGAATTGCCGGGCGGGCATGTGGAGGATGGAGAATCGCCGGAAGCCGCCGCGAGGCGGGAACTCGCGGAAGAAACGGGCTACGAAGCCGAAGGATTCGAGTTGCTCGGCAAGCTGGCACCGGACCCGGGGCGCCATGCGAACAACCTGTGGTGCTTCTATGCGGCGGGCGCTACGCAGATTCGTTCGGCTGTACTCCGTGAGGAAGGTGTCGAGTTGGTCCGGTGTGAGCAGCGCGATTTGATTCGCCACGTCAGCGAAGGGGCGATTGACCACGCCCCTAACCTGGCCGTGCTGCTCCTTGCCACAATAAGGGGAAAACTTTCAGCCGGCCCGGGCGCGGAAACGAAAAGGTAAACGATTGGGCGCGCCAAGGAGCGCTGGGAATAAGGAAATGAAGCGCAATTTCAAAATCCAAACTCAGGCGCAGCGCAGACTCCAGCGGACATCTGCGTGGTGGGAGGCGCGGGGCATGTGGGGCTGCCGCTTTCGATCGTATTTGCCGCCAAGAAGCGGCGCGTGCTGATCTACGACCTGAACCAGGAATCCACTGGACGTCATTCGCAGCGGCCGCATGCCCTTCATGGAGCATGGCGCGGAACCGCTGCTGCGGGAGGCGCTCGCCAAGGGTCTGCTGACGTTTACGAATAAAGCGGAGGACATCGCCGAGGCGAAAACCTTGGTGATTACCATCGGCACGCCGGTGGATGAGTTCCTCTCTCCTTCCCTGCGCGTGATGACGCGGTGTTTCGATGATCTGTTTCCGTTCCTTTCCGAGGAGCAGTTGATTGTGATCCGCTCGACGGTGTATCCGGGCTTGACGGAATCCATTGCGGAGTATGCGCGAGGAAAGGGCAAGCGCCTGAAGCTGGCGTTTTGTCCCGAGCGCATCCTGGAGGGCCACGCCATCCAGGAGCTGCAGAGTCTTCCTCAGATCGTGAGCGGCACAACGCCGGAAGCGGAAGAGGATGCCGCTAAACTTTTCAGCCTGATCGCTCCCGAGGTGGTGAGACTTTCTCCCATGGAAGCCGAATTGGCCAAGGTGTTCACAAATTCCTACCGCTATATCCATTTCGCCGTCACGAATCAGTTCTACATGATCGCCAGCGCCGCGGGCGTCGACTACTACAGGATTTTGGAAGGCATGAAACGCAATTATCCCCGGTCCAAAGATTTTCCCACGGCAGGGCTTACCGCCGGCCCCTGCCTGTTCAAGGACACGATGCAATTGGCCAGCTTCTACCGCAATCAGTTCGGCCTGGGTTTTCAGGCCATGCTCGTGAACGAAGGAATGCCGCAATTTATCGTGGATAAATTGGCCGCGACATATAATCTGGAAGAGATGACGGTCGGACTGCTGGGCATGGCTTTCAAAGCGGAAAGCGACGACCCGCGCTTCTCGCTCAGCTACAAGGTGAAGAAGATTCTGATGTTTCGCGCCAAGGCTGTGCTGACCACGGATCCCTATGTGCGCGGCGATTCGACCCTTCTTCCTGTCGACGAAGTAGTGAGAAAAAGCGATATCCTGATCCTGTGCGCTCCGCACCATGAGTATCGCAGCTTGAACCTGGGCCATAAGGTGATCGTGGATATTTGGAACTTTTGGGGCCAGGGCAGCTTGTTCGCGCACGCCCGCGCGTCCGCTGATTCCGCATGAGAGGAGCGTCTTGAACCGGAAAGTTGATTTTTGGGTTCCGCAGTTCGGCGCCGAAGAGAAGGCTCGGCTCGCCGATGTCGTCGGCAGCGGCTTCTTGAATGACGGTGAAGTGACCGCGCAATTCGAAAGCCAGCTGGCCGCACTCCTCGGCTGCAAGTATGTCGTGGCCACAACGAGCGGCACGACGGCGATCTTTTTGGCGCTGGCGGGAATTGGGGTGGGGCCCGGCGACGAAGTGATTGTGCCCGATGTCACTTTTATCGCGACGGCCAATGCCGTGACGCTTGCAGGCGCCAAGCCTGTTCTCGCCGACGTCGATCCGCGAAAGCTCACTCTCGATCCGGAATGTGCGGAGCGCGCCATCACGGCCCGCACCAAAGCCATCGTCCCGGTGCACGTGAGCGGACGCGCTGCCGATCTCGGCGCCATTCTGGACGTTGCCAAGCGTCATGGTCTGCTGGTCGTCGAAGATGCTGCCGAGGCGCTGCTATCAAAGCACCACGGCCAATGCTTGGGAACATTCGGCATCGCGGGATGCTTTTCCCTGTCGCCAAACAAGACGATCACAACGGGCCAGGGAGGATTCGTTGCGACGGATGACGACCGTTTGCATGTGCGTCTCCGCGAGTTGAAGGATCAGGGGCGGCCGGTGCGTGGCAGCGGGGGAGACGATTCCCACAACGCCATCGGTTACAATTTCAAGTTCACGAATTTGCAGGCCGCGGTTGGCTTGGCGCAGCTCAAGGAGCTCGCGCCCAGGCTCGACAGGATGAGGAATATCCATCGAGGCTACGTCGAAGGACTGCGAGGGGTCGCGGGCATCTCTCTTCTGCCTTTCTGCCTGGAAGGGGGGGAAGTTCCCCAGTGGACGGATGTCCTCGTCGAGCGGCGCGACGATTTGTACGATTACCTCGCTGCGCGAGGAATTCGTGGCCGGCGATTCTGGCATCCGCTCCATACGCAGGCGCCATATCGAATGCCCGGCGATACATTCCCCGTGAGCGCGAAGCAGATTCCACATGCGATGTGGCTGCCTTCCGCATTCACGCTCTCAGATGAGGATGTCAGCGCCGTTTGCCAGGAGATTCGTGAGTTTTCGACGCAAGCCGGCACGATTGCAGCGCGCGGTTAATGGAGCGTCCAACAGCGGAAAAGATGAAAGCCATCATCTCCCCCAACACACGCATCCGCCATGCCGAACACTTCGTCATCGGCGAAGATTCCATCGTCGACGACTACTGCTATTTTTCCACGCGCGTGCGCATCGGGCGGTGCACTCATATCGCGTCGGGTTGCAGCGTTGCCGGTGGTGTGGAGATGCAGTTCGAGATCGGCGATTTCTGCAGCCTGTCCTCCGGCGTGAAGGTGTGGTGCACGAGCGACGATTTCGTGAATGACCTCGTCACGATCATTCCGCCCGGTATCGAGCAAGTGAAAAAAAATCTGATGCGCGGCGACGTCAAATTTGGTGACTACACTGCGGCGGGCGCGAACTCGGTCATCATGCCGGGCAATCAGATCCCTGAAGGGACTGTAATCGGCGCTCTCAGCTTCGTACCGGGGGAATTCGAATTCCGACCGTGGAGCGTCTACGCGGGAATACCAATTCGGTTCATTCGTGCCAGGAACCGAGGAAGCGTCATGGAGCAGCTCCGCAGGCTCGAGGTGTCGCTCGAAGCGCGCAAGGAACAGCCGTGAGGAATCTCGAGCCGGTGCCCGCGAGGACGCGGCATCGTCCGGCGGCGAAATTTCAGAGCTGCGGCGGATAATCCAAGGAATATGTGATCCAAGTGATTCCTCCCGATATCGAAGATGGATTGGCGGCGCGCGTGAAGACAGACCCCCCGCAGCCTCGGGCGGTTACGCTTTCCATCTTGCTTCCGGTTCGAAACGAAGGCATCAATCTCCGGATCATGGTGAAACTGCTTAAGGCCGTGATCGAAGTCCCGCATGAACTTTTGATTGTCTACGATTCCCCTGAAGACGACAGCATCCCGGTGATTCGCGCCATGCAGGGCGGCTATGGGAATCTGCGACTCGTCCATAATCAGCGGGGCCGTGGCGTGGTCAACGCGATTTCCACGGGCGTCGAGGCCGCCGTCGGTGATTATGTTCTGTTATTCGCCGCGGACGAAGTTGGGCCGCTCCTGGCCATCGAGGACATGCTTGCACTGATGCAGGAAGGCTGCGACATGGTCAGTTGCTCCCGCTATGCCCACGGGGGGCGGAGGCTGGGGGGATCCTGGATCGGCGGCGTGCTTTCGCGGTTCGCCAACCGGCTTTTTCACCGCATGGCCGGCTGCGTCCTAAGCGACGCCACAACCGGAATTAAGCTCTTTCGACGTTCTCTATTTCCGACGCTTCAATTGGAAGCCAGGCCGGTGGGCTGGGCCGTCACCTTTGAAATGGCCATGAAGGCGCAATTGGCCGGCTGGAAACTCGGCGAGGTGCCGGTTATATCTATTGACCGCCTCTATGGAGGCAAGTCCACATTCAAACTAGGCCCCTGGACTGGCGAATATCTCCGGTGGTTCCTTTGGGGCTGCCGGCATCTTCGCCGCGTACCGGCATCCGAAAGGCCCGTGGTTCGCGTGCGTGCGGCTTCGGCTTTTCCCAGCACGGGCTTGGAAAAGTAATCTCCATGGCGAAAACCTATGTGGTGACGGGGGGAACGGGATTCATCGGCAGCGCGCTGGTGCGGCGGCTGGTCCAGGAAGGGCACCGCGTGCGCGTGCTGGACAATAATTCCCGCGGCGCTGCGCGCAAATTGGACGATATGGGCGGAGCCGTCGAGATGGTCACCGGCGATGTCCGGGATCCGCAGGCGGTCAAGCGGGCGATACGCGGCGCCGATTGCGTCTGCCATCTGGCATATATCAATGGTACCGAGTTTTTCTATTCCCAGCCGGAGTTGGTGCTGGAAGTAGCCGTCAAGGGAATGATTAATGTTCTCGACGCCTGCGTCGAACACAGTGTGCGGGAGCTGGTGTTGGCGTCCAGTTCCGAGGTTTATCAAACTCCTCCTATGATCCCCACGCCGGAAGACGTGCCGCTGAGTGTGCCGGATGCGCTCAATCCGCGCTATTCCTACGGTGGCGGCAAAATCATCAGTGAACTGATGCTGCTCAACTACGGCCGGAAGCATCTCGACCGCGCCATCATTTTCCGCCCGCACAATGTCTATGGACCGGACATGGGCCGGGAGCACGTGATCCCGCAGTTTGCGATGCGCATGGCGGCGTTCGCTGCGGAACCGGGGGTTATTGATTTCCCGATCCAGGGCACGGGCCGCGAAACCCGCGCTTTTGTCTATATCACCGACCTGATTGATGGCGTGATGCGAGTGCTCGAGCGCGGCGAGCACCTGGGTATCTACCACATTGGAACCGACGTGGAAACCACCGTCGCCGATCTCGCGCAGGAGGTTGCGCGCTGCTTCGGGCGTGAAATCCGCGTGGTCCCCGGAGAGCTGCGGCCCGGCGGCCCGTTGCGCCGATGCCCCGACATCACTCGCATGCGCGCGCTGGGCTACCAGCCGCGTGTTCCGCTGGCGGAGGGCCTGGCCGCAACCGTAGACTGGTATCGCCGCAATTCACAGGGCAAAGCAACGCCGTAAAATTTCGTGAAAGGCCCGGCCGATGCAGGAAGCAAAATGGGCGCATGGCGAGAAAAAATTGGCTGCCGGCTCCGGCGGCAGCATCGTGGTGCGGCGCTGCCAGGTCTGCGATTCCTCGCGATTGGACCCCGTGATTTTCATCGGCTATCTCCCGCCGGTGAACACCATGCCGCTCGTCGGCACTCCGCCCGCGGAGCAGCCGGCTTATCCCGCTCAGGTGCTCCGCTGCCGCGATTGCCAGCTCGTGCAACTAGGTCTGATCGTCGATCCCGCCATTCTTTTCCCCTCCGAATATCCGTACACCAGCGGCACCACGAAAATCCTGCGCGATAATTTCGCGGAGCTTTCGCGCGAAGTCGCCTCTCTTTACCCTCTGGGGCCGTCTGACCTGGTCGTGGACATCGGCTCGAACGACGGGACGCTCTTGAGCAATTTTAGCGCGCGCGGCCCGGTCTTCGGGATTGAGCCAACCCAGGCTGGTAAACTTGCCATCGAGCGCGGAATCCCCACACTGATTTCCTTCATGAACCGCCAGGCGGTTCGCACCGCGATCAGCAGGAAGGGCAAAGCCAAGCTGGTCACGGCCACGAATGTCTTCGCGCACATCGAGGACATCCACGAAATTGTGGAATGTATCTTGGAACTGCTCACGGACGACGGAATCTTTGTCACCGAGTCGCACTACCTTTTGTCGCTCGTTGAGACACTGCAATACGACACGATTTACCACGAGCATCTGCGCCACTACTCGCTCGCAAGCCTCAAGCATCTGCTCGGGATGCACGGCCTGGAGGTGATCCACGCGCGCCGCATCCCGACGCATGGGGGATCCATTCGCGTCTATGCGTCGCGAGCGGGGAACTATCCTGTTCGCGCGAGTGTTGCAGAACTTCTCGCCGCCGAGGAAGCGAAGTTGACTCCCGAAAAACTCCGCTCCTTCCGTTCCGCTGTCGTACAAACAAAACTGGACCTCTATGCGCTGCTAAAGCAAATCAAGGCCCGCGGCGAGCGCATCTATGGCATCGGCGCTCCGTCCCGTGCAAGTACGCTGATCAATTACGTTGGGCTGGACGACGGCATTCTAGATTGCGTGCTCGAGATCCAGGGGTCCTACAAGATAGGAAAATATATTCCCGGAACTTTGATTCCCGTGCTCGAGGAATCCCGGCTCTTCGAGGAACAACCGGAATACGCGCTGCTGCTTTCGTGGCACATCGCCGCCGAACTCATGCCCAAATTGTCGGCGCGCGGCTTTCGCGGGAAATTCATCATTCCGTTGCCGCATCCCTACCTCGTCGAGTAAGCCGCGGCGTCGCCCACGAATCTCCATCATTATTCATGCGGATTAATTTTCCGGCAGCTCCGGAAGGCCCTCGGAAACGAAGCCCCCTCCCAAGTTTCCCGGCGAGCGCAGCCGGAGCGTGTCGTCGAAGTAGGGCGTGCAGGGCACCGGCGCGTCCCAGCATTGATTGCCTTCCGCCGGAATGTAAACGATCAGTCCCGACGCGGTTTGGCGCGCCACGACGCGAACATCGGACAATGGGACCATTTCGCGCACGGACTCGAGAGGCCGGTACGGTTGCTGCCAGCCATAGGAGAAAAGGCACCACAGCATTGCGAGCAGCAGCCCTGCGGCCACCAGACGGGGGCGCAGCCATTTCAGCCGCGCGCCCGATGCCACGATCCCCAGTGAGCCGAGAGTCGCAGCCAGTGTCCAGATGGCCGCTTGGCCGAATCTTGGGTCCGGCGCTTCGGCGAGCCAGAAGGCGATACCGCCGAGTGAGGGAAGCAACAACCACAGCGCACGGTTCCGGCGCATGTGCGCCGGCTTTAACCCGCAGACGAGAAGAGCCGCTGCTCCTGCGATGGAGAGTAGGAACGGCACCTGAAACGCTTCTCTATTTCTCATTAAGCCGAGAATCCACCGGGCCGCCCCACCAAACTTTCCCAATACCGTGATTTTCCCCGGCGGGGCGAGCTCATAGGCTTGATTCACCGCGAAGGAATGCACCCAGCCGGTATAAATGTTTGCCAGGGCAGCGGGAACGCGCCAGTCGGCAGGGATACCCAGCATGGCGCTCGGGAAGAATGGGTATCCGCTTAGCATAAAACCGCGAATAAGCCAGGGAAATAGAATCGCAGCCGGCAGAACGATGGAAGCTGTGATCCACGCGCCCCGCCGCCGGATTTGTCGGCTGAAGGAACACAACCAGATAAGCACGACAGCCCATGCGAGAGCCGCGAAAACGATGACGGATAATTTGAAGCTGATGGCCAGAGCGGCGAGAGAAGCCGCAACGATCAATCTCGCATGACCGTCGTGCTCGCCGCGATTTTCCCCTTCTTCGCGGCTCAATTCACTGAACAGAATGCCCGCCGCGATCAGGCACGCGACGGCGGCTGGCTCGTCGGTCAGCGTGCCCACGATCTTCGACCGAGCCGCCCACGAGGATGCGGGAATCGCCAGAACCGATTGAAAATAATCAGCCGCGGAAACCGGCGCGCCTCGCGCCAGGCGAATAATGGACGGGAAAATCGCAGCCCACAAGACGGCCAGCATCAGTCCGGTGAAAAAGTGAAAATAGAGGCTGGGCCATGCACCCTGACGCATGGCCGCGTCGCAAAGGAAGACGGATGAATTGATGCCGAGCCGCCAGTGCAGATTGGCAAGTCCCAGAACCGCCGGGTAGGTGACGATCCAGTGTACGGCTTGCGCACCATAGAGTCCGGTATCGTAATAGTCGCAAGGGCCGCATGACCGAAGAGCAATGCAGCCGGCAATTAGAATGTAAACAAGTACCGGCCAGCCCAAGCCTTTTAGTACTTCCTCCGATTGCCGAAGAATTCCTTTTCGATTCCACACCAGCCCCAGAACGCCAGCGGCGGCAAGCAGCAGCGCAGCGGCCGGAGTGACCGGGCGCAGCAGACTCCAGACCTCCAGGGAGAGGACCGCCACGGCGAGACCCATCCAAAACTCGTCCAGCAGGCGGCAGCCACCCCCGAAATTGCGCAAAATCAACGAGCCAAGGCCAATGAGGACAGCTGTGCAGAGCACCCATGTGAGCAGAATTTCGGCGGCAACGAGGGCAAGCACGTTGTTATTGAGAAGGCTTTTTAGCACCGAAGGTCGTGCGTCCGCAAGTCCATCCCGGGTTTCGCTTTTTATTGCCTGCCCGGCAAATCAAGAATGGAGATCCCGGATAAGCTTCGAAGTCCTTGTCCGGCGCGTCCAAAAATATCCAATTTTTTGCTTGCATCTTGAATTAAAGGGGCGTAGTGTCCGCGGCAAGGAGGGTGCCCTTTCAGAATCAAAACTTCAGCTTTGCTCTCAGCAATTGTATTGTCGGCGCTTTTTGCGCGGCTTGCGATCGCTCGCGCAGACGAGGTATGAGCCTCGCTGAGCGTGCTGGCCTAGAACCTGGAGAACGCTTGGCGCCAGCTTTTTTGGGGCGTGCTGCAAAGGATTGCGGTGCTTCCGTCATGGGCAGTTTAGGCGGGCCGTAGGCCGAAACAGTTTCTGGTGCTGAGCGCGGCTGAAGGTTTGCATTCTTACGGGTTGGGTGCACTTTATCGGCCGGTTGGGAATTCAAAATGGAAATCCCGGTTTACCTTCCCTGATTGAGGTCTACGTCCAAGGAGGCGCGAATGCTGAACCGCAAATGGATGGGAGCGACTGCGTTTGTTGCATTGGTCTTACTGTGCATGTCTGGAGCAGCTTGGGCCCAATCCGTTAGTGTCACGGTCCAGCAGACAAATCCCGGGCCCACGATCTCACCCGATTTTGAGGGTTTCAGCGTCGAGATGCTTTTGGCTTTCCCCGATAGTAACGGCCACTATCTTTTCTCCGGGACGAACACCGCGCTCATCGGAATGTTCAAGAGTCTCGGAATAAAGAGCATGCGCATGGGCGGAAATAGCGCCGATAATGCCAACGATAACGGCGGGCAGCTTCCGATAAATTCCACGTGCGCGGCCGCCAATAGCTGCCCCGATGCGGACAATCTCTATGCTTTCGCGCAAGCTGCCGGCATTAACGTCCTATGGACTCTGCGGCTGGAGACCTACAACACCAGCGCCGCAGCGACGGAAGCGCAGTACATCATGAACAAATATGCCTCCCTCACGAAGTGTTTTCAGGTGGGTAACGAACCGAACGTTTACATCGGCAGTTACAGCACATACGACAGCGACTTCCAGGCCTATCGCAGCGCCGTCCTGGCTGTGGCGCCTAACGCGAAATTCTGCGCCCCGGCGGTGACGAATGGCGGCGGCCAGCCCTGGGCCGTGTCCTTTGCCAACGAGTACAAAGGCGACTCCACAATCGAGTTGATATGCGGCCATTATTATCCCGGCGCGCGCCTCGGCATGGGCGCGGACGATGACATCACCTATCTTCTGGCGCCCACCACGATCAGCGGGGGCACCAATACCTATCAGGACTTCTATCAGGGCTGGGTGAGCACAGCCATTGCGGACAACTTTACCTGGCGAATCGAGGAAACCAACAGCCTCGTTAGTCAGGGCGAATCGGGTGTAAGCAACGTCTACGCCGCGAGTCTGTGGGGACTCGATTACGCGCACTACTGGGAGATGCAAAACGCCGGCGGGCTCAATTTCCACGAAGGCGCCACATCCGTTTACGATGCTTTCCTGCCCACTACGCTGCAAACCAGCTATACAGCAGAGCCTCTCGCTTACGGCATCAAGGCTTTCAACCTCACGAACATCGGCCAGCCTGTCTTGACGCAAGTCAGCTCGAACCCGAGCAGCGTCAACATGACGGCCTATTCCTCACTCGATCCTTCGACGGGGAATCTCTATGTAACTCTGATCAATAAGGACAGCACTTTCAGCGGCGCCCACAACGCCACGGTCACGTTGGCACCAGGCGCAGCCTATAGCGGCGGCAAGATGTGGACCATGAAACAAACGAGCCAGGATGTGACCGCTACCACGGGAATCACCATCGGCGGCGCGACCATCGGCGGAGATGGTACTTGGAACGGCACCTCCACTTCCATCACTCCGAACGGCAACGGATCATTCACGATCAGTCTCCCCTATGCCAGCGCAGCGATGCTGGAATTGACAGGCAAGACCACTTCCACGCCGCCAAACCCGCCTTCCAATTTGGCCGCGAGCGCCGCCTCGAGCAGCCAGATCAATCTGACTTGGACAGCCTCATCCACCTCGGGCGTCGCCTATAGCGTCTTCCGCAGCACCACATCGGGCTTCACGCCCTCCAGCAGCAACGAAATCGCCATCGGCGTGTCCTCCACGTCCTACTCGGACACCGGTCTGTCGGCGTCAACCACCTATTACTATTTAGTGGAAGCCACCAACGATACCGGCGGCGTGTCCACACCCACGAATCAGGCCAGCGCCACCACGCCGGCCGCACCCCCACTCACCATCCAAATTAATGCCGGCGGTCCGGCGGTGAGTCCATTCGTCGCGGATGAGGATTTCTCCGGCGGCAGCACGATTGACCACGCCAATACCATCAACACCAGCAAGGTGACCAACCCGGCTCCCGCGGCCGTGTACCAGACGGCGCGCGTGAACAACTTTACCTACACCATCGGCGGCTTTAACCCGGGATCAAGTCAGTTGGTGCGACTGCACTTCTGCGAAACTTTCTTCACCACCACCGGCTCGCGGGTGTTCAACGTGAGCATCAACGGCACGCAAGTGTTGACGAACTTCGACATCATCGCGGCCTCGGGCGGGGAGAATATCGCCAACATCCAGCAGTTCACGGAACCGGCGAATTCCAGCGGACAGTACGTGATCTCGTTTACCCCAACGGTCAACGAGGCCTTGGTGAGCGGGATTGAAATTCTTCCCGCCGGTTCTTGCAGCGCGCCGACCGCCCCAAGCGGCCTCACGGCAACCGCTGCCTCGAGCAGCCAGATTAACCTGAGCTGGACGGCGAGTTCTTCGTCTTGCGCGGTTACTTACAACGTCTTCCGCAGCACAACCTCCGGCTTCACGCCCTCGAGCAGCAATGAAATTGCGAGCGGCGTGACCACGACGACGTACTCGAATACCGGTCTGGCTGCCTCAACCGCCTACTACTATCTGGTGGAAGGCACGAACTCCGGCGGGACGTCAGCGGCGTCGAACCAAGCCAGTGCGACCACGAGTGCCGGGAGTTGCAGTGCGGCGCCGACGGCACCGAGCGGCTTGGGGGCGACGGCGGCTTCCAGCAGCCAGATCAATCTGACCTGGACGGCCAGCACGGCGGGGACAGGCTGCTCAATCACGTATAGCGTGTTCCGCAGCACGACCTCGGGGTTCACCGCCTCTAGCAGCAATCAGGTTGCGGCCGGCGTGACCACCACGACGTACTCGGACACCGGCCTTGCGGCTTCGACCACGTACTACTATTTGGTCGAAGGCGTGGATTCAGCCGGTTCGTCCGCTGCGTCGAACCAGGCCAGCGCAACCACTAGCGCCTCTTCGGGCTCGTGCACCAGCATCTGCATAGATTCCGGCTCGACGACAGCGGTCAGTCCCTTCGTGGCCGACGAGGACTTCTCGGGCGGTGGCACGATTAACCACGCCAATACAATCAACACGAGCATGGTGACCAACCCGGCGCCGGCCGCGGTCTACCAGACGGCGCGTACGGGGACGTTCACCTACACGATCGGCGGCTTCACCGCCAGCTCGATGCACAACGTGCGGCTGCACTTCTGCGAGACCTACTTCACGGCTTCGGGGAAGCGCACGTTCAACGTGAGCATCAACGGCACGCAGGTGTTGAGCGCCTTCGACATCTTCGCCACAGCCGGCGGGCAGAACATCGCCAATATCCAGCAGTTCTCGGAGGCGGCGAATTCCAGCGGCCAGTACGTGATCACGTTCACCACGGTTGTAAACAGCGGCCTGGTGAGCGGGATTGAGATCGATTAGCAACAGCTGAAACTGCCGCGGAGGAGGGAGGAAAATCTCCCTCCTCGGAGGAGCGTAGGGCGCATATCCTCCGGTCAGGCTTCACGTCGTACTGAACCAGAGTATTAGTCTTGGATTTTTTGGCGATTGACATGGTTAAGACTTTGGAGTACAAGGCTGTCACGGTCGATGGGTGCTTTGTTTTTCGCCGGAACTATTGTGTCGCTGAAGGATGCTCCCAGCGTTTTCTTCGGTGCGAGACAGCCACGTCAATCCAACGGCATTGCATTGAGCACGTAAGCCTACACTTCCTTCCGCTTGGTAGCTGGATTCCAGCGGTCAAGCGCTCACCTCATAAGGAGAAAAAAATGCTTCGAGGGAGTTTTCCAGCGCGTTTCGCATGGCGCAAGGGTATGGCGTTTCTTTCCACCGGCAAAATAGCTGCGCTTGCATCCGCAACCATCCTATTCCTCCTGTGTTTCATCGCGCTTCCGGCCCTGGCGCAGGTCAGCGTCACAACGCAGCATAATGACCTTAACCGCTCGGGAGATAATCTGAGCGAGACCACCCTCACCCACTCCAACGTAAATTCGACGCAATTTGGCAAGCTCTTCACCCTGGCCGTCGATAATCAGGTTTATTCCCAGCCGCTCGTTGTCGCCGGTGTGAGCATCGGTGGCGGCACCCACAACGTGGTCTACGTCACGACCACGGCGAACAGCGTCTACGCGTTCGATGCCGATACGGGCACGCAGTATTGGCACGTCAATCTCGGCACGCCCATAACCAACGCCGCTTACGGCACGGGCTGCGTGGATATCGATGGTGACGCCGGGATCGTGGGCACTTCGGTGGTTGATACGGCCAACAACTCGATTTACGTCGTGAACTCGCTCAATAGCGGCGGCTATAAGTTCATGCTGCACTCGCTGAATCTTTCTACGGGCGCCGACAATTCCGGAAGCCCGGTTCAGATTACGGCCACAGGCTTTGTCGCCACGGCCCAGAACGCGCGCGCGGCCTTGACGCTCGCCAACGGCAACATCTACATCCCCTTCAGTTCCCACTGCGACATGGGCACGTACCATGGTTTCCTGTTCTCCTACAATCCCACCACGCTGGCGCAGAACGCGGTTTTTAACACCTCCCCCACCGGCAATGCCGATAGCCTCTGGATGTCGGGCCAAGGCCCCTCCGTCGACGCTTCCGGTAACATATATACGGGAACCAGCAACGGCACGTGGGACGGCGTCTCGAACTTCAGCGAAAGTTTCCTGAAGCTTAGCCCCAGCCTCGCGCTGGAAGACTGGTTTACCGCCGCGAACCACTCCTCCCTGGACGGTGGTGATTTGGATCTCGACACCTCCGGTCCGCTCCTCATTCCCGGGTCCACACGCCTGGTCATGGTTGGCAAATCGAAGACAGGGTATGTGATCAACAGCGCCAACCTGGGCCATCTCGGAGACGCGAGCGCCGTGCAAACGATCACGCTCTTGGGCGGAATGCATGGTAGCGCGACGTATTTCAATAGCGCGGCGAACGGGCCGGAAGTTTATCTATGGGCCGTGAACGACGCTTTGAAGGCATTTCAGTATAACGGCAACGATTTGAACATGCCCAATTTCCAGAGCAGTCCTGAAACCACCGTTGGGAATCCTGGCGCCTACATGGCGGTTTCGGCTAACGGAACATCGAATGGCATCCTCTGGGCCAATGCGGTCCTCAGCGGCAGCGCCGAACACGGGGAGGCGCCCGGCGTGCTTCGGGCTTATAATGCCGATAATATCGCCACCGAGCTTTACAATAACCAACAGAATGCCTCGCGCGATAGTTGCGGGTACTTTGCCAAGAACGGCTATCCCACCATCGCCAATGGCAAAGTCTATCTGGGCAGCTTTGGCACCACAGCCCCTGGGCAGGGCCAGGTATGCGTTTATGGCTTGCTCAACGTCAGTTGCACCACCCCGACGGCCCCGAGCGGACTGGGCGCGACGGCGATATCGTCAAGCCAGATTAACCTGAGCTGGACGGCCAGTTCGTCTTCCTGCTCCGTCACCTACAACATATACCGCAGCACCACGTCCGGCTTCACGCCCTCGAGCGCCAACGAAATCGCGAGCGGCGTCACCACCACCACGTACTCGAATACGGGCTTGGCGGCTTCGACCACCTACTACTATCTGGTTGAGGGCACCAACTCCGGCGGCACGTCCGGCCCATCGAATCAGGCCAGCGCCACCACACCTGCCGCCTGCGCCGCGGCGCCGACGGCTCCGAGCGGATTGGGCGCCACGGCAATTTCCTCGAGCCAGATCAATCTGAGTTGGACGGCCAGCACTGCCGGCACGGGCTGCTCCATCACCTACAGCGTGTTCCGCAGCACCACTTCGGGCTTCACGGCCGGGAGCGGCAATCAGATCGCCAGCGGCGTCACCACCACGACGTTCTCGAACACGGGACTCGCGGCCTCGACCACCTATTACTACCTGGTGGAAGGCGTGGATTCCGCTGGCTCATCCGCGGCGTCGAATCAGGCTAGCGCCACCACGCTCATGTCGTCCGGGTCATGCACCAGCATCTGCATTGACTCCGGCTCGACGACGGCGGTCACTCCATTCGTGGCCGACGAGGACTTCACGGGCGGCAGTACGATTCATCATGCCAACACGATTGATACCAGCAAGGTGACCAACCCGGCGCCGGCGGCGGTCTATCAGACGGCGCGCGTTGGGAACTTCACCTACACGATTGGCGGCTTCACGGCCAATTCAAGCCACACGGTGCGGTTGCACTTCTGCGAGACCTATTTCACGGCCTCGGGGAAGCGCACCTTCAACGTGAGCATCAACAGCACGCAGGTGTTGACGGACTTCGACATCTTCGCGACTGCTGGGGGACAGAACATCGCCAACATCCAGCAGTTCACGGAGAATGCGAATGCCAGTGGCCAGTATGTGATTCAGTTCACGGAGATAGTCAACCAGTCCCTCATCAGCGGCATCGAGATCGACTGACGCTGATGAGCGGGCTGTGGGCCGCTTAGGATGCGCTCAACGCTTCGGGCGTTGACCGTCATGAAGGAACCCCGCGCGGCTTTCTTGGTTGGGGGCCGCGCGGGGGCGTTGTGTTTATTCAATCGGGTGCTTCTATGAACCCAAAAAGGGAACAAAAAAGGACAAAATGATGATGACACAATCACGCATAGCACCACGGGGCCATGCAAAGAGCTTTTGTTCGCGTCTCTCTGCCGGAGTAGCGTACGCATGTATCGCGGCGCTGCTGATGGCCGGGGTCCTGCTATTGGCGCCGTCGGCCGGCGCGCAGAATTGGACGCTCGTTTGGAGCGACGAATTTAATGGTCCGGCAGGCTCGATCCCTAGTTCCTCCATTTGGAGTTTCAAAGACAAAGGGAGCAACTCCAACGGCGAAGTGGAAGTCTACTGCGCGCCAACAGACAACGTAGCGCCCTGCAGCACGGCCGCGCCCAACGTCTATGAAGATGGCAACGGCAACATGGTCATTCACACCGTGAAGAACTCGAGTGGCACCTGGACCTCTGCCCGCATGAATACAAGCCTCTCTGAACTGCCTCAGTACGGGCGCATTGAGGCGCGGATGAAACTTGTCGTGGGCGATGGCCTTTGGCCGGCCTTCTGGATGTTGGGACAAGACATCCTCACCGGCACGCCCTGGCCCACCTGCGGCGAAATAGACATTATGGAATGGGTGCCACAGGATGCGGCCACCAGCACCACGGGCACCGAACATGGACCCGGCTATTCCGGATGCTGCGGAACTTCAAATGCGCATTATACGTTCCCCAACGGCGGCCGGGTAGACGATGCGGCCTACCATACCTATGGAGTCGTCTGGTCCCAGAACTCGATCGCGTGGTACCGCGACAATCCCTCCACGCCGTTCTTTACGGTGACGTCCGCCAATATCCCCACGGGTGATGCATGGGTTTTCAACCAGCCCTTCTACATCATCTTCAACCAGGCTGTAGGCGGCAATTACCCCTCTCCCGGCCCGGATAGCTCCACGCCGAATCCGTCCGATGTTTTGGTGGACTACGTTCGCGTGTATTCGGCGTCAGCTTGCACCACCGCGCCCTCAGCGCCGAGCGGCCTGACGGCGACCGCAACGTCGTCGAGCCAGATCAACCTGAGTTGGACGGCCAGCACGTCGTCCTGCTCCGTCACGTACAACGTATACCGCAGCACCACGTCCGGCTTCACGCCCTCCACCAGCAACCAGATCGCCACGGGTGTGACCGCCACGACGTACTCGAACACGGGACTCGCGGCCTCGACCACCTATTACTACCTGGTGGAAGGCGTGGATTCAGCCGGCTCATCCGGGCAATCGAACCAGGCTAGCGCCACCACGCAGACCCAGCCCACGTCCTGCTCGACCCTCTGCATCAATTCCGGCGGCCCGGCGGTGACTCCGTTCGTGGCCGACGAGGACTTCACGGGCGGCGGCACGATCAGTCACACGAACACGATCAACACCAGCAAGGTGACCAACCCCGCGCCGGTAGCTGTATACCAGAAGGGCCGGGACGGGAACTTCACGTACACGATCGGCGGCTTGACAGCAGGGTCTATGCACACGTTGCGGTTGCACTTCTGCGAGACCTACTTCTCGGCCTCCGGGAAGCGCACATTCAACGTGAGCATTAACGGCACGACGGTGCTGACCGACTTCGACATCTTCGCGGCGGCTGGCGGGCAGAACATCGCCAATATCCAGCAGTTCTCGGAGGCGGCGAATTCCAGCGGTCAGTACGTGATCGTGTTCACCACGGTCGTCAACAACTCGCTCGTCAACGGCATCGAGATCGACTGACGCGGATGAGTGGGCTGTGGGTCGTTTAGGACGCGCTCAACGCTTCGAGCGTTGACCGTCATGCAGGAACCCCGCGCGGCTTCTTGGTTGGGGGCCGCGCGGGGGCGTTGTTCTTATTCAATCCGGTGCTTCGATGTACTCGCAAAGGAAGGGGAAAATAATATGTTGACACATTCACGTATAGCCCCACGGGGCCAAGCAAAGAGCTTTTGTTCGCGTCTCTCTGCCGGAGTAGCGTGCGCATGTATCACGGCGCTCCTGATAGCCGGCGTTCTGCTCCTGGCGCCGTCGGCCGGCGCGCAGAATTGGACGCTTGTTTGGAGCGACGAATTTAATGGTCCGGCAGGCTCGATCCCCAGTTCCTCCATTTGGAGTTTCAAGGACAAAGGGACGAACTCCAACGGCGAATTGGAAGTCTACTGCGCGCCAACAGACAACGTAGCGCCCTGCAGCACGGCCACGCCCAACGTCTTTGAAGACGGCAACGGCAACATGGTGATGCGCGCCATGAACGTGGGAGGCACGTGGACCTCTGTCCGCATGAATACAAGCCTTTCTGAACTGCCTCAGTACGGGCGCATTGAGGCGCGGATGAAGCTCACCGTGGGCGACGGCCTTTGGCCGGCCTTCTGGATGTTGGGACAGGATATCCTCACGGGCACGCCCTGGCCCACCTGCGGCGAAATAGACATTATGGAATGGGTGCCACAGGATGCGGCCACCAGCACGACGGGCACCGAACATGGACCCGGCTATTCCGGATGCTGCGGAACCGGGAACGCACATTATACGTTCCCGAATGGTGGCCGGATAGACGATGCGGGCTACCATACCTACGGAGTCGTCTGGCTCCAGAACTCGATTCAATGGTACCGCGATGATCCCACGAATGTGTTCTTTACAGTCGCATCCTCCGATATCCCTACCGGTGATGCATGGGTGTTCAACCAGCCCTTCTACATCATCTTCAACCAGGCTGTAGGGGGCAATTACCCCACTCCCGGCCCGGATAGCTCCACGCCAAATCCGTCCGATGTTTTGGTGGACTACGTTCGCGTCTATTCGGCGTCCGCTTGCACCGCACCCACAGTGCCGACCGGTCTCGCAGCCACCGCCGCATCAAGCACCGAGATCAATCTATCCTGGACGGCAAGTACATCCTCGGACTGCACGGTGACCTACAGCGTCTTCCGCAGCACCACGTCCGGCTTCACGCCTTCCACGAGCAACCAGGTTGCGAGCAACGTAACCAACACCACTTACTCGGATAACGGGCTGGCGTCTTCGACCACTTACTACTATGTGGTCGAGGCTACCGATTACGGCAACACCACCGCTCCGTCGAACCAGGCCGGCGCAACCACCTCGGCGCTCGGAACGCAGCTCCTGGCCATTGATACCGGCTCGACCACCACTGTGTCTCCCTTCGTGGCTGACGAGGACTTCACCGGTGGCACGACCAGCACTCACGCCAACACCATCAACACTAGCAACGTGAAGAACCCGGCCCCCGCGGCGGTTTATCAGACGGACCGCGTCGGGAATTTCAGCTACACAATCGGCGGGTTCACGGCGGGAACGAACTACGTGGTGCGTCTGCACTTCTGCGAGACGTACTTCACCAGCGCCGGATCGCGGACGTTCAACGTGAGTATCAACGGCGCGCAGGTCCTCACGGACTTCGACATCTACGCGACGGCTGGAGGGCAGAACATCGCCAATATCCAGCAGTTCACGGAGCCGGCGAACTCGAGCGGGCAATTCGTGATCACCTTCACGTCGGTAGTGAACAATTCGTTTCTGGCCGGAATCGAGATAGATTCGGCCAGCGCTTCCTGCAGCACACCATCGGCGCCGAGCGGGCTGACGGCCACGGCGGCATCGTCGAGCCAGATCAACCTAAGCTGGACGGCGAGTTCCTCATCCTGCTCGGTAACCTATAACGTGTTCCGCAGCACGACGTCCGGCTTCACGCCCTCGACCAGCAATCAGATCGCCACGGGTGTAACCACGACGTCGTATTCGGATACGGGCTTGGCGGGTTCAACTACCTACTACTACCTGGTCGAGGGAACCAACATCGGCGGCACCTCCGCGGCGTCGAATCAGGCCAGTGCGACAACACCTTGCAGCGCGCCAACGGCTCCGAGCGGGCTGACGGCCACGGCGGCCTCGTCGAGCCAGATCAACCTGAGCTGGACGGCGAGTTCCTCGTCCTGCTCGGTCACCTATAACGTGTTCCGCAGCACAACTTCAGGGTTCACGGCCGGGAGCGGCAACCAGATCGCCACGGGTGTGACCACGACGACGTACTCGAACACAGGTCTGGCGGCTTCGACCACGTACTACTACTTGGTGGAAGGCACCAGCTCGGGCGGCACTTCAGCCGCATCGAACCAGGCCAGCGCGACAACCAGCGCCGGCTCGTCGGGATCATGCACCAGCATCTGCATTGACTCCGGTTCGACGACGGCGGTGAGTCCGTTCGTGGCCGACGAGGACTTCACGGGCGGCACCACGATTAACCACGCCAACACAATCGACACGAGCCACGTGACCAACCCGGCGCCGGCGGCTGTTTATCAGACGGCGCGCGTTGCCAACTTCACCTACACCATCGGCGGGTTCACGGCCAATTCGAGTCACAACGTCCGCTTGCACTTCTGCGAGACGTACTTCTCGACCGCCGGCTCACGGACGTTCAACGTGAGCATCAACGGCACACAGGTGCTCTCGGCCTTCGATATCGAGGCGACGGCTGGGGGGAAGAACATCGCCAACATCCAGCAGTTCACGGAGAATGCGAATGCCAGTGGCCAGTATGTGATTCAGTTCACCGAGATAGTCAACCAGTCCCTCATCAGCGGGATTGAAATAGACTAACAACAGCTCAGCGAGATGCGGGGAGATCTTCGGATCTCCCCTCATCCGTTTCTCACAGGCCTGCAAACGTGGATTCCGCAAGGTATCCAAATGGCTTGGGGTGAGCGATGGGATTTGAACCCATCGTCAACTTTCTAAGTCCCATTGATTCCGTTGGCCTTACTCCCTGAAACATCCCGTTTGCGGCGCTCGAAGGGGTGGTTTTGCGCCCAAGTTGCGCCCAAAATCGAATACTCAAGACTCCCTCACGACCGACATTTAATAGGATTGTAACCAAAAGTTGTCATAAATATGGGATTGTAAGTTGAGAGGGTCATACCCTACGAGATGCTATCCCCAACTTCTACCCAGCTGGCCTTCGCGTGGCGGTTGGGGCCAGATTGGGCTTGCCGCCGCGCAGGGTCGAAACAAGTCTGCCGGAGCGTAGGTTCTTCAACGGCGCCGGTTTCAATAGAAAGACGATTCGAGAATAAAAGGAGACAGGTGTCATGATGCGAATGTTGAGGCTGTTCTCTTTTTCTGTAGCGACGTGTCTGTTTTTCACGGTCAACGTGTCTGCCCAGCAGCAAACGATGCAGACACTGCAACACCACGTTCGCCCTGTCGTCTCGAGTGGGCAAGCAACGCTAATCGGTCAGGTCCCTGCGGATCAGACGCTGAATATCACATTCATTTTGCCGCTGCGCGATCAAGGGGAATTGAACACCTTGCTTGAGCAGCTATACGATCCTACCAGCCCGAATTTCCATCAGTATCTCAGCGTGGAACAATTCACGGAACAATTCGCTCCCACGGCGGAGGAGTATCAGGCGGTTGTTGATTTTGCGGTTGCGCACGGCTTGACCGTGACCGACAAGCCCATGAATCGCCTGATTGTTCCGGCAAGCGGAACGGCAGCGCAAATCGAAAACGCGCTCCATATCAATCTGAATTTCTACCGGGATCCGATGGGAAATCGGACGTTCTATTCCACAGACCGCGAGCCTTCGGTCGAATTAAGCGTTCCCATCTCACACATCGCGGGGCTCGACAACTACACCATACCGCGCCCCCAGTATAGGAAGAGAGCCGGAGGTCCGGCAGCACTGAGCAATTCAGCGGGCTCAGTCCCTACCGGGCTGTTGCTCGGCAGCAATCGCCGCACGGCTTATTACGGTGGAACTTCCCTTACCGGAGCCGGTCAAGCCGTAGGGCTGTTTGAACTGGACGGGTACGACGTATCTGACGTGCAGGCGTATTTCAATAATGTCGGGCAACAGCTCAGCGTGCCCGTCAACAATGTCACCCTGCTTGGCGCCGGCACGGGTTCCGATGGCGATGATACCGAACAAGTGATCGACATTATCGAGTCGGCATCGCTGGCTCCGGGCTTGTCGCAGATCCTTGTCTATATCGCACCACGGTCTAATTTTGCGGTAGGTACGGGCGACGTGGCCATCTTCAACCGGATGGCAACGGATAACATCGCCAAGCAGATCAGCGTCTCCTGGTTATGGAATAGCGCCGACACCAGCAGTGACGATCCGATCTTCCAGGAGATGGCGGCCCAGGGGCAAAGCATATTTATCGCCTCGGGTGACAATGATGCATGGATTACAGGAGATGATGTCTATCCTGCGGAAGACGCGTACGTCACCGCTGTAGGCGGGACCAATCTGCAGTTGAATAATGGCGCATGGGCGTCCGAAATTGCGTGGGGTGACGGCAATACCTTCTGCGGCACCGGCACCGGAAGCGGCGGCGGGATTTCCCTCGATAACATCGGCATCCCCGCTTATCAACTGACTCCAGGAGTGATGACGGGCGCGAATGGAGGTTCCACCACACTGCGCAATGCTCCCGACGTCGCCGCGGAAGCGGATTGCGACAACTACTATTGCGCAAATGGCGCCTGCTCGGCGAGCAGCGACGACGCCCTCGGCGGGACCAGCCTCGCGGCGCCCACGTGGGCCGGATATATTGCGCTGGCCAATCAGCAAGCCGCATCCGCCGGCAAATCAAGCATGGGATTTCTGAATCCGATCCTCTATCAGCTTGGCGTCGGCCCCCGATACAGCACCGATTTCCACGACATCACAAGCGGAGACAACGGCTTGTATTTCGCGGTAGCCGGCTATGACCTTGTAACGGGATGGGGATCTCCGAACGGCCAGAATCTCATTAATAATCTGACCGCCGCCGGGTTCACTCTCTCGAGCTCTTTGACTTCCGGCAGCCTCTCGGTAAAACCGGGCTCCTCCGTCACGACGACCATTACGGTGAGTGATCGTGGCGGATTCAGCGGCAGCGTGGCGCTCACGGCCTCCGGCCTGCCGAGCGGAGTGACCGCATCGTTTTCTCCGGCCTCAACAACAGGAACCAGCGTACTCACGCTGAAAGCCGCCAGCTCCGCACCATACGCGATGGCCGATGTGGTCGTGAGCGGATCATCGGGTTCCTTGAGTGCGTCCACGGCGGTTCCCCTGACGGTTCTTGGAACAGGCTTCTCGCTCTCGATTTCGACGGGTTCCCAGTGGGTCAATCCGGGATCGTCGAACACGGTAACGATTACCGTGAACGATCAGGGCGGATTCACGGGTGCAGTGAATTTATCCGCGTCGGGGCTGCCCAGCGGCGTGACGGCTTCTTTCAACCCTGTTTCGACCACCGGGACCAGTGTTCTCACACTGACGGCCGGCAGCAACGCCCCGCTTGGAAGCGCGAGCGTAATCATTAAGGGGACATCGGGAGCGTTATCGGCATCCACAACCCTGTTGCTCTCGGTCGTAAACCAAGCCTTCACGGTGACGTCATCGACGCGGAGTTTTAGCGTTGGTCCTTCCAATACTCCGACACTCGATCTGTATGTGAACCCCTTGGGTGGCTTCTCCGGCACCGTCAACCTGACGGTTACCGGAGTCCCCAGCGGCATAAACTTCTTGATATACTCTCCCTCCTTAAATGTCACGTATCCGAACAGGAATGGTACGGTCGTCATTGTTGTTCAAACCGACTCTCCGGCTACCCCGACCCCCGGACAATACACGGTGACGGTTACAGGAACCTCCGGTTCCCTGAGTGCCAGCACAACGATGGAAATGACGGTACTGGTTCCGACGGTTACCACGTTATCCATCTCGCCAAGCGGCGGCACACTGGTATCGGGAACGCCTTACACGCTAACAGCAACAGTCGCCGCCACCTCTGGTTCGGCGACGCCCACGGGGAACGTTCAATTCAATATCGGATCGACTCCTTACCTGGTGCCTCTCAATTCGTCAGGAGTCGCCACGTATAGCGACATCGCTCCGGCCCCCGGCACGTTGTCGCTCAATGCCACCTATCTCACCACCGCGGTATTCGGGTATAGCTATGCGGATCTGACGGAGACAGTAGTCTCCGGACAGATCATTGCCATCAATTCCGGCGGGCCGGCGGAGAGTCCGTTCGTTGCCGATGAGGACTTCACCGGCGGCGGCACGATTGATCACGCCAACACCATCAACACCAGCAACGTGACGAACCCGGCGCCGGCGGCGGTCTACCAAACGGCGCGTACCAACAACTTCACCTACACCATCGGCGGCTTCACGGCTGGGACGAACTATCGGGTGCGTCTGCACTTCTGCGAGACGTATTTCACGGCAGCCGGGGACCGGACGTTCAACGTCAGCATCAACGGAACGCAAGTCTTGACGGATTTCGACATCTTCAAGACGGCGGGTGGGGAGAACATCGCGAACATCCAGGAGTTTCTGGTTCCCGCGAATGCGAGCGGGCAATTTGTGATCCAGTTCACCTCCGTGGTCAACCAGTCGCTGATCAGCGGGATCGAGATTGATTCCGCACAGCCGCCCAGCGTGCAGATCGATTCCGGCTCGACGACGGCGGTGAGTCCGTTCGTTGCCGATGAGGACTTCACCGGCGGCGGCACGATTGATCACGCCAACACCATCAACACCAGCAACGTGACGAACCCGGCGCCGGCGGCGGTCTACCAAACGGCGCGTACCAACAACTTCGCCTACACCATCGGCGGCTTCACGGCTAGTTCGATGCACACGGTGCGGTTGCACTTCTGCGAGACGTATTTCACGACCGCCGGCTCGCGGACGTTCGACGTGAGCATCAACGGCACGCAGGTGCTCACGGACTTCGACATCTACGCGACGGCTGGCGGGCAGAACATCGCCAATATCCAGCAGTTCACGGAGGCGGCGAATTCGAGCGGGCAGTATGTGATCCAGTTCACCTCGGTGGTGAACAACTCGCTCGTCAGTGGGATTGAAATCGACTAACGGCTCGGGCAACCTCAGCGAATCCGGGGAGATCTTCGGATCTCCCCCATTCGCTTCTCACAGGCCTGCAAACGTGGATTCCGTAAGGTGTCCAAATGGTTTGGGGTGAGCGATGGGATTTGAAAACACCCCTTAACCCGCTAAGTCCTGTAACAGCAAGGCGTTGCAACCTCACAGAAAAAGAGACCCGCTGATGAGGGGAGCCTGCGGACAAACTGTAAGCCACACGATTTCAATTCGTTCGAGTTTTTCGACCCTACGAGATTGTTTTCCGTATCGCAGGTGTATTGCACGACGTTCCCCCGGCGCGTCGTTATGTCAGCACAGTTGTCGTAGCCCGAACATTAATGCAAAGCGCGTCAGAAGCTCGAACACTGGTCCTGCTTCTTTCCTGCCGTGTTTCCGCCTCCCGTGATCGATGTGTTGCTGTTGCACTGCAAGTTTTTGCCGACCGTATTCGTGAACACCGCGGTGGGAGCGCTGTTGCTGCCATCCTGCAAGTTGCCATTCACCGTATTGCCGGTGATCGTCGTGTCCGCCGTGTTGTTGCTAACCTGCAGGTTGCCGTCTACCGTGTTGCCCACGATGGTTACGGCCGCTGTGTTGTTTTGCACCTGCAGGTTCCCACCGACGGTATTGCCGGGGCACGGAGGGGCCGACGCCGACCCGATCAGCACCGCTGTTCCATTGTTCTGGAACTGCAAATTGCCTTGCACGGTGGTCCCGCAAACCTGATTCTGGAGCGCGCTGCTGGGAAGGTTCTGAATCTGGAGATTGCCCTTAATCGTCGTGCCGGGGCCTATGGTAAACGTGCCGCCTCCCATGAGTTGCACGTTCCCGCCCACCTGGGATTGAACCAGAATCAGGTTGCCGCCATTCAGCTGCACATTGCCACTGATGGCGCCGCCCACGAAGGCACAAACTTGCCCGCTGGACACGGTGATGTTACCACTGAAAGTTCCGCTATAGGCCCCGTTGCAGTGCGTACCTGTACTCGGGACGGCCGCTGTGAAAGTCACGGTGTAGGTGCCGCTGACGAATGTGAAGGTATAGTTGGCCGCCGACAGAGTTCCCAGGCCGACGGTGATCGGATAAATCCCGGGCAGGCTCAAGGCGTTGGCCGTGGTCGCCAGCGCGGGCGCACCGCTAACCACGGATATGGTATCGCCATTGACGAAACCGGTGACCGTCGCACTCAAGGCGGGTGTGGTGCCAAAAGGCACGGACACGCTGTTCGCCGTCACTGTAAGAACCGCCGGCATGACTGTGAAACTCTGGACTACGGGCGTAGCGGCGGCGTATCTGGTGTTGCCCGCCTGGCTAGCCGTGACGGTGACGAAACCAGCTCCCGTAATAGTGAGAGTGGATCCCGAGACAGTCGCCGGTCCTGTTGCGCTGTAGCTGACAGGCAAACCCGAGGAGGCAGAAGCGGTTAGAGTAATTGGAAGCACTCCGTAGGTGACACCGGGCAGCGGTCCAAAGGTGATGGTCTGGGGAATGGCAGTTCCGGTTTCTGAAAAGATGGCTGGAGTGGTGACGCCAGCCACTGCGGCGGAGATTGTGAGGCTGCCGATGGCGTCGGGCTCGGCGAAGAGCTGTGCCTGGCCGGAGCTATCTGTAACCGCGGTGGTTCCGCCGGGGAAAATGACACTCGCGCCTGCAAACATGACTGTCACGCCGAGAACCGGATTGCCCTCAGCGTCCTGCACGAGGACGACGAGCGGGTTGGCAAATGCCATGTCAACCTGGGCAGTCTGGCCTGAACCGGAGACGACCGTGATGCTGGACGGACCTTGGGTCTGTGCGCTGGCCTGGTTAGAAGGTAGAGAGGTCCCATTGTCATTGAAAGCCTCCACTACGTAGTAGTAGGAGGTCGCCCCCGCCAGTCCTATGTCGGCGCAGCCGGTGGCCGAGGTCGTGGTCACCTGATTGGCCGCCGACGGCGTAAATCCTGGGGTAGTGCCGCGGAAGACTTGGTACTGCACCGACGGCGTCGAGCTTCCGGTCCAGAGCAGGTCGATCTCACGGCTTGAGACTGCCGTCGCCCCGAGTCCAGTGGGCGCGGCGGGCGTGGTTGGGGGAGGAGTGGGAGCGCTCTCCGTCGCGGCGGAGGCCTGGTTCGAGGGCAACGAGGTCAGGATCGAGTCACTTGCTTCCACTACGTAGTAATAGGTGGTGCTGGCCGCCAGTCCCGTGTCTGTGAATGAAGTCGCTGACGTAGTCGTGGCCAGGTTGCTTGGCGACGGCTGAAAACCGGGCGTCGTGCTCCGAAACAGCTCGTAGACAACACCACTCGTGGAACTGGCGCTCCAGCTAAGGTCGATTTCGGAATCCGAAGAGGCGGAAGCCGCGAGACCGGACGGCGCGACAGGCACCGAGACGTTGCCGAGGCCGATCTCTATGCCGTTGACCTGAGCGTTGTTCGCGGTAGCAGTGAACTGAATGCCGATGGTTCCGGTGGCATCAGCGACGGCGTAGAACGACTGCACGTTGGCGATGTACCGGCCTCCGGTGGTGGCGAAAATATCGAAATTAGTCAGAACCTGACTTCCGTTGATGCTCACGTTAAACTTGCGCAAATTGGCCGCTGTCTGGAAGTTCTCCGAGAAGTGCAGGTCGACGATATAGGCACCGCCTGGCGTCAGACCGGGAATTGTGTACACGAGGGTGCCGCCATTGCTTCTGCGATTGGTCTGGTATACGGCTTGGGGGGCCGGATTCGCAATCGTCGAGGGAATCGTGATGGCGTTGCTCGTTGCGCTTCCGACAGCGTTCGAGCCGGAGAAGTCCCGATCGGTCAGCCAACCGGCGGGGGGCGTGCTGCCCGTGTATCCGGCATCGATCTTCACGACATCGTTCCCCGGAGCGATCGTGCCACCATTGGCTTGGGTGGAAGCAGTGGCGAGATTCGACGGGGCTGAAAATCCAGCCGCGTTGACGGCCTCAATAAGGTAATTGTAAGTGGTTGAGGGGCTGGCCGTGGTGTCCGCATACGACAGGCCGGCCACGCCCGATACCACCTGATTTGCCGCCGACGGCGTAAATCCCGGCGTGGTGCTGCGGAAAATGTAATACACCACGCCCGGCGTGGAACTCGCTGCCCATGTGAGATTGATCTGCGAAGGCGAGATTGGCGTAGCCACTGCATCGGACGGCGCGGCGGGGCAGGTGGTGGAGCAGGGGACGCCCTGGTAGAACGGCACATAACTCGTGGTGCTGCCGCTCTTCGCCACCGTACCCGCATTGTCGACTGTATAAGTAATCTGGCCGCTGCCCGAAAGGAAGACAGATACTGCATCCGTCACGGTAACTCCCACTGCGTTCGGAACAGTAATTGCGCTGTCTTCAATGATAGGCAAGCCCTGATCGAAGAAGGAATAAACCCCCAAACCATAAGCCGCATGGCTCGTGACCGAGCTGGAGACCGAATAAGATGAGTAACCGTTCGCGCTGCCGTTCATCCATTGACTCTGGCTGGGTACATCGTAGGGCAGCTCGCTCTGATAGAAGATAGTCTCGCCGCCGTTGCCGTTCCACACAACCTGGTTCTGCTCGTAGTGCTCGACCGCCAGGCCCAATGCGGTGACATTGTCCGCGTTTACAACCACGCCATTGTTGGCGGGGTTGCCGGTCCATATCGGGGTCGACCCGGCGCCGTGGTCCGCGCGCCATGACCAGATATCGTCCAGAATCACGTTATCGCTGTCGATCTCCATGCTCGTGGCGGCGGTTCCCACCGTGGCTCCGCCAATGCGCAAGAACACATCGTTGATTGTCGTAGGATTGCTCTGGTGGCTGACGCCGGCTCCGCCCGGAACACCTATCTGCAGAAGCACCGGCGAGCTAATCGGCCCAGCATCGATGATCAGTCCGGCAATCTGGACCCCGTCCACGTCGGCGACCGTGATGGCGGCTGTCCCGTTCTGCGGAACAACTGTGGCATAACCGAGCCCAAGCACGATCGTGTTCGGGTTGGTGATATTGATGGGCCCGTTGTACTGATAGATGCCCGGCGTTAGGATGAGGTTCTGTCCGTAGAGCAACGCATTGTTGATGGCGGCCAGCGTCGTCGAGGGCTGGGCGATGAAGAACTGGCTGATAGGAATCGAATAGCCCGGCGCGCTTCCATTGGCCCAGGTTGTA
Source organism: uncultured Acidobacteriota bacterium (assembly GCA_963810625.1). Classification (GTDB taxonomy): domain Bacteria; phylum Acidobacteriota; class Terriglobia; order Acidiferrales; family UBA7541; genus Palsa-295. The sequence continues at coordinate 1,580,355 of CAWEOJ010000004.1, read as the reverse complement.
CCCGACGAATTAGTTTGCGGCGAGGGAACAAACACGTTGTAGTTATCGCTGCCGTCCACATAAAGAAAGGGCTTTTCGCGGCTCACCGGTGTCGTAGGAAGCACCGTATATTTGTTTGTCGGGTAGTTGGGCGTTGGCGCCCCCTGCACGCCGGAGAACACCATGTTCCACACCCCGCCCGACCAACTGCCGATGGAGCTGTTGCGGGTATACCACTGCTGCTGGGAGCACGGATTGACGCTTCCGGTCACAACCGTGTCGCTGATGAATCCGCCGCTCGCCTCGCCACAGAAGCTATCCACCAGTTCCAGCGATCCGTTGATTTGCAGACGGCGCAGCGGCGCACCCTGCGACACGCCCCATTGGAGCGTATTCGCGGCGGCGCTTTGCGCCGTATCGGTAGCCACATTGAATGTCATGTTTTCCATGGATCGCCAGAAAGTCGTTGTAAGGTTGGCGCCGGGAGATGTCGAGCCGAAGTTTGGGGTGAGAAAGCCGTTGATCGTTACGCCACTCGGTGTCTCGCCGAGGCCGGCAATGGACTCGTAATAACCCACCGGAGCCTGAACAGTATAGGTGCCCGGCTGAAACAGCACCGCGTAACGATTGGTGCTGAACTGGGCTTCATTCGACAGCGACGTCAACGTAGTCTGGATCGTTGTCGACGACATGCTGGGGTCGATGATATAGACGTTCGGACCGAAGTCGGGGGTCTGCCCCAAGAGTGGCTGCGTGGCCAGGAAAACCGCCATAGCGAGCAGGCTGCCGAGCGCGAGCCGACTGGATGAAGCCGCGGTCATCCTAACGATCAACTGCGGGATTCGGAAGCACATTGGCATTCTCCTGGAGCACGGGTGAACCTGTGGCGCATGAACATATTGCCTTGAGCTTGGCCGCATTTATCTCACGCCTCGTGCTGAAATTCTGCCTGGCTTTGGATTCAGGGGCGCAAGGGGCCGCAGGCGCGGTGCAATAAGCACAATGCCTGCTTCTTCTCTCCCGGTCCACACCCAAGCACCCGCTGTTATACCCACCCTGCATGCCCGGCAACTTTCGCATGGGGATGCGAAAGCCCAATACGCAGGCAGGCCCCCAGCCGCGAAATGCGCCAACCCTACGCCGGACCTGATTTGATGTCAACAGTTTTTCGCTTGCTATTACGGCTAGTCCCAGGCGGCGCGACAACGTGTTCGAGTAGTGTCAGGAACTCGTCTCAGACGGTCGTGTGCCTTCACACCCTCCCTTCGGAGCGCAACGCCGGTGTCAGTCAACTACTTGGGCGCACAATGGGCGCAAACCACGTTCCTTTGGACCCAAATCGAGGCTTTGACGGTGAGTACGGCCCACCGAATCAGCAGGAATTTTGCGGAGTTTTGGGGTGAGCGATGGGATTTGAACCCACGACCCTCGGTGCCACAGACCGATGCTCTACCAGCTGAGCTACGCTCACCACACGTTCGTGTACACATTTTAAGCCAGATCGGCCCCGACTGCAATTTTTGCTCCAAGAGCGCCGCGGAAACCGCCATGGATGCGGCGGGACCAGGAGATGCGCGGCCCTAGGGTTTGTTCTGGGGCGTCGGCAGCAGCCGGATGGTGGATCGAAATCTCTTGTAATCGGAATAGTGAACCGTCATGCGGATATGAACATCGCCCGACGGGAAGTGCAGGTCGTCGTCGGCGTGCGTGTACGTGGGGAACCAGAAATGGCCCTCGATATTTTCGCGGTACGTCTCAAAACGCGGAAACATGTTCGCGTTCTTGCCCTTGATAATGTCCGGCACCGCTTTCCCGTAGGTCTTGATGATTTCCAGCTCCTTGTCGTCCACCCAGACGCGCCCCTGAAAATAGCGCTGTTCCTTCTCGATGGTTTTGGGCGCCACGTCGAACACATACGTGCCGATATCGTCCAGCTGCTCGCGGCCCACGTACGTGATGTTGTACTTCGGCAACTCCGTGGTGGTGAGCACGAAGGGCTGAATATTCTTCAGATCGTCGAAATCCTGCTCGGTAAGCATAATGCGCTCAAGGGTGGGTTGAGGCGCATACGTGATGTTTTCATAGCGCTGGCCCGAGGGAGTGAACGTCACGTCGCTATCCAGCCGATATTCGCCGTCCGGCTGGCCTGAATCGTCAATCGTCTGAATGACGAACGTCTGCGAGTATGTGAAGTTGTCGCGCTCCACCTTAAACTCAGCTTCGTGCGCCGCAAATTGCGCGATGATTTGATCGGCCGGGATCGCCGGAGGATCCTTCGAGATGTCGGCCGACACGTGCTTCAATTCCGGCGCGGCCTTCGGCGGCGCGGGCTGTGAAGGACGACTGGGCGGAGATGGTGGTTGCGGCGCGGGATATTCCTGTTGCGGAGGAGGCAGGGGCAGGGGTCCGGGTTGCTCCTGCGCGGCGAGTGGGAACGCAACAAACAGGCCCGCAAGAATAAGTGCCGTCGCTGCTGCTCGCGCTTTCAACTTCGTAAAGCTCCCGGAGATTTCGAGGCACACCGTTTCGTGAACCATTCCTCGTCCCTCATCCCTCGCCCCCTGCCGCATCCGTCCTTGTTGGAACTTCCCAGCAGCGCCAGGGTTGCTTCTCGCCGACCGCGTTGGCTCAATAAGCCCGCCTGCGAACGGAGCCACGAATCGAATGTGCCCAATAAATCCTACCATTTCCATCGAGGACTCCCAATTTCCATTTCCGATGTGCGACAATCGGCCTGGGTCCTCGCGCGCATTTTCTCTGACCTGGAGCTTCGAGTGAAAATCTCTGTGATCGGCGCCGGCTACGTCGGCTTGGTGACGGGAGGCTGTCTCGCGGAAATCGGCCACGAAGTCGCGTGCACGGATAACGACGCGGCCAAATTGGAAATACTCGAATCCGGCGGCGTGCCCATTTACGAGCCGGGCCTCGACAAGGTGCTGGCCAAAACCCGCAAGGAAAAGCGCCTCCGCTTTTGCGCGAATCCGGCCGAGGCGGTTGCGGCGGGCGACGCCATTTTCATCTGTGTGGGCACTCCGCCGCTGCCGGATGGCGCGCCGGACTTAAGCGCCATTGACCACGTGGCGCGCGTAATCGCCACCGAAGCGCGCTCTCCCAAGCTCGTGATCGAGAAGAGCACCGTCCCGGCGCGCACGGGCCAGGAACTGAAGCGCGCCCTTTCCGTCTATGGCCGCAAAAGCGGAGTGACCTTCCGCGTGGCGTCCAATCCCGAATTCCTCCGCGAAGGCACCGCCATCGAGGATTTTCTGCACCCCGATCGCATCGTCGTGGGCGTCGAGGACGACGCGGCGGAAGCGCAGCTTCGCGAAATCTACCGCCCCGTGCTCGAGCGTAAATTCAATTGCCCTGTCCACGCCCCCGAGTGTCCGGAAGCGCCCGCGCCCGCGTGGCTGGTCACCACCATCAACAGCGCCGAGCTGATTAAGCACGCGTCGAATTCGTTTCTCGCGGTGAAGATTTCCTACGCCAATATGGTCGCCGATCTCGCCGAACGACTCGGCGCCGATATCGAAGAGGTGATGAAGGCCGTGGGCATGGATCCGCGCATCGGGAGGCATTTTCTGAACGCTGGGCTGGGCTTTGGCGGCTTCTGCCTTCCCAAGGATTTGCAGGCCTTCGTCCATCTGGCCAAGAGTTCGGGCGCGGACTTCGCCATGCTGCAGGAAGCGGAGAAGATCAACCGCAAGCGCATCGATCGCTTCCTGGAAAAGATTCGCAAGGCGCTGTGGGTGGTCCGCGGCAAGCAGGTGGGCATCCTCGGTCTTGCGTTCAAGCCCAACACGGACGATATCCGCTTCGCCCCGGCCATGGACCTGGTCGAGTGCCTGCTGGCCGAAGGAGCACGCGTCCGCGCCTACGATCCCGAAGCGATGGAAAAGGCGCGCGGCGTTCTGCCGCAGGTCGAATACGTGAACTCCGCGTACGAAGCCGCGCAGGATTCCGAGGCGCTCCTCATCGCCACCGAATGGGACGAATTCCGCAAGCTCGATTGGGAGCGCATCCGCGACGCCATGGTCCAGCCGCTCGTTCTCGACGGCCGCAATTTCCTTTCACCGCAGAAAATGAAATCCCTCGGCTTCGAATACCACTCCTTCGGCCGCCCGGATTAACCGCTTTTGCTTTATGTTGTGATCCGAGGGTGGCGCTACGAGCGGAAGAAGGCTCGGGGAAAAGTCGCTGGCTTCGCATGGTTATACGCCGCAGCAAGAAAAAGGGCCCCGGCGGCGAGCCGGGGCCCCGTGATTGGCCGGATTGCTTGAGGCTGTCCTTAGAAGTAGAAGTTGATTCCAGCCGAGTATCGGAGGTTGTTGAAGCCCGTCCCAAATAGGCTGAAACGTTCGTATCCTAGTTCAACCGGACGGACGCCAAAGTGCTGGGAAACCTTGATATCAACTCCTCCGCCCAAGTCAAAATTGAAGGCATTGACACTGGCGCCTCCTTGCGAAATGTGGACCCCACCCAGGAGTACTTGGGCAAACGGCTGAAACGTCCCTCTTGAAAAGTAGATGCGTGGACCGAACTGATATGTGATGATCGTGGTGCCCGGCCCGAAGGCATTACTGGTCGTGCCCGCAAAATCCCCACCGAGCGAGAGCCAATGGTTTGCATTGTAGAAAACGTCGGCGTTGGCACCGTTCGCTGTTGCACTGAAACCGCAGCAGGTGACGTGCAAAAGGGTATAACCCACCTCCGCCTGAAGCGGGGAGTAATTCTGTGCCATGGTCGGCATGGCGAAGCAAAGTACCATTACGACTAAACCCACCCACCAGAGCTTTCTCATCAACTTTCTCCTTTAACTCCTTTATTTGCAATACTGAGAGGGCCGCACAATTCAATTCTGACAGAACTAATCCAAAAAAGACAAGCTCATATCAGGTTTTTGTAAGCGCTTGTACGGAATCGGTTACCGGGTCACCATGAGTCGCTCCTTTTTCGACTGGAGGCCACGCATAGTCAGTTTCCCATTTGGATTTCATTCATTTTTTTACTTTTTACTGTTGTTTCCGCTGTTCGCTCTAGGGGGAAAATATTGGCTGGTGCGGAGGCTGTGGCAGGTTTGGCTGTGGCGAGCGCCCATAGTCCGCGCAGGCGATCACAAGACGCATCCCTAGCTTCCGTGCCGATTGTGATACGTGGGCGGTATCCACGAAGGTTTTCCTGTCAAACGAGAGAATTTAATCGGAATCGCGGTACGGGCCGATGGTGTGCGCATGGTGCTCCCCTCCGCGCTGGATACAACGAATTTGCTGGTGGGGGCCGGCGACGGCGATTTTGGGGCTAGCGGCGAGCGAAAAACACGAGCAGCGCAAAAATGAGGAGCGGGACCAAGAGCATCGCCGCGTACGCGATGATTTTTCGCGTTGCCGCGGTGCGCGGCTTCTTCCAGTTTTGGAGTTCGGGGCGCTCGGCGACGCCGACGTGGTCGAGATGCTCGAGATCGAACGCAAATTCGTGGGCGTTCGCATAGCGGTACTGGGGCTCACGCTCGAGAACCCTGTAAATCACTTCCTGCAACTGGGGCGAAATGGAGGAATCGATTTTGCGCGGGGGGACGGGGTTATTCTCGAGGCGTTCGTTCATGATGGCGAAAGCGTTCGGCCCATGGAACGGGGCTTTCCCGGTGACCATTTCGTAGAGAATCACGCCGAGGGAGTAGAGATCGCTGCGCGCATCGCCGCGTTTTCCCTTCACCTGCTCGGGGGAAATATATTCGGGCGAACTCACCACCTGGGCGAGATTGGCAAACGTGATTCGCCGCGCTCCCACTTCTCCGGCCAGGCCAAAGTCCATGAGTTTGATGTTGTCCTGGGCGTCCACCATGATGTGCTCGGGCTTGAGGTCGCGGTGGACGATTCCGTGGCTGTGGATGTAGCTGAGGGCCTGGCAGATGCCCAGCGCGATTTTGACCGCGCGCTCGGGAGAAAGCTTTTTTTGCTCGTCGAGCAACTGGCGGAGCGATTTTCCATCCACCCACTCCAAGACCATATAGTTCCGGCTGCGGTGGTGCTCCGGGAGGACCTTCAGGATCCCGGGATGGTCAAGGTGGCGGCCGATCTCCTGTTCGCGCTGAAAGCGTTCGAAGAACGCCTGGTCGCCTTCCATTTCCTCGTGGGGAATCTTGAGGACTACGAGGCGGTCCGATTGCGTGTCGGTGGCGCGGTAAACCGTGGCCACGTCGCTGCGGGCAATGACACTATCAATGCGGTAGTGGTCGAGTTGGTCGCCCGGGTTAATTGGGAATCCTCATGTGCGGGGCTCCCGCATCGCTACTTCACATCCGAAGCGAACTTATCGTCGCTCAAGCCGAGCGGGCTCGCCGCGCGAGGAGTCATTACCCGGAAGCTCGTCGAATCGTGCGGCGCACCGCCGCGCGGCTCCGAGCCGGCCGAGAAAGATGCGTTCCGGCTGATGGGCGTGACTTTCGATTCCGAGTCCGCAAGCCCCTCTTCCCGATCCTGCTCCGACTTCAGATGGAAGGCGCCGCGGAGAGCGATGGGAGTAATCAGCGTGGTGATGAGAACGACGGCGACCATGACGGCGATTTCGGATTGGCCGAAAATGCCCGTGGTTGCGCCCATGGTGGTGACGATCAGGCCGACTTCGCCGCGGGAGATCATGCCGCAGCCCACGCGCAGACTGCGCACCCAGTCCATCCCCGAGCCGAGCGCGGCGAGGCCGCAGCCGAATAGCTTGCCAACGATGGCGACGAAGAGAACGAGGAGCATCAACGTCCAATGGCCGGTGAGGGCGCGGCAATCGCTGGCGAGGCCGATGGAAACGAAGAAGAGGGGGATGAGGAGGCCGTGGCCGATGGCGTAAAAGCTGCGTTCGACGTCGGCCTTATACTTGGAGCCGGCAAAGACGAAGCCGAGCAGGTAGGCGCCCGTGATCCCCGCGACGCTGCCCAGCCATTCCGCCGAGATGGCGTACACGAAGATAAGGGCGAGGATGCAGCTCGGGACGGCCTCGTTGGCGGTGAGCTTGCGGAGCTGAAGGATCAGGGGGTCGAGCCAGCGCGTGGCGGCGCCATATCCCACGAAGAAATATACGGCCACGCAAGCGCTGATCACTGCAAGTTCGGCGACGAGGGGATGTCCCGCCGCGACGGGAATCCTCTGCTGCAGCCAGCCTGTGGCGATGGGCGCGAGGCCGAAGGCCGCGCCCTTCGCCGTAGTGACCGATGCGGCGAGGAAGGCGAGGACGAATAATCCCATCACATCGTCAATGACGGCCGCGCCGAGGATGATGGTCCCTTCTGTGGAATCGAGACGCCCGGCATCCATCAAGGTGCGCGCGGAGATGGAGACGCTCGTGGCGGTGAGCGCGCCGCCCAAGAAGAACGCCGTCTTCCACGAGAGGCCGAAGGCGTGAGCCACACCGGCGCCGAGCAGGAAGGGCCAGATGACGCCGGAAAGCGCGACGATGAAGGCGGTGACGCTTGCTTCGCGCATGCGGTCAATGTCCGTTTCGATACCGGCGATGAACATCAGAAGGATGACGCCGATCTGGGCAAGCAGGAAGAAGGCGCTGGTGGCTTCCGTGCCGCGAAACAAACGCATATGGAGCAGATTCAGCGCGCCGGGACCGAGGGCCACGCCTACAAGCAGTTCAGCGAGGATGGGCGGGATGCCAAAGCGGCTGCAAAACGATGCGCCAATCTTGCCGGCAGGAAGGAGGATGGCAATCAGCAGCGCAAGCTGAAGGACCGGGGGCATGATTAGCCGGCGTCCACCGTGGCCAGGGTTTCCTCTTTTCTTCGGATTCGTATCCACAAGCGGCGGAGACGGCCGAGCGAGAGCCACGGGGTTCTGTAGCCGTTGCGGTCGACTCCCTCGCGCAACATGGTGCGCAGTGTGGCCGCCTGGCGGCGCGCCATTTCAGATTGCGCCAGGTTTTCGGCAAGCTTGGCGGCGTAATTGGTGTGATCGAGCGCCCTCGAGCAGACCCGAAGGCGCATCCAGAGTTCGCCCATTTTCAAGTGGGCGATGAAGCTATTAGGAGCTAGCGAGACAGCCTCGCCAAGCTCTTCCATGGCGGCCTGGGCGTCGAGATTGACGCAGAGCGCCATGCCGTACACGACGCGCAATTCGGAGACTTTGGGATGCTGTGCGACGCAAGCTCGCAATTGGGCTAGGAGCTCCGCGCGCTCCTGTTTTTCGAGGATGCGCGGATCTGCAAACATTCGCCGCAGCGATTGCTGAGCCCACGCCGGGATGGGAGCAATGGATAGCGGCGCCGTAGACGCGCTCAAAGCATGGGTAGTCGTTTCGTTTCCAGGTACGACGTGAATGTCGTTCATTTTCGCTCGTTCCTTGGGCTGAAATATGAATCGGAATCACGACAATCCGAGCGATCCGGCCGGCAGGGCGCGTGGCCGAGACGGGCCCTGCCGCCAGACGCTTACAGCCAAATCAAATCAGGCAACTGCGTAAGCCTTTTCAGCGTTGATCATGAAATCCGGTTCCGGCTTGAGGACAAACTCCGGATAACCGAGCTGCCCCATTTCCGGAAGGTCCAGACCGGAGATTTCGGACTCTATCGAGACTCGTTGCCCGATGAAGAAATCGAGCACGAGGTTCAGAAGGAAGCTGAAGGTGAAGACGAAACCGATCAGCGTCGAGATGCCGACGAGTTGCGCGACAATCTGGGTGGAATCGCCGTAGAAGAGGCCGGTGACCGAACCCGTTACGCCGTTCCAGCTTCCGCCGTAGTTGCTCGTGCCATCGGCGAGGAGCCCAATGGAGAGCACGCCCCATAGCCCGCAGGTGCCGTGGACCGAGATGGCGCCGACGGGATCGTCCACTTTCATGACGTTCTCAATAAAGGCGCAGCTCCAGCAAACCAAGACGCCCGCTACGACTCCGATGATGCAGGCACCGACCGTGCTGACGAAGCCGCTGGGCGCGGTGATGGCGACCAGCCCCGCCAGAAGACCATTGCCGCTCATCGAGTAGTCCACCTTGCCGTTTTTCATCCACATGTAAAGCATGGCGCCGAACGTGGCTGTACAACCAGCCAGCATGGTGTTCACGGCGATGGTGCCGATTCGCAAGTTGCCATTTGCGGAAGCGCCGAGAGTGCTGCCGGGGTTGAACCCGAACCAGCCGAACGCAAGGATGAAGCAGCCGATCAGGCAGGCCGAAACGTCGTGGCCGATGATTGGATTGCTTGAGCCATCGCGATTGAACTTCCCGATGCGCGGCCCGACGATCAGTGAAACGGCCAGAGCCGTGATTCCACCGACCGCATGCACCACGCCGGAGCCAGCGAAGTCGCAGTAGCCCTTGCCCAGTTGGTTGTTGACTCCCAATTGCGAGAGCCACCCACCGCCCCAGGCCCAGTTGGCATATATCGGATACGTGAGCGCACCCATGAAGGACGAGGAGACGCAGAATGCGAGGAACTTCCAGCGTTCCGCGCACGCCCCGGTCACAATCGTGAGCGCCGTATCCATGAAAACCATTTCGAAGAGGAATAGCACCATGACTCCTACGTCATAGGTGTGACCGGAGAGAAAGAATCCGGTCCCTCCGAATAGGCCCCAAGTTTTGCCGAATATTGTGGTGGTGTGCTCGACCGACAGGGAATTGAGGCCTCCTAAGTTTGAATTCCCCGCGGAGCCGCCCTGTTGGATTGCAAATCCGATCAACCAGTAAGAGAACAACCCGCACGCGTACACCATAAAGTTCATCATGTAGGTGTGATTGGCGTTCTTGACGCGGGTCAAGCCCGATTCCACCATGGCGAACCCGGCCTGCATGAACATGACGAGGTAGCCTGTGACTAGAGTCCAGATAAAATTGGCTGCGATTTTGTTCTGGCCTACCTGGTTGGCCACATCGCCGAGCGTCAACCCCTTGGTCGTGTCGGTCACGGGCACGTCATTGATCGTTCCGGTGAGAGTGCCGCCCGGATCGCCCTTGGCCAAGTCCGCGGGCGTGGGGGCCTTCGCCGCCGCCGCTGCGAGCTCGGCGGTAGTAGGCGAAGGGGGAGGAGTGGCAGCGGCGGCGGGTGCTGCCGCTGGGGCGGGGGTTTGGGCGAATGCCGCAATACCGGCTGCCAGTGCGATGGTGAGAACTACCAGACATAGGAACAACTTGGTCATTTTTTTCATTTTGTTTGTCCGCTCCTAATTTTGGCTGCCGCTCGGAAGCCGGCGCCTCTAGTTTTTCCAGACCGCGTTCTTGTTGAATGCCGCCGGCAAAATAACGATGATCCCGAACAGGCTCACCCCAATACCAATCAATGCGATGATCAAGCGTCCGGCGAGGCTCGGAGTGAGGTGCATGCCGAAAAGCGTAATCACCCATCCCAATGCGGAGGTGCCAGCGCCGGCCAGTTTCATCGTGCCAGGCCCCGGCTTGAGCGCCGTCTTTCCTTCGAGGGCCTTGATCTTGAGCATCCCGAACAGGCTGGCGACAAGACCGGCTGCTCCCACCAGGAACAACAGCTTTCCCATGGAGGCATCCCAAAAGAAGATGCCGGCGCACAAGACGGTTGCCGCCACGAGAAACAACGTGTAAAGACCTCCCTGCTGTCTATTTGCTGCCATAACGATTGCCTCCTCGACCCGCGAAGGGTCACGCACTCATCATCAGTTGCAAGTCGCTCTGTCCGACTTGGGGTGGTTTTAACACTCCGTCGTCCAGCAAAAAGTGGAACCCATACAACTTCGCCCGCATGACAGGAGAAGTCACTCGAAGCATCGGCGGGATCTCCCTGGTGACCGTGCCGATGATGATTGGTTCAGGCGGCTCGCGTGCCGATTGGCGAAAAGCCCGAAGCTCAGCGCAATGAACATCCGGCAGCGCGCCGAACAACATCTCCCGCAGCGCCATTGCGTCCAGAAGCGCCTGGGAGGACGCGGCCCGGTCACGAACCCGCTCTGGCAACGTGGCGTCCCACACGTCCGGGGGGCGCGCCACCCAATCGCACTCCGCCGTTTCCCCGTGCCACTCGAGACGCAGCAGCCGCAGCGGAGCGCGGGAAAATTCCCCGTGGCGCATCTTCGCTCTCACGGAGCGAAGGAAGTAGCCGAGCTCCCACAATTGCTTCATCGGGTTCGCGCGTGCGCCATTCCTTCCTGCGCTTTCGGCAAAGCCATGAACAGCGTGAACTCAATCGCCACCATGAGTTCCAATATCAGGGGCAGTTGCTGCTGCAATCGGAGCACGAGCATGAAGCCCACGAGAGAAAACCATTGCCAGCGCGAACGGCGCAGGCGCTCGATGCGCCCGGAAAGCTTGAAGAAGTCGGCCAATTTCCTGGCGCGCCCCGCGGGGGGTTCGGTTTGAGCCCGGAAGCAGGCAACGGCGAAGAAGCCCGCCAGGAGAAATTCGATCACCAGCGTTTTCCAATTCATCGTCCGCTCCTTATTGCGTGTGGCACCCGCGTCAAGCGGGCAAAAAAATTCCGTATGAACCACCCGGCAATACAGCGGCAGGAGAAAAACGTCTCCACATCGCGACGGGTTGGTCGAAAGACGAGACTCCCGTAGCGCAGCGCCATTGCCGGCTAACTTAATGGCTCTTCTTCGAGCTCTATGTAGCGATTGATTTGGACACAGCGTTGTGTCCGAGACAGCCTGCGAAGAACGATAATGCGGTGAGAAACCTCGCTTCGGCGTCGAAGGAGGAGAACGGCTTTACGGCTTGGCCAGTTCCAGGCGCAGTTTGCGGATTTGCGGGAAAAGAGTCCAATTCAAACTTTAGATGGCGGCGATTCAATTTCCATACAGGGTATTCGCGGTTTCTCCGCGTCGGGAAACAGCTTAATTTATTGGGGGCCGCGCTTCATCTCGTCGCTCAAGATGATGGATTCCGAAATCTCCCTCATGGACTTTCGCCTTTGCTGGCTTTCGCGCCGCATGGTGCGATAGGCCTCATCCTCGCTGATCTTCAGTTCCCGCTGCAAAATCCCCTTGGCGCGCTCGACGACTTTTCGCGTTTCCAACTGGTCGGAAAGAACGGATTTTTCGCTCTCGAGGCGCTCCCTGTGGCGTTCATTTTCCCGCAGCTCGGCGACTGTTTTTTCGAGTTCGGCGGTGCGCTCGGCCACGCGCGCCTCGAGGTGGTCATGAGCCTCCCGCAGCGCCTCATGGTCTTTTCTCTTGGAGGAACTTACCCAACTGGCCACGAACGCACTGACAACAAAGGCTCCGAAATAGGCGCTATCCGTGGCGTTGACCGCGAGGGAATGGAAGGGGGGAAGAAAGAAGTAATCCACGGCGAGAGTCGACATGAAGACCGAAAAGAGCCCCGCGCCCGTTCCGCCGAACCATGCGCTGGCCATAACCGCCGCGAAAAAAAGGAAGAGGAACGGATAGGGGAACAATCGCCGCAGGAGGAGAGTCGAAATGAGCGCGGCGGCCACGAATAGCAGGGCCATGCCATAGCGGCGGATCAATTGGTCGTCTCCCGCCTTCCGCCGGCATGCCCAAAAGGGCGGCAGGCTACGCTGAAATGCGGCTCGTGTCGTATCGCAGCCTCCGGTGAATGCAGACACTAAAACACTAACAATCGCCGGTGTGCCGTGTCGAATCGTCCTTTTGAATAGAAACAATCTATTTTCTGGAAGTCTGACCGGGGGCGGCGACCTGGTGGCGGAAATATTCGTAGGTGAGGCGCAAGCCGTCCTCGAGATTGATTTTCGGCTCCCACTCGAGGATGCGGCGGGCTTTGGCGATGTCGGGGCAGCGCTGCCTGGGATCGTCCTGGGGAAGCGGGCGGAAGACGATGGGAACCTTCGAGCCGGTGAGGGCGCGCACGCGGTTCGCGAATTCGAGGATGGTGATTTCGTGGGGATTGCCGAGATTCACGGGCTCGTGTTCGTGCGATTCGAGCAGGCGGTAAATTCCCGAGGTCAAATCCGAAATGTAGCAAAAGCTGCGCGTCTGCGAGCCGTCGCCATAAACGGTGATGGGTTCGCCCGAGAGCGCTTGATAGAGAAAATTGGGGAGCGCGCGGCCGTCGTTCAAGCGCATGCGCGGCCCGTAGGTATTGAAGATGCGCGCGATGCGCGTGTCCACGCCGTGGTAGCGGTGGTAGGCCATGGTGATGGCTTCGGCGAAGCGCTTCGCTTCGTCATAGACGCCGCGCGGTCCGATGGGATTCACGTGGCCCCAGTAGGTTTCCGGCTGCGGGCTGACCTGCGGGTCACCGTAGCACTCGGACGTCGAAGCCAGCAGATATTTCGCCTTCTTCGCGAACGCCAGTCCCAGCGCATTGTGCGCACCGAGCGCTCCCACCTTCAGCGTCTGGATCGGGAATTTCAGGTAGTCCGGCGGACTGGCGGGAGAGGCGAAGTGAAGCACGGCATCCACCGGGCCGGAGATTTCGATATGGAGCGTCACATCCTGGCGGACAAACGCAAAGCGCGGATGCGCGAGCAAGTGGGAGATATTCGATTCGGCGCCCGTGATGAGATTGTCGAGACAGAGCACGTCCCAGCCCCGCTCGATGAACAGGTCGCACAAATGAGAGCCGAGAAACCCGGCCCCTCCGGTTATCACTACGCGCAAGACTCTACCCTGCTCTTTCGGATTCGCCCGCGGCACCCCGCACGATATTATCCGTGAAATGCCCCGTTGGAAGAAGCTTCCGGAGGCGTCCCGATGCGCAGGGCGCAAAGGATGGCGCTTCCGGAGTGGCTCATCAGTACGCCCAGCGCATGAGGACAGCGCCGGTGGTGTAGCCCGCACCGACAGCGATCAGGAGAATGAGGTCGCCCCGGCGCAGGCGCTTCTCGGCGAGCGCATCCATCAGCGCCAGAGGAATCGTGGCGTCGGTGGTGTTCCCATAGCGGTCAATATTGACCAACATTCTCGAATCGTCCACGCCGAGGCGCTCCTGCATCCCGCGAATGATGCGAAGATTGGCCTGGTGCGGAACGACGAGCGCGAGATCGCTGCCGGAGAGACCATTGCGCTCGAGCATCTGGATGGCGATGTCGCTCATGCGCCGCACCGCGTACTTGAAAACCTGCTGCCCGGCCTGATGAACGTAGTGCATGCGCTTATCAATCGTCTCCTGGGACGCCGGATGGAGAGAGCCTCCGGCGGGCATAAAGAGGCTGCACGCCCCCGAGCCATCCACGTCGTGCGCGAAATCAATGATCCCCTCGGCATCAGACGCGGCCGGCTCCAGGAGGACGGCACCCGCGCCGTCGCCGAAGAGGACGCAGGTGGCGCGATCCTTGAAGTCCAGGATGGAGGTCATGACGTCGGTTCCGATGACGAGGACTTTCTTGTGCGATCCCGCGCCTACGAACTGCGCGCCCACCGTCACCGCGTAGATGAAGCCCGAGCATGCCGCGGAGAGATCGAATCCCCAGGCCTTGGGAGCGCCGAGACGGTCCTGAATCAGGCAGGCCGTGGCCGGAAAGAGCATGTCTGGGGTGACGGTGGCGACGACGATCATTTCGATTTCCTCTGGGCGCAAGCCTTTCATGGCCAGCAGTTTTTTCGCGGCCTCCGTGCCCAGATGGGATGAGGCAACGCCGGGTTCGGCATAATGCCGCTGGCGTATGCCCGTGCGCGTGCGAATCCATTCGTCGTTCGTGTCCACCATCTTTTCGAGATCGAAGTTGGTGACGATGCGCGGCGGAAGGTACCCGGCCACTCCTGTAATCTTCGCAGCGATGCGTTTGCCCATCCCGTTCTCCATTGTAAGGGGAATTGCCCGATTGTATGCAATCCGGCGCTTGAGTGACAAGCAAAAGGCCGCGGCCGGATGTGAACCAACAGGCCACAGTAAAGTGAATAGTGCCGCCAAAAGGGCGCAAAGGCGGTATAATAAAGCATGAGCAAAGCCTATCAAGTGGTTTTTGAATGCCCGAAAGGCCGCCACAGCATCCGCATACAGCGCAAGTCTTCGAAGGCATCGCTATCCGAGGTTGAAGCCAAGAAAATGTTCGCAGGCGAGGAAATCGTCTGTGACCAGCCTGGTTGCGGCTGGCACGGAAAGGCATCCAAGATGAGGCTTCATCAGATTGTGCGTTTCGATTGGATACAATCGCCCGCAACCTGAAGCTCACCCCGTCGTATTTCCCTAAGGGGAGTCTCCGCTCGCAGCCACGTAGGATTTCAAAGGAACACCAACAGTCCATTTGCCAGCGGGCAGGGAGCAGTCCGGCGGACGCTTGTCAGCGGCGGTCGAGGGCTGGATGGCGGACGTCGCGGCCCACGAGGAAGTAGATAACGTCCTCGGCGATATTGGTGGCGTGGTCGCCGATACGCTCGAGATTTTTGGCCACCAGGATGAGTTCGAATGCGGCGAAGACGACCGCGGAGTTTTCCATCATGTAGGTGAGCAGTTCGCGGAAAAGCTGGTCGCGGAGGCGGTCCACCTGATCGTCGCGCTGGAGGACGCTCTGAGCAAGCTCCTGATCGCCGCGGACGAGGGAATTCAGACTGTCGCGGACCATGCCTTCGGCCAGCTCGCTCATGCGAGGCAGGTCCACATACGGCTTTACCTGGGGATGGCGGAGCACACGCATCGCCGATTGTGCGATGTTGACGGCCTGATCGCCGATGCGTTCGAGGTCGCCATTGATGCGCGCCACAGCCAGCAGGAAGCGCAGGTCGGCGGCCATGGGCTGCACGACGGCGAGCAAACGCTGGACGCGGTCGTCAATTTCAATCTGCATTTCATTGATGGCGTCTTCTTCGGCGAGCACCGCTTCGGCCAGGCGTTCCTCGGCATCGAGGACGGCGTGCACGGCCTGATGGACGGCGCGTTCCGCGAGGCTGCCCATCCAGAGCAGGCGCTGCTTCAATTCCTCAAGATCATGTTCGAAATGACGTTCCATGGTTCCTCAGTTCCGTCCGGCTCATGCGGCGCCATCGCGCGCCGCAAAGCGAAGCGACTTCATCCGAATCGACCGGTGATGTAGGCCTCGGTGCGATGATCCGTGGGGGTCGTGAAAAGCTTCGAAGTTTCATTGTGTTCGATCAGCTTGCCATCGAGCATGAAGGCGGTGAAATCGCTGGCGCGCGCGGCCTGCTGCATGTTGTGGGTGACGATGGCCATGGTGCAGCTATCCTTGAGCTGGAACATCAGCTCTTCGATCTTGGCCGTGGTGACGGGATCGAGCGCCGAGCAGGGCTCATCGAGCAACAGAACTTCGGGGTCGACCGCCAGGGCGCGCGCGATGCACAGCCGCTGCTGCTGCCCGCCCGATAGCGCGAAGGCCGATTTGTGGAGATAGTCCTTCACCTCGTCCCAGAGCGCGGCGCGGCGGAGACTGTGCTCGACCAAATCGCTGAGGCGTCCCTTGTGGCCATTCACTCGCAGACCGTAAGCCACATTTTCGTAAATGGACTTGGGGAAAGGATTGGGCCGCTGGAAAACCATCCCTACGCGGCGCCGCAGCCCGACCACATCCATGTGCAAGATGTCCTGGCCATCGAGGAGAACCTGCCCGGTGACGCGCGTGTTGCGAATCGTCTCGTTCATGCGGTTCAGAGTTCGCAGAAACGTGGACTTGCCGCAGCCCGAAGGGCCGATGAGAGCCGTGACGTGGTTCTTGGGGATTTTCAGGTTCAGCCCGAACACAGCTTGCTTCGAACCGTAAAAGAAATTCAGGTCGGAGATCTCAAAGCGCACCGATGCCTCCTTATCCGAGGCCGGTTTAGCCCCCTCGCGCACTTTGGGCGCGAGTCGCGCGGCGATATCTTCCTTTCCCTGCGCTGCTGATGCCATGTCATCCACTCCTGGAAGCTCCTCCGCGGCTCAATACGAGGCGCGTCCCGATATTCGTGACCAAGACCAAAGCGAGCAGAACCAATCCCGCGGCCCACGCTTGCCGGTGCCAATCATCATACGGCGAGATGGCGTAGGTGTAAATCACGAGGGGAAGCGAGGCGGTGGGCTGGTTCCAGCCAGGGCTCCAGAACTCGTTGCCGAGGGCGGTAAAGAGGAGCGGCGCGGTTTCGCCCGCGACGCGGGCCAAAGCCAGAAGGACGCCCGTGATAATGCCGCCACTGGCCGCAGGAAGCACCACGGTGGCGATCGTTTTCCATTTGCTTGCCCCCAGAGCCATGGCTCCCTCGCGCAGGCTGCCCGGTACGGCGCGCAGGAACTCCTCGGTGCTGCGCAAAGTGATGGGAATGATCATGATAGCGAGGGCCACGCCGCCGGCAAAGGTGGAGAAATGCTTGACCGGAAGGACGGCCAGGGAATAGGCGAAAATGCCGATGACGATGGAAGGTACGCCGTTGAGCAAGTCCGTGGTGTAGCGGATGACGAAGGAATATGCCTTTCCACCGAACTCGGCCAGGTAGACGCCGGCGATCAGCCCCACAGGAATGCCCATCACGGCGGCCAAAAAGAGGAGCTTCACGCTTCCCACGATGGCGTTGGCCATCCCGCCGCCCGTTTCCCCGACGGGTGCGGGAAGCTTGGTGAAGAAATTCCAGTTGAGCGACTTCCCCCCGTTCCAAATCAGATAGCCAAGGATCATGAACAGCACGGAAACTACGGCAAAGGCGGCCAAACCGGTAATGGTGAGCATCACGATGTTCAAGGATTTGCGCCAAAAGAGACGTAGGCCGCTCATGACGGATGGCCTCCGCCGCGCTCGGTGGCAATAATGAGCAGGCGAGCGAGGCCATTCAAGATGAAGGTCATGAGGAAGAGGACCAGGCCTAGTTCGATGAGGGCGCTCAAATGCATGTCGCTGAACGCTTCAGAAAATTCATTGGCGATCACAGCGGCGATGCTGTAACCCGGGGAGAAAAGAGAGGCGCTAATCTTGGGATCGTTGCCGATAACCATGGTGACGGCCATGGTTTCTCCGAGGGCGCGGGCCAAGGCCAGGAAGATGGAACCGAGAATGCCGGTCCGGGCCCAGGGGACAACGACCTTCCAGGTGGATTCCCAGCGAGTGGCGCCAAGCGCCAGCGCCGCTTCGCGCTGGTCGCGGGGCACCGTGAGCAGCACCTCGCGCGAGACGGAGATGATGAAGGGAACCACCATGATGGTAAGAACGATTCCCGCAGTCAGGAATCCCACGCCATAGTTGGGCCCTTGGAAGAGCGGCAGGAAACCCAAGGTGTGCTTCAGCGCCGGGCCAATCACCGTACGCATCAGGGGTATGACGACGAAAATTCCGAGCAGGCCGTAGATCACGCTGGGTACGGCGGCCAGCAGGTCTATCATGAACGAAATAGTGTCCGAAATCCGTCGCGGAGCCAGCTCGGAAAGAAAGATGGCTGCGGCCAGGCCGAGCGGAATGGAAAGAATCAGTGCTAGCACGGAAGTCACCAGCGTGCCATAGATGAAGGGCAGAGCGCCGAAATTATTGAAGACCGGGTCCCAGGTGCTGGTCTTGAAGAAGGCCCAGCCGAATAGCGCGCGCGAAAGGTGGCAATTCACCCAGAGTTCCCACACCAGCATGATGGTGATTAGAAGAATCGAGGAAGCGAAAACAAGCGTAATGAGGTGTGCCACCTCGTCGCCGTTGCGAAGGCGGCCGATAAATGCACGCGCCCCCCCGCCTGGGCGAGGGGGCGCGTGCTCGATCGTGGTGGCCGTTGTGGACATTTATTGGATTAGAGAAATGGCCTTTAACTCCTTGGCGATAACGGGCTTCGGCAGCCGCGCATAGGACAAACCCTCATTATAATCCTGTCCTTGGGTCAGCATCCATTTCAGAAAAGCCTTGATCGCGTCGCGCTTTGTGGCGTCCTGAATCTGCGCGGGGATCAGCAGCCAGGTGAAGCTGGAGACTGGATAGGCAGCCGCTCCGGGAGCGTTGGTGATGGAAACGCGGAAATCGTCCGGCATGTTCTTTGCGGCTCCCGCTGCCGCCGCCGTGACACTCGCTAGGCTGGCCTTGACGTATTTCCCGACCGCATTCTGAACATTTCCGTACGGGAGGTTGTTCTGAACGGCATAGATCAGCTCGATGTAGCCGATGGAGTCGGGGGTCTGTTTCACGAGGCCGGAAACGCCCTCATTGCCCTTGCCGCCGAGGCCGACGGGCCAATTGACCGACGTGGCTTTGCCGACTTTGGTCTTCCAGTCATCGCTGGCTTTCGAGAGGAAATCGGTCCAGATGTAGGTCGTGCCACTACCGTCGGAGCGGTGAACCACGACGATATCGTCACTCGGAAGGTTTACGCCCGGATTGGCCCGGACGAGCTCCGGATCATTCCATTTGGTGATGGCACCGAGGTAGATCCCGGCCAGTGCGTGCTGCGTGAAGTTCAGCTCGCCGGTCACGCCCGGAATGTTGTACGTGGGCACATCGGCGCCAAGAACCGTGGGGAAATGCAGTATCTTGACCTTGGCCTGGGAGAGTTGGTCATCGGTCATGGGACCGTCCGACGCTCCGAAATCCACGGTGCCCGCAAGAACTTGGCGAATCCCTCCGCCCGAGCCGATGGATTGGTAGTTGATCTGAACTCCGGGGTGTTGAATGTGGTAGACGTCAAACCACTTCGAATAAATCGGATAGGGGAACGTGGCGCCAGCGGCGTTCAGCAGCACTGTGCCGGAGTCCGAACCGGCTCCGGCCGTGAATGCAAGGCCCAGGACAAGCAACAGCGCAAAAAGTGTCTTTTTCATTTTCTTTGGAGTCTCCTCATGTGGATTATCGTTTCAGAATTGTTACAGCCATGTTACATAGGCGAGAATTGGAGATGAAATCAGTCATACCAACCTTTGGAAAAAAGAGAGGCGCGGTCTCGGGGGGTGGGTGGGGCCGCGCCTCTATGGGTGGCCAGCGAGGATACGACAAATCCGGCATAATCTGCTGATTCGCCGAGGGTTATATACATGATCCTCTGTCCGGGCCACAACTGACTTCTGGTCGCCTCACACTAGGTCCGTGAGAACAGGCAAAACCGGAGGTCAGAATCACGACAGCGCGGGAAAGATAAATGCGGGTAATGAACTCAGGATGAGAGAAGTGTGAAAACTTGATGACTACGCGCTGGCGCTGGCAGCGGGGGCGTCTTCCCTTACCGCCTCGATGCGCTTCGCCCGGCCATGACGCACTTCCAGGCCGCGCAGCCAGAAGAGCACGTCTTCGCCGATATTCGTGGCGTGGTCCGCAATGCGTTCCAAGTGGCGCGACGCCAGCAGGAAATGCAGATTGGGGGCTGCCTGGGAGGAGTCCTCCGCCATGCCGGCGAGGAGCGCTTCAAACAGGTGGTCGCGGTACTGATCCACGACATCGTCGCTTTCGAGCACCTGCGTGGCCAGGTCCAAATTCTGATAGATGAGCGCACCCAGGCATTTCGAGACCATCCCCCGGACGACGGACGCCATGGGTTCGAGGTCTGCGGGCGTCTCCAGATCGCCCATGCCAGCCAGAGAGATGGCGCGCTCGCTGAGGTTGACCGCGAGGTCGCCCATGCGCTCGAGATCGTTGTTGATCTTGAGCGTGGCAACAATCATGCGGACATCGGTTTCGGCCAAATTCCCCTGGCGCAACAATTGGATGGCGTGCTCGTCAATGAGGATTTCCATTTCGTTGATGCGAGGCTCGGTGAGAAAAACTTCGCTCGCCAGGCGTTCGTTCCTTTCGAGGACCGCTCGGAGCGCGCGATTCACCGACCCTTCGACGGTTCGCGCCTGCGAGATCAGGTAATTCACAAGCACGTTTTGGTAGAAGCCCTCCACGCCGGTTTCCATTGCAGCCAAGGTTGCCATCCTTTCGGCGGCTGTTCGCGCCCGATTCTAGATTTCCGTATGCACAGTGACGAAGGCATGTTGCAAGGAGATAAAGCATCCATGAATCTTCCAAGACAGAGATATTTCCCCCGTACGGGTCGTTCGCGTGCGGGCAGCCGGGATAGGAGTACCCATTTGACACGCATGGGGCGTCAAAACATAATGGCTTGCGGTTGGTGCCTGGACACAACGTGTGGCTTCGCCGGATTTAGTCCCCGCCACAATGGCACGGCTTGCCGGGAGGAAATATGCGAAACGCATTCCTGAAGTCACGCGTGTGGCGGAGCCTGCGTACCCCGCCCATTCTGCTGACAATCATCTGCCTGGGGGCGATCTCGGCCGGCGTCTTCGCAAAAGCATACGCGGGCCAGGATGCGGACGCGCGGGCGCGCGCAATCGTTCGCCGGATGACGCTCGACGAGAAGATTCAAGAGCTGCACGGCACGCGAACCGAGGTGCACAAGCGGTTCGTGCCCGGCGTGCCGCGGCTTGGAATTCCAGACTTTATTATCACCAATGGCCCGGCGGGCGCGGGGCCGGGTGACGCCCCCGCGAGAAAGCAGATTCCCGCAACCGCGCTGCCCTCCCCCATTTTGCTAGCCTCCACATGGGACCGCAAGCTCGCGCGCCTCCACGGAGAAATCGCCGCGGCGGAAGCCAAAGACCTCGGCAGCAGCCTGCTGGAGGCCCCAGACATCAACATCGCGCGCGTTCCGCAGAACGGCCGCACATTCGAAGGCTACGGCGAGGACCCCTATCTCACCGGGCAGATTTTGCTCAACAACATCGAGGGAATCCAAAGCCAGGGTGTGATGGCCAACGTGAAACACTTTGCCGCGAACAACCAGGAAACCGGCCGCCGGAGCTACAATGAAATCATCGACGAGCGCACGCTGCGCGAAATCTACCTCCCGGCTTTCGAGATTTCGGTGAAAGAGGCCCACTCGGCAACGGTGATGTGCGCCTATCCGCACGTCAACGGGGAGTTCGCGTGCGAAAACGACGTCCTGCTCGATCAAATCCTGCGTAAGGAGTGGGGCTTCCCGGGCTTCGTCATCTCCGATTTCGGCGCGACGCACAGCACCGTCGCCTCCGCCCTTGCCGGGTTGGACCTGGAAATGCCCGGCGCCTTCTATTACGCCGACGAGCTCAAGCAAGCGGTGCAATCCGGACAGGTGCCCGAATCGGTGATTGACGAAATGCTCGTGCGCCGCTTCCGGACTATGATGGAGTATGGCGTGTTCGACCATCCGCCGGTCCCCAAACCGATTCCCGTGAAGCAGGATGGAATCGAGGCCCGCAAGATTGCTGAGGCGGGGATCGTGCTGCTCAAGAATAGCGGCGGCCTGCTCCCGCTCGACCCCAAGCACGTGAAATCCATCCTCCTCATAGGCAGCGGCGTTGAAGAAGCCAGCACGGGAGGCGGCGGCAGTTCGCATGTCGTGCCCCTTTACGCCGTGGACACCTTCGAGGGCATCCACGAACGCGTCGGCGCAGCCGTCCACGTCACCTTTGCCCCTGAGAACGATCTCTTCATGGCCAAAAAGCTCGCGAGCTCGGCCGACGTCGTCATCGTCTCACTCACAAACAACGATGCGGAGGGACGCGATCATTCCCTCGCGTTCGGGCAAGACTCGAACGATTTGGTCGATACTGTGGCCGCCGCTAATCCCCGCACTATCGTCCTGATGAGGACCGGCTCGCCGATGCTATCTGCCTTGGGTGGACGCCGTGCCCGCCGCTTCTGGAGGCGTGGTATCCGGGTGAAGAGGACGGCAATGCGGTCGCGGCCGTTCTCTTTGGCGATGTAAATCCCTCCGGAAAATTGCCGATGACTTTTCCGAAAAACCTCGCGGATCTTCCCGCGAATACGCCGGAGCAATATCCGGGTGTGAATAATACGGTGCACTATACCGAAGGTGTGTTCGTCGGCTACCGCCATTTCGACGCGGACAGCATCGAACCGCTCTTCCCCTTCGGCTTCGGCCTTTCCTATACGACCTTCGCCTATAAGAATCTGGCTATCTCTCCTGGAACCATCACGTTAACGGGCGATGCCGCACCCGCGGTGAACGTTGAATTCGACGTCACGAACACCGGCAAAGTCGCGGGCTCCGAGGTCGCCGAGCTTTACGTTGGCCTGCCTTCGACGGACGATGTTCCCGAACCGCCGCGGCAGCTTAAGGGCTTCGACAAAGTGAACCTGAAGCCTGGAGAGACGCGCCACGTGCGGCTTGCGCTTGATGCGCGCGCGTTCTCCTATTGGGATATCAAGGCGCATGCGTGGGCGGTGATGCCCGGGACGGCAAAAGTGATGGTGGGTGCGTCGTCGCGCGATATCCGGCTCGACGGCTCCGTCACCATTGAATCGGCCAGCCACTAATCGCTCGATATCAACTGAAGTCGTGCTCGAGACATTCGACTTAATGTTCGAGTAATTTAAGGGCTTAAAATGCCCTTAAAGTGCGGAAAAAGACGCCAATTGAGGGCTTAAATGCCCTTATTTGCGCGCGGGTTTTGCGGGGCCCTTCGCCACACCACTCAGGGTAAACCGGGGCAGTGGATTTTCGCGTGGGGCTGCTTCGAGTAGAAATTGTTTCACGTGAAACAATTTTTTCGAGAGCCCGTTTGCTGGGGCGGCGCGGAGGGTTCGCCGTGCTGATGAGCCGGCCAACAGGGTCGAACGACCGAGACGTGGTCCGGCCTTGAAGAAAACCCTTTCTCTACTCCTTAGCCAGCCGATGACCAGTCTCCCGACCGGCCCATGTCGTCAGGCCCCATCCAATATAGGCAGCCGACAGAGCTAGATAGCAGCCGATGAAACAAAGGATGAAACCCATCCAGAACCAATGGCCCCTTGTCGAGAGAAATTGGTTTTGCGAAGATGGGAGAGTCCAGTTCAGCGAATCCCGCAGCAAGAACGCCGCAGTCCCCAGAATCGCAAACAGAATGCCGGAGAGTTTCAGCGTTTCGTGCCACAGGTGACGCCGCGCCTCATCGGATTTGTACAGTTCCATAAGGCGCATGACAGCAGGGTCATTCGTGTCAACCTCGTGCATATTTCTCTCCCAAACGACACCGCGATAGGGCCGAAAGGGCACGAACGTATATAAAATGGCCACAGCAGTCGGAAATATCCACGGTCCTAGCAGATACAAGAATCCGTTATGGTCCGGGTGTATCGTGACCGGACCGTAAAGGCCAAACGCCGCAAGTCCTGTACCCACGACCTTCGGGGCCCTCCCGTCTCTGCCAGTAAACATGAGCAACGCTGGAGAAATCTTTCGTCTTAGCTCGGGAGGGATTGTTGCCTTACTAGGGGCACACATTCTTCCTCCCGCTCAAGTTAGCGTCTGCGCCCAATACTCCAGCAACCGTCGTCTGCTCGTAGGCTTGTATTGCCCTCGGGCCAAAGGTGACCGGGCTGGTTAAAGGATTGAAGTTCTGGCCCCCTTGGACGGCCGGGGCAACCGTTACTGCCAATGCGCCAGTCACCGCGCCTACCTCGGCGGCGTTAGCCACGCAATTCAGGCTCAGATTCCCCGTGATGCCCCCTTTGATCACCGCGTTAGTCGCTCCTCCTGCGGCGCCGCCCACACCGCCAGGCGGGTGGCCGATCCTTGGGCATTGCGTAATTTCCCTGACTTGACCTAAGGGCGCAGGCGGATGATATCACACCGAATCTCGGCTGGGGATCGACGGAAACTGCAGGGGGTGCCGCACTCTTCGCCGGTGTTGCGAAGGGTGCGGATGTTCGATCGATGAGGAATCGCCTGGAACGCCGGTACGGCTTTGGCCACCTGCATTTCATCACGTGCAGTTGTTACCGTCGCCTGCCTTTCCTCGCGACACAGCGCGCGCGAAACCTGTTTTTGAAGACCTTGAGTGAGGTGCGGGACCGCTATGACTTTGCCCTGTGGGGATACGCGGTGATGCCGGAGCACGTTCATTTGCTGTTTGGCGAGCCCCTGGTGGGGACTCCGACGACGGTGATGCAAATCCTCAAGCAGCGCGTCTCGCGAGCGCTCCGGCAGCCGCGCAGACGGAAAACTTCCGCCGCACAGATGCGTCTATGGGACTGCCCGCCGGTGAAGCGTTATGCGCGCTTTTGGCAGCGCCGGTTCTATGACTTCAATGTTTGGAGCGACCGTAAAAGGAACGAGAAGCTGAATTACATGCACTTCAATCCCGTGAGGCGCGGATTGGTGAAGCATCCGAAGGAGTGGTTGTGGAGCAGCTATCGCTTCTACTGGTGCGGAGAAAGAGGCCTCTGCACGCCGAATCCGGGATGGAAGCCTCGGGACGGGAGGGACGCGATGAAGCTCAAAAAACCGCACCCTTTGCAGAAAGAAAAAACGCAAAGGGATGCGGCATCCGCCTTCGCGATGAGACCGCTTCGGCGCGACAGGCCCGCCGATTTTAGGCTGTACCCTTAAATGAGGTGGGGTGTTGTGTGCTTGTTCCTGTCCCCCTATGGGCGAGAAAAACAGGGTGCACCACCCGCCTGAGAGCGGCATGGACGGAGATTGTACGTCAACCGGATGGAAGCTCGAATGGGTTTTCCGCGGCTAGAGATGCATGACGGTGAGGCCGGGGATTCGCTCGAAGTGGCGGATGTTAACCGTTAGCACTGAGAAACCGAGCGCCAGAGCCGTAGCACCGATGAGCAAGTCCGCGAAGGGAATGACCACGCCCTTACTCTGTTGCTCTCCATCGAGTCTCCCGGCGAGCATCGCCGTCTCTGTCGTGTAGGGATAGACCGTCAGGTCCGCAACGAGCTCGTTCAGGAAAGCTTCGCGGTGCGAACGGATCGCTGGTGTGGAGGCGCGGTAGATGCCGTGAACAATTTCGGTTAGGCCCACGGCGGAGAGGGCCGCTTCCTGGTCATCGGTTGAGCGGACGATTCGCTCGATCAGCCGTTCGACGGTTTCTCCACGCCGTTCCGCATCGATCACCACGCTGGAGTCGAGGATTAGTCCCATGCGGGCGGGCTGAGGGGTTCGCGATGGCTCTCGATGGCGGCCTCGACATCCTTGGCGAAGTCGGGATCAAGCGTGGCCGTCGAGCCATGTTCTTTCGCAAGGCGCAGAGACTCCGACAACAGCCGCACGTACGGTTCGGCGGGACGCACGATGGCCACGGGCCGCGCGCCATTTTCGATGACGACTTCCGCGCCCGCGCGCACGTGCGCCAGGAGCGTGGCGAAGTCGTTCGCGGCTTCCGCTTCCGAGATGTGGATCACGTCCTTAGCCATTTTTGCATTATACACCGCGCGGCGGGGGAAGTGGACTCTGCACGCCCAATCCGGGATGGAAGACTCTAGACGAGAGGGCAAAAGACCGCACCCTTAAACAGCAAAGGGTGCGGCACCCGCAGGGTTTTCGTTGAGCCGTTAAGTGACTTGAGGTGCGGTGCGCAGGTTCGTGCTTCGTCGGGGGCGAGAAAAATAGGCTGGGCCACCCGCCCAGGGATCGAGTGAAACTTCGCAGGGTGCGCGGTGTTAGTTCGGTAAGAGGAACCCCGCACCCTTAAAAAGCAAAGGGTGCGGCACCCACAGGATTTTCCTTGAGCCGTTAAGTGACTTGAGGTGCGGTGCGCAGGTTCGTGCTTCGTCGGGGGCGAGAAAATAGGCTTGGCCACCCGCCGGGGGCGAGAAAAATAGGCCGGGCCACCCGCCTGTGGCGGGAGTTGGAGTGGGGGCGAAAGACCGCACCCTTAAATAGCAAAGGGTGCGGCACCCACCGGTCTGTGGTTGTGCCTTTAAATGACGTCAGGTGCGGTGTGTTCGTTTGTGCCTACTACAGGGGAAAAACAAGGTGCGCCACCCGCCCACCCGGCCATTGCATCCTCCCCTGTGCGTCAGTTCGCGAGGGGGATGGAGAAGTAAAATTTGGAGCCGCGGCCGACTTCACTTTCAACCCACAGGCGGCCGCCATGGGCCTCGACGATGTGCTTGGCAATGGATAGACCGAGTCCCGTGCCGCCCGCTTCGCGTGAGCGGGCGGCGTCCACGCGGTAGAAGCGCTCAAAAATCCGCTCCTGATCCGCAAGAGGAATGCCGATGCCCGTGTCGGCAACCGCGATCACGGCCTCGCGCGCGCTGGCCGTGGCGCTCACTCCGATCCGCCCGCCCGACGGGGTGTACTGGATGGCGTTGTCGAGCAGGTTTTGAAGCACGTCCGCAAGCAAACCGGAATCCCCGCGCATGGCCGGAAGCCCCGGCGGGACATCCATCTCCAGCGCGATTTGCTTTTGGTTGGCCTGCAACGAAGAGGTTTCCGCGCAGCGCTCGATCAGGTCCATCGGCCGGACGGAGAGAAACTCGACTTCCAGCTTCCCCGCCTCGATTCGCGCCAGCTTCAGCAGGTCGTCCGTCAAGCGAGCGAGGCGCGCGGCATGTTCGCGGATAATTTCGAGAAATCGCCGGTTGTTGCGGGGATCATCGAGAGCGCCGGCCAGCAGAGTTTCCGCGAAGCCCTGAATGGCCGTCAGCGGCGTCTTGAATTCATGCGAAACGTTGGCGACGAAATCCTGGCGGACGCGCTCGAGGCGCCGGAGCTCGGTTACGTCATGGAGCACGACAACGGCTCCGGAGGGTTTCTCGTGCGCCTGCGGTGCATCTCCGAAGCCGCTCTCCGCAGGGCCCACCACGCCGCCCGGCGGTCCCGATTCCAGCGCCTTCACGGGAGTGGCTGTGACCGCGAAACTTTGCTGCTGAACGATCCCCATGGCGATGTCGCTTTGGAGGCCTTCCTCGCCGCGAAGGGCGCGGCGAATCAGTCCCAAAAGCTCCGAGTTGCGGACCACCTCGATCAAGGGCCGCCCTTCGATATTCGCGGGGTCGAGATTCAGAATTTCGGAAAAGGCGCTATTGGAGAAGACCAGCCGCTCGTGCGCGTCTATTACGGCGACGCCTTCCACCATGCTTCGCAGGATGGCGCTCGAACGATTGCGCTCGCCGCCGAGCGAGCCGATGGTGTGCTCGAGCCGCGCCGCGGTTTGATTCATGGCTTCCGTCAGGCTCGCAAGCCCATCCCGCGATCTTTCGGCGGGCAGCTGGCGAAAATCTCCCTCCGCGATTCGTTTCGAGAACTCCTTCAGCCGCGCGATGCGCCGGTCCGAGGCCTGGAAGAGCGTAAGGGATACGGCCAAACCAACCAGGAGAATGAGGATGCAGGCAGTCACCAATTCGCGCGACACCCCAGCCAAAGGAAGGCCCGGCAGGATATTCGCGGCCGGCGCAATTGCGATTGGGAGGGCCAGGCGGGCGGCCCCGAGCGTCTCGAATGGACTAGTGCCGTTCCAACTTATTGCGAAGAAGGCGCCTGTACCTCGTTTCCAATGGTCTGCGGCGCGACGTAGCACGTCAAATTTGCCTCATTCAGTTGGGACGGCACTAGCTCGCACGGGTTTCAAAAAGGTAGCCGGCGCCGCGGATTGTTTTCATGTAGGCCGGATGCTGCGGATCCATTTCGATTTTTTCGCGCAGGCGCCGCACATACACGTCCACGCTTCGCGGCGTGACGAATCGTTCCGTTCCCCATACGCCGTCGAGCAGCTGATCGCGCGTGAAGACGCGGTTCGGCCGGGCCGCCAGGAAATAGAGAAGCCGGAATTCGAGGGTGCTCATGGGCACGGGCTTCCCCGCGCGCGTCACGCGGTACGCGGCCGGATCAATGCGCAAGGGACCGACTTCGATGAGTTTTTCCGAGGCCGCCGCCGGTTCGGTGCGCCGGAATAGAGCCTTCACGCGCGCCACCAGTTCCCGCGGGCTGAACGGCTTGGTGACGTAATCGTCCGCGCCAAGCTCGAGCCCCACGACGCGGTCCGCCTCTTCGCCCTTGGCCGTCAAAATCAGAACGGGCAGGCGATTCAGGCTGACGTCCCTGCGAACTTCCTTGCAAATATCCAGCCCCGAAAATTTGGGCAGCATCAAATCGAGAATCAGAAGATCGGGAGGCGCCTTGCGGATTTGCGCGAGGCCCGTGGCTCCATCGCCGCTCGCGAGGACCTGGAATCCGTCCTTCTCGAGGTTGTAGCGCACCAATTCGACGATGTCTTTGTCGTCTTCGATTACAAGTATGCGTTTCATGGATTTTCTCTCGTGGGTCGCACACACCATACGAGAAATGGCACCCCGGAAGCAAGTCGTTGATTTTGGCCTCTCGATTAAACGTGAAAAATCCGGCTCGTTTCAAAGCGGTGCATGGCACCCTTCGTGGAACATCTTAGGCGGAAAAAAGGCGCCATTTAGTTTTGGCTTACTCCGCAGCCTCTTGAATTCACGAGGCTTGGGAGGGCGGCCGGCCTCTTGCTATTGGCCACCGGTCTGCTCCACAAAAGGAGCGGGGATCGCCCAAACAAGGGAAAACGACGTGAAGGTCCTGCTCGCGGAAGACAACCTGATCAACCGGAAGCTGGCCACAACGGTGCTTGAAAAGCATGGCTACGCGGTTGTGAGCACGGAAAATGGCCGCGAGGCGCTCGATGCCCTGGAACGCGAAACACCCGACGCGGTTCTGATGGATGTGCAGATGCCGGTGATGGATGGACTCGAGGCCATTCGCGCCATCCGGGCGAAAGAGCAAGGAAGCAGCGCGCGCTTGCCCATCATCGTCCTGACCGCGCACGCCATGAAGGGCGACCGGGAAAGGTGCTTCGAGGCCGGCGCGGACGATTATCTGACCAAACCGATTCGTACAAACGAACTCCTCGCCGCGCTGAGGCGGTTCGATGACCGTGAAAATGGCGGGCACACCATCGGCTCGCTGCATGGGGAGAAGCACATGACCAGTGGCATGAATATCGCAGGCGCGCTTGAACGCGTGGAGGGAGACCGCGAACTGCTCGATGAGCTTATACGCCTTTTCGTCGAGGAATGCCCGAAGAACATGGCGGAGATGCGCAGCGCTTGTGAGGTTCGCGATGCCCGGCTACTCGAGCGCATCGCGCACACGATGAAAGGATCATCGGCGAGTCTCTGCGCCGACGAGGTTTCCGAAGCCGCTTGTGCGCTGGAAAAGCAGGCGCACGCGGGGGATTTTGCAGCCGCATGCGAGAAGATCAAAGCCTTGGAAATAAAAGTGCAGCAACTGCTTCCTGAATTCGAAGCGCTTCTTCCCAAAACGGCGCACTAAATTTGTTCCGTCAGCCGGCGGAAGGATGCGCGGCGGGCGAGGAATTGCCGGGTGCTCGAAAAAAGAAAATCCAGAAAGAGGATTCTGATCGCGGAAGACGATCCCGTTTCCCGCCGCTTGCTGCAGGCCTTTCTGGTCAAGTGGGGCTATCAGGTGGTCGCCGCGGGAGACGGCGCGGAGGCCTTGCGAATTCTCGAAAGCGACGATGCCCCGCCCCTAGCCGTCATGGACTGGATGATGCCCGGCATCGAAGGGCCGGAAATCTGCCGGCGCGTGCGCGCGAATCCGGACCGGCCGTACGTGTACATTCTGCTGCTTACGGCGCGCAGCCAAAAGGGAGATTTGCTCGCGGGCCTTACATGCGGCGCCGATGATTACCTGACGAAGCCCTTCGATGCGGCGGAGCTCCGCGCGCGCCTGCACGTAGGCCAGCGCATCCTGGATTTGCAAGACAACCTGATTGCCGTGCGCGACGAACTGCGCTACCGCGCCAGCCACGACGCGCTGACCGGCGTCGCCAACCGCAGCGCGATTTTGGACGCGCTCGCCCGCGAACGTTCCCGCCAGAGTCGTGAGAGGGGCTCCTTCGGGATCATTCTGGCCGATATTGATCATTTCAAGGCCGTCAACGATACATATGGGCATCTGTGCGGCGATGTGGTGCTCAAGGAGGTGGCGCGGCGCATGAGCAGCTGCGTCCGCCCCTACGACACCGTGGGGCGCTATGGGGGCGAGGAGTTCCTGATCGTCGTCCCAGCCTCCGATACCCAGGGTACACTGGTGCTGGCCGAGAGGATTCGCCGCATCATTGAATCACAGCCGATCACAACCGAATCGGGACAAGTCAAGATCACGCTATCACTGGGCGCCGCTGTCAGTGACCTGGCCAAGCCGGCTGAGGCGCAAACGCTCCTGCAGATTGCAGATGAAGCGCTGTATCGCGCCAAGAAGCGCGGACGCAACCGGTCCGAGATGGCTGCGTGCTCCGATTTGACCTCCTCTTCACCGTTATCTTCCGAACTTGCGATGCTGCGACGCGGATCCGACTAACCGAACCACAATTTATCCCTCTGCGCGCAAAAAGCTGGATAAAAGAGGGCATAACTGGGCGTGGCAAGACCGTCCATACGGCACCGTATTGTAAACGCTCGCAATTCCTTACGACATCGCTTTCCAAAACTCGTTCCGCCTGCGCCGCGTTTTAGTGTACATTGGAGCATGCGCACGATACGCCGCGATATACGCGCCAGAGGGAACGGGAAGGGGTCAGGAATGAACCCGACGAAATCAGAATCGGTCGTCAGCAGGGACACTCCTGTGGAAACCCGCCGCGATACGCTCACGATCACCGACAATCGCAACGGGCGGCAATACGAGATCCCGGTGAAGAGCGATACGATCCGCGCGCTGGACCTGCGGCCGATCAAGATTCATGACGCGGATTTCGGAATGATGAGCTACGATCCCGCGCTGACCAACACGGCATCGTGCACGAGCAAGATTACATTCATTGACGGCGACAAAGGGATCCTGCGGTATCGCGGATATTCCATCGAGGAACTGGCTGAAAAGAGCACATACCTCGAGACGGCGTACCTGATCCTTTACGGCGAACTCCCCACGCAATCCCAATTGGCCGATTGGCGCTACCACATCACGCATCACACCTTCATTCATGAAAGCATCAAGAAATTTCTCGACGGCTTTCACTACGACGCGCATCCCATGGGCATGCTGCTATCCACGGTGGCGGCCCTTTCGACTTTTTATCCGGACGCGAAGGACATTTTCGATCCCGAATCCCGCCGCAAGCAGACCTACCGCCTGATCGGCAAGATGCCGACTCTCGCCGCGTTCGCCTACCGGCACAGCCTGGGGATGCCGTATGCGTATCCGGACAACGAGCTGAGCTACTGCGGCAATTTTCTGAATATGCTGTTCCGCACGACGGAGCTGAAGTACCGGCCGAATCCCACGCTTGAGCGCGCGCTGGACACTTTATTTATTCTGCACGCGGACCACGAACAGAATTGCTCGTCCACGGCCATGCGCTGCGTGGGCAGCGCGCACGCGGATCCCTATTCCGCGGCGGCGGCGGCGACGGCGGCGCTCTACGGCCCGCTGCACGGCGGCGCGAATGAGGCAGTGCTGCGCATGCTGGTCGAGATCGGCTCGGTGAACAACGTGCCCGGGTACATCAAGCGGGTGAAGGCCGGCGAGAAGCTCCTGATGGGGTTCGGCCACCGCGTGTACAAAAACTACGATCCGCGCGCGAAAATCATCAAGCGCATTGCCTATGAAGTGTTCGACGTGATGGGGCGCAACCCGCTGATTGATATTGCGCTTGAGTGCGAACGCATCGCGCTTGAGGACGAGTACTTCGTCACCCGCCGCCTCTATCCCAACGTGGATTTCTATACCGGCCTGATCTATCAGTCCATGGGCTTCCCGATGACCATGTTTCCGGTGCTTTTTGCCATACCGCGCACGTCGGGCTGGATCGCGCAGTGGGAAGAGCTGCTGCTCGATCCCGAACAAAAGATTTCTCGCCCGCGCCAGCTCTACACCGGGCACGACCTGCGCAGTTACATCCCAGCGGACCATCGCGGCTAGCGCCCTACCGGCGAATTCACGCGCCGTGGCCCCCCTTCATTCTCCGACGGAAAACAAAAAGGCCGGTCCGATTTAATTCATCGGACCGGCCCATTCAAAAATAATTCTGTCAGCGCCGAATTGTCTTGGTCCGTCGGAGACGGACCGATCTTGTTCCCGCGCAGTTACCCGCGGCGCGTCAGCGCGGCTGCAAGGCTAGGGGCAGGCGCCGGAGCCACCGCCTTTTTCTTCCTCTTGGCGCGCGAGCGCTTGGGGGGCGTGCCTTCGGCAAGTTCCACCACCATGATGCTGGTGACGAATTTCTTCATCCCGTGAAGATCGAAATCAATGGAAGTGCGCTCGGAATCCGATTCGGTGACGACGCCGAGACCGTACTGGAAGTGCTTGATGTATGCGCCTTCTTGGAGAGCTTTCAATGGGCCTCCTTTGGCTGAATCTGACGGATTGCGGAAAAATGGACGGGCCCGCCAGTGGCGAGCCCGCCCGTTGTAACCAGCTAGATGCCGGAGACGTTCGCAGCCTGCAGGCCCTTGGGGCCCGTGGTGACCTCGAATTCAACCGCCTGGCCTTCGTTCAGCGACTTGTATCCATCGGCCACAATGGCCGAGAAATGGACGAAAACGTCCTCGCCGGACTGGCGCTGGATGAACCCGAATCCCTTGCTGGCATTGAACCACTTTACTGTTCCTTGTTCTTTCACTTAGTTCTCTTTTCTGTTTGAGCTATTTGACGCCTTGCTACTGCCTCCAGCCGAAAAAAAAGGGCTGCAAGTTTGGACTTGCAGCCCCTCTAACGAATCTAAAGGTTTTACAAGAGCAACAAACGCAACCCCATCCTAGCATATCCCGCGGGAATACGCCAGGGCTATTTGAGGGGTAATCAGCGGCGGGTTGCGCCGGTTGCAACCCAGCATCACCGGCGTTGAGAGGCTAGGAGCATGGGCAGCGGGCGCAGCTCCCGTTTCATCGGGTCGAGCGTCATGCCCAAGGCCTCCAAGGACACAGTGCCGAGCAAGGTGCTGTCCTGCTTCTCGCCGAAGATCACCGGGGCAGCGCCCTGGCGCCCGTCCAGCCGAAACAGGACATCGCCGATTTTGCGGGTGATTTCAGAGCCATCGGCCAGGATGAAGGTGCGCTTCGAGTGCGGTTTGACGCGCAGTTTCCGAAGCAGCGCTGCGGGAATGACGGAGTAGACAGCGCCCGAGTCCACCGAGAAAATGAGCTCGACGGATTGTTTCGGTCTCGCGGGGTTAGCAATGCCAACCTTAATGTGAGTCAAACCCATGAGGGACCTCGTAATACGAGTGTAGTCTGCGCTTTGAAACTCGTCAATGTCTGCCCAAGGGCTTGGATGGCAGGTCATACCTCGATGCGCTGGATGCCCACAAGCTCCATTGGCTCCGCCGAATCACCGTCTTCGAGGCAAAGTTCGATCACTTCCCGTGCGCGCTTCATCAGCGTATCCAGGTTTTTCGCCTGGGTGTAGCAGCCCTGCAACTGAGGCACGTGGGCAACGTAATAGCCGTCTTCGTCCCGCTCAATCACAACCGTGAATTCCCGTTTGGCTTTCACAGCAGATCTCCTTGCGAAAAAGTGTAGCACAAGCTTCCTACACACCCCGGGCGCAAAAGAAAAAGGCCGGCCCGCCTTTCGGCGAATGCGGCCTTTTGAAAAATAATCCTGGCGGTGACCTACGTTCCCGCGCAGTTACCCGCGCAGTATCATCGGCCCTGCGAGGCTTAACTTCCGTGTTCGAGATGGGAACGGGTGTGACCCTCGCGGTAAGACCACCAGGAAGTTCTGGAAGCTGGAGGCTCGAAGCTGGAGGCTGGAAGAAAAACCAAACTCCAGAAGCCGGAGCTTCACAATCCTGGAAAATCGAAAGTCGAAAAACGAAACGCGAAATTCGCGCGGGACTCGCACGAGTTTCGAATTTCGATTGCCGAATTTCGAATTGAGCAACCGAAGGAAGCAGGCGTAAACCGCGAATTCTGCTGGAGAGCAGCGCGATGGGAAAGCCACCTGCCCAGCACGTCGCCCCAAGGAGCAGGGCGAAGAGAGATCCTTCGTCACTGCGTTCCTCAGGATCCCCATCCTAGTCGGATGGGGACGTGTTGGGTAAGTTTATGGTCAAGCCGAACGGCCGATTAGTACGGGTAAGCTGCACGCGTTACCGCGCTTCCACCCCCCGCCTATCAAAGTCGTAGTCTTCGACTGGCCTTCATAGAGGGCCGCAGCCCCCTTGGGAAACCTTATCTCGAGGCGAGCTTCTCGCTTAGATGCTTTCAGCGATTATCTCTTCCGGACTTCGCTACCGAGCGATGCCACTGGCGTGACAGCTCGATCACAAGAGGTCCGTCCATCCCGGTCCTCTCGTACTAGGGACAGCTCCTCTCAAGTTTCCTGCGCCCACACCAGATAGGGACCGAACTGTCTCGCGACGTTCTGAACCCAGCTCACGTACCGCTTTAATAGGCGAACAGCCTAACCCTTGGGACCTTCTACAGCCCCAGGATGCGATGAGCCGACATCGAGGTGCCAAACCTAAGCGTCGATGTGAACTCTTGGCTTAGATCAGCCTGTTATCCCCGGCGTACCTTTTATCCGTTGAGCGATGGCCCTTCCACGCAGAACCACCGGATCACTAGATCCCACTTTCGTGCCTGCTCGACCTGTGTGTCTTGCAGTCAACCCGGCTTATGCTCTTGCACTCCACGGCGGGTTTCCAATCCGCCTGAGCCGAGCTTTGAGCGCCTCCGTTACCATTTAGGAGGCGACCGCCCCAGTCAAACTACCCGTCTGGCCGTGTCCTCCGCCCCGTCGAGGGGCGCAAGTTAGAGCGACAGAATTATCAGGGTGGTATTTCACCGTTGCCTCCCCCTCAGCCGAGACCGAGGGTTCCCAGGCTCCCACCTATCCTACGCAGACAGTACCGTTATTCATGACCAGAGTGCAGTTAAGGTGCACGGGGTCTTTCCGTCTAGATGCGGGCATCCGGCGTCTTCACCGGAACCACAAATTCGCCGAGCCGTTCGCCAAGACAGTCGTTCGATCGGTACGCCATTCGTGCAGGTCGGAACTTACCCGACAAGGAATTTCGCTACCTTAGGCTCATTGTTAATCTGCATGTCGCCATGCAGGACGGACTATATCTTCTCCGATGGATCACCGGAGTCTGGCGTATAGTCTCTGAGGATTCTGTCCAATACCTGCTGCAAGGTTCGTTTCCGACCCTTGCCTTTCGCAACCGGATTCAGCGCGTATGCCTTCTGGACAATCCGCGCCATTCCCTGCGCCGTGTGGTGTTCCTTGCGTTCCATGGCTTCCACGATCTCGCAGAACCGTTCGTAAATCAGTTTGCGAGGAGCGAAGGTCATATAGGAACGAAGGAACGGAACCACTTTCTCGGCAATGCTTCTCCGACTGGCAATGGCATAAACGAGCACGCGTTCATTCCCTTGTTTGGGAAAGATGCGGCCCGTGCCGAACATCTCCTTCGCCAATTCGAGCAATTGTGGATAGGCCCGGTGCTGATACAGAAAGAATTCCGGGTCCACGTAATAGCCGAACTGCGCGGTGGGATGCTGCTTGACGGAAACGCATACCGAGCCCTCGCCTTCAATGAACCCGGCGAGGAACCAGCATTGTTGCTCAGTAAAGGACAGTCTTTCCTGCTGATAAGCTGCAGTCATGGATTTTCACCTTCTCGGTACCACGACATACACCAGCTGTTCCAGCAAATAGCCAGATTTAGTAACGGCCATCCAGTAGCAGGATTACCGTTATAGTTACGGCCGCCGTTCACCGGGGCTTCAGATCAGGCCTTTGCTGCCTTGCGGCAGCTAAGCCCTCCCTTTAACCTTCCGGCACCGGGCAGGCGTCACCCCCTATACGTCGTATTCGACTTAGCAGAGAGCTGTGTTTTTGTTAAACAGTCGCCGAACGCATTTCACTGCGGCCCCCTCGGGCTATAAACCCTAGCGGGGCACCCCTTCTCCCGAAGTTACGGGGCTAATGTGCCTAGTTCCTGAGCGAGCGTTCTCTCGAGCGCCTGTGGATATTCACCTTGTCTACCTGTGTCGGTTTGAGGTACGGGCGCCGCACGAACTCCTTAGAGGTTTTTCCCGGCAGCGTGAAATCAGAGACTTTATGGCCGTGTGGCCTCGCCCCCAGTCTCACCGTTGAATGACCCCGTGGATTTTCCTGCGGGATCCGGCTGGCACTGGGCGATCAGGGCATCCATCGCCTGACTCCCCTATCCTTCTGCGTCACCCCATCGTATAACGTTCGTGTGGCGGGGCAGGAATGTTGACCTGCTATCCATCAGCTACGCCTCTCGGCCTCACCTTAGGACCCGCCTAACCCTGAGCGGATTAACCTTCCTCAGGAAACCTTAGACTTTCGGCGACACGAGTTCTCATCGTGTTTATCGCTACTTATGCCGGCAGAGTCTCTTCCGTGGCGTTCAGTAGTCCTCTCGGTCTACCTTCAGACTCCACAGAATGCTCCCCTACCAAATCTAGAGGCTTGAAGCTCGAAGCTAGAGGCTGGAAGACCTCATCGCCACACCTGAATGAGTTTGTTGATTCCTTTGCCGACCTCTTCGTATCGGCGCCTCCATTCGGAGTGCTGCGACTCGTTGATGTACTTCAGATCATGCGCGAAATCCAATAACACGGCGATTTCATCGCACGAACCGAGCGCGATCACCAGGAACCTTTTGAAGTCCTCGGCGGATCGCTTTCTTCCATACCCTTCCGCTATGTTGATGGGAATTGAAGTGCCAGCACGCCGCATCTGAGACCCCAGCTCCGTCCGCTCTTGCGCGGGGAATTGGGCCGTCGCCTTATGAATCTCCAGCGCGGCTTCGTAGCTCTGCTGATAAATTCTCAGGTCACGGTACGTCTCGATGTGCTTGCTGGCCTTTTCCATCTTTCTAGCGTCTAGCCTCCAGCATCAAGCCTCTAGAATTTCGTAGCTTCGGTCGCAGACTTGAGCCCCGTTGGATTGTCGGTGCGTGAACACTTGACCAGTGAGCTGTTACGCTTTCTTTAAAGGATGGCTGCTTCTAAGCCAACCTCCTGGCTGTCTGTGCGCTCACACGTCCTTTCCCACTTAGTCTGCAGTTGGGGACCTTAGCTGACGATCTGGGTTCTTTCCCTCTCGACCACGGAGCTTATCCCCCGTAGTCTCACTCCCGTGCTGTTGTCCACGGCATTCGGAGTTTGATTGGATTCGGTATCCTGGATGGGACCCTAGTCCATTCAGTGCTCTACCACCGTGGCAAATCGCACAAGGCTG
This sequence comes from uncultured Acidobacteriota bacterium, assembly GCA_963810625.1. Classification (GTDB taxonomy): domain Bacteria; phylum Acidobacteriota; class Terriglobia; order Acidiferrales; family UBA7541; genus Palsa-295. The sequence continues at coordinate 1,542,630 of CAWEOJ010000004.1, read as the reverse complement.
CCCCTAAAGGCATTTCGGGGAGAACGAGCTATCACGGAATTTGATTAGCCTTTCACCCCTACCCTCAGCTCATCCGAGCGATTTTCAACTCACAACGGTTCGGTCCTCCAGTCGCGGTTAAGCGACCTTCAACCTGGCCAAGGGTAGATCATCCCGCTTCGCGTCTATTCCCACAGACTGAACGCCCTATTCGGACTCGCTTTCGCTACGGCTCGCTTACGCTTAACCTTGCCTGTGAGAATAACTAGCCGGCTCATTAAGCAAGAGGCACGCCGTCAGGCAATTCCGGATCCGAAGACCCGGCATAGCCCTCCGACTGCTTGTAGGCATACGGTTTCAGGTTCTATTTCACTCCCCTCGCAGGGGTGCTTTTCGCCTTTCCCTCACGGTACTAGTTCACTATCGGTCGCCAACGAGTATTTAGCCTTGGAGAGTGGTCTCCCCAGATTCCCACGGGGTTTCTCGTGCCCCGTGGTACTCAGGATACCGCTTCGAGTCCGGTAAGCTTTCGGCTACATGGCTATCACATTCTTTGGCCCCGCTTTCCAGCGGGTTCGCCTAGCCTCCGGATTGGTAACTCTACTCACGCGGTCCTACAACCCCGGGGTGCAAGCACCCCGGTTTGGGCTGTTCCGATTTCGCTCGCCGCTACTCTCGGAATCTCGTTTGATTTATTTTCCTCCAGGTACTGAGATGGTTCACTTCCCTGGGTTGGCTCGTACCCGCCTATGTATTCAGCGGGCCGTATACTGGTTTTACCAGTATGGGTTTCCCCATTCGGACATCCCCGGATCAAAGCCTGTTTGCGGCTTCCCGAGGCTTATCGCAGCTTACCACGTCCTTCATCGCCTGTTGGCGCCAAGGCATCCACCGTACGCCCTTAGTAGCTTGACCATAAAACTTACCCAACACGTCCCGATCCGATGAGGATCGAGACCCTGAAGAAACAGATACGGAGCGTCTTGCGTCCCTCCGTTCGGAATTGATCAGGGTATTCCATGGCCGTTCCACGCCCAATTTCAGGCGCAAAACGCACACAGAAGCGTCGTGAACAGGCAAGTTCGCCTTTCCACATTGCGCTACTCTCGAGCAAAACTTGCGGTTTATTGCATCACGCGAACCTTGAAATTCGCGCGACGCAATGCCTACTTCCTTCAGTTGTCAAAGAGCATCCGTTCCGCTCATCAGTTTCCGATCGGAACGTCTCCGCTCCCGGCGGAGCGCGGTTTCGGTTTGGAGCCGAATCCGCGATTTAAAAAACCTTTTGGACAATAAAAAACCCGGCGTCGAGCGCCGGGCGAGTCCGTCCATTCCCTGGGCCACTCAGTCCGTGCGGCCTCTAGGACGGATATGCTCGATGCTCGGTTGCTTTCTATCCGGTGTTGGTAACCAACCTCACCTCATTATGGTCGGCAGACCCGGTCCGTCAGCAGACTTCCCCCGCGAATCCAGGCTCCGCCAACATCAGGAGAGTATACCAGAATCCAAAATTCCGTCAAGTTGCATTCAAGATTTTTTTACATCCCGTTGACACATTTAGGTGTGAATTTCAGTGCCCCCTGTGGAAAACTGGGGCGTGGTCTCTGCCCCCGCCTGTCATCCCGAGCGAGGGCCGATTCTCAGGCCCGACGCGGGATCTGCCTTTGCCTTTGCTCGCTGCTTCTCGACTCCTCGACCACGGGCCTAACCCTTGTTGTGCTTGAAATACTCAACTTGCCGAAGACGCTTCGCGGCTTCCTCGCGCGTCTTATACGGCCCGCCGAGATTTTTGCCACTCTTCTCCGAAAGCACCTTGTAGCCGCCCTTCACCTTTTTAATCATGGCTCGCCTCCACGAATGATCTTAATTCCGCGCCTCATGGAGTCAATACTGTAATAAGGGGAGGCTACCCGTCGAGGATTTAAGTCCTGCTTCCAGCCACTTGTCACTCGCCACTGACTTAATACTTCCGCAGCACGCCCACAACGCGGCCCTGAATCTTCACGTTCGCCGCCGGCACGACAATAGGCGCCATCTGCGAATTCGCGGGCTGCAAGCGGACCTTCCCGCCCGGCTCGCGATAGAGGCGTTTCACCGTGGCCTCATCCTCGCCCACCAGCGCGACCACGATTTCTCCGGGATTCGCCACCTGCGTCTGCTCCACCACGATGTAATCCCCGTCGAGAATGTGGTCGTCGCGCATGGATTCGCCCTTCACCTGCAGCACGAACGTGTTCTCGCCGCGCGCGAAATCGGCGAGCGAAATCGTCTCCTTGTCTTCCACTGCTTCGAGCGGACGTCCCGCGGCAATCCGCCCAGCCAGCGGCAACTCCACCACATGGCGATCGAGAATCTCCGCGCGCACCGGCTTCGGCAGTTGCACCACCTCGATCGACCGGCTCTGATTGTAGCCGCGGCGCACGAATCCTTTCCTCTCGAGCGTCGAGAGATGCTTGTGTACAGTCGCGAGCGACGTCAACTTTAGCGCGCGCCCGATTTCTTCGAAGCTCGGCGAGTAGCCGTTCTTGTTGATGAACCCAACCAGGTAATTGAGGACTTCCTTCTGGCGTTTCGTCAGTGTCATCGCGCACCCCCTGCCCACGCTTATCTTCCGTCCGCAATATTAGGCGAATCAAAAGCGAAAGTCAATAGTACGTCGGGACAGTTTTTTTAACTTTGGCCCAGGTGCGTTCCCGATATTTTTAGTTAGCAGTAATCGCCCCCGCCACTCCCAATCGCAAGAGAAGATGTTCCTGGTCCACGTCCTCGCCAATTTTGAACGCGAATCCCAATCGATTCTCAGAATCGAGTTTGAGCAAATTAACGACATAAACAGTGTGGTATACGGAGGTCTGGTTGAACGTTGGCCGATAGGCGATACAAATGACCACGGAAGGGGAGAGTATGACGTCTCCAAAATGCGAGCCTGGAAACTCCTTTGAGGCTCTCGCGTCCTCAATGTCCTGTTTCCCGATTCCAACGGTCATGCGTTCTTCAAAGTTCGCGTTCGGGAAAAGAGCGACCCCGAATTGCGGCGCGGTCGTAGCTGTTCTGGTGGCGTCTTGACAAACTTGCTCACGGTAATTGGCTGCATTCATCCCCTTGGACCCTAGCAATGGGAGCGGAGAGATAACAACAGAAAGCGCGGGGGAATGTCCTGTATTTCTTAGAGTCACTTTGAGGGGGATATTCGCGCCATTTATGTCGAAACTAAACGGGCCATCGAGCGCAATGGTCGCATCAACCCAAGGGCGATCGGTCAGTTCAAGCTGCTTCGTGGCTGTATCAGCAGCGCTCGTGGCGGCATTAGCGCTCTGTTGGGTGGCCTTCAACTGCATATTCATTATGTCGGCGCTTCTTTTAGCTTGTTCGGCAAGAGCACTAGTAGCCCTGACGAGATCATCGGTTTTTTCAATGGATTCGCCCAACTTTTCCGTCTGCGCCTTGGCTTGGTCAGCCAGCTTTGCAGAAGCGATAGCCTGTTGTTGGGCACTCACGGCAAGATCGTGCGTGTCAGCGCTCCCGGATTTCATCTCTCGCCATTGTCTTCTGGCGTAGACGACGTAAGCAACGGTGGCAACGGCTATAATGAGGGTGAAAACGGCCGTCAACCAATCAGCAAGGCTTGCTTGACTAGCCTTTTGTTTAATCCAGATGAGCCGCTTCGACGTCTGATGGCCGGGTTCTGCCGCCTTGGCGGCAGCTTGAATCCCAGGAGCCCCTTCAGATGTTTTTTTGGCTTCGTCAACATCCCGCGACAAAGGGGCCGCTGCCACTTCGTTGATTTCCTTTGAAGCAGTTTTCTCGCTGTTCTTGGTTGGGTCTGATTCGTTAATCATGTGGTCGGTCTCTCAAACGCCAACTCGAATGGCAATAGTGTAACACCTCGGTCTTACACATCTTACGGAGGCAAAACGCAAATAGCCGACGGAGGTAGAACGAGAGATACGCCACGCCGACACTGAACCCTACATCATCTCCCAACCACTGAAAACCCTCTAAAGACTGCGCTGCCCGAGTGTATCCTTCTGCCATGCTGGAGCTCGATTCCGTCGAGGAATTTGACGCCGCGCGCGACGCGGAATTCTTCGCGGCGCTGCCCGCGCGTCCGGGCGTACTGCTCCTCGAAATGCGCGCCGCCGATGCGCAGCCGTATCTCGCGCGGACAGCCGACATTCGCCGCGCCGCGGAACGCCTCCTGCGTCCGCTGGAAAACCCTTCGAAGCGGCTCAATCTCCGCGACGTGGCCGCGCGAATTCGCTATCGCGTGACCGGCTCGAAATTCGAGCAGGCGTTCGCGCTCTACCACCACGCCCGCGCGCTTTTTCCCCGCCGCTACCGCGACTGGATGCGCCTGCGCCCGCCCGCGCTGCTGAAAGTGAACCTCCGCAGTGAATATCCGCGCTGCTACGTGACGCGCCAAATCCGCGCGGACCAGGGATTCTACTTTGGCCCGTTCGCGTCGCGCCGCGTGGCGCAGGCCTTTGCCGAAGGCTTTCTCGATTTATTCAAGATTCGCCGCTGCCAAATCAAAATCCGCCGCGATCCCAGTTTTCCCGGCTGCATCTATTCGGAGATGAAAATGTGCCTCGCGCCGTGTTTCGCGGGATGCACCAAAGAAGAATACGACGCCGAAGCCGGCCTGGTTCTCGAAACCCTCGAGACCGCCGGCGCCGCGCTTGAGGAAAAATTCGAGCGCGAGCGTGAAGCCGCGAGCGAAACGCTCGATTTCGAACGCGCCGCCGCGCTGCATAAGCGTCTCGAAAAAGTGTCCGCAGCGCTTCGCGGGCTTCCGGAACTCGCCCGGCGCATTGACGATCTCGACGCCATCGTCCTCGCCGCGCGCGGCGGAGGAAAAAACCATTGCCGTTTTTCCCATTTGCCGTGGCCTGCTCGCGGAGCCTCTCTTCCTCGACTTCGCTGAGCTCTCCAGCCAGCCGCGCTCCGTCGAAGCTCTTCTTCGCCAGCATTTGGAACCTTTGCGGGATACAGCGGAACGCAGATCACACGGTGAAATGAACGCCGCCGACTCCTCGCCGGAAAATCAGCGCGCGCGGTACGGTTTGCGCGCCGCGCCTCCGGAATTGGCCGAGCATTTGTCGCTCGTCGCGCGCTGGTTTTACTCGAAGCCGCGCGAGGGCGAGATTCTTTTCCGCGAAGCCGTCTGGCCCTATCGCAAAATATCTGCGCGCATGCGGCAGGCTGCTCGCGCCAGGCGATGCTTCGCAAGCGGGCGCGCAAGCTCCATCTCCATCGCAAACTCCGAAGTAATTCCCGGCAAAATCGCCGCGGGCCTCGCGCGATTCCACATTACAATTATGTTTATGGCTGAAGCGCCCCCAACGAAGGCCGCTGCTGCCGCGGACGTCGACGAGCGCTCGCGCATCCGGGGCATGGTCCGCTCGCTGCGACACCGCAATTTTCAGCTTTTCTTTAGCGGCCAGTTGATCTCCCTGATCGGCACCTGGATGCAGACAATCGCGCAGTCCTGGCTCGTCTACCGGATGACGGGTTCCTCGCTCCTGCTTGGCACCGTGGCATTCGCCGGCCAGATTCCCGTCTTCCTTTTCGCGCCCGTGGGAGGAATGGTGGCGGATCGCTGGAACCGCCGGCGGATCGTGATTGCCACGCAGACGACCGCGATGATTCTGGCCCTGGTCCTCGCCTTCCTCACCCTCACGAAACGCGTCACGGTGGGCGAAATCATGCTGCTCGCGTCCTTGATGGGAATCGTGAACGCATTCGACATCCCCACGCGCCAGGCGTTTCTCGTCGAGATGGTCGGCCGCGAGGATTTGATGAACGCCATTGCGCTCAATTCGTCCATGTTCAATGGCGCGCGGATTATCGGACCGGCCATCGCGGGGATTCTCGTGGCGGGCATCGGCGAGGGTTGGTGCTTTTTCTCGAACGGCGTGAGCTACATCGCCGTGATCGCCGGCCTGCTGTTGATGCGCATGCCCGCGTGGCAGCGCCAGCGCGAAATGGCGCCCCCCTTCGAGCACATCGCCGAAGGATTCCGCTTCGTGCGCGACACGGCCCCCATTCGCGCGCTGCTTCTCCTTCTCGGGCTGGTGAGCCTGGTGGCCATGCCGTACTCGGTTCTGATGCCGATATTTGCCGCACACATACTGCACGGCAACGCCCGGACGCTCGGCACGCTGATGGGCGCCACGGGAATGGGCGCTCTCGGGGCGACCTTGCTGCTCGCTTTGCGCAGAGGCGTCCGCGGACTGGGCCGGTGGGTGGCATTCGCCTCCGGCGCGTTCGGCGTGTTCCTGATCCTCTTCTCGCTCTCGCGGTGGTACATCCTCTCCGTAATCCTGCTCGTGCCGGCGGGTTTCGCGATGATGACGCAAATGGCGTCGTCGAACACGCTGATTCAGGTCATGGTCCCCGACCGGCTGCGCGGCCGCGTTATGGCCGTGTACTCGATGATGTTCATGGGCATGGCGCCACTGGGCGCGCTGCTCTCGGGCGCGATGGCACAGCGCATCGGCGCGCCGTGGACGCTTGGGTCGGGCGGGGCCGTGGCCATCGTGGGCGCCATCGTGTTTGCGCGACACCTGCCGAAAATCCGCGTCGAAGCGCGCCAGCTCATCGTCGCGCAAGGCCTTGCGGGCGGCGAACCCGCCCACGAAGTAACCGCCCGCCCGGTCTCTTGATTCTCGCTCGCCCGCGCTCCGTCTCGCCGCGCTCTGATATACTGCGCGCGCATTCCGAAATTTTCCGCCGTGAAGCGAGGCTCGGATGTCATCTTCTCACGCCGCTCGATAAACCGGCGGCATCCCCACGCGCGCGCATCGCCGGACGCGCGACGCCGCAGGAAACGCTGCGCTATGCCGCGCGGTTCCAGGGACGCTCCGCCGCAGGCCACTTTCGCGAGGCGCCGGGCGGGCTGCTCTTCTCCTCCATCGGCATCGGAACCTATCTCGGCGAAGCCGATCGCGCGACGGACGAGGCCTACACCGCTGCCGTCTCCGCGGCCGTCGAAGGCGGCGCCAACGTGGTGGACACGGCCATCAACTATCGCTTCCAGCGCAGCGAACGCTCCGTCGGCGCCGCGCTCGGGAAACTCTTGTCGCGCGGCTTTTCCCGCGGCGAAATCATCCTGTGTACGAAAGCCGGCTTCCTCACGCCGGATGGCGAAATGCCCGTGGACGTGAACGAATATTTTTCGCGCGAGTACCTCGATCGGGGAATATTGCGCCCGGAGGAAATCGCCGCGGGCTGCCACTCCATGGCGCCGCGTTTTCTGGCCGACCAGCTCGAGCGCAGCTTGGGAAATCTCGGCGTCGAATGCGTGGACATCTTTTACCTGCACAATCCCGAAACGCAGTTGACCGAAATCCCCGCGGATGAATTTCGCCGCCGCATCCGCGAGGCGTTCGCGTTCCTCGAATCCGCCGTCGCCGCCGGAAAAATCGGCGCCTATGGCATGGCCACGTGGAACGCATTCCGCGACGAGCCGCGCGGCGCGGGCTATCTTTCGCTCGCTGAAATGGCCGCCATCGCCCGCGAGGCCGGAGGCCCGGACCACCACTTCCGCTTCGTGCAGTTGCCGCTGAATATCGCCATGCCCGAGGCGTTCACGCGCCCCAATCAAATCGTGGAAGGAAAGACCATGGCCATGGTGAAGGCGGCTCGCCTCCTGGGAATCACGCTCGTGGCCAGCGCGTCGCTTCTCCAAGGGCAGCTTTCGAAAAATTTGCCGCCATACATCCGCGCGGCGCTCGGTCCCCATGACGACTCCGCGCTCGCCCTGCAATTCGTGCGCTCCGTGCCCGGCGTCACCACCGCTCTCGCCGGAATGAGCCGCATCGAACACGTTCACGCGAATCTCGCGCTCGTGGCCGTCGAGCCTGCCCCGCGCGACCGCTTGCTCAAGCTATTCGAGCCCCACGCCTGAATTTGTCTTTGCCCCGGGAACGAGGGCCGACTGCCTGGTTGCACCGCATGCTGCGCCCCTATACGGAAAAAGCGGCAAGGCGGCAGTCAAGAAGCCGCGGAGGGAGCGGGATGCACTTGGCGCTCGATTTCGGAGACCTTGCCGGAACGCCGGGACACTTCCAGATCGTAGAAGTTCTGCAAATTGAGCCAAAATTCGGCGTTGGTATGGAAATATCGCGCCAAGCGCAGGGCAGTCTCCGGAGTGATGCGGCGGCGCTCGTGCACAATCTCGCCGATGCGCGTGGCAGGCACGTGCAGTTCGAGGGCGAGCTTGTTGACGGTGAGGCCCAGGGGTTTCATGAAATCCTCGCGGAGGATTTCACCGGGATGGACGGGGGGCATAAGCGTTTCAGTCTTGTTCATCTCTGTGTCGCTCCTTGCTAGTGATAGTCGGCAATTTCCACGTCATAGCAGTGGCCATCGCGCCAGACAAAGCAGATGCGCCACTGAGCATTGATTCGGATGGAGTGCTGTCCTTTGCGGTCTCCTCGCAGCGCCTCCAATTGATTTCCCGGAGGTGAGGCCAGGACGCGCAATTCCGTCGCGGCATGAAGTTGGAGGAGTTTCCGGAGGGCGACGCGTTCGATGGCGCGGAAGCGCCTGCTGTGATGATAATGGAAAAGGTCCTCCGTCTCCTTCGAGCGAAAGCTCCGAATCACACCCCGAGCATACTACGCGATACGTTATACGTCAAGAGTATTTTGGAGCGGCGCGGAGGCGGGCGAGCCTTTCGGCGGCGGCTTGAAATGTTTTCCCGGTTTTGCAGAACGTGAAGCGGAGTTGCGTGCGGCCGTCGGCGGGATCGCGGTAGAAGCTCGACCCCGGCACGGCGGCGACGCCGATATCCTTCACCAGATATCGCGCGAAGGCCACATCGTCCGGAAATCCGAATGCGGAGATGTCCGTCATGATGTAATACGCGCCGCGCGGGCGGAAGCAGCGGAAGCCCGCTCGCGTGAGGATGCCCAGCAAGCGTGTCGCGGCGCACGGCGTATTCGCGCGCGAGCGTCTCGTAGTAGCTCGCCGGAAATTCCAGCGCCACGGCTCCGGCCTCTTGCAGCGGAGCGGCGGCGCCCACGGTCACGAAATCGTGCACCTTGCGAATCGCCGCGCTCACCTCCGGCGGGGCAATGGCCCAGCCGACGCGCCATCCCGTGACGCTATACGTTTTCGAAAGCGCGTTGATGGTGATGGTGCGCTCGCGCATCCCTTCGAGCGACGCCATGGAGATGTGCCGAGCGCCGTCGTAGAGCATGTGCTCGTAGATTTCGTCCGTGATGGCGAAGGCATTCCATCGCACGCAAAGATCGCGAATCGCTTCGAGCTCTCGCGCGCTCGAAAACTTTTCCCGTGGGATTGTTCGGCGTGTTGAGGATGATCGCCTTGGTGCGCGGGCCGAACGCGGCGGCAAGCTCCGTTCGGATCGAATGTCCAATCGGGCGGCCGCAGCTTCACGAAGCGCGGCGTGGCGCCGGAAAGAATCGCGTCCGGGCCGTAGTTTTCGTAGAAAGGCTCGAAGACCACCACTTCATCGCCGGGATTGATGATGGCCATCATCGAGGAAATCATGGCCTCGGTGGACCCGCAGCAGACCGTGATCTCGCGCTCGGGATCGATGGCCACGCCCTGCGTGCGCTCGAATTTCCGCGGCGATGGCGTCGCGCAGCGATTTCGCGCCCCAGGTGATGGCGTACTGATTGATGTCCGCGGCGATGGCCTCCGCCGCCGCGCGCTTGATTTCCGCCGGAGCCGGAAAATCGGGAAACCCCTGCGAAAGATTGACGGCGTTGTGCTCCATGGCCAGGCGCGTCATTTCACGGATCACGGATTCCGTGAACTGCTCGGCCTTCGCGGAAAGCCGCGCGCTAGCCGCCGTGGTGTGCGTGGGCTTGGGTTTCGCCGGGTTCATGATGCGTTCCTTGCGGGGCATTTTTCAGTACCCCTTGCGGCGCCCCTTGTGGGGCATGAAGCTCGCGATAAATATTCGCGTTGCGCGTGATGATTTCCAGGTATTGGCGCGTCTCGCTGAAGGGAATCGAGTCCACGAACTCAGCAAGCTCGCGATACGTCTGCCCCTCGGTCCATAGCGTCACGCGATCTTCCCCCGCATTGTACGCGGCCAGCGCCAATTCCACGCTGCCGAACTGCTTTTCGAGGCCCGCGAAATACGCCGTTCCAAGCCGCACATTGTAGTCCGGATCGAACAGCCGCGCTTCCGAGTAGCGCACCTTTTCCTGCTTCGCCAGGCGCTTGGCCGTTTCCGGAAGAAGCTGCATCAGCCCGAAGGCGTTCTTGTTCGAGTGCGCCTCCGGATTGAACGCGGACTCTTGATGGATCAGCCCGGCCACGAGCATGGGGTCCAGCCGCTCCTTCGCGGACCATCGCCGGATGGACGCCTCGTAGGGCAGCGCGTACGCCGCCTGCCACGCCTCCCTCGGCACATCGGAAAACACGTACGCATCCATCTGCGGGTAGATTTGCCGGACCGTCATGATCGCCGCGCCGTAGTGCTCGGCGTCCACGTCCGCTTGCGCGGCTTCCAGCAGCAGGCGCGGTTCGCCTGTGGCGGCGTAGGCCGCGCGCAATTCAAGCTCCGCGGAAGAATCGAACGCGATCGAGCGCAGGGCATCGGCGCGCGTCTGCCAGCCCTCCGCCGCGGCGGGGATCGCGTCGTCCAATTTTGGCGCGGGCGGCGCATCCGGAATTTTCGCGAGCACCTGCGCGTCCGCTCCCGGCCCGGGACCGAGCGCGCGGAGCCGCGCCGCGGCCGCGCCCTCAAAATAATTCAGCGGATAGCGCTCCGCCAATTTCGCGTAGTAGGTGCGCGCCAGCGCGTTGTTGCCAACCTCCTCCGCAAGACGCCCCAGCCAGTAAAGCGCGTCGGGAGTGTACGGCGACCCCGGAAAGCGCTCGAGATGCTGTTCCACCAATCCCGCCGCGCCCGGCTGCCGTTTCAAGACGGCAGTCCACGCCACGCGCCATTGCGCCGCGGTGGCCTCGGGCGCCTGCGGAAATTGCTCTTCGAGCCGCGTGTAGTAGCCGGAAGCCTTGTCGCGGTCGAGCTGCACCCAATAGTAATTCCCCGCCAAATAGAAAGCTGCCTCGGCCCAATGGCTCGTGGGCGCGCGCGACGACGCCGCTTCCACCGCGGCCACCATCTGCGGTTCCTGCTGCGCGTCGCGGTACGCCTCCGCCAGCGCGTAGGAGCGCTCCGCATCCACATCCGCGTCGCTGATTTTGAGCGCGGCCATATCGCTGGGGCTTGCGCCCAGGGCTACGCCGCATTCCAGTACGCGCAGCTCCGCGCGCTCGTGATCGGCGCCGGTTAGTTCCGGCAGAATCGCGGAGTATTCCGTGCGCGCGTCGTCCCAATCCTTCGCATTGAATAGAATCTCGGCGTGAGCCTCGCGCAGCGAGAGCGGCAACGCCGGAAATTTCGCGCCCAGGCTGCCGCGAAGGAAGTCGAGCTTCAAGCCGGCTTCCCGGGCCTGTTCGCTCGCGGCATAGCGCATGTAAACAGCCTCGTAGTCGTCGGCCGCGTCAACCGGCTGGCCCGCCTCCTCGTACGCTTCCGCGCGCAGGAAGAGCAGCGCCGGGCGATCCGCGGTGTGCACGTAGGCATCCAGCGCCGCGACGGCGCTCGCGGGCTGATTCGCCGCCAGCGCGGCCGCGCCCAGCGACTGGAGCGCCTGGTCCGTCATCACCGAATCGGGATATATTTTTCGAAACTCTTCGAAGCCGGCCAGCGCGTCCGCGTTGTTGCCCAGCGCGAGAGCGTTCTCCGCGCTCCAATAAAGCGCGTAATCGCGCAGAACCGGGTCCCCTTTCGCGCGCTCCAACCATTTGGCCGCGTCCGCGTAGCTCCCTTTCGTGTAATCGTAGTAGCCCAGAGCCAGCGCAGCGCGCATTCCGAGAGCGCCCGAGGACTTTCGCTGCGCGAAGGCGCTCAATTGCGCATAGGCGCGCGAGGCATCGTCCTGCTTGAGCGCCCTAGAAAGCTTTTCGAGCTGCCTTTCCGACGCGGCTCCGCCCTTGGGCGTCCGCTCGAGCGCCGGCCGCGCCATGACCATGGGACACACAAGCAGCAAAATCGCAGCCGTGCGAACCAACCAGCGGGCAAGTTTCATGCCAATTGTCTTAATGCCGCAGAACGGGCGAGGGATAGGGATACTCTCCGAGCGCGACGGGGTCGCCCTCGGCGAGAATTTCCACCATCCAATAATGGAAATAGTCCACGGGGTGATCCAGGATCGTGCGAAAGCGGCGGTCGTACTCTTTGCGGGCCTTGTCAAGATCACTGCGCAACCGGCCGCAAACGTTTTTGTTCTCGCGGGCTTCACGAGCGTCTTGCGGCCTCAATAGTTTGATGTCTTGCATGGCCACTTTGGCTACCCGGTTCGCCCGCCGGTGAAGATTCTGCGCCTCTGTAGGAAGGCTTGCGAGATCGAACACGGAGGTTTCCGCGACGGCTACTTCCTCCGCCGAGACTTCCCCTGCCTCTGCTTCCGGCAACGCAACGATCGGCTCTTCGGCGGATTCGAACTCGGCTTCGCCAGCCGCGGCGGGCGCCGCGAACCGCTCCTCTTTCTCATGGCGCAAGCCCGGGTTCAGCGCCACAGCCACGAAATTCGATAGCACGGAAAGCCCCGCCGCCAGCGACGCGGCCGCTGTCTGCGCGCGCAGCATGGCTGGCAGCGCGTTCGACGGCCGGCTCGACGCGCAGGCCGCCACAAGATCGGCATAGGCCTTGTGCAGCTCATCCGCTGTGCGCTCGAGCGGAACCAGATTGTCCCGCAGCGCCCGCGCGACCGCTTCTTCCAGCGCGCGCTCCGCCGCTTTGTGGTGCTTTTCCATGCGATTCCCTGCCCTCATCTGCGATTATGGAAACCGCGCCGCGGAGTGTCAACTCCCATTCCGCGCCCACGTTCTTGAGCGTGCAGCCCCGTTTTTGGGGGGTCAATTTTTGGTCGAAGTTCGGGAGCAAAATTGGCCCTCGGACCGCGCCAGGTGCTATCCTAAAGGCTACCAACGGGGGCGACACGGTTTCGACGGAAGCTGTCGCGGCCCGAAGGCATGCCGGGCGCCACCTGCCCGCAATCGGGTGGAACAAAACAACTGGCAACTCACAGTTGGCTCTCGCTGCCTAAATAAAATTAGGTAGCGCGTCTCCTCAAGCGCCGCCTGCGCGGTTGAGATGAGGCGTCACACAGCAGGCTGGCCGTTGCGTTTCGGTCCGTAACGCGGCGGCGAGACCATCGGACTAGCCGGCGGCGTGTCTTGCCCGCTCTAAGCGTCGCTGGCGAAACCCGCGGTTTGCCTTTACCGGCAGGCCGCACCCGGAACGGGCTAAGCATGTAGTCTTCGGGTGGCAAGGCTTCTCGGACGGGGGTTCGACTCCCCCCGCCTCCAAATAAGTACTTTAGAATAAGAACGTTACAAGCGTTCCAGTGGCATACCTTCCTCTATGCGGACGGCCGGTCCAAAGATTACTTCCGGTTTGCCGACCATTCGCCCTGAAACTCGCTTCTCATTTCCCATATTGTCGCCACGGGCCCGTGAGTGGGCTCACTCGATGATGACGCTAGGGACATTGCTTTTCCCCGCCGCATAGCTGACGTAGACGTCACACGGGCCCGGCGGAATCGAAGTTGGCACGACGACCCACAGCATGGGGGCACCGCTAATCCACTCGCCCCGACCAATCTTTCCAATGAGTTACCTCGGGCTCCTGGTGTTTCATTCATAGCGCTCTGGATAAGATTGTAGATAGGCATGTCCCTCTCGATTCAGCACGCTGCAACTCGCAAATCCTTGCGAGCTGCTCGTCCCTTTCATTCTATCCGATGACAGGGAAGAGAGTTTTTCGTATGGGCACCAAGCCAAGAGGACTGACGGAGCCCAAATTGGTTTCACATGGACTTCCTCAAGGTATTCGCGACGGGCAACACGAATGCATCCGAGATAGATGAATTGTTAATCGACGGTGATGCGGAATGCATCACCACGGTACTGACGCCACAAGCTCATGATTTACAGCAACATCCGATCAGACCTAGCACCTGTAGGGAATTGAAGTGATGAATTCTTCATCGGTCGCAGGGCATTCATGGATACTCTGAAGTCTATCGCGCTTCGGAACATGCTCAAATCACTTGACTTGGATTGGATTGAAAAAAGGACGCGTCATGGCGCGAGGCATGCATTGTCTCACTGTGATGGGAAGGAAACGAGGTGAGCCATGACAGTCCTGCTAGTTGTAATAACCATTGCGGTGTTTCTGTTGGTCGACTATGCCAAGACCCGGAAGAGTGTCCCGCAGGCCGAAACGAGGGCGCCGAGGACCAGTGCCGCCATCCCCAGGGTGCGGCCGGAGTACGTATCCGGCTTTCAACTGCCTGCGAATATCCAATATCACCCGGGGCACACATGGGCCCTGCGCGAGAGCCCAACGCTCGTCCGGGTCGGAATTGACGACTTCGCAGCGCGGCTGATTGGAAAGGTCGAAAGCATTCTGCTGCCGAAGCGCGGGCAATGGATCCGACAAGGTCAGGAGGTCTTCACGGTCTTCAAGGGCGCCAGCAAGGCTGAACTCGTATCGCCAATCGAGGGCGAGGTGACGAGTGTCAACGAAGCTTTAGTGAAGGACGCGGGTCTGCTGGGCAGTGACCCGTACGGGGAAGGCTGGCTGTTGACCGTAATCTCGCCTGATGCCCAAACGAACTTCCGGAACCTGCTGGGCGGAAACCTCGCCCGGCAATGGACGGCCGAAACGGCAAACCATCTCCGCGCCAAGCTTCCGGCGCTGGCTGGCGCTGTGGCCCAGGACGGCGGGCTCGCGATGCGGGACCTGAGTGGTCAACTTCCAAATGAGGAATGGAGCGACCTGGCAGGCGAGTTCTTCCTGACAAGACCTTGATCCCGATGCAGTCGAGGTTTGTGGCGAGTCCCCTTCGGCCCTCACTCCGCCAAAAGGAGTGAGAGCCGACAATCTTTGAAGCTGGGTTCGGGGCCGCACCGTTGTGATTCTGGTCACCGGAAAGTGTGATCGCTAGCACAACTCGAATCCAGGGGAGATGAGATTCTTTACAGAGGAGGGAGCCAGGAGCCGCCATGAAGAACAGGACACTTTCTCCGGCTCCGCTGAGAAATTCAACAACGAAGGTACTGTCCTTGCTGAAAAGCGGACGGCGATTCAGTGCGCGGGAATGCGCGTATTTCTGTGATTCGCGGCGCGCATGTTTGCCGGGAGACGTCGCATGAGTAAAGCCATTCTCTACGACGCAACACTCTGCATCGACTGTAAGGCGTGCGAGAGAGCGTGTGCGGAGCGTAACCTTCTTCCCTACGATGACGCCATCGCGACCGAGGAAAAGCAATCGGCGCACAAGTTCACGGTTGTGATGGCCGAGGGAGACAAATTCATGCGGCGGCTCTGCATGAATTGCCTGGACCCGACCTGTGTGTCGGTCTGTCCGGTGGCGGCGCTGCGAAAAACAGTACAGGGTCCGGTGACCTACGACGAGTCGCGCTGCATCGGTTGCCGATACTGCATGATGGCGTGTCCGTTCAGCGTCCCCAAATACGAGTGGAGTTCGCTTCTGCCGCGGGTGAGAAAGTGCGACATGTGCGCGGATCGCGTCGCGGCGGGCAAGCAGACGGCCTGCGCGGAGGCTTGTCCGACAGGGGCAACGAAGTTTGGTGAACGCGACGAATTGGTCGCAGAAGCCGAAGACAGAATCGCAAAAAACCCATCTCAGTATATCGACCATATCTATGGGCTCAACGAGGTGGGTGGCACATCCGTGCTTCTTCTTTCCAGCATTCCTTTCGAGAATTTTGGCTATCCAAGAGCTCCGGGCAATCAATCCATGCCTCTGCTGACGTATCGAGTGCTGTCGCATATTCCCGACATCGTCACGGTGAGTACAGTTCTGCTCGGCGGAATCTGGTGGATCACAAACCGACGCGTCGAAGTAGCGGCGGCCGAGACAGGACCAGGAAAGGCAACGCCGAAAAAATAACGGTCGGAAAGACGAGTAAAATGAGGATACCAAGGCTAACCTTCTGGAAAGCGATCCTAGGCGTCACGCTCCTGGCCGGGGCCTATGCGACGATTCTACGGTTTACGCGAGGCCTGGGAGCATCCACCAACTTGAGCGATGCATTTCCCTGGGGACTCTGGATCGGCTTCGATATGTTGTGCGGAGTGATGCTTGCCGCCGGAGGGTTCACACTAACAGCCACCGTTTATATCTTCGGTCTGAAATCGTTCCAACCGATCGTTCGCCCGGCGATATTAACGGCGTTTCTCGGCTATCTCCTGGTTGTCGTAGCGCTTCTGTACGATCTGGGACGTGGCTACCGAATCTGGCATCCCCTCGTAATGTGGAATCCGCGATCAGTGATGTTTGAAATCGCCTGGTGCGTGATGCTCTACACCACGGTGCTGGCCCTGGAGTTCTCTGCTGTGATTTTGGAGCGGCTGCGGATGGAAAAGCTGTTAAGGGTCCAGCACGCGATTTCCATTCCGCTTGTGATACTCGGCGTGATCCTCTCCACAATGCATCAGTCCTCGCTTGGCAGCCTGTATCTTATCGTGCCCAACAAGCTTCACCCCTTGTGGTACTCGCCGCTGCTCCCGGTATTCTTCTTTATCTCATCCATCTGTGTGGGGTTGGCCATGACGATCTTCGAATCCCACATGAGCGCGAGGGCGTTCGGAAAACAACTCGAATTGGGTCTTATGGCCCGGCTCGGGCGTGTGTTGTTGGTTCTGCTTGTTGTCTATTCGGTCCTGCGCTTTCAGGATCTTCACCATCGCGGGGCGCTGGGGCTCCTTGTTCATCCGGGATACGAGGCGCGGCTGTTCCTGCTCGAAGTAATCATCGGGCTAATGCTGCCGATCGGATTGCTGATGAGCCGCCGGGTACGCGAGAGTTCGGGCGGATTGTATGTATCTGCTGTTCTGGTCGTTCTCGGATTCATAACAAATCGGCTCAACGTCAGCATCACAGGAATGGAAGCATCAGCCGGATTGCATTACGTTCCGCGATGGACGGAAGTAGCCGTGACGGCGAGCATTGTAGGGGCTGGGTTCGCAATTTTTACGCTTGCCGTCAAGTACCTGCCGATCTTTTCGACTTGTGGTGCGGCCTCCCCCTCATCCGGCATGGATCGGTCCACGCCGCAAATTGTGAGTGAGTTGACCCATGCGGGTCCGTGATTCATTCGCGGCGATTTGGGTTCCGTGCTTGCGTGTCGCACGGAGCCTCAGCGGCAAGCTGGTAATCCTCCTCGTTGCGTCGATGACGCTGGTCTTCGGAGTTCTTGGCTACCTAGATATCCGGCTTCAACGACAGCGTCAGGAACAAAGCACACTCGCGAGCGCGGAGCGAATCAGCGACGTCATCAAGCGGAACGCGTCGTATTACATGCTGAGGAACGAACGTGACGGGCTCTACCACACGATCACGGATATCGGAAACGAGCCGGGAATGGTGCGCATCCGCATCTTCAACAGTGAGGGACGGATCAGTTTTTCGTCGGATCCAAAGGAGATGGGCTCGTTCATCAATAAGAGCACGGAAGCCTGCTATGCGTGTCACAACCAGAGACAGCCGCTAACGCGTCTCGATCGGCCAGACCGGTTCAGAATTTATACGCTTCCGGATGGAAAACGGGCGCTCGGGATCATCAACCCAATTGAGAACTCTCCGGCGTGTTCCTCCGCCACTTGCCATGCGCATCCCCCTGACCAGACGATTCTGGGGGTCCTCGACACGAATCTTTCGCTGGCATCCGCGGACGCAAATGTGGCGCAGGTCACGCGGCGGATGTTGCTGTACACCGTTGCAGCAGTCCTTCTGATTTGTTCCTTGAGCGTAATTTTTGCGTTGAGAGTGGTCCAACAACCGCTGAGGGCACTCGAGGCAGGAACGCACCGCCTTGCTTCGGGCGATTTGGGGTTTCAGATCGATGTGCGGTCTCGCGACGAACTGGCAGACTTGGCTGTATCGTTCAATGGCATGAGCCGGCAGCTCAGAGAAGCGCGAGAAGAGATTACTTCATGGAATCGGACATTGGAGGATCGCGTGCAACAAAAGACGCGGGAATTGAATCGAGCGCATGAGCAGATGCTCCAAGCGGAAAGAATGGCATCGATCGGAAAGCTGGCGGCCGTGGTAGCGCACGAAATCAACAATCCGCTAGCAGGAATTCTGACCTATGCGAAGCTCTTGAAGAAAAGGTTTTCGTCCCAAGGCCACTCGGCACAGGACGATACGATTAGCTCGCTGAGCCTGATTGAATCAGAAAGTCGCCGCTGCGGAGAGATTGTCAAGAACTTGATGAGTTTCGCCCGGGCGACTCCTCTGACTTTCGAGCCTTCCGACTTGAATGCCGTCATTCGACGTTGCGTCCAGCTCGTGCAACACAAGTTGACGCTCGCCAACATTGAACTGCACTTCGACCTTGCAGCAGACCTCCCAGCCGTGCACTGCGATCCGTCACAGATCGAGCAGGTCATTCTCTCACTCATGATGAACGCCATCGACGCACTGCTGCGGGGAGGGACGCTGAGTGTAAGCAGCCACCGACTTCCAGATTCCGGAGAAGCTCAGATTCAGATTCAGGACGACGGAGTGGGAATTCCCTCAGACGTACTGCCGAACCTGTTCGAACCGTTCTTCACGACCAAGGAGCGTGGTCGTGGGTTAGGGCTCGGACTTGCGATTAGTCGCACGATCATCGAGCGCCATCTGGGTCGCATCGAGGTGTCGTCGGAGCCGGGGCGCGGAACGGTATTTACGATCATCTTGCCGATCAATGAAAAAAGTGCTGGGTTACGACCCGCTCCCCAGGTTCCCGTGAAGGTAATGGAGTGAGACATGACAGATAAATCGAACCTTTTGATCGTCGATGACGAGCTCATCGTGCGCGATTCTCTCGGTAAATGGTTCCGAGAGGAAGGCTACTCTGTAAACACGGCAGAGAGCGCAAGCGAAGCTCTCTCCTTCATGGCCGAACGCCCGATTGACCTTGCATTGGTGGACATCAAGATGCCTGGTACAGACGGCATCGAACTGCAGCGTCGGATCAAGGAGGTCGCGCCAGAAACTATTGTGATCATCATGACGGGATACGCCAGCGTCGAAACTGCCGTGGCTGCGCTGAAGAACGGCGCTTACGACTATGTGATGAAACCCTTCGATCCAGACGACATCGCGCACACGGTTCGCAATGCCCTGGCGCACAAGTGTGCTGAACGGGAGGTGGTCCGGTTGCGCCAAACCGTCGCCGAGACCATCCTGCCCAGAGAGCTTCTGGGCCAGAGCGAGGCCATGAGACACGTTTTCGAGGAGATTCAAACCGTGGGGCCAACGGATACGACGGTCCTCATCACGGGCGAGAGCGGGACGGGTAAAGAACTCGTCGCGCGCGCAATCCACGCAGCGAGCAACCGCAAATTCAATCCGTTCGTGGTGATCCATTGCGGGGCCTTGACGGAAACGCTGCTGGAAAGCGAGCTATTTGGGCACGAGAAAGGTGCTTTCACAGGCGCCCAGTACCGAAAGAAGGGCAGCTTCGAGATCGCTGACGGGGGCACGGTATTTCTCGATGAGATTGGCGACATCAGCCTGAAAACGCAGACGGACTTGCTTCGCGTCCTGCAAGAACACGAAATCCGCCGCGTCGGCGGGAACCAGCCCATCCACGTGGATTTCCGCTGCATTTCCGCCACCAACAAGGACCTGGAAGCGCTGATTGAACAACGACAGTTTCGATTCGATCTCTATTACCGGCTGAATATTTTCCCTATTCGCCTTCCGCCCCTCCGCGAGCGCAAAGGAGACATCGCGCTCCTTGCACACCAGTTTTTGAGGAAATTTGCGACTTCGATGGGTAAACGCGTGTCGCAGATCTCTCCTGGAGCCGTGAAGCTTCTGCAGCGATACGATTGGCCTGGGAACGTCCGAGAGCTGGAAAACGCCATCGAGCGCGCGATGGTAGTCGCACAAGGCCCCGAATTGCAGGAGAGTGATTTCGTGCTGAAATTCACCTCTACCATACTCTCTGGCCACACGCTGGAAGATGTGGAGCGCGCGCATATACTGGCCGTGCTCGAAGAATGCGGTGGAAATCAGACTGCTGCCGCCGGAATCCTCGATCTTGACCGAGTCACCTTGCACAGCAAACTGAAGAAGTACGGATGGAAGAAAGCAGCGCCTCAGCACGTATGAAACGGATTCAACTCCTCGCGCTAGGGGAGACTGATCGCCGGCACGTCAGCGACCTCGGCAAATCGCTGGCCGTGGAGCTGGGAAGAGACTGCGAAGTGCTGGCGCCCGAGGTGGATCTTTCATGGGCTTTCAACATGAGCCGACGGCAATACTCGTCGACCGAAATCCTGGCGCGCATGGCGAACCACGCGACTTCGGAAACTTGGCGATTGCTGGGAGTCACGTCTGTCGATCTCTACATTCCGGTTCTGACATTCGTCTTCGGCGAAGCGCAGTTGCAGGGAATGTCTGCGATTGTCTCAACGTATCGTTTGCACCAGGAATTCTACGGCCTCCCCAGCGACGAACGGTTGCTGGATCAGCGCCTTCTTAAGGAGGCTGTCCACGAGCTAGGGCACACACTCGGTCTGACGCACTGTGAGAACGTAGAGTGCGCAATGGCAGCGTCACATGCAGTGGAGTGGATCGACCTCAAGAGCGGCCACTTCTGCTCCAAGTGCGCGGCTGCAGCCGTTGAACAAAATTGTACTCACCTTAACGCACTCGGCTGGGCGCGGCCGCGAAGATGTGGTATTTCCGAAGAACACTCCTGGAAGGAGAGAAAATGAGAAAGATCTTGGTTCAAATCAGTACGTTGCTGCTGCTGTCTTCTCCGATGTTGCTTGCAACCGTACCCATGCACGCCCAAGACAACGGTGCAGCTCTCTTCAAGTCCAAGTGTGCCAGTTGCCACGGGCCGGATGGCAAGGGCGATATTCCCGTCGGAAAAGCCCTGAAACTTCGTGATCTCGGATCGGAGGAAGTGCAAAAGCAAACCGACGCCCAGTTGACGGAAGTCACGGCCAACGGCAAGGGTAACATGCCGGCCTACAAGGGCAAGCTGACCGACGACCAGATTAAGGAGCTTGTCTTGTTCATACGGTCCCTTCGGAAAAAATAGCTGGGCCAAGCCAGTCCCTAACAAAAACTTCATTGTCGTTGAACCAGTGGATTTTGAATTGCGCTGGCTTAAGTTGCCAATGCCGCATTGACGATCGCTTTCACACTATTCGCTTCGATTCGACAAAGGGTAGGCGGTTAAGTCCTCGGGATTCTGTAAGCAGGATTCGACGCCAGATTTTTGGGATTCGATCCTACCGCCCCAGCCAACATCCCAGTTGCCCAAGACGACTTAGCAACTCCGGAGCTGACAAAAGGCGTATTCGAGTCCTTGGCGCTCTCGTGATGGCTATCACGTTGATGTGTGACCTCTGACATTGCCTCCCCCCACGTAAAGAAGGACTGTGCAGTTGACGAAGGGACTTGGGGACTCGATGGAATGGCACGATGGAGACAGGGTGGGTATATTCGGATATTGGTTTTCATCGAGTGCCGGTTGTTCCAACTGAGCACCATCCTTCGACTCGGGCAGCGGCCAGCATCAGAAGAGGGGCTTGGAACGTAATCTAGCCCGCTCATCGCCACGTTAGGGGGGCACTCAGCAGCTGGCCGCTGCCTCCGAGCATGGACCTTCCCTGATTCGAGAAGCAGCCGTGGGGAGGGGTGCCGACGAGAAGGGAGAGACAGATGCTACCGCAAATTCTGATATTGAGCAGCGAACTGGAGTATTGGCACAAGCTCAGCGGAGTCGTCTCTCGTTGCGGGTGCCAGCCGGTTCGCTGCGAAACGATCGCTGGCGCAAAGGGCCTCCTCACGCAATACCAGATCGAGGTCATTGTTTGCGACGACGTGTTGCCAGACGGTGATTTCTACGCTTTGATTAAAGAGTTGAAGGGCGCGGCGTGGCAGACGCCGGTTGTTGTCGCTTCCCGACTCGAGCATTGGGATTCCTACCTCGAGGCCCTGGTCGCCGGGGCGTTCGATTATGTTGTTTACCCTCCTTATCCGCGCGAAGTGGAGCGAGCTATCTCTGACGCCCTTGTGGAATCCAAGTCTCATGGAAAAACGATGGCGCAAACAGCGTCGTGAAGGGTGCGCCCGGATCGTGAGGATGCCATGCATAAGAACTCCGTCGAAGACAGGAATGGGAAGTGGCAACACAGGGAGCAGCCCGTCATCCTAAGCGCCGTCCGCACCCCCATAGGGAAATTCATGGGCGGGCTCTCGCCGCTCCCCGCGACGGAGCTTGGGGCAAAAGTGGTCGCCGAATCCGTCCTCCGCGCCTCCGTCGATCCTCAGCAGGTTGACGAGATCATTCTGGGCAACGTAGTTCAAGCCGGCTTGGGCCAGAATCCTGCGCGCCAAGCGGCGCTCCGAGGTGGTCTCCACCCTCGCGTAGCGGCCACGACTATCAACCAGGTTTGCGGATCGGGACTCAAGGCCGTGGGCCTTGCGGCGCAAGCCGTCGCGCTCGGCGAATCAGAAATCGTCGTGGCCGGCGGCATGGAGTCCATGTCCAATACGCCCTATCTGCTGAAGGGTGCGCGCGCCGGCTATCGCCTCGGCAATCAGGAAATCCTCGATTCCATGATAGTGGATGGCCTCTGGGACGCGCACGAGAACTTCCACATGGGTATCACCGCCGAGCTCGTCGCCGAAAAATACGGTATCTCGCGCCAGCAGCAGGACGAGTTCGCGCTCGCGAGTCACAAGAAGGCCGTGCGGGCCATCCAATCGTGCTTTTTCTCGTCGCAGATCGTGCCCATCGAAATCCCGCAGAAGAAGGGGGCCCCGATCATCATCAAGACCGATGAATCGCCCCGCGCCGACACATCACTCGAAGCCCTCGCGAGGCTCCAGCCCGCCTTCAAAAAAGACGGCACGGTGACGGCGGGGAACGCTCCCGGCACGAATGACGGAGCCGCGGCGGTCGTTGTCACCAGCGAACGCAAGGCCGCGGAATTGGGTGTCCCGCCCATGGCGCGAATCGTCGCGCAGGCCGTGAGCGGCGTCGAGCCCAAGTGGGTGATGATGGCGCCGGTGGACGCGGTGGAAAAGCTGCTCGAAAAGGCTGGCTGGGACCGCGACACCGACGTGGACCTCTATGAAGTGAACGAAGCCTTTGCCGCCGCTGCCATCGCCGTCACTCGTGAGCTCAAGCTGGACCCCGAAAAAGTAAACGTGAATGGCGGCGCGGTCGCACTCGGGCATCCCATCGGCGCATCCGGCGCTGCCATCCTCGTCAAGCTGCTCTACGAATTGCAGCGCCGCGCGCTGCAGCGCGGCATCGCCGCTCTGTGCCTCGGTGGCGGCAACGCCGTCGCTTTAGCTGTGGAGCGCTATTAGCACGCGCCATGCCCTTGTCGGCGGGGCGTTATCTGTCCGTGAGTGATTTGTCCGAGGAAGTGCCGCACCGTTGCCATTTTCGCTGCAGGCTGGAAAATAATTCCGATTGATGAATCCCGATTATTGTGAACGGGGGGCGTTGCTCCCCTGGTCAGCTGGGAATGGCACACGCGGATGCTACGCAGATCGTGCCGCCAGCCAGCGCTCGATATGCGGCCAGGTGCGTTTGTGTGCGTTGCTTCCCGCCATGATTCCGATATGCCCGCCGGGAATAGTGAACAGTTCCTTATCCTTGCTGCTCACCTTCGAAAGGATGGCCCTCGACTGGCATGGCGGCGTGATGTGGTCGCCTTCCGCGATCACCGTGAGCAGGTTGGCGCGAATGCGGGTCAGGTCCACTCGCTCGCCTCGCAATGTCCACTCATTCCGCATCAGACGGTCGTGGCGATATAAATCAACGATTAATTGGCGGAACGCTCCCCCCGCCAGCGGGATGTTGTCGGTTACCCAGGTATTCATGGCCTGCCAAGCCTCGACGATTTGCGGATTCTCGAGGTTATCCCAAAGCTTCAGGTAATTGGCGATGTAGTTCTCCACCGGCTTAAGGGCTTTTGCGCCGTAGTCGATCAATTCTCCGGGCATGTTGCCGAAAGCCGCGAGTACTTTGTCCACGTCGAAATAGCGCTCGTCGACCCAACGGGCAAACGTGATGCCTTCCTTGTCGGAAAAGTCCAGAGGAGCGGTGAGCAGAATCAGATTGCGCAGGCCATCATTGGGCCGCAAGGCGGCGTAGGAAGTAGTAAGGATCGCCCCGATGCACCAGCCCAGCATGCTGAATTCTTCCGTGTCCGCGACTGTCTTGAGCCTGCGAATCGCCCGCGGCATGTAGTCCAGGATATAATCGTCGAACTTGAGACCCTTGTCTTCTGGCCCCGGCGCTCCCCAATCGAGCAGATACACGTCATAACCGTTATGGACCATGAACTCGACAAAACTGTGTCCCGGCCGGAGATCAAGAATGTAAGGGCGATTCATCAGCGCGAAGACTAGGAGGAGAGGAATGGGATAGCGCTTTTCCTTCGGCAAGACAGGCGTGTAGCGATAGAGTTTTGCTTTATTCAGCGTCCATATTAATTCCTTCGGTGTTTGGGAGATAGCCGCTCGCGCCGTCACGGCTTTTGTAAACATCTCGAATTTTTCGCCGAGGGCTGTAAGTGGATCGTCCACAGCGGCAGCCTGTTCCATGGCTACTTCGCCCCTTTCTTTTTGCTCCTTCTTGCCGTGGCTGGCTTTTTATTTACCGCCTGCGCTGGGCCCCCGACCAGCTTTTGGATCCGGTCCAGCTTGGCATCCATGTCGTCGAGTTTCATTTCGATGTTCGTGGCTCGCTCCGCCAGGCCTTCGAAATCAGCTCGAGAAGGCATGCTGAGTTGTTGCAGCGTTTGGAGCATCACTTTTTCGATGGCCTGACGAAACGGCGATGAAACAGACAGATAGTTGTCGAGCATCAATCCAGTCGCCTTCGCGTAGGCCTCGGTATTCACTGCCTCGACCATAGCTTGCGCCCATGCATCGAGCCACTTGTCGCGCATGTCGCGATATGCGGTTGTCGGATCGAATTCCTTGGCGCCTGGCGCCTGTGCGTCGCCCATTGGAAACTCCTTTTAGCCAAGCCTGCAGCCGGAGACAGCCGCGGAGGCAAACTCCCGCCACCCGGAACTTGCTCACGAAAGGGCGGAGGCTCCGGGGCTGTCTACGAAACTGCAGTATAACGCGCTTATGCCGCACCCGCGTGTCGTAGCGGTTTCGAGGCAATGTCTACCATCGTCTTCTGGGTTTCAATCAGCGCATCCAGGCCGCTTTGAAAAGCCTCCGCACTGGGAGTGCCGGCAAACCGAAACTCCTTCTTCGCGGTCTCGTAGGCCGTCTTGTTCTGCTCCGCATATTGTTCGAGCGTCTTTTTATGCAGCGCAACCGAATGTTCGACGGTCTGCTGGAAGAGGTTGGTTACGCCCTCGACGATCTTCGCCGCCGAAGTGTCGCGCTCCCGGGCCAGGTTGGCGAGGGTGTGGCTCTGCTCGACCGCCAAATCAATCACGTCTTTCTCGGTTTCGACACACCTCTCGACGCTCTGGCGAAGCAGATCGAACAGAAACAGCCCTGGTGTGTCTGGTACTGCGCGGAAGGTCTTTCTCCAGACATCGATCAGCTCGGCGCTCTGTTCTGCAACGATTTCAAGCGCTTTCTTTTGAAGTTCCGCCACGCGCTCCACGTTCTTGGTGTACAGGGGGATGAAGGTGTCCATAACTCCAGTCTTTTCGCCCGCCCCGGCGCTTCTGGCTGATTTGCTAGTGGTGCTCATATTTTTTCTCCTCTCCGAACCGAAGGGCCCTTGCTGCAAGAATTGCTGCATTGCAGCATCAATTGCATGATACTCTCTGGTCGGCGCGTGTCAAGCAAAAAATGAGCAGGGTCATGAATCGCAAAGTGGTCATTAAGAAGTACGAGAACCGGCGTCTTTACGACAGCGCGACGAGCCGGTACATAAACCTGGACGAAGTGGCGCAGATGGTGAAGGAGGGCCGCAATGTCCAGGTGGTGGACGCCGCTACAGGCAAGGATTTGACCCGCCTGGTGCTGACGCAAATCATCGCCGAGGATGCCAAAGCGCCGGATTCCGCCTTTCCCCTCGATATATTGCGGCAAATGGTGATCGCTTCCGGCAAGGCAACCCAGGAGAGCACACTGAAGTACATGAGGGCGCTGCTGGAGATGTACCAGAATACCTACCGCGTGATGGCGGCGCCCTTAAGCCCGTTCGAATTCATGCCGGCGCCGGGCGGGCGGGCGACTGCCTCGGGGGTCGCGCCGGTGCCTGAGCCGTCGAGCCAGGAAGGGAAGGAAGCCATTGAGGTTGATGAACTAAAGCAGCGCGTAAAGGAGCTTGAGGTAGTGGTTTCACGCTTGGGAATGGGGAAGAAGGCGCGCCAGAGGAAAGCCCAGGCCCGCCGAAGGCCACGGCACAGTCGCCCGTAGGCAGATTCACAGCATTCAAACAACGGACATTCCGAGGGACGAAAGCGAGTGGAGGCTGTTTTCTTCGCCGGCTCTTGTGGCACGGTAATAGCCCATGTGCTAAGGGTCACACAAATCTGTGACCGCCGACACAGAAAAAAGGAAAGCCTGTGCGAGAGGATACGGCTGTCGTTAAGGCTGGCCAGCGACTGCGACTCACAGGCGCGGTTGCTCGTCGGCAAACGAATCGAGGCGTTTCCAATGGCTTACGAAATTGCAATCGGGTCTGCGCTCCCGACCGAAACCAGCGGCAGGCCACTCATTACTTCTTACGACAGCGGCGACGAGCACAGTCTGGAGCACCATGCATATGTCCAGCGTCTGGTCGAGGAGGCGGATGAGGACCTTCCCGCTACCTTCGCATTTACGGCTTCAGCTGCGTAGCCAGTGAAAGTGCGGGTTTTCCTTGCAGGACTCGGAAGAACTACGGTTGAGGGTGGCGCTTCAGCAGCGTTGATAATTCCTCGGCGAATCAGGATTTTTGTCCCTGACGTATGTCTGCCACATTTCCCGCCACGATCTAGAAGTGGAAACCTCCTCCGCAAATGAGCACTTCGCCCGTCACGTAATCCGAGAGGGGCGAGCAGAAGAAAAGCACTGCTCCTGCAGCTTCCTCGGGCGTGCCAAGTCTGCCCAGAGGACAAGTGTGCTTGGCAGTCTCCAGCATGCTCGACTGCACTCCAATGCGAATTTGGTGCCCATGCATCTCCATACCAGTATCGGACGTGAGCGCCTGGGTCAGCCGAGTCTCGATCAGGCCGAAACCCACTGCATTCACATTTACGTTGTAACGGCCCCATTCCTTGGCTAGCGTCTTCGTTAGTCCGATCACGCCCGCTTTTCCTGACCCATAACCGGATTGTCCGGCGTTCCCGTCGGTGCCCGCAATCGAAGTGATGTTGACCACCTTGCGCATGACGCGCTTGCCCGCAGCGATCTCGCTCTTGGCTGTCTCCCTGATGAGGGATGAAGCTGCGCGAAGCACGCGAAATGGCACTACTAAGTGGATCTCGAGCATCGCTTGGAATTGCTCGTCCGTGGTTTTCTGAATGACGTTATCCCAACTGTAGCCGGCGTTGTTCACGATGATGTCAACGCCACCTAGAGCTTCTCGAGTGGCCGCGATCAGCTTGTCCGGGAAAGCCACATCGGTGAGATCGCCGATGATATGTTCCACACGGCGCCCGGACAGCCGGAGCTTGCGTGTGGTTTCCTCGAGCGCCTCTGCGTCGAGGTCGTTTATCATTACGGCCGCGCCTGATTCGGCCAGCTTTACGGCAATGGCCTGGCCGATGCCGCGCCCTGCACCTGTCACCAGAGCGGCCCTGCCATCAAGAGTAAAAGACATTTGCAATCACCCGCTTTCGACGCGCTGCACCCACAAACATAGCGCCCTCTCCAATCTTGCTGCAATGCAGCGACATTATACGCTGCACTGCGGTAGAACGCAATACGCGCCTAAAAACCATTCCTAGGGGAAAGAGTTCAAGCGGGGGACTACAGTTGAACGTCAGAACAACGTGACAGACACCACCGATGCAAACTTCGGCTCCTGCGGATGAGGCAGCGCGGCCAAGGCGCGGATTTGATCCTTACCCCCGCAACATGGCCGTGTCGCTGCTTACATGTGGCACCCACCATTTACGTTCAAATCTTGGCCTGTGATGTAATCGGCGTCCGTCGCCAGGAAACCCGCCGCCTGGGCGATTTCTTCGGGGGTCGCGAAGCGTCCCAGGGGAATCCTCGCTTTCATTTGGGCGGCGATCTCTTCGGGAATGGCCTCGACCATCTCCGTAGAGGTGTATCCCGGCGCGATGGAATTGGCAGTGATGTTGTACTTTGCCATCTCGAGGGCCAAGGTTTTCGTGAAGGCGATGATGCCGCCTTTGCTGGCCGAATAATTCGCCTGTCCAAAAGCTCCCATTTGCCCGACGACCGAACTGATATTGATGATCCGCCCAAACCGCTGGTTGATCATTGCCGGGAGGGCCGCGCTGGTGCAGTAGTAGGTGCCGTTGAGGTTGACGTCGATCACCTCAGCCCAGTCTTCGTCGGTCATCTTGCGTAGGCTGTGATCGCGCGTAATGCCGGCGTTGTTGACCAGGATGTCTAGGCGCTGCCATTTGTCGAGCACCTCCTTGACAATGCGGCGGGCATCTTCCTTCTTGGCCACGTCGCCCTGAAGCAGCAGGCACTCAACCCCCAAGGCGCGAATTTCCTCGGCCACATTCTGGCCATGGGCCGCGCCAACCCTGTAGTCGATCGCCACATTCGCACCGCGACGGGCCAGTTCGATGGCGATGGCGCGCCCAATTCCGCGTGAGGCCCCGGTGACCAGCGCGACCTTTCCCTTCAGCGAATGAGATCCGTTTCCATTCTGTCCGTTATGACCATTCGTGCTTTCCATGACGGTACTCCTCTCCTGCTATTTAGGCGTTGTGCGCTCTGGGAGACAGGTAGAATCTCTAATTAAGCCAACATTACTTCAGTGACTGGGGGCACGCGGCGACGTGATTAGGGTCACAATCTTGAACGAATCCTGTCGCTTGCCAAAATTCAAAACTGCGTGGCGTTGGCTCTCTTCCAGTGTGTAGATAATTCCCTAGCTAAGACGACCTCCAACTTCAATAAAGTTCAACAGGCTTCCACAAGCGGGCCGCAAACGATTCAACAAGAATCACTTAGAATCAGCAAGATTCCATGGATTTCAAAAAGGCCTGGGATCTGTTCGGGACCAGAAGGCTGATGGTTCAAATCCGCTCGCCCCGACCATTATGCCTCGTGCTAATGTGGGTCCTATCGGAGTCCGCAGTCGTGACACCTGTGCCGCTCCTGCTCACAAAGCAGATGCGCTATCCGGGTGTGCTGCGGTCCTCGGAGTTCAATATCGTTGCTGGTCGCATCGCACCGTGAAGAATCTTTTGCCACTTGGTGTGGGTGAAAACCGGCTTCAAAATGCAGAGAAACTTGGCGAGCGAACAAAAAGCGATGTTCCAGATACGTTCCAGTTGGGCGTGGTTTCTGAGTTCCGTGCGTTTTGTGCGTGCCGCGAAATCAATAACTTACCTGTTTTCAATAAGCCTGAATATTCCGACTCCCCCCGCCTCCAAAATTTCGCTCCGCGAATTTTGTCCCGAGCGCAGTCGAGAAGCAAAACCTCGCTCTGCGGAAGAATTCTCCTGAGCCTGCCTGCCGTGACAGGCGAGCCCGCTTCTCGCGCGAGGCGGAGAAACCGCGGCACCTATGATACGATTCGGCCCAAACTTCGCTATCGGCGCGGAAACCAGGCGGATGCGCCGCGCCTGCGGGAGATTCCGATGAACCTGTTGAATCGAGCAAGAATTCTCGCCGCCTCTGCGGCCCTCGCGCTGCCGATTGCTTGCTTCGCCGCTCCGGCACGGGCGCCGCGCGCGGCGCGCACATTGCCCGCTCGCCCGCCGATTGTGGGCATCTCGCACGTCGGGCTGAGGACCGACGATCTGGCCGCGGCGCGCAAGTTCTATGGCGGCGTGCTGGGACTCGGCGAACCCTTTTCGCTCGATTATCCGCCCGGCAAGCTCCTGCTCACTTATTTCAAGGTCAACGACCACCAGTACATCGAAATTTTCCCCGAACTCAAGGATGCCAGCGAGGACCGCTTTTCTCACCTCTGCTTCGAGACCACCGACGCGCAAGCGCTGCGCGATTATCTCGCCAGTCGCGGATGGAAAGTGCCGGACGCGCTTCCGCACATGCTCGACGGCAACCACGGTTTCGAGGTGCAGGACCCCGACGGCCACACCATCGAGTTTGTCCAATACATGCCGGGATCCCTGCACAGCAACAGTTTCGGCAAGTTTATGCCCGATACGCGGATTTCGACGCACATCATCCACGCCGGCTTCACCGTACGCGACTCCGCGGCCGCGGATCGTTTCTATAAGGACATCCTGGGCTTCCGCGAGTTCTGGCACGGCGGGATGACCGATAAGCATACCGATTGGATTGACATGCGCGTCCCCGACGGGACGGATTGGATCGAATACATGCTGGTGTCCGGAGACATCACGCCGAAGACGCGCGGCATCTTGAATCACGTCTCCCTGGGCGTTCCCAGCGTGAAAGCGGCATACCAAACCGTGGTCGCAAGAGGCTTGCATCCGGACCCGCCGCAAATCGGACGCGACGGAAAATGGCAGCTGAATACGTACGATCCGAACGGCACGCGAGTCGAGCTGATGGAACCCAAGCCGGTCCGCAAACCGTGCTGCTCTCCGGTGATGCACTAATCCGCAGCGGGGGCAAGTCGCGCTAATCGGCCCGCTGATTGAACGCGTTGCGTGACCGCTTTTCCATTTGACACGTGCACGGCGGGCGGTTTTAATGGCTCCCGCTCCGAAATGAAATGACCGCTGCAAAATTCCAATCTGATTCCCATCGCACGCTCGCAAAGGCGTGCCTGTGGCCGCTATGCATCGCGGCAGTTTTAGGCGTCGCGCCACGGGCAGGCCGTGCACAACAGGCGAGCGCAGCACCGCACGGGCCAGAGAAATCTTCCCGGGCGCGGCGCGAGTCCGGCGCGGAAATTGTCCGCCTGGTTTACGACGACGGCAAACTCTCGGACGACGCGCGCGCGGCCCTGATTCAACTGATCGGCGCGGACGCGCCGCGCGAGCAATGGAGGAAGGCGCCTGCTCCGGCGAATGACGCGGATTTGCCGCGATTCATCGAGCAAAACTACGCCGTCGCGCGCGCGGAAAATCCCTCGTCGTTCGAGGCGCTGCGGCGGCTGATTTTTGCGGCGAACGCGCCGCTTTCCCGAACGCTGCCGACGCAAGGAATGCTCGCGATTCCCCCTGTACCCAGCAGCACGCACGGGCTGCAATCGTACGCTTTGAAAAACCCCGCGAATCTCGCGGAGCAATCCTGGGGGGGCAAGAGCCCGGTGCTGCCCCCGGGAGTGCATGCGTTCGGAGACGGAGGGTACGCGCGCATTGATCTGCTTCCGCCGCCGCGCGGGGCCGGCGGCGCGCCCTGCGACGGGCCTTCGGCGTGGATGCAAACTTCCCCCTTTTACGCGGCCATGCAGGCCCGCCTGGCCACATTCAAAAAGAACAAGGAGGCATTCCAGTACCTTCTCGACAAATCAAATTTCATTCCCTTCGTGGTGGTTGATTGGGATTCCGGGAGCAATCTCCACGGCGAAAAGGACGTGAGCGCGGCACGGTATGTGTTTTCCTCGCTGGGAATGGACGAATTCACCGTGCAGCTTGTGGACCTGAATCCGAAGAAGGATTCCCAAGCGCTCGAAGGCATCTTCGAGGACTTCCGCACCGGCTACTACTGCAAGCACGAAGCCAGCACCTGCGACCAGAACGGCGAGGACCCCTACACGCGGGCCGCCGAGGCGTGGCTCGAGGCTCCGGATAGAAAAGCCGCGGGAATCGGCGCGGGAGACGCAGGAACGGGCTCGATTTGGGTGAATCAATTGGTCCTCGAATCGGTCCTTTGGAAATTTTTCAAGGATAAAAGGTCCTGGGTGGCCATGCCGTTTTCGGCGAATTCGAAGGCGCTGGAAATCGAGCAGGGCGAATATCTGGCGGACTCCGATAGCTTCGGTGTCGCGGCGGCGGACGATAAATACGGGCCGCAGAGCCTGCGAGGAGTGCCGCAGCGAGCCGCCGGCGTGTACAGAAACTTTGCGGACGTAACCTACGGCACACAGAGTGGCGAAATCCTCGGCGCCTATAGCGACGCGGAAAATCGCGAGCCCATTACGGCCATGGCGCCGGGATGCGGATTCGACTTTGGAGCGGCCGCTCCCGCGGATCGCGGAACGGCCCTCGCGGCCGCCTACGTCGCGGCGTGGTCCCGGCTGAGAAATTTGCTGGATAACACGGACGAATACGCTCTTAGGGAATTTCTGCTTCAGGCCGGCTCAATTCCGCCGGTGGACGCGCCGCTCGATATCGAAGGCGGCGGCCCGTTCGATCCCGCGCGCCTGATTATTTCGCAGGAGCCGCACGTGATGGGCGCGGACGGCACGGTCGTGGGCCTGGAAGACGGAATGGCGACGATTCAATACAAGGGGCCGGATGGAAATTTCGCCTCAAAACAATTCCACTACGGTACGGGAGCCACCATCGTATTTTTCAATCTGCGCGGCAAGGCCATGGCGGGCATCCGGGAAATCGACCGATCCGGATTCCCGCTGGCCCGCACGCAGAATTATGAACTGACGGATGCAAGTGTGCGTGTAACCGCGGGAAACGGCGCGGTGCTGACCGCGTCCGGAGTGAAGGAAGTTATGTCCAAGTACTCTGAAATCGTGTTCTAAGCGGACGATCAGTGGGAAGGAGGGGTTGGGTTGAGCAGCGACGGCGCGCCGGCTGGCCGCTCCTTTTTCACGCCGGCCCGCTCGGGTTCCGGCGGCGGCGGAAGAATCCATTGAAAGCCCGATTCCTCGCCGACGACGGCTATTGTCTCGCGTGCTCCGCGCGGTGCAATCGCATCCAAAGCCAGGCGCAGGAACAGCGTGGCATCCTCGGCGGACACTTTATTGCTTTCACCGTGAACGAAGTGATCCGCAACCTCGGCCATTTTCGGGTCCGCCGCGCTTATTTTTTCGAGAATCGGATCCTTGCGCTGCAAGAGCTCGAGCAGTGAAGGCGGCGCGTCCTCGGGCGGGTAATCGAATTCCACGAGCGTCCGAGGCTCCCCCTTCTCCGGCGGCCACAGCTGCAAATAGGCGGGCCGCTCGATGCGCGTATTCCAGTAGTCGTGTTCCTGCGGCATCTGTTCCATTCGATAGGTAAGCTGCCAGATTTCCGGTCCATAATCCGGAAGATAATCCGCGACGATCAATTCCGCCACCGGCTCATTGGCGGGCCAGTCCACCTTGGCGTGAAGCCCCTGCGCAACTTCGTCCAGGCGTTCGAGCAGGCCCTCGCCGATGGCTTCGAGGTCCTTGGCCTCGCTGCCGCTGCTGGTTTGCTGCAAACTTGGCGTCGTGGATGGGAGAACTAAATGGCTGCGCAGGTGCGGGAGTTCCTTATCGAGTCGCGCCAGCTCCTGGCCGGAGGATGGCGAAGACCATTCGACCGCCCCGAGGATTACGCCGAGGCGTTCGCTTCCCAACGGGACGGGCGCCGGCACATGCGTCTCCGCTTCGATGGGATTCTCGACTGTCCCGACGAGGATCGCGCCCTTCACCACCACGATCACCACTCGCCCGGCCGCCAGGTTCGCCACGATTTCTTCCCCCGGCGGCGGTCCCGACGTCTCCTGCGCCCGCGCCCAAAGAGGAAACAGCAGCAGTACAGCTGTAATGATCGTGCGCCAGGCCGGCAGCTCCATGCCGTTTACCTTAGCACAGCAGGCCGGCAACAGCCCTTGGACAGGCGGTGCGTATCAAATCCATCTCTAGTGCCGTTCCAACTTATTGTGGCGAAGGCACGCGGGCTTCGTTTCAAATGATCGGAGGCAAGACAGAGACCTCCAAAATTGCATCGTTTTGTTGGAACGGCACTAGTAGAATGATGCGGTAGACTGCTATTCCATTCGTGAGCCAATCATGAGCATTCTGAGCATATGGAAGGGAGCGCGGCTGAAGTCCCCCGCCCGCATTCGCCACAAGGGCCGGCGGCTCTCCGAAATTCTCGCGGCGCACGAAAAGTTCGCGTTGGGCCAGGAGACCGGCGCCCGGGCCGACCTGGCGGGCGCCGATCTCTCGCGGGCGAATCTGGAGGGGGCCAATCTCGCCTATGTGAATTTCCAGGGAGCCAATCTCGAAGGGGCAAGCCTTCGCGACGCCAGGCTCGGCTCCGCCGATCTGAGCAAGGCGCGCCTCTGCCGCGCCGATCTTCGCCGGGCGGATTTGACGGAGGCCAACTTGAGCGGCGCGGATCTCACCGAAGCGCGCGTCGGCGGCGCAGAGCTTTTCCGCGCCGATTTGCGCCAATCCATTTTGCGGGGAGCCGATTTCGGAGCGGCAAATTTCCGCAGCGCGGAAGTCCAAGGCGCCGATTTCCGGGGCGCGAGCCTGCAGACCGCCATCCTGCGCGAGACGAACCTCGAGGGCGTGGACCTTTCGGGCGTGGATCTTTCGACCACGCTTCTCCCGCGCGGCTACAAAGCCCCCGGCGCGGCGAAAAGTTAGCCGCCATGACAAATCTGCCATGGATTGAAGTGCAAGATTACAATCTGGCCGCCGGCTGGGTCCCTCGCGAGCGAAGCGATGCGCGTGCTCGCGCCTATTGCGAACTTCTCGAGAGCGGGCAAATTCTTTTTTTTCGCGAGCTGCCGTTTCATCTCCCTGCCGGCGACCGCGAGTTTCTGCTGGCCCAGGAATGGACGGAATTGCGGCTGCACAAGAACGTCTCCTACCGCCCGAGTGAGGACGTCCTGCGGGGCGTGCCTGGGAATTCCGAAACCGTCCATCGCCTTCATTCCATCATGCGAAACTACAGCACGCAGGTAATCGAATTCCTGGGCGCGTTTCTTTCACCCTATGCCGGAAGATGGATTCTCGATTTCTCCAGCTTCCGCCCGCTCGAGGAAGATGGCCGCGACCTCCCGTTGCACAAGCGGAACGACCTGCTGCACGTGGACGCGTTTCCGACTCGGCCCACGCGCGGCGGCCGCATTCTAAGGGTCTTCACCAATTTGAATCCCAGCAAGCCGCGCGTGTGGCGAACCACGGGACCCTTTGAAACGCTCGCCGGCCGGTACGCCGAGGATGTCGGCCTTCGCAAAATCGCGAACGAATCGTTTCTCAGCCGGACTGTGCAGAATTGGGGAGCGCGGCTCGGCCTCCGAGCGCCCCGGACGCCTTACGACACGTTTATGCTGCGCTTCCATGACTACTTGAAGGAAAGCGCCGAGTTTCAAGCCAACTGCCCGAAGTCTCTTTTGGAATTTCCGCCGCTCGCCACGTGGATTGTTTTTACGGACGGAGTGGCGCACGCCGCCATGTCCGGTCAATATGCCCTGGAGCAGACGTTCCTCATCCCGCCGGAGGCGCTGGTCGCGCCGCAGCACTCTCCCTTCCGCATTCTCGAAAATATCGCCGGCCGCTCGCTCACCAAATGAGCCTATTCGGATTACAAATCAGACGCATCAGGTCTTCCAGCGCGGCAGACACGGCCGTTTGAAGTGAGGCATCAGCTCGCAAGGGTTGCGTGGTGGGAATATAGTGATGCCGGTCACGCGACCGTAGTGACGCAGGTCACAAGAATTACGCCCCGCGCCCAGGATTTCCGCAAGAATCCGCCCTTCCACTACAAATTCTTCACGGCGTAACCCCCGTGTAACATTCCAGAAATATTCGCGGATTATCTCCTTATCCTTAAATTCCTCTCCACCCCGGGGAAAGCGGCTCTTTTACAGATTAAAGCATGGAGGAACTATGCGTCGAGTTCATGGCTCACTGGTGGTGTTGGTTCTTGGGATGATTTTGATGCTTTCGCTGGCCAGCCGCCCGGCGGGCGCGCAGGTTACACCCGGCCTGGCGTCAATTTCTGGAGATGTGACCGACCCTTCCCAGGCAGCGGTTCCCGATGCCAAGGTAGAGGTATCCAATCCTTCGAGAGGAATTGACATTACGGTGGATACCACGGGCGGAGGTGTCTTCAATGTGTCGGCTCTGATACCGGCGGCCGGTTATGACGTGAAAGTGGATAAAAAGGGATTCGCCCCCTACGAGGACAAGGATATCGTGCTGCTCGTCGGCCAAGATCTAAGCCTTGACGTGTCCCTTACGATGGCCAGTTCCGCTACGCAGGTTGTGGTGGTAGGCGCGCCAATGGTTGACGAGACCAAGACGGACCTTTCCCAGGTGGTTGGGTCCCAGCAGATTCTTGACTTGCCCATTAACGGACGCCGAGTCGATCAGTTCGTGCTGCTGACGCCGGGCGTTACCAACGACGGGAACTTCGGGCTGCTCACGTTCCGCGGTGTAGCCAACGGGAACAACTTCCTGCTCGACGGGAACGACACGACCGAGCAATTTTACGGTGAGAACAACGGCCGCACCCGCATCCAGAACCAGATCTCGCCGGACGCCGTGCAGGAGTTCCAGGTGGTTTCCGCGAATTTTTCAGCCGAATACGGCAACGCCGCCGGTGGCGTGGTCAACACCGTCACCCGCAGTGGAACCAATGGCTATCACGGCTCGGCCTTCTGGTTCTACCGCACCAAGGACTTCAATGCCACAGACCCCTTTGCCCTGGGCATCAATCCCAATTACTGGCGCGTGGAAGGCGGGGCCAGCCTGGGCGGCCCGATTATCAAGGACAAGCTGTTCTTCTTCCTCAACGGCGACTTCACGCGCATTGACTCTCCGATCGTGGACAGCTACAGCAGCTCCGTCATCTCAGGCGAGGCTTTCAACAACTGTGTCCCTGGCGTCCCGACCCCGACTGCGGCGCAGTGCGCCGCCATCAACACACTCCTTCCGCGCTTCTTCGGCCAGGTTCCGCGTAGCGTGGATCAGGACCTGGCCTTTGGCAGGATCGATTACCACTTTTCGGACCGCAACACCTTTAGCTTCAGCTTTAATTACCTGCATTTCCTGTCGCCCAACGGTCTTCAGCAGACATTGGTCTCCTCCACCAGCGGCGCGGGACTCAACAACAATGGGAACGACTATGTGCGCGTGCGCAACGGGAAGGCCACGTGGACTTCTATTTTGAGCCCCAACCTCGTGAACAACTTCCGTTATGGCTGGGATACGGATCTGCAGGGCGACAACCTCAATCCCGCCCTGAACGGGGTGCTAGGGCTCCTGGACCTGTCTGTGTCAAGCGTGACGTTGGGAGCGGCCAGCTACTTGCCGCGCGTCGAACCCAACGAAACCCGCAACGAACTGGCCGATGATATTGCCTGGACCCGGGGCAGGCACGTCTTCAAGTTCGGCATGGATTTTGAAACCA
Source organism: uncultured Acidobacteriota bacterium (assembly GCA_963810625.1). Lineage (GTDB taxonomy): Bacteria > Acidobacteriota > Terriglobia > Acidiferrales > UBA7541 > Palsa-295. The sequence continues at coordinate 1,505,252 of CAWEOJ010000004.1, read as the reverse complement.
CCAACGATTTCAGCCATTTCATACAAAACGCCAACGGCAGCTATAATTACTCTGGCGCGGTTGCTGGTGCCACCAATTTCGCAAAGGACTTTACGGGAAACACTACGGGCGCAAAGGACTGGACAACTTTTTCTCAGGCCTTCGGGAATCCGAATGTCACTACGAGGATCAACTACTACGGCTTTTACGCCGAAGACCAGTGGAGAGCCACAGACAAGCTTACCGTCACCATTGGCGCGCGGTATGAGTATTCGCAGATTCCCCAGCCGCCGGTCTGCAACCCGGCCGTTCCGCTTACCTGCCGCATCAACTCTCCGAATACGAACATCATGCCGCGCGTCGGCTTGGCGTACCGGCTGGACGATAAGACTGTTCTGCGCGCCGGCTACGGCATGTTTTACGCTCGAGTAATGGGCGCAACGCTTCAGGATCTGTTCACAGCCAATGGCGTCACCACGCAAACGATTAGCTTATCGAGCAGCATCCCGGCGCAGAAAACATGCGGCCCGGTTTTCCCGGCCGTTTTCAGCTCTTTTCCCGCTTGCGCAACCGCCACGGGCGGTTTAAATGTTCAGTTTGCCGCGCCCAACTTTAGGAATCCCTACTCCGAGCAGGGTATCTTCTCCGTCGAGCGCCAGCTGACCAGTAGCATGACGATTACCGGTTCGTACGTCTGGAGCGAGGGGATAGACCTGTACAGCGTTTTCGACACGAACCTGCCTCCGCCTTCGAATACCACTACGGCCACATATGCGATTCCCGGGGGCACATATACGACGCCCGTCTTGCTTGGGGTTGGAGGAGTTACCGGCAAGCGGCCCAATGCAAACTTTGGCGGGATGTATGAGGATGGAAACGGCGTCACCAGTTCCTATAACGCGCTCGCCTTGCAGCTCGATAAGAGGTTTTCCCACGGGTTCCAGGCGGCTGTTTCGTACACCTGGTCTCATGAAATCGACGACGGGCAAGGCTACGGCCAGGAAAACCAGAACATCTTCCTCAGCAGCGCCAACTACTGGCTCGTCAACGGGAATTATAAATTGGACAGGGCCGATGGCCTGGAAGACGAGCCCCAGCGTTTGGTGGCATCCTGGATTTGGACGCCTACCATCACTCATCGAGACGGTGCTGTCTATACCTACCTGGTGAACAATTGGGAGCTGTCCTCGATTATGACGGTCAATAGCAGCCGGCCGTATGGTGCCCCTACCATCAGTGTGAGTGGCACCCCCGTAACAGGGATGTTCAGCAACTTCTCAATCAATGGCTATGGTTTGAGCGGTCGGGTGCCCTTCTTGCCGATGAACTCCGTGTTCCAGCCGGCTTCGTACCGCGACGACATCCGCCTCAGCAAGATTCTCCCGTTCAGTGAACGCTATAAGCTATATCTCAACGTCGAAGTATTCAACATCAGCAACAGTTGGTCGCCGACGGGCATGCATTCGTCAGCCTTTAATGAAAGCGGTACCTGCCCGGCGACCTGCGGGCTCACACCCGTAAGCAATTATTACACAGGCAGCGGAGACGCCATGAACCCCGACGGCACAGAAGCGCGCCGCCTGCAAGTGAGCGCGCGCTTCACATTCTGAGGCCAAGTTAGGACGGCCAACGGGCGTCACGGATGCCCAGGACGCCGCTTTTACGGGCTATGGCGTTTTCCACATCGGGGGAAACAGTTGCACAAACAGGGCACCTGCCTTTAACCTCTGAGGCGCGAATTCGGGCATTTCCCAAATCTTTTTCGCACTATCGGAGGGCTAAGCGTGAATCGCCAATTCCAAAGATCCTTCACACGACTCGCTCCCCCGGCGCTTGTGCTTATTGCCCTGGCCGCCGCTTTCTCTTCCGCTCAAAATCAAAGCACCGTCGCCAACGAGCCTGCCTCCGAAGGCCGACCCATCACGCCGGCGGGTTCGCTGATCCTCGACAAAACCACCGGCCTTCCCGCCGTCGGCTCTCTGCCCGTTGCATTTGTCCGCAGTCCCGACCACGCGGCAAAGGACGGCGGCGGCCGCTACCTCGTCAGCGTTAACAGCGGCTACGGCATCCAGTTCAACGCCGCCACGAGTCCCGAGCAACAGTCCATCTCTGTTCTCGATCTCAACGCTCAGCCTGTGCCGCAAGTCATCCAAAACGTCTATTTCCCCACCCCGCAGAGCGCTCAGGTGGGCGCGGCTTTCTCTCCCGAACCCGACCCCACCGGCGCGTACACTCTCTATGTTTCCGGCGGCTTCGAAAACAAAATTTGGATGTTTCGCTTTCGCCCGAATGCCGCCCAACCGGTTTCACCCGCTTCGAACGGTCCAGACACCAAGGTTGCCGCGCCTTTCATTTCCGTCAGCGGCTTTGCTGCTGAAGCGTCTTCGCCGCGCTACAACGATAATGAGGAGCCGGTATATCCCCTGGGAATCGCCCTCAGCGCCGACGGCGGTTCGCTTTTTCTCGCCAATGATCTCGGCGACAACCTCGGCATCATCCAGAACCTTCGCTTCAAGCGCCGATTAATCCGCGTGGACCTCAGCGACGGTCACGCCGGCCATTTTGTCTATCCCTATGGTGTTGCCCCCTGGACCCCGCCGGGCTCCCGCGAGACGCAGAAGGTTTTCGTTTCCGGCTGGGCCACGGCTTCCGTCGCCGCCGTGGACGTGGTTCATCCTGAGCAGCCCGTTACGTTTATCCCCGTCGGCCGCCACCCGACGGCGATGCTCTTCAACGCCGCGCTCACTCGCCTCTACGTCGCCAATTCCGATGACGACAGCGTTTCCGTGATTGATCCTTCCCGCGATCTCGTCGTGGAAACAGTCTCGGTGCGCTTGTCGGAGAAATCGCTTCCCGGAGGTTCACCCGAAGGCTTGGCCCTCAGCGCCGATGGCGCCACGCTTTACGTCGCCAACGCTCACAGCAACGCCGTGGCTGTGGTCGCTCTGGGGCCTGCGGCCATGGGAGCCTCAGCGCCCAAAGAGGCGGAGAAATCCGCGGGCGATGAGGATGAAAAATCGCCCCAGCGCAGCCAAGTGCTCGGTTTCATCCCCACCGGCCAGTATCCGTCGGCTATCGCCGTCGCCGATGGCTCGCTCTTCGTTGCCAACGGAAAGGGGACCGGCTTTGAAAGCTCTTCTCTCATCGCCAACGATTCCGGACGCGCCCCCAACACCGCCAACGACCGTTTCCCCGCCGGAACCGGCCGCACGCACCAGGGCGGCGAATACGACGTCGCGCTGATCGCCGGAACGATCTCTCAAATCGCCGAGCCGGACGCGCGTACCCTCGTCGATTACACAAACCAGGTAATGCGCAACGATGGCTTGATCGGAGCGGCAGACGTGCATCTCTTCGGCGGGGCGTCTCCAATTCATCACGTCATTTACATCATTCGCGAGAATCGCACCTACGATCAGGTTTTCGGCGATGTCGGAAAATCCGGCGACGGCCAGCCCGCCGACGGCGATTCCGCTCTTGCCATTTTTGGCGATGGCTCAGGCGCGCGCCAGCCAGGTGGCCCGCCACAGGAGATCACTCCCAACGCGCACGCCCTGGCCCTGCGTTTCGGTCTCCTCGACCGCTTCTTCGTGAATTCCGAGGCCAGCCCCGACGGCCACAACTGGACCGACGCCGCTTTCTCCTCCGATTACGTGGACAAAGCCTATCGCTGGAATTATTCGGACCGCGGCCACGCCTATGATTTCCAGGGAACCAATCGTGAGCCCGAGATCTGGGCGAGCCGCGATCTGCCGCCTATTCTCCCTGTTCCCGCCACCCCGGACGATCTCGCTCATCTCATCCAGCGCTACGTCCCTTACCTGAACGGCTCGCGCGACGTGGCCGAGCCGGCGACGCTCTATCTCTGGGACGCTGCCGCTCGCGCCGGCCTCACCTACCGTACGGACGGCGAGTGTGTCGTCACCATCTCGCAAGCCCAAATGGACGCTTTCAACGCGAATCGCGAGCGCGAGTATCCCGACGTCACGCCCACCGTTGTCGCCTTCCCGCTGAAAAAGTCACTGGAGGGCCATTCCAGTCCCACGCATCGCGAATTCGATCTCTATACGCCCGATTCCATGACGACCGATTCCTACCGCGCCGCGGTGGAATCCCAATCTCCAAGCGCCGCCCTAATCTCCAGCTCCAATTCCGATCCCCGTTTCCAGGGTTATTCCCGCATTTCGAATTGGCTGGGAGAATTCCGCGGCTACGTTGATGCCCTGCGGAAAGGTGAGCGCGATGCCTTTCCCGCCTTCAACATCGTCTATCTGCCCAATGATCACACCAGCGGTTTCCGTCCGCACATGCCAACACCGCAGTTCTACGTCGCCGACAATGACTACGCGCTTGGATTGCTCGTACAGGAAGTCTCGTCCAGCCCTTATTGGAAGGACACAGCCATTTTCGTCCTCGAAGACGACGCGCAAAATGGCCCCGACCACGTGGACGCGCATCGCTCTCCCGCTCTCGTCATCAGCGCCTACAATCGCCCCGGTGCCCTCGTTCATCAGTACCACAGCACGGTCAGCCTGATCCGCACCATGGAGCTTCTCCTCGGCATATCGCCCATGAATCAGCTCGATGCCTCGGCCTCGCCCATTGATATTTTCCAGGCGCAGCCCGATTTAACTCCTTACCAGGCGGTGGTTCCCAATATTGCGCCGAACAATCTGCTGGTGCAGCCTTCCGCCGATCGCGATACCGCACGTTGGATTCGCGAGAGCGAGCGTCAGGATTTCGACTCCGAGGACCTCGCGGACCCGGAAATTCTGAATCGCGCGATCTGGTTCTCCGTGCGCGGCACCGACAAGAGCTATCCCACGGTCGCCCGCATGCCCGCTTTCGACGTAATGCGCACGACTGCCGACGAAGAATCCGCTGAGCAATTGGACGTCGATCACCAGATAAAGACCCTTCTCGCGAAGGGCGGAACAAAAACGCGCGTAACCCGGTAGCGAAGGCGACCCCCCTTGGCATCGTCATGGGGTTTTCTGTTGAAGCCTCGCCCAGTCGGCGACGGATGGAAGAAGAGAATTCTGGCTTACATCATTCCGTGTCAGCGCGCGTCCACGCTCTCCCACGGCTCTTTCTCGAAAATCAGAGAGGACACCATCTTTTCCAGCTCATACGCGCTTTTCACGTGCTCGGGATAGTTGTGAACGGAGGTTTCAAAGGAGAATTTGCTCTTCGGTCCCAGGGATCGCAGCGTTCCATCCAGCTGTAAAGCGACGTGGTTTGCACTTTTCGTGTCCGTATCCGGCATTACGGCGCCAAACAGACCCGGTCCAAAGAGATACATCGAATCGCTCGATCGCAAATTGCGGGAGACGGACCGGGCCGCCTCGCCCATGGCGGATTTCTCCTCTGCGTCGGCAAGGCCGGTGGCGAGCTTCACCTTGACCACCAGGATCGAAAGCGTTCGCTCCATGGACAAGGCCCGGCGGAACTCCATTGCCAGCCGGTCGCGAAATTGGTTCAAGTCCGGTATGGTATGCAGCAAGTCCACGTTGGCCTGGTGGCGCAGGTCAATATTGCGTTTGAGTTCCGATACCAACTGCTGTTTCAGCCGCCGCATGGTTCGCCGGCGACTCATGAGATAAGCCACGAACAGGAGCGTGAGGACACAGAAGCCGACAAAAGCAAACCGCATGGTCCATTTGTTCGCCTCGTCTTGGTGCCCAAACACGAGCGGGTACATCAGCAGCGCCACGCCTGCGCCCATGACGAGGACCATTATGGCCGCCAGGATTGACAAGTGACCTTCGCGCCGTTCCAGAGTGTCCAGTTGCGCTTCGCTGAATTCCACTGCCATGAATTGAACTCCACCTGCCAGCTGAAGGCTGGCTATCAGCCGGTCTGAACCGTCTGCAATGGCCCTGATTGCATTTTCAACTGGGAAGACACTCCGGCACAAGCACCGCGTTGGAACCTGTAGCTTAAGTTGCAATGCAGTGCTAGCTCAGTAGTGCTATACCCTTTGTTTCCAAGTAGTTGACGCAGGGTGTCGCGGCCGAGCCGAAGGCCTCAGCGAGGACTTTCCATGGCTCAAGAACTCAGGCAGGTGTCATTTTCCGGGCAAGAATTCGGCGGATTCACCGCCATTGCCGGGAGCGACGCGCCCAGCTCCGGAGCGGCGGTGAATATCTATGCCGAGGCGCTTGATTTTCTGGTTCAGCGTGGACAGCGGAATCTGGAAGCTTTCGGCGGCCTCGGTCTGGTTCCCCTTCGTGCGTTCGAGCATTTCCACGATGATGCGCCGCTCGACCTCCTCGAGAATTTCAAATAGGGATGGGGCAGGCTCCGCCGCGCGGGCGCGGGGATCCCCCGGCAGGGGAGGCAAAAACTCGGCGAGCTGCAGCCGCACGCCTTTTGCGATCTCGCACGTGCGGACGCTTTCCGGCAGCAGGTCCGCGTCAATCGTTTGCTGGTTCGAGAGCACGATGGCGCGCTCGACGGCATTCTCCAGCTCGCGCACATTGCCGGGCCAGTCGTAGTCCATCAGCAATTTCATCGCGCCTTGCGTGAATCCGCACAGAGGCTTGCCATTTTCGCGGCAGAACTGTCCGAGAAAACGCGCGATCAGAAGCGGAATGTCTTCCTTGCGCTCGCGCAGCGGCGGCAGATGAATCGAGATCACGTTCAGGCGGTGATACAAATCCTCGCGGAAGCGGCCATCGCGGACGAGCTTCCTCAGGTCTTCATTGGAAGCAGCCAGGATGCGCACGTCCACCTTGATTGTCTCGGTGCCCCCAAGACGCATGAATTCGCGCTCTTGAATCACGCGCAGGAGCTTGGCTTGCGTTTCGGGGCTGATGGTCGAAATTTCGTCGAAAAAAATCGTGCCCTGGTCGGCCACTTCGAACAATCCCTTTTTCGAGGCGATGGCGCTGGTGAACGCTCCCCTTACGTGGCCGAAAAGCTGCGATTCGAGCAAATCCACGGGAATCGAGCCGGTATTGACGGGGATAAACGCCTTGTCGGCGCGCGATGAAGCCGCATGAATGGCCTTGGCGATGAGCTCCTTGCCGGTGCCGCTTTCGCCCGAAATCAGCACGGTCGAGCGCGACGGCGCCACCTGCGCCACCAGGTCGAGCACGGCAAGCATTCGTTCGCTCTTGCCGGCGATATTGGGAAAGTTGTAGCGCTGCTTGAGCGCGCGCTTGAGCTGAACGTTCTCTTCGCGCAGGCGCCGGCCTTCGATGGCCAGGGAAATCTGCGCGATCAGCTCGTCGTTCGACCACGGCTTGGTAATGTAGTCCTGCGCGCCGCTCTTGAAGGCCGCGCGCGCCATATCAATCGAGCCGTAGGCCGTTATCAGAATGATGGAGAGATGGGGATCGCGCAGACGGATTTCCCGGAGCATGTCAAGGCCGTTGCGGTCCGGAAGGCTCACATCGAGCAGCATCAAATCGAAGGGCCGATCCTCGAGCCTCTGAAGGCCCGCTTCGCCCGTTTCAGCCAGTGTGACGTCGAAGCTTTCGGATGTGAGCAGCGCTTCGAGCCCGTCGCGGATTTCCGCTTCATCATCCACGACGAGAATGGATCCCCTAGGCATGAACGGCTTTTCTGGCGGCGGGAAATTCCAGGCGGAATGACGTGCCCTTGCCCTGCGTCGAGCGCACGTCCACCTTGCCCGCGTGCTCTTTGATGATGCCGTAGCTCACCGAAAGACCCAGTCCGGTGCCCTTGCTGGAGGCCTTGGTGGTGAAAAAGGGATCGAAAATCCGGTTGAGGTGCTCGGGCGGGATGCCGATTCCGGTGTCGGTCACTTCGACTTCCACCGAGCCGTTGCGGGCCGCCGTGCGCACCTCGAGCATGCCGCCCGCCGGCATGGCGTCGCGCGCGTTCATGAACAGGTTCAGGAAAACCTGCTGCAGGCGCGTGGATGAGCCGAGGACGTACGGCAGCTTCTCGCCGTAATTCCGGACCACGGTTACGCGGGCGGTCTTGAAGGGATGCTGGATCAGCGCGAGCGTCTCCTCGAGCACGGAGTTCAAATCCAATTCGGCGGGGCTGGCCGCGCCGGTGCGCGAGAAGTTCAGCAGGTGATTGACGATTTCGCTGGCGCGGAAGGTCTGCTTCACAATTCGCTCGATTGTTTTCTGCCGGGGATCGTCGGCGGGAATCTGCTTGGCCAGCATCTGGATGTAATTCGAGATGACCGCGAGCGGCGTATTCACCTCGTGCGCCACGCCTGCGGCGAGCAATCCGAGGGACGTGAGTTTTTCGTTTTGCAGCATCTGCTCTTCCATGCGCACGCGCTGGGTGATGTCGTCGAGCAGAATCAGCCGGCCCAGACGCGCTCCATCCTTGCCCAGCAGAGGCGCCATCGAAGCGTTCACCACCAGGTGCCGGCCACTGTGCGTGCGCAGGTGAAATTTGTAAATACCGGAAACGTGTTCGCTCTCCGCGCGCGCCGCTACTTCCGCGTCCAGGTCTTCTGGGAGAACCTCGCCGAGCTTGCGGCCCAGCGCGCTCGACCGCGGAATTTCCAGCAGATCCTCGATCTGAGGGTTCCAGGATTCCACGCGGCCTTCCAGGTCCACGGTGGCCACGCCGATGCGCAACGATTCCACGATGTTCTCGCTGAAATCCTTCAGGCGCTCGATTTGCACGGCCTTCTGCTCGAGCGATTGGTAGAGCCGCGCGTTTTCGATGGCGATGGCGACGTAGCCGGCGATGGTCGAAAGCAATTCCAGGTCGTCGCTCGAAAGGTAATCGCCGTCCACCGTTTTGCCCAGGCCCAGCACGGCGGCCGTGCGGTCGCGGAAGCGGCAAGCGATGAAATAGTTCAAGCCAAGTTCCTCGATGGTGCGGCGGACCGGGGCGCTTTCCTCCGTGGCCGCGCGCGCGGATTCAAAGAACAGACAGCCGCGTTCCAGCGCCGGCCGCGACGCACCGAGAAAACTCAAATCGAGCGGGCCTTCGGGCCACAGCCCCATGGAGCGCGAAAGAACGAAATGGCCGGGGTGCGCCGCGTCCTCGAGGAAGATGGCCAGGCGGTCCACGAGGAGGGCCTGCGAAACCCGGTCGAGCACAGAACCGACCAGCGCATCGAGGCGCACCTCATTGGTCAGTGTGCGTCCGAATTCGATGAGCGTGCGCCGGTAGTCGAGCCGGTCGCGATAAAAAAAGTGATCGAGACGGGTCTGCACCCAATCGCGCAGCGGTTGGAACAGGAACGCGGCCACCACCACGGCGATTACGGCCCCCAGAGGGCCGGCCGCCCAGGCCGTGTGAAAGAATTCGCCGATCAGCCCGATCCCCGCGAAGTAGACGGCTACGACGCCGGCAGTCGCAAAGGTGTAGGCCAAACCGCGCTTGAAGATGATGTCCACGTCCATCAACCGGTAGCGGATGATTGCGTAGCCAAAGCAGAGCGGAATCAGCGCGAGAGAAAAAACGGAAAGCTTCATCCACGGCTGAGGCACTATGGTGATCAGGCGCGGCACGACATAGAAGAGGAGGAACGGCAAAATTCCCGCGAGCGTTCCCGCCGTCACCCATTTCAATTGCTGCCGCAGGATGCCGCTGGGCGCGCGCAAGTAGCTCGCCAGGAAAATCGCCGCCGCGAGCAGGAAATAGCCGCCCAGGTAGACCAGCTCAATCCTGTCCAGAATGATGCGGCTGCCAATCGAAGGCAGGAAGCCGAGCGTGCCTTTGGTGACGAACGTGTGTAACGCGAGGAGGGCGGCAGGAATGACGTAGACAGCGGTAAGCTTCGGCCAAAGCGCGCTCCGGCGCTCGGGAAACACGAGCGCGAAATGCACGAGCAGCGCCGGCTGCAGAAGCAGCGCTGTCACGTTGCCCCAGTAGATGATCCAATCAAACGAATTCAATTTGCCGGTGTAATGGAAGCTATACAGGATGAAAGAGGCCAGGCAAAATACGTAGAAATGAATCGCGCGTGGCGCGTTCCACCGCCGAAAGAAAATGAACAGCCCGATGAAAAGATAGAGCAGCGCCGTGATGCGCAGGTAATTCTCGATGGAACCGGGATTTTCCTGCGGCACCGTAACCAGCGGCGTCTGAAAGGATTCGCCGCTGCGCCGGATTCCATAGCGGACTTCGGTCCATGGGCCTGCCCTCCAGAGCAACCGTGTAACGTCCGTGGCGCGATGGATCGCCGTGCCGTGAATGGATTCCACGTAGTCGCCCTGCCGAATTCCCGCGCGGTCGGCGGGAGATCCGGCAGTGACGTGCCACGCCATCACCCCCTGGGCCGTATCCATCCATGTGACGCCATCGTCCGGCGAAATGAACCTGGAACGCTGCTGGAAATTGAGGATGGCAAAAACGACCGCTGCCGCGGTTAAGAGCGCCAGGATTACCGCTCCCAGCCGCATTCGAAGACTATTGTTCATTCCGGTTACTCGCCGCCTATGAATTCTGGAACTATGCTAGCACGTGAGCTTCCAGCGATTCACGGATTCTAGCAGATATAAGTCACCTATTTTGTTTCCTTCCCAGGCGTCTCCAGAAGCGTCTTCTCCCCATATCCGGTTTCTGGAACCATATTCCCGATTTCAGTAGCCGGAAGAAAGCTTCAGAACTGGACGCTCAACCCGCCTCGAAGATAGCGATATGAGGGAACAAGGACAACGTTTCCCTGACGCGTGGGAACCGAGACGTATCCTTGCGCGAGCAGGTTTCCCACATTGGCCAGGACTTCCATATGGCCCGGGAAGAAGGCCGGAAGGGGCTGGCATATCTCCATGCTCAAATAGGGATCGAGCTGATAGAGGGACTCGCCGTAGGGGTCTTGCTGGGACACTGTGGTTCCGCTGAGCCATTTGTAACCCGCCGTCAGTTTCGTGTGGAAATGCGGCAATGTGGCCGAAACCCGGCCAGCCAGACTATCGCGATACCGTGTCGCTAATCCATCGCGCAGGTGCAGGGCTCCTTCGGCAGCGTTCTCGTCAGGAGCCAGCGCTCCTGCATACGAGTAGACAATCGTGGCGCCCACTCCGCCGGTGAATTTTCGCTGGTAAGCAACGCGGACTCCCGCCGATCCGGAAGGCCCTCCATCATAGGCGAATGCCTCGGAGAAATAGTCCTGCAGGAAATCGGGGCCTGATGTGCTGCGGCGTCCGATGACGGCCGTTTGCGTCGAACTGTCGCGGAACACTGCGGCACTCACACTCGCTTTCGGGCCCAGAGCGCGTCCCACGGCGATTTCCTCGTGCCAATCGTTCTCGAAAAGAGGGCGGCCATTGCGGACCATCAGGGTAGGAAATGCATCCAGGGCGCCCAGAGCCGATGCCAGTGCATCGGGCGAAGCGGAGCCCGCCCGCCAGGGATCCGCCGTGACCGTGGCGGATACCCGCCAGTTCTCGCCCAGATGCATGGCCACTTCGCCGTGCGGCCGTAATGCTCTGGCAGTTCCCTCAAAGCCGGCAAGCATGTATTCCGTGCCGTAGCGCACGCTTATGCCATCACCAAGCGCAAACTGGTCGTCATACGACGTCCAAAAGCCTCGAAAGACCGGGCCGTCCGGTCCCAGATGAGACTCACGAACGACGAACGTCGTCGCCGGCCCAATGCCTTCCTTCCCCGATGGCAGCCATTCGCCCGCAAAACCGCTGTCCGGCAAAACTCCCTCGCCCTCATAGCTGAACTGGCCGGCCATCAAAAGCTGCTGCCGCGCCCCGAGTCCCATGTCGTACACGAACGCCGTGCCAGGCGCACTAGAGCCATCAGCGATCGAGCCGGGGTGGTCCCCACCCGAGGTGACTTCCACAAGCCCGTGATGCGCATCTGTTTGGACCGTATCCGAAGATTCGCCAGCGAGGGGGATCGCGCCATCTTGAAATTGCAGCACGGACCGCGTGGACGCCGAGGTTCTCAGCACCCATGTCCAGTCATCGTTGGAGACTTGCTGGCCCGGCTGCCGGCGAAGCTTTTCGAAAGAAGAGAAAACCGAGCCGAGGACGATCTCGAGCAGCGTGGTGCGCTCGCCGCTCACCTCAATGTGTTGCTCGATCGTCGGGAGGAATCCCGCGAGGGTCACTTTAATCGAGTAGAAACCGGCCGGGAGGCTCGCCGTCAAGAAAAGCCCCCGGTCGTTCGTCAGCAGCAGGAGAGGCGAAGCGTTGAACAATTGGTCGGAGGAAACCACGACCGTCGCGCCCAGCTGGGGAGTGCCATCCGGAGCAACGACCACACCGGAAATCTTGCCCGTATTCGGCGCGGCTGCAAGCGGCAGCGCCAATAAACAAGCCAGCGCTCCCACCGCCAAGGCGCGAATCGCTTGGAGACTCAAAACCTCTTACCTCCCCTGCGAAGCCTGTTCTGCCGTCCGCGCGGGCGCGGTCCTCACAGTAAAATCCGCCGTGGGCGTAATCGTCTGTTTGGCGAGATTATCAGTGACGGCAATTTCCAGTCTGTACTTGCCGGGCGAAAGCGATCCGAGCGTAATCTTGTTTTCCAGCGTGAGTTCCTCGCCGTGCTCGGGAAGCTTATCCGAGGATACGTCGAACTTCAACACCGGAGGCGCCTCGGATGCATCTCCCGCCGGCTTGGCGTCGGTTTTCACCACACGGTATTCCACGGAGGCGTCGGATCTGTGTGTCTTGTCGTCCACCTTCAGGTTGTACAGCTGAAGGAAAACTCCCATGTAATCGCTCTGCAAAAATGTCGCATCCAGTTTGGGCCGCACCTTCACATCGCCCAGAACAAACTGGCCGAGCCCGATATCCTTCATCGAGACAGGCGTGATTTCGTCGGCGAGGATCAGCGAACTCGAGCTCAACTGGCCGTCCTCGAAGCGCGGCACGGGAAGCCGCGCATTCACCACGCCCACGTTGCCGCTGTTTACGTCCTTGATCACGATGTCCAGGCGATAGAGGCCCGGGCTGAGCGGCACGGCCTTCTGATAAATTTCCGAGCCGGCGAGCGAGTGTTGCAGGAGGGAAGCCGGAGTATCCGCGTTGAGTGTGTCCTCGAACGTCTGCACCACCCGGCCGCTCAGGCTCGTAATCCTGGCGAAAAGGTCCAATGTCGCTGAATCCACATCACTCTTCTCCTGGAAGCTCATCTGCCGCCGCGGTATCAAAACCGTGATGGGCACCAGCACCGTATCCGAAGTGATGCGCAGGAAATCGTAGCGATAGCTGAATTTGACCTGATCGCGCACCAGGCGCGACGTGACCACTGCCTCGAGGTCCGTGAATTTCACCGGCGGAGGCTTAAATACGCTGGCATAAAGATCGACACGGTTGAATTCATTCAAGTGTTGGGTTAGCCCGTATTGCCCGTCCAGTTCCTCCATGTGCGTTCCGTCGGCATTACGGAACCGGTCGTCTTTCGTGGCTCCCCCTTCCTCTTCCAGCTCGGTCAACCCCGCTCCCGGAATATACATCAGCGCGTCCTTTTCGCTGGGGTCCGTGGTGAAGCGATACTCGCCGGACATCGTGGTATCCACGAATTCCAGGTCAATGTTCTCGCCGATTCCCTCCAGATAGCGGTAGTGCCAGTCTTCGAAGGGGAATGTGGAAGTTTCTCCGCCGCCCTCGTCCGCGGGACGCTCGTAGTTCCCTCCGGTCGGATGCTCGTCTATGCTGTCGGGCGGCCCCCACACGATGTAGATCCTGCCGCGGTCGGATTTCCACCCGGGCAATCCTGCGGCAAAATGCTCGTTGGCGTACGCGATGCGGCGATAGTGCTCTTCCTTGAATGCGTTCTCGGAAGAATCGGGATCGGGATTGCGCCGCTGCCAGAAGGACTCGATGAATTGCTCGCGCTCTTCGTTGGTCTGGAGGTGAAGAAAGGCGTTGCGCTCTTCGGGGGTTATGATGTAAATGACGTCTTCGTCGAGCCATCTCTTGTACTGTGAATCGAGTTCCTTATAGAGGTCCCTTTCCTTCGTTTGCTTCTCCTTCGCTGTATTCTTGGAGGTTTGATCCTGTTGTTGTTGCTGATCCGGCTGATTTTGCTGCTGAGCACTGGCATAAACAAGCGGTGCGAGCGCTACGCTCCCCGCCAACAAGGCGAACGCGCATAACCTATCGAATCGGCCCATAATCTCACCTTGTCTCAATTTGCTCGAAATCTTAACCTGCCCGAACGTACAGGTCAATGATACACTCCTCCCTACCCCTTCTATCCTGCATGATTGGAGTCTCATGCAGAAAGACAGGTTGCCTCGCTTGTTGCTTCGCACGCATCCTTGGTAACTGTTTGCTTCCAACCCGAATCGCACTAGAATATGTGTGACGCCGGTGCGGGCGCCGCCACGGGGGGCGCGTTCGCGCTGGGAGCGTCAAGCGAAGGGCCTCCGTGCCTTGCCGTCAGGAAGCATCTCGGTCCGCCGGCCCGTATTTATCAAATTTATCAACGTGTGATAAACATACGTTCTAATCCGAACCGTAGCCCGAAAGGTTAATGGATTGAAGCCTTGGAAGAAAATAGCGGCTGGCGCAGGCGTGGTCGTCGCCCTGGGAGCCATCGTCTGGATCAGCATCTATGAAATGAATAAGGGCGTGGTCACGGTTCAAACCGGGCCCGTGGTCCGGCAGGACCTTACATCCATTGTGACCGCCTCGGGTGAAATCCGGCCCCAGAACTACACCAACGTTCTCGGTGAAGGCTTCGGAAAGATTACGGACATTGTGGTCAAGGAGGGAGATTACGTCAAGAAAGGAGACGTCCTGCTCCATCTCGAAAATATCCAGCCGGGGGCCGATGTGGAAGCGCAAGAAGCGAGCTTACAAGCGGCGGAAATGGGATCGAAAGCCGCGGCTTCCAACTATGACGCGACCGTTGCCACTTTGGCGCAGAAGCAGGCTGACCTCGACAAGGCCAAATTCGATTGGCAGCGATCGCAGCAGCTTTATCAGGAGCAGCTCATCTCCAGGCAGGATTACGACGCGAGCAAGGCCACCTACGATGGAGCGCTGGCGGCATTCAGCGCCACCCAGGCGCAAGTGGATCAGACAATCGCGGCCCGCGAACAATCCCGCGCCTCCGCGGATGCGACACGCGCCACGCTCACGCACACGAAGGACGTGCTGCGCAAGACCACCTACCGCGCGCCCATCTCCGGTATCGTCACCTACATTGACGTGCGCGTGGGCGAAAACGTCGTGCCCGGAATTCAGAATTCCGAGGGCAGCTTCCTGCTGAATATATCCGATATGAGCGTTGTAACCGCCGAGGTGAAAGTGGACGAAACGGACATCGCCAGTGTTGCAGACGGCCAGCCCACCGATGTCACTATTGACGCCCTCCCGGGAAAAATCTTCCGGGGCCGCGTGACCGAAGTGGGAGAGCAGGCCATCCTGCGAACCTCGGGGCAGGCCGCCACAACCCAAACCACGGCGAATACCCAGGAAGCGCGCGATTTCAAGGTTGTCGTTACGCTCGATAATCCGCCGCCCTCCTTGCGGCCGGGGCTTTCCACCACCGCCAAAATCGAAACCGCGCATAAGTCGAACGTGCTGACCATTCCGATCCAGGCGCTCGCCGAGCGGTCCCAGAAGGAACTCGAAGAGGCGCGTGAAGACAAGAGCGGTAGCGTGACCCTTGCGGCCTCGAGCGCCGATGCGGGCAATGGCTCCGCGGAAA
Source organism: uncultured Acidobacteriota bacterium (assembly GCA_963810625.1). Lineage (GTDB taxonomy): Bacteria > Acidobacteriota > Terriglobia > Acidiferrales > UBA7541 > Palsa-295. The sequence continues at coordinate 1,489,706 of CAWEOJ010000004.1, read as the reverse complement.
CGGACGTGCAAGGGGTTTTCGTCGTTCGCGGCAGGAAGGCCGTGTTCGTTCCCGTCGAGACCGGCATAACCGGTGTGACGAATATCGAAGTGACCAGCGGCCTCCAAGAAGGCGACCAGATCGTCACCGGCAACTACAAGGCGCTGCGCTCGCTCCGGCCCGGGGCATCCGTCAAGGTTGACAACTCGCCGCCAAAGCGCGACGAGACTTCCGGTTCATAGCATAGAGAGCCGCAATCCAGGAGCCTCAGCGCGTGGCAACGGACCAAATCCAACCCGCACAGAACTATCGCGAAGACCTCGTCTCCGCCGGCATCGTCATCGAGACCGAGCAGCTTTGGAAAACCTATGAAATGGGCGTGGAGCAGTTGCACGCCCTGCGCGGAGTGAGCCTCGAAATCCGCAAGGGCGAATACGTGGCCGTGATGGGCCCCTCCGGCTCCGGAAAATCCACGCTGATGAATCTGATCGGGTGCCTCGATACGCCCTCGCAAGGCAACTACTGGCTCGCCGGCCGGCTCGTGAGCCAGCTCGACGACGACGCGCTCGCCAGGATCCGCAATATGGATATTGGCTTCGTCTTTCAGACGTTCAACCTGCTCCCGCGCGCCACGGCGCTGCATAATGTGGAGCTGCCGCTGATCTACAACGGCACGCCCTCTGAAGAGCGCCTCGAACGCGCCAGGAAGGCTCTCGCGCAGGTGGACCTTGCCGACCGCATGATGCACAAGCCGAACGAACTTTCGGGCGGCCAGCGTCAGCGCGTGGCCATCGCGCGCGCTCTTGTAAATCATCCCTCGATCCTGCTCGCCGACGAGCCTACTGGAAATCTCGACTCGGCTACGGGCGAGGAAATCATGGCGCTGTTCGCGCAGCTGCACGAGCAGGGCAATACCATCATCCTCGTCACGCACGAGCACGACATCGCCGCCCGCGCCCATCGCGAAATCCGGCTGCGCGATGGCCGCGTCGAAAAAGACATACGCACGCGCTAATCGCGCGCGCGGCGCGCCATCCCTCGTGCCTCGTCCCTCACCCCGAAAATAAATTGCGCGCCAGGAACCACGCGTTCGCGGGACGCTCGGCCAGCCGTCGCGTGAACCAGGGAAACCAGGCCGAGCCGTAGGAAATGAGCACTCTCGACCGATAGCCCTCGCGCACAAGGCGCAGCTGTTCCCGAGGCTCGATCCCATAGAGCATTTCGAATTCGAGCCGGTCCCTTTCAATTCCCTGAGTCGTCGCCCAGGCACTGATCCGCGCGATTAACTTTTTATCGTGCGTGGCCAATGCCGCGCGCACGCCCGCGCGGCGCGCCTCCGCGCCGAGGAGCATCTGCGCGAGGCGAAAGTAATTTTCATCCACGTCCGCTTTTTTCGGGAATGCGATTTCCGGGGGTTCGTTGTAGGCCCCCTTTACCAGGCGCACCGCGGCGCCCATGGAGATGAGTGAAGCCACGTCGTCTTCCGTGCGGTAGAGATAGGCCTGCACGCAAACGCCCGTGTTGCGGTGTGCGTTGTGCGCGCGGCGATGGAGTTCGAGCGTGGCGTCCACATAGGGGCTGTGCTCCATGTCAATCCAAACTATTTTTCGAGCGGGTTCTCCCGCGGAAGATTTTTCGCGGAGCGAATGTTCGATCAACTTCGACAAATTCGCGAAACAAAATTCGCTATCGAGGTCGAGGCCCAGCTGCGTGAGCTTCACGGAAATTTCCGCGGGCAGCCCCGCGCTGCGAATTCGGTCGAGCAAGCCAAGATAGTGCGCGGTGGCGGCTTCGGCGCCGGCACGGTCCTCGACATTTTCGCCGAGATGCGTGAGCAGAGTGGCAATCCTATTTTCCGCCAGGCGGCTCGCGGCAGCGAGCGCGGCGTCCATCGTCTCGCCCGGCAGGAATCTTTTTGCCGTGCGCCGGACGAAACCGAAGCGTGGCGCCCGCGCGCACAGCCAGGGGCTTTGCGAAGCCTTAAGGAGCGCGCGCCGCACGAGGCTCATGGGAGGCCCATTGTATGTCAGTTCGCATGGAGAGCCCGGCCTTCCCCGCCAAACTTCTGGCGCGTAAACTCTCAGGCTCCCGCGCTTACGGAGAGCGTATTATTGTATGCACATGGGATGCGAGCACGGTTTCTCTCGTATGCTAACCTGAGGCTTGTGAGCCGGCAGTAGCGATGGGCCTGTAGCTCAGATGGATAGAGCAGCGGTTTCCTAAACCGCGTGCCGGGAGTTCGACTCTCCCCAGGCCCACCATGCTTCGGACGTGGGAGATCAGAGGACAGGGCCAGCACGGTTCGACGATGATTCACCTCTCATGCGTGATGATACGCAAACGCCCGAGAAAATGTTTCAGCGCACAGCGGTGTTGGTGTTGAGAAGAAATCTCACGCGAAAATCTTCCGCTGCGGCGCCTTCGGTTGCTTGCGACCGCCCTTCATGAAGGATTCCGCGCCCAGCCGGTCAAGCGCGGCAAATCCATTTGAGATATCCGTTTTGAGTTGTTTTGCGAAGGATCGCCCCCAGAGCCAGCGATCCTTGTCCCGAAGCGATAGGCTAGAGGGAGCCTTATGGACAACAGCCGCGAGGTAGCCGCAGTACCCATACCACAGGGTTTCAAAATCAGCTCTATCCTGAATCGCCTGGAAATCGCCGAGCATGCCGCAAACGCGAACGTCGTACACTGTGAAATCCTCGGGGTACAGCACGGTCAGAATGGCAGACGCCATCGGAAGACGAAATTTCCAGCCTTCAACCAGGACGCGCAGCCGTTCTTTTGCCGACGGGGCTGCGGCGATTTGCGACGTGAGGGCGTGTACCGCAGCATCGAGGTTCGTGTAGCCTTTGCTCCGCAGTCGGTCAGCGATCTTTGACTTTGCACGGTTCGCTTTCCAGATGACGATGCAAAAAAAGTCGAAAGCGGTTAGGAACCCATCCTTAGCGAAATGTTGCGAGACCTCATCAAACAGATGTGTTTCTTGGTGGTAGTAGCGGCGGAAGTCACCCTCATTCATCGCTACACCTCGAAGGGGCCGAGCGGGGTGCGCTGCGCGGCGATGTGGAGCGAGCCGCGGAAGGCGCAGGCGGAGGGACGGCGGCCGAGGGCTTCTTCGGCGGAGATGCGCGCGACGTCCGGAGTGTTGTTCTGCTCGGAAAGATGCGCGAGGACGAGATATTGCGCGCGGGCGTCGAAGACATCCGCATCGGCCAGAAATTCGCTGACCACCGTGTTCGAAAGATGTCCGGTGCGGCTCATGACGCGCTGCTTGATGTACCACGGATACGGCCCCACCTTGAGCATGTCGAGGTCGTGGTTCGATTCGAGGATCAGGAAGTCGGCTTCGCGGAGATGGTGCTTCACAAGTTCGGGCAGATAGCCGAGGTCGGTCGTGATGGCGACTTTCGCGCCATTCACGCGGAAGGAAAAGCCCACGGGATCGGCGGCGTCGTGGGGAATGGCGAAGGGATTGACCTCAATATCGCCGATTTCGAAGCGCTCGCCGGCGCGAATATATTCGATGCGCTCCAGGGAGGCTTTCTTGCCGGGCTTTTCGGCGTCCTCGGCGTACATTTTCACGATTTCGCGGTGCGTCGGCTCGGTGAGGTACGCCGGGCAGTCCCATTCGCGGGCCATCTGCGCGAGGCCGCTGGAATGGTCGGAGTGCTCGTGGGTGATGAGGATGGCGTCCACGCGCGCGGGCTGCCGCCGGCCGAGTGCCTCGAAGCGCCGCTGCATCTCCTTGCGGCCCAGGCCTGCGTCAATAAGGAGAGTAGTGCGCTCGGTTTCGAGCAACACCGAGTTGCCCGTGCTGCCCGAAGCGAGAATCGATATGCGGAACGGGATGCGGTCAGTCTCCGCACGCGATGATGGCAAAGCGCAGCGGCGGCGTCAAAGGAAAAAAGAGGCCACGGAGGCACAGCGGCACGGAGATGGAAGGCGTCAGAGCAAAGGATGCCCATCGCGGGAAGACTATCGGGCGGCGGCGCAAATCTCCGCGCACCGCTCCTTGGCGTACGTCCAGGCTGAAAACGGCACGCCCTCGCCGCCCAAAACCCACGGGTCCTCGCCGAACATCGTATAGTACGCGTACAGCTTCTCAGCGCTCGCTCCCGGGGTGTACGCGTGTGCCAGGCAATCGTTGACTATCTTCTTGCACGCTTCAATGGCGGCTTCCAGCGTCTCGAACTCGCCATGCGTGATTCGTTCCTCTTCGTCCATGTAGTGGAAGTTGTCGTCAATCATCACCTTGTAGGTCATGTGCCCTGCGTGTTTGAGCCGGGTGGCAAGGCCCCGAAATCATTATACGAAATCAGAAGGCGAGTTGGTCGCGAGTGAGCTCGAAGCCGTCGAGGTTTCCGACGACGGAGGCGGCGAGGCGCGCGGGCTCGAAAAATTCGCGCGCCAACTGTTGCACCTCTTCCGCCGTGACGGCCTCGAGCATGGCGATCAGCTCCTCCGGCGTGAAATGGCGGCCGAAATAGATGTGGTAGCGCGCCAGGCTGGTCATTCGCTGGCCGCTTCCTTCGAGGGCGAGGAGAGTAGCGCCCTTAAGATGATCCTTCGCCCGGCGCAGCTCTTCCTCGTCGAGCGGCTCGTCCCTCAGCCGGCGGAATTCGTCGAGCACGCAGCGCACAAGCTGCGCGGTGGTTTCAAGCGACGTCCCCGCATACACCGAAAGCACGCCCGTGTCGCGGTAGGAGTTGAGGTCGCTGAAAATGGCGTAGGCCAGCCCCAGCCGCTCGCGGATCTGCTGAAAGAGGCGCGAGGACATCCCGCCGCCGAGGACATTGCAAAGTACGGAAGCGGCGAACCGGCGCCCGTCCGCCATGGGCAGCGCCGGAACGCCGAGGCAGAGATGCACCTGCTCGAGTTCGCTCTTGCTGCGCAGCGTGATGTGCGGAGCGGCGTGGGGCTGGGCGTCCGGGAGGGCGTCTTCGCCGGGCGCGAGTTTGAAAAATGCGTGGCGGCCAGGTCCACGAGTTGGGCATGCGTAAGATGTCCGGCGGCCGTGATGACCAATTGATTGGGTGCGTACCACCGGCGAAACCATTGGAAGAGCGTATCGCGCGTGAACGCCGAGACCGTTTCCGGCGTGCCCAGAATCGGTCTTCCGAGCGCGTTCGCGCTCCAGAAATTCTGGGTGAACAGCTCGTGGACCAGGTCCTCGGGATTGTCCTGGGTCATGCGGATTTCTTCCAGGATGACGGATTTCTCCCGCGCGATTTCGTCCGCGGCGAACTTCGGATCGAGAACCATGTCCGCAAGGACGTCGAATGCCTTGGGCAAATGCTCGTCGAGGACGCGCGTATTGAAGCAAACCATCTCCTTGGAAGTGAATGCGTCGAGCATTCCGCCCACGCGGTCCACTTCGCGCGCGATGTCTTCCGCGGAGCGGCGCGCGGTGCCCTTGAACACCATGTGCTCGATGAAATGCGAGATGCCGTTCAGCTCCGGCGGCTCGCGCCGCGAGCCCGAGCGCACCCAGATGCCCACGGAAACGGAATGGACGTGCTCCATCGGCTCGGTGAGGACCACGAGTCCATTGGGCAGAATTTCCTTTTGTACCGCGTGAGCCGTCGAGGACATGCGTGCATCCATTCTCGCACGCCCGCGCCGCGATTGCCATTTGCACGGGCGCTCCATTCTTCGCTTGACCAAAATGGCGGTTGTATCTAGGCTGGCGTGCCAAGCAGGGAACCTGGAGGCGAGTATGCCCACCGCGGACATTTCGATCCACGACTCGATCCCTCCGCGGCGCATCGACAGAAATGGATTCAACGTCCGCGAAGATGTCCTCTATACGGACGCAAAAGGCCGAGCCAAAAACAAGCTCCGCAAGCGCGCGGAGGACGCGCTCGAGAGCCTGGGCGAAGTATTGCGGCGGGTTCTCGAGCCGGGTGAGACGATCTTCTACATTGCCAAGACTCAGGCCATGCCCGGTTTTGCGGCGCAGTTCTTCGGTGGCGCATGGTACACATATTCGCTGCCGATCGTCCTGCTGCTTTTCACCGAGCGCCGCATCATTGCTTTGCGAGTGCGCAAACGGATGAGCGGCTGGGCCTGGGATCGCGGAATTCGCATCGTGCGATGGGGAGACCTGCAGGATGCAAAGGCCGGAGGATTCTTGGCTCGAACCCTCACTCTGAAATTCCGTAACGGCGGGAGTCAAGTGTACTGGCGCTTTGCCTCGGGCGACTTGAAGAAAGTTGGCCTTCTCGTCGGCATCTTGCGGCCGCACGGCTCGGGCGAGACGACTGCCGCGGGGGCGATGGCGTCGCTCTGTCCCGGCTGTCTCGCAACACTCTCTCCTGGGACTTATCTCTGCCAAAATTGCGGCTTGAAGTTCAAGGATGAAAAAACGCTCGTGCGCCGGGAAATATTGATTCCGGGAGGCGCCTCGTTTTACGTGGGAGCGACCGGCATGGGCATTGTGAGGGCCATCGCCGAGTCGAGTCCTTATCCTTGTCGCGCTCATATTCGTCGTGGACGCATTCGTGGAGCCGGCTGGGTCGCAGGACGCTGGCCCCGGTTTCATTGGCGCATTACTTATTCTTGCCGTTCTGGCCCTGCACAAGGGCATGGCAGTCCTCACTTCCCGCCAACAGGTTCGCGACTTTCTCCCCGTCAACTGACATAGCTGCCGCGGGATTCGGTCTACTGCGCGCGTGCTATGATGAGCGCAAGATGGCCTCGCATGCGCCTAGCGCCGCTCGAAATCTGCTCGGAAAATCGGCGGAAGAATTGCGCGCGTTCGTGCAGGAGTTCGGCGAGCCGGGGTATCGCGGCGCGCAGATCTACCATGCGCTCTATGCGGAGGGGCGGCGGGATTTCGCCGCGATGACGAATCTGCCCGCGACGCTGCGCGAGCGCCTGGCGCGCGAGGCGGCGATTGCGCTGCCGCGAATCGCGCGGCGGCACGTATCGTCCGATGGAGCCGTGCGCTACGTCCTCGCCCCGGATGGTCCCACCGACGGAAAACCCGCGACGATCGAGACCGTCTTCATGCCGGAGGAAAATCGCCAGACGATTTGCATTTCAACGCAGGCGGGCTGCGCCGTGGATTGCCATTTCTGCCTGACGGCCACGCTGGGGCTGGTCCGCAATCTGACGCCGGGCGAAATTATCGGCCAGGTGCTCGTTGCGCTCGATGACAATCGCACCGCGCTCAAGCCTCAAACAAATATCGTGCTGATGGGCCAGGGCGAACCGCTCTTGAACTACGACGCGGTGATGGCGGCCCTGCGCATCCTACTCGATCCCAACGCCATCGCCATCTCGCCCAAGCACGCCACGCTTTCGACCAGCGGCATCATCCCTGGCATCGAACGCCTGGCGCGGGAAAAAGTGCGCCCGAAGCTCGCGATTTCGCTGAATGCGTCGTCGGACGAGCAGCGCGACAAAATCATGCCCGTCAACCGCAAGTATCCGCTCGAAAAACTGCTCGACGCCTGCCGGCGCTATCCCCTGCGACCCTGGGAGCACCTTACGTTCGAATACGTGCTGCTCGGCGGATTCAACGATTCGCCCGACGACGCGCGGCGCGTGGTGAAGCTGCTTTCCAATTTGCGCGCTAAGGTCAACCTGATTCCGTGGAACCCCGGCGATCTTCCGTATGAGAAGCCGGACGCGAGACGCGTCGAAGAGTTCCGAAAAATTCTCACGGATAAAGATATGCGGGCCTTCGTCCGAATTTCGCGCGGCCAGGATGTGATGGCCGCCTGCGGCCAGCTCGCGCTGGCGGAAAGCGCCATGGCGCCGCCCGATGCCGCGCACGCCTAGCGAATTCCGATGGCCGCCATCATGCGCCCGGTGGTGCGTTCGCGGCGATGGCTGAAAAAAAGATCGCCGCGGCAGGCGGTGCAAAATCCGCACGAGGAAATTCTCGAAGGCGCGACGCCCGCGGCAACGAGAATCGCGCGATTCGCGGCGATCAAATCGAGATGCACGCGCGGCGGCGGAGGCTGATGGCCGGGAGGCATCATCGTGAGCCACGGCAGCCAGTTGGGATCGTTTTCGCCGGAGGCGAGCGCGTCGAAGGGGCCGTCGAACCACTCGCGCGCCTCCGGAAACTGCGCGTGAAATTCCTTTGCGACGTCGGCGCCGACTTCGTAGCAGCAGCGGCCGATGCATGGGCCGAGCGCGGCAATCACGTCTTCGGGCCGCGTGCCGAATTCCATCTGCATTCGCCCGAGTGTCTTCGCGGCAATGCGGCGAAGCGTGCCGCGCCAGCCGGAATGAATCGCAGCGACGGCGCGGCGCTTCGTATCGGCAAGCAGAATCGGAACGCAATCCGCCGTCTGGACGACAAGCAACGCGCCCGGCTCACGCGTGAAGAGCGCATCGGCTTTGGGCGCTTCCCCATCATCGGGTCCCGTCGAATCCACGCGATGAACGATGTCGGAATGAATCTGGCGCAGCGTGACGGCCCGCATTTTGTCCGCGCCGATCGCACTGAAGAATTTCGCGCGATTCTCTATCACGCGCTCGCGCGAATCCCAATCGGTGAAGCCGAGGTTCAGGACGAGGTTCAGCACGCCGTCATTTTTACCTTTCGGCGCACTATCGTTTGACGTGAGCTCGCTCGCGCCTCCGGGCCGCGTGCTGAATCCGTGCACGAGCCATCTAAGCCGCGCGAATGCCGGCGCGTCGAGCACTTGCAATCCCCCCGCGCGCCGCAATGTCCATTTGCCGTTCGCCCCCTCAGAAAACCGTTTCCCGGAGCGTTTTCGCGGCGCACTCTTCTTCTTCGCGGCGGTTGCTTTCATTTCGTTCCTTGAGCATCGCACGCCACGGGGGCGCATTTCGATTATATAATCGCCGGAATTCACGCGCTCGCAAGACGCGCGGAAGCGAGGGACGAGTGATCGTCGGCCTGGGACTGGACATCGCGGAGGTGGACCGCATGGGTGCTGCCATCGAGCGCCACGGCGCGCCGTTTCTCGAGCGGCTGTTTACGCCCGCCGAAGTATCCTACTGCGAGCGCTACAAGAACCGATTCGAGCGCTACGCCGCGCGATTCGCCGCGAAGGAAGCGGCGATGAAGGCGCTCGGAACCGGCTGGAGCCGCGGTGTTCGCTGGCGCGATATTGAAGTGACGAATGAGCAGGGCGGGAAGCCCACGCTTCGTTTGGCGGGCGTGGCGGCGCAGCTTGCCGCGCGCATGCGCGTGAAGACCATCTCGCTCTCCATCACGCACAGCGGCAACCTGGCCCTGGCGCAAGTAATTTTCGAAAATTAAGCCGACTCGGAAGTAGCGGGAAAGCCTTCGGCCAGAGCCTGCGCGTCCGCCGGAACACGCACATGGCGCCATTCATTCGCGGGATGGCATCCCGCAATTCGCACCTTCAAATAATTGGGGGTCAGCGCTTCGGTCCAGCCGTCCCGGCATCTATCGAGCGTCAAAGCACGCATCGTCCGCCCGGCTTGCGAGGCGCGGAAAGCGGCGGATTTTTCCTCGCCGAGCGCGCGCAACGCCCGGGCGCGCTCGCGAATCGCCCCCGAGGCCACGGCACAGCCAAGTTTCGCGCCTTCCGTCCCCGGACGCGCCGAGAATGAAAATACGTGCAGGTAGGTAAATGGTAGCCGCGCGACGAATTCGAGCGTGGCTTCGAAGTCCGCTTCCGTCTCGCCCGGAAAGCCCGCGACGATGTCCGCGCCTATGGCCGCATGCGGAAGCAAGCGCCGAATCAGCGCGATGCGCTCGGCGTAATGCTCGGTGCGATACCACCGGTGCATGGCGCGCAGGACGCTATCCGAGCCCGATTGCAGCGGCACGTGAAAATGCGGCGCGATGCGGCCGGACTCCGCCGCGAGACCCGCAAAATCCTCGGTGATGTCCTGCGGCTCGATGGAGCTGAAGCGCAGCTGCTCGAGCCCGGTCTCGGCCAGAATTCGCCGCACCACGTCTGCGAGCGCCGCGCGAGGCGTGAGGTCGCGGCCGTAGCTGCCGAGGTTTATTCCGCTCAAGACGATTTCCTTCACGCCACCGGCGACGAGCCGCCGCACCTCGCCGACCACACCGTCCGGCGGCAGACTGTGGCTGCGTCCGCGGACAAAGGGAATCACGCAATAGGAGCAGCGATTGTTGCAGCCATCCTGAATTTTCAGGATGGGGCGCGTGTGCCCGGCGGCCATCGGGGCCGCGGGCGCAACCGGCACGGCGGTCTCCTCGAAGATGTCGCCAACTAGAATTTCCGCGTGTCCGCGCTCAAGCGACATTGCGCTGCGATCGAGCCGCGCCAGTGGAATGAAATCCGGCGTCGCGCGCGAATTTGCTTCTCCGGCAAAAAGCTTCGGCGCCGGCGTTTCCTGAAGGACGCGCGGGATTTCCGCCTGGTGCGAATTTCCGATGACCCACGCCACTCCACCGATGGCCGCGATTTCTTCCGGCGCGCGCTGCGCGTAGCACCCCGTGACGACGATGCGCGCCGCGGGGTTCGCCGCGTGGATTTTTCGCACCGCTTCGCGCGTCTGGGAATCCGCCGCGGCCGTGACGGTGCAGCTGTTCAGCACGACAAAGTCGGCCGAGGCGTGCCCGGCGGCGAGCGCGAAGCCATTTTCGAGCAATGCAGCGCGAATGGCGGACGCGTCCGCCTCCGTTGCGCGGCAGCCGAAGTTCTCGATGGAAAAGCTGGGCATCGGCAAAAGTATAGCAGCGATTGCCGTGCCAGTAAGGAACGGTGGCGCGCCTTCTCACTGGCGCGTAAATCAGGAATCAGCCGAGCGGTTTTGGCGTACTTAGAGCGCTGCTGAGTTTCTCCCCTTGCGTCTGCCCGTGAAGAGCAAATGCGCCGCGAACTGAGTTCACGATGGCAAGCAGCAGCAATATCGTTACAAAATTGAATGTCTTGGGGTGGTGGAGCAGTTTGTCGGCGATTTCGATTCCCATTAACACGAGGGCCGAAACCGCCGCTATTCGCGAGTTTTTCCAAAGTCCCCAGCCAATCAGCGCAAAGAGCGCACCGTCGACAAGTACTGCGGCGTTATAGCCCTGAAATGTCTGGTGGTAGACGTTGGCGTAAATCCCTATCCCGGCGTCTACCGACGCGATGAACGCGCAGGCGACCACACCTTGTACGATCGCTTTCCTCGGAGCAGCCTTATCGGAGAAATCTGGCCAAATCCAGTTATAGCTCATTGTGCCCCCGCCAAGTTCTTCTGGAGCTTACCCGACGTCGGAAGCGGCACGACATATGTTGATGGCGATCGAAAGGCAAGAACTCTTCGCATCGAATGCTCCTTTCAGGCTAGGCAGCAGACACAAGCCTCGACTACAGAGCGGACTTCTGCAATGGTACGTCATCGTCTGAGTAAATATAGGCCGCTGAATCTGCGCGGAGAGGAATGCTACGCGACGGCGCCGCGCCGCTGGTAGCAAAGCAAAATCAGATCGGCCCGGCGGCGGACATTGAATTTGGCGAGCAAATTGGACACATGAAACTTCACGGTTCGCTCGGAGATATGCAGCCGGTCGGCAATTTCCTTATTGGCCAGATTTTCGAGCAGGCTGGTGAGCACCTCTTGTTCGCGCCGGCTCAACTCGGTCGGGGCGTCGGCGCGCAGGCGGCGGCCCTGAGTGCTGGTCAAAATCGAATCCACAAACCGGGATAGGAGCGTACGTGGCACCCAGATACCTCCCGCTGCCACCTGCGGCAGGGCGGTCGCGAGTTGTGCGCGCGCCTCGGCGTAGGTGAGGATGCCTTTCACTCCCTGGCGAAGCAGGGCGTAGCTCTCGGGTTCCTTGAGATCATCTCCCACCACAAGCATGCGCGCGTTCGAGTAACGGTCGAGGATATTCGCGAGCAGCGCTCCCGTCGCCTGGCGCGCGGCGTGGACGTCCACCACGTACACGGTTGCGCGCGGCACCTCGAGCGAGCGCAAATCCGGCGGCAGCATCGAATCAAGCAGCTTCGAGGTGATATGAAAGCCCGCGTGTTCGAGCAAGCGATGGAAATCGTCCAGAACCATCGGATGCGGTGAAAGAAGGCAAACTTTCAGGCTCGATTTGTCCGCGCCTTTGGCCATGGCAATTTAGGCTAACGGAATTGACGGCAAGGAGCAAGGCGCAAGGCGTGTGCGATTTCAACCACGGCACGAGTGCGCGCGCGGGCGATGCCTCGGAAGCAGGATGGAAAAAGGACGCAAGGAAAATTCAGTCGGCGAGAGACTCGGATCCTGCGGGGAATGCGATCTCTTCCCGCAGCCCCTTTTTCCGCGGATGCTTTGCCGGAAGGCCTGCCTGGCGGACCTTGTACAGCAGGGCGCGATAGCTTATTTTCAGGGTTTCCGCGGCCTTGCGGCGATTCCAGTGATTGGCCTGCAGCACCTTGAGAATCAGGTCGCGCTCCATTTTTCGGGTGGCCTGCTGGGCGATGCGTTTGAGGGGGATTTTCCCGTCTTCCGTCGGCTCGTATGTAAAGCGGGAAACCTTTTTTTCCGTGGGCTCCGCGTAGAACGCCTCTTCGGGTCCGAGAAGCACGTAGCGCGCCATGCAGTTTTCCAGTTCGCGGATGTTGCCCGGCCAATCCCGCTGCTGCAAAAGATCCACCGCCTCGGCGGCGAGCGACGGAGCCTCGCGCTTGAACCGGCGATTGCACATCTGGAGGAGATACTCGGCAAGATACGGAATATCCTCGCGGCGGTCGCACAACGGAGGAAGGGTTATGGCGATTACGTTGATCCGATAGAAAAGATCGGAGCGGAAGCTGCCGGCTTCGATTTCGCGCCGGAGCGCGCGGCTGGTGGCGCAGATGACGCGCGCGTTCATGCGTATTTCTTCGTGGCCGCCTATTCTCGTGAAGTAGCCATCCTGCAGGACATGCAGCAGCTTCGCCTGCAGGTTCGAGCCAAGCTCGGCAATTTCATCCAGGAAGATTGTCCCGGCCTGCGCCAATTCCATGCGGCCAGGCTTGTCTCCGTGGGCGCCCGTGAACGCGCCCTTCTGATAGCCGAACAGCTCGCTTTCGAGCAGGTCGCCCGGGATTGCCGCGCAGTTCACTTTTACAAAAGGCCCCTTGTTCCAGGGCGAGCGGCTATGGATGAATTGGGCCAGGACTCCCTTGCCCGCGCCGCTCGGACCCAGAATCAAGATGGGGACATCCAGTTTCGACGCGCGGTCCACTCGGCGCCGAATTGCCTGCATGGTCTCCGACGGACCAAAATAGACATGGTCGGGCGGCAGTTCGATTGAGCTTGCGAGGAGGACGGGTTTCAATTCAGCAGTGGAAGCCATAGGAAATCGGAAATGGTCCTGAAGTTGAGTGATTCGCCATGCACATGTACCGCACAATTCATGCCAAACCCCATGCGACAAGGCAGCGCATGAGGTTTATTGGTTCGCGATAGAAAGCTTTGTAACTGATTTGATTTCCGTTACTTCAGGTCAGGGTGGAAGCGTCCCCTAGGGTCCTGATAAAGGGCGTATGCCTGCACCTTTTGGCCATAAACCAGAAAATCCTTGTCCCTTTATAGAACGCGCTTTCCACTGTGGCGCAAAGGGGGTACATTTTTATCTCTCACCATTTAAAGAGATTGGCCCGGATCACGGGCGGAACAATCAAGCCATTTCGAAGACTGCCTCGCGTAATTGTTCGCAATAAGAATCGCACTCCAGGGGAAGAGAGGCTTTGCCTTCTGGCTGAGGAGGGGAGTATTGAAGGTCTTTCCGGATAAACCCGGCTGGCGTTTGAGGGCCCTAGATGGAGGAGCTTTGGCCTCGGATGATATCGTAGCGTTCGATAACCGCCGCGATGCCGATTGTTTCGTGGCCATCATCCTGCCGCTTGTCCACACGCACCACGCGCCCATGTGCGCGGACGAAAACTTCGGTCCCGCGCGTGATTTCCATCGGCAGAGTGAGGGTGAAGTCCACTTCCGTGCCGGTAGGAAGGTCCTTCTCCATCATGAAATAAACGCCGCGTGTCGAAATGTCCCGCGTCTGTCCGCTATGTGACCCTGGCTCCCGATTGATCGGCAGCCGCACGCTCATCGGCAGTGAAAGGTCATACCGGCGCGCTAAACGACGTTCCGTCATCCCCACTGCTCCTTCAAGCTGGTTCTGAAGTTGACAACATGCCCCGCAATGGTTCAGCAATCTCTATTCCAAAGATCATACGACCTTTAGCATCCATCCTTTGGGGCCGCCTGGACCCGAAAGGGTGGACTATTGCCATTTGGCCCAATTCCGGCTCACCAGGCAAACCCTTTCAAAACAATAGGAAACCCCAATTTGGTGCTTCCACTAAGCGCGACAGAGAGGCCCGCGCCACGTAAAGAACCTACTTGTGTGCCCCCATTTCGGACGGAATACTAGAACAGTGCCGGAGGATATGGTAGCCCTATTTCGCCGGATGTGCCTAAGATAGGCAATAGTTTGCACAGGCATAGAACTACGTAACCGCCCACAAACCCTCCGATTCCTTATCGATGGAATGAAGGAAACACTGGGTGGGCTTCGCCGTCAGGACTCGCGCGTAACAGAAACAGCAGGAGGAACATCTTCCGCCCGGGCGGCAACTTTCGCCGCCGCCGAAGCCTTGGCGGCTGCCTTCGCTGCCGCGGAGCGCGCCCCGCGTCCGGAATCTAGATTGAATTGCCTCATCTTGTAGAGCAGCGCTTTGTAGCTGATCCCCAACATAATCGCCGCGTCCTTGCGACACCAATTTGTCTTTTCGAGCGCGTCGGCAATCGCTTCCATTTCCGCTTCGTCTTTCAAGCCCCGCACCAGCGCCTTCAGGCCCTGCTCTTTCGGAAGGGGCGTTTCCTCGCGTGGGGTGATATGTTGCTGCTGGCCGGTCATCTCCAGGAGCTCGCGAAAGCTGCCTTCGTCATCCTCGAGAATCACATACCGTTTGACAAAATTTTCCAGCTCCCGCAAGTTGCCCGGCCACGGATAGCGCAGCGCCGCCTCGAGCAGATGCTTCGAAGGCTCGGCCGCCGGCTTCTGGTATTTTTCGCTGTACTTGACCAGGAAGTGGCGAAAGAGAAGCGGGATTTCCGCGATTCGCTGGCGCAGGGGAGGGATGTGGATGGAGAGAACGTTCAAGCGATAGTAAAGGTCCTCGCGAAAGCGTCCGGAACGCATCGCCTCCTTCACGTCCACGTTCGTTGCGGCAAGGACACGCACATCCACATTGATTGTGGACCGCGCGCCCAGGCGGGAGTACTGGCCGTCCTGCAACACGTGCAGCAGCTTCGCCTGGAGGTGAGGACTCATCTCGGCGATTTCGTCCAGAAAAATTGTCCCCTTGTTCGCGAGCTCGAACTTGCCCGGCTTGGCGCGCACCGCCCCTGTAAAGGCCCCCTGCTCGTAGCCGAATAGTTCCGATTCGAGCAGCTCGCCCGGCAGCGCCGCGCAATTCACCTTGATGAATGCCTGCTGGCGCCGCATCGACCGCAAATGCACCATCCGCGCAATCACTTCCTTGCCCACGCCGCTTTCCCCGCTGAGAAACACCGGCACGTCCACCGGTGCAATTTGGAGAATCTGCTGGCGGATCTTGAGCATCTGCGGGCTGGCGGCGAGGAACGAGATGTCTTCCGTGATCGCTTCGCAGTATTCCCGAAGATTCTGATTTTCCGAACGCAGCTCTTGCTTCTGCCGGCACTTCAGGATTGCGGCATCGAGATCCGGCTTCTCGAATGGCTTGGTCAAATAATCGAGGGCGCCCAGGCGGATGGCTTCCACGACGGTGGTCACTTCGTTGGAACAAGAGAGCATGATTACGTTCAGCGTGCGGTCAATTTGCATGAGCCGCTGCAGCGTCTCGAGCCCGTCCATCTCCGTCATCAGCACGTCGAGAATAATGAAATTGGGCCGCTCCCCGTGGCTCACGCGCTCCAGCGCTTCCTTTCCGCTTGCCACTGTCTCCACATCATGGCCATCGACTTCCAGGAGCGTCTTCAAATACTTGCGGATGCTCGGTTCGTCATCCACGACCAGTATTTTTTCTTTTTTCGCGATCGTCGTCATTCTGAAGTTCCTTTGCCGCGCTTAATCGGCGTACATGGGCAGCAGGAAGGAAAACGAGCTCCCGCGGCCCACTTCGCTCTCCACCCAGACTTTTCCGCGATGCGCCTGAATCAGCCGCCTGGTGATCGCCAGGCCGAGGCCCATCCCCGAGGAAGAAGGATCCACGCGCATGAATTCCTCGAAAATCTCCTGATGAAATTCCGACGCGATCCCGCTGCCGGTATCCGTCACGCAAATCAGCATGCTGTTCGGATGCCGCTTCGCGCCGCGCCGGCGGTCTTCTCTCGGAGCCGCTTCGGAAAGGCGCCGTTCCCAGAAATGCGGCCCGGCCAGCAGCGTGACGCAACCGCCCGCCGGCGTATGTTTGAGCGCATTATCCAGCAAATTCCCTATGCACTGCTGCACCTTCTGGAAATCGAATTTGAGCGGCTCCAGATCCGAATGAAGCTTCACCTCCAGCCGCACATTGGCGCGCTTGAATGCATCCTGCCACCGGCAGGCAACGTCGTTGATACAATCGCGCAGATCATTCTCGCGCAACTGCAGCACCAGCTTCCCGCTCTCCAGCGCCGAATAGCTCAAAAACATGGACACCACGCGAACCAGCCGGTCGCAACTCTCCTTGGACTCGCGCAAAATGTCCTGCTGCTTTTCGCTCAGCGTTCCCAGCGATCCGGAGAGCAGCAATTCATAATAGCCCTTCATCACCGCGAGCGGCGTCTTTAATTCATGGGCCGCGGAAGCCAGGAAAACCGTCTTCTGTCTGTTCAGGTCCTGAAGACGCAGGTAGGCGGCCAGAAGATTCCTGTACGTAATTTCACGCTCCTGCAGCAGGTCCTGCACCGTCTGGCGCATTTCAGCTTCGCCGGCGGGAACATCTGCGGACGGCGATTCGATGTAGACCACAAGCCAGTCCGGTTCCGGCAGCCACCGGACCCGCGACCGCCTCTTGCCCTCCGGACATTCGGTGAGCAGGCTGATTTCCTGCTGCCCATCCGCAAGCTGTCTCAGGATGCTCTTATGATCGGCGCGCAAAATGTCTCTGAAAAGATTCAGTTCTGGCTTGGCGTTCAATTCTTCGGTATTCAGCGCATCTCGAGCGTGGAGATTTGTGAACAGCACCTTCCCGCTGCGATCCGAAACCAATAGAGGGCGATCCAGCGCATCGAGCAGGCTGGCGACGAGTTGGAAGGTCGGCTGAACGCTCGTCTGGGGATCCGTTGTCGCGTTCCTCGACAATATCACCCCCGGGGATGCTCCTGTTGGACCCATGGATAGACGGCCGCTTTCGTGGCGCACAATTCTTGGGTGAAACGCCCTTGAAATCAATATGCTTGCAAAGGGATCGGGCGGAGTCAATGGGAAATGAGTCCTACAATTGCACAATGATGGAAATCAATTGCAACAATATCGCTTGCCCCAGAGTGACGGGAGCCTTTCGACATTCCCCAGCCACGCCCTATTCTACAGATAACAATGGATTTAAATAATGCGATTCGGTGTGACCCAACTTGCACTAAAATTGCGAATCAATTTAGTACTAATACTTGGGTACCAGATGATGACCAGAGAACATGGACACACCATTCACCAACCACACTCTATGACAGGCTCATATGACGATCGGCGCCGCTTCTATCGCATCAAGCTTCAGGTGCCGCTCTTCGTCCGCGGCAAGGACGCTTACGGAGACCAGTTTCTCGAGCTCGCTAAGACCATAGATATCAGCGCATTAGGAGCTCTCATTACCTGCGCGCGTTCTCTGGCCGTGAACGAAGTTGTCACCCTAACCATTCCCGCTCCTTCCGTCTATTCCTCCGCTTTGGTTCCCTCTGGTATGCCGCCAATTCAAGCCAAAGTAAAACGGCAGCACGATGCGGGCGATGTCCACCTGGTAGGTGTCGAGTTTCTCAAGCCCATCGGGTGAGGAAGTTTTCCACAGCCCTACGGGGACATCCGCAGCCCGTTGTCAATAAGTGGAATCCTTTTTCTCTATTGCCCGTGAGGTACGGAAGATTTGTCATAAGAGGCCGCAAGTGAGATGCTAACCTTCTGTTTAACAGTGAGTTACGGGCTTCCTTGCGGCGCACTTCCGCAATGGCATTTGGACTGTCCCGTGCAATAAGGTTCAGTACCCGCAGACGTCCCTGGTTCAGGGCCGACGACAGCTGATTTCGGAAAATTTGATGCCCCAGCCCGGCGAAGCTTTCGAGCCGCAGCCAGCGGCGGAAGACTCTTTTCTCGACCTGCTTGCGGAAACCCTGCAGGCGCTGGACGAGTCCGTCCGAGGCCAATTCCTGCGCGAATACTTCCGCGCGATTGCCCATACCGATTTCACCGAAGCCCAAAGCAACGATTTGTGGGTGCGCATCCTGCAGCGCCGCCGCGAACTCTCCGAAAGCCTCGCGAAAAAAGTTTCGCTTAAGACCGTGATCTTGGATGTTCTGGCCTCGGGAAACTTCTTCCGTGTTCCCATTCTGATGGAGTACGAGGAATTAAAGAAGCTGCAAGTGAACGCGGCCACGGACGCGCTCACCGGCCTCCAAAATCGCCGCCTATTTGACGAATATTGCGACAAGGAATTGACCCGCGCCAAGCGCTATGGCCAGCCTCTCGCCATCGTGGTCCTCGACCTCCACAAGCTCAAGGAAGTGAACGACTCCCACGGCCATTTACAGGGCGATAAGGTCCTGCAGCTCGCCGCAACCACTTTCGGCAAAACCCTGCGCGCCTCCGACTTCGCTTTCCGCATCGGGGGCGACGAGTTCGCGCTGCTCCTGCCCCAGACCGATACCGAGCAAGCCGCCGTTCTTAGCAACCGCGTGCGCGCGCAATTCGAGGCCGATCTTCGCCAGCTCAACCTCGGCGTCGGAGCGACGCTCGATTTCGGTGTGGCCGTGCATCCGCAGGATGGCGACCAAAAAGGCCAATTGATGGGACTTGCTGACGAGCGCCTCTATCAGCAGAAGCATTCCGGCCGCGCTGCGTCACGCGCGGTGCCGCCTGAGTCTCATCCGCCGCCCAGCGAGCCGCCTGCTACGGCGACCTCCACCGCCGCTGCTGCCCCCGCCGAGCCGCGCGACACTCCCCCGGCCGCCTGGCCTCCCACCGAACATCGAAAGTGGGAGCGCGTGTCGCTCGCAGGGACCAAGGCACACGCCGTGCTCACCGAAAACGGCCAGACTACTGCCAAGGTGATTGATCTCAGCTATGGGGGCGTTGCCTTGCAATTCGAGAAATCGGAGGATTTCCCGAATCAATTCAACGCCGTCCTGCACGTGCCCATTTTGCCGCCCGTCCGCGTTGTCCTGCGCACGGTGCATGCCCAGCCCCTCGAAGGCGGCCGCATACGCGTCGGCTGCTCCTTCGTGTCCTAATGCTCAATGTCAAGACCGTGGAATTGTTAAAATTGGGAGTGGCGGGTCAGTTTGAAATTTTCTTGATCGTGACACGAAGAGCCAAAAATTCAAACTGACCCATTACCAAATTGGGGGCACCGCCAAACTGCGGCTCCCTTGCTGGCAAAATCCCTGTCGCCGGTATACCATGGGGCGCTAATTTCTGCCCCAGCGAGATGGCATCTTCCATGACGCTTACAGTCCCCATGCCGGCCGCAAATACAGCGAAAAATAACGGCCTTGAGGTGTGGATGGCCCGCGTGCCCGAACGCGCGGAACAGGTCCGCCACGCCTGGGACGCCGACGCCGTCCACGATCTGCGCGTGGCTCTGCGGCGCTGCCGCACCATGTCCGATGCCCTCAGCAAGGTGAACCCAGGCCCCGGCTGGCGCAAACTCAAGAAAACCACCCGCGAACTTTTTCACGACTTGGGCGATCTCAGGGATACGCAGGTGGAGCGGTCCTGGATGAAAAAGCTGGGCCCCGCTGGCGACCCCGTGCGAAAGCACATGCTGCGCCTGCTTTCCCGCGAGGAGCAGACGCACAGGAAGGCAGCCGAGCAGGCCCTCGACCGCTTTGATCGCAAGGACTGGCGCAAACTAACGCGCAAACTCGCCTCCAAAGCCCGCTTCTTCCCTCTCGAAAGCGTGGTCTTCCAGCGCCTGGCTCTCGAAAGCCTGCATGAAGCCGTCAGCCTCTACCAACAGGCCCGCAAGAGGCGCAGCAGCATCGCCTGGCACCACCTGCGCATCGAAATCAAGAATTTCCGTTACATCGTCGAGAATTTTCTGCCGCACCGCTACGAGGTTTGGGCCGACGACTTGAAGCGCATGCAGGACCTGCTCGGAGACGTCCACGATTTGGACGTCCTGAGAACCAAAATCCGGCGGAACGCTTCCCGGCTCAATCCTGCCATCGTAGCCGCGTGGCTCGAAAAAATCGGCGCCGAACGCAAGTCTCGCCTCGACGAATTCCTCTCCAAAGCCTCGAGCCAGAATTCCCCCTGGGCCGTCTGGCGCGCCGGATTCCAATGGGGCCATGAACTCAAAGCCGCATCATTCCCCGAGCGCCGCACCGCCTGACAGGTCGCACAACTACTCCTGCCCGCATGCAGTTGATTCTTGCACTCGTAGCACAGGCACTCTCTTGTCCCGAAGCCGAGGGATGCCTGTGCGGGTTTCGCCGCGCTTACGTCGAGCGCCGCGATGATTTCTGTCGTGGCGCCTCCTCTCGCCTCTCCGGTTTCGGCTTCGTTTCCGGGACCGCCGATCTCTAGATTAGCGTCGTCCGCTACCGGAGTTCCCCCTTCGTTGTCTAGGCCGCATCCCGCTGTCATAATGCCGCCGTGCGCCCTGCACTGAAGCCCTTTTCAATCGCCATGCTCTCCGCATGCCTGGGCCTGCTCTTTTGCACCCCACACGCGCGGGCGCAGTCCAGCGCGCCCAGTGAGTCTGATGACGAGCCCGAAGCGAACCCCGGGCGCCCAACCGTCTCTACCCCGGCAACGCTCACACCGGTGGGCTACCTGCAATTCGAGACAGGCGCGCTCGGCGCAAGTAACTCGCCTGAGTTCTCGACCCGTGTCGGATTCGACGAAGTCATAAAACTCTCGGTTGCGCCGCGTCTCGAACTGCTGGCCGCCGCCGAACCGATCGCCCACTCCACTTCGCATGGAATGTCCACAAATAGCGTGGCAGACGTCTTCTTCGGCGCGCAGGCGGTGATCTTCCGTGGCGAGGGCGCCACACCCACCATCGCTGTGAGCTACTTTCATCGCGCCTACGATGGCGGCGCTCCCGAGCTGGATTTCGGCAGCCCGGTCAACTCCGGGTTGCTGCTCGCGAGCGCGGACATCAAGGGTTTCCACTACGACGCGAACGCCATGTTCAACGAAGTCACCGAAGGGCCAGTTCGCAGAGCGCAGTTCGGCCAGTCGCTTTCCGTTTCCCATCCGATTGCTGGCAAGTTTTCCTTGTCGGGTGAAATCTGGCATTTCACCCAGCCCTTCCTTCGCGGCAACGCGGTGGGGAGTCTGTGGGCGGTGGGCTACGCGGCGAGAAAGACACTCATACTCGACGCAGGCTTCAACCGTGGACTCACCAGCACATCCACTCACCGGGAAGCAGTTGTGGGTTTCACGTACCTGCTTCCCGATCGTCTTTGGCCCAAGTAACGCAGGCCAGCCAGGTTTTTCTTGGTAGAGGCACAGCACGTCGAAGATCCGCCGCGGCAGGCAGCGCGCGCGCCTTTTTGCACTTCTCCCCCGCGCTTGTCATCCCGAGCGGAGTCCCCCGTCTTTGTTTTCCCCTCGCCTCTTGAGGGGCGGGGGACGCAGAGAGGGATCTGCTTTCCCCCTCGCACACCGTTCCGTCGCTTGTGGCGCACGATCGGTCTTTCGCGCTAGACTCCTCTTCGTGGAGATCGAATTGAAGAAACTACTGGTCGCATCGCTGGCCTATATCTTGACGGCCTCAGGCTTCTGTTACGCGCAAACTTCCAAACCCGATGCATCAAAGGCACAGAATCAACCTTGCGTAATCGTAAAACGTCATGTTCACAAGTTCGGCGAGAACATGTCTCGACTTCATGCCCATCGGCCTTTCGATTATGTGGAAGGCGATTACCCACCAGGGTTCAAATGGCGTTCTGAACTCGGCGACGGCGATGTTCGAGAGCTTCAGCAAAAAGGCGGGAAGTTAGTGGTTATGAGACCCGATTACCAACTCTCCGACCTCGAAGACGCCAGAAAACAGTGCCAATCCCAGCCTGTGAAGTGATAAGGCCCCCGTTTCGGCTCCTCCGGTGGATGGTCGCCAACTCAAAACCATTCCCGAAACGGGATTCCGAGAAATCCTCCGTTAAGGCGCCAAAATCGTGCAAAAAGCGGCCAAAAACTGCATTTTAAGGCAGTTTATGAGCGTCAATTCACGCTCATTTCCGCGCTCGAAATTACTCGAAGGTATCCAGCATTTATGGCTTAAAATTACTCCAATTCTTCTCGTAATTCAGGGCCTGAAATTGCTCGAAGGGTCAGCGCAATTTTTGAGGCGATGCGGGGGATTGAAATGCTCGAAGGTATCGAGCAATTTGAGCGCGGCGAAAGCGACTAGTCGGCGAGTTTGCGGAGCATCTTCGGCGTGAGAATCCAGCGCAGCTCCCAGCGGGCGTGGCCGGTGGCATGTTCGAGGCAGGCGACGCCCGCCTTCTTCAGCTCCGTGAAGACGCCGCGCGCGCCCGCCAGTAGCGCAATCATCAAGTCAAGCTGAGGCGCGTGGCCGACGCACATCGCTTCCCGAGCTTTCAGCCGCGCGATTTCCTTCAAGGTTTCGGCGGGATTGGCGGTGGGCTTCAAGGTTTCGCTCACGCGGATTTTTTCCGGCGGAAATCCGAGCGCTTCGGCGAAGATTTCAGCGGTCTGCGCCGCGCGCACGTAGGGACTGGTAATCACGGCGTCGGGCTTCACGTCCAGGGCGCGCAGGCCGAGCGCGGCGGCTCGCGTCTTCTGCACTCCCGCGGCCGTAAGCGGCCGTTCCGGCTCGGGCGGAGATTTGGGGTCGTTGCGATTCACGGCGATGCCGTGGCGGACGATGTAGAGGATCATGGCTTAAGCAACCTTGTCCTTTCGCTGGGCGCGCCGGAACTCGGGCCGAAGATGGAATTCGCGCGCGAATAAATCCGCCTTGCGCTGGAGGCCCGCGATGTCCAGCCGCGTGCCCTCCGCCGCGCGGATCAGGAAAATGGCCCTGTGCCCGGCGATTTGCAAATCCACGCCGGCCACGCGCTGCTGATGCTCCGATTCGAGTTTTTCCGCGATGCGCAGCAAGGAACCGAGCACGCGAACCTGCCGCCGCTGCTCGTTATCGAGCAGGGCATAGGATGCGTGCTCGACTTGTGGCTCGGACTTGCAGTTATGATAGCGCACCAGCGCCGCGACCATATCGCGCCGCCAGCCGCGCAAGCCCGGAATTTCTCCGTTGCGCACCAGGTATTCGCCGTGGCGATGGTGCGACTTGCGATGCACGAAGCAGCCCACGTCGTGCAGCAGCGCGCCCATTTCCAGCACCAGCCGCATATCCTGCGACATTTCGTGGATGGGACGTAGCTGATCGAAGAGCGAAAGAGCCAGCCGCGCCACCTGCTCGGCATGATGCGCGTCGTAGTCCAGGCGGCGCGCAAACCATCGCGCGCCCGCCAATAATTCGGCCGCGCGCCCTCTTTCTTCCTCCGATGCCGCCCCGCCGGAATATTGTTCCGCGACGAGATCCAGCAGGATGCCCTCGCGCACGCCCACTCCGGGGACGAGCATGGAGCGCAGGCCCAGCCATTTTGCCAGCGTGGTGAGGATGATCGCCGCGATGCCCAGCACTTCGGCGCGGTCTTGCCTCACGCGGAACACCCTCATGCGTCCGGCAACGTCGAGGCCCAGCAGCCGCCAGGTTTGATCCTTCAATAGCCGCACATTGATGGTCGGAATCCTGCCCACGAACGGCCCCGGCGCAAGACGCACCAGGGCCTCCGCGTTGCCGCCGCAGGCCACAGCCGACGCGCGCGAGAGCACAGGCGGCGATGGCATAGAGCTGCGCAGCAGGGATAGGACGTGGTGGCGCAGACGCCGGGCGGTGTCTTCTCCGATGGCGCCGTCAATGGAAAACGTCTCCATCAGGCGGATGGTGCCGAGGGGCAGGGCGATGCGGTGCTCGAGAATGCCGCGCTGGAAGAAATTCAATTCCAGGCTTCCGCCGCCGAGATCGAAAATCAGGCGAGGCTGAATCTTTTCCCCGAGTGCCCAATGGACGGCGGCGCACACCAGTCGCGCCTCTTCTTCGCTGCTGATGACTTCCAGCTCGATGCCGGCCTTGCGCCGGATGCGCTCCATCAGGCGGCGGTGATTGCGTGCCTCGCGCGCGGCGGAGGTGGCCACGGCGCGGTAGGCGGACACCTGGTAACGGTCCATTTGATCGCGGAAATAGCGGAAGGCGCGTGCGGCGCGGGAAATGGTGTCGTCGTCAAGGATGTGGTGGGTGAAGGCATTGTGGCCCAGGCGGACGGCGGCGCGCTCGTTATCGAGGATTTGAATGTGATGAGGGGAAGTGGCCCGTGCGATCACCAGGCGGATGGCGTTCGACCCAGCGTCAATGGCTGCCAGTTGTACGGGTGCGGCCACTCTTAGCGCCAGAGCTGCGATAGTGCGTGCGAAGGTTTGTAGTGCGTGCCGCGGATGCCCAGGTGCCGCGCAATGCGTTTGCGCAGCACACGGTTCACTCCGGATACGCTCTCTTCGCCGTCCAATTCGATGAAGCCGTGCCGTTTCGAAAGATATTCGAATTCGCGTTTGATCATGGATTGGTATCGGATGAACGACTGGAACAGATCGTTCGAAAGCGACATGTCGCGGCCCGATTCCCAGTAGCTGACGGTCTGCGCCTTCTTGAATTCGCGGTCGAAGGCCACTTCCGGCCGCACGTTCAGCCAGAAGGTCAGGTCCGGCCGAAGCGCGAATTCGTAGATGCCGTGGAGATAATCGCGGCCGATTCCGCGGACGGCGGCGCGCGCGATGAGCGTGAAGATATAGCGGTCCGCGAGGACAATCAGGCCAGAACGCAGGGCCGGGAGAATGCGGCGCTCGAGCTGATCGAAAAAGTCCGTGCCGTACATCAGGGCGAGCGTGAGCCGCGTGACAGCATTTTCGGCCAGCAGGCCGTCAATGTCCTCGCCCACCAGAAAGGAGCGGCGCAATCCCATGGTCTGGACGGCAAAGCCCTGGGATTCGAGCCATTCGGTGAGAAGAGAAATCTGCGTGGAACGCCCGGAACCGTCCGTCCCTTCGACGACGATCAGGCTGCCGCTCAGTTCTTCAAGATTGACGCCCGGGAGGGGAATGCCATAGAAGCGCGAAGGAAGAGCGTCGCGGCCGTTTTTGCCGTTTTTCTCGGCGCGTGACGGGCGTCCATTCCCGGAGGCGGCGCTTTTGGCGGAGTGCCTCATCTTTTCTTCTTGGGCGCGAACTGCGCGAGATCAATGCGCTCGCCGAGAAGCTCGCGCATCAGTTTCTGGAGCTTGTTGACGCGCATGGTGCCGTCCATGAGAACGAAATGGTCCGTTTCGGTCATCTGGTCGTAATTGTTCAGGATGCGTTCCTGGAATATGCGGAAGCTTTCGGCGCGGTCGAGCGAAATTCCCAGGTCCATGCCCGCCTCGTAATATTTGAGCTTGGGACGCCCGGCGGTGATGCGGTTGACGGCCACGTCGAGCGGCGCGCGAAAATAGAAAGTGATGTCCGGAACCGGCGCGAAGCTATAAAGATTGCGCAGCCAGTGGGGAGGCAGGCCGCGGGCGGCGTCGCGCGCAAAAGCCGTGTAAACGTAGCGGTCCGCGAGAACGAGGTAGCCGCCGTGGAGCAGAGGCAGAATCTGCCTTTCGCAGCGGTCGGCGAAATCGGCCGCGTGCAGGAGCGAGAAGGTTGCGGGCGTCAACAGACGCCGCTGCTTCCCGCGCCGCGTGGCGGATTTCACCAGCGGCGAGGAATTCCACTCCGTAAAATGGATGCGATATCCGCCGATTTCGAGCCAGCGCTTGAGCAGATAGAGTTGCGTGCTCTTCCCCGAGCCGTCTATCCCTTCCACGACGACCAGGGCGCCGGCATATTCGCGCTTGGGCGCGAGCGCCTTTTCCGGCGCAGGCTGCGTGGTGGCGAGAGCGTCGGGAGTTACCGTAGCCATGGAGACACACTCATACCGCAAACGTCATCATACTTCGGAACGGTGAACATGGCATGAACAAAATGTTACCCGCGCATGACCTTCACGAAGCCCCCGAATTCGCTCGATATCAAGCGAATTTCACCCCTCGAATTCCTTTAAGCCTTCAAGCAATTTATCTGCTCGAATTGCTCTAATGTTCGATCACGACCACGTAAATTATTTCCTTTAATCTTCAAGTAATTTTGCTGGTCGACTTACTCGAATTTTTGCTTGAAAGTTCAAGCAATTTAAGGCCTTAAAATGGGCTAAAATGTCATTTTTTGCGCGTTTTTGCCGCTTTTTGCGCCCTAAAATCGGCTTAACTGCAGCGGCGACAGCTTGCCGGGAACGGCTGTTGGGGGCGCAGAATTGTTTCACGTGGAACAATTTTTATGAGATTTGTGGTTTGCCGGGCGGAGCTGGCTGTTGGATCACCGGGTTTTTCATCGGTCCTCGGGGCGATCCAACGTCGGAAGCCATGAATAGATATTCCGGGCGGCACCCTCGGAATTTGATTCGCGGTGCGCAAAAAACCTTCCATCGGTGTAACTTTCTGGCCGCGCATGGATAACTCTTCTGAGACGCACCTATGACCAGCTTCGGGGAGCTATACAAGAAGCATGCGGCGGACGTGTACCACTTCGCGTTGTATCTTTCCGGCGAGCGCGGCGAGGCCGAGGACATCACTTCGGAAACGTTTGTGCGCGCCTGGACTTCGCCCGAGCCGATCCGAATGGCCACGGTTAAGGGGTACCTTTTTACGATTGCCCGGAATTTGTTCCTGCAAGGGCTGCGGAAAAAATCGCGCCAAGTTGCGCTCGATGAAGAGCTGCTCGATCCGCAGGCCGGCCCTTATGCGCACGCGGAGCAGAAAGCGGAGCTTGATGCCGTGCTGGCGAGGCTGCAGAAGTTACCGGAAAGCGACCGCGCGGCGTTGGTCATGAGGGCGTTTGACGAAATGCCTTACGAAGAAATCGCACGGGCATTGGGAATTTCACTGGCCGCCGTGAAGGTGAAAATCCATCGCGCGCGGCTCGCGCTTTCCGACATTCGCAACGTGTAGCATCCAGGCATGAATTCGACCGATGGGAGGGAAAATATATGAACGTCACGCGGGAAGTTATTTTGGATCTTTTGCCGGTGTATCTTTCGGGGGACGCGAGTCCGGCCACACGCGCTCTCGTGGAAGAATATATGAAGCAGGATTCGGAGCTTGCGCAGCGGGTTCGTTTGCAATGGGCGGAGAACCTTGCCAAGGTCGCGCCCCCCACTCTCCCTTCGGATCTCGAATTGCAGTCCCTTCGGCGTACGCGAAGGCTTATCGGGTGGCAGCGGTGGCTGTTTAGCTTCGGGATAACCTTTACTGCCCTCGGATTCGGCGCGGAATTCACGCGAGAGCGAAATCCCGCTTCGCAACTCAGGGCATTTCATTTCTTGCTGCGCGATTATCCCGTTGAGTGCGGGATTTGCCTGGCGCTCGGCCTCGCCTGCTGGACCGCTTACTTCTCCATACGGCGCCGCCTGCGGACCACCTGACACAGACAGGAAGTGCCTAAATGCGGCAGTGCCCGCTCAGATTTTGTCTGGATTACGGCGGACTCGGAATGCGCGGATGGACGCGGTTGGGGGTTACGGTCCGGCGGCGTCGGCGGTATTTTCCACTGGGAGCGGCGCTGTGGGTTGGTTCGCGCGCGTGGTGGTGATCACCACGACGCTGACGAGAATAAGGAGAGTTCCGAGAATCGTACGCAGGCCGAGCGGTTCGCCAGCCAGGAAATATCCAAGCAGCACGGCGACAACGGGATTGACGTAGGCGTAGGTGCCGACTTTTGTGGGCGATTCGCGGTGAATCAGCCAGACGTAGGCGGTGAAGGCGATGATGGAGCCGGGGACAATCAGATAGAGCAGAGCGAGCCAGGCTTCGCGCGAGACGGTCCCGGGATGAAAATTGCGAGATTCGCCGAGCGCGGACGAGATGAGAGCCAGAAACACGCCGCCGACGAGCATTTGCGCCGCCGAGCTCATGACTTTGGAATGCGGCAGCGGCAGTTTGCGCGCAAACGACGACGATACCGACCAGCTCAGCGATGCAACGATTAGGGCCACAGCGCCTATCGTGTCGACCGGCGCGCCGCCGAGGTTCAACGAGCGGCTCATGAGTACGGCCACGCCGCCAAACCCAATCAAGAGTGCCAAGGCCAGGCGGAAAGTGAGCCTCTGCGTGCGCAGGAAGATGATTTCCGAGAGCGCCATAAAGGCCGCGTTGGTGGCCATCATGACCGCGGCAATGCCCGAAGGCACGCGCTGCTCGGCCCAAAAGAGCAGTCCGTAGTCGAGGACGAAGATCAGGATGGCGAGGAAGGATACCGAAGCCCATTGGCGCACGGTCGGCGAGCGTTCGCCCCGCGCGATGGCCCAGGCATACAGAAGCAGTCCCGCAATCAGGAAACGCATGGCCGCGAGAAGAAACGGCGGAACTTCGCGGACGCCGATGCGAATTGCGAGATAGGTGGAACCCCAAACGAAATAGATAATCGCGAAAGCCAGGAGGGTCATCCAGGTTGTGCGATGCGGTTGGGTTTCCATGCTCGATCCCCTGGCAATTCTTTTCGTGTTACGGCGCGCGGATGAATCGTACACCTGTATTCTGGAAGAAGGCCAAAAATGCCCAGCGGCTAAAGCCGTCATATCTAAGACTCGATCGGTATGACTGAAGTCATACCCTGACACGTACGTGCCATAACCCGCGCGCTGACCCAGAAGTGCAGTTTTTCCACAAACTCGGGAGCCTTGACTCCTTGAAAAGAGAAATGCAGCAAATATGCGGGCCGGAGCACTACAATGTGATGATGCCGCGCGGGACGGCGGAACAGAGAAACAGGGCCGCGACGGAAGCAGTGCAATGTAGGCGCTGCAAGCGCAGAGGATTAATTTCCGGCGTCCTTATTTCGTTCTCTCTTCGTTCAGCCTATTCATTCGTGTTTTTTTCTGGACTGCGCCGTGGAACTACGATTTAATCCAGCCGATGGAAACGCTCAACCTTTCCGGCACGACGCCCCCGTCTGAGAATCGTCTAAAGAGCCTATTCTGGCCCTCGATCCATACTGGCAGTGACGTCGACTACTTGGGAGCGCAGGGTTACTGGGTTTGCGCCATCGTTGGAGCCTGGTCCTTTGTGAGTTCTGCGATCGCGGGCCACCCGATTATCGGCGGTTTCGCCCTGCTCATTTATTATCTTGGCGGCGTGGGTGTCCGTGAACGGAGCCCCTACGCGGCGGTGACGGTCCTGATTCTGTTCATCGTGGACTTCATGGGGACCATCATCACCATGGGCATAGCTGCGATTGTGTCAGGGGGCGGAGTTTTCAGAGTACTCATCACGGCGCTTCTTCTTTCCAATCTCCGCGCAACCTGGATTGCTTCGCAATGGAAGCCCGGCTCGGACGAAGCCGCACTCCCACCCAGATTTGGTGACACATGGGGCGAGAAGTTCGCCGACCGCTTCCCCATGTGGCTTTGGCCCAAGGTCCGAATTGTGTACTACATTCTTTCAGCCTGCCTCCTGCTCCTAGACTTCCTCGTGATTGCAGCCATCGCTCTTCGCCGCCACGGGTGACGTCTGCTTCACAATGAAAGGTTGGGATGGCGACGAACTTCACGAAAGAGCTGATGGCAGCGCCGGGAAAGAAGGTGAAGCTCGCGAAATGGGATCCCGAGGAGACGCTCGGATGGCAAAAGGGCCACAGGATGAAGACCTGTCTCGAAAAGGCGACGGGGCGGCTGGATAAGTTGCAATACCTTTTATACGCGGAACACAAGCGGGCGCTGCTGGTGGTGCTGCAGGGAATGGACGCGGCGGGAAAAGATGGGACGATCCGGCACGTGATGGCCGGCGTGAACCCGCAAGGCTGCCACGTGACGTCATTCAAGACGCCGTCCGCGGAGGAATTGGCGCACGATTTTCTGTGGCGCGTGCACAAGGCCGTGCCGAAGCGGGGCGACATCGGGATTTTCAACCGGTCGCACTATGAGGATGTGCTCATCGTGCGCGTGCACAATCTGGTGCCGAGAGACGTGTGGTCGCGGCGGTACGAGCAGATCAACGAATTCGAATCCATCCTGCACGAGAACGGCGTGAGAATCCTGAAATTTTTTCTGCACATCAGCAAGGACGAGCAAAAAAGGCGGTTCGAGCAGCGCATTGACGATCCCGACAGGCGCTGGAAGATTTCCGAGGATGATTTCTCGGAGAGGAAATACTGGGACGATTACGTGGATGCCTACGAGGACGCGCTCACGCGGTGCAGCACGCCGGAGGCGCCATGGTTCATCATTCCCGCGAACAAGAAATGGTTCCGGAATCTGGCCGTCTCGCACATCATCGTGGAAACGCTCGAGGGGATGAAGATGAAATTTCCGCCGCCCACGGTGGACGTGAAAGCATTGAAGTGGAAATGAGCCAGCCCGACCGAACGAAAATTATCGAGACGGCTGGAAGCCGGGAACGCCGAACTGCCAAAGCATGAAGCTCATTTCGTCGGCGAGTTCCTCTTCGACCTGCGTCTTGGTGGAACCGATGCCGTGTCCGGCGGCGTAATCCACGCGCAGAAGAATGGGCTTGCGGCTGGCCGTGGCGGCTTGGAGGCGCGCGGTCATCTTGGCAGGCTCCCAGGAAGCGACGCGCGGGTCGTTGAAGCCTGTGGTGAGCAACACGGCGGGATAGCGAACGCCGTTGCGGACGTGGAGATAGGCGTCCATGGCATAGAGGTCTTCAAATCCCCACTGTGTCTTGACGCTGCCGAATTCAGGGATGTTCGGCGGGCCGTTGGGAGAGAATTCGGAACGCAGGGCATTGGAGACGCCGACGCGGTCAATGGCCGCGGCGAACAAGTCCGGGCGCTCGGTGTAGGCGCGGCCGATAGTGATGCCCCCGGCGCTGGTCCCCGAGCCGCCCAATGTCGCGGAGGAAGTAAATTTCTGGTCAATCAGATATTCGGCGCAGGCGATGAAGTCGCGCCAGGTGTTGGGCTTGGTGAGCTTCATGCCCCATTTGTGCCAATCTTCTCCATTTTCGCCGCCGCCGCGCGGGTGCGCGACCGCATAGACGCCGCCTTTTTCAAGCCAGGCCAGGAGCACGGGATTAAATGCAGGGTCGAGGCTGATGCCGTAGGCGCCATATCCGGTGAGCCACGCGGGATTCGAGCCATCCATTTTGAGGCCGCTCTTGTAAACAATCGAGAGGGGCACGGATACGCCATCCCAGCTCTTCACCTGAACTTCTTGGGAGGTGATGTCGGTGGGATTGTCGTTGGGGCCGAGAGGCTGGAGCTTGGTATCGGCAATCTGGCCGGTGCCGGGATCATAGGAATAGATTCGCGGTGCGCGCGCCCAAGAGGTCATGTCCAAGAGAATGCCGGGAAGCCGCTGGTCGGAGGCGGCAATGCCGAGCGCGCCCTGGAATGGCAAGGGAATATCGGTGACTTTGCCATCGGAGTAGGAAAGCTGCTTGAGCAAGCCCACCATGCCGTCGGTTTCCTGGATGTAGAGAGCGTCCTGGGCGGCCGAGACATTGGTGATGACGGCTTCGCTTTCGGGCACGACGAGCGCGGCGTGCCCGACATCCGGATGGGAAGCGCTGGTGCGGATGACTTTGAATTTGGGGGCGTCGCGATGAGTGAGCAGGTAAAGATTGTCGCCGAAGATGTCGGCGCCGGTGACGTCGTCGGGAACGTCGCAGACCTTTTGCCAGGGAGTGCCGGGGTAGCCGACAGATTCGAGGGGGGCGTCGTACATGGTGACTTCATTTAGGACGCCGTGGACAAGGAACGCGAGGGCGTAAGAAGAACCCGGGGCGACGACGATGAATGGATCGTCAATGGGAGCGACAGGGACCAGAGGGGAAACGCCAAAACCGAAGACGGCGGGATCGCTTTCGGGGTCCCTTCCGACTACGTGGAGATAATCGATGCTTTTCTCCTCCTCTTCCGTTGTGGGCTGGCCGGGTGCGAGCTTCTGGAGGCGATTGTAGAAGAAGGAATGATTGTCGGGGAGCCAATTGACGGCGCCGAAGCGGGCGCGGTCAATTGTTTCGGGCGATTCCGCGCCTGTGTCCACATTGAGGATATGGATGACGGCGTTCTCCGAGCCGCCGGCGGAAATTCCCACGGCGACGAATGTGCCGTCCCAGGAAGGGCCGTAGTAGCTGATGGAATTGTGCGATCCCTTGGGCGAGGGATATTTATCCGGATCGAGGATAAGCTTCTCCGGGCCGTCAAGCCCCTGGCGCATGTAAAGCTTGGAGACATTTTCAGTCGCCAGGCGCTTCTGATAAAAATAGCGGCCGCCGGGAATGACGCGCACGTCGGAAACCCTTTCGGGCGTGGATTCGTCGAGTTCCTTGATACGGGCCAGCAGGGCATCGCGGCCCGGGATTTTTGCGAGCACGGCCCGCGTGTAGGCGTTCTGACCCTTGAACCATGCAGCGACTTTGGGATCCTTGAGATTTTCCATGTAGCGGTAGGGGTCCACGACCTTCGTGCCGAAATAATCATCCGTGACGGGACGGACAGGGGCGATGGGCGGCGAGGCGGGTGAAGCCGTGCTCTTAGAAGATGAGGAATTGCCCGGCGCCGTCTGCGCATTGGCGGCCGGGTACGGCGAGAAGATTAAAAGGCAAACAGCCAGGAAAGATTGCGCGGTCAACCGAGTAAGCTTGCGACACAACATTTTGCACCTCGCTGAATTTACCCCGGGACGCCGATTTCGACCCGAATCTCGGATGGGGACTTTCGGCTGGACCATCTTATCTTAATGCCTGTTCTTTCCTGGACACAACGAATTTGCGGGTATATGGATCAGTTTGAATTTTGGCTTTTTGTGTCACGATCGAGAAAATTCAAACTGACCCACCACCCGTTTGCCACTAGGAATGCACGCAATCGGGGGAGGCGCTGTAACTAAATCGGGCCGCAAGTTACAATGTTTGTAGGACGAAATTACGGAGGGGTGGGTGAGCGGTTGAAACCGGCGGTCTTGAAAACCGTTAGTCCCGAAAGGGTCTCGTAGGTTCGAATCCTACCCCCTCCGCCAGAAAGCACGAGCGCGGGTTAGCTATTCGCATAGCGCGGCGAAGTTTAACTCTCCGAGCGACACGGCAGCGGTAAAATTGCCTGAGGTGTCTCGGTGATAAAGCTTTCCCGGCCTACCATCCTGATTGCGTGCGCCTGGGTGTTTTTTATCGGCGGCTACGCCGCGGCAGCGCTGCTGCTTCCCCACGGCAAAGCGCAAGCAACAGCGGCCATGCTGTTCGAGTGCCTCGCCCTGCTCTTTGCGAATACCTGCCTGCTGTGGAACTCGGCGTCACCCTACCGGAGGCGCAATGCGTTCTGGATGCTCCTGGCGCTGGGATGCACGATTAGACTCGCTGGACAGCTTGCGCGCATGAGCCACGAGTCCGTGTGGTCCCGCCCGGGGAACGACCCGGCCTGGGTGGATCTGCTGATCTTCATTCATATCGTGCCGTTCATGGCGGCCGCAGCGCTGGCGCCGCACGCGAGAAAAATGCGCGAGACGCTGCGATACGGCCGGATTGATTTGCTGCTGCTGGCGTTTTTGTGGGTTTACATCTTCGTCTTCGTGGCCATGCCGTGGAAGGTGGCGTGGTTCAATCCGGCGCTGTCGTTCCAGCGGAATTTCGAAGCCTTCCTGGTGGAGGATATGGCCGCCGTGGCGGCCTTCGGATTTCTATTTTTCCGCGCGCGAGGGAGCTGGCGGATCGTTTATGGCCATTTGTTCGGCGCCCTGGCTCTCTACACTTGCGGATCGGTTGTGGCGCATTCGGCGGTGCTGGCGGGGCAGACGCACGCCGGAAGCTTGTACGCGCTGCCGCGGCTGGGAATGATCATGTGGGTGGGGACGGCCGGGATCGTGGCGCGCGGACTCTCGCAGGAGCCGGACGCGCCGCGAAATCTGGCGCCGCGGGACGCGCAATTTCCAGCGCGGCTGGCGATGCTGCTGGTGCTTTCGCTGCCGGTGGTGGCCGCGTGGTCCGTGTTTGCAAGCAACGCTCCGGCTCCCGTGCGAGTGTTCCGGCTATGGGTGACGCTGGCGGCGCTCTTCATTGGAACGGGGCTGGTGTTCTTCCGGCTGCACCTGGTGGACCAGGAACGGATGGAGCTTGTGCGGGGATTGTCGGGATCGCTCGAGAACGTCAAGCGCCTTCAAAGCCAATTCGTGCAATCCGAAAAGCTGGCCTCGCTCGGGCAACTCGCCGCGGGAGCGGCGCACGAAATCAATAATCCGCTCACCGCGATCTTTGGGTATGCCGACCTATTGATCGAGGAACACCCGGCGAAGACGCGGCCGCACGTGTTGGGCGAAAAAATACAGCAGCAGGCGCGGCGCACGAGAGACCTGGTGACGAACCTGCTGAGCTTCGCGCGCCAGGTGCCGACCGAAAAGCAGCTCCTCGATCTCAAGGCCGTGCTCGCAGCGGCCTTGCAGCTGCGCAATTTGGATTTGCGGGAAAAGAATATCCGCATCGAGTTCGACCGTGAAACCGTGCTTCCGGGCGTGCGGGGCGACCCGAACCAGCTCCTGCAGGTTTTCCATCACCTGATCCGCAATGCCGTGGACGCCATGGACACGGCGGGCGGAGTGCTGACCATCCGCGCGCTGCGGGAAGGCGGCAACGTGGTGGTGGAATTTTCGGATACGGGGCCGGGCATGAAGGAGCCGGAAAAGGTTTTCGATCCCTTCTATACGACGAAGCCTCTGGGCAAGGGAACGGGGCTGGGACTGAGCATCTGCTACGGCATCCTGCAGGAGCACGGCGGGCGCATCACGGCATTCAATCGCGTGGAAGGCGGCGCGATGTTTCGACTGGAGCTTCCGGCCGTGCTGGCATTTTTTCCCCAGGCATCCGCACTGCCCACGGCTTCGGGCGTCCCGCAGTAGCGAATTTCACGTTGCGGGGTGCGCCGATGCGGCCGCGCATTATCGCCGCCATCGCCAGGAGCCACCATTCATTCCGATCACGCTACGAGCCGATAATCAGGCCTGCTATAATCGCGCGCCATGACGCGACCGGCCTTCCAAGCGCCGCGGTACATCGTGGTTGAAGGGCCCATCCGCGTGGGGAAATCCACGCTGGCCAGGGCGCTGGCGGAGAAGCTGCACGCGCGGCGGATTTTCGACTGCGAGGGCGGCGACAATCCCTTCCTGGCCGATTTTTACGATGAAAAACCGGGGGCGGCATTTCGCGCGCAAATGTATTTTCTGTGTGAAAGGCGGCGCCGGCTGGCCGAGGGGGGCCTCGAGGACGGCGCGGGGCCCGTGGTAAGCGACTTCCTGTTCGAGAAGGACAAGATTTTCGCCTACATCAATCTGGACAATGAGGAATTGAAGCTCTATGAAAAATATTTCGCCTTGCTCGCGCCGGCGGTTCGCGCTCCCGACCTGGTGATTTATCTTCAGGCCAAGCCGGAGGTGCTGCGAAAGCGGGTAACGAAGAAGGCCGATCCTTCCGAGACGGAAATTTCGGCGGAATATCTTGAAGCGGTGGCCAGCGCCTACGAGCATTTCTTTTTTCGTTACTCCGCGGGGAACCTGCTGGTGGTGGACACTTCGGAAATTGATTTCGTGGAGCGCAGCCAGGATTTGCAGGAGCTTTTCGAGCGTCTGCGGCAGCCCGTGAAGGGTACGCAGTATTTTCTGCCGCTGGGCCGAAGCTGACGGCAGGCGGGATGGCGCGCAACCCGGGACGAATACATTCGCTGCGTTCCGGCGCGAGCGAATGGGTGGGGGACAACTCCGCCCCGGGCCGCGCGATGGAGCAAGGGCTTTCGGCGAATCGGGCGCGGCGCTCAGGCGGCCTGGATCGGCCTGGTGAGCTGGTGCCGCCATTTGCCGAGCGTGCGGTTCACCGGGTGGCCGCGGTGCAGAAATGAAATCACCGGCTCGCGCCGCGTGCCGAGTTTCTCAAGGGCGCGGCGAATTCGAAAATCACGGCCCGCGGATGCCAGCCCTTTTTCCAGAACCTGAATAGCTTCCTGGGGACGGCCAGCCTGCTGATAGACCTCCGCCAGATTCAGATACAACTGAGCGTGATTGTGGCGCATGCCCAGGGCCTCCTGGCAAAGGGCCTCTCCATCGCCGAAACGATGTTCGGCGAGCGCGGCGAGCAAACCGGTATACGAGAGGTAAAAGGGATTTTTGGGGGCGATACCAAGGGCGCGGCGCGCGTGTTGGAGCGCATCTTCCGGGTTGCCGTCACGCAGATGTTTCAAACATTCCTTGAAATCCGCCATGCCGGCATCCACCGGGGAAGTGGTTCCGATCCAATGGGACATCGTTTCCCTCCTTGCCCCGCAAGGGGCGATTGATGGCGAGGTTAGTGCCGCTATTTGCGCGAGGGGAATAGGACTCGCGGCCAGATTTCGTTCTGGTACCCGTTCCTGTACGAGATGACAGGTCAAAAAACGGCCGCCGGTCCTGCGCCAAACAGCGCCCGCATTTGAATCGGCGTGCTACAATCCCGGCTCCGGTTGACTCAAATGTCTGATGCTCCAGCCAGCGGCGGCGTCGGCCTCGAAGTGATTGCTCCGGGCGGCGCCCGCAATTTCGTGCAGGTCGAGGAAACACCCTTTTACATCGGCCGCGGCGGAGATACCAAAAGGCATTTGCAGATCGCCGATCCCCGGATTTCCCGGCAGTGCGCCTCGATCATTTCAGAGGGTGGACAGTATTACCTGGAAGACTGCGGGCAGCGCCACGGAATCTTTGTGAACGGCGAAAGAGTTACCCGGCGCGTGCTGAACGACAGCGACGTGATTACGTTTGGCATCCCGGATTTCTACGAGCTGGTTTTCCGTTCTTCCTTTTCGCGCAATACCACTCTGCTACCGGACCTTCTGAGCCGCATGGAGCATATTTCCACCGTCGAGGGGTCCCCGGTAGGCCTCCACAAACTCAATCTGCTGCTCGAAGCGACCACGCTTCTGCATTCCATCCTTCCGCTGGACGCTGTGCTCGACGCCATGTTGGACCACGCCATTGCCATCACCGATGCGGACCGCGGCCTGCTGCTGGCTACGGATTCCGCGGGATCGCTCCAGGTGCGCCGCGCCCGCAGCCGAGGCGGCAAGCATCTGGCGCCCGGGGAGGTCGCTCCCAGCCAGACGGCACTGCGCCAGGCTCTGGAACAGCAATCGAGCGTGATCACGGAGGACCTCGCGCAGGCGGGCGCCAATCTACAGGCAGCAGAGAGCGTTATGTTGCAGCGACTTCGCGCCGTGGTCGTCATTCCTCTCTACGCGATGCCGCGCGGCATCGCGTCGGAGACTGTGATTCAGGGCCAGCGCGGCGATTTTCTCGGCCTCCTGTATCTTGATTCGCGGCGGCCCTTCGCATTTTCGAAGCTCGACCGCCGAATCCTCGATGCGCTGGCCCTCGAAGCCGCCAGCATTCTGCACAACGCGCATCTGGCCGAGCGCGAACGGGGGCGCCTGCTGCTGGAGCAGGAGATCGGATTTGCGCGCGACATCCAGCAGGCCCTTCTCCCGCGCGGCTTCCGCGACTTCCCTCACCTGACCGCGAGCGGCTTCAATCTCCCGTGCCACACCGTGGGAGGCGACTACTTCGACGTTTTCCCCGTGAGCGAGGATCGCACGGCGTTCCTTATCGCGGATGTTTCCGGCAAGGGCCTGGGCGCGGCGTTTCTCACCACGATGCTCCAGGGCGCGCTTTCCGGAATGACGATCGGCGCCGAGCCCGCGCGCGTCTTCAACCACATCAATGAATTTCTTTGCGAACACGCCGAAGTGGGCCACTACGCGACCATGTTTTTCGGAGTGCTCGACCGCAAGGGCCGGCTCGAATACATCAACGCGGGACATCCCTCGCCCTTCTTATT
This sequence comes from uncultured Acidobacteriota bacterium, assembly GCA_963810625.1. Taxonomy (GTDB): domain Bacteria; phylum Acidobacteriota; class Terriglobia; order Acidiferrales; family UBA7541; genus Palsa-295. Next base: position 1,451,702 of record CAWEOJ010000004.1, on the reverse strand, counting down.
GCGCCGTGGCGAGATTGCCGAGCCTTTCACGGAAGGGTCTTTGCCGGTCGGCCTGGTCGCCGGGACCGAATACGCCGCTGCACGGGTGAAACTCGAGCCAGGCGACACGCTCATCTTGTTCAGCGATGGAGTGAGCGAAGCCATGGACCCCAGCGAGCAGGAGTTCGGCCTTTCTCGTTTCCGCGAGGTTCTTGCCGGGCAGAGCGAGGCGTCGCTTGCCGACCTGCAAAAGACGGTTCTCGAATCGGTAGAGAATTTTACGCGTGGCGCGCGCCAGGCGGACGATATCACACTGCTTCTGGTGCGCTACCGTGCCGTGGCGTCGTGAGCGGCGAGGGTCATCGCTTCAATTCCGCCGCCCAATTCAACACGACTGTGATGGGAGAATTATATTGTTGCTCGGCGGCGGTGATGGCGAGAAAGCGCTGGCCGTCCGCGCTTACCCTGTAAGGCGCATTCGGGAACCCGTTGGTCCCAATATTCGCGTCGAAAAGAGGTTTGGGGATGCCCACCTCAAACTGGGGCCCGGTGGTATCCACGTCCACGGCCATCAGCCCGGCGTTGGAAAGGAAATACAATTCCTTCCCGTCACGGCGCCATTCGGGGTTTAAGCCACCGGCGGTCGAAACCTGCCATTTGCCTCCCTGTTGCGGAAACGTCTGGACGTATATCTGGTAGTTGCCCGTCTCGTCTGAAGCGTAGGCGATGTAGCGGCCGTTGGGCGAGAAACGCGCCTCTCGGGCGTTGAAAGTGCCCTGCACAAAGGGAAGAGGCTTGCGGTCGCCAAAAAGCGGCAGAATCCAGAGGCTGGACGGTGCAGCGGTAATGTTGTAAACGACGTAGCGTCCGTCCGATGACCAGTCCTCCAGGCTTTTTTGCTGGTCTTTTGATTCGAAGACGAGCTGCGAATCGCCAAGGCCGCTGGCCGCCTTCTCATAAATGTCTCGGGCTCCCGTTTTTGTTGACGAGAATAGGATTTGGCTGCCGTCGCGGGACCAGACGGGGTTCAAGTCGTCGGCGGAATCGAACGTAAGCCTTGAGGCCGTTCCGCGCTTCAAGTCGAGAATCCAAAGATTGCGGTTGCCGGCTGCAGATTCCCGGATACCAACGGCGACTCGGGTCCCATCCGGCGAAAGGGCCGGGTTGCTGTACAGGGCGGCCTGCCCGACAGTCCCCAGCTTCTTCCCGCTGCGATCGAACCATTGGAGCTGTAGCGCGGCTTGTGCGGAGGTTCCGGCGGTATACGCCAGGACGCCGCTTGCGGAGACCGAAAAATCCAGCACGCCCTCGGCGATGGGAACAGCGTCGCCCGTAACAGCCAGGCGCTGGGCATCGAATGACTGGGCCACGAGCGTGCCTGCGCGCAAGTAGAGCAAATAGCCCGGCTGTGCATAAACGGCGGGCGAGTCGGCGCTCATGAGGCACTTTGTAGCCTTGGAGTCGAGTGAGCCGAAGCAAACCCACAATTGACCGAGAGGGACGAGACGACGCGAGGCGTAAATGAAATGCCGGCCATCCGGCATGAACATAGGGTTTGATTGCGCGATTTCTCCCACCGATTGGTCGAGCGTGGTCAATGGGCTCGGCGCGCCGCCAGCCTGGGAAACCTTCTCAAGCGAACCACCGGAACCAGAAAATACGATCACACCGCCGCTATTCCAGCTTCCAGTGGAGCCTCTCACACCTTCACTGAGTACCTGCGGAGGTCCACCGGCGACATCAATTTTCTTCAAGCTGCCAGAGGCAAAGAAGCCCAAGTAACGGCTGTCTGGCGACCAAAAAGGGATCGCGTCTTCTGTTCCGGGCAGCGCGTGTGCGGCGACGCTGTCAAGCGGCCGGAGCCAAAGCTGTCGTACTCCCTTATTGGAGATACCGACAAAGGCCAGGAGACGGCCATCCGGCGAGACGTGTGGCAGCCCCCAGGCGGTAACCTCGGACGGTGGGGAGACGAGGAAGCGCGCCACATTCGGCTTGGGCTGGTTCAGGTATGGACGAACAAAAACAAATGCCAGCGCCGCGGCGAGGAGCAGGCCCGCGGCGGCGAGCGCCCAGGCTATTCTTTCGCGGCTGCGGCGGCGCGCGACGACGGGCGCGGCAACGCCTGCCTGCGAGCCGCCTTCGGCGATCCACTTCAGTTCGTCGGTCAGGTCCTTCGCGCTCTGGCAGCGTTCGTCCGGCTCTTTCTCGAGACATCGCTTCACGACGCGGTCGAGAGCGGGCGGGGTCATGGGCTGAAGCGAGGAGATCGGCGCGGGTTGGGACGACATGATGGCCGAGATGACGCTGGCCTGCGATTGGCCGTCGAAGGCTCGCTTGCCCGTGGCCATTTCGTACGCAACGGTGCCAAAGGCGAAGATGTCCGTGCGCGCGTCTGCTTCTTTGCCTTCAAGCTGCTCGGGGGCCATGTATTGGAGCGTGCCCACGATGGTTCCCTGCGCCGTCAGGGGCGCGTTGGCCGTGGGAAGCTGCGAAAGCTGCACGTTGGCCGGAACAATCTCCTGCTGCAGCTTGGCCAAACCGAAGTCCAGCAGCTTCGTACCCGATTTCGTCAGCATGATGTTGCCGGGCTTCAGATCGCGGTGGGTGACGCCCTTGCGGTGGGCTTTGTCGAGCGCGTCGGCAATCTCGGTGGCGTACTGCAACACTTGCTGGAGCGGCAGCGGCCCTTTGGCGAGCCGCGCGGCCAGCGTCTCGCCTTCAAGATATTCCATCACCAGATAATCGGTGCCGCCCTCGCGGCCGATATCGTAGAGCGTGCAGATGTGCGGATGATTCAGGCTGGCAATGCTGCGCGCTTCGCGTTCGAGGCGTTCGCGCAATTCGGGGCGGTCGGCGAGATGCACGGGCAGAACCTTGATGGCGACGATGCGGTTGAGGCGCGCGTCGCGCGCGCGATAGACTTCTCCCATTCCGCCGGCGCCGAGCGGCGCGGCAATTTCGTAGGGCCCGAGTTTAGTTCCCGCAGAGAGTGTCATCGCTGAATGGGCCTGGATTATAACCTCGGAGAGATTAACGGGTCTCATCGTTTTTTCCCCCGCGGGTATTCGCTAATGCGCGAGGTCGGAAGCGAAAACGATGCGGATGCCGCGAGCTTCGAGGCGCGGAACTTCTTCGGCCAGGGCGGCGATCGTGCCGGGATGGGGATGGCCGATGGCGATGGCGGAGCCGTCGCGGATGGCGTCGCGTGCGGCGAGATCGAGCTGGGCGAGAACGGCATCGCGCGTGAGCGTGTCGTCGAGGAAAACTTTGCGGGAGGCGGCGCGCACGCCGGAGCGTTCCGCAGCGGCGTAGGCGACGGTGGCGGTCGTGGTGCGGCTGTCGATGAAGAAGAGCCCGCGCTCGCGCAGGTCGGGCATCAACGTCGCCATGAGCGCGGGGTCGGCGGTTGCGCGGGAGCCTTGATGATTGTTTACGCCGGCCGCGTGCGGGACGGTGGCGAGCATACCGCTCAGCTCAGATTCGACTTGCTCGGGGCTCATACCTACACGCAGCTCAATCGGCTCGGGCGTTACGCCCTCGGATGGGTCGCCTTCGGCCTCCGATTGCATGGGCATGTGCAAGATGACCTGATCGCCGCGGCGGTAGACGGCGTCGGCGACTTCCGCAGAAAACGGCAGGTGAGGAATTACGGAAATCGTAAGAGGAAAGGGCAGCGCGAGGAGAGAATCGGCGGAAGCGCGGTCGTGGCCGAGATCGTCCACGATGATGGCAAGCTGCGGATTCCCGCCAGCGGGCACGAAGGGCCGGCGCGAGGAGGCGGCCAGAGGCGCGGCTACAAGAATCGAGTGGGTACGATTGCCATGGAAGGCGAGATCGAAGCGCACCCCGCTGCTGGAGGAAACCTCCGTGATGGATAAATCATGCCTGCGGGCGATTTCGGCGAAGGATTGTCTTAACGCATCGGTCTGGGAGGAATCAGCGGGCGATACGTAGATGGCGTCATAGGTGAGAGGGGGCTGGCCGGGGACAGCGGACGGCTGGACTTCGGGGCGAATCGTGATTTCGGATTTGCGCTGGGTGACATCTTGCGCGGCAGCGACAATTTCCTGGGTGATAGAGCGAAGCTGGGCGGTGGTAAGAGATTTTTTCGCGCAGCCGGAGAGAACTAGGGCAATGGCGAGAGCGACGGGAGCAGCGACGCGCGGCCTGGCCACGATGGACTATGCAGCCTTGGGTTGCGCGCTCGCGCTCTCTAGAATATCCACGGCTTTTTTGACCACGGGGTCGTCGAGCGAACTCGAAGGAGCGGGAGGATATTCATCGCTGACGGCGGCGACATCGTCGGTGGCAGGCGCGACTTCCTCAGTGGGCGCAATTCCCTCCGCGGGAATTTCAGTCGCATTGGGCGTGTAGTAATTCGCCACGGTGAGGATGAGTGCCGAGCCGTCGTCAAGCTGGATGAGCTTCTGCATGGAGGCAGTGCCGTAGGTGCGGTCGCCAACGGTTTCACCGCGGTGGTTGTCAGCAATGGCGCCGGCCACAATCTCGGCAGGTCCAGCGGTTGAGTTGCCAATGAGCACGGCCATGGGCAGCTTCCAGACGACCTTCGATGGGTCGGCGGAGGAAACCGCGGGAGTAACGGTCTGGCCCTTGAGCGTGGTGATGGTGCCCGAAGAAAGGAAAAGCTGGGCGGTGGAAATGCCCTCGGCATCGTCGCCAGAGGCGCAATCGCGAAGATCGAGAATCAGTTTGCGCGCGCCCTGATGGGAAAATTGAACGAGAGTATCGCGAATCTGCTTGGTTACGCCGTCACCGAGTTCAGAGACGCGGAGATAGGCGATGCCGTCCTGGAGATGGTCTTCGATGAGCTTCGGCGCGGGAACCTTGGCGAGAGTGATTTGCGCATCCTCTGGCTCCGTCTTGCCGCGGCGGACGACCGAAAGAGCTACGACCGTTCCGGGCGCGCCGCTGAGGAGCGCTTGCGCCTGGTCCACGGACATTTGAGCGGTGGTAAAGCCGGCGATTTTTTCGAGGATGTCGCCGATGCGTAATCCCGCCTTTTCGGCAGGGCTGCCGGGCAGAGATGAAATCACGCTGATATAACCGAAACGCTTTGTGAGGGCCACGCCAGCGCCGCCCGCGGCCTGGCTCGCGCTTTCCTTTTCGTAGTCGCTGTATTCGAGCGGGCTCATGTAGCCGGATTGGGGATCGAGCGAGTCGAGGAGGCCATGGAGAGCGCCGGAAGTGACGGAATGGATGTTGGGCTGGTCCACATAGTCGTTCTGGATGTGGTCAAGAACTTCGCTATAAACCGCGAGGGCGCGGAAGGCTTTGTCGTCCGAAGAGCGGGCGAGAACATAGCCGGTGGTGACATAGGCCATTATTAGGACCGAAAGCGTGACCACAATCTTTTTAACCAGAGGACTCATGCGTATTCTCTTTTCTCCCTAGTGTCCGCTGCGCCGCAACGCGAAACCCGCGGCTGAGGGAATCGTCCGCGAAGCAGCGGCACTACCCGCGGCTGACCGGCATTGAGCTACTTATGATGCGCGGCGCCGTCCATGGGAAGCTTCATTATAGCACTGTCCGCCGAGGAGCAGCCTTGTGTGCTCCGTGCGCACCCCTAATTTTGTTCCGATTAAAGCTGCCGGAGGCTATTTGTGGGCGAAGGTGTGCTGGGGGGAGTGGAAGGCGAGGAGGTCGCAATTGGCAACGGGGTCGGCGGCGGTGATGTAGGTTTGCGAGATGCGGTCCTGCCAAGTGAAGCGGTCCTCGTCCCAAAGGGCCCACAGGAAACCGAGCATCAGAGTGGCGGCGGAGAGAAGGTAGCCGAAGCTGCGCCAGAGGAGCTGGCGCGTGTCGGGCAGGGTGCCGTCGAGGCGGACGATGGTGAGGCCGCGGAGCTGCATCCCCGGCGTGGCGCCCGCAAATGTGGTGAACAGGAAGAAATACTGGGCGTAGAAGAGGTAGAGCACAGCGAAAGAAACGATGGCGTCCATTTTCTCGAAGAGGACTTGCCCACCGAGCGACTGGAACAAGCCGAGAAATCCCGCGCACGTCAAGCTCAGGAAGAGAGCGTCGAGAAGGCCGGCCCAGCGGCGCTCGGCGAGCGTGGCGACAGGCACGAGGGCGGTTTGGGGATGAGCGCGGTCGTCCGGGAACGACGAAAAATCGAGTTCCGGCTGGATGTGGATTTCCATACGCTCGACATGGCGCTGACGCGAGGAGGGCCGGGGGCGCCCTTCGTTCTTCCGGGTAAACCCTTCGTTCCTCAGGGCAAGCCCTTCGTCTCTCAGGGTAAACGGGCGTTCGCGGACTTCGTCTTCGATTTCCTCGATGGCGCGGGATTCGCGGAAAGGAAGGCCGGACTGTGAATCGCCCGGGCGCAGATGCCGGCGGCGCGCGCGATAGACTTCAAGGCGGCGTGTGACTTCGACGCGCCATTCGGGCTCGGCATGTGCGTCATTTGCGATGACGCGGCCCGCATCGCGGATTATCGCGCGGTCATCACCGCGCAGAACCGCGACGGCAGGCACGTGCTGGGGAGTGAGTTCACAGTTTTCGGCGGGGGCATCGCAGAACGAGCAGCCGCGAGTCGCTTCGAGCAGCAGGGCGCCACACTTCGAGCAGATACGTATCACTGGTCCGTTTTGCGCTGCGGAAGTTCCAGTGACGGAACGAGGGGGATGATAGCACAGGCGCAGACTCGCGATCAGCGGCGAAGGGAGCGCGCGTGTGGCGTATCAGGCAACGCTGTTCGGTAATGGGTCACTTTGAATTTTTGGCTCTTTGTGTCACGACCAAAAAAAATTCAAACTGACCCACCACTCGCTGTTCAGGCGCATTGCGGGAGGGGGAGACGCGTGTTAGGCTCAGCTTTCTTTTTGAGGGGTTGGGGGGAATTTTCCGGGCTTCACTCAGGCGATGCCGAACGCGACGTTCTCGCAATCCGTCCGCAAATTCGCTCTCGTTATGGCGCTGCTTCCGGTTTTGTCCGGTGGCGTAAGCGGTGTGCTGGCCCAGGGCGTTCCGTTGGGCTTGCCGAAACTTCCCGCGGCGGGTGGCGAGGCCACGCTCGAGGCGGACCAGCAGCGGCAGGCAGGCAATGTGTTCTACGCCGACGGGCACGTGGACCTGCGGTACGAGAACGTCCGGCTGCAAGCCGACCACGTGGAATACAACGAAGAGACGCAGGTGGCCATCGCGCGAGGACACGTGCAGCTCGATTACATGACGCAGCACGTAGAGGCGGATGAGGCGCGCTACGAATTGCGGACCGGCCGCGGCACGTTTCAGCACGTGCGCGCCACGTTCGCCATCGAGCGGCGCCCCGAGCCAATGCTGCTGGTTAGCCCGAACCCGCTCTATTTTGAGGCCGAGGAGGCGGAGCGGCTGGATGCCAACACCTACCGAATTCACCACGCGTGGCTGACGGTGTGCAAGCCGAATCGCCCGGTGTGGAAATTCTACGCGCCGGAAGCGACGGTACACTTGCAGGAGACGGTTCATTTGGAGAACGGGAACTTCCGGCTGTTTTCGATTCCGGTGATTTATTTTCCCTATGCGACGTTTCCCGCCGGGAAAGAGCGCAATTCCGGATTGCTCTTCCCCGATCTGGGGGAAAGCTCCATCAAAGGCGACATCATAGGGGAGGGATTTTACTGGGCCCCCCTGGACTGGCTGGATTTGACGGCGAGGGCCGACTACTTCAGCGACAGGGGTTGGAGCCAACATGGCGAATTGCGGATGAGGCCGTGGAAAGATGCGCGGCTCGAAGCGGACTATTTCGGAGTGGTGGACCGCGGTCTGGCGCAACCCACCGGCCCTCCGATCAACCAGGGCGGGCACGAAGAGCATTTGCTGTTTACGGCGCTGCTGCCCGGCGGGTGGCGCGCGGTGGCCGATCTGGACCAGCTCAGCTCGCTTACGTTCCGGCTGGCGTGGTCGGAGACGTTCACGCAAGCGGTGAATTCGGAGGTGCGGAACACGGCATTTTTGACCAACAATTTCCGAGGGTTCAGCGTGGATTTCGCGGCGCTGAGTTACGAAAACTATCTGAGCGCGGCGTCCACGACGACTCCGCAGACTTCGATTACGCTGCGGGCCGCACCGGAGGCGCGCATCAGTTCCGTGGACCAGGCGCCGTTCCAGAATCTGCCGTTCTATTTCTCGTTCGAAGGATTCGCGGGAGCGGTGAATCGCGGCGAGGATGTGACGCCGTTTCACATGCCGGCGTTCGCGGCGCGGAGCGAATTCGCGCCCACTGTGACGGCGCCGCTGCATTTTGGGCCGTGGCTGAGCGTGACGCCGAGCTTCACGGTACGGAGCACGTATTACGGCGGGCAGTTGGTGAGCGGCGCATGGGTGGACAACGGATTTTTCCGCGTGACCGAGGAGGTGTCCGCGGACATCCGCTTCCCCGTGATCGAGCGCGTGTGGGGCGGCGGAGACACGAAATGGAAGCACGTGATCGAGCCGTACGCGGTCTACAGCTACGTGACCGGAGTGAACGATTTTGGGCGTTTTGTGCGCTTCGATGAGGATGAAACGCTGACGGATACGAACGAGTTCGAGTACGGCGTGACGCAGCGGCTGTTTCGCCGCAGCGGACCCGACGGGGCGCGAGAGCTGGTGACCTGGCGGATCGCGCAAAAATATTTCTTCGATCCGACGTTCGGGGGCGCGCTGGTTCCCGGCCAGAGGAACGTGTTTCAAACGCTCGATTCGCTGACGCCATTCGCGTTTGCGGACGAGCCGCGGAATCTTTCACCGATCGTGAGCGATGTGACGGTGGAGCCGGGAAAACGGTACGACACGCAATTCATCGTGAATTACGATCCGCAGCGGGACCGGCTGACGGCCATCGGGACACTTCTGAAACTGAAACCGTACCGCGAGTCGTTTCTAACGCTGGCGCAATTCTCCGTGGAGAATCTGCCGGTGAATCCCATGCCCGTTCCGGCGAATTTCCAGCAGCGCTCGAATCAAGTGCGGGCGCTGGTGGGGTATGGCGATCTGACGCGGCCCGGCTGGAACGTGACCTTTGGCACGAGTTACGATCTCACGGCGGAGGCGTTCCAGAATCAGCTCGCCGAGTTCAGCTACAACGGCAAGTGCTGCGGCATCGGCTTCGAATACCGGAAGTTCTCATTCGGCACGATCCGCAACGAGAATCAATATGAATTCGTATTCCGCATCGCCAACCTGGGTTCCGCGGGGAACCTCCACCGGCAGGAAAAACTTTTCTGAGATCCGCCGAGGACTGGGGCTGAAAAGATGGCTCCTGGAGGGCATTTCGCAGAGCCGAAAACGGCGGCGGCGCGTCCATATATAATGGAAGCGGGGCGGGCGAAGAAGGAACGGCGAGCGGCGTTTCCTCGAGTGATTCGCGCAGTCCCGCTAAGGACTGAGGAATCGAATGGAAGTCTCGATTTTGACCGCATTTGTTGCGGGATTGGTTTCGTTTCTTTCGCCGTGCGTCCTGCCGCTGGTGCCGGGATACATCTCGATGCTCTCGGGCATCGGCGTGGAAGAGCTGAAACAGGGCCACACGCCGCGCGGAGGATTGCTGCGATCCGCGCTGGCCTTCGTGATCGGGTTTTCGATTGTGTTCATTGCATTCGGCGCGTCGGCAAGCGCGGTGGGTTCGTTCCTGGTGCGCAACCGAACTCTGCTTGCGCCCCTTGCCGGGGCCTTGATCATGCTTTTTGGATTGCACCTGATGGGCTGGCTCGGGAGAATAAATGTGCGCGCGGGATTGATAGTCGGCATTTTGGCCGTGGCAGCGGGTGTGGCCCTCGAACGCGCCCCGGGGATGGCCGGGGCGGAGGTGAAGCCCATCCATTTCTATGCGGCGGCGATTATTTTTCTGCTGGGCCCATGGCTCTCGCGCTGGCTCAACCGCGACGTCCATTTTCGCCACCTGGGCGGCCAGCCGGGAATCGTGAGCGGATTCCTGCTGGGATTTGCATTTGCATTTGGCTGGACGCCATGCATCGGGCCGATCCTGGCCGGCGTGCTGGCGATAGCCGCGACGCGCGAAACGATTGGCCAGGGCATTTTTCTGCTGGCATGCTATTCGGCGGGTCTGGCCATCCCGTTTCTGATCACGGCACTGGGGGTGGGAGGGTTTCTGCGATTTTACCAGCGGTTCCGAAGGCACCTGCACGCGGTGGAAGTTTCGAGCGGCGTTTTATTGCTGGGTATCGGCGGGTTGGTGTTCGTGAACCGGCTCGCGTGGCTTTCCGGGAAACTCGGGTTTCTCGGCCGGTTTTCGAGGTGATGGAGCTTTGCCAATGAAGATGCGCACCGTCGCGTTGCTGCTATTACTCGCGCTCGTGGCTCTCGGCGCAAGTCTATACGGGTGGAAATCGCGCGGCGCGTTTCGGGGATGGCAGGCGGCCGGCGGCGCGAGTGCGTCCTCGCTAGGGAATGAGCCGGACGTCACGTTTGCGAATTTGCAGGGGCAGAGCGTGACGCTGGCGAGCCTGAAGGGCAAAGTGGTGCTCGTGAATTTCTGGGCCACATGGTGCGATCCGTGCAAGGCCGAAATCCCGGACCTGATGGAACTCCAGGAGAAATATGCCGGCAGGGGGTTCACCGTCCTGGGCGTGGCGATGGACGATGAGGGGAAAAGCCTCGTCCAGCCGTACGTCCAGAACACGCAGTTCGACGTAGGCGGACGCTCGATGAACATCAACTATCCCATTGTGCTCGGAAACGACGACGTGGCGACGAAGTTTGGCGGATTGTTCGGATTTCCGGTCAGCTTCCTGATCTCGCGCGACGGCAAGGTGCAGAAAAAATATCTGGGAGAACTGAGCGAGGACGAAATGGAGAAGGAAATCGAGGGACTGCTATGATTTCGGAGGCGAGACACCGCGTGCGGAGGGCGGCCATCCCCGGGACATTCCTGCTGATTGCGGCGTGCGGCACTATCGCTGCGGCTGGAAGCGCGCTGCGCGCACAGCAGGACGGCGGCAACTTGCCCAGCCCTTCGGCCGTGGTCGAGCCGCACGCATATGTGTCGCTCGATCCCGTGCCGCGCGAAAAGGAATTTCAAGTGGCGGTGCAGGCGGAAATCGCGCGCGGATTCCACGTGAACTCGCACACACCGAGCGAGATGTACTTGATTCCGACGACGCTCACTGCGAATCTTCCCGCCGGAATTCGACTCGCCGGGACGATCTATCCTCCGGGGCAGCTTGAGGAGTTTCCCTTCTCGCCCGGCAAACCGCTGAGCGTTTACACGGGCAGCGTGACGATGCGCCTCAAGCTTTCCGCCGATGCCAGTGCGCCTCTGGGCGCAACCACGATTCGCATGACGCTCCGCTATCAGGCGTGCAACAGCACAACGTGCCTGCCGCCCGTGAATGTTCCTGTGAGCGTTCGATTGGAAGTGGCCGCGGCGGGAGCCAAAGCGCGCGCAGCGCATCCTGAAATTTTTCGCGAAGCATCCACGAATTAGTTCGCCTGCGGAATAGAGCAGAGTCCCCGGGAATGACGGTGCGCGTTAGCGCGCGGAGACGAAGGGCAGGGCGCGGCGGAGGCGGGCGACGACGCGCTCTTGGCCGAGGACGGCCATGGTTTCGAAGAGCGGCGGGGCCACGGCGCGGCCCACGATGGCGACGCGCGTGGCATTGATCAGCAGTCCCGCTTTCACGCCTTCAGCGGCGGCGAGGCCGCGCAGCGCGGCGTCGCACGCGTCGTGGTTCCATTCCGGCAGGGCCGCGAGGGCATCGGCCAAGTTTGCAAGCAGGGCGGGCAGGCGCTCATCCTTCCAGAATTTTTGGCGCGCTTCGGCATCGTAATCGAAATCGTCGGTGAAAAACGCGCGCGCCCAGCCGGTGAAATCCCCGAGCAGGCGTGTGCGCGGACGGATCAAATCCACGGCGTGCGCAAACCACGCGCGGCCTTCGCCCGCCGCCCACTCATCCTTCCAAAGCCCCGCACGCTTGAGTTCCACTTCGACGTAGGGCAAAAGCTCCTCGACTGGAGGTTTTTGGAGATATTGCGTGTTGAACCACTCGAGCTTGGGGCGGTCGAAGATGGCGTTGGTGCGGCTGACGCCGGAGAGAGTGAATCGTTCGACGAGCTCGGGCGTGCGAATGAATTCGGAATCGTCTCCCGGAGACCATCCCAATAGCGCCAGAAAATTGCGGAAGGCCTCGGGAAGAAAACCTTCCTCGGCGTAGGAGCCGACGCTGGTGGCGCCGTGGCGTTTCGAGAGCCGCGTGCGATCGGGTCCGAGGATCAGCGGTACGTGCGCGAATACGGGCGGCGCGGCGCCTAGCGCCTGGTAAAGCAGCGCTTGCTTCGGCGTATTGGAAAGATGGTCCGCGCCGCGAATGACGTGGGTGATGCGCATGGCCATGTCGTCCACGACGACGCTGAGTTGGTAGGTTGGCAGGCCGTTCGAGCGCAGAAGAACGAAGTCCTCGATTTCGGCGTTTTGCACCTCGCGCGGACCGAACACGGCGTCTTCAAACCCGGTGACTCCGCCACGGGGCACGCGGAATCGGATGGCGCGCGGGGCGCCCTCTTTTTCGCGGGCGGCGCGATCTGCAGCGGTGAGATCGCGGCAAGGGCACGCAGCACTTTTTTGCGCCTTCGAGCCTTCGTCGTCGCCTTCGCCTTCCTCGTTTTCGATTGGCGCGGGAGCGGAATCGCCACCGGCATAGGCCGCAGGTTTGCAATAGCAAGGGAAGGCCGCTCCGGCGGCGAGCAGGCGCTCCGCAGCCGCGCGATACATCTCGATGCGCTGCGATTGGAAAAACGGGCCCTCGTCCCACTCGATTCCGAGCCACTTTAATCCGGCGAGAATCCCTTCGACGAGTTCCGGGCGGTTCCGCTCGGCGTCAGTATCCTCGATGCGAAGGAGGAGCGTGCCGCCCTCATGGCGCGCGAAAAGCCAATTGAAAAGAGCGGTTCGCGCGCCACCCACATGGAGGTAGCCGGTGGGTGAAGGAGCGAAGCGGACACGCGGCTTTTGTGGAGTCATTCGGTTCGGATACTTTCCGGATCTCGAAGTTGCACATCTTAGCGGAATGAACGGCTAAAATCGAGTCACGCCGGGGCGTTAGCGCAAGAAACAATGGGACTTGGTACTGGGGTACTGTTGACCACAGGCCACAGCAGGTCACATAGTTATACTTAAGGGCGGCTGGCCGTTTGGCGCCGACCGAAGAGAGCCCATTGGGATCGCTCAAGTTCCCCAGGAAGCCATGAGGTTGACCCCCACGAAACGACCGCGGGGCGGGCAGCAGGCAGGGCGCCGTTTTTCTGTTATCCTCGGCGGAAGTCTTCGGGACCGTGGAAATGGAGCGTTGAGTTAGTGAGACACATTGACGCAAGCGAGATCGTGCTGCCGGCAAGCTCTTTTCTGCTCGGGATATTTTTTGCGTATGTTTACAGGCAGAAGCGACAGCCATACCTTCTGGTGTGGTCCGCCGGCCTGATGGTGATTTCCTTCCTCCTTCTGGGCGCTCTTCCTGGTGCGTGGGGCGTGTCGTCGCGATGGTTTCAGGCGCTGAACGCATGGCTCGTGACGGTCGCGGCGCTGATTTTTTATTGCGCTGCACGGCTCTATTCCCGGCAGAGGGCGGCGATATGGGCTGTGATTGGTGCGGGAGGGGTCGCCGCAGCCTGGTCTTTCGCCTACGCCTACGGATATGTGGGGGTTCCGGTGTTGCTGGGCGGCGGGCTGGCGTTCTTCGCAGTCGGATGGACGTTCTGGCAAGAAGGGCAAAAGCAGGAGTCGCGTGCGGAGGTGCTCCTTGCGCTCACGTTCGGCGCGGGAGGATCGCTATGCATGGCGGTCATCCTTCAGCCCCGCATAGCGGCACTGTCAGGCATGCGGCTGGGCCAGTTGACGTTCCTGCCTCTGCTTTTCGGTGGAGTGCTGATGATGATGGCCGTCTACGAGGAGGAGCGGCGGCGCGTGGAACGAAATATGCTGGCGCTCTCGAACCTGAATCTGGCGGCATCGGGCTTCACCGGCGGCGATATACAGAAAATGCTGGGCCAGGCGCTGGACCGAGTCCTGAAGGTGGCTCGCATCCCGGCAGGCGCGCTCTGTATGAGTTACGGCGAGTCGCAGGGCCCCTCGTCCGTGGTTGCCACGGGCCTGGGCGAGGAGTTTTGCTCCGCCATTCAAGAGTTCCGCTTGGACGAGTATGTCATTTCGCTTGTGGCCCGTCTCGGCGGGCTCGTGGTGATGCGCGATCTCGCGTCCGACGCAACCTGGGAAGCACTCGAGAAAGAGGAACCTTTCCGCCAGTTGCGCCAATTGCTGCTCAAGCAGGATCTGCGCACGGTAGTAGGCATCAGCGTCCAGGCGAAAGACCGCGTCTTCGGGGTGCTGCTGCTGGGAACGCCGGACCAGCGCAATTTCACGCCCGCGGAGCTGCGCCTGCTTCTCGCGCTCGGCCATCAGATCGGCATGGCGGTGGAAAATAGCTTTCTAGTCCAGCAGATTTCACGCCGCAGCGAAGAACTGCACCTTTTGAATGAAGTAGGACGGGCGCTCAGCTCCACGCTGGATTTGGACGCCCTGCTGGAGCGCATTTATTCCGAAATGCGACGAATTCTCGACGTGAGCTGCTTCTACATAGCCATTCATGATCCCAAGGCCCGGGACGTCCGCTACGAAATTGAAATGACCGATGGCGAGCGCGCCCCCAAACGATGGCGCACCGCGGGCAACCACCTTGTCGAATATGTGGTCCGCACAGGGCAGCCGCTTCTGATACGCGAAAATTTCCGAGAAGAGACAAAACGGCTGGGCTTCGAGTCTCTCAACGCCCACGGATCCATCTGCGCCGTGCCTTTGATTCTATACGATCGCACGGTTGGAGTGGTGGCGGTGCACAGTTCCCGGGAGCGGATGTTCGACGAGGGCCACGCCGAGCTTCTGCGCGTGCTCGCCAGCGAAGCGGGAATCGCCATCGAGAATGCCCGGCTGTTCGCGGAAGAGCAAAAGAGATCGCGCCACCTGGAGCTGATCAACAGCGTATCTCGGCACGCCATTACGACGCTCGATTCCGAAGAGATGCTGGCGAAAATCCTGGCAGAAATCGAAAATCGCGTGGCTTATGATCACATCGGCATCGCCATTCTCGATTATGCGAGCAAAGAACTGGTGGTCCAGACGGAAGCCGGGACGAGGCGCGAGGCACTGGGGCGCCGCATCCCGCTGGGCGAAGGGCTGGTCGGCCAGGTGGCGCGCACCGGGCAGATGGCATTCGTGCGCGAGGTGAGCGCGGCATCGCCTGTGACGGTCCTTTCGGGATCCGTTTCCGCCATTGCGTTGCCCGTATCGTACACGGAACAATTGCTCGGCGTGATCTACTTCGAGTCCTCCGAATCGCGCGATTTCCCCGGATCGGAAATTCTGCTGCTGCGCACACTCGCGGACCTTTTTGCCGGGGCCCTGCACAATGCCATGACCTTCCAGAGAGCCCAGGAACAGGCCATCACGGACGGTCTTACGGGCGTGAAGACGCACCGCTTCCTGATGGAAGCGCTCTCGTCGGAATGGAAGCGCTCGACGCGCGCGAATCGTCACTTCTCCCTGGTGCTGATGGACCTCGACAGCTTCAAATTCGTGAACGACTTCCACGGCCACCCGGAAGGGGACGTGGTTCTTCGGCGCGTGGGCCATATTCTCGAACAAAATTGCCGTCGCTCCGACGTCGTGGCGCGCTATGGCGGGGATGAGTTCGTGATCCTGATGCCGGAGACCAGCGTCGAGCAGGCCCGGCAGCTCGCGGGCAAGCTGCGCGGCTGGGTGGCCTCCGATCCGGTGCTGCGCGAAAAGAACATCACGGCCAGCTTCGGAATTGCCGGCTTCCCGGTGCACGGTTCGACTCCCCAGGAGCTGATTCAGGTGGCGGACTCTTCCATGTATGTGTCGAAACACCAGGGCGGGAATTCGGTTTCCATCGCGGAGCAGGGGAATCCGAGCGACCGCAAACGCTGGAAGAAAGATGTGCTGGAAGCCTATCTGGGTGTCACGCTTAAACGCCAGTTTTCGACCGGCCCGCAGGCTTTCGAGGAGATTCATCGCCGCCTGGAGCAGTTCACGCGCTCGCTGAAGGAACAGAACACGGATGGCTCCGGCGAAGGCCTGTCGTCCGCCATCGTCGAAACGGTCACGTCTCTGGCGTTCGCCATAGACGCGAAGGACCATTACACGGAGGGGCATTCGCGGAAGGTGTCCGCTTATGCGGTGATGATCGCGCACGCCCTGGGCATGAGTCCGGCGGAAATCGAAGAGATTCGGCTGGCAGGCCTGCTGCATGACATCGGCAAGGTCGGCATTCCCGAGGCCATCTTGAACAAGGCCGCGCCGCTCGATGCCTCCGAATGGGAAACAATGAAGACGCACACCGAACTCGGCGCCGAGATTCTCAAACCGCTCGAACCCATGGCCCGCATCCGCGAGATGATTCGCCACCACCACGAGTTTTACGACGGCACCGGCTATCCGGCCCGCCTCGAGGGCCAGCAGATTCCGCACGGGGCGCGCGTGATCGCTATTGCCGACGCCTACGACACAATCACATCCGATCGCATCTACAAGAAGGCCCGGACCCCCGACGATGCTTTCGCGGAACTGGAACGCTGCGCCGCAAGCCAGTTCGATCCGGAAATCGTACGCGTATTCATCGAGACGATGCGGCGCGCGCCCCGCGCCACGGTCGAATCGGGCGCAAGCTCATCTCCCCGCAGAAGCACTTCCACTTCAACTCTTTAAGCGGATCGCATCCACCCACGAAGAGGGCTGCGCTATGCGGCCAGGTTTTCAAGCCGCCTCTCATGAGCTGCCGATCAAAATCGCGATGGCAAATACGAGTCCCCCGACCACGATCACCTGAAACGCAGAGGAAAAGAGCGGCATATCCATATAGCGGTGCCGCACATAACTGATGAGCGCCAATTCGCCGGCCACCACAAAAACGGCCACGGTGAAGGCCACGTGGAACTTCGAGATCAGGAAAGGCAATGTGTGTCCGAGGCCGCCCGCAGCCGTCATCAGGCCGGTGATCGAGCCGCGGACATAGGGGCGGCCGCGCCCTGTCAGCGAGCCGTCGTCGGAAAGGGCCTCCGAAAAAGCCATGGAGATGCCGGCGCCGATGGACGCGGCAAGGCCAACCACGAAGGCGGCCCACGTCTCGTGGGTGGCAATGGCAGCCGCAAAAATGGGCGCCAGCGTGGAGACGGAACCATCAATAGCACCTGCCAGCCCCGGCTGAATGATCTGAAGCATGAGGACGCGGCGGCGCGCTTTTTCTTCCTCACGCCTGGCCGGAACATCCAGATGCTTGGCTTCGAGCGTCTCGGCGAAATCGAAGTGCTTGCGCTCGGCGTCCGCCAGATCGCCGAGCAGCTTTCGCGTCGGGGCGTCGGACACTCTCTCCATCGAGCGCTCGTAGAATCGCAGCGTTTCCGACTCCATGATTTCCACTTGCTTGCGAACGGTCTTGATTCCGAGCGGACGCATGAGCCACACGGGACGGCGATCGACGAATCCCTTAACGTCCTGGCGGCGAAGAAGGGGGATATGGTCTCCGAAGCGTTTCTGGTGCATCTCGATCAAGCTCTGGCGATGGCGTGATTCCTCGGCCTGCATTTCCTCGAACAGCTTCGCTGTGGCAGGATATGTGGCGCGGAGGGCTTCAGCGAATTCGCCATAAACGCGGCTGTCTTCTTCCTCGAGCTGTATGGCAAGGGCCAGGATTTCCCGCTCGGTGAGGTCCCGGAAACTTTTTTTGGCCATGACGGTTTCCCCCGCAAGATCGGATGTCAGGGTACGATTATATGCGCGGAAAGGCAAACAGCGCGCGTGCGGCCCGCGCGCCCGCGGACGGAACAACTTCCCCCTAGCTGCGCCTTCCGGTGATGACGCCGGGGCATGCGCAGTGGTATCACAGAACATGGAATTCGGACAATGGAGGTGAATCGGAAATGGTGGAAACAGTTGGCTTCATCGGCTTGGGAAATATGGGCGAACCGATCGCCGCAAATCTGCTGAGCGCGGGATACGGGTTACGCGTTTATAATCGCACGGCCTCGAAGGCCGCGGCGCTCGTAGCGAAGGGCGCGAAGGCTGCGGCCAACGCCGCCGAGGTGTCCTCCCCGGGAGGGATCGTTCTCACGATGGTTGCGAACGACCAGGCTCTCGAGGAAATTTGTCTTCCGGCGGGATCCTTCGTCGAAAGGCTCGGCTCCGGCGGCGTCCACATTTCACTGAGCACGATTGCTCCGGCCACGGCGCGCCGCCTGATCGAGCACCATGCCAGGCATGGTGTGGAATTTGTCTCCGCGCCGGTTTTCGGGCGGCCGGAGGCAGCCGCGGCCAAACGCCTGTGGGTTTGCGTCTCCGGGCCTGCTGCGGCCAAGAAGAGAACGCAGCCGATTCTCGCGGCGATCGGCCAGGGAGTTTTCGATTTCGGCGAAGGCGCGGGAGCGGCGAACGTCATGAAGCTATGCGGGAACTTTCTGATTGCCTCCGCGATCGAGGCGCTTGCGGAATCCTTCGCGCTGGCGGAGAAGAATGGCGCGAGCAAGCAGCAGTTGTCTGAGATGCTCGGCAAGACGTTCTTCGCGTGTCCTGCATACCAGACGTACGGGAAGATTATCGCCGAAGAAAAATTCGAGCCCGCGGGCTTCCGGCTTGCGCTCGGGCTGAAGGACGTCACGCTTGTCCTCGAAACGGCCGCGGCAAGTTCGATGCCGATGCCGCTGGCGAGCTTGCTGCACGATCACATGCTCGCCGCGGTGGCCAAAGGGCGCGAAAATATGGACTGGACCGCGGTGGCGCTGGGTGTCGCCGAAGACGCTGGGTTGAAATAGAATGGTGGTGCGATGAAAGCGTGCATCTTGCATTCGCCCGCGAAGGTGGAAACGAATCCGCTGGATTATGCGGATGCGCCCAAGCCGCAGCCCGCGAAGGGCGAGATACTTGTGCGCGTGCAGGTCTGCGGCGTGTGCCGCACGGATTTGCACGTGGTCGAGGGCGAATTGCCTCCTCGCAAATCACCTGTGATTCCCGGGCATCAGATTGTGGGCATTGTGGAAGCGTTGGGCGAGGGCGCGCGGCAATTCCAGCCCGGGGCGCGCGTGGGGATCGCGTGGCTCCATCACACGGACCAAACCTGCGAATACTGCCGCGCGGGAATGGAAAATCTTTGCGACCATCCCGACTTCACGGGCTACACGGTGGATGGTGGCTACGCCGAATATGCGCTGGCGGCGGAGGATTTCGCCTATCCGATTCCGGAATCGTTTTCCGGCCGGCAGGCGGCGCCGCTGCTGTGTGCGGGAATCATCGGCTTTCGCTGTCTGCGGCTTTCCGGGATCAAGCGGGGCGGGCGGCTGGCGTTCTACGGCTTTGGAGCAGCGGCGCACGTGGCCATTCAGGTGGCGCGTCACTGGGGCGTGGAAGTGTACGCGGCCACGCGAGGGTCGAACCACCAGAAGCTCGCGCTGGAACTTGGCGCCGTGTGGGCGGGCGAAGCGGCGGCGGAGCCTCCCGCGAAACTCGACGCGGCGGTGATTTTCGCGCCCGCCGGTGAGCTGGTTCCTCCAGCGCTCAGGGCGCTCAAGAAGGGCGGCGTGCTCGTGCTG
Source organism: uncultured Acidobacteriota bacterium (assembly GCA_963810625.1). Classification (GTDB taxonomy): domain Bacteria; phylum Acidobacteriota; class Terriglobia; order Acidiferrales; family UBA7541; genus Palsa-295. The sequence goes on along the minus strand of CAWEOJ010000004.1, from coordinate 1,432,133 downwards.
GGCGGAATTCACATGAGCCCAATCCCGTCGTTCGATTACGACCTGCTGTACCAGGAGCGCGTGATTCGGAGCGTGGCCAACAATACGCGCCAGGACGGCGAGGATTTTCTGCGCCTCGCGGCGGAAATTCCCGTCCACACGCAGACGACGCTCTACCCGCTGCGCGACGCGAATCGCGCCCTGAACGATCTGAAAAGCGACCGGATCAATGGCGCCGCGGTGCTGGATTGCGCGCCGTGACCCCCCGCGTGGAGAGCGGAAGCAAAGAAAAAAGCCCAGCGCAAAATCGCAAGGGAATCATGCTGCACGACGCCTTCCACGCAGGAATCACGCTCAAGGGATTCGACGGCATTCTGGAAGTAATCGGAGGCGCGCTTCTATGGTTCGTGAAGCCGCATTCGATGGATCGGATCGTTCGCTGGTTCTTTCAGCACGAGCTCTCGAGGGATCCGCGCGATTTCATCGCCGTGCATGCACTTCACGCCGCCGGGCATTTGACGGGCGAAGGGAGGGTTTTCGCTTCGATATATCTTGCCGCGCACGGACTGGTGAAAGTCACGCTCGTCACCGCCTTATGGCGCGATAAGTTGTGGGCCTATCCGCTTTCGATCTGCGTGTTTTCCATCTTCGATGTCTATCAGATCTACCGCTTCACTCACACACACTCGCTTGCGCTTGTGGTCCTCACCGTTTTCGATGTCGTGGTGATTTGCCTGACCTGGCGGGAATACCGCGCGCAAAGATCGCTTCGCGGCAAGTGAAGGAGTCGCCATGACTGCGGCCGCATTCAGCATCGGCGTCGATTTCGGCGGCACCAACCTGCGCATTGGAGCGTACACGCAAGAGGCCGGGCTGCTGGAAACGGTCCTGCTGCCCACGCGGCTCCGCGACGGCCCCGGCGCCGTGTCCGATGATATGTCCGGTGGGATTCGCCGGTTGCTCGGCCGCTACTCGCCGCAATACGCACTTGCCGGCATCGGCGTTGGCTCGCCGGGACCGCTCGAGCTGCCGGCCGGTCGATTGCGGCAGCCCCCGAATCTTCCCGGCTGGGACGGCTTCGAATTGCGCGCCACGCTCGAACGAACACTGGGAACGCGCGTGCTCGTGGAAAATGACGCCAACGTTGCCGCCCTCGCGGAATATGCGCTCGGCAGGGGCAAGAAGCTGGGAGCCGATTCGCTGTGCATGCTCACTCTGGGAACAGGATTGGGCGCTGGAATCATCCTGCACGGGCGAATCTGGGACGGAATGAACGGCATGGCCGGTGAGGCGGGCCACCTCAACATATGGACGGATGGCGTGGCGTGCGGGTGCGGCGGGCACGGGTGCCTCGAACCGTATGCTTCTGCAACCGCGGTGCGCCGGATGGCGGACGAGCGGATCGCGGGCGGAAATGCGCCGGGACTCGCGGCTCTGGCGATGCTGAATCCCAATTTTAGCGCGGGCGAAGTAGCGGAACTTGCCGTAGCCGAGGATGCGGACGCGAAGGCGATTTACGAAATCGTGGGGCAGTCGCTGGGCATCGGCCTAGCGAGCCTTGTCAATGTGTTGAACCTACCGCTCTACGTTTTGGGCGGCGGCGTGGCGGCCTCATGGGAACTTTTTTCTCCGGCGCTTTTCGAGGAGCTGCGCCGTCGCAGTTATGTGTATCGCTTGACGATGCCAGAAGTCTCTCGAACGGAATTAGGCGCGGATGCGGGTCTGCTCGGCGCATGCCTTTTGCCGTTCAGCAAAGAGGCCGGTCACGCTTGAACAGGCGCATCCCTTTTGGCAGGTTTCATTCGGACCAGGAGCACCAGAAAACCGCTGATGGCCAGAGCGGCGCCAACGAAGAGCAAGCCGCCCGTAAAGCTTCCAGTCGCTTTCTTCAACACTCCGATCACCGAAGGCCCCACGAATCCGCCCAAGTTGCCCAACGAATTGACCACGGCAATGCCCGGCGCCGCCGCGGCTCCTGTGAGGAGGCTCGTGGAAATCGCCCAAAAGGGACCCAGCATCGAGTAAATGCAAACAGTCGCCAAGCTAATCGCCACGATCAAGGCAAACACCGAGGAGCAGCCGGCGGCGATGCACAGCGCGAGACCTCCCGTAAAACCCGCGACGGCCACGTGCCAGCGGCGCTCGCCGGAACGGTCGGAATGATGTCCCACAAGGACCATGGCGATGGCCGCCGCCACATACGGAATCGCGGCCAACAATCCAATGCGGAAGTTGCCGATGCCGGAATGGCTGCGAATCATGCTGGGCAACCAAAGACTAATTCCATAAGAGGGCGCGTTTAATCCGAAATAAACAAGGATTAGAAGCCACGCTCTGCCCGCAGCAAGCGCTGCAAAAAGGTCTCTGCCTTGCACGGCCGGATCGGGATGAACCTCCTCGCTTAGAGTGCCCACAAGCCATGCTCGCTGGTCCGCGCGCAGCCAGAGAGCCTTTTCCGGCGCGTCCGTGAGATAGAAGAAGGCCACCACGCCCAGCACGACAGCGGGCAAGCCTTCTATCAGGAAGAGCCATTGCCATCCGGCGAGTCCGGCGTGGTGAATTCCCAGGAGCGCGCCCGAAATCGGACCGCCGAAGACTCCGGAGAGAGGGCCTGCCATCATGAACCACGCCACGGTGCGCGCGCGCACCGATGAAGGGAACCAGCACCGAAGATAAAAAATCATGCCGGGGAAAAATCCCGCTTCGGCCAGTCCCAATAGGAAACGCGATGTGTAGAAGTTCAGGGGCGTGCGCACAAGCAGCATCGAGGACGAAATCACTCCCCAGCAAATCATCAGCGTGCCAATCCAGCGTCGCGCGCCCACGCGCCGCAAGATCAAGTTGCTCGGCACCTGGAATAAAACGTAGCCGATGAAGAATGCGCCTCCCGCATATCCGATGATGGCGTCGTTGAACCCGAGTTGTTTCCTCATCTCCAGCGCGGCGAAGCCCACGTTGATGCGGTCTAGGTAGGCGACGATGTAGAGAAGGAATAAAAACGGAACGATCCGCCAGGTGATGCGGGAAATTACAGCGGCTTCGATTTCGCCGTGGCTCGTAGTGTCCAAGTCGTTTGTCCGCGGTGTCCGTGCCCGCCGGGTGATCTTACGCCAGGCCCAGCCGCTTGCGAACCTCCTCGGCAATCTCTTCGGGGGTGCGGCTCGCGTCCACGGTGATGGCGTCTTGCGGCTCCTCGAGAATGGCGAACTGGCTGGCCAGCAGGTCTTCGTGCGCGAAATGGTCTTCGCGCGTGCGGATCCTTTGGGCAATCAATTCGTAGCTTCCCTTCAGATAAACGAACTTGACGTCCGCATTTTGCGCTAGGCGCTCGCGGAATGCGCGTTCAAGAGCCGAGCATGCCAGCACCACGTTGCGTCGCTCCGCGTCCCAATGCATGATCGCATCGTGGAGGGCCGCGAGCCACGGGGCGCGGTCCGTGTCCGTGAGCGGAATGCCCCGCGCCATTTTTTCGATGTTCGCGGGCGGGTGAAAATCGTCGGCGTCCACGAATTGCCAGCCAAGCTCGCGGGCCAGCAGCGTTCCAACCGTCGTCTTGCCAACGCCCTCAGGGCCCATCACGATTACGATCACCGGAACTCCCAGTGAAGATGCACGACGCTATTGTGCGTAGGTCTTTTCGTAGTTGTTCCGGGAATTGATCACCGTAAACGTGCCGTCCTTTTCGGCCGTGACCTCGATGTAATTGCCCGCGTCATCTTTGTCGCCGAGATTGGCGATGAACGTGTCCGCGACGTTGTGATCCGCCCCAGCGTCCATGCCGTAGTGCAACTGCCACAGGTCTTCCAGGCCGGGAGAATCATGAACGATTTGCCATGCCGCCGGAGCGTCGCCCTTGTGCGGACCATTGTCCATAATCGCGACGCGGGGATGGAGGACATCCACAATGGCCCTGGCATTCGAGAGGTCATATCCATGATGGGTGACGAGATAGAGGTCCACGGTGCCGATCAGATTGTTCGGACATACGAGCTGGATTTCCTTTTGCTTGGTGAGATCGCCCAGATCTATGAACCGGAATTTGCCATAGGTAATCAGCATTCCGAGCGAGCGCGCATTTTCTGTGGGATCTGTCACTGCTTGCGGCTCCGACGCGCAATACGAATTGGGCTGGCCGGCTCCGGGCAGGGGCGCGGTGATTTCGTCGCCCGCGGCGGTGAGAAACTTCACGCTCATCCCCTGGAATGGAAGTCGGCCGCTGGGCTTCATCACGATGCGCCTGGAATGCGCCGAGACTTTCAGGTACGTTGCGTAGCCCTCGCGCGTGGAATCGGAATCTTCCATATTCGGGCCGTGGTCCACGAACGTCCCGATCTTCATCTTCGCGGCAAGCTGTTCCACTCCTCCCACATGGTCGCGGTGATAATGCGTGATCACGAGGTAATCAATACGCTTGATGCCTGCTGCCGTGGCGGCGGCGACGATGCGATTGGCGTCTCTGCCATCGAATCCGGGCCATCCCGTGTCCACGAGAAGAGATTCGCCGCGCGGGTCAACGATTAGCGTGGATTGGCCGCCTTCGACATCAATGCAATAAATTTGGAGCAGTTTTGCAGGCGCGGCCAGAGCGACGGATATCAGCGCCAGGACCGCCGACGTGCAAAGAATCGAAGTGCAAAGCATGCGGCGCATGGTTGTGCCTCCCAAGATCGAGCGAGACGCAGGTATTTTCCCGTTCCCGTGTGACTACCATAGTGGCCGCGCGAGGCTGTGTCAACGCCGGGCCATCGCATTTCACTTTTCGCCCGCGGATTGCTAGGATTGTTGCTCTTTCCAAAACAGGGGCAAGGGAGATGACGCCGGATGGCTGAGAACACAACGATCGGGATCCTGACGGGCGGCGGCGACGTGCCGGGCTTGAATTCCGTGATCAAATCCGCCGTGTACCGCGCCACGGAAATCGGGCGGAAGGTGATCGGAATTCGCAAGGGATGGGAAGGCCTCACAAACATGACCGGCCCCGGCGACCCCGTCTACGTTCGCGAGCTGACGCGGGAAAATACGCGGACGATTGACCGCACGGGAGGGACCGTGCTGCACACGTCGCGGACCAATCCCCGGCGCATTGCGGAATCGAAGTTGCCCAAAAATTTGACGAGCGAACAGTTGAAGAAGCTGCCGTTCGACGGGAAGACTTACGATTTGACGTCTGTGGTGATGGGCAATCTCGAGCGGCTGGGAATCGGATGCCTGGTGGCCATCGGCGGCGACGACACGCTGAGCTTTGCCTCCGCCCTCGCGGCGGCCGGATTTCCGGTGATGGCCATTCCGAAGACGATGGACAACGACGTCCACGGAACGGAATATTGCATCGGGTTTTCCACGGCCATCACGCGTGCGAAAGAGGCCATCACGCGCCAGCGCACGACGGTAGGCTCGCACGAACGCATCGGCATCTTTCGTATGTTCGGCCGCGACGCGGGCTTCACGGCCCTTTACACTGCTTACGTGACTTCCACGCGCTGCCTGATCCCTGAATATCCCTTCGAACTCGAACGTCTTTGCAATCTGCTGATGGAAGACAAGAGAAACAATCCCAGCAATTATTCGCTGGTGGTGATGTCCGAGGGCGCCATTTGGAAGGAAGGGGAAGTGAAAGAGTACGGGGAGGCGGATGCCTTCGGCCACCGGAAAAAGGTGGACGTCGGCCAGATGCTGGGCGAAGAAGTGCGGCGGCGCACCGGCCAGGAAACCATGTCGAGCGATCTGACCTACGATCTGCGCAGCGGGGACCCGGACGCCATTGACCAGATCGTGGCCACCACGTTCGCAAACATCGCGCTCGATTTGATTCGGGATGGCGTGACGGGCCGGATGATGGGAATCCGGAACGGATGCTACGCGCACGTGGAACTGCCGGCGGCCTCCTTGGGCGCGCGGAGGGTGGACGTGGCCACGCTCTACAACACGGAGCGCTACCGGCCGAATTACTCGTCGAAACTCGGCTCGCCGCTGCTGTTCGGGGGCTCGTGAGCATCCGCCGCCGGGGCATTGACAACCCGGCATTCCAATTGCTATTGTGTTCTCTAATAGGAATCCTAGGAGCATTCCAGTGAGAACCACGAAGAGCTTCACGATTGAAGCGGAGATCAGCGAGTACGTAACGAATACTCGGGGCGAGGCTTCCGCGAGCGAACGTGTGAACGAGCTCCTGCGCCGCGCTATTATCGAAGAACAATACGAGAAACTGGAGGCGGAAGCCGCCGCTTTCTTTGCCGATACGAGAACGGAGCGAGCTGAAACCAGAGCATTCCAAAAGGCCGCACTGGGCACATTCGAGAGAGACTGATGCGGCCGAGAACTCCCCCTCCCGGATGGTATCCAAGACGGGGTGAGGTCTATATCGTGCGTTTAGACAAGCATCGTCCCGCCGTCGTGCTATCCGTGAACCAACTGAACAGGCACGCGTTGGATGTCTGTGTCGTAGGAATTACGACGAGGCAGCACAAACAGTTCAGCATGCGAGTTCCCATCCGAGCAGGGGATGGAGGAGTCGATTTTGACTGCTGGGCCAAGTGCGATCAGGTAACCACACTCGAAAAGACCTTCCTCCAATACCCTCCCATGGGCGTCCTTTCGGAGGAAATTCTCGGAAGAATTCAAGAGCAGGTGAAAATCTGCCTCGGCCTCGGTTAGCTCGAATGCGGACTGCGTTGAGGCAGTAAATAAGGCGGCTTGCGCAAAGCGCCGCCGCCCGCCTTGCGGATGCCCGATCAAAGGAGTGGCGGGGACGGCGATTTCGGGATAAAATTGAAAATCTCCGCTGGCCTAGCGACGCGATTGTGGGGGTTCATTCCTGGATTCGCGCAGACCGGCCCGGAGACAGGAGTTTTTCCAAATGAAAGAGGGAATTCATCCCGATTACCACGCCGTGACGGTGCACTGCGCCTGCGGCAGCACGTTCCAGACGCGGTCCACTTTCAAGGGCCAGATGATCCGCGTGGAAATCTGCTCGAGCTGCCATCCGTTCTTTACCGGCAAGCAGAAGCTGATTGACACCGCCGGGCGCGTCGAGCGCTTCAACAAGAAGTACGCGGATAAAGCCGCCGCAACGGCCAAGAAGTAGCGAATTCATCCCGAGAACCTTTGCTGCAACCCCGGGTCGTAGGTTAGTCTCCGGTTACGGCATTTATCAGGCGTTGGACCCACGCGGAGGTTCGTTCGGGTCGCTGCCGAAATGCGGCCTATGATTTGAGTATGAGCCAAACTTCGAAACAGGAACAACTCCGACTCGAAATTGCTGAGGTATTGGACTCCATCGCAGCCCAACCAGGATGGAGTGATGAACTCTGGTCACATTTCCACGCACTACTAGAACACGCGGAAATTGATGGGATTCTCGCACACGCCGACGAAGAACTGGGGCACTACTCCGGTGTGTTCAATCCTAGAAACCTTATCCGGGTCAAACCAGATAAAGCTCAAGTAAGTAGTCACAAGGCCGAATTTCGACAACTTGCGGATGCCATTCGCTCCCACACGACATGGGACGAATACAAGCGGGCAAATCGCATCTATGAAGCCAGGGACTTGAGTAACGCCTTGAAACGATTTGTCGAACGGGTAGGGAGACTTCTGAAACGCACTAAGTAAGTGACTACGATGTTGAAGTGTTCTGACAATCCCTGATAAGTCCCGCTATCGGAAACTGATGCAGTGCGCAACGCGCGGCGCGGTGTACAATGCGGTGAAGATGGCCACGCAACTTTCTCCCATACCCGACGCGCCGCAGGGATCGCAGGTGGAAACGGCGGCGCCGCGCGTGACGCTGCGGAATTATTTCGCGCACCCATTCGATTCGGCGATGGCGGCGGCGCGCACGTGCTATTCGGCGCGGCTCGTTGGTCCCGAGGAGATCACCGAAAAGCAGCGGGTGATGATCGGCTCGGGAACGTACTTCGGCGGGCATCACACGGTCTATCAGCACGCGCACTTCGAATTTGGCCTGGAAAACGTGAGCCGGCAATTCGTGTGGTCCTTCCTGCACGCGCATCCTTTTTACAACTCGGAGCAGCAGAGCCAGCGCTACGTGCGGCTCGACCGCGCGCAGGCGTACGTCCCCGAGGGGCCGAAGTTCGGCGCAGGCGAGCGGGCCATTTATGAGCGAGCGGTGGCGCGCGCGTGGGAGCATTACCGCGAACTCACGCGTGTGCTCGAGCCGAGCGCGCGAGCGATTCTCGGCGACATCTGGCACGTGAGCGCGATGTCGCATCCCAAGCGCGCGCAAAAGGTGGAGCGGCAATCGGAGAAGCGCGCGATCGAAGTGGCGCGGTACGTCCTTCCCGTGGCGGCGTTCACGACCATGGTGCACACGATTTCGGGCATCGTGCTGCACCGGCTGTGGCGCATGCAGGCGGCGAACGATACGCCCACCGAGGCGCGGCGCGTGGTAGGCGAGATGGTCGAGCGCGTGCGCGAAGTGGATGCACAGTTTTTCGACCGCTTCCCGAGCGAGCCCATGGAGGATTTGCCGGAATGGCGGGAGCCGGCGCGCGACGGCGAGGCGTTCGCGCGCGAATTCGACGGGCGGCTTGGCGGAATGACTTCGCGACTGATTGATTATTCGCCGCGGGCGATAGCTTCTATGGCGGAGGGGTATCGCGCCGTCGCGGGCCTGACCGCGGCGGAATGTTCCGATGCCGAGGCGCTCGACCGAATGCTCAATCCCGCGCGCAATCCCTATCGGCGCGAAACGCTGAACGTGGGCGTGCACGCACCCATGATGCGTCCGCTCGAGCACGCCCATTTCACGTTCGCGAAGAAAATCAGCCACACCGCCGACAGCCAGGACCAGCGGCACCGCATGGTGCCCGCGTCGCGGCCGCTGCTGACGCTGGCCGATACGCGCTCGCCCGACTACATCACGCCGATGCTCGTGCGCGAAAATCCGCGCGCGCTCGAAATTTACCAGCAAGCGATGGAAGAGGCGTGGGCCGCGAAGAATGAGCTACTCGACCGCGGCGTGCCGCGCGAGTCTGCGCTCTACGTGCTGCCCAATGCGCGGGCCATTCGGCTAGTGGAGTCCGGCTCGCTGCTGCACCTGCTGCACAAATGGACGATGCGGACCTGTTTTAACGCGCAAGAGGAAATTTACCAGGCGTCCATCGAGGAAGCCGGGCAGGTGCGCGCGGCGTTTCCCGAACTCGGGCGCTATATCGGCCCGCCGTGTTATTTGCGCACTGGAATTTCGACGCCTATTTGCACCGAGGGCTCGCACTTCTGCGGCGTGAAAGTGTGGCTCGATTTCCCCAATATCCAGCGGCGGATTTGATTCCGCTGAACGGCGCTAGCGCTTGAGGATGCGCGTGACGCTGGCGGAAACGAGTTCGTAGCGGATGCCGCGCCAGCGGATCTTCCGTGTCGCAAGCGAGCAGAGAAAATTCCAGGAAAAAAGAAACGGCACGACGGGCGCGAGCGTGGTCCATACCCAGCTCCACTGGTCGAGTTGCGCCTTCCATTCGGGCAGAAGTTCGCCGGCCGCGATGGTGCGGAGCGCGCCCTTCATGGCCGCGAGCAGCGGAATCACCAGAGCCACGAGCGCGAGATTGATCCAGGGGTCGCCTGAAATCATCGCGATTAATACAACGACGGCGGCATAGACGAGCGTGAGCGAATAGCCAAGGTTCGCGGCGGCGCCGAGCAGCCATCGGCGGAATGCGTAGACGCGGGCGATGAGGATTTGGCGGTTGGTGAATTCGACGAGGTAATGAGCGGTCCAGGGATGGAGCGTGGGAGCGAGACATTCAGGGCAGAAGACGATGCGCTTGCCGGCGTGTTCGAGCGCGCGGGTAAGGGCGAAATCGTCGCTTGCGGCGCCCTGCCAGGCTTCGAGGACGCGCGCATCGTCGAAAGTCTTTCTGCGGATGGCTGTGCCGCCGCCCCAGCAAAAATTTTCGCGCGGCTGGCCGAGGAGCGTCGCCACGGCAGCGTTCCAGGCGGAGGCCAGGGCGCTCGCGAAGCCGCCGGTACCCGCTCCGCGGCTGGGAATAATCCAGCGATAGGCGGTGGTGGCGCCGATGCGCGGGTCCTGCAGCGGCGCGACCAGCTTGGCGAGCCAGGCGCGCGGCAGGCGCACATCGGAATCGGTGAAAACGATGACGTCGAAATTCGCGGGGAGCGCTTCGACGGTCCGACGAAGGTTGTACACCTTTTCGGAGCAATTTTCCGGCGGGCCGGCGATCAGGATGTGCACGGGCCGCTGGCTTGCGGCCTTGACGCGCTCGATGATTTTCAGCGCCGGATCGAGGCTGGTGGCCAGCGCGAAATAAATTTCGTAATTGGGATAGTCGAAGCGCGTGAGCGCGGCGAGGTTCTCTTCCAGGCCCGGTTCGGCGCCTTTGCAGGGGCAGATCAGCGCCGCGACGGGCGCATAAAATCCCGCGTGCGAGGCGAGGCGGCGCCGGACCATCCCGAACCATTGGTAGCCGTCCCACAGGGAGTAGGCTCCGAGGGCAATTTGCACGATGACAAGGATGTCGAAGACGAAGAGCACGGGCGCGAGAATAGCAAACATTGCGGGCGGAGTGCATCCGTTCGAGGGCAGCGCGCGCACGAATCGTGAACAGCATCCGGCAGTTCAGTTGGTGCGGCGGCGGGAGAAAACTCTGCGGAGAACGCGGTCGGCGGCGGCATCGAGCTCAAGATGGAACTTTGCCGCAGCGCGGCGGGCCTGATCCATGAGCGAGGGATCGAGCAGCAAAGCGACGCGATCCACGAAAGGGCCGGTGGGAACGGCGCCCGCGGCGCGCGAGGGCGCGCGGCGAGCTTCGCGCCCGGCGAGTTTTTCATAGAGTTCGAGATCGCGCCAGAAATCTTGTGCGTCGTCCTCGGTCCACTCGAGGGCCTGGCCGAGGGCCACGAAAAATTCCTCACGGAAGAGATCGAGCAACGGAATGGCCAGATCGAGCCCGGCGCTCCTTTTCTGCTTGGGCTTGGATTTCGCGGCGCGTTTCGCGCGCTTCGGTTTGCGAAGGCGCTTCGCGCCGCGCACCGTGACGCTCACCTTCCATCGAGCGGGCAAAGCCGCCTCGATGCGCAGCACCATGGAGAGAATCGCTTCCCGGCGGATGGTTTCGAGCTGTTCGCGGTAGTGCGAGGGCTGATCGGCGCGGCCAGGACGGCGATTTTCGGCGGCGTAGAGATCGAGGAATCGCGCGACCATCTCATTGCGGTCGAGCGCCGCCAGAAGCAGCGCCGCGGATTCCCGCGCGCGCACGGCCAGTTCTCTGGGGCGATAGGGCATCGGAGTTTCTACCTCTACGCGAATCCGCCGCGCGCCGCAACGGGAAAAGTTATGCGTGCGCGCAAAATAAAAGGCCCGGAAGTTTCCTCCCGGGCCTTCGCCATTCTCACCGCTATGCGCGACTTCTAACTTTCCACCGCTCTCAATGCACCGGCCCCGCGATGGGCCGGTCTTCGCCCCGCGGCCCGCCCGTTACCGGACGGACCGGCTTTTCGAACTTGCCGAGGGCGATTTCCAGCGCCTGCTCAACAGTGCGCACGAAGTGGAGCTGGATGCCTTCGAGCATGTGCGGCTGGAGGTCTTCCTTGACGTTCGGCTCATTCTCCGACGGCAAGATAACCTCGCGAATTCCTGCCCGCTTGGCCCCGAGCACCTTCTCCTTGATCCCGCCGATGGGCAGGACGATGCCGGAGAGAGAAATTTCTCCGGTCATGGCCACGCGCGGCCGAACGGGGCGACCGGTGAGAAGGCTGACCAGCGCCGTGACCATGGCGATGCCCGCCGACGGCCCGTCCTTCGGAATCGCGCCCGATGGCACGTGGATGTGCAGGTCGAGCTTGCGGAAGAAGTCCGGATCCACACCGTAGCTGGCGGAGTTTGCCCGCACCCAACTGAGGGCCGCGCGCATGGACTCCTGCATCACCTCGCCGAGATGCCCGGTCATGGTGAACTGCTTTCCACCGCGCATCTTGCTGGCTTCTATGAAGACGATGTCGCCGCCGACGGGTGTCCAGACGAGCCCCACGGCAACGCCCGGCTGCTTCACACGTTCCTCCACTTCCTTCTCGAGGCGGAACTTCGGGATGCCCAGCGCCTCGCGAATCACTTCGGGAGTGACGATGAGCTTGTCCGTCTTGCCTTCCGCGATGCGCCGCGCCTGCTTGCGCACGAGCGTGGCGATTTCGCGTTCGAGATTCCGGACGCCGGCCTCGCGCGTGTAGTGGTGAATCAGATCGTGCAAGGCTTCATCCGGGAACTCGATCTGTTCGCCGAGAGCGATCCCGTGCTCCTTGGCCTGCCGCGGAATGAGGAACTTTTTCGCAATGTGGACCTTTTCCTCTTCCGTATAGCCGGCAAGTTCGATGATCTCCATGCGGTCGCGCAGCGGTTCCGGAATGGGATCCATCCAGTTAGCCGTGGCCACGAAGAGAACCTTCGAAAGATCGAACGGCACATCGAGATAGTGATCGCGGAAGGCCGCATTCTGCTCCGGATCGAGCACCTCCATCAGCGCCGCCGAGGGATCTCCGCGGAAGTCGCGGCCGAGCTTATCCACCTCGTCCAGCATGAAGACTGGATCGAGAGTCTCGGCGCGGCGAATTCCCTGAATGATCTGGCCGGGCAGCGCGCCAATATAGGTGCGCCGGTGGCCGCGAATCTCGGCTTCATCGTGCATTCCACCCAGCGAGATGCGGACGAATTTGCGCCCCATGGCCCGCGCGATGGATTTGCCGAGCGAGGTTTTCCCCACGCCGGGAGGCCCGACGAAGCAAAGGATCGGTCCTTTCATACCCGGCTGGAGCTTTTTCACCGCCAGATAATCGAGGATGCGCTCCTTCACCTTTTCCAGGTCGTAATGATCCTCGTCGAGGATGCCCTGCGCCTTGGAGATGTCAATTTCCTCGGCGCCTGTGGTCTTGTTCCACGGCAACGAGGTCATCCATTCCAGGTAGGTGCGCGCCACCATGTACTCGGCCGACGCCGGAGTCATTTTGGCGAGGCGCTTCAATTCGCGCTCGCACTCCTTCTTGGCCTCGGCGGACATGCCCGACTCCTCGACCTTCTTGCGCAGCTCTTCCACCTCCGCCTGGCCGTCATCGGATTCGCCCAATTCTTTCTGGATAGCCTTAATCTGTTCGCGCAGCAGGAACTCGCGCTGGCTCTGGTTCACCTGTTCCTGCACCTGCTCGTGAATCTTGTTGCGCAGCTCGAGCACTTCCTTTTCCTTGGAAAGCTCATTGATCAGGGTTTCCAGGCGCTTGCGCACACTGAACGTCTCAAGCAGTTCCTGGCGCACCATGGTGCTGAGCGAGGGCAGCGTGGAAGCAACAAAATCCGCCAGGCGTCCCGGCGAATCGAGCGCCGCGGCTTCGTTCTGAAGATCGTCGGAAAGCTGCGGCGAACGCGCCACGACGTCGCGGAACAATTCCTGGACGTTGCGTTCGAGCGCCGTCAATTCGGCGTCGCGCTGGTCTTCGAGGTCCGGCTGGAGCTCCACGCGAGCGCGTAGAAACGGTTTCAGGCCCACGACTTCGAGCACACGAATGCGGTCCAGGCCCTCGAGAAATGCCACGATGTTCCCGTTGGGCATGCGCACCATTTTGTGAACCTTCGCGAGCGTCCCCACGCTGTGCAGGTCCGTTCCGCTAGGCGTCTCAAGTCGCGGATCGAGTTGCGCCACGACTCCCAGCAACTTCTCCGGCCCTTCCAAGGAATCCAGCAGGGCCAAGGAGCTTTCCCGGCCAACGGGAAGCGGCATCACGGCTCCTGGAAACAGGACCGTATCCCGCACGGGGAGAGTGGGAATTTCTTGTGGAATGGTTTTGACTGGTTTGCTCACCATGTCCCCCTTATATAGCCAATAGAAACAAGCATCTATGGAGGCGCCTTAGCTGGCACCTAGAAGCTTAGATGCAAGTGAAAGAAAATAGTATCTATTATTCTTCGCGCCTTTATATAAGGCGATATGAGCGTAACACACTAAATCATAATGTGCAAGCTCTAAAGGGTTTACGCCATTTCACATCCCTATACGCCCCTATATATCCAAAAACAAACCTCTTACAATTTCCTGGCAGGGGGCGAATAGGACTGCTCGACAAAGGCGATGGCATCCTCACGTGAGTTAAGTTTCCCATTGAGCTGAGCTTCCTCGACGACGTCGAGAATTTCCTTGAATCGGGGGCCGGGGATAAAGCCCAGGGCCTTTAAATCGTCGCCGGTCAGCAGGCGCGGCGGCCTCACTTCCTCGGGCGGCGTCTCGGCGAGGAACCGGCGGACGAAATCGTAGCTTTCGAGGTGGCCGTGGCTCGAGAGGCAATCGAGGCGATGCAGTTCGAGATGCTCCTCGAAGCGTGGCAGGCGGACAAAGCGCTTGAGCGTCGAGGGCTTCATCTGCGGAACATCCTTGAATCGCAGATGGTTTGCGACCAGCGCGGCGATTTGCTCGGTATCTTCGTTCGAGAATCGCAGCCGGCGGCAAATTTCTTCGGCCATGCGCGTCCCCACCTCGACGTGCTCATCGAAGCGAATGCGGCCCTCGGGGCCCGAAGGGGGAGTAAACGTCGGCGGTTTGCCAACATCGTGCAGCAGGACGCCCCAGGCGAGCGTCGCCGCCGAGCCGGCAGGAAGTTTTTCGAGCATCAGCAGGGTGTGCGTCCACACGTCGCCCTCGGGATGAAATTGCGGCGGCTGCTCGATGCCCTTCATGCGCGCGATTTCCGGCAGGATCTCCGGCAGAAGCCCAGTCCCGTCAAGGAGCTCAAAGGCGCGGCGCGCGGCGCCTTCGGTGAGAATTTTGGTCAATTCGTCTCGAATGCGCTCGACGGAAACTTCGTGAATGTCCGGCGCGAGCTTCACGATGGCGTCCCAGGTGGCCGGTTCGATTTTGTAGCCAAAGCGCGCGGCAAATCGCACGGCGCGAATCATGCGCAGCTTGTCCTCGCGGAAGCGTGCGTCCGGCCGGCCGATGGCGCGAATGATTCCGTCGCGGATATCGTCGCGTCCGCCGACGAAATCCAGCACTGCGTCCGTATCAGGATCGAGCAGCAGCGCGTTGATCGTGAAATCGCGGCGTTCGACGTCTTCGGCAGGCGATTTCGCGTATACCACGCGATCCGGGTGGCGGCCATCCGAATAGCCCCTATCGGTGCGGAACGTAGCCACTTCCACCTGCGCAGAGCCGCGCGTCTCCGGATCGCCCGTTGGAGAAGGATCGGTGACGATCACGACGCCAAACTGCGCGCCCACGTCCAGACTCCGCGGGAAAAGTTGCTGCACGCGGTCCGGCGTGGCATCGGTGGCAACGTCATAATCGGCGGGCTCGCGTCCGAGCAGGATGTCGCGCACACATCCGCCGACAAGGTAGGCCTGATAACCCGCCTCTCTGAGCGTGCGGCAGATGTGTCGAGCGAGTTCGCGGGAATTCATACCGCGATTATGAGCGAAATGAGCGGGGGTGGGAAGTGCTCCCGCGCGGCGCGCCCGCTACGCGAGGGCGGCGGAGAGAACGCGCGGGATGCCGGCGAGGTCATTCGTGATGCTCACTTTATGCCAGCAATGTTTCACGTGGAACATTTCTCGGACGCGTTCCGCCGGGTCGTAGCCAAGTTCGACGACCAGAATCCCTCCTGCGCGGAGCCGCGCGCCTGCTTGCTCGATGAGTCGCGCGTAGATTTCGAAGCCTGCAGCGCCGCCGAAAAGAGCCTGCTCCGGCTCATGCTCGCGGACCTCGCGCGGCAGCGAGGAGGCCTCGTCGCGCGCGATGTAGGGCGGATTGCTGACGATGAGATCGAAAAGATGTGATTCGTGACTCGTGATTCGTGACTCGTGGAGAAAGGCATCAAGCAAGTTTGTTTCGAGAAATTGGATTCGAACCGAGACGCCGTGGCGGGCGGCATTGCGGCGGGCAACTTCCAGCGCTGCTGCGGAAATATCGGTCGCCAGGATTTCCGCGTGTGGCAATTCCCGCGCTAACGCGACCGCGAGGCAGCCCGAGCCTGTGCCGACGTCCGCGATGCGCAGCGGCTGGCCGCTGGCGCCGCGCGCGGACAATCGCTCGAGCGCGGCCTCCACGACGTGCTCCGTCTCAGGACGCGGGATGAAGACGGCGGGAGTGACTTCGAATTCGAGGCCCCAGAACTCCTGCCGGCCCGTGAGATATTGCACCGGCTCGCCCGCGGCGCGGCGAGCGACAAGCGCAAAATAATTTTCCGCGACGTTGGAATCAAGCGGCGCTTCGGGGTGCGCGTAAATCCATGCACGGTCGCGCCCGACCGCGTGCATCAGCAAAAGTTCGGCAGCGAGCGCGTGCGAGGGAACCTGTGCGGCGCGAAGGCGCGCCATCGCCTCGGCCAGCGCGGCGCGAACATCCATCGCATCTACCTTCGAAATCTCGCGGACGCCAGCGCCGCAATGGGACCGCAATCCGCCGCTCATGCTTCGATCAGCTCCTGATTCAGCCGCTCGGATTCGAAATGCGTGACGAGCGCGTCCACCAGCGGGCCGAGCTTGCCGTCCATGGCTTCGGTGAGCTGATGGAGCGTGAAATTGATGCGATGGTCCGTCACACGATTTTGCGGGAAATTGTAGGTGCGGATTTTCTCGGAGCGGTCGCCCGTCTTGATCTGGCCGCGGCGCTCGGCGGCAATGGCCTCGTGCTGCTTGGCCTGCTCCATTTCGTAGAGGCGCGCGCGAAGGACGCGCATAGCCTTGGCGCGATTTTTGATCTGCGATTTTTCATCCTGCTGCGAGACCACCAGCCCGCTGGGGATGTGCGTGATACGCACGGCCGAATACGTGGTGTTCACGGACTGCCCGCCCGGGCCGGAGGAACAGAACGTATCAATGCGCAAATCCTTGGCCTCAATCTTGATGTCAATATCGTCCGCTTCGGGGAGCACGGCAACCGTGGCGGCCGAGGTGTGAATGCGGCCCTGCTGCTCGGTGGCGGGAACGCGCTGCACGCGATGCACGCCGCTTTCATATTTCAACTTGGAGTAGACCTTGTTCCCCTGAATCGCGGCGACAATTTCCTTCAGGCCTCCGATGGAAGAAGGCGAGCTTTCGAGCACCTCCACGCGCCAGCCCTGCGATTCGGCGTAGCGTGAGTACATGCGGAAAAGCTCACCGGCGAAGAGCGAGGCTTCGTCGCCGCCCGTGCCGGCGCGAATTTCGACGATCACGTTTTTCTCGTCGTTGGGGTCCTTGGGGATGAGCAGCAGCTTCAATTCGCGTTCGGCGATTTCGCGGCGGGCGGCGAGCGTGCGCTCCTCGTCGTGCGCCATCTGCTTCATTTCGGCGTCGTCGGATTCGGCGAGCAATTGCCGGGCGTCCTGCAAACCCTTATCTATTTCCTTCCACTCGCGGTATTTGGCGACGATGGCGCCAAGTTCGGAGTGCGACTTGGCGAGCTTCTGGTAGCGCGCCGAATCGGAATGAACGTCGGGCGAAGAAATCTCGCGCGTCATCTCGTCGTAGCGCGACTCGATCTGGTCGAGTTTTTCAAAGAGCGTGAGTGGAGGCATATTTTGACTCGCGAACAGCGTTCAAGGGCCGTGACTCGAAGGAAATGGCGCACGCCAAGGCCGTGCGGACGCCCCGCAGAATTCGGGGCGCGATGGGGAAGCGCTAATAGAACGCGGTGAACATTACTGCCTTCATCTGATGCAAGAATAACGGGAAGCGGAGCGCGAGTCAAACTGCTGCTATTCGTAGCGGAGCGCGACGAGAGGGTCCACCTGTGTGGCACGGCGCGCGGGAAGCAAACAGGCGGCCAAGCCCACGACGACGATGACAGCCGGCACCACAACGAAGGTGAGCGGGTCAGTGGGCGAAACGCCCCAAATCTGGCTGGCGAGCGCATGCGTGAGAAGAACGCTGACCAGCAAGCCGACACCAATTCCCCATGCGATCAGCAGCAACCCCTTGACGAGAATCATTTTCAGAATGTCGCTTTGCTGCGCCCCCAAAGCCATGCGCACGCCGATCTCTTGCGTCTGAAGCGAGACGGAATAGGCCATCACGCTGAATACACCGATTATCACCAGCACCAGGCCAATCCCCGCGAATATCCCGAGGGTAATCAGCCCGAAGCGTGGCGCCGCGTAGGAGTACTCCGTCAAGAAATTTTCGAGGCTGCCCGTGTCCGACGGCGCGAGCGCGATGTTGGAGTCCACAGTCCAGATCACCTGCCGAACATTTTCGAGCATGGCCATGGGTTCCGTGGCCGTTCTTATGAGCAGGCAGCGCGTGTTGCCGAGCCCTGTAATGGTATAGGGCATGTAGGCCTCGGGCTCGGGAGCATCCCGCAAGCCGGCATTTCTGGCGTCGCCAACCACCCCGACAATCTCGAAATAGGAATCATGAGTATCCGGGAATTGATCGAGGATATTGAACTTGATCGTCTGGCCGATGGGATCTTCACCTTTGAAGTACTTGCTTGCGAGGGTTTGGTTGATCACCACGACTCTGCGCGCCGACTGAACGTCGGTATCTGTCAGGAGCCTGCCACGCAACAAAGACAGGCCCAAAGTGCGGAAGTCGCCTTCGCTATCGAGGTCGAATTGGGTTCGCCAGCGGTCGGAATGCATCTTACCGGGAATGGTCACATCGTCGGTAGAAGCAGCTCCGAACGGCGGCAAGGAGATGGTGACAGCGGAGGCGGTTACGCCCGGTAATGAATTCAGGCGCTCGAGAATTTGCTGGAATAAAAGGCGCTTCTGGTCGGCGGTGTCATAGCGGCCCTTGGGAAGCGCCAGCCGCGCAAAGAGTAGATTGTGCGGATTGAAGCCCAAGTCCACATGTTCGAGGGCGAACATGCTGCGCATCATCAGGCCCGCGCCGATCACGAGGACAATCGAAAGGGCCACCTCGAAGACAATCAGCGCGGCGCGAAGCTTTCCGTGGCGGAAGCCTCCGCCGGCTCCCCTTCCGGCGCCGGTCAGCCGATGATAGATGTCGCCATGGACAGCGTGAAGAGCAGGGGCCAATCCGCAGAGCAGGGTCGTGAGGATGGTGACGCCCAGAGCGAACCAAAGCGCGATGGGCTTCAGCGCGACCACGGCCGTGCGCGGAATCACGCCTTCCGGCATCACGGCAACGAGGCCTTTCAAGCCGGCGTAGGCGAGGAGGCAGCCGAGCAAACAGCCGGCCGCGGCCAAGAGGAAACTCTCGACCAGAAGCTGGCGGACCAAGCGCCCGCGCGTGGCTCCCATGGAGGCGCGAATGGCGATTTCACGTTCGCGGGCCGTGGCGCGCGCCAGCAAGAGATTCGCGACGTTGCAGCAGGCAATCAGGAGAAGGAAACTGACCGCGGTCATGAGGATGATAAGCATCGGGCGAAACGGGCCGACGACAGTGTCCACGAAGCTCTGCGCGACGACGTTGAAATGCTGGGGGTATCGTTCCGGGTATTCCTTGGCAAGCCGCTGGGCGATTACGTTTAAGTCTGCCTGGGCGGCCTTCAGGCTGACGCCAGGTTTCAAACGTCCCATCGCGGAGAGAAAGAGAGGAAAGTTGCCGGTTTCGCTGTTGACGATGTCTCCGTGGGTCCAATGGATGGGGATCCAAATGTCGTGCCCACCGGAACGAAAGCGGGGAGGCATGATGCCGACAAGGGTCCTGGGGACACCATTGAGCATCATGGTCGTGCCCACGACGTTGGGGTCTCGATTGAACTGCGCGGTCCACAGGTGATAGCTCATCACGAAGACTTCAGGAGCATTGGGTCTGCCGTCGTCGGACGTGATCCAGCGGCCAAGAATTGGCTTCATCCCGAGGAACTCGATGGCGTTGGCGGTGACGAAGGAGCCGTCGAGCAACTGCGTGCCAGTTGGGGTGGTGTAAAGGACATCGAGGCCGCTGTAACCAATCATGTCGTCAAATACGTGGTTTTGTTCTCGATACTCCATTAGCTCTGGGATGGAAAAGCCGCCGCGACCCTCGCGGATAGGACGGTTCACGTCATGGATGTAAAAGGTGGTGAGCTTACCCGCATCGCGGTAGGCAAATGGCTCGAGCACGATGCTATCGATGGCACTGAAGATGACGGTGGTCGCGCCGATGCCCAGCGCCAGGGCGAGGACGGCCAGCAAGGCGGAGCGGCGATCCTTATTGAGGCTCCGCAGACCGAAGCGTAAATCGCGCCACAACCAGCTCAAGCGATCCATAGATTGTCCGTCCCCGGCAAATCCTAAGGCAAAACAGCCATTTCAGGACGCACGGATTGTACACCGGAATGCTCTTTCGCGAGGACGCGCTGAACCGCTCTCATCATGCGGCGCCCCAACACGTTCGATTCTTAAATACGTTGCATAGAATTTTTGGGTGGGAACCCGGCAAATGTTCCTTGTTAGAGTACCTCGATGGCTGCCGCACCCCTACAGGAGGTGAGACGGGGGCTATTTGAGGGCTACGACACGGGCGGTTTTTACGACGAGATGTTTTCTGCCCCAGGCCGTCCCCGGCCTCACTACTCGAAGCTGCTCGACAAGCTTGGCGCGATGGCGCCGCAGCAGTTCGAGGAGCGCCGAAAGCTTGCGGACCTCTCTTTCCTTATACAGGGCATTACATTCACCGTTTACAGCGACGGCCAGGGCACGGAGCGTTTATTCCCCTTCGACTTGATCCCGCGCATTCTGGCGCGCTCGGAATGGGAGCGCATCGAGCGCGGCCTGGCGCAGCGCGTGATGGCGCTGAATCTGTTTCTGCAGGATGTCTATGGCAAGCAGGTCCTTTTCAAGGACCGGGTGATTCCCCGCTCGCTGGTTTACTCCTGCCCTAATTTCCGGCGCGAAGTGATCGGTGTGGAAGTCTCGCGCGGAATCTACACCCACATCTGCGGTATTGATCTGGTGCGCGACTCGAAGACCGGCGAGTTCTGCGTGCTGGAAGACAATGTGCGCACACCCAGCGGCATTTCCTATGTGCTGGAGAACCGCCTGGTGATGACCCGCGTTCTTCCCGACGCGTTCCAGGCCTGCGAAGTGCTGCCGGTAAACCATTATCCGGCTGAACTCTCCCGGATTTTGCGCAGCCTTTCACCACGCGGCGAAGGGGATGCCCAGATCGCGCTCCTAACTCCCGGCATTTACAACAGCGCCTACTTCGAGCATAGCTTCCTGGCGCAGCAGATGGGGATCGAACTGGTGGAGGGGCGGGACCTGATCGTGGATGGCGGCCTCGTCTACACGAAGACGATCCACGGCCTGAAGCGTGTTGATGTGATCTACCGCCGCGTGGACGACCTGTTCCTCGATTCCCTGACATTCCGGACGGATTCCCTGCTGGGCGTTCCTGGATTGATGGGCGCCTGCCGGGCCGGCAACGTGGCCCTGGCGAACGCCGTGGGCAACGGAGTGGCGGACGACAAGGGAATCTATTCTTACATTCCTGCATTCATCCGCTACTACCTGGGTGAGGAGCCGGTTTTGAGATCCGTGGAGACCTATCTTTGCGCGAACCCCGCCGATCTTGCGTATGTCCTCGAGCATCTGCCCGAACTGGTGGTGAAAGCCGTGGGCGAATCCGGCGGTTACGGAATGCTGATTGGGCCGGCGGCCGACCAGGCGAAAATCGGGGAATTCAGGGAGCGTATCCGGGCGAACCCGCGAAACTATATCGCGCAGCCCGTGGTGCCGCTCTCGCGCGTGCCGTCGTACGATCCCTCCACGGGATGCGTGGCCGGACGCCATGTAGATCTGCGTCCCTACTGTCTATACGACGGACAGAAAGTAACGATCGTCCCCGGGGGGTTGACGCGCGTGGCGCTGCAGCGCGGCTCCCTGGTGGTGAATTCCTCCCAGGGTGGCGGAAGCAAGGATACCTGGGTCTTGCGCGGGGAGAACTGAATGCTGTCTCGCATCGCGGAGTCTCTATTCTGGCTAGCGCGCTACATCGAGCGCGCCGAGGATACGGCCCGCATTCTCGACGTGAACTACCACATGCTGCTCGAGCAATCGCAACAATCGTATCGCCTGCGCTGGGAGCCGCTCATTATCATGGCCGGCGAGGAGAGGCTATTCCGTAAATCGAACGGCGAGGCGAACGCCGAAAACGTTTTCGAATTCCTCGCCTTCCGCCAGGATAATCCCAGCTCCATCGTCCAGTGCGTTTCGAAGGCCCGCGAGAATGCGCGGACCATCCGCGACCGCATCTCCCGCGAAATGTGGGAGGACATCAACGGTCTCTATTACACGGTGACCCGCTTCAACGCGCAGGATGAAATCGCCGCGGGACCGCACCGCTTCTGCGACAAAATCAAGTTCGGCGCCCACCGCTTTCATGGAGTGACGGACGCGACGATGCCGCACGATGAAGGCTGGGAGTTTCTGCGGATCGGGTGGTCGCTTGAGCGGGCGGAGATGACCGCGCGGCTGGTGGACGTGCAGTATCACAATCTCCTCGACGAACTGCCCATAGTGGGTGCGCCGGACAACCATCAGTGGATGGCCGTGCTGCGGTCCGTGGGCGCCTACGAGGCCTATCACCGGCAGTATCACTCCACGATCGAACCCGAGAAGGTGGCCGAAATGCTGATCCTGCATCCCCAGCATCCCCGCTCGATTCGATTCAGCACCACGGAGGTGCAGGCGGGCCTCCGGGCCGTCAGCGGCACCGGCCCCGGCTCATACGCCAATGAGGCCGAAAGGCTCACGGGAAAGGTTCTGGAGCGGCTGCGGTACGACAAGGTGGGCGAAATATTCAAACAGGGCTTGCACGGTTATCTGAATGATTTGCTGCGAATGTGCGGCGCGATTGGTGAGGATATTGCGCGAACCTACTTCTATTACGCGGTGGTGACATGAACCGATATCGCCTGGTACACACGACTGAATTCGTATATGACGGGCCTGTTTCCGAAAGCTACAACGAGGTGCGCCTACGGCCCATGCACGACGAAAGACAGAGCTGCCTTTCGTTTCGCCTCACCACCACGCCCGGTTCCCGGGGCACGGCCTTTCGCGATGCCTACGGGAACTGGGTGCACCAGTTCAACGTCCTCTCCGAACACCGCCAACTGAGGGTCGAGGCGGAGTCCGTGGTGCTGGCGCATGACGTTGCGGGAGCGTCCGTCTACCCCGAGGAGCGCGAAGCCCACCGTAGCCCGCATGCGACGACCCTTGCCGAATTCGATTCACGCAGCGCACAGCTGGATGAGGAGTACTACGATTTTGTGGCTCCCACCACATTCGTGCCGCGCCTTGCCGCCCTCAAGGAAATCATCGGGACTGCCGAGACAGCCTGCGACGGAACCGTGGCGGGATTTGCGCAAGCCGCTTCCGATTTGATCCACAAGCGTTTTCGCTACGTGAAGGGCGCCACGCACGTCCATTCCTCGATTGAAGACGCGCTTTCGATCGACGCGGGGGTCTGCCAGGATTTCGCCCACGTTTTGCTGGGAGTTGTGCGCATGCGCGGAATTCCCGGGCGCTACGTCTCCGGCTATCTGGTTCCCGGCGGCACGGACGCGGCGGATGCGAGGCAGGAAGAGGTGATCGGCGGACAGGCTTCGCACGCATGGACGGAAGTGCTGATTCCGGATAACGGCTGGATGGGTTTCGATCCCACGCTCGGCGACCCGGTGGGCATGCGCCACGTCCGCCTGGCTTATGGACGGGACTACGGCGACGTCGCTCCAGTACGCGGCGTCTACAAAGGCCATGCCGGGCAGCATCTCTCCGTGGATGTCTGCGTTCGCCCGGCCATTGACGATGCGGGGCGCGAACAGATCAGCAAGATCGGAGTGGGGCCGCCCGGACCTGCCACGGTTCCGGAGCGTCCCCAGCAGCCCGCCCAACAGCAGCAATAGTTCCGGGATCGCGCGGGCTCGCCATCCATCCGAAACAGGCTACTGCACGCGCTCGTGCGCGTAGCCTGCGGCGTCGAGCGCGGCCTTGAGTTCCGCGATGTGTTCCGGCCCGCGCATTTCCACGGTGATGTCAATCACCGTGTCGCCGAGAACCACTCCGTAATACGCGCGGTCGTAAAGCGTTTCGATGATGTTGGCTTTGTGGTCAGCGATCACGGTGGAGAGGCGCACCAGCGCGCCCGGGTGGTCCGGCAAGTGGACGCGGATGCGCAGGAGCCGGCCATCCTTCACAAGCCCGCGCTCAATGATGCGCGAGAGCAGCGTCACGTCAATATTCCCGCCGCTGATCAGCACGCCCACTTTCTTCCCCGCGCCCGGCACCTTGCGATTGAGCACGGCCGCCACGGCCACGGCGCCGGCGCCCTCGGTGAGCGTCTTCTCCTTTTCGAGGAGCAGCAGAATTGCGTTGGCGATCTCTTCGTCATCCACCGTCACGATCTCGTCCACGTATTTTCGCACCAGCGGAAACGTCACCGCGCCCGCGCAACGCACGGCGATGCCGTCGGCGATGGTCTTGTTCGCGGGCAATGTCACAGGCCCGTTGTGTTCCATGGCGGCTTTCATCGAAGGCAGTTTGGATGATTGCACGCCGATCACCCGAATCTTCGGCCGCTTCTCCTTCACCGCGCAGGCCAGGCCTGCGATCAACCCTCCGCCGCCCACGGGAATCACGACGGCGTCCAGGTCGGCGGCCTGCTCGAGCATCTCGATGCCGAGCGTCCCCTGGCCGGCGATCACGGCTTCGTCGTCAAAAGGATGGATAAAGGTGAGGCCGCGCTCCCGGCTGCGGCGCACCGCTTCCTCGCAAGCCTCGTCGTAATTCGCGCCCGCCAGGATGACTTCCGCGCCATAGCCGCGCGTGGCGGACACTTTCACCAGCGGCGTCGTCAGCGGCATGCAGATTTGCGCCGCGATTCCGCGTTGGCCCGCATGATAGGCCACGGCTTGCGCGTGGTTGCCCGCGGACGCGGCTATCACGCCGCGGCGACGTTCCTCCGCGGTCAGCAGCAGAATTTTGTTGAGCGCGCCGCGTTCCTTGAAGGCGCCGGTCATCTGCAGGTTCTCGAGCTTGAAGAAGATCGAGTTCCCGGTCAGTTGGGAAAACGTCTCCGAGCGCACGAAGGGCGAAAGAAAAATCGAGCCGTGGATGCGCTTCGCTGCGGCCTCGATCGTCTCGATCGTCACCAACTCGGATGTCCCCCCGTAGATTTCGGCTTTGCCTGCACGCACCATTTTAGCTTGTTGAGCCTATGCGCCGCGCCCCTTTCTTGCAAGTGGAATCGCGCCACTGGCGTTTCGACCCGCAAGCGCGCCGCTGCCACGCCCCTTTTTCACTGCGAGAAGGCGCGCGAATGAAATTCGAGCGATGCGAGCAAATGCTGCGCGAAATAATTCCAATCGTGCCCGCCGGGGTACAGGTGAAATTCGTGTGGGATTCCCCGCGCAACCAGGAGATTGTGAAACGCCTCAGCGCCAGCATCGAACCCGAACTCATCCTCGGTTCCGCAATCGAAGTAAATCCGCAAGCCTTGCGGGCGCGGCCCGCTCCGGGCCAGCGTGAACGGGCTCTGGCGCTCCCAGAAAGCGCGATCGAATGGCGAGCCGAAAGCCGGGCCCAGAATCCGTGCCAGCGCTTCCTCCCGCGGATCGGACCCAGCAGCGTCCGGCAGTTTCTCGACCAGCGCGGCGCTGTGCGCGCTTACGGACCCGAACAATTCGGGATAGCGGAAGGCCAGCCGCAGCGCGCCATAGCCGCCCATGGAAACTCCGCTGACGCCCCGAGACCGCCGCTCCGTCCGGATGCGATAGTGGCCTTCGATGAATGGCAGGAATTCGTGGATGAAAAAATCCTCATAGCGCACGCGGCCGTCGCGCGAGTTGATATAAAAACTGCGGTCCGCGCTGGGCGTGGCTACCAGGAATTCGCCGATCTGCTTCTGCTGCCACAGCTCCTGGATCACATTCCAGCCGCCGGACGTGAGCAGGATTTGCTCGTTTTCGCCCAGCCCGTGGAGGAAATAGAGCACGGGATACCGCCGCGTTGCTTCCGCGTCGTAGCTGGGAGGCAGCAGGACGCAATAAGGTACGGCGCGGCGCAGAATCGCGCTGGGAACGGACCGGCATTCCGCGCGGCCCGCGGCGCGAGCGGTGGGAGCGATCGCGGCGCAACCCAAAATCAGCAGCACTGCCGCGAACGCGCGCCGCCGCCTATTCATACCTAAGGGCCTCCACTGGATCGAGCTGCGCCGCGCGCGACGCCGGATAAATCCCCGCGGCCAGGCTCACGGCCACCGAAAACGCGATTGCCGCTGCAACCAGCCACCAGGGCACCGAGGAAAGATTCGTCGCAGGCAGCGCGCGGCCGTGCAGATACACATTGGCGCCGAAATTCATGGCGCGCCCGATGGTCCAGCCGAGGGCCACCCCGAAAACTCCGCCGAGCAATCCCATCACGCCCGCCTCCACGAAAAATAATTTCCGAATGTCGCGATCCGCCGCGCCCAGCGCCTTAAGCACTCCGATTTCGCGCCGCCGCTCGAGAATCGCCATCACCAGCGTATTGATGATGCCGAGCGAGGCGACCACCAGCGCCAGGCTGCCGAAAATCCCGAGCAGCAAATCGAATACGGCGAACACCAGGCGTAGATTGTCCGAGGCATCGAGCAGTGAAAATGTGGAAAAGCCCATGCTCTTGATGGCGTCCTCGACGTCCTTCACCGCGGAAGGCCCGGTCACTCGCACGGTAAGGCTCTGGTAGTTCGCCTTTCCGGGCGTTCCGCCCAAAATTTCGCGGAAGTCGTTGGTCTGCGCGGCCCTCAGCTTCTCCGCGAGCTGCAACGGAATCAGCACGCGCCCCGTCGCCCCGCTGCCGAATCCGGCCGCTGGCTGCGTTTCGACGATTCCCACGATGCGCAGGTTCTCCTCGCGCGGCACAACTGAAAATCCGGGCGAAAGGCCGGCATCGGCCGCACCCTGGCCGGCTGCGTGTCCGGTGGAACCGCCTTTGCCAGGCTCGGGCGGAAGCGGCTGGCGCTCGGCATAAGTCAGCACAATATCCTGGCCGAGAAGGGTATCGGGCTGTGCGGAAAGTTCCCGCGCAAATTCGATTTGCAGAATGGTTTCATCGGCCGCGGGGCTGGAAAAAAACGCGCCTTTGATTGCGTCAAACGCCCCGCCGGAGCGCGCGGACATCGGCACGCCTGCAACCACGGTCGAATACGGATTCCCTTTAAATTGAACTTCCGTGGGAAAGCGAATCTCCGGATACACTTCGATCACATTGGGCAGATGCTCGATCGCCACGCGAGCATCTTCATCGAGTGGACGCGGCGGTTCCATTGCTCCGGACGACGACGGCTCGGAGCCGGACGGCTCCTGATTCATTCGCGCTGGTCGCCCGAAAGCCGAAAAATTCGTGCGCGGCGCGACAAAAATGGCGTCGAACAACCCCGAATGCGAAAGCCGCTGATTCGCCAAATCCTGCAAGCCCACGCCCAGCGAGAGCATGGCCACCAGCGAAGCTACGCCGACGGCAATTCCCAGCGTGGTGAGAGAGTTCCGCAGGAGCGCCTCACGCAGGTTGCGGCCGGCCAATTCGCCCAAATCGCGAATTTTCATGGCCGCTCTCCATCGCTCTCGATTTTGCCGTCCTTCATCAAGACGATGCGATGCGCAAATCGCTCGGCGCGCGGGCGCTCATGCGTGACCATCACGATGGTCATCCCCAGCGATTCGTTGATCTCGCGCAACAGGAGCATGATTTCGTCCCCCGTGGCGCTGTCGAGATTGCCCGTAGGCTCATCAGCCAGGAGAATGGTGGGCCGATTGACCAGCGCGCGCGCCAGCGCGGCTCGCTGCTGCTCTCCGCCGGAAAGCTCGCCGGGACGGTGCGCCAGCCGCGCCGCCAGCCGCACCCGGCCGGCTGCCTCATGGACGCGAGACGTTCGCTCGGCGCGCTCAGTTCCAGCGAGGCGCAGCGGTAGCTCGACGTTTTCCTCGAGGGTCATTCGCGGCAGCAGGTTGAACGCCTGGAAAACGATGCCGATTGTCCGGCTGCGATGTTGCGCCAGCTCCTCGGAATTCATGGCGGCCAGGTTGCGCCCGTGGGCAAAGATGGCTCCCGACGTGGGACGGTCCAGGCCCGCCATCAGGTTCAGCAATGTGGATTTTCCCGACCCGGAGCTGCCCAGCAGGGCTACGAATTCCCCGGCCCGTATAGCCAGGGTCACATCGTCCACGGCGCGAACCACCGCGGCGCCCATCTGGTAGTGCCGCGTAAGCCGTTCTGTTCGTATGGCAAGATCGTCAGTCGCTGGTGTCATGCCGCTCTCCATGGTACTACGGGCGAAGCGGCTCAACCGTTGCTTGCGTGGCTATAGCAATCTGGCTGGGTCCACAGGCATCATCTCAGCCTCGAATTTCCAATCCAAACGGGGCTCGAAGGCGTATATCCAGTTACAAGGGATGCTGGCAACCGATGCCGCCCCGTCACAATTCTTTGTGACCCTTTTGCCCGGCAGGCATCATATTGAGGCGGGTATGGTTCAGTATTATAATCTGGCCTCCCAGCCACGGCATCCTATGGCCCAGCCTAAGGTTGCACTCGGGGCACGAGGATTGCCCCTCTCAAAGTTCTTCAGGGCAGGACTTCGGCCTGAAGGAAATGCGGTAGATTCACACTCTCGCAAACAGGAGGTAATTCGGGCACATGTCACAATCCAAGAAAGCCTTGATGGCGGGCGCGGCCCTCGCGGGCCTGCTCGCAGGCAGCGCAACAACCATTCAAGCATCCAACTCTCACCCTGGACTGAATTTTTCCTCGGTCAGCGCGGGTCAGTCCCAGGACCAGCAACCAACAGAAAAGCATGCTTGCAAAGGTCAGAATTCTTGCAAGGGCAAAGGCGGATGTAAGTCGAGCGACAACGGCTGCAGCGGCAAGAACTCTTGCAAGGGCAAGGGCGGCTGTGCGACCGACGGCTCGAAGATGCCGAGCTAAAGAAAAACGAACCGCATTCTCCGTTGAGAAGGGACTGGGAAAAACAGTCCTGGTCCCTCCTCTCGGAAACGTATGGAGCATGAAATGCCCGCGAATCGCTTCAACAACTTCACCGATTATGGCATCGGGATTGGATTGCGCGCCCCGCACTACAATCACATCCTCACCCGCAAACCCGTCGTGGATTGGTTCGAAATTATCTCCGAAAATTTCATGATTGATGGCGGGCGGGCGTTGCGCATCCTCGACCAGATCCTCGAGCAGTACAAAGTGGTGCAGCACGGCGTATCCATGTATTTCGGCTCGGCCAGCCGCCCCGACCGGGAGCACCTTCGCCGGCTGAAGGATCTGGTGAAGCGCACGAAAACGCCGTGGCTTACCGATCACCTGTGCTGGGGTAGCGTGGACGGCCGCTACACGCACGATCTGCTTCCCATGCCTTACACGTTCGAAGCGGCGCGGATCACGGCACAGAAAGTGCGCGAGGTGCGGGATTTCCTCGAGGTGCCCTTGGCCGTTGAAAATGTGAGCAGCTACGCTGAGTTCCACGCCTCTGAAATGACGGAGTGGGAGTTTCTCAACGAAGTAGCCGAACGCGCCGATTGCGGCATACTCCTGGACGTGAACAACATTTACGTCTCCTCCCGGAATCATAATTTCGATCCCTTCGAGTATGTGAACGCCGTTCCCGCTGAGCGCGTGGCGCAAATTCACATCGCGGGACATTCCAAGTTCCAGAAATATATTCTCGACACGCATGATCATCCCGTGATCGACCCAGTATGGAAATTGTACGCGCGCGCCATCGAGCGCGCCGGGCACACGGCCACGCTTCTGGAATGGGACGATAGCATCCCGTCGTTCGACGAAGTCCACGACGAGGCGTTAAAGGCAAACCGCTTTCTCGCAAGCGCCTCCCTGGCGGCCGCCGTATGAAGCTCCTGAATTTGCAGCGCCGCATGGCGCGGGCCGTGATGATGCCTCTCACGCCGTCCGAACGCATGCGCCCCATTGCTCCGGATGGCCGGTCCATGCGCGCTGCCGCCGCGCAGTTCATCAAACCCAATGACCGGCTTACTTCCTTCGAGCGCCTCGAAATTTACAACCGGCAATACTGGTTCCGGATTCTTTCCTCTTTCGCCGAGGATTTTCCCGGCTTGCGCGCGGTTCTGGGTGGCCGCCGCTTCGATGCGCTCGCAAAGGCCTATCTAACCGATTGTCCCTCCCGGTCATTCACATTGCGCAACCTGGGTTCGCGGCTCGAGCAGTGGCTCGAGAGACATCCGTCCTGGGCTGGCTCGCGCCGGAAGCTGGCCCTCGATATGGTTCGCTTGGAATGGGCGGATATTGAGGCATACGACGGCAAGGCTGAACCCGCTCTGCGGCCCGAGGATCTTTCAGGCGGAAGACCGGACATGCGTCTGAAATTGCAGCCCTATGTGCGGCTTCTCCCTTTGCGTTACCCCGTGGACACCCTTCTGCTCGAGGTCCGGCATGGCGGCGACACCGATTTTTCGAGCAACGCATTCAATGAGCGCCACAAGCGGAAGCGCGTGCTTGCGGTCGCGAGATTGAAGCCGGCCGCAATTTTTCTCGCCGTGCATCGTCTGGAGGGTTCTGTCTATTTCCGCCGCCTGGAACGCGAGGAGTTCGCCATTTTGAGCGCCCTCCGCGATGGAAAACCGCTCGATCGCGCTGTCGAATCCGGCTTCCGGAAAAGCTCGATCGCCCCGGCCGAGCGCCCTTCGACCGTCGAGCAATGGTTCCGCAACTGGGCGACGCTCGGCTGGTTTTGCCGCCCGGACCAGAAACCGGCAAGAACTTGAGCCGGTTTCTCGAGGGAGCATCGAAACGAAAATGAAAAACGCCTGGCTTTCGATTCAGAAGTTGCACGGACAGTTCGTCGCTGCGGTTTCCAACCTGCAATCACCCTTCCTCTTCCTCTTCGTCCGGCTCTACTGGGGCTGGGAATTTATGGAGGATGGCTGGGGCAAGCTGCACAATTTGGCCAGAGTGACGGAGTACTTCACGAGCCTGGGCCTGCCGGCGCCGGGTCAGACGGCGCTGTTCGTCTCCATCATCGAACTCGTGGGAGGGGCGCTGCTGGTGATCGGGCTTTTCTCCCGGCTCACGGCACTGGTCCTCACAGTGAATATGGTAGTCGCGTTTGTCGCGGGCGATCGCGACGCGCTGCTTTCGATTTTCTCCGACCCGGATAAGTTTTCCAATGCCGCGCCGTACATGTTCCTCTTCGCCTCGCTGGTGATATTGATTTTCGGGCCGGGCAAAATCTCGTTGGATGCGCTTCTCGGACGGTATGCTCGAAGGCCGTAAACTAGGCAGGCGGCTCGCCAGGCGCGAAATGGCATCGAAGCAATAATGATCCCATTTCGGCCCTGCTCAGGCTTGCGGATGACCCGATGGAGACGCGCGCAAATCATCATTGCGCTTGCTTTGTTTTTTTCCTCTTTCATTCTGGCCTGTACGGTGCGAGCGGACTCCATGATTTCCACAATTCAAGTGGGCAATTCCAAAATAGATGTCACCATTGAGGACGGACCTCTCGCCGTATCCCACGCGGACTTGCTCGAATGGGTGCGCTGGGCCGCCCAATCCGTGTCCGCTTACTATCTCCGCTATCCGGTCGCACACGTCTCTCTACGCATCATTCCGTTCGAAGGAGACGGCGTAAGGGGCGGCAAGACATTTCCTGACAGCGATAACGCGGGAATGATCCGGATTCGCGTGGGCAGTCAAACGACATTGTCGGACCTGCATAGCGATTGGATGTTGACGCACGAAATGGTCCATCTGGCGTTTCCCTCCGTCGCGGAGAACCATCATTGGATTGAGGAAGGAATCGCTACCTACGTAGAACCGATTGCTCGCGTCCGCGCGGGTCACTTCGATCCATCCATTATGTGGGCCGAAGTCGTGCGAGATATGCCGCAGGGCCTTCCCGCGCCGGGTGATGAAGGCCTCGATAACACGCACACCTGGGGCAGGACGTATTGGGGAGGAGCGCTCTTCTGTTTGCTCGCCGATATGGAAATTCACCGCGAGACGCACAACCGCAAGGGGCTGGAGGACGCGTTGCGAGGTATCCTCGATGCTGGTGCCAACATCAGCCAGGATTGGGATTTGGAGAAGGCTTTGAGCGCCGGCGATCGCGCCACGGGTGTTCCGGTCCTCGCACATCTTTACGATAAAATGAAAGACGCGCCCGTCAACGTGGACCTGAACTCCATCTGGATGCAACTCGGAATTGAGCGCCAGGACGACCGGGCAGTATTCGACGATCACGCGCCGCTCGCGGCGGTTCGAAAAGCAATCACCTTCGGTGAAGCAGCGACCTCCTCCACACCGGCGGCGAATCTCACATCCTCCGCCATCATTATCGGCCGCCGCTAACCCCTATCAGCCCACCTCTTTCCGGTCAATCTGAAACGCGTGTTGCACATCGGCACAGATGCACACGCGGCCGCGCAATTGGGAAACCTCGAACGTCGGTAACCACCCCCGAATGAATAACTTCCCGCCGCGATTCGAGCATGAACTGGCGGAAGCCGTGCATGCATTAGTGTCGCGGGGGAAGACTGTGTACTTGCATTCTAAAGGCGAGTTTATATTTCCGCTCGCGCCATCCCGCAATGTCAGATGGCGCGCACTCCCGGCTTTTCTGGCAGCCTGTCTCGCATTATTTGCGGTATGCATCTCGTCGGCGCGCGGCGACGACACAGGAGACTGGCGCTACTGGCAGGCGGAGCAAGGACTCGCCGATTCCTACATCATGTCCATTAGCCGCGATCCGACCGGCGCGATTTGGATGGTCCACGGCGACGAACTGGCCGTTACACGCTTCGACGGCCGGACCTTCACCATCATTCAGTCCCCATTGCTTTACAACCGTTTCGAGTCGCTCGACGGTCGGAGCGGCTGGGTCGCGGATCATAATGGCCTGTACTATTTTCACGGCAAATGGGATTCCTTCCCTGAAGTTGGCTTTACCGTTCCCGACTACTATCTTC
This sequence comes from uncultured Acidobacteriota bacterium, assembly GCA_963810625.1. Taxonomy (GTDB): domain Bacteria; phylum Acidobacteriota; class Terriglobia; order Acidiferrales; family UBA7541; genus Palsa-295. The sequence continues at coordinate 1,399,281 of CAWEOJ010000004.1, read as the reverse complement.
GGGTGGTGGATCTCGGAGATGCACGCGCCTTACTGCTTTATCCCGACCGGCTGGTTCGTTTCTCGGCTGACTCTCGGCGCTCGGAACCATTCCCCCTGCCCGGCTTGAACGTAGGGCGCCTCCTTGCCTTCGCGCGCGCGCTCGATGGCAAGGTCTGGATTGTCGGTGACAAGGGCGTGGCAGAGCTTTTGGCGGACGATTCCGCCGGGGGCCTGCACCTCGGCAAGCAGTATTTATTGGGCAATTTGCCCGTCAACGATTTGAGATATCCCATCGCCTGTCCCGATGGCGAGCTATTCGTGACGGCCACGCTCAAAGGAACAGGGGGACAGGTGGCCTTGCGCCTCTCCAACGGAAAATGGGAGCTCGTCGCGGGACAAACGCAAGGGATTTCACGCGGTCTGCTGCGCGCCTGGCGCGATGGCAATGGCGACCTTTGGGTAGTCGAAGGAGACACTCTGCGCCGGAAGCCTGGAGATGACCCAGAGGCCGATTGGCAGGACGTGGATCAAGAGGACGAGGTTCTCTCCGCGAGAATCCGGGACATTGCGTTTAATCCGGACGGAACCTTCTTCGTGGCTACATCACGCGGCCTCGCTCTGCACGTGAATCACGAGTGGAAGTCTTACTCGAACCGAATGGATTCCAAGGGGCATGCCATTGACCTCCGGCAGCCCATGAGCGCGCTGATAGAGGACCAGCGCCATGCGCTGTGGTTCCTGGGCGAGGCGCAACTCTTTCGCTTTTACCATAACCAATGGGACGAGTACCCCTTCCCGGACGCATTCATCATTGATAGTTACCAGCCCAACTCGCTCGGAGAGCTTCCCGACGGCAGAATCCTGATCCAGCTTTCCCCGGAGCCCTACGTTACCCAGGTTAATTCGATCGGCAGTCTGCCCGGCGGAACGATTCCTCCCTCACTTCCTCCCAATACAAAGCCCTATCTTGCCATTTTCGATCCGGAGAACGCCCGCTTCTCCGTTGTAAAGCCCCCGCCGGGCTACAAGCCGAAAATGTTTTGCCGCCGCTCCAATGGAACCTTCCTTCTGGCCATGGTCGCTGAAGACAGTAACAACGACGACGCTCTCGCAATCTTGAAGGGCGACTCCATCTCCAATCCCGTTTCCATCCACGCGAAATGGAACATCGGTTACTGGCGGGCCATGGCCGAGGCCGCGAATGGCGACCTCTGGGTGGGAGGAACGGGAGGCCTGGGGCGATTTGCGAATGGCGAATATCGGCAATTCGACTTGGCACAGGCGGAAAGAAATGGATTCGAGACCCGGAACGCGGTGAAACCTAGGAGCGTTTTCTCGTTTTTCTTCGAACCTGGCGGAACGATGCTCGTGGGCGGCAGGGACGGCCTTTACCGCTGGACGGGCAGCCAGCTGGAGTTCCTGACGGACCGGATTCAAGTAGCCCGGGGAACCATTCGGGATGGGAACGGAGTTCTATGGATTGTCTCCGGCTCCGGAGTCTTCCGAAATTTCAGGCGGCGGGAATCTGCAGTCGCCTCGGGCCCAAACGAATGGGTGCTCAATACCCGGTTTGATGGGCTGCCGTCGCCGATTGGTTACTCGATCCTGGAGGACTCCTCGAAGCGCATATGGGTGCTCACAAGCAAGGGCCCGGCGGTCCATCAGGCCAACGCCAACCACGATCCGCCCGAGGCCGTCATCCCGGCTCATGAGAATTCTCATGAGGCGACGACGTCCGGCGCATTTCAAGTTCTGTTTTCAGGAAAGAGCAGATGGGACTTGACTCCTCCGGATTTGCTTCAGTTCTCCTACCGACTCGATGGTGCCGCATGGAGCCCTTTCACCGGAGACACGCTGGCAATTTTCCAGAAACTTCCGTCGGGGCGGCACCGCTTTGAAGTGATCGCCATGGATCGCCAGGGCAATATCAGCCCCACGCCCGCGCGTCTTGATTTCTCCGTAGTCGCGCCCTGGTATCGCACCTCCGCGTTTCTCACGCTGCTGACCGCGGTGCTCATCACCATTGCGTACCTCATCGGATTTGCATTCCACCAGATTCGCGTACGCTCGCAGATGACTGTTGCCGCGGAGGCAGCCAAGGCCGCGAATCAAGCCAAGAGCGAGTTTCTGGCGAATATGAGCCACGAGATTCGCACACCCCTCAACGGCATCGTGGGCATGACCGACCTCGCTCTCGAAACCGATCTCTCCCCCGAGCAGCGCGAGTACCTCGAGACCGTCAAGCTCTCGTCCGATTCCCTCATCACGGTCATCAACGACGTCCTGGACTTCTCCAAGATCGAGGCCGGAAAACTCGATATCGAATCCCTCGATTTCCACCTCCGCGATTCCCTCGAAGCCACCATGAAAACCCTGGCCCTGCGCGCCGATGAAAAGGGGCTCGAACTCCTCTGCGAGATCGCCCCGGAGGTCCCCGAGATTGTCCGCGGCGATTCCACGCGCATCCGCCAGGTGGTTGTCAATTTGGTTGGCAACGCCATCAAGTTCACCAGCGAAGGCGAGATCGAATTGAAGGTCCAAGCCGAGGGCGAAGCCAGTGGCGCGAACCGCCTCTTCCATTTCACCATCTCCGACACCGGCATCGGAATTCCCGCCGACAAGCAGAAAGCCATCTTCGCCCCCTTTGCTCAGGCCGATGCCTCCACCACACGGAAATACGGCGGCACGGGCCTGGGGCTGACGATTTCCACGCGGCTGGTGGAAATGATGGGAGGGAAGATATGGGTCGAGAGTGAAGAGGGGCGGGGGAGCCGGTTTCATTTCACCGTGCTGCTGGGGGTTGCCGATGCCAGGGAAATCGTCGTGGGCGCCGTGGCGCCGCCGGAGATATTGCGGGGCGTGAAGGTTCTGATCGTGGACGACAACCGCACCAATCGCCGGATTCTGGAAGGGATGCTGCTGCGCTGGGAGATGAAGCCGGTCTCGGTCGAAGGAGGAGAAGAAGCCCTGGCGGAACTCGAGGCCGCGCAGCGAGCCGGCGTCGCCTACCCGCTGGTGATCACCGACCTGTTGATGCCCGGGATGGACGGTTTTCATCTTGTGGAAAAGATTCGCAGCCGCCCGGAATTAGCCACGGCCACCATCATGATGCTGACCTCGGCGGGAACACGCGGGGATAGCGAACGGTGCCGGGAACTGGGAGTGGCGGCGTACTTGATGAAGCCCATCCGGCAATCGGAGTTGCGCGAGGCGGTGGCGCGCGTGCTGGGGGCGCGGGAGCAGGAAGGAACCATTCCTCTTATCACGCGCTACTCACTGAAGGACGCGCGGGAACCCGGCACGTCGTTGCGGGTACTGTTGGCCGAAGACAATACCGTGAACCAGCGGCTGGCCGTGCGGCTACTGGAGAAGCGGGGGCACCGCGTGGTGCTGGTCTCGAATGGGCGCGACGCCCTGGCGGCGCTGGGAAAAGAGAGCTACGACCTGGTGCTGATGGACGTGCAGATGCCGGAAGTGGACGGCCTGGAAGCCACACGAGCGCTGCGCGAGAAGGAGAAGAAGAGCGGAACGCACCAGATGGTGATCGCTCTGACGGCGCACGCCATGAAGGGCGACCGGGAGAAGTGCCTTGCCGCGGGAATGGATGGATATATCTCGAAACCGATTCGCCCGCAGGAACTCGACGACATGCTGGAGAGCTTCGTGACGGGCCGCACGCAACCCGCACCTTCCCCTGAACCCGCCGGCCTGACCCAATGAACCACGAGTCGCCTATGCGAATACAAAGCGAAAAAGACATGCGGCAACGACTTCAAGGAGATTGAAGTCAAATGCTGGTTAAACGGGCTTAAATGGCGCAAAATGGCACGAAAACGACACTTCGGAGGGCAGAAGGCGGAGGTCAGAGGTCAGAGGTCGGAAGGCAGAGGTCGGAAGGTGGAGGGCGGGGGAGCAGGCCGGCCAAGTCTGCCGGCGCGCAAGCCCTTGGTCAGGGTAAAGAGAAGCGGAGGGAGGAGAAAGAAGGCACCAATGGCCAGCCATAAGGTAACCAGCGTGCGAGCGGCTATCGAAGCAAGCCGTGCTACCTTCACTCTATTCTTCCGCCCTATTTCCGAGACCTGAATCCCATCAAACGAACCTTCGCCAAGCTCAAAGCCCTGTTGCGTAAGGTGGCCGCACGAAGCCTGCCTGCCCTCTGGGACGCCCTATCCGTCTGCCTGCTCGAATTCACCCAGAACGATAGCTCCAGCTTCTTCCGAAACGCAGGGTATTGTATTTGGATCCTCTCACCCAATTCCTAGCAATCACCAGCGCCGACCATAGCGTCTGCGCCCCCGTCGTTTCGGTTCGGGTGTCGCCTGCTTGCAGCGCATACAGACTCGGCCCGTTGCCCCTTTCCCGCCCGCCAAGGAGCCGTCGAAGAAATCCTTTGTTGGTAAGATCCGCTTGCAGCTCGGGCATACTTTGGACTCGCCATTAGCAAGCTGCTCCGCTTGCTCACGAATCTTCGTCACGCTCTCCACGGGCAATTCCTCTGACGTTTGCTGAATTAGGAGCGAAAGTCGCTCGGAAAGAACTTGGATGGGATCTGAGCCAAGGTTGAAGCGATTGATCCGGAGAAACTTGTATCCATACGATTCGATGATGAACTCGCGCTCGATGTCCTGTGGGCGATAGAACAGCTCCCAGTTGTGAGGTGTCACCTTTTCTCGATTGACGAAGTGTTCGGCAAAGCCGTCATACTCAATTATGATGCGGACCTCGTCTTCTTCCCCAAAGTAGGTCAGCAGGAAGTCACAGCGGTACCCTGGGTGCTGGTACATTGGGTCCAGTTGGCGTAGGTAGTCACCGATTGGGAATTGCGCTTGTAGCTCAATGTCCTCGGCATTGCTTTGGAAAAAAGCTGTCTTTTGGATCCAATCTAAAACTCTTGCTTCCATCGGGGACTCACTGGGTCCCCCGGTCGGCTGCGAGCGACGCTCAAGAACCGTCTGAAAATGTCGAATGGCTCGCCCAATGCTTCCACGGTACTCTTCGACCGGTTTCGAAAGAACAAATAGCATGCCTTCTTTAGACCGTGAAAAGCCAACGTTCAATCGCTGAACCTTCAAAGCCTCTTCAATGCGATCTTTGTCTTCTTGCTCAAGCGAGACAGGAAACACATAGTTAAGGGCGTCATGGTGCCTGGTCGCCGCCATCGAATAAATGATCAAATCGCGCTCTTCGCCTTGGCAGGTATCAAACGTCATGATTTTCAGCTGCAGAGTTCGAATGAATCGATCGGCGTACGCGTCGTTGAACAGCAGGCGGGACAGGGCTTCTTGTTGCTCACGAAAAGGCGTAATGATTCCGACCGACATTTCATCGCCCTCATCGATCATCCTCTTCAACTCATGAAGGATGAATTCAGCTTCCACCGAATTGGAGTTGCGATGCTTTTCGGCGCGTCCATCGTGCTCAAGAATTTCAAACCGAATGACCTCTGTGAGCGGCTTCGCCCTCACCTTAATGGCCTGAAGCCGCCCGCCGTAAAACTGCTCTGAAGAGAAGCTGATAAGCTCCTGGTAGCCACGGAAGTGCTTTTTGAGCATGATTTCCGCATTCGCGATGAGCTTAAAAAAATCCAGGACAGACTTCTTAACGTCAAATTGCTTCAGGCGCTCGATCCGGTCAGAAGCGTCCGAAATCTTTCGGCGGAAATACGCTTCAAGATTTGTCAGATAAGTCGCATTCCGCTCATTACTAGCCTGCATGGATTTGACGTTTGAGAACTGACGCTCATCCCCAAATACGACGACTCGCTTAGCCCTGAGCAGTGCGGGGAAAGCTTGCGCAAGAGACACCTAGCTGGCCTCGTCAATAACGACGACATCAAAGCATTGGTTCTTGAGAGGCACGTACTGCGCATATTCCCGAATGCCTGCGATGATGCAAGGGAAGGCCTGTCCAAAGCGCTCAAATTCCTGCGTCGGGAACTGCTTCTTTGCCTTAATCACGCCGCCAATCGATCGCGCCAGGGCGCGGTTTTCGCCGACGAACTCTACGAATTTGTGATCAATTTCCCGGCTCATCCGGGAGGCATATAGCGTCTCCAGCCTAGATTTTTCTCCGATGTAATCAAAGCGCGGGGCCGAGGCTATAGTGGCAGAAACGCGATGCCACATTATTGCGTACCGGGCTGAATCGAGGGCGAAATGAAAGATGTCTTTCAACGACTGCAGCTCCTCCCGCTTGGGCCAATGATCTGGGAAGGCCTGAATGTATGCCGCGACAAATTGGTGTGCAGCGGGGACGCAAAGGGGAATTGCAGCGCTCGATGATAGCCAACGATAAACGCTGGGCAAATCTGCGTCTGCGAGTTGATATTCACCGGCAATTTTTTGAATTGCGGATAGGCTACTTACGACGGTTCGTAACGACAGGACTTTTTTGTGTAGGTCCAGTGGGTTCGTGCAGGGCAGGGTCGAGATGAGCTTCTGGCTTATAGCTCGAACGCGGCTCCCGGTGAATAGGAAACCAAAGACGGGCCATCTGGCCTTTTCGTACTCCAAGATGAACTGAGAAAGCGGCGCGATCTGCTTCGGCGTCAATTCGGAAAATAGTTCCAGCGCAGCATGGCGGTGGCTGTCGCTAACCAGCTTATGCGTAGCTCTCAGCACGTTGAGCTGTTTGAGCAAAGTGTCGACCGGCATCCACGCGTTTGGGAGATTATTCGCAAGTTCTGCGGTCTGCTCAGAGGTGATCTGCTTGAGGGATGTCTCCAAAATGATCAGGGCCTCGAGATTTTGCGGCTCACGTAGCTTTCTGGAAAATCCCTGCACCGCCCCGTCGATTCTCATTTCGAGTCGATTTAGCTCGCTTATCTCCGTTAAGCGGATGGTGGAATATGCTGAGATCGTTTTCTCAACATTACTTCTCAGGCTCGCGTAGACCTCTTTGGTCTCGTAATCCAAAAGGGAGGCGTTTGCCTTCTGTGCGTTGTCTTGCTCTTTGATTCTCTCAAGTGAAGCGGAGGCAATCAGCCTTGGGTAGGACGATGTTTTCCCCAAGCGCAGAATTGGATTGGGGAAGTCGGCGCTCCCATGCCGGACCTTTTCAAGTGTCTTCGCAAGTTTGTCCTCTACGACATCTAGCGCTTCTTGTTTGTCGGACAGGATGAGGATGTTCTTGCCATTAAGGATCGCGTCGAACGCAAGAGCAGTTATGGTGTGACTTTTGCCTGTGCCTGGAGGGCCTTGGACAATAATGTAACGGCAGTCCGGTGTCTGGAGAGCGATTTGGATCTTGCGTTGCTCCTCATTGATAGGGATTGGTGATGATGCGATGAGCCTGTCGGGTGTGGGTATCTCGCCCCAGGCCTTCTCAATCGCCGGCATGCATTCGAGGGGTTCCGCCAAGATCATGCCTCGCACGATATTCTCGAACATCGACTGGGCGAGCATCTGGTCATGCTCCACAGCTGATAGGAGGGCTTCGTAATCGCTGAGAATCGACTCGTCTGCCCGGTCAAAAACCGCGAGGTAAAGCGAATTGGACATCCGCATGGTCGCGTTGTCCACCTTTTGGGGCCTATTGCTCGTCATGTCTAAATCAGCCGCAACATCCAGCGCCGGTATCATGCCCTTCAGTTGTTTGGTTGCGATGTCGGCGAAGGATTCGGTTTCACTCAAGTAGAGGATGCGATCCAGCGCAGGAGAGACAAATGTCCGCCCGGACTGACTGCTGGTCTCCTGAACTATCCAGTCGAGTGCTCGCTTGTTTACGTATAAGTGCGGATCAGCCGTGAGGATAAAGGTTGTAGTGTGTTGGTCAAACCTGATTTCCAATGGGATATAAAAGACCGGAAAAGTTGCAGTTCCGAACCGAATGTCATACATGTATAAGTAGAGCGATTGACCCTCCGCAGTGCGGAGAGTGTTGTCCAGATCGCGCAATTCCAAAAAAATATCAGCGGTTGAGAACTCCTCAAAAAATTGAGTGAGTGATCGTTTGACATCATAAGCGGTAAAAAATTCGTCGAAGACAGCCGCAAGGGGTATGGAATCTCCAGATATGATGAGTGTGTTGAGTGCTAGCGGAAACTGAGCGATTGCGGAGGCTGTTATCGCGTCGGTTAGGTCTGCCTCGACATCGTAAACAGATTCGATTGCTGAGTAGGCGTTTTGTTTGAAAGGCTCTTCAAGAAAGCTCAGCAGGCGAGCGACAATTCTTTGTCCGACCTCCTCGACGAACTGAATAGAGACGTCGTCTGAGAACTTCTCAGCGTTCCTAGAACCCGAAACGCGGTTCCTCACAGCGTAGTCAAGGATCTTGGTCTTGATCGGCTCGAATTCAGCGTCCGGAATAGCGTCAACCTGTTGTCGGATCAGATCGCGAAGTGTCGGGGAGAGAGGCGCAGTGAATCGCCCCTTCGGAATCCTTAGCTCAAATGGTCTGGCAAGTGACTCCCGGCACGCTTTCCAGATAGCATCGAGGAGCAGCGGGTATTTGCGGAGCGGAATCCCCATGCGAAAGCCGACGTCGTTTTTGAGAATAATCCGACGCCGAGGGACTTGTTGTCGGTGAAAGTCCGTTTCGATGAAGTCTTGAAAGTAGCGCAGAACATATGTGGCGAAGCCCTTTATGCCGTCTGAGTCTGCCCCCTCGCCGCCTTGCGGCTTGGAGCTTTCGCTATCAACCATCTTTGCGTCCCGTTCCAGTCATAGTCAACGGCAGTTCCGGGCGGCTTCATGCGAGCTTCTCGCGATTGTTTTGCGCATGCTAGCCTCATTGATAAACACGAGAATTGCCGTATTGTACCAGAGTGTGTCTCATCGGAAGTAAGTAGGTTCACCTGCGTGAGGCAACGCTAGCGATAGCGACCTTTAGCCCCGCCCAGTGCGGGGCTTTTTTTTGGGGGGGTGCTTTTGCGTCGTCGTGCGGCGGGGAGCGGGCGTCCGCGACTGTCCGACCAGAGTGAGTCGCGCGCGCGAAAAGGTCCTAGATTTTTGGGGAAAAGGCGCCTTTGTGGAGGCGCACCAGCGGCCGCGCGCCTGCTTTGGTCTCAATCGCCAATATGTCGAACCGGCAGGAAGTGCCTTCCACTCGGCGCATGCGCAGGAATTGCTGCGCCATGCGCGCCACGTTGCGGCGCTTTTCCCAATTCACGGCTTCCTCGGGTGCGGGCACGCCAGGCTGCGAGGCCGAACGCGTCTTCACTTCCACGAACGCAAGCACGGAACCATCGTATCCGGCCAAATCAATCTCGCCCTTGATTCCCGGCAGCGTATAGTTCCGCGCGACCACCGTGTAGCCGTGCCGGCGCAGATACCAGTAAGCGTACGTCTCGCCGCGCACCCCCGTGCGGCGCGCGCGCTGCTTCGCCGAATCGCCGGGATGATCTTCGCCGGCAGGTTCGGCCAAGCCGTTGCGAGCCGCAAAGTCCACCATCGCGAACATCAAGCGAGCAAGCATCGGATTTTCCCGCTCGAACTCCCTATTGCCGTCATTTGTATTTCCAGCGGACGCTGCCGTCCTTCGTATCTTCCACCACGATGCCGCTATCCGCGAGTTGCCGGCGGATTTCGTCCGAGCGTTTGAAGTCGCGCCGCCGCCGAGCCGTCTGCCGCTCCTCGATGAGGATTTCGACCTTTTCGGGGGCCATGCGTGGCGCGGCTGCCCCGATGCCGAGCTTGCGCAGCTTTTCCGCGTCGTCGTCGGCCAGCACGGCGAGGATGGCGTCGAATTTTTCCATGGCGGCGACGGCGCGCGGCGCGTCCTGCTGGAGGAATTTGCCCTGATCCATGGCCGTATTGGCGTCGCGCACCAGATCGAAAATCGCCGCCAGCGCGAGCGCCGTATTCAAATCGTCCGCAAGCCCCGCGTCGAAATCCTTTTCAGCCTTTTCGATGCGCGCTTGCATCTCCGGATTCGATCCCGCGGAAAATTGCGCCGTCTTTAGTCGCATCAGGAAGTTTCGCAGCCGTTCGATCGAGTTTTCGGCCTGCTTTAACCCGTCCTCGGTGAAATTCAGTTGGCGCCGGTACGGCACCGAGAGCAGCAGGAAGCGCACCGTCGAAGGCTTGTGGCCCCGGGCGAAAAGGTCGCGCAGCGTGTAGTAGTTGCCGAGCGACTTCGACATTTTCTGCCCTTCGATAATCAAATGCTCGGCGTGCAGCCACATGCGCACGAATGGCCGCCCTGTGGCCGCTTCGCTCTGCGCGATTTCGTTTTCATGGTGCGGGAAGGCCAGGTCCACGCCGCCCGTGTGGATGTCAATCGTCTCGCCGAGATACTTCATGGCCATCGCCGAGCATTCGATGTGCCAGCCGGGACGCCCCCGGCCGATGCGCGTCTCCCAGAAATGCTCGCCGGGCTTGGGCGCCTTCCACAGCGCGAAATCGCGCGCGTCGTCCTTCTCGTACTGGTCCACGTCCACGCGTGCGCCGGCCTCGAGGCCGCTCGCGTCAATTTTCGAGAGTTTCCCATACCCCGGAAATTTTGCGATGCGGAAGTAGATCGAGCCATCGCTCGTATAGGTGAACCCCTTTTCCTGCAGCTTTTCGATCAGCGCGACCATGTCCTCGATGTGATCCGTCGCGCGGACCAGCTCCTCCGGCATCTCGATGTGCAGCGCGTCAATATCCTCGAGGAATCCCGCAATATATTTTTCCGTGTATTCGCGGATCCCCACGCCCGCGTGCGCCGCGCCCTGGATGATGCGGTCGTCCACGTCCGTCACGTTCATCACCTGCAGCACGCGATATCCGCGCGCCAGAAGAAAGCGCCGCAGCACGTCCTGGAAAACGAACGTGCGGAAGTTTCCGATGTGCGCGGAGGCATACACCGTGGGGCCGCAGGTATAAATGCGCACTTCGCCCGGACGCAGCGGATCGAGCGGCTCGAGCCGGTTCGAAAGCGTATTGTGCAGGCGCATCTCGCTCATTTTTGTCGGCAATGCAAAGGGGTCATTCTATCTGACGCTTCGCCCGGCGGCAAACTCGTGCCGCCTGTTCCTTACCTGCTGCGGCAAGCAGGCTCTTGAGAGCGAGCCTCGACAATCTCCCAAAACGCTCTATTGTCCCCCCATTTAGCTTGTGATACTAAGTATGGGAGGCCAATAGGAGAGGGCATGAGGCAACTGCGCGCCGGGCTGGTGCGTGTGGGAGGGCTGCTCGCCGAATTGTTCCACAAGGAACAGCGCGAGCGCGAACTGGCTGAGGAGCTTGAGAGCCATCTCCAGATGCACATCGGGGATAATCTCGGGCGCGGCATGAGTCCCGAAGAGGCGCGGCGGCAGGCGCTCGTCAACCTCGGCGGCATGGAGCAGACCAAAGAGAACTACCGCGACCGGCGCGGACTCCCTCTGCTCGAAAGCTTGACTCAGGACATTCGCTTCGGCCTGCGGATGCTGCGCAAGAATCCCGGCTTCACCGTGGTCGCGGTGTTTACGCTCGCCCTCGGCATCGGAGCCAATACCGCGATATTTTCAGTGGTCAACGCTGTACTGCTGCAGCCCCTCCCCTATCCGCAGCCAGACCGCATCGTTCAACTCAAAAATAGCTCGCCGCAGGGAAACAATCCAGTGATTTCGATCCCGAAATTCGTCGCCTTTCAAGAGCAATCGCAGACTCTTCAGAACATCGCCGCGTACGAATTTGGCGGGGCGCGCATGAACCTGACCGGAGGCGATCGCCCGGAACAAATGAAAGGCATGCATGTATCGGCGAACTTTTTTTCACTATTTGGCGCACCGGTGGCGATGGGGCGCACGTTCACCACCGAGGAGGACCGCCCGAACGGGCCACATGTGGCTGTGATCAGCAGTGGATTGTGGCGAAGCCGGTACGGCGGCGCTGCGAATACGGTGGGCCAGGACATTGAAATCGGCGGGGAGCCATACGTCGTGATTGGCGTTCTGGGGCCGGGCTTTCAATGGGACCCTCCGATGGACCTGTTCCTTCCGCTGCAAGCGGACCCTGACAGCACAAATCAAGGGAATTACCTGTTGGCAGGAGCCCGGTTGAGACCGGGCATTCCGCTTGCACAAGTGCAGGCAGCTTTAAAGATTACCGCCGAGGAATTCAGGAGAAAGTACGCCGACCACTTGGGTCCGAGGGAGAGCTTCACTGCGGAGCGGTTGCAGGATGTGGTGGTCGCAAATGCCCGGCCGGCTCTGTTTCTGCTGCTCGGCACGGTCGGATTCGTGTTGCTGATTGCGTGCGCGAACGTGGCGAATCTGCTCCTCGCGCGGGCTTCGGTGCGGCGGCGCGAAATTGCAATACGGGCTGCACTGGGCGCGGGACGGCGGCGAATTATCCACCAATTGCTGACCGAGAGCGTGCTCCTTTCTCTGATTGGAGGTGTCCTCGGGCTGGTCTTGGGCTATTTCGGCTTGCACACGCTGCTGGCGATCAATCCGGGGAATATCCCGCGCATCGGGGAGCATGGCGCCGGCGTGACAATGGACTGGCGCGTGCTTGCATTCACGCTGTTGATCGCGGTGTTGACAGGAATTCTTTTTGGGTTGATTCCGGCGATTCATGCATCGCGGACCGATTTGAATATCATGCTGAAGGAGAGCGGATCGCGTTCGGGGACGGGCTTGAGACAAAACAAAGCGCGGTCCGTACTCGTAGTAACTGAGATTGCCCTAGCATTCGTACTGCTGGCTGGCTCGGGGCTTTTGATACGCACGTACATGGCGCTGCGGGCCGTGAAGCCGGGGTTCGACGCACACAACATCCTCACGATGGATATGTCACTCGATGGGCCAAGGTTTCAAAAGACGGCAGGCGTGGCTCAATTGGTGCGCGATGGCACCGGACGCCTCGAGAGTTTGCCGGGGGTAGAAGCCGCGGCGACGGCGTGTTCGCTTCCCCTTGAGCCAAGCTTCGGGCTTCCGTTTACGATTGAGGGGAGACCGCTGACGAATGGGCCGCACCACGGAGCAGGCGGGTGGCGTAGCGTCTCGCCACAGTATTTTGAAGTTTTTCGGATTCCCACGATCCGAGGCCGCGTATTCACGGACCGCGATGATGGAGCGGCCGCGCCGGTCGTGGTGATCAACGAATCCATGGCCAAGCAATTCTGGCCCAAGGGCGACCCCGTCGGCGAGCGCATCACGATCGGCAAGGGAGTTGGGCCAGAGTTTGCGGAAGCCCCACGGCAGATCATCGGGATCGTAGGCGATGTGAGGGACGGCGGGCTCGATGCGAAGCCGTTTCCAATCATGTACGTTCCCGTGGCGCAGGTAACCGACGGCATCACCGCGCTGAACGCGCAGATCCTCCCACTGATGTGGGCGATTCGGACAAAGGTCGCGCCGTTTTCGCTTAGCGAAGATGTGCAGCGCGAACTTCGCTCCGCGAGCGGCGGATTGCCGGTGGGGCACATCCGCTCGATGGACCAGGTGGTGGCGGAATCCACGGCGCGAGAGGATTTCAATACGACGCTGCTCGCGATTTTTGCGGGTGTGGCGCTTTTGCTGGCCGCGATCGGCATCTACGGGCTGATGGCTTACTCGGTGCAGCAGAGGGCGCAGGAAATTGGAATTCGCATGGCGCTAGGAGCAGAGCCCGCGAACGTGCGGAACGTGGTCGTGCGGCAGGGCATGGCGCTCGCGATGACTGGAATTGTCGTGGGCGTCGGCGCGGCGCTGGGGCTGACGCGGTTGATGGCGAGCATGATCTACGGCGTGAAGGCGCGTGATCCGCTGGTGTTTATGGCAGTGACGGCCGTATTCATCGCGGTGTCACTACTGGCCTGTTACATCCCCGCGCGGAGGGCGATGCGCGTGGATCCGATGGTAGCGCTGCGCTACGAATAGCCTGGCGGACTATGTCGCGCCGCGCGTCGTCTTCAAGGGCGATCGCGAAGCGACCGACGGCAACGAGTTGCTGGAGGCCCTCGCCGCAATCAGTTCATATCCGACTGCGGAATGAGCTGGACGCTGCGGCTCACGATGGTGAGGTCGCCATCCTGCGAGGGCGTCGCCGTAAGAGGCCGCGCTTTCAATAGAAACTCGCCATCCGGCGGCAGGCCATACGAGCGGTCCACCGCGTAAACCTCCACCGATTTGCCGACGGGCAGCGTGAAGCTGATCAAGACGCCCTCCGCCGGCATGGTCACACATTCATACGCCGTCCACCCGCCGGAGGATCGCTGGCCGCGGCCGCTTTCCGCTTCCACCGGCTGGCCTTCGATCTCCACCGATTGGGCCTCGGCGCCCGGCGAAAATAGCACCATCGCATCCGGCGCGCCCCGCTCGGAGCGCAACAGCGTGCTGTAGCTGCGCTCCGAGCCCATGGGCGACGATTCCAGAATCGTGAAGGTCGGCGCGGCCAAATCCAAATGCGGCGCTTCGGCGACGAAAGCCGAATTCGTGTCCCAGGGGAAGGGCCCCCTCTCAACGCGATGAAAGGCTGCCGCCACGCGCACAGCTTCCCGCAAATGCCCCGACGCGGGCTGCACGATCCATTGAGATTCGCCGGAATCCGCGTCGAGCCAGTAGCGCATGTTCATCCGCTCGGGGGACTTGGCCGAATAGGCGGGAGCGATCGTAGAAGCGAACGCCGCGAGCGCCGTCACGGCGATCGGAATCGCGCAAATCCCGAGCCTGCGCAGGACGGAGAGCCGCCCGAACCCCGCCCAAAGCGGCAGGGCCGGCGTCAATAGCAGGCCCACGACCACGGCAATCAAAACCAGCGCGCGATTCCCGAGCGCATCATAGAGCAAGAGTGCGGGCGCGAATCCCACCACAGCAGCTGCGGCCAGCGGAAGAGTCACCGGGAGCTCCGTGAATCCCTTCCCGGCCTTACTCCAAAAATGTTCCGTGCGCCTGAAGATAAATGGCAGCCCCGCAATCACCGCCACTCCCGTTGGAACCAGCGCCACGAAGCTCACGCCGGGCGCGAGCAATGCCGTCACCACGGCCGCGAGCGTCCACCACGTCCATACAGCTGCCCACATTCCCCAAAAACCCGCTCGGCCCCATGAGAACAATCCGTGCGTCACGATCACGACCACAGGCAGCGCCCAAAATGCAATCTCGAGCGGCAGCGGATGCGCCACCCAGTTCACCGGCATGCCCCCAGCCAGCCAGATGACCCACTGAAGACCGAGCGCCAGCACGCCCGTCGCGGCAATGATCACGGCACTTGCGCGCAGGCCCAGGCGAAATTCCTGGCGCAGCAGCCGCTTGCTTCGCACCATCCAGCCAATCTCGAAAAGCAGCATGAGCGCCACTCCCAGAGCGGCCTCCAGGCCGCGCTTCGCCCGCCACACCACCATCGCGCGCTCGAAAATATCGAAGTAGACGGCTTCGCCGCCGCGCGGATTCGCAATATCCGCATTCGCGAGCGCCAGCATCGCCGCGAGCGCGTTTTCGCCTTGATGCTGCACGCTCGCCGCGCTCACGTTCGCCAGATTGTCGAGCGGAGTGTGGTACTCCGCCACGCCTCCGATGAACGCGAAATTCAATCCCTGCCAGCCGGGCAATTTGAAGATGCTGAAATCGGTGTCGTTGGGAAGCCGCTTGTAAACGCTGTAGAAAATCGAGCTGGCCGCAGGCCGCGCGGCGCGCTCCTTGTAGAGACGAACCACCCATTCGTTGGCGCTGCCCGTCTCGAACATCAGGCTCGGCCCCGAAGTGCCGCGCGCGTCCAGGTTCACCGCGGCGCGCACGTCCTTGGCCCACGGATGCGCGAGAACAAACGCTCGCGCGCCCAGCAGTCCCGCTTCTTCACCCTCGTCCGCGAGGAAGACGATCGAATGTCGCGGCCGAGGAAGCGTTGTCAGCGCCCGCGCAATCTCGAGCTCCGCCGCAACCCCCGTGCCATCGTCCGACGCTCCCGGCCCAGCCGGCACCGAATCGTAATGCGCGGCGAGCAGGACGGCCGGTTGCCTCTCGGCCGCATCGGGCGATGCAGCCGGACCTGCGTCGGCGCCGTCGAGCCGCGCCAGCACGTTGTGCACCGTCGCGCACGTTCCCTGCGCGCTGCACGCGAAAGCCGTCTGCTCTTGCGGCTCGTAACCAAGCCGCTTGAACTCCTCAAGCACCCGGCCGCGTACGGCGGTGTCCGCCGCGCTTCCGATGGGATGCGGCGCTTCGTCGTCCTCGATCCTGCCGAGAACTTCCAGCGCGCGCGCGGCTGAGAACTCGCCCGGCGGGGCCGTGTCCGGTTTCGGCCTGGGAGGCTGCAACCCCGCCAGCGAAAGCAGGAAGATCGCCGCCAGAATGGCCGCGCTCGGCAAAAAACGGCGAATTTCCGCCCCGCCTTCTCGTTCCAACGATCCCTCCCCCCCGTCCGCGTCATGCTAGGCTGCGCCCTCGGGCAAGTCAACGCGCAAACACGCGCCATTTCTTGGCGCATACCTCTGCCTTCGATGGATTGAGTAATGGATGGACGGGCGCTTCGAAATCTACGCCGTGGGTTTCCGCGCGCAAGCAAGAGCGTGGCCGGACGAAGCCTTCTTCGCTGCGCTCGCGGGAAAGTAAGCGCGAAACGTGCTCCCCACTCCCGGCTCGCTATAGACATGCATGAAGCCGCCGTGCTGCCTCACTACGCCGAAAACGGTCGCCAAACCTATTCCGGTTCCTTTTCCCACGTCCTTGGTGGTGAAGAACGGTTCGAAGATGCGATCCAGCGTGGACTCATCCATGCCCGTGCCCGTGTCCATCACGGAGAGCGCGGCGTAGCGCCCAGCCCGCGCCTGCGGCTGCAGCTCGCAGAATCGCTCATCGAAAGTGACGTTCGACGTCTCGACAATCAAAGACCCGCCCTCGGGCATGGCGTCGCGCGCGTTGATGCACAGGTTCATCAACACTTGCTCGATTTGCGTGGGATCGGCGCAGACCACGGGGAGGTCCGGCCCCAGATTTGCCTGGATTTTAATATTGCCGCCGATCACTTTCTCGAGCAGGCTCAGCGTTTCGATCACGCTCTCGTTCAGGTCCATGTCCTCCGGCTCGAGAATCTGCCGGCTGGCGAAGGCCAGCAACTGCCGCATGAGCGCCGTGGCGCGCTCGGCCTGGCGCCGCACCCTGCTGAAGTAGCGATGCAGGTGCGAACCCGCTTCCGCTTCCTCAATGCCCAGGTCCACCCATCCCAAAATCGCGCCGATCATGTTGTTCAGGTCGTGCGCGATGCCGCCCGCCAGTTGCCCGATGGCTTCGAATTTCTGCCCCTGCAGAAGCTGCTTTTCCATCGCCACGCGCTCGGACGAATCCTCAATGGTCATTTCGATGCATTCGGTTCCCCGCTCCGTATTGAGCGTCCAGCGGCAGCGCACGCGCACACTCAAGATGCCGCCGTCCTTGCGCTTCCAATCCACCGTGGCTTCCGCGCGTCCGCTCTTCCGGCATTCCAAAACAAGTTCGTCTCGCGCCGATGGATCGCAATAGATGGCTCGCGTATCTCGAACTTTCAGAAGCTCGCCGACGGAATCGTGGCCCAGCATCGCCGCCAGCGCCGCGTTGGCGTCCACGAGTTCGCCTTCGGGCGTGGCCCAGCAGATTCCATAGCTGGCGTGGTCCACCAGCGCGCGAAACCTGCCTTCCCTCTCGCGCAGGGTGTCCTCGGTGCGCTTCCTCTCGATAATGTCGCGAATCGGTCTCTCCATTGGCCGCTGCCGAAAATTCGGCACCGGGCTGCCATGTCTGGCGCGCTGCGCATGGCAAGAGGGAGAGGACCTCTTGCGTCTCGAGCCATGTACAAAAGAGCGGAAAGGGGGTCCGCAGCTCGACGGAACTTGATTTTCTGGAGGGGAACTCTATTTTGACGCCATCCCGCGCCATGTCAACAAAGGAAGCCGCACGCGTAGCCTCGGAGTCAACCCTGGCGCCGTGGAACGCGCGTCAGGCCAAGGGCTGGAACGGGACGTATGGTTTGAAAAATATTGCGGCGCGTTCACGTTCCCGCGCCAAGGCCACCACCTAGCCTGACTTTCCCGCCAACTTGTCCTTGACTGCAGGAGCCACGCTCTTCTCCTCGGCCGGTTTTCCGCCGTTCGCCTGGCCGCCACCGTTACCTGCGAGGAATCGCATCGCTGTTGCCGCAAGGCCATCCATCGCCCCGCCGCCCGATCCGCTCGTCACCAAAATGTCTGGCACGAATTTCGATGTGCCCGCGGACAGCGACGTAATCACGTTCACCAGCGCCGTGGCACTCGATCCCAGCGCCTCCACCTGCGCCTGGTAGCCTCGCGCCCGCGCCAAGCCCACGGCCTCGACTTCCGCTCCGCGCGCCGTGCCCGTTTGGCGAATGTATTCCGCTTCTCCGCGCGCCTCTTCCGTCCGCGCGTTCGCGTTGTTGGTCTTGATGTCCACGCCGACCTTCGATTTCGCCAGGTCGGATTGCATGTCCGCCGTGCCTTTGGCGTTCTCCATGGAGATGCGCTCGTCTTGCGCCGAACGCTGTTTTTTGTACGTCTCGATCTCCTGGTTGGCGATTTCCCGCTGGGTCAGCACCTTCACGAGCTCTTCCGGCAGGATCACGTCCTGGATGTACACCCCGCGCGTTTCCACATGGTACTGATCGAGTTGCTCCTTGATGTGTTGGAACGCCTCCTCCTGCACCAACTGGCGCGTCTCGATGAACCGGACCGCCGGCATGCTTTGCAGTTTGTCGCGGAAGTGATTCCCCACTGCCGCCTGCAAGACTTCATTCACAAGGTTCAGCATCGTGCCAACCATGGAGATAACGCGCGGCGCGTTCGTATCCGGCACGTGAATCTGCACCTGCAGATCGATATGGAAAACGAATCCTTCGCAGCTCTTGGCGACGATCTGGTTCAACTGCGCGTCCAGATTGTGCGCAGCGGACACCTCGTCGGCCCAATTCAGCGTCAGGATGGATGTCGGCACGATCTCCGCCTGGTAGCACCGCGGATTGAGCGGATATTTTCCCGTCCGCAGCGGTTCCTCCCAGATCCCGCGGTGCCCCGGCCGCACCAGCGAACCGAATTTGAAATCCGTGCCGGACGTGTCCTGCGTCGGCAATCCCACGTATGCCTTGATCACCGCGACCTGTCCCTGCTGCACCACCAGCATCCCCACCAGCTCCACGCCCACAAGAAACGGATTCAGCGCGTAGGCCCCGTAGAGCAGCGGGTCGTGCTGCAAACCGATCTTCCCTCCGTTGTCGAGGAACCCCTGAAAATCCTGATAGTTGTTGTGCAGATTGTTTTTGTTTCCCAGCAGCACCTCGATCACTTCGCCGTCTTTTGCGTCCGCTTTTTCCATGGCGGCGACGTCCGCAAATCCGCCAAGCCGGCTCGCGATGTCCCCCGAAGGCAGCGGATCTCCCTCGTATGTGGTTACGATTCCGACTAGATCCATCACCGTGCGGTCTTTTCCATACTGTTGCGGCTCGATGCGCACCAGTTCCAGCTGTTCCGGCTGCAATCCGAACGCAGCGGGCGAAAGGGTTCCCGTCTTTCCGGCCTGCGCCCGCACCTCCGGCGAAATCGGCAGCCCGTACACCTGGCTTTTCGT
Source organism: uncultured Acidobacteriota bacterium (assembly GCA_963810625.1). Classification (GTDB taxonomy): domain Bacteria; phylum Acidobacteriota; class Terriglobia; order Acidiferrales; family UBA7541; genus Palsa-295. The sequence continues at coordinate 1,379,865 of CAWEOJ010000004.1, read as the reverse complement.
CACCACCAGAAAGCCGACCGGATGAATCGGCGCGAGTGTCCCCGGAGAGAACACCGGCCGTTGCACGCCCTTTTGTCCGCCGCCGGCCACAAACTCCCGCAAATTCGAAAAATTGCCGAAGGCCTTTTTGTACAGCGCCGATTTCGCCCCGATCGGCAGCGGCGCGCCCGCCTGCGAAATCACCACGCCCACTTCGCCCGCTGGCACCTGCACCCACGGGAATTTCTCCACCTGATAGACCAGCCACGCCTTCCAGCGGAGCCCGGGCATCAGCAAATCCGCCTGATAACCCGCCTCTCCCCGAAACGCAATCGCATTGTCCTCGCTCAGCTTCCTCAAGGAGACGCGCTTCAGCACCAGCCCGACTTCGGTCGGTCCCACGCGCCGTATGGACATCAAGACATAAAAAACGATCAGCAGCCCCGCAGCCCACACCCAAGCGGAATAGGAAAGTCCGAGTAGCATCGCAGCCACCTCACTTCGCTTTAACTGAAAAAAGAAGTTCCCAATTTGGACCTCTGTCTGGCGCATTGTACGCTTCCCCGCCCTCGATACAACGAATTTTCCTCCAAAGCGGGACCCGGCGATATCGCAGGGTTCCGACGCTCGTTTGAAATCGCGCCCGCGTAGCCTCCCTGTCAACCCTGAGGGGGAAACGGTCGGTTGGGCGAAGTGTTTCTTCAGATTCCCATCTGCTACTGTAGCTTCGCGTATTCTGCTTTGGCTTGCTCCAGGATGGGGATGTCCGGGTCGGCGTCCTTCCAAAGCGTCAGAAAATCCTGATAGGCGGCGCGGGCCTTCGCGGTGTCGCTCTGCATGGCGTAAGCGCGAGCCAAGCCAAGATGGGCCAGCGCGCCGATGGGTTCATTCAGCGCAATTCCCGGGTGATCGAGGATTTGCTGGAAATCCGCGGCGGCTTCACCGCCCTCGTGCGCCTCCAGATACGCTTCTCCCCGGACATAAAATGGATCGTAGCGGGGTGCGCTAGAAAATCCCCCTCCGGTAAGCACCGATCCATCGGAACGCGCGGCCTGAAGGGCGTCAATGGCGCGGGAGGGATCTTTCCGCGCGATAGCGACCTGCGCGTGGATCACGGGCAGGTAGGCAAGCTGAACCCGGGTATCCTGTGGGTGCCGCGTGGCCAAATCTTCCGTGATGGTCTCGGCCCGCGCCGTATCTCCCGCCAATGCGAAAGCCATGGCCGCCCCAAACTGAACTTCCCGGCCGTCTGAAACGCCCAGCGCTGCGGCGGCCAGCGTCTTGGCTTCTGCCGCATTGCCGAAGAGGGCCTCCCACCGTGCGGCGTCGGTCTCGTACCTCGCAGCTAATTCCTTCTCTTCCGCGCGCTCGGCCTCCGCCACGGCGCGGCGGGAAAAATCTCTGGCCTGTGCAAGCCTTCCAGAATAGGCAGCCGTTTTGGCCTCAAGAGCGAGCGGCACATATTGTGCTCCCGCCTTGCCTTCCCACCATGCCACCTGCCGCGCCATCTCTGCCGTATCATTTCGCAAGAAGGCGATCTCGTATAGAAGGACGTGCAACTGGGGAGAATCAAAGGCTTTCGTCCTCGCTTCTTCGGCCAGGGACTGGGCTTCCACCAGACGATTCATTGACACGTAGTAAGCAACGAGTCCGAAATAGTTCTCACCGTTCGGGGCGAGGCGCAGCGCTTCGCGCGCTTCGTCGAGGGCTTTGTCATATTGGCCGAATTGACTGTAGATTTCACGCAGGTCGATTACCGGCACCCAATCTCGCGGGTAGGTCTGCGCCCACAGCTCATAGGCTTGGCGCGCTTTTTCCAGGTCTCCAGTGCCGACTTCGTAATAGTGGCCCTCGATGTAAAACTTCTCGGGCTCGCTCACCCGGTCGCGCAACTCGTAGGCCTTTCGACTGTATGCGGACCCCAACGTGGGCTCTCCAAAATTGGCATAGCTCGTACCGGCTCTGGCGTAGGCCATGGCGAAATTCGGATCGAGGCGGATGGCTCGCTCGAAGAGCGCCGCGGCAGAGCTATAGTCGCCCCCCAGCATCGCCCTGCGTCCCAAGCTATAAGCCTGCAGGGCTTCAAGCGAGGGCGTGGTGGCCTGCTCCAGCGGCGTATCGAACTGCTGCACGCTGCTGAGCGATTCGCCCAGCTTGTTGCGCATCTCCGACGCCGCATTCCCCAGAGCGCCGAGGACGTGATTCTTGTCCGCGGCCTGAGCCTCCGTGCTCGCCAGCGAATCTCCGTTCGAGCAGCGGATCGCGTTCAGCGTCAGCAAATATTGAGCGCCAATTTGGGCGATCGAGCCTTCAAGCACAGCGGCGCTGGCCGTTCGTTGGCATACCTCCTGGGCAATTTCCGGCGAAAGTGGCGTGTCGGACGGCCGGTCCATCATGCGAAGCGTCTGTTGAATTCGCTGCTCGGAAACCATGCTGAGGAACGGCGATTGTTCGAGTTGCACCGAAAGCCCCTGGCGCAGAGCGCCGTCGAAAACCGTGTCACCCGTCGTGTTCGTAAAGTCCGCGAGGACGATGGTGTCTTTATCGGTCAGCGGATGGGCCTTACGGGAGAAAAACAGCCAGCCGCCCAACGCAAGCATCGCGGCTAGTATTATTGCGCCCGCGGCCCATCGAATGGATTTACGCGCGGGTTTCAATCCACCCGTGCCTGGTGCGACGGCTGCCCGCCCCGTATCTGAATCTCGCTTCAATCGCTGCAAATCCGCGCGCATTTCGGAGGCATGCTGGTAGCGCAGCCTCCGGTCTTTCTCAAGCGCTTTGCTGATAACATCTTCGAGCTTCGCTGGAACGTCCGGATTCAAGCGCACCGGCCCGACCGGCGTACGATTCAGAATCGCTTCCGTAACCACGCCCGGAGTTTCGCCGCGGAAGGGCGGGCGCCCGGTGGCCATCTCGTAGAGCACTACTCCAAACGAAAATAAATCCGTGCGCGCGTCCAACTCTTCGCCCCGCACCTGTTCGGGCGACATGTAGGCGACCGTGCCGATAGCCGTGCCCGCTTTCGTGAGGTCTGCCGGCACGCTTGCGGTGGGCGCCGCCGAGAGATTCGCGGCGCCATCCGACGGCAAGAGCTTCGCCAAACCAAAATCCAGCACCTTCACGTGGCCCCGTTTCGTCACAAAAATGTTCGCGGGCTTGATGTCCCGATGGATGATCTCTCCCGCATGGGCCGCGTCCAGAGCCTCCGCGATTTCCATACCCACTTCCAATACTTGCTCGATAGACAGCGGCTTGCCGGAAATCAGGTGTTTCAGTGTGTGTCCGTCCAGGAACTCCATGGCGATAAAGTGCTGGCCGTCGTGCTCGCCCACGTCGTAGATCGTGCAAATGTTGGGATGGTTCAGCGATGCCAGTATTCTCGCTTCGCGCCGGAAACGAGCCAGATGCGCGGCATCGTAGACGAGGGCCGCGGGCAGAACCTTGATGGCAACCTTCCGCCCGAGTTTGGAATCCTGCGCCTGGTACACTTCGCCCATGCCGCCTGCGCCCAGGCGTTCGAGGATGGTATACGACCCGAGCGTCACGCCGCTTACCAGCGCTTCGCCTGTTCCCACGGCGCGCACGAAGAAGGCCGTGTCCGCCTGCTCGTGCGCCGCGAGCAGCGATTCCACTTCGCGCCGCATCTCCGGCTCCGCGCAGGCCTGATCCAGATACGCAGCTCTCCCCTCCGGCGTGCGCTCCAGCGCCGCGGCAAGCAGCTTCTTGATTTCCTGCCAGCGTTCCGGTGTCACTTACACACGTCCTTGGACCTCTGAGGGGCCTTATGTTAGGGCGCTGCCAAACGCAAGTCAAAGCCAACTGTACAAGCAGGAAACCGGCTCACAACCGAGCTTGCCAAGGCGGACGAAGGAGGAAACCCCCGCAAAAGTCGCATCTTTTCCGCATCGGAATGTGCCTCCTAACCGCCACGCCCCAAAGGATTTGCGGAATGTCAATTTCGCAGCCGACTTGACAAGCATATTATAATATGGATATGATACTTAAAAGGTAACCTAACTCCGCTCTTGGAGAAATCTTCAGCATCCAGTTTCTAGCCCCCAGCTTCCAGAATCCTACTCGCAACACAAGTGGAAACAGAATTCTCCTTAACTCTCCTTCTATCAGTGACATAATTTTTTCTACCCGCAACAAAACAGGGGGGGTCGCCGGCAGAAAAGCGAAGGATTTGCGAAAAACCTCGCGCGTAGCCTATTCGCTATAGGGAATCCGCTCACTGGCCTCTCGTTTTCGACGATTGGACGTCCAATTACCATGGGGCCGTTTCCCGGTTCGGAAATCTTATTGAGCCACGCATCAAAACTCTCTTATAATAGGCTGTTTGCGCGGCAGGAGAAGGGCCGCACAGTGACATGTTAAGAAGCATTCAGCAGCGAGACCTCGACCGCAACCGCTGGATCAAAATCACCATGGCCGTCATCCTGACGCTCATCTGCGTCAGCATGGTTGTCACGCTCGTCCCCGGCCTGATGACCGGCTCGATGGGCGGCAGCAATCCCGACACGGTCGCCACCGTCGGCGGTCAGGACATCAGCATCACCGAAGTCCAGCAGCAGGTGAATATGGTTGCGCAGCAGCAAGGAATCCCCGAAATGATGAAGCACCTCGAGGTCCGCCCGGTCCTCGACGAAATGGTCTTCGAGCGCGCGCTGGCCATCGAAGCCCAGCGCCTGGGAATCACCGTTACTCCCGCGGAGGAGACGGAGGGCATCAAGGAATATATGCCCGATGCCTGGGTCGGAGGCGTATGGCAGAAGGACATCTACACAAGCGAAATCGCCTCCCGGGGAATGACGGTTCAAGAATTCGAACAGCAAGTCGTGAATTCGATGCTGGTGGAGAAATTCCAGCATATCGTCACGGACGGAATTTCCGTCACCCCTGCCGCAGTCGCTCAGGAGTTCCGCTGGAAAAATGAAAAGGTAAAAATAGACTACGTGCTGATTAGCGCCGCCGATCTCGCGCCTTCCATCAACCCCACGGATGCGGAACTCGGCGCCTACTTCGCGCAGAATTCCGCGAATTATCAGGTTCCCGAAAAGCGCTCCGCCCGCTACGCCCTGCTCGATTTGGCTGCCCTGCGCGCCAACGCGCATATCAGCGACGACGAGCTGCAGGCCTACTACAACCAGAACATTGACCAGTTCAAAGTCGAGAATCGCGTCCACGTGGAGCATATCCTCTTGAAAACCATCGGCAAGACCGACGCCGAAATCGCCGAAATCCGCCTGAAGGCCGAGGACGTGCTCAAGCAAGCCAAGCGGCCCGGCGCCAATTTCGAAGACCTCGCCAAGAAATATTCCGAGGATGATACTTCCAAGCCCAAGGGCGGCGACCTGGGCTGGATCGTGGAGGGGCAGACCGTGCCGGAATTTCAGCAGGCTGCTTTCAGCCTGCCGAAGGGCGCCATTTCAGACCTCGTGAAAACGGTATATGGCTTTGACATCATCAAGGTCCTCGACCGCGAGACCGCTCACACGAAAAGCCTCGATGAAGTCCGCGACTCCATTCTCCCCAACCTCGTCAACCAAAAGGTCAATCAGGAGGTGGACGACCTCTCCGCGCAAATGGCTTCCGCCGTCCGCCAGTCCGATCGCCAGTCGCTCGATGATCTGGCCAGGAAATTTAATCTCACGATAGGCGAGACGCAGTCCGTTGCTGTCACTGATCCCCTCGGCCCCCTGGGAAATTCCGCGGACCTGCACCAGGTCCTCTTCGAATTGAATCCCGGCGAGTTGAGCGACCCTCTGCAAGTGGATAGTGGCTGGGTGATCCTCACGGCGAAGGACGTCATTCCCGCGCATCAGGGAACACTCGCCGAAGTCCATGATCGCGTACTAGCCGACTATCGCCAGGTTAACTCCGTGGAACTGGCGCGGACCAAGGCACAGGACCTCGCCAAGCGCATTCAGGCCGGTGAAGCCCTCGACAAAGCCGCCAAGGAGCTCGGCCTCGCAATGAAAACTTCGGACCCATTCGCGCGCGATGGTTCTATCCCCGGTGTTGGCCCCGTTCAGCCGTTCGCGGCGGATGTTTTCGCCATGGCCGTCGGGCAGACAAGCGCGCCCACCCAGGCGGGCGGAAACTGGCTGATTTATCGCGTCGCCGATCACCAGGCGCCCAACATGGACGACTTCGTTAAGGAAAGCCACAGTATCGAGCAGCAGCTCGTTGAAGCCAAGCAAGACGCCGCCTTCACGGCCTTTCAAACCGCACTCAAGGACCGCATGAAGAAGGAAGGCAAGATCACCATCAACGAAGATGTTTTGAATCGCCTCTTGCAGTCCACGTGACGTTTCAGACGTACCGCTCTCGCATCACGCGCTAAAAAATTAAATTTGTCTCCTGGGCGATCGCGCCGCGAACGTTTAGTGTAAACCAGACCAATCGTCGGCCAGCAGAATCGAATTGCTGGGATTCGAAGGGTCGTATTTCACGCTGGCGGTCTGCCCTGCGGCGATGCGCGTCAGGTGCAGCCGTTCTTCGAGGCCGGTGATGTCCTGCGCTGTTTCGTAGGATACGCCGGAAATCGAGTAGGTATAGTGGAGAAGCTTCTGGACGCCGCCCGCGGGAAGCGCGCCATGTTTCTTGCTCTTCTTCGTTCCCGAGGACGGACGCCGCGGCTGATCCGCGATTTCCAACACCTGCCCTTCGACGATGCGCCCCACGCGATTCACATAAGCGCGCCGCCGGCGTTCCAGCTCCTCGGCGTCTTCCGGCTTCCGCCAGAGCCACAAGACAACGCCGATGCCGGCCAGAACCACGATCCCGGCCACGGGAAGCAGGTTGTGCCAGTCCGATAGAAATGCTCTCAACGCAGGGAATTCTCTCGAACCCATCACGCAAATTCCAATTTCTTCGCGGAGCGCGTCCCCTCGGCCTTCGCCAGCCGCTCCGCGCGGGATTATAGCACCAATGGAAAAGGTGATTCCCAGGATGCGCGGGGATGGTTTCTATGCGCGGGAGCACTCATCCGCGTCATATGTGCCGGCGCGGGGAATCGACTGAGGTTCAGTGCTGATGGGGAACGGCATCATCCGGCCGCCGGCGGGGCGGCGCGATGGCGTGGTGGCGCGCGTGGATGGCCATCGTTCCCACCCAAGAAACCACGGCGCAAAGGCCATATACGATGGTCCCCTCAACAAGCGCTTCGAACGGCGTGCGCAGCACCTGGAACAGATTCCTGAAATAGATTCCCGCAAGATCGTAGGCGGCGGCGAACATCACCCATCCGGTCATCCCCGCCGCGAACATTTGCAGCGGACGATTGAGGAACCGGCAAACGGGATAAACCATGACGGCCAGGAACAAACCGTACGAAATTCCATTTCGCTCGAGCGCATACCGCTCGATCCCGGGGATGCGGTCCGCAACCACGAGCGATGCCAGCATCACCAGCGTCAGAAGGGCGCCGGAATAGAGGCCGGTCGAGAGCGCCTCGTGGGGGTTGCGCGCTCCCGGTTTATGTTTGCCTATGTGAACGTCCATCATGGCGCTGGCTGGCTTTCTCCCGGCTCGCTGCAAGAGACAGCGACACTGGCGGGACTTTCGTTGCCAGAGCGGTCTACTGCGGTGACACTGTAGAAGTAGCGTTGCCCGGGTGTTGAATTCATATCGCGAAATGCGGGCGAAAGCAAGGGCGTTGCATTCAGTCGTGTGCCCGGAACGTCAGCCTCCCCACTACGATAGACGTTGTAACCGGCGATATTGGTTTCAGGGCTGATGGCCCACGAGAGCTCGGCGTGTGGCGGAGTTCCATCCTGCGCCGGCACGCATACGGCGATCAATCCCAGAGGCGCGGCGGGGGGAATGATGTCGCGCACCGTCACGATCGCCGGATTCGAATCGGCGGATTCCAGCGCCTCGCCGGGATACTGCGCGACGCTGCGAACGGAATACGCGTACGTTCGGCCCAACTCCGCTTGCGTATCTTCATAAGTCGTGGATTGGGTCTCCCCGATTTTCACGAGCGGCGCCGCGAGCGCCGGAACTGCGCTCTGGCCCGCAGTGTTCGCGGTATTCACGTTGGTTTCGTTCGGCGGCGGCGTGGCCTCCGCCCGATAGACGCGGTAGCCGGCAATAGGCGGCGCCGTGCCGATCAATGTTTTCTGGGGTGCAGTCCACGCCAGCTCGACGACCGAGTGCGCAATCTCGGATTTCAAGTCTTCGATGGGATCGAGGGTCGGATAGACGCGCACGTCCACGACATTCGAATTTTCAGACTCCCTCTTCGCGGACGTGCGGGTACGCACGATGTATGCCGCCACATCATCGGGATGCCGCGTGAAATCCTCGGCCGTGAGCGTGTCGGGATAGCGGATTTGGCTTTTTGCCGCGTAGTGGTCCGCCATCGCGGGGGGAATGGTCACCAGCAGCGACGGGTTCGCGGGCGCCTGGGGCAATGCCGCGCCGGCTGCCACTGCTGCGGGCTCAAAATCCCGGTAGATTTCAATCGTGGGAATCTGTTTGAGCGGCCGGTGCTCGGCCGTTTCCTTGGGCACCGTAAAGGTAAGGATCACGTCATTGCCCGATTGTACGGCGGCCAGATCGGCGACCGCCGCCGGGACGGGCGCCTTGCGCTCCGTGGGCTCGCCCGGGGACGCGCAGCCGCTGAGAAAAGATGCGAGGATGAAAATGGGAAAGACAAAATGAGGAGACGCGATCGGCCACGACCGATCGCGCGCGAGCAGGGGCGCTGGGACCGCTTTTCTATTTTCCATTTTCAATTTTCTAAAGAATGTAACGGCTCAGGTCCTGATCCTTCACGATGTCGGCAAGCTGCTTCTGCACGTACGCGGCGTCCACCTTTACCGTCTTCTTCTTCATTTCCGGCGCTTCGAAGGAAATTTCCTCCAGAACCTTTTCGAGGATGGTGTGCAGGCGGCGCGCGCCGATATTCTCGGTGTGCTCGTTGACCGTGGCCGCAAAGCGCGCGATCGCCGCAATGGCGTCTTCGCTGAACGTCATTTTCAATCCCTCGGTGTCGAGCAGCGCGGTGTACTGCTTGATGAGCGCGTTCTTCGGTTCCACGAGAATGCGGATGAAATCGGCTTCGGAAAGCGAGCTGAGCTCCACGCGAATCGGAAAGCGTCCCTGCAGTTCCGGGATCAGGTCCGAGGGCTTCGTCGTGTGGAACGCCCCTGCGGCGATGAACAGAATGTGCTCGGTGCGCACCATACCGTAGCGCGTGTTCACCGTCGTCCCCTCCACGATGGGAAGAATGTCGCGCTGGACGCCCTCGCGCGAGACGTCCGGGCCGTGGCCGCTTTCGCGGCCCGCGATTTTATCAATTTCGTCCACGAAGAGAATTCCCATCTGCTCGACGCGGTCCACGGCTATCCGCGTCACTTGGTCCATGTCAATCAGCCGGTTTTCCTCCTCCTGGATCAGGTAGTCGAAGGCTTCGGCCACGGTCATTTTCCGCTTCTTTTTCTGCTGGCCGAACATCCCGGAGAGCATGTCCTTCACGTTGATGTCCATCTCCTCCACGCCCTGGTTGGTGATGATTTCAAACGAGGGCATGGAGCGCTCGCGCACTTCCACTTCCACCAGCCGCTGGTCGAGCTTCCCTTCGCGGAGCTGCGCGCGGAGTTTCTCGCGTGTCCGCTCCGCCTGTTCGCGGCGCTGCGCCTCGGATGTGGCGCTCGCATCGACAGGCACGGGCGACGAAGGGAGCAGCAGATCGAGCAGGCGCTCTTCGGCGGATTGCTCGGCGCGCTCCGCCACTTCGTCGAGCTTTTCTTCGCGCACCATGTCAATCGAGGTTTCCACCAGATCGCGGACCATGGATTCCACGTCGCGGCCCACGTAGCCCACTTCCGTATACTTCGACGCTTCCACCTTGATGAACGGGCAGCCCGCCAGCCGCGCCAGGCGCCGCGCAATTTCCGTCTTGCCCACGCCGGTGGGTCCAATCATCAGAATATTCTTGGGAAGTATTTCTTCGGCTACTTCGGGCGGGAGCTTCTGCCGCCGCACGCGGTTGCGCAGGGCGATGGCCACAGCCTTCTTCGCGGCATTTTGCCCGACGATGTATTTATCGAGCTCCAGAACGATTTCCCGGGGGGTCAGCTCGTCGAACGACGGAAGCGGCTCCGCCTCCGCCGCCTGCTGCTCTCCGGACAAATAGATCACCATATCCTTTTCCTTCTCCGGTTTGTCGCTCACAATTCTTCGATGCTGAAATTCGCGTTCGTGAAAATGCAAATTTCACTGGCGATGCGCATGGCCTCCTGTGCAATCTCCTTGGCGCTGAGCTTGGTGTGCTTCGCGAGTGCGCGCGCCGCTGCCAGCGCGTAGGGTCCCCCCGAACCGATGGCGCAGATGCCGTCGTCCGGCTCGATCACATCGCCGTTGCCGGAGAGCAGGAACGTGGATTTCGAATCCGCTACGATCAGAAGTGCATCGAGGTGCCGCAGCGAACGGTCCGTGCGCCAATCCTTGGCGAGCTCCACGGCCCCGCGCGGCAGGTTGCCGTGATATTCCTGCAACTTATTCTCGAAGCGGGCAAAGAGCGATAGCGCGTCGGCCGTGCTGCCGGCGAATCCCGCGACGATCTTATCGTCGTAGAGGCGCCGCGTTTTTTTTGCGCTGTGCTTCACCACGCCTTCGCCCAGCGTCACCTGCCCGTCGGCGGCCAGCACCACTTTGTTGTCCTTGCGCACGCACAGCACCGTCGTGCCGTGTATCGGCTGGGTTTTACGCGTCATTGGCATCCGGCGATTATACCCCGCGACGCATGGAATCAGCCACGGCCGTGCGCGACTTTTCGCGCGCGCCGCGAAAATAGAGCGCGAGGCCGATCAAAACCGCGACAGCCGTTCCGCCCACGAGCTTCGCTTCAAACTCCCATTTGTTCACCGCTTCGCCCGGTGGGACAAGCGACAGCGCAATTCCACCCAGCACCACGATAAATCCCAGCGACCCCGCAACCCACACGCCGAATTTTCCTCCGGGAATCAGCACGGCGTTGCCGCCGGCGGCGCGATCCGGGCGATACGCCAGCTTGATCGCCGCCGCGTACATATACAGAAACGGAATGAAGTAGAGGATGATCGTGGCGTCCACCAGAATCTGATAGGCGCTATTCACCGTTTCGTTCACCTGAATCCCCAGCAAAATCGCGCCGGAAATGAGCGCTTGCACCAGAATAGCCACCCACGGCGTCCTCCATTTCGGATGGATTTTGCCGAAAGCGGCGGGCAGATACCGGTCAATCCCCACGACGAATGGAACGCGCGCCACTCCTGCAACCGTCGACCCGATTCCGCCGGCGTTCCCCACGGCGGTGAGAATCGCGGCGGCCACGCCGAAAAATCCAATCTTCAGGATGACTGAGCCGGCCGCCAGCGCCTGAAACATGCCGCTTTTCGGGTCCACGGCGCTCGCGGGAATAAGCGCCAGAATCGCGAATGTGCCCGCGATGTACATCGCCGCAATCGAAATTCCCGAGCCAAGAATCGCGCGCGGAAATGTCCTGCGCGGCTCACGAATTTCCTCGCTCATCATGGAGACCAATTCGAGCCCCGTGAGGGCGAATGCGATCTGCGGCCAGAAATTCGCGGTTCCCCAATTCCACGCGGGCAGCATGTTTTTCCAGGCGAAATGTGTTTGCGAACCGTGCGTGTGCCAGAGATAGCCGGCCATGCCCACGAGCATCAGTAGGGGAACGTACGTGCCGATGCCCCCTGCGTTCTGAAGCCACTTGCCGACATTCAGTCCGATGATGTTCAGAAACACGGCGATGAAGAGCAGAAAAAACGATCCGGCCATCAGAAACGCGCGATTCTGCGCCAGAAGCGCCCCGCCGCTGCCTCCGATATATGCGCCCATCGCCGCGCTGGCCATCAAAAGCCCCGGAAAATAAAAAAACGTGTAGACCCAATACGTCCACCCCGCGACGAATCCGTGAAATTCACCGAACGCCTGCTTGGACCAGACATAGAGGCCGCCCTCCTCGGGAAATCGCGTGGAAAGCTCGGCGATCACAAACGCCGTGGGAAGAAAAAAGAACACCGCCGCCAGCGCCCAGAGGCTGATCGAAGAAGTCCCGTTGTGCGCCGCCGCGGCAATCCATCGCGGGCCGAGCACAGCCGCGACGTTGAAAAGCAGCACGTCCCACAGCCCCATCACCCGCCGCAGCTGCTTCTTGGGATCGGAGAGATTACCTTCGGTCACGCGGTCAAATCCAGAGCGGGGATCAACGCGTCCTCAGCCAGGAAATTGCGCAGGAAGGGATCGTTCGAGCTTTCCAGCTCAGCCCACGTTCCGAAGAAGGCAACGCGGCTTTCATGAAGAAATATGACGCGGTCGGCCAGCTTTTTCCCCAGGTGCGTATCGTGCGTCACGACGATGGAGGTCTTGCGCACAGTCTCCTTCAATTTCACAATCAACGCGCTGATGTGCGCGGCCATCAGCGGGTCCACCATCGTGGTTGGCTCGTCGTAGAGGATGGCCTCGGGATTTTCCGCCAGCGCCCGCGCGATGGCCACAGCACGCTTCGTCCCCGTGCTCAGATCGGCGGGCAAGCGCTCCGCGAATTCGGCGACTTCGAGCATTCCGAGCAATTCGCGCACCTTCGCGTCAATCTTTTCCGGGTCCGCATGGTCGCCGCGGCTCAGCAACGGAAAGGCCACATTTTCCGCTACGGTGAGCGAATCGAAAAGCGCGCCCGATTGAAACACCATCGTCACGCGCCGCCGAATCGCGGAAAACTGCTCTTCGCTCCGCCCGGTGACGTCTTCGCCCGCCACGATAATTCGCCCCGCGTCCGGCTCGAGAAAACCCAGCAGCAGCTTGAGCGAAACGGACTTCCCTGCTCCGCTGCGTCCCATAATCACGGCCGTCTCGCCGCGCTCCACAAAAAAATTCGCGTCCTTTAGCACGACGTTTTCACCGAACGACATGGAGACATTGCGAAATTCAAAATAATGATCAGCCATTTTTCGCCTGCCGCACAATGCTTGGAACTCCGCCGCCGCGCCGCATGGCCCGAATCTTAGAGGCCGTGCCCGCCTCGTGCCCTCGCGACCGCCCTATTCTTGATTAGCAAGTCTTCGGAATCAAACGGTTTCCGCTGAAATGGCCTACAGGGCATACACGGAGATACTGCCGCAGCACGAATTTGCATTACTACTTATGCGGTCTAACTAACACATAATAGGCTATTTATATTCAACAATAAGGCTCGGTCCCTGAGCGTATATTTGTCAACTTGTACCTTGACAGCCGAACGCCATTGCCGCTATATTAGCACTCGCCTTGGTCGAGTGCTAACACACGGCTCCTCACAGGCAATCCTGATTACACCATCGGAGGAATCGCCAAAATGGCTGTCAACATCACACCGCTACACGACCGCGTGCTCGTGCGGCGGCTCGAAGAAAAAGAATCTGTGAAGGGCGGCATCATCATTCCCGACTCGGCCAAAGAAAAGCCGCAAGAGGGAGAAGTGATCGCCGTCGGCGCCGGCAAGATCAACGAGAAGGGCGACCGGATCGCGCTCGACGTGAAAGTGGGAGACCGGATCCTCTTCGGCAAATACAGCGGCAACGACATCACGATTGACGACGAAGAGTACATGATCCTGAAAGAGGACGAAATCCTCGCCAAGCTCGGCCACGCGGCCAAGGCGGCGGGAGGCAAAAGGTAATTTTCCGGCGCGGCCGCGCAACCCGTGACCGCAGCCATCGAGTCATAACCATCTCAAACAAAAGGAAATCCCAGGAGGAACAGGAACCATGGCAAAGCAAATCGTGACGGGCGAGAATTCCCGCCAGGCTATTCTGCGCGGCGTCAATGCACTGGCGGACGCCGTGAAGATCACGCTCGGCCCCAAGGGCCGCAATGCGGTAATTGAAAAGAAGTTCGGCGCGCCGGTCATCACCAAGGACGGCGTCACCGTGGCGAAGGAAATCGAGCTGGCGGACCCGCTCGAAAACATGGGCGCGCAGATGGTGAAGGAAGTCGCTTCGAAGACCTCCGACGTGGCCGGCGACGGCACCACCACGGCGACCGTGCTGGCTCAGGCCATCTTCCGCGAAGGCGTAAAAACCGTCGCGGCCGGCGCAAGCCCCACGGCGCTCAAGCGCGGCATCGAAAGGGCCGTCGAAGTAGCCGTCGAGGAAGTGAAGAAGTTCCACAAGGACGTGAAGGGCGACATGATCGCGCAAGTCGGCACGATCAGCGCCAACAACGACAAGCAGATCGGCTCGATCATCGCCGAAGCGATGAAGAAGGTGGGCAAGGACGGCGTCATCACGGTCGAGGAATCGAAGACCATGGAGACGAATCTCGAAGTGGTCGAAGGCATGCAGTTCGACCGCGGCTATCTTTCTCCCTACTTCGTCACCGACCCGGAACGGATGGAATGCGTTCTGGAAGACGTTCGCATCCTCATCCACGAAAAGAAAGTCAGCTCGATGAAGGACCTGCTTCCCCTGCTCGAGCAGATCGCCAAGATGGGCAAGCCGCTGCTGATTGTGGCGGAAGACGTCGAAGGCGAAGCGCTCGCAACGCTCGTGGTGAACAAGCTTCGCGGCACGCTCCAGTGCGCCGCCGTCAAGGCTCCTGGCTTCGGCGACCGCCGCAAGGCCATGCTCGAAGACATCGCCACGCTCACCGGCGGCAAGGCCATCACGGAAGAACTGGGGATCAAGCTCGAGAACGTGAAGGTCGAGGACCTCGGCCGCGCCAAGAAGATCACCATAGACAAGGACAACACCACGATCATCGAAGGCGCCGGCAAATCCGCGGAAATCGAAGGCCGCGTGAAGCAAATCCGCACGCAGATTGACGACACCACGTCCGACTACGACAAGGAAAAGCTGCAAGAGCGCCTCGCCAAGCTGGTGGGCGGCGTGGCGGTCATCAAGGTGGGCGCGGCAACCGAAACCGAGCTGAAGGAAAAGAAGGCTCGCGTCGAGGATGCCATGCACGCCACACGCGCGGCAGTCGAGGAAGGCATCGTTCCCGGCGGCGGCGTGGCGCTGGTTCGCTGCATCTCCGCTCTCGAAAAGCTCAAGCTCACCGATGATGAGGCCATTGGCGTCAACATCGTGAAGCGCGCGCTTGAAGAGCCTATGCGGCAGATTGCGCTGAACGCCGGACAAGAAGGAGCCGTAATTGTCGGGCGCGTCCGCGAATCGAAGGACGACAACTTCGGCTTCAACGCCGATACAGGCGAGTTCGGCGACCTGGTGAAGGCCGGCGTGATTGATCCGGCCAAGGTCACGCGCCTCGCACTGCAGAACGCAGCGTCCATCGCCGGCCTGATGCTCACCACCGAAGCTCTGGTGGCCGACATCAAGGAAGACGACAAGAAGGGCGCGGGCGCCGGCGGCGGCATGCCGGGCGGTGGCGGCGGCATGGGCGGCATGTACTAAACCCGATCGAGCCTCAGCTTAAGCATTTCACAAGGGCGTCCCGATGCGATTCGTCGGGGCGCCCTTTTTCTTCGTCGCCGCCCCACTCGGCTTTCCAGACCCACCTAGCCGCGTTTTCTTGACATTTTCGTTCCCTCGGCTACGATGAACAGAGAATCCGATCCCTTCCGGGAGGATTGCGCCGTGAACATTAAAATTAGGGATGCGGGGCTTGAGGCCCGGCTCCAGAAGCAGCTTCGGGCGACCGGCTCCGGAAGCGTCGAGGAAGTGTTGCTCCGATTGCTGGAGACTCAGGAGGAGCAGGACCGCTGGCTTTTGGAAAACCGGGAGACGATCAACGCGAAGATCAGGCACGGTATCGAGCAACTCGATCGCGGCGAAGGAATCCCGGAAGACCAATTGGATGCTCATCTGGCGAAACTGAAACGTCAGGCCTAATCCTATTTCAGGATTTCTATGCCGAAAGCCCTCGTCGAAAAGCGCCTTGCCGAAGGCCTTGAGGACATCCGGAAAGGGCGCGTGGATGGCCCCTTCCGGTCCGTACCGGCGCTGATTCGCTCTCTTCACAGAGTGCCGCGCTCGAAATAGCCGCATCTGGGCCCCCCGCCAAGCACCGCGAAGATCGTGTCCTGGTCGCACCCGTGTAAGGCGGCCCACCTAAAAGGTGGCCGCTACAAGTTCAAGGGCAAAGGCCCAGCGACGCATGCCGGGGCGGATCTTTGAGTTTTTCTGGCTTTTCGGGCTTGCATTTGTAGCGGCCGCCTTTCAGGCGGGCCCGCCTTCTTTTCGGGTGTGAGGCTCTGCGACGGCGTGACTCCCCCGCGCGGCGCGTGTACTATACAGCGGCAACCCTATCCAAACACATCGCCAAGTGCATGGCTTTCACGCACAAGAACATCCGGCTGCACCCAACCAGCTACCTGGGCCGGTTCACATATTTCGTCACGCTGTGCTGCGCGGGCAGGCGTTCTGTGTTCGCTAGCGCCCGAAATGCGGTTTGGCTGATCGACCATCTCCGCAAGCAATCCATCGCCTACCGATTTGCAGTCCACGCCTATTCCGTGATGCCAGATCATTTTCACGGGCTATTCTGCGGCATCGATCCGACGAGCAATCTGACGGCTTTCGTGAAAAATTTCAAACAAACGACCGGATACGAATATCAGGAACGACTTCACCGCGCGCTCTGGCAAAAGAAATTTTACGACCATATCCTGAGGCCACGAGACAATATCGCGGGAGTCGCCGCATACATCTGGATGAATCCAGTCCGCAAAGGGCTCTGCAAAGACCCACGGGAATATCCTCATTCGGGATCGTTTACCATCGATTGGAAACCGGCCATTGCACCCGTGGAATCATGGGTGCCCGTTTGGAAGACGAAGAACAAGGCGCCCGCCTTCCCGACATAAAGCGTCGTAACGCAAGATGCGCGAAAAGGCGGCCCACCTAACCCTTCCTGTGTCAGGGCAAGAAGGTGGCCGCTACAAGTTCAAAGGCAAAGGCGGGCGTCCCTGCGGGCCGCGGGCACAGCATGCTGTGCCTCTACGGGAGAAGGGGGCGCGAGTTTCATAACTTGACAGGGACGTACATACTCTGGTAACAGTGGGCGATTTACTGCGGCAACGACAACAAGGGCATTGAAGTCAGATGCAGGTTAAACGGGCCTTAAATGTCGAAAAAAGGCACGAAATGGCGCCTTAAGGAGGGTTATTCGGCATGTCGCGCCGGCCGACACAAAGAGAGAAGACTTCGAGGGCCTATCGGGCGTACCTGGACCTGCTGGACACGGCGGATTGGGTGGGTGGGGAGACGCGCGGGCAGCTTGAGGGGTTTGACCTGACGATGCGAAGCTTTCGGGTGCTGGAGATGTTGCGGCGGGAGGGGGCCATGTCGCTGGGGGTGGTGGCGGAGAGGTGCAGGTGCAAGTACCAGAACGTGGACGCCATCGCGGTGCGGCTGGAGGAAAGGGGCTGGGTGCGGAGGGAGGTTTCCGAGCTCCCTCCGGTGGAAATCAAGGAAAGCCATATCGCCAAGGCGAGAAGGGGAGAGCCGAGGAGGGGGCGAAGCGTGGTCCTAATGCAACTGACGCCTGGAGGAGAAAAGTTCATGGGGGGCGTGTTTCCGCGGCACGCGAAGGTGATCAAGGCGCTGATGCGCACGCTCGATGGGCGCGAACAAGAGACGCTGAGCCGGTTGCTGCGGAAATTGAGAGAGGGAGACCCATTAAGATTTTATGCGGAGATGACGCACGAGGATGAAGAGAGTGACTAGTGGCTAGTGGCTAGTGACGAGTGATGAGCGGCGAGTGAGAGAGCGAGCTCTCATCAGCAGCGGCTCGACGGCTTGGGGTTGTTCGAGTATCTTGGGGTCATCGAGGATGGTTATTAGGGGATGGCTTCAAGATGGATTAGCCATCGAGGACGGGGACCGCTATGCCAAATGACTCGCATCAACGAGCTGCCGAATTCCATCAACTCGCAGAGCACGCGCATCTTGCCGCCGCCGCGTCGCATGGGAAGGGAGACCACCTGACTGGGCACGAGCTCTCCAAACAAGCTCTGGAATATTCGAGGAAAGCCTTCGAGTGGTCGCAGGAGGCTCATCGGAAATCCGTGAACTCAACGGAGAAATCATAGCGGGGGGAATTTGGTGGTGTCCTAATTTGAAAAATCCCCGGTCTCGAGGGCAAGAAGAGGGATTCTTCGACTACGTCCCGCGCCCCGCAAAGCGGGGAAAACAAAAGCGCGCGGGACTCCGCTCAGAATGACGATGTAATGCGTTTCGCTCGAACTAGGACACTACCGAGAATTTTGCGGGAATGGCCCAGCGGGGTCATAATGTTGCTGAGCGCGTGTTTGCGCATCGTCCATAAGGAACCGGTCAAATTGATATGAGCAGCGAGAGAACGCCATTTGCGAGGATCGAGGAAGCCATCGAGGAGATTCGCGAGGGCCGCATGGTGGTCCTGGTGGACGACGAGGACCGCGAGAATGAAGGCGATCTGACCATGGCGGCGGAGAAGGTGACTCCCGAAGCGATCAATTTCATGGCCAAGTACGGGCGGGGCCTAATCTGCCTGGCGATGACCGAGGAGCGGTGCGAGGCGCTGGGCCTCGCGCCGATTTCGCCGCGCAACACTTCGGCGTACGGCACGGCGTTCTGCGAGCCCGTGGACGCGCGGCGCGGCACGACAACGGGGACGAGCGCGTCCGACCGCGCGACGACCATCCTGGCGGCCACCGATCCCGATGCGCATGCGGAGGATTTGGCGCGGCCCGGGCATGTTTATACGCTGCGGGCGCGCACGGGCGGAGTGCTGGTGCGCGCGGGGCACACGGAAGCGTCCGTGGATTTGGCGCGCATCGCGGGACTCGCGCCTGCCGGAGTGATCTGCGAAATCATGAACGACGACGGAACCATGGCGCGCGTGCCGCAGCTCGTGGAATTTTGCCGCGCGCACAATTTCAAAATGGTGACCGTGGCGGGGCTGATCCGCTACCGCATGCAGCACGAACGGTATGTTCGGCGCATGGCCGAGTCCATCCTGCCGACGAAGTACGGCGACTTCCGCATGATTGCGTACGCGAGCGACATGGACCAGGAGCTGCACGTGGCGCTGGTGCGGGGCGATGTGGCCGGCCCGCCGGGCGCAGCCGCAAACAGCAAGCCCGCGCTGGTGCGCGTACATTCGCACTGCCTCACCGGCGACGTATTCGGCTCGACGGCGTGCGATTGCCGCGAACTTGTCGAGGGGGCGCTGCGGGCGATCGCGGAAGAGGGCCGCGGGGTGTTCGTCTATCTGCATCACACGGGCCGCGGATTCGGGATCGAGCCGCGCGCGGAAGAGGGTGTGGCGCTGCCGCGGATTCTTTTTCACTCGCGCGAACAGCTTGACCGCGACCTGGGGCGCCAGCGCATGGTCCAGCACGAAAGCGGCATCGGCGCGCAAATTTTGACGGATTTGGGATTGCGGCGAATTCGCGTGCTGACGAATCATCCGCGCAAAGTGGTGGCGCTCGAAGGCTACGGGCTCGAAATCATGGAGCAGGCGCCGATTCCTATCGAGCGGGCCAAGCGAAGCCATCAGGTTCTCTAGTTCGTTTCTATCTCCCGTAAACGAGGACGACGAAGGTATCCGGCAGGATGGGCGGCCGCGGATGGGGTTGGTCCGCCGTCGGGTCGGGCGCAGGGCCGAATTTCGCGGTGACCAGATATACCTCGTGCGTCTTGGGGTCGAGCGCCATGGTTCGCGCGCCCTGCTGCGTCGGAACGTCCTCCAGTAAGGAAAACTTTTTCTTCGAATCTTCGTGCACCACGGTGAGCGTTCCGCCGTCGCCGCCATTCGACGAAAACGCAAAACCCGTTCCGGGATCGAAGCCGTTGGAGTCGACGCCTGGGCCGATGGGCAGCGTCTTGATCGTCTTTCTCGATCCTGTGCTTAGGACGGCCATCACCTTGTTCCCGCAGCCCGTGAAGAGCAGCTTTTTCACGCGGTCTATGGCCAGGCCGGAGGGCTCCTCGCACCCGCCAACGGGCCAGCGTGCGGTTACGGCTAGCTTGCGGGAATCGATATCCACCTGTTCGCCCAAGTCTTCGAGGTTCGCGTAGATGTGGCCCTCGCCGTCGGCGACGGCAAACTCGGGCTTCCCTCCGAGCGGGAACGTTCCCGCGACGACGCCCGTGGCGGCGTCAATGGCGGTCGCACTCTTGCCGCGGCCGTTCATGGTAAAGACGCGCTTCGACGCCGGATCGTAGACGATCGCGTCGGGGCCGTCACCTGTGTTGACCGTTCCGAGGACCCGGAGCGTCGAGAGGTCGAAGATAGTGACGGTATTCGCGGCGCCATTGGAGGTAAACCCGCGGCCGAGGTCGGGGGCGAGCGCGATGCCGTGGACGCCCTGCGTGTCCGGAATTTCGCCGACGACCGTCCCCGAGTCCACGTCGAGGACAATCACCTTTGTCGAACGGGAGATGAAGAGCCGGCGCGTGGGCGAGTCGAACTCAAGAAGGTCCCAGCGGCCCTCGCCGCCGAGCGGGATGGTCTTCAGCAGGTGATAACCGGAGGAGGCCGGCGCGGCTATCGGCGGACATTGCTGCGCCCTCGCGGCACCCAGCATGAAGGCCAGGGCCGCGGCGGCCGCCGCGAGTATAGCCGAGTGGTTGAAGCGAGAGGATGGCATAGGTACCCCCTTAAGGTTGTGTTTTCTTGGCCCCAGGAGCGTTCGCCCGCGGGGCATAGGCACCCACCTTAACATACGGACGCATCTTTTCGAATTTCGCCTGGGATATACCATGGATGGCAAGCAAATCCTCGGGGCGCTTGAATGGCCCGCTCTTATCGCGGAATTGGATGATGGCGTTGGCCGTGGTCGGGCCCACGCCCGGCAATTCCTGGAGCTGTTTGAATGTCGCGGTGTTGAGATTGATCGGATGCGCGGGCGGCTTCTTCTTGGCGGACGCGACGCCGTCAAGCGCCAGCAGCAGCAATAGTGCAAGCAGCCCGCAGTTCCGCGCCAATCTCACGGAGTTTTCCCCAAAGAATTGCCGCGCGCGTCGTATTCGGTAACCGGGCCGAAGAGCGCGGCCTGGGCGGCGATTTGCTCGCGGTCGCCGGCGAGGACAATCTGCGCGTTCGCGGAATCGAAGTGGCGGCGCGCGGCGACGAGGACATCTCCGGCGGCGAGCGAGCGGATGCGTTCGCGATACGTTTCCAAATAATCGGCCGGCAGGAGGTCGAGATAAACGGTGGAGAGCTGGCCGAGCAAACCATCCTGCGTGGCGACGCCGAGGGAAAAAACTCCAGCGAGATAATTGCGGGCGCTATCGAGCTCTTCGGGAGTGATCGGGAGGGAGCGCATGCGGTCCATTTCGTAAAATATTTCCGTGAGGGTTGCGGCGGCCACATCGTTGCGCACGGCTGCATGGACAGTGAAATAGCCGTGCTGACGCAGGGCATGGACGCTGCTGCGCGGGCTGTAGGTGTAGCCCTTCTGCTCGCGGATGTTGATAACCAGGCGCGAATGGAACGCGCCGCCATAGATGGAATTGGCGAGCGAGGTGCGGTACCAATCGGGATCGCGCCGCGTGATGGCCAGATTTCCCACGAGCACTTGCGTCTGCACGGTGCCGGGCAAATGAACCAGGTGCACACGGCGCCCGGAGGGACGGGGCGGCGCGGGCGATACCACCGTCTCCGGCTGAGGGGCCTTCCAAACGCCAAAGGTTTTTTCGATCTGCACGAGTAGGGCGTCCGAATCAAAATCGCCGACGACAACGAGCAGGGCGTCCGCCGGGACGTAGTGACTGCGATAGAACTCTTCGAGCTGCTCCCGGCGGTAGGCGGCTACCTGCTCCTCCGTGGGCGCGGCAATGGCGTAGGGATGCTCGCCGAAAAGAACATGGCGCAGGCGTTCGCTCGCGAGGAAGCTGGGCGTAGTGCGCTCGACGCGCAACTCCTCGAGGCGCTGGCGGCGCTCGCGCTCAAATTCATCCGCGGGGAAGGAAGCATGGCGGGCGAGATCGGCGACGAGATCAAGCATGCCACCGGAAAACTCCGCGAGGCCCGAAATGGAGATGACGCTGGAATCCGCGCCCGCGTGCGTTCCCAGGTCCGCGCCCATGCGGCGGAGGTCCTCTTCGATGCGGCGGCTCGAGCGGGAGGCGGTGCCGGTGCGCACGACCGCGGCCGTCATCCCGGCGAGGCCCGGCGAGTGATGGGCCACGGCGGCGTTTCCGCTGCGAAAGAAGAGCTGCGCGGACATTTTCGGAAATTGTCTCGATTCCGCGAGGACCACGGGAAGGCCGTTGGGAAGCGCGTGAACGATGCGCGCGGGCCAGGAGACGGGGCGCTCGGGGCCGAGTTCGGGCGGCGTCTTCGGATAGGGGCGCGGAGCCGCGGGGGTGCTCGCGGTGGTCATCGCGCACCTTCCAATGCGACGGGGCGCCGCAAGAGCACGGCGCGATTTTGCGGGACCAAATATTTGCGCGCGGCGGCTTGCGCCTCCGCCGGGGTGACGGCGAGAAAGCCATCGAGGGCCGTGTTGATGCGCTCAGGGTCGCCGTCGAAGAGAGTGAAGCAGGCGAGGTAGTGCATCAATCCGAAGCGGGGCATGTAGGAGCCCATGCCGCCTTCGAGCATTCCGTAATAGTCGGCGCGGAATTTCACTTTGACGGGATCGAGCTCGTCCTCGGCGATTTCCTGCTCGTGCAATTCGCCGATCACGTGGTCGAAGGCCGCGAGCGTGGCGTCCGATGTGTACTCGGGCTTGTGGAAGATGCGCGTGACCATCTGCGTGGGGCCGTTCGCGTCAAACGTGTCCACGCTTCCATCGGTCTCAACGGCAATCTGCTTTTCGAGGACCAGGTGGCGATGGATGCGTCCGGCGCGCCCGCCGTGGAGAACGCGGTCGAGCATGGTGAAGGCGCGCCAATCCGGCGTTCCGCGCGGAGGCGCCGTATAGCCGACGGCCATCGCGGGGAGCGGGCCGAACTTTTCCTCCACTGCGCCGCGCCGCTCTTCGGTCTGCGGCGGCTCGCTCACGTCCGGGCGCGGCGGGAGCGGATGCGGAGGGATATCGTCGAAATAGCGCTTGGCGAGCACGAAGGCCTCGGCGGGATCGAAATCGCCGAGCATCAGAAGGGCGGCGTTATTCGGCGCGTAGTATGTGTGGAAGAAATTGCGGACGTCGGCGAGCGTGGCGGCGTCGAGGTCCGCGAAATCGCCGTAGAAATTGTGGGCGTTGGGCCAATTGCGGAAAGCCACGGGCGGCAAATCGAGCCAGGAAAATCCGCCGTAGGGCTGGTTCATCACGTTGACGCGAACTTCCTCTTTCACCACGTCGCGCTGATTGCGAAGATTTTCGTCGTCCACTTTGAGGGCGCGCATACGGTCGGCTTCGAGCCACAGGACGCGTTCGAGGGCATTCGAGGGAATGGCCTCGAAATAATTTGTGACGTCGTAGTTCGTGGTGCCGTTGAGCAGGCCGCCGGAGGAATTGATCAGGCGAATATGCTCCATTTTCCCGGCGTTTTCGGAGCCTTGGAACATCATGTGCTCGAAAAGATGCGCGAAGCCGCTGCGGCCGCGAGGCTCGAGACGAAAACCGATCTGATAATAGACGCCGACGGTGGCGACGGGCGCGGAACGGTCGGGCGATACGACCACGCGCAAACCGTTCGAGAGCGTGGTGTGCTCGACGGGAATATGAATGTTCCTTGCCTGCGAGTTCAAATGGGCCTCCCGAGGAATTTTCGCTGGCGCCCTTGCTCTGCGAAAACGCGCCCGCGGCGGAAAAGGGTCCGTACGATTCAATGTGATAGCATAACTTGTCCCGACGTTTTTCGTGGAGGAATTTGCGCGTTGCACATCTTCTGGACCGCGCTCCTGGGCGCCGTTGCTTTCTTGTGGCTGGCCGAAATCATTGAGATTGCCGTGGGGTTCCGGTCCATTCCCAGACTTCGAGATATTTCCCCGATGCCGGACGCCGGCTGCCCCAAAATTTCCATCCTTTTCGCGGCGCGCGACGAAGCCGAAAAACTACCCGGAGCGCTCGAGACATTTCTGGCGCTCGATTATCCGCACTACGAAGTGATTGGCGTGGACGACCGCTCAGAAGACGGCACAGGCGCGGCGCTCGAAGCCGCCGCGCGGAAAGATGCGCGGGTCAAAACGGTGCGCGTGGCTTCTCTTCCGGCCGGGTGGCTGGGGAAGCCGCACGCCTTGCAGCAGGCCTACGAACATTCAAGCGGCGAATGGCTCGTTTTTACGGATGCGGACGTACATTTCGCGCCGGACGCGTTGCGGCGGTCGGTGGCGCTGGCAAAGGAAAAAGGCTGGGAGCACCTGACGCTGATGGCGTCGGTGAAAATGTTCACGGCCGGCGAAAAAGTGGTGATGACGTTCTTCGGGATGGCGTTCGTGATCGGGACGCGGCCATGGAGAACGAACAATCAGAAGTCGGCGGGCTACACGGGCGTGGGCGCGTTCCAAATGATACGGCGCAGCGCCTACGAAAGGCTGGGGACGCACCGGCGGCTGGCCATGGAAGTGATTGACGACATGAAGCTGGGAAAACTGGCCAAGGAATCCGGAGTGCGCTCCGGCATCGCGATGGCAGGAGATTATGTGAGCGTGCACTGGCACGCCGGCGTGGGCAATACGATTCGCGGAACGACGAAAAATTTCTTCGCGGCCTCGGGTTACCGGCTGTGGCTCGCGTGCATTCATATTTTGGGGTTGCTGCTGATGTGTGTCCTGCCCTTCGTGGCGCTGCCATTCGTTCACGGCTGGCCACTGCTCTTTGCTTCCATCGCCGCGGGGCTGGCCATTGCCGTGCAATCGGCGGTATCGGTCGAAGCCGGAGTTTCGCCTCTGTATGCGCTGACGCATCCGCTGGGCGGGCTGATATTCGCGTGGATGATGATGCGGTCCACGGCCGTGACGCTATGGCAGGGCGGAATCGTGTGGCGCGGGACGTTCTATCCCCTGGCGGAATTGAAGCGCGGAGTGGTTTGAGCGGGGCGTGGCGCCCCGCTCTTTTCAAGGACGGTCGCGGCCTCGGGAACATCGAAAACGGCGTCCCGTCCGGCTACGGAATGATGTAGCGCAGGTCCACATAAGCAAGGAAGGCGTGCGCGTTTTTTGGACTTCCCGCCGCGACGTACCACGGCGTGCGAACCACGTAGGAAAACTGCGAGATGAATTGCAGCTTTCCATAGTTGGGACTGGACCAGATTGTCGGTATGACGCCGAAGGTGGCCTCCTGGTAGTCGCGGTTATTGGTGTTCGCGGAGCCGGGGAATCCGAAGCCCACGCAGTAGTTGACGCCGCAAGGCGAGCCCAGCGCCTTTGTGGTGAGCGCGTAGTTGCGCCAGAAGTATGCGCCGCTGTAATAGGTGTCGAACAATAGCCGGGGCGTGGCCTGCCACTCGACCCCGCCAATCGCCGAGCCGGCGTGAATGCCTGAGAGCGATCCATCCGGCTTGACGATGACGTCCGGGCCCAGGCCGCCGATATAGCGGCCCACGCCGTCGCCGTAAAACGCATTTTCAATCAGATGGAAACGCCGGAAGAGCTCGAAATTCACGTCGAGCTGACCGCCTCCGCCCGTAATCGTATTCGTGGCGGCGGGTGAAACGAGATTGTTATAGACCCTGAAGCTCCGCGCCAACCCCCCCGCCTCGACGTGCAGCAGCCTTCCGCCGAGCCTGTGATCGAAGGCAATCTTGGCGGCAATATCGGGATGGAGATTGGGAACGGTGGGATTGATGGCCGCGCTGGCGGCCGTGGTGCTGCTGCTGCCGTTGTCAAATTGCGTCGTGAAGAAACTGGAGGCGCCCCCCGGCAGGAAAACGGAGCTGGGCACGAACTGCTGCGGATTTTCGAGCGCCACGGCCAGGGTCCACGAGTCCGTCGCGTGGTAAACCACGCGGAACTCGGGTTGCCGGCCGTAAACCAGTCCTGCTAGATAGCTCGAATCCAAACGCAGCGCGGTGAAAATATCCTCGGGAAACGGCGAAAGCCCCTCGCGAGTGGGCGTCAGGAGCGTCCACGTCTGCCCGGCGAGGAAATCCCACTTGCCGTGCGATAGCTGGACAAAGGCCAGCCGGAGCCGGAAGGAATCGCTCTTGGTGCTGATGTTCGAGTTGGCCGGCTCAAAGCCGTTGAAATCGCTTTCGATGTAGCCGGTGGCCGCGATCGAAGGCGTGGGATTCGCAGACACCTTGAGCGAAAGGCGGGAACCTTGGCTGGTGAACCGGAACTCGGACAACTGCCCCAGCGGAAGGGTGTTGTTATAGGGCAGGGTCGTGAAGTTCGTGCCCAATCCGCTGCCGACGTCCGCGTTGCGGAAAATTCCCGTCAGATCGAAAAAGCCGCCGGGCGTGAAGTCCGCGCCGCCAATCTTGAAGGAGAGGGGATTTTCCGGCTTCACGATGTTGATCTGGTTCCCGGGCTGCAGCGCGTTTTCGGGCGGTGCCGCGGGAACCGGCGCAGGGCCAATCGGCTGGCTCGCGGCCAAGGATGGCGCGGCAGCCGGCGCGATGCCCAGCTTGGCTTCCAGGCGCGCGATGCCCTCGAGTTCATCGTTCAAGGTTGCGCGCTCGGAGTCGAGCTCCTGCGTATGCTCGGCCACTTTCTGCGATTGCGCTTGCACTGCGTCTTTTAGTTGTTCGAGCTCCTGCAGCACGGCGTCCGGGACCGCCGGCGCCGGGGCTGCCTTGGCCGCGTCCGGCTGGCTCGCGGCCGGCTGCGACGTGGTGGCCGCATCGCCAGGGTTGCCGCCTCCCGCGCCCCAGGCGACGAGTGAGGGTCCGGCGGCCAGGAAGAGGACCGACGTGGTTCCAATAATTTTCCAGAGCAATCCGGTGCTATTCGACATGGCAATCTCCTGAGATTTTTGCGGATTTCAACTTCCGGCCGAGAACTTAATTGCGGCTACAACAACAGAGGTCCGCCAGCGACTTGTGATCGAGGATGCGGGCCGTGGCGTTCCGGACATCCAAAAGAATGCGGAAGAGGCGGCGGTGCTTGGGGTCGCTGTGCACGCGCTCGCGAAGCGATTCAGCGTCTTCAAAGGGGGCGAGCGGGCCGTCAATCCTGCGAATCACGTCGCCGAGGGAGATCTTGGCCGGCGCGCGCTTCAACTGGTAGCCGCCGTTCGCGCCGCGGGAGCTGACCACGAATCGGGCGCGCTTGAGCTCCAGCAGAATGGACTCCAGAAATTTCTCCGGGAGAGCCTCCTCGGCGGCGATATCGCGAATCTTGACGACGCCCGAGGGATGGCGCTCCGCGAGCACCGTCAGGGCCTGTAAGGCGTAAAGACCTTTTTGGGAAATTCTCATCGGTAGCCGCCGAATCCCTACTAACTTTGCTAAGTCTACCTGGTTACTGGACATTGTCAAGCGAAAAAACAGCGGGTGGTGCAATCAATCCCCATGGCCTGTGGCCGCAAGAATGCGAGGGGATTAGCTCGATGCGGTGGGAGGCGGGCCGGCCATGGCGCCGGGCGAGGCGGAAAAAGCGGGACCCAGAGCGCGTTGCTTCAGCGAGCGGACGCGGTCGCGCAGGGCGGCCGCGCGTTCGAACTCGAAATTCTTGGCGGCTTCGCGCATCTGGGCATCGAGCTGCGCGATGGCTTGCTGCAACTGCTCCTCGCTCGCGATCTCGCCGATCACCACATCGTCCGCCGGCACGGTGGAGTAATCCGCTTCGACAATCGCGGCGAGCTGCATGTCCACCGATTTCAGGATGGATTGCGGCGTGATGTTATGCTCGAGATTGTAGGCCTGCTGCTTTTCGCGGCGGCGGTTCGTCTCGCCGATGGCCTGGCGCATGGAATCGGTCATGCGGTCGGCGTAGAGGATGGCGCGGGCCTCGAGATGGCGTGCGCAGCGGCCCATGGTCTGAATCAGGGACGTGGCGCTGCGGAGATAGCCTTCCTTATCGGCGTCGAGAATGGCCACGAGCGAGACCTCGGGCAGATCCAGGCCTTCGCGCAGGAGATTGATGCCGATGAGGACGTCGAATTCGCCGCGGCGGAGATCGCGGAGGATGCGCACGCGCTCGAGCGTTTCGATTTCGGAGTGGAGATAGCGGCAGCGCACGCCCACGTCGGCGAAATACTCGGCGAGGTCCTCGGACATGCGCTTGGTGAGCGTGGTGACGAGCACGCGCTGGTTGCGCGCCGCGCGCGCGCGAATTTCCTCGAGCAGATCGTCCACCTGTCCCTTCACGGGCCGCACTTCGGTTTGCGGATCCACGAGGCCGGTGGGCCGGATCACCTGCTCGGTGACGACGCCGCCGGATTTGCCGAGTTCGTAAGGGCCGGGAGTGGCGGAAACGTAGATGACGGATTCGGTGCGGTGCTCGAACTCCTCGAAGGTGAGCGGGCGGTTGTCGAGAGCCGAAGGCATGCGGAAGCCGTAGTCCACCAGCGTCTGCTTGCGCGAACGATCGCCATGATACATCCCGCGAATCTGCGGGATGGTCTGGTGGGATTCGTCCACAAAGAGAAGATAGTCCGAAGGAACGTAATCGAGCAGCGTGGGCGGGGCTTCGCCGGGAAGGCGCCCGGAAAGATGGCGCGAATAATTCTCGATGCCGTGGCAATAGCCGATGGTGCGCATCATTTCAATGTCGAAGTGGGTGCGCTGGGAGATGCGCTGGGCTTCGACGATCTTGCCCTGGCGCTCGAGTTCGCCCTTCCACCAATCGAGTTCCTTGTAGATGCCCTGGATGGCGCGTTCCTTCTGCTCCGCCGGGAGGATGTAGTGCGTCTTGGGATAAATGGGAACGCGCGCGATTTCGGCTTCCGGCGACCGGATCTGCCCCGTGAGCGGGTCAATCTTGCGAATGTTCTCGATGCGGCTGCCCCATAGCTCGATGCGCACGGCGAAATCTTCATAGGGCGGATAAATTTCGATAATATCGCCGCGAACGCGGAACGAGCCGCGGCGGAGATCTTCCGAACGGTCGTATTGGATTTCGACGAGCTTGCGCAGAATGGACTCGCGGGCGATGGATTGCCCCTTTTCGAGCGTCAACGCCATGTTGTAGTAGGCGTCGGGAGAGCCCAGGCCGTAGATGCAGGAAACGGAGGCGACAACGATAACGTCACGGCGCTCGTAGAGGGAGCGGGTGGCGCTCATGCGCAGCTTATCGAGCTCGTCGTTGATGGTGGACTCCTTCTCGATGAAGGTGTCGCTCGAGGGAAGATAGGCTTCGGGCTGGTAATAATCGTAGTAGCTGACGAAATATTCGACCGCGTTCTGCGGGAAGAAGGACTTGAATTCATGAAAAAGCTGCGCGGCGAGGGTTTTATTGTGCGCCATAACGATGGCCGGACGGTTGATCTGCTCGATCACCTTGGCCATGGTGAAGGTTTTCCCCGAGCCGGTGACGCCGAGAAGCACCTGATGGCGCTCTCCTGAATTCACTCCGCGGACGAGCTGCGAAATGGCTTCCGGCTGGTCGCCGCGGGGTTCGTAGTCGCTGGCTAGCTTGAACTTCATGGTCGAGTCCCTCGGCGCGCAAAACGCGCTCCCGGTAAACCTTCCATTATAGCGCATTCCGTTGGGGAGGACTTTGAGAGGGATAGCACTACGGCGAGGCGGGAACGAGTGTGATTTCGGATTGGCTTTGGATGCGGGCGTCGCGATGGATTTTCGATCCGCTGCTGGCGCTGGTGATCTGGTAGTCCATATTCTGCGTGCCAGTTTGCGTGGAGCTGATGAGCAGGCCCGTTGAAAGGGAAATGGAATCGAGGCTTTCGCCCGAGCCGGTCCATGTGCCCGACGTGCGCAGTCCGTTGCGGCGATAATCGTCCGGCGTGGCGTCGGAAGTTGCGGAACCGTGACGAATGATTTCGAGGCGAGTGAGGACCACGGCGCACGTATCACCGCCCGGCTGCTGAGCTCCTGTGGGCGCCTTCGAGGCAGCGGTTGTGGCGCAGGGCTCGTCCCGCAAATACATGGATTGGGAGCGCCATAGGACGCCCGTAAGAGGCGAGCCTGCGAGCGGCTGCTCACTCGTCCATTTCTGGCCGATGGCGACGCCCTCCGGCGGAAACGTGGCGCCGAGCGAAATTACTTTCAGCCAGGAGAGAATGGGATCGGCCAGCGAAGGGTTCGGAAAGAGGTCTTCGAGGCCCTTGATATCGGCCAGTTGTCCGCTCGGCTCGAGTGTGAATTCGAGGGTGCGGCCTTCGAGGCTGTCATACTGGCCGTCGGGGGATGGGGTGGCGGGGTCAAAGGCGTCGGTTTTCGACTCCGAATGGGATTTTTCGTAGGTTGCGCGGAGGCGGACCGGTGCGGCAGCGCTCTGCGCGGCGGGCTGCACGTCGAGGACGTCCAGACGAACGAGCAAGCTGAGCGTCTGGCTGTATTCGGATCCACCCTGGGGATTGACGATGGGAGAGACGATGTGCTGCGTGGTGGCTGTGTGCGTCTCAATGCGGTAGCACAGGGTCTCTCCCGCCGAGAACTTCGGCACGAAATGAATTCGCGAGCCTCGCGACGCCGAGGGCAGAGCCGCCATCGCGCCCAGGTACGCAAGGAGCACCCAGCGCCCTGCGCGCGTGCGCGTTCCGAAAGGAAGATGACCGGACATCGAAGAAACGCTAGCACACGGCCGCAGGCGAGGCAAACGGCCCAGCGCGCGCGCAACACTTGAAAATTAGCTCTCACCATGCCAGCTTGGGTGAGGGAGATGATGCGCGCGATGGCAAAGGAGCACCGAGTCGTGATCCTGGGCGGGGGATTCGGCGGCCTGAGCGCCGCGCAAAGACTGAAGCGCGCGCCCGTGCGCGTGACGCTTATTGACCGCCACAATTATCATCTGTTTCAGCCGCTGCTCTATCAGGTGGCCACCGGCTCGCTTTCCCCCGCCAACATTGCCTCGCCACTGCGCACGATTCTGAAGAACCAGAAAAACACGGAGGTGCTGCTGGGTGAGGCTGTCCACATTGACGCCGCGAATCGCCGGGTCATCTTGAGCGACGGCACGCTTGATTACGACACGCTGATCGTCGCTACGGGCTCAAGCCATCAATATTTTGGCCACGAGGAATGGGAAAAGTTCGCGCCCGGGCTGAAGACCGTCGAGGACGGCACCGATATGCGCAGGCGAATTCTTCTGGCCTTCGAGGCGGCCGAGCGCGAATCCGATCCCGCGAAGGTACACGAGTGGATGACGTTTGTGATCGTGGGGGGCGGGCCCACCGGGGCGGAACTTGCAGGGGCGCTGGCCGAGATTGCCAAAGATACGCTGCGGCACGACTTCCGCAAGATCAACCCTTCGGAAGCGCGGATCATCCTGGTGGAAGGGACTGATCGCGTGCTGCCGGCGTATCCCCCGAAGCTATCGGAAGACGCGCGCAGGATGCTTTCTCGACTGGGGATCAAGGTCTCGACTGGGGCAATGGTCACCGACGTTCGAGAAGCACTCAGTGACCATTCGCGAAGGAGACCGGAAAGACGAGATTCGCACGCGGACGGTGCTATGGGCGGCGGGAGTGCTGGCATCACCGCTGGGCCGGATCCTATCGCAGGAAGCCGGGGCGCCGCTGGATAAGGCCGGGCGCGTGGTCGTGGAAGCGGATCTCAGCATACCAGGGCGGCCCGAAATTTTTGTGATAGGGGATCTCGCCAATTTCAGCCATCAGACGGGCAAGCCGCTGCCCGGTATGGCGCAGCCCGCCATCCAGGAAGGCCACTATGTGGCCAAGCTGATCGAGGGCCGGCTGCGCGGCGAAAAGAAGCCCAAACCATTTCGGTATTTCGACAAGGGAAACCTGGCAGTGATCGGACGCGGCGCGGCCATCGCCGATTTGAATTGGTTGCAGCTTACCGGCTTGCCTGCGTGGCTCGTCTGGATTTTCGTTCATCTTCTCTACATCGTGCAGTTTCAGAACCGCCTGCTGGTCCTGGTGCAATGGGGATGGCTCTATCTTACTTTCAACCGTTCGGCGCGATTGATCACGGGGAAAAATCCGCTGCCGCTCGATCTATGAAGCAAGGCGAAGCGGGCGAGCGAGCCTTTCGCCGCGTTATTCCGAGCGGGCGGGGAGGCGGCCGGCGCGAATCGCCTTGACCAAGGCCGCGTGGTCGCGTTCGGTCTGATCGGCGTAGGCGGCGGCAAATTTCGCGATGGCTTTATCGAAGGCGGCGTTTTTCCCGAGGTAGCCTGCAATGCCGGCGGCGTCTCCCGTGCGGGCGTGCGCGCGCGCGAGCGCCCATGCGCAGAGTTCACCGTATTCAGGTAGATCCTGGCGCGATATTTCTTCCGTGGTGATTTTCATTTTCATGTCGCGGAGCTGGCGGAAATAATAGTCGCGGCCGGTATCGTCGCTCGTCCAGCCGAGGAAGATGTCGCTGGCGGTTTGCAACATGCGCTGGCCGGTGACGACGCGTTCGCCGTGATTCCGATACCGGCTCTCGCCCGCGTATGGCTCGAGCACGGAAGCGCTCGCCTCCTTGACCTGCAGAAACAGCGGGTCGCGCGGCCCGGCCATGAGCAAGATCACGTCGCACCGCGTTCCCACGCTGCCGACGCCGACCACCTTGCGCGCCACGTCCAGGATGCGGTAGCGGTCCAAAATCACGCGCCGCTCTTCCGTAAGCGTCAGGCGGTAACGGTGGAACGTTTCTCTTACGTGCTTCCCAATCGCGGCCATCCCGGGCGGGTGATAAACCAGCGGCGGACGGTCCGTGATTCTGCGGAGGCCATTTTTGATCTCCGTGATTCTGGGCAGGACGTGTTCCGCGGTCTCGGACCGCGCCTTGCGCTCGGCCGCCTTCCAGCGTCTTTTCGCCGCCGGCGTCTTCGCTTCCTCGACGAAAATCTCGGCGCTGAGGCGCGAATACCACGCTTCGAGAGCGCGCATCCGCGCGTACTCGCGCATGTGCCGGCGGTAGGACGCAACCGTGGCGCGCGCGGCATCGGCGCAGTGGCGCTCCCGCAGGCCACTCTGACGGCCGGCCAGGACGATGCTCGAGGCGAGGCGCTTCACATCCCATTCCCACGGCGCAGGGAGCGTTTCGTCGAAATCGTTTATGTCGAAGACGAGCCGGCGCTCGGGACTTCCGAAGCCGCCAAAATTCGCGACGTGGCAGTCGCCACATGCCTGCACGCGAATTCCCGTGGCTGGCGTCGCGGCAAGGTCCGCGGCCATCAATGCGGCCGCGCCGCGGAAGAAGCCGAAGGGCGATTGGCGCATCCGCCCATACCGAATGGGCAGCAAATCCTGCAAGCGTCCACCGTCCGCATTCTTCAGAAATTCGATGGGATCGGGACGCCGGGGCGGAGGCGCCCACGGCGCGTGCGACGTTCTCGGCACTCGCTCTCGCAGCGCCTTGCCCGCGCCCATCCGCTTCTTCACGGAAGGCCCGAGAGTATTCGATTCGACCGGCCGGGATGTCTTCACGTTAGGCGAGCCGCGAGGAGCGAAGCAAGCGAGCGACCATCCCCGAAGGCGGCGGAAAGAATTCTCCGCTTGAAGAGGTCTGCCCGTCAAGGCGCGCCGGCGCAAATCATCTTGCCGCGCCGAACGAGGTGTTAGAACGCCGCGAAGATATGGAAGGCAGTGAACCCGAGGGCCACGCCAATGGCGGAGCCGGCGAGCACGTCACTCAAAAAGTGCATCCCCAGGATGATGCGCGAAGACGCAATCAGGAAAGCGGCGGCAAGCAGGCAGACTTGCAGGTCAGGATAGAAAAGGCCTACCGAGATGGCAACGGCAAACGCGGTGATGGAATGCCCGGATGGGAAAGAATATTTGTCCGGGGGCAGAATGGCCGACCAGCAGTGCGGCTCGATTTCGCAAGGCCTTTTGCGGCGGCTGGTGCGCTTTAGCGCGCGGAACAGGAGAATGCCCGCGACGGCGGCCGAACCCCCGGCCGCTATGGCGACGAATCGGTTCTCTCCGCCGTATAGCACAAGGATGAGGGCCAGACCGTACCAAAGCCAGCCGTCGCCCCCGCGCGTGGAAACGATCATGAGGATGCGAAACCATCGCGGGGCGCGCCAGCGATGGACGCGGCGCATCAGGCGGTAATCGCTCGATTGGATCTGGCTCCAGACCGCTTTTCCGACGGTCATACCCATTCTCCCAGTGCTGCTTGCGGCGCGGGCCGCGGCACGGTGATCCAACGCGAACGTTTGCGGGCTGCCGCAGGCTGGGCCAAGATACGAGCGGCCCAGCGGCGGCTGAATAGGCGGTCTTCGCGGTGGCTGAAAAATGTGATGCCGGGGATGAGCACGGCGAGGGGCGAAAGAAGCGCGGTCCAGTATTTTTCGCGCATCATTTCGGCGGCGACGAGCAGGACGTCGCGCGTGAGCTTCAGGAAGCTGCCAGATTCTCCGGCGACGCGGCCCCGGCCATTGCGCAGGCCGGCAAAGAATTCGTCCTTGTCGCGAGCGCCCGGGACCTCCGTGTAGGTCCTTCCCACGGAAGGCAGGGCGTGGGCGTCGCTTCCGCCGATGCCGATCTTCTGCCACTGGCGGGCAAGGTTCGCGGCGTGGAGATTCACGCCTTCGAGCATTTGGCCGTTGCGAGTCTCGACGGCCGGAAAATACTCTTGGAACCAGGCAAAGTCTTCCAGCTCGCGGCGGCCAGTGAGGCTGGAGAAGACGTGGTTGATGCTGAAAAAGAGCCTGCGCTCGCTGAGATACATCAGCAGGGCGACAATGTCGTTGCGGCGCTCAAGGAGCTGGACGTGCTGGCGCTCATGGAAGTCGTACACGCCGATATGGACCTCCGTGCCGCTAGGCATCCGGCAGGTCAGCTCTTCGCTGAGGAAGAAGTCGGGGTGGCGGCGCAGGGCTTCGGCACCTTCGATGGAATCATGATCCGTGAGCGTGAAAAGATTCATGCCGCGCCGCTCGAGAAGGCTGTAAACTTCCGAAGGATCACTATAGCATTCTCGGCAAAACTTGCCGACAATAGGAGTGGTGCAGTCGCCCGAGAAGCTCGAATGGACGTGCATATCGCACTTCATGATTTCCACAGTAAATGCACAATGTTACACACAGATGACATACGCGCTAAAGTTCTGATAAGACAACCATTTACCTCTTTAGACACAAGATTTTCACTTTTAACATGGCAGCAACATTCGACGGCCACTTGAGTGCCAGAATCCGCCCGCATGGAACGAGTCGAGTTCTGTTACTTTGATGCAGGTGGCGGCCACCGCGCTGCCGCCACAGCCTTGGAAATGTCTATCCGGGCGCAGCAACGTCCCTGGGAAGTGCAGCTTACGAACCTCCAGGAATTGCTGGATGCGCTCGACATCCTCAAGAAATATGCCGGCATCCGCATACAGGATTTTTACAATTTGATGCTGCGCAACGGCTGGACCCTTGGAAGCACACAGCTTATGAGGGTGTTGCAGGGCGTGATACGCCTATATCATCGGCCCACTGTTCGCTTGCTCGAAAGTCACTGGAAGGAGACCCAGCCGGATGTGGTTGTTTCATTTGTTCCCCACTTTAACCGCGCGCTAGGCGAAAGTTTTTCCCGTGCATTTCCCGGACGTCCGTTCGTAACGGTACTTACGGACATAGCCGACTACCCGCCGCACTTCTGGATCGAGCGCCAGCAGCAGTACGTGGTCTGCGGCTCGGATCGCGCGGTCGCTCAGGCGCGCGCGCTGGGCCATGCGGATGAGCATATCTTCCAGGCATCGGGGATGATTCTTCATCCGCGCTTCTACGACGAGCCCGTGGCTGATCGCATTGCGGAGCGCGAGCGCCTGGGACTGCGGCCGGATCTCCCTGCTGGACTCGTGCTTTTTGGTGGCTACGGATCGGGGGCCATGCTGAAAATCGCAGAGCGGCTGGAGAGGTCGCGGCTCGATCTTCAATTGATTTTCGTCTGCGGGAAGAACGACAAGCT
Organism: uncultured Acidobacteriota bacterium; assembly: GCA_963810625.1. GTDB lineage: Bacteria > Acidobacteriota > Terriglobia > Acidiferrales > UBA7541 > Palsa-295. The sequence continues at coordinate 1,344,089 of CAWEOJ010000004.1, read as the reverse complement.
GGCGAAGGCGCTTCGCGAAATGAAAACGCGGCTGCCGCGCTTCGTCGAGGGATTTACGACCCGCGTGAACTACTACATGCAGCTGGCCGATTTTTTCATCGGCAAGCCGGGTCCCGGAAGCGTGAGCGAAGCGCTGGCCATGCGGCTTCCCGTGATTGTGGAACGCAATGCGTGGACGCTGCCGCAGGAGCGGTATAACGCCGACTGGATACTCGAAAAAGAGGTGGGCATGGTGCTGCCCAGCTTTCGAAAGATCGAAGACGCGACCGCGCGATTGATCGAGCCGGCGACGCTCGCGCGCTACCGCGCGAACGCCGCGGCAATACATAACCGCGCCGTATTCGAGATCCCCGGAATGCTCGAAAAAATACTCAGCGAAACGCGTGGCGCGCCCACCGCCACGCAGAGCGCGCTCTTCGCGCATTAGCTCCGCCCGGCCCAGGGGTGCGAGTTACGACACGATCAATCATCGCTCGAATTCCAGGCACGGCGCGTCCACACGCGCGCTATTGACGCGGGCGCGGTTTCCACGGACGATAGACATTCGCGGTGTGAGGCGCAATGCAGCGAATTCTTTCGACGTACCGATATGTGAAACGTCCGCTTGTGCCGGGGCTGCTCGCGGAGATCGCGCAAGCGGGCGTACAGGGCATCGAGATTTTTTGCGCGCCCGGGCATTTCGACTACCGCGAGCCGCAGACGGTGCGAGAACTGGGAAGCGCACTCGACGAGCACGGCCTTCGGCTGGAGTCGCTCCATTCTCCGACGGAGCGGGACATGGCGCCAGGGCGGGAAAGCGGCATCTCCATTGAGATTTCCGATACGGAGCGCGTCCGGCGCGTGGATGCCGTGGACGAAGTGAAGCGCGCGCTGGAAGTGGCGGAGCGGATTCCGTTCCGCTATCTGGTGCAGCATATGGGCCATGGGCGGCAAATGGCGGACCCGCGCAAATTCGATGCGGCGTTCAACTCGCTGGAACTGCTTGCGGTGTTCGCGAAGCAGCGAGGCGTGACGATCGCGCTCGAAAACACGCCGGGGGAGCTTGGCTCGCCGGCATCGCTCGCGCAATTTATTCGGGAGACGCATTTGCGCGAGTTGCGGCTGTGCTTCGACATCGGCCACGCGCACATGGAAGCGGGCGTGGAGGCAAGTTTCGAAGCGATGCGCGAGCGCGTGGTGACGACACACGTCCACGACAATCACGGCGAAAAGGACGAGCACCTGCTGCCCTACGAGGGCACAATTGATTGGGACACCGCGCTGCGCGCGTTCTCTGCCGCGCCGGAGCCTCTGCCGCTAGTCCTCGAATTGAAAGAGCAGGCTGGCGGGGCGCCGGCGCTGGCCGAAATTCGCGCGGCGTTCGACCGGCTCGAAAAGCATTTCGAGGAGAAGCGCGCCCGCTCCGCCCGCACTTGACGCCCGCCCGAGACGGATGAGCCTATGACCCCTGAAGCAGAAGCAACCGCGCCGAAAATTGTGATCGAGAAGGCGGGCGAGTTTGCCGGGCGCACGGTCGTCATTCGCGGGTGGCTCTACAACCTACGGGAGTCAGGCAAACTACTCTTCCCGATATTCCGCGACGGAACAGGCACGATGCAGGGCGTGGTTTCGCAGAAGGAACACCCCGAAGCCTTTGCCGCGCTGAAGGGCCTGACGCAGGAATCGAGCGTGATCGTCACGGGGAAAATCCAAGCGGAGCTGCGAGCGCCCGGTGGATACGAAATCCACGTGAGCGGCGCGGAGGTGGTTCAGCGCGTGGCGGAATCGGAACCGTATCCCATCCAACTGAAGGAGCACGGCGTGGATTTCCTGCTGGACCGCAGGCACCTGTGGATTCGCACGCCGCGGCAGGCCGCCATCCTGCGCATCCGCGCGGAATGCGTTCGCGCCGCGAGGAATTTCATGGATGGCCGTGGCTACACGCTCACCGACGCGCCGATCTTCACTCCAGCGGCTTGCGAAGGGACCACGACGCTCTTCGAAGTGAACTATATAGACGATCAGAAGGCGTACCTCACGCAGTCGGGGCAGCTATACGTGGAAGCAACGGCGGCGGCGCTCGGCAAGGTCTACACATTCGGGCCCACGTTTCGCGCCGAAAAATCGAAGACACGGCGACACCTGACCGAATTCTGGATGCTCGAGCCCGAAGCGGCCTATGCGCACCTGGAGGATATGATCGAGCTCGGCGAAGGCCTCGTGAGCACGATGGTGCAGGCCGTGGTAAAGAATCGCGCTCGCGAACTCGCCGCGCTCGAGCGGGACACCGCGAAGCTCGAGAAGATCGCGCCGCCCTTCCCGCGAATCCGCTACGACGAAGCCATCGAGATGCTGCAGAAGGCCGGCAGCACGGCGAAGTGGGGCGATGATTTCGGCAGCGCGGAGGAGACGCTTCTCTCGAAGGAATTTGAAAAGCCGGTGATTATCCACCGCTATCCCGCGGCGCTAAAGGCCTTTTACATGGCGTCGGATCCGGCGCGACCGGAGCTTGCGCTTAATTTCGACGTAATCGCTCCGGAAGGCTTTGGCGAAATCATCGGAGGGGGCGAGCGCGAGTCGAGTTATGAGACGCTGGTGCGGCGAATCCGCGAAAGCCGCCTACCGGAGGAGGCGTTCCAGTGGTATCTCGATCTGCGCCGCTATGGGAGCGTGCCGCACGCGGGCTTTGGACTGGGCTTGGAACGCACGGTCGCGTGGATTTGCGGAACCGAGCACATTCGAGAAGTGATTCCCTTCCCGCGGATGCTGTATCGCGTCTATCCTTAGCGGGCTGTGGCAAAAACAATCCTATGAACCGAGCGAGCACGGGATTCACCAAAGAGGCGGTGCGGCCATGAACTCCAAAAAGCGGCTGCGAGTGGGCGTGCTTTTTGGCGGGCGCTCGGGCGAGCACGAAGTCTCGCTGGCGTCGGCTGCTTCCGTGATTCGCGCGCTCGATCCGGAAAAATACGAAGCTGTGCCCATCGGCATCACGAAAGATGGGCGGTGGCTGGTGGGGACAGGCGCACAGAAATTGCTGCCCGAAGTGCTGAAATCCGGCGAGCGTGTTTCACTTCCGCCGGATCCCACGTCCGCCACGCTGATCCCGCTCGCTCATGGCGCTGGGCATCCGAGCGTCACAATGGATGTGGTGTTCCCGGTTTTGCACGGAACATTCGGGGAAGACGGCACGGTGCAAGGTTTGCTCGAACTGGCGGGGCTGCCGTATGTGGGCGCCGGCGTGCTGGCCTCCGCCGTGGGCATGGACAAGGATGTTCAGAAGCGGCTGTTCCAGCAGGCGGGGCTACCCATCGTTCCGTATCTTGCGGTGCGCCGAGGGGAATGGGAGCGGGAGCGCGCGGCGGTTCTGCGGCGAATCAAGAAGAAACTCCGCTTCCCGGTTTTCGTGAAGCCCGCGACGCTGGGGTCGTCCGTGGGGATGACGCGCGTGAAGGCGGTGCACGAATTGGCCGGCGCGATGGATGCGGCGGCTGAATACGCGTTGAAAATCCTGGTCGAGCGTGGCGTGAGCGGGCGGGAAATCGAAGTCTCCGTCCTGGGGAATGACGACGCGCGGGCATCCATTCCCGGCGAAATCGTGCCGCATCGCGAATTTTACGATTACGCGGCGAAATATCTGGAAGAAGGCACGCGGCTGGTGATTCCCGCGCCGCTTCGGAAGGGTCAAATCGCGGTGTTTCAGGATTATGCGGTTCGCGCGTTCCACGCGATTGACGGCGCGGGAATGGCGAGGTGCGATTTTTTCCTGGAACGGCGCACGGGAAAGATTTTCGTGAACGAACTGAACACGATTCCCGGATTCACGGCCATCAGCATGTATCCCAAGCTCTGGGAAGCATCCGGCCTGCCCTATCCCGCGCTGATTGACCGCCTGATCGAACTGGCGCTCGAACTCCACCGGGAAAAGGCCCGCACGAAATACTCGATCGAACTCCCACCCGGCGCCGGCGGGGCGCTCGAAGCCTAACTTTCCAAGATACCTCGGGACGGCGGCACCGCCTCTTTGACATGACGCTCTCAGCCGATTAAACTAACCGGTTGGTTGAATAATATGTTTCGGGAGGAATGTCGCCATGCGGCGAGGGCGCAAAAAAACCGAGAATCCGGCGATGGCGCGCCGAATCCTGGCCGCCGCCGAGGCGCATTTTGCCGCGGAGGGGCTGGCTGGGGCGCGCACTGACGAGATTGCCGCGGCAGCGCGCGCGAATAAGGCCATGCTCTATTACTATTTCGGTGACAAGCAGCGCCTGCACCGGGCCGTGCTGGAAAATCTTTTCCGCCAGTTGCCGAGCGGAGCGAACGCGCCGCCGAATGCGGAAGATTCTCCACGCGAAAGGCTTCGCGCATTCGTCGAGGGCTATTTCGATTTTCTTGCCTCGCACCCGAATTATCCGCGGCTGGTGCAGCGGGAAGCGATGGAAGCAGGCCGCAATTTCGGCTGGATCGTGCGGGAATACCTGCGGCCGTTTCACAACCGGCTGGTCCGCACGATCCGGGAGGGAATTGCCGCCGGCCAGATGCGCCGAGTGGACCCGGACCACACCGCTTTCACGATTCTTGGAATGACTACTTCTTATTTTGCCGCTGCGCCCATCTTGAGCGCGATCGCCGGCCGCAATCTGCTGGCGCCCAATGCGCTCGCGGCTCGCAAGCGCGCGCTGCTCGATTTTCTCGATCACGGTTTGAACGGCGCGAAAGCGAGGTCCCGATGACTGCCCGGAAATTCGTCGGATTGATTGCGGTGGTCTTCGTTGTGGTGCTCGCGATCTATCTCATCACCATGCCCCGCGGCAACTCCATGAATCTTATCGGCGTCATTGACGGCAACGAAGTGATCGTGAGCCCTCAGGTTACCGGCCGCATCATCAAGCTGACAGTGGACGAAGGATCGGAAGTGAAGAAGGGAGACTTGATCGCGGAACTCGACCGCGAGCAACTCGAAGCGAGTTTGGCCGCCGCCCAGGCGAACGTCGCGAGCCTGGGAGCGCAGGTCCGCGAAGCGAATCACAATTACTCATGGACAAATGCGCAGACGGATGCTTCGCTCGACGAGCAGCGGGCGCAAGGAGCATCCATGAACGCACAGCTCGACCAGGCTCGAGCGATGCTCGATCGCGATCAAAGGGATTTTCAGCGCATGCAGGAATTGTTCGGCAAGGGTGAAGTATCGGCGCAACAGCGTGACCATGCCCAGACGACCGTCGAGATTGATCAGGCGAGCGTGGATGCCATCCAGGAATCGGTGAAGGCGCAGACGGCTGCCCTAGCCGTCGCACAGGCGAATCGCAAGCAAGTGGACGTCCGCCAAAGCCAGCTATCCACCACGCTCGCGCAGCTCGAACAGGCACGGGCCTCGGAGGATGAAGCGCGAACCCAGCTCGGCTACACGGAAATATATGCGCCGATTGCGGGCATCGTCTCCGTCCGTGTGGCCAGGCAAGGCGAGGTAGTCGAGCAGGGTTCGCCGATTGTCGTCGTCGTGGATGTGGACCATCTCTGGGTCCGCGCCGACGTACCGGAAACCTATATTGACAGGATACAGTTCGGAGAGACACTCCGCGTGCAGCTTCCTTCGGGAGACACGCTTGAAGGCCAGGTGTTCTTCAAAGGCGTGGAGAACGACTTCGCCACGGAGCGCGACGTGAGCCGCACGAAGCGCGACATCAAAACATTTGCCATCAAGGTTTCCGTGCCGAATCCCGGGCGGCGGCTGTTCACGGGAATGACGGCGACGGTGCTTCTGCCGCCGCCGGCGGAGAAGAAGAGCTGGTTCGCGTGGCTTTGACGGCGTCCGGTAAATCCAGCATGAACGCGATCGAAGTGGACCATCTCACAAAGAGGTTCGGCGATTTGGTCGCCGTTGACGACATCAGCTTCAACGTCGCCGAGGGAGAAATCTTCGGTCTGCTCGGGCCCAATGGCGCCGGAAAGACCACGCTGATTCGCATGATGACCACGCTCACGCCGCCCACTTCGGGCACCGCGCGAATTGCCGGCCATGACATTCGCACCGATGCCGACGGCGTGCGCCATGCGCTCGGCGTGATCCCGCAGGCGTTCACATCCGATCCGGAACTTACCGCGAACGAGAATATGCTGATTCACGCCAAGCTTTACGGCGTGCCGGTGGAAAAGCGCGAGGCGCTGATCCACGGGCTGCTAGAATCAGTGGACCTGCTCAAATTCCGCGGCGCATTGGTGCGCACTTTTTCGGGAGGCATGCGGCGGCGCCTGGAGATCGCGCGCGGCCTGGTTCATTCTCCCAAGATCCTGTTCCTCGATGAGCCGACGACGGGGCTCGACCCTGTGTCGCGCACGAACGTGTGGGAAATGATTCGCGCTCTGCGGAGCAATTCAGGACTGACGATTCTGCTTACCACGCACTATATGGACGAGGCCGACAAGCTTTGCGATCGCATCGCCATCGTGGATCACGGCAAGCTCGCGGCTCTGGATACGCCCACGAGGCTCAAGGACAGCATTCCGGGAACCGACGCCGTGGAGGCGGAATTCGATGGAGCGCCGAGGGATTGGATCGAGCAACTGCGCGGCCTGGCGCAGGCCGCGAGCGTGACGCAGCGCGACGGAGTTGTCCACATCGCCTCGCACGACGGTCCCGCCACGGTCGCCGCGCTGATGGACCTGGCGCGCGCGCGCCACGTCACCGTGCGCAAAGTGGCTGTGCAGAGCACGACTCTCGACGACGTTTTCCTGCATTACACAGGGCGCGAGCTACGCGACGCAGCTCGCGAAGGGGCCAGCTATGACATCAGCCACCTCTACCGCTAAGGGGGCTTTGGCGTCCCGCGCGCGGATGCGCACGACCAAGGAGGGTTTCGAGCCGTGAAGTTCTATCGCATCTGGGCGCTGATCGAGCGCGACATGCGGAAATTTGCCCGGAGCCCCGCGCTGATGATGGCTTCGATGGTCTTCCCGCTGGTGCAGCTCGTGGTCCTAGGCTACGCCTTCGGCGGAAAAATCAAGGGGACGACGATCGCCGTGGTGGACGAGGACCACACGGTGGAATCGTGGCGCATTCATGAGATGTTCGACGCCATCGCCGCCGGCCCGAAGACTTTCCGCGTGGTGAGTTACAACTCCCTGCCCGAAGCAGTAGACGACCTGCGCGCCGGTTTTGTCCGGGGCGTGATTCTGATTCCGGAGGATTTTTCGCGCCGCGTTTATCAGCGCGACCGGCCGCGCATTGTATTCACGGAAGACAACACCGACCAGTTCATTTCGAGCGCTCTTCTTGAGCGCATTCAGCAGATGGTGGACGAGCTGAACGCGCCGGACGTGGACTCGGGGCTCGCGAGCCAGGTGAGTTTGAATGTCGTCGAAATTTATCCCTACATTGATTACATCAAGTATCTGCTCGCCGGGTCCGCGGCCATGGCCATTTTCATCGTAGCCATGATCGGCGGCGGCATCACGTTTATTGACGACAAATCGCGCGGCCTGCACGAAGGATATCTGTTGACGCCGATTCATAAATCGGAACTCGTCATGGGACTGATCGGTGCCGGCGCGGTGAAGGGAACTCTGGCCGGGATGGTGCTTGTGATTATCGGCGGGCTGATCGCCGGGATTCCGCGGCTATGGGATCCGGTTCGTCTATTCTATTTGAGCCTGGTCGTGCTGGTTGCTTCGCTGGCCATGATCAGCTTCATGTTTCTGGTGATGGTGCGCGTGGATGATCCGCTGGTGCCTCGCGCGATCTTTGGCGTCCTTAACACGCTATTATTTTTCCCCTCGGGCGCCGTGTACCCCGTCGAGGCGTTCCCGCCGTGGCTGCGCTGGATCTCGTACGTGGACCCATTCACCTACACGGTACACGCGCTGAGGAATCTCACGCTCAAGAACACAGGCATTGAAGGTATCTATCGGGACGTGCTAATTTTGCTCTGTTTCGCCGCCGTGATGATTGCGGGGTCCATGGCGCTGTTCAAGCGCCAACTGTAGCTTCCAAGGGAGACTTCATGCCCGTTTTCGATTTGCCGCTCGAACATCCGATGTCCAAAAGACGGCGTTATGCCCTGATCGCCCTTGCTTTCATCGTCCTCGGCGCAGGCGGCCTATGGTATCTCTTGCGCTTCCATAAGGAGAGGATCACGGTTCGCCATTTTATGGACGCGGTCATTGCCGGGAATATGGAGCAGGCCTATCAAATCTGGCAACCCTCGGCGTCCTATTCGTTCCAGGATTTTCTGAATGATTGGGGACCGAATGGCTACTACGGTCCCGTGAGAAGTTTCCGTATCGAGCAATCGGAGGCTCCCAAGGGCGGCGGATCGAGCGTCATCGTAAAGATCCTCGTCAGTCCGGATCAATCTTTTCCAGCGGACGACAACGCGCCAGGGCAGAACAACGTCAAGGAAGTCGAGCTTTGGGTGGACATCAAGGACCAGTCCATTAGTTTCCCGCCATATTGAGAGGCACGCCCGGCAAAATCGCGTAAGTAATAAGGACCGGCGAATGCCCAGGATGTTTCACTCGGCTTCGATGCGCGCTTCGTCAATCAGCATGACGGGTATGCCGTCGCGAACGGGATAGACGCGCCGGCAGGTGGCGCACTTCAAGCCTTGTTGATCGGGCGTCAGCTTGATCGGCGTCTTGCATACGGGGCAAGCCAGAATATCGAGCAGTGCCTGCGAAAGCGTCATGCCAATCCTCCGTGCTCGGGAACTGTAGCAAAGCATTGCGCGCGAGGGCAACCGATGGCCGCTCGCGGATTCGAACTTAGAGGCGTGCAACTCGGAAGGCCAACTGTCCCTTCCATTCGCCGCCGGGCGCCAATTCCACGGGCCAGATGGCGATTACTTGCGATCCTTGATAAATTCGCTCGAAGCCATCTTCGGATTCTGAGACGGTTTCAATCGGCGCGATCCAGAAATTGCGGGCGCCAGAGGCTTCCAGGGTGACGCCTGCTCCCTGCCATTCGTCTACCACGCGCAGAGTCCCCCCGGGCACCGCGGAGCCCCATCGCAAGGGGAACCGCTTGCCATCCGATTCGAAATAGCGGCCGGGCGCCGAAGGCGCCAGAAAATTCACCACTACTTCAATTCCGAGGAGCACTGATGCAGCGCCTGGCGCGCCACGGCGTAGTACGACGTCGCAGAGGATATCGAATCCATCGGGTGTCGGAAGGAAGGATAAAGTCTTCTCCGCAGGCCAATCGGGGTTATCGTTCGAGGCTAGCGTGACCCGGTCCGAGGACAAATCCACGACGCGGTAACGGCCCCCCGCCAACACGGCGTCTTCATCGAGGTGCACCGCCGGGCAATCGGGGTAACTCTTCTCCTGCCCGAAAAGGAGCAGGCGGAACGCGTGACGAGGCCAGCGGTCGTAGTTCAGCCAGCGCTCGAGCCCGTCTTCCTTCGTGCGGGTCTGCTCATGGATGGATTGCACGGCTTGTGCGTTCTTCGCGGACGAATCCCGCAAAGCGGCATGGTAGGATTCCAGCCGCCGCATGAGGGAATTAATCAGTGTGATATTCGAGAGACGGAAATCGAGCGCGCTTAGCGTTCCACCATTCTCCGGCTCAATCAAAGCGGCGTAGCGGTCCGAAGTGAAATAGATTTCGTCGTGCCCATCGGCATTAAAATCGAGGGTCAGCACCTCCGCGTATTGGCGCTTTCGGCGCCCCAGGGCGTCGGCGATGGTCTCGGCCTGGGCGAGTGAATTCCAGACAGCCGTGCGCAGGTGCGGCGAATACAGCCCGCCAAAAACGCCGTGCCAATAGGCATCATTGCACTGCCCCCGCAGCAATAGCGTTGTAGCTTGTTCGTGCGCCTGGGAAAAAACCTTATCGCGGCGGCGGCTTTGCCCGAGCTTTTTGACTTTCTCCGAGACGTGCAGCATCTTCTTGTGCAAGAGATTGGCTTCGCGATATTTGCTGAAAAAATTGCGCCAAATCCCACCGCGCAGAAATGGCAGCACATCCTGGCGAGGGGAAAACTCCTCGAGAAGACCGTGGTATCGGCTTCGTGCCGGCGCCGGCAGTGACCACTCCGACATCTCCGTGTAAGAGGCCGACGGAAGATCCGCGCGGCCCAGCGGCGCATGCGAATCCAGCGCATCCGTGGGCGTGCAGATTTCCAGCCACGCGGCGCATTGCTCGAGAGCGGAGAAGAATTTCTCGAGCCATCCGTTGCGATAGCAGTGTTCGTTGGTGCCCGGCCACATGCCGAATTTCTCAAGGTCGTCGCCCATGGTGGCGAATCCGCGCGGATGCGCCCCCGCGGCGCGGTGCAGGAATTCAGTCGTCTCAGCGGGATCGCGGAATGGGATCGTATACCGCAGCGGCTTCAATCCTGGCAAGACCTTCACGGCATGGCACAAGTCCTCCGAAAGGTAGTGCCCATAGAGCTGCTCAGGCTCGAAGCCAGCGCCGAGAAAGTGGTTGTCGTCCACAAGAGCATATTCCACTCGGGCCTGTGCGAGAGACGACGGCAGCTGCGGCTCCCACACGCGCTCTGCCAGCCACGCGCCGCGCGGCCGCACCTTAAAATGTTTCTCGATGTAATCCGCGAGCCGCGTGATCTGTTCCCGGCGGTCCTGCGGGGGAATGGCGATGAGGACAGGCTCATAAATGCCTCCGCCGACCATCTCGACCTGGCCCTGCGCAACGAGCGCACGGAGCCGGTCGAAATATTGCGGGTGCGAGCGCTCGATCCATTCCAGCAGCGGCCCCGAATAATGCAGGCCCAGGCGAATGGCCGGATGCCGGGCAAGCACTTCGACAAACGGCAAATAACAATCCGCGTAAGCGCGCTCAAATACTTCGTCGAAATTTCCGACCGGCTGGTGCGCGTGCATGAGAAGGACAAACTGGAATTTGGACACCGATGGGCCTCAGTCGAACTTGACAGAATAACCTGCGGGCCCGACGGGCGCAAACCGTTCGAAGCAGCTCCACTCAATCGAAACCCGGCGCAGCGGATTCGCGCCGCTTTTACCGGGAGATTTCGTCCATAATGGGGAGATGGCGATGAAGTCCTCAAGAGAAAATGAAATATTCGAGCGCGGTCTCGAGCATTTCAATGCCCGGGAATTCTTCGAGGCCCACGAAGTGTGGGAGGAAATCTGGCTGCGCGAAGCCGAACCGGAAAAGACCTTTTTGCAAGGGCTCATCCAGCTCGCCGCGGCCTTCCACCATTACGAGCGCGGAAACCGTCGCGGCGCGGAATCGCTGCTCGCTGCCGGGATTGTCAAACTCGGGCGCTTCCCCGGCGATCACCGCGGTTTCGCGCTCGCCGAATTGCGAAGCGAGGCCGGGAAATGGGCGGAAATGCTCGGCGAGGGCAGCGATCCCGGTCCGCGGCGGCTCCCCAGGATCAGGCCGGTCCACGAGCGGAAGTGAATGTCTTGTGCCCCGATCTTGTCATGTAGGTGGGAAGAACCGTTTATCGGACTAATTCGAGGGTTTTGGGGAACTACAGCTTCCCGGTGAAACGGGCAACTGCTTTGTCGGATCCGTCTCCATTTTAAGAAATGCCTCGCGGAACCGTTTGGCCGGGATGAAACCTGCATAGTCGTAGACGTTTCCGGAGCAATCGAGATTCCCATCGAGATTAAATAGGGCGTAGGTGACTACCGCGCCGCCGCTGAAAGAAGCCTTGCTCCCAAAGATGTTTCCTTCCTTCGTAACGGACCCGCCTGATTCCAGAGCCTTCAGCCAAAGTATGTGCTGCCATGGGGAACCGGATGGCATTGTGCCGTCTGGCTTTACGCCAATTCCCCGCGCCAACCCGTCGGCGGCCAGCAGCGACGTGATGTGAGAAGGAGGCTCCGCGGATGGCTGGTTTTCCGCAGGGACGGGACTTGGCGCGGGCGGATTTTTATCCTCTGTTTTGTTGGCCTGTCCGGCAGATGATGGCGGTGCGGAGCTCGTAACCAATTCCATGAACTGGTCTATGCCTGCAATAATGCTGTCAATTTCGTTTTTTTGCTGTGCCGAGGCGTCCTTCTCGGCTTGCAGGCATGCGGCTCGAGTGTTGATCAGCCTTGTGAAGCTCGCGAGAAATGGAGAATTGGCATAATCCGTTCCCCCCAAGGCGAAGGGACTATATGTCTCGGGCACGAGCACGGAGACATTGAGCGCCCTTAACTGCCTGGCCACTTCGTCCATGAGCGCTTGGTCATGCACTGTCCCGGTGACCGGAGAAATGGATTGATTCGTTGCAAAGGCCCCCAGAATGCCCTGTATGAGTGGAATAGCCTGGCCTATGGGTGTCGCGCCCAGCAGTGGGGCACCCATTGTGCTCGGCGCGGTTGTCGTCGCAGGCTGCGCTCCGCACGGTTTTTCCGCCCTAAGTTCGAGTGTGTTCATTGCCGCCATGTCCGCGCGCCACAATTGAAAATCCGCAAGTATGGCGCTGCTCGGCGACACAATCACCACGCCGGTACGGTTGTCTCCTGCGGGTGTGGAGGAGCATGGCACGTTGGGCGATGCGGCAGCAGCTGCGCCCAGGTATCGCGCAATTTCGCAAGCAAGCACTTCGCTATCCGCTTCGATCGACTTGTAGGTGAGCATCTCCGTTTCGATGGAGAAGCCAAGGCCCCCCGATGCAGGTTGGCTGCCATTCGCCGCCGGCGCGCTCGAGTTGTTTGAGGAGGCCGGAGGCGCGGAAGACTGGCCAGCCGAGGGTATCGCCGAGGCCGCGAAAGCAAGAACAATCCAGCCGAGGGTTTTGAGTTTCATTCGCGTTGCCATCCGAAGCGCGAAGCTACACTGCCGTCAACATCCAGTCAATGGCTTTCCGCAAGAGCGCAATTCCCTGTTCGGTCGAACGGGGGATGCCTTTCGAGAATTGCGGACGCGTGGGCGTCATCGAAGCGTGATGGAAGCCTTTACGCCACCGTAGTAGGAGTACAACAGTCCGAGTGGGTTGTTGTGTTTCTGCAGAAACGTCTGCCGCGCGCTCAAGAGCGCAAGCGAAGCAGTCTGCCCGGATTTCAAATTGAGCATGAGAGCGGAGCCAAATTCATACCCAAAGGAAGTCCAGATAGGCGCTTCTGTGGCAATCACGCCGCGAGCGCCCATTTGCAAAAACTCGGCGGGAAAGCTTCGGTCAATCCCCTCATAGAGGGCGGCCGCGCCTGTCTCGCACCCATTCAGCAAAACGAGCGGGCGATTGGTGAGGAGCAGCTCATCTTGTGCTGGAAGTCCGTTCGAAAGCTCGTCCAGGGCGTCGAGCGTGACGTACTCATTGTCGCTGAATCTCAGTTCCGGCCCCGCGAGCCTTTGCGTCACTTGTATCTCGCCGCCATTCGTCTGCTGAAGAGCCGTGTCCCCCTCCGCATGAGTGAATGCCACGACCAGTTGAATCGCAACGCCGTTCATTTGAAGCTCATTCAGAAAATCTTTCCTGGAATCAACCTTGGTAATCCCTTTGAATCCAATTTGTGAGCCGAGAAATATACCCATTTGTTTGCCTTCACTGGATACTTCCTGGTCGTTGGCGGAATCGGAGTCCACCGCGTGATACGTAGCAAGCAGCAGTGGGCCCGCACCATATTCCAGCGGCTTATTGGGATAGTAGCCGGGAGCCTTCTCAGCCAGCGGGTCCACCACAATTTCATAGCGAAACCCCCAAAAGCCGCTGGGGACCTTGGCTTGGCCCTTCGAAACCGGAGGATAGAGGAATTGCCAGGGAATATTGATCGAGTGCGTCTCAATTCGGATCAGGGCTGGCGCGCCGGTCGCGGAGTATCCATCAAAATCCGTCATCAGATCCCGAAGGTCTGCATCCGGCGAATTGATGAAGAGTTTGCGATAGAGTGTTTGCCCCTGGTCATACAGCCGGTCGAGCAGCTGCTGTTCTTCGTCCGCGGTAAGAGTCGTCGAACCGGACAATGCGATGCCGGCTTGGGGGTCGCCGCTCAGGGCCTTCGTGAGATCCGGAGATTGGTCCACCAGCGACGCGAGGTAAAAATAATCGTTTCGCTCGATTTGCAAGAGCGCACTCACGGTGATCCCCGTATGGAAAACGCGCGGATGCGTGGCATCTTTCATTTGTCTCCCGCGAAACAATTGAATCAGCTGCGCGTTTTGGCCTGGATCCAATGTGACTGCAACGGAATTGCCGTCCTGAAAGCAGGTAATCGTCAGATCGGCGGGCCTCGCATCCGGCGGAGCAAGAACGTTTACCTCAGTGGACGGCTGCGCATTGGAAACAGCCGCCCCACCCTCGGCAGGCTGTCCAGCGTTCCCGACGTAAACATCGAGCACGATATTGTCGTAGACAATGCCCATATTTTTTATCTGGAAGGCCAGGTTTGCCATTCCATTTTTTGTCAGCCGGCGATCGGGAACAATTTGGAAGGTCGCATCGCTGGATTGCTCGGAAGTTGCGGGAGAGAACGCAATCACCTGTTCCTCGACGGTCTTCCCATCACAGAATCCGCAAGTGAGAGTAATGGTCAGACTCTCCATCCCGGTCTGCGACAGAATCTTCTTATTCACCGAGGCCGCCTCGAAAGGAATCGCGCTGGCTTCGCTGGGCTTGCCTATATAAAAATCAACCTGCGTGCTTTTGCGGTCAACCAGGCCGTTGAGCGTGCCGGGCAACTTTGGCGAGAAAATAGCATTGTAGACTGGACCCGAGCTAGGGGTATAAGAGGACCTTTCAAGAGGATAGCTCGTGGTAGTGGACGGCGCTTCGGCGCCAGCTTGACTCGAGGCTTCGGGCTCAGCTTGACTCGAGGCTGCGGCACCTCCTTCATCGGAGGCTTCGTTACTGGCTCCGACCCATGCCGCAGGCTCCTGGGAACTCTTCCGTTTGCCCTGCTTCCGGCCCTCGGGCAGCACGGATGCCGGGGCCGGGGCCTCTGCGGTCACATTCGGTGGTTCCGCTGTGGGCGCTGGCGCCTCACTGGCTGGCGCCTCGTTCGCTGTCGGCTCAGGGGCGCTCGCCGGCGGCGCTTCCTTTTCAGAAGTCCCAACCTGCTCCGGTGGCGCCGGAGCGCTCCGCTCTCTGACACTCCAGAAAGCCACTACACTGAAAAGTATCAGCAGAGCAGCCGCTGCTCCCAATCCCACCATGAGCCGCCCGCGCTTCATCCCGCCCTCCTATTGCTTCGTACGATACAACAGATGGGAATCGCAGGGCGAACTGATTTTAACCAATCGGCGTTGATTCGCGTGCAGGTGCTTCGCTTTTTGGGAAGGTCTTCCAGTGCAGGAATTTCCACGGATGTATGAAGGAAGCGCGTTTCCACCAGGGCACGGCTGGCGCCGTGCCCTGGCGGCGGAAAAATCAGCGCGGCGTCAGCCGCTGGGGGAGCGAATTATTTGGGGGCTCCGAGCGAGATGGAAATTCCCGCCCCCAAATCGAAGTTGTTAAACGAGTACCCTTCCACGTGATTATAATCCCAGAACGCCTGTGCCGGAATCAAAGCGAAGGTAGAGTTGAGATTGATTTTGACACCTCCACCGGCCTTCAAGTAAAAGCCATTTTCCGCAGCATACCCGGGCTCGGAGAAGCGCGCATCGCCGATTTGCATTTGGGCGAATGGAGTGTACTTTTCATGCCGGCAGCTTTCCTGAACGACGCCCGCAAAGGTCTGGCGGGTCTCGCTATAATCCTCTCCGAAAAGTCTCTTGTACCCGTAGCCAAAGCCAATGCCCAGGTGTGAGTTGACGTTATACAGCAGTGTTGTATCGAAACCCGCGAAGTTGTAGTCATACCCGTCCGCGCGGAATCGAAGATAGTCAAAGCCGCCGTAAACCTCCCAGGGCTTATAGGTTTCGTACTGCGATCCCGTCGAACTCGTGCTCGGGCCAGGCGTAACGGTCGCGGTTCCCGTCCCAGTGTCCACTGTGAGGGTGTCCCCTCCGTGCAGCCAGACGGTGCCGACTTTTTTCCTGTCGTGGCAGGTTCCATCATCGGGCGGTACTGCGCCCGAATTGACAATCAGGACGCGCTGCCCATTCTGGCATACCTCTACATACACATCGACTCTCGCTTTGCCTATATTGGAGAGATCGAGCACGCTCGAGCCATTGCTTTCGGTTGTGACCGTCGAGTGCGCGGTCTTGCCCATGTTGGAAAGATCCAGCACAACCGTAACGCCACTGGCGGGCGAGCCATTGTTCGTAACTGTGACTGTGGTGCCGCCACCTCCCTGCCGCATCGCCGCGGCCTTGGCGGAGCCGATTCCACAGGCCATGCATCCAACAACCAGCGCAACGAAAGCGAACTTTCTCATCGAATCCTCCCCTCAGAGTTTTTTAAGACGAACAACGTGGCCCGCCTGACCCCATGATTAACGTTGCTCCCTTGATTGTCTTGTGTTTCGACGTTCGTCTGACGCCTTTTCAAGGGCCTGTGCCTGATTCATCAATTCCGAAATGTCAGCCCACCGGCCCGGCGCCGCTGCCAGCAATTGATTTTCCATCTCCTTGGTCCAGGGCACGTGGAGATCTTCCGCGTTCTGCTTGGTCCGCTCCACAAAGTGCTGCGTGAATTCCTGCTCTCCCCAGCCCTCGAGCTTGCTCCATACGGCATACTGGAAAATTATATTCTTGTATGCATCCGGATCGCTGTCGGGATGGAACTCGTTCTTCTCCGCCATTTGCGCGGCGGCCCTGTCCAGGAAGCGCAGCGAGGCGTACCTTTGTTGCGTGGCCTGGTCCGCGATGCGGTATTGCGTTCCTTCCGCCGGCACCGGCTTGTGGAATTCGAGGCAGTAGCCGTTGAGCGGCTGTTTCACCACGGCGTCTCCGGCGGACGCCGCGACCGGCTGGGTGACGCCGGGCTTGATGGCTTCGAGCACCGTGCCGTCGCGCATCGCGACGGTTTTCACTTTGCCGCTCGGATCGGCCACCTGAAGCTCGAACGTCTGGCCCGTGGATTTTCCGTTGGCCACGATCGAATACGTAAAAGTCCGCGTCGTTTCCACGACGCGGGCTTCGATATTCACCTGCGCCGGCCCCCGGCCGCCGATTTGCGCGCGTCCCGCCGCACGGCTGGGCGAATTGGAAACGGGCGCGCTGCTCCTCATGGAAACAACCTGGAAGTGCGCATTCCCTGGTTCACTGGAGGCGCGGCTTTCGCGCGGGCGCCGCGACCGGGCCTCCGCCGCCAGCGCCTGGGCGAGCGCGGGAAACGCCCGCAGCTTGTCCGGGAAATCGTAGTCGCAGTAGGACGGTTTCATATTCCACGGATCAGCAATTAGGAAGCGTGATTGCGGGCCATTATCATCGTAATAGCTTTGCGGCCGATTGAAAGCGAAAGGCAGGGGATTGTAGAACCCCCCGCCCAGAAAATTCCGCGGCGTCTGGCCCCATCCCCCATTCAGATAACCGCCGCTTTGGTTCGGGGTGACTTGAAACCCGGACTCGCTGTTGTATACGCCTCCCGGCGTATTGGGTGCTGGCGACCCCCTCCACCCTCCAAAACCAAAATCATTTGATCCTCCCAGTGTCATCGATCCCGTCATGGGGTTGAAGTTGCACCGAGAGGGAGTAAAACCCAACCCCGAATCCAAGGGGGTCACAGTCAGCCCATAATCGTTGCGAGGCACATACGTCGTCGTGGTCGTGTCCGTGCACTGCGCCGGCATGCGATTATGTTCCCAAAAATATCTGGCCGTATCCACAAAACCAGCGGAGGGTGTGAAACCGCCGAGCTGGTTGTTCGTTATAGACGCTGTCCAGTCCCGTGGAGTGATGTCGATACCCGGTGAACCCCGAAAGCGCAAATTGAGGTGATCATAGCCCGGCGTCAAGTCATACTTCACGTCGAAATCCATTTTGAAGTCCGATACCTTGCCCCAATTATCAGGCAGGTTAAAGCGCTCGCTGTGGCCGTTGTATCCCGGCGTCCCTGAAATTGTGGATGGGGTTGAACCGAAACTATATCGCAAATCCATGTCCTTGAAGGGCACGTTGGAGCGCAGACCTATGCTGGAGTTGGAAGGAACCGTGCCAGTGCAACTCAGGGGAATGTCTGCTATTAATTCATCCAACCCCTCGTGGCGGAGAGTGGGAGTGTTGGCCGTACATTGAAAGCTTGGGGTACTCGTCTGCGAGACGCCGGCACCCATCTGTGTTCCCCCAGTGCTCGTTGCTGGTGGGCCCGTCTGCGCGCCGCCGGTACTTGTCTGTGAATTCCCGGCACCTGTCTGCGAACTCCCCCCACTCTGTGAGTTCCCCGGGCCGGTCTGCGGACCGCCCGTGCCATTCTGTGAATTCCCTGTGCCCGATTGTGGGCCCGCCGGTGCCGGCGGCGCGGGATAACGGATACCGGTATTGTCCCAGCTGCGAGGGGCGCGATAACCCTCCGTCAGCGTCAGCTTGCCATCCACGAAACCGTACCCGTAAAATAACCCCGTCCGTGTATTGTAAAGCACACCTGGGAAGAACACCTGCCACTCGCTCGTGGCCGGGGCCGCCGTACCTGTCCCGTTCCCATTCAGTGCGGGTCCCGCCTTTGGCGGGCAGTCCTTCATTCGCTTAAGACAATCCTGCCAGGCGTCGCAAGCGGCGGTGGTAGCCTTATACGCCGTGTTGTAGTTGGACTGGGCGTTGGGGAGTTTGTCCCGAAGCCCTTGCGCCTGCTGCTGCTCCGCTTTGGAAACATCCGGGTCGCCCCGGTGGGAAGCCGATTTATCGAGCTGGGCGGCTTGCGCGAGGTCCCTATCGCGATCGGCCGTGGCTTGGATCAGCGTCTGCCCGGCCGCGACCGACACCTTGTCCGCAATCATGTAAAGTTCCTTCAACCGGTCGCACTCTTCCTGTGTGGGACAGGCGGTCAGTGCAGGCGTCGAACCTGTCGTTTCCTGGGGCGCTGCAGGCATGTAGCCGTTGAAGCCGATCTCATTTCCCGTGTCGTCATCCACCCAGGAGTTTTTGGCGCGATCCCAGTGGTATCGAAGTCCGCCGGGTTCGGCCACTTCGCCTTTATAGGAATGCGTAAAGCCATGAGCAATTTCGGGGTTGTTGATGTCCTGGGTTGCCAGGTGTTGGTATTTGGGGCCGTCTCCGGTGTCGATCCAAGCGGCCGGCGTTGCGGGAACTATGGTGCCGTCACTTGCTAGTTTCCCGTCGAAGCCGAGGGCCTCGCCGGTTTTCTGGTCCACCCAGGATTTCTTGGCGGCGTCCCACTTGAGGCTCTGACCCGTCTGGGGATCGTAAGCAAACTCCGGACTTTCGGGATCCTGCTCCGCTTGATGGCTTTCAACGCCCGGCGTGTTGCTGATTATAAAAGGCGGCGCGGGCACCACGATCGTTCCGGTGTTTTGCGCGGCGGAGTGTGGTGAGCATGCGAGGACCGCAAGTGAAAACACCACCGCATACAATGAGGCCCGCAAGCGTCGCGCATTGCTCATGGCTCCCTCCCCTAATTAGGCCCCTGAGAATTATGAGGAACAGCTGTTATGAATTCCCCAGCGTGCCGTCACTTTTTAGTTTTGTACCACTCGGAATTGATTTGCGTGAAACCGTTCCACTTTTCGGGAAGGTCTTCGAGCGCAAAAATGGCCGTTACCGGGCAGACGGGGACGCAGGCCCCGCAATCAATGCACTCGTCGGGATTGATGTAGAGCTGCTTTTCGGCCTCGAAAGTCGCCTCGTCTTTTCGCGGATGAATGCAGTCCACGGGGCACACATCCACGCAGGCAGTGTCTTTGACCCCGATGCACGGTTCGGCTATCACATACGCCATCAACACCCTCCTGGAACAGGGGCTTTCTTCAGCGCGTCCACACAGCCCCGTCGCGCGGTGTTGAATACATTTTTAGCATCAAACCCGGGCGCGCACAAGCCCCGCCTCCAGCGACGCCAAATCGCCGGAAGCGCAGGTTTCGATGAGGTGCACGAAACCGCGCGAGGGCAATCTAAGCCGGCATCTGTTACCATACCGGCGAAACCGAGCTGACAATGAACCTGCGCGAGGTGGTCGAAAAATACCTGGCCGCGGCGGGCGGTTACGGAAACCCTGCCGCACTGGCATCGCTGGAGCTTCCCCGGCAGGAGGTCGAGCGCATGTTCAGCGTATTCGATGAGGATTACCATATCAGTCGCTTCTTTCACTTTCGCAACGAGTCAGGCGTGAGCTTTGAGATCAACGGATTCCCGCAAACGCACGTTTCCATTGACGCCGAAATTCAGACCATCCTCTAGTGCCGTTCCAAAGGGCCGTCTTCCAAGCGTTCCAGCGCCAGCCGTGCCGCAGCCTGCTCCGCTTCTTTCTTGCTGCGGCCCTCGGATGCGGCGAGCGTCCGGCCGGCGTGCCATACTTCGACTTCAAATGTCTTCTGATGCTCCGGCCCTGATTCCTTATGGATGCGATACTCGACTGCGGCAAGCCCGCGTTGCTGCAGCCATTCTTGCAGGGCTGATTTATGATCCGGGCGTTCGAGTCCCTCCGCCTCACCCTCTAGAGCCGGATCGAGGAGGCTGCGGCGCAAGAAGGCGGCCGCTGCCGGGAGACCCGCGTCCAGATAAATTGCGCCCACAACGGCCTCGAACGCGTCGGCGAGAAGCCGCTCTTTCTGGCGCCCGCCGGTCTTCTCTTCGCCCGGACCCAAACGCAAGTATCTGCCGAGATTCAGGCGCTGGGCCGCCGAATGGATGGACGAAGCCCTCACCAGCCGCGCCAAACCTTTCGAGAGCTTTCCCGCGTCCCAACTGGGAAACGCATGGCAGAGCCGCTCGCTTGCGACCAGCCCCAGAACGCGATCGCCCAAAAACTCGAGCCGCTCATTGTCCACGCCGCCTGAGTCTTGCCGGTGCGACCGGTGCGTGAGCGCGCGCTCCAGGCGTTCGGGGCGCTCGAAATGATGGCCGAGGACGGACTCGAGTTCCGCGCACTCCTTCGGAGTCATGATGTGGATTGTACCTTGCGGATCACTTGGGCTGCGGCGATTCGTTGTGTGCGCGGTCCGCAGCCTGCTTGCAGCGGTCCTCGAGGTCCCCAGGAATCAAGCTGCACTTCCCGAATGAATCCGCCGCTGCGGCAAAATTCTTCAATTGTTCGAGCGCGAGCCCCATCACATAAAAGTCCGTTGGGTCCGGGGAGGTCATGCCTGCGACCGCCTGCTGGAGTTCCTTGACGCAATCCTCGTTGTTTCCACGCCGGAAATCTATCATTCCTAGCGCGCTGTGCGCCTCGGCCAAAAGGCCAGCCCTGCCGGCGGCAAACTGATCATCCGTCATTGCGCCGTTATTTGGCACTTGGGGAATAATTTGCAGAGCGTGCTTCTCGTAATTCTCGGCGTCGTTCAGCCTCTCATTCGCGTCCGGGTCTTTCGGATCATAAATATGCGGGATCACCCAGCCGACGAAAACCAGAACATCCGCGTCGTCGGGATCATTCGCCAGGGCCTTCTTGGTGATGGCATAAAAATTATTCCAATCCGCTTTTGCCGAGTACGCCTTCACGAGCTGTTCATAGACGCCCTGCGTGTAGCGGCTCGTGGGGTACTTTTCGAGAAAACCCTGGCCGAGCTGGATTTTCGTGCCGGGATCCTTCGAGTCAAATAGCGCTTTGTAGTCCGCTTCTTCCTGGGTATTCACCTTGGGGACTTCCGGTTGTCCACCGGGAGCGGTGGGGACCGCTTGCGGCGGTTGCCCCGGCGCGCCGGGATTCGCCTGTTGTTGCTGGTTCCCCGGCTGTTGTAGTGAGGGCGGACTATTCGGCTCCGGCGAGCCTTGCTGTGCGTACGCGGCTGCCATCGAAGCAAGTCCCGATGCCAGCAGGAGCGCCGGGAATCCAATTCTGTTGCGAATGGAATGAAGCTTCATTTTTCTTCCCCTTCAGGCTGAGTCACCATAATACGCGTACCGCAAGAATATCCCTGGCGTCTCACGGGCGTTGTGTTCCGTTATCGTTCGGGCGTGCGGGGGGCTGGTACGGCGCGTCCATGCCCTGCTGCGCGGCCACGCGAGCGGACTCGGGAGCGCCCTCGACATCAAGAGCTGCCTGATAGTGACCGACGGCCAGCTCGCGGTCGCCCTCGAGATCGTGGATGCGCCCCAGATAGACATGAGACCACGCCAGAATTTCGGGATTCGCGGTTCCTCCCGCTGCTGCCGGAGCCGCTGCCGACGGACTCGGGGCCACCAGTTCTTCGAACAATTCCTTTGCGCGGCCCGCCTGACCGGAGAGTACGGACGCGATTGCAAGTCCGTAGACGGCCTGCGGCTGGTTGGGATATTTCTGCAAAACCTTCTCGAAATCGGCGGCGGCGGCCGGCCCATTTTGAAGAGCGATCTGATTGTCGCCATCCGCCAGCCAGTGCCGAAGCTCCGATGCCTGATTCCCCGAGGATGCCTCATCGAAAGTGGAAGCGCTAGACGTTGCGGCAGGAGCGAAGGCGACGCTTTGTAAACGCTTCCGCTCGGCCGCGACGTCTATCCCCCCAATCAGGTTAGGGAAATATTCCGGCATGGAGAGCTCGCTCTTTTCGAATTTCTGCAACTGCTGGACAAGTGGGCGCACGAGTATGAAGCCGGACTCATCGTCTTCCCGGAGAGCCGACTCGAGTTCATCGGGCGCGGGATGCTGGAGCCGCAGTTCCACGGCCTTGACCAGACACTCATCCGTGAACGCCGTGAAATCTTCCTGGTATTCCACGGGGAGGCGGGGAGCGTGCGCGGCGATATCGAGCAGTGCGCTCTTGCTCTGCACTTGCTCGCGATAGCGCACCGGCAAAGGATCGAGCAGGAAATGCAGGTACGCTTGCTGGATGTCGTCTATGGGCAATTGAGGGCCCGTTCCCACCACCACTCCATAGCTATCGCCAAAACTCCGCAAGGTGGTGCGTGCGCCGGCCAGCGGCTCGACGTAGATGGTGAAGGAAGCCCCATGTGAGTGCTGAAGCACCTCACGCAGATAGGCATGCGTGAGTGTCACGACGCGGCTCAGCGGGCCCTGGTAGCGCTCGGCGGCGTGTTCGTACTCCGGCTCGATTCGGGCCCAGCGGAGATCCAGATGCGCTTCCTTATAAAAGTTGACCAGAATTTCCTGAAATCCATCGAGCGCCAGGACGTCCGGCGGCAGCAAATCGGGGTCCACCTGGAACCGAAAATCCGGCGGGGGACCGACGACCAGGGCGAATGCCAGGTAGCGTGAGAGCGTCTCACCAGGATCCGCGAGCGTATGTTCGCGATAGAATTTGCGCAGGGCCTCGGTCGCCGGTCCCTGCATCTTGAGCAAGTCCGCGCGCAGCGCCAGGCGTTCGGGCATCTCCGCCAGCGTGCTTTCGTCCGCGCCGAACCCCGCGGCATCGAGCGCGCACATGGTCGAGAAAATCTGCGGGCTCGTCTCCACGCTGACGCCCGTGTAGCTGCTCGTGGAAGCCTGCTGGCCTTGCTCCTCTAAGGTAGCCGCGTGAATGGGAGGAACGACAACGCCGAAGAGTATCAGCGCGAGAACGACCCATGCGAACTTTTGGGTGAGCTTGCGTATGTGCTTGGCGATCGGCCCACTCGTCAATTTCTGAGAACCCCCAGCGGACTCCCAAACTCTAATGGCCGGGCCATACGGAGCCAGGAAAGGCCGGCAGGACCACGCAGGAACGATTTTCACGGAAAGAAGTTACCCGCGCACACGAACTTCGCTGAAGGCCAGCAGGACACGGCCCCCGCCCGACGGACGCCCAAAACTCAATTGCGGTCGGAAGCGCGAGAACATCATAACCTCATCAATTTGTCGCTGCACCACAGCGTTATTCGGGCCGGAAAGAATCTTGTAGAAGACGGCCTGGCCCTGCGCGTTGACCGTGGTCTCCAGCACCAAGGCGCCCAAATTAGGCTGGCCGTCCGCAGGAACGATGCCCGGAGCCGGAAAGGGAGCCAAACTTTCCAGCGCGGCAGGCTGAATCAGATTCAGGGGCAGGTCGTTTGGAACAACACCGCCCATCGGGACGCCCGCCAGAATGTTCTGCACCAGCAGCACAAAAATCGCCAGCGCCGCCAGAATGCCGCCAGTGGCAGGCACGGCGTGCGGCCGCACAAAATGATCGAAGACCAGCATCGCGCGCGACCTCATCCGGGCAAGAGCACCTCCCATGGAGCGCACCTGCGCAGTCTGGACGCGAATCCGCGTCGCTAGATTGGAAGGGACTGGCGCCCGTTCGACGCTTGCCAGGCGCATTGCCATGCGGCCATAGCCCTCCAGTTGTTCGCGGCATTTTTCGCAGGAATCGAGATGCTCGCGCACTCGGGCGTGTTCCCGCGAGCCAATGGCGCCATCGAGATAGCCGGGAAGCAGGCGTCCTGTCGTGCGGCAGTTCATCGGATCACTCCATGCGCCCCCTCGAGCGAACCGGGCGCGACACGCGCCACCACGCCCAGCTGAACAGAAGGAATATTGCGAGGACGATCCGGCGCGCCCTCTATGACCTGGCGCGGCGGCAATGCGGCCAGCTTCGGTCGTGGCGCATCGAGGAGCGGGCCGAGAATCTCCTTCAGCAGGCGGCGTCCGCGCAAGATGCGGGATTTCACAGTTCCCACCGATATTTCGAGCACTTCAGCCACCTCTTCGTAGGAAAGCCCTTCTAGATCCCTCAGAATTACCGCGCTGCGAAATAGCGCCGGCACCTCTCCGAGCGCCCGCCGAACCACCGCCTGCACTTCGCGCAGAGCGAGCTGCTCGAAGGGCGTGGCCTGCGCGTCCTTCAGCTCCAGCAGCGGGCCATGGCTTTCTTTCTCTGCATCGATCGAAATCTTTTCCCGGTGATGCCGCCAGCTCCAGCGGCGGTGGTTCAGGGCTTGGCGGACAGAGATACGGTAAAGCCACGTCTTCAGCGAACTCCCGCGCCGGAACCCTCTAATCCCGCGGAAGGCGCGCAGAAAAACCTCCTGGGTGACGTCCGATGCATCGGCGGCGTCCCCGAGGATTCCGTAAGCGAGGTTGTATACACTGGCGTGGTAGTGCGTAACCAGCCAATCGAACGCCGCGTCGGAACCCGCCTGAAGCTCTGTTACCAGGCTGGTTTCGTCGCCTGCCCACGGCCAGATTTGCGCCAGTTCAGACATGCCTTCCGCCGCATTTCCCGAGCGCCATGCTTCTACTGTATTGGACACCGCACCGCCCTGTTATGTTGCCAGCATAGCAGAAAAATCGGGCGCGCGCGTGCCTGATACATTTCCGGAATTGAATCAGTAAGTTACGTAGAGGGTAGTGTTTCCTCGCGATAGAGAGTTCTGGTATGCGAGATCGTAGAAATGATCAGCATCACGGCCATTCCCGCGATCCCCACGCTGCCTCCTACGTCGAATAGGGTATAGCGCGAGCCAAAAACCCGGAAATTCCCACGGAGCCACAGGGCTGTGTTGGCCAAGGCGAGCAGAATGCGCAATTCCGTGGGGCCAAACCTCCAGAACGACATGTGGAACGCGCCCATCGTGTACACGGCAAGGTATACCTCGATCGAGAGCATCAGGAATGCCACCAGCAATCCGGCGGCAATCCGCCAGTCCGCGTAGCCTGAAATCGCAAGGCCCGCCATGAGAAACAGCGCACCGAAGGAATCCACGATATGGTCCACATAGAATCCGTAGCGAGGCCGCTGACAATTGCGAACTCGCGCGAGGGTTCCATCCAGGCTGTCTCCGAACCAGTTCAGAGCCAGAAAAAAAGTGGCCAGCATCAAACCGGCCCGGTTCCAGCGCGCGAATGCGTAACTCGCGCCCACAAGCAACATGGAGATGAATCCGAGTATCGTAAGATGATCCGAATTCACCCAACGCGGCATGCGCTCCGCCAGCCACAGCAATGCCCGCCGCTCGGCGCGCGCCGAGAAACTCTGCTGGATGCGGGCGGCATTTTTGAACGCCGAGGGCCTTGGCGAGGGCGCGGCGTCTTCGCTCGTAGTCATATTCGTTTCCTCCTTCACCGGATTTTGGTTTCTCCGGACTATGGCAGGGACTCTGAAAAAATGCGAAGCAAACCGGGGCGTGCGATTACAGCAAAAATCATCTCTGCGATCCCGTGCCAGGTTGGAGCGCCTTGCGTGTCTCTTCCAAGGTCGACGTGAGCGACTTTTCAGGAATGCTTTTGATGAATGGGCGAACAAGCCATCCCAACCCCACTGGAATATCCCGCGTCAGGGAAATCGCCTCGCACTGGACGTACATACCGCCGTCCCGCTGTTCGAACCGCCAGTAGGAATATAGCCGCCAGAGAAACCCGTTGCCGGTCCCGGGAGGCATTTCGTGCTCCTGCGGCGTGTGCGGATTTTCGACCTCCGCAACGCGCGTGCTATATGAGTGGCTGTATGCGCGATCCGCGCCAACCACCTCATAGTGAATGTCGTATTCGGTGTCGAATACCACCGTGACAACTCCCGTTCTCTTGAGCCGCAAGAACACGCGGAAATCGTTGCCGGAGCGAGAAAGCAGCTTTGATCTCTCAACTTCGGGCGCATAGACCTTGGCTGCATGATCGTAATCCTGGAGTAACGCCAGCGTTTGGGGCAGAGTCACACCGGGAATAAAAACGATTCCGATCCAATCGTGAATCAGGCCGCCTGGAACGGAAATCGAATCGGCGGGTTCCAAAGCCTCGGTGACCACTTCCCCACGCGGGAGCTTTTCGGCGGCCTCGGCGCGCTTCTGTCCGGTCGCGGTGTCGAGCCAGGAAAAATTGTTCTCCGATGCGAGTGTGCCATTCATCTGCAATTCGCGGGACTGGATGTAGCGGTCAAAGGCCTCCACGGTCTCGGGCTTCAATTGCGCGCCGGCCGCCCCATCGGCCGCCAAGCCGAAGATGACCAGCAGTCCTGCCCCAATAAGGAAAGTGATAAGAGAAAGGAGGGGGTTGCGCTCCATCGCGTATTCGGTCATCGGATGTAAACGCGGAGAATACCAGATTATTTGTTATTTGGTGGAGCCGATGGGATTCGAACCCACGACCTCCTCGATGCCATCGAGGCGCGCTCCCAACTGCGCCACGGCCCCACCGGGGACAATCAATGATGAAATCTTTTATAGCACCGTGTGACGGGAAGCGTCAAACAAACTGGAGACGCGCTTTCGCCGATTATCTCGGATTCTTGAACCAGCTGTAACCGATCGTAAAGAACAGAGCCGCATCGTAGCCTGGGTTTCGCGCACCCAGATCGTCGTTCGAATGATGGACCACCGCGCCCTCGAGAAAAACCGCGCTTCCGCGCTTGATGAAAATGTCCGCGCCGAATTCGGCCTGGGGCGTGAAGTCCACCGAAGAAGTGTCTCCTGGGGGAACATTGGCGGCGCTGAAAACAATACCGCCGGCTGCCGCGACGTACAGGAGCGCTACGGGGTAGCCAGAGAAGCAGCTGAAGACCAAATTGGTGTCTTTATTAAAACTCTCGACGAGTCCCGGACAAGGGCACGCAAGGCCCAGAGCGCCGGACGCCATTAATCAGCGACCATTTGTGGATCCAGGTGGGACGCCTCGAATTGGGTCGTCTCACCTGGGCTTGAACACCCTCTAGCGTGAGTTCCCCCGTCTCGTTCTACAGTGAACCTCCCACCCAAAATACCAATCAAACCTGATTGTAGTTGCCGTGACCCGTGCTTTATAGATAGGGAATGATGCGGATGCTTACGTTTTCGACCCACTGACCGCATTCCACAGCTCTTTCCCCCCAGGGGACCGTTCTCACCCCCCTTTATAGAGAACGGTCCCTCCCCTCACCCTGGATAACTCAGCACACTTAATAAATTGTGGCGCTATCGCGCAGATTAAGCCGGGAAGGGATTCCGGTTCGCGAAGAATTATCCAGTTAGGGCAGGAAAGGCATCGCGGTGGCTAGGCGGCTTTCGATCTAGTTAAGAAGTGAATCGCGAGGGAGGCCAAGGCAAAAAGAGGAAGCCAGCGGATAGGCGCTCCGCCGATGTGGAGAAAGCAAAAGCCGCCTAGCCATGTAAGAATCAAAAACAACGATGTCACGAGAAAAATTTCAGATCGCATTCCATATCATCTCGCTTGATTCTCGCGCTATTGGGGAGGGAGCAAAGGCGGCCTGCCATAGCAGGCCGCCCTTGCCCATAGCCCCTGCACCGACCGACTATGCCGGCGATTCACGTTTTGTTACTTCGTGTATTCCGCGAGCTCCCGACGCAATGGCGCAGCAGACTCCGGTGCCGGAAGGTTGCCGCTTAGAATCGCATGACGGTTCACCTCCGGACCGTACATGGCTTCGTTCGCGTCTTTATCGGCGTGCACGACGGTACCATCCAGGCTCACTCCCGCGAAGATGCCCTTGCTGCGGGAATAAGCCAAAATCTCCGCGCTCAGTTTCGCGTCCGTTGCCGCATCAGCCGTGCGGCCCACGGGGCCTGCCGCAACAGAGGCATCAGCGCCGAGCTTAAAGCGGTCGCTCAGCAAGCTGTGCAAGGCATGGTCATTCATGAAGAGAAGCACGAGGTCGGTGGAAGAACCGCCGATCTGGTAGCCGATGCTTCCGCCCTCAACGGTCAGGAACAGCGGCGCGCTCCATCCGGCACGCGTATGGCACATGGCCACGCCCCGGCCGTAGTCGCCTCCCAATACGAATGCGAATTTCGTGTCGCCCGGAATGATGGCGATACATTTCGCGGAATTCAGCAAGCCTTGCGGGATTCCTTTGTCCGGAGTGCTCATGATTTCATGGAAAACACGAGCGGACCTTTCGAGGCGCTGCACATCATCGTTTCGTTCGCTTGCGGAAGCCAGGCCAGGCAAGCCCGCCAACAAACCCAACACGCAAACGATCCAAAGTTTTTTCGACATGATTTCTTTGCTCCTTCACATTCAGAGATTCAAACGCCCATGCAGAATTTCTGCAATACGCCAATGCTCCTATGGTGGTGCCTGGAAGACCATACGGCCAAAGCTGTAGCAATGCGGGGTCAATTCCCCTAGCGCCCTTCCGACTAAATGAGCCAAATCTTGTGAATCCTGCTGCAATGATTTGGAACAGCACTCGATTCATCATAGAATACCGTGCCCATGCCAAAAATCACGTTTCTAGGCGCTGCCGGGACGGTAACCGGATCGAAATATCTTGTGGAGGCCGCCGGAAAGCGCCTGCTGGTGGACTGCGGTCTTTTCGAAGGGTCGAAGGATTTGAAGCAGCGTAACTGGGAACCCCTGCCTATTGATCCCGCGACGATTGACTGGGTGCTGCTGACGCACGCTCATATTGACCATACGGGTTATCTTCCGCGCCTGGTGAATTTCGGTTTCCGCGGACCTATTTATGCCAACGCCGCCACGCGCGAGCTGTGCGGATTGCTGCTCCCTGATTCCGCGCACTTGCAGGAAGAAGATGCGGGCTATGCCGAAAAAAAAGGCTTCAGCAGCCACAAGCCTGCACTCCCTCTCTATACGGTGGCGGAATCCCAGGCGGCGCTCCTGCAACTCAAGGATATTCCAAGCAACGATCCCTTCACGATCAGCCCGGAATTCTCCGTGCGTCCCCATGATGCGGGGCACATTCTGGGCGCCACGTGGCTCGAACTGACCATCACCGAGAATGGCAAGCAGACGCTGGTCGTCTTTTCCGGCGATCTGGGCCGCTACTCCCAGCCCATCCTGAACGATCCGGAACCGCCCTCGCGCGCGGATTTCCTGCTGTGCGAGTCCACGTATGGAGATCGTGATCACGAGACCAGCTCCGTGACCGACGAACTCGCCGACATCGTGAACCGCACCGCCAAGCGAGGAGGCGCCATCGTGATTCCGGCGTTCGCCGTGGATCGCACGCAATTGCTGATGTATTACCTTCGCCAGCTCGAGGATGCGCAGCGGATTCCCAAGCTGCCGTTTTACGTGGATAGCCCCATGGCCATCAACGTGACGGAAATGTATGTGCGCCACCGCGCGGACCACGATCTGAAACTTTCTCAGGATGCCAGTCCCGATCCCCTGGGCATCCAGAACGTTCACTTGGCGCGCTCCGTGGAGGATTCGAAGAAAATCAACGAAGTGGTCTCGCCCTGCATAATCGTCTCGGCCAGCGGCATGGCCACGGGCGGGCGCATTCTGCATCACCTGGTGCGCCGACTTCCCGATTCGCGCAGCGCCGTCCTGCTGGTGGGCTATCAGGCCGAAGGCACGGGCGGACGCGCGCTGCAGGACGGAGCGAAATATCTTCGCATCTATGGCCAGCAGGTGCCCGTGCGAGCCCAAGTGATTTCGCTCGGGCAGCTTTCCGCCCACGCGGGAAGGAGCGAACTCTTGCGTTGGCTATCGGGGTTCAAGACTCCGCCGCGGCAGACGTTTTTGGTCCACGGCGAACCCGCGGCGCTCGAATCCTTCCGCGGCGCCATCACCAGCCAATACAAGTGGCCGGTGACGATCCCCGCCTATCACCAATCGTTTGATTTGAATTCCTAAGCCACGCAAGAAGAAGCGCAAGGCGCGACTCACGAGACTTCCGAACTTTCTCGACGAGTTTTTTGAGCCCCGCTGGAAAAGTAATCGTGCTTGGGACCCTCTGAGAGGAGAATGGGGGAGACCATCCGGTCTCCCCAGATTCGCTGAGGTTGCCTGAGCCGTTAGTCGATTTCGATCCCGCTCACGAGTGAGTTGTTCACCACCGAGGTGAACTGGATCACATACTGCCCGCTCGAATTCGCCGCCTCCGTGAACTGCTGGATATTGGCGATGTTCTGCCCGCCAGCTGTCGCGAAGATGTCGAAATCCGTCAGCACTTGCGTGCTGTTGATGCTCACGTTGAACGTGCGCTTCCCCGAGGCCGTGAAGTACGTCTCGCAGAAGTGCAGCCGGACGGTGTGCATTGACCCGGCCGTGAAGCCGCCGATCGTGTAGGTGAAGTTCTCGTCGCGCGCCGTCTGGTAAACTGCCGCCGGAGCCGGGTTGGTCACCTTGCTGGTGTTGATGGTGTTGGCATGATTGAGCGTGGCGCCGCCCGAGAAGTCCTCATCGGCTACGAATGGACTGACCGTCGTCGTTGAGCCGGGGTCAATGCAGATGCTGGTGCATGATCCCGAAGAGGCGCTGGTGGTGGCGCTGGCCTGGTTCGATGCCGCGGATGAGCCGAATGAATCCACGGCCTCAACCAGGTAGTAGTAGGTGGTCGAAGCAGCGAGACCGGTGTTCGAGTACGTTGTCGTTGTCACGCCGGTGGCAATCTGGTTGCTGCTCGATGGTGTGAAGCCAGACGTTGTGCTGCTATACACGTTGTAGGTGATGGAGCAGCCTGTCCCAGCCGTGCTGGCAGTCCAGCTGAGATTGATCTGGCTCGACGAGGCCGCTGTGGCCGTCAAACCACTCGGCGCTGTCGGCGCTGCGCTGCAGGACCCGCCACTAGTCGAGTCTATTTCGATCCCGCTCACCAGCGAGTTGTTCACCACCGACGTGAACACGATCACAAAATCGCCGCTGGAATTCGCCGGCTCGAGGAACTGCTCGATGATAGCCCGGTTCTGAGCACCAGAGGCGGCGAAGATATCGAAGTTCGTGAGCACCGGCGTGCCGTTGATGCTTACGTTGAAGACGCGCGAGCCGGCGGTGGAGAAGAAGATCTCGCAGAAGTGCAGCCTCACGAGATAGTTCGTTCCGGCGGTGAAGCCCGGGATGGTGTAGGTGAAGTTGCCGTCGCGGCCGGTCTGGTATACGGCTGCCGGAGCCGGGTTACTCACGTGGCTCAGATCAATCGTATTGGCGTGATCGATTGTGGCGCCGCCGGTGAACTCTTTGTCGGCCACGAACGGGCTAACGGCTGCGGTCGAGCCGCTGTCGATAGCAAGGAGTTGTGAACCGAGGGCCGGAGTTGTGGCGCTGGCTTGGTTGGACGGGCCCGACGCGCCGCCGCCGTTCACTTCTTCAACCAAATAGTAGTAGGTGGTGCCAGCCCCTGCCGTGTCGTCCGTGTAGGAGGTGGCGCCCACGCCGCCGGCGATCTGGTTGGCAACGGAGGGTGTGAAGCCGGAAGTGGTGCTGCGGAAAATCGTGTAGGTGGCTGCGCAGGTGGAGGATCCAGCCGTCCAGGTAAGACTGACCTGCCCGGCCGAAACCGCGGAGCCGCTCAGCCCGCTGGGCGCCGTCGGCGCGCTGCACGTTACGTTGAGCAAGCCATAGATGCATAGCTGCCCCGAGCCGGCATTGGCCGTTCCGAAGCTGCCCAGGTAGACCATGCCGTTGGCGATGGTGGGATAGCTGTTTTTGCCGAAGTTGTCGCAGCTGTCGCGGCTGGCGTTCTGCTGGTTGTTATAAAGTTCGGTGGCGATATTATCGGCATCATAGGCCCGAAGCACGCCCGGCACGGATACCTGGGTGCCACTGCCACTGAGAACGGCGTTGACCCATACAATGCCGTTGGACGTGCCGTTGGCCGAAACCGAAATGTTGCCTCCCGGATCGTTCGCAGTGTCCGGACCGGTCTGGAAATTAGGGGTGTTCAAATCGTTGCCGTTGTATTGGAAAGCTTTCAAGTGGTCGCCCGAGGCGAGGGTATAGACCTCCGGTCCATTGACCGCGCTGTCGAAGTATGTCGGGCTCCCATGAAGAGAGTCTCCCAGGACGACCGTTTGCACGGCGCTGGCGTCACCCAGATGGCCCAAGTCGGCGCTGTTGATTACATAGCCCGTGCCGGATTTTCCGACCATGAACAGCCGGGTCGATCCCGGAATCAGCAAGGGGCCTGAAGTGTCGAGGTCCTTATCGCCGCTATCGAGCGAAGCGTGGTTCGCCGCGGTGAACCAATCCTCCAGAGCGAG
Source organism: uncultured Acidobacteriota bacterium (assembly GCA_963810625.1). Lineage (GTDB taxonomy): Bacteria > Acidobacteriota > Terriglobia > Acidiferrales > UBA7541 > Palsa-295. The sequence goes on along the minus strand of CAWEOJ010000004.1, from coordinate 1,311,427 downwards.
GGTCGAGCTCAGCTTGATGAAGCTCTCGCTAAAGTTCGAGACGCCGTCCCAAGTGCCGTTGCTGGTGCCGAAATAGATGTTCCCGGAGGAGTCCACCGCGGGGCCTTGCCCGGATGCCCACAGGCTGTCGCCGTTGCCGCTAGGGGAGGTATTAAACACAGCGTTCTGAGCCAGTGTGGTGGCGTTATAGGAAATCAAATAGCCATGATAGGTTCCCAGGTCGCAGTGCGAGCTGAAAGGCACATAGAGGTTTCCATTGGCCAGCAATAATGCGGCGCGCTGGTTCTGCGCGGTGGCCACGAAACCGCTGGCGGTGATCTGAACGGGACTTCCGGAATTGTCCGCGCCGGTGGTCAGGCTCAGGGCGTGAAGCTGGAAGGAATACGTGCCGCTGGGATTGTTGAGGGAATTCACGACGTAAATCGTGTTGTTGGCCATATCAATGACAGGCGTACCTATTATCCCTGCGCTCCCGTTGATATCCGGGCAACTCGTGCTGTAATTGGTATTGATGATGGGGGTGCCGAGGTTCACATGCCAGTACTGGGCGCCGCTGTCGGCGTCGAAGGCGTAGACGCTGTTGCTTGTGGTGGCGATGTAAACCACGTTGTGCGTGCCGCCGCCAATGTTAAGCCCGGAGACAACCAAGGGTTGGGCATAAACTTGGTTGTCTACCGGTATTTTGTACAAGAGGCCGAAGCTGGTTGAGTTTACGTTGGACTTGGTGAGGACGGTTTCGCTTAAATTGTCGCCTGTACGATTCAGGTCATTGTGCTGTGTTGTGACGCTAACTTGGGCGAGCGCCGGAAGATGAAAAAACAGTATGAACAGCGCTAGATTCAAAGCGTAAATAGCCAAACTACGCTTTCTCATTGGAGGCTCCCCATTGTTTCCAATCCTGTGTGGGCAATATTCAGTGGCACCAGGTGGGCTGACAATACGCTCAATTACTGGGCTGAAGCAAGCTTAAAAAGTTTAGATTAACGGTTAAAACTGGGGGCGCAGCGAGAAGATTTCCCGCAGCGAGTCTACCCAGTTTTCCTCAGGCTTGGATAAGGGTCACTTCCCAGCACACCGGAAGCCGTGGCAGGCGGGCGTGCAGCCGTCGCCGTTATTGCTGCGGCTCGAAACGCGGGCGATCTGCGCACTGTCGTACCATGAACCGCCGCGCCCCACCCGATACTGTCCCGTCGAAGGCCCCCTGGGGTCCACCGCCGCCGTAGAATCGTATGGACCGTACCAATCCGCCACCCACTCGCGTACGTTACCGAGCATGTCGTAAACCCCGAAGGCATTGGCTTGCTTCAGTGCGACGTCGTGGGTCTTCGATGCGGCGTTCGCGTCGTACCACGCGATGAGGTCGGGCGGCCCATAGTGCGGTCCCGCAGTGCCTCCCCTCGCCGCATATTCCCATTCGGCTTCTGTCGGGAGCCTCATTTGCACACGCTCGCAATAAGCCGTGGCGTCGTCCCACGAGACCCTGTCCACTGGCAACTGCGCGCCGTGATAGGTGCTCGGATCGCTGCCCACCACTTTGCTGTAAGCCGCCTCCGTCACAGGAGTTTCTCCAATCCAGAACCCCTTCGTGATGGTCACAGCGTGCGCGGGCTTTTCGTCATCAGAACATTCGGAATCACCCGGCGAACAGCCCATCCGGAAAGTGCCCGGCGGAATCCAGACGTAGGTCAGCCCGTCAACCGGGTTGACCTTGGTTCGCCCCTGCGCGGCGACCCGCGATGTCTCCGCGGCTCGCCAAGTCAAAACCGCAACCAAGACTAGGACGATCAGCAGCCACGGTTGCGGCTGTCTCCCATGCGTGCGCCGCTGGCATGCAATCCCCATCTTCTTCCCTCCAGCCACTTTCTGATATTACCGCCAATCCTCGCAAGAAATCACCAGCGAGGAACGCGCAGGGCCATGATGCCGTTCATCCTGAATTCCATGCGAAATTCTGACGAATACCTGACGAGAACGAAACGCCAGAATGGCCAATCCCGACGCGGATTCTGATATGCGCCCCACGCTCCTCGGAGGAGGGAGATTTTCCTCCCTCCTCCGAGGCAGTTTCAGATGCTGCTAATCGATTTCGATCCCGCTCACGAGGGAGTTATTGACCACCGACGTGAACTGGATCACATACTGCCCGCTCGAATTCGCCGCCTCCGTGAACTGCTGGATGTTGGCGATGTTCTGCCCGCCAGCCGTCGCGAAGATGTCGAAGTCGGTCAGCACTTGCGTGCTGTTGATGCTCACGTTGAACGTGCGCTTCCCCGAGGCGGTGAAGTAGGTCTCGCAGAAGTGCAGCCGCACGGTGTGCATCGAGCTGGCCGTGAAGCCGCCGATCGTGTAGGTGAAGTTGCCGTCGCGGCCGGTCTGATAGACCGCCGCAGGTGCCGGGTTGGTCACCTTGCTGGTGTTGATGGTGTTGGCATGATTGAGCGTCGCGCCGCCCGAGAAGTCCTCATCGGCTACGAACGGAGTGACCGTCGTCGTCGAACCGGAGTCAATGCAGATGCTGGTGCATGATCCCGAGGAGGCGCTGGTCGTCGCACTGGCCTGGTTCGATGCCGCGGAAGACCCGGACGAATCCACGGCCTCAACCAAATAGTAGTAGGTGGTCGAAGCCGTGAGTCCGGTGTCGGAGTACGTCGTCGCGGTCACGCTGCTGGCGATCTGATTGCTGCTCGAGGGCGTGAAGCCGGAGGTCGTGCTGCGGAACACGTCGTAGGTGATCGTGCAGCCGGTCCCGGCAGTGCTGGCCGTCCAACTCAAGTTGATCTGGCTCGAGGAAATTGCCGTCGCACCCAGTCCGCTCGGCGCTGTCGGCGCTGTGCTGCAGGAACCACCGCTGGTGGAATCTATTTCGATCCCGCTTACCAGCGAGCTGTTCACCACCGATGTAAACTGGATCACGAACTGCCCGCTGGAATTGGCCGGCTCCGTGAACTGCTGGATGTTAGCGATGTTCTTCCCGCCAGCCGTCGCGAAGATGTCGAAGTCGGTGAGCACCTGCGTGTTGTTGATGGTTACGTCGAACGTCCGGGAACCAGCCGTCGCGAAATACGTCTCGCAGAAATGCAGCCGGACGACATAGCCCGTCCCCGGGGTGAAGCCGCCGATCGTGTAGGTGAAGCCGCCGTCGCGGCCGGTCTGATAAACCGCGGCAGGCGCGGGATTGGTCACCTTGCTGGTGTCAATGGTGTTGGCGTGATTGAGCGTGCCGCCGCCGGTGAAGTCTTCGTCAGCAACGAACGGACTCACCAGTGGCCCGCCGGAATTGATGGCGATAAGCTGCCCACTGCCAGCCTGAGTGGTGGCACTGGCTTGATTCGAGGCCGGAGACGTCCCGGCGGCACCAACGCCTTCCACCAGGTAATAGTAAGTCGCTGAAGCGACAAGCCCTGTATCCGAGTACGTCGTGGTGGTCACGCCGCTCGCGATCTGGTTGCTGCTCGAGGGCGTGAAGCCGGAGGTCGTGCTGCGGAACACGTTGTAGGTGACACCGCAGGTGGATGAACTGGCTGTCCAACTTAGATTGATCTGGCTGCTCGATTGCGCCGTTGCCGTCAGATTGCTAGGCGCCGTCGGGGCCGTGCAATTCGATGTAATCCCGAAAGCCTGAATGCGGTCGGTGCCCACGAAGATCATCCCATCGCCGCTGGCCGGCGAATCGAACTTCCCGCCTAAATCCAGCAGGTTTGTGGGGGTTTGGTAGAGGACTGCGAGATTCGGGTCCAGGGCATTGAGAGCGAACAGGATGGGCTGGTTGGTTACAGTCCAGGGGTTGGCGGAACGCGCGAGGTTCGAATCGAGTATCCAGATAATTGGGTTCGATGAGCCATTGCTGGTGATGATGGCTGAGTCCGCATCCACCATGGCTGTGCTGGTTTGCGAGGCAGCCACTTGCAGATAAGCCGGCGCGCCCGAAGGGGTTACGATCTTGAGGAGCACGACATCGGGGGCGATGCAAGTAGTGCTCGTGTCACTGGCCTTCGTGCAACCAGTGGCCACGATGTAGTTCGTGCCGTTCGCCTGGAAGTACGCCGGGGTGGTGCGCGCTCTGGCATAATCGCCGCCCGCGTTCGTCTCTGTGTAGGGGCCGAACACATTCAGCGGTCCCCGCGTGCCGAATTGCGGTTGATTGCCCGGAGGCAGCAGGGACAAATCTCCCGCGGCATTCGTGCTGCAACCAACCCTGGAGGTTAAAGTGCCCGGCATGGGATTGCGATTCACGAGGTAAATATTTCCTTGTTTACCTCCAAAGGCGATCGTATCGGGCGTGCTGGTTCCCGAAAGAGTGGGAACCACCATGGGCGACCCCGCCCCAACATCCACATCGTTCGCATCAAGGTTGCAATAGTCGAAGGGCGTATAGGTGCCGTTCAACGCCAGGGTCGAGCCTGGCTTGAACTGCAAAGCGGAGCTTCCCCAGAAACCGGCGGTCGTTTCTTGGGCAGTCGTGCCGTTTCCGAGGGTCGTATAAACATCTCCCGTGACCGGATCAATCGGCGGGCCGCCCGAGCCCCACATACCGCCCTCCGGCCCATTGGTGTTATTGGAAGAACCGCTGAAGGAACTGGCCAATGAGGCAGTCGTCGTGTTGATCGCGGCGAGCCATCCTGGGCCGCTATCGCCATAGGTGCCCCAGTCCACGTACAGTACTGTTCCGTCCGGACTCAGGTTCAAACCGCCGCGCTGTGATTGGGAAATATTTTGGAATCCGGCCCCGCTGCCATTTTTGTTGACAGCCGGAACCGTCGTGTTGCTGAGCACGACGGGCCATCCCGTTATGATGGTGCCATTGCTGATGTTGAGCGCGAACGCTTCCCAATTGTTGGTCGCGTCGTAGGAGGTGACATACATACGCGGGGGAGAGGCCGAGGTATCCACGATGGGCGTGCTCAGGTTTCCGACATCGTCTCCCACCGGGCTGCCCGCCGGGGTAGTGAGCTTAGTGCTCCATAGAATCGTACCGGCCGCCACCGAGCCGTTCTGCGCGGCATTGATCGCGTAGGCGTAGCCGGCAGTCGTGGAACAAAAGACGACCTTGAACGTACCGCTGTACGTCGAGGTCGAAATCGCCACGCTATTGATATAGACGGGGTTGGCGAAAGCGTGGCCCGGGTTGCCGTCCGGCTCCGGATCGAACTGCGGAGACTGCCACACCTGGCCGAACGACCCTCCGCTGACGTTGGCGGTGGTCAGGGCCGTTTCATTCGAGCGCCACCCGGTTCGCATTCTATCCCCGCCGAACATGGGCCAGTCGGTACCCGTCACCTGGGCGCTTGAAGCGGCGCTAAAGATAAGAGCCGCTACAAGCGCGGTAACAACCAGGAATAAGCCGCGAATAAGCGGGATTTTTGGAATACGCATATTCCCCCCTCCAACTGTCATCTTAATTTCTTACGTCCAATTGCTCGGTGTTCGCAGCCGCTCATGACGCAAATCATGACTAAAAAAGCCAATGGGGAAACCGAAGTCTCCCCATTGGGTTGAAACGCCGTTTCGTCAGTCGATTTCGATTCCGCTGATCAGCGACTGGTTGACCACCGACGTGAACACGATTACGTATTGACCGCTCGAATTCGCCGCCTCCGAGAACTGCTGGATATTGGCGATGTTCTTCCCGCCCGAGGCCGCGACGATGTCGAAATCCGTCAGCACCTGCGTGCCGTTGATGCTCACATTGAATGTTCGCGACCCCGTGGTCGAGAAGTAGGTTTCGCAGAAGTGCAAGCGCACGTTGTGGCTCGAGCCGGCCGTGAAGCCACCGATCGTATAGGTGAAGTTGCCGACGCGAGCGGTTTGATAGACGGCCGCCGGGGCCGGGTTGGTTACGTTGCTCGTGTTGATGGTGTTGGCGTGATCGATCGTGGCGCCGCCGGTGAAGTCCTCGTCGGCCACGAACGGACTCACCGCCGTGGTCGAGCCGGAATCAATGCAGATGCTGGTGCATGACCCGGACGAGCTGGATTGCGTGGTGGCGGTGGCCTGGTTCGACGCTGCGGATGTGCCGGCGGAGTCCACGGCCTCAACCAAATAGTAGTAAGTGGTCGAAGCGGCGAGTCCTGTGTTCGAGTACGATGTCGCCGTGACGCCGCTCGTGATTTCATTGCTGCTCGAGGGCGTGAAGCCCGAGGTGGTGCTGCGATAAACATTGTAGGTAATCGTGCAGCCTGTGCCGGCCGTGCTGGCCGTCCAGCTCAGATTGATCTGGCTCGACGAGGCCGCCGTCGCTGTCAAACCGGTTGGCACCGTCGGCGCAGCAGTGCAGGAAGCGGCGGTCGAGTCAATTTCGACGCCGTTGAGCATGGGCTGGTCCACGGCTCCATTGGAAGTGGCAATCACGATTTGGCCGGAGCTATTGGCCGTGGCCGTGAATTGCTCGACCACCGCCTTATCGCCCGCGCCCGCCGTGGCGTAGATATCGAAGTTCGTCAACACCTGCGTGCCATTGATGCTAACGTTGAATTCGCGTTTCATGGCCGCGGTGAAATAGAGTTCGGCAAAATGCAGCCGGACCGTATAGTTCGTGCCGGCGGTGAGGCCGGGAATCGTGTAGGTGGATGCCCCCTGGCGCGCGGTCTGGTAGACGGCCATGGGCGCAGGATTCGTGACTCCGGACGTGTTGATCGTGGCGGTAACGGAATAGGCGCTACCGCCGGTGAAATCTTCATCGGCTAGGAACGGGCTTACGGCCGTGGTCGAGCCGGAATCAATGCAGAGGACCGTGCACGTGCCGCCGGAGGAGCCCGCTTGCGTGGTGGCGTTGGCTTGGTTCGAGGCAGCGGATGAGCCGGCTGAATCCACGCCCTCGACCAAGTAGTAGTAAGTGGTCGAAGCAGCGAGGCCCGTATTCGAGAACGTCGTCGTGGTTACGCCGCTGGCGATCTGATTGGTGCTGGATGGCGTGAACCCGGAGGTCGTACTTCGGAACACGCTATAGGTGATGGAGCAGCCGGTCCCTGCGGAGCTGGCCGTCCAGCTCAGGTTGATCTGGCTACTCGATTGCGCTGTGGCCGTGAGGCCGCTCGGAGCCGTAGGCGCGGCGGTACAACTAGAAACCTGCGTCGTGGCGCTGGCTTGATTCGACGCCGCCGACGTACCGCCTCGCGTTGGTGCCTTCAACCAGATAATAATAAGTAGTCGAAGCGGCTAGGCCAGTGTTGGAGTAGGTGGTAGTGGTGACGCCGGTGGCAATCTGGTTGCTGCTCGAGGGCGTGAAGCCGGATGTGGTGCTCCGAAAAATATTGTATGTCACCGCGCAGGAAGAGGTGCTGGCCGTCCAGCTCAAGTTTATCTGGCTGCTGGATGTGGCTGTCGCGGTGAGTCCTGATGGAGTCGTGGGCGCGGTGCAACTGCCGGACAGCAAACCGTACACGCAAACTTGGCCGCTGCCTGCCGCGGCCGTGCCAAAGCTGGGCAGATACACCTTGCCGTTGGCAACGATGGGGTAACCGTCCTTGGAGAAGTTGGTGCAGGTGTCGCGGGTGGCGTTCTGCGAACTGTTCCAAAGTTCGGTGGTGATGTTGCTCGCATTGTAGGCGCGGAAGATGCCGGGCGCGGTGCCATGGCCGGCGTCGCCGTTCGTGCCATTGGCCCAGATTACGCCGTTCGTATTGCCGTTGGCTGAAAGAGCCAGGAAGGCTCCCGGGAAGAGGCTAATGGTCACGGGGCCAGTCTGAAAGGAAGTGATCGTGCTGCCGTTGAAGGTGTAGGCCTGGAGCTTGTCGCCCCATGCCCAGACGTAGATTTCGGGGCCGTTTGTGGCGCCGTCCCAGTAGATGGGGCTGCCGTAGAGGGGCCCGGCAAGTGTGACGGTTTGCACCGCGCTGGCGTCGCCGAGGTGGCCAAGATTAGCGGTATTGATTACGTAGCCGACGTGCGATTTACCGACATTGAAGAGGCGATTGCCCGGGGGGATCAGCAGCGGACCGGACGTGTCGAGATCCAAATCGCCGCTATCGAGCGTGGCGTGGTTGGCGGCGGTAAACCAGTCTTCGAGGGCAAGACTGGAGCTGAGCTTGAGATAGCTCTCGCTGAAATTTTGGACGCCATCCCAGGTGCCGTTGCTGGTGCCAAAATAGATGTTGCCGGAGGAATCCACGGATGGCCCCTGCCCTGACATCCAGAGGCTGTTTTGGTTTCCGGTGGGAGACGCGTTGAAGAGGGTGATTTGCGCGAGTGTCGTGGGATTATAGGCAAACAGGAAGCCATGATACGTGCCGCCGTCGCAGTGCGAGCCGTAGGGAATCAGCAGCTCGCCATCTGCCAGCGTCAAGGCCGCGCGCTGATTCTGCTCGAGGGCGTTAAAGCCCGTCGTGGTGACTTCCACCGGGCTTCCGGAAACGTCGGCACCGGTGCTGACGTTGAGCGCGTGCAGCATGGAGTGGAATGTACCGTCCGTATTCTTTATCGTGGCGACCACGTAGAGAATTCCATTGACCGGATCAATCACAGGCGAGCCGATCACGCCCATATCGCCATTGATATCGGAGCAGGAGAACGGCAGGTCCGTGTTGACGGCTGGAGTGCCGAGGCTCGTGTGCCAGTATTGAGTGCCGGAATCGGCATCGAAGGCGTAAACGCTCGCGCCTGTGGTGGCGATGAAAACCACATTGTGGGTCCCACCCGAAATACTTAGCCCGGAAAGAAGCAGCGGCTGGGCGTAGACCTCGTTATCAACAACAAGCCGGAACAGGAGGCCGAACTGGTTCACGTTGACGTTGGCCGGGGTCAGCGTGGTCTCGCTGAGGTTTTGACCCGTTCGAGAGAGATCTTCGTGTTGCATGGTGACATTGACCTGGGCCACAACCGGTGGTGCGACCAGCGATAGCAAAACTACACACAGAGCGCAGAAGGCGACGCCGCATTTCAACATGGGACACTCCTGTGATTTCGACTTCTCTTCCTCTCCAGATAATTGTCTAGAAAGTGCGGATGGAAACTTCAAGCCTTAAGAATAATGAGGCTCCCGCGCCGGCGGGATCAGTTTGCCGGCGCGGGAAGCCTCTCGTACCACAACCTTTCAGGTCAGCGCAGGGCGCTATCGCAGGCACCCCACGCCTTGGGCTCAGTCGATCTCAATCCCGCTGATCAGGGACTGGTTGACCACTGACGTAAACACGATTACATATTGCCCGCTTGAATTCGCCGCCTCCGAGAACTGCTGGATATTGGCGATGTTCTTACCGCCCGACGCCGCGACGATGTCGAAGTCGGTGAGCACCTGCGTGCCGTTAATGCTCACGTTGAAGGTCCGCGAGCCGGTGGTCGAGAAGTAGGTCTCGCAGAAGTGCAGCCGCACCGTGTGCATCGAGCTGGCGGTGAAGCCGCCGATGGTATAGGTGAAGTTGGCAACGCGAGCGGTTTGATAGACCGCCGCAGGCGCCGGATTCGTCACGTTGCTGGTGTTGATGGTGTTGGCGTGGTCAATGGTCGTGCCGCCCGTGAAGTCCTCGTCAGCCACGAAGGGACTGACCGTCGTCGTCGAGCCGGAGTCAATGCAAATGCTGGTGCATGAACCCGAAGAGGCGCTGGTTGTCGCGCTGGCCTGATTCGAGGGCCCTGAAGTGCCGCCCGAATTGGTGCCTTCGACCAGGTAATAATACGTGGTCGAAGCCGCCAGTCCCGTATCCGAGTATGAGGTGGTACTCACGCTGCTCGCGATTTCATTGGCGCTCGATGGCGTGAAGCCCGACGTGGTGCTGCGGTATACGTTGTACGTGACGGAGCAGGAGGAGGAGCTGGCCGTCCAGCTGAGGTTGATCTGACTCGAGGATATTGCCGTCGCACCCAGCGCGCTGGGGGCGGTGGGCAAGGTGCAAGACATGCTGGTGCTCGAGTCGATTTCGATGCCGCTGACGATCGAGTTGTTCACCACGGAAGTAAACGCGATCACGAACTGGCCGCTGGAATTGGCCGGCTCGAGGAACTGCTCGATGATGGCGCGGTTCTGAGCGCCGGAGGCAGCGAAGACATCGAAGTTCGTCAGCACCGGTGTGCCGTTGATGCTTACGTTGCCCACGCGCGAGCCAGCGGTGGAGAAGAAGGTCTCGCAGAAGTGCAGCCGCACCAGATAGTTCGTTCCGGCGGTGAAGCCCGGAATCGTGTAGGTGAAGTTGCCGTCGCGGGCGGTCTGGTACACGGCTGCCGGCGCCGGGTTACTCACGTGGCTCAGATCAATCGTGTTGGCGTGATCGATTGTGCCGCCGCCGGTGAAGTCCTCGTCGGCCACGAACGGGCTAACGGCTGTGGTCGAGCCGCTGTCGATAGCAAGGAGCTGCGAACCGAGGGCCGGAGTCGTGGCGCTCGCTTGATTGGACGGGCCGGATGCGCCGCCGCCGTTCACTTCTTCAACCAAATAGTAGTAGGTGGTGCCAGCCCCTGCCGTGTCGTCCGTGTAGGAGGTGGTCCCCACGCCACTGGCGATTTGATTGGCAACGGAAGGTGTGAAGCCGGAAGTGGTGCTGCGGAAAATCGTGTAGGTGGCTGCGCAGGTGGAGGATCCAGCCGTCCAGGTGAGACTGACCTGCCCGGCGGAAACCGCGGACCCGCTCAGCCCACTCGGCGCCGTGGGCGCCGTGCAGGAGGTGATCAGACCATAAATGCACAGCTCGCCACTCCCGACATTGGCCGTTCCGAAGCTGCCGAGATAGACCTTGCCATTGGCAACGACCGGATTACCATTCTTGGAATAGTTGTCGCAACTATCGCGGCTGGCGTTCTGCTGGTTATTGTAGAGCTCGGTGGCGATGTTGTCGGCCGCATACGCGCGAAGCACGCCGGGGACGGAATTATGGTTGGCACCGCCGCTGAGAACGGCGTTAGCCCACACGATGCCGTTTGAGGTGCCGTTGGCCGAAACGGCGAGGTAGCCTCCCGGGTCACCAGAGGTATCCGGTCCCTGCTGGAAATTCGGAGTGTTCAAGTCGTTGCCGTTATATTGAAAGGCCTTCAAATGGTCGCCCGAGGCGAAAGTGTAGACCTCAGGCCCGTTCGCGGCGCTATTGAAATAAACGGCGCTCCCATGAAGCGCGGGGCCGAGCGCAACCGTTTGCACCGCGCTTGCATCCCCGAGATGGCCCAGATTGGCGCTATTGATTACATAGCCTGTGCCGGATTTTCCGACCATGAACAGGCGCGTGGAGCCGGGGATGAGGAGCGGACCGGAGGTGTCGAGGTCCAAATCGCCGCCGTCCAGCGTCGCGTGGTTCGCGGCCGTAAACCAGTCCGCCAGCGTGAGGTTGGGGTTCAACTTGATGAAACTTTCGCTGAAATTGCTAACCCCATCCCAGGTGCCGTTGCTCGTTCCGAAATAAATGTTGCCGGACGAATCCACGGCCGGGCCTTGCCCGGACTCCCATAGGCTGTCTTGATGTCCCGTTGGGGAAGTATTGAACACCGCTATCTGCGCCAGCGTGGTGGGGTTGTACGACATCAGGTACCCGTGGTACGCCCCCATGTCGCAGTGCGAACTGAAGGGGATGTAGAGGTTGCCGTTGGCCAGGACCAGGGCCGCCCGCTGGTTCTGAAGCAAGGCTTGAAAGCCGGTGGCGGTAATCGCAACGGGGCTTCCTGAATTGTCCGCCCCGGTGGTGAGACTGAGGGCATGAAGCTGGAAGGAATACGTGCCGCTGGGATTGTTGAGAGAATTCACCACGTAAATCGTGTTGTTGCTCGTATCGATCACAGGCGTGCCGACGATGCCCGCGTTGCCGTTGATATCCACACAGCCGGTACCGTAATTGGCGTTGGAGATGGGCGTGCCCAGGTTGACGTGCCAATACTGCGTGCCCGAATCGGCGTCAAAGGCATAAACGCTGTTATTGGTGGTAGCCGCGTAGACTACGTTGTGGGTGCCCCCGCCGATGGTGAGCCCCGCCACAACCAAGGGTGTGGCGTAAACCTGGTTGTCCACCGTTATTTTCTGTAGCAGGCCGAAGCTAGTGGAGTTCACGTTGGACGTGGTCAGCACGGTCTCGTTCAAATTGTCGCCGGAGCGATTCAGGTCGTTGTGCTGCATGGTGACGCTTACCTGCGCGAGCGCCGGAAGGCTCGCGGCGACCAGAAGCAGGGCTAGACCCAAGGCATAAACAGCTATTCCGCGCTTTTTCATATCAGCACCCTTTGCGTTTTTATTTTTCGACCATTTGCGGGGCCCCTTTACGTCTCCGCTTTGGAGGGAGGAAATCTTCCTCCCTCCTCCGCGGCAGTTACAGATGTTGCTAATCGATTTCGATCCCGGCAAGCAACGCCTGGTTCACTACGTTGGTGGTTGTGATCACGTACTGGCCGCTCGAATTCGCCGCTTCCGAGAACTGCTGGATATTGGCGATGTTCTTGCCGCCGGCCGTCGCGTAGATGTCGAAGTCGGTCAACACCTGCGTGCTGTTGATGCTCACGTCGAACGTGCGGTCACCGGCCGCGCTGAAGTACGTCTCGCAGAAGTGCAGCCGGACGGTGTGCATCGAATTGGCCGTGAACCCGCCGATCGTGTAAGTGAAGGCGCTGCTGCGAGACGTCTGGTAGACCGCAGCCGGCGCCGGATTGGTCACCTTGCTGGTGTCAATCGTATTGGCGTGGCTTACGGTGCCGCCGCCCACGAAGTCCTCGTCAGCCACGAACGGAGTGACCGTGGTCGTCGAGCCGGAGTCAATGCAGATGCTGGTGCATGACCCCGAAGAGGCGCTGGTTGTCGCGCTGGCCTGATTCGACTGCGTGGATGAGCCGAACGAATCCACGCCCTCGACCAAATAGTAGTACGTGGTCGAAGCCGCAAGTCCGGTGGCGGAGTACGAGGTGGTGGTCACGCCGCTGGCGATTTCATTGCTGCTCGACGGCGTGAAGCCCGAAGTCGTGCTCTGGTAGACGTTGTAGGTGATGGAGCAGCCTGTGCCGGCAGTGCTGGCGGTCCAGGTCAGATTGATCTGGCTGCTGGAAGCCGCCGTTGCCCCTAGATTGCTCGGCGCCGTAGGCGCCGCAGCGCAACTGGATGCCTGCGTAGTGGCGCTGGCCTGATTCGACTGGCCGGATGAACCGGCTGAATCCACGCCCTCGGCCAGATAGTAGTAGGTGGTCGAAGCCGCGAGTCCGGTGTTCGAGTAGGAAGTGGATGTCACGCCGCTCGCGATTTCATTGCCGCTGGACGGAGTGAAGCCGCTCGTCGTGCTGCGATAAATGTTGTAGGTGATGGAGCAGCCTGAGCCGGCAGTACTGGCGGTCCAGGTCAGATTGATCTGGCTGCTCGACGTTGCCGTGGCCGATAGGTTGCTCGGCGCCGAAGGCGCTGCGGTGCAGGAGCCTCCTGTAATCCCGAAGGCCTGAATGCGGTCGGTGCCGACGAAGATCATCCCATCGCCGCTCGCGGGCGAATCGAATTTTCCGCCCAGATCCAAGAGGTTCGTGGGACTTTGATAGAGAACCGCGAGGTTCGGGTCCAGCGCATTGAGGGCGTACAGGACGTCGTGGTTGGTTTCGGTCCAGGGGTTCGCGGAACGCGGGAGGTTCGTATCGAGAACCCAGATAATCGGGTTCGATGAACCGTTGCTAGTGATGATGGGCGAGTCCGCATCGACCATGGCTGTGCTGGTTTGCGAGGCGGCGACCTGGAGGTAGGCCGGCGCGCCCGAAGGCGTGACGATCTGGAGGAGCACAACATCGGGGGTGACGCAGGTGGTACCCGTGACGCTGGCCTTGGTGCAACCCGCCACCGCGAGGTAGTTCGTGCCGTTCACCTTGAAGTAGGCCGGGGTGGTGCGCTCCCTGGCATGATCGCCGCCCGCCTCCGTCTCCGTATAGGGGCCGAATACATTCAGCGGTCCCCGCGTGCCGAATTGCGGCTGATTGCCCGGAGGCAGCAGGGAGAGGTCACCCGCGGCATTCGTGCTGCAGCCGACCCTGGCCGTCAAAGTGCCCGGCATGGGATTGCGATTCAGCAGGTAAATGGTCCCTTGCTTGCCCCCAAAAGCGATCGTGTCGGGTGTGCTGGTTCCCGAAAGAGTTGGAACCACCATGGGGGAATCGGCCCCGACATCAACGTCGTTTGCGTCCAAATCGCAGTAGTCAAAAGGCGTATAGGTGCCGTTCAGCGACAGGGTCGAGCCCGGATTGAACTGCAATGCGGAGCTGCCCCAAAAACCAGCCGTCGTCTCGTTGGCGGTTGATCCGTTTCCGAGAGTGTCGTAAACGTCCCCCGTGGCCGGATCAATGGCCGGGCCGCCCGAGCCCCACATTCCGCCCTCCGCGCCACTGGCATTATTCGAAGCACCGGCAAACGAACTGATCAGAGCGGGAGTCTGTGTGTTGATCGCGGCAATCCATCCCGGTCCGCTGTCACCGTAGGTTCCCCAGTCCACGTAGAGCACAGTTCCATCCGTGCTGAGGTTCAGACCTCCGCGCCCGGATTGCGAGCCGTTTTGGAATCCAGCTCCACTGCCATTCTTATTGACGGACTGCATCGTGGTAGTGCCGCTGCTGGCGAGCCGTACCGGCCAGCCCGTCATGATGGCACCGTTGGAGATGTTGAGAGCGAACGCTTCCCAATTCAGCGTGGCATCATAGGATGTGACATACATGCGCGGCGGGGACGCCGACGTGTCTATGAAGGGCGTGCTCAAGTTTCCCACCGTGCCACTCCCGATCGCTCCATTGCTCTTTGCGACGGTGAGCATGGTGCCCCATAGGATCGTGCCGGGCGCCACGGAGCCATTCTGCTCGGCGTTGACCGCGTAGGCGTAGCCGGCTGTGGTCGAACAGAAGACGACCTTGAACGTGCCCGTGTAATTCGGCGTCGAAATCGCCACGCTACCGACGTAGACAGGGTTGGCGAAGAGGTGAGCCGCGGTGCCTCCCGGGTCCGGATCGAACAGCGGAGATTCCCAAAGCTGGCCGAACGACCCTCCGCTGACGTTGGCGACCGTCAGCGTCGTTTCATTCGAGCGCCAACCGGTTCGCATCCTATCGCCGCCGAACGTCGGCCAATCGGTACCCGTCACCTGGGCGCTTGAAGCGCCGCTAAAGACAAGAGCCGCGAGAAGCGCGGCCACGACCACGAATAAACCCCGAATCAGCGAGAATTTTGGAATGCGCATGTTTCCTCCTCAAATGTTTGCAAAGACACAAACCGTCATTTTGTCCCCGGTCTCCCCTAGGTCCGCCGCCGGAACCGGACTGAAGCGATTGTCTCGCGTCACAGCCGCGCGAAAAAACCGTCCTCGTCTTGTTCGGCGGTCACAACCATTCGTGACCCGAGTCACAACCTAAAAAAAGCAAAGAAAAGCCGATGGGGAGACCGAAGTCTCCCCACCGGGCTGAAACGTGGTTAGTCGATCTCAATCCCGCTGATGAGGGACTGGTTGACGACCTCCGTGAACACGATCACGTATTGACCGCTCGAGTTCGCGTTCTCCGTGAACTGCTGGATGTTGGCGATGTTCTTCCCGCCAGCCGCCGCGTAGATGTCGAACGCCGAGAGCACCTGTGTGCCGTTGATGCTCACGTTGAACGTCCGTGAGCCGGCGGTCGAGAAGTACGTCTCGCAGAAGTGCAAGCGGACGTTGTGACTCGAATTGGCCGTGAATCCGCCGATCGTGTAGGTGAAGTTCGCAACGCGCGCCGTCTGATAAACAGCCGCCGGCGCCGGGTTGGTCACGTGGCTCGTGTCGATTGTGTTGGCGTGGTTAATCGTGGTGCCGCCCGTGAAGTCCTCGTCGGCCACGAACGGACTCACCGCCGTCGTCGAACCGGAGTCAATGCAGATGCTGGTGCATGACCCCGAGGAGGCGCTCGTCGTGGCGCTGGCCTGATTCGACTGCGTGGATGAACCGAACGAATCCACGGCTTCAACCAAATAGTAGTAGGTGGTCGAAGCCGCGAGTCCCGTGTTCGAGTACGTCGTCCCGGTCACGCCGGTGGCGATTTGGTTGCTGGTGGAAGGCGTGAAGCCCGAGGTCGTGCTGCTATACACGTTGTAGGTGATGGAGCAGCCTGACCCTGCCGTGCTGGCCGTCCAGCTCAGGTTGATCTGGCTCGAGGAAATTGCCGTCGCACCCAGTCCGCTCGGCACTGAGGGCGCTGCCGTGCAAGAACTGCCGGTGCCGGTGTCCACTTCGATGCCGCTCACCAGCGAGTTGTTCACGACCGAGGTGAACACGATTACAAACTGCCCGCTGGAATTGGCCGGCTCCGTGAACGCCTGGATATTGGCGATGTTCTGCCCCCCAGCGGCCGCGAAGATATCGAAGTCGGTGAGCACCTGTGTACCGTTGATACTCACGTTGAAGGTCCGGGAACCGGCGCTGGAGAAGAACGTCTCGCAGAAGTGCAGGCGCACCAGATAGTCCGTCCCCGGCGTGAAGCCGCCGATGGTGTAGCTGAAGTTCCCATCGCGCCCGGTCTGATAGACCGCCGCAGGAGCCGGGTCCGTCACCTCGCTTGTGTTGATCGTGTTGGCGTGGTCAATCGTGGCGCCACCGGTGAAGTCCTCATCAGCCACAAACGGACTCACCGCTGTCGTCGAGCCGGAATCGATCGCGATCAACTGCGTGCCGATCACGCCGGATTGGGTCATGGCGCTCGCCTGGTTCGACGGCGTGGATGCGCCGACCGAATCCACGCCCTCGACCAGGTAATAGTAGGTGGTCGAGGCCGCCAGTCCGCCGCTCGAGTATGAGAGTGACGTGAGACCGGTGGCGATCTGGTTGCTGCTGGAAGGGGTGAAACCAGACGTGGTGCTCTGGAACACGCTGTAGGTAAGCCCGCAGCCTGACCCTACCGTGCTGGCCGACCAATTCAGATTGATATTGCTTGTGGAAGTCGCCGTGGCGGTCAGATTGCCCGGCGCGGAAGGCGCCGCAGTGCACATGGTTGACGGCGTACCGTATGCGAGGAGGTTATTGCCGGACGGGACGTACACCTTGCCGTTGGCAACGGCGATGTACTGAAACCCTCCCGGTCCCGATCCTGTCGAATCGCCGGAGGACTCGTTGCTGTTCCAATAGTCCGCGGCCGAAACGTTGGCCGGATTCATGGCGTGCAACTCGCCGTTTCCATAGGCCCACAGAATGGCATTCGTGGCGCTGGGCGTGGAAGAGATGGCGAGCGTCCCGCCGCTGGTGAAGGAGGATTGCTGGCAGGCCCCGGTTCCCGTGAAGCTGCCCGATGAGCTGCTATAGCAATACTGCTGGATCGCGCTGCTGGCGGGCCAGACGTAGGCGTACTGTGCGCTGCCCGAATTCCACGCTATGGGGCTATGTCCGATCGCGCCGTTCGTGCTGTAGGTGTCTATTGGGGTGCCACCGGTCAGCTTGGTCGAGTCGATCAGGTAGAGATCGCCGTATTTGGTGGGCCCGAGGAAAATTTTGCCGCCTGTGCCGGGCATCAGCACCATGCCGCCGCCGTTCACATCGGAATCGCCTCCGGCCCCCGTGCCGGGCGGTTGAAGGTAGGATTCCACAGTGCCCAGGGCCGAGGGGCTCAACTGAACGATGCTCTGCGCGTAATTCCCGCCCGTGACGCTGGTTCCGTTCCCGGTTTCGACGAAGATGCTCGTGCCGTCATAAATCAGGCCGTCGCCTCCTTGCCAAATCCCGCCTTCGTTGGCGCCCTGGCAGGTGGAGCACCAAATGCCGTTGGCCGCGAAGCCCGAGCCGTTCGCGTATTCATAGCCGATCACCCAGCCATGATAGGTGCCGGAGTCCGTCATGTGGCAGAACGACGTGTAGATCGTGCCGTTGATGTCCAACAGGGCCGAGCGGTCGTTATGCTGGGACGAAGTGAAGGAATCCCCGTTCACGGTGCCTGAGATCGTCACCGGGCTTCCGGCAAGCTCCGTTCCCGCAAGGGCATCGATGGCATGCAATTTATTGGTGTTGGTGGAGCTATCCTTGGTGACCACGAATAACGCACCGTGCGGACCAAAGTTGGGGTCAAGCACAGGCGTTGCCGTTGAGAAGGCCGCGGAAGTTCCGAAGCTCAATTGCCACAATTTCGCGCCGGTATCGGCGTTGAACGCCCAGGCGCTGCTTGCGCCCGTGCCTTCTGGCGGCGAAGTGACGGCGTAAACGATATTGGTCGGATAGCCTGAAACGCTCAACCCTCCTAGAACCAATGCCTGCCCGTCGACGGGGTCATCGAGCGACATGGTGAATAGCTTGTGGATCACCGAGGTCGGCGTGAGCTGGGTTTCATTGCTATAGACCCCATCGCGCGCGTTATCGGCGTGCTGGGTCAAGACGCTGACCTGGCCGCTCGCTGGAAGCGCGATGAAACAGAGGAAGAATAGGATGGTTGCAGATGCAAGCGCAGCAATTTTGCCGGTTTGAGGAAAGGCCAAACCCTTGCACGATTCGCGATGCGCTGGAAAGCTCCCTTGAAGCATTTTTTTCTCCTTATGATGAGCGCTTGACCGCTGGAATCCAGCAACCAAGCGGAAGTGTAGGCTTATATCCCCACGGCTATGCCGTTGGATCGACGTTGCTGCCTTGCACCGAAGAAACGCTGGGAGCATCCTTCAGCGACAAAAGTTCCGGTGAACAACTTTGCACCCATTAACGGCCGTGGGAGCCTTTTACTCCAAACTCTCAACCGTGTCAATTACAAAAACAAAGGCCCAATACTCCCGTTCAGCTACGACGTGCGGACGAAACGGCGGGACAAGCGCCTCGAATTCCTCGGAACGAGGAGATTTTTCGGCTCTCCTCCGAGGCATTTTCAGATGCAACGGGTCAATTTCAACCCGGCTCGCTCACCCCAAATCCTTCTGGATGCCGGGCTCCTTCCATCTCTCAGTTCTGTTTCATCTGCAAGATGAGCACATTCAGCTTGCACTCCAGTTGGAATAGAGGGGTCCACGCAGTCTTCTCCGGGTCATCCTCGGGCATTGCCACGCACTGGCGCACAAGCTGCATTCTTACCTCTGCGAGCAATTCTGACGCCTGGTTCAATTTCAACAGTTGATTCTCAGTTAGTTTCACTTGGATTTCGCGCCTTCTGGGCTTTCCGGCAGTCAACCGGAGTTTTTATACCACGGAGGACAGGCGCGGAGCAAAGCGAGGCTGGAGCGAGGCGAAGTAACCTGCCTGTAACATTGGCGCCGTAAGCTCAGTCTCATATAAAAGGGAGCAGCCATGCGCCGCGCTCGCGCGGAAGACCCGCGTCTTTTTTTCAATCGCCATGTTTCCTGGATGCAGTTCAACCGCCGTGTGCTCGAAGAGGCCCAGGACCAGAAGAACCCTCTGCTCGAACGCGTAAAGTTTCTGGCCATCACGGCGAGCAATCTGGACGAATTCGTGGAAGTGCGCGTCGCCGGGCTTCTGCAACAGGCCGAACAGGGGCGCGGGGACATCGGGCCCGACGGGCTAGCCCCCACCGAAGTGCTGGCGCAGCTTTCCACCGAGATGCATAAGTTTGTCGAGGATCAATACGAGTGCTGGCGCGAGCGGCTCGTTCCGGCCCTGGCCGATGAAGCAATCCGGATGCGCCGCGTCAGCGAATGGAAGCCGGACGCCAGAAGGGCAGTGGACCGATTTTATTCCGAGCGCGTGGAGCCCCTGCTGACTCCTGTGACCGTGGACCCGGCCCACCCGTTTCCGCGCGTCCAGAACAAGGCGCTCTGCGTCGCGTTTCTGCTCGAGCGCCGGCGCAAAGGCTCTCACGTTTATCTCGGAGTTGTCACCGTGCCTCGCGCCCTCCCGCGTCTCTTTCGCATGCCCGCGGCGGAGGGAAAGATCGAATACGCATTTCTGCACGACATCGTGCACCTCTACGCCGAGCGCCTCTATCACGGCTACCGCGTCCTCTCCGCCGCGCCCTTTCGCGTCACGCGCAATAGCAACCTCTATATGGCGGAGGAAGAATCGCGCAGCATCCTCGATTCGGTGGACGAGCAGCTCCACCGCCGCAGAAAGGGCGAGGCCGTCCGGCTCGAAATTGACGCGGACGCCGAGCCCGAAATTGCCGAGCGGCTGCGCTCGAATTTCAACCTGAAGCCCTGGCAGGTCTTTCGCGCGCGGGGCCCGGTGAATTTGTCGCGCCTCTTCAATCTTTACGATCAAACGCCCCGGCCGGACTTGAAGTTCCGCCCGTTTACGCCGCGCGTGTTCGCCCCTTGCGCGGAAGCTCCGGCGGTATTCGAGGTCCTGCGTGAGCGCGACGTCCTGCTCCACCATCCGTACGATTCCTACTCGTCGGTCGTCCGGTTCATCGAAGGCGCGGCTCGGGATCCCGACGTGCTTTCGATCAAGCAGACTCTCTACCGCACGAGCGAGGACTCTCCCATCGCCAGAGCACTGATGGATGCGGCCGCCCGGAAGGAAGTCACTGTCGTGGTCGAACTCAAGGCCCGCTTCGATGAAGCTTCAAATATTCGCTGGGCGCGAAGCCTGCAGGAAGCTGGCGTTCAGGTGTATTACGGCCTCGTCGGCCTGAAGACGCACTGCAAGCTGGCGCTGCTGGGCCGCCGGGAGCCGGACGGAAAAGTCCGCCGCTATGCGCATTTGGGAACAGGGAATTACAATCCGGCCACCGCTCGCTTTTACACGGACCTGAGCCTACTCACGCACGACCCCGAAATCACAAAGGCCGTCCATCACGTCTTCAATTACCTGACCGCATATTCCGAACGCGCCGATTATGGCCCCTTGTCCGTCGCGCCTCTCAATCTGGGGAAAAACTGTGTAAGCCTGATTGACCGCGAAGCAGGACACGCCCGAGCGGGCCGCCCGGCCCTCATCGTCGCAAAGGTGAATTCGTTGCTCGATAGGGAGATCATCCAGGCGCTCTATCGTGCTTCGCGGGCGGGCGTCCACATCGAACTGATCGTTCGCGGCGCCTGCGCCCTGCGCCCGGGGGTGCGCGGCGTCAGCAGCCGGATTCGCGTCCGCAGCGTGGTGGGACGATTTCTCGAGCACAGCCGCATCTATACGTTCGGCAACGGCGGGCAGCCCGAGATGTATCTCGGCAGCGCCGATTGGATGCCGCGGAATCTTTACGAGCGCGTGGAAGTGATGTTCCGGCTGAAAGATCCCGACCTTTGCCGCCAGGTGGCTACCAGAATTCTGGCGCCTTATCTCTGCGACACGGAGAAGTCGAGACTCCTGCAGTCCGATGGAGCGTATGTGCGTGCGCATCGCAATGGAAGTGCGCCGCACTCGCGAACGAGCCCTCGCTTCAACGTGCAGGAATTTCTGATGGACCTGGCTGAAAACGGCTCCGAGCCTGGCGGACTGCTTCCTCGGCCCCTTCCTTCTCCGCTTCCCAACCCGGGGCCATCCCAGGCCTTCGAATTCCTCTTGAAGTGGGGCGAGGTACACGCGCCCTCACCGCAATAAGTTGGCGCGGCGCTAGCTAGTTTGGCGGCGGAGCCATGGACGGCGGCACGGTCTTCCCATTGACGCCCGCCTTGACACGTTCTACCGTGGGCCGTACCATCCGGGACAACAAAACCTCACTTCGAGGAGTGATTCATGAAAATACGATTCGTCGCAGGCGCACTCCTCCTTGCGCTGTGTTCGGCACTGACCGCGCGTGCTCAAGAGCAGTCCAACATCCTGAGCCTGTCCGCCGGCGCGACAGTGCTCGCTTATTCCGCGGAATACGGCGGCGGGTGGTCCGCGCTGAACCTCATTAGCGGAAGCGCGAATTCAGGCTGGTGTAGCCCGAGCGGCTCGCCCAACAACAACTATTTCCTCCTGGAATTGCCGCAGAGGTTCGAGCTTTCCACGCTCACGCTGGACAACGCAGCCGCCCAGGAATCCGGGTATCCGGGAATTTCCGCGCGCTCCGCGGAAGTGTGGGTGTCCACCACGGCTTCGGACACCGGCTTCCGAAAAGCAGGAACATTCGAGGCGCCCAAAGGCGGGCGACAGAAATTTTCTCTTCCCGCCGGCACGGATGCACAATGGCTTAAAATCGTGATCGTCAACAATTGGGGCCACGCGCAGTACACCGAACTCATGAAGGTCGAGGCCGAAGGACATCCGATGGGAAGTCCGCCCGCGCTGCCTCCCATCAGCGGAACCTACGACACCAATTATGGCCCATTGCGACTGGAGCAGCACGGCACGCTCGTCACCGGCTGCTATTACGGTGGTTCAGCGACGGTCTCGGGCGCGACGGACGGCCGGACCATGGACATGGAATGGACTCAGGCCGGATCGCACACGGGCTCGGTTCTCATGGTGCTTGATTCCAAAGGTGATTTCCTGAATGGCGTCTGGTACGAGAATGGAAGCATGGGTGGGGAGTGGTTTGGAAAGCGGGAGGCCAACCCGGGGAAGGTGTGCGACCTGGCGGGGGCGACGAATCTCGAGGCCCAAATGAAGGGCTCAGGCCGCGCCATTCTGTATGGGATTCGATTCCGGAGCGACTCCGCGGAACTCGGCCCCGAATCAAACGCGACTTTGTTGCAAATCGCGGCGCTGATGAAATCGCAGCCGCAATTGCGAATCGGAGTGGAAGGTTTCACCGATTCCACGAACACGGATGCCTATAACATGGACCTTTCGCGGCGGCGGGCGCAAGCCGTGGTTGCATGGCTCACGCAGCAGGGAATTTCCTCCGCCCGCCTGACGGCGCAAGGACTCGGGAAGTCACGCCCCGTGGCGGACAACGCCACACCGCAGGGCCGCGCTCTGAACAGGCGCGTGGAAATCGTGGCGCTCCATTAAGTTCAGATGCCGCCTCCTAGATGCCAAAAAATTCCGCGATGCCACAAGTTCCGATAGTCATCGTAGGCGGGGGAATAGGAGGGCTTGCAGCCGCAGCCGCCCTTCACAGGGTTGGCGTGCATGCCGTCGTCCTCGAGCAAGCGCCCGAAATTCATGAGGTTGGCGCAGGTCTATCATTGTGGTCCAACGCGATGAAAGCACTGAGACAGCTGGGACTGGAGGAGCCTCTTCTCCTGCGGCTTGGATCCACGATTGATCGAATGTCAACGGTGACCTCGCAGGGCCGGATTCTCAATGTGACTGATATTCAGCACTGTTCCCGGCAAGCAGGCGCTCCTTCGATTTGCATTTCCAGAGCAGATCTGCAGCGATCTCTGGCTCAACTCTTGACGCCGGCTCATGTGAGAACTGGCGCCCGTTGCGTCGGCTTCACGCAAGACCAGAAAACTGTCCGAATCCACCTGGATGATGGAGTGTGCGTAGAGGGAAGTGCGTTGGTCGGCGCGGACGGAATTGACTCCATGATGCGCTCCCAATTAGTCGGCAAATCCGATCCTCGATATGCGGGCTATACATGTTGGAGAGCGATGATTCACACAAATCGTGCGGAGGCTCTCTCAGGCCAAGCCATGTTGGCGCTTGGCCCTGGAACTCAAATTGGCTTATTTAAATGTGGTCCCGGCCGGATTAACTGGTTCGCGACGAAGAATTGCGCGGCGGGAGCGCCCGATCCGCCTGATGGCCGCAAGGCCGAGGTATTGCGGTTGTGTCAAAATTGGGTTGACCCTATCCCGGCAATAATTCGCGACACTCCCGCGGCAGCGATCATCAGGAATGATATCTATGATAGGCCGCCCCTTCGACGATGGGGAAACGGGCTCGCGACTCTTCTAGGAGACGCCGCGCACCCTACGACACCGAATTTGGGCCAGGGCGCTTGTCAAGCGATAGAGGATGCCGTAACGCTGGCCCATTGCCTGCCGCGGGCCCCATCGCTTGCAGCCGGTTTGCGCTGGTATGAAGATCTTCGCCGCAAGCGAACAGCGGGAGTGATTCGAGATTCCTGGATGCTCGGACGGTGCTTCCAGGTTCAGAACTCCGCGGCGGTCTGGCTCCGAAACCATCTAAGTCGGAACGATTTCATTCAGACGCAAGGCGTCAGAGCATTCGTTGAACTCTTGCGCTTCGACGTTCCCGCCCTGACCCCATCCTGACTCCCGTAGAAAATTCGAACAGCGCTAGTTTGGCGGGGGAGCCGTGGACGGAGGCACGGGCTTTCCACTCGCCGTGACCGGTTCCATCAACTCGACGCGCGTGCCGTCCGGATCGAAGAGGTTCGCCTGGCGCTTCCCGTTGACGCCCACGTGGATGGTGATCGGCTGCGTATAGTTCTTCGCCGCCGGACGCGCCTCGAGCGTGGCCACCGCTTCTTCGACATCCGGCACGGCCAGGCTAATGTGGTTCTTCGTGCCGCGCTCTTTGGCGTCGGGCGGCTTCGAGCCAAGCATGAATTCGAGGTAGTCCTGCCCATCCGGGACGCGCATATTGACCCAGCTCAGCACCGCGCCGTTCGCGCTGCCTCTCCAAAATTCCTGGAATCCCAAAATCCCGCCGTAGAATTTCGTCGCTGGGCCGAGCGCCTGAATGGTGACGCCCACATGGTAGATGTGCGTTGAAATGCGCGTGTCAGGCAAAAATTTTCCCGCGTCCTGCCGCGTCAAGCCGTCGGGCTGGTATTGGACAAACTCGACCGCGTGGCCGTCGGGATCGGTGATGATGAAATTCAAGTTCCCGATCTTGCCCGTGGTCACCTTATCCGGCACAGTCACGCCCTGCGAGGCCAGATACGCCCGCATGCCTTCGGCGGAATCGGTGTAGAAGGCGATGTGGCTCAGATGGCCATCCTGCTTGGGCGGATCGGTGAAGAGCTCAATGGTCTGGTCATCATTAATCTTGATAAATGCGATGCGCACCGATCCATCGTCGCGCTTTATATCGTAAGGCTCCGCGAATCCGAGAAAGTCCTCATAGAACCAGCGCGACTTCTCGAGATTGCTCACAAAAAGCGCCATGTGCGAAACGCCCAGAATGCGCGGGCGCTTGGGCGCATCCGCTGCTCCCAGGGCCATGCCCACGCTCGATAAAATAAGCAAAATCACCATGCGCTTCATAAAATTCGCGCCCCTTTCTCCTAAGTTCCCACGCGCAGCGACCGCGTGAGGCCGGCCAGCGTCGCAAGCGCCGAAAACGCAGCGAGCTGCGACGTGCGCGGATTGGACTTCGACGGAACATTTTCGACGGTCACCGAGAGCCGGCCGAACTCGCCCTCGACGCGTATTTCGTGCACGTTCTTCGTTCCGCCCGGCACGGCCACGACACGCACGCGTACGGGCGCCTCCGGGCCGGCCGCCAGCCGCAGCGAAGCGGCCACATTGGACGTAGCCGGGAAGGCGCGCGCGGCCTCTTCCGCAGAGCCTTCAAAAATGGTGGTTTCGCCTTTGAGGTCGTCGAGCCGCAGGCCGCGGCTCTCAACGTATGCCGATCCCTCAAGCGCCGCCACGGGTTTGCGGCTCGTGAGCGTCGCCGATTCGATGCGGCCCATCGCCGCGGACTTGATTCCGTCGAGTCCCGCGATCGCTCCCGCGGGAACATAGATTCGGCAGCCCTTTTCTTGCGCCGCGCGAAACCATTCGTCGTGGCCCAGCAGCCCGCCGGCGCTCATCACCAGGACGTCGCGCCCGCGCGCGAGCGCACGCGGTACGAATTCGCGCAAAGCCGCCTGGCTCGCCGCTTCCACTGCCAGGTCCGAGCGCTCGATCAGCTCTTCGAGCGAAACAACGGGCGGGCGGCTCGCCAGCGTCGCGGCAAATGCCTCTGCTCGCTCGCGCTCCTGGTCCGAGAGAGCCACCAACTCCGCATCAATTCGCCGCTGATCAATGGCCGAAGCGAGACTGCGGCCAATCGCTCCCACGCCGAGGATTCCCACCTTCAGCACGGGCCACATCCAGCGCCGGCCTTACTGGCCTTCACGCCAGCTCCAGCATGCGGTCAATCGCGCGCCGCGCCTTGCGCGCAATTTCCTCCGGCACGCGCACCTCGGGCGACATGGTTTCAAGCGAGCGCAGCACATTATCGAGCGTAATGGTCTTCATGAACGCGCACACCGCATTGGGATTCACCGGATGAAATGTCTTTTGAGGGAAATCCTTTCGCAGCCGGTGCAGGATTCCGAGCTCGGTTCCCACGGCGAATTCGTCTGCCGATGATTCGCCGATGTGCCGCAGCATTCCTTCGGTCGAAAGGAAAAATGTGCGGTCCTGGGGCAGCGTGCCGTCGAGCGCCTTGGCCATGCAGGAGCTCACGCAGCCGCATTCGGGATGCAGCAGCAGCTCCACATCCGGATGCTCTTCGAGAATTTCCACCACCTGCTCGGGGCGAATCGTCTTGTGAACGTGGCAGTAACCCGGATAGGCGATGATGTTGCTTCGCCCCGTCTGCCGCGCCACGACCTCCGCCAGGAATTTGTCCGGAAGAAAAAGAATCGGCCGGTCCGCGGGGATGGCCCGCACCACCTTCGCCGCGTTCGCCGACGTGCAGCAGTAGTCGCTTTCGGCCTTCACCGCCGCGGACGTGTTGATGTAGGCGACCACGACCGCGTCCGGCAGCGCGGCCTTCCACTTCCGCAGCTCCTCGACCGTGATCGATGCGGCCAGCGAGCATCCCGCGCGAAGGTCCGGCAGCAGGACGGTCTTTTCCGGGCACAGTATCGCCGCCGTTTCGGCCATGAAATGCACGCCGCAGAAGACGATCACATCGGCATCGGTGCGCGCGGCCGTCTGCGAAAGCTTTAGCGAATCCGCCACGGCGTCGGCCGCTTCCTGCACCTCCGGTCGCTGATAATGGTGCGCCAGTAAGATAGCGTTGCGCTCGGCGCAGAGGTCACGGATGCGCCGCTGCTTCCGGCGAATATCCTCCTGTGCGTCCTCCATCGTCTCGATGGGCGGAAGCGTATAGCGCGCCTCGAATGTGTCCTGAAAGACTGCGTTCGTGGTCATTTGATTTCCCTCGCTTTAGAAAATTATGAAATTCTCTGGCAAAGATCCAGCGCGCGCGCCGAATGTGTCAGGGCTCCCACGGAGATGGCGTCCACTCCGCAGGCCGCGTACGCTTCCGCGTTTTCTTCCGAAATGCCGCCGCTCGCCTCGACGAGTATTGCTTCCCGCAGGTTCTCGCGCTCAAGCGCGCCGAGAACGCCGCTGATTTCTTCCGGCGGCATGTTGTCCAACATCACCAGGCACGGATAATCCTCCGATGATTCCTCGCGCAGGCGGCGAAAGGTTTTCCCAGCCGCGAGCGCCCCGGCCTTGCTGCGCACCTCAGTTTCGATGAACGCCGCCTGCCGGCGGAAACTCCACGCGCGCCGAATTGCCTCGGGCGCGGCTTCGTCCTCGCGGCCGGCGATGAGCGCGAGATGATTGTTCTTGATCACGATCGCGTCACCCAGTCCCAGCCGGTGCGTCCCGCCGCCTCCCAGATGGACGGCTCGCTTATCGAGCAAGCCCCAGGGAGTCTTCCGCGTGGCGACGATCCGCGTAGTAGTCGAGCGCCTGCGCGCAATGGAAACGATGCTGCGCGTAGCCGTGGCGATTCCGCTCATGCGCTGCACCACGTTCAGCCCCACGCGCTCGAGCGCAAGCAGCCGCGCCCGGCCGCCTTCGGCTCGCAGCACCACGTCGCC
Organism: uncultured Acidobacteriota bacterium; assembly: GCA_963810625.1. Taxonomy (GTDB): domain Bacteria; phylum Acidobacteriota; class Terriglobia; order Acidiferrales; family UBA7541; genus Palsa-295. The sequence goes on along the minus strand of CAWEOJ010000004.1, from coordinate 1,284,022 downwards.
GCTCTCGATCGCTTCGCCATCTTTTTTTTCGAATTGCACATGGACGCCAAAGCCTCCGACCATGAAGGCCAATTCCTCAAGGCCCGCCACAACTCCGCGCTCGCGAGCCATGATCGCCGCCGATGCCGGCTGGTTCTCTATCCCCAGGGCTTCCACGGTCAAGTCCCCCGGATCGAGGTCACTACGCAGCAGCGCTTCGGTGAACGCGCGCACCTCCCGCGCATATTCCGGATTTGCGAGCGTAAGGCTGCCACCCCGGAAAAGGGCCTGTTCGATCCGCTGCTCCCGCGTTGTCGTCATCTCAAGCATCTGCCCGCCATTTCACCTCAGCAGAAAACCTCGCGCGCGCAGCCGCGCCGTGGCCCGCGAAATCATTTCCCTGCGCGAGGCTTCCACCGTGTGCAGATGCACTCCGCCCGTAAGGGAAGAGAGCAGCGCCGCCCGCGAAGTGCGCATCCGGCGCAAAAAATCCTGCACGTCCGCGCGCGATTCAATCTCGAGCGATCCGCGAAGCTCGCCATAGAGTGGATGTTCGACGATTACGTCCAGCACCTTCACGCCGTGGTCCACCAGAATCTCGAGCTCCTCTTTGGTGCGCTCCGGCGCATGGCGGCACGCCAGCACCGCTTGATAGGGCCGCGCGGCGCCGCCCGGCAGACGGTACCCCCGCGGCGTGGCCAGAATTTCCCGGCCGCCGGCGCGGAGAATGGCCATATCCTGCACCACGCATTGCCGGCTCACGCGAAACCGCCGAGCCAGTTCGCCGCCGCGCACCGGCGCGGTGTGGGAGCGCATCCAGGCAAACATTCGCCGCCGGCGGGAGTCGCCCGAATCCGCATGCGTCTCCTCGTGCGGTGTTACCTTCTGCGATGGGCGCTGTGCTTTCATCGGTTGCACTGTCTTGTCAGCAGACTAGTCTCCCTACGTGTCCAGTTTAGCACAGGCCGCGCGCCCGGGCGAATGGGGTCTTGCGTGCAGGCTGATATGGCTCTAGCGTGTGAAAGGAAACGAGAGTTTATGTGCCATTAAGGCCGGCGCGTCAGTTCACCGTCACGTGAATCGTGGCGGTCGCGTCGGGGGTGCCCGTTGCGTTGCTTTCGGTAAAGGCGTTCACGGTAATGGTGTAGGAGCCTGCGGTCGTGCCGCTTACGCCCGCCGTCGAGTGGAACGTCACGGTGATGCTCTCCCCGGGACTGATCACAAACTGATCAAGCGGGTCCGTGGTGCTGATCGAGCAGCTTGCCGCCGGAGCATTCGTGTTGCAATTGATGTAGCTGTACCATGCGCTGCCGGGCGCGAGGCCCGGACGCGGCGCGGGAGTGAAAGTGCTCGTATTGCCCGTTGTCGCGCCGGCGGTTACCGCGATCGAGGGCGGAGTTCCAAGATTCGGCGCGGGCACAGCCGAGGCCTTGTATTGGCGCACGTAATCCACGAGCATCTTCCCCGGGTTGGGCGTGGACATGCTTGGCGTCCCTCCCAGCGTGCCGCCGACCGCTATGTTCATGAGAAGAAATTCCGGGGCATTGAAGGGCCATGTGTCGGAGGGTGAAAGATCACTGGGCGTGATAATAAAGAAGGGTTTCGCGGGGTCGTCCACGTAAAACTGCATCATATTCGCGGACCAAATCACGCCGTAGGTGTGAAAGGCTAGGGTGCTCTCCCCAGCCGGAAAAGTGAAACGCCCTCCCGTCCCATTGTGGCTACTGACGGTCGTGTGAATCGTGGATCTGTTTCCTGTAATGCCCGTCCCATTATGTATTGGGGGAAACCAGTCCTCCATAATGTCCGCTTCGCCGCAAGTCGGCCACCGCACTCCATGATCAACGGATGTCCCCAGCGTCCAAAAGGCGGGCCAAAGGCCCTGGACCGACGTATCCGGAAGCAGGATGCTCGCCTCGATTCGCCCGTACTCGAAATTCTCAAGGCCCTGGGTCTTCATGCGCGCCGAGGTCCATGTTCCGCCGCTGCTGATAGCCTGGATCACAAGGTGTCCGCTGCCGTCAATATACGACGTGTTCGTGGCCGTTGAAAAAGTACTCGGACAAGAAGTGGGATTGCCCGCATATCCCGGAGGCCCGCAGTAAATTTCTATTTCGTTGTTCCAGCCACGGTTGCCCAGGTCATAAGCCCACACGGTAGTATCGGGAAGACCCTGAGCGCCGTTGAATTCCTGGCAAAATATGGGCGTCCACGTCACGTTCCCTGCGACGCTCGCAGTTACGCCCGCGCATTGCGCGCCGGCGGTCCCGGTGACCGCAAACAGCCCCATCGCCAGCGCCAGCATCCAGCGCAGGAAGCTCCCAAATTGCGGATGAATGTACCTCATCAGAATCTCCGAGCGGCCTCCTATTTTCTGATGCGATAGATTGCCGCCAATGACCAGAATTTCGCCAAAAAAAGATCGGCCGGCGCGTCAGTTCACCGTGACGTTCACCGTGGCGGTCGCGTCGGCGGTGCCCGTCGTGTTGCTTTCTGTGAAGGCGTTCACGGTAATGGTGTAGGCGCCCGCGGTCGTACCGTTACCCTGGCCTCCACCGCTGCCGTTACCGCCGCAGCTGGCGAGGATCGTGCCGATCAGCACCAGGCCGCCCAGCGCCACGCCATAGCGGAACCCTCGGGCCGTGCCGCGTGCGCCGCACGATGAACAGCAATAACGCGAAGAAGAATAGCGCCGGAATAGTGATCTGCGTCCTGGGGACCCCAGCGTCTCGGGTCGAGCCTGTACGGCAGCCATCCCCGTCGCGCCGTCGAGGCGAATGTTACGGTGATGGTGCTATCCTGGGTCAGATTAAACACGAAATGATTGAGCGCATCATTTGTGCTGATGGAGCAACTTGCCGCCGGAGCATTCGTCGTGCAATCGATGTAGCTGTACCACGTTGTGCCGGGAGGCGTGCCGGGAGGCGGAGTAGGCGAGATCGTGCTCGTATTGCCCGTTGTCGCTCCAGCCGTCACGGTAATCGCAGGCGGAGTCCCGAAATTCGGGGGCGACACTGCGGAAGGCGTATATTGGCGCACGTAATCCACAAGCATTTGTCCCGGATCAGGTGTTGACACGCTGGGTGTCCCGCCCAGTGTGCCGCCTACCGCTATATTCGTGATAAGAAAAATCTTGGCGTTGAACGGCCATTGGTCCGCAGGTGGAGCTGGAATCGATTCGGGAGTGGCGATGAAAAACGGTTTGGTTGGATCATCAACGTAGAATTGCATCATGTTGTAGGACCAAATTACACCGTAGGCATGGAAGGCGCCATCGTTCGTAGCCGGAGGGGTGAACGAGTAAGCCTCGCCAGCTGGAATATCAACACCAACGGTAACACCCGTGTGAATCGTGGATCTGTTTCCCCCGGGGCCAGGCCCACTATCCACTTGGGGCGACCAAACCTCCATGATGTCTGCCTCGCCGCACGTTGGCCACCCCGAGCCGCTATCAATGTCTGTCCCGAGCGACCAGAAAGCCGGCCACAGGCCCTGGTTCGTCGTGTTGGGAAGCTCGATGCTGGACTCGATTCGGCCATACATGAAATTTTGGACGAGTTCGCTTTTTACGCGTGCCGAATACCAAGTCCCCACACCTGGATTGGCCAGGTTGGGGTTGTAAGCTTGGATCACCAAATGCCCGCTTGAGTCTACGTATTCGGTATTCGTGGCTGTCGAGAACCCCGTGGGGCATCCGGCCGGAACGCCCCCGACGTATCCGGGCGGTGGGCAGTATGCCTCTATCTCATTGTTGCCTTCGCCGCAGGGAGCGGTGCATGTATCGTAGGCCCACGCGACCTTGTTCTGGTCCATCGGAACCGCGGACCCCGCAACGATTCCCTCGTTAAATTCCTGGCAAAGCGCCGGCGTCCAGGTCACAGTCCCCGCGACGCTGTGCGGAACACTGTTATTCGTGCAATCGGCGGTCCAGGTGGGCCAGCTCTGCGCGCCGGCGCGGCCGGCAAATGCCACCAACGCAATTGCCGCCACAACCGCGGCGCGAAGAATGATTTTAAGACGCGCGCGAACGCCCTTCATGGCGATCCTTTCCCGGCTGGGCGCCCCTGCGGAATCCTACGTGGGCCTCTCGAGCGGGCACGAACAACTCTAGCTGCGAAGATAGCGAACCTTCCACCCCCCGTCAAGCGCATGCGCCGGATAACCCACGCCCAAATTACTACCTGTCAGGAGCATTCTCTGGTAGCATCGATGTTCGTGATCCCGAAAATTTTTCCGGCAGGGAGAGAAAAAACCGATGGCGCTTGCGTGTGAAATCTGCGGCAAGAAGCCGCGCTTTGGAAATACCATCAGCCACGCCCACAACGTCACGCGACGGCGATGGAATCCGAATCTGCGCCGCGTGAAAGCCGTGATCGGCGGCGTGCACAAGCATCTGCGCGTTTGCACCGCCTGCATTCGCGCTGGCCGCGTGAAGAAGGCCGCCTGAAACAAGCGTTCGAAGGAAGGAGCTGCGGTTGAGATCAAGAGGAATTATTCTTGCGGCCCTGGCTGCATGCGCCCTAGCCACATCGTGCCGCAAGGAAGAGGCGCCGGGTCCGGACGTCTGGGCCACCGTGAATGGTAAGGAAATCCTGCGCTCTGAAGTGGAGAAAAATTACCGCGCGCGCGTGAATCCCGACGCGCCGACACCCTCCCACGAAGAGGCTCTCTCCCTCGAACTCAACGTCCTGGACGAGCTGATCAACAGTGAAATCCTGCTCGACCGCGCGACTAAGCTCAATCTGGTCGCCAGCGACGCCGAAGTCGAAGACAAATTCTCCGAATCGAAAAGCGCCTACACCGAGGATGAATTCCAGAAAAAACTGCAGCAGACCGGGCTCACCGTGGACGACATGAAAAGCGACATCCGCCGCGAGCTTTCCATCGAAAAGCTCCTGAACCGCGAGATCGTCGCCAAGATTACCATCTCGGACCAGGACATTACGGATTACTACAACAAGAACCTGCCGCAATTCGACATCAAGGAAACGCAGTACCACATCGCCCAGATCGTCGTGACTCCGCGCCCCGACACGACGGTCTACAATCGCAAGAATGACAAGGCCGCGAGTCCAGCCGAAGCTGCACGCAAAGCGGCCATGCTCGAACAGCGGCTCGCCTCCGGCGCGGATTTCGAGGAACTCGCCATGGATTATTCCGAAGATCCCAGCGCCTCCTCGGGCGGCGATCTCGGTTGGGTTCCCCAATCGGGACTCGATAATGGCGATCCCGTGCTCAAGAATGCAGTCCTCGCTCTACAGCCGGGCGCGGTCAGCAAACCCGTTCCCGGCCGCGCGGGTGGCTATACCATTTTGAAATTGATTGCCCGAGAGCCCGCCGGTAAGCGCGAACTTTCCGACCCACAAGTGCAAGAAGGCATTCGCAGCATGCTACGCAGCCGCAAAGACCAGCTCCTCCGCGCGGCTTATATGACGGACGCGCGCAACGATTCTCACGTCACCAATTATCTGGCGCGACAAATCCTCGAGTCCGCAGGCCAGCTCCCCGCCGACAAGTAAACCCCCTCTTTTTGTTAGACTTACAAAGGTGCATTGACGTAATTCTTGGATTTTGGTATCTTTTGCTTTCGTGTTCCTTTAGGAGCACCTGTGAAACGTCGCGCCATACGAACTACCTCTTCCTCCCGTAATGGGCATAATCTTATGAAAAAGAAGCCTTTAAAGCCCCAGCGGAAGGCTTTGTCCTCGCCGCCTCCCGACCCCGATGCGCCCGCCAGGCAGCAGCAAATGAAGAATTACGAAGGCGCTCTTAAATACTTTCAGCAGAAAAAGTTTCATCGCTCGAAGGAACTGTTGGAACGCGTTGTCGAGGGTCCCAGCAAGGAGTTGCAGGATCGCGCGCGCGTCCATTTGCGGATTTGCGAGCAGCGCATCTCGCGTCCATCGCCTGCTGCCTCCATGAAATCCGCCGAGGACCACTACACGCAGGGCGTTACGCTGATGAATCTGGGCCGCTGGGATGAGGCCCGCGAGCACCTCGACCGCGCCCGCAAGGCCGCGCCAAAAGCCGACCACATCGTCTACGCCATGGCGGCGCTTGATTGCCTCACCGGCGAAGCCGATTCCGCCATGCAAAATCTGAAAATCGCCATCCAGTTGCGCCCTGAAAATCGCTATCACGCCCGCAACGATCAGGATTTCGCCTTTTTGCTGGAAGATCCGCGCTTCACCGAGCTGCTCTATCCCGAGCGTGACGGTGGTTCCGGCGGCTGACTTCCTTCCCTGAACCCGTGAAAAATCCTTCGAAGCACCGTTCCAGGCCCGTCCGGATTGTCGCGCTCGGCGGAGGGACGGGTCTTTCAGCCGTGCTTCGCGGCCTGAAGGAATACGTCGCGGAGCGAAAAAAAAACGGGCCCAACCGCCCCATCTCCGATCTCGCCGCCGTGGTCACCGTCACGGACGATGGCGGCAGCTCCGGCCGCCTGCGCAAGGAATATCGCGTCCTCCCTCCCGGTGACATCCGCAATTGCATGGTGGCGCTCTCGAAGGACGAACATCTGCTCGGCCACCTTTTCCAATATCGCTTTCCCGCGGGGCGCGGACTCGCCGGCCACAGCTTCGGCAATCTTTTTCTCACCGCTCTCACCAACGTGACCGGAGATTTTTCGCGCGCCGTGCGCGTGTCCGCCCAGGTCCTCGCCATTCGCGGGCGCATCTATCCTTCCACCGAGCAGAACGTCACGCTCCAGGCCGTCCTGGAAGATGGCGCCGTGGTCGCCGGCGAAACGGCCATCTCCCGCTCGCGCAAACGCATCGCCCGCGTCCGCCTCGTCCCGCGCCACGTCCATCCCGTGCCCGAAGTCCTCGAGGCGCTGCGCCAGGCCCATCTCATACTCATTGGACCCGGCTCGCTCTACACCAGCCTCATCCCCAATCTGCTGGTGGATGGAATCGCGGAAACCATCGCGCGCTCGCGCGCCACCTGCGTCTATATTGCCAACCTCATGACCCAGCCCGGAGAAACCGATGGCTACTCCGTAGCCGACCACGTTCGCGCCATCTACGATCACACCCGCCCGGGACTCTTCGATTTTGCGGTGATCAATCGCACGCCCATCGCCCCGCGTCTCCTGCGCCGCTATCGCCGCGAGGGTGCCGAGCCCGTCGAGCCGGCGTTTGACGAGCTCGCCCGCCTCGGCTTGCGGCACATCATGGGAAATCTTCTGTACCAGGACGGCGTCGTCCGCCACGATCAATCGCGCCTCACGCGCCTTCTCCTGAATCAATTCGTGCAGCGCCGCGCCCGCGCGTAACCCCCTCGCCCGAATTTGAAGATTTCTTGCGCTGGCACCCCTGCCTTCGTATACTATCGCCCGCACTTTCCCTGGTCCCGGAGGCGCCTATGTATCCCGCTTCGATATCCCCTGGGGCAGTGAAGCCAGAGCAGGAACATCGCCGCGACATTTGCGCCGTCGGCCGCTGGATCCACGAGCGCGGCTACGTGGCCTCCACGGACGGCAACATCTCCGTGCGCCTCGACGCTCATCGCATCCTCACCTCTCCCACTTGCATGAGCAAGGGCATGATGGCCCCCAAGGACATGGTCGTCACCGACCTTGAAGGCCGCAAGCTCGATGGGCAGCGCAATCCATCCTCCGAGCTGGGCATGCACCTGCTGATCTACCGCATGCGCCCCGACGTCAATGCCGTTTGCCACGCCCATCCGCCCACGGCCACGGGCTTTGCCGCCGCCGGCCTCCCTCTCAACAAAGCCATCCTTTGCGAACTCGTCGTCGCTCTGGGATACGTTCCCGTCGCGCCTTATGGCACTCCCGGCACGCCCGAACTCGCCGCGGCGCTCGAGCCGCTGGTCCCCGGTCACGATGCGATTCTCATGGCCAACCACGGCGTCGTCACCTATGGCCGCGACCTCCTCACCGCCTACTTCCGCATGGACACCACCGAGCATTTCGCTCGCGTCTCCCTTGTCACCGAACTTCTCGGCAAGCAGGTTCTGCTCTCGGATAGCGACGTCGAAAAACTTCTCGCGGCTCGCGTCCGCTTCGGCGCCACGGCCGCCACCGTGGGGCCGAATGGCCCGGTCACCGCGGCGCCCGGCGAACCCGAGCGCGTCACGCTCACGCGCCGCGAACTCGACGCCCTCATTGACGAAGCCGTGCAAAAGGACCGCCAGCGCCGCTGACCATCCGACGAGCCTGCCTGCCGGTAGGCAAGGATGGTCATCCTGAGGCCGACGATTTTGGTTTTGGTCGGCTGAAGGATCTCTCTTCACGGCCCCCCCGCATCGCCTTCGTTGACTCTCGCTCGCCGCTATTCAATAATCGCTCGACATGATTGGCTCGCTCCGCGGCAAGCTCGCCGAAAAGCGTCCGAACCATATCCTGCTCGACGTGGGCGGCGTCGGCTACCACGTGCAAATTCCGCTCTCCACTTTCGCCAGCCTCGGCTCGCTCCATGACGAAACTACCCTGCTGATTCACACTCACGTGCGCGAGGACCAATTTGCCCTTTACGGCTTTCTCACCGCGCGCGAAAAGCACTGCTTCGAGCTGCTGATTTCCGCTTCCGGCGTCGGCCCCTCCCTCGCCCTGAAAATTCTCTCCGGAATGGGCCTCGAGGATCTCGTCCCCGCCATTCGCAAGGGCGACCTCGCGCAGCTCGTGCGCATTCCCGGCGTGGGCCGCAAAACCGCCGAGCGCATCGTCGTCGAGCTGCGCGATAAGCTTGCCGTTGTGGACCTGCCCGACACGGGAAAGCGGGCCACGCGCTCCGAGCTTGAGTCCGACGTTGCATCCGCGCTCGTCAATCTGGGCTACGATGCGCGTTCCGTCGAGCGCGCCGTCGAAAAGGCCCGCGCCGCCGGCGCCGCCGACTTCGACAAGCTAGTGCGGGATTCGCTCCAGATTCTCGCCAGCTCGGCCATGCAGAAGGGCGCGCGGGCCGCGGGTGGAGAATCGTAAATGCCGGAGCCAAAGAAAGCGAAATCGCGGGATCCCATCCTTTCCGGCCGCGCCTCCGACGAGGACGTGCGCATCGAGGCCAGCGTCCGCCCCGCCAATTTCGCCGATTACATCGGCCAGCACCGCGTCAAGGAAAACCTGCAAATCGCCGTGCAGGCCGCGCGCGCCCGCGGCGAAGCCCTCGACCACGTCTTGCTCTACGGCCCACCAGGGCTCGGCAAGACCACACTGGCGCAAATCCTAGCGCGCGAAATGGGCTCAGCCATCAAAGTTAGCTCAGGGCCGGTGCTCGAGGAAAAAGGTACCCTCACCGCCATCCTCACCTCGCTCGAGCCGAGCGATTTTTTCTTTCTCGACGAAATTCACCGCCTCCAGCCGGCCCTCGAGGAAATTCTCTATCCCGCCATGGAGGATTTCCGCGTCGACCTCATCATCGGCCAGGGTCCGGGCGCGCACATCCATGACTATCAGATGAACCGGTTCACACTCGTCGGCGCCACCACGCGCGCAGGACTTATCACCGCGCCGCTGCGCTCGCGCTTCGGCATCGTCCACCGCCTCGATTTCTATACCCCGGAGGATTTAAAAAAAATCGTGGTACGCTCCGCGAAAATTCTTGGCATCACAGTGGACCCCGCTGCCGCCGCCGAAATCGGCCGCCGCAGCCGCGGCACTCCGCGCGTGGCCAATCGCCTGCTTCGCCGCGTCCGCGATTTCGCCCAGGTCCGCGCCAAGGGCCGCATCACACTGGCCGTCGCGCGCGACGCTTTGAAAATGCTTGGCGTGGACGACCACGGCCTCGATGAAACCGACCGCAACATCCTCCTCACCATCATCGAGAAATTTTCCGGCGGCCCCGTCGGCCTCAACACCATTGCCGCTTCCCTCAGCGAGGAAGAAGACGCCATCGAGGAAATTTACGAGCCTTACCTCATGCAGCTTGGCCTCCTCGGTCGCACCCCGCGCGGCCGCGTCGCCACCCCCCTCGCCTATAAGCTTTTTTCCCTCGAAGAGCCCAAGCGCCAGCCCGGCCTCTTTTAGCATGTCTCAGTAGCACAGGCACTCCTGCCTGTGTGCAGTTGACTTTTGTCATTGAATCACGGGCACTCCCGCTTGCGTCTTGAACATTTCTCCCGCGCATCGGTTAAGATGGTCCGGAAATGATAGTCATCAGCCACATGATCGCCGCAGCAACGCCCACCGTAGCGCGCAGCATGCGCCGCTGGATTGTCCATCTCGGCGGCTTGGGCCTGATTCCACTCGGGCTACTCGACAATTCCCCCATCCCGCTTCCAGGCAGCATGGATATCGTGCTGATGATTTTGTGCGTCCGCGGGCAGGAGTCGTGGATTTACTACGCTTTGATGGCCACGGCAGGCTCGCTCCTCGGAGGCTTTGTCACCTACCGCCTGGCTCGCAAAGGAGGGAAGGGAACGTTCGAGCGCAGGCTCTCGCGCCTGCAAGTGGACAAAATTAATAAGCTCTTCGAACGATGGGGGTTCGGCGCCGTAGCCATCCCTGCTTTCCTGCCGCCGCCTTTCCCCTTCACTCCATTTCTTGTCGGCGCTGGCGCCATGCAATATCCGGTAAGAAAATTCCTGGCCGCGCTCGCGCTTGGCCGAATTCCCCGATACATAATCCTGGCCTTCCTTGCCGCGCGCTATGGACGAAAAATAATCAGGTTCCTCCTGCACCCTAGCCAGCCCTTCTTATTCGCCGTCGTCGGGCTTGCCGTCGTCACGGCTCTCGCGGCTTTCTTCTTCTGGCGCGCCACCAGACGCGCCGAGCGCCCCGCGATTTAGCAGCTCGTCGAAAAGGTCCGAAAGTTTTGTAGGTCGCGGCTTTTTACCCTGCTCACCCTGACGCAGGCTTGCCCTGAGGCACGAAGGGAAGGGAACGCGATTTTCATGTAGCTCGCCCCGCTTCTACGGGGCGAGGTTCCTCTGCTTTCGCCCGCGCCGCCGCTATTCGCCGCGTGTGTGCTGTATATGACAGATATCAATTCGCGCCCGATGCATAGTGATGGTCATGGCGATTCCGGAATCGGAATCTCCCACTTGGAGGACTACAACATGCATCGTTCATATCGTTTCATCGCTTCGGTTTTCCTGGCCGCTGTTCTCGTGGCGCCGGTATCCATTTTGGCCTCTCCGGCGCCTCAGACCGTCGTTCAGGTTCGAGTCTACGACAGGGACCATCACGCCTATCACAACTGGGATGACCGCGAAGACCATGCTTACCGGGGTTACCTGATAGAACGGCACCGGCACTATCGTGAGTATGAGAGACAGGACCACAGAACCCAGAGGGACTACTGGAATTGGCGCCACAGTCATCCAGATCGCGATTAACGAAGATATTCCATCGGGCAACGAAGAGCAAATCCCGTCCGTAGCGTTACGGACGGGATGCCGGAATGGCTCCGCAGGCCGTTTCCCGCAAACCGGCGACGAACGATACCCTGCGGTTCTTGGGAGACGAATGAGCAAAAAGTTGAGCACGCGGTTGCCATACGCCTTGGCGTTTTCCATTCTCCTGCTGACGACCGGATTCCTGGGATTCGCGGTCCACCTGTTCGCGTCAGTGCGCACAGCAGATACCATATTCCTTGTATCGTTCGCCATCCTTGCTGAGACTCTTCTCCTCTATTTCCTCCTTCACCGCCCACTCGCAAAATCCGCCTAGCAGCTTGTTGGAAAAGGAGGAAAGTTTCGTAGGTCGCGGCTTTACATTGTGCGGAAAAAGGCGATGATGCGCAGGTTTTGGTAGCACAGGCACTCCTGCCTGTCTGGGTTTTGCTCCGTTTACTTCGAGTGCCTGATTAGTTCGGCTCGCCCGACACAACTTCTCCCCCCGCCTGTTCAGATGACAATAAAAAGCGGACGCTAGTTTCCGGGACAATCCAACTCGAATCGCAGCGTCGCTTTGACAGGTTGGCCAGACTGAGTCCCCGGAGAAAATTGCCACGTCCGGGCGGCATCCGTGGCTGCCTTCCACAGCATCTGTGGACCGGCGACCGCCTGGACATTCGTCACAAGGCCGGTTTGTGGATCCACTGTGATCAGTATTTGTACCTCTCCGGACACGTGAGCGGCCTTCGCTATCGGCGGAACAACCGGCGCCACATACTTGGCCAGGTGCAGGGAGGATGCATTTAGCAGTTCAACGACAAATGGATCGTATTTTGGCGGAGCACTGGTGTATCCCTTCAGTTCACAGGCCAAGTAAATATCGCATCTCTGATTGCCCCATGTACTCCCGCTGTATGCTGCCTCGTACTTTCCAGATATCAGCTCCGGCACCAGCTTCGCTCCTAGGTCTTCCCGCTCCTTTTCCTGTTCTGGCGTCGATGTATTGAAGGAAAAATTCTTGCCAAGGGCTCGCCGGTAGATCCGATAACTCGTATCCCAGAGATCGAAAACCTCGGGGTTCGATCGTTTGAGGGCTTTTAAGTCTATTTCTGCAGGGTATGGAAAATCGAATTCCTTTTCTTCCGTCCCGCACTTCGCCACCACGGCCTCGGTTGCCGAATCCCAGGTGGCCCCTATGGCTTTTGGTGCAGCGGCTTTGAGTGCTCCCGCAACGCCTTCCGGTGTAAATGCGCACAGGTCCCTTCCGGCAACCTTTTTGACTGTCGTATGCCGAAACACATGTTCGGCAGCCCGTACGAGCTGGCCGCCGCAATATTCGTTTGCCGTCGAGATGCGAATTACACGAACGCGCACGTCGTCACCCTGCGGCGTTACGTCCAGTATCTGGTCGAAACTTTCCGGAATATCATCCGAAAAAAAGAAGTCAACGATATAGAACGATTGGAGCGTGCTCGCGCCGCGAGGGTTGACCGCTTCGCTGCCTGGCAGCAGAGCCCCACAAGCGAGCGAGAGAACCAAAAGCCATAACAAATGATGCCAGCGCATCCCACACCTCGCGCGCCATTTCAATTATCGAGAAGGATGGCGGGCGCCTTTATTATATAAACCGGGGAAGGCGCAGTCTTGGGAGAAGGTCTGGCGCGTTCCTACGAAGCACGGCCGACGATCTCCGTGCACAATTCGCCCAGCCGACCCATCTTGAGTACGTTTCCACATAAGTTCACACCGCGCGGCACTGCGACGTAAATCGGCATAACCTTCCTTCCTCACCCGCGCGGCAAGTGGAGTTTGACCGGAAGGACCCCCGCATAATTCTCAAAATCAGGGTCGGTCGTGAAGATGGACCAGCCGCGAGTCGCCGCGATTGCGCAAATCAGAACATCCACAACCGAGACGACAATCCCCTCCGCCCTGCAATCGTTGCTCGCCTTGGCAGCCGCTTCGTAGTCCGGCGTGTCGATCGCTTCGTCAGGAAATGACTGCAAAGTGGCGCGTAGCTTTTCGTATTGCGCCGGGGTCTTGATGCCCGAAAGCAATTCCTGCCGGACCAAGCCGATGATTCGGGCGCGCCCCTCTTTCACCAGTTCGGCCAGCTCTGCGACGATGGATTTCTCGGCCGCGCTTAGATCGTCGGTCTTGCGGTGCAGCGCCAGGGACCACACGGTCGTATCAACCAGACCATTCATGAACGTTTCGAGCGGCGTTCGCGCTTATAGTCGTGCCCTTCCTCGTAATCAATCGTTCCAAAGAGCGAAAGGATGTCCTGCTGTTTTCGACGCTCGATGTACTCATCGAGAGCGGCTGTCACCGTCTCTTTCTTCGTGCGGTGACGCCCCAGCTTCCGGGCTTCCTCGATCAGGCGGTCATCAATGGCGAGATTGGTGAGCATCGGACACCTTCCAGCCCCATTCTTGCACAAGCCAATGGGTTATTTAAGCGGATGCTTCTGCGTAAAAACGGGCGGCACTTTAAGCCGTCGTAGGCTCCTCCGGCCACACCGCTGTCAGCAGTCAGCCCCACCGCGATTCCCACCGAAATCTCAATGAACCGGTGAACGGCGATCATCCACGGCGCCTCCGCGCGCGTAATCAGCAGGACGATCGCCAACGTGATCCCCGCATAGCGATAGGAGTTTCGGCGTAATGCCCACCAGCGCGCAAATCACTCCGCAGGCACAACACGCCCGCGCCAAACACAAAATGTTCGGCTCCCCGCGTATGTTGCCAGCACCGCGCCCATCGCCGCGCCAATCGCGGTCCCGGCCAGCCGCTGCCTCGATATGGTCCACGCCGCGCCCAGCGCGGATTGCATCACGATCATGGACATGATCGCGGCCCAATACACATCCGGCATTCGCAGCAGCCGCGCAATCAGCAGCGAGGCGACTGCCGCAACCGTGGTTCGCGCCGCGTGCACCAGTTCCCCTCGCTCCAGCCATGTCCACTTTTTCATATCCGCCATCGCCGCCTCCCAGCCTCCCGCTATCCTCGTCTCGCCGCCGGCAACGACCTCGCTCCCGCCCTCCCGTTGGCGTTAACCAGATTTTACGGCGCAAAACGTGCCAAAAAACCGCAAAAAAACGGCATTTTAGGGCCATTGAAGGCCTTAAAATGCTTGAACTTTCAAGCAATTTTTCGAGGAATTCGAGCACTTAAATTGCTTGAACCTTTCTTGTAAATTTCGCCGCCCTACTCGTGCTCTTAAGGTCCCGTGGCGGCCGCCTTGAATTCCATGCGGGCCTGCCCGCCGGTGGTCTTGGCGGGCACCCACACCTCTCCGGGACCGCGTCCTTCGCGTTAGAATATCCTCTCTTCGATGAAGACCATCTACCTGTCGCTGGGATCGAACCGGAGGGATCGCGCACGCAATATCGCCCGGGCCATCGAGGCGCTCAGCGCGCACGGCGTGCGCGTCACGCGGGAATCATCGCTCTACGAAACGGAACCAGTGGACGTCCGGGGCGGCTGGTTCTTGAACTGCGTGGTCGAGGCGGACACCGACCTGATGCCTCGCCAATTGATGCGCGCCCTCCTGGCCATCGAACGCTCGCTCGGCCGCGAGCGCCACACGGCCGAAGATTCGCAGGGGCCGCGCGAGCCCCGCACGATAGACATGGATATTCTGCTCTTCGGCTCGAGCGTCGTGCAGGCGCCGGACCTGGAAATTCCTCACCCTCGCATGGCGGAGCGCCGCTTCGTCCTCGTGCCCTTCGCCGAAATCGCTCCCGGCGTGCGACATCCAGTGCTTCAGCAGACCATCGCCGAGCTTCTTGCCCTCGCACCGGATCGCAGCCAGGTGCGCCGAATTCCACGCACCGGCGCGCAAGCGAACCTTTCGGAATAGAGGCTCTAACGGCCGCCGGCATCCAACAATTTCTTTTGGCGCTTCTTCCGTTCCGTTTCTTCCTGCTGCTCGAATTCGGCCAGCTCCTCTTCGGTCATCTGGTAATCCTCGCGCGAGGCAAACATCGTTCCGCGGCCCGCCTCGCGGGAAAAGCGGCTGTCCTTGCGGCGCTTTTTCCCTCCCGAGAAGTCGCCGATGCTGCGCAGCGGTTGAGCGATGGCCCCCCCATCCACCAAAAGTTCGCTCACCTTTTCGAGGAAGTCGTGCAGATGGCAGGGCTTCAACGCGTAGGGAAGGCCCTCTTGTTCGAGCAGCGCCTGCACGCTGCTGTCCGTGCCCGGCGGCAGAAGAAACAGCACGCGAATCATGCTCGCTGTGGCATCGCCGGTGGCGGAACCGCCGCCCGGCTTTCGAACAGGCTCCGCTTGGGCCAGCTCTTTCAACATGCCAAAAAGAGGCCCGCGCAGATTGATCAGAGCCGCGTTGACGATTACGAGACTCCAATGACTGCTCGCGAGCTCCATGAAAGCGTGCGATGCATCGGGCACAATCCTCACCCGCCAACCCTCCGAATCGAGGATGTGCTTCAGCGCGCGCTGGCTGGCGATATCGTCGTCAAAAATTAGGATCCCGACTTCGGCCACGGCATATTTCCCCATTTCCCCAGGGTCGCATCGGCAGTATAGCCGGGAGAGACGCCCCGCCGGGGGAGCGGAACGGCGGAATTTCCAGGCCAAAGGCTGTCCCCGGGTACAGACGAAATAAAAGCGAACTTTATGCTTGACAGGCGAACAAAAGGCGAATACTATCCCCCCAGTTCGGCGAGGCTCTCAATGGCCACTTCTCCCATACTTCGCACGAGACCCCAGACGCTTCAGCGTCATGCCAGTCGTGCGGAGCGGGCCAGTCTCACTCTTTTCCCCACCGCCGCTCGCCACGGCAACTGTGAGATCCCCAGCGGCGCTTCCTCGCCCCCTCCGGCCCCTTGCCGGAACGGGAAGCCCGCGACGGAACTGGCCGGCATTGCGCGCCTCGCCTCCTCCTCTCCCCGCGCGGAAGCAAAGCGCGGGACGGAGTATTTCCTTCTTCCCGTGCGGTCCATCCTGAACGAGTGCCATTCCGAACGCGTCCCGTTCCGCTGGACCGTGAACCCGTACCGCGGCTGCGAATTCGGCTGCCACTATTGCTATGCGCGCTACACCCACGAATACATGGAGCTGGGCGCGTCGGAATTCGAAACAAAAATCTACGCCAAGCAGGATGCGGGGCCGCTCGCGGAGCGCGATCTTTCGAGCGAGAAAATTTGGGGCGAACATATCGCCATCGGCACAGCCACGGACCCTTATCAGCCCGCCGAGGGACAATTTGGAGTCACGCGCGCGATCCTCGAAAGAATGGCGCAGCGCGAAGGCCTGAGTCTTTCAATCACCACGAAGTCGAACCAGGTGGTGCGCGATTTGGATTTGCTCCAGCGCATTTCAGCGCGCTCCTCGCTCACGGTGAATGTCACCATCACCACGCTGCGCGCGGGCCTGGCGCGGCTGCTTGAGCCGCGCGCGCCACGCCCCGATCTGCGGCTGGCCGCCGTACGCAAATTGCGCCAGGCGGGAATTGCCGCGGGCGTATTCGCCATGCCGATTTTGCCCGGGCTTACCGACCGCGAAGCGGACCTCGACGCCCTGGCGCGCGGCGCGCGCGATGCGGACGCGCAATGGTTCTCAGCAAATGTTTTGTTCCTGATGCCGTCTTCATGGCAGACCTTCCTCGCATTCCTCGAAAAGAAATTTCCCCGGCTCGCGCGGCAATATCGCGAATGGTACCGGGGATACGGCGAGGCGCCGGAAAGTTATCGTAAGGAAATGGCCGCCCGCGTGGAAAACCTGCGGCGCAAATATGGGCTCGGCTCGCGTCCCAACGGACCGGCGGGTCAGGCCTGGCGTTCGCCGCAGTTGCAGTTTGACCTCAAGAATGGAGAACAAAAATGCACCGCATGAAATCGGCAAAAACGCGGCATCGCGCCCGCAGCCAAGCCGCACGGCCGCCCCTGCCATTGGTCGTTTTCCGGGCGGAGGAGAAACCGGTTCGCGGCGTGAAATTAAAACACGTGTCCGCGTTTATGATGCTCCTGGCCGTACTCTGCCTCTTGGCATATTGGGCGGGTCGCGTGGATGTTTCCGCGGCGACGTCGGTGTATGCGGACCCGAATGCAGTCTTGTCTAGCGCCGTTGCAAACGGCGCTAGAGGACAATAACGCGGGAGGGCTCTCTCGCGGCGCTTGCGCGACACCGCTTATGTTCACTCGGTTACGAAAACTTTGGGTTCCACCGACATGCCCAACCGGAGAGAAAGATCGCTGTCTTCTCCGGGATCGATCACGATTTTCACCGAAAGGCGCTGCACGACCTTCACGTAGTTTCCCGTCGCGTTTTCCGGCGGAAGCAAGCTGAGGCGCGCGCCGCTCGCTCCGGGGATGCTGTCTACGTGCCCCTTGTAGTTGCGGCCTGTCGAATCCACATGGATTTCGGCGAGCTGGCCGGGGCGCATGTGCTTCAACTGCGTCTCCTTGAAATCGGCTGTGACCCATACATCAGCGAGCGGAACGATGGTGAGCAACTGTTGTCCGGGCTGGACGTTCATTCCCACTTCCACATTTTTCGACACCACGCCGTCCACAGGCGCGATGATCTTCGTGTACTGGAGATTGAGTTCCGCCTGTTCCACCAAAGCCTGTTTCTCCAGCACGTCGGCAGCCGCGGATAGGGCGCGCGCACGCGACGCAGCCAGCTGCCGTGGCCCCGTCTGTGAGGTCCGCAGAGCAGCTTGCGCCGATAAAAGTTTGTCCTGCGCTTCCGAAACCTGCTGCTTTTGCGCCGCCGCCGAGTCGCGAGCCGCGTTCACCGCGGCAGCGCTGTCTTTCGCCGTGGCCAGGGCTTGGTCGTAGGTTTGCTGCGAGACTTCCTGTTGGTCCACCAGCATCTTGTAACGGATGAGATCCGCCTGCGCTCTCGTATTATTCGCTTCGGCCTGCGCAAGCTGCGCCGTGGCGGCGTCGAATTGGTGCTGGGCAGCCTCAATCCCCGCCTCCGCGCTCCGCACATCCGATTCCGATGAAGAGACTTGGCTCGTCGTGCTGACCGACGTGATGGGGACATTCAAATTCTGAGCCTCGGCGGTGGCTTGGGAGTTGGCGAGGTTGGCGCGCGCCTGGTCCAGTGCGGTTTGATAGTCTCTGGGATCGATTTCGACGAGCACGGCGCCGGCCTTGACGGACTCGTTGTCGTCCACATTCACTTTCTGTACGTAGCCGGATATCCGGGTGCTGAGCGGCATCAGATGGCCGTCCACTTCCGCGTCGTCGGTGGACTCATAGCTCGCAAAATAACGCCAGAGAAAAAAGCCCGCGAGCAAGAGCACGAAAATCATGCCAGCGATATAGAGGCGCGCGTGCGGCCCTTGCAGGAAAGCGGTCCTCCGGGAATACCGATGAGAGTTGGCCGGAGGCGTTTCGTGCGCCGCTTGATTTTCCGCGGGGGCAGAGGGAGCGATTTCCGTGTCGGTTGGTGGCGCCATTTTTATTTTCCTTTGAAGTATTCTTTTACGCCCTCTTCGGCTATGCCCATGGCTCGAGCGAGGGAAATCTTTGCATAGTTGAAGCTGAAAAGACTGGAAATGTACTGTTCGTGCGCGCTAGCCACCTGCTCCTGCGCTTGCACGACTTCCACCGTATCGGTGACGCCTGCCCGGAAGCGGTCACGGGACTGGGTGAGCGTCTCTTCGGCCAGGTCAATATTGCTCTGGGCCACGGTGACCAGTTCCGCCGAGGATTCCAGGTTGAGCAGGGCAGTGCGCACATCGGCATCAATCTGGCCGCGCAGATTGCCCAGGCGCTCGCGGCTTTGCTCGAGCTGCGCGTCGGCCTGCAAGACGTCTGCATGAACGCTCCCTCCCTCGAAAATCGGGATGGTCAGAGTGCCGCGAACGTCGAACACCCCGTGGGAATTCGTGGCAGGATGCAATCCTGCGACACCGTAGTCTCCGCTGAAGGAAAGGGAAGGGAAATAACCTGCGAAGGCCGCCTCCCGTGAGTATTCGGCGGCGCGCACATCGGCGAGTGCCGCCTGGTAATCCGAACGCGAGGCGTAGGCGAGTTTCAGCGCGTCGTCCATGCCGATCCCCTCGAACGGTTCATAAGGCGATTTGTCAGTCAGATCGAATTCCTGCCCGGGCGCCAGCCCAATCACGCGCGCGAGAGCGAGCTTCTGGATTGCGAAATCATTCCTTGCCTGGATCCACTGCTGTTGCTGCGTCTGCAACTCCACATGAGCGCGCGTGGCATCTATCGCCGGGGAAGTCCCCGCTTTCACTTGATCATTTGCTTGATCGAAAAGCGCCTGCGCGGTGTTCACCTGCGCTTCCGCGGTTTCGACGCGCGCCGCGTCCGCGATGGCCTGCAAATACTGGAGGCCCACGGCGAGGACGACGAGGTCGCGCGCATCTTTGTATGTATACTGCGCGGACTTGAGGCTTTGCGCCGCCGAACGCTCTTTATTGATCGCCTTCCAGTCAAACACCGACTGTGTGAGATTCGCGCGTGCGTCAAAATAGGAAAACGGACCGACGACGGACGGGATCGTGAATCCGGGAATATGCAAATTGAATCCGAACTCGGCCAGGTTCACTTGCGACACGTCCACGTACGGCGTGGCGTTCACATGCGGCAAGAGAGCGCTTAACTGCTCCCACCGTTCGCCGCGCGCCGAGCCGATATCCGCGCTCGAAAGCAGCAGGCCCAGATTCTGCTTCAAGCCTCGATCGATTGCGTCTTGCAACGACAACTGCAGAACGCCGGGAACGGGTTGCCCCGGCACGCTACCCGAGAACGAACTCTGCCCCAGCGCGGCTGTCGCGGATTGCCCCGAAGAGTTGGAACTTGAGCCGCTGGAAGATGAACTGGCCGAGCCAGTCGTTGAGGAGCTGGATTGCGCGCTTGCAGGGAGCGATCCCAGCAGTAGAAGAAGCGCCAGGATGGCGAAGCGCATTGCCCATGGGCGCATCACAAAAACCTCCTCCTCGGCATCCTCCGGGCCATCTAAATTTCGATGAAATCCAACCCATGAAAGACTCACGATTTCCAGCCGGAATCATATATCAGAACTCTCGGTGGACCACACATCTCCATTCAGTGGGCCGGCGCGCGCGCAGCTTCTTCCCATGATCTTCGACCACGGATGGCCACCGGCAAAATGTGAGGGGGCGCGCCATGCCCCGGATGAAAGGCGCAATATTGCGAAGGTCCGGCGGGATTTCTCCGTGCCGCAAGGGAAGACCCTGCGGCACGGAGCCCCATGCGAGGCGTTATTTCGATCGTTTCGGACTGTGCTGATTCAGCGTCACGATCAGCAGATGGGCCGACTTTGGAATCGGGACGGCGCCGTGAAGGGCGACGTCCTTGGAGTTAATCTTCCGGCCGTAGATGCGCTCGTTGGCGTCGTCATCGGGGCGCAGCGTGGAACCTTCGAGCGATATGCCGGCAAAGAGGCCGCGCGCGCGGGAATACGTGAGCACTTCGGCGCGCAGTGCCACGTCCGTATCCGCCTCGGTATCGCGGCCCACGGGTCCCGCAGCGGCTGATGCATCGCCGCCCAGCTTCACCTTACTGCTGAGGATGGAGCTTGCGCCTTCCTCGTTCATCACGAGCAGGACAAAGTCCGTTGCCTGGCCGCCGAGCTGGAATCCGACGCTCCCGCCTTCGAGCGCCATCATCGTCGGAGCGCCCCACGGGCCTCGGAAATCATCGCCGCTGCGGCACGTCATGACGCCGCGGCCATAGCTTCCTCCGATGCCAATCGCAAACTTGAGCACGGAAGGCAGGACGATGACGCAATATGCCTTGTCGAGCACACTCTGAGGGATATTGTCGGGGATGTTGATTATTTCCTTCATGACCTGGCCGGCATTTTGGAGCCGATCTTCGTCATGAGATTTGTCGTCCGCCCGCGTGGGCGCAGGAAGAAAGAGGGCCGGAAGGCCCATAAGCGCCGCCGTGAGCAACAATGAGAGAATTTTCTTCATTCGCTTCCTCCTGTCGGCCGGTAATTCATGATATGGATTTAGCCGATTGAACGCAATGGATTATGCAGCGGCGGCGGGGGGCGCTGCGCAGCGCGTTGGAATATAATCAATTGCCTTGGAAGACGGACCCACATGATCTCACGTGCATTCCGAACACCCTCGGCATACCGCAAACTTCCCATCGCGGCGGCGCTGTGGTTTGTTGCAGCCCTCGCTTTCGCCTATTCCGCCGCCGCGCAGAAGGCGGGGTCTTCCGAACAGCTCACGGTCCTGCCCGCCGCACATGCACAGGACGCACCGCCTGCGAACGCGCGCGCGGATGTGGCTCAATTTCGTCGTGCGCGTCCAGGCTGCTCTCGCCGAAGCGCACGCGGCAAGGGGTTATTGGGGCATCCTGGTGGCGGATCGCGACACGGGCGAAGTGCTCTATGAGCTGAACGCCGATCATTTTTTCATGCCCGCCTCGAATGCCAAGGTCTTTACAACCGCGCTCGCCCTGGCCACACTCGGGCGCGACTACCGCTTTCGTACCACGCTCGAATCGCAAGCTCCGCTGGGAAGCGATGGGCGGCTCGCCGGAGACCTGAGGCTCATGGGCCGTGGAGACCCGGACTTCTCGAATCGCGTGTTTCCGTATGCAGGCCGATTTGAACGCGACGGGCCCGTGGAAAAGGTTCTCGCCGAGATGGCCGATGCGGCCGTCGCCAAGGGACTGAGGGAAGTGGATGGCGATATCGTGGCGGACGACAGCTATTTTCCGTATGATCCATATCCGGCGGGATGGACCACGGGCGATCTTTTTTTCACGTTTGGCGCGCCCGTGAGCGCCATCGCATTCAATGAGAATTCTTTTTCGATTGATGTGCAGCCGGGAACCCGCATCGGCAGCCCGGCAGTGATTACCACCGAGCCGAACGCGGCATCGGATACGTTCCGCGCGGAAATCACCACAAGTTCGGCTGGCGCCGAGCCGGACTTCGCCGTGGTGCGCGAGCCGGGGATGAATTTCATTCTGGTGCGTGGTTCGATTCCACTCGGCCACGCGCCCATCCAGCTCGATTTCGCCATGACCCAACCTGCGGAAACAGCCGCGGTCGCGCTCAAGCAATTGCTCGAGGCGCGCGGGGTGCGCGTCACAGGCGGCGCCCTCGCGCAGCACGCTCCGCCTCCTGAAACGACGGCGGCAGGCGAGCCGGTGTTTCCGCCGGCATCGCCGCCGCCCGCGCCGGCTGCCGTGGTGCTTGCGGAGCATCTTTCGCCCCCACTCAGTCGAGTGCATCCGCGTGACCAACAAGGTCAGCCAAAATCTGCACGCGGAATTGCTCTTGCGAACCGTGGGGCGCGAGAAAACCGGCCTGGGTTCCACGGCGGCCGGGCTCAAGGTGGAACGTGACTTCCTCGCTGCCGCGGGAATCGCCGATGGCGACGTCGTGCTCTCGGATGGCTCGGGACTTTCTCGCGATGATCTTGTGACGCCACGGGCCGTGGTCGCTCTGCTGCGATACGCCGCGCGGCAGCCCTGGGGCGCGGACTTTCTTTCGACGCTGCCCGTGGCTGGCGTGGACGGCACGCTCGAAGATCGCATGAAGGATACGCCCGCGCGCAGGCCGCATCGAGGCCAAGACGGGCTCGCACGAAGATGCACACGCCCTTTCCGGTTATGCCACCTCCGCGGGCGGCGAATCCCTGGTGTTTGCGATTTTCGGCAACAACAATCGCCAGCATGGGCCTGACGCTACGACTGCGCTCGATGCGATTGCCAGCGCCATGGTCGAGACGCTTGGCGCGCAGCCGCGCGCCACAAAGGAAAAATGAAACCGCGTCCGGCGATTGTCACCGTGTTTGGAAGCTCGCGGCCGCGCAGCGGCGATCCGCAATACGCCGAAGCTCAGGCGCTCGGCGCTGCGCTGGCGGCCAAGGGGTTCGTGGTCTGCAGCGGCGGTTACGGCGGCGTGATGGAAGCAGTCTCGCGCGGCGCGAAAGAGGCCGGAGGCCGGACGCTCGCAGTCACTGCAAAATTCTTCCGCGCCCGCGCGAACCAGTGGGTGGACGAAGAAATCCGCGTGAAGACCTGGCAGGAGCGGCTGTTTGAACTCGTCAAGCGCGGCCGCGGCTACGTGGCATGCCGCGGCGGCACCGGAACTCTGGTCGAGCTCGCCGTCGTGTGGGAAATGCTGAACAAGGGCGCCATGGCGCGAAGGCCGCTCGTCGTGCTCGGCGATTTTTGGCAGCCTGTGATCGCGCGCGTCCGCGAAGCCGAGCTCGCCCACGAGTCGCGGTGGAGCGAGCGGCGCGAGCCGATGGTTTACGCCGCATCCTCCGCCGCCGATGCCGCTAATTATCTCGCGGAGCGCTTGGCGGAAAAGCCCCGCGTCTAAGGGCACGGGCCAAATTTTGCCTCGAGGTATTTGTGTCGCGTCCAGCGGAAGAGCTTCTCGAATTCGGCCGGCTGAAGGACATCGTCGGCGGGTTTGCGACCTGCGCGCCCGGCCACCGGGCGATCCAGGCGCTTACCCCGCAACAGGATGCCGCGGCGCTCGATTCGGAATTCGCGCTTGTGAGCGAAGCAGTTGGCTGGTTGCGCGGCGGCGCCGAACTGGGCTTTGGGGCGCTCGCAGACCCGCAACCCTGGCTCGCGCGGCTCGGGATTCCCGGCGCGGTGCTTTCGAGCGCGGAATTGCTCGACGCCGCTTCGCTCGCGGAGACCGTCGCATCCGTTCGGCAGACATTCCGTGAGGACGCTCCGAAGTTTCCGCGCCTGGCCGAACGCGCCGTCTCGCTCCCGGATTTCCGCCCGCTATCCGGCGCCATTCGCCACGCCGTGCTGCCCAATGGCGAAATCAGCGACGACGCCTCGCCGCAACTGAAGCGCATCCGCGCGAGCATCGCGCAGTCGCGCGAGAAAATTCGCCGCTCGCTCGAAGGCATCCTGCGCGCGCGCGGAGAAGCATCCGGCGAAAAGCGTGGCGAAGACTACATCACGCTGCGGAACGATCGCTTTGTGATTCCCGTGCGATCCGCGGAACGCCGCGCGGTGCCGGGAGTGGTCCACGGGGCGAGCGCCACGGGGCAAACGATTTTTGTCGAGCCGCTCGAAGCCATTGATCTGAATAACCGGCTTGTCCAGCTTGGCGAGGATGAAACCGCCGAAATTGCGCGCATCCTCGAGGAGCTCACCGAGCGCCTGCGCTCGAGCCGCACGCCGCTCGAAGCGGCCGCCGCGGCCATTGCCCATCTCGATTCGATTTTCGCGCGTGCGCGCTTCGCACGCGAATTCGATTGTGTCGCACCGACAGTTTGGCGACGGCGAATTTTCTGCGCCTGGAAGCGGCGCGGAATCCCGTGCTGGAAGCTGCGCTGCGGCCCAAGGGGCGCAAAGCTGTTCCGCTTACGCTCTCGCTTGGCGGCGACGAAAATCAAGATTCCGGCAAGGCAGGGACAGTGATGGTGATCAGCGGACCCAATACGGGCGGCAAGACTGTTGCCCTGAAGACTGCGGGGCTCGCGGCACTCTCCGCGCAATCGGGAATCCCGGTGGCAGCCGAGCGCGCCGAATTGCCGGTATTCGATCGCGTGCTTGCGGATATTGGCGACGAACAATCCATTGCCGCGGACCTTTCCACATTTTCGGCGCACATGCTGAACTTGAAATCCATGCTCGAAGTCGCCACGGAGCGCTCGCTGATCCTCGTGGATGAAATGGGCACGGGCACCGCGCCCGAAGAGGGCGCCGCGCTGGCGGTCGCGCTGCTAGAAGAGTTTCGCGCTCGCCGCGCCCTGACGCTGGCAACCACGCATCACGACCGCCTGAAGTCCTACGCTTCGACGACGCCCGGCATCGTCAACGCGGCCATGGAGTTCGATGAGGTCCATTTGCAGCCCACGTATCGGCTGCTCGTCGGTGTGCCGGGAACCTCCAGCGGGATCGAAATCGCGCGGCGGCTCGGCCTACCCGCGCCCGTCGTGGATCGCGCCCTCGCCAGCCTTGCCCCCGAATCGCGGGAGGCGCGCGACTTGATCGTCTATCTCCACCGCAGCCGCGACGAAATGGAAGAACTCAAACAAAAAGCTCGCGAAGAGCTCGCACAACTGCAAGCGGACCGCCGCGCGCTTCAGACGGAATGGATCGAGCGCCAGAAGACGCGCATCGCCGAACTCGAGAAGAATTTTCTCGCCGCGGAAAAGCGGCTCGAAAGCGAAGTCGCGCGTCTAACAGCGGACATCAAAGAGCGCACGCTGCGTGCGCAAATCGAAAAGCAGTCCGGACGCCGCATGGGGAAGATTGCCTCCGAAGCTCGCGAGGCTGCCGACGCGGCTGTCGTCGAAACGCTCGCCGCATCCCAGCAGGACCTCGGCGTCGTCGCCGAGTCCACCGGAAAACCTGTCGCGCCGGAGCAGCTTTCGGCCGGACTGCGCATCGTCGTGAAGGGATTCAAGCAGGCCGTAGTTTTTCGGCGGCACGATGGGCGCACCGCCGAAGTCGAGGCTGGGCCGCTGCGGATGAAGATTCCTCTGGGGGACATTATCGGCATCGAAAGCGACGGGAAATCCGCGAAGCCCTCCGCAGCGGCGGGGGCGGCTGCGCGGCCGCGCGGCATCACGGTTCACGCGCAGCCCAGTGATGAGCCTGCCGCCGAAGAAATCAACGTGATCGGGTGCACAGTCGAAGAAGCTACAGCCCGCGTGGATAAGTTCCTCGATGAAGCTGCACTTGCCGCGAAGCCGAGCGTGCGGATCATTCACGGTCACGGGACGGGCGCGCTCCGCCGCGGCCTCGCAGGGTATCTGTCCGCGCATCCATTGGTCGGACGCATTCATGCCGAAGCCGAGGATCGCGGGGGCACCGCCGTCACCGTTGCTGAACTCAAGGGTTGACCCCCTTGACGATATTCTAGTAGAATCTAGTAGAGCATACTGGAGTTTACTGGTGGAGGCATGCTATGGCTAAAATGGTCACCGTCGAACAGCGCGCTGTCGGTGTCTTCAATTGGAATGATGCGGAGCAGGCCCGAATCGAGCGCAATCTTTGCGCCATGAATGGCCGGAGTTGGGAGGCATTGCGATTCTGCAAGAATCGCAATGGCCGTCACAACCGCGTGCATCTTGTCATTGAGGAGGAAAACTTCATCGATCTCTTCCAAAGCGCCGTAAAAAACGGAGTTTTCCGCGAAGAAACTCTTGTGCAGTTGCGGAGCATTCTCGAAGAGCCCCGCGACCCGTTTGAGGACGTTATTGGAATCGGCGCGGACGGCGAAACTCTCCGCAAATATCGATTCCGAATTGTACGGAGACGACGGAGCGTGAGACTCTTTGTGGACACGTGGGGGTGGCTCGTTCTCGAGGACCATCAGGACCCTCTCCATGAGCGGGTCGTCCAGTGCTACGAGGAATGGCGGCGGAAATCTGGGCGCGTTTTGACTTCGAATTTTGTTCTCGACGAGACATTCACCCTGTTGTTCCGCCGGCGGCCCTTCGATGAAGCATGGCGGTTCGCAAACGGGCTTGTCAGCTCACGTTCGATTGGCGTAGAACTCATTGACGGCTTGCGGTTCCGCAGAACGCTTCAATTGCGCGAGAAACTTGCGGATAAGCCGAAAATCTCGTTTACGGATTTGAGTAGCATGACCCTGATGAACGAGCTGAAGGCGACCGATATTCTCACGGGCGACGCGCATTTCAGGCATGTGGGCCTCGGCTTCAACATACTTCCGGATTGAGGATTGGGGTTCGTGATGGCGGAGGCGGGATCATTCGCGGAACGCGTGAAGCAGCAGGCGGACATCGTCCGCGTGATCGGCGAATACGTCCGCTTGAAAAAGACGGGGCAGAATTTCACCGGTCTTTGCCCGTTCCATCAGGAAAAGACGCCGTCCTTCAGCGTGCATCCCGTGAAACAGATGTACTACTGCTTCGGCTGCCACGAGGGCGGCGATGTTTTCAAATTCGTGATGCAGGTGGACAAGTGCGAATTTCCCGAGGCGGTGCGGACCGTCGCAGAAAAATGCGGCATTCCGATTCCCCGGCCGCGCGAGCGTTCCCCCGAGGAGCGGCGGGAAAATCAGCAGCGCGGAGCCCTCGTCGAGATGCACCGCGAAGCAGCGGCGTTTTTCGCGCGCCAGCTCCATGAGGCAGCGGATGGTAAGGTTGCCGCCGCGTATCTCGAAGACCGCGGCCTCGACCGCGAGGCCATGGCTCGCTTTGGCCTGGGGTTTGCTCCCTCCTCAGGCGATGCCCTGCTACGCCACTTGAAATCGAAATATCCCGAAAAGCTTCTGGAAACCTCGGGCCTTTTTTCGCGCGACCAGAGCGGGCGGCTCTACGATCGCTTCCGCCGCCGCATCATGTTTCCCATCGCGAATGACGCCGGGAAAATCATCGCCTTCGGCGGGCGTGCCATGGGCGACGACATGCCCAAATACATGAACTCGCCGGAAACGCCGGTCTACACGAAAAGCAGCGTGCTCTATCACCTCGACCGCGCGAAGGAGGCGCTCCGCCAAAATGATTTCGCCATTCTTGTGGAAGGCTACATGGACGCGATCGCCGTGGCGCGCGCCGGAATCGCGAACGTTGTAGCGAGCTGCGGGACAAGCCTTGCCGAGCCGCAAATCAAATTGCTCGGCCGCTTCACGCGCCGCGTGGTGGTGAATTACGATCCGGACGCCGCGGGTCAGGCGGCCACGGAGCGCTCGCTCGCGCTCCTGCTCGAACGGGAATTCGATGTGCGCGTGCTCGCTCTGCCCGGCGCCGCCGACCCCGACAAATTCCTGAAAGAGCAGGGCGCGGACGCTTACCGCGCACTGCTCGCGCAGGCGCCCCCGTATCTCGACTATCTCATCGGCCGCGCGCAGCGCATGGACCGCTCGACGGCCGCCGGAAAAGTCGCCGCGCTCAATTTCCTGATGCCCTACGTGCAGCGCCTCCCCAACCGGCTTCTGCGCTCCGAATGGGCCACGCGCATCGCTTCCGAATTGCGCGTGGACGAACCCGTGCTGCGCGAGGCCTTGCGCCGCGCCGCCGCCGAGCGCCGCAGCGAGGTGAAGCCCAAGGCCGAACTCCTCGCGGCGGCCGTTAAATCTGCGGAGCGCCAGCTTATGCAGATGCTCGTCGAATCGGAAGGCTTCCGCGAAAAACTGGCGCGCGAAATTATTTCCGGCGGGCTCCATTGTGGCCTCGAATCGGAGAAAATATTTGAAGCGCTCGTCTCCCATGCGGGCGGGCGGCCTGACCCTGCAACTCTCGCGGCACAGCTCGAGGAAAAAGATCGCCGCCTGCTATTCGAGGTTCTCTTCGAACCGTCGGCGGAATACATCTGGGAAGAAGCGGAAAGCTGCCTGGATGTTTTGCGAAACTGGCGGATCGCCGAGGAAATTGCCGGATTGGAGAAAAAGATACAGGCGCTGCCTCCCGGCGAGGAGCAGAACCAGCTTCACCATCGCAAGCTTGAATTGAACCGCTTGTTATCCAGCAAGCAGGGACCCAACAAGTTTTCAGCCGGCGTGTAAACAAATCGCGCGGTCGCCTGCCGCTATGGTGATTCCAATTTGCTCTTGCGGCGCACGGTGGCGTCAAGCTGCCCCCGCGCGAGGCGCACGGAAACATCATCCCCCAGCGCGACTTGATCGGGTGAATGGAGCACCTTCCCCGCGGCGTCGTACGCAATCGCGTAGCCGCGCTCGAGCAACTCAAACGGACTCCGCTCCTGCAGTTGCAGCGCAGCTGCTTCCAGCCGCCGCCGCTTGGCGGCGAATAAGCGGTCAAGCCGCATGCGCATTTCAGATGACCGCAGCTCGAACGTCCGCCGAACTCTTCCGAAGCGCGCGCGCAGGTCCAGAGCTGCGAAGCGTAGGCGGGCGGCGGTAAAGTTTCGCCGCTTTCGCGCCACCACGCGCTCCAGCGCCGCTCCCAGCGCTCCCCGCTGCTGCTCGATTCGCCGCCGCAGCACGCTCGCTCGGCCCCGCAAATCGAACGACGAAATTTGCGCGCCGGCCCTGGTGAGTCGCTGGCGGTTCGTGGTCAGCCGCAAGCGCACCACCACAGCCAGCGACGAAGCAAGCTCGTCCACTTGCTGATGCCTTCGCCGCACCAGCGCCTCAAGTCGCCGGAAGCCGCGGTGCGTCTGCAAGTCGCGCACCCGGTGGCGCCGCTCTGAGAGCAAATAACGCATCTGCTGAATCATCTGCCGCTCGTGCCCCGCGATATGGCGCTCCAATTCCTGCCGCGAACGCACCACGATTTCCGCGGCCGCCGAAGGCGTGGGGGCGCGCACGTCCGCGACGAAGTCGGCGATGGTGACGTCCGTCTCGTGGCCCACGCCGCTGATCACCGGAATGGCAGATTCCGCTATCGCGCGCGCCACAATCTCTTCGTTGAACGCCCAAAGATCTTCGAGCGAGCCTCCGCCGCGCGCCACAATCAGAACATCCGCGAATTTGGCGTGATTGAAATACCGCACCCCCGCGGCAATCTCCGCCGCCGCGCCTTCGCCCTGCACCTTCACCGGATAGATTTGCACGTGCAGGTTCGCGAATCGCCTCTTCAGCACGCGCAAGATGTCGCGAATGGCCGCGCCGCTCGGCGACGTCACCACTCCGATGCACCGCGGCAGCATCGGCAAAGGTTTCTTGCGCGCTTCGTCGAATAATCCTTCTTCCTGAAGCCGCTTCTTCAATTGTTCAAAAGCGACCTGCAGCGCGCCGGCGCCCACCGGCTCGATATGGCTCACATACACCTGATACTCGCCGCGCAGCTCGTAAACCCCCAGCGAACCGCGCACCGTGATGTGCAAGCCGTCTTCGGGACGGAACTTCAGCCCGCGCGCCTGGTCGCGAAAGCAAACGCAGCGGATCTGCGATCGCGCATCCTTCAGCGTAAAATAGAGGTGCCCCGATTGCGCCGCGTGGTAATTCGACACTTCGCCCTCGATCCACACGTCCTGGAACGCGCGCTCAAGCAGCTCGGATATGCGCCCGGTCAGCTCGCTCACTTTCCATACGTGCCGCTCGGGCATCAGATCGAAAAAGGATGTTTGGCTCATGGCATCAGCGACGGAAGTGATTCACGATCCAGAAAATGAGAGTTAGCGCCAGGCTCAGCACGATGCAAGTGACGATCGGAAAATAAAAAGTGGCATTTCGACCGCGGTAAGCGATGTCGCCCGGCAACCGCCCCAGCCGCAACGGCAGTCTCGCTCCGAGCAGCAGCAACGCTCCAGCGGCGGCAAGAACCACCCCGGCAATCACCAACATCTTCCCGAGTTCGCGTACCGGCTCCATCTCTGCCAGGCTAGATCAATTCCGATCCCGCGAAGAAATATGCGACTTCAAACGCGGCCGTTTGCGGGGCGTCGGAGCCGTGGACGCAGTTGTATTGGATGCTCGTGCCCAGCTCGCGGCGAATCGTCCCCGGCGCGGCCCTTGCGGGATCGGTCGCGCCCATCGTCTCGCGCCATTTCGAGATCGCATTTTCGGCTTCGAGCACCATCACCACGGCCTTGCCCGAACTCATGAACTCGGTCAGCTCCCCGAAAAATGGCCGCTCCCGATGCACGGCATAGAAGCCTTCGGCCTCGGCCTTCGTGAGCCGCACCGACTTGATCGCCACGATCTGAAACTTTGCCGCATGAATGCGGCTCAGGATTTCGCCGGTCAGTCCGCGCTTCACCGCGTCCGGCTTGATGATTGCCAGCGTTCTTTCGACTGTCAAATGATTCGTCCTCCTCAAGGTTTAATTCGAGGCAAGGATACAAGGAGGCAGGGAAGCAAGGAAGAACCAAGAATCATCGGGCTCCACTCTGCCAGTTTCTCCATAGGCTTGCCAACATTGCCCCAATGCGGTTATAGCGGCTCCCCAATTTCTTGAAGGCATCCTCCGCCATATATCCTTCGTCCTTTCCCATCTCTAGCCAAAGCTTC
Source organism: uncultured Acidobacteriota bacterium (assembly GCA_963810625.1). GTDB lineage: Bacteria > Acidobacteriota > Terriglobia > Acidiferrales > UBA7541 > Palsa-295. The sequence continues at coordinate 1,252,901 of CAWEOJ010000004.1, read as the reverse complement.
ACTTCATCACATGAACCGATTGCCACTTGCAGATAACGCTTGAACTCTGCGGCCGATTGGCGCTTCGCCCAGCCTTCAACTATGTTGGCAGGAATCGAGCGGGCAGCCCTTCTTAGCTGCCTTGCTAACTCGAACTGTTCAAATGCCGGGAAGCTTTTTACGGCCTTTGAAACCTCAAGAGCGGCCGCATAGGATTCCTGGTGAACGTCCAAGTCGCTGTATCTGCGGATCGCCATCGGCTCCAGCTCTTTCCTTGCTTCCCTGCCTCCATGCCTCCTTGCTCCCCCTTAACGCTTCCCTCGTTTCCTGGGCTTGGACTTGGCAAATATCGCCGCGACCGTGCGTCCGATTTCCGCCGGGCTTTCAACGGTGTGAATTCCCGCGGCGCGCATCGCCGCGTATTTCTCTTTGGCCGTGCCTTGTCCGCCGCTGATGATCGCGCCGGCATGGCCCATGCGGCGTCCGGGCGGCGCTGTTTGCCCGGCGACGAACCCGATCACCGGCTTTTTCACGTGCTTCTTGATGAATTCCGCCGCGTCCTCCTCGGCGTTGCCGCCGATTTCGCCGATCATCACGATCGCGTGCGTGTCCGGATCGTCGTGGAACATCTTTACGACGTCCAGGAAAGACGTCCCGATGATCGGATCGCCTCCCACGCCGATGCACGTGGATTGCCCGATGCCGAGCCGCGTCAGCTGGTCCACCGCTTCATAAGTCAGCGTGCCGCTCCGGCTTACCACTCCCACATGGCCCTGCTTGTGAATCGGGCCAGGCATGATTCCGATCTTACACTTGCCGGGAGAAATGATGCCCGGACAATTCGGCCCAATCAGCCGCGTCGCCGAGTTTTTCAGCGCCGAGGCCACGCGCACCATGTCGAGCGTCGGAATCCCCTCGGTGATGCAAACGACCAGCGGCAGCCCCGCGTCCGTCGCCTCCAGTATCGCGTCTGCGGCAAACGGTGGCGGAACGAAAATCACGGACGCATTCGCGCCCGTCTCGCGCACAGCCTCGGCAACGGTATCGAAAACCGGCGCGCCCAGATGCTTCGTCCCGCCCTTGCCCGGCGTCACGCCGCCAACGACTTTCGTGCCGTATTCCATCATCTGCTGCGCGTGGAAACTACCTTCGCGGCCCGTGAACCCTTGCACGATCACGCGCGTGCTCTTATCAACGAGAACGCTCATGTAGAGGAACTCGAGGAGGCAAATGACGCAGAGGATGCAAAGGAAGCATAGGAAGCATAGGACATTCCCCGCATCACAGTTTCCTCCACTCCTTCCATAGATTGCGAATCATCATGCCCAGCTTCGCGTATTCCGTCCCCAATTTCTGCGATTCTGGCCGAGGAGCACAACCTTCATCGCCCGCTAGATCAAGCCAGAACCTTGTTTCCTCGCATTCGCCAATCGCGATTTGCAGGTGTCGTTTGAACTCCGCGGCGGAGGCTCGTTTTGCCCATCCTTCCACGATATTTGCAGCAATCGAACGTGAGGACGAACGAATCTGCCGGCCTAATTCGTATTGCTCGAGCCTGGGAAACCGTTTCGATACTTGAGACACTTCCAACGCCAATCGGTACGCCTGCTGGTAGACGAGCAAATCGCTATACCGGCGTATGGGACCCACACGAGATGGTTTCTCCTCCACTTCCTTTGCTTCCTCCACTTCCTCTGCTTCACGGCGCTATTTGCGCCAACGCCACAACTTTCTCCGCTCCTTCTTTCATTCCGCTCGCAACAGCGAAATTCAGCCCGGAGTTACGCAGAATTTCCTGCCCTTGCCGCACATTGGTTCCTTCCAATCGCACCACGACCGGCGTCTTGAATTTCAGCTCTTTGGCGGCATTCACCACGCCGCTCGCCAGCACATCGCAACGCAAAATTCCGCCGAAGATGTTGACGAAAACCGCCTTCACGCTCGCATCGCTCAGCAATATGCGAAACGCGTTTTTCACCTGCTCTTCCGACGCGCCTCCGCCCACATCCAGAAAATTCGCCGGACGTCCGCCGGCAAGCTTGATGATGTCCATCGTGGCCATCGCCAGGCCCGCGCCGTTCACCATGCAGCCCACGCTGCCGTCGAGCTTGATATAGTTCAGCTTGAATTTCGAGGCTTCCACTTCGAGCGGCGTTTCTTCGTCCACATCGCGCAGCTCTTTGAATTCGGGATGGCGATACAGCGCGTTGTCGTCGAAGTTCACCTTGGCGTCGAGTGCCACGAGACGGCCGTCGCGGGTCACCACGCATGGATTGATTTCCAGCATCGAAGCGTCCGTTCCGATGAACGCGCGGTAGAGCGACTGAAAAAATCGCGCCCCTGCGCTCGCGAGTTCGCCGGAAAGCCCCAGGCCAAACGCAAGCTTCCGCGCGTGATAGGGCTCGAATCCCTCCCGCGCATGGCCCTCCGCTGGATGAATCGTTTCGCGCAGGATTGCCTCGGGACGCTCCTTCGCCACTTCCTCGATTTCCATTCCGCCCGCGGCGCTGGCCATGAACACCGGCGCGCCCACCGCGCGGTCCACCAGGATGCTCAAGTAAAGCTCGCGCTGAATGTCGAGCCCCTCTTCAACGAGCAGCCGCCGGACGATGCGCCCCTCCTCGCCCGTTTGCGGCGTCACCAGCTTCATCCCCAGCATTCGCTCCGCCAGCGCCGCGGCCTCCTCGGCCGACTTGGCCAGCTTCACTCCTCCTGCTTTGCCGCGGCCGCCTGCGTGAATCTGCGCCTTCACCACCGCAATCGGACTTCCGAGCCGCTCGAATGCATTCCGCGCTTCGTCCTTGCTGAACACCGCTTCGCCGCGCGGCACCGGCACGCCGAATTTCGCAAGAATCGCCTTGGCCTGATATTCGTGAATCTTCATTGCATGTCCATTAGTGCTAGAATTTGCATAGGTGGAAGCTGGAAAGTTTACCTGCAACAGCGGAGGGTAACAAGGGAAGCTCTCTCCTCCCGGGCTCCATAAGCGGCCACGGCGCGCACTTCTTCCGCCCGGGCCGCACAATGACCATGCTCCACAAAGCGCTTGAAAAAATTGTCGCCGAAGAGGACCTATCGCGCGTCGAAGCCGAAGCCGCGATGGAAGAAATCCTCTGCGGCCGCTCGAGCGACGCTCAGATCGCCGGACTTCTCACCGCCTTGCGCATGAAGGGCGAGACCGTGGACGAATTAGTCGGCTTTGCCACTGCCATGCGCCGCCACGCCGCGCCCATTTTCACCGCCAACCATCTCCCCGCCGGGGAACCCCTGGTTGATACCTGCGGCACCGGCGGCGATGCTTCCGGCACGTTCAATGTTTCCACTGCAGCGGCCTTTGTCGTCGCCGGAGCCGGCGTGCGCGTGGCCAAGCACGGCAATCGCTCCATCAGTTCACGCTGCGGCTCGGCGGACGTCCTCGAGCTGCTCGGCGTGCGCATAGACCTCGCGCCGGAGCGCGTCGGCCGCGCCATCGAGGAAATCGGCATCGGCTTCCTTTTTGCCCCGGCCATGCACCTGGCCACGCGCTACGCCATGCCCGCGCGCCGCGAACTCCGCATGCGCACCGTTTTCAACCTGCTCGGTCCCCTCACCAATCCCGCCGGGGCTTCCGCTCAAGTCGTCGGAGTTTATGAATCGAGCCTCACGGAGCTTCTTGCGCGCTCGCTCGGCGAGCTGGGTGTGCGTCGCGCGTTTGTCGTCCACGGCGCGGACGGCCTCGATGAAATTTCCATCGCCGGCGAAACCTATATCGCCGAATTGCGCGATGGCGTCGTGCGAAGCTACACCGTCGCGCCCGAGGACTTCGGCCTGCGCCGCGCGCCATTGGAAACTATTCGCGGCGGCGACGCCGCGCACAACGCAAAGATCATTCACAAGATTCTGGGACGCACAATGCTCTACCACGACTACGGCCCGCACCGCGAGATCGTGCTCGCCAATGCCGCCGCGGCCCTTGTCGCCGCTGGCCGCGCCCGCGATTTTCTCGATGGCGTGCGCCTCGCCGCGGAATCCATTGACTCCGGAGCCGCCCGCGAGCGCCTCGAAGCCCTCGTCGCTTTCTCGCAAGCCGAAAAAAATCTCGGCCACGCCGCCTCGTAACTGCACTAAACGCTCAGAAAATTTTGCAGCAGGCGGAAGCCCGGGTCCGTAAGCACCGACTCGGGGTGAAACTGCACGCCTTCCACCTTCAGCTTCCGATGCCGCAGCCCCATGATCGTCCCGTCGGCGGTTTCGGCGGAAATCTCCAGTGTCCGCGGCAGCGACTTCCGCTCCACGATCAGCGAATGGTAGCGCGTGGCCTCGAAATTTTGCGGCAACCCGCGAAAAATGGTCTTCCCGTCGTGATGAATCTCGCTCGTTTTTCCGTGCATCACTTTCGGCGCGCGGATCACCCGTCCGCCGAACGCCGCGCCAATCGCCTGATGTCCCAGGCATACGCCGAGAATGGGAATTTCCCCTGCAAAGCGCTGGATGAGCTCCACGCTGATCCCCGCTTCGTTCGGCGTGCACGGCCCCGGCGAAATCACGATCCGCTCCGGACGCCGCCGCTCGATCTCTTCAATCGTGATCTGATCGTTCCGCCGCACCTCGAGTTCCTGCTCCATCTGGCCGAGGTACTGCGCCAGGTTGTACGTAAACGAATCGTAGTTGTCGAGCAGCAGAATCATGTTTGTTTCCCACGATGCGCGATTTCCAGCGCGCGAATCACCGCGCGAGCCTTGTTCACCGACTCCTCGTATTCGCGTTCCGGGACGGAATCAGCCACGATCCCCGCCCCCGCCTGCACGTACGCGCGCCCGCCCTTTGCCACCAGCGTTCGCAGCCCGATGCAGGAATCGAGATTGCCGGAAAAATCTAGATACAAAATTGCGCCCGCATAAATTCCCCGCCGCGTGGGCTCCAGCTCGTCAATAATTTCCATCGCTCGCACCTTGGGCGCCCCCGAAAGCGTGCCCGCTGGAAAGCAGGCCATCAAGGCATCGAAGCAATCCACATCTTTGCGCAGCTGTCCCTTCAGGCTCGACGCGATATGCATCACGTGCGAATAGCGCTCCACGAACATCAGCCGCTCCGCCTCCACCGACCCGTACTCGCACACGCGCCCTAGATCGTTTCGACCCAGGTCCACGAGCATGATGTGCTCGGCGCGCTCCTTGGGATCGGCGAGCAGCCGGGCTTCGAACTCGCGATCTTCTTTTTCATCCTTCCCGCGCGGCAGCGTTCCAGCCAACGGCCGGTAGAACGCGTTGCGGCCCTGCACCTTCACGAGCATCTCGGGCGAGCTGCCCACCACGGAAATATCGCCCAGCCTCAGAAAATAAAGATACGGCGAAGGGTTCACCACGCGCAGCGCGCGATATATCTCGAAGGGATTGGCGCTTGTTCGCGCCGAAAATCGCTGGCTCACCACCACTTGAAACACATCGCCCGCGCGGATGTACTCCTTCGCCTTGCGCACGGCGCCGGTGAATTGCGATTTCGTCATATTCGATTCGACGCGCAGCGCGCCCGCCCGCCGCGCGCGCCGCTGCGCTGGCAAAGCCCCTTCGAGCGTCCGCCGCGTCCGCTGGATTTCGCGCACCGCCGCGTCATATTTCTCGCGTAGGCTGCCCTTGCCTTCCGTGAACACGTTGCGGATGATCCACACGCGGTGCTGCACGTGGTCGAATGCCAGAAGTCCCAGGTAAAACATCATCACGCAATCGTCCAGGCCCATATCGTCGCGCCCGGTTGCCGGGATGCGCTCCACGAGCCGCACCATGTCGTAGGCAAAATATCCGATCGCGCCCGCAATCAGTGGAGGCAGCCCCGGCACTCGCACCGGGCGATATCGCGCTGTCATGCGCCGCAGTTGTTCGACGGGATTCTCCTCGAATTGCACCTGCTTGCCGCCGCTCTCGACCGTGCACACTCGCCCGCGCGCCCGGAACACTTCCACCGGATTCGCTCCCGCGAACGTGTAGCGCGCGATATTCTCTCCGCCTTCGACGCTTTCCAGCAGAAAGGAATATTTCGCGTCGCGCGCGATGCGAAGATATGCGCCCACGGGCGTCAGCAGGTCGGCCGTGTATGTCTCATACACCGGGACAAGATTTCCCTGCCGCGCCAGCCCGGCGAACGTTTTGAAATCGGGCTCGATCATCGTGTCTTTTCTTCGCGCCCCAAAGCGCGAACCACCGCGCGGCGCATCGCCTCCAGCGGCGCGCGCTCGCCGGTCCATATTTCCCATTGCGCCGCGCCTTGCGCAATGAACATTTCCTCTCCGGAAATTGTCTCGACGCCGCGCTGCGCCGCCAGTTGCAGCAGCTTTGTCGCGCGCGGACGGTATATGGTGTCGAAGACCAGCCGGCAGTTCAATTCGCGCGCTTCGAGCGGCGACCGCCCGCTGAATGGGTACATTCCCACCGGCGTCGCGTTCACGATTGCGTCGAAATATTCGCGCCGCAATTGTTGCCGCGCGATCGCTTCTCCGCCCGCGGCCCGCGCCAGCGATTTTGCCTTTTCGCGCCTCCGCGCAGATATGCACACGGCAGCGCCCGCCTCCGTCAGCGCGAACGCCACGGCTCGCGCCACTCCTCCTGCGCCGACGATCAGCACCCGGCTCCCTCGCAGCGGGATGCGCGGTTCGAGCGCTCGCAGCACGCTCACATAATCTGTATTGTATCCGTAAAGCTTTCCACCGCCTCGCACAACCACCGTATTCACCGCCCCAATCTTCGCGGCTAGCGGATCGCAGCCGTCGAGATGCCGCAGGATTCGCTCCTTGTGCGGTATCGTCACGCTGAAGCCTCGGATTCGCAGCTCCTCGACCGCGCCAAGAAAGTCCCGGAGATCGTGAACCAGAAATGGCAAATACACGGCATTGATCCCCCGCGCCTGGAATCCCGCATTCTGCATTTGAGGCGAAAGTGAATGCCCAATGGGATCTCCGATGACTCCATAAACTCCCGTCCGCCGCCCAAAGTCGTCCGCGCGATACAGATTTTTCATTTCTTCCAGGGATATCTGCCCGCGCGCCGTCGCATTTTCCACCGGCGCATACGCGAACCCCCCGCGCTCCCGCAACATCAGAAATCTCACGGGAAGCGCCACCTCGCCCATGGGCATCGCCACCGTGTTTCGCCGCATCCGGCCCAGGCGCGCGAGCTTCAAGCTATCCGCCAGGGAATCGCATTGCGCGGCCACCTTGATGCCATCCGGCCGCCCGCGCTCCAGCCCGGCAACCACACGCTCCAGATTCCTCGGCATGCCTTGAAAGAAATGCGCGGACCTCAGTTCGCGTCCCTCGCCCAGCAGCACATTCAGCAGCTCCGGCGGACACTTCGAGGCGCTCTCGATTTCAAGGTCGTACCACCCGCAACCCGCCCGCACCGCCTCGCTCAAGTGCACCAGTTGCTTCGCGATGCTCCCGCGATACCGTCCGCCCGCCTCGCGGCGCCGGCATGTTGCGATTAGTGTCATCCCCGCCCGCGGTTTCGTGCCCGCCAGCCGCTTGAGGAACCGGGCAATCTCCCGGTCGTCCGCAAGCCAGTCAAGTCGCAGCTCTATCGTCCGCGTCTCCCGAAGCGCCCGGGCGAGCTGCCTATGCATGGACTGCGCCTTCTCCGCAGCCACCACAGCGCAGATTTTATCTTGTCCTAACATATTGTATTTCCATGCTCTTCCGGCCTTCTCCCCGCGCCTCGGGCGTCTCGCCCAACAAGCCGAATCTTCGCTTCTACCACGCGGTGCACAATGTGTAAAGCCCGACGGACCATTGTCTTGACGCTCCCCAACCCCGTCTGCTACGGTCGCCTCATGGGGAGCGCCCGGTCGGGCGCCGCGAATCCAAAGGAGCAAGTACTATGCGTATGAAATTTATTCTTGCTGGGCTAGTTCTAGGACTATCCGCCGGAGCCTCCTCGGCTCAGACCGCCCGTCCCGCTCCTTTCCCGAACGACGTCTATTGCGCCGGCATCGTTACTTCCGATCCTGTTCCGCGCGATACCTATGTGATCTCAGGCGAACAGTCCGAGTACCGAGGCACTTTCGATCAGGGCGACTTCATCTACGTGAACAAAGGCTCCAAACAGGGCGTGAAGGTCGGCGACGTTTTCTCCGTGGTTCGCCCCGTGACGGATACCCTGCATGAGGACTGGTCGAAGTGGCAATACTCCATGCTCGGCAAGATGGGAACCGTGTGGCAGGACCAAGCCCGCGTGACAGTGGTCGCCGTGCGTCCCGATCTTTCCATCGCGAGCATTGACAATGCCTGCGACTTCGTCCAACGCGGAGATATCGTCCTGCCGTTCGCCGAGCGCCCCCAGCCGGCCCTCAAGCCCGAAACGAATTTCGACCGCTTCGCCCTGCCGACCGGCAAATCTCTTGCCATGATTATTGTCGGAACGCACTTTCGGCAGGCATTCGGCAAAAACGACATCGTCTATGTCAATCTCGGCTCCAAGCAGGGTGTAAACGTCGGCGATTATTTCCGCATATTCCGCTACACCGACGACCAGCACGAAACCGCGTACCAAACTCCCCGCTACGCCTTTGACGTCGAAGGTCCCTGGGGACCCACCGTGGGCCTCGGCAGTTCGCCTTACAAATGGAACTGGACGAACACGCCCCGCCAAAACATAGGTGAAGGCGTCGTGCTGCGCACCGGGCCGAACTCTTCGGTCGTGCTGATCACCTACAGCCTCCGCGAAATCTTCGCGGGCTATTACGTCGAGGTTGAATAATCCCAGCGGCTCGGGCGCTCCCAGGCGCCCGTTCACTCGGCTTGTGGCTCGAAATCCGACTCGCTGAAAACCTCCGCCGTAAACGCCTGGATCCGCGTCGCGGGGTCCTTCCACGCATTCCGCTCGAGTCCCGCCTTGGCGCACGTCTCTTCGAGAAATCGTTCCGCCGTCCAGCCGTGCTCAGCGGCCACTTGCGGCAGCAGCACGCCGCGCAGCCAGCCGCTGCTAATCACCAGGCCGTGTTTGCCCGCTTCAATGCGCTCGGGCGCTATTTCCTCGAGCGGCGAAATCACACTCACTTCCACCTCCAGCCCCGGCACTTCATCCGCGCTCACGGGCTCGAACCTCGGGTCCTCCAGCGCCGCGCCCTTCGCGCAGTAAGCCACCACTCGCACCAGCGCTTCCCCCGATGGCAACTGCCCGATGCACCCGCGCAGCCGCCCGCGCCTTCGCAGCGTGACAAACGCTCCCGCGGGCTCCCTCAACCTTTCTCCCTCCGGCAAATCCTCCAGCGTCTCGCGCCGCTCCGCCGCAAGCCACAGCGCGCGCCGCGCCACTTCCAGCAGCATCCGCTTATCGCGGTTTGTGCCCTTCCAGATTGTGGGACTTCCTGCGGGCATCTACGTCTTCGGAGGGAACGCCTCGCTCTGGGTTTGCCGCGCGAACCACGTGGCCTCGCGAGCGCGCTGTAAATTTACTCGGGCCCCAGCCAGCCTCAGGGACTCAGCACATCCTGCGCCTTTTCTTTCGGCCCGGCCACCATCACGCCGCGCCGCCGCTGGTCCACGCGAAAATTAATCTGGCTCCAAAAAAGTTTGTAATAGTGGATCGCGGACACTACCGCGCTCAGCACCACCAGCCACAGCAGCGACGTCCCCACCGTTTTCAGCGCCGGATGCTTGGCCGTCAGGATCACCGCGCAGCCCGCCAGAACCTGCAACACCATTTTCGTCTTTCCCAGCGCCGTGGGAGCGATGATCACGCCTTCGGTGGACGCGATGTCCCGCAGCCCCACCACGATGAATTCCCGCCCGATGATGATCACCGCCATCCACGCCGGCATCAGCCCCATGGAAACCAGCGAAATGAACGCCGCGGAAATCAGCAGCTTGTCCGCGATGGGGTCCAGCAGGATTCCCAGCGTCGTGATCTCCCGCCGCCTCCGCGCCACGTATCCATCCATCAGGTCCGTGGCCGCCGCCACCAGCAGAATCAGCACGCCCCACACTTCGAAGTGGATCGGCAATCCCCAAAAATTCCAGTTGGGCTGGCGCGTCAGAAGGACCACTACAAGCAGAGGAACAAAAAAGATTCGCAGCACGGTCAGACTGTTCGGCAGGTTCATTTCATTTCCCGCAGAAGCCGATTCGCCCCCGATGCTTCTCATTGGGGTTCCTCAATTGTCTCGCTCGATTGTCTCGCTCGATCGAGCATCTCCATCCAATATAGTCGCCCCTCCCGCCCGAGTCAACGGTACCCCTATGCACCAGCCGGCCCCGGCGCGTGCATCTCTGACTAAGGCGCCGACTGCAGCGTCTGAATCGCGCATCCGCCGATTGTCCCGGACGTAGTGCACAACTGGTTCGCGAGCGGCGTGAAATAAATATTCGACGCCCCCGCGAGCGCCGCCGAATTATCAATAATAATCGAGCTTGTCCCTCCCGCCTCCGTCGTCGCCGCCGTGGGCGCCGTGCCGGCGCTAATCGAGCCGCTCGTCACGTCGAAGCCCATCACGCACCCATTTGCCAGCGTCGAACTGCACGCCGCGGGCGCGCCGTAGCTGAGCACGCTCGTGAAAATATAATCGTGCCCGCTGTCTTCGAATTCCGTCACGCCCAGGCCCGCCGCCATGTAGCCATTCGAGTAGTTCTCGCTCACCGCCGGGCCCGCCGTCGAGGCGGTATTCATCACGTTCGAACTGATGGTCACCTGATACAAAGTATTGTTGGCCGCGCCCGTGTTGCCCACCACGTACATGTGTCCCGACGGGCTTCCGCCCGCCGACTTCAGATACGCGTCGTCGAACGCCCCGGCCAGTAGAAATGAATATCCCGGTCCCACAGTGGCTTCCGTCCCGCTGCTGCCGTTCGCGAAATTCACTGGAAATTGAAACACGCCGCTGCACGGAATATCCGACCCGCAAGCCGAAGCCCCTCCGCTCTCTCCATCCGCTCCCACGAACACATAGGCCATCCCCGCCGCGGAGTCCACCACCGCGCTCTCCACAATCCCGAAAATATAGTCCAGCTGGTGCGACGTCCCCACCACCGCGCCCGACGACGCCTTCACCGCATAAAAATATCCGCACGAGCCGGGCGAAGGCGTGCACGTCGAACCCTCGTTCACGGCATAGTCGCCCACAAAAATATTTCCGGAGACGGAATCGTACACCGGGCCATTGAGCGCCGACGCGCTCACCGTCACGGGCCACGGACTTCCCGCCTCCGTGGGCGTTCCATTAAAAACTCCCGTGAATTTGTGCAGCTTGCCCTTATCGTCGCCGACATAAAGCGTGTCCGAGCTGTAGTCGTAGAAAACCGCCGACCCGCTGTCGTTCGCGCCTCCGGAAAATGTCACGCTGGTCATGCACGGCGCGCCGCATCCCAGATATGACCCCGCTGCCGTAGACGTCAGGGAATCGACGCTGCTGCCCGACGCCGCCCACTTCAGCACCACCAGGCTCGCCACGCCTCCCGTCGTCTGCGCGAACGCCACCTGCGACCCGTCGAGCGAAAGCACCACGGACGTCGTCACCGTGCCGCCATTCGTGTTGTATGCCCAATACACCGAAGGCACAGCGCCGCTCGGGCAGCCGCTATAAAGATTGTCGTACGCCATGATGCTCGCTTGCGTGCCCGATCCCGTGAGGCCTGTGTTGTAAACCGCGTAATCCGGCGTGGCCGCCGTGGCGCAGTTCGCGCTCGTGGTCGTGAACGAATATTTTGCTGGATAACACTCCCAGCCCTGCCGTCGCCCCGCTGCCCATATTCTCGCTCCAGTCGGTGGGCACGCGCCCTGACCTCGGCCGGCGTTCGAACTCGAATAGCGCTTCCCCTCGACGCCCCGAAGGAGCTTTCACAAGTCCCCGCGGCAGGTGCTTCGGGTCAACCGGATCAACCGCTCCCGGCTCGTCCATTTCCACCGTCCGCGCCCGCAATCCGGCGCGCTCCCAAATCCGTTCCACCCCGCACCCGGCGCAGCCCATAGCCCCGAAAGTTTCGCTTCCGCTCCTGCAACCGGTACCGCGGATCGTTCTCGATTTCGAGCCACCGGCCGTACCATCCGTTCCGAATCGCTTCCTCAGCCGTCCCCGGATTCGAAAAAATCAGCCGGTGGTGGCTCCAGTCGTCCGCCACGCCGCCCTTTGCGGCCGCCGCCTCCTGCCCCGACGCCGCCGCGGCACACATCAGCGCCATCCCGGCCGCAAAAATCACCTTCAAACAGGAAATGGATTTCATAGCGGTAGGTGAAGGATGCCACGCCCCGCATCTCCCGGCAAGCCTCTCGTCCCGCCCGGAACGAATGTGAAGGGAGCCTAGCCGAAGCGCGCCTTTTGCGTTCCGGATGCCTCTATGGGGGAATCCCTCCTCCTCGCAGACGGCGCATGGCCCACCCACCGTTCCAGTAGGCCCACCAAAATTCCCACAGCTTTTTCGCGATGTAACCTGACATTCACTTGACAAGTGCCCGCTAGCCTCTTATCTTCCTCGGCATTTATCGAGGAGGAGAACCCATGCACCCCTTCCGTATGTTCCCGCTGGCGCTCAGCTTTTTTCTGCTCCCTATCGCACTCGCCGCCCAAGGCACATCGCAGCAGACCACATCGCCGCCCAGGCCCGGGCGCAGCATTGCGCTCGCGCTAAAGAGCATGGACGCCCAGACGGCGGGCGCGCCGATCAACGACGTTACCCTCACCGGGACCGTCACGCTCGCAGGCGGGCCGGACGCGGGCTCGGGCCCTGTCACGCTTTCGGCCACAGCCGATGGAAAGAGCCAGATCAACATGAATTTGCCCTCCGGCCAGCAGACCGAAATCCGCAGCTACTCGCGCATGTCCCACACCGGCACTTGGACCAACTCGGAAGGCGCCTCCCACGATTTCTCCGTAACAAATACCCTGGGTCCCCACCCGGCCTGGTACTTCCCGGCATTCGTGATGCAGCGCGGCTTCATGTCCACGCAATACTTCGCCGGCGATTTGGGGCCTGCCACATGGGACGGCGCGAGCGTCGAGCACCTCCAGATATTCCGCCGCCCGTCGTCGGAGCGCTTCCGGCCCGCCGTCGTGAATCCGCTCCTGAAGCAAATGAGCCTGTACGACATATATCTCGACCCTTCCTCGCTCCTGCCCGTTGCCATGACTTTCAACGTCCACCTCGATTCGGCTAATCCCACCCAGTTCCTGGTCCCTGCGGGCACACCCGCCGGAGACTATCTCGAGGAGGTTCGCTTCTCGGATTACCAGCAGGTGCAAGGCCGGCCCGTGGCCTTCCATGTCCAGGTCTATTTCAATGGCGTGATTTCCGCCGATATCCAGCTTGCGTCAGCCAATTTCGAAGGCGAGGCCGCCACCGCGGCCCAGCAGCAGTAGCCAAATTGCGCTCTTCACACTACTTCTCGCAAGGAGAGTCTATGCGCCTCGCTCGAATCTTCCTCTCGCTCAGCATCTTGCTCTTTTTCGCGTCCTCCATCCGCATCGCGCGGGCGCAGGACGACCCCAACTTCGAAAACGGCCTGAAATCTTTCGGCTCCTACCACGCCGGGAACATTGACCACGTTGACCTGTCGAATGGCGCACTCAACGTGGACATCCCTCTGATTTCTTATCCCCAGCGCGGCGGCAAGCTCAAGCTCGATTTCGTTCTGCACTATCACAATAGCGGAAATTACTACGATTGCGGCGCCTATGACGAGAACGGCGACTGCTATGAGTATTCTGGAGTGATGGCACTTGACCACGGTTGGGATGTCATGGAAGATGGCGCTCCTTTTGCCTCTGTGCTCTGCGACGACATCCTCGATTCGAATTACAATTTTTCCTGCACTGGATCGGCCTACACATCCGATGGCGGCGTTCACCAGATTTTCCCTGAGTCCAATATGACCACCTGGCGTCCCTTCGACTCCAGCGGCCTCGTGGTGTCCCTGAATGAGGTTCCCAACTGGCAGGATACCTTCACGTACAACGTCACCGACGCCAAAGGAATTACGTACTCCGACCCTACCTACGGCGGTTGCTCCGTGGGCCTGTTCAACATGAATCGTTATGGCAACGATTACTACTCGGGGGAATTCGAATCGGGCTATGTGCCCACCTTGCGCCAAGACACCAACGGCAACCAGATTACGTGCTCTTCCAGCACGGGCTGGACGGACACCATGAGCCGCGTCATCCCTATGGGGGTCTCGGCAAACCCCACGGACTCTCCCGCCTGCCCCACAGGTCCCACCCCGGTTTCTTCCGCCTTCCTTTGGACTCCCCCCGGCGTTGTCGGCGTCAATGGCAATACGTACCCAATCAAGTTTTGCCTTGGGACCGTCACGGAAAGTATGAATTATGGCGAGAGCACAGTCACCTATACGGCATATCCGTTGCAGACTGTCATTCTCCCCAATCTCACCATGTGGAGCTTCCAATATACCTCCGACGGAAACGGCGACCTCTCGCAAATCACCTTTCCCACTGGTGGCACTCTCTCCTACACCTGGTTGGGCCTGCAAGGCGGGGAACAATGCGATCCACCCGGTTCGACCTGCCCGGGCCACCTCTATACCAACACCCGAACCGTTGCAACTCGCACCCTTAACCCCAACGACGGGATCACTCCCGCCGCCACGTGGACCTATACAGGGTGGGCAGCATGGGCCGATCTCCCGGTAACCGTCACCGACCCGGCAGGAAACGACACGGTGCATACTTTCGGCGGCTGCGCAAGCAACCAACTCTACGAAACTGAAACGCAGGCATATCAAGGCACCGGCTCGAACCGCACGCTTCTGAAAACGGATAGCACAAGCTATTCCTGTTACACCTTCGACCCCTACGACTCGTATTACCCCGAGGCCGCCGTTATGCCGTCCCAGACCACCACGCTCTGGGCCAATGGACAGGAAAACGAGATCGCGTATACCTATGACACCTCAGCATTGAAAATCAACGATTCCGTGTTCGCAGGCGGCGGGTCCGGGTTATATGGTGCTGAACACCCAAACGCCACGGGATTTTCCGGGTCGTATGCGCAATTCCTCAACACGGCCGTTACCTATGGCCTGCTCCTTTCTAAGAAGGAATACGATTACGGCAGCAGTGGTAGCAACCCACCGGGGCCCCTCCTGCGGACCACGACGACAACCTACCAGGCCTTGAACAACTCGTCCTATTTGAACAAGAATTTGCTGAATTTGCCCGCCTCCGTCCAAGTCACCGACAGCGGCGGCACGCAGCGCGCCTATACCACCTACGCTTACGACGAATCGCCCAGCCCTTCCGGCGCGCTCGGCAATTTAACTTCCACCCATCGCTGGCTCAACACTACCGGCGGCTATCTTGTCAGCACCAGCGCTTACGATTCCAACGGCCGCGTCACTTCTTCCACCGATCCCTGCGGCAACGGCTCATGCAGCGATATGCTTATGCCCCCCAATTCAAGTCACACCACCTACTACGGATATTCCGGGAGCAGCTACGCCGGCTCGGGGCCAACATCCGTCACAAATCCGCTCGGCCAAACCACGACTACTACCTATGACTTTAATACCGGCCTTCCACTCTCGACCACCGACATTAACGGACAGCCCACGTCCTATCAGTACGACGATATGCTCCGCGTCACGCAAATTACCTACCCCCCTGGCGGAGGCCAGACATTTTTCAGCTATCCGGACCCAACCGATGTCACCATCTCCGAACAGATAGACACTGCGGGCAATTACAGAACATCCCACCTTCAAGTGGATGGCCTCGGCCGGGAAACCCGGACGGACACCACAAATGGCGAGGCGAGCCCCAACAACTACGACCAAACCGACACCTGCTACGAATACTATTACGTATCAGGAGGCAATTCGGCGCCCGTGTCTTTCAAAACCTACGCCTATCAGGGCGGGGGCATCGCCTCGACCACTAGGAACTGCCCGTCTCTCGGCACCCAGTCCGGCGAGCCGGGAGACTGGACCTCTTACGATGCCCTGAGCCGCGTAACCGCCCTCACGCATTGGGACCACTCCGTGGCCACAACGTCCTATACGGGCAGTTGCTCCACCACCACGGACGAAGCGACCGCCTGGCCACACCCGCGAAAGCTGCGACGATGGGCTAGGGCGCCTCACTCAGGTGATAGAGACATCGGCAGCGCCCTCACCTGAATTACACCACCGACCTATACCTATGACGCCCTCAACGACCTCACCTCCACGGCCGCAAAGCGGCTCGCGCCTTCGCTCCTTCACCTACGATTCGCTTTCGCGCCGCATCAGCGTCACCAATCCCGAATCCGGCACCGTGACCTACACCTTCGATGCCGATGGCAACACGGTCACCGAGACCAAGCCCTCTCCCAGCCAGATCGGCGGCGCCTCCGGCACCGGCGGCACCGGTACAGCATCCGTCGCCGGCAGCGAACAATCCATCCCCACCAACGGGCCGTCAGGCACAGGCACCGTCACGATCAGCGGTTCCGAGCAGCAAAAGCTCCTCACCTTTGACTCCGGCACCGTCTCCATCACCGTAAATGGATTCACGGCGAGCTACAACTATGGCCGCGGGGCTACGGCGCAGACGATTGCATCGCATCTGGCTAGCAGTCTCAATGCCGGCTCTTCGCCAGTCACGGCCTCGGCCAGCGGGGCCGTGATTACTCTCACGGCCAAGACCACGGGCACGGCTTCGAATTACTCGCTTTCGACTTCCGTTACCTGGAACCAGAGTACTTTTACAAATCCCTCGTTTACGGCCACGCCATCCGGCTCGACGCTCACGGGCGGGGCGCCTGGCCCGCCAACCTACGACACCGGAACCGTTTTGATCACCGTGAACGGTTTCCAGGCTTCCGCAAACTATGGCCAGGGCAGCACCGCCGCTTCCGTGGCCGGCGCCATCGCCGACGCGTTCAATACCAATTCTTCGCCCGTCTTTGCTTTCGCCTCAGGGACCGCGATCACCCTCACTGCCAGGACAGTCGGCTCCAGCACGGATTATTCCGTCTCCTGCGGAAGCGCGACGAACCTCCCTTCCACATTTGCTCAGCCCTCTTTCAACGCCTCTTGCCCCACTGTCCTCACGGGCGGCACCAACCCCGGCAGTATGCCCACGGTAACCCTCTCGTACTGCTACGACCCCCTCAATCGCATGACCAGCAAAGCCTACACGTTGAATCCTGTCCGATGTCTTCACCGGTCGCCACCTATGCGCTACGACCAATCCCTCCGCGTCTCGGCTTGACAATCACCAACGGCATCGGCCATCGCACCAGCATCACGGACACGGCTGGCAGCGAAGCCTGGTCGTACGACATGATGGGCCGCGTCGCCACGCACCAGCGCACCACCAACGGCATCACGCACACGACGACCGGTCAATACAACTTCCTCGACGGTCCGACCTCGATCACATATCCAAGTGGACGCACCATCACTTATGGTATAACCTCGGCAACAGACCCACTTCAGCGATAGACACCGCCAATTCCATCACCTACGCCTCGAACGTCCACTACGGCGCGGGAGGGTTGTGCTCGGCCACGCTGGGCTCGGCCATCACCATCACGTCCACGTTCAACCCGCGCTTGCAGCCGCAGGAGATTCAGGCGACGACCAGCGGCGCGCCCCCGAGCGCCTGTGCCGCGCCCACGCAAGCCGGCAATCTGCTCGACCTGAGTTACAATTTCAATTACGGCGCGGGCGATAACGGCAACGCTGTCGCAGATCACGAACAACATTGACTCCACCCGCTCGCAGACCTTCACCTACGATGCTCTAAATCGGCTCGCACAGCACAGACCGGCGGAACCTATTCCTCGAGCCCCTCTCACTGCTGGGGCGAAAGCTACCAGTACGATAACCAAACCCCCGGCGAGGGCCTGGGGCAATCTCACCGGCATCGGCGTCTCCAACTCTGTGTACAATGGCTGCACGCAGGAGGGTTTTTCCCAGTCCGTGACCGCCTATAACCAAGTCTCCGGCTTCTGCTACGACGGCGCGGGCAACTTGCTGGCCGAGGGATCGTGTCCCGGAGGCCCGCCCTATACCTACAATTACGACGCCGAGAACCATCTCACCTCCACTGCCGGCGTCGCCTACACCTACGATGGTGATGGCGAGCGCGTCGAGAAGTCCAATGGCGAAATATACTGGTACACTTCCGGCGGCGAAGTTCTGGACGAAACGGACTTGAGCGGCAACCTCACCAGCGAATATATCTTCTTTGGCGGCGCGCGCATCGCCCGTCGCGACGCCTCCGGCAACGTCTTCTACTATCTCGCCGATCATCTCGGCTCCTCGCGCGTCATGGCCGAAATCCCGTCAGGACAAACCACCGCCACGCTCTGTTATGACGCGGACTTCTATCCCTTTGGCGGCGAGCGCGCCTACACCAACTCCTGCCAGCAGAACTACAAATTCACCGGCAAGGAGCGCGACCCCGAATCCGGCCTCGACAATTTCGAGGCCCGCTACTACGGCTCAAGCATCGGCAGATTCACGTCGCCCGACGACCCCTTCGTCGGCTGGCAGTTGAACGATCCCCAGTCGCTCAACCTCTACGCCTACGTCCAGGATAATCCCATCAACGACGTCGACCCGACGGGGCAGGATTGCACGATCGTGAACGGCGGGAGCGTCATGCAATGCGGCTTCTCCACGCTTGAGAACGCTCAGGATACGAACGTGCCCTGCGAGGGTTGGAGCTACATTGGCCTCTGCGTCCCCGCCCCCGACACCACCGGCATCGCCGCGAACAACAACGTCCAGACCGCCGCCCAGAAGAGCGACACCCAGACGCCAAAGCCGACAGATCCGAAGCCCGCCCCAACTGACGCCAACGGCAAACCGACACCGCCCCCCGTGCCCGTGCCGGGTTGCCCGAAATGCGAGTGGCAATGGAATCGCGATGACATGAACCCTCGCGGTGGCACCTGGGGCCCGAAAGGTTGGAAGGGGCCGAATCCTCCAAACGGAAGTTGGGATCCTAACGGACACTGGGATATAAATGACGGTAAGGGAAGCCCAGTTGATCACTACGATCCCGGTGGGAGGCCGTTGACTCCTGACCAAGCGCATCCAGGGCCTGCGTCAACCCAAGAGAGGAGTTCGCTGTGGGACAAGGCGAAATCTATTGCGCCGGGGCCTGTAGCCAGGGCGGGAACAGCAGCGATCATCATCTACCTCATTGTGAGTGAAGGAACAAGGGTCTACCTTCCGAGAGACTTTGTTCCCGTCCCATAGGAGAGAAGTCCCGCTGCTGGTAAACTTGGTCGATGCTGCGGAGTTGAGGGAAAACCATGAAAATCCTGAGCAAAGAAGATGGGCGAGAGCTTGCAAAGGGGGAAACATTAGATACCCTCGTCGCCCAACTCTCGCGTCAGCTACAGCTCGTGAACGGCGCATACTCAATTCCACTTGAGGCCGGAAGGCAGACCGCCCTCTCGAAACTTTTCGCATACCTACTCTTCAATCATTCAGACGTTTGCATCTATATTACCGGCTGGAGTATTGCTACAGAGCATCTCGATCTGCTTTACGGATACAGGCGTTCTGTTGGCGAAACGCGTCCCTTGATTGAGGCGCCCATTCATGTGTTCGAGCCGACCGAGAAGGACGCATTTATAAGCGTATTGTGCATCGTGTTCTACTTCTTTTGGGATGCTTGGGTTTTTGATCTCGGCGGAAGATCACTGGTCAGGATATCCCATGATGGATGGCTTGAGATTCGAACGAACGACGAAGAACTGACCAAGGAGGTCGCTGCGGCGCTAGAGGATTACAAGATCCCCCTTCTCGTCCGACAGACCGGTCCCCATCCATAGGAGTCGGGCGTGCGGCCCAGGCTCAAGCCTTTGCTTTTTAGGGTGCCCTACGCTCGGCTTACGAGCGTGGGGTTTTTCCCGGTTGGCTACGGCTCCTAGAAAATGTTTCACGTGAAACAATTTCCAATCTAAGCAGCCGCACGCGAAAATCCACCGCCCCACGTCCCGCAAACGGCGCGCGCAAATAAGGGCATTTAAGCCCTCAATTCGCGTCTTTTTTCGCACTTTAAGGGCATTTTAAGCCCTTAAATTACTCGAATACTTAATCGAATGTATCGAGCACGACTTCAGTTGATATCGAGCGAATTTTTCGCGCCTTCCGGCCCCAAATCCCGCCACGCAAAACTCCAAAAAAATCGCCCGCCACAACTGCTCAGCATCCCCGAACTAAGGCGCCCAAGCGGTATTGTAGACAAGGTTGTATGCGTTCACAGTCCCGATGCCGGTAGCGAAATCCCAGCCAACCGTCGTGCCATATGCCGGATCGTATGCGCTGTTGCTCGTTGAAAGCACGCCATTTGTACTCGAGGGCAAGTAACAATTATATAGGGTCGTAGTGAAGCCCGAACGCAGGCCCCTGCAGTTCACGTCGATGTCTCCTTGCGTCACGTCATAAAAAGTGCAGGTGCTGGCGATGCCGCGCCGCGCCACTTGACTGCTCGAGTTGCAGTTGCTATTGCCGCCCGCCCCATATTCGCTGGCAGCTATCATGTAATAGATAGGATTGGGGTTACCTTCGCGCGCGCCCCACTTCTGGTTTACCAGCGCTTGCATCCCTGCCATGATCGGCGATGCAAAGGACGTTCCCCCCGCGCCCGCCCAAGTGCTGGGAGCGCCCGCGCAGGATTTTCCGCCACGGCCTCCGCCGGGGTCCGAGTAGCAAAAGATGTAGTAATGTCCCCAGACTCCGTTGGCAGCGAATAGAGACACGTCTGGAATGTCGCGCACGCCGTCGCTTGGATTCCCGAACACCGATTGCCACGACGGCTTCGCAATCCCCGCGCAAGTCCCCCCGACGACGCCCCCGACGGAAGGCGTCCCCGTGGCGCAGCCGCTCGGGCCGCCGCTGCCGGAAACCACGGTCTGAGGACCCCCATGGTTGCAATACCCTGCTGTGCCGTAGGTTGTCGCATAGCCCTCGTAGCTGGCAATAAGCGCGCTCGCGCACGAATCGTTCCACGGTATCTCCGGAATGTATGATTTCACGGAAACGTAGGTCGAAGAGTTCGTTGAATTCCAGTAGGTGGTGTTGGCATTGAGAAAGGAGTCGCCAAAATCCGTGCCGCCGACGGCCACGTTGTACGGAGTGGAAGCGAAGCCGCTCACGCCGATGCCGTGCGTTGCGCGACTTTGATTCGCATCACAACTGGCCGCGCTTTCATCGCCCGAGGAGACGAAAACGGAGACACCCTCCATCGCGGCCTGCTGATAGGCCGAATTGTACGCGGCGTTGGCCGTTGCGCCGTTTTCGGCCTCGCACTCTCCGTAGCTGATGCTGATGATGGCCGGCGGCGCAGAGCTTTCGTTGAGAATATTCTGAAGGGCAATCAGACCGCCGAAAGTAGTGGTGCCAATGTCCGCGCAGGAGGCCAGCTCGATGGCCGCGCTCGGCGCAGCGGCACTGGAGTATTCCGCGTCCAAGATGGCTTCGCCATCGTCGCCGTTGGTGCCCGGATTCGTGCAGTTGTTGGTGCCGGTCGGAGGCGCCGGGTTAACTTGCGTGAAGGAGCCTGAAGTGTAGACGGAAAGCCCAAAGGTCGAGCGGAAGGTGGCCCAGTCCGTGGGGGGATTCGCATTCGAGGGGTTGTACACGTTCGTATCTTCGATCACCACGATGGTCTGGCCCTGGCCCGAGTACCCTTCACTGAATAACGGATTCAGATTGTAAATGACCGCCAGATCTCCCGGTACCACCGCGTAGTTAGTTGTGCTGCCGGAAGTAAAAGTGTACTCGGTGCGGGGCTTGTACATGGGGTGCGGCAAGAAATCGTGCAGAGAGACGACGCCGGCCACAACGGAAGAGAGCGCGGCCGGGATTCGAGGATCGCTCATATTGGCGATGTGCCTCGCGCCGAGAACGTCGAGGTAATGGATCTCCGTCCGGAAGGCTGCCTGCACCTGGCTCGCCGTGCCGGAGAAGTCTATGACCATGCGGCTGGGATAAATCACGTTGACCGTAAAACCCTGCGATTCGAGCCAGTCCGTGACTGTTGCGAGGTCTTCCTCTCCCACGCCGTAGGTTTCTCCGAATTCATTTGCGGTCAGCCAGTGATGGAAATTGGGGGAACCATGGTCGGAGAGCTGATCCAGGTATGCTTCCAGCGCCTGCTCATTTTCCGGCGAGCGCTTCAACTGCAGGAGCATATGCTCCATGGGGAAGCCGCCCGGAACGGGGCCGAGATCGTTTTCGGCGTTCGCTTCCGGACGAGTATTGCCCGCGAGCTTGACCAGGTTCCAGTTGTCAATCCGTTGAGAGATGCGCGGGTGTCCACTCCGCCCGGCTTCGGCGGGTTTCGCAGCAGAGCCAAAATACAAAGTGAGAGCCGCGGCGAGCGCCGCAGCCGGGAAGAAAACGGACCGGAATCTCGAAATCATTTATCTCCTGCCGGCCGAAGAGAGGTCTATTCGCTCGCGGTTCGTTCGCGCGCGCCAGATCCGCGACCAGAGCGGCACGACCAAATACAATTCATGGGAGCATGTACTATGATAAGCGCGAAATGGCCGGCGCGTCAGCGAAAAAATCCCGCCATTGCACGCGGATTCAATGGCCGGCAGATATCTCACAAGGAAGTGGCTTCAGGGGCTGAAGCCCTTTTGTTTATGCATAGCTTACGGCGGGGTTGAAACCCCGCCCTTCCACCGGCAAACTGAGCGACTACCAATTCGAGGCGGCCTTATCGAGGTTGCGAGAGCCGTTGTAGTATCCATGGGGGAAAATCAGGATGAGAGAGAGCATTCTTGTCACCGGCGGGGCCGGCTATATCGGAAGCGTTGTGGCCAGCGAGCTGCTGAGAAGGGGCTCGGACGTCGTCATCCTTGACAACTTCTCCCGCGGCAGGCGCGCGGCCGTGCCCGAGGGCGCTGCGCTTGTCACCGGCGACGTGGGCGACCGGGCGGCGCTCGACCGGCTCTTTCGGGAGCGCAAATTCGCCGCCGTGATGCACTTTGCGGCCTCGATGGAGGTCGGGGAATCCATGCAATTTCCCGAGCTTTATTTTCGCAATAATTCGGCGAACACTTTGACGCTGCTGGAAGCAATGCTGGCGCGCAAAATTTCCCGGTTCGTATTTTCATCCACGGCCGCATTGTACGGCATGCCGGAGCGGACTCCGATCATGGAAACGGACGCGCTGCGCCCCATAAACCCATACGGAGAATCGAAGCTCCTCACGGAGCGAATGCTCGCGTGGTTTCATCGCATCCATGGATTGCGCTACGCGAGCCTGCGTTATTTCAATGCCGCCGGCGCCGCGAACGGCCGCGGGGAAGATCACGATCCGGAAACGCATCTGATTCCGCTCACGCTGGAGGTCGCGCTCGGAAAGCGCGATCACATCGCGATTTATGGCGCCGACTACCCCACGGCGGACGGCACTTGCGTCCGCGATTACATCCACGTGGCCGATCTTGCTTCCGCTCATCTGCTGGCTCTCGAGGCGCTCGAAGAAAGGGGCCAGATGATCTACAACCTCGGAAATAGCCGCGGCTTCAGCGTGAGGGAAGTTATCGAGTCGGCCCGCCGCGTGACAGGGCGCAGCATCCCGGCGCGCGAAGCGGAGCGGCGGCCCGGCGATCCCGCGGTGCTGGTGGCGAGTTCGCAAAAAATCCGCGACGAACTCGGGTGGGTGCCAAAGCATCCGGAACTGGACGACATCGCGCGCAGCGCGTGGGAGTGGCGCCGCGCGCATCCGAATGGCTACGAGGAACCATCGCAGGGCCGCCCGGCTTCTGGCGGGCCGCTTTCCGGTGTATGATTTTTCGAGCGATGCCAGACGAGCACAAAGATCTCAAGCGCCCGATTACCTACTGGATCGGTGAAGGCGGCAGTTGGCTGCTGCGGCGTGTGGTGAGCGTGCTCGCGGCGACGGGCGTAACGCCGAACATGTTCACGTTTTTTGCGCTGGCCGTGAATTCGTGGGCGGCGGCGCTCTTTGCGCTGGGCCGGTTTCGCCAGGCCGCCGGAGTGCTCCTGTTTGCCGCGTTCCTCGATATGGCCGATGGCCAGGTGGCGCGGCGCGTGGGACGCGTGACGGCTTTCGGCGCGTTCCTCGATTCGACGCTCGACCGCTATTCCGATCTGGCCCTGTACATGGGC
This sequence comes from uncultured Acidobacteriota bacterium, assembly GCA_963810625.1. Lineage (GTDB taxonomy): Bacteria > Acidobacteriota > Terriglobia > Acidiferrales > UBA7541 > Palsa-295. The sequence goes on along the minus strand of CAWEOJ010000004.1, from coordinate 1,228,863 downwards.
CTGGTGGTGTATTACACGCTGGCCGGCCGCGGATTCTACATGATGCTCGCGGCAGTGGCCATGGCCAGCTCGTTCATGGTGAGCTATTCGCGGGCGCGGGCGGAGTCGCTGATCCCATCGTGCAAGGTGGGATTCATGGAGCGGCCCGAGCGGCTGGTGCTGCTGCTGATCGGCGGATTCTTCAACCGGATGGCGCCTGTTCTCTGGGTGATCGCCACGATTTCGACGATTACCGTGGTCCACCGCGTGGTCTATACCTGGCAGGAATTGCGGGCCGGCCGGGCGCTGCCCGAGACGGGCTCTCCTCAGGCGCCTTGAGGCTTGCGGCTCGCGCGGAACTCCTCGACCGGCGCGGCGACAATTTCCTGCACGCGGCGGCGCAGCGCGTCCACATCGGCGTGGCCCAACCCGGATGTTTCGATCGTATCGTGCAGATACACCGTGATCTTCCCCGGATAGAGCATCCAATCGCCGGTTCGAAAGAATTCGTACGAGCCCACTATGCTCATGGGCACAATCGGCGCGCCGAATTTCAGCGCTAGGTTGAAAATCCCCTTCTTGAATTCACGCACATGGCCGTCGCGCGTGCGCCCGCCTTCCGCGAAGGCGATCAGGCTGACGCCGGAATCGAGCGCCGCCTTGGCGCGCGCGGCCATGAGTTCGAGGCCCGCGCGGCTGGGCGTGTCCGGGACGGGAATGTTTCCGAAGCGGCCCATCAGCCAGCCGTAAACGGGAATCTGGAAGTGGGAGGCGAGCTCAAAGCCGCGAACATATTGCGGAATCGCGGAGTAAACGACGAATGGATCGAAGATGTTCACGTGGTTGGAGACGAAGATGGATGTGCGCGCGGGATCAAAGCCCGGCGCGCGCCGCACTTCGAATTTCACGCCGGTAAGGCGCAAAATGTTGCGCAGGAAGGCGCGCTGGAGGAAATCGCTTTTACGCGGATCAATAAAGGCCCTCAAAAACAGGAGGATCGCGCAGCCCACGGCAAAATGGATCCCGCTGATGGTCCACAAAAAAAGCGCGCGAACCCGCAGCCAGGCCTTCCTCATACGATCACGTCCAGGGCCGCGGGAAGAATTTCCAGCGAGCGGCACTCGAGGCGGAGAACCTCGCCGTCCACGATCACGTTCACAGGCCCGGCGAGATCGAATTCCACTCGTTCGGCGTGCGCGCGCGAAGCAAGCGGATGATGAATGTGCGTGCCGGTGAATAACCGCGGAAAATTCCAGAGCAGGCGCAGGCGGCCGAGAGGCGACCAGCGAACGTATTCGATGCGGCCATCGGCAGAGTCGGCTTGGGGCGCGATCATCATGCTCCCGCCGGTAAACTTGCTGTTCGCAAAGGCGAGGAAGAGGCTGGGCCGGCGGTCCCATTCGCGGGCGTTGTCGAGGCGATGGGGCAGCGAGAGATGCTCGAGCTGCGCGAGCCTTGCAAACACGCCCAAAATGTAGCCGGTCTCGCCCCAGCGTTTGAATTTGCGATTGGCCACCTCGCCAGCGTCAGCTGCGAATCCCAGGTTCAGCATATTGATAAAGTAGATTTCGCCGGTGGAGTGCCGCAGGCGGAGGACGTCGCACGCGCGTGACCTGCCTTCGGCCAGAGCCTCGATGGTGTGCTCGATGCCGCGCGTGGTGAAATCGCGCAGAAACGAATTTCCCGTGCCGAGGGGCAGAAAGCCGAGCGCGGCCCGGCCTTGCGTTTGCGCCTCGGGGAAAATGCCGTTCACGATTTCGTACGACGTACCGTCGCCGCCGACGGCGAGAAAATTCCGAACCCCCTGCGCGTACGCGTGCCGCGCGAGCGCAGTGGCTTCGCCCGGATGCGACGTCTGGACAACCTCGAGGTCCATACCGGTCTGGCGCACACGTTCGAGCGCGGCCACGGCGAGCGTGCCGCAGCGTCCGCCTCCCGCTGCCGGATTGACGATGGCGAAGAAGCGCTTCTTCACGGCCGCATCACATTCCGGGACGCGCGCTTGCGAGGGATCACAGCGGTACCACGGCCTCGCGCCCAAGGCTCTGCCGGATTTGCCCAGCCAATTCGCCGCGCTTGATTTTAAGGGACGCCGTAAGCGGGAAATCGCGGTCCCACACAAGATAGCCGCTCGCGCGCTTGTAATTCGCGAGGCGCCGGTTGCGCTCGCCCAGCCGCGCGGCGATATCGGCGGAAATGATTTTACCCGGCTCGGGATGAAGGACGAGGATGAGTTTTTCTCCCACCATCCCCCGCGCGGGCCACAGATAGTTGGCCGCGAAAATGCAAAATTCCTTCACAGGCAGGCCCTCGAAGGCCGTTTCGATGTCTTCGGGGTAAATGTTTTTCCCCTCTTCGGTGACGATCATGTTCTTCTTTCTGCCCAGGAGCTGCAGATGGCCGGTGGTATCCACGCGGCCGAGGTCGCCTGTCATCAGCCAGCCGTCCACGATTGTTTCAGCGGTCATTTCGGGATCGTCGAGATAGTGTGACATCACCGTCTTGCTGCGCGCGGCGACTTCGCCAACGCCTTCGGCATCGGGGGCGAGAATCCGAATTTCCATTCCGCGAACGGGCTTGCCCACGGTATCGGGCCGGAAGGGTTTCAGATCGTTCAGCGTAATCGCCGTGCACGCCTCCGTGCAGCCGTAGCCGTTGTAGATGGGAATGCCGAGGTCGTGGAAAAATTCGATGGCCGCGGGCTCGGTGAACGCGCCACCGACAAGCAGCGCGCGGAGGCTGCCGCCGAAGGCTTGGTGAATGTCCCTAAGGAGCGCGCGGCTCAGGCGAGGATGAGGGCGGCGGCGCGTGAGCGCGCGGTTGACGGCCACGAGTGCGCCGAGCAGGCGGCGCTTCGAGTGACGCAAACCGGCGAATTTTTCGCTGAGGCCCTGCTGGAGGTTTTTCAAGATCAGCGGCACGACGGCCATGTAGGTGATGTTGTATCGCGTGAAGGCGTCGCGGATGAATTCGGGCCGCAGCGCGCGCAGATGCACCACGGCGCCGCCTCCCGTGAAAGGCATCAGGAAGCCGCCCATGAAATCTATCGCGTGATTCGTGGGAATGACGCTCAGATAGCGCGCCCCGGGCCAGAAGGGAAAGACCGGCGCCACGGCCATGCACTGCTCGAGATAATTTTCATGCGTGAGGACGCAGCCCTTGGGACGCCCGCCCGTGCCGGAGGAATAGACGATGCACGCCGGGTCCTTCCGGCCGCGCGGGACGAACACCGGCTCGCCCGCGCCGCGGAATTCCTCCCAGCGTCGCGCGCCGCGAAGATCGGCGCCAGGCGGCGCTTCGGTCACAATCGCCACGCGCAGGGCGGAATTTTGGAAGCCTTCAGCCTGCGTGAGCGCGCGCCACAACTGATATTCGACCACAAGGAACTCCGCCTTCGCGTGCGCCAGAAGTTTCCACTGCTCGTCGGCCGTGAGCTTGTAATCGAGCGGGACCAGAACCGCACCGCAAAAAAAAATCGCGTAGGCGGAAATCAGCCATTTCGATTGGTTGGTCATGAGGATTGCAGCGCGCGAGCCGGCCCCAAGACCCGCATCCTCGAAGGCGCGCGCAAGCGGAAGCGCCGCTTCCCGGAACTGGCGGTATGTGAAGCGCGCATTTTCGCGGTCGCGGTCCGCTTCGATCAGGCAGATTTCATCTGGCCAGCGATCCAGCGCAGCCCCGAGGGCCGCGCCAAGCGAATCAAATTGTCGCAGATCGAGCATCAGAGGCGGGATTGAATGCGCTCGGCAAGCGTGCGGAAATCGCTGACGCCCTGGAGCTCGTAGTCCGGCAGCTCGATGTGGAAATGCTGCTCGATGCGCGTGAGCAGCCCGAGGGCTTGCAGGCTGTTGATGCCCAGCGTCTTGAAGAAGTCGTCGTCCGGCCGGAGCTGCTCGCGCGGTATTTTGAAATGCGCGGCGGCAAGCTGCAAAATTTCGTTCGTTGTCGCTTCGATCGTATTCATGGGCGTTTGCTCATGTTTATCGTTCCTGCGTGCTTCGCTCGCCGACGCCTCTCACGGCAGATAGGGCAAGACGTCGGCGCTCTCGACGAATTTGCGCAGGGCGGCCTCGACCGCAGGCCGCATGAAGAGTTCGCAAAAGATTTCGATTTCGCGCCGCAGCTCTTCGCGGGGCAGCGGCTTGATGAAGCGCTTCGCGGCGACGGCTGTTTCGCGGTCGAATTTCGCCACCTGCGCGGCCGTGGCGCGAGCCGCGCGCAACGCGCCGCCTTCGGCCGCCACCTGGCTTACGAGTCCGGCGGACAGCGCCTTATCCGCGTTGATGCTGCGTCCGGTGAGCAGCAGATCGCGCACCAGTGCGTTGCCGAGATCGCGCTTGAGCCGCGGGATGCCGCCAAAGCCGGGAATCAGGCCGAGGCGCAACTCGGGGAAGCAGAAGCGCGTCATTTTATCAGCGACGATCAAATCGCACGCCAGCGCCAATTCGAACCCGCCGCCGAAGGTGACGCCATGAACGGCCGCAATCGTGACGAGCGGCGCCGCATCGAGCGCGTTCATCACGCGATGGATGCGCTCGAGAAAGTCGTGCACGCCCGCGAGGCGCTCAGCAGGCGGCAGCGCCTGCACGCTGCGATAGAGCTCGCGCAGATCGGCTCCGGCGGAGAAGCCCTCCTCGCGCGCGCTCGAAATAATCAGCGCGTGCGCGCTGCTCCCAAGCGATTCGAGCGCGGCGATGAATTGCTCGAGCTCGGCGAGCGTGGCCGAACCAATCTCGTTGCACGGCGCGCGATCGAGCGAAAGTTCGATCGTGCCGTCCGCCACGCGCCACGAGAGCGTTTTTCCTTGAAAGCTTTTCATGCGGGCTTCTTTTGGTAGAGCTGCTCAATCTCGGCCGCGTAGCGCGCGGCGATGGCTTCGCGCTTGAGCTTGCCGTTCACGGTCAGCAGCCCATTCTCGACGCTGAAAGGCTCCGGTACAACATGAAACGCGCGAATTTGCTTGTAGTGCGGCAGGCCGGCGTTGAGCGCATCGAGCGTGGATTGTATGCGCGTGTCGCGCAAGCCGTTGGTGGACGGAGCAGCCACAAGCGCCGCAAGAAAACTGCGCTGGTTTCCGAGCAGCACCACCTGCTGCGCTTCCGCGAGACGCGCGGCGAGGGCATCTTCGAGCGGCTCGGGCGCCACGTTGTGCCCCGAATTGAGAATGATCAGATTCTTCAGGCGCCCGGTGATGCGCCAGTTGCCATGCGCGTCCATTTCACCCTGATCGCCCGTGTGGAACCATCCGCCTTCGAGCGCCTTCGCTGTTTCCGCGGGCCGCTGCCAGTAGCCGCGGAAAACATTGGGACCGCGGACGAGGATTTCACCGCTATCGGCAACGATCATTTCCACGCCCGCAATCGCCGGACCCACGCGGCCCGGTACGACGCGGCCGGGCTCACCCATCGTGCAGATCGCCGTGGTTTCCGTGAGGCCATAAACCTGCATGACGGGAATGCCCAGCATCATGAAGAAAAGCTGCGTTTCAATGGATAAGGGCGCCGAACCGCAAATCAACGCCTTGAGATTCGGGCCGATATTCTTCCGGATCGCGGGGAACATGATTGCGCGGGCGAGCCAGAGACACGGCGAGCTGCGGCGCTCGATATACGCGCGCTCGGCCCGCGCAAAAATGGCTGCCGCGAGGCCGCCGCGCTTGCGAACCGACTCTTCGATTTTTCTGCGGACACGCTCGAGAAACATGGGGACATTCACGAAATAATCGGGCGCGGCCAATTTCAATTCCTCGGAGAGCTTGGTGAAGTCTGTGGAAAGCGTCAGGACGCTCGCGCGCGACAGTGACGTCAGCAGAAGGATTCGCGCTGCAGCGAAGCAGAAGGGCGCGTACTGAAAAACGCGGTCGGGTTCCCGCCGCGCGCCAATCAGTTGATCGAGGCGCGCATTCGTCGCGCCAAGCACGAAGGCGATGTTCCCGGCGGTGAGCAAAACGCCCTTTGCCTCGCCGGAAGTGCCCGAGGTGTAAACGAGCGTCACCGCGTCGTCGTCCGCGTGGCGAATGGGCGGACGTGCGGAGGCGCTATCACCGCGGAAAACACTATCGAAGAGTACAACCTGCGGGGCCGCGGACGCAGGCATTTGGATGTTCGCGGCCAGCGCGGCATCGAAGGAGAAAATCAAGGATGGCTTGGAATCGCCGATTACGGCCGCCAACTCGTAGGGAACTTGCCGCGCGTCGAGCGGCACGACGATGATGCCCTCGGCCATCATGGCCAGATCCAGCGCGACCCAGCGGACGCTATTGGGCGCGTAGAGCGCGCATCGGTCGCCCTTGCTCAAGCCGCGTGCGGCCAGAAAATAACGCGCCTGCGCAATCAGCTGAAGCAGCTCCCCGCCCGTCGTGGATAGAATCTGACCATCGCGAACTTCGCAAATCACCGGCGCGCCGGCCGACTTTTCGAGCCGCGCGAAAATATTTTCAAGAAAGGTCATGACGCAAGCACTCCGCTGTGCTCCTCGAGCAAGCGGCATAGAGCGGGGCTGAGCGGCGGGAGATATTCCTCCCAGCCGAGCACGCCCGTGCGGATGGGAAATTCCGGATACTGCCGCGCCACCCGCTCTTCGAAATAGGCGCCCATGCGGGCCATCTGTTGCAGATTGCGCGCCACGGTGCGGCCCATGGCGTCGCGGATCTCAGCGGCCTCATCGTCCAGGGCGTCGAGCGCGACGGGGATTTTATTTTCGAGCTCCGGGTCGTCCACGCGCAGGAGCAAATGTTCGTGCCCGCGCTGGCGCATCAGATTGAGGATGCGTTCGTCCATGGTCACGCCCGCCGAAGGCACGCCCGCGGGCATGGACGTGACGATGGCGTGGTAACGCGAGGAAAGCATGCGATCGCACGCGCGAAGAATGCTCACAAGCTCCCACATGTCCCAGCGATCGGACGAAAAAATCGGCACGCCGCCGATTTTTTCCGCGATGCGCTCGCAGGCGTCGCGGTCCAGCATTTCCATTCCCACGAGAACGGGAAAAACCGCGCGCGTCTTGCGGTATTGCGCGACCCCGCCGGCCATGGCCGCAAGATATTTTCCGTAAGCGGCGTCCACATCGCGGCCCGAGCGGTGAAAATAGATCGTGCGGTAGTGACTCTTCGCGTAGGCGCCGGCAACCGCGTGCGCGATCCATTTTGTAAGCGAAGGTCTTACCGGCCACCAAAAGGGATTGATGGGGCAGATGGCTAGGACCGGCGTCGTGCCGTCCCAGCCCGCGTCGCGGAGCGCCTTTTGCCCATATTCGGGGCCGCGCGGTTCGAAAGTCCATGCCGTATCGGTGCCCAGCTCAGTCGGGACGCCCAGCTTGCCGAGAATTTCCTGGGATTCAGGATTGCGCGTGATGATCAGGGAGTCTCGGCAAAAGCGTCTGCACATTTTTTCGAGGAAAGGATCCATGGCGCCTGCTTCGCCCCCGTAGCCAACGCTTAATTTATTCTGCGCGGCGGCGATGCCCAGCGCGCCGATCATCATCGTGGTCAGCGCGCTCGCGAATTTGCTCTTGAACATCGAGCCTTCGCACGCCACCACGCCGTGATTCGCCCTTACTTCGCGGTGCAGGAAGGGCGGAAAAACATCGGGGAGATACACCTGCCGCGCGTCGCCAAAATAGCCGCGCGTCAGTTCGAAATTCTGCGTCATCACGCTGAGGGCGATATTGTCCGCGCCCAAAATACGCCGCACCTGCCGCGCAATTTCCTCCACGCGCACGTCGGAACCCGTATTTCTTGTCCCGTTGTAGCTGGCGAACAGCAACTTCAGCTTTTCGCCCGGCTTCCACGCCTGGCCCGCGCCCAGCATCCATTCAGCTTTATTGAGCTCGATGAGGCCGCTCACCCACGCCTCGAGAACAAAATCCATGTCCATCATCGGGAAAAATCCTCGGCCGCGCGGGTGGCGGGAGAGGCCGGCTCCAGCGGGACGCCCGGAGGCCAATCGCGATATTTGTACACGAAATTATTTTCGCGGCCGAACTGCAAGAGAGCAAAGCCATACTGCGAGAAGGGCGCGGGCCGGCATCCCATTTCCTCCACAACGCGCTCGTTGTCGAACACCGTATTCCACACGAGGTAGGGAAGAAATACCTTCAGAAGCTTTGCGAGGCCTCCGATTTTCCCCGCGCCGCCTGCCAGCGCGCTAATCATCTTTGACGAAGGGCCTTTGAGGCTGGGCATGTACACGGGCCCGCGCTTTTCCTGCGCCTTCGCCAGCGCGTCCGTCAACTGCACGAACATCTCGGATTCCGTGCCGGACGAAAGATGGTAAATCTCGTGCGCGGGATTTTCCTTGCGGTGCAACGCGGCGATTGCGCCCGCCACGAAGTCCACGGGAACGATATCGATGCGGTCCGTGGGACGGAAAGGCAGCGCGGGAAGCCCGGCAAGAAAGACGAAGGCGCGCACCATATCGAACTGGTTCGTTTCCGGGCGGCGGCTATCGCCCAGCACGATGCTGGGGCGGAAAATCGTCCGCCGGACGTCCGGCAGGAGTTCGCGAATCATGTGCTCGCAGAATTTTTTCGTGCGGGCGTAGGGATCGTAGTCCGAGCGGTTCCAGTCAATCGCGGTGTCTTCTTCGACCACCTCGTCGGCGCGCTGCCCGGCGACGGCGACGGTGCTCACGTGGCTGAAGCGCCGCAAGCCGTGATGATCGCGCGCGCGCCTGGCAAGCTGGATCACCTCGAGCGTTCCGCGGAGATTCACATTCAGGCAGCTCTTCTCCGACTTGCGATTGAGCGAAGCGGCGCAATGCACCACCGAATCCGTGGTGCGCACGAGCCGGTCGTAATCGTCCTCGCCGAGGCCGAAGCGCGTGGCCGTCAGGTCGCCCGTGAAAATGCGAATGCGCGAATTCAGAAATTCCTCGAATCGCGCGAAATCCATGTGCAGTTGCAGCGAGCGCCACAGCCGGGCACGCGCCTCGCCGGAGCTGCGCGCGCGGACCAGCAGATTCAGCGAATCGGAATCGTCCGCGAGCAGGTTCGACGCGACATGAGCGCCGATGTAGCCGGTGGATCCAGTCAGAAGGGTGGCCACGATGTTCGGACGTCAGACCGCCGCCGGAGGCGCGTTACTTCCCGCGGAGCGGGCCGCAAGAGGCACGCTGCGCCGAGGGAGAGCTTCCGGCTTACGGCCCTCGATGAGAGGATAGCACCACTTTCGCAGGGCCGGAATGTGGACGTTGATCCAGTAATCCCACCAATCGAGCGACCGTGGATCGTAGTCGAAATCGGCGCGCTCGCCGGGCGGCAGGGCCGCGCTCAGCCGCTCGATGTTCGCGGCTTCGAAGACGTGATCGTTCTCCAGGATGAACGGCTCGAAAAGCGCAATCAGCTTGATCACTTTTTCGAGCTCGCGTTCGCGGCGCGCCAGCGGCGGCCGCACGAAGGGAATCGGCTCCACGCTGCGGTTGATGGCCTGTACGATGATTTTTTGCGCGGGCGCCGAGAGCTTTTCGTAGCGCGATTTGGAAACCGGGATGGCGTCGAACTTCAGGCGCAGCCGGTCATGCAATCCGTTCAGCGCGCGGTAGTATTTGCGGTGGCCGAGTCCGGTCAATTCGATCGAGCGGCGCATGTCGCAGGGATTCGCGGCCGAAGTGGCCAGTTGATATACGCGCGCGTTGCGGCGCTCGGCCAGCGCGGCGGCGATCAGCGTCATGCCGCGGCTCACCAGGTCCACGGGAATCAAGTCCAGGCACTTGCTCTCGGTCGTGGGCAACTGGCGGAAGAAGGTGCCCAGCAGATAGGAAAGCGAGGCCGACGTGTTGACGCCCTCATTCCACCCCAGGAAAGGTTTTTTGATGGACGATTCGACAATCGCGGGACGAACCACGGCGATGGCGGCACGCGGCGATGCATCGAGAAAATTGCGGATCAGCGATTCCGCCAGGCTCTTGGTGAACGTATACGTGTTGGGCCAGCCAAGTTCATTCGCTCGGCGCTTGCCCGCCTCCGTGAGCGTCTCGCGAAGCCACCGGAAGCGATTTTTGCGGATCTGGTTTTCGAGCGCGACGCCGTGCAGGTCCTTGGCGGCATGCTCCTTCTCGCGCGCCAGGCGAAGCAGCTCCTTCGTCACCTCGGGCGAATCCGCGCGCGCCTCGGCTTCGCGAACGAGCCGTTCCAGGGATTTCCACTCCCGCTCGGCGTCGAAATCCGCGACACCTCGCGGCGTGTAGTTCTTGGGAAGCTCCTCGAGGATGCGGCCGTTGCGCTGGCCGATCACGTAGCAGGTGGAAAGGTGCAGCAGTGCGGCATGGTCGCATGTGCGCAGGAAATCCAGCACGTGGGCCGTCGCGCGCACGTTCGTCGCCAGCGCATCGCGCAGGTCGGGATTGAAATCCGTCAGCCCCGCACTGTTGACGATCACGTCGAGCGTGCGCTCGAGCCGCTGCCTCACCTCCGGCGCCAGCCCCAAACCCGGCTCGCAGAAGTCGCCGTGGTGCGCTTCCACGCGTTCGCGCAGGAACTCCGGGAATTTCTCGCCGTAGCGCGCGGCGAGCGGCGCGAAAACCGCGGACTCCTCCACCAGACGTTGAAAGCGCTCCATGGCCGTCGCCGAGCGGCTGCCGCGGATCAGCAAATGGACGCGCCCGATCTCCGGCAGTTCGGCCAGCAAATTTTCGAGCCACACCTTGCCGATAAATCCTGTGGCGCCGATTAGAAGAATATGCTTCCCACGTAGCGCCTGCCGGACGGAAAGGCGCGCGTCCTTGTTTCGCGAATCGAAGTGGACGATGGGAATATTAATCTTGGGGATGGTCCGCTGCGCCGGCCGGATGGCCTCATCGAGCACCTGCGGATTTTTCGTGAAGCCCAAATCCCGCACCAGGCGCTCGCGTGAAATCTTGCCATTGAATGGATCCGTCGTTAGGGTTGCGAGCACGCCACGTGGACGAATCACAGGATCGAGCAGCCGCCCCGTGGCCAGGCCATCGCGAAAATCGAGGCGGTTCGAAAGAATGCGCTCCACGCCCATGTAATTTGCCAGCGGGCGCACGATGTGGTCGAGTCCGTGGCTCACCAGAACAACAGTGTCGCCCGCGGCCATGACCTTCTTCAGTTCCTCCACTCCGGCCCTCTCCAGCCGCGGCTTCAAAAAGTACTGGAAATACTCCTCGCCAAGCAGGTCCAGCCGGTCGCGGCTTTCGCCCCGCAGCACGGTATGCAGCAGGCGCGTGGCCACCACGCGGTTCGTGGCGTAGAGGAAGGGACGCGCCACCGCCAGGATGCCCATGGCCCCGCGCCGCGTCCAGCGCTCGAGAAAACTCTGCGCGTTCCAAGTGAAAAAGGCCGCCGGCCGCACGGCGGTCCAGTTCACCACGCTCCCCTCCACGCGCCAGAAGACGGGTTCGCGCGAGGATGCCACGGCGCTCGCGTCCTGCCGGGCGCGTGCCGGACTGGAATCAACACAGTTAAGCAAGGGCATGGGCGGTTGAAATCGAGCAAATCGACCTAACGAAGCAAAAGTTAGCACGCTCCCCGGCCGCAATCAAGCGCAGGGGGTTCAAGACACGCACTCTTCGCCGACTCCTACGGGTGGCTGCACCGCAGCCTTCGGGGCTTTTGGGCCGCGCCCCTTTGGCGCGTGGAGCGCCCGCGCAAGCATCTGGCCCGTGTATGATTTCCTCGAGCGCGCGATTTGCTCGGGCGTGCCTTGCGCCACAATGCGCCCGCCGGCTTCGCCGCCCTCCGGCCCCAGGTCCACGATCCAGTCGGCCTGCTTGATGACGTCCAGATTGTGCTCGATGATCAGTACCGTATTGCCGAGCGCGACCAGCCGGTTGAGAACATCCAGCAGCTTCTGCACGTCGTCGAAATGCAGCCCGGTGGTGGGCTCATCCAGGATGTAAAGCGTTCGGCCGGTCTGGCGCTTGGAAAGCTCGCGCGAGAGCTTGGTGCGCTGCGCCTCTCCGCCCGATAGCGTAGCCGACGATTGCCCCAGCTGCAGGTAGCCCAGCCCCACGTCCACGAGCGTCTGCAGCTTCTGCTGGATGGCGGGTATATTTTCCATCACCTTCAGCGCCTCTTCCACGGGCATATCCAGCAGATCGGAAATCGAGCAGCCCTTATAGCGAACCGCCAGCGTCTCCGCGTTGTAGCGCCTCCCGCGGCACACCTCGCACATCACGTACACATCCGGCAAAAAATTCATCTCGATGCGCCGCTGGCCCTCGCCCTGACACGCCTCGCACCGCCCGCCCTTCACATTGAAGCTGAAGCGTCCCGCGCGATAGCCGCGCTCGCGCGATTCCGGCAGCATGGCATAGAGGTCGCGGATGGGCCCGAAGACCCCCGTATAGGTGGCGGGATTCGACCGCGGCGTGCGCCCAATAGGCGCCTGGTCGATTTGCACTACCTTATCAATGTGCTCCGTGCCGGTGATGGCCCGGTGCGCTCCGGGCTTTTCCGTCGAGCGGTAAAGCTTCGCCGCCAGCGCGCGGTACAGAATGTCGTTCACCAGCGTGGATTTCCCCGAGCCGGAAACTCCGGTGACCACGGACAGCAGCCCCAGCGGAATCGTCACGTCAATATTTTTCAGATTATTTCCGCGCGCCCCGAGCACGACCAGCGCTTTGCCGTTGGGGCTGCGCCGCTCCACCGGCACGGGGATTCTCGTCTGCCCGGAAAGATATTTCCCCGTGAGCGAGCCCGGATTCGCGGCGATTTCCGCCGGCGCGCCGTGCGCCACCAGATATCCGCCAGCCTTCCCGGCGCCAGGGCCTAAGTCCACCACATAGTCGGCGCGCCGAATGGTCTCCTCGTCGTGCTCCACGACAAGAACTGTATTGCCCAAATCGCGCAGCGTTTCGAGCGTGCCCAGCAGGCGGCCATTGTCCCGCGCGTGCAGGCCGATGGAAGGCTCGTCGAGGACGTACATCACGCCCCGCAGCCGCGACCCGATTTGCGTGGCCAGGCGAATCCGCTGCGCCTCGCCGCCCGAAAGCGTCGCCGCCGAACGGTCGAGCGTCAGATATCCCAGGCCCACGTTGAGAAGGAAATCAATCCGCTCGGCGATGGCCGTAAGTGCCCGCGCGGCGATTCTGCGTTCGCGCAGCGTGAGCTGCCTGCGCATTTTGTCCACCGCTTCGCGAGCCTGCGCAAGCGGCAGCGCCGTGAAGTCCGCGATGGAAAGCCCCGCAATTTTCACCGCCAGGCTTTCCGGACGCAGCCGGCGTTCCTGGCACGCCGTGCAGGGAGCCGGCGCCATATATTGCGTCAGCCATTCGCGGTAGGTGTCCGAATTCGATTCCTCCAGGCTGCGCTCCAGATGCCCCAGAATCCCCTGGAAGTGCAGCCCCTTCGCCGCGTCGCCGTTTTCTGGATTGCCGTGCAGGATCAAATTCTGCACTTCGGGCGGAAGCTTTTCGAATGGCGTGTCGAGATCGAACCCATGCGCCACGGCGGCGATGCGCAGCGTGCGCTGCAAATTCGCCGACCCGGCCCCCGGCCCAAGCCCGCCATCGAAGAGCGGCTTGGTCCAGTCGGCGATCACTCTCCCCGGGTCGAACTCGTATTTCGACCCCAGCCCGTGACATTCCGTGCACGCGCCGTACGGCGAATTGAAACTGAACGACCGCGGCTCGAGCTCCGGCACGGAGATTCCGCAATCCGGGCAGGCCAGCTTTTCGGAATAGACGCGCTCCTCCCCGCCCACCACTGCGATCGTAACCAGCCCCGCCGTCAGCTTCAGCGCCGCCTCCACCGACTGTTCCAGCCGCTGCGCGATCCCCTTTTTCAGCAGCAGGCGGTCCACCACGATTTCAATCGTGTGATTTTTCCTTCGGCTGAGAGGGATGGGCTCGTCCAGATTCACGAGTTCGCCATCCACGCGCGCGCGCACATAGCCCGCCTTGGAGTACTCCTCGAGTTCCTTCTTGAATTCACCCTTGCGTCCGCGCACCACCGGCGCGAGCACCATGATGCGCTCCTCAGGCTTAAGCGCCAGCACCGCCTGCACAATCTGCTCGGTGGATTGCCGGTGGATGGGCCGGCCGCATTTCGGGCAGTGCGCCGCGCCGATGGCGCTATAGACCACCCGCAGATAATCGTAAATTTCCGTGATCGTGCCCACGGTCGAGCGCGGCGACCGCGTCGTGGTCTTCTGCTCGATGGCGATGGAAGGGGAAAGCCCCTCGACCGAGTCCACGTCGGGTCGTTCCATTTGGTCCAGGAACTGCCGCGCGTAGGCCGAAAGCGATTCCACGTAGCGCCGCTGCCCTTCGGCATACAGCGTATCGAACGCCAGCGACGATTTGCCCGAGCCGGAAAGCCCCGTGATCACCGTCAGGCTGTTGCGCGGAATTTCCAGGCTGATGTTCTTCAGGTTGTGCTGCCGGGCGCCCCGGATAATGATTTTCTTCTGTCCCATGGCCCTCTGGAACGCCCCCACCGGGGAGCGCGCCGCACACTGGGTATAATTCACCCAGCGTAACCCTTCAGGATAGCAAGTTGAGCCGCGGGCGGTCAAATGTGGTTTCCCTGGGGTAGTGGGCTACCTTGGAAAAGGGCAGTGAGCCAGTTTCCGATTAGCGCGTTAAGCAGGGATTGACTCAGGCTTTTGGAACGAACTGAGCGGATTGCCCTCTAGGGTATAAGGAATCCTTGCACGCGATCTCTATTGATTCCTTTCGTAAGATGCAACTTCCAGCCGTTGACGTTTCTGAAAGCGGCGAACCACGCTTCGACTTGAGCTTTCTTGGTCGTGTACGCCATTATGCTCGCTCTCGCATTCACAACGGTATTCGAGCTGTACCACACAAAAGTGCCTGACTCAGATACGCTTTCGATTCTGCGATTCAGATTTTCTTCGCTGCGTTGACGCTCTTGTCCGTGAATTAGAATGGGCCGATCTGTTTCAATATAAGCAGCCCCCTGCTTGTGAAAATGGCTTTGGCAAACCACTCTTTTGGGCGAGAAGGGCGGCAGAGTGACGTTGTCTTGGTGGAACTCACCTAATGCATCCTCTCTATTCATGAATGCCGGGAACTCGAAAGGGACTACGCCGATGCCCGAGAATTTTAGCCATTTGTGATCGAACCAGTTGTCTATCGTAACGACATACAGGTCGTCAGACTCCGCCTCAGCGAGAATCCCTTCGACGACATTCTGCAGGAGTCGGACGAATTGCGAGTCATCGTTCTTAGTTGGTCGGAGTTGAACCATCACGTTAAGCCATTTTGGCACGAGATAGCTCGGTTTTGCACGGTAGCTGTTGAAAAGAGGATCACAACTCCCGGTAAGCCGGGTTCGGAACTCGACTAACTCCCGATCAGTGGGATTATGGGAAACTGACCACCGGATCTCTGCCTAATCGCAAGCCAAACTCGGACATATAGTAAAGTAGCCTCGCCTCCGAGGCCCGAGCCATGTCCACGCCCGAATTCACTCTGCTCGTCGCCTTCGGCTCGGTCATCGCGGGCATCCTGGGTGCGCTCACAGGCCTGGGCGGTGGATTCGTCATCGTCCCGCTGCTCACCCTGGGCTTCGGCGTGGACATGCGCTACGCCATCGGCGCGTCCCTCGTCTCCGTCATCGCCACTTCCTCCGGCGCGGCCGCCGCCTATTTGATGGAAGGCTACTCGAACATGCGCGTGGGCATGTTCCTCGAGCTTGCCACCACCATGGGAGCCGTATGCGGAGCCTACCTTGCCGTGCACGTACCCACCTCGGGCATCGCCATCATTTTTGGAATCGTCCTTCTTTTTTCCGCGTATTCCGCGAATAAGCCGGAGTCGAAAGAGCGCACTGGCGAGCCGCCGGACCGCATCGCAACCCTGCTCAGGCTCGACGGCAGCTACCCGTCAGGGGAAGGCATGAAGTCCTACCACGTCCGCAACGTCCCCGCCGGCTTCGGACTGATGTATGTCGCTGGCGTGCTCTCGGGACTTCTCGGGATCGGCTCCGGTGCCGTCAAGGTTGTGGCCATGGATCAGGCCATGCACATTCCCTTCAAAGTCTCCACGACCACCAGCAATTTCATGATCGGCGTCACCGCTGCCGCCAGCGCCGGAATCTATCTCCACAGGGGATACATTGACCCCGGACTGGCGATGCCCGTGATGCTGGGTGTTCTGGTCGGCGCGCTAATCGGCGCGCGGATTCTTCCCAGTGCCAAGGTCAAAAGCCTCCGGCTGGTGTTCAGCCTGGTAATTGCCGCGCTCGCCGTGGAAATGATTCTTCAGGGCGTGAAAGGGGGTCTTTAGCAATGGAAGAGGTGCAGCACGGATGGTCGCAGCAGCGCTTTGAATCCTTCATCGGGCAGCTTCTGCGCATCGGCGTAAGCCTTTCGGCGGCGGTGGTTCTCGCCGGTGGCGTGCTCTATCTGATCAAATACCGGGGCACCACAGCCGAGCGATTGCGCGTTTTCACCGGCGAGCCTGACACGCTGCGCCATATTTCCAGCATCGTCCACTTTGCCCTGGGACTCCATTCGCGCGGACTGATTCAATTGGGCTTGCTCATCCTGATTGCCACGCCCGTCGCCCGCGTCGCATTCTCAGTCCTCGGCTTTGCCGGCGAACGCGATTGGCTCTACGTCAAAGTTACCCTCGCCGTCCTCGCCATCCTCCTCTACGGCCTCATCTTCAGCTAATCGCCCCGCCGCGGCTCAGAAACCCTTAGAGAGCGTCTCTCCGGACATTGTCCGCGGCCGTGATCAAGCCCACGTGATCGATCCCCGCTCCGCGCATTATGTCAATCGCGCGCGCCACCTCGGCGAACGGCACTTCATTGGCTCCTTCCACGAAGGCCACCTTATCGGCGCGCTCCTTGAAGATATCAGTGAGGCGAGTGCCAAGCGTATTCCAGTCGCTCTGCTCCTGGTTAATCATGAGGTTCCCGCCTTGCATCACCTGCACCACGATGGTTTGCGGCTCGGATTTCGATTCCGGCGGAGAAGGCTGCGGAATCAGGGTGGGCAATCCAGCGGGCACCTTCGGTGTGATTACCATGAATATGATGATCAGCACCAGCAGCACATCAATCAGTGGAACAATGTTGGGTTCAGAAACCGGCCCGCCTTTACTTCCACCGACGGTCATTCCCATGATCGGTACTCCTCTCTATTTGTTCGACACCGCCTCTCGCGGGTTTGTGCCAAATGCGCGCCATTGAGAATGGCACGCGCCGCTTGGCGCAGCGCCACGGAAACCGATAGAATGTCCGTCGCCGGAAATGGAATGCCGCGCCCAATTGCGCCGCGCGTTTCCGGCATCGGCAATCATTTATCGGGAGGCAGGCCATCATGCTCGAAATGCACGGGAACAAACTCACATGGCTCGGCCACGCGACTTTTAAGATCACCACGCCGCGCGGGCAGGTAGTCCTCATGGAACCGTGGGTGGAATCGAATCCCGCGTGTCCCGCGGCGCTCAAAAAGTTCGAGCGCATAGACACCATGTTGATTACGCACGGTCACGCGGACCACATGGGCGACGCCATTCCGCTCGCCAAGCAATTCAAGCCGCAGGTGGTCGCCATGATCGAGACGTGCATGTGGCTCGATTCGAAGGGCGTCGCCAACACGCACGGGATGAACAAAGGGGGCACGCATAAAATCGGGGAAATCGAAGTCACCATGGTGCACGCCGTGCACTCGAGCGGGATTCGCGACGGCAGCCAGATAATCTACGGCGGAGAAGCCGCGGGGCTTGTTGTTCGCCTGCCCGGCGGATTGACGATTTATCACGCGGGCGATACGGACGTCTTCGGCGATATGAAAATTATCAGCGAACTCTACGCCCCCAATCTGGCCCTCCTGCCCATCGGCGACTACTACACGATGGGCCCGCGCGAAGCGGCTTACGCCATACGGCTGCTCGGCGTCCAGCACGTGGTCCCCATGCATTTCGGGACGTTCCCAGTCCTCACTGGAACCCCTGAAAAGCTTCGCGAGCTTACGCGGGACATTGCGGGCCTCGAAATCCACACACTCAAGCCCGGCGAATCGTTGGGTTAGCGGACATGAACGGTATCACGAATCGCAAAGTCGAAAAATATTTGTACGCCATTCTGCCCAAGCGTGACGCCGTGCTCGCGGATATGGAGCGCTACGCCCGCCGCCACGATGTGCCCATCATCGGCCCGGCTGCCGGGCGGCTGATTTACCTGCTCGCGCAGATTTCCGGCGCGCGGCGAATTTTCGAAATGGGCTCCGCCATCGGCTATTCCACGATCTGGCTGGCTCGCGCCGCAGGCCCGGCCGCCGCGGTCTATTACACCGATGGCGATTCCGCGAACGCCGCGCGCGCCCTCGAATATTTCCGCCGCGCGGGGGTGGAGCGCCGCATTCAAATCCTCACCGGCGACGCCATCGAGCTGATGGATGCCGTTCCCGGCTCATTCGATCTGATTTTCATTGACGTGGATAAGCATCAGTATCCCGCGGCGCTCCGCAAGGCGCTTCCGCGCCTGCGCAGCAGGGGATTGCTCCTGGCGGACAATGTGCTGTGGTCCGGCAAGGTCGCGAGGCGCGCGAAAGATGCGGATACGCGCGGCATCGTGCAATTCAATCGCATGATTTATTCGTCGAAGGAGCTTTTCCCCGTGATTATTCCCTTGCGCGACGGCGTGGCCGTCTGCCGCAAGGCGTAGGGAAAAGCAGAAGTGTCCTAATTTTAATCAAAACCTATAACGCCGTCATTCTGAGCGGAGTCCCGCGTTCTTGGTTTTCCCGCTGCCTTTTGGCGGGCGCGGGGCGCAGTCGAAGAATCCCTCTTCGGGTTTCAGTTATTGCTGGATGCTGAGCGGCGCTTTCAGCTTGAAATGGAGTCTCGTTTCCGCCGGAAGTGTGATATCTCTTTTTCCGGTGTACGCGGCGCCCGCGGTTCCCGCGCCGCCTCCCGCCACAGCGCCAATCGCAGCGCCCTTTCCGCCGCCCGCAAGCGCGCCAACAATAGCGCCAAACGCCGCGCCGCCTCCCGCGCCGATGGCCGTTCGCTTGCCGCGTCCCTTGGTGACCTCTTCGAATTCACTGGTCTGGATTGGAAAGGGCTGCCCATTCACGGTGAGGGAGTCGAGTGTCAGTTCGAGCAGCGCCCCGCCTTTCAAATGCCCGGCCTGTTGCGCCACGACTACGGTTCCCGAGGCGTGAGTCCCCGCGGGCAGGATCGTAGTCCCGTTCACGGTAACCGGCTCAGCCAGCGAAGCCGCGAAGTGATCCCCACTGGCGTTCGTCTGGGTGCTGACGGTCTGGTCGAGTGTTACCGTAAGCACCGCGCCAGAGTCAACTACGACCGGAGGTGGAGGCGGCGGTGTGGGTGTGGGCGTCTTGCTGCATCCCGCAAGCACCAGCAGGATGCCCGCCGCGATAAGTCGAACCATTAAGCGATTTCGCATAGTAGCCTCGATAGGATCGTGAAGTGTAGTTGCAACGGGGTCCGACGGCTGGTGCAAAATATTGTACGGCGGAACAGGCAGCTTCTCAAGCTCGGCGGAGTGGGAGCCGCTCCGCTTGCTCGCTCGCGCTCAAGCCTTGTGGCCGGCGAGAAATTTTTCGGCGTCCATGGCGGCCATGCAGCCGGAGCCTGCCGCCGTCACCGCCTGGCGGTAGTGGTGGTCCTGCACGTCGCCTGCGGCGAAGACCCCCGCGACGCTGGTCTTCGAGCCGTCGTGGGTCACGATGTAGCCGGCGTCGTCCATCTGGAGCTGGCCGCGAAAGACGGCCGTATTGGGGTCGTGGCCGATGGCCACGAAGATGCCCTCCACGTCCACGGTGCGCAGTTCCTGCGTCTCCGTATTGCGGAGCAAGACATGCTCGACGGATTTCTTATCCACGTCGTGAACTTCTTCGACCACGTAGGGCGTCAGGAATGCGATTTTTTCGTTGGCCCGCGCGCGGTCGAGCATGATCTTCGTGGCGCGGAACTCCTTCCGCCGGTGCAGGATGGTGACGCGCTTGGCGAACTTGGTGAGGAAGGTCGCTTCTTCCATCGCCGTATCGCCGCCGCCGACCACCAGAATCTCCTTGCCGCGGAAAAAGTAGCCGTCGCACGTCGCGCAGGTGGAGACGCCGAAGCCCAGCAGATGGCGTTCGGATTCGATGCCCAGCATCCGCGCCGAAGCCCCCGCCGCGACGATCACCGATTCACTCTCGTAGGTTTCCTTTCCCGCCGTAACCCGGAACGGCTGCCGGCCCAGCTCCACCGAAGTGACCGCGCCGGAGCGGAACTCCGCGCCGAATCGCTGCGCCTGCTTGCGCGTATTCTCGATGAGCGCCGGGCCGAGAATTCCCTCCGGGAAGCCGGGGAAATTTTCCACCAGGGTTGTAAGCGCAAGCTGCCCGCCCGGCTCATGGCCGTCGAGCACCAGTGGCTTCAAGTCCGCGCGCGCGGCGTAAATGGCCGCGGTCAGTCCCGCGCATCCGCTGCCGATGATAATCACCTTGTTCACACGTTCTCCCCGGTCATTCGATGACGCCTTGCGCCGCTGCGATGCACCCTCAAAATGCGCCCATTGTAACATTCCGCGCTCCTAGCGCCATCTCCGGCTCTCTTTCCGCTTTCGCCTTGCAAGCGTTCGTGCGTTCTGGCTAATCTCGTGCGTGAAAGGCTCCGCGGGATTCGAGGAGGCCAGCCATGCTGAAGGAATTCAGGGAATTTGCAATGCGCGGGAACGTCGTGGATATGGCGGTAGGCATCATCATCGGCGCCGCCTTCGGCCGCATCATCACGTCGCTGGTGAACGACATCTTGATGCCGCCCATCGGCCGGTTGCTGGGGAAAGTGGACTTCTCGAATCTTTTCCTGAACATTTCGGGCCAATCCTATCCCACGCTGGCGGCGGCGAAAGCGGCAGGCGCGGCGACGATCAACTACGGCGTGTTCTTGAACACCGTGATTGATTTTGTGATCGTGGCTTTCGCGATCTTCCTCGTGATCCGGCAGGTCAACCGCTGGAACAAGCCTGCCCCAGCGCCCGCGACGAAGGATTGCCCCTACTGCTTCACCGCGATCCCGCTGCCGGCCACGCGCTGCCCGAATTGCACCTCGGAAATTCGCGGGAGCTAGAATCGCGCTCTTCAGGGGGCGGCGCGGCGAATGTTTCGCCGCGAAGCCGTTTTCGCAGGCAGGCGAATCAGGGCTTGCAGCGGCGGCCCTCGATTTCCTGCAGGTGCTCGCGCAGCCGCTTGAGGACCTCGTCCTCCTGTCCATTGGCGATCTCGCGCTCGACCTCCGTCAGGGCAAAGTGAATGATGTCGTGGTGGTGGATCTCATTGCCCGGAAGCTGATCGCTGAAATCGAGCCAAATTCTGTGGAGCAAATCAATCTCCGTCGGCGTCAGCCGGGGGGCATGCGGTCCCAGGTAGAAAATTTCCTCCTGGCCGGACCGCGTGAAGATTTCGAGCGTCACGCGCGGGCGAGGTTCCCCCATGCGCTCCCAGGCGATGCCGATTGCGCGCGCCTGCTCGTTCACGGGCATCTTTGACGAGCTCCCGGCCACGATGGTGCCCGATTGCAAATTGGCCGCGGCGCGCAGGATGCCCTCCCACAGATCGTTCGCGGCGGCCACGGCCAGCCGCACGGGCTTGCCCTCCCTCTCCGCCAGGGAGAGCACTTTGGTGAAGAGCAATTGCTCGATGGTGCTGAAGAGCTGGTCGGGCGCGAGCTCATATTCTCCCGAAGCGGCGCGCCGCAGCATGCGCACATGCAGGACCACGATCTCCGCTTCCCGGCGCCTGGCCCGCTCGAGCGCGGCTTCCAGATGATAGAGCGCGTAATAGTTGCTCACCGCGACCAGAATATTGCACGGCTTCACGCCCACGTTTTCCGGCGTCAGATCGCCGGCCTGCGCCAGGTTGAACTGATCCAGTTCGACGTGCGCCGCGGTTCCCTTTCTCGAAACCCTTTCCGAGATCGAGAAAACGGCGAAGAAGGCAATCGTAAAAGCCACTCCGGAAATCGTGGCCACTTCCTTGGTGAACAGATTGATGATGCACAGAGCGAATAAAGTGAGCGTGATCAGGCCCACCCCCACGGGGATCTCGATGTTTCCAATTTTCGGGTTGAAAGGCACGCGGAATTCCCGCCCGCCCGGCTGCTTGTACCGCAGCACCAGCACCGCCAGCCCCTTCATCGCAAAGCTCCACATCACCCCGAAGGCGTAGGCCTCGCCCAGCACAAAAATGTTTCCCCGGCTCAGCAGGATTGTGAAGATTTGCAGGCCCACGACCAGGTTCAGGATGCGATGCGACGTTCCGAAACGCCTGTGCGGATGGCGAAACCAGTCGGGCAGAATTCCGTCCTCGGAGACGCGGTTCAAGACTCCGTTCGACCCCACAATGGCCGTGTTGACCGCTCCGGCCAGCATCATTACGCCCACCACCACCACGAAAATCCGGAATATCAGCCGCAATTCCAGCGGCCCCACCAGGTACATGGAAAGCCCGCTGATGGGGTTGTCGAAGAAATTTTTCCGCACCGCGTCGGGAATGATCATCACCGTGAAAAACGCCACCCCCGCGGTGAAAATCAGGCTGTAGAGGAAAATCACGAGTCCCGCTTTTTCCAGGTTGCGCAGCTTGGGATGCTCGATTTCCCTGTACACCTGTGCCATCGTCTCTTCGCCGCTCATGGCTAGGACGGAATGGCCCAGGCCGATGAAGATGCCGACGAGCGTCACCGTGTACGGCAGCGACGTGTACCGCAGCCACCCCAGCGCATCCTTCGAGTAGGTGATGTTCGAGAGCCGCGGCAGGGGAGGAAGATGCGCGCCGCGCACCCACATCGTATAGGCGCACCACGCCACCATCATCACCACCATCACGGTGGTCACGTACATGATGCGCAGCGCCTTTTCGCTCGATTCGGGCAGCCCCTTCACGTTTTCCCACCAGAAGTAGATGGTCACCAGCACCGCGAACGTCGCCGCCGTCGCGTTCATGGGCAGGGCGAAATTCAAGTGGACATAGCGCAGGAGTTCGTTCAAAAGCCCCGCCAGGTACAGCCCCGCCGATACGCCGCTGATGGGCCCCGTCAGGATGTAGTCGAACATCAGCGCGGACACGGAGAATTTTGCCAACGTCGAGCCCATCCCCTCCTTTACCACGCGATATACGCCACCGCGTACGAACATGCTGCAGCTCTCGTAGTAGAGCGTCTGCACGGCGAAGGCGAACAGCATGATGGCCAGGATGAACCAGGGCGCCGTCTTCCCGATGAAGTGCTCGGCAATCGCCCCGGCATAGAACGCGGACGAACCCAGATCGTTCAGGACCACGGCCGCCGCGCGCCAGAACGAAATGAACGCCAGCATGGCCGTCGTGGCTACGAGCACTTTGACGACAGGCCGCGCACCGCCTAGCGTGGAGGGAGAACCCGTGGGGTTGGATGACATAAATATTTTATAAAGATGCGGAACTATACGTCGAAACGCCCGGGAAGGAAAGTCTGCGGCCCTCTTGTTTTGCGAATCGAACGCATCGCTTTCTTGAATCGAGCCGCCCTGCCGACAGGCAGGCCGCTCCTCCCGCTCCCCATCTCCCCCGGTGTCATTCTGAACGGAGCGTCCCGGAGGTTTTTTTTCTCCCGGAAATCGTGCCTTTTCGATTTCCGGGCGGGACGCGCAGTCGAAGTACGGTTTTCCATGGCTCGGTGTTTGAGCGCTGAATCCCTCTTCGCTTTCGCGAACGAGAAGGATGTCACGAGAGCCAGACGGCTTCTAGGCCCCACCCCGCTCCCCGCCTACCGAAACTCCTTAGCGCACTCCTCGCAGGGACAAATCTCCCGCAGATGCTCGAAGCTATAGATTCCTGTGGCGTGACCATCGGAAAATTGAATCTGAATCGCGTAGTTGCCCACCGCCGCCGCCGATTTCGCCGTCACGCGCGGCTTGAACATCGGCAGCACCGCGCCGCCTCCGCCCGCGGGAAAAACTTTCTGCGCGGCCTTCTTTTCGCGCGCATCGTTGCACGTCGCGCAAGGACACTCCTCGCGCAAGTACGGAAAATCGTACCTGCTCACGTGCCCGTCCGACCACGCGATCTCCACGCCCTCGCCCGTCGTCACATGCACCTTCACGCTCGCGGGCTTCTTCCGCGCATCCATCGGTATCGGCATCGCTCTCCTATTCTACAAGCTGGACGTGGGCATAGCATGCTCTGCGCCTGCGCAGAGGACACAGGCGGCGGCTACCGCTGTGGGCAGCACCCGCCGGGGGGAATCGGATTGCCGTGCGGACATGTCTTGGGATGCCCAAGGAAGGTGCAGATTCGCCGGTCGAGTTCAGGGCTGATGATATGTTCGAACTTGCAGGCGTGCGAGTCGGCCTCCGAATCGGCCACTAAAAATGTGTCCGTCAGCAGGCGTTCGGCCAAGCGGCGGCGCCGGATGATGTCGCGCGCCCGGTTTTCGCCGCGCGCCGTAAGAGCCACTTCGCTATCGCGCACTTCGAGCAGCCCCAGGTCTTTCAGCCGCGCGATCAATCCCGCCGTGTCCTTTACGCCGCTCTCCTGCATGCCCGCGACCTCGTGCGTCGCTCCTTCTTCGCCGGTGAGCCACACCTGTTCGAGCACGTGGTCGAGGCGAATTTCCTCCTCCTCGGAAAGTTCGGTGATTTGCGTCAGGCGGCCGTGCGCCAGTTCGATGCGCCGGTCAGCCAGGCGGCCGATGGACGGAGCGTGCGTCACCATCAATATCGTGCGACCCTCGGCGTGCAATTCGCGCAGCAGACCGAGGACGATTTCCTCGTTCGCTTCATCCAGATTCCCGGTAGGCTCGTCCGCTAAAATCAATTTCGGATGGTTGATCAGCGCCCGCGCCACAGCCACGCGCTGCTGCTCGCCTCCGGAGAGTTGCCCCGGAACGTGCTCCAGGCGGTCGCTGAGGCCCGCGCGTTCGAGCGCCGCTCGCGCCTCCGATTCATCCGTGGTGCTGTGGAAATACTGCGCCAGCATCACGTTTTCGAGCGCCGTCAGATAGGGCACCAAATGAAACTGCTGAAAAATAAATCCGATCTTCTCGGCGCGGAATCGCGTGAGGCCCGCTTCGTCGAGCCGGCCCACGTCCACGCCGTCCACGATCGCGCGGCCCGAGGTCGGCGAGTCCAGGCCGCCGAGAATGTTGATGAGCGTCGTCTTGCCCGAGCCCGAAGGCCCCATGATGGCGATCCATTCGCCCTCTTCCACGCGGAACGACACGCCATCGAGCGCGCGCACACTCGCGAACTCTTTTCGCAGGTTTTCGATTTCGACCATGGCCGCCATTATTCCCCTCGCAGTATCACCGCGGGCTTCACTCGCCCCAGCAGGCGCAGCGGCAGCGCGCCCGCAAGCGCCACGGCCGTCATCAGCGCAATGGTCAATGGGAAAGTCTCCCAGCGCGCTGTGATGGACGCACCGAAAACTCGCTCGCCCATCCAGCGCGAAAGCGCGACGCCCGCGATGCACCCGATCAATCCGCCGGCAGCGCCCAGCACGCCCACTTCGGCCAGAAACAATCCCACAATCCGCGAAATCGAGCCGCCCAGCGCCTTCATCAGTCCCACGTCTTCGCGCCGCTCCATGGCCAGCGCCGCCATCGTTGCCAGCACACACAGCGCTGTTAGTACGAGAATCATCACCACCATCAAGACGATTAGCAGGCGCGTGCGGCCGAGGAGCTGCCCCTCCGCTTCCGTCACTTGCCGGATGGGCCGTACTTCGTATTCAGGCAGCGCGTTGGACAGTTGCGCTGCGTATGCGGCGATGCCGGCAGGCGTGCCGCTCACGCTCAACTGCACCAGCTCGATTTTTCCGCCGACGTCCGCGAGCCGCTGTGCCACCGGAAGATTCACGAAAATTTGGTTGTCTTCCGTGCTGCCGGCATCCACAACTCCGGAAACCGTGACGTGCGCCGTTCGCCCCATGTACGTCACGTCCAACTTTCCGCCCGGTGCAAGCTGGAATTGCCGCGCGACGTTGCGGCCCACGAGGCACCGCGTTTCATCTTCGCGCGATGCCACCCAATCGCCCTCGAGCTTCCACGTCGGCGAGAGCTTGCGCGCCTGGTCGAGCCAAGTGCCTGCAACGATCACGGGCGTATCCTGCGCGCGCGCGGTGATGTAGAGATAAGGCGCCGCTGCTGCGCCATTCGGGTTTTGATTTTCCGCGAGCGCCGTCTCCGCCGCGCTTTCATCCATCAGCGCGGGCGAACCTGCTCCCGCGTCCGCCATGGGCGCCGCTCGATGGGAGGAAATCACCAGGTTGGCGCCCAGCATCCGGAATTCCTGCGTCAGTTTGCGCTCCAGATCAAGATCGAGATTCAGCAGCGCGGAAATCACGGCCGCGCCGCTCACCACCGCGACGAGCGCCACGGCCAGGCGTCCGCGGTTTCCTCGAAGCATTTGCCAGAGCAAGCGTCCGAACATCATTCGCCTCGCAGTATCGGCACGGGATCGAGATGCGCCGCCCGCCGAAGAGGAACTAGGCTGCCCGCGATGGCCACCACCGCGGCAAGCCCCAGCACTACCGGCAAAAGGACCATCTGTAAGGGGGCGGGCGTGCCGAATACGCTCGCGCCCAGAACTCGCGCCAGCCCCGCGCCCACAAGGAATCCGATCGCGCCGCCCACAAGCGCCAGCATCAATTGCTCGGCAAGAAATATGCCGGCAATCAATGTGTTCGTGGCGCCAATGGCTTTCATGATGCCAATTTCGTCCCGGCGCTCGAGCACGGCTGCCGCCGACGTCGCCGCCACGGCCAGCCCCGCCGCCACCAGCGCCGCAAGCGTGACAATCCAAAGGAGCGCGCTGATATGGGACAGAATTTTCCCCTCCGTTTCGGCCACGCGGCGAACCACGCGCACGTCCGTGCCCGGCAGCACTTGCTCGATTTCGTCGGCGATGGACGAAATGTACGGCGAACACGACCAGCGCTCGATCTCGTCCGGCGTCATGGTGGCTGGATTCTTTTCCGCGAGCGCATCCGCGGGCTTCGTCAGCGCGCTCACGAAGAGCTGCCGGTATTGCCCGGGATGGTTGGAAAGGCCTTGCGCCACGGAGAGCGGAACGAGCACGGCGTTGTCTTCCGCGCCGCCGGTCGAAACGATGCCGGTCACAACGAGCGGAAGGAGTACGTCGCTTGCGATTGCGTTCCTGGTAACACGAACGGTCTTACCGACCGCGAATATTTCGGGATGCTTGGCGGCGAGATTGGAGCCGACGACACACTCCTTGGCACCATCGCCGAACCATCGGCCCTCGATCTTCCACCAGGGGTGCGTGACGCTCAGGCCGGTCGTGAACTTCTTTCCGTCGGGCAGAGGGACT
This sequence comes from uncultured Acidobacteriota bacterium, assembly GCA_963810625.1. Lineage (GTDB taxonomy): Bacteria > Acidobacteriota > Terriglobia > Acidiferrales > UBA7541 > Palsa-295. Next base: position 1,201,635 of record CAWEOJ010000004.1, on the reverse strand, counting down.
TCGTGCTCATACCATGTGCCGATCAGTGTGACGTCCGTGTATGGGGTGAGGTCAGTCTCTGCTCGCGCACTGTCGATGCCGATATACGAAGGAACATCGAGAAAGGGCGTGAAGCCGATGATATTGTAGCGCCAGAAAATTGTCTTGAGCTTGCCGAGGTCCGCTTCCTCGAGGTACGCCCCCTCGTCCACGGGGCGGTAATCCACGCCGCCGATTTCGAGCGGCAGCGTATCCGACTGCGGAGTCACCAGCAAATTCGCGCCCAAGCTGCGGAATTCGCGCGCCAGGCGGTCTCCTGCTTCGAGCGCCACGGAGAGCGTGGACGTGGCTACGGCCATGCCCGCCACCAGGGCGGCAGCGGCCAGCACTTTGCGGCGCGGGTTACGCCGGAAGGATTCTCCTACGAGACGTGTAAACATTCGATTTTAGGAGGGGATCTTCGAGGCGGCGCTCGAAAGCGCCGAAAGATCCACGATCACTCCCCCCCCCTCCACATGCGATGGGAAGGCGACGGGATTGCAGCCGCCCTTTTCGCCGATGGATGGAATATAGATGGCCGCTCCGCAATTGCGGCAAATCACGTTCTGCCCTTCCTGGCGATATCCGGCCCAGCCGCAAATCTGGCAGGCGTCGAGCGCGGTGATGTAATCTCCGTTGCTCTTGTGAATCACGAAAAAGCGGATCACGGTATTGTTCACATCGGCGCTATAAAAGTGCAGATACGTGTCGTTCAGTTCGGAGAGCGGGATGCGAACCTGATTGTTCTGCGCGACGAGCATCTTTGCCGGCGCCGGCGCAGCCTGCGTGCGCGCGTAAACGAAATCCGCTGTCAGGGACAGCACAACCAGCAGGCACAATCCCGCCGCTCCCAAGCTCCAGCGGCGCTGCCGCCGAAATTCCCATTCGCGCATGCGGCGCTCGGCCGGATTCATCCCGGCGTCCGCGGCCGGCCGCCTGGCGCTCCACCATTCCCGCAGCACGGCCAGCGCCGCCGTTCCCAGGATTACGACGAAGAAGAAGACTTCGTTGCGCACGATCGGTCCAACTGTGGCCATTTCTCTCTTGCTCGACCAAATCCACATCGCTTCACTCAGCTCATGCACGCCAGTCAGCGCCAGTTGGAAGGCCACCACGGTCAAGATCAGGCTCGTGGCCGAAAAAAAGTGGTGCAGAGGAATTCGCAGCGTTCCCTGAAAGAAGAAAAGCCCCACGGCCACGGCGATGGCGATGCCCAGCGCCGTCCCGATCCAGACCTGCATGCCCGCGCTCGAAAGCTCCACTGCGCGCAAGATGAGGACCAGTTCCGCTCCCTCGCGCACTACCATCAGGAAAACGAATGCGCCGATGGCCCAGCCGGCGGCGCGGGCGGATTTCCGCGCGTAGGATTCCACGCGCCGCTCGATATCCTTTTTCAAATGGCGCGCCACGCGATTCATCCAGACGATCATGGTCACCACGAAGACGGCTGCCAGCAGCATGAGCAGCCCTTCGAATCCATCCTCGCTGATCGCGAAACGCTGGAGGAGAATGGCGGCCACTACGCTTGCCGCACAGGCCAAGCCGACTCCCGACCAGACGTAGGGCGTGAGGGCGCGGCGCCCCGTGCGGCTCAAATACACCAGCACAATGCCGACGACAAGAGCCGCCTCGACGCCTTCTCGGAGAGCAATCAGGAGAGCAGGGAGCATGGTCCGACCTAGTTGCAACACAGTTTCAACTAGGAATTTTGAGTGTACATTCACTGCCCCGCAAAATCAACATAAAATCAGCTGGCTGAGATAACCGGGGCAGGAAAGTGAATACAAAGCCATAGCCTAGTAACTCTTAGCTCAAAACCTGCTGCAAATCTGTGCAAATTTAATGTACAGCAAGAAGTAACTCACACGTAAGCCGATGGGCGGAAAAAGCCGCGACCTATACCGTTAACACGTAGATATCGCAAGACTTGCGCAAATCTCCAGGGATTGGATTCGTTAGATAAAGGCGACGCGCGACTGGTTTTCTGTCACAATCGGGGGGCACTTTTCCACAGAGATTTCCACCGAAAGCATTCAAACGGCCCACTTTCATCGCTTTTTTAAAAGTAGTAAACCCAGGCGGTTCTTCATTCTAGCCCTGTCCGAGGGGTCCGTTTCGCCTCTCGCGCGCTGGGATGCGATTCCAGGGCGAATTTCTCCAGTTGGCGCGCAAGCGACTCGGGCAACTCCGCTTCGATATGGAAATCCTCATTGAGCATCTCGGAATGAAGCACATGCCCTCCCGCCCGAATCAGCGCAAGATGGCGACCGTCGGAGATGGGTATCCGCAGACGCAAATGCACCAGCGGATCCACGGGCATCATGGTGTCCATGCGCGCGAGCAAATCCTCGAGCCCCGCCCCGGTCACCGCCGAAGTGAACACTCGCTGCTGGCCATTGGCGTTGGGCTTTCGAAGAGCCGCGAGGTCGTCTTCGCTGAGCCGGTCTATCTTGTTGAGGATGTGCAGCCGCGGACGGTCCTCGACGCCAAGATCGCGAAGAACTTTCAGAACTTCGGCATCATGTTCGGCGTGGTGCGGATTGGAAATATCCGTCACATGAAGGATCAGCGCCGCTTCCTGAACTTCCTCGAGCGTGGCGCGAAAGGCAGCAATCAGGTCCGGAGGCAGGTCGCGGAGAAATCCCACCGTATCCGACAGCAGGACGCGGCGGCGCGACGGCAAACGGACCGCGCGGATCGTGGGGTCGAGCGTGGCAAACATTTTCGAGGAGGTCAGAACATCGGCATCGGTCAGGGCGTTGAAGATCGCCGATTTCCCGGCGTTGGTGTATCCGACAAGCGCCATCATTCCCAGCGGCACGGCCTGGCGCGCATGGCGTCGCGTGGTCCGCTGCCTGCGGACCGTTTCAATGGCCTCGCGGATTTTGCGGACGCGGTCGCGGATCCTGCGGCGGTCGGTTTCGAGCTTTTGTTCGCCGGGACCGCGCGTCCCGATGCCGCCGCCGAGCCGCGAAAGCTCTTCGCCGCGGCCGGTCAATCGCGGAAGCAGATAATTCAACTGTGCGAGTTCCACTTGAAGCTGGCCCTCGCGGCTGTGGGCGTGCGTGGCGAAGATGTCGAGGATGAGCTGCGTGCGGTCAATCACACGGCAGCCCGTGCCTTTTTCCATGTTGCGCAGTTGCACGGGCGTCAAGTTGTGGTCCACGATCACCAGCGGCACGTGCCGGGATTCAATCTCGGCTCGTATCTCTTCGAGCTTGCCGCGCCCCACGAGGGTTGCGGGGTCTATCGAATCGCGCACCTGCAGGAGGCTGCCGGCAATCTTCGCGCCGGCGCTCTGGGCCAGCTCTTCCAGCTCCGCGAGCGAATCGCGTCCGGCAGCCGCAAGGGCGCCGGCCTGGGCACGCGCGGGCTTCTTTATACTCACGCCCACAAGAAGCACTCGTTCCCGATTGTCCAAATGCTGGGCAGTTTTCATGCAGGTTCCGGCCGGAGGAACTGGCGGGGCTTGTGAGGACGTGATCCCATGTACGCGATGATTATACGCCGGTCGCCTGCCGCCCGCGCAATGCGTTGACACCTGCGCAGCGCACGCCTAACATCGCTTGTGCTGTTCAAAATACTTGCGGCGACCCCACAGGATTCGCGAGAAGAGCTTCGCCATGCATCTTCTTTCGGGAGAAAACCATTGATGCCATCGCAGAGGAAGCCGCTCGTCTGTGCTCTTGTGATCGTGCTGGGATGCGCGCTTTTCGCGGCGCAGTTTTTCGCGAGGGCAGGGCGGCCGGCGGCGGAAGCGGCAAGCCCTGCGGCTGCGAGGCAGGACAGCGTCTATGAAACTACGCTAGGCCGTGGCTACCGCTTCGAGCGCGGCGGATGGATTTACGTCCACCTCGAAGGCTCGCCGCACGATATTGGAGTCCAGCACGGTTACCTGCTGTCCCCGGAAATTGCGGATAGCTTCCAAGTGGTGCGGCTGGAAGCGACGCATTCGAGCGGGTATCAGTGGGATTTTTTCCGCCGCGCCGCCCGCGAGATGCTCTGGCCGAAAATTGATCCGGAATATCAAGCCGAATTGCAGGGAATCACCGATGGCTTGCAGGACCATGGCGTAAAGCTCGATCTGTGGGACGTTGTGGCCATGAATGCTTTCGCGGAGCTGCCCGATTACTACGTGCCGTGGCTCAAGAGCCAGACGAATCCCACGAACACGTCCGCTATTTCCGAGGGCACTCCCCGATACGGGCATTGCAGCGCGTTCGTCGCCACGGGAAGCTGGACGAAGGATCATCAGATCGTGATGGCGCACAATAATTGGACGACGTATGCCGAGGGCGTGCGCTGGAACATCATTTTCGACATCGTGCCGCAGCAGGGGTACCGCATTCTAATGGACGGCTTTCCCGGCGTGATCGCGAGCGACGATGATTTCGGCGTCAATTCCGCCGGGATTATGGTGACGGAGACAACCATCGCGAATTTCCACGGCTGGAACCCCAACGGGAAGCCGGAATTCGTGCGCGCGCGCAAAGCCATGCAATACGCCCACTCGATTGACGACTACGTGAAAATCATGCTGGACGGCAATAACGGCGGCTACGCCAACGATTGGCTCCTGGGCGACCGCAAGACAGGCGAGATCGCGCGATTCGAGCTGGGCCTGAAACACACGAAGGTCTGGCGCGCGACCGATGGCTATTTTGCCGGTTCCAATTTCCCGAGCGACCCCGCTCTCATCCGGGACGAAACAACATTCGATCCCGCCGACCCGGCGAATTCCGCGAACGCCCGCCATGTCCGCTGGGATCAGCTGATGCAGGCAAACAAGGGGAAGATTGATACGGCGCTGGCGCAGGTTTTTCTTGCCGATCATTACGATACCTATACCAAGAAGGAGGGCGCCAATCTGCGCACGCTCTGCGGCCACGGAGACGCATCGAGCGAAGGCATACCCAGCGCGGACGTGAAGCCGTATGACCCTTCCGGCGCCGTACAGGGGAAAGTGATGGATAGCAGCATGGCCGCGGCCATGAGCTTCGTCGCGCGCATCGGCCATCCCTGCGGCACGAATTTCGACGCAGCGAAATTCCTCGCCGACCATCCCGAATTTTCCTGGCAATCGCCCATTCTGCGCGACATGGATGCGGGCCCATGGACGCCATTTCGCATGGGCGAGCATGCCCCTGAGCAAATGCGCTAAGACGCGAGCCTCGCCGTGACTCTCAATCTAACGAACTTCTTCGGGCTACTGGGCGGACTTCTGGTGCTCGCATTCGCGGCTCATCGGTTGTCCCGGTGGACGCGCGTTCCCGACGTGCTCGTACTCCTCGCGACCGGAATCCTGCTGGGGCCTGTGCTGCACTGGTTCGATGCAGCGCGATTTGGCGAAGTGACGCGCGTGTTCGGCACGCTGGCGCTGATCCTGATTCTATTTTCGGCGGGATTGGAACTCGATCTCCGCCGCGCTTTAAGGCAATTCGCCGCGGGGCTGGTTCTTGCCACGCTAAGCTATGGGCTGTCGTTCGCTGGCATCACCTATTTCTGCGTGTACGCACTTGGGATGCAGAAGATGCCCTCCATGCTGGCTGCCGCCACGCTTGCGTGCATGAGCGGCTCGATCGTCCTGCCCGTGCTGGAGCAGCTCGACCTCCGCCACGATTTCAAGACCACGCTGGTGATTGAAACGTCGTTCGGCGATGGGCTCGGCGCGCTCGCCGTGGGCGTGCTGGTAGACCTCGCTTCCGGCGGAGGCGGCACGACGAAAGGCCTGCTTGCGTCCATTTTGAAGCGGGCGGGGCTCGTCCCGGGAAGCGGCGAATCCATCGCCAGCGGCGTGGCCATGCTGTTCGTATTTAAGCTTCTATTGGCGTTGGTGATCGCCGTGGTGGCCGGTTTCCTTTGGGTGCGACTGCTGCCGGCTGTCTCAGACAAGAAATTCTGGCAGGCGCTGACGTTTGCCGCGGTGTTGCTTCTCTACTCCGGGACGCACGCGCTCGGAGGCAGCGAACTTTTCGCCGTGATGGCCTTCGGTGCCACGCTCGCCAATCTGCCCAATCCCCGGAATTCGATGGAGGAGTTCGGGTTCGAAATTCTCGCGCCCGATGCAAGCCACGAAATCCATTCCTTTCACTCCGAGCTGGCGTTTCTCGTGCGGAGTTTCTTCTTCGTCCTTCTCGGCGCCATGATCGAATTCGGCGGTCTTCGAAAGGTGTTCGTGCCGTCGCTCGGCGTTCTGGGGGTATGCATCGTCGCGCGCGCCATCGCCGTCGAATGCAGCCGCGTCGTATGGCGCGGGACGACACAGCGTGAGCGCGAATTTGCCATTCTGCTGATTCCGCGCGGCCTGATTACGGCCGTTCTGGCGCTGGAAGTGATTCGGGCCATGCCCGTGGAACTTGTGTTCCTCACTTCGCTCGTTTTCGCCGTCATTTTGATGACGAACATGTTCGTCCTTCTGGCTATGTTCCGCGCAAAGGGACTCAGCGCCGAGGGCTCTGCTGCCCCGGCAGCAACGGACGCCTCCTGAATCGCATGCCGGTGCTATTCGATTCGACGCATAACCCCCGGGTAATCTGGAAATCCGCGGCGGATGATGCTACAAATCAGAGGCTCTTCCGGGTGTGTCCGTGGCAGACGCGTGCAGCGCAAAGGGATGCAAGATCGCCGTGCCGGCGCGGCTCGCCGCCGAGCGTCTGTGCCTGCTTCACTTCACTCTTTTTATCGAGCAGGAATGCGGCGAGGTGCACCGGGAAACGGCGCTCGGCAAGGCCAACCACGAGCGCCAGATGGAATTCATCGAAAGAATTGCCGCCCGCGGGGAAGCTCTTGTCCATGTGGCTACCAGCGGATTTCCGATGTCCGATGAAATCAAGGCGCGCGTTCTGAGTACGCTGCTGACGCTTATGAATTGCCGCGAAAACATGGATCGCGCCGCAATGAGACAGTCCTCGCTCCGCCGCTTCGTCGGCTAGGTTTCCCCGATTCGACAATTCGTCTTCGATTCATGCGCTGATGAAGCGGGCGTAAAGCGAACGCGCGACGGCCGGGTCCTGGGTGCCTTTCACGATGGCGCGGCCGTCGGCGAACACAGTGATCTCGTACGGGGGAACCCGGAAGCGAAGCAGAAACTCGTTGTTGCGGACCTCCGCGTCGGCTGTGGCCAGGCGCCGGCTGAGCTCGCCGAGGTCGAGTCTCCGGCCGCGCTCGTGGATCTGCACGGAATCGCGCCCGCACATAGTGATGTGCGGTTGCGCCTGGCCTCGAAGAAAGGCGAAGTCGCGCCGCCCGCAGGCGCGGCAATCGGGATTACGCGCCACGTGGATGGACTGGAATTTTCCGCTCCAGACGTCGCACGAGATCAATCGCCCGTGCAATGTCTCCGGTTTCCCCGCGAGTAGTTTTAACACTTCCGCTGCCTCAATCGAAGCCACGACGCCCGCCGCGGCGTTGAGCACGCCCGCCGTGTCGCACGTGGCTTCGCCATTCAAGGACGCGCCCGTCAAAGCAGATTCGCGATCCTCTTCGGCCAGGCATGCCAGGCACGCCGTGCGGCCGGGAAGGATCGTCATGGTCACGCCGTAGCTGCCGACGGCCGCGGCGTAAATCCATGGGATGCCCAGCGAGAGTGCCGCGTCATTCAGAAGGAGCCGCGTCTCGAAATTATCCGTTCCATCGAGGATGACGCCGAATCCCGAAATCAACTCGGCGGCATTTTCCGGCGTGAGATCGGCGACGATCCCTTCCACCCGGACTCCGGAATTGATGGCCCGCAGGCGCCGCTCGGCGGCGGCGGCCTTCGGCACGGCCTCCCGAGCATCGGCTTCCTCGAAGAGCGTCTGGCGCTGCAAATTGGAGGGCTCGACGAAATCGCGGTCAATGATCCGCAGCCAGCCCACTCCCGCGCGGACGAGCAGATTGGCGGCCACCGTCCCGAGCGCGCCGCAGCCCACGAGCACGGCGCTCGACTCGAGGAGTTTTTCCTGGCCGGCTTCGCCGATGCCCGAAAAGAGTATCTGGCGTGAGTATTTTTCGTATTGTTCGTGATTCATTCGCGTTTTTCCGCGGGCGACGTTTCCATGATAGCGCCTTTTTGCGCCGGCGGCATGGCGCGCGAATGGCTTCAATCCGGAAGCAGGAAAATCGATTCGGGAGAAAGCCGCACATGCCAGGGAAACGGGCGATCGCGGAAGCGCTGCCACTTCTCCTTGAAGACCTCAGCTTGCAGATGGTAATCGGCGGATGCATCGGGCGGCCGATGCAGCCGCAAATAGAGCGTAATGCGGAAGGGCGTCTCGGAAGAGCGCACAAGCCAGCAGGGGAAAACATTTTCTTCGCCGCCCGCATCGCTCGAAGATTCCGCAAAATCAGTATGATGCGCGCGGATTCCGGCGTACGCCGCCGGCTGCGCCATGTCCTGTGCAACGCGCAGCCGGCAGCCCCAGTCGAGCGCCTCGACCACACCCGGCGAAATCGCGCGCGCGCGCGAAATATTTTTACAGCCTGTGAGCCGCGCCACTTCCAGCGTGGGAGGACGGCGAAATATTTCCTCCTTCGCTCCGAATGCGGCGATGCGCCCGCGCGAGAGCACGAGCAACTCCCCGCCCAGCCGGTAGGCTTCCTCGATGTTGTGCGTGACGAGCAGCGCCGGCCGCCGGTAAGCCGCAAACGTTTCCTGCAGCTGCGCTTCCATCTGACTGCGCAGGTGCGTGTCGAGCGCCGAAAGCGGCTCATCGAGCAGCAGGGCTTTTGGCTCGATGGCCAGTGCGCGAGCCAGCGCCACGCGCTGCTGTTCACCGCCGGAAAGCTCTCGCGGGTAGCACTGCTCGAGCCCTGTAACGTGCGTGCGCCCGGCCAGCGCCGCCACACGTCTGGCCTGTTCCTCGCGCGGCAAATCGCGCAGGCCGAAGGCGATGTTTTCGGCAACCGTGCGGTGCGGAAAGAGCGCGTACTGCTGGAAGATCATCCCCGTGCGACGGCGCCGCGGCGGAATGTCAATATGCCGCTCCGAATCAAACAGCACGGCGCCGTCGAGCGCGATCCGTCCGCGATCCGGCCGCTCGAGTCCCGCGATGCATCGAAGCAGCATCGTTTTTCCTGCGCCGGAAGGACCAAGAACACTCAGCGGGGAGTCGCCCGCACTGAAGGTCGCGTCCAGCGTAAAATCTCGAAGCCTCTTGACGATTTGGACTTCGAGAGGCACGTCAGCGCCGCGCCCAGCGCGCGCTTCCGGAGCTCATCGCGCGCGTCCAATAATAGAGCCCTCCGAGCAACGCGAGCGAAATGGCCACATCCACGAAGCACCACGCCAGCGCGCGCGGAATATCGTCCGCTTCCACTGCGAAATAAATGGCGATCGGTATCGTCGCCGTCTTTCCGGGGATGTTCCCGGCGAGCATCAGCGTGGCCCCGAATTCGCCCAGTGCGCGCGCGAACGAAAGGACCGTTCCCGCCAGCACTCCGGGCCATGCCAGCGGCAGCGCCACCTCTCGAAACACGCGCCATTCCGATGCGCCCAGCGTCCGCGCCGCTTGCAGGAAGTGCGTGTCCACCTGTTCGAGCGCGGCGCGCGCCGTGATGTACATCAGCGGAAAGGCCACCACCGCCGCTGCGATCACCGTGGCGGGCCACGAAAAGACCACAGTCGCGCCGGCGAGAAGCAGCAGCTTTCCGAGCGGACCGTTGCGTCCGAACAGCAGCAGAAGGAAAAATCCAACCACGGTGGGCGGCAGGACCAACGGAAGGAGAAAAATTCCGTCCATCAGCACCATCAGAGGACCCGTGCGCCGCTCGCGCCACGCCGCTGCGGCGAGTCCCGCGGCCAGCGTAATGGCTGTGGCGACGCCGCTCGTCGCCAGTGAGATCCACAGCGGAGACCAATCCACGGAGGCCATGAGGAAGAAATTGTAGCCGGATAAGCGCTTCCCGGGCTATTTTTCCGGGAGGCCGAACCCGTGCTTCACGAAAATCGCGCGCGCCTCGGCCCCGGCAATATAAGTGAGGAACGCTTGCGCTGAAGGAATATTCCTGGAGCCTTTTATGATTGCCACGGGATAGACAATCGGCTCGTGCGAATCCGCCGGCGCCGTCGCGACCACGCGCACCTGGGAAGAAATTCGCGCGTCGGTCTGATATGCGATGCCGGCATCGGCGTTCCCCGTCTCCACGTAGGTGAGCACCTGGCGGACGTCCTTGGCGTAAACAGTTTTTTTCTCGACCGCCGCCAGCAATCCAAGGTGATCGAGCGTCTGTTGTGCGTACATCCCCGCGGGGACGGTTGCGGGCTCGCCCAGTGCGACCACTTTAATCTCAGGCCGCGCGAGATCCTGGAAATTCTTCACAAGTGAGGAATTCGCCGGCGCGATCAGGACGAGCACGTTTGTGGCAACATCGCGCCGCGTTCCCGCGAGGATCAGCCCCTCCGATTCGAGCGCGTCCATCTGCTTTTCCGCGGCCGGGAAGAAAATGTCCACGGGAGCGCCTTGCTCGATTTGGTGCTGCAACGTTCCGGAGCCGCCGTAGTTGAACGTGACCTTCGCGCCGTAATGGCTGTGCCCGTAGACGCTGCCAATCTCGTCGAGAGCGTCCTTGAGGCTAATGGCGGCGGAAACTGTAATGGGAGCTGTCTGCTGCGCCGCCTGCGGGACCGCAAAACCTGTGGCAGCGAGAATGCCGCAAAGAACGACCCACACGGCACAAGCAAATCGAACTTTACGCGATAAAGTCACCGGCTTCGAGGTTCATCAGGCCATGCCTACTCACACATTGCCGCCGATCGTTACTTCGGCGACGCAGGGGACGGTGATGGCCCGGGCGCGGGCGACGGCGATGGCGCAGGCGATGTCCCAGGAGCCGGCGCAGAACCGGATGGGGACGCCGGAGCGGGCGCAGCGCTAGGGGTCGGCGCGGGGGCCTCGGCTGGCCGGTTCGGATCGGGCGGCAGCATTTGCTTGAGCTGAGGGTAATCGGTGGACATGGCGCGCAGCGTATCAATCGCGGCCTTCTGGTCCATCTGCACACCGGTATTATGGGTTTCCTGCACCAGGGTCGGCATCTCCTTTACGAGGCGCTGGCCGACGGGCGACTCATAAAACCGAGTGATTCCTTGGATTTCTTCCATTGAAAAATGTTGCGCGTAAATGGGAACCATCGCGTCCGTCACCGCGCTGGAAGGGGCGCTGGCGTCGAATTTCTGGTTAAAGGTGTCCATGAATTTCTGTACCTGATCCGGAGGAATAGCCCGATTCATCACGCTCTCCACCTGACTCGAAATGGCGCCCTGGATCGTATCTCCCAGTTTGGAACTCTCCGTGATGTCCATTAGGTGGCGGATCGCCGCGTCTTCGGCCGGATCAATTTTTTGGGGGGCGGATGGCGGTGCCGTCGCCGCGGCCTGCTCTGGTGGCGCGGCCGGCGCGGGTTTTGCCGCGACGCCAGGCTGGTGATGCGCGGGCGGTTCCGCTTGCGTCCCGTTGGCAGGTGCTTGAGCAAACGCTGGAACCGACACAATTATGGCTGCGGCCATCACTGCAATCGAAAATTTCATGCTTATCTCCTTAAGGCCTGGCACTTAGCTTGACCCATCATACCGGACGCAAGTCCGATCGTCACGGACAGATTGTGTTGCAGGTCCCGTCCAAGAAAATTATCCGCATGTGCTCGCTTGCGCCCATTTTCAGGGAATCCTTGCTGTGCGTTTGAGTGGCACGGGCGTGCGCGGCTATGATAATTTCGGCAAGGGACGGAAAAAACATGCCGCAGATCACGCAGTCGGATCACCTTCTACGCGCTAAAGGCTTGGGAGTACCCATACTCCTTCGAAAGACATGGTCCGCATGAACGGGAATGGCCACTCCTTCGCGAACGCTGGCCCGGGCTTTGAGGCTTCTCGCCGCGATATGGTTGCCCGCCAGATTCGCGAACGCGGCATCCATTCGCAACGCGTGCTCGATGCCATGGAGAAGGTCCCGCGGCACCTTTTCGTTGCCCCCGAACAAATTCGGCAGGCGTATGCCGATGAACCGCTGCCCATCGGCGAGGGGCAAACTATTTCGCAGCCATTCATGGTTGCAGCCATGGCTGAGGCGCTCTCGCTCGAGGGTCACGAACGTGTGCTCGAAGTCGGCGCCGGCTCGGGATATCAGGCAGCCGTGCTGTCTTTGCTGGCGCACAGCGTGGTTGCCATCGAGGCGCAGCCTCGACTGGCCGCTTCGTCGCGCGAGCGCTTGGCGCGCCTCGGCTACGTAAATGTGCGTGTGGAAGAAGGCGATGGCTCGCTGGGCTGGCCGGCCGGAGCGCCCTACGAAGCAATTCTGGTCACAGCCGCGGCCCCGGCCGTTCCTCCGCCGCTCGTGGAGCAATTGGCCGAGGGTGGGCGCATCGTCATTCCCGTTGGGAGCGCCCACCAGCAGGAATTACTCTGTGTTGTGAAGCGCGACGGCCACACGACGCGGCAGTCGCTCTATGCCTGCCGGTTTGTGCCTCTTCTTGGCCGTTATGGATGGAAGCAGGATGCCCTGGGAGCTGGGCCGCGGATGGATGCCCAATGACCCATGAGCCGCCGGAACTTTCCATTGTCATTCCCGCGTTTAATGAGGAGAAGCGGCTCGGCCAGACGCTCGGCCGCCTGCGTGATTATTTCGCGAGCCGGCATATAAACCTCGGCCAAATCGAAATTCTCGTTGTGGACGACGGCTCGACGGACGGCACAACCCGCGTCGCCGGGGAATGGGCGTCCGCCCTGCCGTCTCTTCGTCTCCTATCGAACGGTGAGAATCGCGGAAAGGGTTATAGCGTGCGGCGCGGCATGCTCGAAGCACGCGGCCGCATCGCCCTCTTCACGGATGCGGACCTCTCTTCGCCGATCGAAGAGTCTGAAAAGCTCCTGGCCGCCATCGAGGCAGGCAACGACGTGGCGATCGGGTCGCGCGCCCTCGACCGCTCGCTGATTATCGTGCACCAATCGCGGCTCCGCGAATTGGCTGGCATCATCTTTAATGGCTTTGTGCGCCTCCTTACGGGCTTACCGTTCCGCGATACGCAGTGCGGCTTCAAGGCGTTCGTGCGCGAGCCGTCGCGAATCGTTTTCGAACAGCAGCGCATCGAGCGGTTCGGTTTCGACCCCGAGATTCTTTTCCTCGCGTCGCATCACGGCTTGCACGCCGTCGAGGTGCCCGTCCGCTGGGCCCATGACGCCGCGACGAAGGTCCAGGTTTTTCGCGATAGCTTGCTCATGTTCGCAGACCTTGCGTTCATCCGCTGGAATTGGTTCCTCGGCCGCTATCCTAAGCAGCGCGGTCCATCCCGCTCGTCGTGAGCGAAGCCACAGGGTGTTCCTTGGCCCCGTGGCGGAGTCTGTTACTTTGTTTCACAAAGTACTTGACAGGATTAGGAATCGAAGTATCATGGCAGCCATGAGTCCTTCCGAACCGCTCCGGCCCCGTCACGTCCCTCCAGTCGCGCTCGACGATCACGCCCGCGATAACCTCCGCTTTATCCGCGAAACGATGGAGCGAGCGGGCTCTTTTACCGCTGTGCCCGGCTGGGGCGGCATCGCCCTCGGCGTTACGGCGCTCGGCGCTGCGGGAATCGCTTCCCGGCAGACCTCGTCTTTGGATTGGCTGGTTACATGGATCGCCGAGGCGCTTCTGGCCATCGCCATTGCCGTTTGGACAACATTCTCGAAAGCTCGTGAATCAGGGACTTCGCTTTTTTCCGGGCCAGGCCGCCGCTTTGTTTATAGCTTCGCGCCGCCGCTCCTCGTTGGCGCGCTTTTAACAGTGCTGCTCGTGCGAAGCGGGCTCACGGGCGCCGTTGCGGGAGTATGGCTTCTACTGTATGGAACGGGAGTTGTCACCGGCGGTGCATTTTCCATTCGCATCGTACCCCTTATGGGACTCTGCTTCATGGTGCTCGGCGCGATGGCCCTCTTCTCTCCGTCGAGCTGGGGAAATGTATTTCTGGCCGCCGGGTTCGGCGGGTTGCACATCGTATTCGGGGCCGTGATTGCGGTGAAATATGGCGGCTAAATCGGGAGCCATTCGCGACGCTCGAGAGGAAAGAGCGAAGCGGAACGCGCCGGGCGCGCTCGCGGCGGAAACGGCCGCGGCCAGCCTCGACCGCGTGATCCACGAACGCACGCGCCTTGCCATCGTCAGCGCGCTTGCGGTGAATACTTCGCTGGCCTTCATCGAGCTGAAGCGCCTCCTCCGCGTGTCCGATGGAAATCTAAGCGTCCACGCGCGCAAGCTGGAGGACGCAGGCTACATCTCCTGCTCGAAGTCCTTTGCCGGGCGCCTGCCGAAGACCGAGTACCGCCTGATGTCCGCTGGCCGGCGGGCGCTCGAAAAATATCTCGATCACATGGAAGCCCTAATTCGCGCCACGCGCGAAGGCGAATCCTCGCCTCAAAGGTGATACGCACTCATGCCGGCACGAACGCTGACATCTTTTTCGCACTCGATTCCCAAGCTTCATGTCGCCATTCTCCTCGATGGCAACGGCCGCTGGGCCGCCGCGCGCGGTCTTCCGCGCTCGGAGGGCCATCGCGCCGGAGTAGCCGCCGTTCGCCGCATCATGCGCGCCGCTCTATCGCTCGGCATCGGCACTCTCACGCTTTACGCATTTTCCTCCAATAACTGGGAGCGCCCGTCGGGCGAAGTAACGTCCCTGCTCGGCTTGCTCGAAGGCTACCTTCGCAACGAGGCAGCCGAATGTGTGGCGGCGAATGTTCGCCTGCGCGTGATTGGACGCCGCGACCGCATTCCACGTTCCCTCGTGGACGCCATCGAATCGGCCGAGCGCATGACCGCGTCCGGCCGCGCGCTCGAATTGCGCATCGCACTCGATTACTCCTCCCGCGAAGCCATTCTTCGCGCCGCCTGCTGGATGCTTTCGAGCCTGGAAATTTCCGACCGCGAATTCGCGCGGCGCCTGGGCGAAGTAACGCACGGAGGCCGGCCCGCCCCGGACGTGGACCTGCTGATTCGCACGGGCGGCGAACGGCGGCTCAGCGATTTCATGCTTTGGGAATGTGCCTACGCCGAATTGCACTTCACGCCGCGCATGTGGCCGGAATTCGAGGCCGCCGATCTCGCAGCCGCCGTCGAGGATTTTCTCGGGCGCGAGCGCCGCTTCGGACGCTTGCCGGAAGCCGCCGCGGCCAGCTGATTCCCCTCTTCCACCAAGCCGCATCCGTTCTTCCTTAACGCGAACGCGCCATATCGAAAGCCTTCTCGATTATGCGCATGGCCGTCTCTGAGAGCGAATACTGCGCCAGCTCCGCAGGGCTGGCCCACGCCACATCGGTCACGTCACTTCCGGCGCGCGCATTCCCTCCCACCGCCTCGCAAAGGTAATCGAGAACCACGAAGTGGTACCTTGTCTTGCCGGCTGCGTCGAGAGAAATCCGCTCAAAAACTTCAATCAATTCAACCACGCGCACTTCCAATCCCGTCTCCTCGGCAAGCTCTCGCCGCACCCCCTCATAGAGCGTCTCGCCGGTTTCGAGCATCCCGCCCGGTATGGACCACCGGCCTTTCAGCGGTTGCCCGCCGCGCCGGACTAGCAGCGCGCGGCCGTCTGAGATCACAACGCCGCCCACTCCCACCACAGGGCGTTCCGGATATTCGCGGTGACCCGGCACCTCTACACGCTCCTCCACCTCTAAAGCTTGACAAGGGCGTTATATAATAACCCCGTCGGATGGGGGTTCGCCCAGAAAGGAGAGGTCCCCGTGACCAAATGTCCGGAATGCGACGCCGAGATTGATTTTGACGAAGACGAAGTGGAAGAAGGCGAGATCCTGAGCTGCCCCGAATGTGATGTCGAGCTGGAAGTCACGCAGACGCATCCTGTGCATCTCATCGTTCTTTCGGAAGAGGACGAAGACGAAGAAGACGAAGCGGACGAGGAATCGAGCGTCAAAAAAGTTGACGAAGAAGAAGAGGAGGAAGCCGAATGATTTTCTCTGGGGTCTTCCCCCATCACTCCCCTTCCACGCCCCGCCAAAAGATGAAGCTCCTGCGCGGACTGGCACCGCTTGTCGAGCGACCGCGCAGAAACGCGCGATGGGTCTTTCAAGCTGCGCTCCTGGTCTCGCTTGCGCTTCTCACCGCCCTGCCTGCACGCGCGCAGGATAAGAAGGACAACGCCGATCTCCGCACGGTTCACGGCATTGTGGTGGACAAAGATGAGAACCCCGTCGCTTCCAGCCTCGTTTACCTTTTGAATGTGAAGACCCAGAACATGCAGACTCATATTTCCGACGACGCCGGCAACTTTAGCTTCAGCAGACTCGATCCCAACGTGGACTACGAAATTCACGCCGAGCACGGCGACCTCATCTCCACGGTCCGCACCATTTCCAGCTATGATACTCGCCGCGACGTCGAGATCATCCTCAAGCTCTCTCATCAAAAGCCCGCGAACTGACTTTCTTCCTCGCAGCACCCTTCGACCATCCTTGTAAACACTCAATTCGGTGTACCAGGCGGCAGCTCGCAAGGAAAAGTGAAAGTGGTGCCGGCGGGGGGAATCGAACCCACGGCCTAGGGATTATGAGACCCTCGCTCTTCCACTGAGCTACGCCGGCACGGGGGATGAATTCGATGCTAAGGGTTTGTTCCGCAAAGTGTCAAGGTGCGATGCCCGTGCAAGCAACGGTCATCCTATCCCCCCTGATGCCGTCACTTTGCAATGCTCCCGTTGGCCTCCGCCTGTTGCGCCAAACTAGTACTTTGGTAACATTGACGCCTCCCATCGCAGAAGTTAATTTGCTCCCGACAATTTGATAAGGCTCTGGCTCAGCCAGTCGGAGGAGGGGTGTGTGTACCGTTTAGACACACACTCGAAAATTTCCCTCTTGACGGCATCAGACCGCTTATAGACTCCCCCCGGTACCACTATCTCCCAGGGGAGGGGTCCAATGAATAAGTGGCTGATCGTGGCAGTATTTGTCCTGCTGGTTCTGTCCAGTGCCATGGGTTTGAAGTCTTTGACAACCCATTCAACGGTCGCAAACGGCAGCACAGTTTCGCCGGTGCAGATGGCTGGAAGCGGCCCGGCACCGATACATTTTCCGCCGCCGCGTTAAGAGGCATGGTCTCAGTGGCAATATAGCTTCAAAGGGGCCAGGCCTTCGAGGAAACTCGGAAATGCTTGGCCCTTTTGATTATGCCTTCTGGTTAGGGGCCTTCCTTCTGGAAGTCGCGGTAGTTCTCTGCACGATTTACCGCCGGTCTTTCTTCCGCTACCTTCCCCTAAACATCTACATGTCGTGCATGGCCCTAGTCAATTGCGGCCAGTATGCATGCATCAAGAAGTTTGGCTACGACTCCGCCCAGTATTCCTACTTCTACTTCTATACCGACGGCTTGCTGATGATCCTGATGTTCCTGGTCATCATGCACTTTTATGAGCAGGTTTTTATCGAAATGAACGTGGGACGCTACATCCGCGGAGCCGCAACGCTATTGCTCGCCGCGACAGCGCTCTTTTCCTACCTTGTGATTCACCAGCATGAAGGGCATTTGCCGGAAAAGTTTGTTGTCGAGTTCAGCCAGAATATCTACTTCGTGGGTCTCGTTCTGACGTACCTTCTGTGGGGCGCGGTGATGAAACTACGGGAGACGCGCGCTCATCTCGTCCAGCTGATCCTGGCGCTGGGAATCTACTTCAGCGGCACGGCGGGCACGTACGCCCTCCAAAATCTTTTTCCCGGTCTGTGGGCGATCGTCCTGCATTGGTTGCCCGGCGTCATGGGAGCCTGGCTGCCTGCAGCCTGGGTATATACATTCGCTAAAGTTCCCGAGGAAGCGCGGCTGGCGACGGCTCCTCTCGCGGTGGGTGCTCGATGATTGCAGCGCTGATCTGCGTCGTTTCGGTCGCGGCGTTCCTCCAGTTCTTCGTCTCCTACTGCCGTTCGATCCTGGCGTCCACCGGCAAGGTGGAGCTCTCCGAAAGCGTACGCGAAGTGACGGGCATCGAGAATGCCGGCGTCGCCGCGGACGATTTCGCGCGCCTCCTGCAGCTTCTGCACCTTTGCTCGGGTAGCGGGCAGAATGGAACCGAGATCCGCGCCATCGGCACATACTACGGCCTGCTGCGCATCCTCAGCCGCATCTCGCGCTCTATCATCCCGAGCGTGTCCTCCTGGGTTGAGCGGGAGCGCCGGAGCTGCTCTTATTTTGCCGCTGTCGCGCTCGACCGCCGGATTTCCAACAGCCGCGACATGTTCAACCGCCAGTTTGATAGCGGCTTCTAGAGCCGTTCAGCTTTGGCTGGCGGAAACCGCCGCGCTCGACCCTCCCCCATCCGGCTGCTATCATGGCTTGGTCCCGCATCGCGGGCTCGAACACGCCAGCCTATGAGAACACCTTTCGAACAGGAAGTTTTGCAGGCCATCCACGGCGCGCGGATGATGGTTCCCGGAGACCGTGTCGGTGTCGCCGTATCCGGCGGCGCGGATTCGATCGCCCTTCTGCGTCTGCTGGAAAGCCTTCGCGACGCGCTGGGAATCTCGCTCCTCGTCGTTCACTTCGACCATGCGCTTCGGGGCACGGAATCGGACGCGCACGCGCAATTCGTCGCCGAGCTGGCGCGCGCGCGGGGCCTCGAATTCATCATCGCGCGTGAGGACGTCGCAGCCGCTGCCGCGCGGCATCGCTGGAATCTCGAGGACGCCGCGCGCCGCCTGCGCTACGCTTTTTTTGAGCGCATCGCCCAGGAGGGTCGCGCGACGCGCATCGCCGTGGCTCACACGGCGGACGACCAGGCCGAAACCGTGCTCGCGCACCTATTTCGCGGAACCGGCCCCGCCGGTCTCGCCGGAATTTATCCCCTGGCCGGCGCGGTCGTCCGGCCACTTCTCCGCACCCGCCGCCAGGACCTCCGCCGCTATCTCGAGGGCCTCGGTCAGGCCTGGTGCGAAGATTCCACGAATCGCGATCTTCGCCGCCAGCGCGCGCGGATTCGCGGCGAGCTCTTGCCCGTTCTCGAGCGCGATTTTTCCCCGCGCATCGTCCGCCATCTGACGGAACTTTCCCGGCTCTCGCGCGAAGAGCAGATCTTCTGGACCGCGCTCGTCGAGGATCGTCTCCGCGCCTTCGCCGTGGAGCGCGATGGAAAGTGGACCATCCGCATCCCGGACCTGCTCTCGCCACTCGGCCTGCCCGGCGTTCCGCCCCTCGACGGCGCGTCCCAGCGCGACCCATCTTCTCCCTTCCGCGCGCTTACGGAACGGCTCGTCCGGCGTCTGTATGAAGGTGTGCGCGGGAATCGCCGCGAGCTTGGCGCCGCCCACGTCGAGCAGGTGATTCATCTCGCCACGGATTCATTGAGCGGCCGGCGCACTGAACTGCCGGATGGCGTCCTGGTCGAACGCATTTTCGATTCGCTGACCTTTTCCCGGGCGCCTCATCCAGTGCGTTCCCCAGCCCCAGGCAAGGGCGCGCCCCAATCCGACGCGTATCAATACGTTCTAAGCCTGCCCGACCGGGGCGCAACCGCTGTTTCCGTCCCGGAACTTGGCAGCCGCTTCTGGCTGAAAGTGATTGACTGGCCTTTCGCGGAGCGCGACACTAAAAGACAGGCGCAAGCTCTGGATGCCTGTTTGATCCGGGACCCGTTGATTTTGCGGAATTGGCGCCCGGGAGACGCTTACAGGCCCCGCGGACGCCGCCAGCCCCGCAAACTGAAGCAGATGTTCCTTGCCCAGCGCATTCCGAGCGAGGAACGGGGCAGTTGGCCCGTGCTGGAAAGCGGTGGTCGCATCATCTGGGCGCGCGGCATGCCTCCAGCGGATGATTTTCGCGCGCGCGCGAGTACACGG
Source organism: uncultured Acidobacteriota bacterium (assembly GCA_963810625.1). Taxonomy (GTDB): domain Bacteria; phylum Acidobacteriota; class Terriglobia; order Acidiferrales; family UBA7541; genus Palsa-295. The sequence continues at coordinate 1,181,831 of CAWEOJ010000004.1, read as the reverse complement.
CTTGGAGTCGTAATCGAAGAAGACCGCCTGTAACGTTAAAGCGTCGTTCGTCTTCGCCGCTGCATCTAGAGGCGTGGGATCGTCGAGGTAAAAGCGTGAACTCAACCGTACGCACAATTTTATTCTGGCTCTTGATGATTTTGCTGGCCGTCATCTTGTGGAGGATGGCCTCGACCGGCGGGCAAACGGCTCATGAGGAAGATCTTAACTACTCGAACTTCCTCGCCAAGCTCGAAACCGGCGACATCAAGGATGTCACCATCCTTCTCTCGCCCAATAGCGCCGAGCTTCAGGGTGATTATCGCGATGGCGGCAAGTTCCATGACGTGACCATCGCCAACACCGCCATCCCGGACACCACGAAATCCTTGCAGGATAAGGGCATTCCTTACAACTACAAGGAAGTGAAAAGCGCCGATTGGGTCACCCTGCTCATCAACCTGCTTCCTCTCATCCTGCTGGGCCTCTTGTGGGTCTTTATGATGCGTCAGATGCAGGCAGGCGGTAACAAGGCGCTCAGTTTCGGAAAATCCCGTGCGCGCTTGCTCACCGCGCAGCAAAAGAAAGCCACATTCAAGGATGTGGCCGGAATTGACGAAGCCAAGGAAGAGCTTTACGAAATCATTGATTTCCTGAAAGACCCGCAGAAATTCCAGAAACTCGGCGGCCGCATCCCCAAGGGAGTGCTCCTCGTCGGCCCCCCGGGCACTGGCAAGACTCTTTTGGCGCGCGCCATCGCCGGCGAAGCCAATGTCCCATTCTTCTCCATTTCCGGATCGGATTTCGTCGAGATGTTTGTCGGCGTGGGCGCCAGCCGCGTCCGCGATCTCTTCGAGCAGGGCAAGAAGAACGCGCCCTGCATTATCTTTATTGACGAAATTGACGCCGTCGGCCGCCATCGCGGCGCCGGCCTCGGCGGCGGCCACGACGAGCGCGAGCAAACCTTGAACGCGCTGCTCGTCGAAATGGACGGCTTCGAATCGAACGAGGGCGTCATCCTGATTGCCGCGACCAACCGCCCGGATGTGCTCGACCCGGCCCTGCTTCGCCCGGGCCGCTTTGATCGCCGCGTGGTTGTCCCCAGGCCCGACGTACGCGGCCGCGAGGAAATCCTTCGCGTTCACACACGCAAAGTTCCTCTTTCCGATGACGTGGATCTTTCCGTCATCGCCCGCGGCACGCCGGGATTCTCGGGCGCCGACGTTGCCAACCTCGTGAACGAATCAGCCCTCTGGGCCGCACGCCAGAACCGCAAATTCGTCACCATGGCCGATTTCGAGATGTCCAAGGACAAAGTCCTCATGGGCGTCGAGCGAAAATCCATGATTCTGTCCGACGAGGAGAAGCGCAACACCGCCTACCATGAGGCGGGCCACGCCCTCGTCGCTGCCATGACGCCGGGTGCCGATCCGCTCCACAAAGTCACCATCATTCCCCGCGGCATGGCTCTGGGCGTCACCATGCAATTGCCCATAGACGACAAGCACACCTACACGAAGGAATTTCTCGAGTCGCAGCTGGCTGTCCTGATGGGCGGCCGCGCCGCCGAGGAGATTTTCCTGCACCACATCACCACGGGCGCGGGCAACGACATTGAGCGCGCCACCGAAATCGCCCGGCAAATGGTCTGCGAATGGGGCATGAGCCCGCTCGGTCCCCTCACCTTCGGCAAGAAAGAGGAAGCCATCTTCCTCGGCCGCGAAATCGCCCAGCACCGCGACTATTCCGAAGACACGGCCATTAAAATTGACGTCGAAGTCCGCAACATCGTCAACTCCGGCTACTCGCGCGCCCGCAACATACTCGAAACCCATGGCGACGCGCTCGAACGCGTGGCGCAGGCCCTGCTCGATCGCGAAGTCCTCGATGCCGCGGAACTCAAGCTCTTGATGGATGGAAAACCCCTCCCCGATAAGCCGGCCCCGCCGCCTTCGGCGCCTCCGGTCGCGACCAGGGAGCCGCAACTTTCGCTGCGTCCTGAGCCACGCCCCATCCCTGGCATGGCCAAGGGCGAAAAACCCGCCCCGGCATAATCCATTTTTGCCCACCGCGCTCCTCCGCTCTCGATTTGGCGTAGAATACCGCCATGGCGCAAAAACCCGCGGACACTTTTGAAGTGGATTGCCCCTGCTGCCGCGCCAAGCTGACCGTGGACCGCGCGCTCGGCGTCGTGCTCTCGCACATTCCGCCGCCCAGGCCCCCGTCGTCAGTGGACCTCGACAACACGGCGCGCCTGCTGCGCGAGCACGACGAAGCCGTCGAAGCGAAATTCCGCGCCTCCGTCGAAGCCGAAAAAACGAAAGAGGACGTCCTCGCGCGCAAATTCGCTGAAGGCCTCAAGAAAGCCAAGGACGCGCCCGTCGAAAAGCCCCTCCGCGATTTCGATCTCGATTGAATTCGCTCGCGCGGCAAAAACCATGATTCAATAGCGGTCCATGTTTCGCCGAAGGAAGTTCCGCCTGCGCCTGCCCGCCGTGGCGGGACTGCCCTCGGGCACGCTCCCGCTCGGCGAGCGCACCCTCATCATGGGTGTGCTCAACGTCACGCCCGATAGCTTCTCCGATGGCGGCCTTTACCTCGATGCCGATCGTGCCGTGGCACGCGCTTTCGAAATCGAGCGCGCCGGCGCGGACATCCTCGATATCGGCGGCGAGTCCGCGCGCCCCGGCGCCGAGCCCGTTTCCGTCGAGGAAGAGTTGCGGCGAATCCTCCCCGTCCTCCGAAAACTTCACGGACTCCTGAAGATTCCCATCTCGGTGGACACCTCCAAGGCGGAAGTAGCCGAAGCCGCAGCCGCCGCGGGAGCCCAAATCCTGAATGACGTGTCGGCGCTTCGCCGCGATCCGCGCCTCGCCGATGTCGCGCGCCGTCGAAAGCTGCCGCTCGTCCTCATGCACATGCATGGCGATCCGCGCACCATGCAAGAAGGGCCGTTCGCGCGCGACGTCCTGCGCGATGTCACGGCCGGGCTCCGCCTCGCCGTCACGCGCGCACGTCGCGCTGGCATTCCCCGCTCCCAGCTCATCCTCGACCCCGGTATCGGCTTCGGCAAAACCTTCGAGCAAAATTTCGAATTGCTCGCGCGTCTGCCCGATCTCGCTCCCCTCGGCTTTCCCCTGCTCGTTGGCGCGTCGCGCAAGAAATTCATTGCCGAAGCGCTCGGCGGGGCGCCGGCAAACGGCCGGCAATGGGGCACCGCGGCAGCTGTGGCCGCAAGCATCCTGCAGGGAGCGCACATCGTCCGCGTCCACGACGTAGCCGAAATGGTCCAGGTCGCGCGCCTTGCCGACGCCGTCTTGCAGCCGCGCCTCGTCCGCGCGCGCCCGAAATCGAAATGAGCGTCACACCAATGGCCCCCGGCCACTCCGATTCCCGCAACGCCCTCATCGCTGCCTTTCTCGGCTGGACCCTCGACGCCTTCGATTACTTCATCCTGGTCTTCGTCCTCGCCTCCGTAGCGCTCGATTTCCACAAGTCCATCCCGCAAATCGCACTGACCCTCACGGCCAGTCTCGCCACGCGTCCCCTGGGCGCGCTGCTCTTCGGCCTCCTCGCCGATCGCTATGGCCGCCGTCTCCCATTGATGCTGTCCATCTTGTTCTACTCGATCGTGGAAATTTTTTCGGGCCTGGCGCCGAGTTACAGAATCTTCCTGATTTTGCGCCTCCTCTATGGCGTTGGCATGGGCGGAGAATGGGGCGTGGGCGCCGCGCTCGCTATGGAAGCCTCTCCCGCGCAGCGCCGCGGCATTCTTTCCGGAATTTTGCAGGAAGGCTATGCGCTCGGATACCTGCTCGCGGCGCTGGCTTACTGGGCGGTCTTCCCGCACTGGGGCTGGAGGCCGATGTTTTTTCTCGGAGGCCTGCCCGCGCTGCTCACCCTTTTCATTCGCGCCAAGGTAAAGGAAAGCGCCTCGTGGAAAGCCGGCGCTGCTTCCAAAATCGGCTGGCGGGAATATTTCCGCGCCGTGGCCGCAAACGGAAAGCGCTTCTCCTACCTTGTCCTGCTGATGGCCCTGATGAATTTCATCTCCCACGGCACGCAGGACATTTACCCCACGTTTCTCCAACACGAGCGGCATTTCACTCCGCGCGCCACATCGCTTGTCACCGCCATCTCCATGCTGGGCGCAATTGCCGGAGGCATTCTCGTGGGGCTCTATTCCGACGGCCGTGGCCGCCGCCGCGCGATGTGCGCCGCCGCCCTCGCTGCGCTCCTGCTGATTCCGCTTTGGGTTCTCGGCCCGGACGTCGCGTGGATCGCGGCCGGCGCATTCCTGATGCAGTTCATGGTGCAGGGTGCCTGGGGCGTAATCCCCGCGCACCTGAATGAACTTTCGCCGGGCGCGCTCCGGGGCTTTTTCCCCGGCTTTGCTTATCAGCTCGGCGTTCTCATCGCCTCCACGGCGCCGTATATCGAGGCCCTGATGGCCCGCCATCTCACCTATGCACAATCGCTCGCCGCATTTGCCGCGGCGGCGCTGATGATTGGCACGCTGGTGATCGCCGCCGGCCCCGAAGCCCACCGCGTCAAATTTTTTTGAAAGCGGCTCGCAGCCTGCCACCGAACAAGGTAAAATCGCATCTCTACTAGAGACTACAGCAGCCAAGGAGCCTCCATGAGCGCCACCCCCATAGCAGCACCCGCCGCTTCCGTCGTTGATAGCATCAAGGAAAAGGCCCGCCGCCTCAGCGTTCTCTCCATAATGGCCACCACCGCAGCCGGTTCTGGGCACCCCACTTCCTGCATGTCGGCCGCCGAGCTTGTCGCCGGCACATTCTTCTACGCCATGAAATTCGATCCCAAAAATCCCAATTCTCCCGATGGCGACCGCTTCGTCCTCTCCAAGGGCCATGCCGCCCCGGTGCTCTATGCCGCGCTCGCCGAAGCGGGCGTGTTTCCCGAGTCGCGCCTGATGACCCTCCGCCAGTTTTCGAGCGAACTCGAAGGCCACCCCACTCCCCGCATCCCCGGCGTGGATGCCGCCACTGGCTCGCTCGGCCAGGGTTTGTCAGTCGGAGCCGGCTTGGCCATCGGCGCGCGCATGGATAAAAGCCCTACGCGCGTCTACATCCTCGTCGGCGACGGCGAAATGGCCGAAGGCCAAATCTGGGAGGCGGCCGCATTTGCCGGCCACTACAAATTGGAAAATCTCACCGTGCTCGCCGACGTGAACGCCCTCGGCCAGAGCGAGCCCACCATGTATCAGCACGATATGGAAGTGTATCGCCGCAAATTCGAATCCGAAGGCTGGGCCACGGACGTGATTGACGGCCACGATGTCCGCGCAGTCCTCACCGCTCTCGACCGCGCCAAATCCACCAACGGCCGTCCGCAAGCCATTCTGGCGCGCACCATAAAGGGCCACGGCGTCAGCTTCGTGGCCGGCAAGGAGCACTGGCACGGCAAGGCCTTCTCGAAGGACCAGCTCCAGCAGGCGCTCAAGGAAATCGGCCCGGCCATTGACGTGCCCCCCGACCCCGGAAAATCCTACGCGCGCACCTCGCTTCCCGTGCCTCCCGATTTTCCCGCGCCCGCTCCTCCGGATTATTCGGACGGCAAGCCCGTAGCCACGCGCGAAGCTTACGGATTTGCCCTCAAGCGCCTCGGGGCCGTGAATCCACATCTCGTGGCCATGTCCGGCGACGTGAAAAACTCCACCTTCTCGGAAATTTTCCAGGACGCCTTTCCCACTCATTTCTATCAGGGCTACATTGCCGAGCAAAATCTTGTCAGCGCCGGCGTGGGTCTGGCCGCTCGCGGCAAGGTCCCCTTCCTCGATACCTTCGCCTGTTTCCTTTCCCGCGCCTTCGACAACGTGCGCATGGCCGCCATCAGTCGCAGCAACATCAATCTCTGCGGCTCGCACGCCGGCATCTCCATCGGCGAAGACGGCCCCTCGCAAATGGCGCTCGAAGATTTGGCCATGTTCCGCGCCGTCCACGGCTCCGCGGTTTTCTATCCGAGCGACGCTGTCTCCGCCGAGCGCCTCACTGAAATCATGGCCCGCCGCCCCGGCATCAATTACATTCGCACCTCGCGGCCCAAGACCCCCATCCTTTACTCCAAGGACGAAAAATTTCCGGTCCCCGGCTTCAAAGTCCTCCGCCAAAGCGCCCAGGACCGCGCCCTCGTAATTGGCGCGGGCATCACGCTCTTCGAGGCCCTCAAGGCCGCCGACGACCTGAAATCGCAAGGCGTCGCCGTTCGCGTCGTGGACCTCTATTGTTTGAAGCCGCTCGATCCCCAGGCCATCGCCGCGCAGTTGAAAGCCGCGGGCAGCCGCTTGGTCACCGTCGAGGACCACTGGCCCGAAGGTGGCATCGGCGATGCGGTTCTTTCAGCATTGGCTCAAGCTGGCGCTATGCCCGCGAAGTCGCGCCTGCTCGCAGTGAACGGCATGCCTCATTCCGGCAAAGAGGACGAATTGCTCGACGCGTTCGGAATTTCCGCGCGGCACATCGCCGACGCCGTCCGCGAAATCGCATAGCCGCTATCTGGCTCTGACGACTTCGTCCTACGCAAGATGGTGTCATTCTGAGCGGAGTCCCGCGTTCTTGGTTTTCCCGCCGCCTTTCGGCGGGCGCGGGACGCAGTCGAAGAATCCCTCTTCGCCTTCGCAACCGGGAAGGATGTCAACAGAGCCAAGCTGTCTAATGAAATGTTTTTTAGGGGGTCGGAGCCTGTCTGCCGACAGGGAGGCTTCAGCTCCGACAAAAACCATCCCCCCAAGAGGGGCTTTAGCCCCTGAGGACAACTCTCTGCGGTGACCAATGCGAATGCGTCAGGCTATTGCGAAGTCCGCGCCGCGCCCGCGGCGCCCTCAATCAGCAGCGCGGCTAATTCCTGCGCCTCCATGACCGGCGGATGGCACGTCGTCTCTACGCACACCAGCGCCTGGGCCTTGCCGGCGTTCAGGTGGGGCAGTGTCTCGCGCAGCGCGGCGGGCAAGGCCGCACGCGCCAGTCGCTCCGGCGTCACGCGCAGCACCGCCTTCCCGAAGCGATAAATCTCGTTCGCCACATTTTCAAGCTCCGCGGCCTTCGTGTCGCCCGCCGCCCCGGTGACCACCACTTGCAAGGGATGCCGCGCATGCAGCAGCGAGGCAAGCCCGTACGTCCCCGCGAAAAGTCCATACTGCGGCGCCAGTCCCGCGAACGCTTCGAGCGTCGTCTCCGCCCATTGGTGATAGAGCTTTTCACCCGTAAAGCCGTAGAGGCGATCGAGAACAATAGCGGCGGTGGAATTTGCCCCCGGCGTGGGCGAATCCTGCATCGGTTTGCGCCGCACGTCGAGGCCGCCCATCGGCGCGGCATCTTTCGCGCGGTCGAAGAAGCCTCCTCCGCTGGCGTCGCCGAAGCGCTCGATTGCCAGGCGCATGGCGTGCTCCGCCGTCTCAAAGTATCGCGGCTCGAGCGAGGCTTCCCAGGCATCGAGCAGCGCTGCGGCCATGAACACATGATCGTCGAGCGTTCCATCCAGGCGCGGCCCTCCTGCGCGATGCAGAAAGCCCTTCGACTCGTCCCGCGCTTCCGCCAGGATGCGTTCCAGCGTCTTGAGCGCGAAATCGCGGCAATCGTCCCGTCCCAGCACGCGCGCCGCGTCAAGATACGCGGAGACAAACATGGCGTTCCAGCCCGTATAAATCGTTTCATCCACGGCGGGCGCTGGCCGCCGCTCGCGCCTCGCCGCCAGCAGTTTTCCCCGCGCGCGCGCCAGTAGAATGCGCGTGCTCGCTTCGTCCAGGCGCAGTTTCTTAGCCGTCTCCTCCACGCTCACCGCCACCCACAGGACGTTCCTCTCCGGGTCGTGGTGCATTTCGCCCTGCGGCTCCACGTCGTAGTAAATCTCCACGGCCCGCGATTCCTCGGGCGAAAGCGCTCCGCGAACCTCCCGGAGCGTCCACGTGAAATAATCCCCGTCGTCGTCGAGCGTCTGGTCGGCGTCCTGGCTCGAATAGAATCCTCCGCGCCTCTGATCCGAAAGCACCTCGCCCACCCACGCGATGATTCCCTCGGCGGTTTTGCGGAACAGCGGTTTCCCGGTCACCTGCCAGCCGTGCAGGAAATTTTTTAGCAGCTCGGAATTGTCGTACGACATCTTTTCGAAGTGCGGCACGCACCACCGCTCATCCACGGAATAGCGATGGAACCCTCCGCCCAATTGGTCGTACACGCCTCCGAGCGCCATGCCTTCAAGCGTGCGCTCGGCTGCGCGGAATAGACGCGCGTCGCGCGTCGTTTGATAGCGCTCCAGCAGCAAATCCACGGCGCTCGCATGTGGAAACTTGGGCGCGTGGCCGAAGCCTCCATGCTCTTCGTCGAACTGCCCGAGCGCCGCTTCCATCACCCGGTCCACCACGCCTGCATCAAATGCGCCTCTCGCGCCCTCGAACCCTTCCGCTTTGGCCACAGCGTCTTCGAGGGCCTGCGCGGAGCCGTCCACATCCTGGCGGCGCGTCTGGAAAGACTCGGAAATCCACCCCAGGACGCGCCGGAATCCGGGACGCCCCGCGGCATCGTCCGGCGGGAAATAGGTGCCGCCGTAAAACGGCTTTCCGTCCGGCCTGAGGAATACCGTCAGCGGCCAGCCTCCCTGGCCCGAAATCGCGCTCACCGCGGATTGATACCGCGCGTCCACATCGGGCCGTTCGTCGCGGTCCACTTTCACCGCGACGAATAGCTGGTTGATCATCGCCGCGATTTCGGGATTTTCGTAGCTCTCGCGGTCAATCACATGGCACCAGTGGCACCACACCGCGCCGATGTCGAGCAGCACGGGCTTGCCTTCGGCGCGCGCCTTTTGAAACGCCGCCTCGCCCCATTCATGCCAGTCCACCGGCTGGTGCGCGGCGGAGCGAAGATACGGACTCGCGGAATTCTTCAGCCGGTTTCCGCCACTCTGCGTCACTGGCTTGCCCCTCGAAGCCTTCCGAGTACGACGATCGCCCGGGCGATCATGCACTCCTCACGGATTTCAGGCTGCATAAGGTGGAGTTTACCGTAAGTCCCATGATTAATTGCACCTGCGATTTGACGCGGGATGGGAGCGACTTCTCTAACCGCGAAGGATGTGGGGTGGGCTCGGACCCAAAATCGGCTCTATTCTCACGAATCACGAGTCACGAATCACAAGTCACGGCTCCCAAGTCACTGAATCTGGCTCCCATGGCCGGCATCGCTTGGGTCTATCGGCTTGCGGCCGGCAAAGCCCTCGTCCTGCCTGTGGTAGAAGCGGATGCGGTCCTCGCCCAACCGCCAGCACAGATACACGTCCTCGTTGTTGATCCGCGCGGGAAAGTCCAGCAGACCCGCATCAAGGTCCTTGACGATGCAGCCGGTCGAATGGATGCGTTCAACCGCGTCTTGAACGGCCTCCTCGGTGCGGTTGCGGTCGAACCGTAGCTTGGCCGCCTTCTCATACGGGACCAGCATGCCGCCCGAGCGCTGAATGCGTTCCGCTAGCGCGCCGAGCTGCTCATCGAGCTCGACCATCTTGCGGCGCGAATCCATCGCCCCGACCAGAATGGGTTCGATCTGCGCGCGAACGCGTTCCGCTTCGGTAAGCGAAAATAGTTTGCCTTCGTCGTCTCCCATAAGATTCAGCCGCCGATGGAAACCATGGTCCGCGAGGGCGGCGCAAAATCCGGCTCGTTGATGCGGTGCCCTTTTTCCTTCTCCGCGACGATCGAGCGAATCTCGTCGCTGATTTCCTCGTCATTCGCGCCGCCGCGCAATAGGAATTTCAAATCGTGATCTTCCTTGCTGAAAAGGCACGTCCGCAGCTTGCCGTCGGCCGTCAGCCGGATTCGCGAACATTGGCCGCAGAAGGGCTGCGAAACCGGGGCGATGAGGCCGATTTCGCCGCGGCCATCGGTAAACCTGTATTTCCGCGCCGTCTCGCTGCGCTCGTGGACGATGGGCGCCAGCGGCCAGCGCGCCGAAATCCGGCGATGCACTTCCGCCGCGTCCACCACGCTCGCTCGCGTCCACGCGCGATCCGCATCCAGCGGCATGAACTCGATGAAGCGCATGATCAGATCGCGCTCCCGCGCAAATTCCGCGAACGCTTCCACCTCGTCGTCGTTCAGCCCGCGCACCAGCACGGCGTTCACCTTCACAGGCCGCAGCCGGGAAGCATGCGCCGTCTCGATTCCCGCCATCACCTGATCGAAACTGTCGCTCCGCGTGATGCGCTCGAATTTCGCGCGGTCGAGCGAGTCGAGACTGATGTTGACCCGGTCGAGGCCGGCGGCGATCAGGCCGTCGCAGCGCTCCGCCAGCAGACGGCCGTTCGTGGTCAGCGACACGTCTTGCGCGCCCAGCCCCTTCAGCCGCGCGATGAAACCCTCGATGCCGGATCGGACCAGCGGCTCGCCGCCCGTCACGCGCACCTTGCGAATCCCCATGCCCACCAGGATCCGCACCAGCCGCTCGTACTCGCTCCATTCCAGCAGCGATCCCGGCGGCCACGTACTTTTCCTCATCCGCGGACCGGCAATATACGCACCGAAAATTGCACCGATCCGTCACCGAAACGCGCAAGTCGGTGATCGAGCGTCCGAATTTGTCTGCGAGCGCCACCATTTATGATGTTCGTGCGCCGCGAATCGTCACACCCCACGGATGCGGCGATAGTGCGGCGAAGTAAACAGTTTCATTCTACGCTCGCATCTCCAGCGGGGCAAACGGCGCTTCAGATAGAGTCCAAGCGGCCTATGCGCGGGAACGGCTGATATTGCGGATTTCCTTGCGGTAGTCCGGGGCCATCATCTCAACCGTGCGGCACATCTCATAAAGGCGCGAGCGAATGCGCCTGCCGACGCGGTCGGTGAGCGAATCCTCGATCGCGGGTGGCCTCATGCCCGCCACGCGCCCGCCGGATGCCTCACGGGCGCCAGGGCCGGCGGAATTCGCCGCGTCGGAATCGAGGAAATTTGTGGTGAGGATGGTGACGCGGCTTTCGTTGTACCGCGTGTTCAGCACGTGCCCTACGGTTTCAAGCGCCCAAAGCGAAGGCTTGCTCGACCCCGTATCGTCCAGCACCAGAATTTCCGCCTTCAGCACCGGCTCGAGGACGCTCATCTCCGTGGCCTGGCTCTCGGCGTTGTAGCTATCCTGAATTTCCTTGAGCAGCTCGCGGTAATCGTAAAAAAGGCCGCTGTGCCCGCGCAACACAATCTCCTTGAGCGCCGCAACGGCCAGATGCGTCTTCCCCACGCCGCACGGGCCCATGAGCAATAGGCCGTGCTCCGCACCAGCGGGAAATTCCGCCGTGAAGCGCTGGACCACGAGCTTCGCCTGTGCGAGGCTGCGATTCCAACTCTCGAGCTCTTCGCGAGGCGCGCCCTCGATTTCATTGTCCGTCTCGAAATTTTCGAAGTCGCAGTGGCGATACCGCTCCGGCACGCGCGCCCGCGCGAGCACGCGTTCCGTATGGTCGCCCTCCGTGCAATCGCACGGCACGGCCCACACCATCTTTGGCTCGCCGGCAGCCCCGCCGGGCCGCGCCGCTTCCGCCGCGAGCGCCCGCGCCCCCTCCGTGGTCCGCTCCACCACCTTCCAGCCGCTGCCGCCGCACGTCGGGCAATCCACTCGCGCCATTTCGCAAGCATAAGCGGGCCACGCGCGCAGCGCAAGCACACCCGCGCCTGTGCAAATAGAGAAGGGTTGTGGAATTCGCGCCCGCTCCTTGGCCGCCTTTGCGAAGGACTGCGGAGCAAATTGCGCTTGATATATACTCGCCTCAATCCAAGGAAGGGAGGCTGTATGCCGAAGTTCCTCATCGAAAGAGAAATTCCGGGCGCTGGCGCGATGTCTCGTGAGCAACTGCAAGCCGTCTCGCAGAAGTCATGTTCCGTTCTGCGCGGCCTGGGCCCGCAAATTCAGTGGGTCGAGAGCTACGTCACCGACGACAAGATCTATTGCGTCTACATCGCTCCGAATGAACAGATAATCCGGGAGCACGCTCGCCTTGGCGGATTTCCGGCGACCCACGTCTCGGAGATCACGTCAATCATCGATCCTACGACGGCGGAGAGAGCCTGATCGTGAACGATTCGCACCTGAATCCCGATGGGATCGTCACTTCTCGATGCGGATTGTATGGCGCGGGACGGTGCGGACGATGGCGTTGCGGGCGCGGCTCTCGCCGGCCACTGTGAAGTTGCGCGCCACCTCCGTGCGCACATACTCGATGAAGGATTGCATCTGCGACTGCATCTCTGACATTCGGTCGCGCATATTGAGAATAATTTCGATCCCCGCCAGGTTCACGCCCAACTCGCGCGTCAAATTCAGGATCACTTCCAGCCGCTCCAGGTCCGCGTCCGTGTACAGCCGCGTATTCCCCTGCGAACGCGAAGGTTTCAGCAGCCCCACGCGCTCGTAGAGCCGCAGCGTCTGCGGATGCAGCTTGTAGAGTTCGGCGACGGCGCTGATCATGTAGCCGGCTTTCGCTTTTTTTCTGGGCCGCGCTGCCATGGTTTTTCCCTTTCCTCAACCCGTCACAGCGACGCCCGCGCGAAAAGTTCCTTGCGCGGGTCTTCGTTGTCAATCTTGCCGAGCTCCCGCAGCAGATTCCGCACGCGCTCATCCTCCGGCTTGGGAACCACGACTTGCACTTCAATAATCTGGTCGCCGCGCTTGCCGGAGTGGCGCGCGGAAGGCGCGCCCTTTTCGCGCAGGCGGAGTTTTTTCCCGCTGTTGGTGCCCGGCGGGATGCGCACCTGCGCGCGGCCGTCAATCGTGGGCACTTCCACCTTCGCGCCCAGCGAGGCCTCGGGCACGGTCACTGGCACCAAGGTGTAGAGATCGTCGCCGCGACGCTCGAAGAAAGGATGCGGCTGGACGTTCGTGATGATGTATAGGTCGCCCGGCGGACCCCCATGCACGCCCGCGTTCCCGCGCCCAGCCACGCGCACGCGAGATCCCGTCTGCGCGCCCGGCGGGATGCGCACTTCGAGAGTTTCCACGCGCGGCACGCGCCCTTCACCGCCGCAGTTGGGGCACAGGGTGCGCAGCTTTCCGCGCCCGCCGCATCGCGCGCAGGTGATCTGGAAGCGCATCTTCCCGCTCATTTGCGTCACCTGCCCCGTGCCGCCGCATGTGGGGCAAGTTTTCTCTTCGCCCGGAGCGAAGCCGGCGCCGTGGCAAACGGGGCAAACCTCGAGGTGCGTGATGTTCAGCTTCTTCACGGCTCCGCGCATGGCCTCGCCGAAGGTGATGTCAACCTGGTATTCGAGATCGGTGCCCGGTTCGCGCTCGTGCGGCGCCTGCGCGGCGTTCGCGCCGCGAAAAACCTGGTTGAAGAGATCGCGGAAACTCGCGCCGCCCCCTGCTCCGCCCCCGCCCCCGCCGAAATCGAATCCCCCGAAATCGAAATGGATGTCTTCGGCATCCCCGCCGCCGTATTCCGCGCCTCGGGGCGGCATGCCACCCGGGCCCGGAACGTCGAATCCGAACTGGTCATACATCTGGCGCTTCTTCGTGTCCGAGAGGTTTTCGTACGCTTCCTGAATCTGCTTGAACTTCTCCTCGGCGGATTTGTCGCCGGGATTCAGGTCCGGATGATATTTGCGCGCAAGTTTGCGGTAGGCGGCGCGAATGTCCTTGGCCGAAGCCTTGCGCGCCACGCCGAGGAGTTCGTAATAGTCTTGTTTGGTTTTAGCGGCCATTTCAACAGGGAAGAGAAGGCTCGGGCGTCACAGCCCGGCCCAGCGTGCATTCCATTCGGCCAGTTCCTGAGCCTCGCGCGCGAGTTCTTCTTTCTTTTGCTGCTGCACCTCGGAACGCCCGCCCATCGCGGCTTCCTTCTGGCTGGCTCTTTCGAGCCAACGGTCCAGCACGCCGATTTTCTGCTCGACGGTTGCGGGGTCGGACTTGAATCGCAGAAATGTGCCGCTGATCTCCACCGAACGCGGCGCGAAATCCGGCGGCACGTCCTGCTGGGCGTCGTAGAAGAGCCTGCGCCAATCCGCGTTGGGAGTTTCGGAAATGGCCACCTGCACCATGTACACGCCGTCGCGTATTTTCTGCACCGCCTGGGGCGCGCTCGCCCGCCGGATCGTGCTGGTCGTCAAGGGCGTCTCCTCGCGGACGTTTTCAATTGGGTTTCTTTGACTCGTCCACGTCCACGAACTCGGCGTCCACCACGTCGCCTTGCCCGGGCGTGCTTCCGCCGCCCGGAGCAGCGCCCGCCCCCGCGGCGCCCGCCGCGCCACCGGAACCGGCCGCGCTCTGCTGCGCCTTGTAAAGCGATTCGGCCACGCGGTGCGACACCTTCGTCAGGTTGTCCGCGGCCGCATTCAACTTCTCGATGCCGCCTTCGTTGAGGGCGCGGCGCGCCTCTTCCATGGCTTCCTCGACGGCTTTGGCGTCCGCCTCGGCGAGCTTTTCACGGTTCTCCTTGAGCAGCTTCTCGGTCTGATACACAAGGTTGTCCAGCCGGTTGCGCGCCTCGACTTCCGAAAGCCGCGCCTTGTCTTCCGCGGCGTGAGCGTCGGCTTCCTTTTTCATGCGTTCGGCTTCTTCCTTGCTGAGCCCCGTGGAAGCTGTGATCGTGATTTTCTGCTCCTTGTTCGTGGCCATGTCCTTGGCCGAGACGTTCAAGATTCCGTTCGCGTCAATATCGAACGTCACCTCGACCTGCGGCACGCCTCGCGGCGCCGGCGGAATCCCCACGAGTTGAAACTTCCCGAGCGTGCGGTTGCCGCTGGCCACGGGGCGCTCGCCTTGCAACACGTGGATTTCCACCGAAGTTTGATTGTCCGCCGCCGTCGAAAATACCTCGGACTTGCGCGTGGGGATTGTCGTGTTGCGCGGGATGAGCACGGTCGTCACGCCGCCCAGCGTTTCCACACCCAGCGAAAGAGGCGTCACGTCCAGCAGCAGAATGTCTTTCACTTCGCCGGCCAGCACGCCGCCTTGAATCGCCGCGCCCACTGCAACCACTTCATCCGGGTTGACGCCCTTGTGTCCTTCGCGCCCGAAAAGCTCTTTCACAAGCGCTTGGATGCGCGGCATGCGTGTCTGTCCGCCGACCATCACCACTTCATTGATCTTGCTGGCATCCACGCCGGCATCCTTCATGCACTGCCGGCACGGCTCCACCGAGCGCTGGATAATGTCGTCCACCATGGCTTCCAGCTTCGCGCGCGTCAGCTTCTTCACCAGGTGTTTCGGGCCGCTGGCATCCGCCGTGACGAACGGCAAATTGATCTCGGTTTCGAGGGTTGTCGATAGCTCGATTTTGGCGCGTTCGGCCGCGTCACGCAGGCGCTGCAGAGCCATTTCGTTGCCCTTGGCGCGCAGATCGAGCCCTTCGTCCTTCTTGAACTCCTCGATCAGCCAATCCACGATGCGCTGATCAATATTGTCGCCGCCGAGGTGCGTGTCGCCATTCGTGGCTTTCACTTCGATCACGCCCTCGCCCACTTCGAGAATGGAAATGTCGAATGTGCCGCCGCCGAAGTCGTATACGGCGATGGTCTCGTCCTTTTTCTTGTCGAGCCCATACGCCAGCGCCGCCGCCGTCGGCTCGTTGATAATGCGTTTCACGTCCAGGCCGGCGATTTTTCCGGCGTCTTTTGTCGCGTTACGCTGCGCATCGTTGAAGTATGCCGGCACAGTGATAACCGCCTCGGTTACCTTCTCGCCCAGAAAATCCTCCGCGGCGTCCTTCAACTTTCGAAGGATCATCGCCGAAATCTCAGGAGGGGTGTATTCCTTGCCCTGGGAGATGATGGCCACGTGGTCACCCTGCCGGACCACTTTGTAGGGAACCATCTTCATCTCTTCGCTTACTTCGTCGTAGCGCCGTCCCATGAAGCGCTTGATGGAATAAATTGTATTTTCGGGATTGGTGATCGCCTGTCGCTTGGCAATCTGGCCCACCAGCCGGTCTCCGCTCTTGGTAATCCCCACCACCGATGGCGTCGTACGCGCCCCTTCCTGGTTGGGGATGACCACCGGCTCGCCCCCCTGCATAACGGCCACTACCGAATTCGTCGTGCCCAAATCAATGCCAATAATCTTGCTCATGGAAATCGCTCCTGTTATCGTCGAACCGCATCCGACACGTTCTGTTCGAGAGGTCAATCGTCAAACTGCTATATCATACACCTTGAGTGTCGAGTTGTCAAGTTTATTGCATGTCCGTATAGTGTTGCATAACAATCACTTATACCAGATTCTGCCTCATTTATGCGAAGTTCCCATCCCTCCCCACGCGCTCGACCACAACCTCGTACGCCTTCAAACCCGTGGCGAACCAATCAGTTGGATGTAGCATCCCACCCCACCGTTGCAGAACTAACGGCAAGGTATTTCACGAACAGGCTGCAAGAAGAGGAAATCGCGCTACAATAGTGCGCGTTTGTCTTGGCGAAACATGGGGAGGCGGAATTGAACGTTCAATGGCAATCTTCGCGCGTGAGCAGTGCGAGCATTTGTGGCAAAAAGGCCGCATGGACCCTGGCTGTGCTTGGAATCCTTGCAATAGCGCTCGCTTCCCACGCAGCCCCGCGCTCGGCCCGCCAGCCTTCTGGCGTGAGCGCCAAAGCCGATAAGCCCGTTCACGCGCCGGTGAAGGCGTATGGGTCGCCAAGTGCACCGATCACCATGGAGGTCTTCACCGATTACGAATGTCCCTCATGCCGTGCTCTCTATGAAGGAACCCTGCGGCCCCTTCTCGCCGATTACGTTGCTTCGGGCAAGGTCTATCTCGTTCACCACGATTTTCCGCTCTCCATGCACAAATATTCCGGTCAGGCGGCGCGCTGGGCAGATACGGCGGCGGAGTTCGGCCAATTTGACGCAGTCGAAGCGGCGCTTTATGACAATCAGAGTTCCTGGGAGACCGACGGCAACATGGAGAAGTATATTTCCGCCGCCATGCCCCCATCCGATTTCAAGCGCATCGAGGAGCACATGCGTGGCTGCGATCCCCCGGGGCCTACGGCCGGGGCGGCCACCCCGCCCCATCCCTGCCCGGTAGACGTGTATATCCAGCAGGACATCGCGCTCGGCAACCAGATTCCCGTGAAAGCCACTCCAACCTACGTCATCACCTACAAGGGCCAGCACCTCCCTCCAGGCAGCGGCCCTGTTTCCTGGGAAATCTTGAAGCAATTTTTCGACTCGCTCTTGAGCCAGCAATAGGATGAGCTCGATGCGCGCAGGCGCAAAGCCATGACGAAGCAATCGCGCGGCAGCTTGGGCCGCATTTTCCTTCTGATCGGGCGCGTTGCGCTCGGCGCGATTTTCATCGTGACCGCCTACAGCAAGCTCAGGCCGCAGCTGGGCATGCCGTGGTCTATTCACTCGCTCAGGGTGTCGCTTTCCCTGTTCACCATGCAGGTGTACTCCTACCAAATGCTCTCGTCGCAGGCCGCGAGCATACTCGGGCACTTCCTGCCGTTCTTCGAACTATTCCTGGGGTTGTGGCTAGTCACCGGGATTGCCCTGCGCTATTCGTCGCTGCTCGCGACGCTCGCATTGTGCGGATTCATGGCGGCCATCGCCTCCGCCTATCATCGGGGTCTCACAATCAATTGCGGCTGCGGCATCGGCCCGGAGGAGCCGGTCGGCCCCGCAGCGCTCGTGCGCGATGGCTTGATGTTTCTCCCGCTGGCGCTCGCCGTGACGATAGGCGCGTTTTTGATTCAGCGAACAAGGGGCGACGCGGTTGCGCCGCCAGATGCTGCGGTTCCCGCGGGTCAGCGTGCGGAATAGCCTCCGCATGTTGCGCTTCGCGCCTTCGCTCTTATTCCGTCTCATGCCCGGGCACGAAAGACTCGCGCGCTTATTCGAAGGGAAGGGAATCATGCCCCGCGTTTCACGTCTCGCCATTGCTCCGTGCCTCCTCTTCATTGCATTTTCCGCCGGCTCGGGCGCGGCGCCGGCTCAGACGCAACCCGCTGCGGCAAAAGAGCTCACGGTCGAGCGCATTTACACCGCCCCCAGCCTGGGCGGCCAGTTGACGCATGGAATCGAATGGAGCCCCGATGGCAAACGCATCTCCTACCTGGACGCCAATAAGGACGGCGGAATGGAGCTATGGACTATGGATGCGGCTACGGGCCAGCGCCGGCTGCTCGTAAATGCGGAAACGCTCCAGTTCGTGATGCAGCCGCAAAAATCGAAGGCCATTCAGTCCACAGGCCTCGGACGAATCCAGCCCGAAAATTATCTCTGGTCGCCCGCGGGCGATTCGCTGCTCTTCACCGGCGCAAGCGATCTTGTGCTGCTCGATTTGAAGAATATGACCTCGAAATCCTTGGCGGGCGGCGCGGGTGATATCGAAGACCCCAAATTCTCGCCCGACGGCAAATGGGTCAGCTTTGTCCGCGACTCGAATCTTTGGTTGGTCAACGTCGCGAGCGGCCAGCTCAGGCCGCTCACCACGGGCGGTAGCGAAGAAGTCCTCAAGGGCCAGCTCGATTGGCTCTATCCCGAAGAGCTCGACGCCACCACGGCTTATTGGTGGTCGCCCGACTCTTCGAAAATTGCCTACTACGAAATGGACGAGCGGCCTGTCACGCGCTACCCCATCATGGACATGAGCTCTCCCGTAGGCGCCATCGAATATACGCGCTTCCCGCAGGCGGGTGAGCCGAATCCCATCGTGCGCGTGGGCGTTGTGCCCGTCGCAGGCGGCGAAACGAAGTGGATGGATACAGGCGCCGACACGGACGTCTATCCCGCCCGCGTGGAATGGCTGCGCGATAGCCAGCGCGTGGCCATCGAGCGCCTCAACCGCGCCCAGAACCGCCTAGTCCTGCTCTTTTGCGACGCCTCCACCGGCTCTTCGCGCACCATTCTCACCGAGACGGACAAATATTGGATCAATATCGCCGATGATCTCTATTTCTTCTCCGACGAAAAACGTTTCCTCTGGTCCAGCGAGCGCACCGGCTTCCGCCACTACTATCTATATGACCTCTCCGGCCGCCTGCTCGAGCCGCTGACGGCTGGCGCGTGGGGGATCATCGGCAATGGGACCATCGGCCCCGGCGCTTCCAGCCATCCGGCCGTGGACGAATCCCATGGATTCATCTACTTCCTTTCGAACAAGGACGACGTGCGCGACGCTCAGCTCTACCGTGTCTCGCTCGACAACCTCAGCATCACGCGGATCACAAGACAGGCAGGCACACACGAAGTCCTTTTCGCGCCGGATGCCTCGGCCTTTGTGGATACCTACTCAAAAGCCATGACGCCCCCCCGCCAGGACCTGTATCGAACGGACGGTACGCTCGTCGCCACGATCAACGAAAACACCGTCGCCGAACTCGCTGGCTACCACCTCTCGCCCGTCGAATTTCTCGATCTCCCGGCAAGCGATGGCGCAAAACTCTGCGCCATGATGATTAAGCCCCCGGACTTCGATCCCTCGCGAAAATACCCTGTCCTGGTCCACGTCTACGGCGGACCCCAAATCCAGTCGGTCCGGAACGCGTGGGCCGGGGCCGATTTTCTGTGGCACGAAATGATGGCCGAGAAGGGCTACATCGTGTTCCAGCTCGATAATCGCGGCTCCGCGAATCGCGGCCACGCATTCGAGACACCCATTTATCACCAGCTCGGCAAGGTCGAGCTCGAGGACCAGCTTGCGGGCGTGAAATATCTCCAGTCGCTCCCTTACGTGGATGCCTCGCGCATTGGCATCTGGGGATGGAGCTACGGCGGCACTATGACCCTCGAAGCCCTCTTCAACGCGCCGGAGGTCTTCAAAGCCGGCGTGTCGGTCGCGCCGGTCAGCGACTGGCGCCTGTACGACACCACCTACACCGAGCGCTACATGGGCCTTCCGCAGGACAATCCCGACGCCTACGACAATTCTTCCCCCGTAAACCAGGCGGCGGGCCTCAAGGGAAAGCTGATGCTTGCTCACGGCACCGGCGACGACAATGTCCACTTCGCGAACACGTCCGAAGTCCTGAACGCCTTGATCCTCGACCGCAACTATCCCGCGGATGTGATGATTTTCCCCGGCCGCGGCCACCCCCTTGGCGACCGCCCCGCGCGCATCCAGCTTTTCGAGCGCATCACCCAGTTCTTTTTGACCAACCTTTAGCAGCCTGTTGGAAAAAGGGGAGAAAATTCTATGGGTCGCGGCTTCTACCCTGCGGTGCGAAGATTAGCCGCGACGTAAACCCTGCACAATCAGCGAGATGACGAACATGTGCTGTTTAAGACAGACAAGCAAGTCTGCAACGGCCAGACTCTGTTTGAGGCACACACACATGAAATTCGTAATCGCTACAGCAGCACTCCTTTTAGCTCTTGGAACCACTGCTCCCGCCTACGCGCAGCATGATAAGGGAGACGGGGGCCATTCGCAGGGAGAACATTCGCAGGCCACACATTCGCAGGCTGGGCATTCGCAGGCCACACACTCACAGGCAGCCAGGCCGGCGCAGCAACAGCACACACAACAGGCCGCACGCACCGGGCGTCCACAGACAAACGCCGGGAATCGCTCACAGCAAGGTAACGGCGGAGGCAGCCAGGCACGCGTGCAGCAGACTCGTTCAACGACTGGAAACGGTGGATACGCCAGAAACGGTGGAAACGCTGGAAACAGAGGTAACGGTGGAAACAGAGGCAACTACGCGCATGGCCGCATCTCCGATGACCGTTACGCCTCCAACTTTGGCAGCGGCCACAGTTTCCGCGTTAGCCGAGGCGACTATGATCGCAGGCGCTTCGAGTATGGCGGCTACTCATTCGGATTCATCGATCCGTGGCCGCTCGGCTGGGGCTACTCGGATGACGTGTATGTCGTGTACGATGATGGCGGCTACTTCATGTACGACCGCTTTCATCCCGGCTTCCGCATCTCCGTCAACATACTATGACGCGGCCTTAATTCATCGTGTCGAGGGCAGGGGGCGTGCAATGCACAAGTCCAAGGTCAAAATCGAAGTTTCGGTTTGGACAACACGGCGCGATGCAACCACCCCCTACCCGGGACACTCCAATATAATGGGTTGGGACTGGTGATTGGTTGGACTCACCGGAAGGCGCTTACCACAGGGCCATCAACCATGAACATTTTCACTTCCATGCGGGCCAGCCGAATCGCGGTGGTTTCAGTTGCCGTAGCGTGCCTATCCTGCGCCGTGCTCGCCACGCCGAAAGAAACCGTGGCGCAAGGGATGACTACCCGGGAAGTTCCGCGCATGATAGCGGATCCCTCCGCCTACGTGGTTGATGCCGGCTTCCGCGATCTCTACGAACTGCGCTTCGATGCCGCCCGCGCCAAATTTTCGTCCTACCAGAGCCTGCGGCCTGGCGACCCGCTCGGCAAAGCCGCCGAGGCCGCCAGCTATCTCTACGAAGAATTCAACGATAAGGGCGTGCTCACATCGGCATTTTTCCTGAACGATGCGAAATTTCTCGGAGGCGTGGACGGCACCGCGTTGGACAACCACAACGAGCCGTTTCTCGCCGCCAACCGCGCAGCCCGCGATTTGGCCCGGCGCATCCTGAAATCGAATCCGCATGACGCGAATGGCCTGCTCATCCTCACCATGGCCGACGGCATGGAATCGAATTATGACGCCCTGATTGAAAAGAAGCAGATCGCGGGCCTCGGCTTGATGCGCAAGGCCGAAAGCGAGGCCAAGACCCTCCTCGCCATAGACCCCAATGCCCTGGACGCCTACGTCGCCCTGGGCATGAGCAACTACGTCATCGGCTGCCTGCCCGGTTATAAGCGCGCCTTCTTGTGGTTCGGCGGGATTCACGGCGACCGCACGCAGGGGATGGAGCAGTTGCGTCTCGCCGCCGAACATGGGCACTATTTGCAGCCCTTTGCCAAAATCATGCTGGCGCTCACGTACGAGCGCGAGCATCAGAATGCGCTCGCCATCCCGCTGCTCGCCGACCTCACCATCGAATTCCCGGACAATCCGATTTTCGCGCGTGAGCTGGCCCTGATTGAGCAGGATCCTCCCGCCGCTCACTAAACGCTTCTCCTGCCATTCGCCGCGTCGTGAGCCGCGGCTGGGCCGCTACCACTTGACCTGCACGCGATAGTCAAGCGTCGCCGTGCCATCCTTGTCCACGGGAATCTCGAAGCCAATGGTGGCGGAGTCGAGCTTGGTCCATTTGTAATTCGAGCTGAGAACCTCCCAATCGCCTCCCACCGGCTCGCGCACTTCCACTGTTACCGGCCCGTCTTTGTGGTTGCGCAGCGTGATTTGGTATTCCATTTGGTAGAGACGCGTCTCAACCTGTTTGTAATCGGTCTGTTTGCGCTCGCATACCACGTCGAACGCGTTGCCCGTGTAGATTTTCAGTGTCTCGTCTTTCGGCGTGTGATCGATCGTGTCTTCGCCGGCGAATTGCAGCCCGCCCGTTGAGTCGGCCTGATACACGCGCACCGTTCCTGCTGGCAGCGGCATGCCCAGTCCAGACTTCTCGTCATTCTTGAAGCGGTAATAGACCTTCACCGGCTGCGGGACGGCCTCCCCGCTTCCCTGCGGATTGCGGTAGTAGTCGGGATCCCCTTCGACCACGAGATCCTTTTCCATCGGTATCCCGCTCGCCGTCAGCAGGCTGATCTGCTTCGATTCGTTGTTCTGAATCGAGGTGCGCCGCCCGAGCGTGTAGAGGTGATATTCCGAAAAGGCTTCCTGCTGGAACTGAGGCGGTGCGGGCACGGCTTGGGCCTCCGAGAGGGCTCCCGCCGTTCCGAGATCGCGTTCTTCGGCGCGATGGACTTCTCCGGCGACGAGCTGCAGCTTGGCGTTCGTGTAGGCCACGCCGCTCTTGTTGTCGAGCGTCACCCAGCCGTCGAGCCCCGCGGTCTTTTCATCCCGCGAAACCGTAAGGACGTAGTCGGCGCTCCAGTTCATGTCGCTCGTAAGGTAGGAGGCCTCGACGTCCTGCACGTCCGCGCCCTGGTTGTCGAGCGTCCAGACCAGCGTCGGCTGGCTGTAGAGATTCTCCGGTAAATCGGGGAAGCGATAGGAATCGGCCGAAAGTCCCGTGACGATTTCATCGCCGATTTTCCACACGGGCCCGTTGGTGTCGGCCAGCAGCAGCGCCTTCGTCTCCGTCCACTTCGTCGAGCCGGCGTCTTTTTCCTCGCGCACGAGTGTCACCTCGCGGCCCACGTATTTCTGAAGCAGCTTCTCCGGGTCGAGCAGGTCGTACTCGTAGTTTTGTTCGACCACTTCGAGCTTCGCGGGGTCGGTAAGCGACCGGAAATGCACGGTCGCGGGCATAATGGACGCCGCCACGTCTTCGAACTGCAACGGAAACTGTCCGGATTGCAGGTTAATGTGGCGGACGTCGCGGACCAGCGCCAGATTCGAGTTGTATACGGTCACCGAAAGGTCCGTCCGGTCCTTTTCGGTCGTAGTGGCGGGTTGGGTATTTGCGGAGGCCGCGTCATTTCCCGTCTGTGCCGCGCGGGCGGCAGCGCTGCTTCCCCCCAGGGAAAGCAGAAGAATCGTGGAAAGCATGAGGGTGTACGGAATTATTCTGCTGCGTGATGGCATGGGCAATCTCCTTGGCGTGAAATAGGCACTCTGTATTAGACACCACTCGTCAGGGATTGCGTTTCAATGCCGCCACCACCCGTGCGCTTGATGTTATACTGCCCTGACAGGCGTTTCTTGCACGCCTACTTCTACTTTGCCGCGGAGAGGTGGCCGAGAGGCTGAAGGCGGCGGTTTGCTAAACCGTTGTACGGGCTAAAACCTGTACCCAGGGTTCGAATCCCTGCCTCTCCGCCATTCCCGGCTGCTTGGGAGCGACCTCCCGAAAGTTCCTTGTTTGCCGATGAGCGGCAAGACTATATGCGCAAACGAATTTTAACCCCCGGAGCCCGAAGGGCGTAGGGGGTCCCTGCCTCTCCGCCATCCTGCGCCCTCCTGCGGAGGGCTACGGATGGCGCGCCATCAACCATTGCCTCCTTGGTGCCACGCAACTTTTTTCCCCTTAAAGTGTTCTAATATTTGTGTGGGCCTTTGTCCGCGGCCCGGCGGGACGTTGCCCCTCGCCCGGTCGCTTCATCGGCTCCCGACGTCAGCGGCGTGATTCATACATTGGTTCCCGGCTCAATGGCTGGGCGGAAGGAGATTTCGGCAATGAAAAAAGTGACGCTTGGTTTGATCATCCTCCTCATCGCTGGCATGGCGGTCCTGCCCGCCGTGGCGAGCGCCCAGACTGTGCCGGGCAGGCCGCTCAAGCTCGTCCTGGCGCGGCAATCCATGGTCTCTCCGGTTGACCTCATGAAGGACATCAGCGAAAAATGTCCCAACGTGACCCTCACTACGAATCCGGCCCGCTCGGACTTCATGCTCTATGCCGGCGGCTGGTCGGGTGATTATAGGTTCATGGTTATCGCCAAGGGCGGCGATACCATCTACGCCACCAAGACGGTCATGCTGAGTAACGCCGTCAAAGATGTTTGTAGATTCCTGAATACTCATAGCTAGCCGTGCGGAATTGCCGTAGGGGAGGCGCTCTGCCTCCCTGTTGCTCGCTCCGAAACTGCTGTTGACACCTGCCATAGCGAAAAGTAAGATTCCCGCCAAGCTGTGTGCATTTACATATTTGTCTGGACGCATCGAAGTGGGGGACGAGCCATGAAAAAAGTCTTGCGTGCCTTCTTGATTCTCGTGGTTTACCTTGCTGTGGGAGCGCTACGGGCGCCCGGCGCAAATGGCCAGACGCAGCCCGCCGCTCAGCCGCCTGCGGGAACCACGGCTTCTGCCACGCCGGCCACTCCGCCCGCGCAACCTCAGGGGCGCAAGAAGCGCGTCGCCATTTTCGATTTCGACTATGCCACCGTGCAGACCAGTTCGGCCGCCCTTTTCGGCAAAGACGTGGACATCGGCAAGGGCATCACCGACCTGCTCGTAAAATACCTCGTCCAGGACGGCACCTATTCGGTGATCGAGCGCCAGCAGCTCGACAAAATCCTTGCTGAACAGAATTTCTCGAATAGCAATCGCGCCGATCCCACTTCCGCCGCCAAGATCGGAAAGCTCCTGGGTGTGGACGCCATCATCGTCGGCGGCATCACCGAATTCGGAAACGACACCAAGAACACGAATGTCGGCGGCGGCGGGGGCGGCTGGGGCGGCTTCGGTGTCGGCGGCTTTTCGCACAAAAAGAGCAAGGCCCTCGTCACCCTCGACGCGCGCATCGTGAACATTGACACCGCCGAAATTCTCGGCGTGGCCGATGGCCACGGCGAATCCTCGCGCGAGAGCACGGGACTTCTGGGCGGCGGCGGAAGTTGGAGCGGCTGGGGTGGCGGCAATGTGGATTTCGGCGATAGTGACTTCCAGCAAACGATTATCGGCGAAGCCGTGAAAGCCGCCACCGAGCAGCTCAGCGCCGGACTGATTGCCGATAGCTCCAAGGTGGAAATCCGCACCATCATCGTCCAGGGCCTCGTCGCCGCCGTGGATTCGGGGCAGATTATCCTCAACGTGGGTGCGAAGGACGGCGTGAAGGTCGGCGATCAGCTCACCATTTCGCGCGTCACCCGCGAGATTAAGGACCCCTCTACCGGCCAGGTGATCCGGCGCTTGGCTACGCCCATTGGCGTTGTCCGCGTCACCGATGTGGACGATATTTCCTCGGTCTGCGAGCCAGTCTCCGGCGAGGGCTTCAAAGTAGGCGACGCCGCAAAGACCGTCACGCAGTAGGCTTGCTGCCCCACAGGGCAGCGTCCCGCCAGTTGTCACTATTCGTATCGGAGTCTGGTAGCGATACCGGGACTCGAACCCGGATTTGAGCCTTGAGAGGGCTCCGTCCTAACCTTTAGACGATATCGCCAGCCGCGTTATCAAGCTTCCGCGCCGATTTTCTCACGCCCGCTCGCCCCACCGCAATAGGAGCCCCCCATCGGTAGTTTCTTAAATCGAGCGAAAACGTGTTGTGCGGTCATTCTGAGCGGAGTCCCGCGTTCTTGGTTTTCCCGCCGCCTTTTGGCGGGCGCGGGGCGCAGTCGAAGCCTGCCTGCCGGCAGGCAGGAATCCCTCTTCCAGCCCTCAAGACCGGGAAAATTTTCATATTGGGACACTACCCCCATCCCCCAAAAACCAGCAACCACCGCCCTATTCCCGGCGTCCCATGGTATATATAGGCGAGGCGGCCATGACGAACCATCGCTCCTTTGCTCTCGCAATTCTCCTGGCTCTCTTCCTGTTTAGCCCATCCGCGGCGCATGCTCAGCGCGGCGCGCGCATGGCGGGCCGCGTCGCCCCATCGCGCGGCGCCAACGCGCGATTTGTGAGCGTCCGCCCTACGGTTCGCCCCGCGTGGAGCGCAGGCGCTCGTGCCAATCGCTTGGTTCCCGGATTCAATTTCACGGGCACTCCCGTATTCTTTCGCAACAGCAATCATAATCGCGACTTGGCGTTCGCCAGGCGTTTCAGAAATCGCGGCTTCTTCCCGGGCGGCGCATATTTTCTGTGGGATGGCGGGCCGGAATACGTCGCCCCGGATGATACAGCCGATTACGACCAGGCAGAGCAGACAGATCAGTCAGAGCAGTCACCACCCCCCGAAGTTGTTGCCGAACAGCCTCCCGCCCCGCAACCTGAATCTGTTCCCACCGCCGCTCCCTTGGTCCCCGGCGACGATCACCTCACTCTTGTATTGCGCAATGGCGATAAAATCCAAGCCGTCGCCTTCTCTCGCGCGAACGACTCCATCGTTTACATCACTCCCGCCGGCCTCCGCCACACCCTGGCCGTCTCCGACCTCGATACCGCCGCAACTCTGCGCATCAATCAGGAACAGGGCAAGTTCCTCCAATCTTCCTCCCTGTAATTTCGCCTTGCTCATCCGTCAGCGCAGCAAAAAAATAATCAGGGCAGCCGCATCCCCCGCTTGCCGCGCCGAAGCGGATTCATCGCGTAGGCGGGTCCCTCGCTTGCCGCGCCGAAGCGGATTCATCGCGTAGGCGGACCCCTCACCCCTCACCCCTCGATCCGCGCACGGGCTCGGGCATATAAGGACCCGCTTCGGCAGGCAGCCCGGCGCGTTCGAACTGAACAGTGATGTGCGTGATCCGAAAATCGCGCTCCAGCGTTTCCCGGATCCTGGCCCGAATTCTTTCGCACTCCTCCATGTGCATGTCCGGAATGCGGATGTGGCACGATAGCGCTTGAAGGTCGGTTCCCAGGGTCCAGATGTGAATGTCGTGCACCTCCTGCACTCCTTCCACGCCCAGCACGGCGCGCGCCACATCTTCCAGGCGCATATTCCGAGGCAACCCCTCGAGCAGAATGTGGCCGCTCTCCCTCAAAATTCCCGCCACGGCCCACAGCACCATCGCTCCGATTCCCAGACCCAGCGCCGGATCAATCCACTGCGCGCCGGTCCACCGGATTGCCAGCGCGCCCGCGAACACGGCGACATTCGAAAGCGCGTCGCCGAGATTGTGTATCCATACCGTGCGAAGATTCAGGTCGCGCCTGTGCCCGTGCACTCCCAGCGCGATGCCTCCATTCACTACCAGCGCGCCCAGCGCCACCCACAGCATCAACCCCGCATGCACCTCCAACGGATGCCGCAGCCGCCCGATTGAAATGTAAATCACATAGAGCGCCGCGAACACCAGCACCATGGCGTTCACAAACGCCGCCAGGATTCCCCCGCGATGATACCCATACGTCTTCTCGGCCGTCGGCGGGCGCAGCGCCCACCGCGCCGCAAGCCACGATATCACCAGCGTGGGCACGTCCGCCGCGTTGTGGACGGCGTCGCTACCGAGCGCGATCGAATGTCCCGCGTATCCCGCCGCCAGTTCCACGCCCACCAGCGCGATCGTGGCCGCAATCGCCGCGCCCAGAAGGCGGCTCATGCCTGCGCCGTCGC
This sequence comes from uncultured Acidobacteriota bacterium, assembly GCA_963810625.1. Taxonomy (GTDB): domain Bacteria; phylum Acidobacteriota; class Terriglobia; order Acidiferrales; family UBA7541; genus Palsa-295. Next base: position 1,153,977 of record CAWEOJ010000004.1, on the reverse strand, counting down.
CATGGTCGTGACTATGCGCGTGCGTTGTCCTCTCGAAGTGCATCAGCAAAATTCTACTCGCAGAGCGCCCCTGCGGATAGTCCCGCGTCGTCTCTTGCGCGTCGGAGGTAACGCCAACCTCCCTCGCAATTCCGCCGCGCTGGCTCGCCCGAGCCTGATTTCCGTCCCTCCGCCATCGAACACGCCCAGGGAAACGCAATTGACTTCCATCGCCGCCACCACCTACCATAAAATCCGCGCCATATTCTCACGCTTACTTACAAGGGGATGTCCGGCGCACGCTGTTTGTGTCCCGATGGGTTGTATCGGGACGCGCGTTTCGATTCACCCAGCCATGCCGCAGCATGTTGCCAAGCTGGTTTTTTGGGGAGTCCGCGGCTCCACGCCCACCCCCGAGCGCAATACCGGGCGCTACGGCGGAAACACGGCCTGCCTCGATCTCCTAGCCCCCGACGGCGCCCGCTTCATCCTCGATTGCGGCACCGGCCTGCGCATGCTCGGCCATCTCTGGACGCCAATGGCCGGGCAGCGCGGCGTCGACGCCTCTGTTCTAGTCACCCACTACCATTGGGACCACATCCAGGGCATTCCCTTCTTCCAGCCCTTCTACCACTCGCAAAATAGTTTCCATTTTTACGGTTTCGAGTCCCAGTCCCTCGGCCGTGATAGCCTTCGCCAGGTCTTCGAAGGGCAGCTTGCCAGCCCCTATTCCCCGGTGAATCTCAGCTTGATCACTGCGGCGCGCTACTTTCGCGAAGTCCGCGGCGGTGAAAATTGGCAGGTCGGCGCCACGCGCGTCACCGCCGCCTGGCTCAATCATCCCCAGGGATGCCTCGGCTACCGCTTGGATACGCCCGCTGGCGCCTTCGTCTACGCCACGGACAACGAGCCTGGCGTCGCGGAATTTGACCGCAATCTTCGCGAACTCGCCCGCGGCGCCGATGTCCTCATCTACGACTCCCAGTATTCTCCCGACCAGCTTGCTACCACGCGCAAGGGCTGGGGCCATTCCACTTGGCTCGATGGCGTAAAGGTCGCGCGCGATTCCAACGTCCCCAACCTCGTCCTCTTCCACCACGACCCGGACTCCTCCGACAATGCCGTGGACGGCTTCCTCTCCTCCGCGCGCGCCGAGTTTCCCTCCACCTGGGCCGCCTCCGAGGGTATGTCCATCACGCTCACCGACCGCCGCATCGCCGTCACCCTGCGCGATGCCGGCGACGCCCCCCCGCGCTCCTAGCCTCCTATTCCCAATCCTCCACTCGCATCATCGCCCGTCGGAACTTCAGCACGTCGCCTTGCGCCAGCTTTCGGCACACTCGCTGCAGGATCCGTTTTTCTCGGTTATTGAGCACGCTCATCTTCGCCCCCACCACCTTCGCGTGCAGCGGCAGCACTTCCGAGATCAGCGCCCTCCCCTCCGGCGTCAGGTGCACCGTTTTTCTCCGCGCGTCCCTGTGCTCCGACCGGCAAACCACCAGCCCCCGCCTCTCCAAATTCCGCGCCACCACGCTCAGATTGCTGCTCCCGCAAAGCAGCCTGTCCGCTAGCATCGCCTGGCTCATGGGACCCAGACCCAGCAGCATCTGAAGCATCCGGAACTGTCCCATGCTCAGTTCCCACGTCCCCAGCTGCCCGCTCAAATACGCCATCAGCGTCTCAGTCGCCCACACCAGGTTCACGTAAGCCCCCAGCGCCTGCCGCGTCTCCTTGTTCATCGCCTCGCCTCTCTCCTTTACCCCGAGCCTGCCCGCCGTGGCGGGCCTGCCTGCCGGTAGGCAGGGATCTCCCTTTTCTTCGTAGCTGTCACAACGCCGCTACATTAACATTATAGATATCTATTTCTGTAGTTTACAACTGTTGCGAGGAGGGTACACAACCTGCCCCGGCTTCTGTTCGGGAGGATTTAAATAATTGGATCGTAGAGTACGGAGGAGGCCTCTGCCTGCGTCAAAACACCCTTGGTCACCAGCAATTGTACCAGACGAACGAAGGTCGCTCGGCTCGACGCGGCCGTGCCCGCCTTCGGCACACGCGTGCTCCCTAGTTCGAACGAGTAACGTTGGGCCGTCGTAGCCTCCAGGAGCCACGCATCGAGAGCCACGCTCTGCTCCGCATCCAGAGGATCAAATGCGATTCCCATGCCCAAGCCCGTCTGCGCATACACCACCGTCCCCTCTGTCTGGAACTCCTCTTTACCCTTGTGGATAAGCACGCGCACCTTCGCGCCCCTCAGGAAGGGAACCATCGTGTCAAGGAAGCATCCGCCCAGCCCCAAATCGGTCGTGCGGCCGGAAAAGCGCACTCCCGAAGTTAACTCGATCACTTCCGCCGCCGCCGAAAATGGATGCCGGTCGACGCCGCGGCGCTCGGCCTCTTGCGTTCCCACGGGCGTCTCACCCGGCGTTTCCTCCGAGTAATTCTTGATCTCGTCCTCTTGCATGGCTGTTCCTGTCTGCCCGCCGTTGCCACTCTTCGCAGCGCCCAAAAGGCGGCGGTTTTAGCGACCCACACCCTATCTATTGTGGCTTCCGCTCGCAAGGGATTACAAGCCCAAACCCCCGCTCTCTTGCTCAAACATGAACTTACGATGGGAATCGAGGCTTAATTTGGCTAGGCAGGGTAATGCTTCACAGAGGGAGTGAAGGGGCGGAATCACCCGCCCCTCACCTGAGCGCCACGTCAATTCGTTTGGCCTGCTCGTGCGGCCTTCGCGGTTGTTGGTGTCAAGATGGGCTTGGCGGCTAGCTCTTTTTCCGCTCTCACCCAGTCCTCGACATCCCTCCCAGCCTCGCCGCCGCGTTCGATATACAGCTCGTAAGCTCGCTGAGCGATCACTTCTCTGGATAGTTCTCCGGATGGTTCTTTGCTTTGGATCATTTCAACCTCCTTGGTTGCGAAAATCAGGGGGGAGCACTCGCTCCCCCGTATGTGATATGGATGGACTACTTAGCGTTTGCTGAAATGCTGATCTTGATCTGCTTCCTCTTGGACTCCTCGCGCTTCGCCATATGCAGCGTCAAGACCCCATTGCGATACTCGGCGCGAATGTTCTCGGAGCTGACCGTATTCGGCAGGGAAAAGCTCCGCGTGAACGAACCGTAGGCGCGTTCAATTCGCAGGTAACTGTCTTCGTTCACGTCCTTCTCGAACCTCCGCTCTCCACGGATCGTCAGCGTGTTGTTCTCGACGCGGACGTCAATGTCCTTCTCTTGGAGATCCGGCAGGTCGGCCTTTACGACCAATTCGTTCTCGGTTTCGTAGATGTCTACGGGTGGCGCCCACGTTGCCAGGTCGGCACGGGCCGAGCGGTCGCGGGTGAAGCTGTCATCGAACAAACGATTTACTTGGTCTCGTAGCGTCAAACCTTGGGACTGGTCCCAACGTGCGATGGTATTCATAACACTCTCCTTGGATGTTTTCCTGTTTGCTTCAGACGAGGGGTGGTTCAGGTAGCTTCCGTCGTGTTCAGGTCAACTGAAGAATCCCCAGCCACTAGCCACAGTGCTCTTATAGCGCCCTATTGTAAAGATAATTATGCAACTAAACGTGAAATACTTTCTCTTTTCGGCGTGCGCCTTTTGCACCCCGATGCGTTATATCGGGGCGCCCGCCTCGCAAGTCGGGCACACTATAGGCCTTAGAGCTGTCCTACGAGTCCAAGATGTTCGCCCAAAGTGACGCCGTTCCCCATCCCATGCACTCATAAACAGGGAAATATAGGATTTGTCGGATCAACGCATCTCTGCTCCCGTAGCGCTGGCGTCTCGCCGGCCCTTTTTCTTTGCCTCTGTAGCGCTGGCTTGCCCTGACCCAGGTAAGGGTTGCGCGACACAACTTAGCCCGGCCAGCCGATATCGCCATCACAGTTCGAGCTAGACAGCCTTATCCCCATTTGCGTACACTCCACAATTGAAAATGAAACAGACACGCACCTCTCTCCGGCAGCTCAAGCACACATGGGCAGAGAGCAGTCTGGGTAGCGAGTGCAGCCTTCATCAGCTCGCCCCGTACATTGGAAAACTGAAGACAACGTTGGCCCGGACTCTGATATCCGAGTTTTCTCGCCCTGGCCAAGTTGTGTTTGATCCCTTCTCGGGTTCCGGCGTAGTTCCACTCGAATCCCTCTTGCTCGGCAGGGGAACCATCGCGAATGACATAAGCCCATATGCCGCTGTGCTCACTCGCGCAAAAATGCGTGCCCCTTCAAATGAAGAACTTGCTATTGGAAGCGCTCTACACTACGTCGGGCGTGCAAAAGTAATGGCCGAAAAGTGCGGCTACAGAGTCAAAGCTCCCACTTGGGTACGCGCCTTTTTTCATCCGAAGACCTTTGCTGAGACGAAGATCCTCGCGGATTTGTTAATGAAGGACGAGCAATGGTTCATCCTCGCGAATCTTCTTGGTATCCTTCACCACCAGCGGCCAGGGTTTCTGTCTTACCCCTCAAGCCATCTGGTGCCGTATCTGAGGAGCAGGAAGTTTCCAAAACGCAAGTTCCCGCATTTGTATTCCTACCGGGACGTGGAACCTAGGCTAGTTCGGAAAATCGGCCGGTCGTATCGGCGGTTCTCGGGATTTGACCGGAGACTTACAAGACGATTTACCCGAGAGAACTTATTTGATCTTTGCGAGGTCAATCACGCGGACGTCGCCATTACGAGCCCTCCCTATATGAACGCACTGGACTATGGCCGGGACAATCGGCTTCGGCTTTGGCTCCTCGGAGTTGAGCGGCATCAGCCCCTTGATGGCATGGTTCCGAGGAATCCCTCTGAGTTCTCCCGCCTGCTTGAATGTCTTGCACTGCTGCTTAGGCGTACGCTTCGCGCGAGGGGCAAGGCGGTTCTTGTATTGGGTGAGAGCAGGATTCACGGTCGTCGGTCGCTGGTGCGCGTGGGTCGGATGGCCCAGGCATGCTTCGAGCAAAACGTTGGAGGATGGAAGCTCACTGATCAGATCGTAGACCTCGTGCCAGATGTCCGGCGAAGCCGACGCAATTGTCGATGTACCAAGAGAGAATGGATCATGGTATTTACGAAATCCTGAGAAGAGCCCTATGAACATTGGCCAGTTTACAGGAAGAGTTAGGAAAATCCTCGTCAGCGCAATCAAGGTAAACCCTGGAAACCCGAGAGGCAAGTTCGATACAGCCAAGGATCCAAGTTTCGAGAGGCTTGCCTCGTCAGTAGAGAAAATGGGCGTGCTCGTTCCCATCGTCGTACGGACCTTGCCCGTAACGGACGGGGGTGCCGAGTACCAGCTTGTTGACGGCGAGCGACGATATTGGGCGGCGAAGTCTGTAGGCCGGACTCACGTGCCCGCCCATATCTTGAGCACCGATGTCAGTCCGGCCGCACTCCGTAAGGTCATGTTCCATTTGCATATGACCCGCGAGCAGTGGGGCGCGTGGGCACAGTGCGCAGCTTTGAGTGAGATCTACCCCGAGCTTGACCGTGGCATAAGGGTCAGCAAGAAGGACGAATGGGTGAAGCGGGTTCACTCGGATACCAGCATGGATGCTTCTACGGCACGGGATCGGATACGGGTACTTTCATGGCCAAAACATCTGAAAAAGAAGATCGCCGAGTTCATAGAGCAACGTCCGAACCACGATGTCTATTCCTACGTACTCGCGATCGAAGCGAGCATTATTGAGCCCTCATTGAAGGTATTCCCGGAGTTCTATTCGAAGCCGCGAACTGCCAAGGTCAATGAAGTCCGCTCATACCTCCTAGATAAGACGCTTGAAGGCATCGAAACCGGAACCATCTCTCGTCGAGAGGAAATTCGGTCTGTCGACGCATTGTTTACCCCCAATCTAGACAAAGAAGACCACCGCGTCGCGCGCAAAATCTTCGAGTCCCTTGTAAAGCAGCCCGGATACCTGTTTGAGGACGCTCGTTCCGAAATCGCCGTCAAGGTGCCGAAGGTATTCGCAGACAAACCACCAAAGTTGGGCAGATTGATTACTCAGATTGAATCGATTTCCCAAGCGCTTAACAAGTATGAGCCCGCATATCTTCAGCATTCGGCGAAGACGTCGGTAAAGAGAAAGGAACTCAAGGACAGGCTAGCGAAATCCCTCCGGGCTCTGGTCAAGGCGGCGCAGGATCTTCGGGCTAAACTCTGATGCCTCGCGTCGAGTTGCCGTCAAAGGTTTTGGATGATCTGTCCCGGCTGCTGGGTGGAGCGGCCTCAGCGCGGGTAGTAGGCCGCGCGGAACTCGCGGAGCAGGGATTCCTACCGCGCAATTTCAAATGGGACCCCATCAAATGCTTGCGCAGCGGTGATGCCGCGTTTCTGGTCCATGCCATCGTAAGCGGAGAAATCCCCGATTGGGTCGCCAAACCAGTGCGGAATCTGACAGGCAAGTTTCGCCGGTCAGGGTTGGTGGTCTTGGTCCGGAAGGGCGGCGACGTTCCAGCTTGGAGGGTCGCGAGTACTTTGGTCGATCAATGTGTGCGTCTGAGAGCGGGGCTTGCCGTTGAGATTTTCGACGGATGCTGCCTTGTTTTCCCGCCTGGGGTGGCCTCGCCAAAGAGTCACCCCTCGAAAATGGAAGCAGGGCACATTCCGTCTTGGGTTCTGGACCGCCTGCTTGAGTGCAACGGGTTCAGCCCGTATCTTAGGCGATGCCTTGCGCGATTTATTGCAAGGTATCGCAAGATCACATCCCCTGCTGCTCCTTCGTACGACGAGGAATCTGATCTTCTGCTTAGCCTCGCTCGCTGCCTGAGGCGAGGCGATTCGCGTATGTACTTTCCCCTCGATCTGCTGACCACGTTGGGCACATGGGAACGTCGTGGGCAACAGGAGGGCGCCCGTGATCACTTCTTCCACACCTTCAATAATCTCTTCCTCGGGCTCTTGATTCTCGGTCACCTCTTCGAAGGCAGAAGTTCTTCAAAACCGCCAGATCGTTACATTCGCCGGGCGGCCACGCCTTCGAGACTTTTGCCGTGGGAGGTAATTTGGGTCCTAACCTGTTTATTCCACGACCCAGGTTACATCACCGAGAAAATCTGGGTCACAATCTCTTTTGCGTACGGCTTTCCGAATCAGCTCCCGTCCGGCCAGCCGATTCCCGAACAGATTAGGGAACAGCTGAACAATGCGTGGGATGTTTACCATAGCCAGATCGGCGAGGAAATAGCCTCGCTGTTCCAGCGGCTAACAAGGGGCGACACGTGGACCCCTCCCCGATTTAGCAAAGCGGAGACCGCCTCATTTCGTGGCGCTTTGCGCGAGGTGTATTTCAACGGTACGCGCGTGGGACATAGCCTCCAGTCCGGGATACATCTGATTAACTATTGCGCGTCCGACAAGACGCCGCCCCCAGGCGGGTACGACCCGGAAGCCGCCTTGACCGCGTGCGAGATCGCCGCGCTTTCGATGATGTTTCATGATCAGCATTGCAGAAACGTAATGAGGGAAGCGAAGGTCCGGCCGCTGACGTTTGAGCAATTACCCTATTCGGCTGTGCTTATGTTTGTTGACGCGCTCCAGGACGACCGCAGAGACATAACGAAAAACAGTTTTCGCGCGCATGGCGTTCTCACAGATATGAACATCCGCTCCGAAGGGAACCATGACGTGGCGGAGGCCAGCGTCTGTCTGCAGGAGGTACCTCTCAAGTGGTGGCCCAGCAAGATTGAGGAATATGAAGATGTAATGCGGTGGATCAACGCAAAGTCGAAGACTCAATTCGTCATTGACTACCAGACGAGAGCATGGGGCCAGCAAGCGCGGAAGACCCACCGGCCCGGCGCGAGACGTCGGCGACATGCCTGATGAATCGTGAAGCCGCGGGCAAAATTTGAAAACGGCCAACCAGACTAGAACTTCTGGTGCGGCCCAAGCTCCTGAATCGCCGCCGCGCTCTGCGCCCGAATATACGTATCGGGATCCTTCGCCATGCGCTCGCGCAGCACCGCCAGCGCGCGGTCATCCGACGTCACCTGCCCCTTCGCCGCCATATCCCGCAGCGTGTCGACCGCCTCGATGCGCACACCGGGATTCTGGTCGCTTTCGAGCGCATCGAGCACCGTCTGCAGCACCGTACCCGGATCCTGCGTGTCCGATCCGTTCAGCGCTTCGAGCGCCTTCAACCGCACCGCCGCATCGTGGTCCACATGGACCGTATGGCACAGCGCCGTGCGAACCTTGGGATCGCTGTTCCGCGCGCGCAGCAGGTCCACGGCATCGAGCCGCGCCCCCGAACAAAACCGCGCATTATCGTTCAGCATGTAAAGCAGTACCTGCTCCACGTTGTCGTCATTCACATTGCCTTCGAGCGTCACCGGCTCGCGCGCCTGGAGCTGCAATCTCACCTGCGGCAAATCGTTGCCGTCCGGCGGCATCACGTTGATCCCCGCAAGATCGGCCGTAGGAAGATCGAGCGCGCTCACAACCGAATGTGAGCCTGCCGCGGACGCCTCTCTGCTCGCGCTCCCATCGGAGTTGGTGCCGGCGTTCGCATTTGCATTACTACCGGAATTGCCTGTGGCATCGGCCGCGCCGTTTTGAGCCGCTGGTTTACCCTGCTCGCCCTGAGCCACGAAGGGAGCGGTGTAGCGAAGGGCGGGCACCGCAGGATGCCGCAGCAGCCGTGGCCCCAGCACTCCCGCTGAAAAGCCGATTGCCAGAAGCACCGCTGCGCTCCACGACGTTCCCGCCGCCAGCCAATTCACGCCCCACTTCGCCGTACGATTCCAACCGAACACGACCCCGGCCATCTGCCCAAGCCATCCCCTCTCTTCTTCCCGGTCGAGCGCATCTTCCAGATTCGCGCGGCACTCCGCGAGCAGCGGCGCATCCGGATTTTTCCGATGTTCCGCCAGCAGCGCCAGCAATTCCTTCTCACGTTCCAGCGCCGCCGAGCACGCCGCGCACTCCGCCACATGCCCCGCGACGCGCTCCTCCTCGGCGGCGTCAAGCTCCTCGCCCGGTCCGTACGAACAAGTTCGTACGGACCCCGCCGCCAGCAGGACGAGCAGCGGCGCCCACTCCTCACACGCCCGTTTACCCTGAGGAACGAAGGGCTCGCCCTGACGAAGGAAGGGTCCCATCATCTTTTCGTTCTCATCTCGCCGCATTTTCCGTCTTCCCGTATCCCAAAAAAACCTACCGCAACCCGCCCAGGCTCTCACGCAACTTTTGCGTCGCCCGGAACAGCGAATTCTTCACCGTCTCTTCCGACGTCCCCAGCATCTCGCCGATGACCCGCAGCCGCATCCCGGAAAAATGCTTCATCTCGAAGACCACCCTCTCGCGCGGCGTCAGCCGCTTCATCGCCGCCGCGATCTGTCCTCCAACTTCTTTCCCCAGCAGCCGCCTTTCCGGGTTTGCCGCCGCGTTCCGCTCCGGCAGCCTGTCGAAGAAGTCGCGCGTTCCCCCCTCGGCCCCCTCCGGAGCAGGCGCTTGATCCTCTCGACGGCTGGTTCGCCGGCGCAGATGATCGAGCGCCGTGTTGGTCACAATCCTGTATAGCCATGTATGAAAACTGCTCTCGAACCGGAACCGCCTCAGGTTCCGGTACACCCTCAAAAAGCTCTCCTGGTAGACGTCCTGTGCCTCCTCCGGACGGTTCACGATGTTCAGCGCCAGCCGCAGCACCTCCCGGTCGTACTGCCGCACCAGCTCCTCGAACGCCAGGCGGTCTCCCCCCTGCGCCTTGCGGACCAGCGCGTGCTCCTCCGCGCGCTTCGCTGCGGCTGCCTGGCTCGCAACTCCCTCGAGTGCGACGCTTGTCTCCATCCCGTCCGGAATCGACCCTTTCTGGCCCTTTTCTGACCTTTTAGACGCCCTTAAAGTCCTTTTGTGAGCGTCAATTCACGCTCATTTTCATTCACTATCTCTTTTATTTTCCTTGTCTTACAGCAGCGACCCCAGCCGTATCAGCCCGTAAACCGCCACACAAACCCCAAAATCCACCCCCGTCCCCCAGTCCACCCTCATCCCTTGATGGCGGAGAGCGTAGGGCAGATGTGGAGCCAAAGAAAAATAATAGATCGCGTTGCCCACAAGAATAGCTACCAAGTATTCGAGCCACCGCCGGGGAGTTGCTCCAAGGAATTGCCGTGCCCTTGCCATTTAGTAGTTTGCCCAAGTACGCTGCTGCCGGGAAGTTCGACTAATCACACGCCGAACAGCCAGCGAGTAGCGCAATATCCTCATTTTATGGCAATGGTAGCAGCATGTAAACGGGCGTCCGCTATCGCACCCAGCTCAAACTAACGCGCCAGGAGTGCACGGATGGGTTTCCAATGTCTTCAAACTTGTACCCACTTGAAAACTGTCCCCGCGACGTGCGAGGGTAAAATGGCCAAGAGCGCTCGATGCGCATCCTGCTGAACAATCCGGTGAAATATCTGCGAGGCGTGGGTCCGCAACGCGCGGCATTTCTAGAAGAGCGCGGCATTGCCACCGTCGGCGACCTGCTCAGCTATCTCCCGTTCCGCTATGAAGATCGCATCCGCTTCACGCCGATCGCGGAGATGGTCCCCGGGCAAACGCACTCTGTCCTCGCGGAAGTCGCCGGCGCCGGAGGAACGGTCCGTTTCACGCGAGGCCGCGGCCCGGTGTTTCACGTCGCGGTGCGGGACGGTTCGGGAGTCTTGCACGCGCGCTTTTTTCACGGCGCATATCTCGAAGGACGCTTGAAAGAAAAGCAGCGGCTTGTGCTTCACGGGAAGGCGGAAATAGACCCGTACCGTCCGGGACGCCTCGAAATGGTCAATCCACAGATCGAGCTTGTGGGAAGCGGCGAAAATGCGTCCGCGGATTCCACCGAAGTGGGCCGCATCGTACCGGTCTACGAGGCCCTCGGCGGGATCAGTTCGCGCATGCTGCGCCGCATTATTTACGGCGTGCTCAGCGATTTCGACGACGCCGTGCCGGATCCGCTTCCCGAAAACATTCGCGAGCGGTATCGCCTTCCCACCCGGCGCGAAGCCCTGCTCTACGCGCATTTTCCGCCCAAAAATGAAAATCTCGATCTGTTGAACGACTTTCGCAGCCCCGCGCAAATACGGCTGATCTTCGAGGAATTTTTCTATTATCAACTCGCCCTGGCTCTGCGCCGCCAGCGCGAACATCGCCTGCCGGGGATCGCCATGCGCATCCGCGAAGATAAAATCCGCGGCGCGCTGAAGCGCATTCTTCCGTTCAAGCCCACCGCAGCGCAGAAGCGCGTGCTCGCGGAAATCGCCGCGGATCTCGAACAGCCCTTTCCGATGCACCGGCTGCTCGAAGGCGACGTCGGCAGCGGCAAGACGATTGTGGCGCTCGAAGCAGCCACGATCGTGATCGAAAACGGCTATCAGGTGGCGCTGATGGCCCCCACGGAAATTCTCGCCGCGCAGCACTTCCTTTCCGCGCGGCGCATCTTCGAGCCTGCGGGCTACCGCGTGGAATTGATCGTGAGCCGGCGAAACCGCGCGGAACGAGCGCGCGTGCTCGAGCGCGTCGCGAGCGGCGAAGCGCAATTCGTCGTCGGCACGCATGCGCTCGTCGAAGAGCCGGTGCAATTCGCGCGGCTGGGCCTGGCCATCGTGGACGAGCAGCACCGCTTCGGCGTACTGCAGCGCAAGCGGCTGGTCGAAAAAGGCGCTTCGCCGCACGTGCTGGTGATGACCGCCACGCCCATCCCGCGAACCCTCGCGCTAACGCTCTACGGCGATCTGGACCTTTCGGTGATTGATGAGATGCCGCCGGGGCGCGCGCCTGTGGAAACGCGGTGGACTTCCGATGCGCAATTACCCGGCGTGTGGGAATTCCTGCGGCGCGAAATCGCGCGTGGACGCCAAGCGTACATCGTCTATCCTGTGATCGAGGAATCGAAACAGGAATTGAAGGCGGCGACGGAGGAGTATGAGAGCCTGGCGAAGAACGCCTTTCCGAAACTCCGCGTGGGTTTGCTGCACGGGCGGCTCGGAAATGAAGAAAAGGATGCGGTGATGGAGCGCTTCCGCGCGGGCGAGCTGCAAATTCTCGTGGCCACCACGGTGGTCGAAGTCGGCGTGGATGTCCCCAACGCCACCGTGATGGTGATCGAGCACGCCGACCGCTTCGGTCTGGCGCAGCTCCATCAGCTCCGCGGGCGAATCGGACGCGGCGTGGAAAAATCGCATTGCATTTTGGTTGCGCCGAAATCCATCGCGGGAGAGGCGCGCGAGCGCATCGAGACCATGATCGCCACATCCAACGGATTTGAAATCGCCGAGCGTGACCTGAAACAGCGCGGTCCCGGAGAATTTTTCGGCACGCGGCAGCATGGCGACGCAGCCTTTTCGTTTGCGCAGCCGCTCCGCGACCGCGAATTGCTCGAACTGGCGAGGCGGGAAGCCTTCGCGCTGGCCGAGGATTCCGCGCAGGCGAATGAAGTGGCCGCGCACCTCGAATCGCTCAACCCGGCGTGGCAGAAACGCTACCAACTTGCTTCCGTGGGATAAACATGCGAGTGATCGCAGGCAAATACCGGAGCCGGCGGTTGAGGGGGCCGGCGAAGCTCCGCTTGCGGCCCACGAGCGACCGCCTGCGCGAAACGCTCTTCAACATCCTCGGCGCGGCGGTTGAGGATTCGCTCTTCCTGGACCTCTATGCCGGCACAGGCGCGATCGGCATCGAAGCCATCAGCCGTGGCGCGCGCGAAGTTATCTTCATCGAAGCCCACGCAGCGAGCGCGCAACGCGTGAGGGAAAACTTGCAGGCGCTCGGAATCCTTGCCGGCGCGGAAACGATCGCGGCCGACGCCGTGCGCGGCCTGGAAAAACTGGCAGTGCGGCGCCTAATCGCCGATTTTATTTTCCTCGATCCTCCGTATGACGATGCAGAAGAACTGCTGCGCGCTCTCGAATATCTCGACGGCTCTCATCTGATCGCGCCGCGCGGCTTGGTCATCGCGGAGCACCATCGCAAGAGGGACTTGCCCGACCGCTTCCGCCGGCTCGAGCGCACCCGCATCGTCGAACAAGGGGACGCCGCATTGAGCTTTTATCGCCTGGCAGCCGCCGCCTAGGTCCGCGCATCCGATTTCATCGAGTATAATGGACGAACGCATGGAGCCATCCGCACATAGCGCGCGCGAGCCCGTGCCAAACCTGCCGGTGGAACCGCCGCATGCGCGCTCGTCTTCGTTTGATCTGAGCGTCCGGTGGGAATCTCCCTGGCGTGAATTTTGGTCGAGCCTGCGCGATTCGTTCACCACGCCGCGTCCGGCCAAAGGTTCCGCTGTGCCGGGCGATACGGTCCTGCGTGTCGAATGGGTGCGTGGGAAACTCCCCGGCAGGGCCTTCGCAGCGTCGTGCTTGTGGCACGTTGCCGCGGTCTTGATCCTCGCGCTTCCCATCTGGAGTTTTCTCCCGGAGCCAAAGACAACCCTTGCGCCCGTACAAATCCAAGTCGAGTGGTATACGCCTCCCGAGGACCTGCCGCGGATTTCGCTACGCGCTCCCGCGCTGAAATCCAAGCCGGTCAGTCAGCCGGAGGACGCGAGCAAACCCGTCGAGCAGCACGCTGCGGACACGTTCAATCCGCGGCAAACGATTATTTCCATCCCCGTGCACGTTACGCACCCGCGTCAGACTTTGATCGAGCCCGATGCGCCTCCCACGCCGCCAAAAATCGTCCCGCAACTTCCCAACATCGTCCAATGGGCTGCAACCGCGCCCGCAAGGCCGCAGCTTCAAATTTCTCCCACGGCTGCGGCGCCGCGCATCGAGCAGCACACCGTCCGCGACGTGGCCGCGCCGGAAGTGGCAAACAACGAGAAAAATCCAGGCCCGCTGAACATCGCTCCGGCGGCCAGCGCGAATCCGCAGTTGCGCATGCCGCTGCAGCCGATGTCCGCGCCGGCAGCCCAGCGGAATTCCGCGCGCACGGATGCTGTTGCCGCTCCTGAAATCGGCTCCGCGGATTCCGCCGGCGACACGAGTCTGCGCCGGCTGATTGCACTTTCGGCCACGCCCGGGCCGCCTGCCCCCGATATGGCTGTTCCACAGGGGAATCTGGCCGCGCGCATCTCCATGTCGCCAAATGGGACGAAGCCGGGCGCTGCCGGCGGAATGGATAATCGCGCCACCGGAACGGGCTCAGGATCGAGCGCGAATTCGATTTCAGCATCCGGAACGGGCAACGGCGGCGCTGCAGGCGGCAATGGAAATTTCCCGGCGTCTGTAAGCATCAGTGGAGGAATTGTGCCTGCGGCAAGGCGTCCCGGGAACCTGGACCTTGGACCGACGCTATCCGCGGCGGATCTCGGCGCCCCGCGAAGCGGCCCCTCGGTTGTGGGCGCCATTGATCCCAGCCTCGCGCCGGAAAAAATTCTTTCGGGTAAGGAGGTGTACACACTGCACGTCAACATGCCGAACTTCACCAGCTCCGCGGGAAGCTGGATTATGGATTTTGCCCAGCTCAATGAGGAGGATCCGCGCTCTAGACCGAAGGGCCAGCTTGCCGCGCCAGTTCCCCTCGAGAAAGTGGACCCGCAATATCCGCAAGCGGCGATCCGCGAAAACGTGGATGGCCAGGTGATCCTCTACGCGATTATTCGCAAGGACGGCTCAGTGGACAGCATCCAACTGGTGCACAGTATTGATCCGCGGCTCGACCACAATGCCATGGAGGCCCTGGCACGGTGGAAGTTCCAGCCGGCCACGCGCGATAGCGTCCCCGTGGATGTCGAAGCCGTTGTCTATATCCCTTTCCGTTTTCGCGCCCCACTGCCTTAGCGCGTTCAAAAATGCGCGCGCAATTCTCGGAATGCCGGAAGGATCAGCAGTTTTCCCGCGCCGCTTTCGAGCTCGGCCTTTTCCAGCTCCCATGTGGCTGCATGTGGAATGAACACCGCGTTGAGACCCGCCTGCAAGGCCGGATTAATGTCGCTGCGCGGGCTGTTCCCCACCATCCAGCCTTGCGATTTCACGATTTTGAACTGCTCGATCATCCGGCCGTACGTTCCCGAATCCTTTTCCAGGACGATTTCGATGGCCTCGAAATGGGATTGCAAGCCCGAGCGCTCCACCTTGCCCGCCTGCTCGGCGTGCTCTCCTTTGGTGAGCAGAATCAGGCGGTGGTGTTTGGAGAGGTAAGCAAGGGTTTCGGGGACGCCATCCAGAATGCGCGGCGGCGTGCTTTCCAGCTCCGCGCCAATCTCCTCGATTTCCTTGACGATTTCGCGGCGGGCCATGTTTCCCGAGAGCTTCAGGTACGTCTCCTCGAGCGAGCGCAGGAAGCTGCGCACCCCGTAGCCGTGCTGGCGGATGTTGCGCCGCTCGGTCTCGTTCAGTATGTGGCGGATGTATTCGGGCGTGTAGCCCAGATGTTCGAGCCGCAAAATGAATCGCGCGATGATGCTCTCGAAAAAGATGTTGTTTTCCCAGAGCGTGTCGTCCGCATCAATGAGTAACGTATTTCGCATCATGGCAGGTTTCCCGAATTCAAATCTTGTGCCACGCGGCAGAATAGGAGAAGTAAATTCTTACGGGGGATCGAATTTTCCGGCCGGCGGATGCGCGGCACCCCGCCTCTTTGAGAGGGAAGTGTCACGCCACGGCGGGAAGAAACTCGTAGCGCTCGATCCTTGCGGCGACACCACGGCGGCCGTTGTGCGGCTCGACGCGCAAGACGTGCGCATAGCAGCGGATGTGCACGTCGCCTGCAAGTGTAATCTGCTGCGGCAGCGTCAGCACGAATTCGATCGAGTTGCCGGTTTCCAGGAATGCTTCGATGGTGAAATAGAGGCCGCGAAAACTCACATCGCGCGTCTCCGCCTCTTTTTCCGTGATGCCGTCCCCCGACGAAAACCGCACTTTCAGGGGTAGCATCATCGCAAAACGCCGGGCGGCCCTGCGCTCCACGCCGTTTTCCATGGGCCCTCACGATTCCTATGACTAAACCACAAGTTATCACCGCGCGGTCCTGCACGCAACGAATTTTGAGCAATCGCCGGTGAATCCCCCCGGCCTTGCCCTTACTTTCGCCCGGCATGTGCATTCGCCGGACCTTGGCAGGAAGGTTTGACCGTGCCTCCCGCTGCCGCTAGGATGGAACGTGTGATCGAGAGCGCCGCGGCGAGTTTCGAGAAGCAGCACAAGCGCCGGCGGATGGCGGGTCACCTGCCCGGACGAATCGCTCTCGGATGTGCTTTTCGCTAAATTCTCCCGCTCGAACTTCATGGCCGAAGTGTTTCATCGCAAAATTTTTCTCGAAGGCCCGGCAGGGCGGCTCGAAGCCCTGCTCTGGACATCACCCCTCCCCGACCCTCCTTTCGCCGCCCTCGTGTGCCATCCACATCCCCTTTTCGGCGGGACCATGCACAACAAGGTTGTCTATCAGGCCGCCAAGACGCTCCATCGGCGCGGCATCCCCGTGCTGCGATTCAATTTCCGCGGCGCTGGGCTGAGCGAAGGCCAGCATGATCGTGGCCGTGGCGAACAGGACGACGTCCGCGCGGCGTGCGACTATTTGGCCCGTGAATTTCCCGGCAAACCTATTCTCCTCGCTGGATTCAGCTTTGGAGCATGGGTGGGACTCCGCGTCGGGTGCGAGGATGCGCGCGTAACGCGACTCGTTGGCCTGGGAATTCCGGTGGACAATGCCGCTGTGGATATGTCCTATCTGCGGACCTGCGCGAAGCCCAAACTCATCATTCAGGGCGGCAACGACACATTCGGCACGCGTGCGAGCGTCGAGGCGCTCTTTGCCACGCTGCCCGAGCCGAAGCGCCTGGTGATCATCGAAGGCGTGGACCACTTTTTCTCGGAAAAACTAAGCGAAATCGGCGCCGCCATGGACGCCCGGCTCGATGCCACACTTCCGGGCTGAACCTGGTCGCAGAAAAGCTCCCGGGAGGCATTCCGCCACGCGGAGACGTTCATTTCTGCTTCGCGACGACCGTGATACCGGTCACTTCATCGTGAAAAATGGTCCTCACAGCGGGAGCGGTGAGGCCCGGATCGTTCGCCGGAGTGAAAACGAAATAATCGTATTGGGCCGCGGGCAGGGCATTAGGGGATTCCCAAAAATAGGAGCGATCCTCTACGTCGTAGGGTTCCATCCAGGTTGCGGCGTAGCGGCGGCGATAGAAATTGATTTCCGGCTCGTACCACCATGTGCCGCCCACGCGGACACCCGTCAAGCCGCGAGCGCGCGCGTCATTTGAAATGGAAAAGAAAAGCTGCCGCGAAATGACGTCGTAGGCGTTGTACCTGAAATATTTCGTATTCAGCGACAGGGCATAATCGAATATCACGGCCGCGGCAACGATGGTTCCCGCGATTTTCAGGTGCCAGCGCGGGAAGCGAAACGACAATTCGCGGCCGATGAGCAGGGCGCTGAGTGTGAACAAAGGAATGAAATAGAGACAGGTCCGGCTCACAGGATACTTCACGTGCAGAAGCACGCGAAAAACGACGGCGAAAAGCACACAGGCAACAGCCGCAATAGCCAGCAGGCGGCAATTTGCCGTTTCACGCTCTCTCGACTTTACGGAAGAGCGCGACACAACAATCAACCCGAAAAGCACGAAGAAGAATAGCAACGGGAAAATGACGTAAACGCCGAGGTCCGATAATCTAAGTTGCCAGCTTCCCGCCGGCGGCGGAACCGCACCCAGGCTGGCCGAATAAACGTCGTCGGTCCATTTATAGAGGAAGCACGAATTGAAAAGGTCTCGTAGCGCGTCGGATGCCCGCCGCATCCCAATGTAGAATTGCCACGGGCGTGCCTGAATCAGGAAGGGCCAAAGTATGAACAGGCCCGCGAAAACGCCCGGGAAAATAAAGTACAGGGCAAAGGTTCGAAGTGTGCGCCGACCTAGGCGTCTCACGTCCGGCAGCGAACGCCCCAGCGCAGCCGCGAGAAAAGATAATGTCAAAGCGGCTGCCGGGAATAGGTTGGTGAGATTCGCCGCAACGGAAAGAGCAAGAAGAATGGACGCGATCGCGCAATCGCGATGCCATCCATGGTCATCCGAATCGAAGATTCCACGGTCCAGACATCGCACCATAACGTACATGGCCGCGAGCAGGAATGCTAATCCCAGCCCATAGCCTCGAGCGGCGGGCATAAAATCCATGAGCAGCGGATTCAGACAAAGCATGGCGACCGAAAGTAAGAGCAGCATTCCTTCACCGAATAATTTCCTCGACAGAAGGAAAGCAAACGTGAGATAGCCGGCAGCGCCAATCAGGCTGGCAGCGCGGAGGGAAAGCTCCGTGGGGCCGAACAATTTGACGAAAGGCTTGGCGATGATCGTAAACAGGACATGGTTGGTCGAGTCAAAACGCAGCACGCTGTAAACGCCGCTGTCGAGGAAGAATTCGTAGGACAAGGCTTCGTCGTGGGCAATCGGTTGCGAATATGCGCGGTACACCGTCACCACGAAAACAAAAGCAACGAGTGAGCAGGCAAGAACTCGATAGAAAACGGCAGCGGTGTTCGCTGGCTTGATGGGCGAGGCCAATTGTTTTTCCCGATCCGGAGCAAGCATATAAATTTGTACGAAAGCACGTCAAGCGCGGCGGCTGGCCCCGGCTCGGAAGCAAGAAAACTCCCGCGGAAAGTCACCTTACCGCGGAAGCAGGCTCGCGCATTCGCTGCCCATGGCGCGGCGCCGCAGATTCGGACGGCAGGGGCGGGGACGTCGCCAGATAGGCCATCACCAGGAATAGCAAAGCATTCGAAGGAATGTGCAGATTGAAGTCGGCGAAGCTGTGGAGCAGGAGTGCGCTGAGAGCGGCGATGGCTCCGGCGTGCAGGGCGCGGGAGAAGTGGCTTTGCTCGGCTTGGAAGTTTTCGCGCGCGTGGCGATAGAGGCGCCAGAGGAACGCGAGGCCGCAGAGGCCGCCGAGCAGCCCCGTTTCAGCAAGGGCTTCGATGTAGTCGTTGTGAACATGGTCCACGATCCTGCCGTCGTACTGCGTTTCATAGCGGGGATACACGGAGACGAGCGTCCCCAGGCCCGAGCCGAGGACCGGATGATCGAGAAAAATATGCGCGGCTCCGCGAAACATGGAGGCGCGCCGTGAAAGCTCGATTCCATTGGAGTGCTGTGGCGTGAATCTCTCGATGGCCCCTCTCGCCCCCACCCAGGCGATGAGCGCGAGGGCGACGAGCGCCACCAGTGCGACGGCCGTCATGCGAGGCCCGCGCAACTCTTGACAGCTTCGCACCAGCAGCGCCAGAACTCCCATTCCGAAAACGAAACTGATGATTCCGGCGCGCGACCCTGATAGAACGAGCGCGCTCACAGGAACGATAGTGAGCAATGCGGCGAGTGGAAAGAGGTCCCTGCGCACACCGCGGAAAGCCAGGAGCGCGAGACCCACGGGCAGCGTAAGCTCAAGGAATCCCGCGAAATGATTGCGGTTCACGAAGGGGCCGAAGACATCGGCTCCCGACGCCACCTCCTGGAACCAGTAAATCTTTCCATTCGATGTGAAATGCTGAATGATGGCCAGCAAGGAAACCGCGAAGCACAGGACGACCAGAAACCATGCGAGCGCCGATAGATCGCCCCGGCTCCGAAAGGCCTGCGCCGTGAGAAACAGGACGATGAAATATGCCGCGAGCTTGAGCAATTCCTGGCGCGTGAGAAACGGGTAGGCTGTCCGGTGAAAGAGCAACTGGAGAAGCCCGATAGCCAGGAAACCAAGCAGGGGCGCGTTCAGTGGACTCCATTGGATTTTTGCGCCCGCGTCCCGCGAGACGATGAACGCCCAGGCGACGAGGAGCAGCGCTGCTCCAATTTCGAGAAGGGACACGGACCATGTTTGCACCGCGCCGAACGCCAGCACGCTGAATGCGAGCAAAATACACAATCCGATGCGCACCAGGCTCATTGCGATGGTTGCGCCGCCGCATCGGAAGGAACGAGCGAGATATTGGCAATCCAGACTGTACCGCTCAGTTTGTTATCGAAGAACTGGCTGGGATAACGGACCACGCGAACAACCAGGAAGTGGGTGTCCGCACCCGTGGTGACGTCGGCATCCACGTCCGTCCAGGCGTGCGTTCCGATGAAACCATCTGTGAGCAGATTCACTTCTCCCGGGTGGTTGGGATCCGTGATCGAAAAGCGGATTCCGCTATCGGTCGAAATTTCATTCGTGCGCATCAGGGCATGGAAATGGAACGCGCCTCCCGGCTCGGCCGGGACGAATTGCGCAGGGGCATCGAGCGATAGATTGGTTCCACCGCTGAAATCGAGCCGTATGGCGCGCGTGCCGCTCGGCGGAGGAGCGGAATCAAAATCAATCTCCGCGCCGACAGGGGAATCCCAGCGCCAGCCGAGGCCGCCATTGGCAAAGTCCGTGGCGAAGCCGCCATCCCAGATCAAGGAATGATTGGCAGGCTCGTCGTGAGGCAATCCCGCGGCGGCAAGCGCTTGGAGCCAGACGCGGCGGGCATCGTCGCCGCGCTCTGCGCGGATCAGTTCCTGCAGGAAGGGAAATGTTTCTGGCAGAGGGAAGGGCTTGCCCAGGGCTACCAGGCGCTGCCAGAGCGCAAGGGCAGCGTCGGTCTGCTGATTGGAAGCGAAGAAATCGAGAGCTTGCAGATACGCCTCGGGATCGGGAGGGAGCACCTGGCCGACGAGCTGATTGATGTCTCCGCTCGATCGCCAGGTGCGCGAGATGGCCATGGGCAGCAGACTCGGGTCCCGGTCGATGGCCAGCCGGATTTGCGCGTAGGCCCCGGGGTAGTCCTGCTGGCGCAGAAGAAAATTTCCGTAATTCCACGCGACCAGCGCGGAAGATGGGTAGAGGCTCCTCGCGCGATCGTAGGCGTCCGCGGCACGCGTCAGATCGCCCGAATCTTCATACGCGCTGGCCAGATCCATCCAGTAGTAGGAAGAAAGTGGGTCGTCCTCGACGGCTTTGCGGTAATCGGCGAGGGCGCGGGAAGTATTTGGATTTGAGAAGTCGAATTGCTCGAAGCGGCCCAGGCGGTCCCATGCGTCGCCATCGCCCGGCACAAGCGCCGCGCCGCGCTCCATCCTATCGAGGCTCCCGGAATGAATTTCGGAACTAGCGATCCAGTTTTTGGCGGCTGGATAGATGAGCAATGCGGCCGTGGCCAGCGCAGCAATCGGCAGCGCCCGCCGCAGCCCCAAGCCTTCGAGTGGAAGTTCCATACTGGCGTAATCTGCTACGAGGGCTGGCCGCTCTGCAAGAGCAATTTTACGATGGCTCTGCCTTTACGGGCACAATACGAAGAGGCCATCAGTCACGCCTCGGGATGGTCGGCCGCTCCTTCGCGCGAGGGAATTATTTTTCGCCAAAGTTGTAAGTAAACCCGACGGCCAGGCGATAGCTGGGTAGACTGTGGGAACCAAAAAATTCCGTATGCCCGTAATCAATCTCGATCAGTCGAATCCCCCAATGCTTCCATTGGTTCAGATCGAAGCCGCCACCAAACTCCCAGGCCTTACTGGAATATACGTACGTTGCGCGAGGGAACCCAATGTAGATCGGATATTGGGACACGTAGACGGCGCCGCCGTACAGGAAGTGAGCCCACGGCTCCAGCTTGTGATGGCGAAGTGGGTAGATGCGAGGACCGGCCATGGCGCTATAGATACTTATGTCCCCAGTTGGATAGGGCTGATATCTATAATCTCCCGAGAATTGCCCCTCGGCTCCCAGCCAGCTAAAGAAGTTGTACTCGACGGAGCCATACCAGCCCTGCAGACTGAGATGAGGGCCGTTGGTAGCAGTTTTGTAAATCTGGAGCGTGTACCCGGCGGAGAGATTGTATTTTGGGAAAATTTTGGGTGTCGCCGGGGTGGCCTGCGTCTCAGGCGTCTCCGTCTGCTGATCCGTGCTTTCAGGTGTAACTTGGGCCATCGCTGGTGCGGCGAACACCAGGAGCAATGCACACAATCCCCACAGCTTCAGCATCTACACGGTCCCCCTCTCGAATTCGGGCGCGGAGTCCTTTGCCGGGAAGGCATCATACCCTAGTTTGATGCTATTTCCCTGCGCGGCATCTGGGGGTCTGTGCGTTTCGCGGGCAGAAATGGCGTGGGGGCGCTCAAGCGTGTTTGGATGCGGATGCCACGGGTTGCTTCTCGTATACCTGGATCCCCTGAAGGATGGCATTAACGACCGCTTCGTCGCCCATGGCGGAATTGATCATCAGGTGGAACAGCGAGCGGTTGGGCCACTCGTGCCCGAAGTAGTGCTTGATGTAGGCGGTGCGGTCGCGATCCACGGTTTCCGCAAGGTGGACTGCTTCGTCCTCGCTCTTCCCCATTTTCTTCATCCGGCGCACCTTCTCCGCGAGGGGGGCATAGATGAAAACATGAAATGCGTCGGAACTATCTCGCAGATAATATGCCGAGCCGCGTCCCACGATGACGGAGTTGCCCTCCTTCGCGGCCTGGGTCACCACCTGCTGGGCGACCTGCCGGATGCACTCCGCATCCACCATCTTGAGCCGCGGAGCATTGAGAGTTCCTTCGAAGCTGCCGCGCATGAAGGATTTGAAGAGACGATATTGGAAGGAATCCCTGCGCTCCTCGCGCTCCTCGACGGCGTGGGAATCGCAGTCCATCTGGCGCGCGATTTCGTTGGTGAGCAGTTGGTCCCACAGCTTCCATCCCAGCCGCTCGGCGAGCCGCGCGGCGATATCGGGACCTCCGCTTCCGTACTCGCGGTCAATCGTAATTACGCGGATCATAAGCGTTTCCTTTCCCTCTGCGCCATTAGCCTGCTGCGGCCTCGCCGCCTCCGCCCGGATCGTTTTTCCTCAACAGGAAGGAGAGCAGGAACATGATCGCCGCGGCCACGCCCAGGACCATGAAGGTATCAATATACGCCAGGGTTGTGGCCTGGCCTATCAGCTCCTGGTAAAGAAGTCCGTAAGCGCGGCGCTGGGCGGTCCAACTGTCCGTTCCGGCCGCGGCGAAGTAGCGCGCCAGGCTCTGAGCAGTCCGGGCAAAGGCCGGCTGACCCCGAGTGACATGGGCCACGAGATACACCTGGTGGACTTGCGCGCGCTGCGCGAGCAATGTCGTCACCATGGACGTTCCCACGCTCGACCCCATATTCCGCATGAAATTGATGATCCCCGAGATGCTGTTGCTCTTCTCCGCGGGGAGTCCCACGTATGCGGCCAGCGTAATGGGCACGAACAAAAAGCCCAAACCCACTCCTTGAAACACACGCAGCCCCGACGCGAAATTGAAGCTGATTTCGGTATCGAGATGCGACACCGTGTAGAACATGCTGAGCGACATGATGAGCCAGCCCAAGGATGTGAGGTATTTCGCCGGGAATATGGTTGTGAGCTTGCCGACAAGCGGCAATTCGAAAAGCAGGACGAAGCCGCTGGCCGAAAGAACCAGCCCGGAGCTCGTCGCTGTGTACCCCAGCAGGGTCTGAAGGAACAGAGGCAGCATCACCAAACTGCTGAAATAGATTACGCCGAGGAAGAACATCATCCCGTTCGACGCGAGAAAATTGAAATTCTTGAAAAGCCGGACTTCGATGATCGGGCCCTTATGAAACCATTCCCAGATGCCCAAAGAAACCAGACAGACGAACGCCGTAATGGCGAGCGTCACAATGAAGTGCGAGCCGAACCAATCGTCCTCCTGGCCCTTATCCAGCATAATTTGCAATGCGCCGACGCCAAGAGTGAGCAGGGCGATGCCAATGTAATCTATTTTCACCCCCGCCCGAGCGGCGCGCTTCGCGTAAGGCGGGTCCTGAACTAGGGAATAAATCAGAAACAGCGCCAGGATGCCCACGGGCAGGTTGATGAAGAAAATCCAGCGCCAGGTGTAGTTGTCCGTAATCCATCCGCCGAGCGTGGGACCGATGGTAGGGGCCATTACGGCTGTAATCCCGTAGAGTCCAAAGGCCAGGCCTCGCTGCTGCGGCGGGAAGGTATCCGCCAGAATGGCCTGCGCCATGGGCTGAAGCCCGCCTCCCCCCGCACCCTGCATCACACGAAAGAGGATCAGCATTCCGAGGCTCGGCGCGATTCCGCACAGCAGAGAACTCAAAGTGAAAAATACGATGCACATCATGAAGAAGCGTTTGCGTCCGATGGCCCCCGCAATCCACCCGCTGATGGGCAGCACGATGGCGTTCGAAACAAGATAGGACGTGAGAACCCAGGTGCTTTCATCATTCGTCACACCCAGATTTCCGGCGATATGTGGCAGCGCGACATTGGCGATGCTGGTATCCAATACCTCCATGAATGCCGCCATGGCGACCACCACGGCGATCAACCATGGATTGGTGGCAGGCCGCGCGGCGGCTGATCCGAGCGGCATAGCTTCGGCGGAATCGCCCATCACGTCCTCACGTCATGTATTGGTGTAACCACGCCCATGAATGAGCCGTCCGAGTAGTTTGGGAGTGCGGCTCGTTCTTCTCCGCTCTTCCGTGCCCAACATTACCATCCGGTTGGATGATCTTGCCGGGCCAAATGACGCAGGTCGATGGACCGAAGGCCGCTCAGAGGACAGGAGGGGCAAGTTTGTGGGTCGCGCCATTTATTTGGTGGTATGGTTATCGCCGGTGGTGGTGCATGGCATGCTGTCAAAGTACGCCCGCGACTTTTTCCACATTTGCCAAAGCGATCTCTCGGTTGCCAGACGCCCATCCTCGCCTTCGCATCCCCAAGTCCATGCGCTCCCGTAAAAGGAGGAACATAAATGGAATCTCGAATTCCGCGCCGTGAGTTCCTCGCAACTGTCGGCGGGATGGCGGCCGCCGCAGCCGCTTCCTCGCTTCCATCGAAGGCCGTGCTGGCCTCCGAAAAACTCTATCCGCCGGCGGATTTGTCCTACTTCGACACGCCCATTTCACGCGGGCCGGCCCGGATCCATATCGGATATGCGGCCATCACCTGGGGCGGAAACGACCGGCAAGCGATCGAAGATATTTCCGCCCTGGGCTACCGCGGAATTCAGTTGCGCTCGAACTGCATCGCGGAGTTCAGCAGCCCTCAGGAACTGCGGGAGCTTCTGGACAAGAAAAGCCTCCAGATGGTCGCGCTCTCAAGCGGGTCGGTGAATATTGATCCCGCCGTCGAAGCGGATCAGATTTCCGCGTGCGTTGCGCACGCGCAGTTCACCCGCGATGCCGGCGGCCTTTATCTGCAGGTGACGGACCAGCGCCCCAAAGGCCGCGCCATCGTGGCTGCGGACTACCAGCGGCTGGGCCAATTGCTCACGGAAATCGGAAAGCGCACGGCCGATCTGGGAATTTCGCTCGGGTATCACAACCACATGGGCACCCTTGGCCAGCGTCCCGAGGAAGTGGACCAAATCTTGGAAGCGTGCGATCCGCGCTACGCCAAGCTCCTATTGGACGTGGGCCACTATTATCAAGGCGGCGGCGACCCGGCCAAGGCCATCGAAAAATACCACGATCGTCTGCTTTTCCTGCATGTCAAGGATGTGGAAGAGCTGCCGCAAAGCACGGATCCAAAGCACACCTACCGCTGGGTGGAACTGGGCCGAGGGAAGGTGGACATTCCCGCGCTGTTCGCCGCGCTGAAAAATGTGAAATTCCACGGCTGGGCCGTGATCGAACTGGATAGCGAGCCGGATCCGTCGCGCACGCCAAAGGAATCGGCCGCGATGGCCGAAAAGTATCTCGAAGAGAGGATCGGTATAAAGGTATGAACTCTCCATTTCGACTGGGCGTCATCAATGATGAGATCACCCAGGATTTCGATAGGGCCTGCGCGGTCGCCTCGCGCGAATTCGGCATGGACTGGATCGAGCTGCGCAGCATGTGGAACAAGAATGTGCTTCACCTGGATTCCAAGGAAGTAACCGGGGCACGCGGCATTCTCGAAAAATACAAACTGCGCGTCACCGATATTTCCAGTCCGCTATTCAAGGTGGATTGGCCGGGCGCACCCGCATCGAAATTCAGCCCCCAGCGCGACCAGTTCAGCGCCGACTTCACCTACGACCAGCAGGATGAGGTGCTGGAACGCTCGATCGAGCTGGCCAAAGCCTTCCGCACGGATCGCGTGCGCTGCTTCGATTTCTGGCGGCTCGACGACCCGGCGCCCTACCGCGCGGCCATCAACGCGAAGCTGTTGGACGCTGCCGGCAAGATGGGCAAGGAAGGTATCATCCTGCTGCTCGAGAATGAGCCCGCCTGCAACACCGCCACTGCGGCCGAAGCGGCCCGCACGCTCGCCGACGTGAAGTCTCCTTATCTCATGCTGAACTGGGATGCAGGAAACGCGGCATCGTGCGGCGAGGATGTATTCCCGCATGGCTACGGCCTTTTGCCCAAGGATCGCATCGGGCATTGCCACTGCAAGGATGTGATAAAGACATCGAAGGGCTACGTATGGGCGGCCATGGGCACCGGCATCATTGATTGGGTGGGCCAGTTCAAGGCGCTCAAGCGCGATGGCTATCACCATGCTGTGAATCTCGAAACCCACTGGCGCGGCGCCGGCACGCCGGAAGCGTCGTCGCGGCAGAGTTGGGCGGGGATGAAAAAGCAGTTGCAGGAGGCGGGAGCGCTCGAAGCGGCATCCTTCCTGCCTCTTCGATCGCGCTTCGGATAAGCTGGGTAGCGTCGCCGCTGCGAATTTATCCGATGCGAATCCGCACGCGCGCGCTCGACTGTGCGAGAACACCCCGTAGGAGGGCATAGATGGCCAGGAACACGAGGCGTGAATTCATCAAGCAGGCTGCAATGGGGACGGCGGCCTTTCTGGCGTATCCGAGCTTCGCGTGTGCTCGGCGCCAACGATCGCATCCGCATCGGCTTGATCGGAGCGGGCGACCGCGGCCACGTGGACCTCAAAGATGTGCTGGCCTTGCCGAACGCGGAATGCGCGGCCTTCGCGGACATTTTCACGGGCCGGCAGCAGCAAGCCCGCGAAATGTTTCCGAAAGCCTATATCTTTGGAGATCACGAGGACCTCCTGGCGAGGGACGACATTGATGCCGTCATCGTGGCGAGTCCTCTGCACATCCACGCGCGCCATTTTCTGGACACGCTTGCCGCCGGCAAGGACCTCTACTCCGAGAAGACCATGACCTGGTCCATCCCCGAAGCAGAGCAATGCCTGGCTGCGGCAAAAAAATCCGATCGCGTGGTGCAAATCGGCCTTCAGCATGAAAGTTCCGGCGCGCTCGCGGATACGCGCGCGTGGATCAAGCAAGGGATTGTCGGCAAGGTCACTCAGGTCGAGTCCTGGATGAGCCGCAACACGCCCCATGGCCACGGCCAATGGGTGCGTCCCATACCCGCCGATTGCAAAGCGCAAAATGTCCGTTGGGATGCCTTCTTGAACGGCCGCCCCGATCAGCCTTTCGACCCCAACAAATTCATCAACTGGCGTTTGTTCTGGGAGTTCTCCGGCGGAAATGTGACTGAAAACATGGTCCATCAAATTGCCTGGATCATGACGGCGCTCGACCTGCCTCTGCCCACAGCCGCGTACCAATCCGGAGGGGTCTTCTCCGAAAAGGATGGCCGGGAAGTGCCCGATACGATTGTCGTCACGCTCGATTTTCCGAACGATCTGGTGGTCACTTGGCAATCCACCTTCAGCAACAATCATTATGGATTGTGCGAGCGATTGCTCGGAAGCGACGGCACGGTCGAGCACATGTGGGGAACCAACGACATGGTGACCGGCAAGTCTGCCGAAGCCACTCATTACTATCCCGAGAGAGTCAATCGGCCCGCCGGCGCGGCTCTCGTCGGCGGCACTCCCGACCAGAACCACATGGCCAACTGGCTTGATTGTATCCGCACTCGCAAGACGCCCAATGCGCCCGTGGACATCGGCTACCGTTCCGCCGTTGCCGCGCACATGGCCAACATGGCTTACCGCCAGAAACAGCGCGTCACACTGGAAATGGCCATGGCGGCCAAGCCGGAATACTAATCGGCTCCGAAGCTCGAATGCACGTGACAAGCCGCGCCCGCACCGGGGTGCGCATGAGAGATAGTACACGCCGGCCGCCCCTTTCCTTGTCACCCTTCCGATTCTTGCTATAGTGGTTTTCCGTTCGAATGGACCATCCGGCGGGCCGCGCGGTGGGGAATAGCCATCGTGGCATTCGCGAGGAGAAAGTGCAGAATGGCTGCGGAACGCAAGCCGGATTTTTTTGCCGGTAAGGACCTCAAAATCGGAATCATCGGGTGCGGCTACGTGGGCCTGCCGCTCGCGCTGCGCTTTTCCGATGTGGGCCATCGGGTAACCGGCTTCGACGTGGACAAGTCCAAAATAGACAAATTGAACGCCGGAGAATCCTACATCCAGCACATTCCGTCCGAAAAAATCCGCGCGCACGTGGAGGCCAGGCGATTCGACGCCACCACGGACTTCGCCCGACTGCGCGGCATGGACGCCGTCCTAATCTGCGTTCCCACGCCCCTCGACGAGCGGCGCGAGCCGGACCTCACCTACGTGGAAAAGACGGCGCGCTTGATCGCCCAGAATCTCGAGCGGACGCAGCTCATTGTCCTCGAAAGCACCACCTACCCGGGCACAACCGAGGAACTCGTCCTCCCCATTCTCGAAAAGGGCGGATTGCGCTGTCCCGCCGCCACGGACGCGGCTGCGGAAAATATCGCCACTGATTTTTATCTCGCGTTTTCGCCGGAGCGCGAAGACCCCGGCAACAAGCAGTATGGCCTGGCGCAGATTCCCAAGGTCGTGGGAGGCGTCAACCCGCCGAGCGGACGCGCCGCCGCCGCGCTCTATGGCCAAATCGTTTCGCGCGTGGTGCCCGTGAGCTGTACGCGCGCGGCCGAAATGGTGAAGCTGCTCGAAAACATCTTCCGCTGCGTCAATATCGCCCTCGTGAACGAACTCAAGCAGCTCTGCCTGCGCATGGGGCTCGACATATGGGAAATCATTGATGGCGCCGCGACAAAGCCGTTCGGCTTCATGCCCTTCTACCCCGGCCCGGGCCTGGGCGGGCACTGCATCCCCGTGGACCCCTACTATCTTTCCTGGAAAGCGCGCGAATACGATTTTGCCGCCCGCTTCATCGAGCTGGCCGGCGAAGTGAACACGGCCATGCCTTACCATGTCATCGAGGCCGTGGCCACGGCGCTGAACAAGCGCCAGAAGAGCATCAAGGGATCGAAGGTGCTTCTCCTCGGCGTGGCCTATAAGAAGGATGTTGACGATCTGCGCGAGTCGCCA
Source organism: uncultured Acidobacteriota bacterium (assembly GCA_963810625.1). Classification (GTDB taxonomy): domain Bacteria; phylum Acidobacteriota; class Terriglobia; order Acidiferrales; family UBA7541; genus Palsa-295. The sequence continues at coordinate 1,124,817 of CAWEOJ010000004.1, read as the reverse complement.
TCCCTAAAGCTGCTCGAGCTCCTCGCCCAGCGCGGCGCGGTCCTCGATTACAACGATCCCTATTTCCCGGCGCTTCACAAGATGCGCCACTACGACTTCTCGAATCTGCGCTCCGTCCCGCTTGCGCCCGACCGCCTGGCAAGTTACGACTGCGTGCTCATCGCCACGGACCATTCCAGCTACGACTACGAAGCGATTGTCCGCCACGCCAAGCTCGTGGTGGATTCGCGCAACGCCACGCGCCGCGTCAAGCAACACCGCGAAAAAATCGTTCTCTGCTGAACAGGATGCGCGTCTTTTGCGCATCCTGTTCAGCCTGACGAAGGCTTGCCCTGACAAACGAAGGGAAGGGTGCGAAGTCGAAGGGCCCTGTTTACTGAAAAACATAGCCGAGATATTCATACCCTTGCCCCCGCCTCTACAGCGCGCTACGCTGCTTCAGGAGCCATCCATGCCCATCACGAAGCCGGCAGACAAGCACGCGTGGACAGCCGAGGCCGCCTCTCCCAAGCGCAGGAGCATGCGCGTGCTCTTGAGCGTGCCTGTGCGTGTGAACGGCAAGACGGTTAAGGGCCAGGATTTCGACGAAGAGACGCGCACGCTCGTCGTGAACGCTCACGGAGCGCTGGTTGCGCTCGCGGCGGAAATCGCCAAAGGTAAGAAGGTGGCCTTGACGAACCTGACCACCAAGCAGACCCTCGATTGCACCGTTACCCATATCGGAACCATGCAAGCCGGCAAGACGCAAATCGGGATTGAATTTGTCACGCCCGCCCCCTCCTTCTGGAAGGTTGATTTTCCCCCCGACGACTGGGTCGTCCCCGAAGATTGATTCCCGCCCGAAGGTTAATTCTTACCCTGGAAGGCCCGCTCGGCACGAACCACATCTCTACCTCCGTTGCAGCGTCTCCGATGATTATTGCGTGACGGAGGTGAGTTCGGCGCGAAGGCTGCCGAAGGGCAGCTCCGCCTGCATCCTGACGGGAGTGCGCGCCGGATCGTCAGCCAGCCACACTTCATAGCTGTTTCCCGGCACTTCCTTGCCGCGCTGATACACATGAATGGAGATGCGATTTGCCGTGAAATTTCCCGCGTCCACGGTAACGGTTTCGCCGGAAGCGTCGAGCCGCGCGCTAATCTCGTAAACATCATGGCCGTCGCACACAGGGATGCGGAACTCCTGCGTCCGCCGCCAATCCACGCCGCGCAGCGCATAGAGCGCCCCAAGCGGATCGTATGTGCCCGGGGGAACCGCCACGACAGGCCCCGGCGCGCGCGACGCCTTCCCCGTCGGAGCGAAATGTAGTATCTCATCCTGCTTGCGGCCCAATTCGTTCAAATGAATCTCGTACTGGCGGCTCTCGAACGTCGCGATATCGCTATAGGAATCCGATTGGTCGTCAATGGTAAAGAGCGCCCGCACTGTGTTCGTGGTGTGCGCCGAGGCGCGCAGATGCCAGGTTTCCCGGCCAAAGAGATCGCGTCGCTCGGGCACGCTCAATTCGAGCGAAGCCGCGCTCGAGAAAGCGGACCATGCCACGCGGTAATCGAGCGTCTCGCCCGCGCGAAACGGCACGGGGTCCGTACGAACTTGTTCGTCCGGACCGGACGATTCCATGGCGGGAGGCGCCGGCGCAAGCGGCGCCAGGAAAACCGCGAGGAGAATCCCGCGTCTCAACCATTTGTGGCCTGTGTTCATCGTTCTAACTCAGATTCGATCCGTCCCAAAAATGTTGCGCGGAAAAAACCGGCGTCGCCATGGATCTTGCCGGGCATTAAGGCGCCAAGCTATAGTCAAGCCTACTTGATGGGCACAACACAAACAATCGGTTCCCGAATGCGCTATCTGGTGACCGGCGGCGCCGGCTTCATCGGCTCCAACATCGTGGACGAGCTCGTTCGCCGCGGCCACAGCGTGACTGTGCTCGACGATCTCTCCGCCGGAAAGGAGTCGAACCTCGCCGAAGTCCGCGCCAGGATAAATTTTCAGCAGGGCAGCATCACGGACCTGCCCGCGGTGGAATCGGCCTGCCGCGCAGCGGACTACGTGATCCATCTCGCCGCGCGCACATCGGTTCCCCGGTCCGTCGTGGATCCCCTCGAGACGAACCACATCAATATAGACGGCACGCTGAATGTCCTCGTGGCGGCGCGCATGGCCAAGGTCCGCCGGTTCGTGTACGCCGCATCTTCCTCCGCCTACGGCGATACGCCCGCGCTGCCGAAAATCGAGACGATGAAGCCGGAGCCTATTTCGCCCTATGGCGTGGCGAAATACGCAGGCGAACTCTACGCGCAGGCCTTCGGCCACTCTTACGGGCTGGAAAATGTGAGCTTGCGGTACTTCAACGTCTTCGGGCCGCGCCAGGATCCCACATCACCATATTCCGGCGTGCTATCGCGCTTCATGCTTGCGGTAATCGAAGGGCAGCCGCCGGTGGTCTTCGGAGATGGCGAGCAGACCCGCGATTTCACCTACATCGAAAATGTGGTGGACGAAACCCTGCGGGCCTGCGATGCGCCGCGCGCTTCCGGGATGGTGTTCAATGGCGGCACAGGCGCGCGCATCACGCTGAACGAAGTGCTAAAGCTGCTCGGAAAAATCACCGGGAAAAACATACAGGCGAAATACGTGCCGCCGCGCGCGGGAGATATCCGCGATTCGCAGGCTGATATTGCGCTCGCGCGCAAAGTGCTCGGCTACGAGCCTCGCGTTCTCTTCGAGGAAGGTTTGCAGCGCACCTGGGAGTGGTACAAGTCCGCTTACGGCAAAAAATAAGAAGGTTTTTTTCTTAGCTGCTGCGCCCATTGAGGTGCGCGGGAAGTTCGGCGAGGCTCGCGAGCATCAGGTCCGGCGGATGAGCGCGCAGGCCCTCCGCGCCCAGGCCGTAAGTCACTCCGCACGCCCACACGCCGGCATTGCGCGCCGTGCGCACGTCCACGTCGGAATCTCCCACCATCATTGCTTCGCCCGGCTCCGCCGCCAAATCGCGCAGCAAGATTTGCACCCCTATGGGGTCCGGCTTCTTCTTTTCGAAACTGTTTCCGCCATACACAAACCTGAAATAGTGCGCCAGCCCCAGCCGCTCGAGTATCTCGCGGCTGAACAGAATTGGCTTGTTGGTCAGGACGGCCATGGCATGGGCTCGCAGCAGCTCCAACCCCTCGCGCACGCCGGGATAGGCCACGGTGTTGTCGAGCATGTGCGCATGATAGTAGGAAAGGAAATGCGCCACGCCTTCTTCGGCTTCCGCGTCCGTCGCTCCATCGCCCAGCGCGCGGCGGACGAGCAGCGGAGCGCCATCGCCCACGTAGCCGTAAATGATCTCGTGCGCGAGCCGCGCGCGTCCCATGTCCTCGAGCATGGCGTTGACGGAAAGCGCCAAATCGAGTTTGGAGTCAATCAGCGTCCCGTCGAGATCGAAGATCAGGACGCGAACGCGCGAAAACTTGTTTTGGTTTCGAGACATCCGTTGTGGCGCCCAAGCGCAAACACTCCATTTTAAGCGCGGCGCGCGGCGTTGTCACTGGTCCATGCTCTCTTTACCTAAAGGGAAACAGACTTGAATCTTTTTCGCTCCTAACCCGCGCGGATCGCTATCGTTGGGGCACGGGCTGAAACGGGCCAGTCATCGGGGGAGACGGCCGTGAGCCGCATCTGGGAAGCGATAAAACGGGCCGAACGTCAGAGGTCTCGCGCGAGCCTCGCAGCCCGCGCGGAGAATCTGGCGCCGTGCGCCCCCGACCGGCGGAAAATCCTGCGCTATGCATACTTCATGCCCGTGCTGGTCTACGGCTCGGACGTCGACAAACAGCCATTTCACGAACAGGTCGAAACAATAGACGCGAATAAAAACGGCTGCCTCCTCGCCCTTGATAGCATCGTGGCGCGCGGCCAGCGCCTGTTCCTGATCAACATGCGCAATCAAGCCGAACAGGAATGCCGCGTGGCGCATGTAGGCGAGCGTGCCCAGGGACGGGCGCGCGTGGGCATCGAATTCCTCCACCCCGCCTCCTATTTCTGGCGCGCCCTGTAAGCCTTCCGGACGCGATATAAGTCTCCCCAAGATGGCGGCCGATTGCCGCCCGGCAGTCCGAGGGGTATGATGGCGTTCCCAAGCGGGACCCGCAAGGCGCGTCCCTCTCAAGGAGCTCTCCGCGGAGGCTGGCCATGATGAAAAAACCCTTGGTAAAAAAGGTCCTGATCATTGGCGGTATTGTCCTCGGCGTGTTGGTCGTGATCGCCATCGCGCTGCCGTTTTTCATTGACGTGAACAAATATAAGCCCACGCTCGAGACGGATCTCTCGACCGCGCTTGGCCGCAAAGTCGAGCTCGGAAACATCGGCCTATCGATCCTTTCCGGGGGCGTCAAGGTGGACGACGTCTCGATCGGCGATGATCCCGCCTTCAGCCAAACGCCATTTCTGCAAGCGAAGGAGGTGACGGCGGGCGTGGCCCTGCTGCCGCTGATTTTTTCCGGCAGGCTGGCGGTGAGTTCGTTTACGGTCACCGATCCGCAGGTTTCGCTCCTACATTCGGCCTCGGGCAAGTGGAATTTCTCGAGCCTCGGAGGCGCGTCGAAGGGCTCCCAGAGCCAAAGCTCCGGCGCAACGAATATCTCCGTCGAGGAGCTGAAGATTTCCAACGCCACAATCGTTATAGGAACGCCGGGCGCGCACGGAAAGACGCAAGCGTATCAGGGTGTGAATATCGAAGCATCTAATCTCTCCTACACGTCGCAATTTCCGTTCAAGTTTTCGGCGCAAACGCCGGGCGATGGAACGATCAGCCTGGAAGGGCAGGCCGGTCCGATTAATGCTTCCGACTCCGCGCAAACTCCTCTCGACGCCAAAATCGAGGTGAAGAATCTCGATCTGGCGAAAACCGGTTTCTTCGATCCATCATCGGGGCTTGCCGGAATCGTGGATTTCAATGGCCAACTTTCCTCCGACGGCCGCGAGATGAAATCGAATGGCACAGTCAATGTGAACAAAGTCAAACTCGTGGCGGGTGGTTCGCCATCGAGCGTTCCGGTGAACGTGGATTATGCCACGACCTATGAAGTGATAAGCCAAAAAGGAACTCTCACTCAGGGCGACGTGCACATCGGCAAGGCGCTGGCCGTCTTGACCGGGACGTACGACACGGCCGGCACGACAGCCACGGTTCAAATGAAATTGGCCGGGCAGGGAATGTCCGCTCCGGACCTCGAGGGCGTGTTGCCGGCCATGGGAGTCTCGCTTCCATCTGGAGCATCGCTCGAGAGCGGAACGCTCAATGTGAACCTCACTCTGAGCGGCCCCGTGGACAGACTCACGATCACCGGTCCGGTTAACCTCGCGAATGGCAAGATGGCGGGCTTCAATCTCAAGAGCAAGCTCGGGGCGCTCGGGCCTTTTGCGGGACTCGGGAAGGGCGGCGGATCGGATACGGAGATACAGACCTTCAGCACAAATCTCCATCAGGATCCCACAGGAACTCAGGCCATCAATGTGAATCTCATCATCCCGTCCATCGGGACGATCACCGGCACCGCGAATATCAGTCCGGGCGGCAAACTCGATTGCAAGATGACCGCGAAGCTGGCGGGAGGTATCGGCTCGATGACTTCGGGGCTCACATCCATCATGGGAGGCGGCAAATCTCAATCCGGCGGCGGCATACCCTTCAAGATTGAGGGCACCACTTCGGATCCGATTTTCTTGCCGGATATTGGCGGGATGGCAAGCGGTATGGCCAAGGGCGGAGTAGGGACTGCCAAAGGTGCTGCTGGCGCAGCATCCGGCCTTGTCGGCGGGCTCTTCGGCAAAAAGAAAAATCAATAGGCGCGCGCGCCCTCGACGCTACAGCATCTGGCGGAGGACGTACGGCAGGATGCCGCCGTGCGCGTAGTAGGCGGCCTCGAAGGGCGTGTCCACGCGCGCGATGGCGGTGAATGTTTTTTCCTTGCTGTCCGCGCCGCGCGCGCGCACGCGGATTTTCTTGCGCGGTTCGAAATCCCTGGCGAGACCTTCGAGATCGAACTCCTCCAGTCCCGTGAGCCCCAGCGATTCCGCACTTTCGCCTGGCATAAATTCGAGCGGCAAGACGCCCATACCGGCCAGGTTGCTTCTGTGGATGCGCTCGAAGCTTTCCGCCAGCACAGCGCGCACGCCGAGCAGAATTGTTCCCTTGGCCGCCCAGTCGCGCGACGACCCTGAGCCATATTCCTTCCCCGCGATCACGATAAGCGGCACGCCTTCGGCGCGGTATTTCATCGCCGCGTCATAAATCGTCATTTTTTCGCCGCTGGGCTGATGGATGGTCCAGCCGCCCTCTGTGCCCGGAGCCAGCTGGTTGCGAAGGCGGATATTTGCAAACGTCCCGCGCATCATCACCTCATGATTGCCGCGCCGCGCGCCGTAGGAATTGAAATCCTTCGGCTGCACGCCGAGCGAAATCAGGTATTTTCCGGCCGGACTATCCGCGGGAATCGAGCCGGCGGGAGAAATGTGATCGGTGGTGATGCTGTCGCCGAGCACGGCGAGCGCCCGCAGTCCGCGCCAATCCTCGAGCGGCGCTGGCTCGACCGGCATGTTCTCGAAGAAGGGCGGATTCTTGATATATGTGGACTTCCCGTCCCAGGCGTACAGGTCGCCTTCGGGAACGGGCAGGGCGCGCCAGTGCTCGTCACCCGTGAAAACGGCGGCGTATTCCTTCCGAAACATGTCGCTCGAAATCGAGCTGCGCATCGCCGATTCCACTTCCGCGGGCGCGGGCCAGATGTCGCGAAGAAATACGCCCTGGCCGGATGGATCCGTGCCCAGCGGCTCGCTGGCCATGTCGAAATCCATTCGTCCGGCCAGCGCGTAGGCCACCACCAGCGGCGGCGAAGCCAGATAGTTCGCGCGGCACAGCGGATTGATGCGCCCCTCGAAATTGCGGTTCCCGCTGAGCACCGACACAGCGACAAGATTATTCTCCTTGATCGCCTTGCCGATGGATTCAGGAAGCGGGCCGCTGTTGCCGATGCAAGTCGTGCAGCCATAGCCCACCAGGTGGAATCGCAGCGATTCGAGGTAGTGCATCAGGCCGGACTTTTCCAGATAATCGCTCACGACCTTCGATCCCGGCGCGAAACTGGTTTTCACCCAGGGCTTCGATTGAAGCCCGCGTTCGACGGCCTTCTTCGCCAGAAGGCCCGCGCCAAGCATCAGCGAAGGATTCGAAGTGTTCGTGCAGCTCGTGATGGCGGCGATTACCACGGAGCCGTCGCTCAGTTCGAATTGGTCTCCGTTGTTCCGCACGTGCACGTGTTTGGGAGCTGCCGTGAGCGATTTTTCGAACGCCGCCTTGGCGTGCGTCAGCGGCACGCTATCTTGCGGGCGCTTGGGACCGGCCATCGTGGGCACCACGGCCGCAAGGTCGAGTTCGATGCGGCTCGAGAATATCGGGTCGGCGGTTTGATCCGTCCGGAAGAGCCCCTGCTCCTTCGTGTACGATTCGACGAGCCGCACGCGGTCTTCGCTGCGCCCTGTGAACCGAAGATACGCGAGCGTCTCCGCATCCACGGGGAAGAAACCCATCGTGGCACCGTATTCGGGAGCCATGTTGGCGATCGTGGCGCGGTCGGGGATCGTGAGACTCGTAAGACCCGTGCCGTAAAATTCCACGAATTTCCCGACTACGCCCTTCTTCCGCAGCATCTGCGTGACCGTCAAGACCAGATCCGTCGCCGTGGCGCCTTCGGGCAGCCGGCCGTGCAGCTTGAAACCGATCACATCCGGAATCAGCATCGAGAGCGGCTGGCCCAGCATTGCTGCTTCCGCTTCGATCCCGCCCACGCCCCAGCCGAATACACCCAGGCCGTTGACCATCGTCGTGTGCGAATCGGTGCCCACCAGCGAATCGGGGAAGGCCACCCACGTGCCGTCCTGCTTCTCGCTGAAGACGACGCGCGAAAGATATTCCAGGTTCACCTGGTGGCAGATGCCCGTATCCGGCGGGACAACTTTGAAATTCTCAAAGCCTTTCTGCCCCCAGCGGAGAAAAGCGTATCGCTCGATATTGCGCTGCATTTCGAGCTGGGCGTTAAAGGCGAAAGCCCCAGCGCCGCCAAACATGTCCACTTGCACGGAATGGTCAATCACCAGCTCCACCGGGAGGAGCGGATTGATTTTTTTGGGATCGCCGCCCAGGTTGCGCATGGCGTCGCGCATCGCGGCGAGGTCCACGACGGCCGGAACGCCCGTAAAATCCTGGAGCAGCACGCGCGCGGGCATAAAGGAAACTTCCTTTTCCGTGGCGCCCGCCGTGCTCGAAGGGTACCAGCCTGCCAGCGCGCGAATGTCTTCCGGATGGACGAAATGGTTGTCCTCGTGCCGCAGAAGGCCTTCGAGCAGAACTTTCAGGGAGAATGGCAGGCGCTCCACATTCCCAATCCCGGCGCGCGCGAGAGCGTCCAGGCGATAGATATCGAACGAGTCGCCGCCCACGCGCAACGGCGCACGCGCCGAGAACGAATTTTTCGAGGCAGTTGTCATGTTGAGATGCATTCTGGTACGCAGTGGATCGTGTGGCGTTGACTCCTGCGGCGACGCCCCTCGTTGATTGAAAATTCCATGATCTATCTTAGTACGGAAGGACTGAATTGCAAGGCTGGCAACCAGTGATCTCCGGGCGCGAGCAAACAATCTTTATTGTTGACAAAAAAGTTAGCGCGGTGAAATAAGGTAATTCCATCGGCCCACTCCGGGCAAAAGCAAGCCGGTTTTGAAGGAGGGCGCAGTGAAATGGATGGCAAATCTTTGCTGGGCGGTTGTGGTGCTTGCGTGCTGTCAATGGGCACAAGCGCAAAATGACAGTCCGCCCTCGGATTCGGAATTAACGGCAATTTCCACAAGAGGGCGCGCGCTCGCCGGATACGACGCGGCGGCATGGCACGCCAGTGACGCGGTAGAACCGCTCAAACCCTCAGAAAGCGAGATCCCGCTCTATATAGCTAGAAAGGCCGATACTGGATGGGTAGTCGCATGGGGGCGATTCAACGAAGAAAAAACCAAATTCCTGATCGTGTACGATGCGCAACAAATCGCTAGCTCAACGGAGTACAAAGTCACAAAACACGATCCACCGCTGGAAGACAGTGACTTCTACCTCCGAGCGGCAAAAGCCCACGAACTTGCCATGACTCAGTTCCCACAAGACGTAAATCCGCAGCGGCCATACAACATGTCCGTCCTTCCAACGGCGTCCGGCGACTGGTACGTGTATGCAATCCCGGCGCAAACGGATGCCGGAGTGCTGCCATTTGGCGGGGACATTCGGTACACGATCTCCGCCGACGGGACGAGGATCATCGAAAAACGCCGAATGCATAAGGCAGTCCTAGAGGAAACGATCGACAACGCGCTCCTGGGCTTCCATACAGATATTCTCAGCGATGCGCCAGAAGATAGTGACGTTTTCTATGCGTTGAGCTTAAAGGCTACTCAAGGGGACTTGGTCGTTACGAAGAAATATGTCTATCAAGTCAACCCTGACGGCTCACTGATCTGGTTAGGCAAAAGCAAAGAAATCGCCAAACTCCTGCAAGAAGACAAATTCAAGGCGATACCGGATCTAGTCAAGTCAGCGTGGGTTACGGAGACACAACGCCTGCTCGGGGCAGCCCCTCCGGCAGACCCTCTGGAGGCTTTCATGACATTCTTGGGCGGGACGTGCGATTCGGGCACGCTACGGCTGAAGTTTTCCATTTTCGTCCACAATACTACGGACACGAGGATAGTTCTGTACAGGAATGCGCTGCAGGAGGCTCAGGCACGGTTTGCGGCAACCCCCGCAGATATTCTCGCCGGAAAGTACGAAAAATTAGCCTTTATCCCCGGGGCGATAATCGATCTCTCGGATGAACATCTGTTCATGGCGCTCGGCCCTGGCATGTTTTACAGCGAGGAGCAAGAATATCCGATCATCGGACTTGACCTGAAGGGCAAGGCCGCCGTGCAGTTCGTGTTCTTCACATGGCCGCCGACGCAAGACAATGAAGATACTCAACGCGCGCGCTGGGCCGATGTCGGTTCTTTGTATACGGGGACGATTTCCTCGGATCCTATCCCGATCGCAGTAGACCCCCAGCTGCTGCAGTCCTGTCCCGCCAAGCTCAAGTAAATGTTGCAAGACGGCTGAGGATGCTCCACGAAGAAAAAACTTCTAATGTTTCGGCGGGACGTACCCTTCGGGAAGTTTGGCGCCATCGCCGAAGAAATATGTTTCCATCTGTTCTTCCATCACCTTCTGGGAGTTGGGATCGAGCGGGTTGAGCCGAAATTCGTTCATGAGCATCTTCGAGTGCTCCACCCACGCCTTCCAGGCTTCCTTCGAGACGTTCTCATAGACGCGCTTGCCGAGTTCGCCCTTCCAGGGAATGCGGTCGAGGCCGGGCAGCTCGCGGCCGAGTTTCACGCACTTCACCATACGGACCGCTTGCGCGCCTGCTTCTGGTGCGGCGGCTGACGCAGCAGCGTCCGGTCGCTTTTCTTCGGCCATGTAAATTCCTCCAGTGAATTTTTCCGTCATTCAAGATACTGCAAGCACGGAGGAAATTCCAGCGCCATGGCGCGACGATAGCAGCGGGCTAGGAGCAAAAGAAAAAATCAAGGCTGAGGCTTGGCAGTCTGCGGCTGGGCCGGTGCTTGCGCTTGCGCGTCCTGGATACTCTTCTGAACTTGATCTCGGCTCTTGCGAACCGCGTCCGTCTGCGGGCCGGGCGGCGCGATTTTGAGATAACCATCCAGGTCTTGCAGTTCGGCCGTGTTGTTGTTGAGCTGAATGTGGATATTGGCGAGGAGCAAATAGGCCCTGGGATTCGACGGATTCAGATCGCGCGCCCGAATCGCCTCAGGCTCCGCTTCTTGAGGCCGATTGAGCGCTGAAAGGGCGTGCCCCAGCTCGAAGTGTCCCTGCCAGGCCTTAGCATCGACGGCGACTCCCTGTCGTGCTGTGGTCTCGGCTTCCGGAAACCGCTCGGCCTTATTCAGAATTGACGCAAGCAGGAAAATAGCCTGGGGATATTTTCCGGAGCTAAGCTCCATGGACTTCCGCGCAGCCTGCTCGGCCGATGGCTCGTCTCCGAGCGCCATGTAGCAGGCCCCTTCGACGGCGTAGGCCTCGTAGTAATCGGGGAAAATCTGGATGGCGCGCTGGAACTGAACAATCGCGCCCTTATAGTCCGGATTCGAGCGAATCAGGCCGATGCCTTTGCCGTAGGCGTCGCGGGCTTTCGACGGGGCGCTCAACTCGTGGGCGGATATTGCAGGGCTGTTCGATTTCGCCGGAGAAGTTCCGAGCGGCCTTCTGAGATCGATCTCGACACCATAAACCGCTACGTTCAGGACGTCCACGTTTTCATCGGCAGTCTCGTAACCATCCATCTGCACTTCGACGACATACTCTCCATTGGGCACGGAACTGAATTGGAAGCCGCCAGTATTGCCAGTAAACTCGCTTTCCAAAGATATCCCTTCGCGCTTCAATTCCACGCGGACGCCGTCGAGCGTCTGCCCCGTAGCATCATCACGCACGGTGCCGCTGATCGTGTACGTCATGGTCCCCATGGACCCCATACCCGGTCCGCCGGGATCCATACCCTGACTTTGGCAGCGGAATGCACTTCCAAGGAAGAGAACGAGGAGAGCCAGCAAATTGCGAAACTTCATAAATCTTCCCCCAGAGGGAGGGCACGCGAAGTGTAACACGTTCCGGACCGCGCGGCGCGAGAAATGGAAAATGGAGAGCGTATGCCGAGGCAGATGCCGGAGTTTCCTTCCGCAATGCCGACCCAAGTCCTTAGTGAATTTTTCTGTCATTCGAGATACTTCAAGCGCAGAGGAAACTCCAGCGCCATGGCGCGGTGATAGCGACGAATCAGGAGGAAAAAAAATCAAGGTTTGGAGTTGGCGGTCTGGGGCTGCGGCTGGGGCGTTGCTCGCGCTTGCGCGTCCTGGATACTCTTCTGAATTTGGTCCCGGCTCGTGCGAACCGCGTCCGCCTGCGGCCCGGGCGGCGCGATCTTGAGATAGCCATCCAGGTCCTGCAGTTCGGCGGTATTATTCTTGAGCTGAATATGGATGTTGGCGAGAAGCAAATAGGCCCTGGGATTGTTCGGATTCAAATCGCGGGCCCGAATCGCGTTCGGTTCGGCTTCTTGCGGCCGATTGAGCGCTGAAAGGGCGTGCCCCAGCTCGAAGTAACCCTGCCAGGCCGTAGCATCCTGGGCGACCGCTTGCCGCGCAGCAGGCTCGGCTTCAGGGAACCGTCCGGCCTTATTCAAAATTCCCGCAAGCAGGAAGAGAGCCTGGGGATACTTGCCGGAGCTAAGCTCGATGGACTTCCGCGCGGCCTGTTCGGCCGATGGCTCATCTCCGAGCGTCATGTAGCAGGCTCCTTCGACGGCGTAAGCCTCGTAGTAATCCGGAAAAATCTGGATGGCGCGCTGGAACTGAACAATCGCGCCCTTATAGTCCGGATTCGTACGAATCAGGCCGATGCCCTTGCTGTAGGCGTCGCGGGCTTTCGATGGGGCACTCAACTCATGGGCAGATATGGCAGCTCCGTTCGATCCTGCGGGAGAGGCACCGAGCGGCTTCCTGAGGTCTAAGGAGACGCCAGAGACCGATGCGCGCTCGATGTCCACATCTTGATCGGCAGTCTCGTAACCCTCCGCGTTTACCTCGACGACATATTCTCCGCCGCGAACGCCATTGAATTGGAAGCCGCCATTATTGACCGTATACGCGAATTCCAAAACTACCCCTTGGCGCATCAAGTCTACGCGGATGCCATTGAGGGCCTGCCCTGTAGCAGCATCGCGGACGCTGCCGCCGATCATGTACCCCGCGGACCCCATGGCCGGTCCATTGAGGCTATTGTCCAAACCCTGGCTATGGCAGCGGGATGCACTTCCAAGGAGGAGAACTACGAGGGCCACCAAATTGCGAAGCTTCATACATCCTCCCTTGGAGGGAGACTTGCCGCAGTCTAACACGTTCCGAGCCGCATGGCGCAAGAAAAGGATGGGGAATCCAGAGAGTGCGCGGGGACAGATGCCGGAGTTTCCCTGTACAATGATGGGCTAAGTCCTTGCGGTTGGGGAGCAATTCTGAGATAAAGGCACGCTCGTTTTTGTGTGCCGCACGGAGAAAGGGATGGGGGATATCCGGTGGGCAGCCGTCCAACAGATATCGCAGTGATGCCGCAGGCGGACCCGTATTACTGTGAGGTGCCGCGCGACCCCTGCGTGATTGTGATGTTCGGCGCCTCGGGCGACTTGGCGCATCGCAAGCTGCTGCCCGCGCTTTTCGACTTGGCGCGGCACGATTGTCTCGCCCCGCGGTTCCGTCTATTGGGGTTTGCGCGCACGCACATGAGTGACGATGACTTCCGCCGCGGCGCCGGGAAAGACTTACCGAAGGGCGACGGAGCAGGAGCAGGGGCGCAGCCCGCCCGCCAGGAAGACTTCCTGAAGCAGTTGGAATATTTTACGGGGAATTACGACGATCCCGAATCGTTCACGCGGCTGGCGCAGCGCCTCGAAGCGCTCGATCGCCAAGCGCAGCTTGGTGGGAACCGTCTCTATTATCTTGCGACTCCGCCGGACGTCTATCCGCACATCATCGAGCAGCTCGGGAAGGCGGGCCTGGCGAAGCCGAAGTCGGGAAAATCTTGGACGCGCATCATCATCGAAAAGCCGTTTGGCCACGACCGCGCTTCCGCGCAGGATTTGAACCAGAGGGTGCTGGCCGTCTTCGAGGAGTCGCAGGTCTATCGCATTGACCACTACCTCGGGAAGCAGACGGTGCAGAATCTGCTCGTCTTCCGCTTCGGCAACGGCATCTTCGAACCTCTTTGGAACCGCAATTACATTGATCACGTCCAAATCACCGCGGCGGAATCGCTGGGAGTCGAGCGCCGCGCGGCGTTTTATGAATCCACGGGAGCGATGCGCGACATGATCCAGAGCCACGTCCTGCAGCTCACATCGCTTGTGGCGCTCGAAGCGCCTGCCGCCTTCGATGCCACCTCTGTTCGCAATGAGAAAATCAAAGTGTTGCAATCCATCCGGCCATTTTCCGGGGAGACGATCCAGAAACAGGTCGTCCGCGGCCAGTATGGCCCCGGAATCGTCAACGGCTCGCCCGTGCCTGGATACCGCCAGGAGCCCGGCGTGAGTCCCGCCTCGCCGACCGAGACGTTCGTGGCCTTGAAGCTCCTGGTTGACAATTGGCGCTGGAGCGGCGTTCCCTTCTACCTGCGCACCGGCAAGCGCCTGGCCCGGCCCGTGACGGAAGTAGCCATCCAGTTTAAGGATGCGCCTCATCTGATGTTCCGCGGCGAGAATCTCCGCCCCAATTCGCTGGTCCTGAATATCCAGCCGGACGAAGGTATCTCTCTCTCCTTCGGCACGAAATCGCCCGGCGCGCAGATGCACATCCGCCCCGTGACCATGGACTTTCGATACCGGGAAGCCTTCGGCGGGACTCCCAGCGATGCCTACAGCACCCTCATCAACGATTGCCTGCGCGGCGATGCCACGCTCTTTGACCGCGCCGATAGCGTGGAAGCCGCATGGGGTCTGGTGGACCCCATCCTCGATGCGTGGCAGAATGCTTCGCCGCCGGACTTCCCCAATTATCCGGCGGGGAGCCAGGGGCCGAGGGCTGCCGATGATTTGACCGCGTCCGACGGCCGCCACTGGCGCGTGCTATGACGTAGCTTTCCCGGGTAACTTTTTTGCTCCACTTTTAATCCTAAACTTTGGAGGACTGGATGATCCTTGCGGGTGACATCGGGGGGACAAAGACGAATCTGGGTCTGTTTGAAGAACAGAAGGGAAAGCTGGTCCGCGTGGTCCACAAGCGCTATATCAGCCTGGATCAAGCCGGCCTGCTGGAAATGGTAAAGGATTTTCTGCATGACAACCCCGCAAAGGTCACCTCAGCGGCGTTCGGAATCGCAGGGCCTGTTGTGAACAACGCCGTCCACGCCACCAACTTGCCCTGGGTCGTGGATGGCGCGGTGCTATCGAAACATCTGAAGCTCGATAGAGTATGGCTGCTCAACGATCTCGAGGCGGACGCCTACGGCATCGGGCTCATGGAACCCGGCGATTTGCAGACCATCAATCCCGGCGTTGCCGCTCCCAAGGCCCCGCGAGCCGTCATCGCCGCTGGAACAGGTCTGGGAGAAGCCATCCTCTTTTGGGATGGCGAGCGGCACTTGGCCCTGGCCACCGAGGCAGGCCACGCCGATTTCGCACCCAGCACGGAACAGCAGGGCGAATTGTGGAAATACCTGAAGGCGCGCCATCCGTTCGTCAGTGTGGAAACCGTCCTCGCGGGCAGCGGATTTAAAAGGGTGCATGAATTCCTCAATCCCGAGCTCCGGCATCCGGACTTTGACGAGCCTGGCGTTGACGCAGGCCCGGGTATCACTGAGCGGGGACTTTCGGGCGAATGTCCCGTCTGTGCCGCCGCGCTCAATTTGTGGGTGGAGATGTACGGTTCGGAGGCGGGGAACCTGGCGGTGCGCACCGTTGCGCGCGGCGGAATCTACGTTGCCGGGGGCATCGCGGCCAAAATCCTGCCGAAGATGAAGGATGAGCGATTCATCTCCGCCGCAACACGCAAGGAAAAAATGCAGGCTTTTATCGCCCAGATTCCCATCCACGTCGTGCTCAATGAGGAGTGCCCTCTGATAGGCGCGGCGTACATAGCCTGGACGCGCCGCTAGAGCCGGCGGGAGGAAGCCCTCGGCTTCCTCCGCAGCATTTCGATCAGCTCCTGCGCGGCGGCGGCCAGCGGCCGGTCCTGCCGGTAGATCAGGTAAAGCCGCCGGTGGATGCGCATCTGCCGCAGCCCCAATTCGCGCAGGTCGCCCCGCTCGATTTCGCCCTCCACGCACATTCGCGGCACGATGGCCACTCCCTTCTTCATCTCCACGAACCTCTTGATGCTCTCGATGGTCGGCAGCTCGATATCCATCCGGCAGGGAACGCGGTGGCGCGCGAACATCTGCAGCACCCTCTGCCGGTAGGGCGATTCCACGATGTGCGCCACGAACGTCTCTTCCCCCAACTCGCTGATATCCACTTCGCGTTTCTTCGCGAGCCGGTGTCCCGGCCATACCACCAGTGCAAGTGAATCCCGGTAGAATTCCGTGGCGGCCAATTCGCGCTCCTCGGGAAGGTAGGAAATCACGCCGATATCGAGATGGTGATTCAGCACTTCGCGCGGCACGTCGCGCGAAAACACGCGCTGCACGCGGATGTGAATCCCGGGGTACATCTCGCGGTAGCGCCCCAGCGCCGGCAGCAGCGCGTGGATCGAGCTTTCGTTCACGCCCACGGAAACCTGCCCGCGCTCCAGGCCCTGCAGCTCCTTCATCCCCTTGCTGATTTCCTCGCGCAGATTCAGCATGCGGTCCGCGTACTCGAGCAGCAGCGCGCCCGCGTCGGTCAGCATCCCGGGTCCCGCGCCGCGCACGAAAAGCGGCTGGCCCACCCATTCCTCGAGTTTGCGCACCGAGATGCTCACGGCGGGCTGCGTGCGATAGAGCTTCTCGGCCGCGCGGGAAAAGCTCTTCTCGCGCGCCACGGTCTGAAACACCTGAAGCGACGCCAAATCCATGCGGGCGGCCCTCCCGGGCCGTTCTCTCCTTTATAAGCGCAATTTATTCACTCTGCAAGAATTATAAATTGGACTCCATAGCCCCATCCGCGCTCTACTGGAAGCGCCCGGAAGAGCGCCCATGGACATCGTCCAAATCTTCGACACCACACTGCGCGACGGCGAGCAGTCCCCCGGCTTCTCCATGAACCGCGAGGAAAAGCTGCGCCTGGCCCGCGAAATCGAAGAGCTGGGCGTGGACGTGCTCGAAGCCGGCTTTCCCATTGCTTCGCCCGGCGATCTGGAAGCCACGCGGGCTGTAGCACGCGAAATCAAGCACTGCCGCGTAGCCGCCCTGGCCCGCGCGCGGCAGGACGATATTGAAGCCGCCCTGCGCGGCATCGAACCGGCCGCCAGGCCACGCATTCACCTCTTCCTCGCCACTTCGGACCTGCACCTGAAATACAAGCTGCACAGCACACGCGAAGAAGCCCTCGAACGCATCGCCGAAATGGTGCGCTTCGCGCGCCGCCGTTGCGAGGAAGTCGAGTTTTCCGCTGAGGATGCCAGCCGTACGGAAATGGATTACCTCGCGCGCGCCGTGCTCGCCGCCGTCGAATCCGGCGCGACGATTATCAATTTGCCCGACACGGTCGGCTATTCCACGCCCGACGAATACGGGGATATGTTTCGCGGAGTCCGCGCGCGCCTCGCCGCCCATCCCGAAGTCGTCCTCAGCGCCCATTGCCACGACGACCTCGGCCTCGCCGTCGCCAATTCCCTCGCCGCCATCGAGGCCGGTGTGCGCCAGATCGAATGCACCATCAACGGCATCGGCGAGCGCGCCGGCAACGCCTCGCTCGAAGAGCTGGCCGTGGCGCTGCACGTCCGCCAGAACCACTACGCCGTAGCCACGCATCTGCGCCTTGAAAAGCTGTACCCCGTGAGCCGCATGCTTTCCTCCATCACCGGCGTGCACGTAACGCCGAACAAAGCGGTGGTAGGCGCGAACGCCTTTGCACATGAGGCCGGCATCCATCAGGATGGCATCCTGAAAAATCCTCTCACCTACGAAATCATCAATCCGGAAAAGGTTGGCGTGCCCGCGCGCCGCCTCGTCCTGGGAAAACATTCCGGGCGCAACGCATTTCGCGCCCGCCTGGGCGACCTGGGCTACGAAGTCACCGATGCGGACTTGGCCGAATGCTATCAGCTCGCCATCGCCCGCGCCGACGCTGAAAAGGAAATCACCGACCGCGATTTGCTCTCGATTTATCACCAGGTGCGCCGCGCCCATGCCCCCGAGCACGCCGGCGCCGCCCCGAAAACCTCGACCGTGCGCTGAATCCAAGGAAAAAGGAAAAAAATTCCATGACCGGACTGCAAAAGACAATCGCCGTGTTGCCGGGAGACGGCGTCGGCCCCGAAGTCACGCGCGCCGCCGTCCACCTGCTTGAGGATTGCGCCGCTGCGTTCGGCCATCGCTTCGAATTTCGCGAACTCGCCTTCGGCGGCGCGGCCATCGAGCGATTCGGCGTGCCCCTGCCCGAGGAAACGCTCGCCGGCTGCCGCTCCGCCGACGCCATCCTGCTCGGCGCCGTGGGGGGGGGCCAGTGGGATTCGCTCCCGCTCGGCAAGCGCCCGGAATCCGGCCTGCTCGGCCTGCGCAAGGCGCTCGTCCTTTACATCAATCTTCGGCCCATCCGCGTGCGGCCCGTGCTCGTGGGCATTTCGCCGCTGCGCCCCGAGCGCATCCGGGATTGTGATTTCGAAATCGTTCGCGAACTCGCCGGCGACATCTACTTCGGCGCGCACGAAATCCACGGCGAAAAAAGCGGCGCCCGCGCCATGGACATCGCCGAGTACTCCGCCGCGGAAGTCGAGCGCGTGGCCCGCTACGCCTTCGCCCGCGCCGCCGCGCACAAGCGGCCTCTCGCCAGCGTGGACAAGGCGAACGTGCTGGCCACTTCCGCGCTTTGGCGGCAGCGCGTCACGGCGCTCGCGCCCGAATATCCCGGAGTCACTCTCGAGCATCTCTACGTGGATAACGCCGCCATGCAGATTCTCCTGCGCCCCGCGCAGTTCGGCGTGATTCTCACTTCCAATCTCTTCGGCGACATTCTCAGCGACGAAGCTGCGGCGCTCGCCGGCTCGATTGGCCTCATCCCCTCGATGAGCCGTGGCCGCGACGGCCAGCCCGCTCTCTACGAGCCTATTCATGGCTCGGCTCCGTCGCTCGCGGGCAAGGACGTTGCCTGCCCGCTGGGCGCCATCCTTTCCGCCAGCATGATGCTGCGCGAATCCTTCGGCCTCGCCGCCGAATCCCAGGCCATCGAATCCGCCGTGGACCGCGCCCTCGCTCGCGGCTTTCGCACCGCGGACATCGCCGAGCCCGGCGCGACCCCCGTGCCCGCCTCCGAGCTCACCGCCCAAATCCGCGCCGAATTCCACGCCGCCTATTCATCTGGATGACGGTTCGCCAATTCTTCGCTTTGTCTCCCCGCGACCCCCTTCGTTTTGTTGCGATTAGAACGATAGGTTTCATTGATATTAAGAGATTTAAGGGCACTTCTACTTGCGCGAGTTGGGATTAGAATTTTGAGGCCAGAGGCTTGAGACTGGAGCCTGGAGGGGTCGGAAGAGATAAAGGAAGCAAAGGAGATAGAAGATGCAGAGAGCCCCTCAACGAGTCTATGTTGTCTGTTCAGTATCGATCGCACCTTATTATAACATGGATGTCAAATCCGACGTGGCGGGGAGGGTCCGCAAGCCCTTTGGGAACTGGGGTTAGAACGCGTATGCGGGCGTTGTCAAGATGTGATTTTTTGCGGTGTGGGAGCGCCCGCCACGGTTGGCATGCCCGCCCTCGGTTTGACTAGAATCAGGGCTGGCCATAATAACCGCTTGCTTCTTATGCTCGTTTAAGCATAATATAGAAATGACGGCATCGCCCAGCATAAAGCCGGTCATTTGGATCGGGAGCGCGAGAGCCGACTTGGCGTCTTTTCCCGAGGAGGTCAAAGACGCTTTCGGATACGCGCTCTACCTGGCACAGCAGGGCGGCAAGCACTCCGATGCAAGGCCGCTTAAAGGATTCGGGGGTGCGGGAATTCTGGAGATCGTGGAGAACCACGCCGGCGATACGTATCGCGCAGTTTACACTGTGCGACTGGCCGGGCGTATATACGCTTTGCATGCGTTCCAAAAGAAATCGAAGGCCGGAATTAAGACGCCGAAACCGGAGATTGACTTGATTAAATCGCGGCTCAGGCGAGCCGAAGAAGAACACGCCCGATGGCTAGGGGCGCAGAAGGGAGTCGCAGGTCCATGACGAAGGCAATTGAGGTCGAGGAAGGCAGCGGCAACGTGTTCTCCGACATCGGGTTGCCAAACGCGGAAGAACGTCTCGCCAAGGCGGATCTTGCCATTCGGATCGCCGCGGCCGTTCGCGCGCGACGACTTACTCAGGCCCGCGCCGCCCGCGTGTTGAAGATTGACCAGCCGAAAGTCTCTCGTCTATTGCGCGGCCAGCTCTCGGGTTTCTCCACGGAACGGCTTATGCACTTTTTGACTCTGCTCGGCCGAGACGTTGAGATTATCGTGAAGCGCGTTCCGCGATCCCGGCGGCAGGGCAGTGTCCGCGTCCTGGCCGCGATGTGACCAGAAGCCCGTCTCCCCAACTGCCGACTTCATCCTCGAAGCACCAAGCCAGCGCTACCGAGGCGTCCACGACGAAAATGGCCATCAGTACTTGTGGTCTTCGTGGATCAGATCCTTCGTCCGAAGGCCTGCGAGCCTGTTCCCTTTGCGCAACTCAAGGATTCGATCAATAGCCGCGCCAGCCGACTGAAGACGCCCATCGCCAGTGGCTTCAAGGACCTTTCGCGCCAGCATTTCCTGCACATAGACCTCGACCGATACGCCGTGCGCACGAGCCTCTGCAGCCAATTGGTCGGGAACTTTGATGGTCACTTCCATTTTTTCGAGCCTCTCGGGTGATCGTTCTTTATTATACGCCTGTGGATTCAATTCCGGGCCATTTGCCGCGGAGGGGTTTCGCCTAAATCTTTTTGAGGACCAGGCACCCGGCGAGCATGTCGTGCAGCGCCTGCTTTTTCTCCGTGAAGGCGGCCATGATGTAGCCGGCCATCAGGAGGAAGCCGGAAATGGCCTTGCCGAAGAAGCGGCCCGAGGCGCGGGCGAAACTGATGCGGCGGCCCTGAAGATCCGTCACGATAAGCCCAAGCGCCCTCTTGCCGGGCGTGGCCTGCAACGCGGAGCTTTCGAGCAAAGCCCAATATAGCCACGCAGCCATCACCACCAAAAGGCGGCGCGCGATGCCTTGCCGGCTCATGTCGGTATACATGGCCCAAAAATTATCCGGGGACATTCCGCCCGCGCCCCCTTGCCTGAGCAGAGGCATGAAAATGAAAATTCCCACAGCAATTCCGAGCAGGAGCGAATCAATGAGGTAAGCCGCAAGGCGGAGCCAGAAGCCCGCATAGGCCACGGGCTTGCGCGCCGTAATAACGGCGGCGCCAGTGTCGGGAGAGAAGCTGCGTGGTTCGCCGGAGGAATCGTCGGCGGACTGGCTGCGCATGCCGTGATACCCGGCGCCGTCTGCCGCCATTGACGCGCATTTCTCGCCGTCCATTTGCTCCTCTTGTTCCACGCGGTCCTCGGGCGCTCGCGCACTACGTTTTTCGGATTACCAGCGTTCCCGCCATCATGTCGTGCAGAGCCTGTTTCTTTTCCGTGAACCCGGCCATGATGAAACCGATCCACAAGATCAGCGCGGAAATAATTTTTCCGAAGAAGCGTCCGGACGCCCGCGCAAAGCTGATCCGGAAGCCTTCGAGGTCTGTAACCTCGAGTCCCAGTGCCTTCTTTCCGAGAGTCGCCTGCCACGCGGAGCTTTCCAGCAACGAAAAATAGAGCCACTTCACAACGGACATAATCGCGATGAGCCAAAAAATAGCCCCCAGGAGCGCCACGATTTCTCCCGGCTCCATGGGAGCCATGGGCCAACGATGGAAAAATGCCATTCGGAGGCCCAGAGCGGCAAAGAAAGGAAACAGCAGAATTCTTGCCGCCGCGCCGACCACAATCGAGTCAATAATTAACGCCACGCAGCGCAGCCAGAACCCGGCGTAGGCCACGGGCTTGCGCGCGGTCGCAATCACCGGCTGGGATACCACAGGCGCGGTGCTAACCGGGACGCCGGGAGCTCCCGCAACCGGCTGGCCGCACGCCGCGCAAAACAACGTTCCCTCCACCACAACGCTTCCGCATCTCGAGCAGAACATTTTGCCCTCCTTCGCCTTTTCTCCATGAAACCGGCGACGTCGTCCCGGCGAAGCAGAATGCAGCCCTAGGGCTGGCAAGCGAACTTGGTTGCGTATACTACGTTATGCCCGCGCCGAGGGCAAGGAGGCGCATGATGCGGCAAGCTCAGCCCGGGTACGAAGATCACTGGGAAAACTGGCGCCGGGCAACCATTATCTCCCCGGACACAACTGTACCATTTTGGGTTTGGCTTCGATTTCGCGGGGCACTAGATTGATAGCCCCGGTCCATATCGTTATGATGCTGGTTCCGGCGCAGTTGGGCCCAAGGAGGATCAATGTGGGGAGACAAGAAGCAAGACGCTCCCGCTAGAACGCCGCTCCCGCAGCAGCCTAGATCGAACGCAACAAGCGCATCACCAATCTATGGGGAGGCAAAGAAAATGGCACCTTTGGATTCGACCTACTCCGCAACGCCAGGGTCCGGCGGCACAGCCCGTCTGGGCGCAAGCCTGCACGTCAAAGGAGAAATCACAGGCAATGAGGACCTGTCCATAGACGGTACCGTCGAGGGGCTGGTTCATTTGGAAGATCGCAAGCTGACCATCGGCGGAAGCGCCCGCGTCACGGCGGACGTCATCGCCCGTGAAGTTGTGGTGTACGGGAACGTCAAGGGGAACCTGCGCGCGCGCGACCGCATCGAAATCAAGAAGGACGGCTCGGTGGTGGGCGATTTGACCACTGCTCGCATCATGATCGAGGATGGCGCCTACTTCAAAGGCTCGATCGAAATTGACAAGGCCGGCGAATCAAAGGGCCCCGAGGCGGATCTCGACAGGCCTTCCTATAGCCGCCCGATTCCAAGCAAGGCCGTGGCAAGCTCTTCGGCCTCGGATTAACGCTTTTCCAGTGTAACGAGGGGGTCAGAGCATGTCCCAGCCCATGCTCTGTGCACTTCTGCGCCGCGATTTTAGCCAGCCCCGTCCGCCAATAATAATTCTCTGGAAGGGTAATAGAACATTCGACACATGCGCGTTTAGTGCCTCTCCCCGCTTTGTTATATACTCGCGGGATTGATGGATTTGTCTAGTTCGAGAAGATGGCTCGTGCCTTGCGCCCGGGCTGGCTCTTGGTTTGCAGCATGAACAGACTTCCATCGATCAATCGCTTCCGCTGGCTCGCCTGCGAAGTTTGGCGCGCGGCGGTGAAGCCGGGCCCCTCATGCGTATCCTGAACGTCACGCCGGCATACGAACCGTTTCGGGAAAAGGGAAGCCTTGCGATTAAAGTCCGCGCTATTGCTGAGCATACCGCGCGCGCCGGGGCCTCCGTCACCGTACTCACCACCACGTATGACAATGCTCGCGCCGCGGGATCAGCAGGTATCTGCGGCATTGAAGTCGTCTATCTTCCCATGCTGGCTCACTACCGAGCGGTCACTCTGAATCCAGAAATTTTTCGATTCTGCAGCCGGCGCCTCGGAGAGTTCGATTTCGTGCATATCTACGGACTTTATGACCTTCTGGGTCCTGTCGTGGCCGAGGCGGCCCGCGCCCGCCATGTTCCTTACGTCGTCGAGCCCATGGGTATGTTCCGGCCGCTCTTCCGTAATCTACTGCTCAAGCATCTCTATCATCGGCTCCTCGGGAGACGCTTGCTGCGCGGCGCGTCGTGCGTGATTGCTACGTCCGCACAGGAGCGTGAGGAATTCATCCAGGGCGAACTTCCCGCCGACAAGATCGAGCTTCGCCGCAATGGCATCGACCTTCCCGCTTCCTTCCCCCCTCCTGCCACCTTTCGCAAGAAGTTCCATCTCCCTGCAAATTTGAAACTGATTCTCTTTCTCGGCCGGCTCGTCCCTAAGAAGAGTCCCGACATGCTACTCGAGGCTTTTGCGCGCTGGCAGGCCGGCGATGCGCCGCCTGCGGCCCTCATTCTTGCCGGCCCCCATGAAGCCGGTGGCTATCTCGAGCACTTGCGCCACCTGGCTTCTCACCTGGGCGTCCAGGACCGTGTCCGCTTCACCGGCCCGCTGTTTGAAAATGACAAGTGGGCCGCTTACCGCGACGCCGACCTCTTCGTTCTTCCTTCGCAGAACGAAAATTTCGGCAATACCGCGGCCGAATCCGTCGCCGCGGGCACACCCGTGATCGTCACGGACCAATGTGGCATCGCGCCGTGGATCGTTCCTCGCGCCGGGCTCGCCATCCCGCATCGCCTCGACGCCCTGCAAGCTGCCATCACCCGCGTATTCGCGGACGACACTCTTTACGCGCGTCTCCGCGACGGTTGCCGCGACGTCGCTCAATCATTATCCTGGGACGAACCCATGGCTCAGCAGCTCGAGATTTATCGGAGGCACTCGCGCGAAGAGACTGCTAAGGGCTTCGTTGACGTAAATGGCAGCGTGCCAGTATAATTGTGTTTCATCAATTGCGGCGGGAGGCAGCATGTACGCGGTGATTCGCAGTGGAGGCAAGCAGTACCGTGTCGCGCCGGGCGAGACCGTACAGGTCGAGCGGCTGGAGGGCAAGGTCGGCGGGAAGGTCACGTTTGAAGACGTGATCGCCGTGCGCACGGACGAGAAAAAGATTCTGGGCGGCGAGCATGCCGCCAAGGCCAAGGTGACCGGGAAAATCACGAAGCATATGCGCGGTCCAAAGCTCAAAGTTCTCAAATACAAGACGGGCGGGCAGTACAAGATCGAGCGCGGCCACCGGCAGGGCTATACCGCCGTCGAAGTCGGCGAAATCCAGCTCGCATAAAGGTTCTCCAAAAATGGCACACAAAAAGGGTGGCGGGTCATCCACAAACGGACGCGACTCGCAGGGACAGCGGCTCGGCGTCAAGCGGTTCGGCGGGCAGGTGGTAACCGGCGGGAGCATCCTGATTCGCCAGCGCGGCACGCGCTACAAAGCCGGCAAGAATGTTTTGCGGGCCAAGGATGATTCTCTATTCGCACGCATTGACGGCGTGGTGCGCTTCGAAGACAAGGGCGCGCGCGGCCGCTTCATCAGCGTCCTTCCAGCCGAAGATGCCGTATCGAGCGGCGAAGAAAAGGCTGCTGCACCCGCTGCCGATTGAGACTTTCACATCCATGACGTACCTCTCGGGCGTTGCCCGTTTCTATTTTTCTCCACAGGCGTGGCGCAGCATCCATCATTCGACCGTCCTCGCGAAACGAGCAGCACGTGTTTGTTGACGAAGCCAAAATCCTGGTGAAGGCTGGCGACGGCGGAAACGGCTGCATGGCCTTCCGCAGGGAGAAGTTCGTTCCGCGCGGCGGCCCATCGGGCGGCGATGGCGGGAACGGCGGCGACATCTACATCGAATCGAACCCGCACGACAACACGCTTCTGCGCTACCGCTACAACCGTGAGTTTCGCGCCGAACGCGGGCGCCATGGGGAAGGCTCCAATTGCCATGGGCGCTCCGGTGCCGAGACAGTCCTTGCCGTGCCCGTGGGCACGATCGTGTTTGACGCGGACTCGGGCGAGCAGCTTTTCGATTTCACCGAGCCCGGTCAGCGCTTCTTGGCAGCGCGCGGCGGGCATGGCGGGCGCGGAAATTCGCACTTCGCGAAGCCGTGGCATCAGGCTCCGCGCGAACACGAAGACGGGCGGCCGGGCCAGGAGCGCCGTCTGCGTCTCGAACTGAAACTGCTTGCGGACGTGGGGCTCGTCGGCTTCCCGAATGCGGGAAAATCCACGCTGATCTCGCGCATTTCCGCGGCGCGGCCGAAAATTGCCGCGTATCCGTTCACGACGCTCGAGCCGCACCTGGGGGTGGTTTCCGCCGATCCCGGCGTCGCACCGGGCATGGGGCGCATTTTCGTGGTCGCCGACGTTCCCGGACTGATCGAAGGAGCGCATGAAGGCGCCGGGCTGGGAACGCGGTTTCTCAAGCACATCGAGCGCACGCGGCTGATCGCGCATCTCGTGGACACAAGCGACGCGAACGATCGCGATCCGGTCCGCGAATTTGAAGTCATCGAGCACGAGCTTGCGGCATTCAGCCCGGCGCTGGCGGAGAAGCCGGTGATCGTGGTGGCCACGAAACTCGACGCCACCACCAATCGCGAACACCTGGAAGAATTGCGAGCCTTCGCCGCCAAGCGCGGCTTGGAATTTCATGCCGTCTCTTCCGCCACGGGCGAGGGAATCACGGAACTGGTGCGCGCGATGGCGGATGCGCTCGACCGCATCCCCAAACCCAACGCGCCAGTCGATTCGCGTGGGGAGCCGGCGCGCCAGTCCGCGAATCACGCGGAAGAATCATCCGCCCCGCCGGCCGACGAGCATCCGGACACGCCTCTTCGAGGGAGCATTGACGTCGCACGCCGCTCATAAAACGTCCGGCGGAGAGCATCGCCGCTCCGTGGCGCTCTTCGGCGGGACGTTCGACCCCATCCACGCGGGCCACATGGCCGTGGCCGAGGCGGCCCTGCGGCGCTTTCATCTGGACGCCATCTATTTCATTCCCTCCGTGCGTCCGCCGCACAAGACGCGGCCGCGGCTCACGCGCTTCTTTCACCGCTATGCCATGGTCGCGCTCGCTTGCGCGGAACATTCCCGGTTTCTGCCGTCGCTGGCCGAGCCGCCCGTGGATGGCGCGGCGCCGCGCGTCTATTACACGATTGACACCGTCCGAAAATTTCACCACGAGCATCCCGGCGATCACCTCTATTTCATTCTTGGCGCGGACCAATTCCTGGAAATCCCCGCGTGGAAGAGCTACGACTCGCTGCTCGACTCCTGCGACTTCATCGTCGCCAGCCGTCCAGGCTTCCGCCTGGATGCCTTGCGTTTGGTGGTGCCGCCGGAAAAGCTGGGGCGCACGGAGACGAATGACCCGCACAAAATCGTGCTGCGGAAGTCCATGGTCCATCTGCTCGCAACCGTTGCAAGCCACGTTTCCTCTACGGAAGTCCGCGAGCGCGTCGAAAGCCGGCAGAGCATTCACGGGCTTGTGCCCGCGCGCGTGGAGGAATACATTCTCGGGCAGGCCCTCTACCGGTGACGCTCAACCCCCTTCGCGCTGAAATCCGCTGGGCCGTGGAAGCGGCCCAGGATAAGCAGGCAGTGGACATCACCGTGCTCCGGCTTACCGGTGTCGGGGCCTTCGCCGAATATTTTCTGCTTTGTTCCGGGCGCAGCCATCCGCAAATCCAGGCCATCGGCGAAGAGATCGAGGAGCGGCTCCGGAGTCACGGCGTGCGTCTGGCCCATCGCGAGGGGAAGGCCAGCGCGGAGTGGGTTCTTCTCGATTATGGCGCCTTTGTGGCGCATATTTTCAGCGAGCGTGCGCGGGAATATTACGATCTCGAGCGGCTGTGGCGCTCGGCCGAGCGTTTGGATTTTCCCGCCCTCGGAAAACCGCCGGAGCCGCGCGAGGAATCCGAAAGCGGCGCGGCACAGCCATGACTGCGGCAAACATCGTATGGGTGGCGGCCGATCCGGCCTCGCGCGCCGTTCTGGAGGTGGCCGAAAAGCTTGCGGCCACGGCCACCACGCTGCTCATCACCGGCGAAAGCGGCACGGGCAAGGACCAGCTCGCGCGCTGGATTCATGAGCGCGGTCCTCGGCGCGAAGCCCCCTTCCTGAAAATTGATTGCGCCAGCCTGCCCTCGGAACTCGTCGAATCCGAGCTTTTCGGCCACGAGCGCGGCGCCTTCACGGGCGCCGTCAGCCGCAAGCCGGGCCGGCTCGAAATGGCGCAGGGCGGAAGCATCGTGCTCGACGAAGTGGCCGCGCTCACGCCGGCGATGCAAGCGAAACTCCTCCGCGTGCTCGAGGAGCGCACGTTCGAGCGCCTGGGCGGAACGGAAACCCTGCACATGGACGCGCGCCTGATGGCGCTGACGAATACCGACTTGACGAGCGCCGTCTCCTCCGGCCGCTTTCGCGAGGACCTTTTCTTTCGCTTGAACGTGCTCGCGATTTCCGTCCCGCCGCTGCGGGAACGCCCGGCGGACATCGCGCCGCTCGCGGCCCACTTTCTCGCGCGGCTCGGGCCCGTCCATGGCCGGTCGGATGCGGCGCTCGATCCGACGGCGCTCGCGGTGCTCGAATCGTACGCCTGGCCGGGAAATGCGCGCGAACTCAAGAACGCCATCGAGCACGCGCTTGTTTTTGCCAAGGATTCAGTGCTGCGCGCGGAAAACTTCCCTGAAATTCTGCGCGCCGCGAAGAAAGCGCCCGGCGCGGAAGGCGCGCTGCGGTCGCTCGAGGATATCGAGCGCGAGACCATCCAAGCCACGCTCGAGGCCACGCATTTCAAAATTGGTCACGCCGCCGAAATCCTGGGCATCAGCCGCAAAACGCTCCTCGAGAAGCGCAAGAAATACGGCCTGCTTTAGGCACCCGCACTTTTTGGTTTTGTAGGTCGTTGTTTTTTACTTTGAGCGTCGAAGGGCAGCCACGACGCATGCAAGGTGCTTTGTAGGCCGCGGTTTCAACCGCGGCATAAGCGGCAACAACGGACGGGGCTTTAGCCCCTGAAGTTCCGGTTTTGCAGCTTTCATACCGACTGTAAACGTCGGCGCTCAGCAACCATGAAAATCCACCTCATCATGCTCGGCAAGACGCGGCGCGAGGAAATCCGCGCGCTTCTCGATGATTACGCTGGCCGCATCCGGCATTACGCCACAATCGAAATCAACGAGCTTCGCGATTCCTCGCCCGCCGCGCTGCGCAAATTGAAAATCGAGCCGGGCGCGACTGTCGTGCTGCTGGACGCCGCCGGAAAGCAATTCACGTCCGAGCAATTCGCGCACTGGCTGAGAAACCTGCGCGACCGAGGCGTGCGCGAGCTTGTGTTTCTCTGCGGCGATGCCGCCGGCTTTCCTCCCGACCTCCACGCCAGCGCAATACACAAAATCTCTCTTTCGACGCTCACCATGCCGCACGAATTCGCCCGCGTCGTCCTCGCCGAGCAGATTTATCGCGCATTCGCGATCCTCGCGGGGCATCCTTATCCGAAATGACTTCTGCCACGGAGACACAGAGGGCAGAGAATCCCATATGACCCTCAAAGTCCATTTGCTTTTCTCATTGATAGGTCCTACCATGTGCGGCGTTTGCGCCCGAAATGAAAGATATACCGAAACTCCTATTTGGGCTGCTTGTGGTAGCCTTCCCCCTGTCGGCTCAGTCCGTACAGCGCTCCTCGGATGCCGCTGCGGAGCCACGCAACGTAACCTATTGCGAACTGGCTAGGGATCCAGCCACTTACAACCACGGACTTGTGCGACTGACTGCCTTTGTGACGCACGGATTCGAGGATTTCCAAATCAGCGAACCGAATTGCCCCAATTCCTCAGAGCACTTCTCCATTTGGGTTATGTACGGCGGCAAAACTGAGTCGAACACAGCCTACTGTTGTCCTGGCGAAGCCGGTGGAGGAACACGGTCTAAAACCTTGACTGTTGAAGGAATACAAATCCCTCTGATCAAGGACGTCGTGTTTCAGCGATTCGCTGATCTTCTGGAAAGGGAACAGGACACGACGGTGCGCGTCACGGCAGTTGGGAGATTCTTTTCCGGAGAAAAGCGGACCGTCGACGGCTCAATATATTGGGGCGGGGCCGGACATCTCGGTTGTTGTAGCCTTCTTGTGATTCAACGTGTGGAGTGGTTTGAGCCACACACAAGAAAGGACGTGGATTACACCGCGGAGGCAGGCTGGTACGAAGCGGAGGGCTGCAATTATCGCAGCATGCACTATATCAGGTACGTCTCTATCCCCGACTCGGATGGGACAGCCGAACAGGCCATTGTGGAACAAAAACTGGCCGACGATGGGGGACAAGACTGGGCATTCAGCGACCCCCTGCGTGTCGCTGTCGAGTCGCTAAAGCCGTTCTACAAAAAACAGGTCCCGGTGCTTCGCCGTGTGAAGAAGACTCAAGTGCGACAAGTATTTCGATGGAGAAATGGCAACAAATCCGTGGTCGTCGTTGTTACCCGACCTTATTGGCTTTCCTTTTACGCTAGGGCACATTCGATAGCCTGGGTAAGTATGACGATCAAAGAGGCTGACTGCAATTAACGCTGCCGATCCCGCCTGCTGATTGCCAAAATTCTTCAGCGAATCGTTGAGAGTCGAAAGACCTTCGTTTCGCCATTGAGGTCTTCAGACTTTGTTGTGTGGCGCGCTAATCAGCAAGGCGCGACTCTTGACGTTTTGCAGGGCTGCAGCCACTATTAGAAATTGTCCTCACGGGGCGCGGAAGAATGCCGCAAGGCAAGGGACTCCTGATTGTTTACACCGGACCGGGCAAGGGCAAGACCACTTGCGCGCTCGGCACCGCCTTTCGAGCCGTGGGGCAGGGGCTGCGCGTGCTGATGGTGCAGTTTATCAAAGGCTCGTGGCACTATGGCGAGCTCGACGCGGCCAAGATGCTCGGCGACGACAAATTCGAAATCCGCCCCATGGGCCGCGGCTTCGTCAAGGTGGGCGGCGCGGATACGGACCCGGAAGACGTGCGGCTGTGCGAACAGGCATGGGAATACGGCCGCGAACGGATTTACAGCGAGCAATACGATCTAGTCGTGCTCGACGAAATCAACTACGTGATCAGCTATAAAATGCTCGACCCAGAGCGCGTAGTGGCCTCGCTCGAGAAGCGTCCCGAGCGCGTCCACGTGATTTGCACCGGGCGCAACGCGCATCCGCGGCTGGTCGAAGCTGCCGACATGGTCACCGAGATGCGCGAAGTGAAGCATCCGTACACGAAAGGCATTCTCGCGCAGCGCGGAATAGATTATTAGACGAGGCCAAGCATTCAACCATGACCTGGTTCAAAAGAGAAAAAGCGCCGATTGAAAATCCCACGCCCGTGGACGAGCGCCGCGTCCGCACGGAAGGTCTTTGGACCATGTGCAGCGCCTGCCGCGCGACCATCTGGAAAAAGGACCTGGAAGCGAATTGGGAAGTATGCCCCAAGTGCGAGCATCACTTTCGCCTCGGCGCGCGCCGCCGCCTCGATTTGCTTCTCGACGACGATCAATGGACCCAGCACGACGCCGAACTCGCCTCGAACGATCCGCTCCATTTCACGGACACCAAGCCCTACGCCCAGCGCCTCGAGGACGCGCAGCAGAAACTCGGCATGAACGACGCCATCCTCACCGCCGAGGGCCGCCTCAATGGCCGGCCGGTAATCTGCTGCTCGATGGAGTTTGCGTTCATCGGCGGCTCGATGGGCGCCGTGGTGGGCGAAAAGGTGGCGCGCGCGATCGAGCGCTCGCTCGCCCAGCGCCAGCCGCTGATTATCGTTTCCTGTTCAGGAGGCGCGCGCATGATGGAAGGCACCGTCAGCCTGATGCAGCTCGCCAAGGTTTCGGCGGCGCTCGGGCGGCTCGACGAAGCGCGCGTGCCCTTCATCTCCGTGCTTACCGATCCCACCACGGGCGGCGTCACCGCCAGTTACGCCATGCTGGGCGATTTGAATATCGCCGAGCCCGGCGCGCGCATCGGCTTTGCCGGCCCTCGCGTGATCGAGCAGACCATCCGCCAGAAGTTGCCCGAAGGCTTTCAGACATCCGAATTCCTCCTCGAGCACGGTTTTCTCGACGCCGTCGTTCCTCGCAAGAAGCTGAAGCCCTACGTGGCGCGGGCGCTCGACTTCTTTCTCGAATCCGCATGAACTACGACGAATCCGTCCGCGCGCTCATGGCGCTGGGGCGCGAATTGGGCGCGCCGCGTCAGGCGCGCGCCGAAAAATTCGGCCTCGAGAACATCACGATTCTTGCCCAAGCGCTGGGCAATCCCGAACGCGCCGTACCATGCGCGCACATTGCGGGCACGAACGGCAAAGGCTCCACGGCGGCCATGCTCGAATCCATTCTGCGCGCCGCCGGCCTGCGCACCGGCCTGTATACTTCGCCGCACCTCGAACGCATCAACGAGCGCATCCGCCTCAATGGCGAGCCTGTCTCGGACGAGGATTTTGCCGCGGCGTGGACGCGCGTGCGCGACGCCATCGAGCCACTGCTCGCCGCCGGAAAACTCGCCGCGCATCCCACGTTCTTCGAATGTGTAACGGCCATGGCGTTTTCGCTTTTCGCCGGGGGCAGCCTGGACTTCGCCATCTATGAAGTGGGGATGGGAGGGCGTCTCGACGCGACCAACATCATCGAGCCGCAGGTCGCCGTCATCACCTCCATTGATTTCGATCACGAGAATTATCTCGGCCATTCCATCGAAGAAATCGCGGCGGAGAAGGCGGGCATCATCAAGCGCGGCGCGGATGTGGTGAGCGCCGCGGAGCGCCCGGAAGCGCGTGCCGTGATCGTGCGGCGATGCCAGGACGTAGGCGCGCGCCTCGTGAAAGTGGATTCAGCCTGGCGCCTCGAAGAAACGCATTCGGCGGGCGGATTCTATCGCGCCGTGACCGCGGCGCCGGATTCCGGCAAAAGACTCATGCTCGCGCCGCCCCTGCCCGGCCGATTTCAGCTTCGCAACGCGCTTGCCGCCGCCGCTGCCGCGCGGCTTCTGGCCGTGCGCGGATTCCCGGTCGGCGACGACGCGATTGCCTACGGCATTGCAATCACGCGCTGGCCCGGACGCCTCGAACGGCTGGCAGCCCGGCCCGCTGTGTATCTCGATGGTGCGCACAATCCCGAGGCCGCCAGGGAATTGAGAAAATTCTGGGATGAGAATTTCGAGGGCCGCTGCATTCTGCTTGTCTATGGCGCGATGCGCGATAAAGCCGTTGACGAGATCGCGGGCCTGCTCTTCCCGCGCGCCAGCGCCGTGATTCTCACCGAGCCGCGCCAGCCGCGCGCGATCTCCGCCGCGCGCCTCGCGGAGCTGACCGCGCATCTTACGCGCGATGCAATCGTGGTTCACGATCCTGCCGCGGCGCTCGAACGCGCGCTCGAAATGGCGTCACCCGAAGATGCCATATTCGCTGCCGGTTCGCTTTACCTCGTCGGGGATCTGCGCGCTTATTGGGGCCAGCGCAAGGTTTTGCAAGCCGCCTCCGCGACACAGGGTGGGCGAGTTGCTCGCACCCAGCAGCGATGATACGATGGGCGAGTCATGAGTGCCGGGGAAAACCACAAGCCGCGCGTCGGTGTCCCGTATCGTACTAAAAAAGAAGAGCTTACGGACGAAGGCAGGAAGATCGAGCCTTATCTGCAGGCGGTTCGCGTGGGCGGCGGCGAGCCGGTGGCAATTTCGCTTGCGCTTACACCGCAGGAACTCGAAAGCCTTGCCGCGACCCTCGATGCGCTCCTGCTGCCGGGCAGTCCCGCGGACGTTGATCCGTCGCTTTTTCACCGGCCGCGGCATCCGGAATGCGAAGATGCGGATCCCGACCGGGAACGAACCGATTTCTTCCTGCTCGATCATGCCTTCAGGCAGAAGAAGCCGGTTCTGGCGATTTGCTTCGGCATCCAAAGCCTCAACGTGTTTCTGGGTGGAAGTTTGGTTCAGGATATTGCGAGTGAACTCCACTCTCCGATTCAGCACGATTGGGACCGCGAGCATGGCGCGCCGGAGCCATTCCATGGCGCGCGCATCGAGCCTGGGTCGCGCCTCGCGGAGATGGCCGCCGGCGCCGGCGAGGCGCGCGTGAACAGCTCTCATCATCAGGCGATTCTCGATCCGGGGCGCAATCTGCGAGTCGTTGCCCGGGCCCCCGATGGCGTGATCGAAGCCGTCGAAATGGCCGGCGATTCCGCCTGGGTGATGGGCGTGCAATGGCATCCCGAGCGAATGGCGGAAACGGATTTGCTAGCACGTGCGCTCTTCCGCGAACTCGTGGCGGCCGCGCGCCAAGCGCCCACGCGCGCCTGAGCCCGCAGCCTTGGCCGCGGGCCGTCACCGAATTTTTGATTTGAAACTTCAAATGTTTCCCGAGGACATATGATCTCTCTGGCAGGCAAGGCGGCTCTTGTGACGGGTGGTTCACGGGGCATCGGTGCCGCGACGGTGAAGCTTTTCGCGCAGGCGGGCGCGGATGTCGTGTTTGGCTATCACCGCGATCGCGACGCCGCCGAGCAGGTTGCGCAGGAAGCGCGCAAGCATGGCACGCGCATCGAATCCTTCAAGGCCGATCTCGGCAAGATGCCCGAAGCGAAGAAGCTCGTGGAGTTCGCTCACGAAAGGCTCGGCCGCCTCGATATTCTCGTCGCCAACGCGGGCATATGGAATCACGTGGACACGCCCATCGAAAAACTCACCGAGCGCGAATGGGACAATATGATTCGCGTCAACCTGAAAGGCGTCTACGCCGTCGTGCACTATTGCGTCCCGCACATGATCGCGCAACGCGGCGGACGCATCGTCGCCGTCAGCTCCGTGGCCGCGCAATTTGGCCCGGCTTTTCACTCGCACTATGCCGCGAGCAAGGCCGCGATCATCGGATTCGTGAAGAGCCTTGCCGCGGAACTTGGACCACACGATATTTTGGTCAATTGCGTCTCGCCCGGCTGGGTGGAAACGGACATGTCGGCCCCGCGGCTGAAATCGCAGAAGGCCATGAGGCTCGCGGCGGAGGCCAGCCCGTTGCACCGTATCGCCCAGCCGGCGGAAATCGCCGGGCCCATCCTGTTCGCCGTTTCGGACCTGGCAACCTTCGTAACGGGTGCGGTAATCAACGTTAATGGAGGTTCGTTCCGATGCGGATAGCCGCGCGCCTAGTCCTCGCTGCGATTTTGGCGTCTTGCGTACATCTTGCAGCTATTCGGGTTGTGTGCGCGCAAGAGCCTCAAGTCTTGATGCCGGACGCGAGCGCGGCCAAAGCCAAACAGGTGCTCCAGCAGGCCATTGATGCGCTTGGCGGCTCTACCTATCTGAATGTTCAGGATGTCACCAGCAACCAGCAAATCGGCCAGTTCGACCATTCGGGCGAGCTGACCGG
This sequence comes from uncultured Acidobacteriota bacterium, assembly GCA_963810625.1. Taxonomy (GTDB): domain Bacteria; phylum Acidobacteriota; class Terriglobia; order Acidiferrales; family UBA7541; genus Palsa-295. Next base: position 1,090,017 of record CAWEOJ010000004.1, on the reverse strand, counting down.
TTATCTTGATGCCAACGATTTCCGCCAGCTTCCCGACAAGGCCCGCATCGAATACATCGCCAAGAGCCACAACACCATTCTTCTGTATCTGGTTGGCGCCGAGGGCCTCGAGGTCGCCCACGGTGGAATCGTGATCACCCTATATAACGGCGATCACGGCTGGAGCTACGACCGCAGCGGTGTCAACGAACTCCCGGCTGATTCTGTGAGTGAATTCCAAGAAAGCGTAAGGGAAAGCATCGACAATATTCTGCGCCACCGGATTCATGAGCCGGGAATAATCTTCCGATATGACGGCACGGATATCGTGGACTTGAAGGAAGTGGACTGGGTGGAGATGGTGGATAGCGACGACCGCACAATCCGGATCGCCGTCTCACGCTCCACTCATTTGCCCGTCCAAAAAACCATCGAGACTCTCGATCCCAATACGCGCGTGACGACCCAGGAAATCGAGGACTATTCGAATTACCAGCTCATTCAAGGCATCCAGACGCCCTTTCAAGTGACGCGCTGGCGCAACAAGATGAAGGTTTACCAGGCTTTCTTTACAAGCTGCCAGTACAACACAAACCTCTCGGCCTCTCTTTTCACCGAGCAATCCCTCCAAGACCGCCGCGACCACCAGGACAGCAAGGACAAAAAGAAGAAAGACGACAACTGAAAGCCTGAATCGGCTGGAGCCTAGAATCCTTCCTCGATTAACTGCGCGAGCGTCAGTCGAGAGGACTGAGACGTCTTGCGCGATTCGAGCAAACTCTCCACATATTTAGCCAAAATGTCGCATTCCAAGTTCACCAGGTCGCCCACGGCCAGGGCCTGCACATTCGTATGCGTGTACGTGAATGGAATAATCGCCATCTCGGCTGCGCCCTCCTCCCAGCGCGCTACCGTCAGACTGATCCCATCCACCGCGATCGAACCTTTCTCGGCCACGTAGCGCCGCAGCTCCTCCGGCACGCGCACCCCAAGCCACCAGTTTTCCCCTTCGGAAATGAGCCGCGTCACGCGCCCTGTGCCGTCCACGTGCCCCTGGACAAAATGGCCGCCCAGGCGCGCGCCCGCCGCGAGCGGCCGTTCGAGATTCACCAAATCCCCCGGCTTTTTCTGGCCAAACGACGTCCGCCGCAGCGTCTCGCCAGACAAGTCCGCCGAGAAATAGTTTTTCCCGAAATCGGCGACCGTCAGGCAGCAGCCGTTCACGGAAATGCTGTCGCCGAGTTTCATTTCCGCGGCGATGGCCGGCGCGTCCGCCAGATTCACGCGCAGCCGCCCGCCTTCCGCCCCGGCATCGAGCGCGTAAATTTTTCCGATGTGTTCAATGATTCCCGTAAACATCGTGAAAATATCCCTGGATGGCGAAATCGGAGCCGTACGGACGAAACGTTACATTTGCCAGCGCCCGTGCCTTTGAAAACCATCGCGCCGCTCGAATCCGCGCGAGCGGAACTCCACCCGTTCCCATCACCTTCGGAGCATAGAAGAGAACCATCTTGTCCACAATCCCGGCCTCGAGCGCGGCGCCATTTAATTCTGCGCCGGCTTCAAGCAGCACATTCAACATCTCGCGTTTGCCCAATTCGCGAAGCACGCCTCGCAAATCCACTCGCCCGTGGCGTGCACCCGCGCGGATGACTTCCACACCCGCTCTCTTGAGCGTGCGCGCCTTCCGCGAATCGGCCGATTGCGCCGTGAACACAATCACATCGTCCTTGGCCGATTTCACGAGTTTCGACCGCAAGGGCGTTCGCAGCCGCGAATCGAGGACCACGCGCAGAAGCCGCCGCCGGCGCGGCTCGCCGCTGCGATCCGTCAGCAGCGGATCGTCGGCGAGCACCGTGCCGATTCCCGTGAGCAGCGCATCGGCGGAGTGCCGCAGGCGATGGACAGCCGCGCGCGAAGCCTCGCCCGTAATCCGCGTGGCGCTGCCCGCGCGCTCGGCGATTTGACCATCGAGCGTCAGCGCGGCTTTTAGTGTGACAAAGGGGAATCCCGTGCGAATCCACTTCGCAAAATCCTCGTTCAGCTCGCTCGCGTATTTTTCGTGGATTCCCACATGCACTTCCACGCCCGCGCGCTTCAGCTCCGCAAATCCGCGCCCTGTCACAGCGGGATTCGGATCTTTCATCGCGGCGTATACGCGCTTCACGCCCGCCGCAATGATCGCCTTCGTGCACGGCCCCGTGCGGCCCGTGGTCGAGCACGGCTCCAAATTGACGTAGAGCGCCGCGCCGCGCGCCTTTGCCCCGGCCTGCCTCAGCGCGATGATTTCAGCGTGGTCCCGCTTGTCATACTCGTGAAACCCTTCACCAACTTTTCGGCCATCCTTGACGATCACCGCCCCCACGCGCGGGTTGGGATGCGCGAGCGCCTCCGCCTCGCGAGCCAATTCGATGGCTTCGTCAGTCCAGCGAATATGGCTCGTAGGCGATTCAATCGAAGAGCGAGTTGACATACGTTTCCGCGTCGAAGGGCACCAGATCGTCCATCTGCTCGCCCGTTCCAACAAAACGAATGGGCAGGTTCAGTTCGCGGGCGATGGCGACGACGATCCCTCCCTTCGCCGTACCGTCGAGTTTGGCGAGCACGATTCCCGTCACTCCCGCGTGGCTCCAGAATTCGCGGGCCTGGTTGAGCCCATTTTGCCCCGTCGTGGCATCGAGCACCAGCAGCACCTCGTGCGGCGCTCCGGGAACGATTTTCGCCGCCGTCCGCTTCATTTTTTCGAGCTCGCCCATCAGATTCGATTTCGTATGCAGCCGGCCCGCCGTATCCACGATCACCACGTCCGTCCGCCGCGCGAGCGCCGCCGTGAGCGCATCGAAAATCACGGCCGATGGGTCCGCGCCCGATTTCTGCTTGATCACTTCCACCCCGGCGCGCCGCCCCCAGACCTCTAGCTGCTCGATAGCAGCCGCGCGAAACGTGTCTGCGGCGCACAATATGACGCTCGCGCCCTCTTTCCTCAGCCGGTGCGCCAGCTTGCCGATCGTCGTTGTCTTGCCGGTGCCGTTCACGCCCACGACGAAGAGCACGCGCGGCGTGGCATCGGCCGCGAGCGCATTCCCGCCATCGGACCCTGCCCCCGGCGCGGCCAGGATTTTCAGAATCTGGCTCTTCAATTCCCGCTTCAGCGCCGCCGAACCCTCCCATTTGTGCTCGTTCACCTGCTCCCGCAGCGCGGTGAGCGCTTCCCGGGTGGTTCGCACGCCGATGTCCGCCCGCAGCAGCGCCGATTCCAGCTGCTTCAGCAGCTCGGGATCCACGGGGCGGTCGCCAGTCAGCAATTGCTCGATCTGCGCGGCGAGTTCCGAACGTGTTTTGCCGACGGACTCCTTCAGCCGTTCCAGCAGCGTGGGTTCCGGTTTTCCGAAGAGTGAGATCATGCGGCTCGCCGCGCGGGTTTGAACTTCCCATTCTATCAGAGGAATCGCAGCGGGAGAAAAAGCGGCTTGCTTACACTTGCACCAGCACGGCGGTAAGGCGCAATCGCCCGGTTTGGACCGCTGCCTCAAGCGCATCCACCACCAGGGGATCGAACCGCGATACGGCGAGCGAGCGGATGCGCTTCACCGCCCAGTCCAAATCCATCGCCGATTGATAGGGACGGTTCGTTGTAATGGCATCGAGCGTGTCCGCGACGGCAATGATGCGCGCCATCAGCGGAATTTTATCGCCTTCCAGGCCGTAGGGATATCCCTGGCCGTCCATGCGCTCGTGGTGAAGCTCGATGCCGGGCAACACGTCCTTCAACTGCCCCACCGGGCGCATGATATTGGCTCCCTTGATCGTGTGCTGCTTCATCAGATCGAACTCTTCATCCGTCAGCTTCCCGGGCTTCTTGAGCACGCGGTCGTCCACGCCGATTTTGCCCACGTCGTGCAGAAGCGCCGAGATGCGCAGGCGGTCCAGATTCTCCGCGCTCATGTTCATTGTCTCCCCAATGATCACCGAGTACTTTGCCACGCGTCCGGAATGGCCTCGCGTATAGGGATCCTTCTCGTCAATGGCCGCGGCGAGCATGCGGATCGAGCCCAGGAAGAGATCGTGGTTTTCAACCGCCGCCTGCTTCAGCCGTTCGACGTATTCCTCGATGTCGCCGGCCATTTTATTGAATGTCTCGGCCAGCTCGCTGATCTCCGCCGCGCCGCGAACCTCCGCGCGTTCGTGGAATTCCGCCCGGCTAATCGCGCGCGTGGATTCCACCAGCCCCCGGATGGGTCGGGTGATGCCCACGGCGAAGAAATATCCCAGGATCAGCGCTGCAAACGTCACGGCGAGGACAAAGCTCAGAGCCTGTGCCGTCAGTTCCTTCACGCCCGCGTCCACGCGCGCGTCATCCAGGCTGCGCTGCGCGATCACCGCCCAGCTCAGTTCCGGAATCGTGCTGTACGTTCCGATCATCTCCACCGAGTGGCGATTGTCCTTTCCCGATAATGAGAAATGCATGGTTTCCGTGGTCCGTAGGTCCCGCGGCAGGTCTTTGAACTGTTTCACCAACGGCGAAATCTTGCTGAAATCCTGCCCCGGAACGAACTTGCGCGTATCCGGATAGGCCACGATTTGGCCGTGCATATTGACGATGTAAACCGTGCGATCGCGCACGCTCGCGTCGCGAATGCGCTCCACCAGATGGTCAATCGAAATTACCGAGGCGAACATCCCGGTAAAATGGCCGTCCGCCAGCAGCGGCACGGACATCACCAGCGCCGGGCGCCCCTGCTGCCCCAGCGCAAACGGCTCGCTGATGAAATTCAGCCCCTGGATGCTGGCCGTAAACGCCCGCTGCAGCGCCGCTTCCACAAAGGGGTCTTGGGTGGCTGGAAAACTCCCCGCCGATTGCCCCTTGGCCTGCGCGTTCACAGCCGTGACGTACAGAATGCTCCCATTGTTCTCCACGAAATCCTGCAGAAGGCGCGAAATCTGCGGCGCGTGCGCCACGTCGTCCACATTCTGAATCCAGCCGGCCAGCGCCAGCACTTGCCGCTGGCTTTGCAGTTGTTCGTGGATGCCCTCCTCGAACTGCAGCGTTTCGCTCGCCAGTGACCTGGTAATTTCGCTTTGCTGCATCCGCTCGGTGTCCTGCAGTTTCTCTTCACTGAGCCCCAGCACCTGCCGGTGATAGAGCCATAGCGGGATGACGCTCAGGAGCAGAAGTGCTCCCAGCACGATCCACAGAATGCGTATCCTCTGTGTGGGAATGCTCTGGGGGGTCTCAATGGGCATGGGAATCCACACAAAAATGCTAACGGGCTCAAACGGCGGGCACAACTGGCCGAAAGTACTGGCGTTAGCGTATAAGCAACATGCCCACAGTCACTTGCGTGTCACCGTCGAGGGGGACCCAGCCGCTCCTCCGTCCCCGCTGTCAGCCGCTGCAGATTCGCACGGTGCTCGGCGAGCACCAGCAGAGAAATCGCCACCACGCCCCAGGTGACGCTCGAGGGCGGGGCATGCCGCGGCTCATAAAGAAGATATACAAACACCGGCATGGCCGCCTCCATCAGGATGGACCCGAGCGACGAGTATCTCCAGAACCCCACCACCAATAGCCACAGCACGACTCCCGCTCCCACCGCCTGCGGACAGATGACAAGAAATGCCCCCAGGCTCGTGGCCACTCCTTTTCCGCCCTTGAATCCCAGCCACAATGGGAACACGTGCCCGGCAACCACCAGAATTGCTGCCGCCATCATCCAGCGGATATTGCCGCCCGTCCAATGGCTCGCAAGCCACACGGCCAGCCAGCCTTTTGCGGCGTCGAGAAGCAGCGTCAGCACACCCGCCGGGAATCCGGCGTTGCGCGCCACGTTGGCGGCGCCGATGTTGCCGCTGCCGGACATGCGTATGTCGCCGCCTCCGCCCGCCTTCACGATGAGCAGCCCGAAGGGGATGGAGCCGAGCGCGTACGCAATCACGCCGACGAGCCAGTGCCAGTGAGCGTTCACGTTGCCGCTTTCACCAGTGGATAGCTTTCCACGCGTCTGTGCTCCGCGCCCGAAGGACGCAGGAAACTTTCGAATAGATGAAATTCCATCGCGCGCGCGCTCCCGAAATCCTGACTCGCCATTTCAGATGCCGCTCGTACCAGGGCTTCGGTATCTTTCCCGGGCTTCAATCGAGCGAGCGTCAAGTGCGGCACAAACGTGCGTCCCTCGGTGGGGATGCCCAGCGGAACGAGGGTGCGGTCAATTTCCGCCGCCAACTCTCCGATGTTCGGAGAAGCCTCCACTTCGCTTGCCAGAACGCGAGGCGAGCGCTCGCTCGGAAAAAATCGCGCCCCGCGAAAATGCATCTCGACCGGACCCTGCCACTGAACCGTCGCCAGCGCTTCTCGAATCGAGTCGAGCCTTGCCTCCTCCACATGCCCGATAAATTTCAGCGTCACGTGCATCGCTTCGGGCTTCACCCATCTAGCCCCGCGGCACATCGGCTTGAGCCGCTCAATCATCTTGCCAAGTGCCTCCCGCACATCTTCCGGCACATCCAGCGCCACGAAGAGCCTCATCCTTCAGCCCCGTCCCGGCGTCGGAAAAAGAAAATAGCGCCGCACCATATCGAGCGCCGCTTGCGTCGCTCGCTGCCGGATCTGATCCCGATCACCCAGGAATCGAAAAGACTTCTCGCGCGCGCCGCGCTCATCCGCGATCCCGATGTACACCAGTCCCACGGGCTTTTCCGGCGTGCCTCCGCTGGGGCCCGCGATTCCCGTAACGCCCACTCCGAGCGTCGCGCCCATGCGTTTCCGGATGCCATCGGCAAGCGCGAGCGCCACCTCGCTGCTCACCGCCCCCTTCGACTCGATCAGCTCCGGCGGCACGCCGGCGACGCTCGTCTTCACTTCGTTGCCGTAGCAAACCACGCCGCCGATGAAGTAGGCCGAGCTGCCCGGCACATTCGTCAGCCGTTCGGCCACCATGCCTCCTGTACAACTTTCCGCCACCGCGATCGTGGCGCGGTTCTCCGTGAGCGCGCGCCCCACAACCTCCTCGAGCGTCTCGCCGCGCGCCGAGTAGAGATACTCGCCGAGCGCGAGCGCCATCCGCTCGCTCATTTCACTGAGCTGCGCTTCCGCCTTCGCGGCGTCGCTGGACCACAGGCGCGGGTGAAGCTGTATGCCCGTGGGCGCGGCAAGGATGGTCGTCTCCACATCGGGATACACGGCATAAAGCGGCGAGACGCGCTGCTCGACTTCCGATTCCGCAAGCCCCGTCACGCGCAGGTCGCGCGTGAAGAGGCGCTCGCTCGTTCCCAGCCGCGCGAGCCGCGGCTTCACTTCCGCGTCGAACATGGCGCGAAGCTCGCCGGGCACGCCGGGAAGCAAAACCAAAATGTGGCCGCCGTCCTCGAGCCAAAGCCCCGGCGCCGTGCCGCGCGGATTGGGCAGGATCGTGGCGCCCTCCGGGACCATGGCCTGGCGGACGTTGATCTCCGCCATCACGCGCCCGGAGCGCCGAAATCGCTCCTGAATGTGGCGCAGGAGCGCGTCGTCGCGCCGCAGCTTGCGCCCCAGCAGCTCCGCGACGGTCTCGCGCGTGCGGTCATCGTCCGTGGGGCCCAGGCCTCCGGAGGAGACCACCACATCCGCGCGGTCCAGCGCATGCCGGAACGACGACCGCATCTCCTCCCGCGTGTCGCCGACCACCGCCTTGTGAATCACGCGAATCCCGAGTTTATTTAGCTCCGAGGTGAGAAAAAGCGAATTGGTGTCCACGCGGTCCGGCGTAAGCAGCTCCGACCCCACCGCGATGATCTCCGCATTCATGCAGTAAGAGTTTTACTCGATGACGCCGAGCCAGCGCAAGCCGATCTGCACCATCGCAGGGCATAAAAAGCGACCCGGCTTTTGTATCGATTAGACTGGCGTCCTTTCCTTTATTTTGTGTGGGTTACGGGCATTTCTAATCGCCCGCGTGTCGATTAGAAAACTGCAGGGGTTCGAGGTCAGAGGTTCGAAGTTGGAAAGGACGTCGTGGGACGGCTGCCTCGATATGCCGAGCCTCCGACTGCGTCATCACAGACACACGTCCTTTCCCCCCGTTATATGGCATTTCTAAAATTGAGAGCATCAGCGGGTCTGGCGCGCTCAACAAAAGCAGCGCGTTATAGCATTGAGATACTTACTTGTCAATACCATAATTAGGGAAATTATACGCTTGATTCCCTTAGAAGACGTATGTATCCCCGGCGTATATACTGACGACATGCCAACGGCCATTGTTATCGTCCATACCGCAGAAGGGTTTGTTTGTGCTTCGGACGGGCTTGGAAGTTGGGGCGGAAACAAAGAACAAAAGATATTTCAAAGTTGCTGCCAAAATTGGGATATTGCATACGCGATTGAAGGGGCGGCGTCCTCTCCACGTCGGACCGGAGAGGATGCATTCAAGACGGCGTACCAAGAAATTGCGGAAGAATTGAAATCCGAAACCGTCAAGTCGTTAGCGGACTACGCAAATATGTTCGTTCACCGCGTAGGCGAAAGATTGCAGCCGGAATTCGCAAAAGGTCCTCTCAGCGACAAACATCTCATTATTCTGTATTTTGCGGGGTATTTCAGAACTGTTCCGAGTATGGCTCGACGTAAGATTCATTTTACATGTGATGGCCCCCGCGTCACTGAAATGCACGATATGGTGCCTTTGACCGGCGGCTCACACTACGTGGCCGGTTCCAGTTGTGTGACGGATAAAATTCTCAGCGGCTCTTCAGAATTTATTCCATTCCGAACCCCTGGTTTTATCAAGCTGAAGAAGTCCGGCAGTGATTCAACGATAACCTTGGATGAGGCAGTAGAGGCCGCAGAAAAGTATATTGCCGCATGTAGTACGCCGGATGCACGGAAACTCGATCCCGACAATTGTAATGGTATTGGCGGAGAAACTTGGATAGCGGTGATAGACCCGAAGGAATTTCGATGGAAAAGGGTTCCGTCGCCGGAATTGTGAAATACAAACCGCCGAAAAAGAAGAAAAAGAAGAAAAAAAACAAAGAACTAGAGCAGTTACTCAGCCTCCTTGTACTCCAAGAGAATTTTAACTCCATAGCTCTTGTTACGAACGAGTGTGCGGATAACTTTTACCGCGTCAAAAAACCGCACAAACGGGGAATCTGACGCGCCAAGGGGTAGCGCGTCCTTCGGTATCCACGGATGGCCGCAACTACACACGTCGGGGGATTTTATGGGATTGTCAGGATGGAACGTAAACCGCCGTTTGCACTCCACGCATTCTAATGAAATCGAGTCTATATCTCCCAACTCCACCACGATTTTTCTTTCAAAAGTCATTTTTCACTCCCGACAGTCAGGCCATCCGCTTCTATTTAATGTGCGATTAGTCTTAATTTCTCAGCGGGCCCGGGTGCTGAATGCCGTCAATGAGTAGGCTGTGTTCCGTCGCTAGCTTGCAAGTCAGCAGAGAGTTGTATCTGGCCGCCATTGACTTTGATTTTCCTTTCCCAAGGCGCGAATCCCGACTTCTTGATTGTGATCGCGTGGTCTCCCACAGTAACGTCAATCGTGGACGGTGTGCTTCCAACAAACGCGCCATCTAACTCAATGTCGGCTCCTGCTGGGGTAGATGTGATAGCGATTTCTGCGCTGTCGGACGCCTTAGTTTCAGTGACCGCCTGCACTGCTTCGGCGGGGGGGGGTTCTTCACTGCGGATGGTCAATACCTCTTGACGAACCTTTCCCGTCTCATCGCGGTATTGAACCTCGAAGCCGTTCTTCACTCTTTTGAGTGCATAATCACCGATACCTAGCCAAGCGTTATGCCTTCCGGCTGAAACAGACAATCCATACATTTTGTCGCCAACCACAGTTTTCATCAGGTGCCACTCGTAGCTAACGTTGCGGCGAGTGTCGGGTACATGCATGTTGCTGCCCCACAGATCGTAATCACCCCCGCTATTGCCAGTGGTGGTCGTGCCCGTGTGCATTTCGACGGCGACGATATGAGCTTTGATTGGATACTGTGGGGAGACTTCTTGTAACTTGTCTTGTTGCGCTTTCATGGGGACCGCCAGCGTCAGAGCCGATATCACAAAAATGAGTGCGTTTTTCATTGCCCCTCCCGTATGAACCCTAGTTACAATTCAAAGAGATATAGCAAATCAACGTAAGTTTTGTAGAATATTTCGGAGTACAGTTTCGTATTTGCTCAAACGGTCTCGGCAAGATTTTTTAATATCCTGTGTGGTTCGATAATTCGCCAATCCCGCCGGTACTACATCACTCATTGCTTTTGGCAGACGCGCAAATCCCGAATCGGCAGTCGCAAATAACTGGGATTCCGCCGTCAGCCCCAAAGCGGTTAGGCCGGTCTCCGTTTTTATCACCCAATAGTCTAAGTCGCCCCGAAACTTGGAAAACTCTTGATCGGTATCATCCGGCATGTCCCATAACTTCTTGGCATCCTGTAGTCTCTGTCCAATCCATGCGTGAATAGTTTCCTTTGCCTGCTGGTCTCTTACTTTTTTCTCTAACCTCGAATATGCTTCGTAGTTGGCCCGCATAATGCGGTAGACGACAAACAGTCCGATAGGCAGCACCGCCCACCACGGAGAAACGCCATTCCGCGCGGTTATAAGCAGTTCTGCGAGTTTTCGATTGAGCAGCCCGATAAGAAACAGAGCGGCGGCGCTCATCGCAAGCCCCCTGTCGGCTGCGTTCCAAAACTCGGTAATTGCCAGCCATACAAGCCGCCGATAAAACTTCGCCATCGGATATACCCCCACAGAAGCCGGACTGGAATAACCGGGGAGAGGATATTCTGTTTTACCGGGGGAACCAACGAAAAGTGCGGGGAAAAGGAATGCAAGGGGACAACAAAAATACACAACGCCACCCCCAAAAGGCAGAGTAAGAGAGTCAAGCGTATAATTCTCATAATTAGGGACGGTATAGGGCTGATTTTGAAGGCGATATGCCGTCAGATTGTGCCGCACCTACGGCGCTCAGACAAATCTTCGACGCGTACCCCGGGCTCCCGCCCGGGGCTAACTTGTTCCGCCCCTCCGGGGCTGAGGGAGTTGAAGGGGCTGGGAGGAGGGGGCCCGTGCAGCCCCGTTTGAAGGCGGCGGGGCCAGCGTTCGTGTTTCCTCCGAGAGGAGTAAAATGTCTTCCAGCGGCGGTTTGACGTAATGAGGGAGGTGACCATGAAACGAGTCATTCCGTTCGTCGGCATGTGCGTACTAATTGCAGTATGCCTTACCTTCGTTGGGGCAAATGCCCAGGCCCCAGCCGCTAATACCAATAACAGCGTCCAATCTCCGCCAACAAGGTTCCATCAGGCGGGCTGGGCGCCTGCGGATCTAGTATTCAACCAAGCCTCGGGCATGTTCGTGCTGGACGCCTCGGGTGGAGTGTCCAGGCTGGTGGCCGATCCTCAAACAGCGCCCCGCATTGAAAAGCTGTTTCAAGTGGAAGCTGGTTACAGCGCCCAATCCGCCGCAGCGAGCAGTGATTCAGTGTATGTCACGTCGAACTCCAAGCTCGGTTGCACGATTCACAGATACTCTCTTGCGACCAAGGCCGTTAGTAAGCGTCTGATGGTGGCAAACGCAAGGTGCGCCGGAATCGCAACGAATGGAAGCGCCCTTTATGTAGCCCTGCCAGACCGGGGAGAGATTAGGCATTGGGATAGCTGGGATGCTCACTCAGCAAAGGTCTGGTCTCTGCCTGGGATCAAATCACCTGGCCCTTTGGCGTTCGATGTTACCGGCCAACGGCTCATCGTCGCGGACGGCTCCGGAAAGGCTTACGCGGTATCGGTCGCGGACGGTAAGGCGCAATTGTTAGCGTCAAACCTGGGAATGGTTCAATGCATCGCGACTTCCAGGTTTCAGACCATTGTGGCGTCCGGCAGGAAGATATTGTTCATAGGCCGCGTTGACAATCGCGGGGAGAACCCTCCATCTGGGCTGGGATCGCTTACGGGTGGACACATCGCTGGTGTTGTCGTCGACGGTGACGACGAACTATGGTTCGCCGATTACGACAAGAAGCTTGTCGAGGGCCCCTTCCCGCTAGGCTAGCAGCCTGAGCAAAGGCAAGAGCGAGGCTTAGGTTCGTGCGGTCTTGCAAATCGCCGAATGATGTAGAATAAAGGCGGTGGCCAAGAAAGCGATCTCCGCAGGCGCGGTACACAGCGTACCAGCGGATTTACGAAAGGCTCTCATTTCTGACCCGGGGGCGCGGGCGAAGTGGGAGGACATTACGCCACTCGCACGCAATGAGTGGATCTGCTGGACTATCTCCGTCAAGAAACCGGAAACCAGGCGGCAGCACGTTGAGCGGGTATGCAGGCAACTGAAGGAAGGATCGCGGCGGCCGTGTTGCTGGCCAGGATGTCCCCACCGCTGAAATAAGGGCGGCGGCATCCCAACGCAAAGCGCCGGGACGCAGAAAGCGCGGCGGCTAGCCGTTCAGGGGAAGGCCTTCGACGTCCCAGTCGAGGGTGTAGAGGGCGCTGGTGGTGGCGATCATGGCGCGATGCGTCGGCAGGAGCGCCATCCCGGCGATGTTGCTACCGCCCAGGACGAGTTCGGGGTGGGCTTCGGGCGTGAGGCGCACGATGCCGCGCGTCCCGCCGAGCGAGCCCGAAACGTAGAGGTTGCCCGCGCGGTCGAACGCCAATCCCTGTGGACGTCCCATGCCGCGGAAAAATACGCTTACCTCGCCGGCGGAAGAAATGCGGTAGACGCGGTCGAAGCTGGAAGTGGTGGGGCCGGTGACGAAAAGCTCGTCCTCCGGGCTGAAGGCCAGATGGTAGGCGGAAAGCGAAGGCTCGAGCGTGGCGAAAACGAAAATTTCGCGCTCGGGGCTGATCTTGAAAATCGTTCCGCTGCGGTCGCCCACGTAGAGGTTTCCCGCGCGGTCGAAGGCGATGCCCGTGGCGATGCCCATCCCTTCGACCCATTGCATGGAGCGGCCGTCGGGCGAAACGCGGTGGATGGTGCCGTCGTTGCGGCAGGAAACGAAGAGATAGCCGTTGCGGTCCACGGCCAGGCCGGTGGGATTCATCAATTCGGTGAGGAACGGCTTCACCGTATGATTTGCGGTGATTTTATAGAGCGAGACAGGCACCTTCTGGCCGCGCTGCCCGCTGAATGTGACGTAGACGTTCCCGGCCGGGTCCACGGCGGGATTGGCCACGGCGTGGAGGTTGTCCGCGATTTGCACGCCCAGCGCCATCGGGAAGGGAGCGCTTTCAACGCTGCCCATGCGCACGCGCACCGCGCCGCCCTCGGCGCCCTCCGGGACGCGCGCGATGAGAAGATTGTCCGCGGCCATGACGAGACTCGCTTCCGCCGAGCCGAACTGCACCTCGGGCCGCGCGTGATTGTGCACGCCGAAGCCGCTGCCCTGAATGTGGATTTCGCCGCCCGGGAGGGCCGCGGCGGGCTTGACGCTTTCAATCCTCGGAATGCCGTTCGTTTTCACAAATGCTTCCAGTCGCTAAAGGTGCAAGAAGGCCCGCGCGAGCCACAATCCCATCGCGGCATAAATTCCGGCGATCCAGTCGTCCGCCATGATACCCCAGCCGCCCGGCAACCGTTCCGCCTGCCGCGCCGGAAACGGCTTCCAGATATCGAACACACGAAAAAGTATAAAACCCACGAGCAAATATTTCCAGCTAAGTGCGGAATGCATCGTGATGTAGCCGAAAGTGCCGCGATCCCACATTATTTGTGCGGGCCTCCACCAAACAGGGAGGGCGCAGCCGAGAACGATGGCAAGATGCTGTCCCGAGACTTCGTCAATCACGACGCGCTGGGGATCCTTCTCCCGCCAGAACGCCGCCGCGCGATTCGCCGACCACACTCCAATTGCAGCGGTCGCCGCCGCGACGAAGATATGGGTCAACAAAATCGGATCGAGTACGCGGCTCCCAGAAGTCGCGATAGTAAAGTCGGCGCTGATCAACGTAAACGCAACCACACTGAAAAAGGGGAGTGTCACAAGCACGAGGCCGGCGAGGGAACCGAATGTGCCGGGAGCAAGAGGAATGTAGCCGAGGCCGCAAACGGTGGCGATGGAGAGTGCGAAGCGCGGCTTGCGCCGAGCGGGCGTGGATGGCGCGCCGGGCGGAGGCGCTTCAGTCTTCGCGTTCATCGGCGTGTCGCTCGGGAGTTTCGGGAACGGATTCGTCCATCACCGGCTCGCTGATTTTATACTTCTCGCTCGCCCAATTGCCGAGATCGAGCAGCCGGCAGCGCTCGCTGCAAAATGGAAAATCCGCGTGCGTCTGGGAATCCACAGGCTTCCGGCAAATCGGGCAGACCCATTTCATGCGATGAGCATACCGCAGAACCAGGCCGGATTGTCGGGGGGCGAGACAGGAGGCGGAATCAATCGCGGTGGGGCTGCCCGGAGAGCAAGCCCCGAATCTCGTCGGCCTGACTGTAGTTCGGACTGATTTGGAGGGTCGCCTCAAACTGCTTCTTTGCCAGCGCGAAGCTGTTGGCCTTCTCGTAGGTCATGCCGAGGTGATAGTGGTAGGTGGGGTTCTTGGGGTCTCCGTTGACTGCTTGTTGGAGCGCGTCAATGGCGGCGTCGTACGCGCCCTGGTGGTAATAGGCCCAGCCGAGAGTGTCGGCAGAGGCCGGCAGGTTGGGCAGGCCGCGGCGGCCCGTCTGAGCGAGTGACAGCGCGACGTTGACGTCGCCACCATGTTCGAGCATCAGATAGGCAAGATTATTCGCGGCCAAGGGATTATTCGGCTGGATTTGCAGGGCTTTTTTATACTGATCTTCAGCCTGTTGCCACTGATCGCGTGTTTCGAAAAGACCACCCAAGGCGACGTATATGCGTGCATCGCCGGGATTGGCGACGAGCGCGCGCTGATAGGTGGCGATGGCCTGGTCCACCGAGCCCTGCGAGACCAGCACATTCGCGAGGAAAAGGGTGGCAGGGACGTTGCTCTTGTCCAGATCAATCGCTTTCTGAAAGGCGTCTTTCGCGCCGGCCTCATCCTGATTGCTGAGTTCAACCTGGCCGAGCAGAAAATAGTAGTAGCTGTTGCCGGGCACGCGGGTGATTTGGTCCTGGACGAGGCGCAGGGCCTGCGCGGGCATTTTGCGAGCGAGATCAATGTTGATGAGGCCGGTGAGCGCGTCGGCCGCGGAGGGATTGAGAAGGAGAGCCTGGGCGTAAAATTTCCCGGCATCGTCCGGATTTTTCTGCGCGATTCGCAAGTCGCCCATCAGCGCGTAGGAAGCCGCATCTTGCGGCGCGACGGCCATCGCTTGTTTTAGATCGGCTTCGGCTGCAGCCTGGTCGCCCTTTGCGAAGGATGCTTTTGCGCGGAAGAGGTAACCTTCGGCCGAACGCGGCTCAATTTTGATCAGCTGGCTGCTGCTGTCCGCTAGAAGGGCTGTATTGCCATTGCGCGAAGCGAGCGTCGCCAGAGCGCGCTCCGGCTCGACCATCCCGGGACGGAGCTGGGCCGCCTGCAGCCATTCCGATTGGGCCTGGCTGAAATTCGAGGTGTCGGCGTAGGCCAGACCCAGATAATAGTGAGCCAGGGGATTGTCGGGAACAGCCTTCACGACGGAGGCGAGAATCGGGACCGCGTCGCCGGCCTTGCCCTGGCGCGTGAGAATCTCTCCGCGAAGAACCAGGGAATCGGGGTCCGATGGAGAATCTTTGAGAATGGCATCGTTGAGCTTCATGGCCTGGTCCAGATGATTTTGGAAAATCAGAAGCTGGACATAGGTCTTCGAAACCGCGAGGTCCTTGGGATGTTCGGTGTGAAGCGAAGCGAACTCGGCCGCGGCTTTGTCCGATTCCTGCTGGCTCAAATAGAAATCGCCGAGCATGCGGTAACCGGCCGGATTATCATTCAGAGCGGTTTTGGCATCCCGCAAGACTTGCTCGGCCATGTCTTTTCGGCCTTCGGCGAGGTAGAGGTTGGCGAGCGAGGCGCGCGGCAATGGATTTCCCGGGTCGAGCGCGATGGCCGCTTGAAATTGCTTTTCAGCGTCCTGCCAGCGCTTCTGAGCTTGATAGAAACGGCCGAGAGCAAGGGTGGCAGCGGTTGATTTGGGATCGAGAGCCAGCGCCTTCCGGAAACTCTGCTCCGCCGCGGGGGCGTCCTGGTTTTTCTCCTGCAGCAGGGCGAGACCCAAGTAGGAGGCCGAACGATTCACGTCCATCTGGACGGCCGTCTGAGCCTCCGCGATGGCCTTCGGTAGATTCCCCGCTTCGGCATCCGCGTTGGCCATCAGGATTTGCGCTTCCGCATTCTGCGGA
The DNA here is from genome assembly GCA_963810625.1 of uncultured Acidobacteriota bacterium. Taxonomy (GTDB): domain Bacteria; phylum Acidobacteriota; class Terriglobia; order Acidiferrales; family UBA7541; genus Palsa-295. Next base: position 1,073,759 of record CAWEOJ010000004.1, on the reverse strand, counting down.
TCGCGCTTCAGCACGGTTTCGGCGTGGCCGCGCGCGTCGATAAATTTTCCGGCGGCGAGGAGTAGACTCGATAAGTCGAGCTGCGCCTGCAGATTTCCGGGAGCGATTTCCACGGTACGGGAGAATTCCTGATAGGCGCCAGACCAGTAGCCCTGCCTCACGTAGCATTGCGCAAGCCGATAGTGCGCCTCGGCAAACTTCGGATCAATCTGAATGGCATTCCCGAACTCGATCGCCGCCTCGGAGTATTTGCCCTTCTCGAAGTACGCGGTTCCCTTGCTGAGGTACTCCCGCTTGAGGGCTCGTGGGTCGCGCGAACAGCCAGCGAAGAGGAAAATTCCAAAGACGACCGCTAAGAAGGGCATTGCTCGGGCGATGGAGGAGGGCCTTTGAATGGCTGATATCATTCAATTCTCGAGGCTCTTGCCGTCAGGTTGCGCAACTCCAGAGCGATTATAAACACATTTGCGAGATGGGAATCTGCAATCCATTTACCACGTGTTTCTTCCGACATCGAAAAGAGGGAATCCACATAACTTACACATATTGGGCTTGTTAGCGATTCTCAGGCGGAGCGCAACGGGCACTCTTTGCGGGATTTGGCGGTAACATTGGGCGCGAAAGCGGAAATAATTTGCCCCGATGTGGTCCTTGCCTGACCTCAGATCGCCAACGGGCGGGTCTCCCCGCTGACTGCCGTTGCTATTGCGGATTGCCAAGAATTTTGCGATAAGGAGGGAACGTATCAAGTGAGAAAGGGAATTTTTTTGCATATCGCTTGAATGCGGTCGATCGGTCCGCGATCCTAAATAATTTTAATTTCAGTGAGATACAGAGCCCTATCTTGATAACTGTATGGTAATCGACGTGCTACGGATACGTGGGGCGTCCCGGGACTTCCCGGAGCGCACCCAAGCTGAGTGCTCAGGGGGAGGGGGATCACATGAAACCTTTTAGCGGGTTAGTCTTCGCAATGGCGGTACTAGGTCTTGCCGTGGGCGTGGTGCAGCCGGCGCGAGCAGACTCGGTAGATGATCCCACTATTCAGGCCGGAGTCTACAGTGGTACGCCTCCAGGCGGTTCGGTAATCAAAACGGAAACCTCGGATACGTTCACTTACACGGACACCAATTCGTCCCCCAACCTCGTCTACTTCCTAAATGATGTTCCGAATACCACGTGGACCGACATGACGATTGTTGCCGTCGCCGGCGGCAGCACCAGCTCAAGCCATACGTATAGCAACGAAACCTTTAATTCCAGCCTTTTCGCTGCTGGAACCACCGCAGCGTTCGGCACGATTGTCCCTGCTAACCCGGCGGGGCCAGTGTCTGGAGCGCCTCCGGTCACCTTCGTTGATGATTCCGGCGGAACGAGTGCGGGTGTCGCTCCCGGGGAGTATCTTGTGATTCGCTTCAATAACTGGCCCACCGACCCCGATAGTACTTTCACGTTTACGATGTCGACGCCAGCGTCGGAGACAGCGCCTGAACCGTCCTCCAGTTCCTTGCTGGGCATCGGCCTTCTTGCGTTGTTTGGGCTGGCTGGGTTCGCAAAGCGCCGTAAGGCCGGTATCGCAATCGCGTAGTTGCGGGATTTGCAACTAAGCGAAAGAAGCGCAGCATGGTTCCGTAGAGGCAGGTCCGCCGACCGACAAATCGGTTTTGACCTGTGGAGGGTAAGCTCGCAAATCCTGCCGCCTCTGGTCAGCCTGAAGATCAACTGCGCGCTCCATTTGAATGCTTGATTGAGGATCTTGCATAAAGTGCTTGTCCCTCATTCGACGCCCATAAAGACCAGAGTTTTGCGCACAATCTGCACTCAACTGTAGACCTCTGGGGCTCAATCGTTTATTCCCAGTCGAGCGCGGCGGTCGTGGCGCTCTCCGTGGGCAGGGGAGGTCTGCCCTGATACAAATCATGGGGACACGCCAGCACGCTCCAGAGAGTAATCTCCGGGCCAAGCCTCACCGAGATCGCCGGGAACCGGGATTTGGGGAGTCCTAGAGGCTGGCGTGGGTGCCAAAGGCCTGGAATTCGGCGCGGATTTGGGCGATCAACTTGGAGGCTGGTATGAGCGTCCCGCCCGGCTCGGCAATGTCCAAGGGGGCGAAAGGCGCGATCCAAAGGCGTGGCCACCGAGGCTGAAACCGAAAAGCCCCAAGCGAAAAGATTTCGCTTGGGGCGTCCGGCAATCTTATTGAAACATCAGTCGAAATAAATCTAAACTATGCTGCCGTCGGCAACTTGCTCTTGAAAGCCACCGCAACGCCGAGAGCCAATAGACCCATGCCCAAAAGAAGCATGCTCGATGGCTCGGGTGTAGTCACCAGCCTCGCGTCATCGAATTGGATGTCGAAGGTTGGTCCGTCTCCGCCGGCCTGTGTAGCAGTATTCGACCCACTGGAAAAGCCAGCGCTTGCGACGACCAGTACAAAATTATAAGTATTCGCGTCAACTGTACAATCTGTAGGGCCCTCACACATCCCGGCATTGCCTGCGAATCCGCCGGCTCCCGTTTGGTCGGAGAACAGGTAAGTCTTCCCCGCTACGGGACTGCCCAGAGTCGAACAATTGTAGCCACCGCTGCTACATGTTGATGGGCCATAGTCAGGCGTTGCCGTCGTTCCCGGTCCATCGGCTCCAGCGTAGCAATCATTCGCGGCGACAAACTCAAAGGTATCAGTTACTCCCGTCGTGATCGTGACGGTACCGGTAGAGCCCACGTCCGAAGCGCACCCAGGCTTGACTGAACCCCCTACCCCCGTGATATTCACGGTGTAGGTGTAAGTTGTCGCCTTGGCAGGAAGGACCGCTCCAAGGCACAAAACGGCCAGCAGTATCCCGAGTTTGAGCAGCAAACCCGACTTCAGTGCATTCTTCATGGTTTCCCGCATATTTACCTCTTTTTCTGGCCGCCTTCAAAACAGGGCCTCGATAACCTCTGCAAACTCCGGGGGACACGCCCCCGTTGAATAGGATCACTTCCGCTATAGTATGGGCAATTGCGGGGCCAATTTCGACATACTGCAAACAAAGGGGTTACGAATACGTATCCGCTTTGGAAAACTAGAGTTTTGCACACAATCTCCAGACAAGGGCAGGCATTTTCATACAGCATTAACATGACTCGGTCCGGATGTGAGGTGCGTCACGGCGGGTCGCTAACGCGCCGAGAGAATGGGGAACAGATTTTTTGCGGGCGGAGGAATGGGGATTCCCGCGCGGCGAGATTCAAATTCGACGACGCGGCCGATGAGGTCATACTCCTTGGCGTCCGTGATCTCGATGGTTGCGAGCGTCCCCGGCTGCGGCAGCTCGGCCGCATCGGTCACTCCCTCGAATTCCGTGACGTACACCTTGCCGTCAATTTCGGGCGCCATGCCTTCGTGGCGGGCCTCCCAGATCAGGTCGGTGTCTTTGGACGGGCCTTCGAGCATCACTTCGAGGCGCGTCCCGATGCGCCGGCGCAATTTGCGCGCGGATATCTTCTTCTGGATGGCCATGAGCGTGTCGCGGCGGCGCTTGATTGTCTTGGCGTCTACCTTGTCCGCGCAGGCGAAACTTTTGGCCGCGTCTTCATCCGAGTAGGAAAAAACGCCCATCCAATCGAATTCCGCGGCGTGAACAAAATCGCACAGCTCGCGAAAATCGCTTTCCGTTTCGCCGGGGAAACCCACGATGAAGGAAGTGCGAATCGAGACGCCGGGAATCGTCCTGCGAATTTTTTCGAGCAGCTTCAGGAAGGCGCCAGCGTGCGAGCCGCGCTTCATCCGCGCGAGGACGCTGCGGCTCGCGTGCTGGAGCGGAATATCGAGGTATTTGGCGAGGCGCGGATGCGCGGCGATGGTTTCGAGCAGTTTTTCCGTGATGCGGTTCGGATAGCAGTAGAGGAAAGCGAATCCAGCGCAGGTCCTCGATTTGCGGCAGGCGTTCGAGCAGCAGCGGAAGGCCGTTGCGCAGGCCGAGGTCTTCGCCGTAGTAGGTGGTGTCCTGGCCGATGAGAGAAATTTCGCGCACACCCGCGGCGGCCAGATTTTCGGCTTCGCGCACGACCGATTCGAACCGCCGGCTGCGAAATTTCCCGCGAAGCTGCGGGATCACGCAGAACGTGCAGGGATGGTCGCAACCCTCGTTGATTTTGATGTAGGCGGTGTGGCGCGGGGTCGAAAGGATTCGCGGCGTGAGGTCGTGGTAGAGGTATGACGGCGACTCGGCGGCATGTGTCTCGATGGCCAGTTCGCCTTCGCACGCGGCAAGAATTTTCTCGATTTCGCCGGTGCCGATGACGGCGTCTACTTCCGGAATTTGCTTGCGGATTTCGCTGCGGTAGCGCTCGGCCAGGCATCCGGCGACGATCAATCTTTGGGCGCGGCCGAATTTCTTGTATTCGGCCATTTCCAAAATGGCGTCGACGGATTCCTGCTGCGCCGGCTCGATGAAGCTGCACGTATTGACGACAAGGACGTCCGCCTCGCCCGGACGCGGCGTGATTTCGTATCCCGCGCGCGCGAGAATACCCATCATCACCTCGCTATCCACGAGGTTTTTCGGGCATCCGAGGCTGACGAATCCGACTTTGGGCATTCCGGCGCGGTCCTTTGAACATGGGTGGAGAGCGTTAATTCTATCATGCGGGGAGGCGGGGAGGCAGGGAGACACCCTTACTTCGTCAGGGTAAAGGGAAGCAGGGAAGCAGGGAGACAGAGAGGCAAGAAAGCACGCTTGCCGTGGACGCGGCGCATCTCACAGTGCTATGATTCCGGCAATGTCCGCAGAGAAAACGAAACGGATAGCGAAGCGGGTCTTCTCCATCGGTATTTGGATTTTTTGGGTGTTCTTTTTCGCGTGGGTCCTTAGAAACTGGTCGAGGCACATGCCATTTAGCCGCTTCGTGGGGCTAATCGCCTTCCTTGTCCTGTGTTGGCTCGCAGCTCTTTGGTTGAGAATGCAGCCGCGCCTCGCGAGCGGGATGGCTTACATCTCAACGGTCGCCGCTCTTTTTTTGTTCTGTTGGCGTTATGACCTTCCGGCATTTCGCGACTCGGTCCTACTTGTGTTCTTCATGGTGTGCCCGTTTTGGCCGAAGGGTGTTTGGGGACTTCGCGAGCGGCGTCCATGGTGGCCCGCCTGGAAGCGAACGATGCGCAGGTTGCGCGGTGACTGGCGAGGAGACGACGCCCGGCTTTCCTCCTATTTTCCTACTGACAACAAGTAGAGATCGAAACGTCACCCAATTATTGGGCTGCGGAGGCGGAGCATGCGAAGAATCCAATACGTGGAGATGGCAGCTGCGAGGTGTTTGAGCGTGTGGCCGCTTACGATTCCTCCCCAGCGAAAAATCGGGCGGTCGGCTGCTTCCAAGAGTTTGGCGGCGGCGTAAAAGGCGAGCGCGAGGATGAAATCCGATGTGCGCGTGTAGCGAGGCGGAAAAAGCGCGATGAGCAGAAGCAAGACGACGAGCGAGCCGAACTGCGCGAGGACATACATCCGCAGATCGCCGTGACCGCGGGCCTGAGTGATCTCCCAATACACCACACTGCCTGCGCCGGCGACGACGAGCGGCGCGAGCAGCCACAGGCCGGCCTTGACGCCGACGCGTTCGGCGACCACGGCAGCGACGAGGGACATAAATCCGGCGGCCATGGGGAGGCGATCCCATAGGAGCGTGCAGTCGTTGGGATTCAGGTGATACCAGGAAGATCCGAAGGCAGTGGCCGCCACGGAGAGAAAAAATATGAGGTACGGCCAGCGCTCGGCGGGATCGAGGAATGCCACGCGGTCTTCATAGCGCGTGCGCATGACGAATCGGATTCCCAGGAGGCCGACGATCAGGAAGAACACATTCGAGACCACGTTCAGGCAATTGGGGACGCCCAGCAAGGTTCGCTGGTCGGCGAAATTGTGATAGGCCTCGTTTTGAGGAATGGCCGGGAAAAGAAAAACCGCAATCAAAACGGCCGCGAGAGCTGCGAGCAAAACAAAATAGCGCCAGTTCATCGAAGTGAGGGTTTTCCGGAGCGGAGTAGTATCCGGATGGAGCGGAGCAGGGAAGACATCTGCTCGATGCGGGCGGGGTGATCGCCGAAGCGCGCGGCCTGATAGAGCTCGGTCAATTGGGCGACGGGAGCGGAGACTTCCGGCGACGGAATGGCCGCGGCGAATTCGAGCGGCGTTTGCGGCGGAGCCTTCTTCCAGCCGCGGCGTTCGAGGAGGCGCAGCATCTCGCGGTATTCAAGCGAGGCGAGCGGGGCCGTGAGATTTCCGCTGCGGCGCGCGCGCAACGCCCAGCGCGCGGCGGCGTAGCGAATCATGGAGCGCCCGCGCATGTAAAAAAGCAGAGCGACGAGAAAGACGAGAACACCGGGAAGAAAATAGGGAGACGCTTCGATTCTGCGGTCGAGCGCGAGGAGCACGCGCATGGCTCGCTGCTTGCTGCGTTCGTAACTCTGGCGCGCATGACTGAACAGATCGCGCGAGGTTCTCTGCAGATTTTGCCCCAGGGTAATCTGATGCGAAAAGTCGTAGTTGATCACCCATTCGCTCCAGGCGAATTGAAACCAGTCCCAATAAAGGCCGAGCCGGCCGAAAAAGCCGCTGCGCTCGGCGTTTCCGGGGGGAGTGGGGTCGAACGTAATCCAGCCATAACGGGGAAAGTAAACTTCCACCCAGGTGTGCGCGTCGCTTTCGCGCACGATGTAGTCGCCTCCCACGTCGTTGTATTCGCCGGGGAGAAATCCAGCGACGTAGCGCGCTGGGATTCCGATGACGCGGAGCATCACGGTCATGGCCGAGGCGAAGTATTCGCAATGTCCGGCGCGGCGGACGAAGAGGAAATGAGCGAGCGGATCTTCGCCGGGTGAACCGGTGAGATCGAGCGTGTAGCCATAGTGTGATTTCAGATAGAGCTCGATTCGCGCGGCGCTATCGTATTCATTCTCCGAGGCGCCTGTGATTTCCCGGGCGAGCTTCCGGATGCGCGGGTCGAGCGGCGGCAACTGGAGATAGACGCTGCGAATCTCGTCGGGATAGAGCGCGGGAGATTGCCGCAGCTCCGCGGGCGGGACGGCCGGAAGATTTGACTCCCCTTGATAGCGGATTTTCGTTTCGTTGTGCGCGGGATTGAAGAGCGAGCCGGTCGAATCGAGGAGCAGGAACGAGTGGCGGGCCGGCGCGCCCACACCGCCGGAGTCGTTCATGAACCGGCCGTGCAGGGACGCCAGCCGCGGTGGGACGAAGAGGGCGTCGGTCGAGATCGGCTCCATCAGCACGGTATAGCGCAGCGGATGTGATTCACCCGGCGGAAGGTCGGAAGGACCCAGCCAGTATTGGCCGGCGGCATCCGCGATGAGAACGCCCTGATTGTGCGCGGGAGTGAACCAGCGGCGGCCGTCGAAATTCGTGTAGACGATGCCGCGCCAGTGCACGTCCTGGGCGGCGGCAGGATCGCTGCCGTCAATGCGAATGCGCATCACGACGGCGCTGTTCTTCATAATCTTTCCGATTTCGCCCAGGGTGACGCTGTCGCTGAACCCGGTCATCAGTCCGGGTTGGAGATTGATCGCGCTCAGATATCCGGTGGTGAAGCGGGGAATCAGAAAGAACAGGAGGCCGCCGACGGCGAGCGTGCTCGCCGCGACGAGCGCGGACGTGATTCCCAGCGCGCGGTTCAGCCGGCGGGCCAGCGGCGAGCCGGGCTCGAGCGGCGGGGAAACGGCTCCGGCGGCGCTGCGGCGGATTTCGAGAGCCACGAAGGTCGAAACCGCCAGCACGAGAAAAACCCCGAGCGCGGCGAGAAAGCCCGTCCCAGCCGTGAGAATCGCCGCGGCCAGCATCGATGTGACCGCGAGGACGGCGAGGAACGCATAATCGCGGTTCGTGCGCGCGGAGAGCAGGCGCACGAGCGTGGCAAACAGCACCAGGTGGACGGTGGCCAGCAGCGCCGCATAGAGCGCTGGGTTGGGCGCTCCCGCGGCGAGACTGCGGGAGAGCACGAAAAGGTCCACCGGGTAAAACAGGAAGTAGGCGAGGACCAGCCAGGTGGCCACGCGCGCGGAGATTTCCGGTCCCTTGCCGCGCCAGACGCGGATGGCTTTGTAAAGCAGCGCGGCCGGCGGAAGGAAGGTGGAGAACATGTCGAGCTTGCCCATGGAGACGATGGCGAGCACGCCCGTGGAAACGAGCAGGAAGAGCGAAACCTCGAAGTATCGTTGCAGCGCCGGCAAAGATTCACGCGCCACGGCGGGCAGGCCCGCGGCTGGGAGTTGTGCGCGCGGTGCAGGCGCGCCCGAAAATGCCTTGTAGGCCACTGTAATGATGCTAACACCGGCAGGTGGAGCGCGCGTGATAGCGACGCGAATCGGCTAACGGCAGAAGGACTCTTAGTATCGCAACAGGGAGGGGGCTATGCGGTTACAGAAAGCTTGAACTGGGCGGTTTCCTTCTCAACCGGAATCGGCTCCTTGGCCTTCTTGAGGCCGTCGATATAGCAACGAATGGCATCTTTTGCCATATTCCTGGCATCTTCCAGGTTCTTTCCCTCGGTGACGAGGCCGGGGAGCGAAGGAACGGTCACGGTGTAGCCCCCGTGTTCGTTGGCTTCGAAGAACGCCGTGTATTCGTAAATCCGGGTCTTGCCGTTTCTCATGCCCGAATTATAGCCCGCGGGACAGCTTTGTAACAACCCATTAGCTCAATAGGTCGATGAACTTCTCAACGGTCATTTCGGCCTGGCTGATGATGGATTTTATGGTTTTTGGGGCCAGGTCACCACTGTGGCGGGGAACGACGACGTGGAGGTGGGTCTTCACGTAATGGCGCAGATTGGCATGGCTGCCCGTTTGATGGTGTATGTAGAATCCCGCCCTCAAGAGAACTTGTAGCAGTTTCCTGGACGTAATTCGAGGTAGCTTCGGCATCAGAACCTCATCCGTTCGCGTGAAATTATTGGGGCCATCCTCTTACATTTCACCTCATGGGGGACGCTACAGAAGAAGTCGCACCTATGAAAGCACTATTTTTGCCCGGTTTTATCTCGAGCCGATGCGGCGGCGGCGATTTTGCGCGTGGCGCTCGAGACGGGAAGATCGCGCAGGCGGGCAAGCGGGAGGACGCGCGCGCGTGCGCGTTTCGGCAGGCGCGAGACGCGCACGAGAAACGGCAGTAGCGTGATGTTGCGGAAGGTAACGCCGTGGCGCGCGGCGGGCAGCGCCTGGAGTTCGAACGGAGCGGCGCCGCCGAGTTCGAGAGTTGCGCGAAGATGTCCGGCAAGCTCCGCTTTCGCGTTGTGCGCGACTTCCACGGCGGGGAACTGCCACATGCGCGAAAAGAGCACGCCATCGTGCGCTCCGGGATCGCGGACGAGCAGGGTGCGGCCGCGCGGATCGCGCAAAATCGCGGCGGCGATGCGCACGTGGACGGCGTCGCGCTTGAGGCGCGGAGCGGGAATTTCGCCTGTGATTCCGCGCGCGTAAGCGCGGCACCAGCGCGCGACCGGGCACTGCGCGCAACGCGGGGTTTGCGGTGTGCAGACCGTCTCGCCGAGCTCCATGAGCGCCTGATTCCAATCGCCGGGGGCGCGCGATGCGAGAAGCTGCTGCGCTGTCTCCGCCAGTTGCCGCCAGCGGCGCGTCGCGCGCAAATCGCCACGAATGGCCCCGAACCTGGCGAGCACGCGCGCGACATTGCCATCGAGCACGGCGAGCGGGGCGTCGTAGGCGATGCTCAAAACTGCGGCGGCGGTGTACTTTCCGATGCCGGGAAGCGCAAGGGCGGAATCGAGCGTACGCGGAAATTTCCCGTTGTGTGCCGCGACGATACGCCTGGCCGCGCCGTGCAGATTTCTCGCGCGGCTGTAATAACCGAGCCCGGACCACTCGCGCAGCACCTCGGGCAGCGGCGCGCGGGCGAGGCGCTCGACCCGCGGAAATTTTTTCAGGAAGCGATGGTAATAGGGAAGCACGGCGGCGATGCGCGTCTGCTGTAGCATCACCTCCGCCACCCAGATGCGATAGGGGTCGCGGCTCCGGCGCCAGGGGAGATCGCGGCGATGGGCGCGGAACCAGGAGAGCAAAGCGCGTTGAAAGGGCGCGAGGAACTGGAAAGGAGATGACGCAGTGGCTAGCAACGAGTGGCGGGTGGCTAGTGAGGCGGCAGATCTCATGTGGGCGGTATTCTCGCAGAAATGCGTAAATCGTGAGGCGGGAATCGTGATTCGTGAAACGAGATGTTAGAGGCTCTCCATGAAGATGAAATAGGAGGAGGACCACAGCGGCGTGGGAATGTTTTTTTGCGAGCGGGACGTGAGGATGATCTTGAAAATCTCGCGCTCAGCCGTCAATTCGTCGAGGAACGCGCCGTCCGGAGAGGTCGCGCCGGGCTGAATGAGGGCCAGCTCGCGCAGCGCGTCGTAGATAATCTCGCCCGCCGGGGCCATGGGAGTGGACATGCGGTCGGTGCGAAACTGCATCGCGGAATTGATTTCGTAAAAATGCCAGGCGATGGACGCAGCGAGCGAAACGGCGCGCTCGAAGCGCTCGGCATGTCCCGCGGCGGCCTGAGCGCCGCTTGAGCCGGATGACCCTATAAAAGGATCGAGGACGAGTATCACGCGGCGCTCGTCCTCGCGCGTGAACTCGCGTACCATCAGCCGCTGCGATTTCGCCGTCACCTTCCAGTCCACGGAGCGGGCGCTGTCCGTGGACACGTATTCGCGCAGAGAATGAAGCTCGTGGCCGCGTCCGCGGAAGAAGCTGGCCATTTCGCCGCTCAGCAGCGGCAGAACTTCGTAAAGCTGCTCGGCCGGCAGCACTCGCGGGTACACCACGATCCCGATTTCGGAACCCACGCGCCGCGTTTTCTCGAAGAAGCCGAAGGGAAATCGCGTGCGGATTCCGAAGGCATCCTGGCGGTAGACGCCGCGCGCGCGGAAATTCAGCTCCACTTTCTGGCGCGCCGCGCTTTTTTTCGGAATGTAGGGAAAGAAAACCGGCCGCGTAAGAATCTCCGCCGGAGCTTTTTTGCCGTCGCCCGCGACGCGCAGAGAAAACGAGGGCAACAGCGGCTTCTCGTTGCGCAGTTCGAGTTCGGCCAGCACGGGCTGGCCGGCAAAAATGTGCTCAGGCAAATCGAATTTCAATTCAATTCCCGTGAGCACGGCGCGCGAAAGCGCTCCGGAAATCAGAATCCCCGCCATCATGCAGGCCAAAATCAGGAAGAGCAGGTTATTGCCGGTGTTGACGGCGGCGAGCACCAGGATAAAAACGGCGGCGAGATAGATGATGCCGTCGCGCGTCAGGCGGTAATCCACCTGATAGGCGAGCCATCGCAGGCTGGTTCGGCGCGCGAGTGCCGGGACGATGGTCACGGCCACCCACGCAGAGATTCCGAGCGCGAGCACCGTGGTGATTCCGGCCAGCAGGACGCGGCCTTCCTGAGCGGCGGCGGCGGAAAATAGCGCCACGATAAGCGCGAATCCGAGAGCGAGCATGGCGATGCCGAAGCTGCGCCACCCGGGTCGGTCCCGCTTTTGCCACCAGCGTGCGGACAGTGAACCAAATGCGCCGGAAGCTTTCGTGGCATCCATCAGATCCCTCGGCTCGCCTTGCCCACTCGGGATGGCGATGCTCGTCGCATCGTCACATATGCAGCCGGTCTACAGCGGCACGCGAACGGTGTCGAGAATGTCGCGCAGAATCGCTTCAGCCTGCTCGGATTTTTTCTGGATGGAGACGTAGCGCGAGCTGACCACCACGCGGTGCGCGAAAACGGGCAGGATGAGGCGCTTGAAATCGTCGGGGAGACAGAAGTCGCGCCCTTCGAGAAAGGCGCGCGCCTGCGCCGCGCGATGGAGCATCACAGCGCCGCGCGGGCTTACGCCCAGGCTCAACTGCTCGCTTTGGCGCGTGCGCTCGACGACTTCGAGCGCGTAGTCCAGCAAGCTATCATCCACCTTCACGTGCGCGACGGCGTCCTGCAGCGCGAGGACGTCCGCAGCGTCCATCTGCGCGGCGATTTCCTCCGCGCCCGCGTGGCCGGAATGATTGCGAATGATTTCCTTTTCGCTCGAGCGCGCGGGATAGCCCATGCGAATGCGCATCAGGAATCGGTCGAGCTGCGATTCGGGCAGAGGATAGGTGCCGTGGTGCTCGATGGGATTCTGTGTGGCGAGCACGAGGAACGGCTTGGGCAGCGGGCGCGTATGGCTGTCTATGGTGATCTGCGATTCGTTCATGGCTTCGAGCAGCGCCGACTGCGTCTTCGGCGTGGTGCGGTTGATTTCGTCGGCCAGGATGATATTGGCGAAAATCGGGCCGGGCTTGAACTCGAATGCCTGCGCGCCGGGGTTATAGACGCTTACGCCGATCACGTCGGAGGGAAGCATGTCCGATGTGAATTGAATGCGCTGGAACGAGCAGTGGAAGGAGCGCGCCAGCGCCTGCGCGAGCGTGGTCTTGCCCACGCCGGGCACGTCCTCGATCAGCAGGTGGCCGCGCGCGAGCAAGGTGGTGAGCGCGAGCTGAATGACGTCTTCCTTACCTTTCACCACGCGCGCAATCCCGCGCTGAAGGTCGGCGAGGCGGCTCGCGGCGGTGGTGGCAGTTGTCGTAGCGTTCATCGCTGTTTGCAATTCGCGCGGCCTTCTGCTACAAAAAGTAAGTTGCCGTTAACGCGTCGGCGAGCCTTGTAGGTCGCGGCTTTTTACCCTGAGCTTCGAAGGGTAGCCGCGACGACAAGGAGCGCGTTTCAGGGGCTTCAGCCCCTGAAGTTCCTTCGGTTCGGGCGACTAGCTCAGTGGTTAGAGCGCTCCCCTCACACGGGAGAGGTCCAAGGTTCAAGTCCTTGGTCGCCCACCATGCCCGCTATGATTCTCCCATTAAGTGCTTGGCTGCCTGAACTGCTCATTTGGGCAGGTGTGCCCAAGAAGTGGATGGATGCGATGTATACTGGAGGCTGGGAGTCCGGGGAGTGTCGGGATGTCAGCACTGATTTTGCGAAGCATTTGCGTCGGCATCGCGAGCGTAGTCATCACCGCGATTGCCGGTGGTTTCATCGCTGTCATAGTCGCCATATCAATCGGGCTGCTGAGACAGTCGTCAGGCGGAGCCGAAGTCGGATGGGACCTAGTGACGATGGCGCACAATCTTCCTACGATCTGGATCCTGTTGCCGTTGGGGGTTTTTGCGATCGGCTTCCTCCTTGGATTTCGCTATTTTTCGAAGACAAATGTTCGCTAGAGGCGCTCGGGGCGGCGGGATGAAAACGCGGTAGATGGGCGTCATCGTGGCAAGGATGTTGGCCCGGCGCAGCGTGCTGCGCCCCTACGGAAAGGGCTGAGATACACGTATCCCTGCTGCACCCGCAGGAGGGTGCACTTGCAACTGGAAATTCGCCGGTTGGCAGGGCCGAAAGCTTAAGCCAGCTTGGTTACCACGCGGTGCGCGGCCATGGAAAGCATCAGCCGCGAGATTCCGCTGAAGAGCATGCTGACGCCCACAAGCGTGCCGATCGCCCATTCAGTGCTCGATGGCCACGTCCTCCAAATCAACGCGGCAAGGATCAGCGTGATGATGCCGTCGAATATCAGCCAGCCCGAGCCGGGCAGGGGACGGAGCTGAAACGACAGGATAAGCTCCAGGACACCTTCGATCGTCAGGTATATGGCCAGCGCCAGGGTAAGTGCCGCCAAGCCGCCTATGGGGTGCATCAGCAAGTAGACGCCGATGAAACCATAGAGAATGCCAAGGAGTACCTCCCAGACAACTCCTCCGGTGGTTCGCGTATACCAGGCAAACACCAAATGCGCCGCGCCGCTGAAAACCAGCAGCCAGGCGACCACTATATTCACAGCAATTCCAGCTGCTTGAGGTAGCCCGATGGCCAGGATACCAGCCACGATCATCAGGACGCTGAGCCCAATGGACCACCCCACCGACTCTTTCACGATTGTGCGCACGGACGTATCGCTCATGACGCTTTCCTCCTTAGAGTTCGGATTCCCAATTTGGCCCCTAATCTTGTGGGCATCGTACGCTTCTCCCACCCCATACGCAACGAATTTGCCGCCAGGGCAGGCCCGGGCCCGGCTGGGCGAGACTAGCGGCGTTTGGACGGTTTCTTGCGCTTCTTTGGGGGGCGGGGCTTGGTGATTTTCCGGGCGGATTTGCCGGCGTGCTCGACGGCGCGCCACATATACCAGCTCGCGACGGTGCGCCAGGGCCGCCAGCGCTCGCCGAATTGCGCGAGTTCGCGGGGCTTGGGGATGGTTTTCTTACGATAGGTGAGCGCGAAGCCTTTCTGCACGCCGTAGTCGTGGATGGGCAGAACGTCGGGGCGCCCCAGCCGGAAAATCAGAAACATCTCCACGGTCCACGCGCCGATGCCGCGCACCGAAATCAGCCGGTCAATAAGCTCTTGGTCGGACATCTTTTCAGCGTCCTCGAGCGTGGGCACCACACCTTCGATGGTCTTCTGAGCCAAGTCCCTGACGGCGGCGATTTTCGCGAACGATAGGCCGATTTTTCGCACCTTCGGCGCGCGCACGCGCAGCAATTCTTCGGGGGTGGGCGAGCGGCCATTCGCGCCGAGCGCCTGGACGCGCGCGAAAATCACTCGCGCGGCTTTGCCCGCGATGCTCTGGTAAGTGATGGCCTGGAGGAGCGACTCGTAGGGAGATTGTGCGCCGTCAATTTTGAGGCCGAACTCGATAGATTTCGCAATCACGCGCGCGAGCCTGCGATCCACCTTGGACAGATGTTCGATGGCGGCCTTGTGGTCGAACGGCAAGGGCAATTTTTCGGGTGTCATTTCAGGGATCCGCGAGCAGACAGGATACTGCTCGCGGCCATGCCGCACAATGTCGTGGACGCGCTATGTTAGTATCACACGCTTATGCAAACGGGAATTATCGGGTTGCCGCAGACGGGCAAGACGAGCCTGTTCCGCATCCTCACACGCGCGCATGTGGATGCGCACGCCGCCCCGAATCAGGCGCACGTGGGAATCGCGCGTGTGCCGGACGCGCGCGTCGCCAAGCTGGCCGAGGTCTTCAAGCCCAAGAAAATCACGTATGCCGCGATCGAGTACGTGGACATCGGCGGGCTGCAAAAAGACCGCGAGAAAAATTCGGCCTCGCTTGTGCCGCTGCGCGAAGCCGACGCCCTGGCGCACGTCGTGCGGTTATTCGAAAATCCCGCTGTGCCGCACGAAGCCGGGTCGCTCGACGCCATTCGCGACATCGTGAACGTGGATATCGAACTGATCCTCAACGATCTCGAGCAGGCCTCCAAGCGCATCGAGCGCCTCGAAAAGGATTTGAAGAAAAAGAAAGAGCCGCTGCTCGAGGCGGAATTGCAGCTTCTCGTGCGCTGCCGCCAGGCGCTCGAAGCCGAGACGCCGCTGCGCGAGCTGGAGTTCAAGCCCGAAGAGCTGAAAATGCTCACCGGGTTCATGTTCCTCACGCGCAAGCCGATGCTCTATGTTTTGAATCTTGGCGACGAGGAAGCGTCCGAAACCGGCCGCGCGGTCGAGAAATACCGCCTGGAAAAGCTGGCGACGAAGCCGCGCACGGCCATCGTTCCCTTTTGCGGCAAGATTGAAGCGGAACTCGCCGAGCTCGACGACGCCGAAGCGGCGGAAATGATGCGTGCCTATGGGCTTGCGGAATCGGGGCGCGATCGCCTGATCCAGGCGACCTACCGCTTGCTGGGATTGATTTCGTTCCTCACCTGCGGCGAGCCGGAATGCCGCGCGTGGACTATCGAGCGCGGCATGACCGCGCAGAAAGCCGCGGGCGCGATTCACAGCGACATCGAGAAAAACTTCATCAAGGCGGAAGTCGTGAACTGGGAAAATCTGCTGGCGGCGGGCGGATTTCCGGCGGCGCGCGAACGCGGGCAGGTGCGGCTCGAAGGCAAGGAGTACATTGTGCAGGATGGTGACGTGATTCTATTCCGGCATTCGGGATAGACGGTGCCGTTTCAATGGTGGGTTCAATCTTAATCTTCGCCTTCGAGCCCTTTTCTGCGGCAAGTGCCTCAAGTCTCCCAGGTGACGGAGGCCTTGATAACTTCCCATTTGCCTTCTTTTTTCACTAGCAGCACAAAATATCCTCCGCCGCACAAGTTGTCGCAGGAATTAGCGATGTATACCAGCGCTTTGTCGCGGGCTTTGTTGAAGCCAATCGCTGACAGCGCAGTGAGGCCACTCGCGTGAGGATATTCCTTGTAAAAGGCTTGCCAGTCCCTGGGTCTATTTGGGAAGAGTGCGTCCTCTTGCTCAGGGGTCACGAAGACAACTCTATCCCTAGGCTCGATGCTTGCGGGTAGCGCACAATGTTGCTTTGCGTTGGCATCAAAGTCGGTCTTGGCTTCCGCATCCCAACTCTGCAACATTCCATTTAGTTTCCTGCCGGAGATGCCGGTCCATAAATCCATGTCGGGAGAGGCAATCGAGGTCTGATCCATGAGAACAACCCGTTCCTTGCCATCGTCTTGGTCCAGGATTGTCGCGCGAATTACCTCCGAATAGATTTCGGCGTCGTCTGGTGATGTGGCGCAGGCTTGGTCGGTCGGCTTTTGGTCTGACTTCGGGGTTGCCTGGGAAAAGGTAAGCAATGAGCTCAATATCGCAATTGCTAGAGGAACAGCGTCCATAGTCTCGCCTCCTCCTAAGGAATTCGTATAATAGACTCCGCCTTGCGCATCCGCAATGGCTCGCGCGGTTGGAACCGGACCATCCATGGCTGATAGGGTACAGACGAACCCGGGCGCAACTTTATGACTCCTCGTGTGTTAGATACAATGTGGAGGCCATGGCCAGGTCCGACGTCCAACTGATGCTGGACGTGAAGGCAGGGGACGATGCGTCCTTTGACTTTCTGCTGCAGAAGTATCGCTCGCCGCTGGTCAACTTCCTCTATCGAATGGTAAGAGACACGGCCACGGCGGAAGACCTGGCGCAGGAAGTGTTTCTGCGCGTGTACCGGGCGCGGAAGCAATACGTTCCCAGCGCGAAGTTCACCACCTGGCTCTTCCGCATCGCCACGAACCTGGCGCTGAATTCGGTGCGCGACAACCGCTATCGCAGAATGGAAATAGCGCTCGACGCGCCGGCCGAAGAGGATGAAGCGCCCTGGGAGTTGCCCGCGCCCGAGATGCGCATTGACGAGCACATGATCGAGCGCAGCCGCGCGGAATTCATCCGGCGGGCGGTGACCGCGCTGCCGGAAAAGCAACGCGCGGCAGTCTTGCTGCATAAGTATGAAGAGATGGAGTACGCGGAGATCGCGAAGATTCTGGATTGCTCGGAAAGCGCGCTGAAATCGCTGCTGTTCCGGGCGTACGAAAATCTGCGCGTGCAACTGGCGCCGCTTGTAGGGCAGCCGGTGGCGCATCGCGCGGAAGAAGGAAGGCCGTCATGAGATGCGAAGATATTTCCAAGGAACTGATCGCGTACCTGGACCGGCGGGCGAATTCGGCCGAGCGGCGCGCGGTGGAAGACCACCTGGGCGCCTGCGCGGCGTGCCGCGCGCGGGCCGAAGATTTCCGCAAGCTGTGGGGTGTGCTCGATGAGATGCCGGTGATCGAGCCGTCGTTGGGGTTCGATGCGCGCCTGCGCGCGCGTGCCGCCGCCGAGCCGCGGCCACGATGGTTCGGCTGGCTGGTCCCCCAGCCGCGCCTGGCTTTTTCGATGGCCTTCCTGCTGGCGCTGAGCGTGTGGATGGCGAGGCTTCCCGGCACTGCGGCGCCGAGCGTGACGGCGGCGCAGGCGGATCAGGCGCAGCAAGAAGATTTCAACGCCATCAAGGATCTCGGCGTTCTGGAGAATTACGACGTGCTGACAAAATTCGACGCCTTGTCGGAATTGCCGCCGCTGCCTGCAGCGCAGCCTCGGCAGAGCGATCCTCTGACAAATGACTAAGGGAGGATTTTAGGTGCGGCACAGCAGTATTGTTTTCGCCCTTTCTCTCGCGCTCCTCGCGGCGTTTGCAGCTCAGGACGCCATGGCGCAGCGCCGGTGGGACGAGCCTCCGCGGCTGCGCTTGATGCAGGGTCCGGGGCGGGGACTTAGACCAAACGGGGCGCCGAATGGGAATAACGGGGAGGGTCCCCGACGGCAGGGCGCTGGTCGCGGCATGGCCGGACTGCCTCCCAAGTGGGTTGAAAATTTGCGGGACATGTCGCCGGAGGAGCAGGAACGCTTCCTCGACAACAATCGGCAGTTCCAGAATCTGCCGCCTGAGCGCCAGGCGCAAATTCGCAACAACCTCCAGAAATGGAACCAGCTTTCGCCCACGGAGCGCGATGCCATCCGTGACCGTGAATACATGTGGGAGCACATGTCTCCCGAGCAACGGCAGTATGTCCAGGGCGTGCTTTTACCACGGTGGCAGCAGATGCCCCTCGAGCGACGCCAACTGATCAACGGGCGCTTGCATACTCTGCAAAGCATGACCCCCGCCGAGCGCGAAGCAGCACTCGACGACCCCCGGTTCATGCAAGGGCTAAGCCCCGACGAGCAATCCATGCTGCGCGATCTGAACTCCCTGCGAAACCCGCCGAATCAATAGAGGCTCTCCGGCTTTTGAAATCTTTCCCGCTCTGAAACACCTTCCGGGGAAGAAGAATCCAGCCGGGGTGTTAACCGTTACAATACAATTCCATCGCGCGGCGTCAACGGCGCGACTATGGGCCGGGGACGAAGCGGGCAATTCCACTAGGGATTGTGCTTTCGAGTGGATTCGGCCGCCACGTCCGCGGGCGTTCCAACGGCCTTCCAAAAATATTTTCACTTTTGAGACGAATTTCTCTTGACAACGCATGGAAAGCAACTAGAATCGCGGCACAAGTGGGAGAAAGTAGTAGGAAGTGGTAAGAAGTGTTTAGCAGTGGGGGGACTATAAGGCGATTCATGGCCAGGGCGATCACGCCGATCGAAGCGCCAAGGGGTTTTCATGCTGAGGGGCAGCCATCTAGCCACGGTGGACGAGAAGGGCCGGGTAAAAATTCCGGCCGAGTATCTGGCCGAACTGCACAAGACCGGCAAGAAATTCTACGTCACCAGCGCGAGCGGCGATCATGCCCGGGTTTACCCCATGAAAGTGTGGGAAGAGATCGAGCGAAAACTCGCCAAGCGCTCGTCCTACAATCCGGTCAAGCAAAAGTTTCTGGCGCGCGCCAATTATTACGGTCAGGTGGTCGAGGTGGATGGGCAGGGGCGCATTCTAATTCCACCCGTTTTGCGGGAATCCGCGGAGATGAAGGGCGAAGTGGACGTGCAGGGGAATCTTACCTACCTGCAAATCTGGAATCACGCGCGATTCCTCGAGCAATTGAACCGTAACCCGATGACGGCGGAAGACGACAAGGCTTTGGACGAATTGGGGGTCTAGCGGCCGTTCCAACTCGCGAAGCCCATGGGCCGCAAGAGGGTCCCAGCATTCCAGGCTTCCCAGTGAGGATGGAGCTCGCGAGCCGCAGAGAGTTGGAACGGCGCTAGATTTTGAACGTTTTGCATACGCCAGTTCTGGCCGGAGAGACGATCGAATGGCTTCGCATTCGGCCCGAAGGGACGTATGTGGATGCCACGGGGGGCACGGGGGGCCACGCCATTGAAATTGCGCGGCGGCTCACCGTGGGCCGATTGGTTGTGCTGGATCGCGATCCGCAGGCCCTGGAAATTGCGCGGGAGCGATTGAAGGCTTACGAAGACAAGGTGATTCTGGTGCACACGGAATTTTCGAAGATCGGCGAAGTGGCGGGGGATTTGAAATTGCCTCCGCTCGATGGAGTGGTCGCCGATCTGGGGGTCTCCAGCCTGGAGCTGGAGAGCGCCGAGCGTGGATTTTCATTCCGCCAAGCGGGACCGCTCGACATGCGCATGAACCCGGAAGCGCCGCTCACGGCGGCCGAGATTGTGAACCACTGGCCGGAGAAGGATCTGGCCGATCTCCTCTACCGGAAGGCGGAGGAGAGGGATTCACGCAGAATCGCCAGGGCCATTGTTCGCGCGCGGCCTATTCGCGATACCGAACACCTGGCAACGGTTGTGGCAGGGGGACGAAAAGCAAGGGGAAGGCAGAAACTGCATCCCGCGACAAAAACGTTTCTGGCGCTGCGGATAGCGGTGAATCGAGAAGAGGAGGAACTCGAGCAGTTTCTTTCGCGGACCCCTGCCACTTTATCTTTCGGAGCACGATGGGTGATTCTCAGCTATCACTCGCTTGAAGACCGCCGTGTGAAGCGCGCGTTTCTGGGCCTGGCGCAGGAGGGAACCTTCCGGATTTTGACCCGGAAAGTAATCCGGCCCGGCGCGGAGGAAATCGCAAATAATCCGCGGGCGCGGAGCGCGAAGATGCGCGTGGCGGAGAAAATCGGGCCGGCGGAAGCCCGACGGGTGGGGAACTGGCAATGATGGAATATTACACGGTAAAGAGAATTGATAATTCACGGCTGCTTCGGCCGGCGTCCGCGGCGGGGCTGAAAGATTTTTGGCGGCGTGCTGCGTGCGGCGCGGCCCTGGCGGCCTGCCTGCTGTTCTATGCCTTGCAGCACTTCGAGTGCATCCAGAAGCGCTACCAGATCGAACAGCTCGAGTCCGAGCGCGCGCAGGCGGCGCAACTGAATCAGCAGTTGCAGCTGGAGGTCGCCACGCTCGATTCGCCCATGCGCGTGGATTCCATCGCGCGAAACCAGCTTGGCTTGACGGTTCCGGTGCCCGGGCAAGCGGCGCCGGTTGATGGGTCCAGCGACGCCGTGCTGGCTGATGCGCCGGCGGCGGTTTCTGCGGCCCGGCCCTGAAATCATTGCCCATAAATTAGCGGCCCGCCACGGCGGGCCATATCCGGAGGCGTGAGCGATGATCGCCGCCGGAGCACGTTTCCGAATGGGGCAGGCCGAGGTCCATGGGGCGACACAACCCGCGTCTCCGCTGGCTGGTTGTCTGGGTGCTGGCGGCGGTTTGGATGGTGGCCGTGCTGGCCCGCCTCAGTTATCTGCAACTCTTCTGCTATAGCGAATACCTCGCCAAGGCGCAGCACCAACAGCAGCGGCTATTCGAGATCAGCCCCAATCGCGGAACGATTTACGACCGCAAGGGGCGGGAACTCGCCGTGAGCATCCCCATGGACTCCGTTTTCGCCGATCCCACGGAGATCACTGACGCGGAGATGGTGGCGCGGCTGCTTTCGGGCGTTCTTCCCGCGTCCAGCGAAGACCTGGAAACAAAAATTCATGAGGCCCGCACGCCCGTGCGGCTGGCGCGCAAACTCTCCCCGGACACCGTCGAGCGCATCGGCGAGATGAACCTGCGCGGAATTTTCTTCCAGAAGGAAAACCGGCGCGTCTATCCGCAGCGGGAGCTGGCAGCTTCCGTGCTGGGCTACGTGGACGTGGATGAGAAGGGCATCGGCGGAATCGAGTATTCGCTCGACCAGCAGATTCGCGGGCGGCCCGGCAAGGTGATGGTGATGGCCGACGGGCGCCGCCGCCTGTACGACCGCACGGAAGATGCTCCCGATCCGGGCGACAGCGTCACTCTGACCATTGACGAAACCATTCAATATATCGCCGAAAAGGAGTTGCGCCGCGCGATCGATGAAACGCACGCGAAAGCGGGCACCGTGGTGGTGCAAGATCCAAACAGTGGCGAATTGCTGGCGGTGGCCAACTGGCCGGAGTTCGATCCGAACAACGCCGGGGCCTATCCCGACGATGTGCGCACGGACCGCGCCGTCAGTTCGGCCTATGAACCCGGCTCGACGTTCAAGGTCATCACGCTCACAGGCGCAATCGAAAATGGTGTAGCGAGCCCGGACGAACTTATTGACTGTCAGATGGGGCAGATCACGGTTGCCGGACGGCTGATTCACGACCATGAGAAGTTCGGTATTTTGAGCGTGCGCGAAATCCTTGAGCATTCCAGCGACGTCGGTGCAATCAAGATTGCGCTACAGCTGGGCGCGCAGAAGTTCTACGACACCATCGTGTCGTTCGGTATCGGCCAGCCCACGGGAATCGAATTGCCGGGAGAAAATCGAGGGCTGCTGCGGCCGGTGGAAGATTGGTCCGCGAATTCCATCGGTTCGCTGGCCATGGGACAGGAAGTGAGCGTGACGCCCATCCAGATTATCTCCGCCATTTCGGCCGTGGCCAACGGTGGAACGCTCTACCGGCCGAGCATCGTGCGCGAGATTCAAGGCGATCAGCCGGCGCCGGATCCGAGCGGCGCGCAGCCGCGCCAGGCCACCGACGCGAAGACGGCGGCAACCATGCGCGAATTGATGGAAGACGTTATGATTGAGGGCACCGGTGAACATTCACAGCTCGACGGATACACCTCGGGCGGCAAATCCGGGACGGCGCAAAAAATCGATCCCGCCACGGGACGCTATTCGCGGAATGACTACGTAGCTTCGTTCGTCGGCTTCGCCCCGATAAATGATCCGGCTATCACGATTCTGGTCGTCCTCGATTCGCCTGTCGGGCAGCACATGGGAGCGGAAGTGAGCGCGCCGGTGTTCAAGCGCGTTGCCGAGCAGGTGCTGGCCTACTTGAATGTGCCGCGCGATGTGCCCGCGCCTTCCGACACGGAAACTGCGAAGAATTCCGGCCCCAGCCAGATGCCTAGGTCCGCGCCTGCCCCCGATGAGAAGGCCGCCCAGGCTAATTTCGAGGCTGCCGCGGCGATGAAGAACCCTGTCGCCGCGCCCACGATTGGAATGGGAGACACGGAAACGGTCGCCGTGCCCGATCTTTCCGGGCAGCCGGTCCGAGCCGTGACGGAAGCTTGCTCGCGGCTGGGGCTTGTGCCTTACCTGATTGGCAGCGGCGTTGCTCTGGAACAATTTCCGGCCGCGGGAACGGACGCCCCGCGAGGCAGCCGGCTGACTGTGCGGTTCGGCCGTCCGGGAGAGCTATTGCCGGTGGCGGCTCGGGGGGACGAGAATTGAAATTCACGGTGGATAGCATGCAGGCGTCCGCTTCCGAAGGAAGCGACGCAAGGCGGACGAGGCCAGGCATGGATTTGGGAGATGTGATCGAAGGCGCCGAGGTAATCCGCGTCAGCGGACGCGCGGACGCGAAAATCGTTGCGCTCGCGTACGATAGCCGGCGCGTGACGCCCGGGTCGCTTTTCTTCGCGCTGCCTGGGGAAAAGGAAAACGGAATTCGCTTCGTCGGCGACGCCCTTGCGCGCGGCGCCGTGGCGGTTGCCAGCCCGCGGCCGCGCCCCGCGGATATCCCGCCGGACGTGGCATGGGTCGAGCTCACGCCGGGTAAAGAGCGGCGTGGACTGGCGCGCGCGGCGGCGAACTTCTACGAACATCCGGCGAGCGCGCTCGAGCTGATTGCCGTGACGGGAACGAACGGCAAAACGACCACGGCCTTTCTCGTGGATTCGATCTTGCGCGCGGCGGGGCGGACGTCCGCGTTGATCTCGACGACTGGCTACCGCACGCCGAAGGGCAGCCGCACTGGAGCGAACACCACGCCCGAATCGCTCGATCTCGAACAGATGTTTGCCGAAGTGCGCGACGCGGGCGGGACTCACGCGGTGCTGGAAGCGAGTTCCCACGCGCTCGTAATGGACCGTTTGTGGGGCTGCCATTTTGCCGCGGCCGTTTTCACGAACTTGACGCGCGATCACCTCGACTACCACAAGACTTTCGAGGCCTATTTTTCCGCCAAGCGCCTTCTCTTCGAGGGCACCGGCGCGGGAGCCCCCGATCTGGCCGTGTTGAATGCGGACGATGATTATGCGCCGCGGCTCGAAGGCCTGTCGCCGCGCACGCTCACATACGGCCTCGTCGCGGCGGCCGACCTTACGGCGAAAAAAATCGCGCTCGGTTTCGACGGGTTGGAATTCACTGCGCATACGCCCTCGGGAAATATCCAGGTGCATTCGCCGCTTGTAGGCCGCATCAACGTGTACAACATTCTGGCGGCGATTGGCGTGGGAGTCGGCCTGAATATTCCGACCGTGAAAATCGAGCAGGGCATTGCCAGTCTGGAACTCGTTCCGGGCCGTTTCGAGCGCGTGGATGAGGGGCAGCCGTTCCGTGTGTTTGTGGACTACGCGCACACCGACGATGCGCTGCGCAATTTGATTTCGACCGCGCGCGAAATGGCTTCGGGCGGCCGCATCATCACCCTGTTCGGAGCAGGCGGCGAGCGCGACCGCACCAAGCGTCCCCTGATGGGCGAGGCCGCAGGCTCGCTGAGCGACCTCGTTGTGCTCACGAGCGACAACCCGAGGAGCGAAGACCCGCTGCGCATCATCAACGACGTAATTGTTGGCTTGCAGAAAACGGACGCGAAATATCACGTCGAGCCGGACCGCGAGCGCGCGCTGGCCATCGCTCTGGGAGAGGCGCGGCCGGGCGACATCGTCCTTTTGGCCGGCAAGGGCCATGAGACGTATCAAGTCCTGCGGGGCGGCGCCGTAGAGTTCGATGATCGCGAGAAGGCGAGGGCGATCCTGCGCCGCAAAGGATTCTCAAAGCAGGGATCGTAGGCATCTTTGGCGATATAGATGTACCACTTCGAGAGCGCGGAGTGAGAGTGGCGCCCAGCCCATTGGAGATGTCATGCGGTGGACGGTGGCTCAAGTTGCTGAAGCGATGGGTGTTGCGCCTCCCTCGGGCCTCGACCCCCTGGCCTGGCTGGCCGGTGTCTCGATTGATTCTCGTACTATCGGGCCCGGAGAACTGTTCTTCGCCATACGCGGTCCGCGTCACGATGGACACGATTTCGTTGCCGGGGCACTGGGTCGTGGGGCTGCGGCGGGGGTGGTGGCGCGCGAGCGCCTCAGGGAATACCCGGAGGGGATGCGGGAAAAGCTCTTCGCGGTGGGCGACACGCTGGGGGCGCTGCACCAATTGGCCCGGCGCGCGTGCGAAATCTGGCGGAAGGGAGGGCCGGACCGCCGGATCGCAGCCGTGGCCGGGTCCATCGGCAAAACCACAACGAAGGAAATTCTGGCGGCGCTCCTGGGCGCGCGGTTCCGCGTGCTGAAAACGCAGGGGAACCTCAACAACGAATACGGCTTGCCGCTGACGCTGCTCAAACTCGGCGACGAGTATGAAGCGGCGGTGGTCGAGATGGGAATGTCGCACCGTGGCGAACTCGCGCATCTGGCGCGGATTGCGTCACCGGATGTGGGAGTGATTACGCGCGTGGCCGTCGAGCATTTGGAGTTTTTCTCTTCCATCGAGGAGATTGCCCTGGCCGAGCGCGAGTTGATCGAAAACCTGGCGTGGCCGGACTTGACAGCGGTTCTAAATGTGGATGACGACCGCGTCGCGCGCTTCGCCGAGGTTGCGCGCGGGCGCGTGATTCGGTTTGGAACGGCGCCGCCGGCCGAATTTCGCGCCGACGCTATCGAAGAGCGCGGCCTGGACGGCAGCTCTTTCGGTTTCATCGCGCCGGAAGGACGCGCGCGATTGGATTTGCCGCTGATCGGGCGGCACAACGTGATGAACGCGCTCGCGGCGCTGGCGGCGGCGAGTGTGTGGGGCATCGGCGCCGAGGAAGCAAGGCGCGTGTTTCCCTCGCTTGCGCCGGCGGAAAAGCGCGGAGAAGTGGCGCGATTCGAAGAAGGATTTGCGGTGATTAACGACTCCTACAATTCGAGCCCTGCGGCGCTCGGCGCGGCGATGGAATTGCTCGCGGCGACGCCGGGATACCAGCGCAGGATTATTGCCGCGGGCGAAATGCTTGAGCTGGGTAAGGCATCGAGCGAACTGCACCGCGAGTGCGGGCGCGCTGTCGCTGCGTTGAAAAAGATCGACTGGATATTCGGAGTGCAGGGTCACGCGGCGGACCTGGTTCGCGCGGCGATTGAGGCGGGGCATCCGGAGGAACGCGCGCAGTTCTTCGAGAATTCCGCCGAGGCGGCGAAATTCCTGGAAAAATTCGTGTCGCCCGGCGACCTGCTTCTCGTCAAGGGCTCGCGCGGCGTGAAAATGGAAAAAATTCTCGAAGCGATGGACGTGCGGCACAGGCGCTCTGGTTCGCGCGCGCCGAGGGAAGCACTGGAAGCAGGCAGGAAGGGGCGCGTCTGAAGTGCTTTACTACCTCTTCTTCTATGTGCTGCATCCGCACTTCAGCGCCCTCAATGTGTTTCGTTACATCACGGTGCGCACGGCGCTCGCGAGCTTGACGGCCCTGCTGCTTTCCCTCGCGTTCGGGCCGTGGATGATCGAGCGGCTGCGCGCATTGCAGGTGAAGCAATACATTCGCGAGGAAGGTCCCAAGCGCCATCAGGGAAAGGCGGGAACGCCGACGATGGGCGGCGTGCTGATCGTGGGGGCCATCGCGATTCCCACGCTCCTGTGGGCGGACCTGCGCAATCCCTATGTCCTGCTGGCGCTCGGCGCCACGCTCGGGTTCGGTGCCATCGGGTTCGCGGACGATTACAGCAAAATCGTTCGTCGGCGGAATCAGGGTCTGAGCGCGCTTGAGAAATTTCTCCTACAGGTGCTGATCTGCGTGATCGTGGGCGCGGCGCTGCTGGTGTTGCAGGCCGAAGGTAAATACTCGACGCAATTGAGCGTGCCGTTTTTCAAGCGGCTGCATCCTAATTTAGTGATTCAATCGCTGCGCGCGTATCCCGTAATCTGGCTGCTGGCGTATGTGCCATTTATCGTATTTCTCGTGCTGGTGATCGCCGGTCTATCGAACGGCGTGAATTTGACGGACGGCCTCGATGGCCTGGCCATCGGCTGCGTGCTGGTTTGCTCGGCGGCGCTGACCGTGCTGACCTATCTTTCGAGCAACGCACGCTGGGCCGAGTATCTCGAGATCCAAAGAATCCCCGACGCCGCCGAGCTGACGATTTTTTGCGGTTCAGTAGCCGGCGCGTCGCTGGGCTTTCTCTGGTACAACGCGCATCCCGCCGAAATTTTCATGGGAGACGTAGGCTCGCTGGCGCTGGGCGGAGCGATCGGAGTCGTGGCCGTGATTTTGAAGCAGGAAATCCTGCTCGTTTCGATTGGCGGCATTTTCGTTCTCGAATTGCTTTCCGTGATCGTTCAGGTGGGATCGTTTAAGCTGACGGGCAAGCGCGTATTCCGCATGGCGCCGCTGCACCACCATTTCGAGCTGCTGGGATGGAGCGAATCGAAGATCATCGTCAGGTTCTGGATTATGGCGCTGGTGTTCGCGCTGTTTTCGCTGACGACGTTGAAGCTGAGGTGACCACGAGTGAGACCCGGAGTGGATCTGGCGGGTAAGCGCGTGCTGGTCGTGGGACTGGCGCGCACGGGCGTGGCCGCGTCGCTATTCAGCGCGGGCTATGGCGCCACAGTTACAGCCACGGATGATAAGCCGGAGGCGGAGCTCGCCGAAACAGCCGCGCGGCTGCGCGCGGCCGGCGTGACGCTCGAACTCGGGGGGCACTTGTCGAAGACGTTTCTCGATCAGGATTTGATCGTGGTAAGCCCCGGCGTTCCGGCCAATCTTCCGCCCCTCGAACTCGCGCGGGCGCGCGGTATTCCTGTGTGGAGTGAAATCGAGCTTGCCTGGCGATTCCTTCGAGGGACGCTCGTGGCCATCACCGGGTCGAACGGGAAGACCACGACCACCTCGCTCGTGGCCCATATTCTGAAGACAGCGGGAATTCCGGCGCTCACTGGCGGCAACATCGGCGTGCCGCTGCTTTCGCTCGCTGAGTCCTCGACGGATGAAACGGTGACCGTCGCGGAAGTCAGCAGTTTTCAGCTCGAAACCATCGAAAGTTTCCGGCCCGAAATCGGCGTGCTGCTCAATCTGACACCGGACCACTTGGACCGCCATGCATCGTTCGACGATTACGGGCGCGCCAAGATGCGCCTGTTCGAAAATCAGCTTGATCGCGACGCCGCGGTGCTGAATGCGGACGATCCCGAGGTGACGCGGAGAATGCCTTCGCGCCCGCGCATCTTCTGGTTCAGCCGGCGGAAGCGCGTGGCGGAGGGCGCGTTCCTGCGCGGCAACGAAATCGTTTTTCGAAGCGACGGCGCGGAAACTGTGCTTGCGCGGCGCGATGAGATCCCGCTGCGCGGCGAGCACAACGTCGAAAATGTGCTGGCCGCCTGCGCCGCTTCACACCTGGCTGGCGCGGCGCCCGGCGCCGTTGCCAGCGGAGTGAAAACCTTCCGCGGCGTCGAGCACCGGCTCGAGTTCGTGGCTGAAATCGGCGGCGTGACTTTTTACAACGATTCGAAAGCGACGAATGTGGACGCGGCGCTGAAGGCCGTGGAAGCATTTCCCGGCCCGCTACTCGTGATCCTGGGCGGTAAAGACAAAGGCAGCCCGTACACCGCGTTGCGCGAGCCGCTGCGGCAGCGCGCGCGCGCGGCGATTTTGATCGGCGCCGCCGCGGAAAAAATCGGCGCCGAACTCGGCGATGCCGTCCCTCTCGAACACGCCGCGACGCTCGACCGCGCCGTGGAACTGGCCATGAGCCGCGCGAAACCCGGCGACGTGGTGCTGCTCGCGCCGGCATGTTCGAGCTTCGATCAATTCGAGAACTACGAGCATCGCGGGCGCATTTTCAAGGACCTTGTGGCGCAGCTCGAAACGCGGTCTGCCGCAAGCGCGTCCGCGAGGAAAGGGTGAAAGGGTAAAAAATGCCGCGCAGCCTGCAACCCGATAGGCAGCTTTTCGGAGCGACGCTGGCGCTTTGCCTGATCGGCGCCGTGATGGTTTTCAGCGCTTCGGCCATGACGGCGCGCGAGGAATACGGCAGCGCCTGGACATTTCTCATCCGCCAGCTTCTCTGGATTGCTCTGGGAATCGCCGGAATGTTTCTCCTGATGAACACGGACTATCGCAAGCTGCGCCAGCCGCGCGTGATTTTCACGGGCCTCTCCGTGACGCTGGTCCTGCTGATCGCCGTGCTCTTCCTGGACCGCTCGCACGAGACGCACCGCTGGGTTCGTCTCGGGCCGCTCAGCTTTCAGCCCTCGGAGTTGGCCAAGCTCGCCGTGATTTTCTATCTCGCCTGGTTCCTTGCCAGTCGTCCCGCCAAGCCTGCGGCGGGCGGCTTGGGAGTGAACGACCCGTTGCGGACGCTGCTTCCCGCGTGCGGCACGGTGCTGCTGGTGGCTGGCCTGGTCTACAAGGAGCCGGATATGGGCACGGCTTGCATGGTCGTATTCATTGCGGCTGTGATGCTGTTCATCGCCGGCCTCTCGATGCGCTATGTCCTGGGCGCGGTCCTCGCGCTCTTGCCGGCGATTTATATCGCCACGGTGAGCGTGCCGTACCGCATGCAGCGCCTGCAAGAGTTCCTCGCGCCCGGCTCGGACCCGCAGGGCCACGGCTTCCAGTTGCTGCAATCGCTCATCGCGGTAGGCTCGGGAGGATTCCGCGGCGTGGGGCTTATGGAGAGCCGCCAGAAACTGTTCTTCCTCCCCGAAGCGCACACGGATTTTATTTTTTCGATAATTTGCGAGGAGCTGGGCTTCCTCGGCGCCGTAATCGTGCTCGCGCTCTTCGCCGTGTATGGATGGCGCGGATTTGTGGCCGCCATGAAAGCGCCGGATGAATTCGGCCGGCTGCTGGGCATCGGAATCACGGCGATGGTCGTGGGGCAGGCGCTCGTGAACTTGAGCGTCGTGCTGGGTCTCGCCCCCACGAAAGGCATTCCGCTGCCGTTCATCAGCTACGGCGGCTCGAGCCTGCTCGGAATGCTGCTGGCAACCGGCGTGCTCTTGAACATCAGCCAGCACGCGGACGACACGTGAGCCCGGATGCCAAGAGTTTATTGATTGCCGGAGGGGGCACGGGCGGACACGTTTTTCCGGCGCTGGCTGTAGCGCAGGAATGGCTTCGGCGGGGAACGGAAGAAGAGGCTTCGGCGGGAGCAGGGAAGGGAGAAAGAAGCGTCGTGTTTGTGGGAACCGAGCGCGGATTGGAAACAACCCTAGTGCCGCAGGCGGGCCTGCCCCTCGAGCTGATTCGCGTGACGGGCTTGAAAGGCATGGGGGGTATGAAATTTTTGCGCAACGCAGCAATGCTCCCCGCGGGCTTATGGGATTCGGAAAAAGTGCTCAGGCGCCATTGTTTCCATGCAGCGTTCGGCGTGGGCGGATACGCTTCCGGTCCCATGATGCTTCTGGCCATGGCGCACGCGATTCCAAGCGTGGTCTTCGAGCCGAATGTCGAGCCGGGCTTCACGAACCGCGTGCTCGCCAGGATGGCGACGCGCGTCGCCGTGGCCCACGCCGACACTGCCGCCCGGCTCGGACGCAAAGCCGTCGTCACCGGCTGCCCTGTGCGCAAGGAGTTTTTCAGCATCCCGCCGAAGGAGCATCGCGCACCCTTCACTGTGCTCATCACCGGCGGAAGCCGTGGGGCGCTGCCGGTGAACCGCGCCGTGGTGGATTCGCTCGACCTCCTGGCCGCCAGAAAAAGCCAGCTTTTCATCGTGCATCAGACCGGGGAACGCGACTATAATGCCGTTCGAGTGGCTTATGCGCGCCGCGAATTCAAAGCGGAGGTGGTTCCTTTCATCGAAAATATGGCGGAGAGGTTTGCCCAGGCTGATCTGATTGTTTGCCGCTCGGGCGCAATCACTGTCGCGGAAGTATCTGCCGCCGGGCGCGCCGCCATCTTTATCCCCTTCGGAGCCGCCACCGATGCGCATCAGACGCGCAATGCCGCGGCCATGCAAAGCGCCGGCGCCGCCCGCCTCTTGCCGCAGGACGAGCTCACGCCCGAGCGCCTGACCACAGAAATCTTTTCCCTCCTGGACCAGCCCCGGAGAATTGCAGAGATGGAAAATCGCGCGCATGCGCTCGCGCGTCCGCGCGCCGTCGAGGATATTGTGGATCTCCTGGAAGGAGTGGCCCGGCCATGAGCCCGTCATTCAGCAATTTTCAGCGCACCCATCTCATCGGCATCGGCGGAAGCGGCATGAGCGGAATCGCCGAAGTGCTGCTTTCGAGCGGCTACGCCGTTTCCGGCTCGGACATGAAATCTTCTCCGGTCACGGAGCGCCTGCGTAACCTGGGCGCGGCGATATTCGAGGGCCATCATGCGGAAAACGTGCATGGCGCGCACGTCGTCGTGGTTTCCTCCGCTGTCCCGCCGGACAACGTCGAAGTCGCCGAGTCCCTGCGACTGAAGATTCCGGTGATCCCGCGCGCCGAAATGCTGGCCGAATTGATGCGCCTGAAATACGGCATCGCCGTGGCGGGCGCGCACGGAAAAACGACCACCACTTCGATGACCGCTTCCGTCCTCGCCGCCGCCGGCCTCGATCCCACATTCGTCGTCGGCGGACGCGTGAACCATGCCGGCTCAAACGCGAGGGTCGGCCGCGGCCAGTATATCGTGGTCGAGGCGGACGAAAGCGACCGCTCCTTCCTTCTGCTCGCCCCGGTGATCGCGGTCGTGACCACGATTGACCGCGAGCACCTCGATCACTACGCCTCACTCGAGGAAATTCAGGAAACGTTTCTGCAGTTCGTGAACCGCGTGCCCTTCTATGGCTCGGTGATCCTTTGCCTCGACGAACCCAATGTCCAGGCCATCCTTCCGCGCGTGAAGAGGCCGCTGATCACCTACGGCTGCGGCGCGCCGGGCCAGGCCGACCTGGTAATCAGCGACGTGAAGCTCAGCGGGCTTTCGAGCGACTTCCGCCTGAAATATCGCGGCGACGATCTGGGAGTTTTCCATCTCCCATCGCCTCCGGGAATCCACAACGTCCGCAACGCCGCGGCCGCCGCAGCCGTTGGACTGGCGCTGAATGTTCCGGAAGACCTGATTCGCGCGGGCCTCGCCAAATTCGGCGGCGTGGGCCGGCGGTTCGAAGTCAAGGGAACGCACGCCGGCGTAACGCTGATCGACGACTACGGCCATCATCCCGCTGAAATTCGCGCCACGCTCGAGGCGGCGCGCGGCTGCGGGCACAATCGCCTGCTCGTCCTCTTCCAGCCGCATCGCTACACGCGCACGCAATATCTTTGGGAGGATTTCCGCCGCTCTTTCAACCAGGCCGATATCCTTGTAGCCACGGAAATCTACGCGGCGGGCGAACCTCCGGTCGAAGGGATCACGGGCGAGCGCCTTGCGGAGGCCATCAGCTCCGCGGGCCACAAGAACGTCGTCTACACCAGCACCATGCAGGCGGGCCTGGAATATATGCTGCGCGAAGCGCGCCCCGGCGACGCCATACTCACCATCGGCGCGGGAAGCGTGGGCCGCGTGCTCGACCAGCTTGCCATGCTGCTTGAATCGAGGGTTTCAACTTTCCATGCGGATTAACGGCACAGCGGCGGCGCGGTTGCAGGGTCTCGGCGCGGAATTGCGCCCGGGCGCGCTTGCTGGCGGAGCACACTTCGCTCGGCATCGGTGGTGCCACGGACCAAATCGTGTTGCGCCGCTATGAAACGATTCCACAAATCATGCGGCTGCTCGCGGACGAAAATATCCCCCACCGCTTCCTCGGCGGCGGCACGAACGTCCTCATCGCCGATGGCGAACTTCCCTGGGTGGTCCTGCACCTTCCCTCCGCGCGTCCGGGGATGCGCATCGAAGGGAACGCCGCGTTCGTCGAAGCCTCGGCCGACCTCGGCGGCATGGTCACCTTCTGCGCCAAGCACGATCTCGGCGGCATGGAGGGTTTGATCGGCGTGCCCGGAAGCGTGGGCGGCGCGTTGCGCATGAACGCGGGAGCCTACGGCACGCAGATCGGCTCCTACGTCCGTGAGGTCGAGCTTTACCGCGCGGCCTCCGGCGAAATCGAAACGCTGCGCGGCGACGACATTCGCTTCGACTATCGCCACACATCGTTCGCGCCGGACGATGTGATGCTGCGCGTGAAGCTCGAATTGCCCTCCAAGCCCTACAAGGAAATCCTGGCGGGCATTCGCGTGTGCAATGAAAAGCGCCGCGCCAGCCAGCCGCTCAACCAGAAGAGCGCGGGCTGCATTTTCAAAAATCCTCCGGGGGGATCGGCGGGACGCATGATTGACGAACTCGGCCTCAAAGGCCATCGCGTGGGCGACGCCATGGTGAGCGACCGCCACGCCAATTTTTTCGTCAACGCGGGCCGCGCCACCTGCGCGGATATGCGCGAACTCATGGACCAAGTGCGCGAGCGCGTGCGCGCCGCATTCGCAGTCGAGCTCGAATTCGAGGTGATCGTCTGGCAAAACTGAGGGTCATGGACGCGGACCCCTATCCCCAGGAAATCCTGGGCGACGAGGAGCCCAAGTATCTCCGCCGGCAGAAGCCGCTCGAGATCAAGCGGCGCAAGTTCGGCCGGAAGGCCTGGAAGACGTATCTTCGCGCGGCCCTCTGGACCGCCGTCGCCCTTTCCGGCGCCTGGGTCACGGTTCAGGTCGGGCGCTCCCTGCTTTTCTCGCCGCGCATGGCCCTGCTTCATCCTGAGCAGGTTTCGCTCGCCGGAAACCACTTCGTCTCGCGCGGCGACGTGCTCGAAATCTTCGCCGCCGATCGCGGCAAGAGCGTCCTGCGAATTCCGCTCGACGAGCGCCGCCTCCAGATCGAAGCCATCCCCTGGGTCGAGCGCGCCACCGTCCGCCGCGCGCTTCCCAACAGGATTGACGTCGAAATTTCCGAGCGCACGCCCGTGGCGTTTCTGCGCGAGCCGGACGACATGGCCCTGGTGGACGCCCACGGCGTCATCCTCGATCGCCCGCTTCAGGGGGATTTTCATTTTCCCGTGGTCACCGGAATCGGACCCGATATGCCGCTGGACCAACGCGCCGAGCGCATGCAGCTTTTTGCCGGCTTCCTCGCGCAAGTGAATTCGGCCCAGGCAGGGGCCATGGACCGCGTGAGCGAAGTGGACCTTTCTGATGAGCACGATTTGCGCGCCACGATTACGGGCCTGCCCGCCGTGGCGGGCCTACAGGCGGCCGCTCCGGACAGCGCGTCTGCGAATACAGCAACCACTCCGGCGGCGTCTTCGGATGCCGCTGCGCAAACGCCGGACCAGGCGCCAGGCCAAACAGATACCCCGGTGCTCGTTCATTTCGGCGATAGCGATTTCCGCGCCAAGTTCGAGACGCTCATCCAAAATATCGGCCAGTGGCGCGCGGCCGCCGGGCGGGTCGAGTCCGTTGACCTGCGTTTCAGCCGCGAGGCCGTGGTGAACACAGACCGAACGGCCGGCTTGCAGCAGGTTGCGCAGGGCCCCGTGCATCAGGCACCGGCGCCGGCGCAGAAGCCCGCGGCAAGGCATTCGAACTGAGGAGGGATCTGTTGACATCTTTATCTTCGGCTTCTGCCAAGCGTTGTCATTCTGAAGAGGAGCAGCCCGATTTCCGCGTCTACGTCCTCGCAGTGCGCGGAAATTGGGCGCATTGGCGACGACCGGGGTCCCCAGCACGCGCTGCGTTTGCGCGTGCTGGGATGGTGGCGATGAAGAATCTCGGCGCCGGAACGGCGGTCGCCTCGGCCCGGGTTTCTCGGGCGCATTCGCCGGGGCGTCCGCGGATCTACTAAGGAGCATGAGTTTGACCAAAAAAGAACGGCAAATCGTCGCGCTCGATATCGGCAGCACCAAGACCTGCGCGCTTGTCGGCGAGCAGGAAGACGACGGAGCGGTGAAATTCGCGGCGCTCGGTGCCGCGGAATCGAAGGGCTGGCGCAAGGGTCAGATCGTCAACCTCGATCTCGCGGTCAGCTCCATTCGCCGCGCTGTCGAGGAAGCGGAGGCCCTCACCGGCGTCCCCGTTGAATCGGCGATGATCGGCGTGGCCGGCGGCCACGTGCGCGGAGTGAACAGCCGTGGCGGCATTACATTGGGTACCAGGCCTCGCGATGTCCAGCGCGAAGACGTCCGCCGCGCGATCGAAGCGGCGCGCGGAGTCACGCTGCCGGAGGATCGCGAAGTCCTGCACGTTCTCCCGCAGGAATTTTTTCTCGATGGGCAGGACAATATCCGCGACGCCACCGGAATGGCCGGACAGCGTCTCGAGGCCAACGTGCACATCGTCACCGCATCCGGCACGGCCACGCAGAATATCGTCACGGCGGTAAACCGCGCGGGCGTGCGCGTGGAAGATACCGTCCTCGAGCCGTTCGCTTCTGCCGAAGCCTGCCTCACGCAGGACGAGCGCGAACTCGGCTCCTGCCTCCTCGATATCGGCGGAGGCACCACCGAGCTCATCGTTTATGCCGGCGGCGTTGTGCGCCACACGGCGGCCCTTCCCGTCGGCGGAGATCATTTTACGAACGACCTCGCCGTGGGGCTGCGCACGCCCATCCCCGAGGCCGAAAAAATCAAGCGCGAACACGCCTGCGCATTCCGCGAATTGGTCACCGAGGATTTCTCCATCGAGATTGCCAGCGTGGGCGACCGCCCCTCGCGCACGGTCTTCGCCCGCATGCTTTCCGATATTGCCGGGCCGCGCGCGCAGGAATTGCTCATGCTCATCCGCGACGACCTCCGCCGCGCCGGCCTGGAATCGCAGATTCCCGCCGGAATTGTCCTGACCGGCGGCGGGGCGCATCTTCGCGGGCTTACCGAGCTGGCCGAAAGGATTTTCAATCTGCCCGCGCGCGTGGCCTCGCCTCGCGGACTCGCGGAAATGAGCGAAACGGTTTCCCGGCCTGAATATTCCACGGCCGTTGGATTGGTGCTCTACCGGGCGCGCACGCGGCGCCTCGCCGGAGCGCATCCCACCGGCTGGGTAGGCAAGTTGAAAAGCATGTTTGCGGGGGCATGACCGGAAATTGAAAAAAAATCCGAAGCGCACCACGGGGGGAGGAAACATGGCACCGAAGGAATCGAGCATTCGTGTTTCATTTGCTGAAGAAGCGCTGAGCGGCGCGAAAATTAAGGTAATCGGCGTCGGTGGCGGCGGCTCCAACGCCGTCAACCGCATGATCCGCGCCAAGGTCGAGGGCGTGGAGTTTATCGCCGCGAACACCGATTTGCAGGCTTTAAAACTTTCGCAGGCGCCCGTGAAGCTGCAACTCGGCGCCAAACTCACCAAGGGGCTGGGCGCCGGCGCCAACCCCGAGATCGGCCGCAAAGCGGCGCTCGAAGACACGGAGAAAATCCTCGAAGCGCTCGACGGCGCCGACATGGTCTTCATCACCTCCGGCCTCGGCGGCGGCACGGGCAGCGGCGCGGCGCCCGTCGTAGCCAATCTCGCCAGCGAACTCGGCGCGCTCACCGTCGCCGTGGTCACCAAGCCCTTCGCATTCGAGGGCAAGCGCCGCATGCAGCAGAGCGAACAGGCCCTCGCCGAGCTGGTCGGCTGCGTGGACACCGTCATCGTCATTCCCAACGAACGCCTGATGGATTGCGTCGAGCAGGGCACCAGCTTTTTCGAGGCCTTCCGCATCGCGGATGATATCCTCCGCCAGGCCGTCCAGGGCATTTCCGACATCATCACGATTCCGGGAATCATCAACCGCGATTTCGCGGACGTGAAGACCATCATGGCCGGCCAGGGCTACGCCGTCATGGGCACGGCCGTCGCTTCCGGGTCGAATCGCGCCATTGACGCCGCCAATCGCGCCATCAATAGCCCCCTCCTCGAGGACAATTGCATCAACGGCGCGCAGGGCATCCTGATCAACGTCACCGGCTCGTCGAGCCTCTCGCTCCAGGAAGTCCACGAGGCTTCCTCCATCATTCAAAAAGCGGCGCACGAGAATGCCAACATCATCTTCGGCGCGGTGATGGAAGACTCGATGAAGGAGTCCGTGAAAATCACGGTAATCGCCGCCGGCTTCCGAGAAGTAGCGGGCAAGAAGCCTCACGTCCGGCCATCGTATCTGCCCAAGACATGGAAAGCCGGACGCGAAGCGAACGTAGCCCCGGAACAGACGAACGTCGTGCAGCAGGTCGCGCGGAACATCGGCGATGTGATTCACGAGATTCCCGCCGACGACCTCGACGTCCCCACGTTCCTCCGCCGCCAGGCCCAAAAGGCCTAGCAGCGTAGCGCGCGCTCACTGTTCGTCATCCCGAATCGTCCGCGCCTTTCGCGGACGGTGAGGCCTGCCTGCCGGCAGGGACCCGCTGTTCGCTTTTCGCAATCGCGCCGCGCTTTAGGCCGACCCCGCCCCCGGTCGTTATTCTGAGCGGAGCGTCCCGGAGGTTTTTTCCTCCCCGGAAATCGTGCCTTTGCGATTTCCGGGCGGGACGCGCAGTCGAAGAATCCCTCTTGCCTTGTCTTCGCTTCTGTAGCGGCTGCCCTTCCGCGCATTTTGCGGACTGTTGCCGTGGCGCGGGGGTGCCGGATGTGGCGGGAAGGACCACCCGGGCGAGGGAGCGCGCCAAATAGAGCGAAAAAAGTGATAAGCGCAATTTAAGCCACCTTAAGGGGCGTTTTCGTGTCATTTTGTGGCATTTAAGGGCCTTTTAACTAGCTTAAGAGAGCAAAGTCCATGCTGCAAATAGCAGCACGGTCCACGCTGCAATTTGCTCCGGTTTATGCTGCAATTTGAAGCAAACTCGACGCTGCTTTTTGCGCCCGTTTAACCGGTATTTAGACGCAAGATCCACAGACTTTCCGCGGCGGGTTCTTGCCCCAGGAACGGACTCCAGAGGTATAAACTTCCGTACGTGCTTGGCGTGATTCGAATTCAGAGCGGGATTTCGCCGGAGCTTTCAAGGCTCGCGCGGCAGGATGCGGCGCGGGAATGTTGCGGGCTGCTGGCGGGACGCGAAGGCGCCATCACGCGGATTTTTCCGGCGACGAATGTTGCGGCGAATCCGGCGACATCCTATGAAATCGCGCCCGAGGAACTATTCCGGCTGACGCGCGACATTCGCGCCGCGTTGCTCGAACTTCTCGGCATCTATCATTCGCATCCCAACGGAAAAAATGAGCCTTCCCCGCGCGATATCGAGCGCGCCTTTTATCCCCAAACAACCTATTTCATCGTTTCGCCGCTTCCCGATGCGCCGCAGCCCGTCCGCGCGTTTTCGATCCGCGACGGCCGCGCCACGGAAATGGAAATCGAGATTTCGTAGCATAGGGGCTTCGTTGCCAAATCACGAACACTAGGACTGGACTTTGAGGACGACGGCGGTGATGTCGTCGTGCTGGCGGCCGCTTTCGGAAAATTGCTTCGCTCCCTCGAAAAGAAAATCGAGAGACTCCTCGGCGGATTTCGACCGGCACTGCCGCCAGATTTCGCCCATCTTATCCCAGCTAAAATCCTGGTCGTTGGAATCGCGAAGCTCGTGGAGGCCATCGGTGGCGAAAAGGACCACATCACCCGCCGCCAGTTGGACGGTGTGGAGATCGTATGTGGAGCCCGGAAGAAGCCCCGAGGGAAATCCTCCGCTCCCCAGCAGCGTGCAGCCCGACTCGGAAACGAGCAGGGGATGCGGCAGCCCGGCATTTGAAAATATCAGTTCGCGCGTCAGCGGACTGAAGATCGCGTAGAGCGTGGCGGAATAGCGGCCCGCCACGGGACGCACCAGCAGCCGCTTGTTCAGCAGGGCCAGCACCGTGGCCGTGTCTTCGCCGGTCTTGTGGATGCTGCGCAGCGTTCCCATCACCAGCGCCGCGTACATTGCCGCCGACAGCCCTTTCCCGACCACATCTCCCACGTAAAGGCCCACGTATCCATCGGGCAAGGTGAAGAAATCGGCGAAGTCTCCTCCCACGTTCGAGAAAGGAGAAAACCTGTAGGAGATTTCGAACGTGGCGCCTTTGAGTGGCCCCACGGGCAATAAGGACTGCTGAATTTGCCGGGCCTCGTCCCGTTCCAACTCGACGGCGTCCCGGCTTGGGGCTTCGATTTCCGCGCGCAGACCCACTTCGGCAATCCTCCCGGGTGTAAACCTCTTATTCGTCAGGCTATCACGTTCACGGAGCAAGCTCGTTGCCACTGCGCGGGAATCGGGCGAGATGATACACAGATCAAAAACTGCTCACCGGGGATTCGCGGATCACCGGAAATCAGCCGCTTGTGCCTGCACCCTGGAGAGCGGCGGCCGCATCGGCGGCTTCGAGCCGCCGCGCGTAGAGAGGAAATTTGGCCGTGAGCGCCGCCACTTGCGCGCGAACGCGCTGTTCGGTCGCCGCATCGCCCAAATTAGAAAGAACTTCCGCGATCCATTCCGCGATTTTTTCCATCTCCGGCTCGCGCATGCCTCGCGTGGTGACGGCGGGAGTGCCCACGCGGATGCCTCCGGCCTTCATGGGCGGCAGCGGGTCGAAGGGGATGGCATTTTTATTGATGGTGATCCCGGCGCGGTCGAACGCGGGTTGCGCGTCGGCTCCGGTCACTCCGCGCGAATGGACGTCCACGAGAAAAAGATGATTGTCCGTGCCGCCGCTGACGATGCGGAATCCGCGCCGCGCCACTCCGGCGGCAAGCGCCTTGGCGTTGGCCACCACGCGCTTCTGGTATTCCCGGAATTCCGGCTCCATGGCTTCCTTCAGGCACACCGCTTTTGCCGCGATGATGTGCATCAGCGGCCCGCCCTGCACGCCGGGGAACAGCGTCCTGTCGAGTTCCTTCGCGTATTTTTCCTTGCAGAGAATCATTCCTCCGCGCGGGCCGCGCAGAGTCTTGTGCGTCGTGGTGGAAACGAAATCGGCGTGCGGCACGGGGCTGGGATGCAGGCCCGCGGCGACAAGCCCGGCGATGTGTGCCATATCCACGAAGAGCATCGCGCCGATAGAGCGCGCAATCTCCCCCATGCGCGCAAAATCAATGATGCGCGAATAGGCGCTCGCGCCCACCACCACCATCTTCGGCTTGTGCTCCTGCGCCAGGCGCGCGAGTTCGTCGTAGTCAATCGTTTCCGTTTCTTTCGCGACGCCGTAGGCCACGAACCTGTACATCTTCCCGGAAAAATTCAGGGGATGCCCGTGCGTCAGATGGCCGCCGTGCGCCAGGCTCATACCGAGCACCGTGTCGCCCGGCTGGAGAGTAGCCAGGTACACAGCCATATTTGCCTGCGCGCCGGAGTGCGGCTGCACGTTCGCGTGTTCCGCGCCAAAGAGCGCCTTCGCGCGATCAATGGCGAGCTGCTCGGCCTGGTTCACGAATTCGCAGCCGCCGTAGTAGCGCCTGTTTCCGTAGCCCTCGGCGTACTTGTTGGCCATCACCGACCCCATCGCTTCGAGGACCGCTTCGGAGACGAAATTTTCAGACGGTATCAGCTCGATGCTGGTGGCCTGCCGGCGGACTTCCTCGCGCAGCGCCTCCGCGGTTTCCGGGTCCACCTCGGCGAGCGGGCGGTCCATTCTTCGCGATTCGGGCGTCTCGTTTGTCATCGTAGGAATTATCTTAGCAAAGGCGGGGGCTTGCGACTTAAAATTTGTGCGCGCTGGGACGCGCGAGTCGGTCACGGCTTCGGTGCTTTCTCCGCTTCCGTCTCGCCCTGTGATTCCGCCGAACAGATTCGAGCATCGACGTCCGTTATGATCCAGGGCGTTTCATCCCCGGCTCCTTTGTTACCGGAAGGTTTATACTTCAGAAGGCCCACGTCGAATTCGCGCATCCCGTCCGCGGAGTACCACGTGCAGGAAGAAGCCGGATAAGAATCCGTAAAATCCTGATCGTTACATTTGTTCAGGTGCAAATCCGGCCCTTCGGCAATCCGCCATAGGCCCAATTGTTCTTGCAAGGCATGCCAAGCGGCCGTCTTTGAATCACCGAGGCGCCATGATTGATCGCCGTCGCTATACAAATGCTTCGCTTCAATCATGATTTTTGCGCTGTCCTCAAGAGCCTTATTCCAATCTACAACGCTTCCCTGGGACTCGCGCTTCTCGTTCTCCGCTAGGTGCTCATCATATTTCTTGGCGGCATCTTCGTCTTCGCCCCAAGACCGAAAGTACCGCTCACAAGAGATTACCTCGGAAGGTGCCAGTGGACTCGTGTGTCCCGTTTTTTGCCGGCAAGCCTGTCGCGTTATGTCCATCTCTCCCGGGTTGGTGGCTCTGGCGCTAAGTCGAGTAATCGTCTCATAGCGCGTAAGCAGATCCGCGGAGGTCCAGTTCCATAAGACATCGTCATTTCCGTCTGTTTCATCTGTGTAGCCTCCCATGTGACCATCTTTCGGGTCGATTACATCGTTCCAGTGCTGTGCGATCCGCGCGAATGCAGATTCCTCGTATACATCGCAATCCTTTTCGTCCAGGCCTTGCGGACACTGTTCCGAGATCTTCAGCTGCGTGACATCTGCCGGCGGAGCGTCCCACTTCTGTCGGGGACACTCGAACTGTCCTCCTGCGGGCACCTTGGTTCGTTCGGGGGTGACGGCCGAAACCTGCTCGATGACAAGCAAATGACAGCATCCAAGATGGCCGTAGCCCGTTTCCGAATCACGTTCGATTTTTTTCGCAAAGAACAAACCCGTTAGCGTCGCCGAAACGCGGTAAAATTTGCACTCGCCCCAATCACAGGGCTGGCCGTCTGGTCGGTTATTCCTGCTCGCGTCCAGACGCTTCCTGAATTCAAAATATTCGCTATCCCGGGCAAGCGGGACGGAGACTCCGTTGATTTGGATATCGGTGTTCTTCTTCCGTTCAGGGTTTACACAGCAATACGTTGTTGCCTCGTTCTCATCGCCGCCAAAGGTAAGCCAGATACCCGCCAGGTATTTGCCTTCGGAGTTGGGTCCGAGACTGCACCCCGGTTCATATATTGAAAAATCCTCGAAGTCGAGACTTACGTGCCCTCGAACGCGCACAAATTGCCCGTCGTAAGCCTTTGGATTGTGGACCAGCTCACAATAATCAACGTCTCGAACGATCCGCTTTTCAGGGTTTGTCTGTGGAGCGCCAGCACGAGCCCAGGATGCTATCGCGAACATTAAGACGAGCAAACGAGGGGTCGTCGTCATTTAAGTTTCCATTGACAATCCGCCACTAGCTCCGTCGCCTCTCAGGAAACAAGTCGGTAGAGCTGCTCGCGGAGCGCCTCCGCTGTTTCCGGGTCCACCTCGGCGAGCGGACGGTCCATTCTTCGCGATTCGGGCGTCTCGTTTTTCATGTGAACATTCATTCTACCAAAGGACGCGACCCAGCAACCGCGATTTATATTTCGCGAACAATGACATGGAAGCCGCCGCCAGCGCAAAAAGCAGCAAGCACTTTGCCAGTAATTTCAGCGCAAATACCAGCATGTCCTTTGCTGCAATTTGCAGCATGGCCTTTGCCTCCAAAAGCTCCGCAAGAGCAGCATGGACTCTGCTGCAATTTGCGGCATGGAGTTTGTTGCAATTTGCGGCATGGACTTTGCTGCAATTTGCAGCATGGCCTTTGCTTCTAATTGCAGTGCAAATACCAGCATGGACTTTGCTCTTATAAGCAGGCTAAACGGCCCTTAAATGCACCAAAAGACCCCCAAACGACACATAAAACCGCCTTAATAGTGGGAATGCCTGGGGGAAGGGGGAACCCTCCCCTTTTGGGCCCCCAGAGCCGTTCGGGCGTCACGCAAAAACGTCCGGGATGCAAACGACACGTCCCCACAGGGGGTGCCGGGATGCAGAAGACGCCTCTCAGACAACGAAGCCGTAGAGCTGCTTGCGTAGCGCCTCGTTCTTCCAATACTGCAAGTGGGCGTAGAGCGGAAAGTTGGCATGGGGGTCGGGCATGTTCTGGACGCAGGGAGCGTGATTCGGTGGAAATCCGGGATCGTCGTAATAATTCAGTTCTCCACTGATGATGTCCCAGTGCGACCAAATGTTCACCCATTCGAATCCCTTCGGGCGGTAGAGCGCGTAGCTGATGATCAACGGCTGGATCGACGCGGCCAGTTGCTCGCGAATCCACTGCTGTTTGCCATGGGGCCGCATCCGAAAGATGAAAGCCGTTTTGTCGAGTGGCGATCCGAATGTCACGAGCGCCCGTGTCCGGCCGGCCACGTTGCGCGGCTTGCCGGGCGTAACGTTGTCGAGGTTGATGAGCGCATTGAGCGTGTCATAGGCCAGCACCGAGCCAAGCGAGTGCCCGACAATCACCACGCGCTTGTAATCTGGCACGAGCGTCTGCGCCTCGTGCGACTTCTTCCCGGGCGCGCCCGATTCAGCCGCCTGCTGCGTGCCGAAGCCGTAGATCACCCTGCCGACGTTCAGCCCCACGTCTTGGATTTTTTGGCGAAGCTCGTCGAACTTGCTGTCCTTATATGGAGAGATGTACGCCGCCACGTCACCGACAAATTCGATGATGAAGTAACGGACAATGAATGCTTCCGCCACCAGCCCGAACCAAGCCAAAAGTCGCAGGGGCTCCCACCACCAGTGGTGGCCGAAGGCTTTTGGATTAAACAGCACGACGTGCCCCGGAACAAACGGGCCCAGCCAGCGGAGCCAGTCGAGCAGAATTTGTCCGGCGGCGCGCCAGAACGGCAAGGTTGCGTGGACGGGTAGGGGTTGCGCGATGACCGCCTTATACTGCTGCGCGAGCTCGAAAAAGACGAAGCTGATGATTGCAACTTGCGCTAGAAGAAACCCGAGCACAACGATCAAGCCGAGAAAGGTGTACGGGCCGATCCGCATCGTTTTCTTTTCGTCGAACATCCAGCGCTTAAACGTGCGCGGACCACATGGACAGCTGAACCGTAAACCGTTCCAAGCAGCAAGGAGTAGAAATTTGACCGTCTCCCAATAGGTGACCTTTCCTTCCGTGAGAGGCGCCCAATAGGCCTCGTAGACGTGGACGTTGTGCTCTTGCTGCGCACTGTCCGTCCATTGGATTTCAGCGCGGGCAAGGAAGCCGTCGCTATCTTCACATACGTGGACTTGGGGGGGAGAGACGGCGTCAGGCTGCGGGTTAAGTTTCTCTGCTTCATCGAGAATGGCCTTCGCAACCAAGCTGATGGTGTCGTAGCGCACTTGCTGGCCCATGCCGTGGAAGACGAGCACGGCAACGGGGCCTTCGGGCGTCGCGCGCGTTGCTTCGAGCGCGGCGTCCCACGCAGGGCCGTAATGGATGAGCTTCGTGCCGGTCAACTGGCGCGGAGCAGGGGCCAGGGCGTCCGGCAAATGGAGCGGGTCACCTATAGGGGGCATCGAGGGCCTCAAGGCATCCGCTGAGCGCGCGGCGCCGGGAATCGGAGTTACCCTAGCAGGGGTTGGCGACAAATACAAGTGCGCACAGGCGAACCCGCCCGTTGACTTCGCTGGGGGAGTCTCCTAACCTTGGGCGTTTGCTTGCCCGCGGCGAGGGCTGGCCATAAAGAGGTTGCGTCAAAAATGTCGGAAATGAAGCTGCCGGCTAGGGCGGAAGATTTCTCCGAGTGGTACAACCAACTCGTCTTGCGGGCGGAGCTGGCGGATTACGCCCCGGTGCGCGGCTGCATGATTGTGCGGCCCTACGGCTGGGCGCTGTGGGAAAACATCACCGCGGCGCTGGACCAGCGGTTCAAAGCCACGGGCCACGTGAACGCGGCGTTTCCGCTGCTGATCCCGCGCAGCTTTATTGATAAGGAAAAATCGCACGTGGCGGGATTTTCGCCCGAGCTGGCCGTGGTGACGCACGGCGGCGGGGAAGAGCTCGAAGAGCCGCTGGTGATTCGGCCCACTTCGGAAACCATCATCGGCCACGCCTACGCCAAATGGATTCAGTCGTACCGCGACCTGCCGCTGCTGATCAATCAGTGGAACAGCGTGGTGCGCTGGGAGCTGCGGACGAAGCTCTTCTTGCGCACCCTCGAATTTTTCTGGCAGGAGGGCCACACGGCCCACGCCACGGCCGAAGAAGCGGAATTCGAGACGCGCCAGATGCTCGACGTGTACACGGATTTCGCCGTGCGCGAAGCCGCCATTCCCGTGATTCCCGGCCGCAAATCGGCGGCCGAACGCTTCGCCGGGGCGGAAGAAACCTACTCGATCGAAGCCATGATGGGCGACGGCAAGGCGCTGCAGGCGGGGACGTCGCACAACCTGGGCCAGAACTTCGCCAAGGCCTTCGAG
Organism: uncultured Acidobacteriota bacterium; assembly: GCA_963810625.1. Taxonomy (GTDB): domain Bacteria; phylum Acidobacteriota; class Terriglobia; order Acidiferrales; family UBA7541; genus Palsa-295. The sequence goes on along the minus strand of CAWEOJ010000004.1, from coordinate 1,028,901 downwards.
ATTCGTTACCTCGATAAAGGCGGCGTCTTACAGCACTGCTGGACCACGTCGTGGGGCCTTTCGACGCGCTTTATCGGCGCCATCATCATGGTTCACGGCGACGATCAGGGTCTCATCCTGCCGCCGCGCCTCGCGCCCTACCAGATCGTCATCGTGCCGATTTACAAGACGGACGAGGAAAAGGGCAGCGTTCTCGAAAACGCGAAAAAGCTGCGCGGCGAACTCACGAGCGCCGGCATCCGCGTGAAAATGGACGAACGCGAAGGCGTCAGCCCCGGCTTCAAATTCAACGACTGGGAAATGCGCGGCGTGCCCCTTCGTCTCGAATTGGGACCGAAGGACGTGGCCAAAGCCTCTGTCGTGCTCGCCCGGCGCGACCGTCCGGGCAAGGAGGGAAAGGCCTTTGTTCCGCAGCAGGGAATTGCGGCCGCCGCGGCGCAAATGCTCGAGGACATTCAGAAGTCGCTCTATGACCGCGCCCTCGCGTTCCGCCAGGCGAACACAGCCGAGCCCGGCGATTACGCGGAATTCAAGACGGCGGTTGAGAAGGGCTTCGCGTACACCTGGTGGTGCGGCGCGAGCGCCTGCGAAGAGAAAATCAAGGAAGAGACCAAGGCCACGATGCGCTGCATCCCCGTCGAACCGCAGGGCATAACCTCGCATCCGTCCGCGACAGACGCGGGCCAATCGGGCAAGTGTATCTATTGCGGCCAGCCAGCAAAGGAAAAGGCCATCTTCGCCCGCGCGTATTAGCACATCCCAAGCGGCAACGGGCCCCTCCGCCAGTTCATCGTTTACTCATCGCGAACAACACTCGCTGGACGCTTGCTCACCGCGCCTGCCGCCGTGCTAGCCTCGAACTACAGTGGGCGAGTGGCCCATCGGCCCTTCCCCGGAGGATATAGGCGTCCCCATGGTTCGCGGGAGCTACATCAAGGAGCGCGGCGGCTCGAAAATAAACTTTCTGATCACCCTTGTGATCCTGGGATCCATAATTTTCGCATGCGTGAGAATCGTCCCCGCCTACTTTGCCAATTATCAGCTTCAGGACGCCATGAAGTCCGAGGCCCAGTTTGCCGCTGCTGCTTACCCGCGCAGGACCGAAGACTCCGTCCGTGGCGACATTTGGAACAAGGTGCAGGAATTGGGGATTCCCGCGGACGAAAACGACATCGCTGTGGAGATGTCCAACGGAAAAGTAGATATCACGCTCGATTACACCGTATCCTTCGATCTGATCGTCACCCAGTGGAATCACGAATTTCATACCCACGCGGACAACCATTCGATTTAGAATAGAGAGCGCAGGCATAGGAGAGCCGGGCGGAGTCGGAGCCCGGCGGCGCCGCGCTCCCCCAGCCGCGGTTTTTAGCGCGCAGCAACCCTTTTGCTGGCAAGGTATAGGGGAGAAACCGATTGCGCATCCGAATTGCTCCCGGCTTCTGGACTTCTCGATTGGGCGTCGCGCTGCTTGCCACCGTGCTCGGGGCATCGCTGATAGGCACGGCGCTATTCGCCTATTACTACGTGGAATTCGGCCATTTGATTGACCGCGATCTCACCGGCCAGATTTTCGAGAACACTTCATCGGTTTACTCGGTTCCCCGTCATATTTACGTTGGAGAATCGCTTCGTCCCAGTGAAATCGAGAATTACCTCCTGGGAGACGGCTACCGGCCAGACGCCGCGGAGGGAACGCCGGGGGAGCTTCGCGTCAAGGGCTCCACGGTCGAGATTCAGCCCTCCGCCGATTCCTATTTTCGCGGCGGCAATGGGCTGCGCGTGGATTTCTCCGCAGGCACGATTTCGCGCATCACTCAGCTTTCCGACGGCAGCCCGCTCGATAGCGCGGATATCGAGCCGCAACTCATCACCAATCTCTTTGACACCACCCGCGTGAAGCGCCGCGTGGTGCGCTTCGAAGATCTCCCGCCCGCGCTCGTGAATGCCGTGCTCGCGGCCGAGGACAAGCGCTTCTTCGATCACGGGGCGCTCGACGTGGTTCGCGTCTTCGGCGCGGCTTTTTACGACGTTACCAGGGCGCGGAAAGCTCAGGGCGCCAGCACCATTGACATGCAGGTGGCGCGTACCTTCTTCTTCTCCACCAAGCGCGAATGGCGGCGCAAGTTGAAGGAGATTTTGATGGCCGCCGAGATTGACAACCGCTTCACGAAACAGCAGATTTTCGAGCTTTATGCCAACGACATTTATCTGGGCAATCGCGGCAGCTTTGTCATTCGCGGCTTTGGCGAGGGAGCCCAGGCTTATTTCGGCAAAGACATGCGCGACCTCAGCCTGGGTGAGTCGGCGTTCCTGGCCGGAATTATTCGCGCCCCCAATCGCTATTCCGCCGCCGAGGACCACATGGACCGCGCCATTGAAGCGCGCGACCGTGTCCTGGGGCAGATGGCCGACGATGGCATGATTACCCCTGCTCAGGAAGCCGCTGCCAAGCGTGCCGGCCTGCGATTCGTCAACAACGGCACGGGAAGCAGTTCGGCCCCTTATTTTGTGGACATGGTGAAGGACCACCTGCTCGAAGGGCTTTCCGAAAACGACCTCGAGACGGAAAGTTATCGCATTTATACCACTCTCGATCCTGATTTGCAGCGCGCAGCCGAGCAAGCCGTGCAAATCGGGATGCGCGAAGTGGATAAGCAGCTCGCGCGGCGCATGGCCATTTGGAAGAAGCGGGGCGAGCCCGTGCCCCAAGCGCAGGTGGCGCTGGTCGCGCTGGACCCCAAGACGGGCGAGATTCGCGCCCTGGTCGGCGGACGCGACTACGGCGATAGCCAGCTCAATCACGCCCTCGCGCGGCGCCAGCCAGGCTCGGTATTTAAGCCCTTCGTCTATGCGGCGGCGTTCAATGACGCCGCGCAGGGATTGCAGCCGGTCATTACTCCTGTCACCACTGTGGAGGACGAGCCCACCACCTTCGAATTCGACGGCAAGGAGTACACCCCGAACAATTACGGCCAGGATTACGAAGGAACCGTCACCGTCCGTGACGCCTTGATTCATTCCCTGAACGTCGCCACCGTAAAAGTGGCGGAGATGATCGGCTACGAGCGCGTCGTGGACTTGGCACGGCAAATGAACCTGGGCTCGAATATCGAGCCTACTCCGGCTGTCGCGCTGGGCGCATATGAGATGACGCCCCTTGAAGTCGCCGCGGGATACACGGCGTTCGCAGACAATGGCGTTCGCGCCGAGCCGCTGTTCATCCGCAGCGTTGTCTCCGCCGACGGCGATGTCGAGGAATCGCACTCGCCGGAGACGCGTGATGTGCTCGATACGCGCGTCGCCTTTCTCATCACGGATTTGATGGAGGGCGTGATTGATCACGGCACCGGTTATCCCGTGCGGGCCATGGGATTCACGGCGCCAGCGGCGGGGAAGACGGGCACGTCGCGTGACGGATGGTTCGCCGGCTACACTTCGAATTTGCTCTGCGTCGTCTGGGTCGGTTTCGACGATAACCGCGATTTGGGATTGGCCGGCGGCCAATCCGCCGCTCCCATCTGGGGTGAATTCATGAAGCGCGCGGTTGCGTTGCCCACATATGCGAATACGCAGCCCTTCTCGCCTCCAGAAGGCATCGTGCAAGCGGCCATCGATCCGCAGTCGGGACTACTCGCCTCGCCTTCGTGTCCGGCGGAGACCGCAAATGAATACTTCATCTCCGGCACCGAGCCGACTGAATATTGCGGCCAACTCTCTCAGTCCGCGCCCGGCTCTTGGCTGGGCCATCTGTTTGGTGGAGGGTCCCATTCACCGTCGCCTCCACCACCGCCCACTAATCCTTCGGGCGCGCCCGCGCCGCCGTCCGGGGACCCGGGGCAACCTGCGCAAACGCCCGAGCAAAAGAAAGGCTTGCTCGACCGGATATTTGGTATCTTTGGAGGCGGCAATAAGCCCGCGGACAGTTCCAAGCCCCAGCCGTAGGCCACGGCGCGCCTAGCGCCTTGCGTTACGAGGAACAGGGCAATGAAATGCCTCACCATTTTCGCCATCCCCCTGATTTTCACTTCCGTGGTCGCCGGTGCTCAGCAGGTTCCCAGTCCAGCCCAGAATGGCGCCTCTGCCGCCGTCACCACCCCGCCGGTGAGGACACCCCTGCAGATTGCTGAAACTCGCGCCCAAATCCTGATGGCCCGGAAGGATTATGCCGCCGCCTTGGATGCCTATCAGCAAATCCTCCTTCAAGATCCCAGGAACGCCGAGGTGCTCAATCAGTCCGGCATCGCTTATCAGGAGCTGGGCGGACTCGATCGCGCCAAGCATTTCTACAAAATGGCCGCGCGTGCCGACAAAACCTTTTCGAGCCCCGTCAGCAATCTGGGCACGGTCGAGTTCGAGCAGAGGAACTACGGCAAGGCCATCAGCTACTACAACAAGGCTATACTCATCGCCAACAAGACGCCCAGGTTGGACCTGGATCTCAGCACCCTGTATCTGAATCTCGGCTATGCCTACTTTGCTAGCCAGCAGTATCCCCCGGCTATGGATTCCTTCGCGCAGGCCTTGGCTCTCGACCCGAATGCTTTCGAGGCTGGTGGCCAGGGCGGTTCCACCCTCGAGGAGCGATCGGCGCAAAATCCCGGCCTCTTCTTCTTCCTGATTGCCAAAATCTACGCGAAAAAAGGGGATGCGGAACGCGCCGCCCACTACCTGAAAATCGCCCGCGACGATGGCTACGAAAATATTCGCTCCGCCATCACCGACCGCGATTTCGCCGCCGTAATCAATGACCCGCGCGTGCAGGAGGTTGTTTTGGTTTCGCCCTCCTACGCCCCGGCGCCCGGGAAAACAAGCTCCCAGTAATTTTTCCCGTTTGCCCAAATCCGGATAGTGGGTCAGTTTGAATTTTGACTCTTTGTGTCACGATCAAGAAAATTCAAACTGACCCACCACCCAAATCCGCGGCCGCTGCAAGACAGGCGCGGCGCATCGCATTTATCTTGCTATAATACGCGTCCGGGATGCCTGGGCGCTCCAACCGCTTTCTGCTTATCGCCGTGTGCGTGATCGCCGGGATGTCGCTGGCCTTCGCGGCGCGTGCGCAAGCGCCCGCCGCGTCCTCCGCCGCTTCGCCCGGCTCCTTGGTCGTCGAGCTTGAAATCAATGACGAAATCGAGCCGATCCTGGCCGACTACATCACCGGCGGCATCCGCGACGCCGCGAGCCAGCACGCCTCGCTCGTCCTGATCACCATCAACACGCCGGGCGGCCTGGACACTTCCATGCGCTCGATCATCCAGGCGATTCTCGCGTCGCCGGTTCCCGTGGTTACCTACGTCTATCCCACGGGCTCGCGTGCCGCTTCGGCGGGATTTTTCATTCTTCTCTCGGCCGACGTGGACGCCATGTCGCCCGGCACGGAAACTGGCGCCGCTTCTCCGCTCATCGAAATCGGTGGAACGCCCGTCCAGATTGACGCCACGCTCGCAAAGAAGATCATGAACGACGCCACCGCTTTCCTGCGCAGCTACGTCAGCAAGCGCGGCCGCAACCCGGACCTTGCTTCCACCGCCGTCACCGATGCGAAGGCCTTCACCGACAAGGAAGCGCTCGACGGCAAGCTCGTTGATTTCGTCGCCGCCTCGCCCCAAGACCTCCTGGCCCAGCTCAATGGGCGCACCATCACCCGCTTCGACGGTTCCACCGTCGTGCTCGCACTCTCCCATCCGATTCTTGCGCAGCAAGGCATGACCGCGCGCGAAAAATTTCTCACGCGCATTGTCCAGCCCGACGCCTTCTTCATTTTGCTGATTCTCGGCGTCCTGGGCCTATATACCGAATGGACGCATCCCGGCCTTTTCGCGCCCGGCGTGATTGGCGCCATCGCGCTCGTGCTCGCGCTCTTTGCCATGCACCTGCTGCCCGTGAATATGGCCGGGCTTCTGCTGATTATCCTCGCGCTCGCTCTGTTTGTTCTGGAGGCTAAATTCCCCACGCACGGTGTGCTGGGCGTGGGAGGGGTCGTCGCCATGATTTTGGGTGCGCTGCTGCTTGTTCGTTCGCCGCTCACGGGCATGGGTGTAAGCCTGAGCGTTGCGTTCGGTGTGGCCATTCCGTTCGCCGTCATTGTCATCATCCTCATGCGGCTCGTCCTACGCACGCGCCATTGGAAGCAGGCTACCGGCAAGGAAGAGCTGATCGGCGAAGTCGGCGAAGTCACCGCGGCGCTTGCGCCGGGCGGCGCGCCGGGGATGGTCCGCGTTCACGGCGAGCTGTGGCAAGCCGTGGCCCCGCCGGGCGCCGCCATTCCCATTGGCGCGCGCGCGCGCGTAAAAAAAGTGCAAGGTCTTACGCTCGAAGTCGAGCCAGTGAAGCCGCCATCGGCGTCTTCATAAGCGTCACAAGAATCGCACCGAAGGAGGCAGCATGGATTTCACGACCGTAGTCCTCGGAATCGGCATCGTCATTTTTCTCATCTGGTTTTTCAACTCCGTGTACGTCATCAAGGAGTGGGAGCGCGGCGTCGTCCTCCGCCTCGGACGCATGCTCCCGGAGGCCAAGGGCGCGGGGCTGCGCCTCGTCTTCTTCCCCATTGACAAGCTCACGCGCATCTCGCTGCGCATCGAAACGCTCGACGTGCCCCCGCAAGACGTCATCACGCGCGACAACGTCTCCGTCAAGGTAAACGCCGTCTGCTATTTCCGCGTCGTGGACGCCAACCTCGCCCTTTCGCAGGTGCAAAATTACCTCTACGCCACCTCGCAGCTCGCCCAGACCACCCTCCGCAGCCTTGTCGGCCAGTTCGAATTGGACTCCATCCTCTCGGAGCGCGAAAAGGTAAACTCCAAGTTGCAACTAATCCTTGACCAGGATACCGAGCCTTGGGGTATCAAGGTAACGAAGGTTGAGGTCAAGCAGGTTGATATTCCGGAGAATATGCAGCGCGCCATCGCCAAGCAGGCGGAGGCCGAGCGCGAGCGCCGCGCCAAGATTATTCACGCCGAGGGCGAATTCGAGGCCTCGACGAAGCTGGCGGATGCCGCCGAAGTTCTCGAAAAGCAGCCGGCAGCCATCCAGCTCCGGTATTTGCAGACGCTGACGGAAATCGGCGTCGAGAAAAACACCACGGTCGTGTTTCCGTTGCCCGTGGACATTATTTCGCAGTGGGTGAATGCATTCGTGCAGAAGAAATAGAATTCATGGCTGCAAACACAAGACGCGGGGGCGGCGACCGGGTGCTCGAAAGCCGGCATCTCGTCGGACTTTTTCTCGGCGTCGTCCTCTTGTGCGCGGTTTTTTTCACGCTCGGCTACGTCATGGGACGCACGCAGTTTGGTGGCCCCGTGCATGCCGCCGGATCGCTCGATCGCGGCGCGCCTCTGCCGCTGGCCCCCGCCGCCAAGCCCAGCGATAAGGATAAAGACGCGCAAAGTCCCGCTGCCCCCGCTCCCGGCGAATGGGACTTCTACACGAAGAAGGATGATACGCACCTCGGTCCTGTCGCGACGAACGCGTCCCCCACTTCCGCGCCCGGTCCGGACGAACGAGTTCGTACGGACCCCGTTGCCGCCTCGAAGTCGCCAGCCGCCAGCCCCGCTCCCGCTGCGGCCTTGAAGCCTGTTGCCGCCACGGGCGTGACAAATGCTTCCGCGCGCTTTGCCCCGCCCAAGTCCATGAAAGGCGCCATCGTCCTGCAGATTGCTGCTGTCACGCATGAGAGCGACGCCCTGGCCATGGCGGACATCCTGCAACGCAAAAAATTCCCCTCCTTCGTCGTCGCGCCCACTTCGGACTCCTTCTACCGCGTGCAGGTTGGTCCCTACCCCAACGAGCACGCCGCCGAAAGCGCGCAAACCGCCCTCGAGCATGACGGTTTCAAGGCCCTCATCAAGCGCTGAATGAGTTTCTCCTGGCAAACGCGCGTGCTGCTCGCCGCGGCGAGCGGCGCCGCCCTGGCGCTTGCGTTTCCCAATTACAATCTGCCGCTCCTCGCATGGGTCGCCCCCGCCATGCTCATCCTGGCTTCGTACCGCGCCCCGCTTGCCCGGTCGCCGCTCTATGGTTTTATCCACGGCATCATCTTCTATTCCATGTCCGTGCCCTGGATTGACACCGTAATGCTGCAGTATGGCGGCATCGATCCCTGGTCGGCGGCCGGCATTTTGGCCATACTGGCCCTCGCCGGGGGAATCCTTATGTCGGTTTTCTCCTGGGGCATCGCGCTGGCCTCACGAAAAGGGAAAATCCTCGCCTGCTCGCTCGCGCCCTTCCTGTGGGTGACGCTCGAATTCGCGCGCGCCCATCTGCCTATTTTCGGCTTTCCGTGGGACCTCACCGGCTATGCCGCCAGCGGAAATCTGGCGCTCGTGCAACTCGTGACGCTTACCGGGATCTACGGCCTCAGCTTCGTCGTTGTGGCCTACACGTCGCTCCTGGCCTTCGCGATTCTCGCAGGCTCGCAGCGCGCTTGGAAGACGCTCCTCGTCGCCACGGCCGTCCTCATCTTCATCGCCATCGGCGGAAAATATTTTGTGCCCTCCACTGCGCCGCGCTTCGTCGCGCATCTGGTGCAAACCAATTTCCCGCAGTCCGAGGAGTATCCGGGCAACTGGCTCGCCGTCCACGCGCCCGAAATGGATGAACTGGAAAGCATCAGCGTTGATGCCGCGCTCAGGCAGCCGGGAATCATCGTTTGGCCCGAAGTCCCCGCGCCGTTCACCCTATGGGAACCTGCCTTTCGCGACCGCGCCGTGCGCATTGCTAAAAATTCCAAAAACAATTTCCTCGTCGGCGTGGTGGACTGGAAAAAAGATTTTTCCAACAAATGGGGCGCCACCAATAGTGCCGTGCTTCTCGACCCCTCCGGCCAGCGCACCTTCACCTACGACAAGATTCACCTCGTGCCCTTCGGCGAATATGTTCCCCTGCGCCGCTGGCTCACCTTTGCCGGCAAACTCACCGCCGATATCGGCGATTTCACGCCGGGCACCACCTACACGGTAGGCAGCCTCGCCAGCGATCCCTCCGGCGACCAGAAATTTTCCGTCTTCATCTGCTACGAAGCCGTATTCCCCGGAGAAATCCGGCGCTTCGCGCGCGATGGGGCCGAGCTGCTCATCAACATCTCGAATGACGGATGGTTCGGACGCTCGGGCGCGCCCGCGCAGCATCTGATGATGGCGCGCATACGCGCCGTCGAAAATCGCCGCTGGCTGCTGCGCGACACGAATAACGGCTTCACCGTCTCCGTGGACCCGTATGGCCGCATCGTTGCCCGCCTCGCCCCGGACATTCGCGGCCAACTCGACGCCCCCTACGATTTCCGCACCGGCCTCACGCCTTACGTCCGCTTCGGCGACTGGTTTGCATGGCTCTGCCTCGTTGTCTCGCTCGCGCTGATAGTCGCGGCCTTCGCGCCAACGGAAAATGGAAAACGAAAAATGGAAAAGGGGAAATAGCTCTGTTGACATTCTGCGATGCAGGAGGATTTAGGGGGCTAAGTCTCGTCAATGCCTAACGCGAATCGCACGATGAAGCTCTTGGGACTCGTTCAATCCGTGATGACGGAAGACCGTTGGCGCGAAGCAATCAAACTCTTGAAAGCGAACGCCCCCTTGGTCGAAAAGAATTGGGAGCTTCTCTGGAACCTGGGATGGTGCTACTTCAAACTTGGACGGATGGATGAGGCGCACAAATATCTGACTAGAGCCATGCAGCTCGCTCCCAAAAATCACGCTTGCATGTTTGGGTTGGGGTCGATTTATCTGAAACAAAAGCAGTACAAGAAAGCCGCGTCATTCCTTTCCGATGCGCTCCAACTCAAAGACCTTCATGCCACACGCATGGGTTTGGCGATAGCTTACATCGCACAGGGAAAGATTGAGGAGGCTGAGAATACGCTCCTCGATGGTATAAGGCTCAAGCCGACAGAAAGTGAAAGGTACGAGTCATACGCGGCCTTTCTTCATGACCGCGGGCGCGAAGCCGAAGCGGACAAAATGAATCGAAAGGCTAGAGAACTACAGCACTTAAATTAATTCGATTTTCAATGTTCCACTTTCCATTTTCCATCTTCGAGTTTCGTGTGTAAAATCAAAGCATGCCGCCAACGCAGCATATCGAAGACCTGCAAAACCGCTACGCCGAGCTCCAGAAGCGCATCGAGCTTGTGCGGAGCTATCTTTGACGTCACCGCCACCCGCAAACAGCTCGCCGCGCTCGAAGAGATAACCAGCGCCCCCAATTTCTGGCAGGATCAGGAAAAAGCCCAGGCTACGCTCCAGGAACGCAAGCAGCTTGAGGACCGCGTCGGCGCGTTCGATACGCTCGAAACCAAGACGAGCGACCTCGACACCTATTTTCATCTCGCGCAGGAAGAAGCCAACGACGCCCAGCGCGATTCGCTCCTCGGCGACATTTCCACAGAACTCGACGCCGCCGATAAATTCGTCTCCGACCTCGAAACCAAAACCCTTCTCGCCGGCGAAAGCGACCGCCTCAACGCCATCCTCACCATCAAGCCTGGCGCCGGCGGAACGGAATCGCAGGATTGGGCCGAAATGCTCCTGCGCATGTATTTGCGCTGGGCGGAGCAAAAGGGCTTCCGCGCCACCGTGCTCGATTCCACACCCGGCGAGGAAGCGGGCATCAAGTCCGCCACGGTCCAGATCGAAGGCGAAAACGCCTACGGGCTGCTGGCAGGCGAAAGCGGCGTCCATCGCCTGGTGCGCATCTCGCCGTTCGATCAGGCCGCGCGCCGCCACACTTCTTTCGCCTCCGTTTTCGTCATCCCGGAAATTGACGACCGCATCGAGATCGTCGTCCGCCCCGAGGACCTTCGCATAGACACCTTCCGCGCCGGCGGCCACGGCGGCCAGAACGTCAACAAGGTCGAATCGGCCGTGCGCTTCACCCACCTGCCCACGGGCATCGTCGTCCAGTGCCAGAACGAGCGCAGCCAGCACAAAAACCGCGAAATCGCCATGAAGGTGCTGCGCTCGCGGCTGTACGAAGCTGAACTCGAAAAGCGCCGCGGCGATGTGGCCAAGCTCGACGCCACCAAATCCGACATCAGCTTCGGCAGCCAGATTCGCTCCTATGTGATGCAGCCCTACCAGCTTATAAAGGACCACCGCACCAAGCTCGAGCGCGGCGACGTCCAAAAAGTCCTCGACGGCGACCTCGATCCCTTCATCCGCGCCTACCTCCTCAGCCGCCGTACCCAGTGACTCGTGATTCGTGACTCGTGACTCGTGATTCGTGAGAACCCCGCTCGTGGCCTCACAGCCGAGAAGGGCGGAGGCGCGTTCATTCCTAACCCCTCTGCATCCGTACAAAAATCGATTCGAACTTCCCTTTTTGCGCAAGGAAGTTCCCGCTGCTGAAAAATCCGCGCAGCCTGAGAGTAGTTCTAGGACTCCGGTACCTATCACAAAATGAACCGCATGGCTCCTGACGCCCCATGAAAAGCATCCTAAGCCAATCTGGCCTGTAGATTGCTACTACCGAACCGGAGTTCTGTCGACACTCGGGGGGTGTGGAGGCCTTATGAACATCCGTAAAGCATTGTGCATGGTTCCCGCACTATTGCTATTCGCGGCCATTGGCGCGCCCAACGCCCATGCGAGCGAGATCATCGCGCCGACCCTCTCCACAACGACAGGGGGCACGGTGGTCCTGGGCAGCGGCGTCCAATTGACTGACTCGGGCACACTAGCCGGTGGCGTAGGCGACTTTCCGGGTGCTCTCTTCTTCGATTTGTTGGACCCCTCAAGCGTGCCTGTTTTCAATACAATCGCACCCGGCGTCATCGGGAATGGGATTTATAGCGCGTTGACGGGCTATACCCCCACTGTGGTGGGAACCTACACTTGGGAAGTAACGTATAATGCGAACATAGATGTGGGTCCTGATACCGAGTACGAGGTTGTGACCCCCGCAGTGGCGTCGCCGGAGCCTGGCACAGCCGCCCTCCTGCTCGCCGGAATCGGCCTCCTGCTGGTAACGCGGAAGCGCTTCGCCCAGCGCCTCCAACAGGCCGCCTAAACGCATCGTTCACCGCCGCCTCACCGGCCGACCGAACTCGACCAGCTCGTCGGCCGCATCCCTCCATCCGCTCGAGCCCGCCCAACGGCACCGGTCCGGCCGGCAAACCTCTTTCCCAGCAATGATTTGAGGCCGCGCTAAAAACCTTTGAACTAAGGTCATTACCCGATTGAAACGGACGTAGTCCCAACCCTAATATGAGGTGCCCTTGCCCCTCGTAGTTGGCTTCGGAGAGGCACAAATGAATCCCTTGCGAATCTTGATTGCGGACGACAACGACATGGTCCGCTGCGGTCTAAAAATGCTGATCGAGCAGCATGAAGGGTGGATGGTTTGTGGCCAAGCCGTGGACGGGCGCGACGCGATTGATAAAGCCGTGGAACTTAAGCCCGATATGATTCTGCTGGATATAACCATGCCGCGTCTCGACGGCTTGAGCGCCCTGCCCCTCCTCCGCCAAAAGGTCCCTGCATCGAAAATTTTGATCCTCACCGTGCACGACTCTCTCGATCTGGCGCGCATTGCGGCCAACGAAGGAGCTTCGGGCTTTATTTCCAAGTCCCTTGTGTGGCGCGACTTGGTGCCGGAGATCGAAGCTCTCGAGAACGCTCAAGCCAGCTAACCCATTGAGGCGGGCGGAGACCTGCCCACGGCGATTCCCCTCGAAGCTGTCGGCTGCGGTACTCAGACCACCACTTTGTTCAACTGCCGCTTAACGCCACGAGCCACTTGAGCAAGATTTCCTTCTGGTTCGGTTCCACCTTGGTGAATGAGATTCCCATTCCCATGTTCAGCTCGCCGTGCGCGACGCTGCCCAGTGCGGTGAACGATGCTTCGCCGTGAGTGATCGTCACTTTCACTCTTGACCCGACGGGAAAGGGGTTCACGGTGTTCACATAGCAGCCGTTCATGCTCAGGTTTCCTGTTTTTGCGCGAATGCGTACCTGCACGTTGGCATCGAGCAGCTCGACCGTGGCGATGAAGGAATGTCGTGGCTCGCGCCTCTTGTCGCTGAGCCATATCCCGGTGGGGTTCGGCATGATGTGGCGTCAATGTATTGCACGGTCCGAGCAACGTCAAGCGGCATCTCGTTTTCGCAGCGTGCCGCAAGGCATGCAGCCTGAGGGGCCATAAGCGGCCGTTCACGCGCCCTCGGGTTTTTTCCAACGACTAGAGGATCAAGAAAATGTTGGTAGGGGCGGTGGGGATCGAACCCACGACCTTCGGCTTAAAAGGCCGCTGCTCTACCACTGAGCTACGCCCCTTCGGAAGGCATCATTCGATTCTAACGTGCGCGCACGCGGCGGGCAACGCGCATTCTCGGCGGTCAATCCGCGGAAGGAGCCTCGCTTGGCTCCAGGGCGCGGCGGGCGCGCTTGCGTTTCCAGACGTAATCCTTGCGCAGCTTCTGCTGATGCTTCTTCACCTGCCGCTCGAGTTCGACGAAGGCAGCCTTGGCGCTCGAACGAACGTCGGACCCCAGGCCCGTGGCGTACAGTGTTCCGGTGGGCAGCGTGAGATGCAGCGAAAAGGCGAACTCGGATTTCCGGGGCGTCTTCTCAAGCGAACTGTGAAGCAGCACCAGGTCGGGAGCATATTTCCCGAGGAGGCGATTCAGCTTCTGCACGTGCCGCACAAAATCATCCTCCACCAACTTGCGATCTCCAGCCTGGATATTGCTGTATGTGATTTTCATGCCATCGCCTTCCGGCCCGCGGACAATGCGAGGAAACATCCGCGTGGATGCGAATTCAGAATAACGCTCGCGGCGGCGGCTTGCAACCCGCGCCGGAATTCGCTGGTGCCACCCGCAAGGCGGTGTGTCTCAGTTTGAATTTGCGGAAGGGACGTGACCCTCGCCGTCCTTCCGCAGAACGTTGCGCACGGTAAGCGTCCGCAATGAGGCGGTGATACTATCAGAAAAGGCAAACACGAGGAGGAGTGGTGTGAGACACGTCCCATTGCTATTAGCATGGCTATGCCTATGTACCGGCTCGGCCCTCGCCCAAAAACCTTGTGCTGAATCTCCCTCCTGCGGCAAATGTTTCGCGTTTCACGGCCGATTTGCCGTCTATACGGGGGATGGGCAAGAAACTCTGTGGCCTGTAGGAACGCATCGACTTCTCAGGCCGATATCCGGCACTGAGCCGCTGTACAAGCTTCTGGGCAACGATATACGTGACCTCGATGACTACGTAATCTTCGGAGATTTCGTAGTCTGCCCACTGGAGCAGGAAATTCCCGGTCAAATGCGCAACGTGTGCATAAAGAGTGCTCAGAATTTGAGGCGCGTGAAACCAAAACCGTCAAGGTGAGACAGCGCTCGAGATTCTCAGAAGCAGTTATTTCTTGAAAAGATCTTCGAAGGCTTTGCGCGCGTCGTTGGGACGTGAGGCAGGGGCCGCGGCCGTGGCGCTCGTGGCGTAGGTGACGGGCGAAGTGTCCTTTTCCACGGTCATGCGAAATTCGAAAAACGTGCAATCGTTTTTCGCGTCCTTCTTGGCGATCCGCTCCGGGATGGGCTGATTGCACTCGAACTGCTTGCCCGTATCGAAATGGACGCACTGCTTGCAGCTGTGCAATGCTGCCTGGCAGCGCGGGCAGGGAGCGCCGGGATCGAAGCCGGGCGCCAGCACCGCGCCACAGCTTGAGCAGCGCGCCCGCATAACGGTTCCCACCATCCGCGGCGTGCGCGGCCCGAGCAGTTCCTGCTTGCTGCGCGGCTCGGTCGGCGGCCGGTCGGCGCGTTCGCGCTTCTTTTCGTCGGCATCGCTGTCGCGATAGCCCTTCTGCTTATACTTCCGGTCCATGAAATCCTCCTGAGGGATAGCCCATCATACTCTGAAACACCGCGCGCAGGCCGCCTTCTTCACCGGGACTCTCGAAAGGTGATCGAGCCGCCCGCCGGCGCGCGCGCATCCGGCCATTGGACCGCGGTCAAGCATGCGGCCCGAAAGCCTCCACCGAAAAAACCGGGGGAAGAAAATCGGCCATCAAATTCCAGTCGTTCCCTTCGTTACGCGTGTAAAAAAGCTGGCCGGTGGACGTGCCGAAATACACGCCTGCGGGATCGGCCGAATCCACGGACATGGCCTCGCGCAAAACGAGCAGATGCGCGTTACGCTCCGGCAAGCCCTTCGCCGCGCGCTGCCAGGAGCGCCCGCCATCGCGCGAACGAAATGCGGACAATTTCCCGTCCGGATTGGCGCGGAACTGGCTGCTCTCCATCGGGACCACCCACGCCGTCCCGGCCTCACGCGGATGAACGCCCATGCAGAATCCGAATCGTGAGGGCAGGCCTTTCGAGATGTCCTTCCAGCGCTCGCCGCCGGAATCGCTGCGATACACGCCGCAATGATTCTGCTGGTAGAGGGCATTGCCGCCGGGCGCGGAAAGAAGTTTGTGGACGCACTGTCCCAGGTCCGGATATTTCACCGGCAAAAAATCGGCGAGCGTGCCTCGATTTCGCGGCTGCCACGTGGCGCCGCCATCCTCGGTGTAAAAAACGCCGGCGGCGGAAATCGCGATATGCATTTTGCGCGCGTCATGCGCATCGGGAACAATCGAGTGCAGGATCATGCCTCCCTTTCCCGGCATCCAGCGATTCCGGGTTTCATGGCGGTTCAGGCCCTTCACTTCGCTCCAAGTGACGCCCGAATCCTCGCTGCGGAAAAGTCCCGCCGGATCCACGCCGGCGTACACGACTCCGGGTTCGCTTTCGTTGCCCGCGTGAATATGCCAGACGCACTTCACGGAAAGTCCCGCATCCGGCTCGTAGCGCACGCCGCCCTTGGTGCGGTGCCATTTGCGGCCGCCGCGGCTGCGCTGGATATCGCAGCCCCACCATTCGGAGTAAGTAGCCGCATAAAAGGTTTCGCAATCGCGCGGATCGAGCGTGAAATGATGGACCATCAGCCCGGCGAACAACGGCCCTTCCACGGCCCATTTCTTGCGCCGCGCGTCGCTGCGAAGAATAAAACCGCCCTTGGAAGTTCCCACGAGCAGCAGCACGTTTCCTTTCTTGAGTCGGGTCATTTGCGGAGCGCCTCCTTTTGCCGCGCCCAATATTTCGAGAGCCCTTCGTTTGGCAAATCCGGTTGCAGAAATTTATGCGGACGCCCCTCCACCCGCGGGAAGCCGGCGAGGAGCGCTTCGGCGGCCAGGTAGCCGCTGCGAACCGCTCCCTCCATCGTCGCGGGCCAGCCGGTGCGCGTCCAATCGCCGGCCAGAAAAAGATTCCTCACGCCGATTTGCTGCGCGGGCCGCCAGCGGTCCACGCCAGGCTCCGGAGAAAACGTGGCGTTCACTTCCTTGATCACCGTTGCTTTGAGCAGTTGCGCCTTTCGCGCGGCCGGGAGAATTTCCTCCAGCTCCCTGCGGCACAAGTCGATAATTTCCTGCCGCGAGCGCGGCACCAAATCATACGACGCGCTGATGACGAGCTGCAGATACTGCCCGCCGGCGCTCGGGGCCTGCGCGGTCGCCGAACGCGAATTCGCGCCGGCGCCGTTGGCCGCCGCATAGAGCGCCGTCTTGTTGAATATCCATTGCGTCGTGTGGTCCACGAGTGTCAGGTACGGCTCTTCCATCACGGCGCAATCGAACCAGAAATGCACGCCCGTGATCGGCGAAGTCTTGATGTGCCGCAGACCGCCGAGGGGCTTTCCCTCCTCGCTCAATTCCGCGGGCAGCATACCGGCGAGGGCATCGTGCGGCACGCAAGCGATGCACGCATCCGCCGCTATCTCCGAACCATTCTCGAGGACCATGCCCGCGAAGCCATTGTCGCGCACGCGAATCTCGCGGACTCCGCACCGCAGCCGGACTTCGCCGCCCCCGCGAACAACCGCATCCCGGCAGCCTTCGTAGAGTTCGCCGAGCGGCACGCGCGGAATCCCCACGCGGTATCCGCCGCGATTGGCGAGAAAGGCCTTCCAGAAAACTTCGATTCCATAGCGCGCGTCGGTGCGCGCCAGTTCCTCGTCGAGCGCGCTTACCAGCACGACGCGCCAGAATCGCTCGATGGCGCCCGGCGTCTGCCGCATCCGGTGCAGCCACTCCAGCATGGAAATTCCGGCGATTCCCGGCGGCTCGCCGGCCGCCCGGGCGATAGCCACGAGCGCCCGGGCGATGGCTCGCTTGTCCGCCCAGGTGAGCGAGCTGAAAAACAGGAACGACGGCGCCAGGTGCAGGGGCGGAGGCAGCGCCGAAGCTCGCATCACCGACTTCCGGCCCTTTGCGTCCTGGAAATACAGCCGGTCGTAGAAGCGGATTTTTGCGTCCGCGCCGACGCGGCGATAAAAATCCGCCAGGTTCGTGCAGCAGCCGAGCGTCACGTGCTGGCAATTGTCCACTTCGCTGCCATCCGGCAGTGAATAGGAAGTGGCGCGCCCGCCCAGGCGTGGACGCTTCTCGAACAGGCGGACACGGAAGCCCGCTTCAGCCAGCGCGACGGCGGAGGCCAGGCCCGCCAGACCGCCGCCGATCACCACAACGCTTTGCGAGGGCATCCTTCTTCCACCAGCCGGCAATTCCCGCCGCGAGGAGACACTGAACTTTTTCCGTTCGGGAGAGCGACACGCGCGAGCGGAATACATCGAAGCCGCGCTCTTCGATGCGTGCGAGCAGGGCGCTATACGTACGAATCAAAGCCCCAAGCGTCGCGCGGCTGTCCGAATCCACTTGCTGGACCAGCGGCGCGCCTTCCTCATAGAAGCGCCAGGCACGCTCGGCTTCGAATTCCAGAAGATTGGCGAGCGCCGGGGTGAGCGGCCCGCGCAGGTCGTCCGTGCGGACGCCGAAGCGCGCGAGGTCTTCCGCCGGAATATACACGCGGCCCATCTCGAAGTCGGTGCGGACGTCGCGAACGATGTTCGTCAGTTGAAACGCAAGTCCCAAGCGCTCCGCCAGATCCGGCGCGCGCGGATCGCGAAAGCCGAATACGTGGAGGCATGTGAGTCCCACGGTGCCGGCCACGCGATAGCAATATTCTGAGAGGCGGTCGAAGGTGGCATACGACGCGACCGTCAAATCCATCTCCGCGCCTAAAATCAAATCGTGGAAATAGCGCGTGGGGATATCGAAGCGCGCAATCGTGTCCGCGAGCGCGGGGAGAATGGCGTGGACTCCCGTGTTCCCGGCAATCGCTTCGTCGAGCATGGCGCGCCAACGCGCGAGGCCGCGGCGCTTCGATTCAAGAGCGCCGGATTCGTCGGACACGTTGTCCACCAGGCGCATGAAGGCGTAGAGCGCGCAGAGGGCGTTGCGCTTTTCCTTGCGCAGGCCGTAGAACGCAAGAAAGAAGCTGCTGTGCGCGGCGCGCGCGATGCGATGGCACTCCGCGTACGACGCTGAAGTATTTTCTGCTTCGCCTGCCGCGCCGAAAGCACGCTCTCTGTGCAACGAGCGGTCTGAGCTTGAATCGTTCAGCGGCTGAACGAGCGGGGAGGCGGCAGCCTGCGCCTTGCTGTCGCCGGCAAACGCGCGCGAGGCGAGCGCGCGGCCGAGCAGGTGAAGCTCGGTCCACTTCGTAAGCGCCGGGCGATGATTGAGCGTGTCGTAACCCGAAGCCTCGATGGCATCGAGCACGGCGAGCCCGCCGCGGCTGAACATCTCGACGTCCACGCGCAGGAAGGATTCGACGGACGCCGCGAGCGGCAAGCCCATCGCGAATAGCTCACGCGTGCGCGCGATTAGCGATTTCATGAGAGCGACGTAGCGCGCATCGAAGCGCCGCGCGACGATGTCCTCTTCGCTGATTCCATGCGCGGCCAGCGCATCGAGCGGAATATAGATGCGGCCTTTCTCCAGATCGCGCGCGACATCCTGCCAGAAATTCGCAAGTTGCAGCGCCGTGCATGTGAAATCCGAAAGGCGCTGCCGCTCGGGGTCGCGGTAATCGCAAATATAGAGAACCAAATGCCCCACAGGATTTGCCGAATAGACGCAGTAACCGAGAACATCGTCCCATGTGGCGTAGCGATGGACCCTCTGGTCCTGGCGAAACGCGCGGAGAAGATCACGGAACGGCTGGATGGGAATCTGCTTCGCGCGAATCGTCTCACCGAGGGCGATCAGGACGGGGTGCGAAGGGCCTCGTCCGCGTCCGTAGAGCAGGCCCAGCTCGTCCTCCCAGGCGTCGAGCAGCTCGAGTGCGCGCGCGGAATCCGCCACCTCATCGCCGAGGTCGTCCGACCAGCGGCAATAGGCATACACGTTGTAAAAATGCTGGTGCAGGCGGCGCGGAAGCAGCCACGAGACGACATTGAAATTCTCGTAGTGATGCGTGGCGAGCCAGCGCGTGTAGCGCTCGGCTTGCTGGACGCTCGAACCCTCCGGTGGAAGATTGCGGGCGATTTCGAGTTCCGGCGTGGGCAGCATGGAAAATGTTTCTGCGATTCGAAGGATTTTCCCATCCCCCGGGCAAGTTCCGGCGTTCCGGGGCGCGGACCGCGCGATTCAGGGAATAATGGCGGTCTTCAATTCGCCGTTCCGATTCTTCATTTTCTCGAAGACGCGCGGCAATTCGGAGAGCGGAACCTCGCCGGTGATGAAGTCGCTCGACCGGATTTCGCCGCGCGCGATGGTATCCACGGCCTCGCGGATGAAGCGCGGCGTATGGTGAAACGTGGACATGATGGTAATCTCGGAATAGTGCAGCGCCGCGGGGTCAATGCGCATCTCGGAGCCTTGCGGGCATCCGCCGAAGAGATTCACCCTGCCGCCCTTGCGCACCATTTGCAGCGCCCATTGCCACGTGGCAGGCGAGCCCACCGCTTCGATCACGGCATCGGCGCCGCGCCCGCCTTCGGTGAGATCACGGACCCGGCTCACCGGATTTTCGATTTCCGAGGCGTCGAACGCGGCCACAGCGCCCAGGCGCTCGGCAGCAGCGATCTGGCTCTTGCGCTTGCCGACCGCGATCACGCGAACCTTGCGGCCCGAAAGGACGCGGATGAATTTCAGCCCGATCGGCCCGCAGCCGATGACCACGACCGTCTCGCCCGGCTGGATTTTCGTCTCGTGGATGCCGCGCAGGACGCAGGCGAGCGGCTCGGCCATGGCCGCGTCCTGGAACGAAACGTGATCGGGAATTTCCACGATGTTCTGGCGGACAATTCTTCCCGGAATGCGGATGTATTCCGCGTATGCGCCATTGTTGAAGAGCAAATCCTCGCAGAGGTTCGGCTGGCCCTTGCGGCAGAAAAAGCACGTGCCGCACGGCGCGGAATTCGCCGGCACCACGCGCATGCCCTGGCGCATCTTGCCGTTCACGGCGGAACCCTTCGCTTCCACGACGCCGGCCAATTCGTGCCCGAACAGGGCGGGAGGCCGGATCATGCGCGCATGGGAACCCTGCTTCCACACCTTCAAGTCCGTGCCGCAGGTGAGGGCCACAGCGACGCGGACCAGGATCTCGTCATCGGCGAGCGAAGGAATATCCACGCGCTCGATCTTCACGTCTTCACGGCCGTATAGAACGGCCGCGTTCATGTGTCCGTTTCTTTCCATCGGCTTCATGCGTGAGTGATCACCACTTTCAGGGTATCACCGTTCGGCCGGGCCGCCAATTCCAGCGCGTCCGCGATGCGCTCGAGCGGAAACCGGTGCGAAATCATCTCGCGAACCGGAATACGGCGCTCGAAAACAAGCGCCGCCGACTCTTCCTGCTCGTCCACCGACGCGCTGTAACTGCCGAGAATTTCCTTTTCCTCGATCCCCACAGCCGAAGCGGGGAACTCGAGCTTCAAGGCCGGATCGTTATGCGCAAACAGCAGCACGCGCCCACCGGGCCGCGCGAGAGCCAAGGCCTCCGGGACCACTGCCGGATGCGCCACGGCCACGAGGACCGCGTCCGCCCCGCGCCCGTCCGTGCGGCGGCGAATTTCCTGAAGAATGGTTCCCTCCGCGGGATCGAAGGATTCCGATGCGCCAAAGCGCAGACTGGCCTCCCGGCGTCCGGCAAGAGGATCGCTCGTGTACACGATACCGCCTTCGTTCTTTGCGAGCGCGGTCAAAAGCATTCCCACCGGCCCCTGCCCCAGGACCACAACCGTCTCGCCCGCGGCAACGCGCGCCTTGCGCACCGCTTTCAAGCAGGTGTTCACCGGCTCGACAAACGTGGCTTCCTCGAAGCTGACGTCGTCAGGAAGCGCGATCATTCCGCGCTCGACCACCCAGGGCATCGCCCGAACATATTCCGCGAAGCCGCCGCCATTCGGGTCAAAACCGGCCGTGAGTCCGACCTTCTTGTAACCCGCGCACTGCGAGAAAAGTTTCTTCCCGCAATAAAAGCAGCCGCCGCACGGCACATGATGAAAACTGACCACACGGTCGCCGAGCTTGAATTTCTCGACGCCGCGCCCGGTCTCTACCACCGTGCCCGCAAGTTCGTGGCCGAGGATTTGCGGCGGCTTGATGAAGCCGTGGTGAATCTTTTTGATGTCCGTGCCGCAAACGCCGCACGCGGCCACGCGGAAAAGCACTTCGCCTTCGCCAATCTGTGGGATGGGCACCGATTCGACCACCACGCGCCCCTGGCCGCGATACACACCCGCGCGCATCTGGCCGCTGTGCTTCGGTCCGGCGCCGTGCGATCCGATTTGTGCAATCGTTTGGCTCATCGCTTCGACCCCGCTGTGGCTGCCGCTTTGTCCAAGAGTTCCGCTCGCCCGGCAATGGCGGCAATATAACTGTCGAGGAAGCGCGCGAGCGATTCCGCCGCCGCTTTGCTTTGGCGCCCCAGCCGCATAAGACCGGGAAGCGCCGCCGGATGCCGGGCCACCTGGCCCAGAACGCGCGGCACGCTCACCTGGCCCTCGCTGTTGAGGATTCCGGCCATGTCCAACGGCAAGTCCTCACCCACGGCATCGCTGACGGCCCTGATGGCGACTGCCGGAATGCCAAAAGCATGGGCTTCGTACAAGATGTCGAAGCTTTCCATCTCCACGGCGTCCGCGGTCTCGCCGAGATGCCGCTTTTCCTCCGCCTTGGCAACCACGTGCCCGGCGGTATAGAACCTGTCCACGAGCGTAGCTCCGCATTCGGCGGCAAACGAAATAAGCGCCTCGCTGCTCTGCAACTCTCGATCCGTCACGCCGGCGGGCGGCGTTTCCGAGAAAACACTCCGAGCCACCAGCACTTGGCCGACACGATAGGCGGGGCGCAATGCGCCTGCCAATCCGGAGCTGACGCAAAAACTAAAAGGGCCGGCGTCGCCGCGCATCAGTTCTCTGGTGGCCGCGCCCGCTCGCGCCGGGCCGACGCCCGTTAACAGAACTCCCACTTCGGCGCCGCCGATTCGAGCGAAGTATGTCTCCACAGCGCCGCTTTTGCCGGAACGAAACTCATGTCTTGCCCGCCAGGTAGCAAACTCGGATTCGAGAGCGAATGTAACCAGGATTTTCATGCTCGACCTGTGCCGAAGAGAGAGATTCCTCCGAACCGAATTATGCGGCCTGCGCGCGAGCGGCCGGCTTGCGCCCGGCGCTGCTCGGAACGTATCCGTGCTCCTCGTACCAGCGGACGGCGCGTTCCAGCGCCGCTTCCACCGGTCCCGGCTTGTAGCCGAGTTCGCGGGCAGCCTTATCGCTTTCGACGAACATCCGGTGGCGCGACATCTTCACACCTTCGACCGGAATTCGTGGCTCGCGGCGCGTGAGGCGCGAGAACCATTCATCCGCGTATCCCGCGGCGAGTGCGGCGGCATGCGGCAGGCGCACACGCGGCGCCGGCCGGCCCGTAATCGCCGAGAGCGCGTCCAGAATCTGCTTGAGCGTCATATTGCGCGCGCCCAGAATATACCGTTCGCCGATGCGTCCCCGCTCCGCGGCCAGCAAGTGACCTGCGGCAACGTCTTCGACGGCCACAACGTTCAATCCCGTGTCCACGTACGCGGGCATTCTCCCATTCAGAAAATCCAGGATGATACGGCCCGTGGGCGTCGGCTTCCAGTCACCCGGGCCGACGGGCGCCGTGGGATTCACGATCACCACAGGCAGGCCCGCAGCGGCGGCTTTGATGGCTTCGAGCTCAGCCAGAAATTTCGAGCGCTTGTAGTGGCCAATCATCTGGCCAAGAGTCGCGCGTGTCTCTTCATTCGGCAGCGCGCCGGCGGCGTGCGGGACGGCCATCGTCGCAACCGTGCTGGTGTACACGACACGCTCGACGCCCACGCTTCGCGCCGCCTGAAATAGCAAGCGCGTGCCTTCCACGTTGCTCTCGTAAATCTCCCGCGGGTTGCGCGTCCATAGGCGGTAATCCGCCGCCACGTGAAATACGCGGCGAACGCCCTTCATGGCTCGGCCGAGCGAGACAGAATCGCGCAGATCGCCTTCGGTGCGCTCGACCTGCAATCCTTCGAGCGGGCGCAGATTGCTGGCCGGGCGGACCAGAACGCGAACCGAATGTCCTCCGTTGACGAGTTGCCGGGCGACGTGACTCCCTACGAATCCCGTGGCGCCCGTGACAAGCGTGGTCATAAAATGCGGAATACCTCATTGCTCTCTTGCGCCGCAGCTGCGGCGTGAGACGGCGCGTGGCCCTTTTCCGCGCTCACTGCCGGGCCGCCGGATGATTTGGCCGAATGTCCATTGCCGTTCGGGCGTCCATTTCCGTTGCCATTGCCGTTGGCGGTCTTGGCGGGCTTGCCGCCCTTCAGACCGCCCATGCGCCCGGAAACCGTCCAAGTAAACATTTTCCACGTATCACTCAGCTTCTTGTTGCCGCCGATCACAGCGGAGGCTTCATATCCGGCGTGCACCATGCAGTCCTGGCAGCGCGGGTCGCGTCCGTAGCCGTACTTTTCCCACGGCGTGTTGTCTATCAGCTGTTTAAAGGTCTCGTGGTGGGCGTCGGTCATCAGATAGCACGGGCCCTTCCATCCTCGTGGGTTGTATGTGGGGTTGCCCCACGCGGTGCACATCAGGTCGCGCTCGCCGCGCAAAAACTCCATGTAGATGGGCGAGGTGACGATGTTGAAGCGCTCCAGCAACTGGCTGGCGCGGCGGAATTTCTCCCTGATTTCATCGCGCGACATGAAGATTTCCTTGGTCATCACGGCGGCGTAGGAATAGGCCGGTGAAATCATGTGGCCATCCACGCCCAGCGTCTGCAAATAGGCCAGGAGTTCGGCGATTTCTTCGATGTCGGTTTCCTTGTAGATTGTCGTGTTCGAGGTCACCAGGAAGCCCGCCGCCTTGGCGGCCTTGATGCCTTCGATGGCTTCCCGGAACACGCCGTCGCGCTCCACGCAGATGTCGTGAGTTTTCTCGAGGCCATCGAGGTG
The DNA here is from genome assembly GCA_963810625.1 of uncultured Acidobacteriota bacterium. GTDB lineage: Bacteria > Acidobacteriota > Terriglobia > Acidiferrales > UBA7541 > Palsa-295. The sequence goes on along the minus strand of CAWEOJ010000004.1, from coordinate 1,004,609 downwards.
CACATTGAAGAAAAGGCGCGACGTCGGTTTGAAATCGCGCAGGCGCTTGCGGATGAACATTCCATTGGTGCAAAGATAGATGTGCTTCTTGCGGGCCAGGATTTCGCCCGCCAGACGGCCAATCTCGGGATAAATCAGGGGTTCGCCGCCGCAGATGGAAACGATGGGGGCGCCGCAGTCGTCCACCGCGGCCAGGCACTGCTCGACGGAAAGCATCTCATTGATCGTGGATTTGTATTCGCGAATGCGGCCGCAGCCCGTGCATGTGAGATTGCATGCGTGGAGGGGTTCGAGCATCATCACGAGCGGATATTTCTTATCGCCGCTCAGGCTCTTGCGGGTCAGGTAGCCGGCCATACTGGCCGTCAAACTCAAAGGAACTCTCATCCATTACCCCCGTATCGGTTTAGATGCTCGATCTCTTCGGCTGGAATCTGTATGCCTGGATTTTTTCTCCGGGCTTTGCGCAGATTGTCGTATCGCGCAAGCGCGTAAAGCGGGAAAGAAATTCGATACAAATGATACTTCAGATAGAAAACGCACGGGAAACCCGTGCCAGTAAATTCATCCTCATCCCAGGTTCCGTCGGCGTTCTGATGCGCAACGAGCCACGCCACGGCGCGTTCGGCCGCGAGATCCTCCGGCCCTCGCGCCGCCAGCAGACCGATCAGCCCCCAGGCAGTTTGTGAAGCGGTGCTCGTGCCCTTGCCTTTCAGCTCCGGATCGGAATACGAGAGGATGGATTCCCCGAAGCCGCCATCGGCGTTCTGCACCGAGCGCAGCCAGTCCGCCGCTCGTCGGCATTCGGGTTGCGAGGCCAGCGCGAGGGTCTCCAGCGCGCGCAGCACGCCGCTCGTGCCGTAAATGTAGTTCACTCCCCAGCGGCCGTACCATGCCCCGTCGGGCGTCTGATCGCGGCGCAGAAACGCGCGTGCGCGCTCGATCACCGGATGTGACGCGGGCCATCCCATTTGACCGAGGCACTCGATCGCGCGCGCGGTGACGTCCGCAGTGGAAGGATCGAGCATCGCGTTGTGATCGGCGAAGGGAATGTGATTCAGGAACTGCAAATTGTTTTCATGGTCGAAGGCGCCCCAGCCGCCGTCGCTATTTTGCATGCTCGCGAGCCACGCCAGCCCGCGGCGAATCGCGCTGCGCTGCCGCGCCGATTCGGGGTCCGCCACGCGTCCCAGCGCCATCAGCACGAAGGCCGTGTCGTCCACGTCGGGATAGAAGTCGTTGCGAAATTCAAAGGCCCATCCGCCGGGCTCGGCCTTGCGATTCTTCACCTGCCAGTCGCCCGCGCCGAGAATCTGCTTGTCGAGCAGCCAGCGTTCCGCGGCCACCAGCGACGGATGCGCCGGATCAAGCCCGGCCTCTTCGAGCGAAACCATGGCAATGGCCGTATCCCAAACCGGCGAGATGCAAGGCTGCACGCGAATCTTGCTCTTTTCCTCCGTCTCGTAGCTCTCCAGGAATTGTAGTTCCCGGGCCACAAGGGGATCGGCCGCGTCGCTGCCCATGGCGAGCAGCGCGTAAATCGAATTCGCCATAGCGGGGAAAATCGTTGCCAGACCATCGGTGCGCTCGAAGCGCTCAAGCATCCATTTCCTGGCGCGCTTGAGCGCGGTCTTGCGGAGCGGTTTCCATGGCAACTTCTCATAGAGCGTCAAGCCGCGGTTCAGCGCCAAAAAGCAGTTTCGCCAGGAGATGACGCGCCGATCCCACGCGAAGGAACGCGGCGTCCCGCCAGGGACCTTGAAAAGTTCATCCACAGTCACGCCTTCGGGCATGCGCCAGCCGGGCTTATGGGCGTAAATGACGGAGAGCGGGATCACGATGGCGCGCGTCCACGAAGACATTTCGTAAATATTCAGTGGAAACCAATTCGGCAGGAGCATAAGCTCCGGCGGAATTGCCGGAGCCAGCGTCCAATCCACGGCGCGCACCATGGCGAGATAAAAACGTACGTACGAATTCGTGGCCTCCAAGCCGCCCAGTTCGTGGATTTTTCTCTTCGCGGCTTCCAGGTGCGGAGCCGTTGCGGAATCGCCGGCCACGCGCAGCGCGACGTAGGCCTTCACCGTGGCATTCAGTTCCGACGGGCCCCCGTGAAAAATATTCCAGCCGCCATCGGGGAGCTGCCTTTCGCGAACGTACTTGGCAAGTTTTCTGGTTTTTTCCGGCTTCGACTGACCGAGGATGTGGAGAAACAGAATATAGTCCGATTCCAGAGTCGTATCGGCTTCCAGCTCGGCCCACCAGTAGCCTTCCTGAGCCTGCGCGGAGAGCAGCCAGTTCACGCTTCGGCCGACCGCCTCCCCGACCTGCGATTCCATATCGCGTGCGGCAATTGCCGAGGTTCCCCGTGAAGCCTCATCGGCTGTGGCTCGCGATCGCAGTCTGACTTCTGGTGTCATAAAACCCTCAGACATACTTCCTAGTCACCTCGAAAACCTTCCAAAACACGAAACCGGCGACCCTCGCCGAGAACCCATTCGGAATCGCGCGGCAAACCTCCTCTCCCGTTTGGGCTGGAGAGGCACTAACTCTAGCCGGCCCCGCACCCCCTGCGTGACAAACGAGTACCCTTTTGCGTCGGCCGAGCTTTCCAGTTAGTAGAAATCGCACAATCTACACGACTTACGAATACTTACAGCCCCAGGCAACATTATCTTTCGTATCCATGTTCGCGGTCAACTAAAAATGTACCGCCATTGCCATCAGAATCATGATGCGCGGCATAGAAAGACCCGTCTAAAGGCTGCCTGCCAAGAGTTGGCAGAGCGACGGACTCGGCGTGGTCACTAGTTGGCTCAGGCGACGGTCGTTCCGTTACTCACAGTTCGATGGCTCCTTGTTCTGGGGCATACTCCCCTGCGCCCCTTCGAGCTTGCGGATGCGCCCGGCCAGTTCGGCGACGCGCGCGAACCACGCGTATTGCTCCTTGAACTTGGCAAGCGGCCGCGCGGGTGTCCCCCACACGGTCTGTCCGCGACGGATGAGCTTGCCGGGCAGGATTCCCGACTGCCCGCCAATGACCGCTCCATCCTCGATTGTGCAACGGTTGCCCGTTCCTGCTTGGCCGCCGACGAGAACATGTTCACCCAGCGTGCAGCTTCCCGAAATTCCCACCTGCGAGGCGATTGCGGAATTTTTGCCAATGCTGACGTTATGCGCGATCTGGACGAGATTATCTATTTTCACTCCCGCGCCGATTCGCGTGGCTCCCAGCGAGCCGCGGTCAATGGTCGTATTGCAGCCGATTTCGACGTCATCGCCCACTTCCATCGCGCCGATTTGCGGAAACTTCAAGTAGCGTCCCTCGCTGAGGACGTAGCCAAATCCATCGCCGCCGATGACGGCGCCCGAATGCACTTCCACGCGATTCCCCAACCGCGAACCTGGATACAATGTGACGCGCGGATGCAGCCGGCAGTTTTCTCCCACACGAGCGCCCCGGCCCAGAAAGCAAAACGCCTCAATCACGGTTCCTGCGCCGATTTCCACGTCCTCTTCGATCACGGCATACGGGCCGGCGGAAACATCCGGCGCGAGCCGGGCGCTTGCGGCCACAATGGCCGTGGCATGGACCCCTGCCGCCGCAGCCGGGCGCGGCAGGAGCCACTCCGCAGCCTTGGCAAAAGCGAACTTCGGGTCCTTCACTTCGAGGATCGTCTTTCCGGTGAGCCGCACGCCGGGCAGCGCAAGCACACACCGGGCGGCCGATTCCGCCGCGCGTCCCAGATGGCGCGCCGACTCGATGTAAATCAGGTCCTCGGCGCGCGCTGTCTCAGGACTGGCCATGCCTGAAACAGGCGTCCGCGCGTCTCCCTCGAGTTTGGCTCCCAGGGATTTTGCAAGTTCACCGGCTGTGCGAGTCATGGCGGCCTCCGAGTCATAGGATTCTCGAAATGAAAAATACCGAGGGCCTGGATTAAGACGGATACATGGGCTGTTCGCCCGGCGGGCGCGTCTTCCACCGCTTGTGAACCCACAGCCACTGATCGGGATGCGCGCGCACATATTCCTCGATCACGCGCGTGAAACGCGCCGTATTCTCGCGCACGTCCGCCTCTTCATTCCCGGTGCGTGCCAGTTCGACGGCAGGCTCGAACCGCAGGCGGTATTTCCGGCGGCCCTCGTCCCAGGAAAGAAAGCCGGGGACGACTGCCGCGTCCGTGTGCAACGCGATGCGCGCCAGTCCCGCGCTGGTCGAAGCCGGGATGCCGAAGAACGGCACGAACACCCCCTCTTCGAGGATCGCATTATGGTCGGCGAGGATTCCCACCGTGCCGCCTTCGCCGAGCACTTTCAAAATCGCGCGCGCCGACCGGTTCTTTTCGATGGGCTGATTTCCGGAAAGGCAGCGATAACGGTTGACGAGCGCATCCACGCGGCCGTTCGCGATGGGCCGCACCAGAAAGTGAAGAGGATGCCCATAGAGCGCCTGCGCGAAGGGAGCCAGCTCCCACGCGCTCATATGCCCCGTCAGAAACAGCACGCCCTTTCCGCGGCGCCGCGCACGGTCGAAGTTCTCGAATCCGTCGAGGACCACGATGCGTTCGATCCCCTCGCGCCTGTATTTCGGAAACTGCGAAAACTCCCCGGCCATCCAGCCAATCTGGCGGACCATGCCGCGAATCCACCGTTTGCGCTGCCGCGCGCTCGCATCCGGAAACGCCCGCTCCAGGTTCCACATCGCCGCGCGGCGCAAGGGCGCGCGAACCGCGAAGGCAGCCGCGGCAAAGGCCCCCCCCGCGAACCGCGCCGCCGGCCGGGGCAGGAGTCCCAGTGATTTCAGCCCGGCCCACGCCGCGGCGTATTCAAGCCATTCCCGCATCGCGTGCCATTATGCTAGAGGCTCCCAAGTGGACGCCAGTGCCGGTGCCGCGCTAGGGCGCCGAGACCGGTGGAATATTCTTCAGGAAGAAATTCGCGATCAGGCTTTCGTAGTTCCTGCGGTCGTCGTCGGACATATCGGAATAGCTCAAGCTGTCGCTTACGATCTGTTTCGGGCCGGGGGCCGCGGCGAACATCTTGAGAGTGTCGTCGGCCAGATCGAGATGGTCCTCGGACTGGATAAACAGCTTGGGAGTGCCGGCCGTCTTCCACAGGCGCGCGGACACAGCCGGTTGATCGCGGAAACTATAATTCAGCACGCGGAACTCGAGATCGGAAAAGCGGCCGACAAGCGGCAAAACCGCGAGGCCGGAATGTGTCACTTGGATCTGCACCATCTCGCGCGGGTCCGCGTACGCGTCGTCCACGGCAAAGGCCGCAATGCGCGGGCTTGACTCAGCCACTTCCGCCACGGCGTACCCGCCCATGTCCACGCCCCACAATCCGAAATGCCGGCGGTCCACGTCGTCGCGCTTGGCGAGCGCCTCCACCGCCGAGCGAAGTTCATCCGACTCCCCGTAACCCAGCGTCGTAACGCCGGGGCTGCTTCCGTGGCCCGTGAAATCGAAGGTGAAAACGTTGAATCCGTGATCCTGCAGCGCCGAGACGAGCGTCAACACGTCGGCACGCTGCGAGTGGTACCCGTGGCAGACGACCACCGTGGGAGCCGCGCGCAAGCCCGGGAAAAACCAGCCGTCGCGCGTCGCGCCATTCGCCGGGAATGAAAACTTGGTGGGATGGCCCATCATCACGCTCAAATCGAACGTCGTTGACGTCCGGGTCGGGCGCAGTATCTGATAGAGGAGAAATCCCGAAATCACCGAAATGAATAGGAAGCCGAAGAGCAACAGCGCCAGCAGTCCGGACAATGTCTTGGCAAGACGCGACGTGGGGTCGCGCAGCTTTGAAAGGACTTCCATCCGTTGTGCGCGGGCGCTGGAATTCCGCGCCTTAGCGAAGTGAATATTAGCATAATTCCTCGGCGATACCCCGCGCATAGCCATCAGCAAGTTCCATCGCATCGCGCCTCGGGCAAATCGCGCGGTTTGGGTTCTCTGCCCGCAGGCAGTTATAATGACCGGAGACAATACGCCTGCCATGGAAATCGCCGACCTCCGCCAATTGCATTCGCGGCGCCTCGAACCGCTGTTCCAGGAAGAAATCCTGGGCTGGCGCCAGGAGCTTTCCTGGGACTACAGGCCCTCGATTGATCTGATCAGGAAATTCATTGATTCGCGGTCGCTTGCGGGCTATGCGGCCATCGAGGATGGCCAGCCGGCGGGTTACGGCTTCTACGTACTCGAAGACCGCAAAGGCCTCATCGGCGGTCTTTTCGCTTCTCCCCGCTACTCCCAGGCTGCGGTCACCGAGAGATTGTTGACCGAAATGCTGGCCACGCTTCAGTCCACGCCCCACCTCGAACGCATTGAAGCCCAGTTGATGCCCTTCGGCACCGCGCTCGATCCCGCTTTTCTCTCGCGGCACTTCCGTCTGCACACGCGCCAGTTCATGCGCTTGCCGCTTGAGGATGCGAAGCTCAGCGGCAAACCGCTCTCCCCCGGCCTGCGCCTCGATCCCTGGACCGACCGCGCGCTCGCCTCCGCGGCGCGGCTGATCCATATTGCCTATGCCGACCATGTGGACGCCCAGATCAACGACCAATATCGGAGCGAGCCGGGCGGCCTGAAGTTTCTTCGCAATATCGTGCTGCTTCCGGGCTGTGGGCAATTCCTGCCCGAGGCGTCGTTCCTGGTGCGCCCGGCGACGGGCGACGGCCTGGTGGCCATGGTGCTCACGTCGCAAGTGGCGGAAGGCGTGGCCCACACCACGCAAATCTGCGTCCTGCCCGGACACCAGGGGCACAGCATTGGACGCCAGTTGATGGAGCACTCCATCCAGGCGCTGCGTCGGCGCCACTTCAAATTACTATCGCTCACGGTGACGAGCGTGAACACGCGCGCCGTCGAGCTCTACGAGCACCTCGGATTTTCCACCGTGAAGGAATTCGCCGCCGGCGTCTGGCAGGCCTAACAGGCTTGGTTTTAAGGTCTAAATGTAGCGCCGCGGCCTTCAGCGCGGCATCTTGCTTCTGCCTTTTCCCTCATCCCTCACCGCTCGCTTGCCGCGCCGAAGCGGATTCATCGCGTAGGCGGGTCACTTCTTCGCGCGATCCTTGAGCAAGCCTTTCAGCTCGTCCATGAATTCCTTCACGTCCTTGAAATCCAGATACACGGAAGCAAAGCGGACGTAGGCGACCTTGTCGATTTTCTTCAAGCGCGCCATCAGGTGCTCGCCGATTTCCGTGGTAGTGCGCTCGCGTTCGGGCGCCTCGCTGACGAACGCCTCGGCCTCATCCACGATATCCTCGAGCTTGCCCACCGGCACGGGACGCTTCTCACAGGCCTTCAGCAGACCCTGCAAAAGTTTCTGCCGCTCGAATTTTTCCCGGCGGCCATCCTTCTTGATGACCATGTACGGGATTTCGTCAATGCGCTCGTAGGTGGTGAAGCGCCGCTTGCACTTCAAGCACTCGCGTCGCCGCCGGATCAAGTCGCCTGTGCGCGCCTCGCGCGAGTCCACCACGCGGTCGTCCAGGTGCGCGCAAAAGGGACACTTCACCGCGGCCTCGCTTGGGAGTCGGCGCCGTGCTCCGCTTCGGCCAGAAGCTTCGCCTCGCCCACTTTTTCTTCCTCTCGCGCCATGCGCCGCAGTTCTCCCACGGACCATCCTTCGCGCAGGAGCAAGGGCACCCCCGGCAGGCAGCAGCCGGCAAATGTGATGAGATACAGAACGAAGGAGACGACCAATGCCAGCTCCTTTTGTACTCCAAAGATGAGAGTGAGCACAAGATAAGTGGCAGCCTGCGAGCCGCCGCCGACGGTCGGCGCCTGCGCCGCCGATCCCACCAGCGTGAATGCGGCCACGAGCGCCGCCGCGGCAAAACTCATGCCCGCGAGTTGCCCTCCGAAGGCGTCGAGCACCCAGACGTAAACGAAAATCACGAGCACCCAGTGCGCCGCGGTGATGGCGATGAGCGCCGCCAGGTCGTTCCACGTGCGGATGCCTTGTAAACCCTCGCTGAATCCTTCGAGAAGTGCGGCGAATTTCTTCCGCCAGCCGTGCCGCCAGGATTCGTGTTCGAGCTTGCGCGCGAGCCAGTCGGCGCCGTGCGTGCGGAAGTAAACGAGGAATGCCACGGCCACCACAAGCCCGGCGAGGAGCGCGACGCCTGCCGACCGTGCCAACTTCATCAGCGGGCCATTTTCCGCCGCCGCGCCGGCAATCCCTCCCCGCTCGAACATCAGCAGGGCATACCCCGCAAGAACGGCCGTCGCGGCAATATCGAATACGCGCTCGAGAACGTACACGCCGAACATTTTCGCCACCGATAGCGAGTCCTTGCGCGCGATGAGCACGGGACGAATCGGCTCCGCGGGGCGTGCCAGGAGAAACACGCAAGAGAAGCCCATGAGCGTCGCGGAATAGACATTCCCGAAATGGGTCGTGCCCAGCGCGCGGCAAAATCGCATCCAGCGCACCGCGCGAATGGCGTAGCAAACGTAGATGACCGCGAGCGCCACGAGGAGCAGCGAAATCCGCGCCCCGCGCAGCGATTCGGCCACCATGCTCCATCGGAATCCCTGAAGCGAGATGGCGTTCCGAAACTTGTAAACGAAATACCCTGCGGCCAGAACGGCGAGAACAAGCAGAATGTACTTTTTCGATTTTTGCAGCATCCGGGCAAAAACGCTAGCAGCAAGCCTCCGAAAGTGTCAAGGAGCCGTCTCGCGCGTGTGCGCTTTGACGAGGAACGTAACTAACCGATGAGCGCGCGAAGCCTAGCTCGAACCTCTGCTAATTCGCCGGGAGAAAGCGAGCCTTTTCTTCTGGCCCTTCTCTTCCGCCAATCGAGGCTCTTCACCTGATCCGCTAAAACGGCGCTCGGAATGGCTCCGCCAACCAGCACCTCAAAGGGATACCCCTTGATCTTCGTAGTCATGGGGCAGCACACCATCAGTCCCGCGGCCGCGTTATAAGCGGCGGGGCTCAGGACAGCAGCAGGCCGGTATCCGGCTTGTTCGTGTCCCGCTTGTGGATGGAAATTGAGCCACACAACGTCGCCCGCACCTGGTACATATTTCCGCGGCATTACCAGGCCTCTTTGCCGGCGGGCGCGCCAAAATCGGTCTCGCGGTGCCTATTGCGGCGCGAGATGCCCTTCACGAGATCGGCGAGTCTGTATTCCTTTCGTTTGATCGGCGTGATCACGATGCGGCCGGATTCTTCGCGGACGTCAACCAGGTCATCCACGTTCAAATGTGCCGCCCTGAGCATGGTCGAAGGAATACGCACCGATGCGCTGTTGCCCCACTTTTTAACGGCAGCCCTCATGGGAGTAAACCCTCCAGTTTGTATCTACATTGTATCAACATTTACGCGAAAGTGCTGCCGGATGTCAAGACCGCCTCAGGCGAACACCCTTTTCCGTGCCCTAGCCGAGCGAGCTGGCAGCAAGCCTCCGAAAGTGTCAAGGAGAGGTTTCTCCGCCCTCGCCCTTGCCGGAGTCTACCTGCCGGCAGTATTGGCGGGTAGCGGCCCCCTCGATCTGTATGCCCGCTAATCCGAGTGGTCGTCGAGGGAGGGTTCCGGGAGGGGGTGCACGCCTTATCACATCACGCAGGGCAGTGATGGGCGTCACTGCGCTGGTTGCCGAGGTGGGCGAAGACTGGCTAGCGAACAAGTGTATCTGGGGCAGGGGGGCAGCCATTTCATGGAATATTTGAACCGCGAGCGTCTTGAGGCAATTTCCGCAACCGCCTTCCAGGGTCGGCAGCCCTATCCATGGATTGACGTCGAAGGGTCATTGACGCAAGAAGGCTACGAAAGCCTGCGCCAAACACTGCCCGACGTCTCATTGTTCGACCGGCAAGTGGGCATGAAACGCGCTTACGGGCAGGCCCCGCACGAGCGCTACCTGCTGCATTATCACCCGGGCTTGAACCTGGCGGAGCCCTGGAAGGAATTCATCGCGGAACTTCAGGGCGAAGTGTACCAGTCTTTCCTTCGCCAGATGCTGGGCCCGAGAACGTTCATCCCCACACTCGAATGGTATTACGCCTGGCAGGGTTGTGCCGTATCGCCGCATTGCGATGCGGCCCGCAAGCTGGCAACGCATATTTTCTATTTCAATACGGAAAGAGATTGGGACCCTGGTTGGGGAGGCCAGATTCTGATCCTCGACAGCGGCCGGCGATTCAAAACGCATTCCGCTCCGAGCTTCGATGACTTGCGCGTCGCCGCCGCGCTGGAACCGCTTGGGAACGGCAGCCTGTTCTTCCAGCGCACGCCACATTCCTGGCACGGCGTGCGGCCGTTACAGTGTCCGCAAGGCGAGCTGCGAAGGCTTTTCATTGTTACCGTGAATGTGCCGAGTTTTCAAGTTTGGTGGCGGCGTGTTCGCGGCAAGGATCCGGATGGTTTTCGCCTCACGGCCTGAAGACGATTGGAACCGGCAGGATATGGTTGGTGTGTTGCTGAAACGGAGGTTGTACCTATGAGCACGCCGCGGCTGACAACGGAAACCCTGGTACGGCAGCCTGCCGAAGAAGAGCCCGTCAGGAAACGCGCCATAACCGCGCCGGAAGTTTTGAATGAAGCCTACCGCTATCCCCGTCCCTCGTCGTTTTCGCGAGGTCTGCGATTGGACATCAAGGGCATCACCATTCTCGTCATTTCGGGTACCGCCAGCATTGACGAGAACGGGTTGACCCTTCACGCCGGCGATTTCAGGGCACAGACTTGGCGAACGTACCGCAACATTACGGCCCTGCTGGAGTCCGAAGGCGCCAGTTGGAAGGACGTGGTCCGCACGACGTGTTATCTGCGGGACATTGAGCGCGACTACGCGGTTTTCAACGAAATCCGGACAGAGTTCTTCGACCAGCAGGGGCTCGATCCCTTGCCGGCGTCCACGGGCATCCAGGCCATTCTCTGCCGGCCTGAGCTATTGATCGAGATGGAAGCCATGGCAATTATGTCTTCCCCCGAGGTATCGGAGTAACCCGCAGGACACCGCGCTTCGCCACATCACAGAACATTTATGAGACGGGCCGCTAGTCGGCATGGTCGTCGAGGGAGGGCTCCGCCGGGGGGTCGGGCTCGCCGAAGCCGCGGATGCGGCCCCAGGCGCTGGTGCGCCAATTGTCTGTGACTTCCTTGGCCAAAATCCAGGGAGGAAGGTCCATGGCAAGAAATCTGGCGAGGGCCTGCAGGTACGGCTCGTACATTTCGCGCATCTTTGCGAGCTTCGCGTTGGACGCGGGCGTATCGAGAAGCGAGAAGCCGGCTTCGGTGAGCACTTTGCGCAGGCGCTCGAGGTCGGCGGGAGTAAGGCGGTCGTGCGCCGTGCGGCGCGGCGCGGCGTTGAATACTTGGGAAAGGTCCACAATCGTGTGGCGGCACATGGCGAAAGTGAGCCGGGCCTGGCGGGTGCAGGAGGCGTCGTCCACGCCCGAGACGATCAAGGAGCACGTGTCCAGAATCGCGGCGAGCGCGGCCAGCCAGGATTCGTTGGCGTGCTGGGAGCGGAAATAGCTGACCAAGGGATAAGAGATGTGGCTTTCGAGGATGTCCGCAGCCGAGCGTTCCCAGTCGCGCAAGAGCTGCTGGAGGGCGTCCAATCCGCGCGCTCCGGCATGGCGGCGGAGGAGTTCCGCGGCGGTGGGCGGAGAGCCCGCGCGGGCATCGAGCAGAACGATATTCACTTCGCGCCGCGAGAAGGCCTGGTAAATCACGGGCAGATAGCTGAGCACGAGAGCCAAAAAGCCGAGGCCGATTCCACATTCGATGACCACCAGAAACCGCTCGATGGGCGATTGGGGGACAACGTCTCCAAGCCCCAGCGTGACGAATGTGGTTCCGCTCAGGTAGAGGCAGGTGGAGAAATGCATGGTCGAGGCGTCTCGCCCGGATGCGCTCAGAAAAATAAGGCCAAAACCGAGCACAATGAGCGAGGCCCAGAAAACAAGCAGAAACAGGATCGAGAGCGGGCCATAGATGCCCAGGAAAGCCTCGCGGCGCCCTTTTTGCGGGATCATCCGCGCGACGGTGCGCCATGAGTACCACGAGCCACGGTAAAACAGCACCGTGAAGCGGAGACGTCGCCTCACGCGGCGCGGGAGGACCACCGTCTCAAACGCTTCCCAGAGTATGGCGACGACAAGGAGCAGGCCGATAACGGCCGGGAGAATCATGCAGCCTGCTCCAGGCTGGCCGTCATGGTGATTTCGGCTTTGAAGAGGCGCGACACGGGGCAATTTTTCTCGGCGCTCTCGGCCGCGGATTGGAATGCGGCGGCGGTGATGCCGGGAATGCGCGCGGTCACGTCGAGATGGATTTTGGAAATGGTCCAGCCGGCGTCGAGTTTTTCGAGAGAAACGGTGGCGGTGGTGCGCAGGCTATCGGGAGTGAAATTCATGGTCCCGAGCTGCGCCGAAAGCGCCATGGTGAAGCAGCCGGCATGCGCCGCGCCGATCAGCTCTTCGGGGTTGGTGCCCTTGGCGCCTTCGAAGCGCGTGCTGAAAGAATAGGGCGTGTTCGAAAGAACGCCGCTTGCGGTGGAGATGGAACCTTTGCCGTCCTTGAGGGAGCCGTTCCAGACTGCTGAAGCCGTACGTTGCATGGATTTCCTCCTAATCAGGGAATCAAAACGATTTTGCCGTATGCGTTGGACTGCATTAAATCGGTGTGGGCGCGGGGCGCTTCGGCCAGCGGAATCTCCTCGCGAATAACGGGGCGAAGAGTTTTGTTTTCGAGGCCTGCGGTGAGAGCGGCGTGGATGCGCCGGACATCTTGCGGCGAGGCGTTCATCAGGCTCATGGCCAGAATGGAGGCGTCGCGTCCCATGATATCGCGAGGGTTGATCTCGACAGTTCCGCGGCTGCCGACGATGGAGGCGCGTCCGCCGGGGGCCAGAATCGTGAGGTCGCGGCCGAGATTGACGTTGGCCAGCATTTCGACGATGACATCGTAGCCGCGTCCGGCGGTGAGCGCGAGGGCTTTTTCGAAGTGGTCGGGGGCGCTGTGGTCGAGCACTTCGTGCGCGCCTTCGGCCGCGACGAGTTCCATGCCGCGCGCCGAGCCGCCCGTCCCCACAACGCGCAGGCCGGCGGCGCGCGCAAGCTGCACGGCGGCGATGCCCACGCCTCCGGTCGCGCCGTGGACGAGCACGGTCTCGCCGGGGCGCGCCTGCGCGCGATCGAAAAGCGCGCGATACGCGGTGGCGTAGGGAACGTGCATAGCGGCGCCCTGCGAAAACGAAACGTGCGGCGGGAGCGGGAACACCGCCCGCGCGTCGCAGAGCGCCTTTTCGGCGTAGGTGCCGGTGATGCTGCCCGCGAGATACACGCGGTCTCCCGGCGCGAACCAGGCCGCGTCATGGCCAAGGGGGCCCAGGGACTCGACTGTGCCGGCGGCGTCAATTCCGGGCGTGTAGGGAAGTGTAGGCTTTTGCGAGTAGGCGCCGGAGCGGATGTATGCGTCCACCGGATTCACGCCTGCCGCGCGGATGCGGACGACGATTTGTCCCGCGGCGGGGCTGGGGTCGGGAACGTCTTCCAGGCGCATCACGGAGGGATCGCCGAATTGGTGTACGCGGATGGCTTTCATAACATTCGCTCCTGAATCGCTGTTTGCGCCTCAATGCGGCGGCGTTGTCTGCGCGTGCCCCGATCCGCGGCTGAGCATTTCAAAGCGGCTCACAATCGTCGGCCGATGTCCCCACACGTTCTGCCACACGCCAAAAACCAGAAAGGGAATCATGGCTGCGAGGACCCAAAGTTTGGCGCGGCCCGGAACCTTGGCTTCCGGCTCCCAGCGGAAAAGCTGCCGCGAAATTTCGAACGCTACTAGAAACCCAATGGTCAAGGCCACTGCGTCTGTGGCGATTTCGCCCAGCGTTGCCGTGCGTGTGGTGGCGCCCTCGAGGCCCGCAGCGAGATACGTCGCCGGCAGGAACAGCGAAGCGCGCTGAATCCAGTGCGGGAACGCTGCCAAGGGAACAGTCGCGCCGGAAAGAAGAAGAAAGCACATCCAGATCAGTTGGTTGATGATCTGCGTTTCCTGCATGGTGTTCGTCACGCTGGCCACGATCAACCCGAAAGCCGAGAATGTCGCCGAACCGATCGAAACGAGCAGAAGGATCGCCCAAACGTTTCCCCACGTGGGCATGTGAAACGCCACCCGGCAGATCACCATCTCAATCGCCACCGTGGGCAGCGACAGAATGTAGTTGGTCAGAATGCCCGAAGCCAGCATCGCGCCAGCGCCCACCGGAGCGAGCCGGAAGCGGCGCAGGATGCCCTGCTCGCGGAAGGTGACGAGCTGGACGCTGAGTCCCCAGAAGCTGCCCATCACCGTCAACGCCAGCACCGATCCAAGAACATAAGCAATCATGCCCGGCTGGCCCTTGCCGAAGAGGAACACGAAGAAGAATAGAAACGCCAGCGGCATCGCCAGCGTGAAGAAGAAGAACGTGCGATTGCGCATAGCGAGGCGTATGCGGATTTTCGCGAGCGTCCAAGTGTGGCGCAAGGGCGTGCTCCTATCCTATTCGCGCAAGCGGCGGCCGGTGAGCTCGATGAAGGCGTCTTCGAGCGACGGCGAAAACATTTCCAGGCTTTGCAATTCGTTATTTTCGGCCTCGAGCTGCTTGACGAGCGCGACGATGGTCTGCGGCGGGCGGGCGGAATGCAGCACGTAGACGCCGTCGAATTCGCGGCAGTCGGAAACGCCCTCAAGACGCGCGAGAGAAGCGTCCACGGGCGGACGCGCCAAGCGCACCTCGATGCGCGTGGTTCCGGCGGAGGCGTGCTTTAATTCGCGCGGCGTGCCCATGGCGATTACTCGGCCGTGGTCCACGATGGCGACGCGATCGCACAGCCGCTCGGCCTCCTCGATATAGTGCGTGGTGAGCAGAAGCGTGCGCTTGCTGCGGCGGAGCTCCTCGATGATGTCGTAGATTTCGCGCCGGACCTGCGGGTCGAGGCCGGCGGTAGGCTCGTCGAGGAAGACCACTTGCGGATCGTTGACGAGCGCCATGGCCAGCGCGAGCCGCTGCTTCTGGCCGCCGGAAAGCTGGCTGTAGAAGGCGTTGCGCTTTTCCTCGAGCTGGAAGCGGCGCAGCAATTCGTTGGTGTTGGCGCGCCGGGGATAAAACTGCGCGAACAATTCGAGTGCTTCCTTCACGCGCAGCTTGTCCGGTAGGGAAGTGGATTGCAGGACCGCGCCGATATTTTCCTTGAAGCGCTCGCCGCTCTGCTGCGGGTCGAGGCCGCAAACGCGCGCCGAGCCGCTGTCGGGCGTGCGCATGCCCTCGAGGATTTCGACAGCCGTGGTTTTGCCGGCGCCGTTGGGCCCGAGCAGGCCGAAGACTTCGCCCTCCTCGACGGCAAAGCTCACGCCGCGCAGGGCCTCGACCGCGCCGTAATTTTTGTAAAGGTTTTCGGCTTGAATAATGGGCTCGGCCACGGAATCAGTTCCCTCGGATGCAGGGAGGAGAATTCTATATCACAACGCGATGCAGCGCGAATCAACGCGGGCCAGCGCGGGGGCTTTTCTTCGCCGGCGGCCAGCCAAAACGCGCGAGGTTCACTCTGCCCCGCTCGATGGCCACGCCTTCGGTTTCGAGCAGCCGCCGTTGCAACGCCGCATGCGGCTCGGGAACGCGAATGCGCCCTCCGGCTCCGAGGACGCGATGCCAGGGAATGCCCCGGCCAGCGGGAGAAGCCGCAAGGGCGTAGCCGATGGCGCGCGCGCCGCCAGCCAGACGGAGCGCTTTGGCGAGCTGCCCGTAGGTTGTCACGCGCCCGCGCGGGATTTTTTTCACCAGGCCGTAAACTGGCTCCCAAGACATCTCCTCGAGCCTCCCCTCGAGCCCTTCAGGCCACCCGCTGCGCCGATTCCGCATCGTAATTCGGTCGGTTATTTCTTGCGAGCGCCTCACGTGGCGCGGCCGGAGACCTCATACCCCAGCCGGTTTGCACCCCGCATCGCTCCCGCAGAACGCCGTTAAAAGTAATAACTGATACGACGCAGCCGACATCGTACCATTGACGCTGTAGTGGAAGCGCCCTACACTACGCGCCAGTTGCACGCGATGCCCAGAGCGCGAAAAGGAGACCGCCGTGGCTTTCGTTCGGCGCAAAGGCAAATCCTACTACCTGGTGCACAACGTGCGCCGGCAGGGGAAAGTGCAGCAGCTTCACCTGGCGCGTCTTGGGGAGCGGCCGCGCATCACGGACGACGTGGTCCGCAAGGTTTCGCGCAACCATCCGTTGCTCGAGCTGAACTGGTCACAATTGCGGGAGCAGGTGAACAGCCGCGTGGAATTGTTCGACATCCGCTCGCCGTATGTGCAAAACATGATGCATACGTTGCGGAACCTTCACCTGGACCTGGCCGGGCTGTCGCTGCCGCTGCTGCTGCTGACAGACCGCGCCCATTCGAGCCGGGAACTGGTCACGGAATTGCGATTGCTGCGCTCGACGCTCGATATTAAGCTGGACCAATTCGAGAGGTCGGAACGGGGCAATCTCGAAAGCGGAAGGATGTTCCGGTAGGGAGAGCAAGGCGATGGGAGCCCAAGGATACCAACTCGATCCAAGCCTGCGCAGCGTGGAGTCGCGCGATTTCGAGGCGGGGCTGCGCCGGAAGATCGTGGGGCAGGACGAAGCCGTGCAGGCCGTGGTGGACCTGTACCAGGTGTTTCGTGCCGGGCTGAACCCGCCGGGGCGCCCCGTGGGGAATTTGCTGTTCCTCGGGCCGACGGGCGCGGGGAAAACGCGCGTGGTTGAAGCGACCACCGAAGTGCTCTACGGCGATCCGCGCGCGGTGATCAAGGTGGACTGCGCCGAATTTCAGCATTCGCACGAGATTGCCAAGTTGATTGGCTCGCCGCCGGGCTATCTGGGCCATCGCGAGACGCATCCGCTGATCACCCAGGAAGAGTTGGCAAAGTTTCACACCGATAAGCTGAAGATCAGCTTTCTGCTGTTCGACGAAATCGAGAAGGCCTCCGACGCGCTGTGGCAATTGCTGCTGGGAATCCTGGACAAGGCCACGCTCACGCTGGGCGATAACCGGCGCGTGGATTTGTCGCAATGCATGATTTTCATGACGTCGAACCTGGGCGGCGGAGAGATTACCGAGCTGATGACCGGCGGAATGGGATTCGCGCCGGAGGTGAACCCGGAATCGAAGGTGGGGCTGGACCAGAAGGTCGAGCGGACGGCGGCGGAAGCAGCCAAGCGGAAATTCGCGCCGGAGTTCATGAACCGCATAGACAAGGTGGTGGTGTTCCATCCGCTGCGGTCCGAGCAACTCGAACAGATTCTGGAGATCGAGCTGGGCATGCTGCAGCAGCGTGTGCTGGAGACGGCGAAAGGGAGGTTCCTCTTCCGCGTGACGCAGCCGGCGCGCGATTTCCTGCTGCGCGAAGGCACGGACTTGAAATACGGAGCGCGCCATTTGAAGCGGGCCATCGAGCGGCGCGTGACGTATCCGCTGGCGAGCCTTCTGGCCACGGAACAGGTGCGCCTGGGTGACGTGATCTCGATTGATTGGGACAGAAGCGAGAATACGCTGGTGTTCTCGAAGGAAGCGGAGGGCGCACTCGTGCCCATGGCTGCCCCTGTGCCGGAGACTGAGGCGACCGCCGCTGCTGCCATCTCCGACGGGCGCGAGCTTTCGTTCCCGGCGAAAGCGATGGCTGAAACTAACGCCGATGCCGATATAAAATCATCCGCCCGCAAAGCGGTACCGGGCGAAATCGCTAAAGGCGAGCCGGACAAGAGATAGCTCCCTCCCTGCCACCGGCCGGGGCGACCTGAAGCGTCACGATCAGACTCCGCCGTGGCGTTGCGCTGCGAAGACCCTTTAGCTAGTCCTCCCTCTCTATGTGTCCCCCTTTACCCAAGGTCAAGGCAAACGATTTACTACGCCTGATCGTTCCAGCAGAATAGAAGGAGAATGAAATCGCAATCCGCTCCTTCGCGGAGTCGTACCGCCCGGCGCGTGTGTGGACCACCTCTAGCTTTTCTAAGTAGGCGCGGAGTTCCCTCGTGATCGGCACAATCACCGACTCCCCGGAACGGACAACGCGTTTGTGAGGTCTTTCGATGCTGGCCGATTTTTCTGCCGATTGAGAACTCAGCGTCAGACTCAAGAGCAAAGCAGTCGACCTGCCCAAATTCGTTATCTCGCATGCATCCGGATACGAAGCCACGAACACCGCTTCCGCGTACAGCTCAGGGTACCATTCCAGCGCAAACTGTTGAGTCACAATCAGGAATGCCTTCTTGGCTGTAAGGGATTGCCACCACGTAACGCCGACGAGGATGAATGTAAGAACTATGATCGCGATCGCATTCAGCGCTTGCATAGCCGAAGAATACTGGTTCAGAAATTCGATCATCGCCATGACCCCCGTTGGCGTGGAGATGATCATTGAATATACCACAAAGCCCCTTGAGGTAGTTCTATGAGGGGGGTGCGCCAGGGGCGATTTCCTGCGCGCTTCCTGTTTGTGTGACTCTTTGTTTCCAGCGGAGGATAGGCTTGCGGGCGGCGGCGACTTCGTCGAGGCGGCCGACGTGCGTGGAGTGCGGCGCGGTCTTCACGATTTCGGGATTTGTCTCGGCTTCTGCCGCAATTGAGCGCATGGCCTCGATAAAGCGGTCGCATTCCTCCTTCGATTCCGATTCAGTCGGTTCGATCATCATGGCCCCGGGAACGATCAGCGGGAAGGCCGTGGTGTAGGGGTGAAAGCCGTAGTCGATCAGGCGCTTGGCGATGTCCATGGTATTCACGCCGTGCCGCTTCTGCCGCGCGTCGCTGAAAACCACTTCGTGCAGGGACGGCAAATCGTAGGGCAAGTCGAAATAGGCTTCGAGATTTTTGCGAATGTAATTGGCGTTGACCACCGCGTCTTCGGTTGCCTGGCGGATGCCGGGGCCGTAGGCCAGCGTGTAGGCGAGGGCGCGGAGCAGCACGCCGAAATTGCCGCAATAGGCGCGCACGCGTCCCACGGACTTCGGCCTGTTGTGATCCAGCGCATACCTGCCGTCTTCTTTTTGAACCACGACCGGCACGGGCAAGAACGGCTCGAGAATTTTCTTCACCAGCACGGGCCCCGCGCCCGGGCCTCCGCCGCCGTGGGGCGTCGAGAAAGTTTTGTGGAGATTCAAGTGCAGCACGTCCACGCCGAAATCGCCCGGCCGCGTGACGCCCGCCAGCGCGTTCATGTTGGCGCCATCCATGTATAGGAGCGCGCCGCGCTCGTGGAGGATGGCGGCGATTTCCGCGATGCGTTCCTCGAAGACGCCCAGCGTGCTGGGGTTCGTCACCATTAGTGCGGCGACATCCTCGGTGGCGAATTCACGCAGGTGATCGGTGTCAATCTGGCCGCGCACGTTTGAGCGGATGTTTTGGACTTCGTATCCCGCGATCACGACGGAAGCCGGATTGGTGCCGTGCGCGGAATCCGGTATCAGTACTTTTTTGCGCGCATCGCCGCGGCTGGCGAGATAGGCGCGTATCATCAGCAGTCCGGCGAGCTCGCCCTGCGCACCGGCGGCGGGCTCGAGCGTGGCCGCGTCCATGCCCGTGATGGCCAGCAGACATTTTTGGAGGTCGTGGAGAATTTTCAAGCAGCCCTGGGCCACTTCGGCGGGCTGCAGCGGATGCTCGCTCGCCAGGCCGTCGAGCCGTGCGACGTGTTCATTGACGCGCGGGTTGTACTTCATCGTGCACGACCCCAGCGGATACATTCCCAGATCAATCGCGTAATTCCAGGAGGAGAGGCGCGTGAAATGGCGGACCACCTCGATTTCGCTTACCTCGGGGAAGTCTTCCACCGGGCCGCGTGCATACTCGCGGCCGAGCGCCGCAATGGGGTCCACGGCGGGCACGTCGAGCGGAGGGATTTCCATTCCGCGCTTTCCGGGCGCGGATTTTTCGAAGATCAGGCCTTCGTCGAGCGAGACGTGACGGCCCGCGCCGCGAATCATGCCTGCGGCCTTCCCCGACGTGGCGGAGGATTCTGTTTCCGTGGACTTCGATTTCAAGGCAATCAGCTCCTCAGAGTGGCGTTGCGAGAATGCGGCGAATGGCAGCGGCCAATCGCTCGATTTCTGCGCGCGGCATGGTTTCCGTCACGCATACGAGCCCGCGTTTCGTCAGCTCGGGATAATGCGCGCCGAGCGCGAACGGGCCGACGATTTTCTCGCCGAGCAGCGCGGCATTGATTAATTTCACCGAGCGCGGGAACTCCAGCACGAACTCGTTGAACACCGGCCCGGAAAAGACGCGGCGCACGCCGGGAATTTTTTCGAGTTCCGCCTGCGCAAAGCGCGCCTTGGCCAGATTCTGCAACGCCGTCTCGCGCAAGCCTTCCTTTCCGGCGAGGCACAGATGAATCGTCGCAGCCAGCGCATAGAGCGCTTCATTGGTGCAAATGTTCGACGTGGCCTTCTCGCGGCGGATGTGCTGTTCGCGCGTGGCCAGCGTGAGCACGAAGCCGCGGCGCCCCGCCGCGTCCGTGGTTTGTCCCGCAAGGCGCCCCGGCATCTGGCGCACGAATTTTTCGCGTGTGGCGATGACGCCCAAAAACGGTCCGCCGTAACTTGGCGCGATGCCCAGCGACTGCCCCTCCATGGCCACGATATCGGCCTCCGCGGGCGGACGCACGATCCCGAGCGACATTGCTTCGGCGATGCCGGTGACCAGCAGCGCGCCGGCGCCGTGCGCCGCGTCGGCCAGCGCCGGCAAATCCTCGAGCACGCCGAAAAAGTTCGGCGATTGCACGACCAGCGCCGCCGCGTCCGCGAGCTTTTCTTTTGTCAGCGCGGCGCGATCCACCTGGCCGGAGCCCGCGAATCCAATCTCCTCGATTTCCAGGCCAAGATTTTTGGAGTAGGTGGCGAGCACCTGGCGGTATTCGGGATGCACCGAGCGCGCCAGCATCACGCGCCGCCGTCCCGTGAGCCGCTCGGCCATCAGCACGGCTTCGGTGAGCGCGGTCGAGCCATCGTACATCGAGGCGTTGGCCACTTCCTGGCCCGTGAGCTGGCACATCAGCGTTTGAAATTCGAAGATGGCCTGGAGCGTGCCCTGGGAAATCTCCGCCTGATAGGGCGTGTAGGACGTAAGAAATTCGCCGCGCTGGATGAGCGCGTCAGCCACCACCGAACGCAGGTGCTGATAGACGCCCGCGCCCAAAAACGACGTGAAGCCTCGCGCATTTTCCGCCGCGCGCGCCTGGAAATATCGAATGATTTCCGCCTCCGAAAGAGGCCCGGGCAAGGGAAGCGGCTGGCGCAGGCGAAATTTTTCCGGGATGCATTCGAAAAGTTCCTCGGCCGACCCGACTCCGATGGCCTCGAGCATTTCCCGGCGTTCGGAGGGGCTTTTGGGGAGGTAGCGCATCAGGCCGAGTGTTCCTTCGCTTGCGCGGCGATGTAGGCTTGGTAAGCGGTGGCGTCCATCAGGCCGGCGGCTTCCTTGGGATCGGCCAGGCGAATTTTCACCAGCCATGCCGCGCCGTGCGGGTCCTGATTGATTTTTTCGGGCGCATCCGCGAGCGCGGAATTGATTTCCGTGATTTCGCCGGAGACGGGGCTGAAAATATCGCTCACGGCCTTCACCGATTCCACCGTGCCGAAGGATTGCCCGGCCTTCACCTGCGCGCCCACTTTCGGCAGCTCGACGAAAACCACGTCGCCAAGTTCTTGCTGGGCGTAGTCCGTGATCCCGAGCGTTGCCTGCGAGCCTTCCACGTTGAGCCATTCGTGCTCTTTTGTATATCGGTAGCCGGTCGGATACATGGCCGCTCCCTTCTGGATTTTCGATTCTCGATCTACTGCGGCCGCCTGTAAAACGGCAGCGGCACGACGCGCGCCGGCGCCAGCTCGCCGCGAATCCCGATTTCGATCTGCGTCCCGAGGGCGCTCGATTCCGGCGGGACGTACGCCATGCCGATACTTTTTTTCAGAAAGGGCGCTGGGCCGCCGCTCGTGACGCGGCCTGCTTCGCGTCCGGCGACGGAAACAGTGTAACCGTCGCGGGCAATTCGCCGGTCGAGCATCTCGAATCCGGCGAGTTTGCGCTCGATGCCCCTCGCTTTTTGCCGCGCGAGCGCGTCGCTACCGAGGAACGGGCCCTTTTCGAGCTTGCAGATCCAACCAAGTCCCGCTTCCCAGGGCGTGGTCGTTTCGTCGAGCTCATGTCCATAGAGGCACATGCCGGCTTCCAGACGCAGCGTGTTGCGCGCGCCCAGGCCGCAGGGAAGCAGGCCGAAGGGTTCTCCCGCGCCGAGCAGAGCGCTCCATAGCGCTTCGGAATGCTCGGGATCGAAATAGAGTTCGAAGCCGTCCTCACCCGTGTAGCCGGTGCGTGCGATCAAGCATTCGACGCCGCTCAGCTTGCCGAAAGTGAAATGGTAATAGGGCAGCGCGCCGGGCGCAATGGGCGCCGCGGGCGCAAGCCGCTCGAGAATCTGCCGCGCGCGCGGGCCTTGAATCGCAAGCTGCGAATATCGCGCGCCGGCGTTTTCGATTTCCGCGCCGAAGCGGTTGTGCGAAGCGATGTGCGCGAAGTCGCCGTCCTGATTTCCGGCATTGACGCATAGCAGGTAGCGCGTGTCCGAAATTTTGTGCACCAGCAGGTCGTCCACGAACGTGCCGCTCTCGGTCATCAAGCCGGAATACTGCGCCTGGCCCGGAGCCAATTTCGCGGCGTCGTTGCAGGTCACCCACTGGACCAAATCGAGCGCCCGCGTCCCGCGAATTTCGATTTCGCCCATGTGGCTCACGTCGAAAAGGCCGGCGCGCGTGCGCGTGGCCGTGTGCTCCGCGAGGATGCCGGAATATTCGAGCGGCATCTCCCATCCGCAGAAGTTGACCATTTTGGCGCCCAGGCTGCGGTGAGTAGCGTTCAGAGCTGTCTTGCGAATTTCAGCGGTGGCCGGCGTGGTCACAAAAATTTCTCGGCATTCGGTCGAGAAAACGAAACTAACACGCGTGTTTTCGAGTGTCAAGAAACACACGTCGCGTGACGCTTGCCGGGCGTGCGCGCGTGTCCTACCATGGGGTGAAGGCGAGCCGAGATCCCGGCGGAAGGACAGCCCGCATGACGACCGTCTGCATGCAATGCGAAAAATCGGAATCGCTATGCACGTGCGAGAAGTACTGCTGCTTCTGCCAGTCGCAACACAACGTTCGGCTGTGCGTGGACGGGCTGTATTATTGCCCCGAGTGCCGGGAGGCCTGCGACGTGCGCGTCGCTGAAACCGATGCCCACTGACACTCGACGGACGGAATGTACGCTCGATAACGATTCTCGCCTGCTCGCCGGGTTCGCCGCAATTGTTTCCACGGGCGCGCGCCGCGCGGGACTCGCCGAAGCAGACCAGGAGAATTTCGCGGCTGCCGTCATGGAGTGCTGCCGCGAGGCGTTCGCGCTCGTCGAGCGCAAAGGCTCGCGCGATTCCGCGCTTCATATCGCCATCGAGAATTTTCCCGGCCGCGTGGAAGCGACCATCGACTATGCCGGCCGAGCGCCGGCCGGCGTCCGGAATTCGCCGTGCCAGTGCGCCGCAAGCGAATCGGCTCCCACAGCATCGCCTTCGCCGCACGCGGCCAGCGCGCAGTATGAGACAAACAACGGCCGCTGCCGCGTGACGCTTACCCAGCGTTGTGGAGAAGTGAAAGCCAGGATGAGGGATTAGCTTCCAGCGCGATTCCTTCCCGAATTTTCAGCTTCGATTCTACATCGGCACGGAAAAAGTGTGATCGTGGATCAGGGAGAGGAGCTGATTCTGGCTCACGGGCAGGTCCACCTTCAGGCGATCGCCGGTGGGCTTCACGGTGACTTGATCGAGCGTCGTGGCCAGGTCCGGATTTGCCTGCGACGCCTGATAGCGGCGCATCAGGACGCCCGCCTGCAGGGCCGCTCCCATCAAATTGGCATCGTCTGTGGAACCGCATACGGCCTGGAATTGCATGTCCAGGTTTTTATCCGCGGTAACGAGAATGGACATGGCCTTGAGGCGGTTCGCAATCGCCGTAGCCTGCGGAAATTGGTCCATTTGCGGGAGCAATTCCTTCATGGCCTGATGCGTATAATTCTGGTTGAGCACGCCCCAAATAATTCCATTGCCGTTCACTTCGTTGATGAGCGGAAAAATAGTGTCGTCGGTCAGCAGGCTGGCCGCAACGCCCGTGCGCACGTCAATCATCTTCTGGATAGCCGCGCGGCTGCCAAAAGCTGCCGTGTTGACGTCCACGAAAGTGAACATGATATCGCCGCCGAAGGCGTACACATGATAACCGTGGATATCAACCTTGCTCAGTTTCTGCTGCTTGAAGCGGTCTTCGGCCGCGGAAGGATTGAATGATCCCAGCGCCACGCCGAGGATTTCCTCGCCGCCGCCCTTTGAACCGGGAAATCCCGCCCAGGCAATCTCATCCACCTGCGAACCCGAATCCACGCCGGCAGAGGTGAGAAATTTCTCGAAATCGCGGAAGCGGCCGGGCAAAAGCTCTTCGCGGAGCTGCGGAAACCAGGAATATTGCCGCGCCGATTTCAAATCGGCATAGCCGAATTCGCCCACCTCTTTGGGGAACATCCCGATGACGTCGGTGTTGAGAGTTCCGGCGGAGGCCTTCTGCGGGACCGCGGCCCAGGCCGCGAACAATAATCCCGCGGCTGCGGCAATGGCCATCAGGCGACGCGCGCGCTGTCTCATCTTTTTGTCCTTCCCATTACCATACGGTTCATTATACAGGTGTCGCGCATCGTCGGTCATCTGCGCGCGCTTTGAGTGCTTATTGGCGCATCGGCCGCCTGGCCGGCCGCAAACGCCTCCAACCTATTCTCCAACACCTTTGCGGGAGAGAAGTTCTCGAATTTTTCGCTCAAATCCAGGCCAAGCGCCGCAGCCGCTTCCACCGCGCGCCTCGGGACCAGGCCCACAATCTCGGCCCCCGCGACGGGAACTCCCAGGCGCGCGGCCTCGCGCTTCACCCTTTCGTACACGATGGGAATCGGCGTTCGCTCAAAATCGGTTAGATTCATGGAAACCTGCGCGAGGTTGCGTGCGGGCAGATACACGCCCATCGCTTTCACGCATGGCAAGCCGCCGTTCGACGCGCGGACCACCCGAGCGATGCCTTGCGCGATCTCCACATCGGGCGTGCCGAGATTGATGTTGCAGGCGATCAGAAACCCGCGCGCGCCCACGGCTGTTGCCCCCGCCGTGGAGTGCAGCTCCGGGCCGCCGATATCCGGCGCGCGGCCAGGATCGCTGGGCGCTTCTTCGCGCAAGCGCTCGAATTGTCCTTTGCGAATATTTTCCAGGTTGGCGCGCTCGGGCCGCAGGGCGGCCGCTTCATAGAAATAGACGGGCACGCGATATCGCTCCCAGATTTCGTGCCCCGTTGTTCTCGCGAGCGCAATGCAATCTTCCATTGTGGCGTCCGCGAGCGGGACGAACGGCACCACATCCGCCGAGCCGATGCGCGGGTGCGCGCCTCTGTGCCGCGTCAGATCAATTAACTCGGCGGCTTTTCCCACGCCGCGCACGGCCGCCTCGGCCACGGCTTCCGGAGCGCCCGCGAGTGTGACCACCGTGCGGTTGTGGTCCGCGTCGCTTTCGCAGCTCAGCAGATGCGCGCCTGGAACTTCGCGCATCGCGGCCACAATTGCATCCACGACCGAGGCGTTGCGCCCCTCGGAAAAATTGGGCACACATTCCACGAGCCGGTTCATATCGTTTGTCTCAAGCGCTGGCGGTTTTGCCCAAGTATGCCGGGGCGAACACTTCGCTCGCAAACCACTCAAGCATCGTTGGCGTGGTGTTCTTCGCCGACCGCGGTTCCTGCGGATTCAGAAGGCCGGAGTTTCCGGCCTCCATCAATTCAATCAACAGCGCGGCGGAGCTTTTCGGAATACCCGCCTGCACGAGCGCAGTCTCGATCGCGGAAAGCGGCGCCTGCACGTACTCGAGGCCGGGCTTGCCGATCGCCTTGCCGACTATTGCGGCAACTTCTTTCAGCGTGTAATCGCGCGCGCCCAGCAACTCCTGCGTCGAGCTGCCGGAAAAATTTCTCGCGCGCAGTCGCTCGGCGGCATATTGTCCAATGTCTCTTGTGGCGATCGACGGCAGCGGCACGTCCGCGGGCGGCGCGCCGGGCAAGACGCCCATACTTCGCAGCGCCCCGATGTTCATCAGCAGATTCTCCATGAACTGCACCGGGCGCAGGTGCAGCACGTTCAAGCCGGGAATCCGGTTGAGCTTCTGCTCCATGTTGTGCAGGCCGACGATAGGGCCGGTCTTCTCGGCATGTTGCGCGCCAATGCTGCTGAGCGTGACCGCATAGGGAACGCGCGCCTTCGCGATGGCCGTCGCGTACGCGTCCGAGATGCGTTCGTAGTACGCGAGAAGATCCTCCCGCTGCAATGCGCTCGGAACCACCAGAAAAACCGCCGTCGCACCTTCGAATGCCTTGGTCATCGAGGTGGCGTCTTCCACGTTGCCGAAATAAGGCTCCGCGCCCTTCTGAGTGAGCGGATCGAGATTAATCGCGCGCCGCCCGATCACGCGTATTTTTTCGCCTTTCGCGAGCAGCGCCTCCGCCGCCGGCTTTCCCGTGTTTCCCGTTGCGCCTGTGATTACGATCATGGATTCCTCCTTGCATTCAAGATGCAGAAATGTTCATGCCGGACTCGCGCGCAAACCGGGCGGCGTCCGAATCGTCCGCCCCGGCGTACTCGACAATGCCCATGCCCGTATCGTTCGCAACCACGCGCTCGATGCGCGCCGCCATTTCTTTCGTCCCGTCGGCGACGGCGTCGAGTCCATTGCGCAAATCCTGCCTCCCGCGAAGGGACGGCGCGGGAGAGCCGTCATCGAGGCACATGCGCGTGATGGCCACGGAAGCTTTCAATTCGCCGCGCGCCACAAGGTCGTTCAACGCCAGGCCGAATCGGGCGCGCTCGCCGCGATCGAGCCAGCAGACCCGCGCCGGCAATCCCAAAAACCGCGCGCGATTCCGCGAGAGCCGAATCCAGCGGCAAAGAATTTCGTCCTGCGCGAACATTTCAAGCAGTAGATTGTCGGCGCGATGCATATCGGAGGGCTCGCCCGAAAGCGCGGCCCAGAGAACAGCCGAGCGTCCCTCGCCGATTTCCCCGCGCGCGAGCGAATCCCCGCCGAGGTTTATTTTCACTGCGCCCATCTTCTCGAGCGCGAGCATTCCTTCCGTCTGCCTGGCCAGGGATTCGAGCGCCCGCTTGCGATAGCCCTCGGGATCGTTCTTGGCGCAGCTCCGCGGCCTGCGCCGCGTCGAGCCCTCGCGGAATATAGCCGCTGGCGGAATCGTGCGCGCTGGTCTGGTCCGTCAGCACATCGGGCACCACGCCGCGGCTCGCCAGCTCGGGAATCACGTCCGCGCAATTGCCGGCCAAGCCGACGGAGGCCGCTTCGCGCTTGCGCACGGCATTTTTCAGGATGCGCAAGGCCTCGTCGAGATCGTTCACCATCACGTCGCAATAGCCGGACTTGACGCGCCGCTTGATGCGCTCCGGGTCCGCATCAATTCCCAGGAACGCCGCGCCATTGAGCGTGGCGGCCAGCGGCTGCGCGCCGCCCCTTGCGCCCATGCCGCCGCTCACAACCAACTTTCCGCGCGAGGCTGCCCTGAAAATATTTTCGCGCGGCTGCTGCAAGTGTTTCGTACGCTGGCTGGAGATGCGCTTGCGTTCCTACGTAGGTCCAGCTACCGGCGGTCGAGCCCGCGATGAGGACGCGCGGCGCATCCGCATGTGTGCGGAATATGTCAGTCACCCCGCCGGATTGGACGAGCACCGTTTCATCATTTTCGAGCCGTTCGAGCGACTCCGCAATCGCCTGAAAAAATTTCCAGTCGCGCGCCGCCTCGCCGGCACCGCTGCGAATTATCGTGTCTCCGGGCGTTTCGGCCACTTCTGGGTCGAGGCTGTTCATCAGCATCCGCAGCGCCGCTTCCTGCTGCCAACCTTTCGAGGAGATAGCCGCGCCGCGCGCCGCCCGCACGGCCGCATGGCCTGCCGCGTGGTCCACCGTGAGCTTCACCATGCGCGGCTCCCGGCTTGCCGCAATCCGTATTGGACTTGAGCGTTCGTACAATCATCTTAGTACGGAATAGTCCGCGCGCAACAGGGCGGCGGCGCAGGGAACGAGCGACGGATTGCGCGTGGCGCGAGCGATGGGCTAGAGTTGCTCCGACGATAATGCAAGACCCCACCGCGAAGCCTCCTGCGACCGAATACCCATCGCTCACAAAATGTTTTCTCGACGCGGTGGACCGCCATGCCAACCCCCGCGCGCAAATTTCCCGCGCGCGCGGATGGCTCACGAGCCGCGCGGATGGAAAGCGATCTCGGCGCAAGAAATGCTGCGGCGCGTGGCGGGCCTGTCAAAAGCGCTTGCCGAACTGGGCGTCCGCGCCGGCGATCGCGTGGCGCTTATCGCCCCGAACTGCCCGGAATGGCACGTCACCGATTTTGCCATTCTGGGACTGGGCGCGGTGAATGTCCCGGTCTATTTCAATGAATCGTGCGACCGGCTCGTGTACATCCTGAACGACTCCGGCGCGCGCATAGCGATCACTTCGGGAGAATCGCAGGCGCTCAAGCTGGCTGAGTGCCGCGAGCGGCTGCCGGGAATCGAACATGTCATCTCAGCCGCGGTGCCGGAAGAACATTTGCTCGATTTAGGAAAAAATGTCCTGCGCTATGAAACTCTGATTGCCCCCGCGAACGGCGCATCCATCGCTGAATATCGCCAGCGCTCCGCCGAGGTCACTGAAAAACAGCTCGCGACGATCATATACACATCGGGCACCACGGGCGAGCCCAAGGGCGTGATGCTGAGCCACGCGAATCTCAGCTCGAATGCGCTCGACGCGCTCGAGGATTACATCTTCTATCCCTCGGATATAGCGCTGTCGTTTCTGCCCCTCGCGCATATCTACGAGCGCGTGATGGGTTACGGCTACCTATTTCGCGGCGTGTCCATCGCATACGCCGACCAGATAGATACCGTGGCGCAGGCGCTCCTGGAAGTGCGCCCCATGATCGCCGCGGGCGTGCCGCGCTTCTTCGAGAAAATGTACGCCAACATCATCGAGCAGGGCCATCAAGAGCCGCCGCTCAAGCGCAAAATTTTCGATTGGGCGCTACGCGTGGCGGCGGAAGCGGCGCCGTGGCGCGCCTACACCAGGAAAGCGTCGCCCGGCGTGAAGCTGCGGTGGAGAATTGCCAACGCCCTGGTGTACTCCAAAATTCGCGCCGGATTGGGCGGCAGAATCCGCATCTTCAGTTCTGGAGGCGCGCCGCTCGCGCCGGAACTCGCGGAATTCTACTGGACGATTGGCGTCCCCGTGTATCAGGGCTACGGCCTGACGGAGACTTCCCCGATTGTCGCGGCGAATCTTCCGGGCGCAAACAAAGTGGGCACGGTGGGCCGGCCGATCCCGAATATACAGGTGCGCATCGCGGACGATGGAGAGATTCTCGTGAAGGGGCCGTGCGTGATGCAGGGCTATTACAACAAGCCCGCGGAAACGCGCGATGCGTTCACGGCAGATGCCTGGCTGCGCACCGGCGACATCGGCCGCCTAGACGAAGACGGCTACCTCGCCATCACGGACCGCAAGAAGGAGCTGCTGAAGACCGCCGCTGGAAAACTCGTGGCGCCCGCGCCGATCGAAAATCTGCTGAAGGCCTCGCCCTTCATCTCCAACGCCATTGTGTGCGGCGACAATCGCAAGTTCCTGTGCGTCCTGATCGTGCCCCAGGCCGCGGCGATTGAAGGCGAAGCGAGGAAAAGCGGCCGCGAACTCGCGCCGCGCGCGCAAATGGCCTTCGATCCCTGGGTGCGCGACCTGCTCGCAGGCGAAATCGAACGCCTCACCGCGCGCCTCGCGCAGTATGAAAAGCCCAAGCGATTCGCGCTGCTCGAAAGCGATTTCTCGTACGCCACGGGCGAGCTGACCTACACGCAGAAGCTCAAGCGCCGCGTGATCGTCGAGCGCTACCGCGACGTGATTGCGCGCCTCTACGCCGATGTCGAAGAGCCGCGCCCGCAGCGCCTGGCGTCGCCGTAGAAAAGCCGTCGCGCCCCCGAAAATGTTCCCGGCCCGTGCCGCCGGAGCCGCAAGCGGAGTAGAATAGCGGCGGAGAATTTCCATGACCGACCAATTGGTGATTGCCGGCCGCGCCTTCCGCTCGCGGCTGATTGTAGGCACGGGGAAATATCGCAGCTTCCAGGAGATGGCGCGGGCGCACGAAGCCTCCGGCGCGGAAATGGTCACCGTGGCCGTTCGCCGCGTGAATTTGTCCGATCGCTCGAAGGAATCTTTGCTCGACTTCATTGACCGCAAGAAGTTTTTCATCCTTCCGAATACGGCGGCCTGCTACTCGGCCGAGGAAGCCATTCGCACGGCCCGGCTGGGGCGCGAAGCCGGCCTTTCCGAATGGGTGAAGCTCGAAGTGATCGGCGACGAGCAAACGCTTTTTCCCGACACCGAGGAGCTGGTCCGCGCCACGAAGGCGCTGGTGAAGGAAGGCTTCGTCGTGCTGCCGTACACGAGCGACGATCTCATCGTGGCGCGCAAGCTCGTTGACGCCGGCGCCGCTGCCGTGATGCCGCTCGGCGCGCCCATCGGCTCGGGCATGGGCATCCAGAACCTCGCAAGCCTGCGCATCCTCCGCGAGCGCATCACGGAGGTGCCGCTCATCGTGGACGCGGGCGTCGGCACAGCTTCCGACGCGGCCATCGCCATGGAGTTGGGCGCGGACGGCGTCCTGATGAACACGGCCATCGCCGGAGCGCAGGACGCGGTGCTGATGGCCGAAGCCATGCACGCGGCCGTCGAGGCGGGCCGCAAAGCATTCCTCGCCGGGCGCATCCCGAAAAAACTTTACGCCACGGCTTCGAGCCCGCTCGCCGGTGTCGTGAAGTGAAGGGGCAGACCGTATTTCTATTAATCGTCGTAAACGGCTTCGTCGGTTTCTATTGCTGGCGCGCGTATCAGCACGGCATGCCCGCTCCGCGCGCGCTTTTCGAGCTCCTGATTTCCTTGATCGGAGTCAACTTGGCCGTCGCGTTCGGAGCCGCCCTCGGCCGGCGCCGTAGCCCTCGCAGATAATTCTCGCGCCATCCCTCGCGGCTGTAGACCAATCCGGCGTTCGCGGCAGCATCGCTCGTAAGCACTTGATTTGCGCTCCGCGCTCGGCGATTCTGTATCCTGGCCATGCCGGAACCGGGTCACGCGCGTCTTCGTTACATTGACTGGCTGCGAGGGCTCGCCTGCCTGGGGATGATCGAAGTGCACGCCTACGATGCCTGGCTCAACGGCTCCGGGCGCGCCAGTACGTTTTTCAGGCAGTCGCAGTTTAGCGGAACGATTCCCGCGCCGCTCTTTATGTTTCTCGCCGGGATAGCGGCCGCGCTGCTCATGGACCGCATGCGCCGGAAGGGCGCGCACGCGGGCGAAATTGCCGCCCGGTTGATTCGCCGTGGCGCCCAAATTTTCGGCCTGGGCATGCTCTTTCGCGCCCAGGAATTCCTTCTCGGCCTGCCCAAAGCGCCATGGACCGACCTGCTGCGCGTGGACGTGCTGAATATGTTAGGGCTCTCCATCGCATTCATGGGCGTCCTCTGCTGGATGGCGCGAACGCGCGCAAAAGGCGTAATTTTTGCCGCGGCCATGGCGACGTCCATCGCCCTCGCGACGCCCCTGCTTTGGACCACCTGGCGGCCGCGTTGGCTGCCGTGGTATCTCGAATCCTATATCAACGGCGTCCACATCTACGGCTCGCCGCAGCCCTGGCTTTTCCCCATGTTCCCGTGGATGGCCTTCGCCTTCGCGGGCCTGGCTGCGGGCTTTTTGCTCACGAGCGAATGGTCCGCCGCGAATCCGTCGAGGACCATGCTCCTGCTGGCCGGCGCGGGTGTTGGTCTCTTTGCGCTTTCGGTATGGCTAGAGGCGCTACCCGTACGAATTTACCCTGTGCATGATTACTGGCACACAAGTCCCAATTTTTTCCTCGCGCGCCTGGGGATTCTGTTAGTGGTGCTTCTCGGAGGCTACTCGTGGTGCCGCTGGGGGCCGGGGCGCGCCGGTTTCAGCCCTCTCGCGCAACTCGGGCAGACGTCCCTGCTCGTCTACTGGGTGCACACGGAATTTGTGTATGGCCGGTTTTCGATTTTGACGCGCCATGCGCAGACAATTCCCACGGCCACGCTCGGTGTTGTCGTGGTTTGCGCACTCATGTTGCTGCTGTCGCTCGCGCGAACGCGCTTGAAGGGGCGTGGCGCGGAAATTCTCGCGCGGCTTGGGCAGCTTCGCTCGGGATTGTTGCGGCGCGCGCCGCGCCCCGCAACTGAGGGCTAAGGCTTCGCGGGTGCTTCCGCCGGCGGAGCCGCCAATGTGGAAGGATCCCCCGGCTTCTCCGGAAGCCGGAAAATATATTCGCCGGGCCGCGCCAGTCCCATTTCTTCACGCGCGATCCGCTCGATGGCCGCCGGATCGGTCTTCAGGGACTTCACGCGGTCCAGCAACTGCTGGTTCTCTTGGTTAAGCTGCTCAATTTGCTGCTGCACCTGCGCGGCTTCTTTCTGCGATCGGCGCATGGCGATCAAGCCGTGCGTCCCGAAGACATCCTGAAGCAGCAGCAGCGCGAGCCCCCCCGCCAGGAGCCAGTTTGCGTTGCGGCCGAGGAATTCGCTCATTTGAGCGGTGAAGGTCGCGGGCGCGTCTTTCGTATTCTGGTTCATCATCGCCGGGCCATTATCTCTCATTATTCGGTGATCCATGCGCGCGCTTCTTCGGCCAGTTTCTGTGCCGCGGCCATCGTGGCCGCCTCGGCGTAGATGCGCACCAGCGGCTCGGTGCCGGAGGGGCGCATGAGCACCCAATCGCCATTTTCAAAAATCAGCTTCCATCCATCGGTGCGATTCGTCCGCGCCACGCGCCGCCCCGCGAACTCTTTTCGCTCTCCCCGCAAGCGCTCCGGCAGCCGGGCCTGTGCCTCTTCGGAGAGGTGCAAATTCACGCGGATCGGCCAATACTCGCGCCCCACGCGCCGGAAGAGCTCGCGAAGCTGCTCCTTGAGTGGCGCCTGCCGCGCGGCAATCATTTCCGCTACCAGCAGGCACGCGAGGATGCCGTCCTTTTCGGGCAGGTGGCCGCGAATCGTCAAGCCCGCGCTCTCCTCCCCGCCAAGCGCGATTTTGTCCTCCCGCAGCAGCGGACCCACATACTTGAAGCCCACCGGCGTTTCATATAGCGCCACGCCGTGCATTTCGGCTACCGCATCGAGCAGATGCGTCGTGGCCACGCTGCGCGAAGCGCCCAGCTTCCACCCGCGCGTTTCGAGCAGGTAATCGAAAACCAGCGCGAGGATATGATTCGGCGATACGAACGACCCATCGCGGTCGAGGATTCCGAAGCGGTCGGCGTCGCCGTCCGTCGCGAGCCCGGCCAGCGCCTTCCTCTCGGTCACAGCCTCCTTGAGCGGCGCCAGATTTTCTTCTGATGGGTCCGGGCCTGTGCCGTCGAACAGTACGTCTCGCCCGGTGCGAATGGCCGTGGCCTCGATTCCATTTTCTTCGATTATCCAATCGAGCCACCCCGCGCCGCACCCATGCAGCGCATCGCACACAAATTGGCCGTGTGCATTCCGCAGCACATCGAAGTGAATCATTTTCTGGAGCTGCTCGAAGTACGCCCCGCGCGTCTCGGCGCATTCAAAGCGGCCCGCGCCATCGTGCGGTGCGGGTTCGTCCCCGGCCGCGGCAGCGCGCTTCTCGATGTCGCGCGTCACGTCAGGCGATGCCGGACCGCCCTCCGGCCCCGAAAATTTCAATCCATTGTAGGCCGCCGGATTGTGGCTGGCCGTGATGTTGATTCCTCCATCGAGCTTCTGATGGATGATGGCGTGCGCCACCACGGGCGTGGGCGTGGGCTCGCTGCAGAGCAGCACGCGGCAGCCATGGGAACGCAGCACCGCCGCCGCGCTCCGCGCAAAATCCTCGGAAAGAAATCGTGTGTCGTAGGCCACCAGCAACACGGGACTTTTCTTCCGCGCCAGCGCATGCCCGGCGATGGCCGCCGCCGCGCGCCGCACTCCTGCAAACGTGAAGTCATCAGCCATCACTCCACGCCAGCCCGAAGTCCCAAAGTGGATCGTGCACGGAGCGCCCACACTAGAGTGGTCCGCGCCCGAATGCCCCGCGCCGGAACGAATCGCTTTGCTCCCCATCGGCGGCTATTGTATCTTGTGGCCCAAGCCTCGGACACCACGGAATCGCGCCGGGGCGAGTCGCAAGAGTAAAGCCGGGAGCAGAGCCGAAAAGAAAAGATGACGGACAAAATCGTCGTGTTGGTCACCTGCGGGTCGGCCCGGGAGGCGCGCCGCATCGCTCGCGCGCTCGTCGAGCGAAGGCTCGCCGCTTGCGCCAATATTGTGGCCGCGCCTGTGGGGTCCATCTACAGATGGAAGGGCAAAGTCGAGTCCGCGAGCGAGTTCCTCTTGCTCATCAAGACCTCGCGCCGGAAATTCACGGCCCTCGAGAAAGCCGTCCGGGCCTTGCACCACTACGACGTTCCCGAAATCATCGCCCTCCCCATTGTGACTGGTTCGCGCGATTACTTGGCGTGGATTTCGGACTCCATCGCGCGCGCCAAGTCCTGACTCCTCTTCGCGCTAGCTATGCCACTCCCATGCTTGGGCTATCTGGAACTTGTGAGACCGTCCTATTTGGAGTAGAAGAGAAGTGCAATGAAGCGCCAAAAACATCGCGGGCCTTTTCCTCTGGTGTTCCGACTGGGAACACTATTCGCATTCGGCTTGCTCCTGGCGGCCGGAGGCCTCGCCCAGTCGAGCAACGGGAACAACGCCAACTCGCAGCAACAGCCTGCACCGCAGGACAACAAGAAACAAGAATCGTCCGGGCCTCCCACTACAAAACTAAGAATCCACGTGCAAGGGAACAATGGCAAGCCCATCGGTAATGCCTCCGTGTATGTTCGATTCGACCAACCGGGCGGCTTCCTGCACCACGAGAAGCACATCGAGATGAATTTCAGGACCAATGAGGATGGTTCCGTGAAAGTTCCGCCCATTCCGCAGGGAAAAATCCTGATTCAAGTGATCGCCACCGGCTGGCGCACCTACGGAAAGTACTACGACGTCGAGCAGGACGAGGAGTCGGTGGAAATAACCCTCGATACGCCGCCGCACTGGTACTAGGGTGTCGCATTTTTCTCCCAAAAATTCTGCCGATGGAATTTTTTAGTCTCCAAAAAAGGTACGGCTGCAACGCAGCGAAAGATTTTTTGTGAAAAACTTTTTCGCTCGTGCGCCTCTGCACTAGATTGGTGCAAAGAGGAGTAAGCCTTTGTTCTGGTGGAGCGTTTCGACACTCGCGATGCCTTTTTCCACAAAGTTTTCAACAGAACTGTTGAAAACTTTCACACACTATTCATATTTTCCATAGCGCGTCGCGATTGTTTGGCTCGCGAATTGCTCTCCCCGGCTCGCCGTGCCAATACTGCTCGAGAGGTGGCAATCTCCCGTCTTCTCCGCAACTGCAATCGTCGCTTGTGCAATCCACGGGAATCGCGGCGCTTAGCTCGCACATGATATGATTGTGTCCGTCCGGAGACAGTTTCCCATTTCCATGAAAAAATGAAGCGGCTCATCGTCAATGCCGACGATTTCGGAATCACGCGCGGCGTCAACCGGGGCATCCTCCAATCCCATCGGGAAGGAATTGTTACCAGTGCAACGATCATGGCCGGCGGCGACGCTTTCGAAGACGCCGTGGAAACCGCGCGAGCCAATCCCAGCCTGGGTGTGGGCGTCCACATTGTTCTTACCGGGGGCCGCTCCGTGGCTCCGCCCGAAAAAATCGGCTCTCTTGCCGGTCGCCAGGGCCGATTGCCGCGATCGATATCCCGTTTGCTCTACAAATGGCACGCCGGACTGATTCGTCGCCAAGATATTGAAAATGAAATGCGTGCGCAGATCGCGAAAGTGGTGGACGCAGGAATCAAGCCCACGCACCTCGATACCCACAAACACGCTCATTGCCACCCCTCGATCCTGAAGGCCCTCATCACAGTCGCAAAAGAGTTCGGGATCACCCGCGTTCGTTTACCGTTCGAGGATCCTCGCGCCTTTTCTTCCCGAGCCGCACGAAGTTCCAAAGATGCCCGGCGCCCCATCTCCCGTCGTCTCTTCATCCTTGCCTCGCGCGCGGCGCGGCCAGCGTTCCGCGGCATCATCCGGAAAAATCATCTCCACGCGCCTGCCCACTTTTTTGGATTTGCCGCCACGGGCCGGCTCGATAGCGACGCGATCCTCCACATTCTCCGCAACTTGCCGGAGGGAACAAGCGAACTCGTCTGCCATCCCGGCATCTGCGACGCCGATTTGCGCCTCCAGCCCACGCGCCTCCTCGAACACCGCCAAGCCGAGCTTGCCGCCCTCACGGACACGCTCACGCGGAAAGCAATTGTGGCCGAGGACGTGCGCCTGATAAACTACAGTGACCTAAATTGATCCCGCTATCCGAAATGGGAGCGACCATGAACCATTCGACGCGCGCCATCCTGACCGCCTCCTTCCTGCTTCTCCTCGCCACGGCAACAGCCGCCCAGATGGGCATGGGCATGCGCCCTCCCATGCCGCGCGGCATGTTCAATCCCGTGGTAGGCGCCGGAGCGGTTTATGAAATGGTAGGCGAGAACGGCCAGAAGATGACCATGCAAATCGCCGTCGTCGGCAAGGAATCGGTGAACGGCAAGGACGCCTATTGGTTCGAAACCATCATGACCGGAACGCCGCAGGGCGAAATGGTCATGAAAAGCCTCACCGTCCTCGACGGAACCAACACTTACGTCGCCCGCATGATTATGCAGCCGCCCGGTCGTCCGCCCATGGAAATGCCCGAGCAGATGCTTCGCATGCACGGCCAGACCCCCCAGCCCGCGGACATCCGCAGCCAGGCCGACGATCTCGGCATAGAATCCGTCACCGTTCCCGCCGGCACCTTCGTTTGCCGCCACTACCGTATCAAGCAAGGAACAGGAGACGTCTGGGTCACCGATAAGGTCTCCCCCTATGGTTTGGTCAAGCAGCAGGGAAATGGTTCAACCATGGTTCTACTGAAGGTCATCTCCGACGCCAGGGATAAAATCACAGGCACGCCCGAG
Organism: uncultured Acidobacteriota bacterium; assembly: GCA_963810625.1. Classification (GTDB taxonomy): domain Bacteria; phylum Acidobacteriota; class Terriglobia; order Acidiferrales; family UBA7541; genus Palsa-295. Next base: position 967,386 of record CAWEOJ010000004.1, on the reverse strand, counting down.
CCTTTCAATCCCGGCGCCATGGGGATGGGCCAGCCGCCGGATGAATCCGCGCCTCCCCAATACTAATGCCCTCCTCCGACGATAAGTTTTATCAGGCGCGCATCACCCACCGCCGCGAAATCGCCGCCGACCTCTGGGCCATCCGCCTCGATCCCGGCGGGCCTTTTCAGTTCACCGCGGGGCAGTATGCCACGCTCGGCGTGCGCACGCCCGAAAAGCACATCGAGCGCGCCTACTCCATCGTGTCGTCACCCTACGAAAAGGAACTCGAAATTTTCATCGAGCTGGTCCCCCAGGGCGAGCTGACTCCGCTGCTCTACACGCTCCAGACTGGCGCCGACATGACCATGCGCAAAATCCCCAAGGGCCGCTTCACCCTCGACCTCAAAAGCGGCCGCAAGAACCATCTCCTCGTCTCGACGGTCACCGGCGTGGCTCCTTTCGTCTCCTACGTCCGCACACTCTACAAGGATTGGAAGGAAAATCGCCTCACCGCGGAGATTCACCTCTTCTCCATCAACGCCGCCAGCCGCTCCTTTGAATTTGGCTACCGCGAAGAGCTCGAGCGCATGGCCGCCGAGGTTCCCTGGTTCACCTATGTCCCCGCCATCAGCCGCCCCTGGGAGGACGCCGACTGGCACGGCGAAACCGGCCGCGCCGAGGACATCCTCCGCAAATACGCCGACCAGTGGGGCTGCAATCCCGCCAATACCGCCGCATACCTCTGCGGCCATCCCCAGATGATCGAGCACAGCAAGGGCATCCTCCAGCGCCGCGGCTTCGACAAGAAGATCATCAAGGAAGAGGTCTATTTTATTCCCGCCAAGGAACCCCATTCCTGATTTCTTTCCGTGGGTGTCATCTCCCGTAGGGGCACCCGCCGCGGCGGGCTGTGCCCTCTCTTTTTCCTTGCTTGTGTAGAATTTGATTTATGATTTTAACGGAGCGCCGTTTTACCATGACGGAGGAAGGGAGGTGCGACACAACCCAGCCCAGCGCATGCCCGCGCCCCACCATCACACCCGCTGAAGTTGCGCCTCAAACGCGGCCTTCGTCCACTCGCTCATAGGATGGAACCATCCGCAATCCAAGCATATCGTCGTGGCAAAATGCGCCGCGCAGTACGGGCAGACGGCTTGCGTCGAAAACGTATCGAACGCCTTTCCGCACTGCCCGCATTTCCAAAAATTCCCCACAGGCGGCGCCGCCTTACACCGCGGACATGCAAACCCGCTGTGCCGTGGCAACTTCTCGCGCCGCAGGAGCGCTCGCGCCTGTTTCAGCCCGTTCCAGCAATTCATCACGATGAACGCGCAGAGAATGCCCAGCCACGCCGACCGCACCCACACCGCAAGCGCCACCAATCCCGCCGCGCCCACGAACCCCACGCCCACCGCCGCCATCAAGCTCCGCGCCCGCCCCAACACAAACCACAGCAGCGACCGTAGAATCTTGCCGCCATCCAGCGGATAAATCGGCAGGATGTTGAATGCAAGCAGGCCCACGTTGATCCACCACACGGCATGCACCAGCGCATAGGCATTGGGCATCGTCTCCGCCCAGCCCGACGCCTGGCTCAGCGTCACCAGCGCATAAAACACTGGAACCAGCGCCACGTTCACCAGCGGCCCCGCCGCGATGCTCCACAGCGTGGCCCCGGGACGCGGTGGCGGGTCCACGTACGCCACTCCGCCCAGCGGCCACAGCACGATTTGCTTCGCCGTTCCTCCCACCGACCGGCACGCCAGCGCGTGGCCAAACTCATGCATCGTCACAATCAAAAATAGCGCCAGATACTCGATCGCGTTCCACACGGGAGAGGAATACGTTCCCGCTCGGGTCTCAATTTCATACGCCGCCACAAGGAACCACGACCAGTGCAAATACAGGTCAATCCCCGCCACGCGGAATAGATGAATAGCCCCTCGTCGAATGTTTTGCATCATCGCCGCCGCTTTTATAGCATACCTTTACCGTGAGAAACCCGCGGTTCGGGCTTCGAAGGGCGCCATGAACATCTCGCACCCACGTTGTCATCTCCCACTGACGCCCGTCTTGCCTTTGCACTTGCCGTTGCCGGAGTTTACCCGCCGGCAGTCTTGGCGGGTAGCGGCCGCCTCGAATTGCAGGCGGGCATCTTGCTCTTGCGTTTGCCGTTGCCTTTGTCGCCGCCTATGTAGCGGCCGCCTCGAATTGTAGGCGGGCATCTTGCTCTTGCGTTTGCCGTTGCCTTTGTCGTTGCCTATGTAGCGGCCGCCTCGAATTGTAGGCGGGCATCTTGCTTTTCAGAACCTCTCGATTACGATGTGACCCGGCGAACGGAGGCGCGCCCCGGTGCCATTTCCTCGCAAACACATCCGTCTCAATCCGGCCATGTACGTGGGGCGACCTTCGTATTTCGTTACGATGTGTTGCGCGGGCCACCGGCCGATATTCGCAAATTCCCGTAACGCGATTGAGCTCATCGAGACGTTGCGCACGCATTCCATTACGCATTCGTTTGCGGTTCACGCGTATTGCGTGATGCCGGACCATTTCCATATGTTTGTGGCAGGCGTCGAGCCAACCAGCGATCTTCTCGCGCTGGTGAAACACATCAAACAAACAACCTCACGTCTCCATCGCGGGGTGACAGGCGAAACGGTCTGGCAAAAGAAATTCTACGACCACATTCTCAGGCCACGGGACAATGCGGAGGGTGTGGCCGCGTACATCTGGATGAATCCTGTTCGCAAGGGCTTGTGTACGGATCCGCGCGACCACCCCTATTCGGGGTCTTTTACGATTGATTGGAAGACGGCGATTGCGCCCGTGGAATCCTGGGTGCCGCACTGGAAGAAAAGGCTGCCCGCCTGAAAGGCAAGGCGGCCGCTACATAGGCAACGACGAAACAAGCCTCGAATGGCAGCTGGGCATCTTGTTTTTGCAGCGCACATACAGCGGCCCATACCAAATCCCATATTCAATGCTGCCCCTAAATATGATATGACGTGGCCCTATGGACCGCCCGCGCAAAATCACCGTCCGCATATCGCAAGACCTTCTCAAGAAGGCGCAACGCGCCACCGGCGCCGGCATCACCCAAACCGTCCGCACCGGTCCCGAACTCGTCGCCGCATCGCGGACCTACGCTCGCCTGCGCCAACTCCGAGGCAAGGTCCGCTTCTCGCGCACGCTGGCGCGGCCCAAAGCCGACCGATGATCGCGGCCGATACGAGCACTTGGGAGCGCGCATCCTGAGCGAAGTGGCGAAGGCAGCCGCGTGTGCCCTGCGCGTGTCGCTATGGGTGCATTCAGTTCGAAACCGCTGCAACCCATTGCACCTTCTTATTCTCAGAGATGCTGGAAGACGAATAGATTTCGTCGCCACTCGACCCGTTAAGACTTATAATCCTTTTGAACGGACCCCACGGTGCTCCGATGCCGTATACGAAGAGGATAGTGTGCCTTGCGAACTCAAGGAAACCTTCGGGTCGGTGCCTGGCGGGAAGGGAACTTTCCAAAGACGGCCAAATTGGAGAATGGATCCGGCCTGTTAGCGATCGCCCGGGTCAAGAGATATCAAGTAAAGAACGGTGCTATCAGGGTAGTCAGGATCCTCAGTTGCTCGATATCATAAAAATCAGGATGATCGACCACGTACCGCACGGACACCAATCAGAAAATCACCTTATTGATGCCGAGTACACCTGGGTCAAAGTCGGGCGTGCGACTTGGCAAGACCTTGATGCGGCAGTCGATGAGTTTCCCGGTGCGCTTTGGATCGATGGGGACAATAGTTATAACGGACTGAATGATCGGGTTTCCGAAGCTCAAGCGAGCACATGCCACAACTCGTTGATGCTCTTGCAGCCCGAGAAACTTGTCGTCACAGTGGCTGTTGAGGGAGCCGAATTTGACAACCCAAGACGGAAGATTCGGGCACATTTTACGTGCGGCGGGAGGAGATATATCCTCGCCGTTACCGATCCGGTTATCGAAGAGCACTACCGCGCCAAGAAGAATGGCGAATATCCGATTAAGAAAGCTCGCCTCTGTGTCAGTCTTGGCGGACCATATGAGGGATATTGTTATAAACTCGTGGCGGGAATTATCACTCCTGAAGAGGACTAAACGTGGGCAAGGTTCTATACACAATCGGACATTCAAATCAGTCCCTAGACGCATTCGTTGCCGCACTTCAAGCATGGGGGGTTACGGCGGTTGCGGATGTACGTTCGTTTCCTTACAGCCGAACCAACCCACAGTTTGACAGGGAGGCCCTAAGACGAGGGCTGAAATCGAGCCACATCAGGTATGTCTTCCTAGGGAGAGAGCTCGGGGCGAGGACGGAAGACGCAAGTTGCTATACGAATGGAAGGGTGGACTACGAGCGCCTAGCAGGGACGAAGCTATTTCAACAAGGGTTGGATCGCATTCAGCATGGAATCGAAAACCATCAGATTGCGATAATGTGCTCAGAGAAGGAGCCCTTGGCTTGCCATCGCACGATTTTGATCGCGAGGCATTTGGTGCAAAGAGATTTTTCCATCAAACACATATTGCGAGACGCCGAAATCGAGTACCACGACGCCACAATGGGACGACTTCTTCGAATATTGAATCTGGATACCAATGTGTCGGACATGTTCCGCAGCAAACCTGACTTGTTGGAGGAAGCGTACAGAATTCAAGGAAGAAAAATCGCTTATGAGCGCGCCAAAACAAAACCGCCAATCGAGAAGCAAACCGTAATCCATGTGGAACGATGAAGATATTTACCATCGGATTCACAAAGAAATCGGCCGAGGAGTTTTTCACCCTACTTAAGAACCCAGACATACACAGGCTCGTCGATATTCGCCTGAATAACGTGTCTCAGCTAGCTGGATTCACAAAGAGAGACGACCTCCGATACTTTTTGAAAGCAATCTGTAACATTGACTATGTGCATGCACCCCTCCTCGCTCCTACGAAGACAATGCTCGACGCTTACAAGAAAAATGGAGGAGATTGGGCAAGCTATGAAGCGGCTTTCCTGAACCTCATAAGGGAGCGCCAGATCGAAAGAAGCACCTCCAAAGAGTTACTCGCAAACGCATGCTTGCTCTGCAGCGAAGCCAAACCGGATCATTGCCACCGTCGCCTTGTTGCAGAATATCTCGAGGAGAAGTGGGGCAATGTAACTGTAACTCATCTTTGAACGCTTCTCATCAGCAGACAACCAGCGCAATCGAAACCGCAGTCAGTAGTCTCGGGGAGCACCAGCAAAGTTAACCATTTAGAAGTAATTCTCGCAGTTCTGTATATCGAGATGGTCCCGTTCCTATGATCAAGTATTGAAGCTGCCCGCGAAGAACTTCTAGTGCCTCATCTCCTAGCAAATATTGCGTCGGCTCCAGGTGCGGCGTGAATACGGACTGCAACTCATCCAACCGAAGTAGGCTATCCACTCCGAGAGGCCCGAGATCGCCAGGTAAGAACATAAGCTGTGGAAACTCCATCCTTCGGACTCGGTCTACGAACGTGCGGGAGAACTCTGCACGCCCCGTTTTTGTGTCAGCCAGGCCGAAAATTTGTGCGACCAAGCACCTGCGCCGCTGAACTCTGCCTCGATACCCATGTTCCTGTACGCCGAGCGGGGGGAATTCCGGCACTACTAGAAGAACTGGTCTGACTTTCGCGCGGATGACAATTAGCTCTTCGTTTGTTTCCAGCTTAGGCACTGCAAGCGGAATCCCCCTCCGAAAAGCGTCCTGTCCAGCAGCAACTATCTGAAAGGCTGATGCGGTTGTCTTAGTTGGCTCGTTCGGGTCTGTGACGGGCCGCCAAAGTTCTAAATTCTCATGTGGGTAATAGGCGTGGGTGCGAAAGAATTGTCCGAATCCAAAATGACTGTGGAATCCGAGGGGGAGCTTCTTATAGAACTGATCTCCAAACCATTCGTCGATAAAGAAGTTCTCACCAGGCATTATCGAACTTTTCTAGTGCGTCGAGATACTCACCGTCGTATCGGGGAGAAGTGAAGGCAAACTGAGCACGCTCCGTCCCTTTCCTCGCCGACAACCGCTCCTCGAATTGCCTGCGCGCCCGATCAATCTCTTTCCGAGTCTTGCCAGAAGAAGTTTTCTTATAGGGCGGGAGCGATGCCTCGGATATTCTTGTGAAGTCTAGGGGTTCATTTCTAACTCCGAATTCCATTGGCTCAGTGCGGAAATAAACGTAGTCCAAGATCTCGCCAGTGGAGGACGCGCCCCAAGTGTTCAGCACGATCTTTAAGATTGCTTCATCACTATATTTTTCGAATAGCTTTCCAACGTCAGTCGGTTCAGCGGATCTGTAAAACTTGGTGTCATATTCGTGCTTGGTGCTCGCAATCTCCAAAAGTGCGCCGGTCTCGACCAGCTCGGCCAGGATTGGATCGAATTCTTTTGTCCACGGGCCGAGGTGGAAATACTTCCATTGCAATCCTGTGAACGTTTTTCGATGCACTCGATAGAACTCGATGTCGAAAAGATAGAGAAGCTTCAACAATTTTGTTTTCGTCACATATCCGCCGTGCTCCGTGACGTACGAAACTGTCGCCGTGATGAGTTCACTCAGGGAGCTGTTCATTGACCCATGTGCTGCGTTGGAGGTTAAAAGCCGGCGCGATGGCGGACGTAATAACGAGCATCGGAGTCAGTGGCAGCACTACATACAAGGATAGCGCGCCTCATAGAGAATAGCACGTTTCGATTTTGTTTCGCCTAGAGGGTTGTAAACAGAGACCACGGAGAGAGGCTGTTCGCCATCAGCGCAAATGGGAACGGGGTGAGAGCAGAAGTAAGCTGCTGTTTCGGGTGTGAGTTCACCCCTCACCGAGCCTAGATTCCCGGAGCAACGGTCCCCATCCCCCTTGACCCATGAAAAATTGTTTCACGTGAAACAATTTTCTATCAAAATCGTTGTTCCCGAGAAACAGTAGCCATGGCCACCTCCACAAGCGCGCGCTAACGCCATTTAAGCGCGCATTTCGCGCCATTTCCCGCACTTTAGCGCCAGTTAAGGCCTTATTTTTACTCGAAGTATTCGAGTATCTCATGCAGATTTTGGCGCCCGTTTTTTGCTCATCCCTGGGGCTTGAAATACATCACAGCGAGAGGCGGCAGACGCAGCTTGATCGAATACGGGCGCTCACTCCACGGTATTGGCTCGGCGCGGACTCCGCCGGCATTGCCTAGGTCCGTGCCTTCGTAATACTTCGAATCCGTGTTCAGAATCTCATGATAGTAGCCGGGGCCGGGAACGCCGATGCGATACTCCTCCCGCGCCACGGGAGTGAAATTGCACACCACGATGATGAAGTCCTCGGGCCTCCTCGCGCGCCGCAGGAATGCCAGCATGCTCGACGCGGCATCGTTCGCTTGCAGCCATTCAAAGCCGGCCCATTCGAAGTCCACTTCGTGCAGCGCCCGCTCGCCCGTGTGCAGATGATTCAAGTCTTCCACCAGCCGCTGAATCCCCCGGTGCGGCGGCGAATTTTCCAGCGCCCAATTCACGGTGCCGTCTTCCCAGAATTCGTTCCGGTCGCCGAGTTCGCTTCCCTGGAACAGAAGCTTCTTCCCCGGATGCGCGAACATGTAGCCGAAAAGCAGCCGCAGGTTCGCGAATTTCTGCCAGTCGTCTCCGGGCATTTTTTCGAGCAGGGCGCGCTTTCCGTGCGTCACTTCGTCGTGCGAGAGCGGCAGAACGAAATTTTCGTGGAATGCGTAGAGCATCGAGAACGTCAGTTCGTTGTGGTGATATTGCCGGTGAATGGGATCGAGCTCCATGTAGCGCAGCGTGTCGTTCATCCATCCCATGTTCCATTTCAAATCGAATCCCAGGCCGCCCACGTACGTCGGGCGCGAAACCGCCGGCCACGACGTGGACTCCTCCGCAATCATCAGCGCCCCAGGATTCTGGATGTGCAGCACTTCGTTGAGCTTTTTCAGGAAAGCGATCGCGGCCAGATTCTCCCGCCCGCCGTACTCATTGGGAATCCACTGGCCCGGCTTGCGCGAATAATCCAGGTACAGCATGGACGCTACCGCGTCCACGCGCAGCGCATCCACGTGGTACTTTTCGACCCAGAAGAGCGCATTCGAAAGCAGAAAATTCTGCACCTCGTTGCGCCCGTAGTTGAAGACCAGCGTGCCCCAATCCGGTTGCTCCCCCATGCGCGGATCGGCGTGCTCGTAAAGGTGCGTGCCATCGAAGAATGCCAGGCCGTGCGCGTCGCGCGGGAAATGCGCCGGCGTCCAATCCAGAATCAGGCCCAGGCCCTCCTGATGGCAGCGGTCCACGAAATACATGAAATCCTTCGGCGTCCCGAACCGGCTTGTAACCGCGTAATAACCGGTGGTTTGGTAGCCCCAGGATGCGTCGAATGGATGCTCCATGATGGGCATTAGCTCGATGTGCGTGTGGCCCATTTTCTTCGCGTAGGGGATCAGCTCGTCGGCCAGCTCGCGGTACGTCAGCCACCTGTTTCCCTCCGCCGTGTCCCGCCGCCAGGAGCCTGCGTGGACTTCGTAGATGGACATCGGCGAGTGCAGCCAGTCCCGCTTGGCGCGCCCTTCCAGCCACGCGGAATCCTTCCATTCGTAGCCGTCAATATTGCAGACCACCGACGCGGTTTTCGGCCGCAGCTCCGCCGCGAACGCGTAGGGATCCGCTTTCAGCCCCAGATAGCTCCCCACGCGCGACAAAATCTCGAACTTGTAAAGCGTGCCTTCGCCCAGCTCGGGGAGAAAAATCTCCCATATTCCCGACGCCCCGCGATTGCGCATGGCGTGCGCGCGCCCGTCCCAGGAGTTGAAATCGCCCACCACGCTCACGCGCTTTGCGTTCGGCGCCCAGACGCCGAATTGGACCCCGCGTATCCCCGCTACCTCGTGCTCATGCGCGCCCAGCTTCTCGTAGTTCAAATAGTGCGTGCCTTCGCCAAAAAGGTAGAGGTCGTAATCGCTCAGCAGGGGCGGGAAGGCGTAGGGATCGAATGTTTCCACCGTGCCGCCGTCGGCGAAGCGAAATCGCAGCCGGTACGCGCCGGGAGCCACCGTCTCGCCCCCGCGCAGCTTCAACGCGCCGGGTGAAAGAATGGCCTCAAAGAGGCCGTCCGGATGAATTCGCTTGGCAGGTTGAATTGTGGAGATTCCGCTCCACAGGATGCCCATTTCCATGGCGCCCGGGCGAAAACCTCGAATCGCGAGCGCTGGCTTGCCTTCTCGCTCGACCCAGTGTGGCCCCAGAATATCGAAGGGATTCGAGCTTTCCGCGCGAACAACGCTTTCGAGCGCCTCCCGGAACTCATCGCGCGCCGATGGCTCCCGAACCGCCTTATTTTCCTTGTTGTTCATACTATCTACCCGCCATTTTCCCCTAGCATCTTACCGGACCATGCCCTGCCGCCACAATCGGCCCGTAAGGGAATTCCGCGGCGGGCGCATGGCCGCGTAAACCTCACCAATTGCAGGCCTTGGTACCAACGTACCATTGCGGTATGCGCCCCCGCCCCCATAAACTAAAGGAAGCGTGTAGTCTACGGAGCCTGTGTCCGCTCCGGAATCTGAGGTCGTCTCTATAACTGGGGGTTGTCTCTCTAAGCCATGTCGAGGCATTCGCCATATCTCGTGCCAAGCTTGTCTCCCGCCCCCCCGGCGCGTGCCGCCAATGTGAAGAACGCGTCGGGCGAAGTCTCGGCGGCGAGCGACGCGAATTTCCAGCTGCTTTTTTCGCGCAACCCTTATCCGATGTACGTCTTCGACCGCGAGACTCTGCGTTTCCTCGAGGTCAACGCCGCCGCCACCGAACAATACGGCTATTCTCGTGAAGAATTCCTGGCCATGCGGCTTACGGATATTCGTCCCGCGGAAGACATTCCTCGCCTGCGAAAAGCCCTCGAGAAGACGGACAACTCGCTGACCTTCCAGGGACATTGGCGGCATCTCCGGAAGAATGGGCAGCGTTTTGAGGTGGAAGTGACCACGCAGGGAATTGCGTTTGCGGGCCGTGACGCCATGCTGACTGTCACGCACGACATTTCCGCGCGCCGCGCTACCGAGGAGAAGGCGGCGGAGCATGCGGCGTATTTGCAGGCCCTGATGGAAAATACGCCGCTGGCCATTGTCGTCTTGGACCTCGATCAGCATGTGCGCATGTGCAATCCCGCCTTTGAGCGGCTCTTCGGGTATCACATGCCGGATATTGCCGGAGCGAAGATTGAATCTGTTCTCGCGCTTGACGGCGGGTCGAGCGAACTCTCGCAATTAATCAAGCACGCAACGGCGGGCGAAACCAAACGCGCGGAGACCAAGCAGCGCAGGCGCGACGGATCGCTCGTGGACGTGCAGATTATCGGTGTGCCGCTGATCCGCGACGGGAAAAGCATCGGCGCCGTGGGCATTTTCGAAGACGTCACGGAGCGCCGCCGCGCCGAAGCAGCTCAGCGCCAGGCCGAGGAGAAGTTCCACAACCTTTTTGAGAACGCCGTCGAAGGCATGTTCCAGGCGACGCCCGAAGGCGGCTATCTTAGCGTTAACCCGGCGCTAGCGCGCATGTACGCCTACGCGTCTCCTGCGGAGATGATCGAGGACGTGCACGATATCGGCAGGCAACTCTATGTGGATCCAAAACGCCGCGAGGTATTCAAGCAAACGATTGCGGAACACGGCATGGCCAAGGCATTCGAATTCCAGGCTGTCCGGAGGGACGGCTTGAAGATATGGGTTTCCGTGACCGCACGGGCCGTGCGTGATGCAAGCGGCAAGGTCGTCAGCTATGAAGGCATGGTAGAAGACATCTCGGGCCGCAAACGGGCGGAAATCGAGCGGCAGGTGACCACGGAGATCGCCCATGCCATCAGCGGTACGGACAACCTGGAGGACCTGCTCCGCCTGACCCATGGAGCGCTCAAGAAGGTGTTTTGCGCCGACAATTGTTTTGTCGCGCTGCACGACCCTGCCACGGGAATGTTCGAGTTTCCGTTCTTTTCAGGGCGAACCGGAATTCCTCCGTCGCCGCAGAATTTCGCGCGAAGCTGCGCGGCACACGTCTATCGAACCGGGCAGGCCATGCTCATTCCGCCCAAAGCCTTCCGGCAACTTGCGGAGGCAGGCGAGGTCGAGTTTTTCGGGGCGCCTCCCCTGTCGTGGCTGGGAGTTCCGCTGCAAGCGCATGCGGCAACCATCGGTGTGCTGGTGGTGCAGGACTACGAGCGCGAGAATGCCTACATGGAGCGCGACCTGGAATTTCTCTCTTCGGTCGGCGACCGCATCGCTTTCGCCATTGAACGAAGACGCGCGGAGGAGCAATTGCGCGCGAGCGAAGCCCGCTTGCGCGTTCTGGTCGAGCAATTGCCCGCGGTGCTTTGGACTGTCAGCAAGGATCTCCGGTTTACGTCAGCGCTGGGCAGGGGGCTCGCGCGCCTGGGATTGAAACCCGACCAGATCGCGGGAATGTCGCTCCAGGAATATTTCGAGACCTCCGATCCGGCCTTCACGCCGATCGCCGCTCACCGGCGCGCTATAAAAGGCGAACCGGTTACGTTTCAGGTGGAATGGAAGGGGGGATCCTTCGCGTGCCACGTGGAGCCGTTGCGCGCCGCCGGGGGAGAAGTGCAGGGCGCGATTTGCACGGCCCTCGATGTGACCGACCGCAAACAACTCGAGGAGCAGTTCCGGCAGGCGCAGAAGATGGAAGCCGTCGGGCGGCTGGCGGGCGGAATCGCGCATGATTTCAATAACCTGCTCATGGTAATCCAGGGCTATGGCGACCTGCTCGCGGATCGGCTGAAGTCCGGCGATCCTCTGCGGCGGAACGCCGAACAAATTCAGATGGCGGCGCAGCGCGCCACTTCGCTCACGCAGCAGTTGCTGGCCTTCAGCCGCAAGCAGATGCTGGCGCCGAAGATCCTCAATATCCAAACGGTCGTCGCGGACATGGAGAAAATCCTGCGGCGCCTGATCGGTGAAGACATTGCGCTAAGCACTTCTTCGGCGCGCGATCTCTGGCTCGTGAAAGCGGACCGCGGCCAAATCGAACAAGTGGTCATGAATCTGGCCGTGAACGCGCGCGACGCCATGCCGGGGGGCGGCCGCTTGACAATCGAGACCGCCAACGTCGAGGTGAACGCTTCCTTTTCCAGCCTGCCCGCTGTCCTGGTTCCCGGCAAGTACGTGATGCTTGCCGTGACCGACAACGGCAGCGGCATGGACGCCGATACGCAAGCGCACATCTTCGAGCCGTTTTACACCACAAAGGAAAAAGGCAAAGGCACGGGGCTGGGCCTGGCGACCGTCTATGGAATCGTCAAGCAAAGCGGCGGCTATATTTGGGTGTACAGCGAGCCGGGCCGTGGAACAACCTTCAAGGTTTATCTTCCGCGGATCGAGGATGAAGTGTCCGCAAACAGGCTTGACGACCGCATCCATGCAGGTGCGCTCCCGCGCGGTACCGAAGTCATTCTTCTTGTGGAAGACGAGCGCGGAGTCCGCGAACTATCGCGTGAATATTTGGAGATGGCCGGCTACACGGTGCTCGAAGCGGAAGACGGCCACACGGCGCTCGAACTGGCCGCCATGCACTCCGGGCCCATCCATTTGCTCATGACCGATGTGGTGATGCCCGGTATCAATGGGCATGAGCTGGCCGAACGCGTGACCCGCTTGCGCCCCGGAACCAGAGTGCTCTATATGTCCGGCTACACGGACCAGGCCATCGTCAATCAGGGAATCCTGGAATCCGGCGCCGTCCTTCTTCAGAAGCCGTTTACGCTGGCAACGCTGGCAATGAAGCTCCACGAAATACTGTCCGCCGAAACCGTCGCCTAGCTTGAAATTCCATATTTTTTTCCAGATGACGTAGAATCCTTACGCGTCCGTCGATGCGCGGTAAAAATGGCCCGCTCGTTCACTCGAACTGCATGCCCGGAAAAGCGTGTGTTGGTTTGCTGCGCGCGGACGCGAATGCAGCCCGCAATCGCGGAGGAAATCCGCGCGCTCGCCGGCGGCCCGCTCGATTGGGATTTTATTTTTAGCGCCGCTTCCGCGAATTCGATTACGCCGCTCGTGGCCCGGCAGCTTCGCGCCGTTCTTAAAGACGATGCGGCAGAGGCTGCGCCGGCGGAACTCGCGCGACTCGAAGCGGCGGCACGCGCGAACATGGTTCGCTCTCTGCTGCTCTCCGCGGAACTGATAAAAATTCTTGACGCGTTTCGTTCGCAAGAAATTCTTGCGATTCCATATAAAGGGCCCGTGCTTGCGGCGCAAGCCTATGGCGACGCGACCCTGCGCGAATTCGAAGACCTGGACATCATTCTGCGCCACCGGGATATTCCGAAAGCCCACGAGCTGATGTTGGGTCTCGGCTTTCACGCGAAATTTCCGCAATTATTCTCTTCGGCCGCAGGCACGCGGCGCATCCCCGGAGAATATAATTATCGCGAAGAAACGGGTCGCGTGGTCGTCGAGCTGCATACGGAAGCGACTCTGCGCCATTTTCCCGTCGCGCCCGATCCGGGCGAATTCGCGGCGCGGGCGATGCCGGTGCGGCTGTGCGGGCTCGAAGTAAAAACACTTTCACCTGAGGACGCGCTCGTGGCGCTATCGATTCACGGCTCGAAGGATTTCTGGGAGAGGATTTTGTGGACTGCCGATATTTCGGAACTGATTCAGGCGGAAAAAACCCTCGATTGGGACGCGGTCTGGCAATGCGCGGAATCGTTCCGCGCGCAGCGCATGGTTTGCCTGGGGCTTGCTCTGGCGCATGGGGCTCTCGACGCGCCCTTGCCCGCGGAAATCTCCTCGCGCGTGTCCAGGGACGCGGTAGCAGCGTCGGCCGCATCCGAAATCGTGCGGCGGCATTTGAAACGGGAATCTCTATTGCTGAGTTCCGCATGGCGCTTTGGATTTCGGCGGCGCATGGTGCCAGGGGCTTTGGCGGGATGGCGCTATGCGCTGCGGCTCGCCATGGTCCCGGCAGAAGAGGATTGGGAAATAATGCGCTTGCCGCGCCCGCTCGCGCCGGTATATGCCGTGCTGCGCCCGCTACGGTTGCTGCGCAAATACAAGGGTATGAACCGGGGCTCTCAGGGGAACGGCGGAGGCAAGAGTAAGGCGCCCACCTAACCCTTCCTGCGTCAGGGCAAGAAGGTGGCCGCTACATAGGCAAGGGCAAAGAAAAAGAGCCGGCAGGATGCCCTTCGTGCCTCAGGGCAGGCCGGCGCTACAACATGCAGGCGGTTTTCCTGTAAACTGAACGGCGGGCAGGCATCCTGGTGGGAGGGAATGTTCATGGATTCGAGCGACTCCGCGGGCGTGACGCAAGAAGAGATGAAGGGCGAGCGCGCCGGGCCGTGCGCGATGGTCATCTTTGGGGCCGGCGGCGACCTGACCAAACGCAAGTTGATGCCGGCCATCTACAATCTGGCGCAGGGGAAACTGCTGCCGGACGAATTCGCCATCATCGGCGTATCGCTCGAGCCTTTCACGACGGACGAATTTCGCCAGCAGATGACGCAGGACATCCGGCTATACGCCCAGCGGCCCGTGGATTCGAAATCGTGGGATTGGTTTTCCAAGCGCCTGTATTACATTTCGGGCGATTTCGACGACCCGCAGCTTTATAAGAAGCTTGGCGATCTGCTTGGACAAGTGGAGAAGGAACAGGGGACGCGGGGGAATTGCCTCTTTTATCTGGCCACCAGCCCGAATTTTTTCCCGATTGTCTCCGAGCAGCTCGGCGCTGCGGGGCTTACGAAAGAGGATGGCGGGAAGTGGAGAAGCGTGGTAATCGAGAAACCCTTCGGCCACGATCTTGCATCCGCGGCGACGTTGAACCATGCCCTTTTGCAAGTCCTCGACGAGAAGCAAATCTACCGCATTGACCATTATCTCGGAAAAGAAACGGTCCAGAATATCCTGGCGTTTCGGTTCGCCAACGGAATCTTCGAGCCGGTCTGGAATCGGCGTTACGTGGATCACGTGCAGGTGACGGTAGCGGAGGAGCTAGGGGTAGAACTTCGCGGGGGATACTACGAGGGAGCCGGGGCGCTGCGCGATATGGTCCCCAACCACATTTTCCAGCTGATTACGCTTACGGCCATGGAGCCCCCCATTTCCTTCGAATCCTCGGCGGTTCACGACGAGCAGACGAAAATCCTGCGGGCCATTCAGATGCTCAGTCCGGAAAAAGTGCTGGACCACGCCGTGCGCGGTCAGTACGGCGCAGGGACGATCAATGGCAAAAATGTGCCGGCGTATCGCAACGAGCCGCACGTCGCGCCGGACTCGATGACGCCGACGTACGTGGCCCTGGCCCTGCACATAGACAATTGGCGCTGGGCGGACGTGCCCTTTTATCTGCGCACGGGCAAGCGGCTCCCCAAACGCGTGACGCAAGTGGTGATCCGATTCCGCCGCCCTCCGCACGTACTATTTCGCAAGACCTCGGTGGAAAAGATCCCTCCGAACGAGCTGGTGATTAACATTCAACCGGACGAAGGGATTTGCCTGAGCTTCGAAGCGAAGGTGCCGGGCCCGGTGGTCCGCCTGGGCGCGGTGAACATGGATTTCGAATACGCGGATTACTTCGGGACGACGCCTTCGACCGGATATGAAACGCTGCTTTATGACTGCATGATGGGCGATCACACACTTTTCCAGCGCGCGGACATGGTTGAGGCGGGCTGGGCGGTGGTCCAGCCGGTTCTCGACGTTTGGTCGGCTCTGCCGCCGCGCGATTTCCCGAACTATGCCGCAGGCACGTGGGGACCTGCGCAAGCGGATGAACTCCTGCGGCGCGAAGGACGCGAGTGGCGCAATGAGGCTTGCGGTCCCGCCCCCCGCCGACAGGCGCCTCCGGCGCAGCCCAAACAGAGCACAGCTACGACGGCGACGAGTAAGTCCTGACCGCGGATATATTTCTCCCACAAGTGTAGACCAAACTGCTAATCGGTCCCGAAAGTTCGGGATTGGCGTTCCTCGCCGTAGGGTCAAAGCCTCGCCAGAACCTATCGGTTACATCAAGAATGTGCATTGTACATTTTTCCGGTCCCCGGCTAGTTATGTAGCTGCGCAGAGGGGCCGCTCCGGCGCCCTTGGACCAACTTCCGTCGGAGGATTGAGATGCACGATCGGAACAGTCACCACGAGCAACCAGGCAGGAGCACGAATTCCGCGAAAGTGGCGGCATTGGCACTGGTTGAGCCCGGTTTTTGCTATACTCCACGGCGACAAGCTATGGACTTCGACCATCTGGTCACATTTCTCGAAATCGCCAAGCAGGGTAGTTTCTCGCGCGCCGGGCAGAAGCTCTACCGATCGCAGCCGGCGGTGAGCGCCCAAATCCGCCAGCTCGAGCAGGAGTACGGCCAGAAGCTTTTCGACCGCGTGGGGAAGTCCGTGCGGCTGACGGTGGCGGGCGAGACCCTGATCGAATATGCGGGGAAGCTTCTGACGCTGCGGAACGAATCGCTGCGGGCCGTCGCAGACCAATCCAGCACGCCACGGGGGACACTGGCCATCGGGGCGAATGAAGCGACCTGTTTGTACGTGCTCCCGGACATGTTCGCCGAATACAGCCGGCGGTTTCCGGCGGTGCAAATCAGCATCTATCGCAATTTCAGCCACAAAGTGCTGGAAAAGGTCGAGGATGGGACGGTGGACGTAGGCATTGTTACGCTGCCAGCCAAGTCGCCCAGCTTAAAGGTCCACACCATTTTTCGGGACCGCCTGATGCTGATGGTAAGCCCGTCGAATCCGCTGGCCTCTCTCAAGTCCGTGCGCACGAGTGAAATCGCCGAGCAGCCTCAAATCTTTCCCAAGATGGGCTTTACGCGGCA
This sequence comes from uncultured Acidobacteriota bacterium, assembly GCA_963810625.1. GTDB lineage: Bacteria > Acidobacteriota > Terriglobia > Acidiferrales > UBA7541 > Palsa-295. Next base: position 950,543 of record CAWEOJ010000004.1, on the reverse strand, counting down.
GGTGCTCGATAAGCAGTTCCGTGCTTACCGCGCGCGGCTGCGAATTACGATGGAACTTGCCAGCGTGGGGATGATCAAGAGGTTCGTCGCCGCCGGTCTGGGAGTTTCCATCATCAGCGAGAGCTTTGCGCGCGACGAAGCACGCGCCGGGCAGGTGAAGCTGATTCCCATTTCGGATATGGAAGTGTGGCGCGAGCTGGGCATCGTCTACCGGCGCGACCGCACGCTCCCGCGCTCGGCTGCAGCTTTCGTTGCGCTGGTCCGGCAGGGCGCCGGTGCGGTGAATGGCAACGCGCAACCAAAGATCGTTGGGCACCGCGCTGAAAAAGCCGCTCGCGGCGCATAGGATTCGACCATGATGACGAGCGGGTCAGGACGCGCATTCCGCGTGGGCATCGCCGGGCCGGTCGGCTCGGGCAAGACGGCGCTGGTGGACCGGCTGAGCCAGCGGCTTTACCCGCGATACAGTCTGGCTGTAGTCACCAACGACATATACACGAAAGAGGATGCGGAGTTCCTGCTCCGGCAAGGAACGCTTCCCGCGGAGCGCGTGCGGGGAGTGGAAACGGGCGCATGTCCCCATGCGGCGATTCGCGAGGATGCGTCCATGAATTTGCAGGCGATTGCGGAGCTGGAGGACGCGCTGCCGGGCCTCGAACTGATTTTCGTCGAGAGCGGAGGCGACAATTTGGCGGCGGCGTTCAGCCCGGAACTGGTGGACATCTGGATTTACGTGATTGACGTGGCCGAGGGCGACAAAATTCCGCGCAAGGGCGGCCCCGGCATCATGCGCTCCGACCTGCTGTTGATCAACAAGATAGACCTGGCTCCGTATGTGGGCGCGTCGCTCGAGGTGATGGAGCGCGATTCGAAAAAAATGCGCGGCGACCGGCCGTTCGTATTCACGAATCTGCGGGGTGAGGCGGGACTCGACCGCGTTGTGGAGTGGCTCGAAGAAAAAATAGCGCGGCCGGTCGAGGCGCGCCATCCCGTGATTGACGCGCACGGCCCCTACACCGGCCATACCCATTCGCACGGCGAGGAGCATGGACACAGCCACGCGCATGGACACTCTCCCGGTTAAACGGTGCGTGAATTCGCGTGGACTCTGATCGAACGGGCGGTGATCCTCTCTCATCTCACCTTCTTGCCGAATTGCGCCTGATGCATCTGGCCGATAGCGCCTTGCCCATCGGCGCGGTGGCGCATTCATTTGGGCTCGAGTCGCTGGTCTCCGAAGGGCTGCTGACGGTGAGCGTGCTTCCGGACTTTTTCCGCGGATATCTGGAAGAGGCGGGGACGATGGAAGCGGCATTCTGCCGCGAGGCTTTTCGTCTGGGGGCTATCGGCGGGGAAATTTTTTCAATCGAAAAATGTCCTGAGGGATGGGGCGAAAAGTGGCTTGAGATCAATAGCCGACTGAGCGCGCTGAAGCCGGCGCGCGAGAGCCGCGCCGGCAGCGCGGTTCTGGGAAAGAATTTTCTCGCTGCGGTGCTTGCGCTGGGCGATTTTCCGGTGCTGCGCGCCGCGCTTTTAGCAAAAAGGGAATCATCCGACACGAAGGGGAGCGCCATCCATCACGCCACGGCATTCGGCCTCGCGGCCGGAGCGCTTGGGCTAGGCGAGGATCGCGCCGTGCTCGCGTATCTGCACCAGTCGGTTGCGAGCCTTGTGTCGGCCTGCCAAAGGTTGCTGCCGCTCGGGCAGACGGAGGCGACACGCATCCTGTGGAATCTGAAGCCGGCGATGATTGCAGCGGCGGCGCGCGTGGGCGCGCGCGAATCCGGCGACGCCTCCTGTTTTACGCCGCTGCTCGATTGGGGCGCGATGGAGCACACGGCGCTTTGGACGCGCCTCTTCGTGAGCTGAGCGCAGGTGCGGGAAGGGCCGCGAATGCGCAGGGAGTGAGGAATCCAAATTGTCCGCATCCGCCGCAACCGAACGCAAAACGCTTGCCGCGGTTCGTCGGCCGAGCAGGCTCGAAGCCTCGCTCGCGCTCGATTTCGCGCGCGACGAATCCTCCGGGCGCACGGTGCTGGCCGCCAGCGCGCAGGAGCCGCCGCTGCGGGTGGTGCGCGCTTTCGAGCTCGAAGATGGCTCGGCTCTGGCTCACCTTCACAATGTTTCCGGCGGCCTGCTGGGCGGCGATCGCCTCGCGCTTCGTGTCCGCGTTGGCCCGGGCGCCAGCGCGCAAATAACTACCACGGGCGCGACGCGGATTTATCGTCCGCGCGAGGAGTCGACAGGGGTCACGCAGACCAACGAAATTCAAATAGCCGAGAAGGCATTGCTCGAATATGTGCCCGATGCGATTATTCCGTTCGCGGGGGCGCGCTTCTCGCAGCGGACGGCCATCCATCTGGCCGCGGGCGCGGGGCTATTTTGGTGGGAAATTCTCGCCCCGGGCAGGGAGGCGCACGGGGAAGTTTTCCAGTACGAATGCGTGGAGATGAGGGCCGATGTGGCCGCGGAAGGATGCCTGATTGCCGCGGAAAATGTCCGGCTCGAGCCGAAGAAATATGCGCTCGAGTCCGTGGCGCGGCTGGGACCGTATCGGTATTGGACCACGTTTTATATTTGCCGTGTGGGCCTGGGCGAAGACGTCTGGCTGGCAGCCGAACGGCAATTGCGCGAAGTTGGCGGGAAACTGGCGCGGCCGGGCGAGATACTTTGGGGAGCGAGCACGCTCGTGGCGCACGGACTGGTTGTGCGCGGCCTCGCACGCCACGGACGCGATATGCGGACGGGACTGCACGCGATGTGGCGCGCGGCGAAATTGATGCTGTACGGCCGTGAGGCCATTCCGCCGCGCAAGGTGAATTGAGGAGGCTTCTTGCACCTGACTCCGCGCGAGCAGGAAAAACTTATGATTGTGGTTGCCGCCGACCTGGCACGCAGGCGCCAGGCGCGCGGTCTCAAACTGAATTATGTCGAGGCCATAGCGATTATTACGGCGGAAGTGATGGAAGCCGCGCGAGACGGGAAGAGCGTCGCCGAGATTATGAGCTTCGGAGCGAAAATCCTCACGCGCAATCAGGTGATGGATGGCGTCGCCGAAATGATTCACGAGGTGCAGGTGGAGGCGACATTCCCGGACGGCACGAAGCTCGTGACCATCCACGATCCCATCCGATGAAGGGGGAAGGGAAAAAGATGAAGCCGGGAGAATATCTGCTGGATGAAGCGGCCGGGCCGATACGGGCCAACGCGGGGCGGCGCACGGCACGGGTGCTGGTGAAGAACACGGGCGACCGGCCCATCCAGGTGGGCAGCCATTATCATTTCTTCGAGACGAACTGCGCCTTATCATTCGATCGCGGCGCGGCTTACGGTATGCGGCTGAACATTGCCGCTGGGACGGCTGTTCGGTTCGAGCCTGGCGAGGAAAAGGAGGCGGAACTGTGCGAGTTCGGCGGGAGCCGCGCGATTTACGGAGGCAACGGGCTGGTAAATGGGCTGCTCGAGGCTCGCGGGGCGCGCGAGCGAGCAGTCGATAAGGCGCGCAAAGCAGGCTTTCAGTTCAGCGTCGCGGAGAAAGAGCGATGAGTCTAGAAATTCCCCGCCGCACCTACGCCGACCTCTATGGACCCACTAAAGGCGACCGCATCCGGCTGGCGGATACCGATTTGATCGTCGAGGTGGAGAAGGACTTCACGCACTACGGCGACGAAATCACTTTTGGGGGCGGGAAGGTGATTCGCGACGGCATGGGCCAGAGCAGCGGCGCGGTGCGCGAAGGCGCCGCAGGCGGAAATGGTGGCGCGCTCGACCTGGTTATCACGAACGCCGTGATCCTCGATCATTGGGGCATCGTGAAGGCTGACATCGGCGTCAAGAACGGCCGAATCGTGAAGGTGGGCAAGGCGGGGAATCCGGACACGATGGACGGCGTGGATCCGGAGCTGGTGGTGGGCGCGGCCACGGAAGTAATCGCCGGCGAAAACCTGATCGCCACGGCGGGCGGCGTGGATAGCCACACCCACTTCATTTCGCCACAGCAAATCTACGAGGCGATTTCGAACGGCATCACGACGATGATCGGCGGCGGCACGGGCCCCGCCACGGGAACGGCGGCAACCACCTGCACGCCGGGCGCATGGAATCTGGCGCGGATGCTCGAGGCTGCCGAAGCATGGCCGATGAATTTCGGTTTTCTTGGCAAGGGCAACGCCGCGGCCACGCGGCCGCTTGCCGAGCAAATCGAAGCGGGGGCTTGCGGCCTGAAGCTACACGAGGACTGGGGAACGACGCCTGCAGCGATTAATTCCTGCCTTGAAGCCGCCGACGCGTTCGACGTTCAAGTCGCGATTCACACGGACACGATCAACGAGGCTGGGTTCCTCGAAGCCACTGTGGCGGCCATCAACGGCCGCGCAATTCATACGTATCACACCGAGGGAGCGGGCGGAGGACACGCGCCGGACATCATTCGCATCGCGTCGTTTCCGAACATTTTGCCGTCGTCGACGAATCCCACGCGCCCTTATACGGTGAACACGATTGCCGAGCACTTGGACATGCTGATGGTGTGCCATCACTTGAATCCTCTGGTACCGGAGGATGTGGCGTTCGCCGAGAGCCGCATTCGCCCTGAAACCATCGCGGCCGAAGACATCCTGCACGACATGGGCGTGCTCAGCATGCTATCGAGCGATTCGCAGGCGATGGGGCGCGTCGGAGAAGTGGTGACGCGCACGTGGCAGACGGCGCACAAAATGAAGGCGCAGCGCGGGCCCTTGCACGAAGATTCCGGCCGCAACGACAATTTTCGAGCGAAGCGCTATGTGGCGAAATACACGATCAATCCCGCCATCACGCACGGCATGGCCGGGGAAATCGGGTCGATCGAGCCGGGCAAACTGGCCGACATTGTGTTGTGGAAGCCCGCGTTTTTCGGCGTGAAGCCGGAGATGGTGGTGAAGGGCGGGTTCATCGCCTGGAGCGCGATGGGCGATCCCAATGCTTCCATTCCCACGCCGCAGCCCGTGATCTACCGGCCGATGTTTGGCAGCTTTGGGCGGGCCACGGCTACGACGAGCATCACGTTCATGTCACAGGCGGCGCTTTCCGCGGGGTTGCCGGAGCGGCTGGGCTTGCGAAAAATCATCGCGCCCGTGCGCCATTGCCGGAAGATCGGCAAGAAGGACATGGTGCACAACAGCGCGACGCCGAAAATCGAAGTGGACCCGGAGACGTATGAAGTGCGCGTGGATGGGGCGCTGATTACGTGCGAGCCCGCGCGCGTTCTTCCGCTCGCACAGCGCTATTTTCTGTTTTAGCGGTTTTTTCGAAGAGCGAATGCGCCATCATTCGGGGCGAGGCTTTTCGAGGAGCTTGTAAATTTCGTTTGCGGCGTGGAATTCCTGCTCCAGGTCCTTGCTGGCGAGGCGGGTGCGGAGATGGTCCACGGCCTGGGCCAGGCGGTCGAGGGCGCGCGAAACATTTTCCGTGTTAGTGAGGAAAATATCGCGCCAGATGTTGTAAGGGCTTCCGGCGAGCCGCAGCATGCCGTGGAGGCCGTGTCCCGCGAGCGAGATGGGGAGGCCGGTCTCGTCCGTTTCGTCGAGGACCACGCGCGCGAGGGCCACGGAAACGAGCTGCGGAAGATGCGAGACGATCCCCACGGCCCAGTCGTGCGTATCCGCGTCCAGCCAGACGGCTTCGGCGCCGATGGCGCGAACAACGGCGGCAAAATCGCTCACGCGCTCGTCCGGATCATTTTCCTGCGCAATCAAGGCGTACGGCGCGCCGCGGAAGAGCGCGGCGTCCGCATTTTCGATGCCTGAATTTTCCTTGCCCGCCATGGGGTGACCGCCAAGAAAAAGCGCGCCGCCGCGAAAATGTTCCTTGGCCGCGCGGCATACGGCGGCTTTGGTGCTGCACGCGTCAGTGACGAGCGCGCCCGGTTCGGCAAGCTCGGCGATCGCAGGAAGGATTTCGATCGCGGCTCCGATGGGCAGTGCGATATAGACGAGGTCCGCGCCGCGAACGGCGCCGGCGATATCCGGAAAAGCTTCATGGATGGCGCCGCGCGCGCAGGCGCGCTCCGCCCTGCCGCCGCGATTGTATCCGGCGATTGAAATTGCGGGGAACTGTTCCCGCAGCGCGAGAGCGAACGAACCGCCAATCAGGCCCGTGCCCAGCACGGCGACGCGGCGGAAGGGAAGTGTGCTCGCCATCGCTCAGGCCGCGCGAGTGAGCGAATGGCGGGCTGCCAGGACAAGGCTCGGCTGCGCGAAGAAGGGAATCAATTTGGAAAATCCTTCACTTTGAGCCTCGCGCTGCGGTGGTTTCGGGCTTCAGCCACGACATCTGCTTGCGCAGCTCTTCGCCGACCTTTTCGATAGGGTGATTCTTATCGCGTTCGAGGAGCTTGGTATATTGCGGCCGCCCGGCCATATTTTCGAGCACCCATTCCTTGGCGAATGCGCCGGATTGAATTTCGTCGAGTACCTTCTTCATGCTCTGGCGGACGTGCTCGTCTATGATGCGGGAGCCGCGCGTGATGTCACCGTATTTCGCCGTCTCGCTGACGAATTGGTGCATCTTCGCAATTCCGCCCTCGTAGATGAGGTCCACGATCAGCTTTAACTCGTGCAGACATTCGAAGTAGGCGGCCTCGGGCTGGTATCCCGCATTGACGAGCGTCTCCCATCCGGCCTGGATCAATTCGCGGCAGCCGCCGCACAGAACGGCCTGTTCGCCGAAGAGGTCCGTTTCGGTCTCTTCCTTGAAAGTGGTCTCGATGACGCCGGCGCGCGTTCCGCCGATGCCGTGGGCGTAGGCGAGCGTTCGGTCGAAGGCATGGCCGGAGGCATCCTGTTGAATAGCGAGCAAGCAGGGAACGCCGCGGCCCGCCTCATATTGCCGCCGGACAAGATTTCCAGGCCCTTTCGGCGCGACCATGGTGACGTCAATATTTTTGGGCGGCGTGATCTGTCCATAATGGATATTGAAGCCGTGGGAGAAAAGCAGCATGGCGCCCGGCTTCATATTGGGACCGACTTCGTTGCGGTATATCGCTGGCTGGGCCATGTCGGGGGCGAGCATCATCACGGCGTCCGCGCCTTTTGCGGCTTCGGATGGCGAGACGAGCGCCCATCCATCCTGCTCAGCCTGCTTCCAGGACGGCCCTCCCTGCCGCAGCCCCACGCCGACTGTGAGCTTTGAATCGCGCAGGTTCAGCGCGTGCGCGCGGCCCTGACTGCCGTAGCCGATGACGGCGATGCGCTTGCCTTCGAGCGCCTTCGGGTTTGCGTCTGCTTCCCAGAACATCTTGGCCATTTTATTTTCTCCTTGGATTTTCGCGGAATTTTATGCCGCGGTCGTGACCGCCCCCTCGGCCGCGGACGAAACGAGCTTGGCGTACTTCGCCATGACGCCGGAGGTGTAACGCGGTGCTGGCGCGCGCCATTGTGCGCGACGTTCCTCGAGATTTGCATCGACATCGAGGCGCCGCGCGCGAACATCGAGCGTGATTTTGTCGCCATCACGCAGAAGCGCGATGGGCCCTCCGCGCGCTGCTTCCGGCGCCACGTGCCCGACCATGAGCCCGTGCGTGGCGCCGCTGAAGCGGCCATCGGTGATCAAGGCGATGGATTCGCCCAATCCCTGGCCTACGAGCGCGCCCGTGACGGCAAGCATTTCGCGCATTCCCGGGCCGCCCATGGGTCCTTCGTAGCGGATTACGACCACATCGCCAGGCTGAATCTTGCGCTGCTGGACGGCTTCAAATGCAGCTTCCTCCGAATCGAAAACGCGCGCCGGGCCGCTATGGAAAATGCGCTCGTGGCCGGCAAGTTTCACGACGCAACCTTCGGGAGCGAGCGAGCCGCGCAGGATGGCGAGGCCGCCGTCCTTCTTGATTGGATTCGAAAGCGGGCGAATCACTTGCTGGCCCGGCGTTTCACTGGCCTCGCGAATTTCCTCGAAGAGATTCCGGCCCGAAGCGGTTGGGCCATCCTGAAGCAGCCCGGCTTCGTGCAGGCGTTGCGCGAGCAGGCGCATACCGCCGGCGGAAAACATGTCCGGGGCGGTGAAGCGGCCACCCGGTTTCAGGTCGGCCAGCAGGGGAGTCTTCGAAGAAATTTCATCGAACTCGTCGAGAACCAGCGGGACGCCCGCGTCGCGCGCGATGGCGAGCAGATGAAGGACGGCGTTCGTCGAGCCTCCCGAGGCCGCGACGGAAGCAATCGCGTTGTGAAGCGATGCGTGAGTGATGATCTGATTCGGACGGATGTCCTTGGCGAGAAGCCGCATAACGGTGGCGCCGCAGTCGAACGCGGTCTGTGCCTTCCGCGGGTCCGTGGCGGGAATTTCGTTGGCGCCCATCGGCGAGATGCCGAGAAACGTGATCGCCGTGGCCATGGTGTTCGCGGTGAACTGGCCGCCGCAGGCTCCCGCGCCGGGGCAGGCATGGTCTTCGAGCTCGTGGACATCCCTTTCGGTCATTTTGCCGGTTGCGAAAGCGCCGGGCGCCTCGAAGACGTCTTGAATGGTGACGTCGTGACCATGAAAATGTCCGGGCATGATCGAGCCGCCGTAGAGAGAGAGGGAAGGGAGATTGAGGCGCGCCAGAGCCATCACCGTGCCGGGAATGGTCTTGTCGCATCCGCAGATGGCAACGACGGCGTCGAAGGCGTGGGCGCGGACGAAAAGCTCGATGGAATCGGCGATCACCTCGCGCGAAACCAGGGAGCACTTCATGCCTTCCGTCCCCATGGTGATTCCGTCGGAAATGATGATTGTGTTGCACTCGATGGGCGTGCCGCCCGCCGCGCGGATTCCTTCCTTGATTTTTTCGGCGAGCGCGCGAAGGTGCAAGTTGCAGGGGGTCACGTCCGACCAGGTGTTCGCGACGGCCACGAGCGGCTTGGCCAGATCGGCGTCCGTAAGGCCGGTGGCCTTCAACATGGCGCGCGCCGGCGCCCGTGCGATTCCTTTTTTTATGGTGTCGCTTTGCATTTGCGAATGGCTCGCTTTCCTCTGGTTGGCAATAAAAAAGCCCCGCAGCCTGTTTCGAGGCGCGGGGCGCATGGCGTCTGAGCGTGGCTCAGACAGGCGGCCCGCACCAAAGTGTTACAGCTACGAAAGTCAGAATCGGTCCCGTAGAGGGGCGTGTGATAGAGTAGTTTTTCATGTCGAAATTGACAACCGCTTTCCGCCGCCTCGGGGAACGCAGGATTCCGGCAAATCGTTCCGCAAGACGCTATTAGGCCCGAACCTCGCGGATAAGTCAAATTTGTAATGATTGCGAACCACATAAATTGCGCTTATGGACGCGGCGCACGAGAACCGCTTGACGCTGGCCACGGCACTCTGTATATTGCCCATTGGGTGGTGCTTCCAGCAACCAGGAAGGACCTTCGGAACCGCGCGATGCGCATGTATCATTACCGTTTCGCCTTTACGTGGCGCTTCCCCTTCGAGGGGAGGCGGGCCAGCGAAACGCGCGCGGACCTGATGTAAAACTGAAAAGCCGCACAAAGTTTCGAACGACCTGCCGCGAACCTCGAAAGGGGAACGCGGCTTTTTTGTTGCCAGCGTAAAGGCGGTCGGGCGGCTGAGAGCGGGAACGAAAAACCTGGCGGCCGGAGAGGACAGCCCGTCTTATGAAAATCGATGATTGGCGAAGAAAAATTGATGCGATTGACACCGCGCTCCTGGAACTGGTGAATTTGCGCGCGGACCTTGCCGTGGAGGTAGGCAGGCTGAAGAAGGAGGAGGGGCTTTCGGTCCGCAACCCGGAGCGGGAAGAGCAGATACTTTCCCGCATGAAGAGCCTGAATCCGGGGCCGCTGCCGGACGACGCGGTGACAAGAATTTTCCGGCTGATTTTGGACGAGGCCATACGCACGGAGGAGTTTCATTGCGATATGCCGCAACCAGGACGGAGAAAGAAGGCCGCACCGCGGGGAAATTCGCGAAAGCCAGGGCGCCGATGAATGTTGCGCCTAATGCGCGCGTGGCTTTCCAGGGGGAGCGCGGAGCTTTCAGCGAGGAGGCGGCGATAAAGCTTCTCGGTGAAAATATCACTCTGGTGCCGCGCCCGACGTTCGATGCGGCATTCAGCGCCATTCGCGACGGCTCGGCGGAATATATTCTCGCGCCAATCGAAAATAGCCTGGCGGGGTCGGTGCACCGGTCGTTCGACCTGCTGGTGGATAGCGGGCTGAATATCGTCGGGGAGGTGATCATTCCCATCGCCCACAATCTGATCGGGCCGCCGGGGGCGTCGTTCGACGATGTGGCCGTGGTGGAGTCGCACGCGGTTGCGCTCGCGCAGTGCGAGCAATTTTTCAGCGCGCATCCACGGTTGAAACGAATCGCTACGGAAGACACAGCCGGGAGCGTGCGCGAGGTCGTGCGCGCAGGCGACCGCTCGCGCGCGGCGATTGCAGGGCGGCGCGCGGCGCAGATTTATGGCGGCGCCATCCTGCGCGAGCATCTGGAGGATAATCGCGAGAACTACACGCGGTTTCTACTGCTCTCCGCGTCGCCTGCGGCGCTGGAAAATGCGGACAAGCTTTCCCTGGTATTTGAACTTGATCACCGCCCGGGCGCACTGCTGCGCGCGCTCGAACCATTCGCCCGCCGAAACGTGAATATGATGAAGATCGAGAGCCGGCCGGTACACGGCCGGCCGTGGCAATACCGGTTTTACATAGATTTGCAGGCGTCGAGGAGCGATCCCGAAGCGGCGGCGGCACTGGCCGAGCTGGAGAAGCTGGTAGTCGATCTGCGGGTGCTGGGGTCGTATCCTTCGGCCTCGGAGAAGAGCGATAGCAAGCGGCAACCATAGTGAGGATTCGAGAATGATCGTCAACATGCGGGCAGGCGCGACGGAAGAGCAAATCAATCACGTAGTGGAGCGTATTAAGGAGTGCGGGTTTCAGGCTCACTTGATTCGCGGAGAGGAAAGAACGGTGATTGGTGTGGTCGGCAACAGCAATCAGCGGCGGAGCGAGCTCGAGGCGCTGAGCTCAGCGGCGGGCGTCGAAGAGATCGTAAAGATTTCGCATCCGTTCAAGCTGGCCGCGCGCTCGTGCCGCCCCGATGGCACGATCATCGAATTGGGGAAGGGCGTGACGATCGGCGGAGACGAAGTGGTTGTGGCGGCAGGGCCGTGCGCGGTGGAATCCGCCGCACAAATTTCCGCTATCGCCGCGCGCGTCGCGGAGGCTGGCGCGAAGTTGCTCCGAGGAGGCGCTTTCAAGCCGCGAAGCTCGCCCTACAGCTTTCAGGGATTGGGCGAGGAGGGCTTGAAGCTGATGCGCGAGGCCGCCGACAAAAACGGCTTGCTCGTGGTGAGCGAAGTGATGGACCCGTCGCAGGTTGCATTGATGCTGCCGTATGTGGACGTGCTGCAGGTGGGCGCGCGCAACATGCAGAATTACCATTTGCTTCGCGCGCTGGGGGAAATCAAGAAACCCGTGCTACTGAAGCGCGGTATGTCCGCCACAATCGAGGAGCTATTGCTCAGCGCCGAATACATCATGTCGGGCGGAAATTACAATATTATTCTGTGCGAGCGCGGCATCCGCACATTCGAGACGTATCTGCGCAATACCCTCGATATCGCCGCGATTCCCGTGATCAAGAGTCTTTCGCATCTGCCCATGTTCGCCGACCCTTCGCACGGAACAGGGCGGCGCGATAAAGTGGCGCCGATGGCCCGCGCGGCAGTGGCCGCAGGCGCGGACGGGCTGATTATCGAAGTCCACTCCGATCCCGAGCGCGCGCTTTCCGATGGCGTGCAGTCGCTCTATCCCGATCAATTTGCGCAGCTAATGAAGGAAATTCGCGCCATCGCACCGGCGGTAGGTCGGCGCGTCGCCTAGCCGGCGCGTCTCTCTCCCGGCGCGGGCACCTGTCCGGAAGTACAGGGGCAATTTCGTTCCCACCATCCTTTTAGAGCCGCAACATTTCAGAGGTGGTCGTGTTTGATGAAGTGAGGCGCACGAGCGGCCTCTCTCCGAGAGGAGATGCATTCATTCTGAAATCAAATGAGGAGAAAAAGACCATGAAAGCTAAGAGACTCATATTGGCTATGGCCATTGTAATTGCTTTCTGTGCGTCGTCGGTTTTCGCCCAATCGCAATCCGGAAGCGATTCGTCGAATCCTCCGACAATTCAGCAGCGCAAGGAGAACCAGCAGGACCGCATCGCCAATGGCGTTCAGAGCGGGCAGCTGACCGCTGGTGAAACGAAGAACCTGGAAGTGAAAGAGGCAGGCATCAACCACGAAGAGCACACCATGCGTTCGGATGACGACGGCCATCTGACGTCCGCCGATCGCGCGAGGCTCGACAATCAACAGAACCACCTCTCAAACAATATTTACAGGGACAAGCACAATGCGGAAGTGGCCCATTACGGAAACAACGAAGTGGGCCAGCGCCGTGAAAACCAGCAGGACCGCATCGCGCAGGGTATCCGGAGCGGCGAACTGAGGCCCGGCCAAACAGCAAGGCTCGAAAATCAGGAGCAGGGCATCAACCGCGAAGTCGGCGGAATGCGCCAGGCCAACGGCGGACGGCTGACGAACGCCGACAAACGCGTTGTGAACCAGCAGCAGAACAAAGTCTCGAGGCACATCTACAGAGACAAGCATGAGTAGTTGCCTTTAGAGCTTGCAGTAGGTTCCATGCGGGTCAGAAAGAGCCCCGGAAAGTCCGCCGGGGCTCTTTCTACCTGAGGGCGCAAGGGGTTATCACCCGGCGATACGCGCGGCATTCCGATTGACAGAATCCTTTAGGGGGGCTAGGATATCTAATCGTATGCTTATGAATTGCATGTTCCCGAATGCGTGTTGTACCTGTTGTTGCACGATGCGCGTGTGCGCGCTATCGGGGGCGTCTGAGTTCATGAGCTAGTTCGCAAACCAACTGGACTTGAATTCAACCCGCCCTCGGAGCAGAGCCGAGAGGCGGTTTTTTTTTGACCGATGATGACGGAACAATGGAACTGAACGGCAAATACGATCACCTGAAAGCGCTCGAAGCGGAGAGCATTTTCATCCTGCGCGAGGCGGCGGCTGAATTTGGCCGTCCCGTGATGCTGTACTCAATCGGGAAAGATTCGTCGGTAATGCTGCGCTTGGCGCAGAAGGCGTTTTATCCCGGGAAGATTCCGTTTCCGCTCTTGCACATTGATACCAGCTATAAATTCCCGGAGATGATCGAATTCCGCGACTGGTACGCGCGCCACGTGGGTGCCGAGCTGATCGTGCACATGAATCGCAAGGCACTGGATGACGGCGCGAATCCATATTCCCTGGGCACGCAGAAGTGCTGCGGCTTTCTGAAGACGCGCGCGTTGCTCGATGCGCTGGCGGAAGGCGGGTTTGACGCGGCGTTCGGAGGGGCGCGGCGCGACGAAGAAAAGTCGCGCGCCAAGGAGCGCGTGTATTCCTTCCGCGACGCTCTGGGCCAGTGGGACCCGAAAAATCAGCGTCCCGAATTATGGAGCCTCTACAACGGGCGCCATCACAAAGGCGAAAGCATCCGCGTGTTTCCGCTTTCCAACTGGACCGAGATGGACGTCTGGCTGTATATCCATGCGGAAAAGATTCCGATTGTGCCGCTGTATTTTGCAAAGGAGCGCGAAGCCATCGTGCGGGGCGATTCCATTCTGGTGCTACAAAACGGCGTGCGCCTGCTTCCGGGGGAAAAGGCGCAGATCGTGAAGTGCCGGATGCGTTCGCTGGGATGCGTTCCGTGCACGGGCGCCATCCGCTCCGATGCGGACACGGTTCCGAAAATCATCGAAGAGATGATTTCATTCCGGCGCTCGGAGCGCGAAAACCGCGTGATTGACCACGACGAAGAAGGCTCGATGGAAATCAAGAAGCGCGAGGGGTATTTCTAATGTCCACTGCGACGCCTGAACCCACGGCTGTCTCCGCTGAAACCGGCGGAGTGTTTGCGGTGGGCGAGAGCTTGCTGCGGTTCACGACGGCGGGCAGCGTGGACGACGGCAAGTCGACGCTGATCGGGCGCCTGCTCTACGACAGCCAGGCGATATTCGAAGATCAGCTCGCGTCGGTGCGCAAGAGCAAGATCAACCGTTCCGGCGGCCCCATCGATTTTTCGCTGCTGACGGATGGATTGCGCGCGGAACGCGAGCAGGGGATCACGATTGATGTTGCATACCGCTATTTCGCCACTCCGCGCCGCAAATTCATTATTGCAGACACGCCCGGCCACGAGCAGTACACACGCAACATGGCGACAGGCGCGTCCACGGCCGATGCGGCCGTTGTGCTGATGGACGCGACCAAGGGCGTGCTGCGGCAATCGCGCCGGCATGCCTATATCGCGAGCCTGCTGGGGGTTCAGCACATCTTGGCTGCGGTGAACAAAATGGATTTGGTGGGCTTCTCGCAGGAAGTGTTCGAGCGGATCGCGGCTGAATTTCGCGAGTTCGCGGAGCAGCTCGGCGTGCGGAACGTCTACGCCGTGCCGGTGAGCGCGCTCGAAGGCGACAACGTCGTGCGCCGCAGCGCACGCACGCCCTGGTATGAGGGCCCCGCGCTTCTCGAATATCTGGAGACTCTGCCCGTCGCGGATATCGCCGCTTCCCAGCCGCTGCGCTTCCCGGTGCAGTACGTGATTCGGCCGGATTCGAGCTTCCGTGGATTTGCCGGGCGGATTGCGTCGGGCGTGCTGCGTCCCGGAACGAGCGTAGTGGCGCTGCCTTCGGGGGTGAAGACGCGGGTGAAGGCGATTGTGGCGTTCGAGGATGAATTGGAGGAAGCGGGACCGGGAAGCTCGGTCAACGTGACGCTCGAAGATGAGATCGACATCAGCCGCGGAGACGTGCTGGTGGGCGATGAGCGGCGACCCTCGGTGGGAACGGAACTTCAGGCGACGATTGTGTGGATGCACCGCGACCCGCTGGATGTGCACAAGATTTATCTGCTAAAGCACACCACGCGCACCGTGCGCGCCCGCGTGAAGCAAGTGCTGCACCGGATCGACGTGAACACGCTGGAAAAGACGCCGGCCACAAGTCTGGAAATGAACGACATCGCCGTGCTGGACTTGAAAACGACTCTGCCTCTTTTCTTCGATCCCTACCGCGAGAACCGCACCACGGGCAGCTTCATCCTGATTGATCAGCATACCAACGCCACGGTCGCCGCTGGAATCATCGAGCGCGCCATTGATCCGGGGCCATCTTCGCGGACGGGGATCGCGCCCGTGCATTCGGGACGCGCCACAAAGCAGGAGCGCATTCTTCGCGCCGGCCATCCTTCCGCCGCCGTGTGGCTGATGGGACGTCCGCGCGTGGCGGAACTTTTGGAGCGGACGCTATTCGACGAGGGCTGGAACGTGCAATTGGCGGGGCCGACGGATTTTCTGCCGCACGAGCTGATAAGCGTGGCGAAGGCCCTGCGCCTTTCGGGTTGCGTTGCGATTTTCTCGCCGCTCGATGACGGAACGAACCCGATGCAGGCGGTCCGCGCGATTTTCGGTCCGGATGCTTTCTTTGCTGTGAAGGGCGAAGACAAGACCGAGGAAGCGGCGGCGGCGCGCATCGCGGAGATATTGCGCAAATGGCGCGACAAGCATTCCGATCCCTCGGGAGGGAAGCCATGAGCCAGCCCTCGTTCGCAGAGGAGCTCGAGACGCTTTCGCCCGATGCGGCGATCGGCCGCGCGCTCGCGGAAAGCAAGGGGTCCGCCTGCATCACGTGCAGCTTTCAGGCCGAAGACATGATCGTGCTTGATTTGCTGCGGAAGCGCCTGCCGGAGATTCCGGTGTTGTTTCTTGATACCGGCTATCATTTTGCGGCGACGTACGACTATCGCGACCGCATGGCGCGGGAGTGGAATTTGAACATGCGGAATCTGACGGCGAAGAAGACCGTCCCCGAGCAGGAAGCGGAGTTCGGGATTCTCAACCGCACGGACCCGGGCCGCTGCTGCCATTTGCGGAAAGTGGAGCCGTTGTTCGAGGCGCTCGAGGAATTCGATGTGTGGTTCACCGGGCTGCGCCGGGAGCAATCGCCCACGCGCAAAAATCTGAAAGTGGCGGAGCACCACGTGCTGCCCTCCGGCAAAGTCCTTCTGAAGGTGAGCCCGCTGGCGGCCTGGACCTGGGGAGACGTGTGGAAATACACGGCGGAAGAGAAAATCGCCTATTTGCCGCTGTACGACGCCGGATACCGCAGCATCGGCTGCGAGCCGTGCACTTCCGTGCCGCTCGATGGCGCCGATCCGCGTTCCGGGAGATGGGGCGGGGCGAAATTGGAATGCGGAATTCATACGGAATCAAAACGGAGCTGAACACCGTAAATGTCTCACAACGTGATCTATCTCATTTGCATCACGCTGTTTGCCGCCATCGTGAATGGCGGACTTGGCTACGGCTTTTCTTCGATCACCGTTCCACTGGCGCTGCTGTTCTTGTCCAACCGGGTTCTGAATCCGGCGTTGGTTCTGATTGAAGTCGCGCTGAACGCGTATGTGTTGTTCGTCAATCGTGGTGCGATCCCGTCCGTATGGCGCCGGGTGCTGCCCATCGTGTTTGGTCTGATTCCGGGCGTGATCGTCGGGACCTTGATTGTCTCCCGGGTGAGCCAGCCCTGGCTAAAGCTGTGGACATATTTCGCTTTGCTGCCGCTGATTCTGATTCAGGCTGCCGGTTTCCGCCGTCCGATCCGGTCGGAGCGTTCCATCGGGCTTCCCTTCGGAGCCGGCCTGGGTGTTCTCTACTCGGTCACCACGGTTTCCGGCCCGCCATTGGCTTTGTTGCTGAACAACCAAGGGCTCGCTAAGCGCGAGTTTCGCGCCGCGCTGGGGATTATTCGCCTCGCCGAATCCACATTTACGGCAATCGCTTATTTGACTGCGGGCCTTTTCACCAGGACCTCGATGACGCTGATCCCGCATATTGTGCCGAGCGTATTGGTCGGCGTTCCGATCGGAACCTGGCTCATCCGTCGTATGCCGGCGGAAACCTTCCGGCGGCTGTGCATGAGCTTTGACGCGTGGGTCGTGGGTTTTGGCGTTTCCACTACGCTGCAGGCTCTCAAGGTTGTCGCAGGTTCGAAAGCATTTCTCTTTCTCGCAATCGTCATCGCAATTGATGCATGGCTGCTCTACCGTTTTTTCTCCAAGCCTCCGATTGCGACTAGCGCCATTCCAACTAAATGAAGCGAATTTAATGAGCTCTAGGCCCGCGATTTCATGGAAGCGCGGGCCCGTCTGTTCGGGCTCATAACTCGGCCGCGAGACAAAAAAGGCTGGGTGCCTGGCACCCAGCCTGTAAATCTCAAAATGGTTGCGGGGGTTGGATTTGAACCAACGACCTCCGGGTTATGAGCCCGACGAGCTACCAGGCTGCTCCACCCCGCGAACTCATGATAGCGGAAGCGCGCGGTGCGGTCAAACGACGGGTGGAGTAACAGGCCGAGCATGCGTATAGCTCACCACGTATTGTAGGCGGTACTTGTGAAGGGAGAGATTTGATCCGAGGAAGAGGACACGTCGCAGATGCCGTTCGAGGAGGTCTGGTCAACGCTCAGCACTTCGTCGCATGCTTTTGTATTCCAGTCTTTTTGTTTCGTCATAGGGTCGACGGGAACATCCCCGATATATCCTGCGGTTTTTAGGTCATCAAGGGAACTGGGATAGGCTTCCTTATCCTCCGCGTATTGCTGGATTGCGTTGCGCAAGACATACAGATCTTCTCTCAGAACCGCTTCGTGGGCATGAATGAGCGATTGTTGATAGCGTCCCACGGCGATCCCGGCGAGGATCATGACGATCGCCATCACCACGATCAGCTCAAGCAACGTAAAGCCGCGCGGCGCGGGACGTCGCTGATCGCCGTCTCCGTGGGTGCTCTTATGCATGCGCATGAATTGAGCGAACCGAGGCGAGGTGTGCATCACCAATCCGAATACTTCGTCCCATCGAGCGCCGTTTCCTGGGAATTGCTGTAAACGTCGAAGACGTCCTGGCCTCCCCAATCCGTGGAGTCGGGATCGTCCTGGACCGAGCGAAGTCCCCAGTCGGTCTTCCCGGTCATGGGGTCCGGCTCGATTTTGCGCAAAAAGCGGATATGAAGGCTGGCGGGTTCCGTACCGGTTGACTGTGTTCCGCCGGCTGTACCTGTTTGTTGGTTTGTCCCGCTCGTGCTTGAGGGGGGCAGCCCGCTAGTGGCGGTCGCGCCCGCGCCCGCCAACTCTACTCCATCTACAAGGGTTTGGAGGTCCGGCGGATACCCTTCCCTGCCGGCCTGGGTTTGGATGAGACCTCGATCCGAATAGTCCTTATATTTGTCGATTGCGTCGCGCATTTCGAGCAGGCGATGGCGCAGCAATGTTTCTCTTGCGCGGATCACGGTGACGCGAGTGAGCGGCACAGCCACGCTCGCCAGAAGAAGCATGATCGCGGAGGCGGCAACCAACTCGAGGAGCGTCAACCCCGCATCCGCCGCCAAAGGTCTCCGAAGGCGTCCCCCGGCACGGCACGACCCGCGCCGAGATTTTGCGGCCACGCTTGCACTTTGAGGAACCACGCTCATCGCGCCCTCATTGCACCTGTATCGAGGCGACTCCGGAGACCAAGGGAACCGACTGCTGCTGCGAATTGCGCGCGTTGACCTGGAGGACCTGGAGCGTGGAAGTTCCCGGGCCGACGGCCCGCACCACAATTCCAAGCAGCGTCCCCGAGCCGTTCACGCCGGGCGTATTCGGCTGGCGGGTTGCGGAGACAACCAGCTCTCCCCGTTGCTCATTGATATTTTGTACGATGGCGATCTCCTGCGTTCCGCCGGAAAGGAAGCCGCCGTCGCGGACTTCCTCCACCTGAATCACCGCGGGATCGTAGTGAATCAGCAGCGGGATCGAATAGAGATCATTCACGTTCGAAACAGCGAGGCCCAACGTCGTCCGATCGCCCATCTTCATGGAGACAGTCGCAGGGTCGAAATGGAGCTGTGCGGCTGGAGCGGCAGCCGGTTGCGGACTTGCCTGCGTGGATGGCGCGGGGGTTGCCGGTCCGGCCTCCGGCTGGGGAGTTTTCTCCACTTCATCCTCTTCCCGATATACGCGAGCGTTCGAATCCGTTCCCGCCGCCAGTGTGCGCAGGTTCTCCGGATCGATGGATGGGAAGCGGATGACGTGCGGCGTCAAGACGATCAGGAGCTCCTGATCAACCACTTCATGACTGTTATCCGAGAATAGGTAGCGCAGTAGGGGGACCTGCGCCACTCCGGGGATTCCGTTGAGATTGGTAGTTTCGTCGCGTTCGATCAAGCCGCCCAGGACGCTGGACTCGCCGTCCTTCAGCCGGATGTCGTTCTCGATATCGCGCTGGCTGATGACGGGCTGGGTGATCCCGCCAATGTTGACGTTCTGCGCGATGGAAGTGATCGAAATGGTCAGTTTCATGCTGACGTCGCCATCGGGATGGATGCGCGGTGTCACATCCAGTTGCACGCCGACGTCCGTGTAGGTGAACTGCGTGTTGACCAGCGGACTGACGCTGTTCGCGCTCACACCCACACCCGCCTGGAAGCTGCCGGTCGCGATCGGATATTTCTCGCCGACCTTGAGCGTGGCCTTTTCGCCGTCCACGATGCGGACTTCGGGGTCCTGAATCACCTGGGTCTTGTTATCGCTCAGGATGGCATTGGCTGTCGCGCCCGGCAGGGTTATGGCCCAGTCCGCTGTGGAAAGGTGTTGCAGCTCATTCAGCGCAATTTGCGTCGTCGGGGTCGTGGTCGAAGAACTGACACCACCGGGAGTAAAGGCTACCGAAACGCTCTGCCCGGGCAGGATTCCCAGATCGCGCAACCGGTCCCTGTTTGCTGCCAGTACCTGAACGTGAATCAAGACTTCCGGCTTGGCCTTGTCGAGGTCGTTGATGATTTTTGACGCCAGGGCCAATTCGTCCGGCGTGGCGCGGATCACAATGGCGTTCTGCGCGTCCACTTGCTGGACGCGCCTCAAATCGAGCAATTGGCGCAGCCCTTGCATCACTTCTGTAAGGTCCTGGGGCGTCAGCGTATTCGAAAGGTAGAAAGTTTGCACTTCCTCGTCTTCCACGTCCTTGCGTTTTTGGGGGTTGTCCGGTGCCACCAGAATCACGCTGCTCGTCAGCGGCTTCCAAAAGGATTTGCTGGCCCACGCCACCGCGTCGAGCGCCTGCTCAAGCGTGACATTCGGCAGGTCCACGGAGATGTGCCTCTGTTGAAACTCCGGGTCGAAAATGACGCTCAGCCCCGCCAGCTTTGCAATCGTCTGATAGACCATGCCGGAATCATTCGTCATGGTTAGGTTGATGGGTTCGCGCGATAGTGGCTTGAGTTCCGGCGGTGCGGACAGCAGGTCTTGGTCTTCCGCGGTCTCTTGGTCGGCCGTATTGGGGACCTGGGAGGCATTCTTGGCTGCCAGGAGCTGCATGGTCTTCTTGATTTGCTGGTCGGCTCCTGGATTTGAGGGGTCAATCGCCTGGGCCCTCTGGAATTCAGTCAGGGCGAGTTCCAGGTTGCCTTGATTGAAGTCCTTTATTCCTTTCTCGAGGTGGAATTGGCCGTCCTGATAGTGCATTTTATCGGCGCGGAGCTTGTACTCGACGTTCGTGGGATTGGCCCGGAGGGCGCGCTCATAATCCACGAGGGCGGTATCGTAGTCCTGCAGCATCTCGGCCTTCCGGCCTGCCTCGAAATCCTGATTGGCCTTGGGACAGGCGGCAAGAAAAATGGCGGTCAACGCCACCAACGGCAGATAAATTGTACGGCGCAAATAGCTCCTCCGCGGAAATTCCCCCGATTCCTCAGAAGTCTAGCACCCGAAGTTCGATGCGGCAAGGAACCGTACAAGTTGCCGACGATCTTTAGTTAACCACCTTGGGACGCCCTCACATCCATGTTCCGGAAATACCCGGGGAACCCAATGATGCCAAAGGGCTTCCCTTGTAGTATCAGGAAGTTGTGTCCCGCGCGCGACAACCCGGCGACAGTTCGTGCGCGCCGAGAGCAAATGCAGAATATTCTGCGGCTTGCAGGGTGTCGTCTGCGCCGGATATCATAGCGTCACCGTGCGGCCAAACGCGAAGAAGAAGGATGGCTTGGAAGGTGTCAAGATCGTCGCTCAAAACCGCGCCGCATCTTACAATTATCACCTCCTCGATAAACTCGAGGCCGGGCTCGTGCTTGCCGGCACGGAGGTCAAGACGCTCCGGGAGGGCAAGGGCACGCTCCGCGACGCCTACGCCGAAGTTCGCACTGGGGAAGCCTGGCTGGTAAACTGTCACATTCCGGAGTACCTGCCCGGCGGCACGCGGAACCACGACCCGCTCCGCAAGCGCAAGCTTCTGCTCCATCAGCGTGAAATCGAGCGCCTGCTGGTCCAAACGCAGCAGAAGGGCCTGACGGTGGTCCCGCTGAAAATATATTTCCGCGACGGGATTGCGAAATGCGAGCTGGCCGTGGCCAAGGGCAAGAAGTTTCATGACAGGCGTGAAGCCGAACGCCAAAAAGAAGCCAAACGCGAAGCCAGCGAGGCGATGTTCCGCTTTCGCCGGCGATGAAAATGAAAGGGAGACATGCAGATACAACTCGAGACTCAGCCCTACTCTTCCGTGCAAACTGGCGCGCTGGTCGCCTGCGTTGTCGAAAAGGAAAATAAACTTGATGGTGTTCTCGGAGAAATCAACGCCGCGATGAGCGGGCGTCTCGCCGCTCTTGCCGCGAGCGGTGAATTAACGGGCAAATCCCTGGAAACCGTTCTCATCCATTTCCCGCAGGGGCTCTCCGCCCAGCGCCTGCTTCTGATCGGCGCAGGCAAGCCGGATAAGTTCGAGGTCTCCGACTTGCGCGAGATTGCCGGGACGGCGCTGCGCTATTTGAAATCCCGCGGAGTGAAGAATTTCACCTTTCTCGCGCCCGATGGCCAACGCGGGGCCGCGGCGGCACAGGCCGTGACCGAAGGCCTGATCGCCGCCGATTTCGAATCGGACAAGTACCGCTCGGAAAAAAAGGACCGCGAAATCCAATCCGTTTCATTGGCGGGGCTTGACTCCGGCTTGGGCACGAATCTCGCGGCCGCAGTGGAACAAGGGCGCGTCATCGCCGACTCGCAGAATTTTGCGCGCGACCTGATCAATGAGCCTTCCAATCGCCTGACGCCGCGCATCCTCGCCGCGCGCGCCGAAGCCATGGCCCAAGAGGCCGGCCTCGGCATCGAGGTTCTCGACGAGCACAGGATCGCGGAACTCAAGATGGGCGCGTTCCTCGGCGTGGCACAGGGGAGCGTTGAGCCGCCGCGCCTGATTGTCGTGCGCTACGAACCCCAGCGCCCGCGCTCCGGAGCGCCCGTCCTGGGCCTGGTCGGCAAGGCCGTCACCTTCGATACCGGCGGCATTTCCATCAAGCCCGCGAACAACATGGAGAAAATGAAGTACGACATGGGCGGCGGTGCCACCATGCTCGGCGCCATGCGCGCCCTCGCCTATCTGAAGCCTTCCGTTTCCGTGATCGCAGTGATTCCCGCAACCGAAAACATGCCCGGTGG
Organism: uncultured Acidobacteriota bacterium; assembly: GCA_963810625.1. Lineage (GTDB taxonomy): Bacteria > Acidobacteriota > Terriglobia > Acidiferrales > UBA7541 > Palsa-295. The sequence goes on along the minus strand of CAWEOJ010000004.1, from coordinate 928,013 downwards.
CCGCGCGCAGAAACCAGGAGACGTCCAGGTGGCCATGTCCGGGAAAACAATCGAGGTGATCAACACGGATGCCGAGGGGCGTCTGATACTGGCCGACGCGATTTTCTATGCGCGCAAGCTCGGCTGCACGCATCTTGTGGATGCGGCCACTCTCACCGGCGCGATCGAAGTGGCGCTGGGAAACGTCAACGTGGGCGCGTTCGGCACGCCGCGCGAGTATCTGGACAAGTTCCTCGAAAGCGCGCGCGCCGCGGGCGAAAAAATGTGGCCCATGCCCATGGACGACGATTACGAGGAGATGATCAAGAGCGGCATCGCGGATATTCGCAACACCAGCACGGGCAAGGGCGGCGGCGCCATTACCGCCGCGTGGTTCATCAAGGAATTCGCCGAGGATACTCCATGGATCCACCTCGATATCGCCGCCACATGCTGGGTGGACGAGGGGCGCCCCTGGCTCGCCAAAGGGCCCACGGGCGTCGCTTTACGCTCGATCGTGGATTTCGCACTCAAATTGTAAATTGGCGGGCTAGCTTGCGAGCTTGCTCCAAAAGGTTATGTTCCTCGGCTTTTCTGCCGCCCAATCAGGGCAGAAGATCTTGAATTCGTTCGCGAAGTACGACGCGAGATCGAATCCGTAGTAGATAATGTCCGCTTGATGGACAGAGAAGACTGGATTTCCGGAATCGCAGGGTTCGCTGGGCACGAAACGGTGCGAGTAGACTGGAATCAGTTTCGGAGCCTTTGTAAGCTCCTTCCGCGCCGCCTCGAGCGCAGCGACAAGGTCCGTGGGTCGCGGTCCCCACTCGTCCATCCAGAAATCGTTGTGCCCGACGTCGAAGCAGATGCCATCGCTAGGCCACGCGAGCTGGTCCTGAACTGGGACTAAATTGTGGCCGCGAACAGCGGGGGTTCGCCCCTCCCACTCTATGATTGGCTTTCCGATCCAGCCTCTTCGCCAATTGGGAAAATCTTCAGAGACTGGGAGGGCGAATTGAAGTAGGGCACGAAGGTCCGGCGGAAACCTGAATTCATACGTGCGCTCGATTCGGGAGAGTTCCGCGTCGTCCAGCCCTGGCCCAACCGCAACACCCCTGGTTTCTAATTCTCCGAAGAGGCGCTCCAGATAAGGCTTGTCCAGTGGCATGGCCCAACTCACATTTTTTCCGGCGCTGTGATTCCCAGCAGCCCCAGCGCGCTCGTGAGCTGCTCGCGCACGAGCTGCGCCAGGCGCAGCAAAAACGCGCGCTTCTCGGCATCCTCTTCCGAAAGAATGTGGTGCTTGTGGTAGAACACATTGAATGCCTGCGCGAGCTCGAACGCATAGCGCGCCAGGAATGCCGGCTCCTGCGCCGCCACCGCGGCGTCCACGCGCGCATCGAGCGATCCGGCCAGCACAACCAGTTCCCATAAATCGTCACCGCCAGGCGCGCCAAAAAATCTGGCAGCGTCTATCTCGCCGTGTTCGACGCGCAGTGCATTCGCCGCGTCCACGGAGTCCAGCCGGCCCACTCCCTTCCGCACGATTCCGTTCACGCGCACGACGGCATATTGCACATACGGACCGGTCTCGCCTTCAAAGCTCAGCGCGTCCTTGAAATCGAAGGCGATCACGGTCGAGCGGGTGAAGCGCAGCAGGAAATACCGCAGCGCGCCGATGGCAATGGCGTGCGCGATGGCGGCGCGCTCGGATTCAGGCTCCTCCGCGTGGCGCGCATCCACTTCCTTTCGAGCGCTGGCCTCGAGCTGGTCAAGCAGGTCGTCTGCCTTCACGCCCTGGCCTTTGCGTCCGCTCACCTCCACGTACGGCCTTTTCGCGTCCTCCGGCGGAATTTCGTAGCCCAACTCCTGCGCGCAGCGCGGCGTGAGCGCCACCACGTTGTAGGCGAAATGCTTCAGATGATCGGCCTGCTCCGCGTAGCCCAGCGCGCGCAGCCCCGCGGCCACCACCTTCTGCGGGTACGTCTGCCGCGAATCAATCACGTTGAACACCTCTCGCGCATGGCCGAACTTGGGCGCGCCGGAATCATCGCGCTCGCCCGTTGTGATCCACGCTTCGTGGCCGTCCGGATGCCTGTGGAACCGGTGATAGTGAAAATCGCGGCCGAGAAGGCCAAATTTCCAGAGGTGATACGCAATGTCCTTGCCGACGTAAGTGACCGTGCCGTTCGAGCGCACGATGATTTTCGCTTCGGCCTCCTCGCGGGGCTCTTCCGGCGACACCTCCGCGGGCGGGGCTTCGCCCCCGGCGGCCTCCGTGTCGGGAACAAGCTGCATCACCCAGCAGCCCGCGTTTTTTCCTGACTCGGCGAACTGGATGGCGCCCTGCTTCTTCAGCATCTCGAACGCGGCATCCCAGAATTTCAGGTGCAGAATTTCGCTCTCGCGCGAAAGGAGATCGTAATCAATGCCCAGCCGGTCGAGAGTCCGCAGATGGCAGCGCACGATGGCGGTGGAAATGATTTCCGCCATTTGCGCCGCCTCGCCATGGCCCTCTTCGATGTCTTTCAGGGTTTGCGAGCGCAAGTCGAGCCGCGATTTATCTTCGGCCAGAAATTGCGTCACGCGCGTGTACAAATCCCAGCAAAAATAGTCGAATCGCGGCGCGCCGGCCAGCGCGCGAACCTCCTCGAGCGATTTGGGCTCGAAGTGCAGGAATCCGAGAACCACGTCCGCGACCTGCACGCCCGTGTTGTCAATGTAGTTTTGCACTTCCACGCGCCGGCCCGCGTAGCGCAGAAGCCGCGAAAATGTGTCGCCCAGCACGGCGTTCCGCAGATGGCCGATGTGCGCGGCCTTGTTCGGATTGATGCTGGTGTGTTCGACCGCGACCTTGGCGGCATCCGGCGCGGGTGGCGCAGTCTTGCGGCCGCTCTCCTCGCACGACGCCCGAAAAAATCCCGCGCGGTCGAAAAATGCGTTCACGTAGCCTCCGCCCGCCACTTCGATTCGCGCTACTCCCGGAATCGGCTTCAGCGCATTGGCGATTTCCTGCGCCAGCGCGCGCGGCGGCTTTTTCAGCCGCTTGGCCAGCTCGAAGCAGAGCGGCGAGGCCACTTCGCCCATGGCGAGCTTCGGCGGGCGCTCGGTGACGATGGGCACGTCGGTCTTATAGCGCTCGTGGATATGGTGGCGCAGCGCCTTGCGAATCCGGTCCTCGACCGTCTTATACACGTAGCTCCTTGTGCGGGGGCAAGCCCCGCGATTATAGGGAAACCCATCGAGACCGTCAAAGCGGGCAGGGCGCGTCCATTTGACAGAGTGTGAAGGGCAGAATACTATCGTTTTTTCCGCGAATCGCGCATGAAAACCGTAGGGATTGCCTACTTCGACTGTTTTTCCGGGATCAGCGGCGACATGGTGTTGGGCGCGCTGGTGGATGCGGGCGCCCCTGTGCATGCCATCGAGCAGGAGTTGCGCAAGCTGAAGCTCGATGGCTGGACGATTTCCGCCGAAAAGGTGAAGCGCGGCGCGATTTTCGCCACGCGCATGAAAGTGGCAACGCAGGAGCAGCACCACCATCGCGGCTTGACCGAAATCGTGCGCATGATCGAGGCTGCGGGTCTCGCGCCACGGGCCGCGGACCGCGCCAAGAGAATCTTCATGCGGCTGGGCGAGGCCGAAGCGCGCGTTCACGGAATCCACGTTGACGAGGTGCATTTCCACGAAGTGGGCGCGGTGGATTCCATCGTGGATATCGTCGGCGCGGCCATCGGATTCGAGTTGCTCGGCATTGACGAATTCGCATGTTCCGCGCTCGATGTGGGCGCGGGCCAGGTGAAGACGGCGCATGGCATGCTGCCCGTCCCGGCGCCCGCGACGGCCGAGCTGCTGCGCGGCGCGCCCACATTTTCGAGCGGCATCCAGAAGGAGCTGGTGACGCCCACCGGCGCGGCCATCGCCACGGCGCTTTCCTCGCGCTACGCGGAGATGCCGGCGATGACGCTGCGCGCCATCGGATATGGCGCGGGCTCGGCGGACAATCCGGAAAAGCCCAATGTGCTGCGCCTTCTCATCGGCGAAAATGCCGCGAACGAACCAGGCGAACACTGGCGCGCGCCCGTGACGGTGATCGAAACCAACGTGGACGATATGAGCCCGCAAATCTACGGCTACTTTGCCGAGCGCGCACTTGCGGAGGGCGCGCTCGACGTCTTTTCCACGCCGGCGCAGATGAAGAAGAACCGTCCGGGGCTGCTCGTGACGCTGCTGTGCGAGCCGGAAAATGCGGCGCGCCTGATTGACGTCGTGTTCCGCGAGACGACCACGATCGGCGTGCGCACCCACGAAGTGCGCCGCAAGACGCTCGACCGCGAGTTTTTTCCTGTCGAGACGCCCTTCGGCGAAGTGCGCATGAAGGTGTCGCGCATGAACGGCTCAGTGCTCAACGCCACGCCGGAGTACGAGGATTGCAAGAAGATTGCGGACGAGCGGGGAATCCCGCTCAAGCAGGTGATTGCCGCCGCGTCGTTCGAATTCCAGAAGCGCAGCGAGAAGCGCAAATAATTTTCCGGGAAATTATGGATAAGTTTTACATCACCACGCCGATTTACTATGCGAATTCGCGGCCGCACGTCGGGTCGGCTTACACGACCATCGTGTGCGACGTGATCGCTCGTTACAAGCGCATGTGCGGCTATGACGTCGCCTACCTGACGGGAACCGACGAACACGGCGTCAATATCGAGCGCGCCGCCGAAAAGCTGAGAATTTCGCCCGGCGAACTTGTGGACCGCAATCAAAAAATATTCATCGAGTTGTGGAAGCTGCTGGGAATCCAGTACACGCATTTCATCCGCACCACTTCCACGGAGCACGCGCGCGCCGTGCAGGGGCTCGTCCGCCGCACGATGGAACATACGCCCGACGCCATCTATAAGGCGAAATACGAAGGGCGCTACTGCATCCACGACAATCTCTACGTGAGCGACACGCCCGAGCCTGCCGATTGCCAAATCTGCGGGCGTCCCGCGGAGCTTATCTCCGAAGAGAATTATTTTTTCCGGCTCTCCGCTTACCAGCAGAAACTGCTCGAGCTTTACAAAAATAATCCGCAGTGGGTCGAGCCCGATTTCCGCATGAACGAGGTGCGCAGCTTCGTGGAAGCGGGCTTGAAGGACGTTTCCATCAGCCGGAAATCCATCAAGTGGGGCATTCCGTGGCCGGACGATCCGCAGCATGTGTTTTACGTCTGGTACGACGCGCTCACCAGCTACTTGAGCGGAATCGGTTTTGTGGATGGCAAGCCCGCCTCGGCGGGCGGGCACGACGCGAATACATTCACGCGCTTTTGGCCCGCCGACGTGCACATGATTGGCAAGGAAATTATCCGTTTCCATGCCGTTTATTGGCCCGCGTTCCTGATGGCCGCCGAGCTTCCGCTGCCGAAGAAAATCTTCGCGCACGGCTGGCTGCTCTTCGAGCAGGAAAAGATGAGCAAGTCGAAGGGCAACGTCGCCTACCCCGAGCCGATTGTAAAAGTGCTCGGCAACGACGCGCTGCGCTATTACCTGCTGCGCGAAACCGTCTTCGGCCACGACGGCAATTTCTCCCGCGACGCCCTACTCACGTGCTATGAGGCGGATTTGGTGAGTGGCTTGGGGAACCTAGCAAGTCGCGTCTTGGCAATGATCGAGCGATACTTCGATGGCTTTATTCAGGGGCCGTCCCACTGGAAGGATTTAGAGTGGCCAATGCAGAAAACCTACGAAGGCTTTCGGTTCTTTCTCAATAGTTTGAATATCGGTCAATCGGTGCGCTTCATCCCGGAAGCTACCGCTTACGTCGACCGTTATCTGACGCAACGACAGCCCTGGAAGATGACTGATCCCTCGCGGCGTCAGGACATGGCGGATGTTCTTTATGGCGCTGCGGAGGCCATCAGATGGATCACGGTAATGGCCCATCCGATTATGCCCGAAGCGACGCAGAAGATATGGGAGCAGCTTGGACAGCCGGGGAAGCTGGCTGATGTTCGAATCGACCAGTTGCAATGGGGCGGTCTGAAGCCTGGAACGAAAATCGGGAAGCCGGAAGCGGTGTTTCCACGAGTGGACAAAAAAGAAGCGATGGAAAGGATCAAAGCGATGGAAAACGAGATACGGAATCCGGCGAGCGCGCCGTCCGCGGCGACACCGCCGACGCCGACCACGGCAGGAAGCGCAACACCACCGGCCGCTCCGGGCGCAGACGCAAAGATTACGATCGATGATTTCGCCAAAATCAACTTCCGCGTCGGCGTCGTGAAATCCGCCGAGAAAGTTGCCGGGGCGGACAAGCTGCTGAAGGTGATGGTGGACGTTGGCGACGAAGTGCGTCAGGTTGTCGCGGGGATTGCCACGGCGTACACGCCGGAGGAACTGGTTGGGCGCAAGGTGGTGGTGGTGATGAATCTGGCGCCGCGAAAGCTGCGGGGCGTGGAATCGAATGGGATGATTCTGGCCGCCTCCGCCGGGCCGGACGGCAAGCCGGTGCTTTGTACGTTTACGGAGGATGCCCCCCCCGGCGCCAAGGTGAAGTGACGATGCTTGGAAAATAGAAAATGGAAAATCAGGGCGAGTAAGTGCAAATTGTTGATTCGCACGCGCATCTGGAATTCGAGCAGTTCGACGCCGACCGCGAGGCGATGATCGAGCGGGCGCGCGCGGCGGGCGTCGAGGTCCTGCTGGCCATCGGGAGCGGCACAAGCCCCGCAGACCGGCTCGACGCGGCGATTCCGTTCGCCGAGCAGCACGATTGGATTTACGCGACGGTGGGCATCCATCCTCATGACGCGAATGTGGCCACGGAAGAACATTTTGCGCGGCTCGACGAATTAGCGCGCCATCCTCGGGTGATCGCATGGGGCGAAATGGGCCTCGATTATCATTACGACCATTCGCCGCGCGATATCCAGCAGAGCGTGTTCCGGCGGCAGCTCACGCAGGCGCGCGCCGCGAAATTGCCCGTGGTGATTCATTGCCGGGACGCGTGGGAGGACTCTCTGGCAATCCTTGAAGAGGATTGGCGTCCTACGGGCCTCGGCGGGATATTCCATTGCTTTACAGGAACGATGGAGGACGTGCGGCGGGGACTCGACATGGGGTTCCTCGTGTCGTTCGCGGGGAATGTGACCTATCCGAAGATGCAGCATCTGCGCGATATTGCGAAGGAGATTCCGCTCGACCGGCTGTTGACCGAAACCGATTCGCCCTTCCTGCCGCCGCAGGGGCGGCGGGGAAAACGCAACGAGCCGGCCTACGTCGTGGAAGTGGCGCAAACGCTGGGGAGTGTGAGAGACTTAGCCGGCGAAGAAGTCGCCGCCGCTACGGCTACGAATTTTCGGCGATTTTTCGGGCTGGGCGCAGGGAACGCCGCAGGGCGGGCCATTTAGCGGCTTGTGGGAGAATTGGCCGGGAGGAACTTCAGGGGCTTCCCGACAAAAAGCGTCGGGACGCAAAAGGCGCAAAAGCCCCACTCGTTTTGCGGGCTTTATGTCGCGGCTGAAGCCGCGACCCACAAAACTCCTCCTCTTTTGCAGAAGCTGTTGGAGGCCAGGGCGTCACATTTCTCAAAAAGGGAACGCATGGCTTTTGCCGTCCAAATCGTGAAGGGGATTTTCGACCTGGTTCGCGACGACCTTGCGCTCGTCGAGCGCGAGATAGCCGCGCAGAACGGCGGGGCCATCCAGCCGGTGGCTGAGATTTCGAGCTACCTCACCGAGGGCGGCGGCAAGCGGCTGCGGCCGGCGCTGCTGCTGCTGGCGGCGGGTGCATCGGGGTATCGCGGGCCGAGCGCGATCCGGCTGGGCGCGGTGACGGAACTGATTCACAGCGCCACGCTGGTCCACGACGATGTGATTGACGGCGCGAATACGCGGCGCGGCCGTCCCAGCGCCAACGCGCGCTGGGGAAATCACATGAGCGTGCTCGCGGGCGACTGGCTGTATATGCAGTCGTTCGAGATGGCGCTGCGGGAACGGAATTTTCAAATTCTCGATATCCTGATTGATCTCACGCAGAACATGGTCGAGGGCGAATTGCTGCAGCTTACGCGCCTGGGGAAAATTGATCTGAGCGAAGCCGAAGCGACGGAGCTGGCCTATCGCAAGACGGCCTGCCTTTTTTCCGGATGCGCGCGGCTGGGAGCGGTGCTGGGCCGGCAGCCCAGCCGCGTGGAGGAAGCGCTGGCTGAATACGGCCGCAACGCGGGGCTGGCATTTCAGCTTGTGGACGATCTGCTGGATTTCACGGCGTCGCCGGAGCAATTGGGAAAACCCGTGCTGAGCGATTTGAAGGAAGGCAAGGTGACGCTGCCGCTGATTTTCGCGCTCGAAGCCGAAGCTGCGCCGCGGCCAACGAGTGATGATGGAAACGGCCACGCGGCGGTGCGCTCGAATCGGGAGGGACGGCAACTGGTGGCGAAGGTTCTCGAGGAGCGCGGATTTGCGAGCGTGAGGCCGGAGCAGATCACGGAGCTGGTGCGCGAAACGGGAGCGCTCGTTCGCGCCGCGAATCTGGCGCGCGAATACGTGGGCCGCGCGAAGAATTGCCTCGAAGAACTGCCCGACACGGAGTATCGCCGCGCGCTTTTCGCGGTCCCCGATTTCATCCTCGAACGGCAGAACTAATTTTCGATGGTGTGGTAATTTTAATATTCCTCACTTTTAAAGACGAGAAGAGGGATTCTTCGTCCGCGAGGAACCGGCGGACTCAGAATGACGATGGGCTGCCGGAGGCCGCGCGAGTGGTGGCCGTGGCTTGGGGCGCCGAGGCTTTCGCGGCGTCGGCAATCATATCGGCGGGGGTCCAGTCGTTGTCGCTATACCACTTGTAGATTGTGCCTTGGGGCGAAATCACGCTGGTGCTCATGGAGTGGATGATCACACCGTTTTCCGGATTGAAGTACAGACCGAAAAAGTCCGCCATTTTTTTGAGCTCCTCCGGCGGCGCGGTCGCAAACTCCCAGCGATCGAAGGGGCTGCCACCTGTGATTTGCCGGAATGTGGCGGCGTAGCGTCGCAGCACGGCGGGGGTATCGTGCCGGGGATCGAAGCTGACGCTCAAGAGGCGAATTCCCGAGGGAAGCGCGGGGTCGTTCCGCGTGGCGGCATAAATTTGGGCGAAGTCCTTCGAAACAAGGGGGCAATAATTGGGAAAGGGGCAGCGCGTATAGATGAACGTAATGAGCAGCACGTGGCCGCGGAAGGCGCTCAGGCGGATGCGCTTTCCATCCTGATTGATCAGCGCGAAATCGGGAACGCGTTCGCCGGGCTGCGGCTCGTGCATTCGAGCGGGCGCGGGGGGAGAGGCGCCCGTTTCTTTATTGGTGACGACGATATTTTCAAGGTGACCGCCGGTTGGGGTTATAACGACATCGGCGGTAATTTCGTCTCCGGGTTCGAGCGCTGCGAGGGCCGCGGTATCCGGGACGGGATAGGGCATGGTCATCGCGTCCATGAAGCCCGGAATGGCCTGATGGTCCACGAGGAGGATGCCTTGCGCTTGGTCCACGGAGACGACTTTGCCGACGAGATGGTAGCGCCGGGTCTGCGCCTGCGATTGTGATTTTGCGGAGCAGCCGGCCAGCAGGGAAGTGAATGCCAGCAGGAACGCGACGCAATATGCGCCGGGCCGAAGGCGGGTGTGGCTCTCTCCGTTTCTTATTGCAAGCAACTTCATCGCCTCCAGTTTAACTCTTGCGCGCTGCCGCTGGCTATTCGGCCACGCTAGTAATGGAAGCGGTAGCGGAACTCGGCATAAATCTGGCGCGGATCGTTGAAGTGGAAGCCGCCGAAGGTCAGACTTTTGTCGAGCAGGACGCGGCGGTTGGCCACATTCAGCGCGGTGACGGAGAAAGTGTATTTTTCGGCGAAGGTTTTGCCGAGCGAAATATCGAACGTGGTGTGCTGCGGCAAATAGTTGCCGGGATATTGCGCGTCTTGGATCCCGTTGGAGAACCCGGAGCCGTAGTAGACGTTCGTTGAGGCGAAAGCATGCCAGGGAAGAGTTCCATTGAAGCCCACGTTCAGCGTGTTTCTCTGGTCGTGGTCCACCGGTGAAAATCCGGGCGGAATATACAGCGGGCATGTCATCATAATCGGCATAGGGCAGACCAAGCCTCCCGTGATGGGCCCCTCGGCTTGGGCGATTTGATTCGAGTAGGCCAGGTGAAACTGCCCGCGATTCCAGAGGCGAGGGGAGCGCAGCGTGAGTTCCCAGCTTTGAATCCTGGCCTCATACCACGTGATCGGCCAGAAAAGATTCGATTCCCCGATGTTGCTGTGATCGAGCCAATTCTCCGCCTGTGTATTGAAACTATCGACGTCAAGAGCCCAGCCGCGATAGGGAATCGTGACGCCAAACTGATACTCATTATCGCGCTCGCCGTAGATGGGGGCGAAAGTGACGCCCTGATCCGCCGCTATTTCGTACAGCGCGCCGGTAGTGGGCACGATCGGGGGGGGCTGATAGTATTGGCCGTAGAATGCGCGAAAGACCCAATTCAGGCGCGGGATCCTGATGGCAATGCCGAAGCGGGGAGCCACTGTGGTCTCCACGACTTCGGCCGTAAAGTGCGACTGGCGGAAACCTGCGATCAAAGTCAGCCAGGGAGTGACCTTGAATCTGTCGCTGAGAAATATTTCCTCGAGCCCTCCGGTTACCGCGCCGTGAGACGGGGGGTAGTTCACGCATTGCGATGGCAAAAGTGGCGGGCAAGCCGTAAAAAAGTTATCGAAGTAATTGTTTTGGTTTTGAGCGAATCCGTACACTCCGACCTGAGCGTCATTTTTCCAGACATGTGCGTCAAGCGTCGCCTGTACGCCCGCGTAATTGGCTGTCTGATCCACGGTTGAGATGACGGGATAGTCGTTCGGTGAGGCGTGATAGACGGCCTCGTTGTAATGGTAGAAGGGAGAAACCGTGAGCAGCAGATTTGGATTGAACGTATGGATCCAGGAGAAGGTGACGTAACCATCGGGTTCGCGCTCAGTATCGCGCAGGCCGTAGCTGGAGTAGACTTGATTGCCCGGCGAGCTGGGATTCGGGTCGATGGGAATCTGGTAAAAATCCTGGCGCAAGGAGGTGACCAGCCGAAATTGATTCTTGGAATCGAGATTGAAAATGAATGATGCGAATCCCCCGTAGCCGTTCTCCGCATCGTGAAACACCTGCCCAATCGGAGGCTGGAGTCCGTAATTGCTGCGATTTCCGGTTAAGCTCACGTAATAGGCGAACCGCTCAGTATGCCCGCCGAAATTGAGCTGATCGTTGGTTTGATACCAGTTCCCGAAAGAGAGGACTAGTTCCGCGTCATTGTTCCGCTCGAAGCCGTTTCGGGGCACGATGTTGAAGATCCCGTAGGTACGGTCGCCATAGTCGGCGTCGTAGCTGCCTCTTAGAACCTCAAGATAATCAACGTCCTTGGGATCAATCACAGGGGCCAGGTTGGCGGCGATATTCGTGTTGGGTACAGGGACGCCGTCAATCAGCCAGTCCACCTGATGGCCGCCGCGCATGTGCAGCATGTCGTGGGTCACGTAGGCGGCCGGCACGTAGTCGGTGATCATGGCGAGGCTGTTGGTGCGGTCGGCGCCGGGAGTTTCCGCGATGTCCTGGCGATCCACGAGAGTCGTGGGCGTCACCGAATCCACGTTGGCGACCTCCGGCTGCGCGGTAACAGTCACCGCCTGATTCAGCGTGGCGATTTTGAGCTGAAAGTGGTAGATCGGCGACGTGTCCGAAACGACGGTGATGGTCTGTTGCAGAGTATCGAATCCGGCGTGGCTGACTGTGACGATGTAATCGCCCACGGACACGGGATTGAATTCGAAGGCGCCATCCGCGTCGGATTGCGTCGTGCTGGACCAATCGGACGCCGCCGCTTTCAAATCCACTTCCGCTCCGGTAATCGGCCGGTGCTGGGGGTCGTGGACGATGCCATGGACGCTCGAGAAAATCGTTGCTTGCACACGCTGGCCGCACACCAGCAGCGCAGCCGCGAGCAGACAGAATATGGCCTTCCGCATAGTCGCTCTCCATTTCAGATTGAATTTTTGATGCGGTGGAGGCGGACTAGGCTCGAGGGGGCTCGAACGGCTCCGGGAAAAATCCCGAAACAGGAGATGGCGTGAAAATCGCGATGATTTCTCGCGCGAAGGCCGGTGAAGGGATTGCGACAAATGGCAGAGGCGCCGTGGGGGCAATGGGCGCGATAAGTCCGTAATCCGCAAGATGATGCTGGAGCTTCATTCCGCAATAGGGGCAGTATCCGGCGGCTATGCGGCGGAGGTCGGCGGCAGTGAACTGCGGCGAAGAGGAATGGCCGTGCGGCCTGCAGCACCCGCAAGTGCACACGGAAGGCTCGCAGGCCAGACCGCGGGCGAGGAGCGCCAGAGGGGACGCCAATAGGGCCACAATTACGAGGATCGCCGGGGTCCGGCGCATGGCTCAATACACTAGCACAAATGCTCCTCCCTTAGTATCACGCGGGCAGCAGGAAAGGCGTGTGTTGCGGGGCGCGATTGCCTTCGGAAATGCTTCGCGGTAGGCTCGGAAAATCATGCTGCCATTCAAACTGATCTACAACGACGGCTACGATTTGAACCTGGGCGCGCACGTTTTTCCGTCGCAGAAATATCGGCTGGTTCGTGAGCGGCTGCTGGCGGAGGGTGTTGCCACGCCGGACGATTTCCTCGCGCCTTTGCCGGCGGCCGATGAGGACGTGCTGCGCGTTCATACGCAGGATTACGTTCACAAGCTCAAGACAGGCTTGCTGACGCACCAGGAGATCCTTCTGATGGAAGTTCCCTATTCGAAGGAACTTGTCGAAGCGTGCTGGCTGGCCGCGGGCGGTTCTATCCTGGCGGGGCAGCGCGCGCTCGAGGACGGCTGGGCGGCCAATATCGGAGGTGGCTTCCACCATGCCTTTCCCGACCATGGGGAGGGATTTTGCGTGCTCCACGACGTGGCCATCGCCATCCGGCGGCTTCAATTCGATGGCGCCATCGAGACCGCGATGGTGGTGGACACGGACGTGCATCAGGGAAACGGCACGGCTGCAATTTTTGCCGGCGACGCCACGGTGTTCACTTTTTCGATCCATCAGGAGAACAACTATCCGTTCCAGAAACCTCCTTCGACGATAGACATCAATGTGCCCGACGGCACCGGGGACGAGGAATATCTTGTAGTTCTCGAAAATCGCCTGGACGAGGCCTTCCGCCACTTCCAGCCGCATCTAATCTTTTATGTCGCGGGCGCCGACCCTTACCGTGAGGACCAATTGGGCGGCTTGGCGTTGACGATGGCGGGGCTTGCGCGCCGCGATGCACTCGTCTTCGACGCCGCGCGGCGGCATGGCGTGCCGGTGGCGATCACACTGGCGGGAGGCTATGCGCGGCGCCTTGCCGATACGGTGCGCATCCATGTGGGAACGATCGTAGCGGCGCGCGATGCGGCGCAAAAGGGGAGCGAGCGCGCAGAGCCAGCGGTGCGGTGAGGATTTAGGGCGCGGAGGCAAGGGCGCGCTGGATCGCGGAGGTGAGGGATTCAGGGAGCGTTTCGGGCGCGGGTCCATTGACGCTGAAGACGATTTTGCCGCTGCGATCGAGAACCAGCACGGTGGGCAGGAACCTAACATTCAGAAAGACATCCAGCCCATCGGCGTAGGCAACGGGCATATCCCACTTGGCGTGGGCGAGGAACGGCGGGACTTGCGACTCGTCCTGATCGGCGCTCACGGCAAGGAATACGACTTCAGGATTCCCGACATATTCCCCGGCCACCTGGTCGAATTTTGGTTCAAGTTCCCGGCACGGGCCGCACCACGTGGCCCAGAAGCTCAAGGCCACAATTTTTCCCTTGAGCGTGGCCAGAGGAAGCGGCGTTCCATCCGTGTGGGTCAGGATAAACTCAAATATATTTTTGGCGTTCTTATTTCGCGCGGCGGGATCGGCATCCGCGCCGGGCGGCATGGGAGCGAGGCGGTCATACGCAGCTAAAATTTCGTCGCCCAGACCCTGCTCGCTGCCGTGCACCTGCCGCCAGACGTTGCCGAGCTTCCTGCGCACATCCCGCCGGTCAGGCGATCCGGCCAAGCCGGTATCCGGAAGGGCGAAAGCCAGCAAATATTCCTGGATGGCTCTGGGATAGTCCTTGTGAACCTCCGCGATTTCACCGAGCTGCTCGGCCGCAAGAGAGCTGGGCTCGATGGAGTAGCTGGTTTCCAGGTCTTTCGTCGCGGAATCGTAATCTCGCTGTGAATTTTCAATCTGCCCGCGCAGGCAGTAGAGCGCCGCCCGCAGATCGGCCTGGCGTTTCTGCCAGTCGGCCATGGATTCGCGCGACGGCTTTTGGTCCGGCGTGGCCTTCTCGATCTGGTCGAGCACGCGGGTGGCATAGCCCGCTGCACGGGTGAGACTGGCATCATCTCCCTGCTGCTGGAGAAGGGTGATGGCAAGCATCATCACGTCGGAATCACCGGGGCGGACGGCAATCAAGCGTTCGGCGTAATTGAGGGCGCAGGGATTATCGCCGAGCTGCTCGCAGGCCTCCACGATGGCGCGATAGACGTCCGGGGCGCGCGGGGCATCAGGGAAGTGGACGAGATAATCCTCGAGATTGCGGACAACGGCCGCCGCGTCGTTTCCAGCGTCGGCGAGCGCCTTTTGCAGCGCCGCATCTGCATCCACGGCCCTGCCGAGAGAGGATTCCTGCGATGCGCCCGATTGCGGTGCAGCCTGCGGCGTGGCTTGGGCCGCGCCCTGCGCGGCGAAAGCGAAACTCGGGACAAAGAGGGCGAGAAACGAGAGCGCAATGGAAAGGGAGCGCATCAGAAACTCATTCTATCGCGGGAATCATGAGAAGTTTCCAGATTCATCCATCGCGGGAACTATTTCTTTTTGAGGAGGGAGTGGAGCGACCCCTGGCGATAGCCTTCGAGATCGAGTGTGACGAAAGAAAAACCGACGGCCTTCAGTCGAACGGCCATTTGCTGGGCCAGGGCGGGATCGAATCCGCGCGCAAGTTCATCCGGAGCAAGCTCTACTCGCGCGAGTTCGCTGTGGGCGCGGACGCGGAATTGGCGGAATCCCAACTCGCGCAAGGCGGTTTCCGCGCGGTCAATTTTTTCGAGGAGCTCCGGCGTCACGGGAGTTCCGTATGGTATGCGCGAGGAAAGGCACGCCGAGGCAGGACGGTCCCATGCGGGCAGGCCAGCGCGGCGCGCCAGCATGCGGATTTCATCCTTGCCGAGTGCGACTTCGAGCAAAGGGGCCAGAACGCGGTGCTCGCGCGCGGCGCGATGGCCGGGACGAAAGTCGCGCGTATCGTCTGCCTGGATGCCGTAGGCAATCGCGGTGAAATGGCGGGCGCGGGCGAGGGCTTCCATGCGGTCGAAGAGTTCATCCTTGCAGTGATAGCAGCGATCGGCGCTGTTGGCCACGTAGAGGGGATTTTCGAATTCGCGCGTCTCGATGAATTCGTGGCGCACGCCGGTCGAGCGGACAAATTCCTCGGCCTGCTCGCGATCGTGGCGCGAAAAGCTCGCGGAGAGCGCGGTGATGGCGAGCGAGCGTTCGCCAAGCACGCGGTGCGCCGCCCATGCCAGATACGAGGAATCCGCGCCGCCCGAAAACGCGACGAGCAGGGAATCGAGGGCGCGGAGCGAGGCGAAGAGGCGCTCCTGCTTGCCGAGAGCGGCGGCTTCCTCAGCGGACGGTTGTGCCGGTTGAGCGATGGGACGAGAAGCCATGTTCTTCGACGAGTATAACGCACATCCGCTATTGAAAATCGAGGAGGACGTCCACTTTCCCGGTCTTGGGGTCCTCCTGGAGAAAGCGGCCGATTTTTTCGTAGTGAAAAGGCATTCCGATAAACGCCATCTTGATTCCGCCGGCGAGAAAATCGTCGTACATGCTCTTATCAAAAATCGCGCCGGGCGGGATTTTCCATGCCGCGCGAATTCGCTGCTCGCCGTCGATAGAAAGTCCCGTGAGGACAAGATTTCCCATGCGGTATTGCGGCCCCTCGGTGACGGCCACGGAATACGTGACGCGATTTGAGAAGTCGTCGAACTGCGGCGCGGGTTTGAGATCCACGTCGAGATATCCGAGCCGGGCGTAGGCATCGGAGACGGTCTGCCAGGCGGCCGCGATTTTCATGCCGTCGGCGGGGTCGCCGTGCTTAAGGGGCACAAGAGCGCTGAGCACATCCGACGAGAGCGCCGAATTTCCGGACCAGGTTACGCCGTTCCAGGCGTAGGACGGCCCGGGCGTGACGGGCACGGAAACAACCACGCCGGGAGGAGAACCGGCAGCGGCCGTTGCGAACCGCGCGCTAGGCGCGCCGAACTGCACGCGGAGATAGCCGTGCGCGAGATAGACGGGTCGAACCTGTTCGATCAGGAAAAGTTCCGTGGATGCGCGGGAGAAAGGCTTTCCTATGAGATCAGAGAGGCGGTCCTTGATTCCGGGGTCGCTTCCGGCGAGCGAGTCGGAGAATTCGACTCCGGCAACATTC
This sequence comes from uncultured Acidobacteriota bacterium, assembly GCA_963810625.1. Lineage (GTDB taxonomy): Bacteria > Acidobacteriota > Terriglobia > Acidiferrales > UBA7541 > Palsa-295. The sequence goes on along the minus strand of CAWEOJ010000004.1, from coordinate 911,514 downwards.
ACGTCCGTGCTATCGGTGCGAAATAGCTGGACATGCTGATCCGAAGCTGGAAGAGTGACGAGCGAGTGCGAGACGCCGGCAGTTACGCCGCGGGCCGCGAGCAGGTTTTCCAGCGCAGTGGAGATTTGGTCGAGGATCGTTCCGTGCGCGGGCGCAGTGCCATCGAAGAGGCCCACGGATTTTTCGAGCGCGGCGGTCAATTCCGCGTCCGTGAACCAGGGAAAATCATCGAACCAGACGGGCAGGGTTGGCGCGTCGGCTACCTGGTATTCGACCTGAACGCCGGCTTCGACGGTTGAGAAAGTGTAATTGACCGTGGCAAAGAGGCCGAGCGCGACCAGGCGGTTGGCAGCCGCTTGCAGGTCGTCGCGCGTGATGTTGTCGCCGGCGTGCAGGCCCGTGGCGGCTGCGATTTTTTCCGAGGGGAAGCGGGCCGAGCCGGCGACCTTAATGGAGGCGAGGGGCGCCGAAGGAGAGTTGGCAGTCTGCCCGGCCATTCGCGCGGGAAGCAACACGATGCAAGCGAGGATGATTGCTGAAATTCGCATGACGTGAATCTTATTGCACCGCATAAGAGACATCAACGGTGGCACTCGCGGCGTCGGGTTTGACGGTCACGTTCACGCGTCTACCCCCTAAGCGCGCTTCCGCAATTTTCGGAACCAGGACTTTATCCAAGAAATCGCTCGTGTAACTCTCGTCATACACCTGGCCAGGTTGAAGCTGCCATTTTTTCATCAATTCATTCGAAATCTTGTCCGGCAGCCCTTCGAAGTGAATCTGGCCCATGTGATACTGGGTCCCCTCGACGATGGAGACGTCATAGGCTGCGAGACGAGCCGAATCGTCCAAGTTTTGTTTCGGCTCGATCACCACAGCAATGTAACCCTGCTTCCCATAGGCTTTTCTCACCGCGGTAAATCCGTCATCGATTTTCTTTGCATTCGCAACCTCTTGCGGTTTCATCGCCAGCAAGCGGTCCAGGTCTTCCGCCGAAAGCAAGCGGTTCCCCTGCCAGGTGGCTTTCTGCCAGAAATATTGAGACCCTTCATCCACCGGGAGCCGAACAGCGACATTCACAGGTCCATTCGCCGGCGGCCCGTTTGCCGAATCAATCATCAATTTCACTTGTGGCCGGCCGAATTTCGCTCGCAGATAACCGCGGTCCTGGTACATGGGTATCAGCGCACCGGCTGCAAACTGGCTTACGAAGCTATATGCAAAGTCCTTTTCCATCATGAAGGAGGACGCAGCCACGAGTTCCTGCTCTGAAATAACCGACGCTCCCGGAAATGAGACGCTATGAATCGGGATGGGAACTCCCTCGGCGCTGAACTGAAGTCCGATGATAGGTCCTCCCATGTGCTCCGAATAGGGCAATTCTTCCACGGTGGCGGTGATGCCATTTGATTGCAGCAGAAGGCGCAGCGCCGCCGAAATTTGCTGCACGGTCTCGCCGGTTTCGGGCGCAGTTCCCGTATAGAAGGGAACATGCAGCCGAAGCGTCTTATCGAGTTCTTCATCGGAAAACCACACGAAGTTGTCAAACAAGCAGGGAAGCACATTTTTCGTCTCCGTCACCTGGAATACAGCGGAGAGCTCATCACCTTGTGTAGTGTAGCGGTAGGAAACGTGGTCGAAGGCGCCAGACGCAGAGAGTTTATTCGCCTCGGCCGCAAGTTGCGCGGGATTAATGGAATCGCCCTCATGGAGGCCAATGGCCGCACTCACCTGGGCATCGGTATAGCGATTCAGGCCAGTGAATTTCAGGTCGGTGAGCCGAAAAGCGCCTGGCGAGGGGCTCTGGCACCGTGCAGGCTCGCCAACGCCGAGAGCAATGATGACAGCGGCCGCGGAGATCCAGCATCTGGACAAGAGGCTGCGCATGGGCATCATCTTAGAAGGAATTTGGCCTCCGGGAAAGTCTACTCGACGGTGACGGATTTGGCGAGGTTGCGGGGCTGGTCCACGTCGCAGCCGCGGCGCACGGCGATGTGATAGGCGAGCAATTGCAGCGGCACGATTTCGAGGATGGGCGCGATGAGATCGGGCGCCGTCGGAATCTCGATGGAGTGGCTGGCGGATTCGCGCGCCAGGCGGTCGCCTTCGGTGACGACGGCGATGACGATGCCGTCGCGCGCTTTGACCTCCTGCATATTGGAGACGGTTTTTTCGTAGCGGGTCATGGAGGCGGGATCGGATTCGTCCCGTGTGGCAATCACGACGACGGGGAGATTTTCGTCAATCAGCGCGTTCGGCCCATGCTTCATTTCCCCGGCGGGATATCCTTCGGCGTGAATGTAGGAAATTTCCTTGAGCTTCAGAGCGCCTTCGAGGGCTATCGGATAATGGATTCCGCGGCCGAGATAGAGGAAGTCGGCGTAGCGGAAGAATAGCTTCGAGAGCTCCTCGATTTCCAAGTCGCGCTGAAGGATGGTCTCGATTTTGTGCGGGATGCGGGTGAGCTCCTGCATGAGGGCCTGGGAGGCGGCGGGCGCGAGCTTGCCGCGCGTCTGCCCGAGATATAGGGCGGTGAGCAAGAGAGCGGCGAGCTGACTGGTGAACGCCTTCGTGGATGCAACGCCGATTTCAGGGCCGGCATGAGTGTAAATGGTTCCGTTCGATTCGCGCGTGAGCATGGCGCCGACGACGTTGCAGATGGCGAGGACCTTGGAGCCTTTCTGGCGGGCTTCGCGTTCGGCGGCCAGAGTGTCCGCGGTTTCACCGGACTGGCTGACGGCGATGGTGAGGCTGTGCCTGTCGAGGATGGGATCGCGGTAGCGGAATTCGCTGCCGTAATCCACCTCGACGGGAAGATGCGCCAGGCGCTCGATCATGAATTTGCCGGCCAGGCCGGCGTGCCAGGCGGTTCCGCAGCCGACGATTTTCACGTCGTGGAAAGTGCGGAACTCCTCCTCGGTGATGTCCATTTTGTCGAGGAAGACCTTGCCGGTTTCCTGGGAAATCCTGCCGAGCAGGGTGTCGCGGACGGCGCGCGGCTGCTCGAAAATTTCCTTCTTCATGAAATGCTTGTAGCCGCCCTTCTCGGCCATGATGGGGTCCCAGGAGATGTGCTGGGTGGGGCGGGTAATGGAGCGGCCATCGAAATCGAGCAGGCGGACGCCTTGCGGCGTGAGGACGGCCATTTCGCCGTCGCCGAGGAAAATGACGGAGCGCGTGTGCTGGAGGATGGCGGGAATGTCGCTGGCGACGAAAAATTCGTGTTCGCCCAGGCCCACGACAATGGGAGGGCCCATGCGCGCGGCCACGATTTTGTTGGGATCGAGCGCCGAGAAGGCCACGAGCGCATACGTGCCGGTCATTACCTTGACGGCCTTGAGGACGGCTTGTTCGAGCGGCGCGCCCTTCGAAAATTTCTCGACCAGATGGGCGATAACTTCGGTGTCGGTTTCAGTGAGAAATTTGTGGCCTTCGGCGATCAGCCCGCTTTTCAGCTCGATGTAGTTTTCGATGATGCCGTTGTGCACCACGACGATTTCACCGGAGCAATCGCGGTGCGGGTGGGCGTTTTCCTCGGTGGGGCGGCCATGCGTGGCCCAGCGGGTGTGCCCGATGCCGTAGACGCCGTCGAGGGGGGTGGCGCGAATGGACTCCTCGAGATTTCGGAGTTTTCCGGGCGCGCGGCGAATCTCGAGCTTCCCATTCTGGCCGACGACGGCGATGCCGGCGGAGTCGTATCCGCGGTATTCGAGGCGCTTTAGCCCGTCGAGAATCAGCGGGACAACACGCTTGGGGCCGATGTATCCAACTATTCCGCACATCGAAATTCGTTCTCCGGCGCCGCCCGGGGGACGCGCTTGCGGGCGGAAATAAGACAAATCAGGTTAGCATATTTCCCAATCGAGAAAGAGCGTGCGGGCCGCTGTGTTTCGGGCGCGCAATCGCCGAGCGGGCGGATTCGCCGGCCAGCCAGCGCGTTCGCGAGAGGCGCGGGGGTCGGTCAGTCCAGGATTTCGAAGCGGAATTGCTCGATGACGGGATTGGTGAGAACGTCTTTCGCGATGCGCTCGACTTGCTGTGCGGCTTCTTCACGGCTGAGGCCGTCGAGTTCGAGGACGAAGAATTTTCCCTGGCGCACGTTGTGAATGCGGGCGTAGCCCAGCGAGGAGAGCGCGCGCTCGATGGTCTGACCCTGGGGATCGAGAACTGTGGACTTCGGCATGACCCAGACGTGCGCTTTCATCGGGGAGGATTATAGCAGGCCGGCGGATTTTGCGGCGTCTTGAAAGCGGGCGAGGAGCTCGCGCTTTTCGACGGGCGGGAGAAATGCAGCGGTAAAACTCTCTCCGGCGAGACGCAGGAGCTGATGGTTCGAGAGGCCGAGCGATGCGGCGTGGGAATATTCCGTGCAGAGGTCCGTGTGGAACAATCCCGGATCGTCGGTCGAAAGCGTCACGGACAAACCTTGCTCGAGGAATTTCGGGAGCGGGTGATCGGCGAGGGAAGCGTCCGGTTTGCCGGTCTGCCTGGCGAGCGCGCCTGTGGCGACGTTGCTGGTAAGGCAATTTTCGAGCACGATGCGGCGCGCGGCGAGGAATTCGCCGAGCGCGGGATCATGCATCACGGCGATGCCGTGGCCGATGCGTTCCGCGCCGAGCAATTCGATGACTTCGCGCACGGATTGTGGAGAGCCGATTTCTCCGGCATGGCAAACGGTGTGCAGGCCTTCGCTGCGGGCAAAATCGAAAGCCGGGCGGAAATTCACGGTGGGATGGGAGAGTTCGTCGCCGCCCATCCCGAAGGCGACAACGCCGGAACCACGGAGCCGGGAGGCCCAGCGGGCCGTTTCCATGGCGGCGTCGGGGCCGAACTGCCGCACGGCATCGAAAATCCAGGCCAATCGGAGGCGGCCGAAGGGGGCGCTTTCAGCGATCTCGCGTATGGCGGCGAAATTTTTTTCGACGCTCTGCATGCGGCGCAGCATCACGCCTGCCGACACGGTCACCTCCGCGTACACGACATTTTGGCGCGAAAGTTCCGCGGCGAGCTGTTTCGTGATGAGGGTGTAGTCTTCCGGATCGCGCAGAAATGAAGTGACCCATTTGAAGGTGTCCAGGAATCCCGCGAAATTGGAATAGTTGTAGCGCGCGGCGACTTCTTCGGATGTGAGTTTCTCACCGTGGCGCGCGGCCAATTCGACGGCCGTGTCGGGGCGGATGGAGCCCTCGAGATGCAAGTGAAGCTCCGCCTTGGGAAGGGCGCGAAGGATTGTGTCTGGCTGCCCGGTTGCGGTCACGGCTTATGGCTCATTGGGGCGGCAACGGGGGCCGGCCGGCGTTGATCCATGCCGTCATCCAATACGAGCCGACATCCGTGGAAGCGTCCGAAATCTGGCGGATGAGAATCGCGCCGGCCTGAGCGTAGAAGCGGTCGTAATATTCGCCGGTGTAGCCGGTGAGGCCCTGCTCCGCGCGACTGTCATCCAAGAGGACGTTGTCGAGCCAGGCATGCGCGCCGAGGCATATCTCGAAGGCGTAGTCGGTGGGATCTGGAATGAGCGCGGCTTCGTTGGGCTTGACGAAGAAAAATAGCTGGTAGCGGTCCACAAGACTCGTGCTGAAGCGAGCGTTGACGCCGGGCTGGCCCGAAAGTTTTCCGTCACGGTTCATCGTGGTATTGAAAGGATCGTGCGCCGCGGCAACATAGTGGGCGAGGGTGGCGGCCGTGAGCCGGACGTCCGCCCAATTGCCGGATTGGAAGGCCTCCGTCAGCTTCTGGCTGTAGAGTCCGATCTGCCAGGGAAGCAATCCTTCGGTTTCGATGGTGCGGCGGCCGTATTTGGCAAGCGCCGCGGAGTAACTGCGAGGAAGGCCTGAGAAAGGGAATGATCCATAGTGATCGAGCTCGATGTAATCGTTATGCTCGTCGGCTGGATTCTTGGGCTGGGCCGCATCGGTGACGTGTTGGACAAGAAATTGACGGTTGGCCTCGAAGAACGGCTGCATTTCATCGGGCAGCGTGTCCACCGCTTTGCTCGTGATGAGCCGCTCCGCGTTCTCCCCCCATCCGAAGGAAGAGGGCAGGACCAGGAAGAGAATCAGCAGAATGAGGACCAGCGTGGAGCAAAGGCGATGGCGCATCAGAGCGATTCTCCTTTCCGGTCGGCAGCGAGCAATTTGGCGTTGGAGAGCTGGCTGTGCTTGCGTCCGAAGGATTGGTACACGACGAGGCCGATCGCCATCCAGACAAAGAAGCGAATCCAATTGGTGATGGGAAGGCCGGCCATGAGGAGCACGCAGGTGAGGATGGTCATTACCGGGGCGAAAGGGCCGCCGGGGACGCGGAAACTCCTGGGTCGGTCGGGTTCACGGTAGCGCAGAATCAGGACGCCGGCGGCGACGAGCGCAAAGGCAAACAGCGTGCCGATGTTCGAGAGATCGGCGAGCGTGCCGATGTCGAGCAATCCCGCGGGGATGCCGACCAGGAATCCGGCAACCCATGTGGCAAAATCGGGCGTGCGAAAGCGGGGATGTACGCGGCTGAAGATTCCGGGGAGCAGGCCATCGCGCGACATGGCGAACCATATGCGCGCCTGCCCGAGCTGAAAAACCAGCAGCGACGAAATCATGCCCATCAGCGCGCCGAACAGCACCACCAGCACGATGCCGCCAAAATGGAGCCGCTTCATGGTGTTGACCACCGGCGCGGCGTCGTCCAAAAGCGTTTGCCAGGGAACGAGGCCCGTGAGCACAACCACAACCGCGATGTAAAGGACCGTGCAAATCACGAGCGTGGCGATAATTCCCATAGGCAGATCGCGCCCGGGATTCTTGCATTCTTCCGCGGCCGTGGAGACGGAATCAAAGCCGATGTAGGTGAAAAAAATAATCGAGCCGCCCGTGAGGATGCCCGGCCAGCCGTTGGGCGCGAACGGGCGCCAGTTGGCGGGATGGATAAAGTGCACGCCGAAACCTACAAACAGCAGGATCGCGGCGATTTTCAGGAGAACCATCACGCTGTTCGTCCGGGCCGATTCGCGAATCCCGCGCACGAGAATCACCGTCAGGAGCATGACGATGATGAAAGCGGGCCAATTGAAACCGAAATGCCATCCCGGCGCATAGAGGGTGTTTCCTTGCAGGTCCGCGAGGCCGCTGGGCAGAAATGCGGGCGAAAGCCAGCGCAGGTTGGGACGAACGCCGAACCACTCGATCAAGGCAACGACATGCGCCGAGAAGCCGACGCTCACGGCCATATTGGACACGGCATACTCGAGGATTAAATCCCAGCCGATAATCCAGGCGATGAGTTCGCCCATGGTTGCATAGGTATATGTGTAGGCGCTGCCGGCAATGGGAATCATGGCCGCCAGCTCCGCGTAACATAGCGCCGCAAAGCCGCAAGCAATGGACACGAGCGCGAAGGAAATGGCGATGGCCGGTCCCGCGCCGGGCCTGCCGAACGAGGGCGAATGATAAATCAGGTATTCGAGCAGCGGGGCGTTCAAAATGGACTTGGCTTCGAATTTTTGGCCGGCAATGGCCGTTCCCACGACGGTGAAGATTCCTGAGCCGATCACCGCGCCGATGCCCAGGGAAGTGAGGCTCAGCCAGCCAAGGGACTTCTTCAGCCGCTTTTCGGGATTCTCCGAATCGGATATGAGTTGGTCAATATTCTTGGTGCGAAAAAACTGCGGGTCCAATCGGCACCCTCCGCGTGCGGCAATAAAACTCTACCTTGCGCGGGCGCTGGGCGCAACCTGTCCGTCGCCTGGATGGTGGGTCAGTTTCCGCTTAGCCGACTAATCGGGACTGGAGGTGAACTCAGATTCTCAGAAGCCTCACTTTGAAAATGCCCCAGGCACAGCTCCCACTCCAAGGCGGTCCAAGAGCCAAACAAACATCCCAGTAGCAACGACAGACAGAGCCAGTGCGATGACATAGCGCGCAACCAACCTGAATCCATCAGACGGTATTGCTGCAAACTGGACGAAATATGTGACGCATCCTGCCGCGAGTAGGACTAGAGCAACAGAAATAAGGAAAAACATATCTCCACGCCGGTTCACATTGGCGAGTTCGGCCGCCATACGAGGCACGCCGTACCAAGCACTATAAAAGGCTGCGGCTACTAGGAACTTGATGAACGAAAGAGCGGAGAAAGCGAACAAGATGACCGCCAGCCCTGCGATCCATAACTTGCGTTTGAGTTGAGGCAGCGACGGTTGATCCATGACGCGTTATTATATCCTGTGATCGTCGGCAACTGGACGATTAACGGCGTAACCGGAAACTGACCCACCACTGTCTTCTGCGGGTAATCCGTTGGAACGGCGCTAGGCGAGCTGAAGATTGGCGTAGCGCTCGATCAATTTTTTCGGGCCGTAATCCTGGAAGCTGACCGTCAATTTGCGTTCTTCTCCCTCGCCTTCGACTTCGATGATGGTGCCCAGGCCATATTTGGAGTGCCGGACGCGCGCGCCGATGAGCGGGTCGCGGGAGGAGCGCGCCGGCGCGGAGCGTCCATACGATTTGCGCCGCCGTTGCGCGTAGCCATACGAATCATCGAGATCCGATTCATACCGCCGCGTTTCGCCCGGTTCGGATTGCGAGCCGGGGGCTGCTTCGATGAGATCGCCGGGAATTTCCGCGAGGAAGCGCGAGGGGCGCGTGGCGCGCAGGCGGTCTTCGCCGTAACTCCGGCGATAGACGGCGCGCGATAGAACGAGCGACTCCCGGGCGCGCGTCATTCCCACGTAGAAAAGGCGCCGCTCCTCTTCGATCTCCGCGTTGGTCTGGAGCGCGCGGCTGTGGGGCAATAGCCCCTCTTCCAGGCCGGCGACGAACACGGCGTCGAACTCGAGGCCCTTCGAGCTGTGCAGCGTCATCAACGAGACGGGAATCGTCTCGTTGAATTCGTCCGCATCGCTCACGAGCGCGGCGCGGTCGAGCATGTCGTCGAGCGTCTGCCCTTGCTCCGAGGCTTCCGCCATGGCGTTCGATAGTTCGCGCAGGTTTTCGGCGCGGGAAGTGTGCTCGAGATTGTCCTGCTGCTCGATCCAGTCGAGATATCCGGTACGATCCAGAACCTGCTCGATGATTTGCGCGGGCGGCAATTCCCGGCACGCCTCCTGGAGTTCTTCTATAAGTATGCGAAACGATTCGAGGGCCGCCGCGGATTTTTTCCTGGCGTCCGATTCCGGGGCGCGGATGGCGTCCCATAGGGATTTTCCGGTTTCTCTGGCGCGCGTTTCGAGCGCGGCGATCGTGGCGGCGCCAATGCCGCGCGGCGGCGTGTTCAGGACGCGGAGCAAAGCGGCGTCATCCTCGGGGTGAAAGAGCAGGCGCACGTAGGCGAGGGCCGTGCGCACCTCGGCGCGCTGATAGAAGCTGTGGCCTCCCACCACACGGTGACGGATGCCCAGCTGCCGCAGGACCTCTTCAAACGAACGCGATTGTGCTCCGGTGCGATAGAGGACGGCTGCTCGCACGTTTCCGTCGCCGCACACGAGCGGCGCAATTTCCCCGCCGATGAATTCCGCCTCCGAGGCCGCGTCCTGCGCTTCAAAGAAGAGCACGCGGCTGCCGGCGCTGCGCGTGGCGCGCAGAGTTTTTCCGAGGCGGCTGGAATTGTTTTGGACCACGGCTGCGGCGGCGTCGAGGATGGCCTGCGTCGAGCGATAGTTTTCTTCGAGGCGGATAATCTTTGCGCCGGGAAAATCGTCCGTGAAGCGCTTCAGATTGCCGGCCTGTGCGCCCCGCCACCCGTAAATGGATTGGTCCTCGTCGCCCACCACGCAGACGTTTTTGCGCGCCCCTGCGAGAAGGCGCACGAGTTCTTCCTGGGCGCGATTGGTATCCTGAAATTCGTCCACCATCAGGTAGTCGAAGCGCCCGCTCCATGCCGCGCGCACATCGGGATGCTCGCGCAGGACTTCGACGGCGCGCAGGAGCAGGTCGTCAAAATCGACCGCCGCGGCGGCGCGGAGAATTTGGTTATAGACGCGAAAGGCGTCGGCAATCTGGCGGCGTTCGTTGTTGCGGGCCGATTCCGCATCGGCGCGCATTTCTTCCGGCGTGAGGCCGTGGTTCTTGGCGTGGCTGATCTGCGCGCGCACGCTGCGCGGCGGGAAATCGTCCGCTGGCAGGCCGAGCTGCGCGAGTGCGCGCTTGACGGCGGACGTCTGATCGTCGTCATCGTAGATGGCGAAATCGCGAGGGATGCCGAGATGGTGCGCCTCGCGGCGCAGCAGGCGCGCGCAGAAGGAATGAAACGTGGAAACCCATACATCGGCGGCATCGCGTCCGCCCGCGCGCAGCAGATCGCCTATGCGCTCCTTCATCACGCCGGCGGCTTTGTTCGTGAAGGTGACGGCCAGAATCGCGCCGGACGAGACGCCCATTTCGACGAGATGCGCCACGCGATAGGTAATCACGCGCGTCTTGCCCGTGCCGGCGCCGGCCACGACCACGAGCGGGCCTTCCGTGGCGAGCACAGCTTCGCGCTGGCGCTCGTTCAAATCGGCAAGGAGCAGGGAAGTTTCGGAAGATTGGGTCACGCACGGATTCTATCTGACGGAGCGCGATCGGGCAATTTGCGATTCTCCGGCGGCGCGCGGCCCGGCGGAAAAACTCTGGTACAATCAGGCGATTTATGCGCGAACCCCGCGGAACATGAACCAACCCAGGCTGCCACACTGGCTCGCGAAACTCGTTGCTGGGATGGGCGGCGGCGGGCTGTTCATCGTTTCCTTCCTCGATTCGTCGGTGCTTTCGTTTCCGTTCGTGGCAGATGCCCTGGTGATCGAACTCTCACTCCAAAGGCCGGCGCGCATGCCTTACTACGCGGCGATGGCCGCTCTGGGCTCTCTCGCGGGTTGCATTTGGCTCTATCTGCTGGCGAAAAAAGGTGGCGAAGAATTTTTCCATAGGCGCGGGGGCGCGCATGCGATGAAAGCGAAGCATTGGGCGCAGAACCATGCCTTCCTGAATGCTTTTATTCCCGCCATCCTGCCGCCGCCGTTTCCGTTCAAGGTGTTCGTTCTGGCCGAGGGGGTTTTTCAGGTCCCGCTAAAGACGTTCGTGCTCGCGCTGCTGCTGGGCCGCGGGCTGCGCTACTTTGCCGAAGGAATTCTCGCCGCGCGCTATGGGGAGGCGGTTTTGCGGTTTCTCATGAGCCACGGCGGACTGTCCGTGGTCTCGGTCGTAGTCACCCTTGTGGCGCTCTACGCCGCAGGCGCCTGGCTTTCTGGTGGTTCGCACGCAAGCAAGTAATCAAGATGAATTATGGATTCGTTGAGGACGCGAAGCGAATCTCTTGCCGCACGACGCGAAGGCTCGAATCAAAATCCACGCGCACGATCATATTTTCGGGGCTCGTGTCGCTGGCCGGGAAGCGCAGGTCGCGCAGCTCGAAGCGGTAGCCATCCTCGAACTGGCTCACGCTGGCAAGCGGAAATCGCGCGTAGCCGAGAAATCGCCGCGCCGCCGCCGTTTGCTGGCCAGCCTCGAGCGCGGGGGAATCCTCCGGCTTGTAGTGCGTGAGGCTGTCGTCTGGATCAAAATCCGCGCCTTGCCCCAAGGGAACGTCCACTTCCTCGATGGTGTCGTCCGTCGAGACCACGCCGCGCCAGTCCCAGGGCGAGAGCGTGGTGGGAAACGCGCCCGCGGAGAGCGGCTCGCGGCCGTGGTATTCGCCCGAAAAGAGCAGGCCCATCGCGCGGCTGTGCAAATTCGCGCGCGCGCCCATGTACGCGGCCAGCATCAGCAGAGTGGCAATCGCTGCGCCGCGTCCCACGGGGCCTTTTTTTCGGTCGCCGATTTCCTCGTTGATCAGGCGGAACAGATGCGGCAGCAAAAGTCCGGCAATCAGTATCGCTAGAATCCAGGGATCGAACCACGGCGCAATGTCCCACGAAAACCAGCCCGCGCGGAGTGGCCAGAGCAATTGCGCGCCGCTGATGTTGGTAAGGTCGAGCGTAAGGTGCAAAGCGGCCCCGGCGCAGCACGCCGCGAAAGCCGCTGGGAATCCGAGCGGCGACGTGGAACCGTCACGCGGGCGCTTTCGATCGAGCCGGCAAAATGCGCCCGCGACAACGCAGGCCATCAGCGCGGCGCCCAAGACCGAATGAACCGCCGTGCGGTGGAATCGCAGGAAGGCGCCCGCACCGCCGAAATAGCTGGCGTAATCGAGATCGGGCGCGAGCCCGCACACGACGATCATGGCCGTCCCGAATCGCGGGAGCCGCTTCCCAGCGGCGCGGGCCAGGGCCAGCGACGTCAATGCGTGTGTGGCGGGATCCATACTCGTGTCCTCGGTCGGAAATGCAGGCCTCGGAGATGAACGCTTGCAAAAATTATGATGCCGGCTCCGGCGGAGCCGGAACGACCAACGAGAGCGCGTCGGGGACCAGGCGGAAGGTCACTGGCAAGGGTCCGATCGGCTCGCCATCCACCTGCGCGTATATCGGTTCTGTTCCGGTAGCTTCGCAAATGGCTTCGGTGGTTTTCCAGGCCTTGATGCCGCGCACGCTGCGCAGTTTCCCCAGCCACAAGGCCGGCAGGCATTCGAGGTAGCCGAATCGTCCGCGCTTGGCGTTGGTCAGCATCTCGAAGGAGTCCTCGAAGAGGCTTGCGCCGGTAGTAATCTTGAAGGGGCCGCCGTAATGCGCGGTCCTTCCGACCACAATCATGGTAGCGCGCCGCTCCCGCCCCTCGGAGTGGATGCACAGCTCGGAAAATTTGTAATGCACCAGTTGGCGAAGCCCCTCAATCCAATAGGCCACGATTCCCGCGTTCTTTTTGATCTCCTCATTCACGTTGTTGACGATGGCACCATCGGGGCCGGCCCCAGCCACGAGCAGAAAGTAACGGCCTCCCGGGGGAATCGCACCGGCATGATTGCCGTCGCCAGCCAGAGCGATGCCCACGGCGATGCGCCGTACGATTCCCGTGGGAATCATCCGCGCGGCCTTTGGAATGTCCCAGGGAATCACGAGCTCCTTGGCAAGTATGTTGGCGGTTCCCGCGGGCAGCAGCGCCATGGGGACGCGGCTTCCGGCGAGCCCGTTGACGATTTCATTGATGGTGCCGTCGCCGCCGCACGCGATCACCATGCCGCGGCGCTGCTGGACGGCCAGCCGTGCAATGTTCGTTGCCGAGCCGGCGCCCGTGGTGGGGGCGAGTTCCGTCGCGACGCCCGCGTCCCGCAAAAAGCGCGCAGCCCGCTCGACTTCGGCAAAGCGGCGATGCCGCTTGCGCCCGCTCGTGAGGTTATAGATCAGCAGCGCGTCGTGGATATTTTCGAGCATTCGATTGTCCCGGGGATTCCGGGCAAGCGCGCATTGTATAATACCGGCGAGTCGGGTCCGCTGGTTCTCTGAGGCTCGCATGCCCGAAGCGAAAATGGCGAAATCACGAGACGCAGCCACGGAAATCCAGCGCCTGCGCGAAGAAATTCGCCGCCACGAATACCTCTATTACGTCGCGGACGATCCCGAAATCTCCGACGCCGAATACGACCGCCTGATGGTCCGTCTGCAACAGCTCGAAGACGCCCATCCCGAGCTGCGCACCCCCGATTCCCCCACGCAGCGGGTGGGCGGGGCTCCGCGTGAAGGCTTTCAGAAGGTGCGCCATTGCGTTCCCATGGTCAGCCTGGACAACGCGTTTTCGCTTGAGGCGCTCGAGGACTTCGACCGCCGCGCCCGCGAGCTCACGGGGCGCGCCCAGCTCGATTACGTTGCCGAGCACAAGTTCGACGGCCTCAGCCTTTCTCTTTTGTACGAGAAGGGAACGCTGGTTCGCGGAGTGACGCGCGGCGACGCCACGACGGGCGAGGACGTCACGCCGAACGTCAAGACCATCCGCTCGATTCCGCTCGCTATGGATACGGCGACGCTGAAGAAAGCCGGGCTCGCCGGAAATTTCGAAGTGCGCGGCGAAGTGATCATGACGCGCAAGGCGTTCGAGGAATTGAACGAGCAGCAGGAAGCGCAGGGCGGAAAGCGCTTCGCCAATCCGCGCAACGCCGCCGCGGGGGCCGTGCGCATGCTCGACCCGAAGATCACGGCGTCGCGCCAGCTCGATTTCTTCGCCTATTATCTGCTCACGGATGCGCGCGTGCCCCGGAAGCGCCATTCCGAAATTCTTCCGGCGCTTGCCGCGCTGCATTTCAAGGCCAGTGAAGATTGGGAACTGTGCCATGGAATCGCGGAAGTCGAAAGATATGTCGCCCGCTGGGAATCGAAGCGCGAAAAGCTGCCGTATGAAATTGACGGCATCGTCGTGAAGGTGGACGAAATCTCGCTGCAAAACGAGCTGGGTTTCACGGCCAAAGCCCCGCGCTGGGCGATTGCGTACAAATATCCCGCACATCAGGAGACCACGGTGGTGAAAGAAATCGGGGTGAATGTGGGCCGCACGGGCGTGCTCACGCCGGTGGCCTTCCTTGAGCCGGTGCAAATCGGCGGAGTCACCGTGAGCCGCTCGACGCTGCACAACATGGACGAAATCGAGCGCCTCGGACTGCACGCCGGAGATACGGTGCTCGTCGAGCGCGCCGGCGAGGTGATTCCGCACGTCCTGAAAGTGGTGAAACACGGGACGGAAGAGAAGCCCTTCCGCATGCCCGAGAAATGCCCGGAATGCGGCACGCGCATCCACAAAGCTGAAGGCGAAGTCGCCTACCGCTGCGTGAATGTGTCGTGCCCGGCACGGCGCAAGGAGTCGCTGCTGCATTTCGCCAGCCGCCACGCGATGAACATTGACGGGCTGGGCGACAAGATTATTGACCAGCTTGTGAACACGAAATTGGTGAAGGATTTTGCCGATCTATACCATTTGAAGCTCGCGACGCTCGCCGGCCTTGAACGCATGGCGGAAAAATCGGCGCAGAATCTTCTTGATGAAATCGAGACCAGCAAAAAGAACAGCCTTGCGCGATTGATTTACGCGCTGGGGATTCGTTTCGTCGGCGAGCGGACTGCACAACTCCTCGCGGCGCACTTCGGCTCGATGGATAAGCTCGCCGAGGCCGGCGAGGAGGAACTGACCGGAGTTACCGAGGTGGGCCCGAAAGTGGCCGAAGGCATCCTGGAATTTTTCTCCGAAGCCGCCAACCGCAAGCTGATCGAGCGCCTGCGCGCCGCGGGCGTGAGTATGAAGGAAGAGCGCGCCGCGCCCAAAAGCGCAAAATTTGCTGGTATGACGTTCGTCTTCACCGGGACTCTGGCCCGCCGCTCGCGTGAGGAAGCCGAGGCGCTAGTTGCCGCGCATGGCGGCAAGGCTGGCTCGTCCGTCAGCAAAAAGACCAGCTACGTGGTCGTCGGCGCCGACCCCGGCTCGAAGTACGACAAGGCCAAGTCCCTAGGCGTTCCCATCCTCAACGAAGCGGGTTTCGAAAAGTTGCTTTCATCGAAATCCCCGTAGCAGATTCTATATTCCTGTCTCTGCGTCTCTGTGCCTCCGTGGCCCAGCCCGGTTATGGGATATAATAAGACCAGCGGGTGAGCCGGGTGATCGCCGGCCCCGATGCACTACGTCGGGGCGGGAGGAAAGTCCGGACTCCAGTCGCGGCGAGCTCGCAAGAGCCGGCTGCGGCAGGGCAACGCGCCTGGTAACGCCAGGGGGCTGGTCCTTGGGGTGAGCGAAAGCTTGCCGCAGGGAACGCGGCCACGGAAAGTGCCACAGAAAATAGACCGCCGGTGATGCTTGCACCTCGGCGGCAGGTTTTCGGCAAAACCGAAGACCCGCCTCTTCCGGTCGAGCGCATTTGGCAAGGGTGAAAAGGTGGGGTAAGAGCCCACCGCCCGGGTGGCGACACCCGGGGCACGGAAAACCCCGCGTGGAGCAAGGCCAAATAGGAGGGGAGGGCTGGCCCAGCCCGTATGCGTTCTGCTGGAAACGGCAGAGTGCTGCGACCCTCGGGTAGGCTGCTTGAGTCCCGGAGCGATCCGGGACCTAGAGGAATGATCGCCGCGCTGCGCGCGTTTGCATCTGACGAAAGTCAACCTGCGGCTTGCGTAGCGGACAGAATCCGGCTTACAGGCTCACCCGCTAATTTTCTCGTAGCCGGTCAAGAAAGCCGGGCGATTCCTGGGAATCCATCGAATCCCGAATCAAAGCTCAGGATCCGCTCGACTCCGTGTTTTTCCATGATGGCCAAATGCAATGCATCGCGCGCAGAGATTCGTTTGTGTCCCAGGACAATTTCCTTCGCGCGATGCGCCGCGACTGTGTCCACGGGAAACACTTGATCGGCAATCCCAAGCAGGGCATCGAAAGCAGGCTGGATGGCGTCGCGGCGATTAATGGCGACGTAGCGGTGCAGGATTTCCTGGAGCACCTCGGCATCCGTAACCAGGCGTTCGCGGTCGCTGATCAGCCTTTCGAGCAAGCGCTGCGCGTCGGCTTTATGTGGATGAGGGGTGCCGACCAGATACATGGGAACATTGGAATCGATGAGAATCACGAACGCGCACCGCTATATCCGCTCTCGATCTCCGCTAACATGGTCTCGATATCCCCCGAGGGATAGGCGTGCTGCACGGCTGCGCGGATGATTTCAAGTTTTTTGCCTGCGGCACTTGTAGGTTCACGGTAGCGCGCTGAATCGAGCGCCTGGCGAACCCACTCAGCGAGCGACATGCGCCGCGAGCGGGCGATGCGTTGAATCTCCCGGTAATCGGGGTCCCGGATAATTACCTGAAGCCGTTTAGCCATAATCTGAGTGTATCTGACTCATTGGCATGAGTCAAACCGACTGATCGGGGAACCCGGTTTACAGCCTCACGCATCAGAAATTGAAGTGGGGCAGTGTTTGGTACCAGATACTCTTTCTTTACATCCGCGCAGGGACCCGTAGCTCATGCGCCCCTTCTTGTCTATTCTAAGTAGACGAACATGCCCCAGCCAATCAAACCGGACGCTGTCTTCCCTTCGGAAGCCGATATTCCCGCGCCGAGGGATCGCCAGGACACTATCCTTCTTAGCGATGCGCCCGGCGCCTCGGCGCCCATTGCGGAGCCTGCCGCTCCGCCCGCCGCCACGCCTACCGAAGGGCCCGATTTCAGCTCGGCGGTTCTTGTAGCACTGCGGCACCGTTACGACGTTCTCGGCGCCGCGGGCCATGGAAGCATGGGCGACGTTTACAAGGCGCGCGACCGCGAAACCGGCGAGACAGTGGCGTTGAAAATCCTCAAACCCGAGATCGCCTCGGACCAGGCCATGATGGAGCGGTTCAAAAATGAGCTGCTCTTCGCGCGCAAGATTACGCACAAGAACGTTTGCCGCGTCCATGAATTCAACCGCATCGGCGGAGTCGCCTACACGTCCATGGAATTTGTCGAAGGAGATAGCCTGCGCTCCGTGATAAACCGGTTCGGCGGCCTGCCCTTGCGCAAGGGCGTGGACGTGGCCCTGCAAATCTGCTCCGGCTTAAAGGAAGCGCACGCGCAGGGCATCGTGCACCGCGACCTCAAGCCCGAAAACGTGATGATGGATACGCAGGGCAACGTGAAAATCATGGACTTCGGCATCGCGCGCTCCATGGAAGCCGTGACGCGGCTCACAGGCTCGATGGTGGGCACCCCCGCCTATATGGCTCCCGAGCAAGTGGCGGGCAAGCCCGTGGACTACCGCACGGACATCTACTCGCTGGGATTGATTCTCTACGAGGTATTCACCGGGGCGCAGGCCTTTCAAGCCGATAACTCCGTGGCCGTCGCGCTGAAGCAGTTGCGCGAATCACCGGCGCCGCCGCATGAGATCGAGCCGGCGATTCCGCTTCCACTCGAGCGCGTGATCCTGAAATGCCTCGAAAAGGAGCCGGCGAGACGGTATCAATCCATCCCCGAGCTTGAAAAGGATCTGCGCTTCCGCGCCGCGCCAAAAGGCACGGCCTCAGCGCTTAGCGCGTCTGCCGCCCAATCCATTCATGATACGACTCTCCCTGCGCAGGGAAGCGGCAATCGTACCGTGCCCACCTTCGGTTCGCTGCCTTCCTTCGGCTCCATCGGTCCGAGGACGGAACCGCGGGGCAGTTCTCTCGCGCCGTGGGTTTTGCTGGTGTTGCTCATCATCCTTGCGATCGCAGGAGGGTTACACGCGAAGGCGATTTGGGCTTTCGCTGAAGGCCATCTGTCCCCATCTTTGCTGAACTCGCTCGCGCGGAAGGCGCATCTCCCGCCCCCTGTTGCCGTCGAAGTGCCGTCCGCAGCGCCGGGTGCTGCGCCTGTGGCCGGAGCGCCGGCTGCCGCGACCACTGGCACAGCGCCTGCAGCCGCACCCGCCGCCGCGGCTTCCGGAGACCAAACCGCGCCTGTTTCTGCGCCTGCTTCATCCCAGGCAATCGCCCATCCCGCGCCTTCGGCTCCTGCCTCAGCGGACGCGGCTCCCGCGCCAATGAAAAAGAAGCCTGAACCAGCCGCGGCCGATTCGAATGCCGCGCAACAGCCGGCCGACGACGCGCTTCCGCAAACCGCGGATGCCGGCGCGGGTGATACCGCCGCCGCATATCTTTGGGTTGGCCGCTACGAACGCGAAGACCGCGCGCAAGAGGCCGCCAAGAAAATCGAAGAGTTGGGCCTTCCTGTGGCAGTGATTCCGCGGTACAACAGTGCAGGCGAGGAGTTCTACGTGGTTCTTTCAGGACCTTTCGACGGAAAGAGATTATCGAGCGTCGCAGACTGGCTGGTAACGCAAGGCTTCCCCGGAGTTCATCCCATTCGCAATCCCCTGGCAAATCAAAAGTCCAGCCCATGATCAAATTCGGAGCGCGGACCGATACAGGGCGGGTTCGTGAAAATAACGAGGATTCCTACGGCTCGGCCCCGGAGATCGGGCTGTTCGTTCTGTCCGACGGGATGGGGGGAATGGCGTCCGGCGAAATCGCGAGCCGGCTGGCCGTGGAAACCATCCTCGCGCACTGCCGGGAGGCGCAGGCCAATCCATCGCTGCCGCTGGTGGGGGAGCGCATCGAGGGAATCAACGATGCCTCGAATCGCCTGGCAAGCGCCATTCGACTGGCGAATCAGGTGATCTTCCGGGCGGCGCAGAAAAACCCCCTGCAGCACGGCATGGGCGCGACCGTGGTTGCCGTTCGCTTCACGAAGCAGCTTCTCTGCCTCGCGAACGCCGGTGACAGCCGCGTCTATCGCCTGCGCGCAGGCGCGCTCCAGCAGCTTACCGAGGATCATTCTTTCATTGCGGAGTCGGTGCGGCGCGGATTCATGAGCGAAGAGGAGGCAGGCGCGAGCAAATTGCAGAACGTTCTTTTGCGCGCCTTGGGCGTTGATCCGGAACTGGAAGCGGACGTCACCGAAGATTTGGTGCTCGAAGGCGACACATTTCTTCTTTGCTCCGACGGGCTCACGCGCGAGCTCTCGGATTCCCAGATCGCCGCCGTCCTCCAGCATGCGCATGACCCCCGGAAGGCCGCGGGCAGTTTGGTGGACCTGGCGAACCGCGCGGGGGGCGGAGATAACATTACGGCCGTGGTGCTGCGCGACGTGGCCAAGCCTTCCGGAGCGCTGGCGTGGGCCGGGCGCTTGATCGGGCGGTCGTGAACTTTTTGCAGCCGCGGACGCGCAGACCGCGCGGCGGATTTTGAATTTCGAAATGTGCTCTTGGGAGGGCGCTCGTATGCGGAAGCTGGTGCTCAAATTCGGAGAGACGGTGCTGCAGGAAATTCCCGTGGGCGCAAAGGAAGTGAGCATCGGCCGTTCTCCGGACAATGGGCTGGTGATTGATAACCCGGCGGTCTCGCACTATCACGCCCGCGTGTTCCATGAAGAAGGGCGCATGATGATCGAGGATTTCGGAAGCATGAACGGCACTTTCGTCAATGGCCAGCGCGTGAAGATAGTGACGCTCGCAACGGGGGATTCCGTCGCGATAGGGAAGCACACCATCCTCATCCAGGACTCGCTCGATCATGTGTCTTCCTCACGCGAGATGGAGCCGAAGCCCGCCGCGCCCAAAATCAATGAAACCGTCATGCTGGATACCAAAGAGCGGCGCGCCTTTCTCGAAAAGGTCGCGGCCGGGGGCGAAATCTCGCAAGTCGCCCCGGAACGGCTGAAAGTGGCCACGCTCGTCGTGCGTAAGGGAAAGACGGACCGCGGCGAATACGCGCTCACCGACAAGCTCACGGTGATCGGCAAATCGGCGATGGCCACGGTCAAGCTGAAGGGCTGGTTTGCGCCCAAAGCCGCGGCGCAGATCAACCGCCGCGAGGACCATTCCTACTACGTCGGCGCGGCCGATAAAATTCCGAGCGTGAACGGCCAGCCCATCACCCGCCCGGCCAAGCTGTCGTCGGGCGATAGGATCGAGGTTGCGGGCGTCGAGCTCGAATTCGTTTACCGCGATTGATAGCCGCTTTTTTTGCGGGCAGCGCAAACGACAAGGCGCCTGCTCTCCAACCCCCGCTGCCTTGCACGCGGTTAGTATGTGGGGCGCTCGAAATCATAACGAATGCCCCAATCGATGTCATCCTCTTGATCGTCTAACCTCAAAGTCCCCTGAGTGAATTGGAGCCCGCCGCTGCGGTGAAATTCGCCGAATACCGACATGCTCCGAGTTATGTCATATGCCCCTGCTAGCCCCCAAACATAGCCCCACTGCGTCTTGTTGAAATGGGAGAGGAATGTCGTAGTGCATGATGAGGTGCTGCAAGAACCTTCGCTTTCGGAGTATCGGGCATAGTCGAGCAGGGCGCCCCCGTCGAAGTTGAATTGGAAACGGTGGTACTTTGGCGACCACAAGCGAGCGCCAAGAGGCATATCCAGCGAGTCAACCTGTATCTTTCCAAATGTGGAACCCGGCGTCATTGACCCAAATGCCTGCTGGGTGGCCGGGGTAGTGTATCCCAGGCCAACGTAGGGCCCGAAGTAGGCGCCACCGGGCAGGCGGAAGGCAAGCGCGGCGTCTCCTCCGAACGTGGTTCCCCAACCGACGCCGTTAACCTGCCCTGCGCCGACATGTGCATTGAACTCCAGATGGAAGCCGTTACTTGACGCGGACGGAGGGGTTGCATTTGCTGCGCCTGTTCCCGCCGCATGCGAAGAAGCCTCCGAGAACTTGGGTCCCGACGTCCAGGTCTGAGCCACCGGGTCCCAGATGCCCAAGCTCGTCACGGCGCAGGGGCCAGAAGCGAGCGGACAGGACAATGAGAACGAAGCGACGGGAATTGGCTGGCAGATGGCGTTCTGCTTTTGCATCGCTGCTTGAGTCGCCTCGGATACAGAGACGGAGACAGTGGGGCCGCAGCTCGGTTCATCTGGTGCACCCCCGATATTGACGACCACACCGTCAACCAGAAGAACCGCAGTGTGCAGAGGATGGTACTTTTTGGGCTGCGACACCTGAATATTCCCGATGTCCACGTTGAAGGGAGCGTTCGGACTCAAGGCAGCGCGAACGTCAACGAAGGCGATTGAGTTGCCAAAGATAATTCCCGGAGAAGTGGCTGCCTGCCCGGAAGGGGACGTAACAGTGGCCGTGGGGGGCGGGTTCTCGCCAATAACTGGCGTGCCCGGCCCGCCGCCGCCGACGTTGATTACAATGTTGGCAACTAGGGACTCGAGTGAGGTGCTTGGCGTTGCGCCGCCGTTCGTGGTCAACGGCGTGCTGCCAGGCGTGCAAGTCAGAATAATGTCTCCGATCGGCTCTGTGAGCCCCTCGCCGCGAACCTGAGGAACGACGGCCGTAGAAACCGAACAAGACATGGCGGCAAAATTCGGGTTTGCTGCAGAGGAGTTGGCGGCAGGTGCAGCGTTCGCGGTGGGGGTCGGTGTTGTTGTAGCGGCGCTGCCGGCGGGCGGAGCGTTCGCGGCGGGGGTCGGTGTTGTTGTAGCGGCGCTGCCGGCGGGCGGAGCGTTCGCGGCTGGATTCGTCGCCGCGTTGGACGACGGAATCGTGATGTTGTTCCCGATCGCGAACGTGGTTATGGACACCGTCTGGACTTGAGTTTTATTGTTCTTATCCTTGAAAATGCGGAACTTGTCGCCCCGGCCGTTCGTAACCACCACGCTGCCATCGGGCTGCGGGGTCGCCGTGTCTCCTTTGGGCAAATTTGTCGGAACGGCGATGGGAAAATAATTCTGGGGGTCCGCCGGTGCGGCAATGTTTCCAGTATTCTGTGCTGCGTTCACGGCGCGGCCGCCGGCAGAAATAGCAACCAACGCGCAGATATATACGGCGGGAAACGCCAGCAATATCGAGCGGATGACAGATAGTGGCTCACGCCACCGGCCCGGGAGGGTTGGACCGTTCATGCCTGCCTCGCAGTCGAGCGACGGTGCGCTCGCGGGGGTCAGATTCTAGATGTCGGATTCTGACGATGGCCCGCTGGAATGTCAACCCGAATCTCCGATTTCAACCCCGCTCCCGCCGAGGGCGGCGAAGTGCCATCAGACGGGCGCGCCAATATGCTCGCAAGGCGCAACCTCAGCGGCCCTTCCCGCATCTGCCATCCTGACGATAATTTGCAGTATGTGAATGGGGCCTTGCCTGTGTAAAATGCACTTTCTCAGGGTGGGCGATATTTTCGCCAGGGACGAGGCGGGGACGATCCTTCAGGAAACCAGCCCGGCCTGAACCAAGGAATGGGAACTTTTTCCTTCCACTTGGGAATTACATAGAACCGACGCGCCCGTGTGTGTGGATGCGCAAGAATAGAGCATTATGGCAGACGTGATAATCAGGCTCGAGGAGACGAGGATGCGAAAGCAGATGCGGACATCACCCCTGCCAGCCCCGCTTCACTCTTCGGAAGTTCCGGCGAGCCCCCAGAGGGAAAGGTCCTGATGCCCAGAAGGATTTCCGCGTTTCTTCTTCTTGCGGCGGCGATGGGGGCCGCGCTGATCTCATCGGCTTGCGGGGGAAATAGTAGCGGCAGCACCAGCACAGCCAATGTGACTGCTGTGGCGATTACACCTTCGGCCACGACGGACGTTCCCATCAATACTTCCTTCGATTTCACGGCCACAGTCACGCTCTCGGACTCATCTGTTTCCACCACGACAGCGGTCACCTGGTATGTGAATGGAATCGCCGGCGGCGACCTGGCGACGGTCGGCTCCATTGTGCCGCTCAACACCGACAATCAAGTGGGCGTGTACACCGCGCCGGGATTCGTGCCGACCACCAACAACGGACAGGTGAACATCACGGCCACGGCACAGCAGAGCAGCTCATGCACTACCAATTGCACGATCACCTCCAATACCGTCGTTGTCCAGATTACCGTTGTGCTCGGCATCACGGTGACTCCTGCCGCCGTAAATGTTCCCGCCGGAGGCGAATATAAATTTACGGCTTTGGAAAACGGACTGCCGGATCCGAATGCCACGTGGGCCGTCAGTTCCGCCAACGGCGGCAACCTCGGCTCAATTGATTTGACCGGGCTTTATAAGGCTCCACCCTTTCCCCCGCCCGACGCCGTTGTCACCATCACGGCCACGGATAGTACGATTCCGCAGGGACCATTCATGGCCACGGCTACGGCCACAATCTACTATTCCGATCAGTCGTTGAAAGGGGCCTACGCCTTTTCCTATCAGGGGAACGACGCTTCCGGTTTTCTGGCCGCTGCGGGCAGCTTCAATGCGGATGGCAGCGGGCACATAACGAGTGGCGTCGAGGACGAGGAAAGTTTTCTCACGGGGATCTCCACGCAGGTGGGTTTCGTCACACCCGCCAACTCCACTTACCCCGGCACTTACGTCGTGGGGCCGGATGGCCGAGTCAACGTCACGATTAATATACTGCGCGGGACGGAGACATGGCAGTTCGTGCTCACTTCGAATCAGCATGCCTTGATGATCCGTTTCAATAACAATGTCACGGGAAGCGGAACGATTGACCAGCAGAACGTGAACGACCTCGCGAATTCCAATTCCGCGATTTCCGGCTCCTATGCGCTTACTGTCGAGGGTACCGACGCAGCGCACAAGCCGCTGGGCATTGGCGGCACGCTCTCGGCCGATGGTTCCGGGGATATCCCACAGGCAAGCATAATTCTCGACATCAACGATAACAGCGCCGTCACAACCGGCAACACAGACACATCCGCAATAGAGGACACCTACGCGTTCGATCCCATGTTTCCCAGCACTGGACGCGGAATGCTCACGATTACGAGCAATACTACAGGCACGCGGCACTACGCATTCTATTCGCTCGGAAACGGCACGCACCTGCACCTCGTCGAGACGGACTCAAACGCATTCGTGGCCGGCGACGCGTATAGCGCGGTCACAACGAATTCATTCTCGAGCTCAAACTATGTCTTTACCGTTGGAGGAAACTCCACCGCGGGCGCCTATGCGGCCGGTGGCGTTTTCTTACCCGGCGGAAAGAGCGGCGTTATAGACAGCAATAGCGCGGGAACCGTCCAGTTGAATAAGGCGATTTTTTCCTGCCCGACCACGAATCCAATGACAGGACGGGTGGATCTCCTCGTCTATGCCGGTAGCGGGGCGTGTCCGGCGGGAGCGGGTAGTATCGCCGAATTTGCCGTATATCACACGTCGGCGCCAAAGGGATTGTCACTAATGCTGGAGCTCGATTCCACGGCCGTTTCCACCGGCGCTGCTTACCTGCAAACCACCACCGCGGCCCTGAGTGCGGGCAACTTCGCTTTGAATCTGGCAGGCCAGGGCCTTTTCTACAAGAGCTCCGCTTCGTATCAGCAAAACGTGGAGGGTGCGTTTACGCTGAGCGGTTTCATCGGGAATCTCGACATCAACATCTTCGGCGACGAACCCTTCGAGGGCGATCCAATCAGTTCTACGGCCAGCTCGATTGCCGCGCCGAACGCCACCACCGGCCGCGGCACAGCTTCACCGGCCTCGAACGCCCCTTTCATCCTGGATGCTACGAACCCGGACGCGACCTACAACCTCGTCTACTACACGCTTGATGCCAACACGGCGCTGCTCTTCGATCAAGACAAGGGCTTCCAACTGACCGGCATCCTCGCCAGGCAATTTTAGCCGCCTGTCGCAATCTGCCGGATGATTTCCGCCCGCGCATCTTGTCAGCCCGGATTCGCATGGGATAGAGTAGCGGCGTTCTCCCCTCGGGGACGCCAAAAGATGCCGACGCATCGGCGGGAAAAACTCAAAGTGCTGATCCGCCGCGCAGCAATCGAAAAGCGCGTGCGGGAAACCGCCCGCCGCATCACGCGGGATTTCAAGGGTCAGCGCGTGCATTTGATCGGCGTTCTCAAGGGCGCGTGCATTTTTCTCTCCGATCTTGTCCGCGAAATCAATCTTGAGACTTCGATCGATTTCATCGCCGTATCGAGCTATGGCCGGGGCAGGGAATCCTCCGGCCAGGTGCGCGTTCTGAAGGACCTCGATAGCAGCATTGCCGGGCTGAACGTGATCCTCGTGGAAGACATCCTCGATACCGGTCTTACGCTCAACTATCTCCTGAGCATATTGCGTCAACGGAAGCCGAAGGCCCTTCGCGTCGCTGCCCTGCTGGACAAGCCCTCGCGCCGGCTGAAGGCCGTGAAGGGTGACTACATCGGTTTTACCATTCCAAACGAATTCGTCGTGGGCTACGGGCTGGATTATGCCGAGCGGTACCGCAACCTGAAGGACGTCTGCATTCTCAGCACCTCTCCCCGCTAGCGCCATATGGAAAACCCTTGTGCTAACATGAAACGCTCGGTGCCGCAGCCGTGACCACAACCGCGCGCAAATCCGCAGCGTTTAAGGCCGGCTCTCCCGCGGCCCATATCGCCCGCCTGATTGACCACACACTCCTGAAGCCTGACGCCACGCCGGAGGAAATTCGCAAGCTGTGCGAGGAAGCGCTGCACTACGGTTTCGCGTCGGTATGTGTCCATCCCTGGAACGTTCCGCAGGCGGCAGAGCTGGTGCGAGGTAGCGCAGTGCGCGTCACCACGGTCGTGGCTTTCCCTCTGGGAGCCACGCTCCCGCGAGTGAAAATCTTCGAGGCGGAAGAGGCCATCAAAGTCGGCGCCGAGGAAATAGATATGGTCATCAATATCGGCGCGCTGAAGTCTGGCCAAATCGAAGCCGTCGAAGCCGATATTCGCGGCGTCGTTGAGGCATGCCATCGCGCCGGAGCAATCTGCAAAGTGATCCTCGAAACCGCGCTGCTTACGTCGGAGGAAAAAGTGCGCGGTTCGCTCGCGGCCAAATCCGCCGGCGCCGATTTCGTAAAGACGTCCACCGGCTTCGGCCCCGGCGGCGCCACGCCGGAGGATGTCCGGCTGATTCGTGCGACGGTTGGCCCGGGAATGGGGATCAAAGCCGCAGGCGGCGTGCGCACGCTCGAGGACTTGCGCAAAATGGTCGAAGCCGGCGCGACTCGCATCGGGTCCAGCGCCGGCGTGAAAATCGTCGAGGAAGCGCTTGGCGCCGCGCCGTCGGACACGGCAGGCCCGCCGGCGCCGGCCGCAAATTACTGACCGTAAAGTATTTCCCTCCCTTTTACTTCTTCTGGTCAAGCTGCTATTCCGCGCCTGTTATAATGTTCACTTCACGTTTGCGCAGGCGGAGGCTTCGTTTCCGGACGCATAATCAGGGGGACGCCTGCCCCCGCGGTCAAGGCAACTCATAGAATTCCCATGGATTCGGCGGAACTCAATTCGGCCCTGGAAATCCCCGTAGAGACGCTGGCCATCCTCACGGAGATCAGCCAGGAAATCAACGCGTCCCTGAATTTGGACGAAGTGTTGACCAGCGCGGCTGCCCAGATCAAGCGGCTGGTGGATTACGAGATTTTCGCCATCCTGCTGCTTGACGAGAACGCACAAAAACTCTATTTCCGGTTTGCCATCGGCCATCGCCCCGAGGTGGTGGAACACTGGCGTGTTCCGCTGGGAGACGGCATCATCGGCGCCGCTGCTGCCACGGGCCAGGCCATTCGCGTGGGCGATGTTTCGAAAGATCCGCGCTATATGAACGCCGTGGACGCCGTGCGCTCCGAGATGGCCGTGCCCCTCGTCGTGCGCGGGCGGGTGATCGGCGTGATGGATATCGAAAGCCACGAAACCGATTACTTCACCCCGGCCCAGCAGAATATTCTCACCGTCGTGGCCAGCCGTGTGGGCACGGCCATCGAAAACGCGCGGCTTTACGAGAACGCCCAGAAGCAGGCCGAAACGCTGCTGCTATTGAACGAAATCGGGCGCGAAGCGAACTCCACGCTTCGCCTCGAGGAGGTCTTGCGCCGCGCCGTGGAGCTCACCAAGCGCCTGATTGATTACCAAATTTTCAGCATCCTTCTCTACGACCAGGACTCGAGCGAATTCCATTCCCGCGTCACCGTGAAATTCGGCCAGCGCGTGCAGGAAAAATACGCCGTGGCGGCGCACGAAGGCATCATCGGCGCGGCGGCGTCCCTGCGGCGGCCTATCGTGGTCCCCGACGTGACCGCCGACCCGCGCTACCGCATGATGAATCCCGAGACGCGCTCCGAACTGGCCGTGCCCATGATTTCGAAGAACCGCGTCGTCGGCGTGATGGACCTGGAAAGCCCGCAGCTCAATTATTTCACGCCGGACCACGTTCAGGTGCTCTCCATCCTTGCGGCGCACCTGGCCGTCTCCATCGAAAACGCGCGCCTCTACGAACGCGTGCGCAGCGATGAAAGCCGCATGGAGAGCGACCTGAACGCCGCGCGCCGCATTCAGGGCGCGCTGCTGCCCCGGCTCCCCGGGCCGGAATTCGGCCTGGAGATTGCCGCGCGTGTGGTCCCCTCCCGCGTGCTCAGCGGCGATATCTACGACTTTCTCCGTTACGGCCCTCAGGATCTGGGCATCGCGCTGGGAGACGTAAGCGGGAAGGGAAGCGCGGCCGCGCTTTATGGCGCTGTGGCCGTCGGCACGCTGCGCAGCCTGGGCTCGCAGAAGCCGCGCCCGGCAAGCATGCTGCGCGCCATCAACGGATTCCTGGGCGAGCGCATCATCGAAGGGCGCTTCATGACGCTCTGCTTCGCCACATGGAGCCGCCGGCGCCGCCGGCTGCGTGTCGCCAATGCCGGACAGGAGCAGCCGCTCCTTTACCACGGCGGAAAGTGCGAAAAGATGCGCCTCACCGGTTTTCCATTGGGGATGTTCGAAGAGGCCACCTACGAGGAGCGCAGCTTCATTTTGGATGTGGGCGACATCGTCGTATTTCACTCCGATGGCATAGGCGACGCCCAGGACGCCGAAGGAAAATTCTTCGGCTATCAGTCGCTAGCCAAGCTGATCACCGATTATGCCCAACTCTCCGCGGACGGCCTCGCCGATCGCATTCTGGAGGAAGCCGACCGCTTCTCCGGCGGCGTCCATCCCTCCGACGACCGCACTCTCGTCGTCCTCAAGGTCCAGGCCTAAGCTTTTGCATTTGTAGCCTGCCTGCCGGCAGGCAGGCGGCCGCGTTGCCTTTTAGGCGGGCAGCCTTTGCCCTTGACATTACGTCAGCGTTCGCCCCAGCGCAATTTACTGCGCAGCACTTCAAAATAGGTTTTCTCGGGCGGCCGGATAAGCGCGACGCGGCTGGCCGATTTCGTGACAGCAACGCGGTCCTTCGGCTCGAGCTGGATTCCGGTTTGTCCGTCGAGGGTGAGATAGGCGGCCTCGCCGGCCACAGCGATGTCAATTTCGATGTGTGCTGTATCGGGAACAGCGAGCGGACGATTCGTGAGCATGTGCGGGCAGATTGGCGTGATGAGCAGCGCATCCACTTCGGGGTGGACGATGGGTCCGCCCGCAGCCAGCGAATACGCCGTCGAGCCCGTCGGCGTAGCGACGATCAGGCCATCGGCGCGGTAGCGGCCCACGTGGGCGCGGTCCACGAACACGTCAAATTCGAGCATGCGCGCGAGCGCGGCCTTATTTACCACGGCATCGTTGAGCGCGGTCTGGCGCTCGATGGCGCTTCCATTGCGCCAAACCTCCGCTTCGAGCATCATGCGCTCGCTTAAGCGGTGCTTGCCGGCGAGCACGTGCTCGAGCAGCGGATAAAGTTCCTCGCGCGTCACGCTGGTAAGAAATCCCAAGCCGCCAAGATTCACAGGCAGGATGGGCACGGTGCGGCCTCCCAGCGCGCGCACCGCCGAGAGCAGGGTGCCGTCGCCGCCCAGGACGACCAGCAGATCAATCTTGCCGGCCAGTGCCTCGCGCGGTATCCCGGTCCCTTGCGGGTCAATGCAACCCTGCGTCTCCGCATCAACGAAGAAGGCGATATTGCGCTCGCGGAGCCATTCCATGAGCGGCGGGACAATCGAGCACACCACGTCCTTCATGGGTTTCGAGACGATGCCGACGGAGCGGATCATGCGCTTGAACGCGACATTCTATTCTACTCGCGGCGCCCGCGCGTGGAGAAAAAACTCCTGGTTGCCTTCGGCGCCCGCGAGCCGGCTCGGCCGCACGCCAGCAATTTCAAGGCCTGCGTGCGCCGCCGCTGCGATCACCCTCTCGACGGCCTTCTGGTGCAGCCGCGGATCGCGCACGATCCCGCCCTTGCCCACTTCGCGCTTTTCCAGCTCGAACTGCGGCTTGATGAGCATCAAAAAATCGGCGCCGGGAGTCCCGATGTTGATAATCGGGAGAAGAATCTTGGTGAGCGAAATGAACGACACGTCCGCCGTAATCAAATCCACAGCCTCGCCGATGTCCTCTGGCCGCAGGTACCGCGCGTTGCGCTCAATAGTTACAACGCGCTCGTCCTGGCGCAATTTCCAATCGAGCTGGTCAATGGTCACGTCCAATGCATACACCTTGCGCGCGCCGTGCTCGAGCAGGCAATCCGTGAAGCCGCCGGTCGAACTTCCTACGTCCAGGCAGGTTTTGCCGCGCGACGTGACACCAAAATCCTCGAGCGCGCCTTCGAGCTTCAGCCCTCCGCGGCTGGCGTAGCGAAGCGCTTCGCCTGTGATTTCGATCCGGGCGTCCATGGGAATCTGGATGCCCGGTTTTTCGGCACGCGCGCCGTTCACACGCACGTGTCCAGCCAGAAGCAACGCCTGCGCGCGCTCGCGCGACGGCGCGAGCCCGCGCTCCACCAGAAGGACATCCAGACGCGATTTTCCGGGCTTGGAAATTTTCTTCGACGTGCTCACACCCACCACGCTTACGCTCATTGAATCTACGACCGCCGGGCGACAAGAAATTCGCCGAGCTGGCGCAGCCGGGCGGCTTGCTTGCCATAGGAACCTAGTTCGGCGAGCGCCTTCGCTTCCAGATCGGCCGCGATGGCGCGCGATTCTTCGAGGCCGAAAAGCGCCGGGTACGTGGCCTTCTGCTGCGCCTGATCCTTGCCGGCCGTCTTCCCGAGCGCCGCGGAGGATTCTTCCACGTCGAGAATGTCGTCCACCACTTGAAACGCCCAGCCGATGTTTTCTCCGAACCGCCGCAGGCGCTCGGCATCCTCGTGCGCCGCGCCGCCGGCAATCGCGCCCGCGACAATCGACGCGCGAATCAGCGCCGCTGTTTTCGATCTGTGAATGTATTCGAGCGTGACCGTGTCCGCCGTCTTTCCTTCCGCCTCGAGGTCCGCCACTTGCCCTCCCACCATTCCGCCGACCGTCCCAGCGGCGGCGGCGATTTCGGAAATCACGCGCACCCGGCGCGCTGGCTCGATGGGCGCGGCGGCGAGAGTCTGGAAGGCGAGCGTCAGCAGCGCGTCGCCGGCCAGAATCGCGAGCGCGTCGCCAAAAACTTTGTGGCACGTCGGCTTGCCGCGGCGAAGGTCGTCGTTATCGAGCGCGGGAAGATCGTCGTGAATCAGCGAATAAGTGTGGATGAATTCCAGTGCGCACCCGGCGTGAATGGCCCCTTCGATGTTTTCCGTGAAGAGGCGCGCCGCTTCGAGGCACAAAATCGGACGAATCCTCTTGCCGCCCGCCAACACGCTGTAGCGCATCGCGCGATGAATCGAGGCCGGTGGCGTCTCCTCCGGCGGGAGATGTTTTTCCAGCGCCGCTTCGATGGCGGCGTGATCGGTGTCGAAAAAATCGGGAGGCTTCATGCGCGCGGCTGGGGCGAAGTGGTATGGCGGATTGCGAGGCGGCGATTACGACGATTCATCTTCGGGCTCGAACGGCTCCGCGACGATCTTGCCGTCCGCCTTCTTGAGAAGAATTTCCACGCGCGCCTCCGCTTCCTCGAGCTGCTTCTGGCATTCGCGCGAGAGCTTCACTCCCTCTTCGAAGAGTTTCATGGCTTCGTCGAGCGCGAGGTCCGCGTTTTCCAGCCGCTTCACCACTTCCTCGAGCCGCGCCAGCGACTTTTCGAAGTCGCCCTTGCGCTGCGGTTCCGGAGCTTTGTTCGCCGCTGGATTCATTCCCTTTTCACCCGTGCTCGGCCATTTCCATCGCGAAATCCGCTGGCCAGCCCGTCATCGAATTGAGGGAGCATTCTAACCCACGCCGGAGAATGGCAACAATTATCTTGTGGAACAAGATCAAGGAGGCAAGGATGCAAGAAGCCACGGAGACACGGAGGCAAGGACGCAGGGACGCGTCCTGTCCTAATTTGAACGAAACGCACGGCATGGTTATTCTGAGCGGAGTACCGCGCGCCTCTTGTTTTCCCCGCCTTGGGGGGCGCGGGACATAGTCGAAGAATCCCTCTTCCAGCCCTAAGGTGGCGTACTTCCTGCAGAGGTTCCCTTCGCGGCCTCGTCCGAACCCCTAAAAAATCGCATGTTTTACATTAACCTTCGCCATCTCTAACGCCCAGTTTTCAAAGGGTTTGCAGGACGAATACATCAAATTGACAGCCTCATGCTCGTATGTTAGCGTTGTTTGTCTCGCTGACTGTACGAAAGCGCGATTTAGCTTCTGAATTGCCTTTCATTTCCCCGGAGGACACTCGATTGGCGCACGCCGATGAGAAGTTCCTGTTTACCTCGGAGTCGGTAACCGAGGGCCACCCCGATAAAATCGCCGACCAGATTTCCGACGCCGTTCTCGACGCTGTCCTCACTGACGACCCGCTCGGGCGCGTAGCCTGCGAGACGCTGGTCACCACCGGTCTCGTCGTGATCGCCGGTGAGATCACCACCACGACATACGTGGATTTTGCCGCCATCGCCCGCGAAGTCATCCGCGACGTCGGCTATACGCGCGCGAAGTACGGATTTGACGCCGACACTTGCGGCGTCGTTTGCGCCATCAAGAACCAGTCTCCGGACATTGCCATGGGCGTGGATACGGGCGGCGCGGGCGACCAGGGCATGATGTTCGGCTACGCCTGCGACGAGACGCCCGAGCTGATGCCCATGCCTATTCAGCTCGCGCACCAACTCACGCATCGCCTTGCCGAAGTCCGCAAAGCAGGCGTGGTGGATTTCCTGCGGCCCGACGGCAAATCGCAGGTCACCATCGAATATATTGATGGCCGCCCCGCGCGCGTCGAGTGCGTGGTGATTTCCACGCAGCACAGCGAGAAGGTTTCGCATGGCGATCTCGAAGACGCCGTCGTCGCTCACGTCATCAAGCCCGTCCTTCCTGAAGGCATGTTCGACAAAAAAACCAAAATTCACGTCAATCCTACCGGCCGATTCGTCACCGGCGGCCCCATGGGCGACGCGGGGCTCACCGGCCGCAAAATCATAGTGGACACTTACGGCGGATATGGCCGCCATGGCGGCGGCGCATTTTCGGGAAAAGACCCGTCGAAGGTGGACCGCTCGGCGTGCTACATGGCGCGCTATGTGGCCAAAAATCTCATCGCCGCCGGCCTGGCGCGCAAAGTGGAAGTGCAGCTTGCCTACGCCATCGGCGTGGCCGAACCTGTCTCCGTGATGGCGGACACTTTCGGAACGGGCGTGATTCCTAACGCGCAAATTACTGAACTGGTGCGCTCCTTCTTCAAGCTGACTCCAGCGGGCATCATTGAAACGCTCGACCTGCGCCGCCCCATTTACCGTCCCACAGCCGCCTACGGCCATTTCGGCCGCACCGGCCCGGGCTTCACCTGGGAACGCACGGACAAAGCCGCGGCCATTCGCAAGGAGGCCGCATCGAGCGGCCCCGTCGCCGTGTCGCGCAGCTAATCGAGAATCTGCTGTCGTCGAATCGCGCCGTGAAATTTCGCAAAAATCTCAATGGGGGAACCTTCTCGTGGAAACAGCCGCCAAGATCAACGGTGATGTGAAAGACATCTCGCTCGCCGAAAAGGGCAAGCGCCGGATCGAATGGGCCAATCAGCACATGCCCGTCCTGCAATTGATTCGCAAGCGGTTCATCAAGGAACAGCCGCTCCAGGGCCTGCGCATGTCCGCGTGCCTGCACGTCACCAGCGAGACGGCGAACCTGGCCATCACGCTGCGCGACGGCGGCGCCGATGTGGTTCTTTGCGCCTCCAATCCGCTTTCCACGCAGGACGAGGTGGCCGCCTCACTCGTGAAGGACTACAACATTCCCACCTACGCCATCAAGGGCGAGGACAACGAGTCTTACTACGCACACATCAATGCCGCGCTGGACCACAAGCCCCAGATCACAATGGACGATGGCGCGGACCTCGTCACCATCCTTCTGACCAAGCGCACCGACCTGGTGAAGAACGTCATCGGCGGCACTGAGGAAACCACGACCGGTGTGATCCGCCTGCGCGCCATGGCCAAGGACGGTACGCTGAAGTATCCCATCATCGCCGTCAACGACGCGCTCACCAAGCACTTCTTCGACAATCGCTACGGCACGGGGCAATCCACGCTGGATGGCGTGATTCGCGCCACGAATTTATTGATTGCCGGGCTGCGCGTTGTGGTTGCGGGCTACGGATGGTGCGGCCGGGGCGTGGCCATGCGCGCCAAGGGATTGGGTGCGGATGTGATCGTCACGGAGGTGAACCCCACGCGCGCCATTGAGGCCGTGATGGATGGATTCCGCGTGATGCCCATGAGCGAAGCCGTGAAAATCGGCGACATCTTCGTCACCGTCACGGGCAACAAGTCCGTGATCGCCCATGAGCACTTCGAAAAAATGAAGGACGGCGCCGTCGTGTGCAATTCGGGCCACTTCAACGTCGAGATTGATATTCCCGCGCTTGAAAAACTTTCGAGCGGCAGGAAGCCGGTCCGCTCCTTCGTCGAGGAATACACGATGAAGGACGGCCGCAAACTCTATCTCCTGGCCGATGGCCGCCTCATCAACCTCGCAGCCGCCGAAGGCCATCCCGCCGCCGTGATGGACATGAGCTTCGCCAACCAGGCCCTGGCCTCCGAATATCTCATCAAGAACGCGGCGGAACTTCGGCCCCAGGTCTATCCCGTCCCCGAGCATCTCGATAAGCAAATCGCCAAGCTCAAGCTCGAGTCCATGGGCTTCCAAATTGACAAGATAACCCCAGATCAGGAGCACTACCTGGCCTCCTGGTCCGAGGGCACTTAGCTCGCGGCCAGTTTCACCCCAAAAACATCACGTGGCAGTACGTGCCCAGCCTGACGTTATAGGCCAGGTACCATCCGATGTGGTCCGGATCGTCGTAGATAATGATTTCGTCACCGGCCCAGTCCCAATCGCTGCAGTTGTCCACGTCATAAGGAGCGATGCTGAAGTAGAAGCCGTTGAACCAGAACCGGCCCGGTCCGCCGCCCTCGATCCGCCAAATATGGCTCGGGCCAATCTCGCCCGTAAAGTGGCCGTGCTCCCACGGATGGTCGAGGTGGTAGTGAGGGTCATTGCGCCCGGTATCGTGGCCCACCCAAACGTCTACCTTTCCTCTGGTTTCGACGTGGGGACGAACGACAACATTTTTGTTCCCCTGGACTTCATTGTGGTTGTTCTGCACCACGGGGTGCTCGGGAGCCGTATGATTGGGGGCGGTGTGCGTCTCGTTTCGAGTGGGAGTGGGGCCATGAGCGGGAATGTGGCCGCCTCCCGTGGTGTGCCCGCCGGCCTCGCCCTTTCCACCCTCGGCGTGGCCACCCTGAGCTTGCCCACCCCCGCCCTGGCCGCCGCCATTTCCGTGGTCATTGTGTTCCTGCGCCACGGCGGGAAGAGAGAACATCACCATCGCCAGCATCGCTGCGTAAAATCCGATGGAGCCTTTCCTCATGTGTTTGTCCTCCGGTGTTTCTCCTTCAGCATATGAGATTCTCCGGCAAACCTTTTGGTTACGCCAGAAAAATTTTCCGTGCCCTGAGCGGGAGCGCATGGACAAAACCGCGGAGGGCGATCACTCAACTATGAAGGCTTTCGATTCAACATGGTATCCGTACAGCTTCAGCCCAGTCCCTTTCTTCGCCCAGGTAAATGTCTCCACGGCGGTCCCATTGGCAAAGGTCGAGCTATAGGTCGTGACAACAAAGGTTCCGTTCGTATTCGCGTTTACTGTCAGATTAGTCAGATTTTCTGCCGTGGCATTTCCGAGCTTCGTGTGCACTCCGCGCAGAAACTGGATGAGATTGTCGTGTGTGTCGGATTCGCTAAATCCTGCGTCGGCTTCCTGGCAGATTTGCTCGTATTGGCCGGCATTCAGCTCCTGGTGGAAACGGTGGACGAGCGAGTTCGCCAGGTGGCCGCCCTGGTACAATCCCGAGCCACAGGTCCACAGCAAGTACGCCATGAACACACCCGTAGCGATAAGCGTTCACTTCCAGGAAATGATCTTGGGTCGCTTTGGCGCTTGCTGACTGGTCGAGGACGAATCCGGCGAAAGTGTGGCCATTGTCCCCCCCGCCTGCCGCGATAGTGGGCGACACGAACGGGACAGCAAGTGTCGTCACACAATCCACGGTACGCGCCCACTCAACAAACTAACCGCGGGATTTCAGTTGTAGCGTCCCGTGTCGCTGCAATATACACCTGACTGGCTTGTTCGCAACCGCAATTTTACACTCTGGAAATGCCGCCCCTGATGCTACTTCGTGGCTCACTCCTAAAAAATCTCGCCATCCCGCGTATCGCTCTCCTTTTCGCCTCCCCGTATTAAGATAGTCGCGATGAATTTTACAGAAGCGAAATTTCGCCGCAGCCCGGCGCTCCGTCCGGCCATCGGGCATCCCGCCGCGGGGAGGCACCTCCGACGTCAGAGCACTCCGCAAAACCTCCGGCGAAAGAATCGAATTGGAAGGATTGTGCTATCTGTTGAATTGGGGTTAGTGCGAAAACGATGGAACGGCTGGGACGCGATCCTTCTCTTTCAGATGCGTGGTCTTCCCGACAGGAAATGTGATGGTCACCTCTGCCCCGCGCGGTTTTAGGTTGTGGGCCTCAATCTTGCCGCCGTGCTTCGTCACGATGCCGTAGCAGATACTCAGCCCCAGGCCGGCGCCCTTGCCGACCGGCTTCGTTGTATAAAAAGGATCGAACACCCGGCTTATGTCGGGAAAGCCGGGGCCGGTATCTGAGAAACGTACCTCAAGCTCGTCGCCTTCCAGATGCCCCTCCACCGAGATTTTCCTGTCAGAGACTTCCTCCAGCGCGTCGGCGGAATTGTTGAATAGGTCCAGGAAGACCTGGGTGAACTGGTTTTCGTCCAAATCGAGACGCGGCAGGCCGGAATCGAAATTGATGCCGACATTTATATCGCGGTTCTTGAGGTTGTGTTCGCACAGCATGAGCGCCCGCCTTACAAGCGTTTCGATATCCGAAGGCTGGCGTCCGGAGACCGCCGGATGCGCGAAATTGATGAGATTCTCGATAATGCGCCGCATGCGGCGGGCTTCGCGCTCAATTTTGGCCAGTTTTTCGCGGTGCGCGTCTGAGCGCGTGTCATCGAGAAGAATCTGAATGTAGCCCATGATTCCGGTGAGAGGATTATTCAGCTCATGTGCCGCGCCAGCGGCAAGTTGGCCGAGCGCTGCGAGCTTTTCGACCCGCACCAACTCGGCGGTCCGGGTGCGCACCTTTATCCGGAGCACGACCACCCAGATCACCGCGGCCGCGACGATGAGCAAAAGCACGGCCACGGCGCCGAGAGCGCGTTCGAGGGTCCACCAGGAGGCATTTTGCAATATGTGAATGTCGTCGGGTGAGCGGAGCAAGAGATGGAACGACTGTGGAATACGGGTACCATTGAATTCCACTATCGACGGATCGATTTGCACGGCACAAATGCCGGTAAGGCGTACGGTGCTGCCGTCACGGAGCCCATCGAGCTCCGGCAAGTATTTGCTGGTTTCGAGGTACGCATCAAAAACGAAGTTGCCGTTTTGCAGGACCAGGACCTGATCCTTGGAACTGGCGACGTGGCTCAAGAGCCGCCCCTCGATGGCCACCAATTGATTGTTGAAGTTGCCGGTGAGCGCGTCGTGAGGTGTAATCAAGGGGACGGAATAGAGTGCGCCCCGGCTTATTTTTCGGACGATCGCATCGCGGAGGACGGGTGAATACTCGCCGGGCATGGCGTAACCCACGGCGTCCACCCGATCACCGATGTGGAATGAATCGTCGTCCACCTGAAGCAGAAGCCCTCCCGTGTCATCTTCGATGTACAATCCTTCGCCGCTGGGATTCATGGAGACGACGCCTTGCACGCGGACGCGGTGGTTGGAGCCTCCTTTAGGTGAAAACTGCAAGAGCTGATTAATGGGATGGGGCGGGACGGAGAATGGGTCGGCCGGCGCCGGCTGCAAAACGGTCAAAAAGTCCATGCTGGGCAGGAATAACCGCGGCCCTGTGATTTGCCTGTGCTCGTTGAAAATTACCCCCAGAACTCCGCGGACATGCACCCTGGCGTCGCCCAAAGTGTCCGCGTGGATATCCCGCAGCAGGAAGGTTGTATGCACGCGCACGGGACCAAGATCGGTATAGAGATCAAACCAAGCGCGTCCCTGCTGGTCCGATTTTATGGGATGCACGATGCCGTCGAGCTCAACCCATTGCCCATCCTCGGTTCCGGATGTGACCTCCGCCATCGACGGCCTATGGGGGGTGGGCAAATGGCCTTTACCAAGTAACTCGATGCGCGGTTGGACGATGATGGGAGCATAATCACCCGGGTCTGTGAGCCCATTCAACTGAATCTCTTGCCCGGTTTGCGGGGCATCAGGCTGCCCTGCGGAGTCCACGAAAATGCCGGCCGTCGAATCCTGGAAAAAGAGGTAGCGCCACTGTGCGTTGTAGTAGGTCACAACTCCGCGTAGCCGAACGGGGTACCGTAGAATTGCCTGTGCGGCTGAGAGTCCGCGCACGCGCTCGACGGTGGTGAGCACCGGAAGGCCTTCTTGCCGTTCTTGATCCTGCGGCCGAGTTTTCGAGAGGCTCGCGGCGCCTCGTTCCGGTTCGATCAACCGGAACGTGGCGTTCTGCAAGACGAGTGTGTGTACATTTATGACCGGGAACCCCTGCACCTCCACGGTATCACCAGGTTTCACGGGCGTCGTATCGCTGGTGTGGAGAGGAAGGGCGCAGGTGTCGTCTGCAATGACCAGACTGTGATGGGCGAGATCTTGAGTTTTTACCTTCCCTCGCAATTGCAGGCGGTGGCCGGAAGAAACCAGCGCAGTATCCACAAGAAGAGTACGGATTGAACTGACAGGGGCCGGATGCAGCGGAGGGGGCTCGTCCACGCGCACACTCGCAGAATCCGGCACGAGAAACTGAAAGCCGAGGTTCGCGGAGACGTCATCGGGAGTCGTGGGCACCACAACGCCCTGCAGAACAACTTCGGCATCCACGAGTGCGCTGGGAGCGAGGTTTCCGCCATTCAGGATAAGGGCCGGGATTTGGACACTTCTATTGAACCTGTCCTGAACGGTTTCGCCATTTTCCTTTAGCGCCAAGTTCAGAGCGACACGCCCATTTTCCCTTGTCGCGGCGCGGACAACTCCGCGCAATTCAATCCTCTCGGCTCCCAGCCCAGAAGGCGGGAAATTTTTAGCCGAAATCCGCACGGGAGGGGGCAGATCAGATTCGCCGAGTATCTTGACTTGCATGTGGGAGAGGGCCACGCTGCCCGGCCCAGGATTGTCGCCGAAGTCCGCTGTCGCTTCACCCGACACTCCGATCCGCTCGCCCGGATGCAAATTCCAATCGCGCGCCAGGGAACTAATATGGATGGCCCCGCTCCCATCCTGCACATAGAGCGACTGTGAGCCGAAATCGTAGTAGGTGACCACGCCGCGAATCCGGACGGGACTTCCCGCCCGGATGCCTTTCAGGTTTCCAATCGGAGACACGCCGGCAAAGACACCAAGCCAGTCCTGCTTCGCTGCGTATCGCCAGCACAGTGCGAGTGCGAGCAGAAGCAAACACGCCAGCCCCAGCCGGAGCGCTATTCGCCTTTGTGCGCTAATCCCCGCCGAGCGCGAATTATGGTTTGCTTTCCCTATGAGATTTTCCATCGAACCCCGATTCGAGCATGGAGAGAGGGTCGCAGCCTTTGCGAAGCGCCGGTCCGCCTACCATGTGGCACCTGTTCCGGGACAACTAAGTTTTGCGCTCGAAACGGCATGAATCAATGGTACGCATGGCGCAATCCCGTCGTTGTGCCCCGCGAGTAAACCAGACTCCTATGCACCAGCTTCTTGAAGGGCCTATTCCGGCGTCATTTCGAGTCCGCCGCAGGTCCCACTTGAAACTTCGCCCCGCAGTTGCTAGCTTCGTCTTTGCACATAATTATTCTTCGAGCGGCGAGTTCGCTTCGCTCTAACGAAACTAGGACGCACACAAGACACGGATGCAACAGCTAGCCAACTGGGCGATGGAGACTGCCAAACGCCGTGGCGCTACGTATTCCGACGTGCGCGTCATGGACATCCGTCACCGCGATATTTCCACCAAGAATGGCGAAGTGGGCGCCCTCGCGGAAAGCGAATCGCTCGGAATCGGCATCCGGGTAATTGCTTCCGGGGCCTGGGGCTTTGCCGGAACCGACCGGCTCACGCGCGAAGGCGTCGAGGCTTGCGCCGCCGAAGCCGTCGCGATTGCGAAGGCTTCAGCGCTTGCCAAGCGCGAAAATTTCGCGCTGGCTCCCGAGCTGGCCCACGTGGATACCTGGCAGAATCCCTTCCTGAAAGATCCCTTCCGCATTCCCGTCGAGCGCCAAATGGATCTCCTGCTTGCCGCGGACAAAGAAATGCGCCGCGTCAAGGGCGTAACGGTCGCGGAAGGCTCGATGTCCTTCCGCCGAATCGAGCAGCTTTTCGCTTCCAGCACCGGCTCCTCGATTCATCAAGTAAAAATGCAATCAGGCGCGGGAATCGTGGCCACGAGCTTTGCCGGCTCGGAAATCCAGAAGCGCTCCTATCCAAATAGTTTCGGCGGCCAGCACATGTTGCAAGGCTATGAGCTGGTCGAATCGCTCGATTTGGTCGGCAATGCGGCTCGCATTGCCGAGGAGGCCGTCGCGCTGCACTCCGCCGCGCAATGCCCCGAAGGCCAGGGTACGATTATTCTGGGCAGCTCGCAGCTCGGGCTGCAAATTCACGAATCCATTGGCCATCCCATTGAGCTCGACCGCGTCCTCGGCATGGAAGCGAATTTCGCGGGCATGAGTTTCCTCACCGTGGATAAGCTGCGCAAGCTGAAGTACGGCTCCGATATCGTCAATGTGGTCGCGGACGCGCGGCTCGCGCACGGCCCCGGCCTCGGCACGTTCGCCTACGACGACGAAGGCGTGGCCGCGCAGTGCACGCCCATCATCACGAACGGCCTTTTCACCGGCTATCTGAGCAATCGCGAAACGGCCTTCGCGATCGGCGAAAAACGCTCGAACGGCACCATGCGCTGCGAAAGCTGGAACCGCCTCCCCATCATCCGCATGACCAACATCAGCCTAAATCCCGGCACGTGGAAATACGACGACCTGATCGCCGATACCGACGACGCCATCCTCATGGAGACCAACCGCTCCTGGTCCATTGACGACCGCCGCTACAATTTTCAGTTCTCCACCGAAATCGGCTGGGAAATCAAGGGCGGCAAAAAGACACGCATGATCAAGAATCCCAGCTACAGCGGCATCACTACCGAATTTTGGAATAGCTGCGACGCCATCTGCTCCCGCGATCACTGGACGCTCTGGGGCACGCCCAACTGCGGCAAGGGCCAGCCGCAACAGAGCATCGGCACGGGCCACGGCGCCGCGCCCGCGCGCTTCCGCAACGTGAAAGTCGGAGTCGCCTTCGCAAAATGACGGCCTACATTCAAAACAGAAAAATGAACGGCCGTCATCCTGAGGAGCGGAGCGACGAAGGATCTCTCTTCAAATGACGCGCTCGAAAAAAATACCGGCGGCGGAGCTCGAAAATATTGCCGCGCGCATTTTCAAATTCAGCCGTGCGGAGGAAACGGAAGTCGAAATCACTTCCGAATCGAGCGCCCTCACCCGCTTCGCCAACAACACCATCCATCAGAATGTCGCCGAGCGCACGCTCTCCATTTCCGTGCGCGCCGTGGTGGATGGGCGCACGGCCCGCGCCTCGACCAACAAAACGGACGAGGAGTCCCTGCGCCGCGCTGTTGCCGCGGCCGTGAGCCTTGCCCGCAACACGCCCGAAATCCCGGACCTCCTTCCGATGCTTCGCGCGCAGAAATATCGGAAAGTCGCGCGCTTTTTTCCGGCTACCGCGGCGGCCACTCCCCAGGGCCGCGCCCGCGCCGTCGCGCGCGTCTGCAAAATGGCGGAGAAGACCAAGCAGACGGCGGCGGGAATCTTTTCCTCCGGCTCGGTGCAATGCGTGCTTGTGAATTCCAAGGGGCTATTTGTGCGCCACGAGCAAACCCGCGCCGAATTTTCCGTCACCATCCTCGAGGAAAATTCCTCCGGCTGGGCCAAATCGAATTCGCCCGACATTCGCGAGATCCATCCCGACGCCCTCGCCGAGAGCGCCAGCCGCAAAGCCGCCTCGTCGCGCCAGCCTCGTGAGCTTCCGCCCGGCCACTACACGGCCATCCTCGAACCGCCGGCGGTCCTCGACCTTGTCGGTTTCCTCTTCTACGATTTCGCGGGCACGGCCGTGCTCGACAAGCGCTCCTGCCTCACCGGCCGCATGGGAAAGAAAATCTTCGGCGAAAATATTTCCATTTGGGACGATGCCTACCATCCGCTGCAAACCGGCGCGCCCTACGACGGCGAAGGCGTCCCACGGCAGAAGGTGCTGCTCGTGGATCGCGGCGCGACGAAAAATCTCGTCTATGCGCGCGCCACGGCGAAAAAAATGAAAGCGAAGCCCACCGGCCACGGCTTCTCGCTCCCCAATGAATATGGCGAAGCGCCCATGAATCTCGTTTTCGCGGGCGGCGATAGATCGGTGGACGAAATGGTCCGCTCGACCGAGCGCGGCATCCTCGTCACGCGCCTGTGGTACATCCGCGAAGTGGACCCCTACGAAAAAATTCTCACCGGCATGACGCGCGACGGCACGTTCCTCGTCGAAAACGGCCGCGTCGCGGGCGGTATCCGCAATTTCCGCTTCAACCAGAGCATTTTAGAGATGCTCGCGCATGTGGAGATGCTCGGCCCGGCCGTCCGCGCCGCCGGTGAAGAATCCTTCGAAATGGTCGTCCCAGCGATGAAGGTCCGCGACTTCCACTTCAGCGAAGTCACGAAATTCTAGAAAATGAGGCCCTGCCCGTTGTCCGTCACTCAAGGTTCATCTGGTCGAAAACCTGAATTCGGTTACCTCGTGATACGTCTGGCCCGGTTTCAATTCCGTGGAAGGGAAGTTTGCATGGTTTGGGGAATCGGGATAGTGCTGTGTCTCCAGAGTGAACGCCGAACGATGGCCGTAAACTCGTCCGCCCTTTCCCACGTCGGAACCATCCAGGAAATTCCCCGAGTAGAATTGGATGCCGGGCTGGGTTGTCAGAACCTCCATCACCCTTCCTGACGTCGGTTCATACACTTCCGCTGCCTTGCCCATCTCGCCTGCGGGTTTGTCCAAGACCCAGTTATGATCGTACCCCTTGGCGTTACGCAACTGCCCGTTGTCGTCGCCGATGCGTTTCCCGATGGGGGTGAGTTTGCGAAAGTCGAAGGGCGTCCCTTCGATGGACTCCAATTGCCCGGTGGGAATGAGGGTCGCATCAACCGGAGTGTAGCGAGACGCATGGAGCTCAAGTTCCTCGCCAAGAATATCGCCCTTACCCTGTCCTACAAGATTGAAATACGAGTGATTCGTCAAGTTCACCACGGTGTCCTTGTCGGTTGTAGCCGAGTATTCGATTCGCAGCGCGTTTCCGACGAGGGTGTAGCGCACGATCGCGGTAAGGTTCCCGGGAAATCCTTGGTCTCCGTCCTTGCTTACGTACGTGAGTTCGATTCCATTTCCAATCGGTCTCGCCTTCCACACGACCTTGTCGAATCCGCGCGTCCCGCCGTGGAGAGTATTTTCGCCGTTATTTTTCGGCAGGAAATAGGTCTTGCCGTCAAGCTGGAACTGTCCATGCGCGATGCGATTGGCGTAGCGGCCGATGATGGCTCCGAAGAACTGGCGGCCTGCGACGTACTCATCAAGCGAGCCGTAACCCAGGACCACGTCATCCTGTTCTCCCTTGCGGTCCGGCACCTTGAGCGATACGATGACGCCGCCATAAGTCGCGATCCGCGCTTCGACGATCCCGTTTTGGAGCGTATAGATGTCGACCACGGCCCCGTCCGGCATGCTTCCGAAGGGTGCTTTGATCACTTGGGTCTTCTGGGTCTTCGGCTCCGCCATGACCGCACACATTGTGAGAGTCAAAAGGACAACGAATATGCGCCCATTATTCCGGAAGAATATGATGGATCTCTTGCCAAATGGTCTTTCTCTTTTCCGTCGCACTGTCCCGCCGGGCGGAGTAGGGGAAACGTGTATTGCTTTGGGAGAAAGTAATCACAACGGGCCGCATTGTCAACTGGCGATTAACGGTCGCGACTTCCACTTCAGCGAAGTCACGAAATTTTAATTCGCGAGAAGCTACCGGGAAGTGAATTGCAGGCTGGAAATCGCGCGGACGATCACATTTTCCTGAATTTGCACCAGGTCGGTGTCGGCGAGGGTCATGCCGAAAATCGTGTAGAGGCGCGCCCCGCGCGGAATGAAAACCGCCGTACCCGACCAGTCCTGCTGGTCCACGCCGCCGCGAAAGCGAAACTCGGTGGCCTGGCCGCCCGAGATCGTGATGCGCGTCTCGCCGAGCGGGCGAAAGTTGTCCATGATGTCGGCCAGGTGCTTCTCGGCCGCGCTGATGTCGTTCGCCAGCGATTTCCCGGCGGGCTGCTGTCCGATGAGCAGGTATGTCGTGTCGTCCTCGGTGCCCATGGCGGCTATTGCGCCGGGCAGCACGGTGCGCGCGCCCGCGATCACTTCCCAGTCCGGCGGCTTGTACATGCTGAAGCCGTACGTCTCGTTGGTGTATGTATTGCCACTCACTTCCTCGCGAATGGGTTCGGGCGCGGCGGGTTGCGCCGGTGGGGTGGGTCGAGTTGTTGCGGCGGCTGGCTGTGCAGCACTTTTTGTGGTGGCAGGCGCAGCCGGTGCAGTTCGCGGGGATGCCGTGGCGGAGATTTTTTCCGGCGCGGGCGGCGGTGGTTGAGGCGCGGGAGCGCTCGCTTTCTCGCTTTTTGCGGGCTTCGCGGCGCCAGGCGCTGTTTCTGCCGCGGCTTTCGTCGCGCCGGAGATGGTGATGGCTACGACTTGGTCCTTTTGTACGATGGCGAAGCCGTAGGCCGTCTGGACCCGGAATGAATTCTCTTCGAAGCCGACGATCGTGCCGGTGATCTTCATGCCGTCCTTGAGCTTCAGCTCGTCGCCAGGCGTCGCAAACGAGGCTGCCAGCAGAGCCGCGATCGCCGCAGCCATCAAGAAGGGAATCGCACGCCTCATCCTTTGAGTATCGCGCCGTCCGCCCCGCCCGGCAAGTTTCCGCCCTCTCGCGTTGCCCGGTTAGTCAGCGGAACTTTCACGCGGCCGCAACCATG
Organism: uncultured Acidobacteriota bacterium; assembly: GCA_963810625.1. GTDB lineage: Bacteria > Acidobacteriota > Terriglobia > Acidiferrales > UBA7541 > Palsa-295. The sequence goes on along the minus strand of CAWEOJ010000004.1, from coordinate 866,721 downwards.
ACTTGAGGCATGGAGATGAACGGCTTGGGAAGATGGCGGAGAGGGTGGGATTCGAACCCACGGTAGGGTTCCCCCTACACTCGCTTTCGAGGCGAGCTCTTTCAACCGCTCAGACACCTCTCCGCGTCGTTGCTGACTTTCTCAGCTTAACAAATGCGCGGACCCCCCACAACTCCGGCGCAGCCGCTTTGCGCGAAATGCTATCGGCGGGCGGCGAAAAAATCCTTCAGCAGGTTCGCAGCTTCATCGGCAAGGACGCCGGGAGTCACCTCGACTCTGTGATTGAGCTGGGGGTGGTCCAGGATGGAAAAGCACGAGCGCACCGCGCCGCCCTTCGGGTCGTCCGCGCCATAGACGAGCCGCAGGATGCGCGCCTGGATCATCGCTCCGGCGCACATGGCGCAGGGTTCGATGGTCACATACAACGCCGCGCCCGTCAGCCGATGATTTCCGATTTTTGCCGCAGCCTCGCGCAGCGCAGCGATTTCGGCGTGAGCGGTCGGGTCCGCATCGGCAATCGTTCGGTTTCCGGCGCGCGAGACGATTTGGCCCTCCACTACGATCACCGCTCCCACCGGCACTTCTCCACGCTGCGCCGCAAGAAGCGCCTCTTCGAGTGCGGCTCCCATAAACGTTTGGTCGTGCGGTTCGTTCATCCTCATCCCCGAGAACAAATTCCTAAACCGTGAGGATAGCACGGCGCCCCGCGCGAACCATTCCCGCCGGAGCCGCGCGAAAGCGAATTTTGTCCCGGTGATGGCTTCGGTATAAGATGGCCCCGTGACGTCTTCCTTGGGGAAAATGGAGCTTCGAAAGGATCCCATCACTCGCAGTTGGGTCGTTGCGGGCCATCCCGCGCGTGAAAAAATCCCGCCGCATCCTTGCCCGCTCTGCCCGGAAAACCTGTCCGACACAAAACCCCTTTTGGAGTTGCCCTCGCACGGGCCCGCGCAAGCGCGCGTATATCCCCATTTCCGTCCGATCTATCGCATCGAGGGAGAGCCCGCGCGCGGCGCCGAGGGTATATACGACCGCATGGCTCCCATCGGAGCGCACGAAATCATCGTTGAGACGCCGGACCATTCGCGCTCGCTGGCGCATCTCACGGATGAAGAAATCGAGCGTGTCCTCGAGGCCTATGCCCTGCGCATTGCCGATCTGAAGCGCGATGCACGCTTCAAATACGTGACCGTATTCAAGAACCAGGGAGCGCAATCGGGAGAGGAGTTTCCGCACTCGCATTCGCAGGTAACCGCGACCACATTTGTCCCGCGCCGCATTCTTTACGAGCTGCGCTCCGCGCGCGAATGGTATCGCGATCGCGAGCGCTGCGTTTTTTGCGACATCCTCCGGCAGGAACTCCGCCAGGCCAAGCGCGTGGTTGATACGGCCGGGGATTACTCCTCCTTTTGCCCCTACGCCTCGCGAGTCCCGTACGAGGTCTGGCTAATGCCCCGGACGCACAATCATCAGTTCGAGGCCCCCCTGCCGGGCGAGAACCGCCGCCATCTCGCGGGCTTGCTCGGCCGCACGCTCCGTCGTCTGCTGCAACTAACGGGCAACTACCACATGGTCTTGCACACGGCTCCGAACACACTGCAAACCAAGGGTGAGCTGAGCGAGTATTGGAAGAGCATCGCGGGCGACTACCACTGGCATATCGAAATCCTTCCCATCGTCGAGACGAAAAGCAAGTCTTACAGCATCAAGGAAATCTATTTCAACGGAACTCTTCCTGAAGAAGCGGCCGAGCGGCTGCGGCAGCTCGATCCAGGCAAATGACGCTTCGCTCCGGATGCCGTTTTGCCCCAAATTCCCAGCAGGGTGGGATTTTCTTCCGGCTATTATTCCTTCTTTTTTTTGGGGTGTTTCTTTTCGCCATTTACCTGGCGCGTCATCCGCTGCTCAGGCTCGCCGGTGAATTCTGGATTGTGAGCGAACCGCCGCAGGCCTCTGATGCCATAGTGATTCTCGGCGACGACAACTATCAAGGTGATCGCGCGGCGCGTGCCGCGGAGCTATTCCATGCCGGATGGGCTCCTCGGGTGGTCGCCAGCGGCAGGTTCTTGCGTCCATATGCCAGTATCGCGCAACTGGAAGAGCATGATCTGGAAAGCCACGGTGTGCCGGCGGGAGCGATTGTCCGTCTCGAGCATCTCGCGGCGAACACAAGAGAGGAGGCGATGGCCATTAGCCAGCTCGCCTCAGCGCGAGGCTGGAAACGGATTATAGTGGTCACTTCGAATTATCACACGCGCCGCTCGAAATATATTTTCGAGCGCACGCTCCCTCCCGGGACAGTCCTATACGTTGTAGCCGCTCCTGATTCCGATTACGATCCCAGCAGTTGGTGGCGAACACGCGGAGGCATGAAAATATTTTTCCACGAGACTGTGGGAATGATGGTCGCGCTGTGGGAGATGCGCCACAGCGACGTTCAGACAGTAAGCGAAATCTTTTTCCACAATTTCCACAGCGACGATCTCTCACAATTTCCTCAATTTATTCACTCGAATTTCCACAGGTAACCCATTGTCCCAGCTATTGGGCCTTTGGCACCGCGCCCTATACTGCCTGTTTACAATTGATTGTGGCTGTACTATAGTTTGGCAGCCAGAAACAGGGTGCCTGCCCTCAGGGGTGCGGAGTCCCGGTACCCGCTTGGGAGGTTTTCATGTGGCGTAAATCTGCAGAGGTCAAGCCGTCCTCGCAGCCCTCGGACACGCCGTTGACGTCGCGGTTCGACCACGGTACACCTGCTCCGACTCCGCTTCAAAGTCCGACGACATCTCAGCAAGCGTCGCAAATCACCCCGCAATCAACGCAGCCCACGTCCGTAGTCCCCGCAACAAGTGCCCAAACCATCTCTAGGGAGAACATCCCCTCGGGCGCATCCAGGATTGGTGCCGGCCTCAAAATTCGGGGGGAGCTCTCGGGAAAGTCGGACCTATACATTGATGGTGAGGCGCAGGGAAAAATCCGCCTGGCGGAGGCCCGCGTTACCGTCGGTGCGACAGGCCGCGTGCAGGCGGATATTGAGGCGCGCGAAATCGTTGTTAATGGAACAGTTGAGGGAAACCTGAAGGGTCTTGAAAGCGTGCGCCTGGGTCCATCCAGCTGTGTGCAGGGAAGCGTCCTCACGCCGCGCCTGGCGATTGATGACGGCGCACGGCTTCGGGGCTCCGTCGAGACGATACGTCCCACTGACCCGCGTGGCTCTTCTGCTAAGGCAGCCGCGGAGGTTGTGGATCCCGATGTCTTGCATCCCGTACATGCCCATGTGGAGTCCGAGTAAGCAGCGATGAATTGGATGGCCAAGACGCGTCTTGCCCCAGCAGTCACCCGGGCCCCAAAACCTGGACCCGTCGCCGCGGCCAGTCCCTCTGCGAACATCCGCATCTCGAATGGACTCAAAGAGTTTCTCTGGCAGCTGAGCGACACGCCCAATTGCCGCGTTCTTGATCTCGGGCCCGTGTGGCAATCCACGGTCGCTTTTTTCGTGGACAAAGGGTATCGCATCACTACCGAAGACGTGCTGCGGACCTGGACGGATTTTCAGGCCGCGGAGGAAGAGCGACTGCGCACATGTCCTTCCGTCGCTGAGGGCGAGAGGATTTCTCAGGCCTTGCTCGGCGAGAAATTTCTGGCGGGCGCCCTGCAATATCCTGAGCACAGATTTCACGGCGTGCTGGCATGGGACCTGCTCGATTATTTCGATGCCGAGGTCGTGCCGCTCGTGATGGAGCGCATCTTCAGCGTCCTGCATCCCGGCGGCGCCATGCTGGCGCTTTTCCACAGCCGTCCGGCGGAGCGCTTTCACCGCTATCGCGTGGCGGACAGCCATTCAGTGGAGCTTCTTGCCGCGCCCACGATCGCCGTTCATGCCCGCGTTTTCCGCAACCGTGAAATACTCGATCTGTTCGCGAAGTTCCGCTCGTCGAAGACTTTCGTGGGCCGCGATCAGGTTCGCGAAGCCCTTTTCCTGAAGTAAGCCCCCACGTTGCGTAAGCTCCGGCGCAGGTCGGCCCGTTCGCTATTTTCCTCTTGCATTCGTCGAAGCGCGGGAGTATGAGGGAGTTGTAGTTGCTCGTGATGGGAGGAGGTATGACTCCACCGGGCATTGATTCTTGACACTGGTTACCACACCGCTTTTGCGGTGCGAACCTCGGCGATGCCGTTCGGCTTCGGCGAGGCTGTCAAAAGAGCAAAACGGGGAACTGCCAGGTTCCCCGTTTTGCATTTCGGAGCGCTTTTGCTCACGCTGAGGGCGGGTGATTTTCCGATTCGGTGGGACGGAGCCGCGGCGCTGCCGGCGCGGTATTCTTTCCGCGCGATTTCCAGGCGTGGTATGCGGCGGGCATGAGCGAGATAACGATCACCGCTGCGATAATGTAATGGATTTTTTTGTCCACGTTGGGGACGGTCCGCCCGAGTGTGTATCCCACAAGCACCATGCTCCACACCCAGCACACCCCCCCAAAAATGTCGTAAAGCAAATAGCGCGCATAGCTCATCTTCGCCGCCCCGGCAACGGGCGGACAAAACGTCCGTATAATGGGAACGAAGCGCGCCAGGATAATCGTCTTGCCGCCGTATTTTTCATAGAATTCGTGCGCGCTTTCGAGGTGGCGCCTTTTGAAAAACCGCGAGTCTTCACGGCGGTAAAGACTCTCGCCAGCCTTGCGGCCGATCCAATAGCCGGACTGATCTCCGGCGATCGCGCACAGCGTGACCATGGAGAGCAGCCAGGCCAGTTTTAATTGCCCCGCACCTGCGAAAACCCCGGCCGTGACCAGCAGGGAATCGCCCGGCAGGAAAAATCCCACGAACATCCCCGTCTCGACGAATACGATGCCGCAAACGAGCAGCGTCCCGCCCCATTCGATTAGCCCTCGAATGTCGTAGAGCCGTTCCATCAGGTGCTTTAGAAGCTCGATCATTGATCTAGCGGATCCATTCTCGGGCGCAGGTCGGCCCTCGGCGACCCATCTTCACAATAGCAGAAAAGCGGCTTGGAACGGGTCGGTGCTGCGTGCATAGTACTGCCCTCCTACGAGGTTTAGCCCCCGGTACCATTGGCCTCCCCTTACGCCGGCGTGAAACTTGAATTGTTCGAGCGGGCCAATTCTGGGGAGGAAACGCCATGGAAGGTGGATACGCAGTTTGGATGGGGCAACCTGTGGTTCTCCGCATTGTGACGGGCGATTTGAGGGTGCCATTGCGCGGGCGCCTGCTATCGGAAACGTGCAACGTCGTGCGGCTGCGCGTTGCTGATAGCTGGGATGTGGACATCTTCAAGTCCATGGTTGTGGCAATCGAACACGATACGCCGGTTTACGTTGTCAACTAAGAAAACGCCGTGGACATGGTCACACACGAGCATTGGAACTCGAATCCGACCGCTGTTGCGGCCGCCATGCCCTTTCCCGGCGGCCTTGAGGGTCGCTCCACGGCAAGCGAGCGTGGCGTAGCGAACAAAATTGCGGTCCTGCGTGCCGTCCTTCTTGCGGGCGGGTTCCACTTCGTCCTGCGGCTGCTGCTGCTCCTAAGATCTTTGAATTACTAACGGCGTTCGCCCAGACTTACTCGAAATTCTTCTCGGCCCAGCCAGCTTCAATCCCTGAGCCCGGGTCTTAACCAGCAAGACCCGGGAATTTCTTCTTCGAGCCCGCCAACCGATATTTCCCCCCGCACATCGTAGCCGGTGAAAACTACGGTGCCGTGCCAGTCAGCAAATCTTTGCAAAGAAGATTGAGTGCGGGGCCAAGTCACGGTAATGTATTCGCTCGCCCCGAGCGGGAAAATCAAGGAGCCCAATTGATGAGGATCGCCGGCGTCGCCAGCGCTTTTCCCAAGCGTTACTTTAAGCAGGAAGTATTGGTCGAGGCATTGAAGAACTATTGGCGGGAGCGCCTGCCCAATCCCGATATTCTCGACCGCCTCAACGAAAGCATGAAGGTAGACGGGCGGTTCCTGGTCGAGCCTATAAGTTTTTACGAGAATATGCAGACCTGGGGGGAGGCGAACGACGTATGGATTAAAGCGGGGCTCGATCTGGGAGAGAAGGCGCTGTGCCGGGCGCTGGTTCGCGCCGGGCTCGAGCCGCGGGAACTGAGTGCGATTTTTGTCACGTCCGTCACCGGGATCGCGGCGCCATCGCTCGATGCGCGGCTCGTGAATCGGATGGGGCTTTCCGCGAACATCAAGCGCATTCCCATTTTCGGACTTGGCTGTGTGGCGGGCGCTGCCGGAATTTCGCGCGCGGCGGATTACGTGCGCGCTTATCCGGATCAGGCGGCTGCGCTGCTATCGGTGGAGCTATGTTCGCTCACGCTGCAGCGCGATGATATCTCCATGGCGCACCTGATTTCGGCGCTGCTCTTCGGCGATGGCTCCGCAGCGGCGATCGTGGTTGGTTCCGATGTGGAATCCGACGGGCCGGAAATTCTTGCCACGAAGTCCATCTTCTACCCCAATACGGAGCGAGTGATGGGCTGGGACATTTCCGAAAAAGGCTTTCGCATCGTATTGTCACCCGAGGTTCCAGACACAGTGGTGCGCCACCTGGGCGGAGACGTGGATACGTTTCTCGGAGAGCAGGGGCTTAGCCGCGGCGACATCAAGAGTTGGATTATGCACACGGGCGGCCCCAAGGTTCTCGAAGCAACCGCGACCGCTCTGGACCTGACGGAAAAAGATCTCGTGGCGTCGTGGGAGTCCCTGCGCAAGGTCGGCAACATTTCTTCCACTTCCGTGCTGCTGGTTCTCGAGGACGTTTATAAACACCGTCGCCCCAAGCCGGGAACACTGAGCATTCTTGCAGCAATGGGGCCCGGCTTTTGCGGGGAGCTGGTTTTATTGCGCTGGTAGGCGGCGGGGCGCGAGCCTCTGGCTCTATTTGTGCTCTGGCGCGGCGTCGTCTGTGACGAGGAGTTCCTTGGCGCGCTGCGCCGCCTTCACCACCGCTTTGATCAGCGTGACGCGCAGGCCGCCCTCTTCGAGTTCGAGAATCCCATCCATCGTGCAGCCGGCGGGAGTCGTCACCATGTCCTTGAGCTGCGCGGGATGCTCGCCGGTTTCGAGGACGACCTTTGCGGCGCCGAGCGCCGTCTGCGCGGCCAGCAGCGTGGCCAGTTCGCGCGAGAGTCCCATCTTGACGCCGCCTTCCGCCAGCGATTCGAGAATGATGTAGATGAAAGCCGGACCGCTGGCCGAAAGTCCAGTGATGGCGTCCATATTCTTTTCATCCACGACCACGGTTTTGCCCACGGCGCCGAACAGTTCTTCCGCAATCTCGACGTCCTTCTGCGTAGCAGATTTCCCCTTGGCAATGGCGGTGATTCCCGCGCCCACGATCGCAGGGGTATTGGGCATCACGCGAATCACGGGCACATTCGCGCCCAGCCGGCGCTCGATGTAACTCGTAGGCACGGAGGCCGCAATCGAAATCACCAGCTTGCCCTCTTTCAGCTCGGGACGGATTTCGTCGGCCACCTGCGCCACGTTTTGAGGCTTCACGCAGAGCAGGACGACGTCCGCGCCGCGCACCGCCGCGCGATTATCCGTCCCCACGGAAATGGGCAGCTTGGCGGCGTTGGCGCGCGCGAGGTCGGCGGGGTGAGCCGTGGCGGAAATATCATGCGGCGACACGAGTCCGCGCTTCACAAACGCCTCGATCAATATGCCGCCCATTTTCCCCGCCCCCAGGACGGCCAGCTTCATTTGCGTGGACGAGTGTGCCATCTATTGCATTCCCCTTTCGTGCCATGCCATGCGGAAAAGGCCGCGCCACGCGGCGCAGCCCAGTCAAAGGCCCGAGTCAGGACAACCCCCAGCGTACGCACGCTAGGCGCGTCCGCCGCATCCAAGAGAGCATCTCGCATGATACAGGAGGAAGGGCGCGAGTTCCAAAATTTCGCCGCAGAGGTTCTGGAACTATTGAAACATGCCAGCGGAATTATCTCCCTATGTGAAAACGAAACGATATGACAAGCGCCGCGAAGAAGCGATGGAGGAGGCACGAGAGGCCATGAAAGAGGAATCCATGCAGGAAAAGCTTCAACCGCAACATTTCATTCGATGGGGTCTCGCCATCTTCGGCGCGGCCATTTTGTTTCTGCTTCCGGCAGGCAGGGCCTCTGCTCAATCGGGCACGGCTGGCCCGATGCCGGCCGCTACGTCTTCCGATCAGACGGCGCCTGCATCTCAGCCCACGGGTCAACCTGTAGCTCAAGCCGCCGGCGCCAGACCGAACCTTGCCGGCACGTGGGCGCTTAATAAGGATCAGAGTGACGACCCCCGCCAGAAGATGCGCGAGGCCATGGCAGGCGGAGAGGGCGGGCAGGGCGGAGGCCACGGCGGTTGGGGCGGAGGCGGTTGGGGCGGAGGCGGGAACGGAGGCGGAGGAGGTTATGGAGGCGGCGGGTACGGCGGCAATGGCGGAGGCCGTGGGCGGGGCCAGGGTGAAGGCATGTTGAACGAACTCTCCCAACTCACGATCGAGCAGACAAATACATCCGCAAAAGTCACCGGAAGTTCCGGCCGCGTGCTCGCGCTCTATTCCGCGAGTAGCGCGGCCACGCCGGCGAGCACGCAGGGAGGTTCGAGCACTTCTTCCAGTTCCTCCGGCGGTGAAGACGACTACGCGCCTCCCGCAGCCCAGTGGCAGGGAAGCCAGCTCGTCGCCGTAGCCGAGAGGCACGGAGGCACGAACACGCAGACGTACGAATTGTCTCCCGACGGCAAGCAGCTATTCGTGACCACGAAAATGGAAAGTGAGCGGTTTACGCAGCCCGTCGTATTCCGGCTGGTTTACGATCCCGTGAAGAGCAGCGGAGGAAGCAGCCAGTAAGCGGCAGAAATTTTCTCTGGTCCGGCCCGCCTCAAATATAAAAGATGAGGAGGCGCCTCTCAACCCGGTGCTTCTGGGGCGGGCCTGGACCACCAGAGCGCGGCCGCAGCGCACGCGCATGCGGCGGGCGGAGCTACTGTGGGAGGGGGACGGTGACGATGCCGCCGTTACGTCTCTCGTAGACGAAGGGTTGAAGGTTCACGTTGAGCTCGCACTTGTCGGCTTTATTGTCCGAGCCGATCTTGCCCACGAGCAATTCGAGCTGCTTATCCTGTTTTTTCCAGCGCGCCGAATATATTTCATCGCCCGTCGTGACCATGAATGGCTGCGAACAATCGTAGGTGTAATCGAATCCCTGCCGCTGAGGAACCACCAGATCGCCGCGGCCCCATCCGTGCGTGCCCAGCGGACCATGGGTCCAATTGGTCCCTAGAATTTTTACGCGCAAAGGAAATTTGGGATCCTGCACGCCGGTGGGGGCATTGGGAACCACCGGATAATTATAAAACTGCCCCATCCAGAGAAGAACCGACAGAAGAAGGACCATTTGAATGCTCCTCCGTTATTTTTAATGTGACTACTTGGCCGCGAAGTGTATCACAAACCTAATATTGCGCAAGCGCCTCACATGGCGCCCGGCCTACACGAAACATGGAGGCTTCCGGCTCGCTTTGCTAAAATAGCGCGGAATGAGCCTGCAAACCGAAATTTCAAAGTCAAATGCGGAGAATGAAGCAACGACTGTAACTCACATGACGAAACAGGCTGGCCCGCGCTTCGGGCGTGTAATCTGGATCGTGCTCGATAGCGTGGGCATCGGCGAACTGCCCGACGCGGCGGGTTATGGCGACGCGGGCCGCGACACGCTCGGGCACGTTGCGCGTTCGCGCCCGCTGCGGCTCCCGCATCTCGTCCGCCTCGGTCTCGCCAGCATCAAACCGCTCGAACACCTCACTCCGCCTGCGCGGCCCGCCGGAAACTATGGCAAGGGCGCCACCGTCTCGCCGGGGAAGGACACCACCACCGGCCATTGGGAAATGGCCGGCATCTGGCTCGACCGCGCCTTCCCCGTCTATCCCCACGGCTTCCCCAAGCCGCTTATCGAGGAATTCGAACGACAGATCGGCCGGCGCACGCTCGGCAATGTTCCCGCATCCGGCACCGAGATCATCGACCGGCTGGGCGAGGAGCACATGCGCACCGGCTTTCCCATCGTGTACACCTCGGGCGACAGCGTATTTCAAATCGCCGCGCACGAAGACGTGATCCCCATCACCGAACTTTACCGCATGTGCGAAATCGCGCGGAAGCTGCTCGATGGGCCGCATCGCGTGGGGCGCGTGATCGCGCGGCCGTTTGTGGGAGCGCCGGGGAATTTCAGGCGCACGGAGCGGCGCCACGATTACGCCGTCGAGCCGCCGCGCCCCATGCTCCTCGACGTGCTCGCGGAGCACAAGGTGCCTGTCCTCGGCGTCGGGAAAATCCACGACATATACAATGGCCGCGGAGTGGAAAATTACGTCACCACGAAAAATAACACCGATGGAATGGCCCAGCTAACGCATGCGCTTTCGAGCGTGCGTGCGGGCTTGGTCTTCGCCAATCTCGTGGATTTCGACATGCTCTACGGCCATCGCAAGGACGTGGAAGGATTTGCGCGCTCGCTCGAGGAATTCGACGCTCTTCTCGGCCCCTTCGCCGATTCGCTCCGCACCTCGGACCTGCTTCTCATTACCGCTGACCACGGCTGCGATCCCGATCCCGTGAGTCCCTCGACCGATCATTCGCGCGAATACGTTCCCATCCTGGCGTATACCCCCGGCGCGCCGGGCGGCGTGAATCTGGGAATTCGCGCGACGCTCGCGGACATGGGCCAGACCGTCGCCGCGAATTTCGGCGCAGCCATTCCGCACGGCAAAAGTTTTGGGGATGAACTTTCGGCCCGCTAAACGCGCTGGTCTGCGGTCAATTGCCGGCGGCGGAGGCCGCCTTCTGCGCGTAGTAACCGCTGCGCGTGCGCACGCTCAATTTTCCGCGTTCTTTCGGCGGCTCGATCAATTGCACCTGCACGGTGCGGAATGTTCCGTCCTTCGCCGTGTTCGAGGGATAGTAGCCGATGGAATACTGGCTGCGAATTTCCTGCGCCACCTGCTCGCAGATGGGAGTCACCTGCCCCAGATTCGCCGGAAAGTAGGCCGCGCCGCCCGTGGCCTCGGCAAGCTCCGTGAGTACGCGCGTCGAATGGCGGACCATGCGCTTGTCATGCTGGCGGTCGTCGTCGCTGAACACGCCGATGGCGTAAATCGTCGCGTCGGATTGCTCGGCGAATTTCAGGGTGGTTTCGAAGGTGTTGGTGCTGGCGTCGTCGTCGCCGTCGGTAACCAGTAGCAGCACCCTTTTATCCTTGTGCCCCTTTTTCAAATGGTCGAGCGAGCCGATGACGGCGTCATAGAGCGCCGTGCTGCCGTGCGTCTCAATCCGCGACAGCGCGTCGCTCAAATTCTGCGGATCGCTCGTGAAATCCCCCTCGGTGTCGAGGTAATACTCGTCATTGAAATTCACAACGAACGCTTCGTCCTGCGGGTTGCTCGAATGGACGAACGCGAGCGCCGCCGCATTCACCTGATCGCGCTTCTCGGCCATGCTGCCGCTGTTGTCAATCACCAGCCCCATGGTGACGGGAATATCGCGCGAGGAAAAAAAGGAAATTTTTTGTTCCACCTTGTCCTCGAACACACGAAAATTGTCCTGCGCCAGCCCGGATACGAATTGGCCGCCGGGATCCGCGACCGTCACGTGCAACACCACCAGCTCCACTTCCGATTTGATCCTATGGTCCTGGTTCGTCGTCTGCCCCGGCGGCGTATAGCCGGGGGGAGGCGGCGGATTGGGAGGCGCGAGCGGAGGCAACTGGCTTTGCGCTTGCGCGCCGGCGCTTGCTACCAGGGCAGCAAGCGAAAGAACAAAGGCAAGAGTGAAGGCGAGAAAGTTTACAGGCGAGCGCTGTTCAGTTTGCCGGCGCGAAATAGCCGCTCTTGGCGTAAACAGTGAGCGGCGGCAGGCCTTTGGGCGGTTGCAGCCGGACCTTGATCTTCCGCCATTTTCCATTGTGCCCCTTATTGCTTGGCCTGTATCCGATGACATATTGGTTGCGCAACTCCATGCTGATTTTCGTCGCGATGTCCGGAAGATCCCCCAGGCTGTTTACCTTGAATTCCCGCCCGCCGGTCATCTCCGCCAGGTCGTGCAGCAAAGAGGGTCCCTCTTGTTCTTCCGGTGTGGGCCCTCCACCCGGCTCGAACAGGCCGATGGCGTATATCTGAACATCCGCCTCCTCGATGAATCTTCGAACGTCTTCTTCCGTGTAGCGGCTGTGATTGTCTCCTCCGTCCGATATGATGAGCAAGGCTTTCTTTGTGTTGTGCGCCCACTTCATCTGGCTCAGACCGAGGTACACGCCATCGTACAGGGCCGTTTGCCCGCGCGCGACCGCGTCCGTCAGCTGGTTTTGCAAAGCGTCAACATCCAGCGTAAAGGGAGTGGCCAGTTGCGCTCGGTCGTTGAAATCCACGAGGAAGAATTCATCCTGCGGATTGGCGGTGCGGAAAAATTGTCTGGCGGCCAGCTTGGACTTGTCGATTTTGTCCGCCATGCTCCCGCTCCTGTCGAATATCACGCCGATGGAAACGGGAATGTCTTCGTTCATGAACTGCACGATTTCTTGCTCGGCGCCGTCCTCGAAGACTCGAAAATTCTCCTGTTCCAGCCCGGTCACGGAACGGTCCATGGGGTCCGTCACCGTGACGCTCACGAGCGTCAAATCCGTTTCCGTCTTGAGAATTTTCCCGAGCGCCTTGCCCGCGTTGGAAAGCGACGGAGCAGGTGCGGGACCAGGCGATTCCTCCTGGGCGCAAGCGGTAGGCGTAAGAATGAAAGGGGAGAAAATTGTGACGGGGAATGCCACGAACACACAGGCCGCCGCGACCTTCCAATCCCGGCCCGGTCTCGCGGCGCGGCGCTTCAAGGGCACCCCCGAACACGCTTGACTGAACGGCATTGTATCACCACCCCGACGCAAAACAAGCGCGTCAACTACTTATTTCAGCCGGGAGTTCCTATGGCTCCTGGCGCTGGGGCCGTCCCCGGGCCGCCATGTTAGGATTGGGCGTCAGAATAGGGAGGACCGAGTTTTAATGGCCGATTCCGCAACCGCGCAAGTTCTCGCTGTGATTCCGGCGCGGCACGCCTCGTCGCGGTTTCCGGGAAAGGCGCTGGCGCCGATTGCGGGGCGGCCGATGATCCAGCATGTGGTCGAGCGGGTGCGCCGCGCGCAGCTCGTCTCGCGCGTCGTCGTGGCGACGGACGACGCCGGCATCCAGAAAGCCGTGGAATCATTCGGCGGGGAAGCCATACTCACGCGCGCGGACCATCGTACGGGGACCGACCGTGTGGCGGAGGTCGCCTTGCACAACCCCGCGGAAATCTACGTGAACGTACAGGGAGACGAGCCACTCATTGATCCCGAAACCGTGGATGCGCTCGTTTCCGCGCTGCTCGAAGACCCGTCCGTGCAGATCGCCACCCCCTGCACCGCCATCATGCAGCGGAACGACATCATGGATCCAAACATCGTCAAGGTCACTCGCGATTTCGACGGCAACGCGCTTTATTTTTCCCGCGCTCCCATCCCTTGGGTCCGCGCCACAACCGAGACGATTGCGGCGCGCCATTGGAAGCACCTCGGCCTTTACGCCTTCCGCCGCGACGCCCTTTTGGAGTTTCCAACGCTTCCGCCGGGCGAACTCGAACGCATCGAGCAGCTCGAACAGCTTCGCTGGCTCGAAAACGGTTTTCGTATCGGCGTGGTGGAGACGGAATACGACGCGGTGAGCGTGGACGTTCCCGCCGATATCGAGCGCGTCGAAAAGCTTCTGCGCGAAAAATGAAATCCGTCGCACGAATCATGGGTCAACGGATGAAGAACCTCCGCGGAACAATCGCGCTGACGGTGCTTGTCCTGCTTGTCCCGATTGCCGGCGCACGGCCGCAAACGCCGGAGCAGAAGCAACCAGCCATCCAAATTGTGGTCGTGAAGTCAACTCGTACGATGACCCTTGAGCGCAATGGATATGTTCTTAAGACATACAAAGTTGCGCTGGGAGGCCAGTCTGTTGGCCCAAAGGAACAACAAGGAGACCACAAAACGCCCGAAGGAGAATACGTAGTTGACGCGAAGAACGCGCACAGCCAGTTTTATATGGCGCTGCATCTTTCCTACCCAAATGCGGTAGACCGCGCTCGCGCTCGTAAACTCGGCGTCAGCCCCGGCGGCGACGTCGAAATTCACGGCCTAGGAAAGGGATATGGCTGGATCGGTGCGGCCCATCGGTTAACGGATTGGACCGACGGGTGCATCGCCGTCACGAATGAAGAGATCGAGGAGATTTTCGAAAGGGTTCCCGTGGGCACCCGCGTGGAAATCAGGCACTAGCTAGAGGTTCCATTTCTTCTCGCTCCGGGCTATAGACTCGCATTTCGGTTCGGCGTAAAGTGCGTCATGTGAAGTCCGCCCTCATAGCCGTCACACTCTTATTCTCTGTGCCGATTGGCGGTTATCCCCAGGCCGTCAATCATGCACAGGGGAACATCGCCCCTGACGGAGAATACGTCGGGCTTAAAAGTATGTCGAATGTGTCGGCCGAGGACCCCGATGGCAGAGATGACAGATGGTTTCACGAAAATAGGCTTGTGATTCGAAATGATGAGGCCATCTTGGACATGGTCCCGATTTACTTCCATCATGGAAAGAAAATATATTCGGCTTCCGACGGCGGATTCATGACCTACAGAGCTAAATTCATGATTGTGGATGGAGGGAACGCCATCGCGATGAGAATGTTCGATTCGGACTACATCATGGTTCCGCTAAGTAAAAAGGATGTCCTGTACACGGAAATCAAAGTCTACCCCGTAAATGTTCACTCCGGCCGGATTGAGTTCGATGGCGCGCGATACCGCCGCACTGCCCTGCAAAAAGATGATTTGGGCCGCTTGTTGAAGATGCTCAGCGCCGAGCCTCTTGATTTCCTCCCCCCAAAATAAATCCCCGCCCGCGCTCAAATCAATGTCGCTCAAATCGCGATTTGACACGCGCCCTCTTCCCGGCCATAATGCGGAGTACGCCGATTCTTTCCGGAGGAATTCGAGCGCCTTGCCGACCGGCCCGAAGTACATCTTTGTTACGGGCGGCGTGGTATCTTCCCTGGGCAAGGGAGTTGCGGCAGCCTCGATGGGCTGCTTGCTCGAAAGCCGCGGTCTTCGTGTAGCCCTCCAGAAGTGCGATCCCTACCTCAATGTGGATCCCGGAACGATGTCTCCTTATCAGCACGGTGAAGTGTTCGTCACCGACGACGGCGCGGAGACCGATCTCGATCTGGGCCACTACGAGCGGTTCACATCGGCTCACCTAACTCGCGACAATAACTGGACCACCGGCCGCATCTACGAATCCATCATCGCCAGGGAGCGCCGCGGCGATTACCTCGGCAAGACCGTGCAGGTGATCCCGCACGTCACCGACGCCATCAAGGCCGCGTTCCGCAAAGTGGCGGACGGCGTGGACGTGGTGATCGTTGAAATTGGCGGGACGGTCGGCGACATCGAGTCGCTGCCGTTCCTCGAAGCCATTCGCCAGATGCGACTCGAGCTCGGCGCGGAAAACACCGTGTTCGCGCACCTGACGCTCGTGCCCTTCATCGCCACCGCCGGCGAACTGAAAACCAAGCCCACGCAGCACAGCGTGAAGGAGCTGCTGAGCATCGGAATCCAGCCGGACATTTTGATTTGCCGCAGCGATCGCCCGCTGGGCGCCGATCTTAAGGCCAAAATCGCGCTCTTCTGCAACATGGCGGAGTCGTGCGTGATTTCCGCTCCCGACGTGGGCAATATTTACGAGGTTCCCATGTCGCTCGCCTCGGAGGGACTCGACGAGCAGATTCTGCGCCTGCTGCGCATCGAAGCGCCGCCGCGCGACCTGAGCCGCTGGCTCGCCATGCTCGAAACGCTCGAGCATCCGCAAGGCGAGGTGCGCATCGGCGTGGTGGGGAAGTATGTTCAGCTCGAAGACGCGTACAAAAGCCTGCGCGAGGCTCTCGGCCACGGCGGACTGGCGAATCGCCAGCGTGTGGCCATCGAATGGGTTGAAGC
Source organism: uncultured Acidobacteriota bacterium (assembly GCA_963810625.1). Taxonomy (GTDB): domain Bacteria; phylum Acidobacteriota; class Terriglobia; order Acidiferrales; family UBA7541; genus Palsa-295. The sequence goes on along the minus strand of CAWEOJ010000004.1, from coordinate 850,664 downwards.
CGAGGATATTGACTCGCCGGTCGCCGCCGAACGCCTGCTGCGCCACGTGGATGGGATTCTCGTCCCCGGCGGGTTCGGCAAGCGCGGCATCCAGGGCATGGTCCACGCGATCACGCATGCGCGGGAGAAAAGAATTCCGTTCTTCGGCATCTGCCTGGGCATGCAGTGCGCCACCATCGAATACGCGCGGGTGGTCGCCAAGCTCGACCGCGCCGACAGCACCGAATTCGATCCTTCCACTCCGAATCGCGTCATCTATAAACTGCGCGAATTATTGGGAGTGGATGAAATGGGCGGGACGATGCGCCTGGGCGCGTGGCCGTGCAAACTCGAGCCCGGGTCGTTCGCGCACGCGGCCTACGGCAAGACCGAAATTTCCGAGCGCCACCGCCATCGCTACGAGTTCAATTGCGAGTATGAGGAAACGCTCACCCGCGCCGGCTTTCGCATCACGGGCCGCACGCCGGACGGCGTCTACGTCGAGATCGTCGAAGTCCCCGACCACCCCTGGTTCGTCGGCTGCCAATTCCATCCCGAATTCAAATCGAAGCCGCTCGCGGCGCATCCGCTGTTCGCGGCGTTCATCAAGGCCAGCCTCGAACACCGCCAGCGCCGCCTTGGCGCCGGCGTCAACACGGAAACACGCGTCTCCGCCGCCGATTCCGCCGCGGATTAAGTTGTTGCCGCGGTAATCCCATCTATTTTGGTGTGGGCTGCCAGACGAACGTAACGCTGGTGTTGATCGGCAATGTGTAGTCGAACGCCTGCCCGTGCCAGCGCACGCGAGCCGCTTGCGGGCTATCCGTGTCGTTGTAGGCGATTAGCACGAGCGAGCCGTCGGGATTTTGGAAGGCCACATTGAGGATGTTCGGGTTTGCCGTGGAGTCAATCCGATACGCGCCTTTACGCACAAATTTGGTCAGGTGACCCAGCGTGTAGTATGTGATCCCGTAATCCACCTGCCCGGCATAGGCGTCGTCCGTATGAACGGTGATAAGGCCAGCGCACCCTGCGCACCCACCCACGTGGGGGCCGAAGTTCTCGTCCGTGGCTACGGGCCATCGGACAATGGCCTTGCCCCAATTGCGGAGTACCCCCACCATCAGCTCGAAATCCTGTTTTTGCGGTTTGCTGCCGCCGGCGTGGTTGGCACGTTCGGTCAGGAACCCGTCCACGCCGTAGCGATCGTGAATCGTGGATTGCACGGTGACGTCGCCGCCATAGCCATGCCACGCCACGCCGCCCACGTAGGGCGAATTGCGGATCGCGGGGTCCTGCAAGAGTGGCTCGAGCAGGTCCACGTTTCCCCAATTGAAATCCAGCAAAAGAATCTTGGTGGTGAGATGGTTGGCCTGGAACGCCGGGAACCAATAACTTTTCAGCATGGTGATCATGTCGTCCGACGTGATCATCCGCACGGAGGGATAATTGATGGAAGTACAGCAGGTGGGCTCGTTATTCAGCGTCACGTAGTCGATGTGCACGCCGGCCGCTTCGTACGCCTGGATGGTCTTCACGAAATAATTCACATGATGCGCGTAATACTCGGGGAGCACTCCGCCGGCCACCAGGCTGCCGCTCGATTTCATCCATGCCGGCGGGCTCCAGGGATTCATCATCAGGACGAGGTCGGGATTCAACTGGCGCGCCCATTTTGTCAGTGGCAGCACGTCGGCCATATCGTGGTCAATACTAAAGTGCGGCAGGCTGGCATCGGCTTTGTCGGTCGCGTCGTCGTCGTAGGTGTACCACTTGCGCGTCAGGTCGGAGGAGCCCATGGGATTGCGAAGGAAGCCGATCCCGATTCCTTCCTTGGGATCGAACAGCCGCCGCATCACTTCCTCGCGCTGCACCGGCGAGAGCTTCTCATTGATCAGCCAGGCGGCTCCGTCGGTGAACGACGCGCCGCCGCCCTCCATGGTTTGAAACTTCTTGCTCTCGTCCACGTCAATCGTGGCCGCCGCGCTTTGGCCCTCCGCGCCGAACGTGATGTCGGGCTGCCTCTCGAGCCCCTTCACGATGCCCGCATCGTCCGTGGTAGTAACCCAAAGCTGGACCGGCGCCGTCTGCGCCGCCGCAAATCCCGCGCCGCACGCGATTCCCAGCGCGCCGAGCAATGCCATCCTTATATATGTCATGGTGACTCCCTTTCGCCTCGATCGCACCCACGCTGCGCCATTCTTCGGCCGTCAAGCTGTGCGCGGATGGTAACGCCAACCGGCCTTTCGCCGCCACTCTAATTCCACGGTTGTAAACCGGCCTATTCCCGAATAGTCTGTTGCCAGGGGCGGGGGAAAGGGAAAAATCTTTCGCATGCCAGAGCCGCACGATTTCGCCATCGGAAAAATTCGCCTGGGCGCTAACGCACCGTTATTTTTAATCGCGGGGCCTTGCGTCATCGAAAGCGAAGCGCACGCCATGGACTTGGCCGAGCGCCTTGCCGCCGTGGCCTCGGAACTGTCCGTGCCCCTCATTTTCAAGGCCTCCTACGATAAGGCCAACCGCTCGTCTCTTTCGTCCTTTCGCGGCCCGGGCCTCGAGGAAGGGCTCCGCATTCTCGCCGCCATCCATAAGCGCACCGGCCTGCCAATTCTCACCGACGTGCACGATGTCTCGCACATTGCCGCGGCCGCCGAAGTCTGCGACGTTCTGCAAATTCCCGCATTCCTCTCGCGCCAGACCGACCTGCTGCTTGCCGCCGGCCGCTCCGGCCGCGCCGTGGCCATCAAGAAGGGCCAGTTTCTCGCGCCGTGGGACATCGGCAACGCCGCCGAAAAGGTCGCGACCACGGGCAATCACAAAATCCTCCTCGTCGAGCGCGGCACGTCCTTCGGCTATCACAATCTCGTTGTGGACATGCGCGCCTTTGCTATCATGCGCAAGTTGGGCTATCCGCTGGTCTTCGACGTCTCCCACGCCGTGCAATTGCCCGGCGGGGAAGGGAAGTCGAGCGGCGGCCAGCCCGAATTCATCGAGCCGCTGGCGCTCGCCGGCGTGGCCGCAGGAGTGGACGGAGTGTTTATCGAGGTTCACGACGATCCCGCGCGCGCCCTTTCCGACGGCCCCAACGCCTTGCCGCTGGCCAAACTGCGCCCGCTCCTCGAAAAGCTCCTCCGCCTCGCGGCTCTCGCTCGCGAATGGGACGCCCCTCGATGACCCCTGCCAGCACCGCGAAGACGACTCTCTCGACCGCCCAGCGCGTTCTGCGCATTGAAGCCGAAGCCATCGCCGGCCTCATCGCTCGCCTCGACGCCCGCTTCGAGCAAGCCGTCGAGCTTCTCTATGCCTGCAAGGGCAAAGTCGTCGTCTCGGGCCTCGGGAAGTCCGGCCTGATTGGCCGTAAAATCGCCGCCACGTTTGCGAGCACCGGAACGCCATCCTTATTCCTGCACGCCGCCGAAGCCCTGCACGGCGATCTCGGCATGCTCGCCGCAGGCGACGTCCTCGTCGCCATCTCTTCGAGTGGCGAAACCGAAGAGCTCGTCGAACTCCTCGAAGCCACCAAGCGCCTGGGTATACCACTCATCACGCTCACCGCCAAGCCGCAATCCACGCTTGCCGCTTCGAGCGACGTGATCCTCGACATCGCCGTGAAGGAAGAAGCCTGCTCGCTCAATCTCGCGCCCACGGCTTCGACCGCTGCCGCGATGGCCATGGGCGACGCCCTCGCCATCGCCTTGCTCGAGCGCCGCGGATTTCAGGAAAATGATTTTGCCGCGCTCCATCCCCGCGGCGGCCTGGGAAAAAAACTGCGCCGCGTGGAAGCACTCATGCACGCCGGCGAGGATGTCCCGCGCGTCCTGCCCTCCGCGAAAATGCCCGACGTGATTTACGAAATGAGCCGCAAGGGTCTCGGCCTTGCCGCCGTCACCGCCGCGGACGATGGAAAACTTCTCGGCATCGTCACCGACGGCGATCTTCGCCGCGTCATGCAGAGCCGCCAGGGCAACGTCCTCGAGCTTACCGCCGCCGATTGCATGACACGCAACCCGGTCACCCTTCCGCGCGCCGAGCTGGCCGCCGCCGCCCTGCGCCTGATGGAGGAAAGGAAAATCACGTCCGTGCTCGTCGTGGACTCCACCGGCCGCCTCGAAGGCGTCCTGCACATCCACGATCTCTGGACCATGCAGCTATTTTGACGCTCCGCCGAGCTTGTATATAAGGACGATCGCGCCCAGCGCATTTCCCGGCGCACGGAAAAACGGAAAAATGCCCATTCGCGAAATCAAGTTTCCCGCCAAAGTCCTGCGCCGCGCGCGCAGAATCCGCGTCTTCCTCATGGATGTGGACGGCACCCTTACCCGCGGCGTTGTCTGCCTACTCTCCTTTCCCGACGGTAGCGTCGGCGAAATGAAAGTCTTCAACGCACACGACGGCGCGGGCATTAAGCTCGCCTCGATCATGGGCATTCGCACCGGCTTGATCACCGGGCGCGATTCCACGGCCACGGCACGCCGCGCCCGCGAGATGGCCGTCGAGTTCGTGCTTCAGGGGCAAGCTAAAAAGCTCGAGGCCTATAAGGGCATTCTCGCCCGCACTGGCGCCACGGACGATGAAGTCGCCTACCTCGGCGACGATCTTCCCGATCTTCCCCTGCTCGAACGCGCGGGCCTTGCCGTCGCCGTCGCTGACGCCGTTCCGGAGGTCAAGCGCGCCGCACACTACGTCACCACCGTTGCCGGGGGTTGCGGCGCCGCGCGCGAAGTCATCGAGTTGATCCTCAAGTCCCAGGGGAGGTGGAAAAGCGCCATCCCCAAGGCCCTGGCCTAGCGGCACCCCCTGCCTAGCCCGTTCGTACTAAATACGAAATCCGGCCTTTCGGCCAGTATCTTCCCTGAGCACCTCGAATTAGTCTTTTCAGAGAACACGAGGAAGAAAGAATATGTCCACTCCATCGCGCCGCCCCATGGCACTGCCGATCGCTCTTCTGGCAGCCGTCGTATGCCTGCCGCTGGCCGCCTATTCCCAGCAATATATGGAGACCCGCAACTGGTCCGACGAAACGAACCGGTTGGAAACCCAGATGTGGGAAATGGTCAACCACGACCGCACCTCTCCGGCTCAGGCCGAGGAAACGAAAGGCCGCGCGCGCCCTCTCGTGTGGGATGCGAGGCTCGCCACGGCCGCCCGCGCGCACTCGGACGACATGGCGCGCACGGGATTCTTCAGCCACACAGGCCCCGACGGAAGCCTGCCGGCCCAGCGTGTTTCCCTGACCGGAGTGCGGTGGCTTTCGATTGGCGAAAACATCGCCATGGTGGACGACGTCGTGCGCGCTGAAGCCCTTTTCATGGATGAGCCGAAATTCCAGAGCAACCACCGCGGAAACATCCTGAACCCGAACTACACCCATGTGGGGATCGGAATCGCACGCGGGCAGGACGGATTGCTCTATATCACGCAGGAATTCGCACAGCTCCGATAGCACTTGCCATTGTAGTTTTTCGCTGAATCGGAATCTGGGGCGGCCAATCGGAATCGAACCCATCGCAACCCTCGGCTAACCTTCTAAATCCATTTGTCTAATCCGTTACGGTGCCATGTAATAGATTTGTAATGTGTGTCCGCGGTCACATTGCGGGACACTTCCAGATGGTACGCTATACACAGGAATTCTATGGAAACGCATCCCAAGGGGAATCGCGCTCGCGTCCTGCTCACCTCAGTCTTCGGGCCGTATGCGCAAGACGACGAATTCGGCAGCCGCTCCATCAATCCTATGGAGCTGTACCACAACCAGGTCACACGTGCGCAAGGCAGCTTCTCACTGCGCATGTTCCACCGCTCCTGGGGGATCATGCTGATTCAGGCAAATATTTCCGCGCCCTCGACCGTGCTCGATTTTCCCACGCGGGAAGCCTTTGCCCGAGAATTGACCAAGAACCAGTACGACATCGTGGGCATCTCAGGCATCATCGTGAACCTCGGCAAAGTTCGGGAGATGTGCCGCATGGTGCGGGAACTATCACCGAATTCGACAATCGTAGTGGGCGGGCACGTGGCGGCCATCCCCGGCCTCGAGGCCATGATAGATGCCGATCAGATTGTGCGCGGAGAAGGCATCGCCTGGATGCGCCGCTATTTGGGAGAAGATGAGCACGCGCCCATCCACCATCCGGCCATTGTTTCCGGCTTGAAGACACGGATCATGGGACTGCGCCTCCCGCAGCGCACGGGCGGGACGGCGGCAACCATCATCCCCTCGGTGGGCTGTCCCATGGGGTGCAATTTCTGCACGACGTCCGCTTTTTTCGGCGGCAAGGGAAGGTTCGTCAACTTTTACGAGACCGGCGACGAACTGTTCGAGGTGATGTGCGAGATCGAAGCCAAACTGAAGGTATCAACTTTTTTTGTGATGGACGAGAACTTCCTGCTTCACCGCGCGCGCGCCATGCGCTTGCTGGAGCTTATGAAGAAGGCGGGGAAGAGCTGGGAGCTTTCCGTCTTCTCTTCCGCCAATGCCATTCGAAAATACACCATGCTCGAACTCGTCGAACTCGGCGTTTCCTGGATATGGATGGGCCTGGAATCCCCGAGGTCCCGCTACAGCAAACTCCAAGGGACGGACATCGGACAGCTCACGCGGGAGCTTCGCGAGCACGGCATACGCGTACAGGGCTCGACGATCATCGGACTTGAGCATCACACTCCGGACAACATCGCCGACGAAATCGAATCGGCGGCCGGCTACCAGACCGACTTCCACCAGTTCATGCTCTACACGCCTGTTCCCGGCACGCCGCTGTATCAGGAAATGTCCGATCAGGGCCGTCTGCTGAACGACGTGGACCTCGCCGATATCCATGGGCAGTTCAAATTCAACTTCCGGCACGCCGCCATCTCCCGCGACGATTCAAAGAAGTTCCTGGATTGGGCGTTTTGGCGCGACTTCGAGCGGAATGGCCCGAGTCTTTACCGCATGTGCCAGACCATGCTCCAGGGCTGGCAACGCTACAAGAACAGCCCCGATCCGCGTGTCCGTGAGCGGTTTACGCGGCAAGTAAAGAAGCTCATCGGCGCTTACAATGCGGCGCTTTGGGTGATGGAGCGGGAATTCAGGAAAGTAAATCGCACCGTGAGTGAACAGATTCACAGCCTGCGCGGCGAAGTCCAGACAGAATTCCCGTTCATCGCCCGCCTCACAGCCGCGTGGCTGGGTCCGATCCTATTGTGGTTCACGCGCCGGGAGGAAAAGCGGCTGGCGCGCGGACAAACCTACGAACCCCCCACGTTCATCGAGCGCCGCAATTGGGTTCAGGTTTCGTAGTCCTCCGCACGCCGCAGTCTCCCTTGGCGCCCCCCTCAGCATCATTTCCCGGATATTTGCATCCATTTTGTGACCGGCGTCACACACGGACAGGCCGTGCGTCACAGCGCAGGGCAAGCTTCGGGAATACGGTGGCGCCAGGCTGAATGTACGTTGGAGGGACACAATGACAAACGAACAGTACGTCCTTTTCGCCCTCTTGGTGATTGCCGCCGCCCTACTGTTTCACTCTCTCCAGGCCGCAATCCGCGCATGGAAATACCGTGGGCAGATGCTGGTTACATGTCCCGAGAATCAAAAGCACGCGGCAGTGCGCGTCGCAACCTTCCGTGCCACGCTCAATGAATTCTTCAATATTGGCCGCACGAAATTGAGCAGCTGCTCGCGGTGGCCGGAACACCGCACCTGCGGTCAGGATTGCCTGTGCCAGATCGAACGGCACCCCGAAGATCATCGCGTCTGGAATATCGCCTCCCAACGGTTTACCGGAGAAAGATGCGCCTATTGCAAAAAGCTCATCGAACCGTTGAGCCATCTCGACCACGCGCCGGCTCTGCTGAGCGTCGCGGACGGAAAAACTGTCGAGTGGAAGAACCTGCCGGCCGAGCAGCTGCCGGACGCTTTTTCCGATTGCATGCCGGTCTGCTGGAATTGTCACATGACCGAAACATTCTTGCGGAAATTCCCCGGAAGAGCGGTCATGAGGCCGTGGCATCACTAGAAAGAGGGAGGGGCGAGCGACCGCAAGAAATTCTACGTTGTCTTAATTGCCTTCTCGATCTTCCATCTACGATGGCGATGTTAAAGTTTCAAGACCGCCGTCAGCATGCTGGGGTCGTCCGTCGAACGAAATTCGAACCCCAATCGCTCCGCAAGGGATCGCATGGACCGGTTCTCGGGCATGATGTTCGCCTCAACGCCCAAAAGCTTTTCGTCGCGACCTATTTCAATCAAGCGCCGGACCAGTTCCGTGCCCAGGCCCTGGTTCTGCCAGCGGTCGGCCACCAGGATGGCGACTTCCCCTTCGGAACCATGGGGCGCTTTGGTCAGCCGCCCCACAGCGAGGATTTCGTGTTCGCCGGTCTTCGAATCCTGAAGATCCGCCACCAGCGCCATTTCGCGGTCGTAGTCAATGAAGCACTTTTGAAGCAACCTCTCATGCGCCACGCGGGCGCTCAAATTCTCCATGTGAAAATAGCGCAGATAGATGGTTCGCGCGGAGAGCGCTTTGTGGAACTTCACCATCAGCGGCTCGTCTTCAGGACGAATCGGGCGAAGCTGCACGATGGCGCCGTCTTTCATCTTCCATCGCGCAACGTACTGGCTGGGATAAGGGCGAATGGCCGGCTTCGGCAGCTTTTCGATCTCTACGTCGGGACCATGCACGATAACGCGGGCATCAAGCGCCAGCAATCTTTCCGGCGATACGAGCAGCGGATTGATGTCAATTTCCTTGATCCAGGGCTGCTCGACGACCAGACGGCTGAAGCGAATCAGTACCCGCTCGAGTGCTCCTAAATCCACGGAGGCGCGCCCGCGCACACCCTGGAGCGCTTTGTAAACCTTCGTTTGTTCCATCAACCTTTGGGCCAGCGTGGCGTTCAGGGGCGGCAGAGCAAGCGCGCGGTCGCGATATACCTCCACGAGCTGACCGCCGGAGCCAAAGAGCACGACGGGGCCAAATTGTGGATCCAAGCTGCTCCCAAGGATCAGTTCGTAGCCATCGAGGCGCACCATCGGCTGCACCGTCACGCCTTGAAACTGCTTTGCGCCGGCCTTCTTGGCAACCGCCGATCCGATTTCGCCGTATGCTTTCGCCACTTCGTCTTCGTTGACCAGGTTCAATTTGACGCCGCCGACATCGGTTTTGTGCGTGATCGTTTCCGAATACACCTTGAGCACCACCGGAAAACCGATGGCTTTTGCCACGGCCACAGCTTCCGCGCTCGACGTTGCGATCCGCGTATCCACCGCGGGGATGCCGTAGGCTGTGAGCAACTGCTTCGATTCCACTTCGGTCAGCACCGTGTGGCCAGCGCGCCGCACTCGTTCGAGAATGGACCGAGCGTGCTCGGAGGATTTATCTCCTGCGTCTACTTCCTCCGCGAGGCTGGGAACCTCATACAGACCCCGCAGGTTATAGCTGTAGCGCCACATATAATCGAACGCCCGCGCAGCCGTGTCGGGATAGGCAAAGGTCGGAATACCGGCTTCATTCAAAATCGAAATACCTGCCGCGACCAGCTTGCCGCCCATCCAGCTTGCAAGAATAGGCTTGCCGTATCCCTGCGCGAAGGGTTTCAGGCTTTCGGCAATTCGGGTTGGATCCGTCATGCCTTGCGGAGTGAGCACTGCAAGAAGTCCATCGCTTTGTGGGTCGCGCATCGCGATTTCCAGCGCGCGCGCGTACTCTTCCGGCCCCGCATCGCCGAGAACGTCAATCGGGTTTGCATGGCTCCAATGCGGTGATAGAAATTTGTTGAGCGATTGAATAGTCTCGTCGGAAATGGGCGCCAGCTCTCCGCCGCTTGCGATCAGAGCGTCTGTTGCCAGGACGCCCGGCCCGCCCGCGTTCGTCACAATCGTCAAGCGCGGCCCTCGCGGGCGGGGCTGGTGCGCTAGAGTCTTGGCCATGGAAAACAAATCGCCTATATTCTGCACGCGCAGAACCCCCGACCTGCGCAGCGCCGCATCGAAAACTTCGTCGCTTCCTGTCAGCGCTCCCGTATGCGACGACGCAGCGCGCGAGGCCGCCTCCGAATGCCCCGCCTTAATTACGATCACAGGCTTCTTCAGCGCCACGGCCCGCGCCGCCGAAAGAAACGAACGCGCATCGCCCACCGACTCCATGTAAATCAAAATGCTGTGCGTGTTAGGATCGTCCCCGAAGTAATCAATCAGGTCCCCCCAGCCCACGTCCAGCATCGATCCCGTGGAAACAATCGCGCTGAATCCCACTTGCTCCTTTAGGCTCCAGTCCAAAATGGCCGTCTCCAACGCTCCGCTCTGGCTCAACAGGGCCACATTGCCGGCGAGAGACAAGTCGTGCGCGAATGTCGCGTTGAGCGCCGTGAGGGGATTCATGATTCCCAGGCAATTCGGCCCTATCAGGCGCATCTTTCCGCGCCGCAATTGCTCCTGTATTTGCTCTTCGAGCTTCGTTCCTTCTGGACCGCGCTCCTTGAACCCGGCTGAAATCACCACAGCCGAGCGAACTCCTGCGTCTACGCATTCCCTGACCACCCCCGGTACCGTGGCCGCCGGTGTGGCAATCACTGCCAGGTCTACTTTCTCCTCTACGTTCGCGATGCTGCTGTAACAGCGCAACCCGAGAACCTGGTCGCGCTTGGGATTCACGGCGTAGACCTTGCCTTGGAACGCGGGATTGAGAAGATTCAGAATCACCGTTCGCGCCGCGCTGCCGTCACGATCGGTAGCCCCAATCACCGCCACCGATTGCGGTCTGAACATGCACTCGAACGCCGAACGTCGCAGATGATTGGATTCCATTTCGGTGCGCGCTCTCCGGATGCCCTCATTGCCGGTCATGGCACCCGTTTCCTGTCTGGTCGATTCCAGGCTCGAATCCGGCAGAGTTGTTTTCACCTTCGGACCTTCCTTCTCTTCCGCGTCAGCGCAGCGCATACGAGCTCAGCACCTTCATATAATTCACCCGCTCGAAAACATCCGGGCGTGCCGCGGACAGATAGCTCATGCTTCCGAGCATCTGGCGGATGGATTCGTACTCGTGCTCCCCCATCCAGCGTGTGACCTGGCTCAGTACAAGTTCCGCGTGTTCGATTCCGTGTCGCAGCAGCGCAGAAGTCATCATCGCCACATTCGCGCCGGCCATGATTGCCTTCAGGACATCCTCGGCAGTGTGCACTCCTCCCGTGAGAGCCAGATTGGCCCTGAGCCGGCCATAGAGAACTGCGACCCAATGAAGGCGCATCAGGAGTTCCTGCGAAGTGCTCAGAGTCAGGCTTGGCACAACCTCGAAGGATTCCAAATCGAATTCCGGCTGGTAGAACCGATTGAACAGCACCAGCCCATCCGCGCCGGCTGCACACAAATGTTGGGCAAAATGGGGTATGGCCGTAAAGAATTGCGAGAGTTTCACCGCCACCGGTATCTTGACGCTCGCTTTCAAGTGCTTCACCAGTTCGCAGTATTCTTGTTCCACTTGCGAACTCTCGAGCGTCGGATCCGTGACTACGGCGTAAAGGTTCAGCTCGATGGCGTCCGCCCCGGCCTCCTGCATCAACGTGGCGTAACGGATCCATCCGCCAACTGAGACGCCATTTAAGCTGGCGATAACTGGAATCGAAAGATTTTGCTTCGCTCTACGGATAAGCTCCAGGTAGCCCTCAGGCCCTAAATTATACGTTTTCATGTCTGGAAAATAATTCAAGGACTCCGCGAAGCTTTCGCCGCCGCGCCAGAGATCCGAATCCAGAGCCTTGCTTTCCAGCTGCAGTTGCTCTTCGAAAAGTGAAGGCAAAACAACGGCTGCGATTCCCGCATCCTCCATCCTTCGCAGATTTTCTACGGACTCGCACAAAGGTGAAGAGGATGCTACGAGCGGCGACTTCAGGGTCAGGCCGAGATATCGTGTGCTGATGTCTATCATTTTTCGGCTCCCTCGCTGGCGGCGGCGAGCGGTTGCGCCTTTGCCGCCGCTTCCCCGCGCGTTTCAGCGCCCCCGGCCATAGCCGCTCGATTCGAGTAAACGCGCCATTGCCGGTCCACATCTTCCTGCGCCTGTTTCAAGAGCTCCTGGGCGGCTTCCGGATTGCTTCGCACCAGCATCGTGTAGCGCGCTTCCTGGCAGGTGTATTGCTTTAGCGGGATGCTGGGAGGCTTTGAATCCAGCTGGAACGGATTCTTGCCTTCCGAACGCAGCGCCGGGTTATACCGCATCAACGGCCAGTAACCCGAGTTTACGGCGGCTTTCTGCTGTTCCAGACCGTGAACCATATCGTAGCCATGGGCGATGCAATGGCTGTAGGCGATGATCAGCGAAGGCCCCTCATACGCTTCTGCCTCCAGAAACGTCTTTACCGTGTGCGTGTCGCTCCCGCCCATGGCCACGCGCGCGACATACACGGACCCGTAGCTGATGGCCTCCATCGCCAAATCTTTCTTCGAAGTCCTTTTTCCGCCCGCCGCGAACTTTGCAACCGCTCCTCGAGGAGTGGCTTTGGACATCTGTCCCCCGGTGTTCGAGTAAACCTCGGTATCGAGCACCAAAACATTTACGTTGGCCCCGGTGCTCAACACATGGTCCAGCCCCCCGAAACCGATGTCATACGCCCACCCGTCACCGCCGATCAACCAAACGCTCTTGCGCACCAGGGCGTCCGCAACGGCCAGCAAGTCGCCTGCTCGCAGCGACCGCGCGTCCGCGAGCCTCTTCTTAAGCTCGGCCACCCGCCGGCGCTGCTCTTCAATTTCCTTCTCCGTGGTTTGATTCGGGATCAGCAATCCGCCCGCAAGAGCCTCTCCCACGACTGGGGCTAATTCGCGAACCAGCTCGCGCGCATATTCGGCTTGCTTGTCCACCGCAAGCCGCAGGCCAAGCCCGAATTCAGCGTTGTCCTCGAATAGAGAGTTGCACCATGCCGGGCCCCTCCCTTGCGAATTCACTGTGTATGGAGTTGTCGGCAAATTCCCGCCGTAAATCGAGGAGCAACCTGTGGCGTTCGCAACCAGAAGCCGGTCGCCGAAAAGCTGCGTGAGAAGCTTGATATACGGTGTTTCGCCGCAACCGGAACATGCGCCTGAAAACTCGAACAGAGGCTCCAGCAGTTGACTATCCTTCACCTGGCCGTGCGAGAGTCGTTCGCGGTCGAACTCAGGCAGTCCCATGAAAAACTTCCAATGCACGCTCTCAGCCTCTCGCAATGGCGGCTGGGGTTCCATATTGATGGCCTTGTGTTTAGACTCGCTCTTGCTCTTCACCGGGCACGCTTCGACGCACAGCTGGCATCCCGTGCAATCTTCGGGTGAAACCTGAAGCGTATATCGCAAGCTCTCGAACTCGCGCCATCGCGGCTTGGCTGATTTGAACGCCGAAGGCGCGCCGGAAAGTAGCGAAGAATCGTAGACCTTGGCGCGAATCACGGCGTGCGGGCATACGAGGACGCATTTTCCGCATTGGATGCACAGCTCTTCATCCCACACGGGAATCTCTTGCGCGATGTTGCGCTTCTCCCATTGCGAGGTCCCCGTCGGGAACGTTCCGTCCACGGGCAGCGCGCTCACGGGCAAATCGTCTCCGTGCCCCGCGATGATCCTGCCGAGTACGTGGCGAACGAAGGTGGGAGCATTCTGCGGCACGGCCGGAAGAACGTCGAATCCGCTGCTGACTTCCGCCGGAATCGCGACCGGATGTAAATGCGCCAGCGTGTGATCCACGGCCGCAAAGTTTTTCACCACAACGGCATCCCCGCGCTTGCCGTACGTGTCACGAATCGACTTCTTGATCGCTTCGATCGCCTCATCCCGTGGCAGCACGCCGCTGATGGCGAAAAAGCAGGTTTGCATGATCGTGTTGATCCGGTTTCCCATTCCGGTATCGCGTGCCACCGAAAAACCGTCAATGACGTAGAACTTTAAACGCTTCCCGATGATCGCCTGTTGAACCACGCGCGGCAGATGATTCCACACCTCGCCCGGGCCAAACGGAGAATTCAGCAGGAACGTTGCGCCGGGCTCCGCCGCGGCCAGAACGTCCATGCGCTCGAGAAACTGGAATTGGTGGCAGGCCACAAAGTTGGCCCTGGTGATCAAATACGACGAACGGATCGGCCGCGGCCCAAACCGAAGATGTGAAACAGTCACCGAACCCGATTTCTTCGAGTCGTAAACAAAATACCCCTGCGCGTAGTTGTCCGTATTCTTTCCTATGATCTTGATCGAATTCTTGTTCGCACCCACGGTGCCGTCCGAGCCGAGACCGTAGAAGATCGCCCGGACAGTCCGCGGATCTTCGGTGGAAAACTCGGAATCATACGCCAGGCTCGTGTGCGTCACGTCGTCGTGAATTCCGATTGTGAAATGCTTTTTGGGCGCGGCTTTTTTCATCTCGTCAAACACACCCTTGGCCATCGCTGGCGTAAATTCCTTGGACGACAGGCCGTAACGCCCGCCGATCACGCGCGGCTTCCGCTGCCCCTGCGCACACATGGTTTCATCGAGCGCCGTTAACACGTTGAGATAGAGAGGCTCTCCCAGGCTGCCCGGTTCCTTGGTGCGGTCGAGCACCGCGATGGAGGAAGCCGTTTTCGGTAGGGCGGCGACAAACGCATCGGCGTCGAACGGAAGGAAGAGCCGAACTTTGAGCAAACCGACCTTCTCGCCTTCGAGCATGAGTCGCTCGATTGTTTCTTCAGCGGCGCCCGCACCGGAACCCATCATCACGACCACGCGCTCGGCGTCCGGCGCGCCCACGTAATCGAACAGTTGGTAGCTTCTGCCCGTTCTGGCGGCAAAGCGGTTCATCGCGTCCTGCACAATTGTCGGGCAGGCGCGATAGAACGGGTTCGCGGCCTCGCGGGCCTGGAAAAACACGTCCGGGTTTTGCGCGCTTCCGCGCAGCACCGGACGGTCGGGCGAAAGCGCGCGCTCCCGGTGCCCGAGCACATGCTTCTCCTCGATCATCGCTCGCAGGTCTTCGTCGCTGAGCGTCGAAATTTTGTTCACCTCGTGCGACGTCCGGAATCCGTCGAAAAAGTGTAGAAACGGAACGCGTGATTCCAAGCTGGCCGCCTGCGCGATCAGCGCAAAATCGCCGGCTTCCTGAACTGAATTCGAAGCCAGCAGCGCAAACCCCGTCGCGCGCGTTGCCATCACGTCGCTGTGATCGCCAAAAATCGAGAGTGCATGTGTGGCGATTGTCCGCGCCGCCACATGAATCACCGCCGGTGTCAATTCCCCCGCAATCTTGTACATGTTGGGGATCATCAGCAGGAGGCCCTGCGAGGCGGTGAAAGTCGTCCCCAACGCTCCTGCCTGCAACGCCCCATGCAGGGCTCCTGCCGCCCCACCCTCGCTCTGCATCTCGACCACTGTCGGTACGACACCCCATATATTCTTGCGCCCCTCTTCGTGCCATTGGTCGGCCCATTCGCCCATCGGCGAAGCAGGCGTAATCGGATAGATGGCGATAACTTCATTCAGGCGGTAGGCAACCGACGCGGCCGCTTCGTTCCCATCCAGGATGGCTGTGGATGCTTTCATCATTGGGCCCCTTAAGGCTCCTCAGAATCGCACTTCGCCGCGCCGTATACGTTCCTTGCAATCAGCGCAATAAGATGGTTTTTTTGCTCCGGAATCCACGGCTTTTGCCCTTCGTGTGTTCGTCCGAGCCGACTCCCGCTAACACTGTCGCAAAGTGAGCGAGCGCTTACTGTGATTTGCGTCACGAAGGAATGTGACCAACGAACAAACCATAGCCGCTCGTCGCCCTCGCCGCTCTCCCGGATATGGCCGCGTTAATAGTGTACGTATCGGTTTAAGTGCCATTTCGGATGGCAACAGAAGGGGGCGGTCACACCACTTTGTGACAACCGTCACAGCTTCCACAACAACTGGGGGGCAAGCTCTACTTGGTAAAGCGGATGTCCGCAACGGAGTTCACCTTATGTGTTTAGCGATACCTGGAAAGCTCCTGGATATGACTAATCAGGGTGGAGTTCGCTGCGGTCGCGTTAATTTTGGCGGAATCGTGCGTGAGGTTTGCCTCGATTTCGTGCCCGAAGCTTCGGTCGGCGACTATGTGCTGGTGCATGTTGGGTTTGCAATAACCCGTGTGGATGAGGAAGAGGCCCAGCGCACTTTCCAGCTCCTCCAGGAAATGGGCTTGCTCGAAGGAGAGCTTGGCCCGGTCGATTCCCAGGAGTCGCCTGAATCCGCTGCCGGTTCCCAACATTCAGGGCGGGGCGCATGAAATATATAGACGAATACCGGGATCGAAAGATTGCCCTGGCCTTGGCGAACCGGATTGCCCGCCGAGCCACACGGCCCTGGGTTCTGATGGAGGTTTGCGGGGGACAGACCCACACATTGATGCGGTATGGCATTGATGACTTGATGCCAAGTTCCGTCGAGCTTGTCCACGGGCCGGGTTGCCCGGTCTGTGTGACGCCGTTCGAGATGATAGACAAAGCCATAGCGATCGCATCTCGCCCCGGCGTGACGCTCGTGTCTTATGGCGACATGCTTCGCGTTCCAGGTTCCTCGTCGGACCTGTTTCGCGCGAAGGCCGCGGGCGGCGACGTGCGCATCGTCTACTCGCCTCTCGAGGCGCTGAAAATTGCCCGTGCACAACCGGATCGCCGTATCGTTTTTTTTGGCATCGGCTTTGAGACGACTGCGCCCGCGAATGCCATGGCCGTCTGGCAAGCGAAACAAGAAGGGCTCGAGAACTTTTCCATGCTTGCATCGCACGTGCTCGTCCCGCCGGCCATGCGGCTCCTTCTGAAGGCGCCGCTGAACCGCGTGCAGGGCCTGATCGGCCCCGGCCATGTCTGCACGGTCATGGGTTACGGCGAGTACGAGAAACTCAGCGAGGAGTTCCATCTGCCCATCGTGATCGGTGGTTTTGAACCCGTAGACCTGCTCGAAGCCATCTCGATGCTGGTCGCGCAATTAGAGGAAGGACGAGCGAAGGTCGAGAACCAGTATCGCCGGTCCGTCAATCATGACGGAAATCTCGCGGCGCAGAAAATCATGGAGCGCGTGTTCGAAGTCAGCGATCAGAAGTGGAGAGGCATTGGTCTCATCCCTGAGAGCGGGTTACGGCTTAGGAAAGAGTTCGCTGACTATGATGCCGACCGGATATACGAACTCGATTCAGTCACCGCGGGCGAATCGCCCGAATGCGTGAGCGCGCTGATCCTGCAGGGACTCAAGAAACCGACGGATTGCGGCGCCTTCGCAAAGCGGTGTACGCCGGAAAATCCGCTGGGCGCGCCGATGGTTTCAGCGGAGGGCGCCTGCGCCGCCTATTACCACTATCGCCGGCATGCGGCTGCATGTGGAGTATGCAAATCATGACGGAATACGCCAAGACGATGGATGGGATTACATGCCCCGTTCCACAAGCCTCCGGCAAAACAGTTCTGTTGGGCCATGGGAGCGGCGGCAAGCTCAGCGCGGAACTCCTGCACGACATTTTCCTTCCGGCGTTCCATAACCCGATTCTCGCGCGTCTCGACGATCAGGCTACCATTCAAGTCGACGGCTGCCGGCTGGCATTCACCACCGATTCCTACGTCGTCAAGCCACTGTTTTTTCCGGGCGGTGACATCGCTTCGCTTGCGGTTCACGGCACGATCAACGATCTCGCCATGGGAGGAGCCAAGCCGCTCTTTCTGAGCGCCGCGTTCATCATCGAAGAAGGATTGCCGCTCGAGACCCTTCGCGGGCTGGCGGAGTCGCTGCAGCGAGCCGCCGAAAGCGCCGGGGTATCCGTGGTTACCGGAGACACGAAGGTCGTGGAGAAAGGCAGCGCCGACGGATTGTTTATCAATACGTCTGGAATCGGAATTGTTCGACCGGGCGTGGAACTTTCTTCGAACCGCGCGCGGCCGGGCGACAAGATTCTGCTGAACGGTCCGATCGGCGAGCACGGGATTGCAATTTTAGCCCAGCGCGAGGGACTCGCCTTCGAAACCACCATCGAGAGTGATTCCGCGCCGCTGCATACGCTGGTTGCAAACATGCTCGACACAAATGCCGCCTTTCGATGCTTCCGCGATCCCACGCGCGGAGGCCTCTCGAGCGCGCTCAATGAAATCGCGGCGCAGTCGCGCGCCGGGATTCTGCTCGACGAAAGCGCGATCCCCATTCGCGAGGAAGTAAGAGGCGCTTGCGAGCTACTCGGCCTCGATCCGCTGTACGTCGCGAACGAGGGCAAGTTGATTGCCATCGTCGAGCCGTCCTCCGCCGAGGAGGTGCTTGAAGCGATGCGGCGGCATCCGCTCGGAAGACAATCGCAGATCATTGGCACTGTGACGGACGTGAACCCGGGAATGGTGGCCATGAAGACCGTGCTCGGTACGAAGCGAATTGTGGACATGCTTGCCGGCGATCAATTGCCGCGAATCTGTTGAGTGCAACATGCATGAAATCGGCATCGCGACGGCCATTGTAGACGCGGTTCACGCGGAATCCGCGCGCGTGGGCGGCTTGGCTCCCGTTTCTGTCGGCGTGCGCATTGGAGAGTTCGCTGCCGTCGACCCGGAGGCGCTGCGCTTTGCATTTGAGGTGATTACTCGCGGAACGGATCTGCAGAGTCTTTCCCTCAAGATCGAAATCTGTCCGTACCGGCGCCGCTGCGCTGCGTGTGCGCGCGTCTTTGAGGTGAACGACGGCGTGTTGGAATGTCCGCACTGCGGTGCGCCGGAGTCTCGATGCGCCGGTGGCGATGAACTCGAACTCGCTTACTTGGAGGTAAAAGATGAGCCGCCTGCCGCTTGAACGCAAAGTGCTTAATGAAAACGACCGCATTGCCGCCGGCCTCCGCGAGAGGTTCCAAGCGCACGCAACGGTCTGCTTCAATTTCATCAGCTCGCCCGGCTCTGGAAAGACGTCCCTCCTCGAACGCACCCTCGAAGGATTCCATCCGCGTGATCGTGTCGCCGTATTGACCGGCGACATTCAGACGGATAACGACGCCGCAAGGCTCGCGCGCTATGGGTTCCCCGTGAAACAAATCACCACCGGTGGAACCTGCCACCTCAACGCCAGCATGATCGCCCGCGCCCTGGAAGACTGGCAACTCGAGAAAATCGACCTGCTGCTGATCGAGAACGTCGGCAATCTTGTCTGCCCGGCGAGCTACGACCTGGGCGAGGCGGCCAAAGTCGTCTTGCTCAGCGTTACCGAGGGCGAGGACAAACCGCTGAAGTATCCGGGCATCTTCTTCAAGTCGCGGTTGATGGTCATTACCAAGATGGACCTGCTTCCGCACGTGCCATTTGACCTTGCAGCCGCAGAAGCGAACGCACGCCGTATAAATCCGGAAATTGAAATCATAAAGTTGTCGTGTCTCTCACGCCAAGGCATGCCTGAATGGCAAATGTGGCTGCAAGACAAACTTACTGAGCCGTCTCGCCAGGAAGTTGCCGCCGATATCAGGAGCACCTAGTGGAGATCCGTAGGCGCATCGACGTTTCGGGAATCGTTCAGGGTGTCGGCTTCCGCCCCTATGTTTATCGCCTTGCCAAGGCTCGGGCTCTCGCCGGAAATGTTCGCAATACTTCGGCCGGCGTCACGATTGAACTTGAGGGCCCGGATGAGTCCGTCGAGAAATTCGTAGCCGAGCTTTCCGAGCACGCTCCGCCACTGGCCCACATCCTGGACGTTCATCAGAGCGAGCTGCCGTGCGCGGGTGAGCGTGAATTCTCGATTGTCGAAAGCGGCCGCACCGAACGGGCGAGAGCCTTTATTTCACCGGACGTTGCTGTCTGTGACGACTGTTTGCGCGAGCTTTTCGATCCTTCCAACCGCAGATACCTCTATCCATTCATCAATTGCACAAACTGCGGGCCGCGCTTCACCATTGTCCGGAATATTCCGTATGACCGTCCCTACACATCCATGGCTGAATTCGAGATGTGCCCGGCGTGCCAGCGCGAATACGACGATCCTCGCGACCGCCGGTTTCACGCGCAGCCGATTGCGTGCTGGGAATGCGGACCGCGACTCAAACTTCTGGATGGCAACGGCGAGCGCGTCGCGTGCGAGAACCCCATCGCGGAGATAGCGAATCGCCTGCGCCGCGGACAAATTGCCGCCATCAAAGGCCTGGGCGGGTTTCACCTCGCCGTGGATGCTGCCAATTCCGCGGCTGTCGGGCTTCTGCGTTCGCGCAAGCATCGCTTCGAGAAACCTCTCGCCGTGATGGTTCCCGACTTGAGCGCGGCGAGGAGCTTCGGCATCGTGGACAACGCCGCCGCGCTCGCGCTCGAATGCCCCGAGCGGCCAATTGTGCTGCTTCGCAAGCGGCAACCGGAGGATATCGCCGATCAGGTTGCGCCGTCTCACAGCGAGCTGGGGCTTTTCTTGCCTTACACGCCAATTCACCACCTGCTTTTTCGGACGGGCCATTTTCGAGCATTGGTAATGACGAGTGGAAATCTTTCGGAAGAGCCCATCGCCATTTCCAACGATGAGGCCGTCGAACGCCTCAAGGGAATCGCGGATTGCTTCCTGGTTCATAACCGGGACATCCTTTGGCGCTGCGACGATTCCGTAGTCAGGCTGGCGCGAACGGGAGTCCGGCAGGTGCGGCGCTCGCGCGGTTATGTTCCCGTTCCCATCGTTCTTGGAAGGGCTGCTCCGCCGATTTTGGCTGTCGGAGGAGAGCTGAAAAACACGATCTGCCTCACCAATGGCCGTGAAGCATTTTTGAGCCAGCATATCGGTGATTTGGAGAACCTCGAAACCTACCGTTTCTTTGAAAATGTGATTGAGCATCTCGAACGCATTCTGGAAATTAATCCGAAAATCATCGCCTGTGACCTCCATCCCGATTATCTTTCGACGAAATGGGCTCTCCGCCAGCAGGGCAGGGAATTGGTGCCGGTGCAGCATCACCACGCGCATATCGCCAGTTGCATGGCCGAAAATCACCTGGATGACGCTGTCATTGGCTTTGCCCTGGACGGTACCGGGTTCGGCACGGATGGCCACATCTGGGGCGGCGAAGTGCTCGTCGCAACTTACGCTGACTTCGCGCGCGCCGCGCATTTCGATTACGTTCCCATGCCGGGCGGAGCAAAGGCCATCGAGCAGCCTTGGCGAATGGCCGCCGCCTACCTCGCGCATCACTTTGGCCGCGAATTCCTGAATCTTTCAGTTCCATTTGTTCGGGGTCGGGATAAACGCCAACTTGAAGCTCTTCTCCACATGATGGAACGGGGAGTGAATTGCCCGCGCACTTCCAGTTGCGGCCGGCTTTTCGACGCCGTTGCGGCTCTAACCGGCGTTCGCGAGGAAGTTTCCTATGAAGGCCAGGCCGCCATCGAACTGGAAATGATTCTTGCGAATTCGCTCGATGGCGGTGATTCCTATCCATTTGACCTGCGGCGCGCAGAGGATGGCTGGATCATAGAGACGCGTCCGTTGTTCGATGCCATGGTCGAGGACCTCAAGCGCCGCATTCCTTCGCCGGAGATCAGCGCCCGATTTCATCGTGGGCTTGTGGAAGTTTTTGCCCGCCTCGCCGGGCAGCTTCGAAGTGAGACGCACCTGGACCGCGTTTGCCTCTCGGGAGGCACGTTCCAAAATTCCTTTCTGCTGGAAAATCTGCAAGCGCGATTGGAATCGGCCGGGTTTCATGTCTTTACTCACTCGGAGGTTCCTTCGGGCGATGGGGGGCTGAGTCTCGGCCAGGCGATGGTTGCAAGTCACAAGTGTCTGTGACTTCGCTCACATCTTGACCCCATCTGCCCGTGGGAACATGGAATTGTAAACGGGGAAGGGAACACATCGAGGGACTACAATGGCGCTCTCCGCAATCAAACCTCCTCTCCCATCGGACGACAAACGATGGCGAATCGTGAACGGCACGATGCGCCGCCATGGATACGCGCGCGACGCCTTGATCGAGACCCTGCATACTGTTCAGGAGTCTTTCGGCTTTCTCGATAAGAACTCCCTAAAATTCGTCGCGGACTCACTCCGAGTTCCTCTGAGCCAGACCTATGGCGTAGCTACTTTCTATCACTACTTCACTCTCAAGCCGCCCGGCAGGCACACCTGCCTCGTCTGTCTTGGAACAGCCTGCTATATCCAGGGAGCCGGGCAGCTTCTTGCCCAGGCCGAAAAAGAGTTGAGGATAGAAGCCGGCGAGACGACGCCCGATGCGAAGGTTTCGCTTTTGACGGCGCGGTGCCTCGGTTCGTGCAGCATTGCGCCCGTGGTCGTATTCGACGGGGAGCTTTCCGGCAATGTGCACGCCGGTCAAGTGCAGCAGCAACTTACGGAGTGGACCACTCGTGACAGTTGAAGAGCTGGACCAAATCGCAGCCAGTGTAAACGATGAGCGGCAAAAATCCGCGCACGACATCAACGTGTGCGTCGCCGCCGGATGCCTCTCGCTTCATAGTGACCATCTGCGGCAGGCCCTTGAAAAAGAGGCCAATGGCGCGCCCTGCCGCGTCCGTGGCGCCGGCTGCATGGGACTCTGCTCCGCAGGCCCGCTCGTCTCCGTCGAGCCGGACGGTCTGCTCTACGGAAATGTGAAGCCGGATGATGCCGGTGCCATCGTCCGAAGTCTCGGCGCGGAACCCTTGCGCCATCTCTTGCACTCGCGCGAGCAATCATTCTTCAGCCGTCAAACCAACATCGTTCTGGAGAATTCCGGCAAGCTCGATCCGGAAAACATCCGGGAATACATTGCTGCCGATGGCTACCGCGCATTGATCCGCTCCCTCACGGATATGACGCCCTCCGAAATCGTTCAGGAAGTGTCTCGAAGCGGCCTGCGAGGACGCGGGGGAGCTGGCTATCCCACGGGACTGAAGTGGGGAACGGTCGCCAAGAGTTCCGGCAAAACGAAATACGTAATCTGCAACGCGGATGAAGGTGATCCCGGCGCATTCATGGACCGCAGCGTCCTCGAAAGCGATCCTCACCGGGTGTTGGAGGGCATGATCATTGCGGCATACGCGGTGGGGGCAAGCCACGGATACATTTACGTTCGCGCCGAATATCCGCTCGCCGTCAAGCGTCTCGGCATCGCCATTCGCGAAGCCCGCCACCAGGGGTTTCTGGGCAGCGCGATTTGCGGCACGACGTTCAATTTCGATATCGAATTGCGCATTGGCGGCGGAGCGTTCGTGTGCGGAGAAGAGACGGCTCTGATTGCCTCCATCGAGGGAGGGAGGGGCACGCCCAGGCCGCGCCCGCCCTACCCCGCTCAATCCGGACTCTGGGATATGCCCACGCTGATCAACAACGTCGAAACATACGCCAATGTTCCGCCGATCATTCGCAGAGGTGGTGATTGGTATGCCTCCATGGGAACGCAGAAAAGCAAAGGCACGAAAGTGTTCGCGCTCACGGGTAGGGTGAAAAACACAGGTCTCATCGAAGTCCCCATGGGCATGACCTTACGCGAAATCATATTCGATATCGGAGGGGGAGTTCCCGAAGGTCGCAGCTTCAAAGCGGTGCAGACCGGCGGTCCTTCCGGCGGCTGCATTCCCGATCAGTTCCTCGACCGCCCAGTGGACTACGAATCGCTCAAGGAAGTGGGCTCCATCATGGGCTCCGGCGGGATGATCGTGATGGACGACACCTCCTGCATGGTAAATGTCGCCCGGTTTTTCATGGAATTTTGCATGACCGAGTCGTGCGGCAAATGCGTGCCGTGCCGCGCCGGCACGGCTCAAATGTTCAATTTGCTCACGCGCATGACCACCGGAGCCGCAACCCGCCGCGATCTCGAGATGCTCACCGATCTGTGCGACATGGTCAGCAATACTAGCCTCTGCGGCCTCGGGCAGACCGCACCCAATCCGGTTCTCAGCACGCTGCGCTATTTCAAGGACGAGTATCTCGAACACATTAATGACCGGCGCTGCCGCGCGGGAGTCTGTGATATGAGCGCGATGGTCGAGGTGTGCCCATGAGCCCGGCCGACGGCGTCAAGACGCTGCTCATCAACGGAATGGATGTAAGCGCGCGGGCGGAGCAAACGATCCTCGAAGCCGCACGCGAAGCAAATATCTCGATTCCCACTCTCTGCCATCTCGATGGGCTGTCGGAAGTCGGCGCCTGCCGGCTCTGTCTAGTCGAGGTCAAAGGCAGCAGCCGCTTGCTGCCGGCATGCGTGACCCATGTCGAAGAACGCATGGAAGTCACCACGCAATCGGACCGCCTCTTGAAGTACCGCCGCATGATTCTGGAACTTTTTTTCGCCGAGCGAAATCACATCTGCTCGGTCTGTGTATCCAACGGAGCCTGCGAACTGCAGGGTCTGGCGCAATCGCAGGGGCTTACTCACATTGAATTCCCCTATCGCTATCCGCGGCTGCCGGTGGACGCGT
This sequence comes from uncultured Acidobacteriota bacterium, assembly GCA_963810625.1. Lineage (GTDB taxonomy): Bacteria > Acidobacteriota > Terriglobia > Acidiferrales > UBA7541 > Palsa-295. Next base: position 826,334 of record CAWEOJ010000004.1, on the reverse strand, counting down.
CGCATGAACGCTTCACCATGGACCACAACCGCTGCATCCTTTGCACCCGATGTGTCCGCGTTTGCGCCGAAATTGAAGGCGCGCATACCTGGGGAGTGATGGGCCGCGGTGTCGAAGCTCGCGTCATCACGGATTTGGACCAGCCTTGGGGAACGTCGGACACCTGCACGAACTGCGGCAAGTGCGTCCAGGTCTGTCCCACCGGCGCGCTCTTCGAGAAAAAGGAGGTAGGAGCGAAATCAGAGAAGAACCCGAATTTTCTTTCCTACCTCAACGACATGAGGGAAGGCCGTCCATGAGCAAGCCTAAAGTGGCGACGGTTTGGCTGGACGGCTGTTCCGGCTGCCATATGTCCATTCTGGACATGGATGAGCGGCTGATTGAGTTGAGTGAACAGTTTGAGCTGGTCTATAGCCCGCTCGTTGATTACAAAACCTTTCCCGAGGGCGTTGACATCAGCCTCGTGGAAGGATCGGTGAGCAGCGAGGAGGATGAGCACAAGATTCACATGATCCGCAAGCGAACGAAAACGCTCGTATCTCTGGGTGACTGCGCTGTTACGGGAAACGTGCCGTCCATGCGCAATGCCTTCCCGGTGGACGCCATTTTCAAGCGCGTGTACGAAGAAAACGCGGCCATCCAGCGTCAAACACCCTGCGAGGCTTTGCCGAAATTGCTGCCGCGCGTCCGGCCCGTGCACGAGGTGGTTCCCGTGGACGTTTTCGTTCCGGGATGCCCGCCTTCGGCGGATATGATCTACGAGTTGCTTCGCGAATTGCTCGCCGGCCGCATCCCCAATCTGGCTGGCGCCACGCATTTTGGCGCCTAAGGACGATTGAATATGGGACGCACGATTATCATCGACCCCGTCACCCGCCTCGAAGGGCATGCCAAGATTACTTTGCAGCTTGACGCGAGAGGCGAAGTCGAGGCGGCCTACTTTCACGTTACGCAGCTTCGCGGATTCGAGAAATTCTGCGAGGGCCGCCCGTATTACGAAATGCCCAACCTGATGGCGCGCATCTGCGGAATCTGCCCCGTCAGCCATCTGCTTGCTTCGGCCAAAGCCTGCGACGCCATTCTGGCCGTGCGCATACCGCCCACCGCCGGGAAGCTTCGCCGCATTCTGAATCTGGCCCAGATTATCCAGTCCCATGCCCTCAGCTTTTTCTATCTTTCCTCCCCCGATCTCCTGCTCGGGATGGATGCGAGTCCCTCTGACCGCAACCTTTTCGGCGTCATGCGCGCAAATCCTGAATTGGGCCGCGGCGGCGTCCGCCTGCGGAAGTTTGGCCAGCAAATTATCGAGTTGCTCTGCGGCAAGAGAATCCATCCCGGCTGGGTCGTGCCGGGCGGCGTGAATGAGCCGTTGTCGGCGGAGAAGCGCGAAAAGATTCTTGCCATGATTCCCGAAGCCCTGGCCACGACGCAGAAGGCCCTCGTCTGGTTCAAGAGAAACCTTGAATCGTTTCGCGAAGAGATACGGACGTTCGCGAATTTTCCCAGTCTCTTCATGGGTCTCGTCACTCCCGACGATCGCCCGGCATATTACGAGGGCAAGATACGTTTCACCGATGCGGCCGGAAATATCGTCGCCGACCAGTTGGACCCTGCACATTATTCCGACTTCATCGAGGAAGCTGTCGAGCCTTTCAGCTACATGAAATTTCCCTATTACAAGCCTCTTGGCTATCCGGGCGGCATATACCGCGTCGGGCCTCTCGCGCGCCTGAACATTGTGGACCGCGCCGGCACGCCCCTGGCCGATCAGGAATGGATCGAGTTCCGTTCTCTCGAACGCGGAGCGGTGCTCAGCTCCTTTCACTACCACTACGCGCGCCTCATCGAAATCCTCCATGCCATCGAGCATGTTCAGATTTACCTCGAAGACCCGGAAATCCTGAGCACGCACGTCCGCGCCACGGCCTCTTTGAACAACTCCGAAGGCGTGGGAGCGTCCGAGGCTCCGCGCGGCACTTTGATCCATCATTACCGTGTGGATGAAAACGGGCTGATCACCTGGGCAAACCTCATCATTGCCACGGGCCACAATAATCTCGCCATGAACCGCGGGATTCTCCAGGTGGCCCGCCGCTTTGTCCGCGGCGAAAAACTCACCGAAGGGATGTTGAATCGAGTGGAAGCTGTGATCCGCGCGTTCGACCCTTGTTTGAGCTGTTCCACCCACGCCATCGGCCAAATGCCGCTCGTCATTCGTCTTGAGTCGGGCGACGGCACTTTACTCGATGAAGTGCGGCGAGACGCATGATTCGCACTCTCGTGATCGCCTGCGGGAATCCGCTTCGCGCGGACGATGGGGTCGCCTGGCGCGTCGCCGAAGCCCTCGAAGACGCTGTGGACGATGCAGACGTTCGGATTAGGACCGTCCGCCAGTTGACCCCCGAACTGGCGGAGGACGTCAGCCGGGCCGAAACGGTATTTTTTGTGGATGCCGCCGCTTCCGAAAATCCAGGCTCCGTCAAAGTCGAACCCTTGCGCGAGATGCCCGCGATGTCGGCGTGCCTCACTCACTCCGTCCGCCCAGCCACTCTCCTATGGCTGGCGCGCAAGATTTGCGGAAAGGCTCCTGCTCGCGCCTTCCTTGTCACCATCGCCGGCTCTCGCTTCGACCTCTCCGAGGATTTATCGGAACCGGCCGCCCTTGCCGTCTCTGAAGCGGTTAGAAGAATTCAATCGGCATAGTGATTGGCGCATCGGCACGGCGCTCGCCCCCGTCGTTCGAATGCCCCCTCACGAGTGGGCTTTCTCGATTTGCGCCTCTGGCCGAATCCATTCGGTCTCTTCCTCAACTATTTCATAAGTCGTCTCGAAGGACGCTGTCTGTTTTACCATCGCGCCCACGGAACAATATTTGTCTTCGGAAAGATGAATCGCTTGCTCGACAGCCAACGGGTCAATCCCGAGGCCGGTCAGCACGTGGTGAATACCCACCTTTGTGAACACTTGCGGCGGACGGCCGGCTTGCTCCGCTTCGACGCGCACTTCATAGCCGGTAATCTTCTGATGATGCTTCTGGCGTAGGATCGTGACAACATCAAAGGCCGTGCAACCTGCCAGTGCCACAGCGACGAGCTCGATGGGTTTCGCTCCGCTCGCTCCCTCAGCGTCATCCAGCAGCATGTGATGGCCGCTGCCAGTTTCTGCCACGAACTGCCGGCTCGTCTTTAATGGATTGGTCAGTCTAATTTTTGCGGAAATCATCTTGCCCTCCCGGAGTTCCGGTCACCGAACTCCACAAACGAGACGCGGGTAGCCACATTCACTTATCCATTTCCATCGTTGTCTGCGTTCACCGTCGCGTCCCGCGAGACTATTCCACCCGAACGGGCATCGCGAGCCTAGGGCGCAAATCACGAACCTGAGTGACGGCAATCACGCGCAGAGGTGACGCTGGCTATTGTGCGTTACCGCGTTCGAGCGCAAATTTTGCGCATGAGAGGTGGACCATGACGACCGCAACCTCCGGGGTGCAGATCGGGATCAAGAATCTCCTTTACTTGACGGATTTCTCCGAGCCGTCCGAGGCCGCGCTTCCATTCGCCGCGGCGATGGCCCGTAAATACGGTGCGAAAATTCACGCGCTCCATGTGGTGTTTCTGGGGGGATTCTTTTGCGGGGCGCCTGAGACGATTGCCGACTCGATTGCTGTCCAAGAAGAGGCCGCTGAAGCGGACATGCGCCGCCTCGATTCCCGGCTCGACGGCCTGCCTCACGAAACAATCACCGAACGTGGCCCGTCGATTTGGGGCGTCCTCGAGAACTCGATCAAGGCCACTGCTGCGGATCTGATTGTCCTGGGCACGCACGGCCGCACGGGAGCGCAGAAGTTGTTGCTCGGCTCCGTTGCCGAGGAAGTATTTCGCCGTTCTCCTATCCCCGTATTGACCATCGGTCCGCGCGTTCGCAGGGCGGTTCACAATGGCGGACGCTTCCGCCGCATCCTCTTCGCCACCGATTTTAGTTCGCAGTCCGCCGCCGCGGCTCCCTACGCGCTTTCGCTGGCCCGGGAAAATCAAGCCCACTTGCTCTTGGTACATGTCGTCCGCCTGCGCGATCGCGACCGCGACGATCGACAGTACGAACTCTCCGTCGCCGAAGCGATTCACCATCTCTACGATATCCTGCCGGACGATCTGGAACTCTCGTGCCCTGCGGAGGTTTCCGTCGAGCACGGCAATCCCGGCAAGCGGATTGTCGAACTCGCCGAAGAGCGCAACGCGGACCTCATCGTGCTCGGCGTCCGTGATGCCGCGGGCCACCTCGGCGCTGCGACTCACCTCGAACGCAATACCGCTCACAACGTCGTGGCGCGTGCCGCCTGCCCGGTCCTCACCGTCCGCAGCTAACTCGCACCCCGCGCGCCTGTGGGCGGGGGGAATTTCGCTATGCCCCTGTCGATTTCTTACGCGATTCCCCGGCGGGGAACTCGGGGTAGAGCAGCTTCAGCACGACACCTTGTCTCTCGTCATACGCGAGATAGAACACATTCGAGCATCGCTCACAGAGCCAATAATGCTTCACACCGTGGACTCCGGCCGGCGACTGCACGCTTTGGTCTTCCGAATGTAGAAATGCCGAGTCAGGCCGAAAACGGAAGAACTTGCCTCCTGCGAGCCAATGAAAAGCGGTAGGGCAAGCTGAGTTGGCACACTTGGGGTTCTCGCTTTGGAAGAGAGGCTCTCCCTTGATTTGGCCGGGGCCCGGAGGCGATGGCGCTTTTGGCCTGTTGGAATACGTCCGCCGCTCTTCTTCCAGTCTAAAGATGGTGGTTCGAAGCCAATTTCCGAGACCTTCCTCGATTTCGCTTTGGTCGGCGCACTGATACAGTGTCTCCAGCGTTTCGCCCTCCTCATTGAACGGGATGTGTCGGCACGGGACCTTCGCTTCCCGATACTCCGGCGGCACCAAGTGCATCAAGACACACTCGCTGCAGTGATGGGGATGGTCTTTCGAGTCGTAATTCAAGCAAGTCGGAGAATCTTCGAAAATGAATTGTGGTCTCCAGGTCTCACGGGACGAACGGCGGTAGCCGCCTTTCTCGAGGAAATCCAGCTCAAATTTCAGGACATCCAGAATATCTCGTTCATCTTTCCGCACGGCCTGCCTCGTTTAGTCAGCACTGTTCGCCCCCGGGGGCTGGATTGCCGTGACGTCTGTCACTTTCAAATGTGATGCCTGTCACCGGCATCTCGGGAGATTTGGGAACAAGCTTATAGGGGAGGCGAAGCGGCCCGGCACGCGGATTGGGATTAAGACGATGAACAGCAGCTTCAGAATCGTACCGTATGGAAAGAGGTATATAATAGGGCAGGGTTCATGTATGCGCGCTCCCTATGGCTTGGAAATAATGGAAAATTGCATCACGTGCCCGCAACGGGAGGATCGCATTTTTTGCAACCTTCCCCCCGCGGCGGTGCAGCAGCTCTCCAAGATCACGTCCGCTTCTTCGTATCCGAAGGGGGCCACGCTCTTTGTGGAAGGGCAGGCGGCGCGCGGCGTTTTCATCCTCTGTAACGGGCGCGTGAAACTCTCCACCTCTTCGACGGACGGGAAAACGCTCATCGTACGGATTGCCGATCCGGGAGAAGTTCTGGGATTGCCGGCCACGGTCACGGGGAAACCCTACGAGCTCACTGCCGATGTAATCGAACCCACGCAGGCGAACTTTATATCCCGGGCGGATTTTCTAGCCTTTCTTCGCGAGCACGGCGAGGCCTCTCTGCGCGTCGCCCAACAACTTGGGGAGACGTACCATGCCGCCGTCGCGGAAATGAGGTCCATCGGGCTTTCGCGTTCCGCGGGGGAAAAACTGGCGCGCTTTTTGCTCGACTGGTGCGCCAGCCACGGCAACGGTAAGGGAGAGATTCGCGCGCAATTGACGCTGACTCACGAGGAGATCGCGCAAATGATCGGTGCATCGCGTGAGACGGTCACGAGACTCTTCGCTGACTTCAAGAAGAAGCAGTTCTTGCAGATCAAGGGTTCCACGCTCGTTCTCCGCGACAAATCCGCTCTCGAAAACCTCATCGGACCCGAGCGATAGCTCCTCTGTCCGCGGCTCTTGCTGCCTTCAGTTTGCGGTCCCCGCCTCAAAGTGTAGTGATGATGATCGCGGTAGACGAATCAAGCCGTGATGTAATACCCTCATCGCGTCGGGAACGCCCCAGACGCATGGCAGAACGTCAGCGCACCCGGCGTGCAGGCATTCCTAAAGCAGGAGTCGGTTTGCAATTCCTTTGCGCTCGCGGGCAAAAACATTTTCCCCTACCCACATGAGTTTCCTCGAACGAATCCGCTCTTGGTTTCGTCACGCGGCGTACCTGGGCCGGAATCCGGTGGCGTTGGCGGGAGCCGTCCTTACAACGAGTTCGGCCATCACGCTGATCGGCTTCTGGCTGTTCGACATAGTGATCGGTGGGACCATTCACCCGTATGTCGGCCTCATCTTCTTTCTCGTTCTTCCCGGGATTTTCGTAATCGGGCTCTTATTGATGCCCATCGGCGCACTGTGGCGTCAGCTCGCCCTCGCCAGATCCGGGCAACTTCCCTTGAAATATCCGAAAGTTGACTTGTCGAGACCCGAAGTCCGCCATCTCCTGGGCTGGATAGCAGGCCTTACTGTGGCCAACGTCATCATATTAAGCACGGCATCTTACCGGGGCGTCGAGTATATGGACTCCGCCAGGTTCTGCGGGGCAACCTGTCACACGGTCATGCAACCCGAGTTCACCGCCTATGAAAATTCTCCGCATCAGCGCGTCGCCTGCGTGCAATGCCATATTGGCCCCGGAGCATCCTGGTTCGTGCGTTCCAAGCTTTCGGGTTTGCGCCAGGTTTACGCCGTCACGTTTCACACCTACGACCGCCCGATTCCTTCCCCGGTCCAGCAGTTGCGCCCGGCGCGGCAGACGTGCGAGCAGTGCCACTGGCCGCAGATGTTCACGGGCAATAAGTTGGTGGTGATCAGGAAATTCTCCGAAGACGAAAAGAACACCGAGCTAACCACCGTCCTTCTGCTGAAAATCGGCGGCCATACCTGGAGTGGCGCGGTGGGAATCCACGGCATTCACCTGGACACGAATTCGCCGGTCGAATACGTCTCAACCGATCGCCAGCGGCAAAATATCGTTCAAGTTGTTCGTGCGGATGAAACCGGGAAACAAGTCGTATATACATCCACCGACGCGAATCCCACGCCCGCGCAACTGGCCGCGGGCGAGCACCGCACCATGGATTGCATTGACTGCCACAATCGGCCCACGCACATTTTTCAGATGCCCGACCGCGCTCTGGACGACGCCATGGCGCAGGGCCGCGTCAGCCCGGACTTGCCCTTTATCAAGAAACAGGCGCTCGCCCTCCTCCAGGCCAGCTATCCTGACCGCGACACCGCCACACGCCAAATCGCCGCCGGCTTGGACGACTTTTACCGCAAATCCTATCCGGACGTGTACCGCGATCAGCACGCCCTGCTGGAAACATCCATCGGCCAGGTCCAGGCGATCTATCTCCGCAACGTGTTTCCGGCGATGAACGTCACGTGGGGCACGTATCCCAATAACCTCGGCCACATGGATTTTCCTGGATGCTTCCGCTGCCATGACGGAAGCCATACCAGCGCCGATGGCCGCACCATTCCGAACGACTGCGACACTTGCCACACCATGCTTGCTGTCGAGGAACAAAATCCCAAAGTTTTGGCCGGTTTGGGTGTGAAATAGCACTCCGGAGGGAAACACGCCAGGTCGTGAGCGATCGTAAACGGAAAATCGGGCGCTCCACACTGCTCGTTCTCGCGGCAATCGTAACGGGGCTTTTCTCTTTCCCCGCGCATGCCCAGACGAAATCCTCGCCGAATCCCGACGCCGATTGTCTCGCGTGCCACGGCCAGAAGGATCTCAAGGCCGAGTCGGGCCGCAGCGTATACATTGATGAAACGAAGCACCTGTCGAGCGCGCACTCCATCCTGCATTGCACCGATTGCCACACCGGCATCAAGGATTTTCCTCATCCCGCGCGAATTGCAAAAGTAAGTTGCGGCACATGCCACGCCGACGAGGCCGCCGAAATCCCGAAAAGCATCCATGCGGCCCTGGGAGCGGGGGCGCAAGCTTGCACGGCCTGCCACGGCTCGCCGCACGATCTTCAACCCGCCGCGGGACTTCTTCCCACGCTGTGCATCACGTGCCACGCCGATGAAGTGAAGGGCTTTCTCGCCAGCGTGCATGGAGCAGCGGCCAAAAGAGGCGACCCGGACGCTCCAACCTGCCAGTCGTGCCATGGGCCGGTCCACAAAATATTGGCCGCGCAGGATCCGGCTTCTCCCGTGGCCAAGAAAAATCTGCCGGACACCTGCGGCTCCTGCCACTCGAATCCCTCTTTTCTCGCCACGCACGAGATTCCCTTCGCTCATCCCGTGGAATCCTACAAGCTCAGCGTGCACGGTCGGGCCGTCGCCGCGGGGAATCTCGCCGCCGCGACATGTTCGGACTGTCACGGAAGCCACGAAATTTATGCCGCGCGCGATCCACGCTCGAAAATCAATCACTGGAATGTTCCGGCCACGTGCGGAGCCTGCCACAGCGAGATTGCAAAGATTTACGCCGAAAGCGTGCACGGCCAGGCCGTGGCCCACGGCGCCGGTGACGCTCCCGTCTGCACCGACTGTCACGGCGAGCACGTCATTTTGGCGCCCAACGAACCCGAATCGCTCGTCAACCCGGTCCGCGTATCCTTCGTAACCTGCGGCAGGTGCCACGGAAACCAGATCATTGCCGCCCGCTACAACCTTCCCGCCGATCGCGTGCCCAGCTATGCGGATAGCTTTCACGGCCTGGAGGCCCAGGCGGGGTCGCAGACGGTGGCGAATTGCGCGTCCTGCCACGGAATCCACAATATTTTTCCTGCCAGCGATCCGCGCTCCACCGTCAACCCGGCAAACCTGGCTCACACCTGCGGCGCCTGCCATCCCGGCGCCGGACAGCGTTTTGCCATCGGCCCCGTCCATATTGTGCCGGAGTCGCGCAGCGAGTCTCCCGTCGTGCGCATCATCCGGCGCGTCTATTTGGTCCTGATCCCCCTGGCCATCGGCCTGATGTTCCTGCACCAACTGCTCGATTTCCTCAGAAAATTCTTCCGGCACGAGCGCCCCATCGGCCCCCAGCAAGCGGCCTTCCGGCTGAATATTCATTTCCGCATCGCCCACGCGCTCACCCTCATCAGTTTTCCGCTCCTTGTGGTCACCGGATTCGCGCTGAAGTATCCGCTCTCCTGGTGGGCGCGCCCGATGTTGATGTGGGAGGGCCGCTTCGCATTTCGCGGAACGGTGCACCGTATTGCAGCCGTGGTCCTGTTGGTGTCGCTCGTCTACCACGTGGTGAACCTGATTGTCAGCCGCCGGGCACGATTGATTATCGGCAATATGAGGCCGCAGATTCGCGACTTTCGTGATTTGCAGGATATGGTGGCCTACAATCTGGGTCTCTCCGAAAAGAAGCCCGATTTCGGGGAATTTACCTACGTTGAAAAAACGGAATACCTGGCTTACATGTGGGGCGCATTCGTGATGACCCTCACAGGCTTCCTTCTGTGGTTCAATTCATTTGTTCTTCGCCATTTTCCGAAGTGGGTGCTCGATGCCGCCACCGCCCTCCACTTCTACGAAGCAGTCCTGGCAACCCTTGCCATCGTCATCTGGCACATGTATTCGGTCGTCTTCGATCCCGACGTGTATCCCATGGACCGCGTTCGCCTGCGTTCCCCCGGCGGGAAGTCACCGCCCGGAACCGATTGCGGAGCCACGGGAAGCGGGCGCTGTTACTGCCGCCGCGCCCGCGCCGCCCGCGGCGGAGGCGCCCGCAAAGCCATCGGACCTACCGCAGTCCACTGATGCTCCGGACGCCTCCGGTCAATCGCATGAATCTAAGAAACCTGAAACGTCATGAAAGCTCGCTCTTGGATTCGGCTAGGTTAGCCTTGTAAGGGCAGTTGAGATGTCGTGAGTTATGGAGCGGGCGATGGGAATCGAACCCACGTCCGAAGCTTGGGAAGCTTCTATACTGCCATTGTACGACGCCCGCTCTCGCTCGAACGCTTGGCAGAATATCACCGCCTCCGCGCCCCGCGCAACATCCCCGCGGTTTCTCGTCGCCTTTTACTCGGAACCGCGGCCTCTTCGCTCTCTTTTTGCCCCTTCCTATGTAGCTCAGGTCGCAAGACCTGAGGCTTTCCTGCTTCACCCCCTTATTTGCATCTGCTTGCAAGACCTCTATTTACCCTCTTGACACCTTGACGATTTCACTTTAGCGTGCGTCGTTTTTTGTTGCTCGCGCCTTGCCGCGCCGAAGCGGTTTCAGCCGCGAAGGCGGGCGCGCCCACCGTAGCGGGTTCATCGCGTAGGAGAGCAGTCCCGCCGGGCGCGTTCAGCCTTTTGAAATGCAATATAGCGGGGACGGAAAGGGTTTGTGTCCATGACTGACGCACTCGCAGACTCGACAAATCGAGGCAGCCGCCTCACAAGGCCCCTTCCAGCCTCAAGCTTCTAGCGTCCAGCTTCCAGATCCTACCCGCAACACGCGTGGAAACAGAAATGCCTCTAACTCCAGTGATGTCAATAAAAGTTGTCGTTCTACCCGCAACAAAACAGGGGGGGCGACGGCAGAAAAGCGAAGAATTGGCGAACACTCACCTTGAGCTTGTCCCCGTCGCGCGCCCTGCCTGCGTCTCGCCGTACATTAATTATGGATCGACCCCCATGCCTCCGCAAGCAACCTAAGTCCTGTACGTACTATGCCTACTCGCAATTAAAAACTATCGCCTGCATAAAAATAATCATTGACATTCCCTCCCAAATCGCGGAAATTTGCATTCAAGAGAACAGCCGAATTGAGCAGTTGTTTCACGTTGGCGCTTTTTTTGTGGAGAAAAAAGTGAACGGCGCGGGGTGGGAGTTGGGTATTGGTGGGTAAGCTGGGTAGGGAAGCTCAACTAAAAAAAGAGGGGTGGCCAGCTATGCAAATCCGTCTGCGCACGGTTGCCGTCGTGTGTACGGCTATTTTCTTTTTGTTTGTCGCTGCTGTGCAAACAGCGCGCGCTCAAGATATCACCGGCCGTCTTTCCGGCACGGCCACGGACACCACAGGCGCCGTCATCGAAGGCGCTAGCGTAGTGGTCACCAACGAAGCTACGGGTGTCTCTCTCCCGCCTATCACCACCGATTCGAGCGGCTTCTACGTGGCCGATGATCTGCCTGTGGGCAGCTATACCGTCACCGTCTCGGCCAAGGGATTCAAGACCACCTCGGTGACCGGTAACTATGTCGTGGCCGGTGGCCGCCTCACTGCCAACGTCGTGATGGAGCTGGGTGCCGTCACTGAAACCGTCACCATCACAGCCGCCGCGAACCAGGTCAATCAGTCTTCCGGCGACCTCGAAACAACCCTCTATCAGTCGCAGATGGTCAATATCCCCTTGAACCAGCGCCACTATGAGGAAGCCGTAACCCTGATTCCCGGCGCATACCTCACGACCACCGGACAAGCCGCCGCTGCCATCCTCAGCGGATATAGCAACGGCGTCGCGTTTATTAATGGGCAGCGCGGAGACGGCCAGTTCTGGGCCATTGACGGCGGCTACAACGAGGACTCCGGCTCGCAGTCGAGCAACTTCAACGAAGTCGGCATTGATTTCACTCAGGAAGTGGACGTCCAGACCAACAACTACGACGCCGAATTCGGCCGCTCTGCCTCCGCCACCATCAACGTCATCACCAAGAGCGGCGGCGATCAATACCACGGCGGCGCCTTTGAATTCGTCCAGAATAATGATTGGAACGCCATAACCTCGGGAACCAAGCTGACCACTCCCGCTTGCGATTCCACTGCAGGGCGCACAGGGCCCGGGAGGGCCTACAAATGTATTCCTCCCTTCCACTTCAACGACTATGGATGGGATTTCGGCGGGCCTGTTCCCTATCATTCAGGGCAAGGGCAAGCTCTTCATCTTTGCGGGCCAGGAGTGGAGAAAGCTGCGCGGCTCGGCCACGGGATTGCAAGCCGCAACCGCAACGGAAACCTTTCCCACCGCGGCGGAACTTACCGGCAACTTCACCGATGTACTTGGCCACGTTACGCTGGCTCTCCCACCGAACCCTCCCCCAGGTTGCACGATTACCCTTAACGTGATGTCCGCAGGCTGCATAACCACGGACGGTCGAGCAATTGCTAACGTCTACGCGCTGGCGGCAGCAGCCGGGGTCGGGAACGGGTCCGGATCTGGCCTGTTGCCCACTTCGCCGCTGGCGGCAATGAGACGTTCAACCTTCCCAATCCCGGGAACTTCCGCGAGGACATTATTCGCGCCGATGAACACGCCAACGACCACCAGAGCCTTTATTTCCGCTACCTTCATGACTACGTTTTGGTCGTGAATCCTTATTCCACGTTCGGCGCGAACCCTGAGGTTCCCGTGGATCCCGACTCGCGCCATCGCCCCGGATCAACCTCCAATTCGGCTGGACGGATATCATCAGCCCCGCCCTGATCAATGAATTCAAAATCAACGCCGATTGGCACAGCCAGACAACGCCGCTCGTCTCGCCTGCCATCAGCCTCCCAGGTCCCTCTTACTTGGCATCCACTTACGGCTTCGCGTTTCTTCCCCCGCTCGGCCAGCCGCCCCTTTTCCCCGGCGGACTTCCGAACATTTCATTCTCGGCTAGCGGTAATGCGCCGGCTCAAATAATGGCGGGCTTACCGTAATTGCCGGCCCCGGACCCAACTACCTTGCGTCTCCCACGTCGGATATCAATCCCATAGACAATGTCACGTGGGTGAAGAACAACCACACCATAAAGTTTGGAGTCGAGTTCGCGCGCAACCGCAAGGAGCAAAACTCGCGTCCGGCCCGAGCTACAACGGCGCTATCAACTTCGCCAACAGCAGCACGAATTCGAGCGGCGACCCCGTTGCCGATATGCTCATGGGGGAATTCAACACCGTCGGGCAGACCTCTTCCGGCCCCGTCGGCCAATTCCGCTTCAACGTCGAGGATGCCTATATCGAGGACACCTGGAAGTTTAGCCGCAAGCTGAGCATCGTCATGGGCGTTCGCTTCTCGCACACGACTCCCACCTACGCTCAAGGCAACAACATGACGCAGTTCAACCCCATGGTGGGTACGCCGGGCGGATATATCCCCTCGGAAGATGCAGTCTTTACGGCCCCGGGGACGGGCACGCACAATCTCCGCTGCTTCACCGGGTCTCTGCCCCGTTGTGCTGATAACTGTTCCCGGAATGCCGACGGGCTCGGTCTATTGCAATGGATTGACGCGGCCGGGTGGCGTGCCTTCCGATCAGGCGGGCCGAGTTCCCGTTACCCGTCTCGATCCCACGCTGCTGGCTTCCATACCGGGCACAGCGCAGCGCGGCTTCTACAACCCGGAAAACCTCTGGGCACCGCGCTTCGGCTTCTCCTACGCCCCCTTTGGGGATAAGACCGTGGTTCGCGGCGGTTTCGGCATCTTCTATGACCATCCGGAAGGCAACGCCCTGTGCGGCGGCATCAACTGCCAGGGTTATGCCCCGTGGGCTCAGACGACCACCGTCACCGCGCCGGGGACAGGCGTGGGGCACAACTACGCGACTAACGATTTGGCAAGGTACGACTCGGCGGCCACTGCTCCCGTGCCGGCTCCATCCTCGCAAAACTTGAACACGATTAATCCCAACCTCGTTGTCGCTCGCAGCTATCAGTACAGCTTGAGCGTGCAGCGCGAATTGCCTTATGACATGTTGCTTCAGGTAGCCTATGTTGGCACACTCGGCCGGCACGTCCTGCGTGGACCCACAATCACCGATCCCGCATATGATCCACAGGACCGAGCGGCACGATCCTGCAGTCATTCAATCCGGCCCTGGGGCAAATTCATACCCCTCAATCCGAACGCCAACACCTACCAGTGCCCGCTGGTATCTACGGTCCCGGGTATGGCTGTAGCGCCGGGTCGCCGTCCTATGCGAATTCCGCTATAGGGCAAGGCCAGCTCAGCCCGTACCTCGGATATACCACGGGCGATGGCATGGCCGCGAGCGATGTGAATTCCAATTACAATTCCGCCCAGCTTCAACTCACCAAGCGCACCGGCTTCGTGACCACCAGCATCGCCTATACCTATTCGAAATATATGGGTATGGCTGGTGGAGTTGGCGATGCCTATAACCAGAACGCTGAGCCGGAATGTCCCTATCACTGCCTTGTCAGCACGGCATATAACGACTACGACCACACCATGCTGCAACCCCCGGTTTGCAGGCGGCCCATTTGTGGCCGGATCGAATCCAGTCACGGTTACTACCGGTGGCGGCTTTCCACCCGGGTATCCCTATGTGGGTATTAAGGGCGGGACTGTAGCCAACCCCACCGCCATTCAAAGCGGCGGCGTCGTCATGCCTTGGAACAAGTACTACTACGGCGAGACGTCGGTTAATGCCACGCACATCATAGCCATGAGCTTCACCGTGGATTCGCCCTGGGGCAAGGGCACGTGCGGCTTGAGGGCCGCCGTGGATAAGAGGGTGGTCGGTGACCGGTGTGGTGCACCACCAGACTGGCTCTCCCGACACCGTGTTTGACGGCGTGAACGTCGGCGCCAGCGGTTTTTCCGTCACTACCGGCGGCGCCCGTTGACATCCACAGGCGTGCCAATCTACAACTCCTGCGCGATCGACCACGCAGATATGCTGGGTCAATCCGGCCGCCTTTGCGCCTGAAACTCAGCTTGGTGTGGGCAATGACCCCATCAGCAACATCAAGGGGCCTGCCTTCTATCAGTGGGATATGTCGGTGCGGAAGACGTTTATCCTGCCCTGGAGGGAAGGCATGAACATTCAACTTCAGGGAGACGCGATCAACGCCTTCAACCAGACCAACTTTAACAACAGCTTCAACTGCTTGACTCCCTCAACGGGAGCTTTGGACAAATCAACAGCACCGAGCCGTCGCGCATTCTTCAGATCGGCGGCAAGTTTAACTTCTAACCGTTTCACGGATGCGTTGCGAGACTTGCGAGCAATCGCAAGTCTCGCAACAATTTCCGCTCTCCTCGCCTGATCCTCGTCCGAAATTTTCTGCTGCTTCGAATTTATGTTTTCGTTTTTTTCTTCCTCTTTGCGTTCAGCACGTCAACCGTCTCTCGCATTTTGCTCTGTTGTCTTGTATTGGAAGTGCCGCTTCGCGCGGAGGGAATGGCGGGGACGACGAGACTCGAACTCGCGACCTCTGCCGTGACAGGGCAGCGTTCTAACCAACTGAACTACGTCCCCGCGAGATTGCCGCCTGATGGTGGGCGATGAAGGATTTGAACCTCCGACCTTCCGGGTGTAAACCGGACGCTCTAGCCGCTGAGCTAACCGCCCTCCGACTTTCTCATCGTAGCAGATGCCGCGGCCCTAATGCCAGTGCCGTTCCAAAGTACAGGAGCAAACATTGCCCTGTACGAACGTACAGGGAGACGATGCGGCCTAACGGCTGTTAGCTGATTCACCACGAATGGCGCAGTGTGCCGCCAACTCCGCTGCCGCTGCGTGCTACGCTGCATCTTGATGCGGTGCTAGCTCCGTGGGCGCATAACCATGTCTTCCCGTCTGGGCGAAATTCTGATTAAAGACAGCCTGATCACTGCCGATCAGTTGGCGCAGGCGCTCGACTATCAGAAGAAGAATGGCGGGCGTTTGGGTACCTGCCTGGTCAGACTCGGAGTTGTCAGCGACGAGGACATCACCGCGGTTCTCTCCCGCCAGTACGGCGTTCCATCCATCAACCTGAAATTCTATGAAGTAGATCCCGCCGTGATTCACCTCGTCCCGCAGGAGACGGCTGTCCGCTACCAGATTGTCCCGCTTTCCCGAGTGGGGTCAACGCTGACGATCGCCATGAGCGATCCCACAAACGTGTTCGCCATGGATGATATCAAGTTCATGACGGGATTCAACGTCGAGCCGGTCGTCGCTTCCGAGACCGCGATTGATGAAGCCATCCAGAAGTTCTATGGCGAGTCCGGGGGCGCCGATACGGGCGAAGAACTCGACAAGGTCATGAGGGACCTTGCGGCTGAAGACGCCGAGGCGCTCGAGCTTGCAGGCGACCAGGCCGAGATGGATTTGGCGTCCCTTTCAAAGGCCGCCGAAGAGGCCCCCATCATCAAGCTCGTCAACCTGATCCTCACGGACGCCGTGAAACGCGGCGCAAGCGACATTCACGTGGAACCATACGAGAAGGAATATCGCGTCCGCTTCCGGATCGACGGAATTCTGCAGAACGTGATGGCCCCGCCCTTGAAACTGAAAGACGCCATCAGCAGCCGCATCAAGATCATGTCCAAGCTCGATATCAGCGAGAAGCGGCTGCCGCAGGACGGCCGCATCATGATCAAGTACGTGAAGGACGGCAAGAAAAAGGAATTGGATTTCCGTGTTTCGACCGTCCCCACCCTCTTCGGCGAAAAAATCGTCATGCGCCTGCTGGATAAGGAAAATCTGCGCCTCGATATGACCAAGCTCGGTTTCGAGCCTGAATCCTTGGCGAAATTCGAACGGCAGATTCTCAAGCCCTATGGAATGGTGCTCGTTACCGGACCCACGGGCTCGGGAAAGACGAACACGCTATATTCCTCCGTGGCGCGGTTGAATACCCCGGAAACGAACATTATGACCGCCGAGGATCCGGTTGAATTTCAGCTCCCCGGCATCAATCAGGTCCAGATGAAGGAGCAAATCGGGCTGAACTTTGCCTCGGCCCTCCGAGCCTTCCTTCGCCAGGACCCCAACATCATTCTGGTCGGCGAAATTCGCGATTTCGAAACGGCGGAAATCGCCGTCAAGGCGGCGCTCACGGGGCACCTCGTGCTTTCCACGCTACACACAAATGATGCGCCCTCGACCATCAGCCGCCTGATGAACATGGGCATCGAGCCGTTTCTCGTGGCCACTTCCGTGAACCTGATCTGCGCCCAGCGGCTCGTGCGGCGCATTTGTGCGCAATGCAACGAGCCTCTGCAGATTCAACCTGAGGCGCTGGTGGACGCCGGGTACACGCCGGAAGAAGCTGGAAAAGTCGTCGTCCAACATGGACGCGGATGCGCCACTTGCAACAACACGGGCTATAAGGGGCGCGTGGGCCTTTATGAAGTGATGGAGCTTCAGGATGAACTCCGCGAACTGGTGCTCGTGGGGGCATCCGCGCTGGAACTAAGAAAGAAGGCGCTGGAGGCGGGAATGATCACACTGCGGCGCAGCGGCTTGATTAAAGCGGCCGCGGGACTCACGACCATGGAAGAAGTCCTGCGCGAGACGGTTCTCTAGGAGGGAATTATGGCGGGGATCACACTGAGTGAGCTTCTGAAGAAAATGATCGAGATGGGTGGCAGCGATCTGCACCTCTCCACCAACAGCGCCCCGCGTATCCGTGTGCACGGCAAGCTGCGCCCGCTCGACATGCCTCCCCTCACCGCCGCCGACACGAAGGCGCTGGCCTACAGCGTTCTTACCGACGTGCAAAAACACCGTCTGGAGGAAAGTCTGGAACTCGACTTCTCCTTCGGTCTGAAGAGCCTGGCGCGGTTTCGCGGCAATGTTTTTCACCAGCGCGGCGCCGTCGCCGCAGTTTTCCGGACGATCCCCTGGGAGATCAAAAATTTCGATGCGCTGGGCCTTCCGCCAATCGTACGCAGTCTTTGTGACAAGCCGCGCGGACTCGTGCTGGTCACCGGTCCGACCGGATCTGGAAAGTCCACAACACTTGCAGCCATGCTCGACAAAATCAACAGCGAGCGCGACGAGCACATGATTACGATCGAGGATCCGATTGAGTTTCTCCACAATCACAAGAAATGCCTCGTGAATCAGCGCGAACTTCACTCGGATACGCATTCATTCGCGAATTCGCTGCGCGCAGCCCTGCGCGAGGACCCCGACGTGGTTCTGATCGGTGAGATGCGCGACCTTGAAACGATCGAATCCGCCCTCCGCATCGCTGAGACCGGCCATTTGACCTTTGCCACGCTGCACACGAACTCCGCGGTTTCGACGATCAACCGCGTCGTGGATGTCTTCCCGGCCCATCAGCAGCCGCAGGTGCGCGCGCAGCTTTCGATGGTGCTCGAAGGGATTCTTTGCCAGGCTCTGCTGTCCCGCACAGACGGCGGTGGGCGCGCGATGGTGATGGAAATATTAATTCCCAACGCCGCCATTCGCAACCTGATTCGCGAAGACAAGATTCATCAGATTTATTCGGCGATGCAGACAGGAACCGGCCAATCCGGAATGCAGACTTTCAACCAAAGCCTCGCCAACGCATATTCCCAAAAGCTCATCACTTTGGAAACGGCCCTTGCACGATCCTCGAATCCAGACGAATTGCAGGATTTAATCAACCGCGGGGTGACCTCGCCGCCCGTCGGCGGCCGGGCTCCTGTGCGGCGTTGAAATAAAACGGAGGTAAGAGATCATGCCGGTATACACATATCGCGGAGTGAATCGGATGGGCGCTAAAGTCACAGGCGAGCGCACGGCCGCGAGTAAGGCGGAGCTCCAGGCGTCGTTGCGCCGGGAGAAGATCAATGTGAGCAAGCTCTCCGAAAAGGGAAAAGAGTTCAATATTCCCACTTTTGGAGGGGGCGTTGACGCCAAGGAACTGGCCATCTTCACTCGCCAGTTTTCCGTCATGATTGATGCCGGCTTGCCGCTCGTGCAGTGCCTCGAGATTCTCGCCGCGCAACAGGAAAACAAGGTCTTTCAGAAAATCATCGTAGGCGTTCGAACTTCGGTGGAGGGTGGCTCGACTCTTTCCACTGCGATGAAGCAGCATGCAAAGGTGTTCGATCCTCTGTATCACAATATGGTGGAGGCCGGCGAGACGGGCGGTATTCTCGATACGATTCTCCAGCGCCTTTCTACTTATATCGAGAAGAACGTCAAGCTCAAGCGCGCCGTGAAATCGGCCATGATTTATCCCGTCTCGGTGATTGGGATCGCCGTCCTTGTGATCGGGCTGCTTCTCTGGAAGGTGGTGCCGATTTTCGTTACATTATTCAATGGTCTGCAGGTCAACCTGCCGCTTCCCACGCGGATCGTAATCGGGCTGAGCGACCTCGTTGGAAGCATCTATGGATTGATGGTGGTGGTATTTGCGATCGCCTTCGGACTCGCCGTGAAGTTTTGGTACGGGACTCCGCAGGGCCGGATGATGATTGACGGATTGCTGCTGAAGGTTCCGGTCGTCGGAATGGTCCTCCGCAAGATTGCCGTGGCGCGGTTCACGCGTACACTGGGAACGCTTATATCCAGCGGCGTTCCGATTCTCGAAGGTCTCGATATCACCGCGCGGACTTCGGGGAATGCCGTCATCGAAAGAGCCATTGCGAAGACGCGCAAGGAAGTCGAGGCGGGCCGCTCTTTGGTGGAACCGCTGAAGGAAACAGATGTCTTCCCGGGAATGGTGACACAGATGATTGGCGTCGGGGAACAGACAGGCGCCATGGACGCTATGCTCCAGAAGATCGCTGATTTTTACGAAGACGAGGTGGACGTAGCCGTAAAGGACATGCTCACGGCCATCGAGCCGATCATGATCGTCTTCCTAGGAGTTGTTGTTGGTGGCGTCGTCATTTCCATGTATTTGCCGTTGTTCTCACTGATCGGTCAGCTATCCGGCGGACATTAAAATTCTGCATGCCGGCTCCGTGCAGGTACGGAGAGATGGAGTGCCGGGCGGTCGAGGTTCTGATTCAATGGCATGGTCTGCGAAGCAGCGGGAAGACTGAGGGATAGTCGGAAAAGATCGCCGCATCCGCAATGGAATTTACGCTCAGCATGAACGAATGGTTGCCGTGGCTAGGCCGCGTCCGCTTTCTGATGATCACGTTTCTTGTGGCGGTCGTTGTCGCCGTCCGCCAGTTAACACCGCTTCCCCTTCCGGCGCGTGTTCTCGTTCCTCTCATCGTCCTCTGGTACACGCTCGCGATATTCTATTTGATTTTACAGCGGTGGCTTCCGGAGGCCCGCTGGCAAGCGCCCCTGCAGATGGCTCTCGACATAGTGGTCATAACGGGGGTCGTATATGCCACGGGGACGCAGGACAGTTATTTCATTCCTCTCTACCTGCTCGCCGTCCTGATGGGCAGCATATTGTTTTCCCGGCGTGGTGCGTTTTTGATCGCGGGGGCAAGTTTTGTCCTGCTCGGATGCGTTGCGGACTTGGCCTACTATGGAATGATTCCACGCACTGCGGCTTCCTTGCCTGCGATGCGGACGCTCCAATATTGGCTGGCGACCAACCTATTCGCTCTTCTTGCCACGGCCTATTTGGGGAGCCTCCTCTCGCAGACGATCCGGAGGAAGGGAGCTCAACTTGAGGAAAAGAGCGCGGAGCTAAAGGATCTGCAAGCATTTACGCACGACATCATCGAATCCATGCGCGGCGGTCTGCTCACCATTGATGCGCACGGCCGTATACTCCTCGTCAATCGCGCCGGGGCAGAGATGATGGGGCAGAAATCCAGCCTGCTCCGTGGCGCCAATGTTGCCGATGTATTCCCTGGCTTCTGGCCTGTGGAGACAGATGAGGAAGGCAATCCCCTGGCCTCGCGCAGAGAGATCGAGTTTCAGGCGTCTGCGGGCGAGACGCGCTTTCTGGGACTTTCTATCTCTCCCCTGCGTAGAAACCAGAAGGAAGGCGGCGGCTTTGTGTTCAACTTTCAGGACCTTACGGAGTTGAGGCGGCTGGAGAGAGAAGTCGTCACGAAAGAGCGCATGGCGGCTCTGGGCCGCCTCTCGGGGGCCATCGCGCATGAAATACGTCAGCCTCTCACGGCTATGACCGGCGCTCTCAAGGAGCTGGCCCGCCTGGCTCCTCTCGAAGACGATGACAAAAGGCTGATCCAAATCGTCAGCCGCGAATCCCAGCGCTTGAATCAGATCGTTACCGACTTCCTCGATTATTCCCGGGAGAGGGCGTACGCATTTTCGGAAGTGGATATCGCGACGCTCATCGAAGAGACGCTTTTGGTGATTGATCGCGACGCAGCCTCGGCCGGCAAGCACCGCATCGAGCGGAGTTTGGACGCACACGGTGTTCGCATCCGTGCGGACCGCGATGCCATCAAGCAAGTGTTGTGGAACCTCTGTAATAACGCCCTGCGGGCCATGCAGAATGGCGGCGTGCTTTTTGTAAGCCTCGAATCCGCCCGCGATTGGGTCCGCATCTCGATCCGCGATACGGGCATCGGTTTTAACACCCGCCACGCAGCGCACCTTTTTGAGCCCTTTCAATCCGGTTTCGCCGGCGGCACGGGGCTCGGGCTCGCGATTGTGTACCGTATTGTCCAGGCGCACTCTGGAAGAATTCGCGTCGAGTCCGAACAAGGACGTGGCGCTAAAGTCATTGTCGAACTGCCGCGTGTTGCGCGTCATCGCCCAGCCGCTCCGCCGGCTTCGCGTGCCGCGGGGGCAACTGCCGTGCTGGCGGGGAAGGGCTAAGGACGCCATGGCCCATATGCTGGTTGTGGATGATGAGCGGTCCATATGCGAGTTGCTGGAGATCAGCTTTCGCAAGGAAGGCCACAAGGTCGAAACGGCCACGAGCGGCGAAGCAGCGAAGCGCCGCCTCGCTTCTCAAGTCTTTGACATCGTCGTCTCCGATATTCGTATGCCTGATATGGACGGCGTAGAGCTATTGCGCTATTGCAGGGAGGTTTCGCCCTCGACCACATTTATTCTGATCACCGGGGTTCCCACGATCGATTCCGCTATAGACGCCGTGAATTTTGGCGCGGACCGCTATGCCATCAAGGGTGACCGCCTGCTCGACGAACTCCGCCCCGCCATCCAGCAGATTGCCGAAACACTTGCCTTAAAAAAAGAGGCCGGATATCTGCGCCGGGAGATTCGCCGGCTCACCGGGCTCGGCCACATCATTGGCGCCAGCGCCAATATGCGCGCCGTCTTCGATTTGGTGCAAAACATTGCGCCACAGAGCAGCCGCATACTGATCACGGGCGAAAGCGGCACGGGGAAGGAGCTTGTGGCCCGCGCCATCCATGAAAACAGCCCGCGGTCGAAGGCCCCCTTCGTTACGATTAATTGTGGCGCGTTTCCCGAGACGCTCCTCGAGTCCGAGCTGTTCGGCTACGTTCGAGGCGCCTTCACCGGCGCGAATGAAAACCATCGGGGCCTGTTCCAAGCCGCGCATGGCGGCACTCTTTTTATGGACGAGATCGGGAACATGAGCGTCACCATGCAGGTAAAGCTTTATCGGGTGTTGCAAGAGGGCCAAATTCGCCCCGTCGGGAGCACGGAAGAATCCGCCGTGGATGTTCGCGTGATTGCCGCCACGAATAAAGACCTCGAAAAGGAGATCGCCGAGGGCCGCTTTCGCGAAGACTTGTATTACCGCTTGAGCGTAATCCCCGTTCATCTCCCGCCGCTTCGCGATCGTCGCGACGACATTCCTCTGCTGGCGCGTGAATTCCTCGTGCGGTTTGCGAAGTCCATGAACAAGAAAATTGACGGCATTGAGCCTGAGGCCATGCGCCGCCTGGAAGTCTACGATTGGCCTGGGAATGTCCGCGAACTCGAAAACACCATGGAGCGCGCCATAGCCCTCGAAAGCGGCCACCGTGTTTCCGTCGAGGCTTTGCCGGAGAGGATCCGCAACCACTTTCAGGAAACGATTTCTCATGCCTCCCACAACGGCAATGGGGTTGCCCTGCCGGAGGAAGGCCTGAGTCTCGAAGATCACGTCCGGCAGATCGAGCGCTCCTATCTATTGTCGGCTCTCGAGCGGTCGGGAGGCGTCCGGACACGCGCCGCCAGCCTCTTAAAAATGTCGTACCGTTCCTTCCGCCATTACGCCAAGAAGTATGGCGTCTGAGTGGAGGCCGCCCTCATGGTGGAGAGGCTTTGAACGAGGTGCCATTTTGGATGTCGAGCAACCATTCTTGTCGTTTTCACCGGTCAAAAAATGTCAAGTTCTCTGCGCTGCGCATGGCCTCCAGCTCGACGCACAGGGCAGTCTGCGTCAGGCCGTGCCTGTATCTCTCTGTATTAAAGGGATATAATGTAGTGTGTTGTATTCGTTAATGCTAACCGCTCGCGTGGCACCGTTCGTGCATCTTACCCGACTGTACTCCCCGCCAGGGTGTACGAAAAAGATTCTGGAGCAATGCTCCCAGGAGAAGCTAAATGATGATTAAGAAAGAGAAGGGTTTTACGTTAATTGAGTTGCTGATCGTCGTGGCGATTATTCTGATCATCGCGGCCATCGCAATTCCGAACCTGCTTCGTGCGCGCATGGCGGCCAACGAAGCTTCCGCAGTGGGTTCGCTGCGCACATACAACACTGCCGAGGCGATGTACTTTTCGACGTATCAGGTGGGGTACCCCACGGACTTTGCTTTCCTTGGTCCGGCGGTAGGAACTCCTCCAGCACCCGGTTGCACTGCGGCAGCACCGGCAGGATTGCTTGACGCCGTTCTTGGTGCCTGCGAGTCCTACGCAGAAGAGCGGATATTCCTTCGTGTACACTGCTGGCACAGTGCCTGCCGTTATTCCGGCGGGCAGCACCTGTACGGCCGGCGACGCGGACGGCTATGTGGTCATAGCCAATCCGATCAGCATAGGCACGACGGGTCAGCGGAGCTTCTGCACCGATGAAACAGGGGTCATCTATCAGGACACCACCGGGACGGCGTTTGTACCTACGTCTCCCACTTGCCCCGCTCCGGCTGGATCGCAGAGCGTGTTGCAGTAAGGAACTTGTTTCAAAAAAAGAACGAAGGGGAGGAAGTTTCGCTTCCTCCCCTTTTTTTTGGACTTCGAGCGGGAGCTATCGGGCGGCCTGGCTCTGGGATTGAATCCAAGGGGATGAATTTCGGTCACGCAGCGGGGGTCTGGAAGAATGCGGCCCAAGGACAACAGAAACACGAAGCAAGGCACACGAGGCCGAAAAGCGGGCTTCACACTGATAGAGCTACTCGTTGTGGTGGCAATCATTCTCATCATCGCGGGAATCGCAATTCCGAATCTTTTGAGATCCCGCATGGCGGCCAATGAAGCAGCAGCCGTGGGGAACATACGGATGATCGGCACAGCTTCCGTGGTCTACAACTCGACTTTTAGCAACGGCTATCCGCCGAGTATCGCCACACTTGGTGGGACAGGATCCACTGCGACGTGCGACGGGGCTCTTCTTATTTCCAGAAATCTTGCGAATCCGCCGAGCCAGCAGAGTGGGTACATCTTTACATATACAGGTACGGACGGGAATGCCCCTTTGGGTGCCGGTTGCGGAGCCCCCGGGTTCAACGGCTATCTTGCGTACGCAGTTCCTCTCTCCGAGGGCATCACAGGGGAGCGAAGCTTCTGCAGCGATACGCCCGGCGTCATTCACGTCGACATCAGTGGTCAGGCTCCAGCGGACGAAATCGCCTGCGACGCTTTGGAAGTTCTTCAATAGCTCGCCTCCGCGCGTCATTCTCCCTGCAAAAATGGAAGCATCCCAGCCGCGAATTCCCCACAATGTGCATCCAGGCGCCCAGTCCTGCTAAACTAAGGTCGTCTTGATTGCACTTCTCGCTTTTCTGCTCACTGCCATTGCGCCTCCGGTCCGCAATGCCGATGGTGTGCGCCGTGCGCTCGAGACACGCTACAAGCACGCCCGCACTCTGAAAGCAGTTTTCTTCGAACGCTACACCGATGGCAGCGGCGGCGTTACGGCGGAATCGGGCACCGTTTATTTCTCGCGCCCGGGCCGGATGCGCTGGGAGTATGAATCCCCCGAGCAGAAACTGTTTCTTGTGGATGGCACCAACGTCTGGTTCTATGTTCCTACGGACCATACGGCCAGCCGCGCGAAGCTGAAGGAAAGCTCCGACTGGCGAACGCCGCTCGCTCTTCTGGCTGGCAAGGCTGACCTCTCGACGCTTTGCAGCAGCATCGAGATCGTCAGTCCTGCTTCTTCGGGGCAGGGCAGCGAGCCGGCTGTGCAAGGTCTGGCCGCAGTGCAGCAGGTACTTCCCGTGTCGCCGGGCGACACGGTCTTGCGCTGTATTCCCCGTGGTCGTCCGGACACTGCGGGTGGCGCCAGCCAGGACGTGCTGCTCGAGACCGATGCGGATGCGAATCTGGTCGGCGTGGTGATCCACGAACCCGGAAACATTACCACCGAATTCCGCTTCGGCAATTGGCAGGAGAACATCCCCCTCCCCGAGGCGAAATTTCACTTTCGTGCGCCGACGGGAGTGGCGGTCGTGGATGAAGAATCACTCGCGGGTGAGATCCGGTAGAGCTGCCCTCCGGCGACGTTGGATGCTCCAATCATTTCATGCATCGCGCAGACGCTGTTTGGCCCATTTGAATTTCATCCAGATGGATTCCCCCTCTGCGTGGCGAGGATTGGGCACCCGCCTTGCCCGGCCTCCGGAAGTTTCCATACAGCCTTTTTGCCGTTGTCACATCCTATTAGTGGTCCATTTTCGTCCGTTCCAGTTAGGCCATAAAGGGGTATGCTAATCTTATAGGGAACAGCCTGCTGGGGAGAGCGCTCGCACACCGCAATGGCAGAATACGTTTGCAAAGTCGGGGATGGCACCGGCCGGATTCTTCAACAAATGGAGACGGCACAATCGGCGGAGGAGGCCCGGCAAAAGCTTGCCGATCGGGGCCTTTACGTTTTCTCTGTCCGCAATAATTTGGATATTCTGGCGAGGTTCAGCCGTTCGCAACGCGACCGCTCCATCCGCCCGAATGAATTCCTCGTATTCAATCAGCAGTTCAACACGTTGATCAAGGCGGGGCTGCCGATCTTAAAGGCCCTGGACCTATTGGCGGAGCGCGCTGCGGCGATAAGTCTCCGCCCCATCCTGGCGGAGGTCCGCCAAAGCGTCCGTGAGGGCGCTCTGTTATCGGAGGCTCTCACCACGCAGGGAGCGTTTCCGCCCGTCTATATCGCCGCTGTTACGGCAGGGGAGCGCAGCGGTAATCTCTCGGGAGTCCTCGAACAATACATTGAGTACCTTCGCGTAAGCACTGGGTTTCGCAGCCGCTTGATTACTGCGTTGATTTATCCCGCCGTTCTCACCGCGACCGCCATTGCGGTGGTGGCGTACGTCGTCACATATGCCATGCCCCAATTTGCCTCGCTTTACAAGGAGTTGGGCATTCCTCTTCCCGTGCCCACTGCCATCTTGCTTTCGATCGCCATCCCCTTGCGTAACTATTTCGTGATATTCGCGGCCATCGGGGCGCTTGCGGTCATCGGCGCCTTCGTATGGACGCGGTCGGATCGCGGCGCACTGGCATTGGACCGCCTCAAGCCGAAGTTCCCGATTTTCGGCGATATCTGGGTGAAGGCTCAGATCGCGCAGTTCGTGCGCACACTTTCGACGCTGCTGTCCGGCGGCACGCCTTTGGTTCCGGCGCTGCATACCTCTTCGGCGGCCATTGACAGCCGCCTGATCTCGGTTTCCGTCGAGCAAGCGGCTGATCGTGTCAGAGAAGGGCAATCTCTCCATGTCAGTTTGCGCGAAACGCGCCTAGTTCCGGATCTCGCGCTGGAAATGATCGAGGTTGGCGAAGCCTCCGGAGCTCTTGCCGCCATGCTCACGAGCATCGCATTATTTTATGAGGAAGAAGTCAGCACGCGCTTGCAGCGGACCCTGGCCGTGATTCCCATGGTGATTTTGGGCGTAATGGCCGTTGTGGTAGGCTTTATTTTGATATCCCTTTACCTGCCCATGTTTTCTCTTCAGATCGGAGGCAATGGATAAACCTCCATGGAAACACGCGCGAATAATCCGCCGCTTCCCGGCATCCCGGACGACGCCGCTGAACACGAGCAGGCCCGCCGCTTAGCCGAGCGTTACCGCTGTCCGTTCATTGATCTCCGCGAGCAGACCATTGATCCGGAGCTCTTTCGCAGCATTCCGGCGGAGATGATGTTCCGCTACAACTTCGTGCCCCTCGCGGCCCATGACGGCACACTGGTCGTCGCCATGGCTGACCCCAGCCAGTTGCAGCTCACCGACGAGCTTTCTCTGCTTCTCGGCAGGCGTCTGCAGATCAAAGTGGCCACGGCCTCGCAGATTGGCGACCTGCTGAAGCGCACGGAGCAATCGCAGCGTGTCCTCGACCAAGCGACCGAGGGTTTTACTCTTCAGGTCGTCAGCGACGAGGAGGACAGCGAAGAAAATATTTCCATGGAGAAGCTCACGCGCGATACGGGCGTGAGCCCCGTGGTGCGTCTTGTGGATACGGTCATCTTCACGGCGCTTGAGCGCCGCGCCAGCGATATTCACATCGAAACACGCAACGCAGAAGTCGCCGTGAAATATCGCATTGACGGCGTCCTTCAGTATGCCATGCAGCCTCTTGCCAAGGACTGGCACGCCACGATTCTTTCGCGCATCAAGGTGATGAGCGAGCTCGACATCGCCGAGCGCCGCGTGCCCCAGGACGGCCGCTTCCGCGTCCGCTATAAGGGCCGCTTCATCGATTTCCGCGTCTCGGTGATGCCTTCCGTTCACGGCGAAGACGCCGTGCTGCGCGTGCTCGACAAAGAGTCGCTGAGCGAAAAATTCCGCAACCTCACTTTGGATGTGGTCGGCTTCGATCTCGAGGAATTAGCCGAGTTTCGGCGCTACATTCACGAACCCTATGGCATGGTCCTCGTCACCGGCCCCACGGGTTCCGGCAAGACCACTACGCTCTATGCGGCCATCAACGAAATCAAGAATGATGAAGATAAGATCATCACTATCGAAGACCCGGTGGAATACCAGGTTCGTGGCATCACACAGATCCCCGTCAACGAGAAGAAAGGGCTCACCTTCGCGCGTGGTCTTCGGTCCATCTTGCGGCACGATCCCGATAAAATCATGGTCGGCGAAATCCGCGACCAGGAGACCGCACAAATTGCCATCAATTCCGCTCTTACGGGCCATCTTGTCTTCACCACGGTTCACGCCAATAACGTAACCGACGTGATCGGCCGCTTCATCAACATGGGCGTGGAACCTTATAATTTCGTCTCCGCGCTCAACTGCATCATGGCCCAGCGGCTCGTTCGCGTCATTTGCGAGCATTGCAAGAGGAAAGTCGTTCACCCGCCGGAAGTGCTGGCTGAGTCGGGCCTTGTTCCGGCGGATTGGCGCGATGTCCCATTCTATGAGGGCGCAGGCTGCTTGGAATGTTCCGGCAGCGGCTACCATGGACGCACGGCCATCAGCGAACTGCTCGACCTTTCCGACCACATACGCGAAATGATTATCAATCGCCGCCCGACCTCGGAAATCAAGCGGGCAGCCCGGGAAGAGGGCATGGTGTTTCTACGCGAATCCGGCCTAAAGAAGGTTCGTTCCGGCCTCACGACTCTGCGCGAAATCAATAAGGTGACGTTCCTTGAGTAGCCCGGCAAAATCCCTTAGCCTCGAGGCCCGCTTGTTCCGCGTCAGCTTGGTCCGTCGCGTGGACCGCTGGCTCCATGTGATGCCGCACCCCCACGTCGTCGTTGAGATCGCCCAGGGCCACGTTGCCGCAGCGCGGTGGAGCAATACTGGCATACAGCTCGATTCCGTTGCTGTCGAACCCCTTCCGGCCGGTTCGGTGATGCCTTCCCCGGTGGAAAATAACATCACCCAGCCCGACGCAGTCCGCTCGGCCTTCCGGAGCGTCCTGAGCCGGGTTGTGGAGCACGCCACGCCTATCGCTCTGGTGATTCCCGATCCGGTTGTGCGTCTTTTCATACTGCCTTTCGATAACCTGACGCGCCGCCGTCAAGACGCATTACCGTTGCTGCGCTGGCGGTTGAAAAAGAGCGTGCCATTCGACGTGGAGGAAACCGTGCTGTCGTGGACGCGTCAGCCCGACAAGAGCGGAAATCTCGAAGTTGTCACGGCAGTCGCGCGACAGCGGATCATTCGTGAGTATGAGGAGAGCGCGGAGAGCGCGGGGGCCCAATCCGCGGTCGTTGTGAGTTCCACGCTTGCCACGCTGCCGCTCCTCGAACAGCGTGGCGCCACCTTGCTCGTTCGCATGCGCGGAAAAACTTTGGCCACCGTCATCGTCCGCGACTCGAAGCTATGCGTGTATCGCGCAACGGAGATGCCCGCTGAAGCGGCGCTGCTTGACCCGCAGGCTATGCTGGAAGAAATTTTTCCAGCAATTGCCTATTATCAGGATACCTGGGGCGCTTCACTCGATCGCGCTCGGGTTTCGGGCTTTGGTGCTCGGGATGAATTGTTTCGCACCGCGCTGGCCGGAGAATTGAAGATCGCCGCAGACCCGCTCACCGATGCGGAGGGGGCGCAACGTCTGGACGCGCCTGCAAAGGACTTGATCCGTCAGGGTCTCGACGCACTTGCCGGCTGGGCGGTGAATGGGGGATAGTGATCGCATGCGCATCGATATGCACGGCGTCACCGCCGAAATTCATTTCTTTTCGTTTCAGGGAGCTCGATGAAACTTCGTCTCAACCTTTCGACTACGCCCCCGGAAAATAAACGGCCCTTTCTCGCCGGTTCCGTTCTCCTGGGAACGCTGGGTGTCCTTGCGCTCATGGTGCTTTCCCATGCCGCATTCGAGTCGTGGCGCTCTAGCCGCATGCTCCGTGCCGAGATTGCCCGCTTGCAGGATCAAATTCAGGCTGACTCCGCTAAACGGCAGGAGCTGGAGACATATTTCCGGTCGCCGGCGGCCCAGCAAGTTCTCGACCGCTCCGCCTTCCTGAATTCCTTGATTGACGCGCGCAGCTTTCCCTGGACTAAGATCTTCATGGACTTGGAGCAGACTCTTCCGGCTGGCGTCCGCGTTGTGAGTATTTCGCCTCACCTTGTCAACGGCCGCGCCGAAGTGGAACTGCAGGTTGGTGCCGCGAGCGACGACAGCGAGGTCCTCTTTCTCAAAGCGATGGAAAATTCCCCTGTCTTTTCAGGGATGGTAGTCAAGAATGAGAAACATCTGGACCGTTCGACAACGCCGGATAAAATTGTTGTAAATCTCACGGTCTGGTATTCCACAACATGACGATGGATCGCGCCTGGCAAACCTGGAAAGGAACGGCCCGCATTGTGCTAGCCGTGCTGATCGTGATGGATCTCTGCCTGGCCTTTTTTCTCTGGCAGTCCTCTCGCGAAGGGCCGCAGACCATGCGCGCCCAGCGTGATCGCCTCATGATACAAGCGGAGCTCCTCAAGGCGGATGTCCAACACGGCGAACAAATCCGCGCATCCCTGCCGCAGGTGGGAAGAGATTGTGACACATTTTATAACGAATCCTTTCTCAATGCGGCCACGGGCTACTCCTCAATCCAATCGGACATGAATTCCATCGCCGACAAAGCCGGGGTGAGAACTTCCGGGCTTGCCTTTCAGCAGAAGATCATCGAGGGCCGCGGCGTCACGGAAATCTCCATCAAGACGAAAGTCGAGGCGGATTATCCCGCCCTCATCCGTTTCGTCAACAATATCGAACGCTCCAAGAATTTCTATCTTCTGGACGACTTGCGATTGACTTCGGCCACGGCAGGCTCGATTAAGCTGGATATTACTCTGCACACATATTTTAGGACCTGAACAATGATGTCACGTCGTAATCAAATGATTGCTCTGGTGGGGCTCCTGGCCGCGCTCCTGGTGGTTTTCTGGTTTACCGCACGAAACTCGGGTCCCGGCATTCCGGGAGTTCTTGCCGCCGATACCAAATTCAAGCCCTTGAACGTCCAGGAGCCGCAGCTCCGCGTCGATTTGCTCGCGGAACTCAAGGAACTCGAATATTCCGGCAGCCACCGGAATATCTTTGTGGAAGTTCCGCTTCCTGTGCCTATGACCCCAGCCCAAAAACAGCAAGAAGCCGCGCGTCGGTTCGTGGGCCCCGTGCTACCTCCGCCTCCGCCGCCCCTCAGTGTGCCGGTGCAATTCTTCGGCTATGAGTCGCTTCCGGATTCCGACAAACGCGTGGCATTTTTCACAAGCGGCGACGACGTTCTTATCGTCGCCGAAGGCAATACCTTCTTGAATGGCTTCCGCCTCCTGCATATCGGAAATTTTTCCGCCGACGTTGAGGAGATTTCCAGCGGCCGCCAGGCTACCATCCAAATGGTTCCGCCGCAGCAGCCGGGCCAGGGCGCATCCCCATGAGCATGCTGCCATGTGGGCTGCACGCGTCGCGCGCCTCTCGAAGCGGAGCGATTCGCGGGCAACCTATCCACCGTTCTCGCGAGTCGGGCTATGCCATGATCATGGCGCTTCTCATGGTCGCCTCTTTCATCATCGGCTCGCAAGTTGTCTTGCAGCATCTTGCCACGCAGGGCCGTCGCCAGCGCGAGCAGCACATGATTTGGTGCGGCGAGCAATACGCCCGCGCTATCAAGCTCTTCTATCGCAAGGCGGGGCGCTATCCCCAGTCCCTCGATGAATTGAAAGAAGGAATTCCCGGGGTCCACTTCCTGCGGATCGAGGCCTACAAGAATCCCATGGACCCTGATGAAGGTTCCTGGCGCTTCATCTATGTGAATGCCGGAGGCCAGATCACCGGCAGCGTGCGTTACGCTACGCTCCAGCAAATGGCCTATTTGGAACTCAACGACATTGCAGCCCGCCCAGCCGCGGCGACTGGTGCCTAGTAGCTTCCGCGATCTACGCGCAGGGCCCGCAGAGTTCTTCCCAGCAAACATCCGGTGCGCAGCCCGTGGATGATGGTTGCGGGCCGCCCATTCCGACCGCGCCTGGCGCGAGCGGGCAATCTTCTGCGGGGCAAGCGTCATCCGGCGCAACATCGGATAATTCCTCCAGCTCTACTCCGAGCTCATCCGCTCAAGGGAGCCAAAATTCTAGCGGCACTACATCTGGTAGCTCTCCCGGTGCTTCTTCCAACTCCTCGAATCAAACGGGGCAAAGCTCCATTGGGCAGCCTTTGAATGGCCAGCCCGTCAATCCCTACGCCGGACTGCAACCGACCGGCCCCGTCGAGGGACCGGTCATCGGTGCCTTCATTACCGGCGTAGGAGGCCCTACGAATGAGGATATCTGCTCTGTCGCGATATATCAGGGCGGAAGAAAGTACAGCCAATGGGAATTTATCTGGAACCCGGTTTTGGATCAGGCCAGGGCTCTGCAGCAAGGTATGAGCGCTGCTGCGGCGCCACAGGCTCCACCGTCCGGCGCCAGGTGGGGCTGCAACGAGTCCGAATGGCAGCTCCCCCGCCTACTGCGCATCCGGAGGGTATCAACCCCCTCAGCAATAGCCGTCTTCTCTGCCATATCGAGCTGCTCTGCTCGACCAGCCGAGCTTCCACATACGCCTGCGCCAGTGCTGTGCCGTTCTATTATTCGGGTGATTTTTCTGCTTCAGCGAGTTCCGAGGTAATTCGCTTCACGTAATTTTGGGTTTCGGGGAAAGGGGGAATGCCGCCGTAGCGCTCGACCATGTCCGGGCCTGCGTTGTACGCGGCCAGCGCCAGCTTCAAATCCCCGCGGTAGAGTTCGAGGAGGTCCTTCAGGTATCGCGTGCCACCATCAATGTTCTGAGCCGGGTCGAATACGTCCGCGACGGAATATCGCGCGGCCGTCTCCGGGAGCAGCTGCATCAGCCCTTGCGCCCGCTTCCGCGAAACCGCGCGCGGATTGAAATTCGATTCCACGGCGATTACGTGCGTGATGAGCTTTTCACTCACGCCGTCTTTTTCCGCGGCGGCCCGGATCAATGCCGCATACGGTCCAGCCGGAGCCGTCGCCGCGGGAGCAGGCGCGGGAAACACGTCCTCCGGTTCGACCGCGAGCAGGTCGCTCGCTGCCATCTCGACCACCCCGCCTTCGACGCTTAGCCGCACGCGGTCCCCTACTCGCTCGCAGCCGGTGATATGCAGCCGCATCCCCGAACGCAGGACGGCGTAATCGGCGCGCGCCGTGGGCGTAGTGGCGGCTGCTGTTACCGCCAAAGCTGCCACGAATATCGCTGTATTCCGCATCATTGGATCGTCCGGCTCGGTCTCACAGGGCGTATTTTCGGATGGCGCAGGCTACGCCACCCTCGTCATTGGATAGAGTAACCGCCCAGCCTCGCGATTTCAACTCCTTTACGCTGTTGCCCATCACTACTGGTAAACCGGCAAACTCGAGCATCTCACGGTCGTTCCAATTGTCCCCGATAGCCATCACATTCTCGCGCGCGAATCCCCCGCCGCCGCGCCCATTCAGCGAGCGCCGCGCCTTTCGTAACCCCGCGGCGCAGCACATCCAGAATGGAGAGATCACGCAGTTCGTATTCCGCCAGCGCCAGCGTATATTCCCCGGCGAACGGCAGGTTTTCAAGCGCCTGCATCGCCGCGCGCACGGTCCGGCATCCGCCCACGTACATCACTTGAATGGGATCCTCGCCGTTGAGGCACGCCGTGAGGGGGGCGGATTCCGCCAGAAATTCGCGGTTGCGGCGGAAATATCCCCCGCGCAGGGGGTCCTCCCAGTCGATGCGTTCGAGGAACACCTGCCTGCCGCCCGGCCGGTCGAATACCACGGCCGCCGCCGCGCGGAACTCCGGCGTGGCCTCAAGCACCCGCCGCGCCGTGTCGGTTGGAAGCAGCAATTGCTGGCGCGTCTCGCCGGATTTCGATTTGATCACCGACCCATTGTTTACGATGAGGTGCAGATCGCAAGGCAGCGCGTCGGCAATCCCTCGCGCGAAGTCGAATCGCCGTCCTGTAATCAGAACGATTTCAATCCCGCGCGCTGCCGCATCCGCAATCGCGCGCCGATTCTCTTCGGGTAGCCGCCCGTGGCTGTCGAGCAGCGTCCCGTCAATGTCCATGGCAATCAGTTGGATTGGCACGTTTCCATTGTAACCTCGCTGCGTACCGCTCCCCGCGCTACGCGCGGATTCCCGCGCGCTACGCGAGACGTTTGGCGGCCCTGCGGCCATTTGCTAGAATGATCGAACCCGTGGGCGTGTAGCTCAGTTGGGAGAGCGCCTCGTTCGCAACGAGGAGGCCGGGGGTTCGAGCCCCCCCACGTCCACCATTCATTTGGAAAGGTATCTTGTCCCCGGTGTCTTTTCGCGGGCCCGATTTGCTCGCCGCCGAATACTAGGGCTGGGTGCCTGCGGCGGCTTCGCGCTCCGCGACAATCTTCCGCGCGTCGGCATAGAGCGCCTTGGCCTGTGGAATGGAATCGATGGCCTTGTCCAGCTGGGGATCATCTTCAAGCGCGACCTTGTATCCCTCGTCGAGGCCGAAAACTGTGGTGAAAACCTCGCGCTTGATCGTCCATTTCAGCCACGGCAGATTTTTCTGTATATCCTGTTCCGCGAATTGGATGTGCTGCTGTTTCAGATAGGTTCGGAACTGTCCGATCACGGCGTCATCCGCTTGAAAATTCTCCGTGATGCCAGGCTTTTCTCCCAGATAGAAGCGTAGGAAATCGCCGACGCCCAAGGGCAGTCCTGGCGCATAAGGGTAGAACACATTCCGCTGCAGCAGCAGATTTTCGAAGTCGTCCGGCTTCGGTTCCGGCACGACGACGTCCGGCGTGATTCCTCCCTCGCCGTACACCTGGCGTCCGCTATCGGTAAGCTTCACTTCGGGCGCGTGCGGCGGCTGCGGATTGTAGTGATAGTCATATAGCGTAACATTCTTGTAGTCGCGCTGGATAAGACGGCCGCTCGGTGTGTAATACCGCGCGGTGGTGAGCAGAAGGCCTGTATCCTCGCTCAGCGGGAACTGTGTCTGCACCAGCCCCTTCCCGAATGTGGTCTCGCCCACGACGAGTCCGCGGTCGTGATCCTGAATCGCACCCGAAAAAATTTCCGATGCGGAGGCGCTCTGCCCGTTTACCAGCACGACGACGGGGACCTGGATGCCCTGATTCCCGCGCTCCGCGTAATACCGCCGCTCGGGCGAAGACCGCCCGCGATGCGACACCACCAGCTCGTTCTTATCGAGGAACACGTCCGCCATGCCCACGGACTGATTGAGCAAACCGCCGCCATTGTTGCGCAAGTCGATGATCAAGCCATCGAGCTTGGAATAGTCGAGCTGCTTGAGAGCTTGGGCGAGATCGCTGTCGGTGGTTTCGCTGAACGTCCAGACGCGCACGTAGCCGATGCCCGGCCGTACCATCGTGGAATATTGCACCGCGGAGTGCGTAATTTCGTCGCGCACCACGGTGACTTCGATGGGCTTATCCCATCCTTCGCGGCTCAGGGAAATCTGCACAGCCGTACCCTTCGCCCCTCGCAGCATGTCGGCCACATCGTCCGTCGTGAGTCCGTCGCAGGTCTTTCCGTCCACCTTGAGGACGATGTCGCCGGGGCGAATCCCGGCCTTATAGGCGGGCGATCCATCGAATGGCGCCTGTACCACCGTCTGGTTCCCGCGCTGCTGCACGATCATCCCCACGCCGTAGTATCTTCCCCGCTGTTCCTCGCTGAATTCGGCGTACTGTTTGGGATCGAAGAAATTGGAATGCGGGTCGAGGACGTGCAGCATTCCGGGGATCGCTCCGTCGTAAATTGCCTTGTCCGTGTCCACCGGGTCGGCATAGTTCCGCTCAACCACGTCAAGCACGCGTGTGAAGCTTTTTACGGAGTCCTGTAGATCGTCCGAGCTGGCTGCCGTGGCCTTTACGGAAGGCCCGTACAGCCCTCCTAGGAGTGCCGACATACCCAGCACCAGTCCTAATAGAACCATCCCTCGCGCCGGCGATGATTTCGGTGATTGTGATCCCTG
Source organism: uncultured Acidobacteriota bacterium (assembly GCA_963810625.1). GTDB lineage: Bacteria > Acidobacteriota > Terriglobia > Acidiferrales > UBA7541 > Palsa-295. The sequence goes on along the minus strand of CAWEOJ010000004.1, from coordinate 790,548 downwards.
CGATAATTCCATGCGACCCCTCTTTTTACCTGAAGTGAAGTATAACATAATCGCTTCGCACTCGTTTGACACGCCTCTATCCGTCTTCTATGATGCAAAAACGGCTCCCTGAGTATAGGCCGCAGAGCTCCGAATGCTCAGCATCCCTCATCTGATCGTTATCTTCGTCGTCGCGCTGATTGTTTTCGGGCCCGAAAAGCTTCCCGAACTCGCCCGGAATCTCGGGAAAGTTATGGGCGAATTCAAGCGCGCTACGGGCGACCTTCGCACCACGTTTGAGGGCCATCTCCGCGACCTCGAGCGCGAGGCAGACCACAGGCGCATCGGCGGGGCGCCTCTTCCGCCGGCCGCCAACCCCCCAGGAGTCCCTGCTGCTCCGGGAACAGTTCCCGCAGCCCCGCCCCATGCGGCCGGAACTGACACCGCAAACCAGCCCGATGACCCGCGAATCGAGCCGAATCCTGAGATAACGAACCATGGCGGCGCCCGTCCAGCCTGAGCCCATTTCGCGCCTGCTCGCCGGCGAGGAACCCGGCGCGCGCATGTCCTTTTTCGAGCACCTTGTGGAACTTCGCACCCGCTTGATCAATTCCCTGGTGGCCATCGGCGCCGGAATGGTGCTCGGACTGGCTGCCTCGAAGCATGTGATCAATTTCATTTCCGCGCCCATGATGGCGGCGCTACGCTCCGCGCATCTCGACGACCACATGATTTACACCAGCCCGGCGGGATACATCAGCGCGTATATCAGCCTGGGCTTGTATATCGGAATCGTGCTGGCCATGCCTTACGTGCTGTATCAAACATGGCTCTTTGTGGCCCCGGGCCTTTACAAGCACGAGCGCCGCGCCGCTTCCGGATTCATTGTTTCTTCCATGGTGCTGTTCCTCTGCGGTATCGCCTTCGGCTATTTCGTGATGCTTCCGCAGGTGCTCAAATTTCTGGTGGATTTCGCCATGGACGGCCCCGTGAGGCCGCTGATTAGCTTCAACGAGTATTTCCACTTTTTGCTGGTTGTCCTGCTGGGCCTGGGCGTCATCTTCGAGATGCCCGTGCTGATTTTTATTCTCACGGTTTTCGGGATTGTCACGCCGACATTCCTGCTGAAGAATTTTCGCTACGCCATGCTCTTAATCACCATTCTGGCCGCCATCGTCACGCCCACGCCTGACGCCACCACGATGATCGTTTTCATGGCGCCCATGGTGGCACTGTATCTTGTCGGCGTGCTCGTTTCCTATGCGGTCGTGCGCCGCAGGCGCACGCAGGCCGTGGCTCACGGCGAGGCGCAATAGGTTCCGCGAGGTGTGCGCGCGAAAGGATTGACACGGGAGACGCCATAACATGATTCGATTTCCGAAGATTCTGCGAATAACCGCCCCGGCGCTCGCTGCCTTTCTCTCGGTCGGATGCAGCCACGATGCGCCGCGCCTGAACGCTGCCCCGACCGACTCTGCTGGCGCCGCCGCTTCGGCAGAGGCTGCGGCACCGCAAGCAGTCGTATCGCCTGCAGATCAGGCGCCCCCGGCGTCGCAGACCGGCGGCTTCGATGGCGCTAGGGCGTACGATTTCACAGCGAAGCTTGTCAGCTTCGGCCCGCATCCTCCTGATACGGACGCGATGCGTCGCACGCAGGCCTATATTGTTTCGGAATTAAAGAGCTTTGGCTGTGCTGTCGATACTGATGATTTCCACGCCTCCTCGCCCATGGGCTCACTCGCCATGGAGAACATCATCGCCAAAATTCCTGGCTCTGGGCAGGGAATCATCCTCCTGCTGACGCACTACGATACGTTGCGCCTGGCCAATTTTGTCGGTGCGGACGACAGCGGTTCGTCCTCGGGGCTGATGCTCGAAATGGCTCGTCTTCTCTGTACGGAAAAAAAGCAGCAGCCGGACGCCGTATGGATTGTCTTCCTCGATGGCGAAGAGGACCAGCAGAATTTCGAGACCGCGCAGCAGGCCCAGACCACTTGGAACGACGACGACACTCTGTTCGGCAGCCGTGAGCTAGCTGCCCGCCTCGCCGTGTCGGGAGACCTCAAGCGCGTTCACGCGATCATCCTGGCCGACATGATCGGCCAGAAAAATCTACAGCTCCCGCGCGATACGGGCTCGACCAAATGGCTTACGGATCTTGTTTGGAACACTGCGGATCGCCTGGGATACCAAAATGTATTCGTTGCCCGCGACTACGGCCCCATCGGAGATGACCATACTCCGTTCATCAAGCGGGGAGTTTCTGCCGTGGACATCATTGATCTGGACGGCTATCAATATTGGCACACGATCCAGGACACGATGGACAAACTCAGCCCGCGAAGCATGGCCATCGTTGGGTTCGTGATTTTGGAATCGGTGCACGAGCTTCAAAAAAGATTCCCTTAGCGTCTTTTGGGATCGCCTTCCGCGCGCATTCTTTCCTTCCTGTGCTACATTTCTTGCCTGGCCATGCCCGCAATCACCGTAGCCAGTTCCGCCGGCCCCTATCGCATTTACTGCGGCCCCGGCTCCCTCGGCCGCGCTGCGCCGCTGCTTGCGCGTCTTGGCGAACTCCTCGGGCACGTTCATTCTATCTTCGCCCCGCGTCTGGCGGCTCTGGGGTACAGCTCTGGCCGCCAAGATTCCCGGCGGGCGATCTCATCCTCCGATCCTCTTCGACGACAGCGAATCCGCGAAGCGCCTCGACACAGTCGAGCAGATCGCGCGCAAGCTCATTCGCGCGGGCGCCGACCGCCGCGCCATACTCGTCGCTGTGGGCGGTGGCGTCGTCGGCGACGTCGCTGGCTTTGCCGCCGCAGCGTATCTTCGCGGGGTCCGCCTCGTCCACATTCCCACCACGCTCGTATCGCAAATAGACAGCTCCATCGGCGGCAAGACCGGCGTGAATCTTCCGGAAGGGAAGAACCTGGTGGGCGCGTTTTATCCCCCGAAATTCATTCTTACCGATCCTGGTTTCCTCCGGACGCTTTCGCACCGTGAATTTCGCTCCGGTCTCTATGAAGTGGCGAAGACGGCGGTGATTGCCGACGCCCCGCTCTTCGCCTTTCTCGAGCGCCGCATACCGGCCGTCCTTCGACGCGATCCTTCTGCGCTGGCCTGGATAATTCCGCGCTCGATTCGCGTGAAGGCCTATGTCGCCGGCAAGGACGAGCGCGAAGGCGGCTTGCGCCAGATTTTGAATTTCGGCCATACGCTGGGCCATGCCCTCGAAACGGCCACAGCCTATCGCCGCTTCCTCCACGGCGAGGCGATTGGCTGGGGCATGCTCGCGGCGACCTTGATGGCCGTCGCCACCGGACGCCTCACTGAGCGTGACGCGGCGCGAATTATTCGCCTGATTTTGGCCATCGGGCCGCTCCCGCCGCTCGGCAAGATTACGGCGCGCCAGCTTCGCCCCATTCTCGCGGGCGATAAGAAGGTTCGCGACGGGCGCGTCCGATGGGTTCTCCCGCGCCGCATCGGCAAGACGGAATGGGGCGTGGAAGTTCCCTGGCCTGTCTTCGTTCGCGCCTTCGCCGCATTGCCCGCGATCGCCGCGAAGGGCCGGAGCTGATCACGGCCCGGCACGCATGGCCATGTCCGCCCAAAAACTCGAAAAACTTCCCGGCACGCGCCCTGAAGGCGCACGCGACGAACGCGAAGCCGCCGCGCGCGTCCGCGAGATGTTCGGCCGGATTGTCCCGCGCTACGACTTCCTGAATCATCTCCTCTCATTCTCGCTCGATCGCGTTTGGCGCCGCCGCACCGCCCGCCGGTTCCTGCACATCCTTCGCCGCCCGGAAGCCCGCGTCCTCGACCTCTGCTGCGGCACCGGCGATCTGGCCTTCGCGCTCGACCGCGTCCGCGAGCGCACCGATACTGCCGCGCAGCGTCCGCCGGTAATTGGCGCCGATTTCGTCGAAGCCATGCTCGAACGCGCGCGCGAAAAAGCGCGCCGCAGCAACCATCACGCCGTCTTTGCCGCCGCCGATGCCTTGCATCTGCCGTTCCCGGACGCTTGCTTCGATCTCGCCACCTTGGCCTTTGGCTTTCGCAATCTCGCGAGCTACGAGCAAGGCCTCCGCGAAATCGCGCGCGTGCTCAAGCAGGGCGGGGAAGCAGGCATCCTCGAATTCACCGAGCCTGTTCGCGGCCCCATGGCGGGACTCTTCCGCTTCTATTTCAAAAATATCCTTCCACGCATCGGCGGGGCCATCTCAGGCGATAGCGAAGCCTACGCGTATCTTCCCGGCTCCGTCGCCAAGTTCCCATCTCCGCTGGAGCTTGCTGCGCTCATGCGCGAAACCGGCTTCGCGGATGTTCGCATCGCCTCGTGGAATTTCGGCAGTGTGGTCCTCCATACGGCCCGCCGCGTGTGAACTTCGCGAGGGCGTTCCCAGGAATCCCTCCCCGCAGTCGCCCTCGCGCTCAAACTCGCGCTATCATATCGCTATGCCTGACTCCGCCTCGCCTCCCATCGTGGACCTTCGCAGCGACACCGTCACGCGCCCCACGGCTGCGATGCGCCGTGCCATGGCCGAAGCCGAAGTCGGCGACGACGTCTATGGCGAAGACCCCACCATCAATCGCCTCCAATCCCGCGCCGCGGAAATCTTCGGGCGCGAAGCCGCCCTCTTCGTTCCCACAGGCTCGATGGGAAATCTCCTCGCCGTCCGTGCATGGACGCAGCCCGGCATGGAAGTAATTTGCGACGAGCGCGCGCACATCTGCCAATACGAAATGGCTTCGCTATCCGCAATCGGCGGATGTATGGCGCGCACCGTCGCTGCTCCCGGCGGCATCCTCACATGGGACCTGATCGAACCGCTCATTCGTCCCAGGGTTTACTACCGCCAGCAGACCGGCCTCATCGAGCTTGAAAATACCCACAATATGCACGGTGGCGCCGTCTATCCGCCTGAAATCGCCGACGAAATTTGCGACCGTGCACACACCGCCGGCCTCCGCGTCCATCTCGATGGCGCGCGCATCTTCAACGCCTCGGTTGCTTCGGGAAAGAGCGTCGCCACTCTCACCCACAAATTCGATTCCGTGATGTTTTGTCTCTCCAAAGGACTCGGCGCCCCGGTCGGCTCCATGCTCATTGGTTCGCCCGATTTCATCGAACACGCCCGCATCGGAAGAAAGCTTCTCGGTGGTGGCATGCGCCAGGCCGGCGTACTCGCCGCGGCAGGGCTGGTGGCGCTCGAAGAATCGCCCAAAATTCTCCATCGCGACCACGAAAACGCGAAGCATCTCGCCCAGGGCCTCGCGCAAATCAAGGGCCTCGCGCTCGACCCACAAAAAGTCTCCACCAACATCGTCTTCTTCGACGTTCGCGCGACGAGCCGCACCGCTGCCGAACTCTGCGAGGCGCTCGCTCCACGAAACATTCTCTGCGGCGCGATGGACAAATTCTCCGTCCGCATGGTCACGCATTACGACGTGGATCGCGCCGGTATTAATCGCGCCCTAGCCGCCATCGACGAGGTCATTTCCGCGCATTAGCAACCCCTTGAAACTCCGCCCTCAAATTGCTAGGGTCATATTGCGCTCATGGCGATCACCAGAACACGGACCCCTCGCGGCGTGTACCGCTTCGCCATGGCCACTTCGATTGCCACCGTTCTCCTCTTGATGGCTGGTGCCCTCGTAACCAACAACAACGCAGGCGACTCCGTGCCCGATTGGCCCCTCGCCTATGGCCGGCTCATTCCACCGCTCGTGGGAGGAATCCGCTTCGAGTACTCTCATCGAGTCCTGGCAGGCATCGTATCCATCATGACGCTCATCCTCGCAATCTGGCTTGCTCGCGTGGAGCAGCGCCCAATGGCGCGCCGCCTCGGCTGGACCGCCCTCGCCCTCGTGATTGCACAGGGAGTCCTCGGGGGAATTCGGGTTCTCGTGGGTTATCCGGCGTTTTCCGCCACGGCTCATGCCGCGTTGGCACAGATATTCTTCATTGTCGTTGCGGGGTTGTCGCTCTATCTCAGCCCTTGGTGGCAACGCGATCTCAAGCAGTTTGAGGATTCCGGCTCACCCAGTCTTCGTGCCCTCGCCATTGCGACTACAGCCGCCATCTTTGTGCAGATAGTCCTTGGCGCAGCCTTCCGCCACGGCGCCATCGGTGCCATGCCGCATTTCGTGGGTGCCGGCGTCGTCACTGCTCTGGTTGTATGGACCGGCATTGCCGCGAAAAGGCGCTTCGGCCAGGTTCGCGATCTCCGCCGTTCGGTCATCCTACTGCATGCGTCCTTTGGCATCCAGATTCTGCTCGGTATCGCAGCCTGGTGGGTCATGTTTACTCCGAGCGGTCTCCGGCAACCGGAAGCGCTCTACGTGGCTCTCACCGTCGCGCACGTCCTCGGAGGAGCTTTCTTGCTGGGAGCGTCCGTGATTCTGACACTTGTGTGCTCTCGTTTGATTCGTCCTTTGGCTGCGGCTGCGGACCACCGAGCCACATCCCATTCGCCCGCGGAACGCTCGCCCGAAAGTGCGGGAGTGTAGAGGAAAGCCATGAACGACTCGCGCGCCGACGCCATCCTCGCTCCGGAAAAACCCTGGGCCTATGTCGCCCTCACCAAGCCCGACGTCACCTTTTTGGTCGTCATCACCACCGTCGCGGGTTTCTATCTCGGTTCGCCGGGCCCGCTCGACTGGCTGCTTTTGCTGCATACCCTTGCCGGGACGATGCTCATCGCGGCGGGCACAGCCGCGCTCAATCAATACATCGAGCGTGATATGGACGCTGTCATGCGCCGCACGGCCTCGCGTCCCCTTCCGACCGGCCAGTTGCAACCGCACGAAGTTCTCATTTTCGGCGTTGGCACGATTCTTATCGGCGCCGCATGGCTCGCGCTCGCCGTCAACGCTCTCGCCTGCCTTGTGGCTCTCGCCACCGTCGTCCTCTATCTCGGCGTCTACACGCCGCTCAAGAAGCGCACTACTCTCGCTACGGCCGTCGGCGCGATTCCCGGCGCCTTGCCCCCGGTGATCGGCTGGGTGGCCGCGCGAGGCTCGCTTTCTCTGGGCGGATGGGTCCTGTTCGCCATTCTTTTTTTCTGGCAGTTCCCGCACTTCATGTCCATCGCCTGGATTTATCGCGAGGACTACGCCCGCGCCGGCATCCGTATGCTGCCCGTGGTGGACCGCAAAGGCGACGCCACATTTCGCCAGATCGTTTGCGCATCGGTTATTCTCGTGTGGGTCAGCGCCCTTCCCTCGGTGATCGGCATGGCGGGCATGCCTTATTTTTTTGGGGCGCTGCTTCTGGGCATGCTTCTGCTTCAAGTCGGGTTGTGGGCAAACCGCACGCGCACGAACGCGCGTGCCAAGTGGCTTATGCATTCCACCGTCGCGCACATCCCGCTCCTGCTTTTGTGGATGATTCTCGATAAGGCGACCACGCGATGAGCAGGGCCGGTTCGGCGGAGCGGAGCGGCCGAAGAATCTCTCTTCACGCCGTGGCGTAGTGCGCTCCTCATAATGTCACCCCCTCTGTCCTCCCTTCCGGCCGTCAACGCGGGGCTCAACGCCGCTTGCACCGTCTTCCTGCTCTGTGGCTACACATTCATCCGCCGCCGCAAAATCCTGGCCCATAAAATCTGCATGATCAGCGCCTTCGCGTGCTCGTCTACGTTTCTCGCGTTTTATGTTTATTTCCACCTGCACGTCGGCATCATCCGATTCGGTGGCCGGGGATGGATTCGTCCGGTTTATTTTGCACTTTTAATTTCGCACACGGCTCTTGCTGTCGTAATCGTTCCCCTCGTGCTGATTACGCTCTCTCGCGCCTTACGCCAGAAATTCGATCGCCACCGCGCCATCGCTCGCTGGACGCTCCCGCTATGGCTCTATGTCTCCGTTACCGGTGTGATCGTCTATTGGCTGCTCTATATCGCCTACACCCCTGATTTGGCCCCGGCCTGCCAGCGCGAATCACCTACGGACCGGGAGTCACAGTGCCGGATCAAATGGCTGCTATACTGCCCGCCGATGTTCACCGAGGCCGTTCTCGACCACTTTCGCAATCCGCGTAACGCCGGTGATCTGCCCGATGCGACGGCCAGCGTGGATGTAACGAATCCCATATGCGGCGACGTTTTGCGGTTGTCGGTCCGCGTCGAGGATGGCCGCATCGTCGCCGCCCGTTTCAAGGCGCAAGGCTGTGTCGCCGCCATCGCTTCCAGTTCAATTCTCACGGAACTCTTGATCGGGAAATCGCTCGCCGAAGCGCGGAGAATCACACCCGGGCAAATCTCCGAGAAACTTGGTGGCCTGCCGCCCGCGACTTTTCACGCCGCCCAACTTTCGTCCGATGCTGTTGCGGCAATATTGTCCAAGCTCACGAAGAGTACGGAGGTACCCTCCTGAGTTTTAACTACAGTTTTTGCGCTGCTTGATGGAGTGTTTCCGGATCGTTGAGGTTTAGGATTACAGCCTCCTCTTTGGTTGGAACTTCCTCTACATCCTTCGCGTGCGCCCAAACCACTTGCCTTGCGCCGATTTCAGGCGATGCGGCGAGCAGCTCTTCGTACAGCGTCGCGCGGAAAATCACGGGATGCCCGTGCCGTCCGCGGTAAGCCGGCAACATGATCTGCTTCCCACTTGAATCGAATTCAGCCAATTAATTGCGCGATGAGATTCGCGGAGATTAAAGGATGGTCCACAGGGCAGAGAATCAGCCCTTCGGTTTTTTCCGTGGAAGGGCCCGCCACGGCGGGCAAGCTCCGAATCGCCGCATGAATTGACGATAGCTGCCCCATTCGCCAGTCCGGATTCACGACAATCGAGGCAGTTTCCACGGCGGGCAATTTCGCACGAATCGTCTCCGCGTCGGCGCCGAGAACCACGAGTGTGCGGCCCACGCGTGGGTGGCGCGTCGCCTGAATCAGACGCTCGACGAATGTCTGTCCCTGAAGCGAGAGCAGCGCCTTCGGTTTACCCATGCGGCGGGATTCACCGGCGGCAAGAATCACGGCAGCGAGCATAGTGTAAGTGTAGCGAACGTACGGGTTGAATGCAGCCGCCGCAAGACTAAGGTGTGGACCTAAAGAGAAAAATCCCGCAGGATATCGCGCCCTTCCCAGAGTCCGAATCCCACTCCTCCCGCGAGGGCAACCCAAAAAGTGTACAAGGCCGGATCGGGCGACTGCCCAAGCAGATAGATGGCTGCCAGAGCCAGGCCCGAATAGCCAATCCAATCGAGGACTTCGAGAAAATCGCCCAATCGCATTCTGTCGGGTTCCGATTCGATTTCGGCGAACACGCGGCGCTTGAAATGGATGGAGAGCTGCGGCGGTGTGATGGCGCGCGCGAGCCGGAGGTCCAGCTCTTTTTGGGCCGCAAGGAATGTGCGGCATGGGCCGCAACCGGCCAAATGCGATTCGACCCGCTTGCGATCGTCCGGTGAAATCGCGCCCTCGCAATATTCCAGAATCAAATCTTCGAGTTGGTTGCAGGCCATCGGACGTTTTCCTCCTCTTGCTTCGCTCGCGCGTTCGCTCCCAGCAATGAGGCTAGCTCTTTTTTCGCGCGGTGCAAATAGGTCTTCACCGTGCCCATGGGCAATGCGAGAGCCTCCCCCACTTGTTCATACGAACGCTCCTCGAAGTAAAACATGACCAGCACCCGGCGGTATTTCTCCGGGAGACGGTCAATAAAGCCGCGAAGTTCACGATCGCTGATTGTATCGCCTTGCCGGGAAGCCATCGAGGCGGCTTTGGCTTCTTCGAGCGGAAGCGTCTCCCGGATGCGCTCGCGCTTGAGCCTGGTGAGGCATGTGTTACGCGAGATCGCGTAAATCCAGGTTCCCAGTGAAGACTCGCCGTGAAACTTGGGCAGCGCCTTCCACACCTTAATGAAAACCTCCTGTGCGGCATCTTCCGCGGCAGCCTCATTTCGCAAGATCGAACAAGCCAGGCGAAACACTCGGCCTTGATACTCCTCGACGATACGCTCGAACGCGACCGCGGAGTTCGGCTCTTCCACCATCGTCCTGCCTTTAGACTACCCGGCAAAGGGGAAATGTTTCACTGCACCTTTGAAACATCATACCCCCGCCGGGAGTCTCAACGGGCAGAACCGGACTGATGGACGGATTATAGACCGGCTGGAAATTTCAGGGGGGTAAGACAATGTACAACTTCTTGAGTTTTGTGATTCCCATCACAGCGTGGGTGGCTTGCTTCGTAACGCTCGTGCGCATGGATCCCGCCAACCCGATGGAGTGCGCCAATCAATTGCGGAACGAGCTTCGGGGAGCTACCGGCCAATCCGCGAGGTAAGGATAGTGTGTTGAAACAATTTCCTTGATGGAGGAGTCTCAAGGCTAGAACCGGGCTGCGCTTGCGTCCGGTCGGAATCTAGGAGGATGGGCTATGGATAAGGACATCGGAGCATTCATTCCCATTGTGAGTATTGTGATGGTCTTTGGCATGATTACTGTCATTATCATCGCCAAGGCCTTGAGGAAAATCAGAGTGAGCCAGATGATTCACCAGGAGCGCATGGTAGCAATAGAGAAGGGGCTCCCTTTGCCCTCTGTACAAGACTATTCACTGAGGCCTTTAACACCGAAATACAACTTGCGCCGTGGGCTTTTGTGGGGTCTTGTCGGGCTCGGCTTACTCATTTCATATCGATTCGCTGCTTTCGGACCTAGAGGAGATACAGGGCCCTTCGGCGCCATAGGGATAATCTGTGTATGTGTCGGCGCGGCGTATTTGATTTTCTACTTCATTGAAAGCCGGAAGCCGGACGCTCCGCAATCATGAGGGGGCACGAAGTTAATCGCGGTTCACTTCTCCCAGCAGCGCGGGCTAGTCGCTCGATGGCGCGGCGGCTTTCGAGAGCCTTACTGATTTGTGCGGCAGATTTTGCGCTGCATTGCGACGGACGGCGATCAGCTCCGCCGTGATGCTGACGGCAATTTCCTCCGGCGTGAGCGCGCCGATGTCGAGCCCCACGGGCGCATGGACGCGCTCGAATTGCCCGGGAGAAAATCCCTCCTTCGCGAGCGCCTCGTACACCGACAGCACCTTACGCTTGCTCCCGATCATGCCGATGTAGCGCGCTTCGGTTCCCACGGCCCATGCGAGCACGCGCATGTCGTCCTTGTGGCCGCGCGTCACGATCACGAGATAGCTCGACGCATTCGGGCGTATTTCTTCGAAGGCTTCCGAGTAGGACGTATAAATTTCCGCCGCCATCGGGAACCGCTCCGCGTTCGCAAACATCTCGCGGTCGTCCACGACCCCTATAGCGAACCCCGCGTCGCTGGCCGCGCGCGCCGTGGCGATAGACACATGGCCGCCGCCGAAAAGGTAGAGCATCGGCTGCGGCAGGATCGGCTCGACGAAAATTTCCAAGGTTCCTCCGCAGATGAGTCCCGCATCATAGGCAGCGTCATGATTCAGATGAAAAGCCATCTTGCGCGGCTGTTCACTCCGGATCACCTCTTTTGCCGCCGCCCACACCTCCGCCTCGACGCACCCACCGCCGATGGTCCCGGCAATCGAGCCGTCTTCGCGGACCAGCATCCGCGAGCTTTCGTAGCTCGGGATCGAACCGTTCGTGTGCACAATCGTGGCGAGCGCCCCGCGCTGGCCCGAACGCCGCATCCGCACGATCTCCTCAAAGAGGTCCATCCGAAATCCAGGGCGAATGAACGAAAAACGAAGCCCTATGCGCCTTCGCCTTCCGAGGTTACGTCGCCCGTCGAAGCATGTCAATTCATCGCCTGCGCCCGCTAGTGCTGATGCGCCTGATTAAATTGCGCGCGCTGCTTGGCGATGAAATCCGCCAGTTTTTCAGGGTGGTTGACGAAGTCAATAACGAGGGGGCGGAAATCAATCTTTTGTCCGAACATTTCGCGCTGATCAGCAGGCAGTGGCGGGCCTCCGGGGCTGCCGGCCGCGGGGATCTGTGCCGGAAGCTCGACGGCATACATGCTGCCGCCCCCGAGCGCCTCATGCGTATAGCCCATCAGCCACTCGCAATTGTGAGCATCCAGTATCATGTTGGCAGAAATCACCACCCACTGTCCCTGATCCGCAGCCGTGGGATGCTGGCAATTCCACAACCGAGCCTGAGGTACGGGCACGCCGGGATCAAAGTGGCCATAAGAGTCCACCTCAATTGTCTGCAGGCCATGCTGTTCGACAAAGCGCGCCACTTCCGGCATGGCTTGGTCCCAGTCAACATCCGCCTTGCCCGCCACCGTGTAAACGGGGTGCCCCATGCTGAGCGCGTTGATATAGGGGATATAGAACGGATACGCGCGCAATGCCGTGAACAAACAGCTCAGGGCCAGCAGCGCGACGAGTGAAGTTGCAAGGCGCGCTCCCGTGGGCGTGGATGCCCCTAGCCGCTTCAACGTTCCAGGCAGAGGAGCGAGCAATAAAATCAGCAGTATCAAGGGCACGCTGAAATGGCGGTAGCCAATATTGAGCCCACTCGTCACGCAAAACGCCGTGAACACGATGAGTGATGTCCACAGCACTCGCCAGTGCAAACCAAGTTTCTCAGGAAGGATCGAAGGAGACGTTGCCTGGCCGCGACGCCGCAGAAGCAGTGCCAGTGCTAATGCCAGGACGAGCAGTGCGAGGAATCCCAGCGGAGATTTGAACAGGAAGAGTACCGGGAAATAAAACCAGACTCCGTGCTTGTACGCGTGGCTCAGGATGAACGTTGGCCGGCTCGCTCCGAACATGACCACCACGACTCCGAACAGATAAAGCGCCGCCGGCATGAGCAGGCGTCGCAGAGGCAACGGTATGTGTCCGTGGCTGAGGTGATCGAGCGGGTCCGTCGGCTGGTGCAAGGAAAGCACGAAATAAATCACATAAACGAACAGCGCGGCCCATAAGATGCTGCGTCCCGTCGCTCGCCAGCGCAGCCGGCGCCAGGCGCGTGCCTCTGGCTTCGCGCCGGGCTGGCCCGGCACGGGCCGCCAGCGCGTGCTTAGGGCAAACCCCGCGAATGCGAAGAAGAGAATTCCGGCTGTGAACTTCGAAAGCAGCGCGCCGGTCAGGTTCAACGCAAATATCATCACATTCCTGCGGCTGGGGTCCCGCCACACTTCGGCAAAGGTCCACAGCGCTGTCACCGAAAACAGGGTGATAGCTACGTCGGTGAGCACGAGTGGCCCATACGCGAGAAAGACGGGCATGCTGACGTACAGGCTGAGGCACAGCAACCCGCCCCAGCCGCCTCCCAGACGGCGCGCGTACACAAAAACAATCCATCCCAGCGCCAGCGTCAAAAGCAGCATGGGCGCCCGCGCCCACTCCAGAGTTGTCACTGGATTGTTCCAGCGCGTCTGAACCAATGCTCCGAAAATGTACTCGAGTGGCGTACCGGGGAATTCTCCGCTGACGGTCCACGCCAGGTTCGAGTAATCGGCCCGCACACGGCGAATCACAAGCGGCAATGCTGCAAGTACCTTCGCCAGTGGCGGATGTTCTACGTTTATGCGCAGGTCAAGTTTTTGCAGGTAACTTACGCCGGCCCCGATGTGTGTCGGTTCGTCGAATGTGGCGGATTCCCGCCTCACGGACCCGCCCATCAGAATCGCCATAAAAACAAGTAGCAGCACGGCCGCAACTGAAAAGAAAATCGAGGGCCTGTCTGGACTGGCCCCGTTCAGAGGCGCTACGGGCGCATCGTTGGCCACCTGGTTCACCTCGGAGCTGGGGTACCTCATGCGATGGAACCAACCAGCGCGCTGAAGTTTACACCAACTCATATCACCAATACACGTGCGGCGCCTTTCCGCCATTGTGCTAGAATTTGCGGTTGATCTAAGTGCACCGGGAAGGGGAGCGCAATCATGAAGGCCCGTGGGAAATTTCTGATCGGTTCGGGAATCATCGTCGCCACACTCATAGTGTTGGCCTATACCGGTTACACACAAAGCAAGAGCTACTATCACACGATTTCCGAACTTGGCACCCTGCAAGGCCCCGCGCTTCGCGAGCGCATGCGCGTTTCCGGCGACGTCCGCACGGGTTCGATTGCTCATCTCGACGGGCGCGTTGATTTCGTTCTCGAAGAAGAGGGCAAGGGGCTGCCGGTCAGTTACGTTGGCAGCGATCCCCTTCCGGACACGTTCAAGGATGGAGCGCAGGCGCTGGTCGAGGGCCGTCTCGCCCCCGACGGCCATTTCGTTGCCGAGCAGGTCCAGGCGAAATGTGCTTCCAAATATGAGGCGACGCCCGGCTCCGTTCCCGCCACGGCTTCTCCCGGCCAGACGACGAACGGCTCCAGCGCATCAACCGGCGGCGATTAAGAGCCGGGAAGGGCAGGGAATTCATTGGATATTTTTGGCTCGTTTGCACTCCTCCTGGCGCTCGTGGCGGCCGTATATGCCTTTGCCGCCGGAATCGCCGGGATCCTCACGCGCCGCTCTCTGCTTACTAAGAGCGCGCACAACGCCGGCATGGCCGTTTTCGGCCTCATCACGCTTGCCGTGGGGGCCCTCGAATACTTTTTCTTCACCGACGATTTTTCGATGGCGTATGTCGCGGCGCACAGCAATCGCGCCCTGCCTGTGTTTTACAAATTTGCTGCGCTCTGGGCCGGGCAGGAGGGATCGCTGCTCTTTTGGAGCTGGCTGCTCTCGATCTACGCTTTTTCCGCGCTCTTTCTCAATCGCAAGAAGCACCCCGAGCTGATGCCCTACGTGGGCGTGGTTCTCGCCGGCGTGCAGATTTTCTTCCTGCTGCTCAATAATTTCGTCGCCAGCCCGTTCCACGTGCTGGGCGCCGCGGACGCCTCGGGCTCGTTTCACCTGGCCCGCCTCGCCGAAGGCAATGGCCTGAACCCGCTCCTGCAATATCCCGAGATGGTGATTCACCCGCCGATGCTCTATCTCGGCTACACGGGGTTCACGGTCCCCTTCGCGTTCGCGCTGGCGGCGCTCCTGGGCCGCTATCCGGGGGAAAAGTGGATTCACATCACGCGCCGCTGGACCATGATCGCCTGGGGCTTTCAAGGCATCGGGATTCTCTTGGGCGCGCACTGGGCCTACGCCGTTCTCGGATGGGGCGGCTACTGGGCGTGGGACCCCGTCGAAAATGCCTCGCTGCTGCCGTGGATCACCGGCACGGCCTTTTTGCACTCCGTGATGATGCAGGAAAAGCGCGGCATGATGAAGGTATGGAACGTGTGGCTCGTGTTCATCACCTTCATGCTCTGCATCCTGGGAACGATGCTGACGCGATCGGGCGTGGTCAGCTCCGTGCACGCCTTCGCCGAGTCCTCGATTGGCGGCTGGTTCGTGGCCTTTCTCGCCGTCATTCTCGCCGTGTGCCTCGCCGCCTGGTACAGGAATCGCGACTACCTTCGCAGCGATAACCAGCTCGATTCGCTCGTCTCGCGCGAGTCCGGCTTCCTTTTCAACAATCTCATTTTGCTCGCCGCGTGCTTTGCTGTTCTCTGGGGAACGCTGTTCCCCGTATTCTCAGAATGGTTTACCGGCAGCAAGATTAGCGTGGGTCCGCCATTCTTCAATAAAGTGAATATTCCCATTGCGCTATTCCTGTTGTTCCTTACCGGCGTGGGCCCCATCCTCGCCTGGCGCAAGACTTCCCTCGACGCGCTGCGGCGCAATTTTGCATGGCCTTCGGCGGGCGGACTCGTGGCGGGTGTAGTCGCGCTGATTTTTGGATTCCGAAATTTCTATGCCCTGATTTGCCTGGTCCTTTCCATTTTTGTCGCCCTCACGATTTTCTCGGAGTTCTATCGCGGCGCGCGCGTGATCGCCTCGCGCGATCACATCAACTTGCTGAGTGCGGCCGGCGAACTCACCATGCGCAACACGCGCCGCTACGGCGGCTACATCGTCCATTTCGGCATGGTGCTCATCTTCATCGGCATCGCTGGGTCCGCGTTCAATCGCGACGTCGAAAAGGAAATGGCCGTGGGGCAAACCCTCGCGATCGGTCCCTACACCATCCTCTGCCAGAATTTCGATCAGGTGGCCAACAACAACTATCAATCCGACCGCGCCACTCTCGAGGTCTTTCGCAACGGCCGCTCGGTGATGATGCTCTATCCCGAACGCCGCTTCTTCCTGGCCAGCCAGGTGACGGAAACGATGGTCGCCATCGAGACTTCGCCTCTGCGCGATCTCTATGTGGTGTACGCCGGCAACAGCCCGGAGACCGGCAAGCCCGTGATTCACGCCTACCTCAATCCGCTCGTCAAGTTCATCTGGTTCGGCGGCTTGATCGTCGCGCTGGGCACGGGCCTCGCGCTGCTGCCCAGCCGCCGCGCTGCGCTCGTTCTGCGCCCCGTAGCCGAAAAATCCTGGGATGAAGGTCTGGTGCCCGATCGCGCATCCCCCGTTGGAGCTGTCGTCCGCCGCCCGGATGGCCATGATTAAACGCTCCATTTGCGGCATGCGTTTTTCGGCCGCACTCGCGCTTCTTGCGGGCGCGCTCTTCTTCGCCGCGGCTGTTCCCGCGCAGCAGACTCCCGAGTTGACTCCCGACCAAGCAGCCCGCGCGAAAGCATTGGGCCAAAAACTGATCTGCATGTGCGGCTGCAATGAGATTCTAACGGCCTGCAACCACGTGGGATGTTCCTATTCACACACGATGCTGAAGGAACTGGACGACCGAATTGCCCGCGGCGAATCCGACGATCTTATCCTCCAGGATTTCGTGCAGGAATACGGCCCGGCCGTACTGGCCGAACCTCCGCGGAAGGGCTTCGATTGGCTCGTGTGGATCGCTCCGGTCGTTTTGCCGATCATCGCATTTATTTTCCTGTGGGAGGTCGTGCGGCGTTGGCACCGGCACAGTATACTGCTGCCCGAAGGCCCGGCCATCTCTCCCGAGCTGCTCGCCCGCGCGAGGCACGAGGCCGGCGAGGAGTCCCATGAGTAGCCTGGACATAGCCGTCGCCTGCGTCTTGCTCGCCGCGGCAACCTTCATTTTCATCTTCAACGTCCGGCTCGATGCGTCCGATTTCGCCCCGCATCGAACCCAACTCGATCAGCTCATGGAGCGCCGCGACGCCATTTACGACAACCTCCGCGACCTTCGCTTCGAATTTCGCGCCGGAAAGTATTCGGAAGAAGACTACGAGGAAATCAAGCGATCGCTCGAAATCGAAGCGGCCCGTGTGCTCGCGGAAATGGACCGGCTCACCGGCGGCACTCCCACTCCCGCCACGCGCCATGCCGCGGCCGAGAAAGGGCGGCAGCCATGATTCGCCGCGCCTACCTCCGATGGCTACTCGCCTCCCTGCTTCCTTGCCTCCTTGCCTCAGCTTCTTCCGCTGGTACGGTCACCGGCACGATTCGCAACGGCACCACCGGGAAGCCTGCCGCGGGTGTGGACGTGATCCTGATTCAGCTTCAAGGCACCATGCAGCCGGTCGCGAATACCACTACCGATTCCGAGGGCCACTATCATTTTGACAATCCAGTCCTCGGCACAGCGCCCATGCTTATTCGCGCCGTGTACCGCGGCGTCAACTATCACGAGCCTGTCCCGCCGGGAACGACCACGGCCGACGTGGAGGTATTCGAGCCGACGGACAAGCCCAACGCTTTCTCCGTCACGGCGCGCGCAATTATTTTGCAGCCCAGCGGTTCCGAGTTAGCCGTCGGCGAGGAGTACAACATCACGAACAATACGCAGCCTCCCATGGCTTACTATCGCGCGGGCGGCTCATTCGTTTTCTCGCTCCCCGGCGGCGCGCAGCTCGATCAGGTTTCCGCCATGGGCGCGTCCGGCATGGCCGTCACACAGTCCACGATGGATTTGGGCAAGAACCAGGAAGCCATTGATTTCCCCTTCCGACCTGGCGAAAGCGGCGTGCGCGTGTCTTATAAATTGCCGTATGCCGGCGATCACGCGAGCCTCCGCTTCGTCTCGCCTTATGCTGCGGACCGTGTCGCAGTTTTTGTGCCCCCATCCGTGCAGATTTCGACCGACGGCTTTTCTCCCGCTGGTCAAAATCAGGGGTTCAATGTCTACCTTCGCGAAGGCGTCGCCGCAAATGTCCCAATGACTGTCTCCATCTCCGGCACCGCGCCAGCGCCTCCCGAGGACGGTGGAACATCGGGCAATTCAGGCTCCGCGGGTGGCGCCGACGATTCCCAGAACCCTTCGGTCAACTCCCGCGCGGATTCCGGCGAGGAAGCTCCCGCGGCAACCGCCACCGCGTTGCCTGCGCGCCTCGATAGCATAAAGTGGATTCTCGTGGCCGGTTTCGCCGCTCTGTTTCTTCTCGGTTTCGCGTATCTCTGGCGGAAGCCGCAGGCAGCATCCGCCGGCGCTCTGGGTGCCGTTCAGGACAATTTCGAGCCGCCAGCAGCACGGCAAACCGTGTCGTCTGCCACTGCCGCTCAGGAATCCTCGTCTTCGAGACCAAGCGCGGGAATTGTTTCCGCCGACATTGAGCGCCAGGTCCGCGGCAGCTTGGATGACCTGAAAGACACGCTGTTCCGCCTCGAACTGCGCCACCAGGCCGGCACGATTAGCGATGTGGAATACGCACGCGAGCGCGAGCGCATCGAAAAGCTGCTGCGCAATCTCGTGCGTGGCTGAGAACAATTCCTTGCCGCCTCCTCAAATGATTTCCGGTTCGGCCGTTCGCGGCGTCGGCGTCTCTTTCGACCGCGTCCAGAAGCGCTTTGGCCACTTTTTGGCCCTGCGCGGGATTTCCCTCGACATTCAGCCGGGCGAATTTGTCGCCCTGATCGGCCCCAACGGAGCAGGGAAGACCACTCTGCTTCGCGTCGCCGCCTTGCTCGCGACTCCCTCGAGCGGCGGCGTCCGCTTCACGTCTCCTCGCGAGACGCATGCCGCTCCGCGCGTCCCGGCGGACGGCGATTCTCCCAAGCGTCTCATCGGCATGGTCGCCCACAGCACGCTGCTCTACGACGAATTGACCGCCGAGGAAAACCTCACACTCTTCGCGCAGCTTTACAGCCTCGAAGGGATTGCCGCGCGCGTCGCCTCTTCGCTCGAAGCCTGCGGTCTTGCCTCCCGGGCCAAAAGCCTCGTGCGGACTTTTTCGCGCGGCATGCGCCAGCGCTTGGCTATCGCCCGCCCGCTCCTTCACGGTCCGAGCCTGCTGCTCCTTGACGAACCTGCCGCCAGTCTCGATAACAAAGGTCTGGCCTGGCTCGCCGCGACCCTCGCGCGGCTTCGCGACGCGGGCTGCACGGTGATCGCAAGCACGCACGCGCGCGACGAATCGCTCGATCTTGCCACGCGCGCTGTCTCTCTCGTGGATGGCCGCGTCGCCTGCGATAGCGGCCCGCATGGCGACCCGCGGCCGCTCCTCGCCACTTTGCGCCATGCCGAGGCTTGAATGACTACCGCGCGCGCCGCCGCCATTCTTCTCGCCAAGGAACTCCGACTCGAATTCCGCACGCGCGAACTCCTGAATTCAACGGTCCTCTTCGCGCTCGTCGTTGTCGCGCTTTTCAGTATCGCCTTTGAGCCGACGGCCGCCGAATCGCGCCGCTACGGCCCGGGCCTTCTATGGATCGCATTCCTCTTTGCCGGCTCGCTGATGCTGCAGCCATCCTTTGCGCGCGAGCAATCGAACGACACTCTCGGCGCTCTCCGCATGGCGCCCATCTCGGCCTTCGCCATCCTTCTCGGCAAAATGCTCGCGAACTTTGTCTTCCTCTCGCTCGCCGAGGTAGTGATCGTCCCGGTCTTCGCCGTTCTCTACAATGTCTCGCTCGCGGACGTGGCAGGCCGCTTGGCCGTCGTTCTCATGCTCGGAACGGTGGGCCTCGTCGTCACCGGCACTGTTTTTTCCGCCATCTCCGCGCATGCCCGGATGCGCGAACTTCTGCTGCCGCTGCTGCTGTTCCCGATTCTTTCGCCGCTGCTGATCGCCGCCGTCGAAGCCACGGCGTCTCTACTCGCGGAGCAGCCGGTCCTCGACCGCACCTGGGTCGCATTTCTCGCCGGATTTGATATTGTCTTTCTGACGGCTTCTTGGCTTCTCTGCGATTTTCTGATAGAGGAATGAAGGGAACCGGCCTATGAAAACCCGCATGATCGCCACACTGCTCGCCGCGGGCCTCGTTTTCTTCGCGGGCTACGCCGCCCTTTTCATTGCTCCGGACGAGCGGACCATGCACGCCGTGCAGCGCATCTTCTACTTCCATGTAGCCGCCTGGATGGCGTCCTTCACGGCCTTTTTCATCGTCTTCATCGCCAACATCGCCTACCTAGCCACGCGCCGTATCCACTGGGATTTCCTGGGCGTCTCCGCGGCGGAATTGGGCGTGGCCTGCTGCACGATTGGGCTGATTACGGGACCGCTCTGGGCGCGCCCCGTGTGGGGCATCTGGTGGACATGGGACGCCCGCCTCACCACCACCTTCATTCTCTGGCTGCTCTATATTTCGTATTTGCTCCTTCGCGGCTTGCTCGAAGACGCCCCCCGCCGCGCATCTCTTTCCGCCATATTCGGCGTTTTTGCATTTCTCGATGTTCCGCTGGTGTACATGTCCAACCGCCTGTGGCGGACGCAGCACCCCCAGCCCGTGTTTTTTGGAGGCAATGGTTCAGGTGTGGACCCCACGATGAGCAGGGTGCTCTTCCTGTGCGCGTTGGCGCTTTTCAGCGTGATGATCCTTGCGCTCGTGGACCGCTACCGCCTCGAGCGCCTGCGTTACGAAGCCGGCGAGTTGCGCATGGCGATGGAAATCCGCCGCGCGGATTTGGAATCTCTCTCTTCGAAGGACGGAAGATGAAAAATTTCGAGTATCTGTTTGCCGCATGGATGGCCGTCTGGGCGGTCTTCTTTCTCTACGAAATGTCCGTCGCCAGCCGCGTCGCGCGCTTGCGCGACGAAATCGAGTCCCTCAAGCGGCAGCTCCGCGAAAGCTAGCGGGGCGCTTTGCGATTCCCATGAATAGGGCCGTGCCATCTTGAGCGCGCCAAAATCAATCGCCGTAGTCCTTTTCCAGCTTGGCGGACCGGAGACGCAGGCCGCCGTCGAGCCGTTCCTCTACAATCTCTTCCGCGACCCGGACATCATCAATTTCCCCGGCTCCTTTCTTGCGCGCAAGCCGCTCGCCAAGCTGATTTCCGCCACGCGCGCAAAAGCAGCCCGCCGGCGCTACGCCGAAATCGGCGGAGGCTCGCCCATCCGCCGGCTCACCGAGCAGCAGGCCCGGGCACTCGAAGCGGCCCTATCCGCGCACATTTCCGCACGCACCATCGTCGCCATGCGCTATTGGCATCCGGACACCCAGGAAGCCATCGCCGCGCTCGAGAGCGCTTCCTTCGACGAACTCGTTCTTCTCCCCCTCTATCCCCAATATTCCCTGGCCACCACCGGCAGCAGCCTCAAGGAGTGGAATCGTCTCTACAAATCAAGCGTGCCGGTCCGCCTGATCCAGCACTTCTTCGACCATCCGGATTACATCGCCGCAATTGTCGAGCGAATCAGGAGCGTTCTCAGCCGGCTCGCGAACCCTGACGATGTTCATTTGGTTTTCAGCGCGCATGGGCTTCCCATGGCGCTCGTCGAGAAGGGCGACCTCTATCCGCAACACGTCGAGGCCACCGTCCGCCTGGTCCGCGAACTCGGCGCCTGGCCCAATCCGCACGTCCTTTGCTTCCAGAGCAAAGTAGGCCCGCAAAAATGGCTCCAGCCCTCGCTCACCTGCACCATCGAGAAGATGGCGCACGACGGCGTGAAGCGCATGCTCGTGATCCCGGTTTCCTTCCTTACCGAACACATCGAGACACTTCACGAAATCAATATCGAAGCGCGCGAGCAGGCCGAATCCCTGGGCGTCTCGGACTTCCACATGATGCCGGCCTTGAACGATTCGCCCCTCCTCATCCGCGCGCTCGCCGACCTCGTCCTCCGCTCTGTTGGTATGCGCGCGGGTGTCGCGTCGTTTGCGTCATAGTGCTCCGTCATCCGCTTGCCTTTCGTCTGCATCCTGCGGAACGCATGGTATAAATACAAGCCGCGAAATTCTCGCGGCGGACGCGGTCCTTACCCAGTCTGGTTTGGGAGCTAGACACGCATGAAGCTCGGCGGCCTCGAATTTCACATCCTCACCGACGGCCACGTCCTGCTCGACGGCGGCGCAATGTTTGGCGTGATTCCCCGCCCGTTGTGGGAAAAGAAAATCCCGCCCGACGGCCGCAACCGCATCCGCTTGGCCATGAATTGCGTTCTGATCCGTGCGGGGGGAAACGCATTCTCGTCGAGACGGGTGCCGGCGGTAAAATGAACGCCAAGCTCCGCGACATCTACGGCCTCGACGAGCCGCGCCTTCCCGCCGCTTTGCGCGACCACGGCCTCGATCTAGGCGACATTGATATCGTCATCAACACGCATCTCCACTTCGACCATTGCGGCGGAAACACGCGCGTCGAACGCGACAAAGTCGTCCCCACCTTTCCGAACGCTCAATATATTGTCCAGAAGGGCGAATTCGACCACGCCATGCATCCCACCGAGCGCGATCGCGCCAGCTATTTGCGGGAAAATTTCGCGCCCCTCGCAGCCGCGAGCCGGCTCACCCTCCTTGAGGACGATCGCGCCGTCGTCCCCGGAGTCGAGCTTCTCCGCGTCCCCGGCCACACCGCCGATATGCAGTGTGTGAAACTCACGGGCGGTGGTCAAACAGCCTTCCTTTTCGCCGATCTCGTTCCCACCACGGCCCATCTCCCCCTCCCGTGGATTATGGGTTACGATCTCTATCCCATGACCACGCTCGAAAATAAAAGAAAATGGATTCCCGCGGTCGTGCGCGAGGGATGGCTCGCACTTTTCGTCCACGATCCCGCCACACCCGCCGCCTATCTCCGCGAGCGCGATGGCCATTGGGAACACGAGCCGGTCACAGTAGACTGATGACGCGGCAAGATGCGCCGCCGAGGCATGGCGCCCGTTGTTCATAAGCGCCGCGCCTCACTATATGCAATGCCAGGAGCGAGAATGCCCCAGAAAAAAAAGCGCGCTGCGCAAGCCGAAGCCGTCACCATCGGAATTATCGGTGGCAGCGGACTTTACTCCATGCCGGGACTTACGGACGCCCGCGAAGTCCGCGTAAAGACTCCCTTCGGCGATCCCTCCGATGCCTTCGTGCTTGGCACCCTCGAAGGGCGCCGTGTCGCCTTCCTGGCCCGCCATGGCCGCGGCCATCGCATCTCTCCCAGCGAAATCAACTATCGCGCCAACATCTGCGCCATGAAGATGCTTGGCGTCACCCGGGTCATTTCCGCCAGCGCCGTCGGCTCGCTTCGCGAAGATCTCCCGCCGCTCGACTTTCTCATTCCCAGCCAGTTCTTCGATCGCACGCGCCTTCGCATCTCGACGTTTTTCGGCGGCGGCATTGTCGCTCACGTCGGATTCGACCGCCCCACCTGCGCCCATCTCTCCGAACATCTCGCGGCCGCCTGCGACCGCGCCGGATTGCATGTCCATCGCGGCGGCGTCTATGTATGTATGGAAGGCCCGCAATTTTCCACGCTCGCTGAATCGCACACCTACCGCCAGCTCCGCTTCGATGTAATCGGCATGACCAACCTCACCGAAGCCAAACTCGCGCGAGAAGCCGAGCTCTGCTACGCCGCCTTTGCCATGATCACCGATTACGATTGCTGGCACCCACAACACGATGCCGTCACTCTCGAAGAGGTCATGAGCAATCTCGGCAAGAACGCCGGAAACGTCCAGCGCGCTATCCGCGAAGCCGTCCGCACCTTGGACCAAACTCGTGATTGCAAATGCGGCTCCGCGCTCGCCCACGCAATCGTCACGGATCGCAAAATGATTCCCGCGGCCGTGAAAAAACGCCTTGCCCCCATCATCGGAAAATACATTTCGTAGGAGTTTCCAGGTCGCTTCTTCTTGTCGGCTCTGTAGTAGAATTGCGTCCACTTCGGAGGTGGGGGGAGCGCCATGCTGCATGACCTGAACATCTACATCGTCGGCCGGCTTCTTCTCGCTTCGGCTTTGGGTGGAATTATCGGCCTCGAGCGTCAGCTTCGCCACAAGCCGGCGGGCCTTCGCACCAACATGTTGATCTCCTCCGGCGCCGCCCTCTTCACTATCATCTCCTACCAGATGGCCGCCACCGTTGGCGGAGACCACACGCGCATCGCCGCGCAGATTATTCCCGGCATTGGCTTCATCGGCGCGGGCGTTGTGATCCGTGACCGCGGTGCGGTCACGGGCATCACCAGCGCCGCAACGATATTCGTCATGGCCAGCATCGGCATGGCCTGCGGCGCGGCCATGCCCGTCACGGCTATCTTTGCCACGCTGCTGATGCTCGTTTCGCTCGTGATTCTTGGCGCCGCGGAGGAGCGCTTCGGCCTCGACACGCGGCGCGTCGCCTTCCGCATCACGGCGCCCGACGCCGGAGGCATTGTTGAAAGCATGCATCAGGTTGCTGCACGCGTTGGAATTGACGTCCGGCGCTGGCAAAGCCATAAGACGGATGGAGGTTTCACGCTGGAATTTGCAGCCGACGTAACCCTTTCGCAGGAGCGGGATCTTCTCGCCAAGCTGGCCGCCATGGGCGTTCGTTACGAAGCGCGGCCGCTTCAGCAGTGAGACCAGCTACGGTTGACTCTCGGCTTGCCTTTAAGCCAACCAATCCTGCCGGCCTGGAATCCGAGTTGACGTGCTGCGCGCGGGGGTGCTATCAATTTGTCTGCCTTGAAGGGGGATTTGCAGGTCTTGGCCGATTTCCCTCGTTCCGCATTTCTATCCGTGTGTGGCGGGTGTCTTTGAACTTCCCCGCCGGAACTTCAGGAGGAGCATTCGATTGACACGTTCGCGGTGGACCGCGCTTGCCTTGCTGGCAGGGTCGCTCATATCTCAGGCAAGCTGCGGCGGCAGCCAGAGCACCACTGTCAACGCCACTCCTTCCATCGCCTACGTTTTTCCAGCCATCATCACCGCGGGCAGTCAGGGCTTCACGCTCTTCATCGCCGGAACAAATTTTCAGTCCAACTCTACAGGTGCATCGTTTGTCTTTTGGAACGGCACTGCGCTCTCCACCGTCTATAATTCGACCACGACGCAGTTGCAGGCCTGGGTCCCGGCATCCTATCTCCTGAACTCGAATGTCATCCAGATCACTGTAATGAATCCCGCCCCGGGCGGCGGAGTTTCCAACGCGGCGTCGTTCACAATCGAGCCGCTCGTGACTGGCAACCCGTTCATTTCTTCCATTTCGCCCTCCAGCGTCGCTTCCGGAGCCGCAGCCTTCACCCTCACCGTGAACGGCTCGAATTTTACCACCAACGATACCGTCACTTGGAATGGTCAGTTCCGCACAACCACTTTCGTCTCCTCCATTAAACTCACCGCTCAAATCACAAGCACGGATGTCGCATCCGCGGGCATTGCCAGCGTTGCGGTCCTGGATACCGTTTCAGGCGTCATCGCTTCTCCGTCGGTTCAGTTCATGATTACGGGCGCGGCCAATCCCACTCCGAGCATTTCTTCGCTCTCTCCCTCCACCGCGCTCGCGGGCGGACCCGATTTCGAACTCATCATCAACGGCTCGAATTTCGTTCCCACTTCCACTGCGTGCTTGAACGACAGCCCCCTGGGAACCGCATTCATCACCTCAAGCCAGCTTGGCGCCTGGATTCCGGCTGCGGACATCGCCGCGGGTGGCGTCGCAGCGATCAGCGTCACGAATTCCACGGCTCCCATGCCTTGCGGCAATCCCCCCTTATCTTCTTCGGTGAATCTCGGCATTAATAATCCGCTGCCGGCCATAGTGGCCTTGTCGCCCTCGACCATCACAGCCGGCAGCCAGAACTTTATCCTGGTCATCTCCGGATCCAATTTCATTACACCCCCCAATGGCATTACCTTCGCCTTTTGGAACGGCTCTCCGCGCTCCACCGTCTACAATCCCATCACGGAACAATTGGACGCGCTCATTCTCGCGTCAGACGTTGCCACAGCAGGCACGGCCCAGGTAACGGTCGAAAATCCCGCTCCCGGAGGCGGCACTTCGGCGCCTTTATCATTCACCATCGCCGCGCCCCAGGCTGGCGGGCCCGTAATTTCCTCTCTCGTCCCTTCGAACACCGTTGCGGGAAATCCCTCATTCACGCTAACTGTGAACGGATCGAGTTTTGTCTCCACGGACGTCATCACATGGAATGGCCAGGCTCAGGTCACTACGTTCGTGAGCGCCTCAAAGCTCACCACCCAGATTAACGGGGCTCTGATTGCGTCCGCTGGTTTCTCGAGCGTGGCCGTGATGCCGACTTCCGGCGCCTCTTCTCCTGCGGTGGATTTCACCATCACGGGGCTAAACAATTCACTCCCGACAATCAACTCCATTTCACCGCCCGCCGCGACTGCGGGAGGCCCAGCCTTCGAATTAATCGTAAATGGCGTGAACTTCGTCCCAACCTCCTTTGTGGTGTGGAACGCCACGTCGCTCTCCACCTCGTTCATCAATAGCGGCCAGTTGATCGCCTGGGTTCCGGCGTCGCTGATTACCACCTCGGGCAACGTCAACGTCACGGCCGTAAATCCCGGGCTGGGCGGTGGCACCTCGCCGATTTTCTTATTCACCGTCCATTAGCGGCGTTCACTGGCGAGTACACCCTCCTCCCGCTCTTCTGGACTCCACTCCCAAAATTCCTTATTCTCGATTCCGCCACATGCCGCAACCCCTAAAACCGCTTCCACTGCGACCGGGCGATTCCATTCGCGTTCTCTCTTTGGGGAGTCCTGTCGAGGAAGATCGCCTCCGCAAAGGTTGCGATGAACTTACGCGCCTCGGCTACGCTCCCAAATTCGATCGCGCCCAGGCCCTCGCGCGCCACGGCTTTTTCGCCGGCTCCGCCGCTGAGCGCTCCGCTTCACTTCGCGAAGCCCTCGCCGACCCTGCGGTCCGCGCCATCTTTTGCGCCCGCGGCGGCTATGGCTCGAATTATCTGCTCGACTGCCTGACCGTCCCGCCCACGCCATGGAAAATCTTTCTCGGCGCAAGCGACATCACCTCACTCCAAATTTTCCTCTGGCAAAAATTCCGATGCGTCACGTTTTATGGCCCCATGGTCGCCACCAATTTTGATCGCGGCCCGGGCGCGCCTCATGGCTACGACCCCGAAAGCCTCGCCCGCGCCTTCACGGAGACACATCATGGCTGGTCCCTCGACCTCCACGCTGAATCGCTTTTCCCGGGCACAGCCGAAGGCATTCTTCTCGGCGGCTGCCTCACGCTTGTGGAGACCGCGCTCGGCACTTCCTGGCAACTCGACACCCGCGGCTCAATCCTCGTTCTCGAGGATCTCCTCATGAAGCCCTATCAGGTGGACCGCGCCCTGATGCACTTGATGCAGGCCGGATCATTGCGCGGCCTCGCCGGAATCATTCTCGGCGAGTTTCCGCAGTGCGACCCGCCGCCTGGCGGGGAAACGGTAAAGGACGTCGCGCGCCGCATTTTGCAGCCGCTTGGCGTTCCCGTCGTTTGGGGCGCGTCCGTGGGCCACACGTCGCGCGCCATGTTGACCTTGCCGCTTGGCGTTCCTGCGCGCCTTTCGGCCGAAGGCAGCCCGCGCCTCGAAATCCTCGAACCCGCGTGTGCCCTATGACATCTCCCTTGCAAAAGCCGCGCGCGGGCCGCATCCATTTGCTCGGCATTGCAGGCTCCGCGATGGCCCCTGTCGCCGGCATGCTCAAGGATCGCGGCTTCGACGTTTCCGGCTCCGATGTCGGCGTTTATCCGCCCGCCTCCACGCTCCTCGATTCCCTCGGCATTCGCTGGAACGAAGGCTATCGCATGAAGAAAATCTCAAGCCGCCTCCCGATCTCGCCGTCATCGGCAATTCCATCTCTCGCGGCAATCCGGA
The DNA here is from genome assembly GCA_963810625.1 of uncultured Acidobacteriota bacterium. GTDB lineage: Bacteria > Acidobacteriota > Terriglobia > Acidiferrales > UBA7541 > Palsa-295. Next base: position 762,721 of record CAWEOJ010000004.1, on the reverse strand, counting down.
AGTCGAATACATCCTCGACCAGAAAATTCCCTATTGCTCCATACCCCAGCTCCTCGAGGATTATTTCATCCCCGGCCACGACATCCATTGTTGTCGCCGGCACTCATGGGAAAACCACCACCACGGCCATGCTCGCCTGGATTTTCCACACCGCCGGCCGCCGTCCCGATTTTCTCGCCGGCGGCGTCCTCCCCAATTTCGGCGACCGCAGCTACGGCCTCGGCGGCGGAAATGAATTCATCATCGAAGGCGACGAGTACGACACTTCCTTCTTCGACAAAGCCCCAAAGTTTCTGCACTATCATCCCGACGAACTCATCCTCACCTCTCTCGAATACGACCACGCCGACATCTATCCGGACCTCGCTTCCATCGCCCTCCAATTCCGCCGCCTCGTGAATCTCGTTCCACGCCGCGGCCGCATCCTGATTTGGGGCCAGAGTCCGGACCTGAAGGAAGTCGCCGCCAATGCCTTCTGCCCGGTCGAAACCTTCGGCCTCACTCCCGATTGCGATTGGTGCGCCGGAGACATCGCTTGGTCGGGCGACGCCACCGAATTCCGCGTCGCCCATCAGGGCAGGGAAGTGGCCCGCATCCGGATAAAACTCGCGGGCCGGCACAACGTTTTGAACGCCCTTGCCGCCGTAGCCCTTGCTTCCGGCCGCGAAGTCGAATCCGCGGCCATCGAGCGCGCCCTCGCCTCATTTCAAGGCGTCCGCCGCCGCATGGAAATCAAGGGCGAAGCGCGCGGCATTCTCGTCGTCGAGGATTTCGCGCACCACCCTACCGCTATTCGCGCCACTCTCGAAGCCGCTCGCTCGCGCTGGCCCGGCCGCAAAATCTGGGCGGCCATCGAGCCACGCTCCAACACCATGCGCCGCAAAATCTTTCAGGACGTTTTGCCCGCCGCGCTCTCGCTCGCCGGCGCCGTCCTCATCGGCCCCGTGAATCGCCCGCAATTGCTCTCGGAGGACGACCGCTTCTCGCCCGAAACGCTTGCCGATACGCTCCGCCGCTCCGGCTGCGATGCCCGCGCCTTTGCCTCCGCCGAGGAAATCGCGGAGCACCTTGCCGCGGGCGCCCGCTCGGGCGATCTCGTCCTCATCATGTCCAACGGCAGCTTCGGCGGCCTGTGCTCCAGCCTGCTCGAAAAGCTGGCATCCGTCCACGAGGCTCGCCGATGATGGCTTTGCAGCGTGCCATTCGCTCCGCGCGCCGCGTGGCGCGCTTTTTGGCCGCACTCATCGCGCTGGCCTTCTCCTTCGCTGCTCCCGCGGGCGCGACCATCCGTTACACCGTCTCGCTCGACCATCCCGAGCGCCATCTCTTTCACGTCGAGATGGATATACCAAACCCCGCTCCGGGAACGCTGCTCGCTCTTCCCGCATGGAACGCCCTCTATCAAATTCGCGACTTCGCCATTCGGCTTCGCGAGGTCGAAATCGTCCCGCCCTCCGACGGCTCGCCGACCCCGCTTCTCCGCCCGGTAGACAAGCAGACGTGGAAAATCGAGAATCCCTCCGCCCCGTCCCCCGGCCCGTCTCCGAGCCAATGCACTATCCGCTATTCCATCGAATGGGACGATCCCGGTCCATTCGATTCTCAGCTCAACCCTCACCACGCCTTCATCAATCTCGCCGAAATCCTGATGTACGTTCCCGATCGCCGTGCTGAAGACACATCGGTCACATTCGAAAATGTTCCCGCTGGTTGGAATATTGCCGCTGAGCTTCTCGCTGGCCGCGACCCCAATTCATTCTCCGCGCCAAGCTACGACGCGCTCGTGGACGCTCCCGTCGAGATTGGAAACTTCGCCCAATTTGAATTCGATAATGCCAGCGCGCACTTCCGCGTTGTCGTGGACGCCCAGCAAACCCACTGGAGCCAGGCCACACTCGAGGACGATCTCCGCCGCATCACCGCCTACGAATTGCAGCTTATGGAAGGCCCTCCCTTCGATACTCCGCGCAAGGAATACACCTTCATTTTCCACATCGGCCATTACGCCGATGTCGGTGGCGGCGGCATGGAGCACGCCAACTCCACCGCCATTTCCGCCCAGTCCGTCGAAGCTGCTGCCGCCATCGCTGCCCACGAATTTTTTCACGTCTGGAATGTCAAGCGCATCCGTCCGCAATCCCTTGAACCTGTGGACTACTCTCGCGAACAATACACGCGTGCCCTGTGGTTCGCCGAGGGCGTCACGGACACCTATACCGCATACACACTCGAACGCACCGGCCTGTGGCCGAAGGAGCAGTTCTATCGCAATCTCGCCGAACAGGTGTGCGAGTTGCAATCCCGCCCCGCACACACGTGGCAGAGCGCGGAAGAATCAAGCCTCGATGCCTGGTTCGAAAAATACGACGCCTATAACGCCCCGGATCGCAGCATCTCGTATTACAACAAAGGCCAGATTCTGGGCGTTCTTCTCGATATATCCATCCGCGCCGCCACCGAAAATCACAAATCCCTCGACGACGTTCTTCGCCGCATGAATGACGACTACGCCCGCCCGCGCAAGCCTTACGACGATAGCGACGCCATTCGCGCCGCCGTCGAGGACGTCGCCGGCAAAAGTTTTCAGGATTTTTTCGCCCAATATGTCTCGGGCGTCGCCGAAATTCCTTACGCCGGTTTTTTCTCCCAAGCCGGTCTCGCCTTGAATATCCGCACGAATCAATCGCCCGGCGCGGGCTTTCTTCTCGGGAGCGGCAAGAATGCCGCCACCGTTTCCTCCGTCGATCCCGGCAGCGCTGCTGAGTCCGCGGGCCTGCTCGCGGGCGACGTCATCCTCCAGGCCAACGGCAAAAAAGCTCCCCGGAACATGGCCGCATGGCTGCGCGGCCTTTCTCCAGGCGAAGCCCTCGATCTTCGCGTCCTTCGCGGCTCGCAAACCGTGGACGTCTCATTCTCCGTGGATACGCGCGTAGACCGCGACTGCTCCATTTCGGAGTTGCCGCATCCCGCGGATCTCGCGCGCCGCATCCGCGACGGCATCCTCCGCGGCTCTACCGACTGATGCTCGTGTCCGCCATTCGCACCGTCGTCGTTCTCCTCTACCTTGCTCTGGCCCTCGTCTTCGTCATGCCCTGGTTCATTCTCTGGGGCATTTGCACGAAGAGCCCTGACCCCATGTACCGCGCGGCCATGCGCGCCATCCGCTTCGGAAACCGCCTCGCTGGAATCCGCGTTCGCATCGAAGGCCTCGAAAATATTCCCGCGAACGTTTGCATCTTTGCCGCGAACCATGCCTCGGCCTTGGACCCCTGTGTTCTTTTTCCCGAGATTCCGCGCCGCGTTTCCGCCCTCGTAAAAAAGGAACTCTTCCGCATCCCCATTTTTTCGGCCGGTTTGCGCCTCGCCCAATTTGTTTCCGTGGACCGCGCCGATAGGGAAGCGGCCGCAGCCAGCGTGAACGCGGCCACCGCGCTCCTGAAGACCGGCCTTTCCTTCGCCATTTTCCCCGAGGGCACGCGCAGCCCCGACGGCCGCTTGCGCCCATTCAAGAAAGGCGCGTTCATCATGGCCATCGAGGCCGGCGCTCCCATCGTCCCCGTATCGCTCATTGGAACCGAGAGCCTGATGCCCAAGGGCGCGTGGCTCGTGCATCCGGGGGATGTCACCATACGTTTTAGCACCGCTGTTAGCTCCGCCGCATACACACTGGACCGCCGCGCCGAACTCCTCGCTCGCGTCCAATCCCTCGTCGCCGCCGCCCTCCCTCCCAATCAGCAGCCCCTCTCTCCTCCAGCCGGGTGACGCACCTTCGGTTTGTGGGGGTGGGACTCTTCGCCTCGCTTGGCGTACAATTCCAACGAACACATGCCATTCAAATCCGGATTCATCGCCATCGTTGGCCGTCCGAACGCCGGCAAATCCACGCTTGTCAATACGCTTGTCGGCCGGAAAGTCTCCATCGTTTCGCCCAAGCCGCAAACCACTCGCAATCGCATCCAGGGAATTCTGAATCGCGAGGGCGCTCAAATCGTTCTCGTGGATACGCCCGGCATCCACCAGCCTCACAATGTCCTCAGCCGCCAGATGATGGACGAGCTGCAGCACGCCTGCGAGGGAATTGACGCGCTCTCCCTCATCGTGGACGCTTCCGCTGGCTTCGGCCCCGGCGACCGCTTCTCGATTGACTGGGTGCGGCGCTTTCGCGGCCCTGTCTTCCTTCTGCTGAATAAAGTGGACCGCGTCCGCAAGCCGCTTCTTCTGCCGCTGATTGACCAATACCAGCGCGCATTCGACTTCGCGGAAATTTTCCCCATCGCCGCGCTCACCGGCGAAGGCTGCCTCGACCTCGTGAACGGCTGGCTCGCGCGTCTTCCCGAAGCCCCGCCTAGCTTTCCCCCCGATCAGTTCACGGACCAGCCCGAACGCTTTCTCGCCGCTGAAGTGATCCGCGAAAAAGCCATCCTCGCCACGCGCGGAGAAGTTCCCCACGCCATCGCCGTCATGGTGGAAAATTTCGAGGAGAAAAAAGATTTGATCCGCATTCGCGCCACGCTCTACGCCGAGCGCGAAGGCCAGAAGGGAATTCTCATCGGCAAGGGCGGCGAAACAATGAAGAAAATCGGCACCCAGGCGCGCAAGGAGCTGGAAAACATCCTCGGCGCGCGCATCTTCCTCGAACTCTACGTCAAGGTTCGCCCCGATTGGCGCCAGAACGCTTCGCTTGTGCGCCAGCTCGATTGGCGCCGCCAACTCGAGCAGCTCAGCGAATATCAGGAAGCCCAGCGCGCCGATTCCTGACCCTCTTGCTTACGGTTTGGAGGGCGCGATGCCGAGCGAGCGCATCTTGCGATACAAGTGGCTGCGCTCGAGACCCAGCGCCGCGGCGGCCTTGGTCATGTTCCACCGGCTCTCTTCGAGCTTTCGCAGGACGAATTCGCGCTCGAACGCCGCCCGCGCCTCTTGCAAACTTTCGTAAGGTTTCTGCGGGCTTTTCGACGCGCCGCGAAATATCTCCGGCGGCAGATGGTGAGGCTCGATCCTGGGTGATGGGCAGATAATCACCAGCCGCTCGACCAGATTCCTCAGCTCTCTCACGTTCCCCGGCCACGGATAATCGAGCAGCACTTCCATCGCGGGCGCGCTGAATTCTTTGGGCTTCTTGCCGTACGCTTCGCTCAGCTCCTTCAAAAAATGTGCGGCGAGGATGGGGATGTCTTCAGTGCGCTCGCGAAGCGCGGGAACATAGAAGGGAATCACATTCAGCCGGTAGAAAAGATCCTCGCGAAACGTATTCCGCGCGATCTCGTCGTCCAGGTTTTTGTTCGTCGCGGCAATCACGCGCACGTCCACGGTCACCGGCTGGCTCGATCCCAACGGTTCCACGCGCTGCTCCTCGAGAACGCGCAACACCTTCGACTGCGTTTTCAGGCTCATGTCGCCCACTTCGTCGAGAAAAAGCGTGCCGCCGTCGGCCTTCTTGAATTTTCCGACCTTATCTTCGCTCGCGCCCGTAAAGCTGCCCTTGCGATGGCCGAACATTTCAGACTCGATCAGCTCCTCGGGGATGGCGGCGCAATTCACTTCCACAAACGGCCTCTCGCTCCGCGAACTGCTGGCGTGCAAGGCCCGCGCGACGAGTTCCTTGCCCGTTCCGCTCTCGCCGTAAATCAGGACGCGGCCATTTGTGGGCGCCGTGAGCGCAATCTGCTGCCGCAGGGCCTTCATGGGCACGCTGCTTCCCAAAATTTCATATCGCTGTTTCAGTTCCGCGCGGAGCCGCCGGTTTTCCATCTCGAGCGCGAGGTGTTCCAGAGCGTTGCGCGCGGCCAAGACCACCTTCTCGAGCGACAGCGGCTTCTCGATGAAATCGAACGCGCCCAGTTTCGTGGCGCGCACGGCCGTCTCGATGCTGGCGTGCCCGGAGATCATCACCACCATCGGCGCGCTCTGCTGCGCGCGAATGCGCGCGAGCGTCTCGAGGCCGTCCATTTTCGGCAGCCACACGTCGAGCAGCACTAAATCGAAATCGCGCCGGCCGAGCCGTTCGAGGCACTCCTCGCCCGACCCGGCCGTCTCGGCTTCATATCCTTCGTCGCGCAGCAGCGCGCCCAGCGACTCGCGTATGCCGCTTTCGTCGTCCACGATAAGTATGGATGCGGACATGGGAAAATTCAGAACCCTCGTACCTTTCCACGCTGCGGCATCATCCGGCCTGCGCGGGCGTTGCCGGCACTTCGAGCGCCGGGAAGCGAATCACGAAGCGGACGCCCATAGGCTGGTTGTCCTCCACGCGAATCGTGCCATTGTGTTCGGCGATGATGCGGCTGGCGATCGCCAGCCCCAGGCCCGTCCCTCGTTCTTTCGTCGAAAAGTGGGGCAGGAAGAGCCGCTCCTTGTCCGCGGGCGGAATTCCCTGGCCGGTGTCCGAGATTTCAATCTCGACGGCGTCGCCATCGCTTTCGGCGCGCGTGGTGACGCGCAAGTAGCGCAGCGGAGAACTTTCCATGGCCTCGGCGGCGTTATCAATCAGATTGGCCAGCACGCGCCGAATCAATTCCGGATCCGCCTTCACGAGCGGGAGCGCGGCGGCCAGGTCTCTTCGCACGGTGATGCCTTCGAGCCGGCCGTCGAAGAGCGCGAGCGCGTTTTCCGCGATGGAGTTCAAGTCCGAGGGAGCAAGCCGCGCGGAAGGGAAGCGCGCGAACTGCGAGAATTCGTCCACAAGCGATTCCAGCGTTTGCACCTCGCGCTCGATTAGGCCCGCGCACTCAGCGACAAGATTTTCGAACTCGCTGCGCGCCGCCGCAGGCAGGCCGGCCACGGCGGGCGAACGCTCAAGGTGCCTCAGCAGCCTTTGCGCCGAAAGCTGAATGGGCGTGAGCGGATTCTTGATCTCATGCGCGATGCGCTGCGCCACTTCCTGCCACGCGGCCGCCTTCTGCGCGCGCAGCATATCGGTCAGGTCGTCAATCACCACCACAAATCCGGGATTCGACCGCCGCGGCCCAAGTGAACTGACCGTTACTGCCGCGCGCACCAAGCGTCCGCCCGCGGCGATTTCGATCTCGCGCGACGCCGCTCCCATGCGCAGCGATCGCCGCATCAAGTGGAGCACGGTGCGTGCCGCCTCTTCGCCGAGCAGGTCCGGCAGGGTGTGCGCCTCCCGCGCGTATTCCCCTAGAATCGTGAGAACGGCCGTGTTCACGCGCGCCACTTCTCCCGTGGCCGTGAGCGAAACGACTCCCGTGGGAATATTTTCGAGAATCGCTTCCATCAATTTGCGCCGCCGCTCGCGCTCCTCGACGGCCTGCTGCAGACTCTCGCGTGAACTCGTTGATCTGGCGGCGGCCTTCGCCAAGCTGCTCGGTCATGCGGTTGAACGAGCGGACCAGCGTGCCCAGCTCGTCCTGCGCCTGCACCTCGATGCGGTGGTCGAAATTCCCGCGCGAAATTTCGCGCGTGGCCTCGGCCAGGGCCTGAATGGGCACGAGTGACCTGCTTCGAAAGGAATAGCGCGACCCATGTGGTGGCAAAGAGCAGCAGCAAAGTGATCAAACTCAGCGCCAGCAGGATTTCGCGCTTGTAGGCGCGCAGATTTTGTTTCTGCTTCGCGTAAATTGCAGTTTGCGCTTCGATATCCTTGTAGCGCTGGAAATAGTCGTCGGGAACCTGACTGGCGATCAGAAGCGTTCCGGAACGGCAGGGCACGGCTCCGGCAATGTAGGTCGCGCCGCTGAGGCTCCAGATTTCCGCGCCCGTCGGCAGCGTCCCCATCTTTTCCGGCTCGCCCGCGGTGCTGGAATTGCCGGGGTTCGGCGGACCCGCCAGTGGCGAAAGTTCCGTCGTGATTTTCGAGCCACAGCACGCCCGATCCCGGCGCCGCCTGGTGCAAAGCGTCCGTTGAGTGATATCGGCCGCGGCCCGGAAATCAGTCCGCAGGCCGCCTGGGCTTGCTGGCTCAGGCGAGCGTGTCCCCGCGCGGTAAGTTCGTCGAGCAAGCGCCAGGCTCTGTTCGTTGGCGATTTCGAGCGGCCGCGGGAACCAGGAATTCAGCGTGCGGTTCACCAGCGCGTAGCTGAAGAAAAACAGAAACACAACCGGGAGGAGCAACACTCCCATCGCGCCGAGCACCATTTTCACCTTGAAGCGGGAGCCGACGCGCCCGCTGCACCGCTCCGCGCCCAGCCGCACCAGGCTGCGCATCAGGATCAGGCGCGAACACTTCAGAAGGCCGCGAAAATAATTACGGAGAGCGCGAAAAGTATGGGGAGATCGTTTCCTTCGCCCGGTTGCATGGGGACCTTGCAGCGAGCCGAGGGTGAACATGGCGGCCGCCAGCATCGCGACGATGATGCCGTTTACGACGAGCCACAATTGCCGTTTGCGGTTTGGCTGCTTCATGCTTAGCGGCCCTCCTCGAGATAGCGCCCGAGCGGGCATTGATTGCAGAGAGGCTTTTGCGTGAGGCAAAAATTCTTACCGGTATTCACGATGAGGGCGTGAAATTCGTTGAACCGCTGGGCATTGCCCGGGAACTGCCGCTCGAATATCCAGCGAATTTCGTCGTATCTCGCCCCCTCGTGGATCCATCCGTGGCGCCCGAGGATTCGCCTCGTATAGGCGTCCACCACGAACACGCCATGCCCGCCTCCATAGAGCAGTATCGAATCCGCCGTCTCTGGGCCGATGCCGAATACGCCCAGCAGCTTTTCGCGCAGCTCGATCGTGGGGGTAGCGAACATGCGCCTGAGCGACCCCCGGTATTCGGCGCGCAAAAATTTGCAGAACGCCTTTAGTTTTCGGGCCTTTTGCCGGAAATAGCCCGAGGAGCGAATCAGGCCTTCCAGCCGTCCCAGCGGGACTTTCTCGATGGCGGCAGGGTGCAGCAGCCCGGTTGCTCGCAGGTTCGCTATAGCGCGTTCTACGTTCGTCCAAGCGGTATTCTGGGTCAAGATCGCGCCGACAATCACTTCGAACTGCGTCTTGCCAGGCCACCAATGCTGGGGTCCGAGGGCTGTAAACAGCGAGTTATAGTACTCATCCAGCGGGGGTTGCGGGTCGTCACCATCACGATTAGCAGTCGCCCCGGAAACACCCTTTGCGGCCAGAATTGAGGACGCTTTATGGACTTCCTTCCGGGGCTTGAGGCTGCTGCGATCCTGAAGGCTCGCACCAAGGTTGGGCGCGTAGCCAGAAGGTCGGGGCGCGCTTGAAGCAGACAATTTCATCGGAAGCCACAATACTGGGGGCTACGGCACAAGTCAAGGCGAGTCTGTTGCGTCCTAGCCACACAAGTGTGGCTCTGCGTTCGCAATGCTGGGCAAAAGGCGATGTCTTCAGCCGTTCTTCCGCTCAAAGTCCTTCATGAAGCTTGTAAGGGCTTGGACAGCTTCGAGCGAAACCGCATTGTAGAGAGATGCGCGCATGCCCCCGACCGAGCGGTGCCCCTTCACCCCGGCGAGTCCTGCGGCCTCCGCTTCCTTCACGAATTTCTTCTCGATCTCTTCGTTTCCGTTTGCCACGCGGAACACGACGTTCATCCTGGAACGCGACTCCTTTTCGACGGGGCAATGGTAGTAGCCGCTCGCATCAATCGTGGAGTAGAGCAGCGTGGATTTGGCCACATTGGCGTTTTCGATGGCCGGGACGCCGCCCTGCGCCTCGACCCATTCGAGCACGAGGCCCACGGCATATACCGCGAACGTGGGCGGCGTGTTATAGAGCGACCGCTCCTTGATGTGTGTGCGATATTGAAGAATCTTCGCCGTCTTTTCATTGGCCCGCTCGGCCCAATCGCGCCGCACAATCGCCACGGTGATTCCCGAAGGCCCCAGGTTTTTCTGCGCGCCCGCGAAAATCAGCCCGAAGCGCTTTACCTCCACCGGGCGTGAAAGGATGTCCGAGGACATATCCGCGACAAGCGGCACATCGCCCGTGGCCGGCAGCGCATTCCACTCCGTGCCTTCGATCGTGTTGTTCGTGCAAATGTGGACGTAGGAAGCCTCCGGCGCGAATGAGATTTCATCTTTGCGCGGAAGCCGCGTGAATTTCTCCGCCTCCGTCGAGGCCGCCAGGCGATACGCCGCTACCTTCTTCAGCTCTTCGATGGCCTTCGCGGTCCACGCCCCGGTGTGCAGCACGTCCACTGGCTTCCCCGCGACATAAAAGTTCAAGGGCGCCATGGCGAATTGCAGGCTCGCGCCGCCCTGCAGGAAAAGCACCGCGTACTCTTCCGGGATCGCGAGCAGGCGGCGCAAGGATTGCTCGGCCTTGTCGTTGATGGCCTCGAATTGCGGCGAACGATGGCTCATTTCCATCACGGACATTCCGGCGCCGTCGTAGTCGAGCAGCTCATCGCGCATGCGCTCGAGGACCGGAAGCGGCAGCGCGCCCGGCCCGGCGTTGAAGTTGAAAACTCGTTTCGTGGTGCGATCAGAAACCGTGGATGACGTCACGATGTTGTCTCCTCCCTGTCAGCGGATCAGGATAACAAATTCAAGGGAACATTGTGAATGCCGCACGCTCATTGCGAGTGGCGCGATGGCGAGCTCCGCGCTCGCCTTGACACTCCGAACGCCGAACCATTAGACTGAATTTGCTGCACTTGCACTGCGGAGCCCGACGAAATGCTGCTCTCCCGCGATTATGTCGGCTACATGGCCAAGGAAGTGGTCAAGCGCCTGGTGGCCGGCAAGATGATCGAAACAAAGGACGTCGAAAACCTCACGCAGCAGGTTCGCCAGGTGATGGCCGAAGAAATTACCATCGAGGATCGCCTCAACGATGAAGTCCGCGAAATCCTAAGCCGCTACACGGACGAAATGCGCCGCACCGGGGCGTCGTATCAAGAGATGTACAAAAAAGTGAAGGGACAGCTCGCGCGCGAAAGGAAATTAATCCTCCGCTAAGATGCGTCTGAGCCGCGAAAAGACGGTTCGACTTTCCCATCGCATCGTTGATTTTCTTGTTTCCAGTGCCAGCGTGGATTTCGTCGAGGACCGCGACACCATCCGCCAGGAGATCGTGAATATCATTACCTCGCTGCTAAAGCTCGAAGAGCAGGTGGATACGGAAGTGCGCGCCAAAATCGGCTCGCAAAAGAAGGAAATCCTCGAAGGCAGCGAGGAGTGGGACATCCTCTACCGCAAATATTACGCCGAAGGACTCAAGCGCCTCGGCGTCGCCGAAATCCACACGCATTCCTGAAGAGACCGCTCGGCGGCGAACTCGCTCCTATTGCTGCTGCTGCGGTTGTTGTTGTGGCTGCTGTTGCTGTTGCGGCTGCTGTGGTTGTTGCTGCTGTTGCTGATTATCATCGTCCGGGCGGCGCTTCAAGGTTGGTGGTCCGCTGTTATCGTCCGAAGTTGTGGTTGTTGAGGTCGTGGTAGTCGGAATATCTGATGGCATGTCCGATGGTGTCTCTGAGCCGCCCTTATTCTGATCCGTGCGCTTGCGAAGCGTAGGCTTGTTCGGGCCGGAGTCCTTCACCCGCTGGTTGTTCTCGATGGCCTGCAGGCGGGTCTTCACAGCGTCAAATTCCGAAGTGTTGACGATATACTCATCCTTCGACGGCAGAATCGTCTCGATCTCCTTTTGTATGGCTTCGATGCGGTCGGGTGTCGGCGGGTGCGTTTCGAATACTTTCGGAATCGTTCCCGGCTGCTTCTTTTCCTGCGCTTCGAGCTTTTCGAAGAAGGAAACGAAGGCATTGGGATCGTATCCGGCCTTATACATGTACTGCGTGCCCAGATAATCGGCCTCCCGTTCGTGGTCGCGCGAAAACTTCAGGAACGTCATGGGAATCCCGAAGTTCAGCCCCTGATACATCGCATATCCGGCCCAGCTGTACGGTATGAAAATCATGGCCGGAATGGACGCGATCTGCACGATGTCCTGCTTGGTCATGTCTCTTGTGCCGTGGCGTGCGCACACATGTCCGATCTCATGCGACATCACACCGGCCAGTTCCGCTTCCGAATCCGCTTGCAGGATCAGCCCGCTATTGATGTACAGAAATCCCCCCGGCAGCGCGAACGCGTTCACTACACCCGAATCAATCACCTTGATCGTAAACGGCACCTTCGCGTCCGAATTGCGCACCAGGTTCTGCCCTACGCGGTTCACGTATTCGTTCACCACCGGATCGGTGACGAACTTCGCCTGGCGGTCCACCATTTGGGCATATTGTTTGCCGATGGCGATGTCGCTCTGCAGCGAATAGAAATCCGGACCGTGCCCCACTTTGCGGTTCCCGATGGCGTTCACGTCCGCCTCGCTCCCAGTTTTAACGTTAGGGTTCGTTTGCTGCGGAAGCGGCTGGTCGCTGGTCGTTGGTTGACCGGAAGTCTGCGATTGGTCCTGTGAAGTTTGCGGCATGTCTTGCGGCTGGCCCTGCGGGGCGGCAGCGCATGGGAGCGCCACAAGCAAAGCCGCCAAATAGATTGCCACCCACTGTGCCACGAACGATTTCCTCATGGCCGCCTCCGGGGAACTAGCCCTGAGTATACACCTCTAAGGGCAAGCTCCATCCCGATTTTGGTCCGTTGGATGACGCAGCGCGCGTAATGGTGGTCTCGAGGTTCCTTGCCAACGTCACTTTCCACATTCACCATATTGACGCCTCTCTGGAATCTGTCTACATTCCTAAATATGCCAGCGCGAAAGATCCAAGTCGGCCAGGTCTGGAAAAAGGACGATACCGGCGAAACCTTCCTGATTACTAAGGTTTACAACGAAGCGCTCGCCACCTTTGCCGTTCTCCGCAAGACCGGCGCCGAATCCGAGCGGCCCATCCGCATCAAGGTAGTGCATACCGCCCAGGCCTCGCTTCTCCCCGGCTATACCTCCACGCAGCAAGCCGACGAGTTTTAGCTCCGTCCAGACGCGGAATACAAGCGGTTCGCTCAACTCATCTTGACGCCGCGACCCAAAAGTAGTAAACCGCAGTTTGGCGTTGCAGTCGGCGCTGCCGCGAATCCGCAGAAACGGCAGGTATCACAATGACGGATGAAACGCCCAGGCCGGTATCCAGGCGAAACTTCATCAAGGGCGTCATCGCCGGCGGCGTAGCCGTCTCCTCCGCAAACTACCTTTTCCGCGCCTCCACTCTGCTCGGCCAGGCCCCGGCCATCGGTGCAGGCGAGCGGCTCATCACCATCAACGTCAACGGCCAGCAGCGCCGAGTGGACGTGATGAAGCAAGAAACGCTGGCCTCAACGCTGCGCTACAAGCTGGGCCTCACCGGCACCAAGCTCGGATGCGATCGCGCCGAATGTGGCTCCTGCACCGTCCTCATTGACGACGTTCCCCATTATGCGTGCTCCGTGCTCACGCACACGGTGCGCCAGCGCAAAATTATCACCATTGAGGGACTGGCCAACCCTGACGGAACACTGCACCCTGTCCAGCAGGGCGTCATGGACGAGCAGGGGTTCCAGTGCGCGTTCTGCATGTCCGGCTTTATCATGGCCGCCGTGGGATTTTTGAAAACGAATCCGAATCCCACGCGCGCGGAGCTGGCACAAGGCGTCTCCGGAAACCTGTGCCGCTGCCAGGACTACGACAAAATCCTCACCGCCATGATGCGCGGCGCGGAAAATCTGAGGAAGTCGACCCATGCGTGATCGAACCGTGAATCCCGATAAGCCGGCCGAGCCTCAATTTGGGGCCGGCTATAAATTGATCGGGAAGAACTACATCACGGCCGATCTTTACGCCAAGGTCACCGGCCAGGCCAAGTACGCCGAGGATTTTCGCGCCGACGGCATGCTGTTCTGCAAGCTGCTGCTCAGTCCGTTGCCCCACGCACGCGTCACACACTTGGACACGAGCGCGGCGCTGGCCATGCCCGGCGTCAGAGCCATCCTTATGCCGGACGAACTTCCTCCTCCCGCCGATTTCATCACCGACCTCGGCGTGGTCATAAAAGCCAATAAGAGGGCAGAGCGCGCCATGACGTTGGAGCCGCTCTATCAGGGTGAACCCATTCTCGCCGTCGCTGCCGTGGATGAGCTGACCGCGGCGGAAGCCATCGAAAAAATTTACATCGAGTTCGAGCCGCTTCCCTTTGTGCTTGATCCGCTCGAATCGCTGCGGCCCGGTGGCCCGAACGCTAGAACGGGCGGCAACATCTGGGTCCGCCAGCCCGCGCCGCCCCAGAAGCCGGGTGAACCCCCTCCCAGCCCTCCGCCACCGGATATCGGGGAACTTAAATGGACCGAGGCGGATTTCGAGGAAGCCAAGCATGGCCGCCTGCCCATGGGCAATACGCACGATACGTGGACCGTCGGCGACCTCGATGCAGGCTTCCGCGACGCCGCGCTCGTTCTCGACGAAACCTTCCAGACGCCGGACACCAGCCACCAGACGCTCGAAACTCGCAGCGCACTCGCCTACTGGCAGAACGGAAAAGTATTCGTTTACGCCGGCACGCAGAGCACCGTTCAAACCGTCCCGGCCCTCGCGCGATGGATGAATATAGACCCGAGCAAGGTCGTCCTCATCAGCGAGTACACCGGCGGCGGCTTCGGCAGCAAGATTACGGGCGCTATTTCGATCATCATTCCCGCGCTCCTTTCGAAAAAGGCGGGCGCACCGGTGATGATGCGCATTAGCCGCGAGGAAGAGACGTTCATCGGCCGCGCCCGGCCCAGCCTGCTCGGCCGGATGAAGGTGGGCTTCTCGAAGGAGGGTCGGATCACGGCACTGGACATGTTCGTGATTTGCAATAACGGCCCTTACGATGCCGTAGGCGATGCCCCCACATCGAGCCGCATCGTTTCACTGTTGTACCAGCCGCAGGCCATGCGCTGGCGCGGCGTGACCATCCTCACCAACACGCCGCCGCGCAGCGCCCAGAGTTCTCCGGGCGGCATGCAGGGAATTGTCATCATGGAGCCGATTATCTCCAAGGCTGCCCGCCAGCTCGGCCTCGACCAGGTGGCCATTCGCCGCATCAATTGTCCGGAAGGTAAAGCGGACTTCGGACCGGCCGTTCAGGGCGTGCGCGGCCATTCCACCAGCTGCTTCCTGAAGGACGCGCTCGACCGAGGCGCACAGCAGTTCGGTTGGCAGGAGCGTGTGGCACGCACTCCCAAGCGCATGGGCTCCAAGGTTCGCGGCATCGGCGTTTCACTCAGCTGTTTTTATGGCGGTTCCATCGGCTTCGACGGAATTCTCATCATCAAGCCCGATGGCCGCGTCGCATTCCAGTCCGGCATCGGCAATCTCGGCACGGAGTCCCTGATTGACGTGCACCGCGCTGGTGCCGAGGTTCTCGACGTGCCCTGGGAGAAGTGCGATGTCATCTGGGGCAACACCTCGAACAATCTTCCCTGGACGTGCCCCTCCGGCGGCAGCCAAACCACCCATGCCATGACCCGCGCCGCGTATGCCACCGCCATGGACGCCCGGCAAAAGCTGCAAGAAATCGCGGCCAAGACTCACGGTGGCAAACCCGAGGATTATCACGTCGCACGCGAGCGCGTCTCCCGCAAGGGCGGCGGCCCCAGCATGACGCTCGCGCAAGCGGCGCGGCGCGCCATTCAACTGGGCGGCGCCTACGACGGCCACGAGCCGCCCGCAGGCGTCAATAAGTTCACGCAAGCATCTGTCGCGGCGCTCGCAGGGCAGGGGCTGATTGCCGCCGCGCGCGACAACTACCCGCGCGATGGCACAACTTTTTCCTACGTCGCGAGCTTTGCCGAAGTGGAAGTGGACGTCGAAACCGGCAAATATTTCATCACCGATTTCCTGGCCTTCGCCGACGTCGGCACGGTCATCCATCCTCATGCGCTTGGCGGACAGGTGCTCGGCCGCTCGATGCTCGGAATCGGCCATGCCATCGGCCAGAAATGGGTCTACGACCCGCACTACGGCGCGATGCTTTCTACCAGGTTCTATCAAAGCAAGCCGCCCACGATTCTGGATGTGCCCGTGAACATGCAATGGGGAGCGCTCGACATTCCGGACCCGGAAACGCCGGTAGGCGCACGCGGCATCGGTGAGCCGCCCGTCGGCGGGGGTTGCGCCGCCATCTTGAATGCACTCTCGGATGCGCTGGGAGACGATATTTTCCAGCGCGCGCCCGTCAACGCCGACACTATTTTGACTTCGCTCGAAGCAGGCCGGCCCATGCAGCAGCCCTTGACGGCTTATATTTAGCCGGAAAATTCGATGAGGAAATCGCAATGGCTGTAATTCGAGACGTTATGCCGGCCTTCGAGCTGCTTCAGCCCGCATCGGCCGCCGACGCGCAGAAGCTTCTCGAACAATATCGAGAGGACGCCTGGGTGCTGGCCGGCGGGCTCGACAGCTTCGATTGGCTCAAGGACCGCATCAAGAAGCCCAAAATCGTCGTGGATTTGAGCGGCATCGAGGAACTCAAAGCAATCCGCACCACGGACGACGGCATCGAGATCGGCGCCATGGCCACTCTCACCGAAATCGTGAATCATCCTGCCATCCGCCAAAGCTACAGTCTGCTCTCGCAGGCTGCGGAACTCGTGGCTTCGCCCCAAATCCGCAATCAAGGCACGATCGGCGGCAATGTCTCGCAGGACGCCCGCTGCTGGTATTATCGCGCGGGCTGGCCCTGCTATCGCGCCGGAGGAAATATTTGCTATGCGGACACTCCGGAGGGCCGCAACCGCGAGCACGCCATTCTCCATGCCGAGCGCTGCGTGGCCGTGAATCCCTCCGATACGGCCCCAGCCCTAATCGCGCTCGACGCCAAATTCGTCGTCCTCACTCCCAAGGGCGAGCGCGTCGTGGACGCCGAGGACTACTTCATCGGGCCGGAAATTGATATCACGCGGCTGCACATCATCGAGCCAGGCGATCTGCTCACCACGATTCGCATTCCCTCCACCTGGGCCGGCGCGCGATTTTACTTCGAGAAAATTCGCGATCGTAACGTGTGGGATTTTCCGCTATTGAACGTCGCTTCGGCGATGGTCGTCTCGGGTGGCTTGATCGAGCGAATCCGCATCGCCGTCAATGGCGCCGCCGCGCATCCCCTGCGCTTGAAGGCGGCGGAAGATGCCGCCCGCGGCAAGCCGCCGAACGCCGAAACAGGCGAGATGGCCGGAAAATTGGCGGTCGAGGGCGCGGTTCCATTGCAGTACAACGCCTACAAAATCCCGCTGATGCGCAATCTGGTAAAGCGCTCGATCGCCGGAGTCGAGGAGGCGGCATGGGCTTCTTAGAAGCTGCAACGCACCGCTTCTTGCAGTGGGCCACCAGCCCATGGGGGCAGCGTGTGCCCATCCACATTGCGTGGTTTTTGATATGGGTTGCGGCCATCGCTGGATTGTCCTTCGTCATCGTTCACGCCATCTACATTCGATATTTCGCCAAGACGAAGGTGTTTGCTACGCCCGCTGTCGCTCCCGCGCTCGCCGCTTCACTGCCGCGAGGCATACCCCGGCATACACTGGCCGCGCGCGCATTTCACTGGGTTATGGCCGCTTCGATGTTCACCCTGCTCTTTACCGCCTTTCTTCCCAAAGTCGGCTTTCAGTTCGATTGGGTTACCTGGCATTGGATCGCCGGCGTTGTGCTGACCATCTCCGTCATCTTTCACATCTTCCATGCTTCTTTCTATCTGGATTTCTGGTCCATCTGGCCGGATAGAATTGACATCGAGGACGCCGCGAGAAGAATTCGACGGTTTTTCGGCCAGCCGGCTCCGCCGCCGCGAAAATTCGCCAAATATCCGCTGGAGAATAAGCTCTACCACGCAGCCATTATCGCCGCGGGTCTCACGGCCATCGCGACGGGCGTATTCATGATGTCCCGCGTGCGCACCATCTTCTTTCCCCGCAATCCCTATCTCTTTGGCGACATGACCTGGGGCATGATTTACGTTCTTCACGGGCTGGCGGGCGTAGGACTGATCGCCCTGATTACCGTGCACGTCTACTTCGCTATTCGCCCCGAGAAACGTCCCATCACGGAGTCCATGTTCACGGGTACGATGCGCCGCGACTTCTATCTCGCAGAGCACGATCCTGCTCGCTGGCCCGTCGAGAATCCATCCCCAGCCCCGGCTGCGCCCGGCGCCAATCCCAATCCTGCCAAGGCCGAGGCTTAAAGCGCATGCCCCCCGAATTCGAAGATCGGTGCGAAGCGATCGAGGAGTGCTACGAGTTTCTGCTGGCCTACGCCGCGCAGGGACTTCCGAGCGATGCGGTCAGCCCTGCCGGCGGACAACTCCGCACCTTCCTCGATCGCGCCGTGAAATCACTCGCCGGCCTTGCCGAATCCTGCGCGGCCGCCGTAAAGCAAAAAAATCTCGCGCCTGCAGCGCCATACGACGCCTTCCTCGCCGTCCTCGACCGCGATGCCCGCGACTCCCTCGCCGCCGTCGAGCTGGTTCTCGCCCAACCCGCCATCAGCTCGCAGTTGATAGACAACCTCAACGCCTCCATCCACCTCCGCGCCCTGCTCACCGACCTCTTTCTCATCGGCGAAATCCTCACCACCGCGCGCACCTCCGCGAAGTCCGCTTCACTCTGACGAAGGTTTACCCTGAGGTACGAAGGGAAGGGCGCGCCAACCAGTTAGTGCATTTCGTGAAAAGATTCAGGCGCGTCAATTTCTCTGTCTGCGTGGTGTGCCGTTCGAGGAGTGTGAACTAAGACGTCCGGGGCGGCCAGGGTTCGAGGAGCTGTTCCCTGCGATACACGAACGAATTGATATCGTACGGCGCAAGGTCAATCCCGTGGCCGTGCGTTATCGCGTCCGTGGGGCATGCCTCGACGCAATAGCCGCAAAAGATGCACCGCGAATAATCAATGTTATAGACCTTGGCATAGCGGTCGCCCGCCGAGATGCGCTGCGCGTCGCTATTTTCCGCCGCTTCGATGTAAATACAGTTGGCGGGACACGCCGCGGCGCACAGGAAGCAGGCCACGCATTTTTCCAGGCCGTTCTCGTCCCGCTGCAGCACGTGGATTCCACGATACCGCGGCTGAACGCTTGCGGGAGCGTTCGGATATTGTTCCGTTGTGGTCTTGCGGAACATCGTCCGGAATGTGACGCTGAATCCCTTGCACAGCGCCAGAAACGTCTCGCCCGCCTCTTGAAAAATGGATGCCATCGCCCCTCACTCTAACAAAGTTGCCCTGCCCGCGCAAACTGCGCGCCCTCCCATTTATTGCTTCACCATTTCGATATCCAGAGTGATGGTGATTTCGTCTCCCACCATGGGTGAATCGGCGCTCACGCCGAAATCCTGACGGTTGATTTTCGTCGTGGCGGAGGCGCCGCGGCGCGTTCCGTGCATCACCTGGACGGGCGCGGTGGGGCCGGTTACGTCGAAGGTCACTTCCTTCGTGACGCCGTGGAGCGTCAAATTCCCCGTCATCTTCGCGGTGCCGTCCCCGGTCGCCCAAATTTTCGTGGATTGGAACGTCATCGTGGGAAACTTCGCGACATCGAAAAAGTGATCGCTTTTCAGGTCGTCGTCGCGCTTCGTGACGCGCGTGTCAATCGAGCCAATGTCAATCGAGGCCGTAACGCTCGATTTGGAGATGTCCTGCTCGTCGAGCTGCACCGTCCCGCTGATCTTTGTGAATTCTCCCTGCACGTTGGAAATTCCCAAGTGCCGCACTTCGAACTGCGCGTTGGAATGGGCGGGGTCAAGCTGCCATGTGCTCGTACTTGTGGTCGTGTTCGTCTGCGCATGCGCCGCCGGGACTCCCAAAATCGCCGCGACGCTAACCGCCATCAGCCATTTCCGCATCGTATGCCTCCTCGAAGGTTTCCTCTCTCCGGAATATTTGTGGGTTCTTTCGGAACGCTCGGTTAGACGCACCACAAAACGCCTCGGATTCACAATATCCTTATTTTCCATCCCGCGCACGCTCCGGTGTTGAATTCTCCTGCCCTGTCATCGCACACTATTCCCATGGCACAACCCTATGACGTGCTCTGCATCGGCGCGGGCCCCACGGGACTCGCTTGCGCCATCGAAGCCACGCGCGCCGGCATGCGCTCGCTCGTTGTGGACAAGGGCTGCCTGTGCAACTCCCTTTTCCACTATCCCACGAACATGACCTTCTTCACCACGCCCGAGCGCATGGAAATCGGCGATCTCCCCATGATCACCGACGGCTCCAAGCCCACGCGCACCGAAGCCCTCAAGTATTACCGCCGCGCCGTGGAACACTACCACGTCGAGACGCGCCTCTATGAACGCGTTGCACGTATCGAAGGCAAGGAGGGCGCGTTCGCCCTCCATGCGCTCGACGATTCCGGCTCCCCGCGCGAATATCGTGCCGCAAAAATCATCATCGCCACCGGGTATTACGACCTGCCGAATCGCCTCGGCATTCCCGGTGAGGACCTGCCGCACGTCTCGCACTACTTCACGGAGGCCCATCCCTATTGGAATCAGGATGTCGTCGTCATCGGCGGAAAGAATTCCGCCGCCGAGGCCGCGCTCGACCTCTTTCGCGCCGGCGCGCGCGTCACGCTCGTCCATCGCGACGCCCAGATGGGCAAAAGCCTCAAATACTGGGTCAAGCCCGACATCGAAAACCGCATCAGCGCCGGAGAAATCCGCGCCCTGTTTCACACGTCCGTCACGCGCATCGAGCCGCACCAGGTTTGGATATCGAATGACTCCGGCGAATAGACCCTCCCGGCTGCCCAGGTTTTTGCCATGACCGGCTACCACCCCGATTTCGATTTCCTCGAGCGCCAGGGCATCCGCCTCGACCCCCAAACCCGCAAGCCCGAGTGCAATCCCGACACCCTCGAGAGCAACGTCTCGGGCATCTACCTTGCCGGCGTGGTCATCGGAGGCTTGCACACGTCCGAAATTTTCATCGAAAATGGCCGCTTCCACGGCCGCCAAATCATCGCTGCCATCACGGGGAAGGGAAGACTCGCCGAACCCGCGCCTGTCGCTCCTCCCGGCGAATGATTGCCGGCCTGCCCGCCGTGGCGGCCGCCTACATCACTTTCCCGCGTTTCCTAAGGGTTCTCCTGTATTCCCGCGCCCGGCCTTTCCCTCCAGAATGGCCGCGGCAGGGGAAGAACAGGAAGTTGGAGCGCCTTGAGAGATCAGGGCCGTACGGCTGGGACGATTTCCTTCTTCCCCTTGCTTTATTTTCAGCCCTTGTTTGCCCCCCGAAAATCCATCGCCTGTGCAAGATTTAAACGGAATTCCTCGCGCGATCAATGCGGGCGCCGCTTCATGCCAGTTGCCGTAGTCCTGAAAAGCGCACAGGATGGAGGGCCCTTGGACTCCCTATCAGGGTTCGAGGAAGGGAATCACAGCCTGATAGAACCGTTCCGGAGCCTCGATATGAGGAACATGCCCGGTATTGGGAATCACCACCAGCGTGGAGTTCTTGATGGCCTCATGGGCCTTCTGTGCCAATGCCTGATATTGGCCGAATAACTTCGTATAAGCGTCGGGCATCTGGCCGGCGGTGCGCAGAATGTTGTTGTCCTGCGGCATCATGGTGCCCATGTCCATACCCGGCATATTGGCCGGTCTTCCGACGAGAGTGATCATCGCCCCGACCACCGGGCGATCCTCGTCGCCGATAATGAGCAGCGTGGGGATCTGAACCTCCGGCAATTCGTATAGGACCGGCTGTTGGTAAATCATTTCGAATGTGAGCGCTGCACATAGAGCCGCTTCCGGAAAGTCTCCCGTGTCCACCACGCGCGCCTCTTCCTGCGCGTAGGCTTCGTATTCCGGCTTCCATGTGACGTAAAAGGTCTTATGCCGCTCCAGGAATGTATCGTAGGTCGCGTGCAGGTTGATGTGCACCATATTTTCCAGGGGCACGTAGGGCAGGAAGGTGCGGTAATCCTCCAGGCCTATGGGGTCTTCCAGCACGAGTTTTCGGACCATGGTCGGGTACATAAGCGTGAAGCGAACGGCCAGCATCCCTCCCATGGAATGTCCGATCACCTCGACCTCGCGTACATTCAGATAGGAAAGCAGTCGCTGCGTGTTTTCGGCCATTTGATGGAAGCTGTAATGAATGTTGGGACGCGAAGAGGCGCCAAAGCCCAGTTGATCGGGTATGACGACATGGAAGCCGTCCGCCGCCAGCGTCTGAGCCGTCTTTTCCCAGTACGTGCCGGAAAAATCCTCGCCGTGGAACAGGAGCACGGTTTCGCCGTTCGCCTTCGTCGTCGCGGGAACGTCGCGGTAGGCGATGCGCACGGGCTGCTCCTCGGCGACAATGTCGAAGAACTTCACCGGATAGAGCGGCGCAGGCGCCTCCGCGGCGGCGCACATGCCGCCGGCGAGAAAACCTATAATTGCAATGAGAGTGGTTCTTTGAACCATGCTTTTTCCTCTTTAAGAACAGCCCTTGCTATACGCCAGTTGAGCAAGCATTCGTAAGCACGCGCCGCCCGAAAAACAATGGATCGGTTCACAGGCGGACGCATAGCCCGGTGCGAAAAAGCAATCTTGTAGCGCGTGCTTGAACTGTGTCAAGGACAAAGCCAGCCCATCGTCTAGCGGATCTCACGGAGAAGACAAATGCGGGGAGAGCACCCGGTCTCCCCGCATTCGCTGAGGTTTCCTGAGCCGTTAGTCTATTTCGATACCGTTCACCAGCGAGTTGTTGACCACCGTGGTGAACACGATCACGTACTGGCCGCTGGAATTCGCCGCCTCCGAGAACTGCTGGATGTTGGCGATGTTCTCCCCTCCGGCCGTGCAATAGATATCGAAATCAGTCAGGACCGAGGTGCTGTTGATGCTCACGTTGAACGTCCGCTTTGCACAAGCGGTCCAGTAGGTTTCGGCAAAGTGCAGCCGCACCGTGTGCATCGAGTTCGCGGTGAAGCCGCCGATCGTGTAGGTGAAGGTGCCGTCTCGGCCCTTCTGATAGACCGCCATCGGCGCCGGGTTGGTCACGTGGCTCAAATCGATCGTGTTCGTGTGAGTGATCGTGCCGCCGCCCGTGAAGTCTTCATCCGCCACGAACGGGCTTACCAGCGGGCCGCCGGAATTGATGCAGATGCTGGTGCATGACCCCGAAGAGGCGGTGGTGGTCGCCATCGCCTGATTCGACTGCGTGGATGAACCGAACGAATCCACTGCCTCCACCAAGTAGTAGTAGGTGGTCGAAGCCATGAGTCCCGTGTTCGAGTACGAGGTGGTCGTCAAGCCTGCGGCAATCTGGTTGCCGCTCCCAGGCGTGAAGCCCGACGTCGTGCTGCTGTACACGGTGTAGGTGATGGAGCAGCCTGTCCCGGCAGTGCTGGCCGTCCAGCTCAGATTGATCTGGCTGCTTGATATCGCCGTCGCGCCCAGCCCGCTTGGTGCTGTAGGCGCCGCAGTGCAGGTCGGCGACGTGGTGGCGCTGGCCTGATTCGACTGCGTAGATGAGCCGGCTGAATCCACGCCCTCAACCAGGTAGTAATACGTGGTCGAAGCCGTGAGTCCCGTGTTCGAGTACGAGGTGGTCGTCAAGCCCGTGGCGATCTGGTTGCCGCTCCCAGGCGTGAAGCCGGACGTCGTGCTGCTGTACACGGTGTAGGTGATGGAGCAGCCTGTCCCGGCAGTGCTGGCCGTCCAGCTCAGATTGATCTGGCTGCTTGATATCGCCGTCGCGCCCAGTCCGCTCGGTGCCGTAGGCGCCGCAGTGCAGGACGGCGCCGGCGTGGTGGCGCTGGCCTGATTCGACTGCGTGGACGTGCCGCCCGAGTTGGTCCCTTCGACCAGGTAGTAGTACGTGGTCGAAGCCGCAACAGTCGTGTCCGAGTACGTCGTCGTGCTCACGCCGGTGGCAATCTGGTTGCCGCTCCCGGGCGTGAAGCCGGACGTCGTGCTGCGGAACACGTTGTAGGTGACCCCGCAGGTGGAGGAGCTGGCCGTCCAGCTCAGGTTGATCTGGCCCGAGGAAATCGCCGTCGCACCCAATCCGCTTGGGGCCGTGGGCGTGCTGCAGCTGCCGGGGGGATCAATCTCAACCCCGTTGATAAGCGAGTTGTTGACGACCGAAGTGAACTGAATCACGTACTGGCCGCTCGAATTCGAATTCTCCGTGAACTGTTGGATGTTGGCGATGTTCTGGCCGCCCGCGGCCGCGAAGATGTCGAAGTTCGTCAACACCTGCGTGCCGTTGATGCTCACATTGAACACACGCTGTCCGGCGGCCGTCCAGTAGGTCTCGCAGAAGTGCAGGCGGATCAACTGGCTCGATCCGGCGACAAAGCCGGGAATCGTGTAGCTGAATACTCCGTCCCGCCCGGTCTGATAAACCGCCGCTGGCGCCGGGTTCGTCACGTTGCTCGTATTAATCGTGTTGGCGTGAGTGGTCGTGGCGTCGTTGAAGGCACTATAGTACTCGTCGGCAACGAAGGGGCTGACCGCCGTAGTCGAGCCGGAGTCTATCTTTATGGTCGTGATCGCGGCGCCCGTGGTTGCACTGGCCTGGTTCGACTGCGCGGAAAGCGTCGTCACGGCCACCGCCTCGACCAAATAATAGTACGTAGTGCCCGGCGCGACGCTCGTATCCGAATACGTTGTGGCGGAAAATATATCCTGCGCAATCAGGTTGCCGCTCCCAGGCGTGAAGCCCGAGGTCGTGCTGCGATAGACGTTATAGCTCACGGCGCAGCTCGATGTACTCGCGCCCCAACTCAGATTGATCTGGCTATTGGAAGCTGCCGTAGCCGTCAAGGTTCCCGGAGTTGTCGGCGTATTGCAGCTCGTGGAAAGCAGGCCATACGCGCACAGTTGCCCGCTACCTGCAGTTGCCGTGCCGAAGCTCGCAAGGTAAACCTTGCCATTGACCACGTCGGGGTAGCTGTCCTTGGCGAAGTTGGCGCAACTGTCGCGCGTCGCATCCTGCTGCGAATCCCAGAGTTCCTGGCCGACGTTCGTGGCATTGAACGCGCGAATCACGCCGGGCACCGTCGTGTGGTTCGCATCGCCGCTCAGGGTTTCATTGCCCCACAAGATCGCCGTGCTGTCATTGTTCCCATTCGCCGAAATGGACATCATGACGCCGGGCTCGCCGCATGTGGGCGCTGGCAGCGGGCTATCCGCATAGGGGAGCTTGCTCGGGAAAGTCGACCCGTTGAACTGGAATTCGTGAAGATAGTCGTTTTGACTCCATATGTAGATGAGTTGCCCTAGCGATGAGCTATTGTAATAGGCCGGGCCGCCGTGGATGTACCCAGTGCAGACCGGATTGGGATAGCTAACTTGGAATTCCTGCACGACCCCGGTGTCGCCCGTTGTCTCGTGCCCCATGTTCCCGGTATTCAGGAGGTAAAAGATTCCGCCCTTTCCGCCGCCCACGATGAGGTTGGTTCCCGGAATCAGCAGTCCCCCGGCGGCGCCTAAGTCTACGTCCCCGCCGTTCAATGTAGACCAGTTGGCGGGCGTAAAGTAATCCTCGACGGTCAGGTTGGAAGGATTGAGCTTGACGAAACTCTCGCCGAAGTTCTTCGATCCGTCCCACGTGCCGTTCCCCGTCATCACGTAGATGTTTCCGCTGGAGTCCACGTTGAGGCCCTGGCCTGCCTGCCAGATGCCGCCTTGCGTGCCGGTGGACGTGTCATTGAACACCGCAACCTGCGCCAGCGCCGATTCGCTGTAGGCCATCACGAAGCCATCGTAAGGAGTCGTATCGCAATAGGACGACCAAGCGATATATATGTTCCCATTGTAAAGAGTGATGGCTGGGCGCTGGTTATTGGTCGTCGAGTTGAATCCCGTCGCCGTTATGACCACGGACCTGACGGTGGCGCCCGTCAAGATGTTGATCGCATACAGCGTCTGCGTATGCGTGCCGCCGCTCTGCGTATGGGCCACGAAAAACATCTCGTTATTGGACGTGTCAATCGCCGGAGTGCCCACAATGCCGATGTTCCCCTCAAAGTCGGTGTAGTGGCCCGCGCCGCAGCCCCCCTGGCCTACCACCGTGTGGTTCGTCGGCGTGCCATAGTTGGTATGCCATAGCGCGGCGCCGCCTGTATCGGCGTCGAATGCATACACGCTGTTGTTCACCGTGGCCACGAAGACCACGTTATGCGTGCCGCCGTTCACTGTCAGCCCTGGGACGTAGAGCGGCGTCGCGTAAACCTGGTCGTCCACCGCCACCTTCCACAGCATGCCGAAAGTGTTGGCATTCACATTGGACTGGTTGAGGATCGTCTCGCTCAGGTTGTCGCCCGTTCTCTGGTTATCGTTGTGCTGCGTCGTGTAGTTAACTTGAGCCAGCGCTGGAAGATTCGCGAGGAAGAAGAGCACGGCCAAGCTGAGACCATAAACAACCATTCCATTTTTTCTCATCTGATTCTCCCAAGATATTTGTTCGGAGCCGCGGCCAATCCGTCGGGAGGCAGGCCGCGGCACCCGGGAAAAAAGTGGCGGGGAGATCCGAAGATCTCCCCGCCGGTTGCCTGACCTGTTAGTCGATCTCAATCCCGCTGATGAGGGACTGGTTGACTACTTCGGTGAACACGATCACGTACTGGCCACTGGAGTTCGCATTCTCCGTGAACTGCTGGATGTTGGCGATGTTCTTCCCCCCAGCCGTCGCCTCGATGTCGAAGTCCGTCAACACCGTGGTCCCGTTGATGCTCACGTTGAACGTCCGTGAGCCGGCGGTCGAGAAGTACGTCTCGCAGAAGTGCAAGCGGACGTTGTGACTCGAATTGGCCGTGAACCCGCCGATCGTGTAGGTGAAGTTCGCAACGCGCGCCTTCTGGTAGACCGCCACAGGCGCCGGGTTGGTCACGTGGCTCGTGTCGATTGTGTTGGTGTGGCTAATCGTGGTGCCGCCCGTGTAGTCCTCGTCGGCCACGAATGGACTGACCGCCGTCGTCGAACCCGAGTCAATGCAGATGCTCGTGCATGATCCGGACGAGGCGCTGGTGGTCGCGCTAGCCTGATTCGACGCCGCGGATGAACCGGCGGCATCCACGCCCTCGACCAAATAGTAGTACGTGGTCGAAGCCGCGAGCCCCGTATTCGAGTACGTCGTCGTGGTCAAGCCGCTGGCGATCTGGTTGCCGCTTCCAGCCGTGAAGCCGCTCGTCGTGCTGCGGAACACGCTGTAAGTGATGGTGCAGCCTGTCCCCGCCGTGCTGGCCGTCCAGCTCAGGTTGATCTGGCTCGACGATATTGCCGTCGCGCCCAATCCGCTCGGAGCCGTCGGCGCCGCGGCGCAAGTCTGAGCTTGCGTGGTGGCGCTGGCCTGATTCGATGGACCGGACGTACCGCCCGAGTCCACAGCCTCGACCAAATAGTAGTACGTGGTCGAAGCCGTCAGACCCGTGTCCGAGTACGTCGTCGTGGCCACGCCGCTCGCGATTTCGTTGCCGCTCCCGGCTGTGAACCCACTCGAAGTCGTGCTCCGGAACACGCTATAGGTGATTCCCGAGCAGGATGACGTCGTTGCCGTCCAGCTCAGATTGATCTGGCTGCTAGGAAACTGCCGTCGCGCCCAATCCGGTAGGAGCCGCAGGCACGCCGCAAGGCGTCGTGGCGCTGGCCTGATTCGACGCCCCGGATGAACCGGCTGAATCCACGCCCTCGACCAGGTAGTAGTAGGTGGTCGAAGC
Source organism: uncultured Acidobacteriota bacterium (assembly GCA_963810625.1). Classification (GTDB taxonomy): domain Bacteria; phylum Acidobacteriota; class Terriglobia; order Acidiferrales; family UBA7541; genus Palsa-295. The sequence goes on along the minus strand of CAWEOJ010000004.1, from coordinate 735,202 downwards.
CGCGGCACTGGTGTCCGAGTACGTCGTGCTGCTCACGCCGCTGGCGATCTGATTGCCGCTCCCGGCCGTGAAGCCGCTCGTCGTGCTGCGGTACACGTTGTAGGTGATCGAGCAGCCGGTCCCCGCCGTGCTGGCCGTCCAGCTCAGGTTGATCTGGCTCGAGGAAACTGCCGTCGCGCCCAACCCGCTTGGCGCCGAGGGTGCCGAACTGCACGTGCTCACCGGAATGATCTCGAGACCCCGCAGGCTGGGATTGGTGTGCGGATCTCCGCATGTCCCAGCGGTAAAGGCAATCGTCAACGTGCCGGTGCTATCGGCATTCACCGAGAACGACTGGACATTGGCGATGTACTCCCCGCCGGCAGCCGCGGTAATGTCGAAGTTCGTAAGCACCGCCGTACCGTTGATGGAGGCGCTAAAGCACCGCTGGCCCGTCCCCGTGAACGCCACTTCCGCGAAGTGCATGCGCACCGTGTAGGCGGCGCTGGGTGTGAGGTGGGGAATCGTATAGGTCATGGGCGCCCAGCGCTCGCTGCGGTAGATATCTTCCGCGGCGGCATTGGTGACTCCCGAAACCGTGATCAGATTGGCATACGCGTTCGTGGCTCCCGTCGTGCCGTAGCCGACGTCTTGCACGAAGTTCTGCCAGCCCACCAAGGCTCCCACGTCAATCGCGATCTCCCGCACGTTGGTGCCCGTGCTCGGAGTGGTGACCGTCGCTTGATTCGATACCGGCGATTCACCCGATTCCTGGCCCGACGCGGTGATTTCGTAGTAGTACGTCGTGCTGGGAGTCAGCATCGTGTCCGTGAACGTGGTTCCCGTAACCCCCGTCGCGATCATCGTCGACATGTTCGTGTTCGTGGGGGGATACTCCGCACCCGACGTCGTGCTGCGGAAGACGTTGTAGGTAAGCTCGGGATCGCTGGCGCCGGTGGAGCTGGCGGTCCAGTTCAATTGAACCTGGCTGTTGGATACCGACGTCGCGGTCAAACCCGTGGCAGCCGCTGGCGCAGGCGCCGTGTATACGTCGGTGTAAGAGATGTTGTTGTATTGCGGCACGACCGTGTTAGCCCCCGGGGGGCCAGGGAAGCCGCCGCCCACCGCCACGTCATATATAATGTAGAACGGGTGGCCATAGAACGCCCATTCGCCCAGCGTCGAGTCGCCGGCGTTCGTGCCCACACCCATGACGTCCGCGGGTGTGTAATAAATATAGGGCGTCGCCGGGTTATCCACGTAGAATTGCACCAGGTAAGGCCCCCAGATCACGCCGTACGTGTGGTATGTCGTGGGATAAGTGCAGCCGTTGGGGCAGAAAGAGTCAATCCCCAGTCCGGTGTTCGCGTATCCGTTGGCATGGATCGTTCCGCGGATGTGCTGCGGCGCTCCACCGTTTTCTTCCATAATATCTATCTCGCCGCAGCCCGGCCATGCCACGCCGTTATCGCCCAGCATCCAAAACGCGGGCCAGATACCCTCGGTCGTGGCGATCTGTATGCTGCTCTCGACTCGGCCGTAGCTGAAGTCGTGGCCGAAGCTCCCGTTCACCTTCGTCTTGAATCGGGCCGAATAATATGTCCCGCCCGTATCGTAGGTCTTGATCACCAGATGGCCGCTGCCATCCAGGTACGAGGTGGTGCCGTCGCTAATCATGTCTTCGATTTCGCCGGTGCCGAAAACACCCTCGCCAGTGTCGAAGGTCCAACCCGGGTTGTTGCTGCTTGTGGGCGTAAACACACCCGCAGCTCCGTTCCACACGTTACTGTACGACAGGGTCCAGTTCGACACCTGCGCGCTCGCAGGCCGCGCAGCAAGGAAAAACAACGCAATTGCACACAGCAAGGCAAAAAAGAAATTTTTGGTTTTCAAGTGGCACCATCCTTTGCGCGGACACTACGCCCGTTCAAATCAAGATGCAAGAGAAAAATTAAATTATTTTTGCGCCCCCCTGCCGCAAAATGTCATTCAATTGACGCCGACGTTAACCCGCCTTTCACTTTTGCTTCCCCGCCCAGCCCGCGCGTAACGGGAATTCCGGGTCGCCCAGTACCGCCTCACTCTGCCCGCCCCCCGAAGTGCGTTTTGTGCATCCCGATGGGCTGCATCGGGACGTGCCGCCGTTACTCATCGCGTAGGGGGGGCCTGCCCGCCGTGGCGGGTAGCGCCCGCGTCGAACTGAGGCTGGCACCTTCTTGCCGTTAAGGTTCAAATGTAGCCTGCCTGCCGGCAGGCAGGCGCCGCGGCCTTCAGCGCGGCATCTTCCTCTCGCCTTTCGCCCTTCCTCATGTAGCGCCGCTCTTTCGCGGTGTTTGCGTCCCGGTGATTTTGACCGGGAAGAGCGGCAGGATTTGGTTCGCTCGTGCCTTGTAGGTCGCCCTTCCGCCGTTACATGATGCGGACATTCATTTCCGAGTGTCGCCGTAGGCCCTGTTTACCCTGAGGCACGAAGGGAAGGGAGCGGAGTCGCCATAGGCCCTGAGCAACGTCGAAGGGAAGGGCAACCATATTTGTAGGTGTTGTCGTTGCCTTTGCCTATGTAGCGGCCGCCTCGAATTGTAGGCGGGCATCCTGCATTTGCCCTTTCCTTGTGGGTCGCCTTGCGCAGTCACATCATATGGACATCCATTTCCGTGTTTCGCGCGAAGATCCGCCGTGGCGGCCGAAGGCGGACGTCTTCGTGTCAGGGCATGACTTCAGTCGTGCCGTAAACGGACGCGCACAGCGCTTACCGCTTGCCGGACCTTTGTCTTTCCCGGCGGCTATGCCGCCGACCGGCAACTCCCCGCTCCGCTGCCGCACCGCCTCACCTACGAACCGTCAGCCACCCCCCTCAGAAAACAAGACGCCCTCCTTCGAAGGAAATCCGACACGTTACTTAGCTTGCACCCCCGCCCCTCCCCGTTTAGACTTCCTCCCGAGTCATACCTCGCCAAAGGAGCGGTTTTTGTCGGCATCCCTTGCCTCGTTCAGAGCGACGATTGAAAGACTGATTCTCCGGTTCGAATCAGATCGAACGCACTATCTGTCCAAGAACTACTCTGAAGCCCAAGCCCGCGTTGACTTCATCACGCCATTCTTCAAGGCATTGGGATGGGACGTTGAAAACGAGGAAGGTCTCCCGCACCATGCGCGCGAAGTGATCGTCGAACGCGGAGAACAGGACACGCCTGGCCGTCCCGACTACAGCTTTCGCATCGGCGGACAAACAAAATTCTTCGTCGAGGCCAAGGCGCCCTCGGAAACGCTCTCTGACCCGCGCCACACGTTTCAAGCCAAGAGCTACGTCTGGAGCACAAAGACTGTCTTTTTCGCCGTGCTCACCGACTTCGACGAGTTCCGCTTCTTCGACGCCTCGATCCAACCGGACATGCGGAGGCCCGACGAAGGACTCCTTCTGAACCTCAAGTACACCGACTACATCGCTAGCCTGAAGAAGCTTTGGGAATTCTCTAAGGAACGGGTATCGGCGGGATCGCTTGAGGCCATGCTGCCTCGCGACCGCCGCACTCAGCGCCTCCGCATCCCGCCAGACACCGCCTTCCTCGACGAAATGACCGGCTGGCGCGAGGAGCTCGCGAAAAACGTCTATAAGAACAATCCTGATCTCACCGCCAGGCAATTAAACGAGATCGTTCAGCGCCTCCTCGACCGGATTGTGTTCATCCGCATCCTGGAAGATCGCCGTGTCATCGAAAAAATGCAGCTTTGGGAGGCAGTCGAATATTGGCGGGCTCGCGGCGGAAAGTTCGAGATTTTCGATTGGCTCCGGCCCCTCTTCGAGAAAATCAACGAAGACTTCAACGGCGAAATCTTCAAACCCAACGCACTGCTCGAAAACACCAAGGTAGATTCCGAACCGCTGGCCAGGATCATCGAGCGGCTATACCCGCCCAAGAGCCCCTATCGCTTCGACGCCATCGGCGTCGAGCTTCTCGGCTCGATTTACGAGCGTTACCTCGGTAAGACCATCCGCGTCACACCCAAGCAAGTCCGCGTTGAGGACAAGCCGGAAGTCCGCAAGGCCGGTGGCGTGTATTACACGCCAAAATACATCGTGGATTACATCGTCAAAAACACTGTCGGCAAACTCATCGAGGGCAAGACGCCTAGGCAGATTGAAAAAATGCGCATCCTCGATCCAGCATGCGGTTCCGGCTCTTTTCTCATCGGTGCATTTCAATGTTTGATTGACTACCACGCCCGCTACCTCAGCGAGCACCCTAAAGAAGCTCAGGGACACGCCCTCTTTCCCGACATAATCAGAGACGAGAATGGCGAACTTCGCCTTTCTGTTGTGCGCAAGGCGGAAATACTGAAGAACAACCTCTTCGGCGTGGACATTGATCCCCAGGCCGTAGAGATCACCATGATGAGCTTGTACCTAAAGGCTCTTGAAGGCGAACGCTCGCAATTGCCACCGAAACAGCATCTTCTCCCCGAACTCAAATACAACATCATGCGCGGTAACTCGCTCATCGGGTCGGATATCTACGGACAAGGGGCACTCTTCGGCGACGCCGAGCGCGACCGCATCAACGCCTTCGACTGGGATTCCGACATCGCCGGCTTCGGACGCATTATTAAAGAGGGCGGATTCGATTGCGTCATCGGCAACCCACCATGGGTCATGGCCGGCTATTACCTGGACGGAGACCTACAATATCTAAGGGCTCGGTACAAAACCGCCCAGAAGAAGTTTGACCTGTACTACCTCTTCATCGAAAAAGGACTCGGCCTTCTCTCCGAGGATGGCGCGTTCGGAATGATTGTACCAAACAAATTTTTCCACACCGAGGCCGCCGCCGCGCTCCGCGGACTGCTTTCGAGAACACGCGCGTTGCACCGGATCGTGGACTTCGGGGATGAGCAGATATTCTCGGGGGCGACAAACTACTCGTCCATCATCATTGGTGGTAGAAGACCCTCGAGGACGGTCACCTATGCGAGAGCCAAGGCGGGGCTCGAAATCCTCCAGGAATTCGACGTCTCCCCTTCAACGCTCTCGGAACAGCCGTGGCACCTGCAAGGCGAATCCGCGTCGAACATTTTCACAAAGATGGAAAAAGTCGGAGTTCCCCTAAGAGAAATCACAGCGCGCTTCGGAACTGGCGTCCAGACTGGCGCGGACCGCCTGCTCACCTTGGACGAATCTACGGCGCGGTCTACGCACCTAGAGCGGAAAGTGTTGCGGCCGATTTTGAAGGGGCGCGATGTCAGGCGATATTCCGTCAATGGACGCCCGAAGTCCCTGATCTTTCCGTACTCGGTAACGAACGGGGAATTTACTATATTGGAGGAGTCGAAGCTTCGTGCCCTCAAGAGGACTTACAAATACCTGGAGACGCACAAAGCGCAGCTCGCCCGAAGAATCTGGTTCGGCAAGGACGCAACCGAACTTTCGGGCAGGTGGTACGGCGCGATGTACCTGGATTCACATTCTTCCTTTGCTACTCCACATCTTTTAACTCCTTCGCTGAGCAACCGCTCGAATTTTGCCCTCGGCACCGACTGCCTTTTCGCGACGGGAACGGCGGGCGTAACATCGATAATCCCAAGGCAGGAAGTTAAGGAGAGCATCTTGTACCTCTTGGGTGTTCTAAATTCATCCCCGATTAATTTTTACGCAGTCCGCCATAGTCCGGCCTTCTCGGGAGGCTATTACAAATTCAGCGCGCCATATCTGAGCCACCTGCCCATCCGGATGATCGATTTCTCTGCCCCGCATGATAAGGCGCTCCACGACCATATCGTGGTGCTAGTGGAGCGAATGCTCGATTTGAACAAGAGGAAACACTCTGGGAAGTGCGCGCCCTCCGAAGACGAACGCCTGGAGCGCGAAATCGCCGCCACCGACGCCGAGATTGACGATCTAGTTTTCAAGCTGTACGACATCACCGACGAAGAGCGCAAGATCATCGAGTCATCATAGGGGACGCGCAGATATTCGAGGCCTATCTAGTAGCGATTCCCGGCAACCCGTAGCTCCTGTCATCCGCAGGCAAGTCCAAGAACTGACCGCCGCTCCATAGACCGCCCCCGCAAGCCCACGCCCTCCGAAGCGGCCCCACCGCGTAGGCGGGCTTGCCCCCCGAAGCAGCCCCACCGCGTAGGCGGGCTTGCCCCCCGAAGCAGCCCCACCGCGTAGGAGGGCCCGCCCAACCCCCGTCCGAATCCCCCGAAGTGCGCCTTGTGCATCCCGGTGGGCTGTATCGGGACACGCTTCATTCTGGCGTGCGTAGGAGGACCACTCACCCCTTGCCGCGCCGAAGCGGATTCATCGCGTAGGCCGGCCCAACATATACATTAGGACTGCCCAGCATTCCAACCCCCCGCGAATCCTCCGAAGTGCGCCTTGTGCATCCCGGTGGGCTGTATCGGGACACGCTCCATTCCGCCGTGTCGAAGATCCGCCGTGGCGGACGTAGGCGGACGACATTTCCACAACCCCCCAGCCCGGGCCAACTGCATTTTAACGTCCAATATCGTGCCAAAACGTGCATTTTTCTGCCTTTTGAGCCCACTTGAGGGGACTTAATGAGCGTCAATTCACGCTCATTTATGTGCGCGAAATCCCTAAACTTTCAAGCATCCAAATTGGTCGACTTCCCCGAATCTATCCAACATTAGTTTTTTGTGCGCGAAATCCTCAAAACGATCAAGCATTGTCCGAATTTTTTTGTGCACGACATCCTCGATAGTACCTAGCATCTTGGCCCGCGCGCGAAATCCTCAAAACGATCAAGCATTTTCCGAATTTTTTGTGCACGACATCCTCGATAGTACCTAGCATCTTGGTCCGCGCGCGAAACCCTCGATAGTATCGAGCATCTCGAGCCCAACGCATCGACCATCCCATCCTTATATAAAGAGAACAAAATAGACCCACCGCGGCCCCCCTCACCCGTCGCTTGCCGCGCCGAAGTGCGTTTTGTGCATCCCGATGGGTCGTATCGGGACGTGCCGCCGTTATTCATCGCGCAGGCGGGCCCCTCACCCTCACTTGCCGCGCCGAAGCGGACTCAACGCGTAGGCGGGCCCTCACCCCTCACCCTCACTTGCCGCGCCGAAGCGGACTCATAGCGTAGGCGGGCCCTCATCCCTCATTTCCCCCCACGCGAATCCGCCCCAGGCACGCCTTTCGTGTCCGCCGTGGCGGACCCTGCGTAGTTCCCTCGTGCAGTTGAGTCGAAGGGAAGTGCAATCTCATCTGCACTTTACGCTCTTGCCACCGCGCCCTTGCGCTCACTACTTGCCAGACCTTCCCGCCGTGGCGGGCCTAAGCTCCGACATAAACGACCCCCTCAGTATCCCTACCGCTTGCCGGGCTATTTATTTTCCGGCGGCTCAGCCGCCGACCGGCAACTCTTCGCGCCGCGCGAATCCGCCGCAGGCACGCCTTTCGTGTCCGCCGTGGCGGACCCTGCGTAGTTCCCTCGTGCAGTTGAGTCGAAGGGAAGTGCAATCTCATCTGCACTTTACGCTCTTGCCACCGCGCCCTTGCGCGCGCCACTTGCCGGACCTGCCCGCCAGTATTTTGGGCGGGAAGGAAGCGCGCCCGTCCTGGCGAGCGCAGCCGGACGCCCGACCACCTCCACCACGCCCTAACTCCCCCGAAATCATACCCTTCCCCCATGACGCCGATTCCGCACCCGCCCCGACCAATCATCGCCCCTCCCCCGACGGCCCTCCGCCCGCCCCCACAAACAAACGCCCCCGCCCACCCCCACAAACAAACGCCCCCACAATCGCCCCGCTCACACCCCATGAACACCCCCCGCCCGCCCCACAAACAAACGATCCCGACTGCCGCAAAGGCTGCCCCCAATCCCCAATCCCCAATCCCCAATCCCCAATCCCCAATCCCCAATCCCTCGACGTTCTCCCCTACCAGAGTCTTACACCTCCTCCCATCATCAAAGTGTTCCTCATGACGCCCTTCCACCTACTTAGCTAATGAATAGATTATGTTGGTAGAAGGTTGTAAAACGGATGGAGATCGGCGGAAGTGTAGACGCGCGAATGTACAGAGCGGAAAATATAATTCGCACGCGAGGTGAATAAAGTCGAGAGTGCCTTTGACGACGCGCCTGAGCAGTCGCTGGCTCGCAGGGGCACGGAGAAGGGCGGGAGTGATGAGGGGCGTGATGGAGGTAACAGGTCGGAAGGAGATTTTTGAGAAAGGCAGGTGCCGCTTGTGACGGGTGTTCTGGACGCACCACCATTGCGGCATCAGAACCGAGAGTAGGGTCACTCGAGTGAGTGCACAGAATGAAAAACGATTCGCATACAGAAAGAAAGGAACCTCCAAGTGAGAGATGTATGCGTGTCCGGTTCCGTAGAGGGGCGGTTTCGATGCGCGGGACCCACCGGCTATAGAGTTTGGACATGGGGGAGCAAATACGCAGGATGTCATTTTGCTCCCGAAACCGTTGCAAGCGAAACAACACCAAAGATGTTAAACACGTGAGGAGTCTCGGATAGTAGGTCACTTTGAGCTCTTGCGAACGCAAAACCAGTTCGATTTGAAACTTGTGGCACCTCACAGGAATTAATCGCGGAGGATGTGGCTCAATCCGGATCCCGCAATTGTGAGCTTGGCGAGGAGATGCCAGGAAGGGCAAGAATGAGCGGGAAGCAGCACATTCAGACGCGCCAATGAGCACGAGGAGATGGGTCGCGGAAGGCGAAGACAATGGAGGTGCACCGCATCCGGGGGTGATCGCTTTGGGATGCAGGCCACTGCCCTGAAGACGAACGAGTCCCGGCTGGTGGCGGCATTCGAAATGGAATGAGAGCAGGCGCTCGAAAAACGCTCATGGTTTAGACCGAATGTGAGTCAGCCTAGGGTCGCGGCCAAAATAATCATGCTTTTGAAGGGTTCTATGGGGCAAACATAGATGCGTCTTTGCCCAGTGTCGATTTCATTCGAAACCAGTTTCTCGTCCGAGCAGTGGGGGGGCCAAAGAGGCTGCACATTGGCCTCTTTATTATTGGCTGGCTACGAGGCCCGCGCCAGTCTGCGCTGGGACAGAGCGAGGTGGCGAGACGGCACATGAGCGTTCTGCGCGGGAGCGAGTCCATGTAGAGGTTCAGAATGCATACGACCGTCGACTCTGCACACAGAAGTTTCCACTGAAGGATTGCAATAGATTGGCTGAGGAGATAGAGGAGGCGATATGGGATGTTTCCACGACGAACCGTTATCGCTCGGGGCGGGGGCGCCTCCAGAGAACATAGTTAGTGTCCGGGCGTGGGATCCGCCAAGGTACTGCAGTAATCGCAGCGCGGCGTCGGCACGCTTTAGCCCCGTTGTGGAGTGGAACGAAAACCTTTGAGCGCTAAGAGATGGAATGTCTAAAGCTACAGCAGAGTTCATGCATCTGTGTGCATGCAAGTGTGGCATTAATGAGTCGCGTTCACACAATGAAGACTGCGCACCACTGGATCGCGAAATAGTCGCACATGATAACTGCGGAGCCGGGATTATTGAATCATGACAAAGTACGGCGGGTAATGGTAGTTCGTCCCGGGTCAGAAGGAAATGCACGGATGGTTGTTCGGGGCCAACATGGTCATTCGGCTTTGGTGAAAGAGTACGTGACTCGGCTCCTTGGGTTCGACGGTGTTGCAGAATCCAGCGGGTGAGCCGTGCGCCCACTTCCGCTTCGACCCATTCGTCGAGAACCTGACAGATTTCCTTGCGAAGGTTCGACGAACAAGCCAACCGGGACAACTCAAATTCTTCTAGGGAAGGCTGTGAAGATGTCAAAAGGTGTTCCAGCGGCAATTGGATGTCACGCATTTGAAGGCCTCCATTCGTCTTACCTCCATTACAAGGAGGGGTATAGTACCTATCTTATAATAAGATATAAGATAACAACATCGATAGTCTTTGCATAGCAAAAGGGCGCAAGCCATGGATTCCGCGGAAAGCAGGGGACGCCGAGGAGATCGCGCATGCCCACATTTGCGATGGTTCCCCCGGCGAGTACGCAGAAACCTGCAGTCCATGTTGCGGCAAATGCTGAAGCGGAGAAGATCAGGTGACCTTTGAGAAGGCGAATAGTGAACCGGCACTGCCAACACATTGGAGTCTGCTTCTCCGAGGTGCGTGGCCGTCGGAAAGTCTTTCAGAATGAGTACGACAAGACGTGTGGGAGGAATGGCTTTGCGCCATGGCCGAAGGATAAACCCCTATGAATATTCCTTTGAAATTAGGAAGAGAGGTGGGCCATGGAGGCTTGATTCCACGCGGATGGAAGATGGCATGGTACGACCCGTGCCATCGTGCGGGCGTTTATTACCCCGCCCCCTTCCATTGGGTAATCCGCGCATTGCGTGAGTTTAACTACAGGCTGCGGATTGCACTGCGCGCGCCGGTCATGGAATGTAGGCAGGTTTTTGAAATGCAACGGAAGGAGCGCGAGCAGCAGCGGGCCGCCGAGCAATATACACGAGGATATCTCGCCGGTTGGCATAAATGTTTTGCCATGTGCCTCGAGGAAATGGAGGAAGAGCTCAAGCGAATGGATGCCGTGTGGGACATCGGCAGCGTTCTTGCAGAGTTGGAGAAGCATTCGCGTATGAGCAATTAACTGCACTGATTACCGAGGTGCGCCTTCCTTGGATAGGAAGCAATGCATTTCTTGCTGGGCGATAAGTTTTAGGATTGGGGGAGTCTTATGAAAGCAACGGAAATATTCGATATCTGTCATGCTCGCTACCGAGGCCTACGCGAATGGCTGGCGGATTCCTCGGGGGCGGTGCGGTCCATCGGCCTTGACATGCCGGCTTTGGGTTATACGTGGCGCCCGGAGGGCGCGCGCGGATGTGAGTACGTCGCCGATTTTGAGCGGATCGGACGCCACGCGCTCAGGCGGGCGGAATGGGCGGGGCGCCTGAAGCTGTTCGAGATTTACTTCTTGGGTGGCGCCGAGTACCGGAGCGCGATTCGGCTCGTGGGCGTGGCTGAAGGCACATTCGATTATTGGCACCGCGAAGTCAAACGTGCACTTGGCGCCGAGTTTTCGCGCACAGGATTATTTCCTCCTTCGCGTTACTTCCATTCATAGGTCGAGCGAAAAACAACTACAATCGGATAGCATAAGTGTATATGTTTCACCTTCATCGCCCGGTTCCCAGGGCTCACGGGACGTTCGGCCATGGCCAAGCTTCCGGCCTCCCTGTTTGCCCCAAACTGCGCCCTCTTACTCGGGGCATCTAGCGTGCTGATCCGGTCTAGATATCATGTACTGATGATCCGAATGGTTAAGCATCGTTGCGTTGAATTTCGAAAAATGGTAGGATCATCTTGCGTTTGCTGCCTTTGAGATCCTTTTTCACACGCGCGATGAGGCTGCCAAGCAAAAATCCGGCGGCCTTTTTTGTGGCGAGGTAGGGAATCAGGAAGCAAATAGCTTTCCGGGTGGCAAGGCGCCACCCTATGAATTAATTAGGAGCAGCAGCAGTGAGCAAAGAGCAAGGTACGGTGAAGTGGTTCAACGCGGCAAAGGGTTATGGGTTTATCCAGCGTCAATCCGGTGAGGACGTCTTCGTTCATTTCTCGGCCATTCAGGCCGACGGGTACAAGACACTCAACGAAGGACAGGCAGTTGAGTTCGAGGTGAAACAGGGACCGAAAGGCCTGCAGGCTGAGAACGTCACTAGCCTCTGATCACGTCGAGCGACACCCTAGATTTTGAGTCTTGCATTCCCAGTGGGCGGCTGCATGGCTTATGGCCGTGCACTAAGGCAGGGCGGTCATCCAGCCAGCCCAAGTCGGTTCCTTGCGGCGAGGCACTCTCGCGGAAAGCTAGGAATCGAAATTCTTTCTGTCGTCAAAGTGTCCCGTTGTCGCACTCATCCGAAGGAGGTCATGTGCAGATCCTATCTGAAGGTCAGACAATCCGTCACGAACAGTACGGGGTCGGCATTGTCACCGAATCGAACACGGATCGTACCACGATCGACTTCGATGATCATGGTGTGAAGAGGTTTGTGACTTCCATATGGAGTGCAGAACTGATCGGCGGAGCTCCCGCAGGGCGACCCGCGCGCCGTCGGAGCCGCCGGAAGCCAGCCAGGAAGTCCTGAATTCTGGTCTTTTGAGTTGCGGGTTTCCGTAAATTCGGTTCGCATCCCGCCGGCGAGTGCTTGGGTATCTTTGATGAGGGCCATCCTCTCCTGTCAACCCCCAGCCGGACGGTCTCGTTCGTCCTCACGGGTCCACTAGTTTATTACGGACAGCAAAACGCACGAGTTCGCTGAAGCTTCCGAAGTCCATTTTGTGCATGATGTGGTTCCGGTGGCTCTCCACAGTCCGCGTGGAGACTCCGAGTGCCGCAGCCACTTCCTTATTGCCTTTTCCCCGGGCAAGATATTGGACGACTTCGATCTCGCGAAGTGTGAGCGGGGAGCCCGGAAGCACGCCCTTTCCACCGGTGGCGTCGGCGTTATGCATATAGTTATGCGCCATCGCGATGGCCAGCTTGCTCGTGAAAAATGGTTGCCGGTGGCGGGCATGGTCCACGGCCGCCAGCAGTTCCTCATCGGTGTCAGATTTCAGCACGTACCCTAGCGCGCCGGAACGCAACACGTCCCGCGCCAATTCCTCGGAGAAATGCATTGTGAGGATCAGGACTTCGGTGGAAGGGGACTCCCGGCGGACGGCGGTCGCTACTTCGAGGCCATTCATTTCGGGCATAGTCAGGTCCAGCACAACGAGGTCAGGCCTTTCCTTTCTCACGCGGTCCATGGTTTCGACGCCGGTGGAAGCCTCACCGCACACTTCGATACCGGGCTGCGATTCGAGCAGGGAGCGGACACCGCGCCGTACTAGGGAGTGATCGTCGGCAACGAGAATTCGATAACGCTTGGCCGACATTTTCATCACTCCCTTAGCTACTGGCGGGCATGCTTTTTTCATTTCCCGAGCCCTCGCTGAGAGCGGTTGGCATCGTCCGCATCAATTTGCTCCCATTGGGGCGGTTCCGAGGGAGCGAGTGGCAGAAGAGCCCGGACAGTGGTTCCGCGTCCTGGTATGCTTTCGATCTCGAATGTGCCTTTCAATTGCTCGACGCGCTCGCGCATGCCGGCGATGCCGACCCCAGGCATGACAAACCTGCCTGCAGGCGAAGCAAGAAATTGCAAGCCGCAGCCTTGATCCTGAATTTCGGCTCGGATATGTCCGTTTTCGCGTGCTAGACAAATTATTGCCGTGCGGCTGCCGGAATAGCGGTGCACGTTGGTCAGAGCTTCCTGGACGATACGAAAGATAGTGATTTCTATTTCATGCGCGTACCGCCCGATGGCCTCCGCGACATCTACGCGTACCTTGATGCCGCTGCGTTCGGAAAACCCTCGTGCGTACCATCGTAGCGCAGGATCCAATCCCGATTCGTCCAGCATGGGAGGGTGCATCAGGTACGAGATTGTCCGCACCTCTCGGATCGCGCATTCCACGAGTTCGAGCGAGGATTGCAGCAATGTGTGCGCCCCTTTGCTGCGCTTCGAGATGACTTCGCCCAAGAGCCCCAGGCTCATCTTCAGGGCCGCCAGACTTTGGCCCGCCGACTCGTGCAGATCGAGAGCTACGCGGCGCCTCTCTTCATCGCGCATGCGCATAAGCTTGTGCAGAAGAAGATGAAGTCGTTCATCTTCGGAGTGCTTCTGCTCGGTTATGTCCCGCACAACGCCGATCACTCGCTTTGCCTTTCCGCCCTTTCCTGCAATCGGTAGGCCGCGTGTGAAGTAGGTCCGTAAGTTCCCATCACGCATCCGATAACGCACAACGAATTCAAATGGTTTGCAAAGGGCGATCGCCTCGCTGGAGATCAAGCGCGCTCGCTCTCGGTCTCCGGGAGGCACGTTTTCCCAGCGTATCTCCTCGAACCACTCCTCCTCCGAGTCGACTCGACACATGTGGAGCAAGTGGGTCGATAGTGTGATCCTGCCGGTGTCCAGTTGATATTCCCAGCTACCGAAATCAGCCATCTCTTCAACGAGGGTCGCAAGCGTCGCGCGCGTATGACGTGTGGCGTTCATTGGCGCGGCGCGTCGCCCATGAAGATGGCGGGAGCAGAGCAGATTGTGTGGCGGAGACAAGGCACCGGACCATCGTTGGTGCCGCCTTCCGGGGAGGGGGGTACCCCCCGGCACGATTCTCTCGAACGAAAGGCCATAAATTTGAAGATATCCATACTCGGCCGCTTAGCAGATTTCGTACACGTATCAATTCAGATGGCCCACCGAAACACATATCCTCCCCGGAGCGTCTGATATATTACTCTGTCGTCAATAACATGTCAAGAGCTTAATTGTTTCGAGCCCGGTACGGACACTACGTATGTGCTCGAAGGCCCCGCAATTTATAAGCAGTATTATTTCGAATTGAAACCAATGAAATGGATGGATATCTTTCCTCTTAAGGCTGGAAGGGAAGTAATGTGTAGGTCGGTCTGGTTTTCCCGGCAACAGATGGGGGGACCGGACAGCGGATGGCTCACCTCGCCAGAGTCGCGCGTGGCTTGCTTTGCGGCGGAAGCCCTTTGGAGCGGATTGCTCCGGGCTCAACTACGACGCTTGCCGCTCGCGGCTTCGGCGAGATGAGTTCCCCCTCCCAAAGGGAATGCTAACGAGCTCTTGTGGCAGTTCAGGACAATCGATTTGGCTCGTTAGGCCGCCGACGTTCGATGCGCCTCGTGGCGGACCTTGTTCTTGAATGTACAGCCACACCGCGTGCTCGCGTGCCGCGTCGGGGAAGGGCAATACCGCGCCGCCGACGGAAAACCCGTTGGCCTTCCAGTACCTGGTATGCGCAGCCGGGCATAACCTTTATATTGAAGCCGGCACTCGCAATTACGGGCTTAAGACCCCAGAGCGACCCGCCAGATATCCTACTGTGGGCTTCGGATCCACGACCATGATGATACACAGCACTTGCGCACCAGGAAGCTCCGCCAGGCGGTTCACACGATCGCCCGGACGGGATCATTGCCTTGGACGACTTTTCTTTACACAAATAAGTACTTGACATTTATTTTATTCTGTAGTATAATATTGTTCATTATCCTCGAATTGTGTGCAATGCAAGTGACGGTCTCAAGTTGGAGTTTTTCGATTCCTTCTGGAACCTGAAGCCTATTCCCGCAGGCAATTATCACTTAAAGCCCCGCTTTTCAGTGTTTTCGTAGGCAGTCAATCTTCGGAGGCAACATGCCAAACTATAACGCGCAGGTCCCGCCATACTCGATCTTCCCGGGTGACGTGGCGCTGGCCTTCAATAGTGAATCGCCCGCGGCCGGCCAATCGAGCCAGCAATTCGCGCTGCCGAGCTATGCAGGTTTTCCGGAAAATGGCCGCACAATCCGCTGGCAGACACTATACGGCACGGCGCCATCGGCGGTGAGCGTCGTTCTGCAAACCGCGATGAACGATGCGGATGCGCAGTATGCGACGATAGACACGTCGTCCGCCATTTCCGGTGAGGCGCGCACGATCACAGGAGTCCGTGGCAATTTCATCCGCGCCAAACTTTCGTCGATTACGGGCGGCGCCGGAGTCACTGTGCAGGTTCTTGGCTGAAGAAATTCAACCTTCAGGAAGCAAGTCACGTATTACAGAAACCAGAGTACCTGATGCTCGAGCAAACTCGTTGTGTTGTCGGTGTGGGTCCGCCACGCGAGAACCTCTTTCTGCAAACTGTTCGCCCTTGAATGAAGAAGTCCACGATGACAGAAAACAATGCGGAGCCTTCGGCGAAGGAAAAAAAGCGCGCAGCCAGAGATTCGAAAACAGAAGTCATTCCAAGTCCAGAAGCTGGTGCAAAGCCCCAAGATTTGGCGCTGGCAGGTGTTCACAGCGAGGCCCGATCACCCGCGAAGAGACGGCGAGGCCGCAAACGGGTGCGCCTGGGCGATGCGATGCGCAGAGCGGGGTTAGACGAACACAAGGTCGCAGAGACATACGTCGGTGTTGTTGAGAAACTTCGGAATAAGAATCCAGGGGATGGCAGCGTAGAAAAAGTGCTCGCGGGCGTTCTAAAGGAATGCAGCCGTGTGCTAGAACCGCTGCACCCAAGCAGTGGATCTGGCGGGGGCGACCCTCTAACTCCAATCCACTTGATCCACAAAGTTGCGCGCCCCGAGCGCAATGCCAAGAAACCTCAAGGCCTTTCGAGATCGGCTGATGCGAATACGGAAGTTACGGCTGACACATCGAAAGACGTCTGTGCAATAGCATTTCCAGACAGGAAATCCAGAGAGGAGTCCAAGTGAGCGCAAATAAGACAACGATTGGTTACGCGGTCCAGCTTGGCGGAATCGCAGCCTTCATGCTCGGCGCGATTCTCAGCGTCCATCACATTGCCATCGGTACATCGTTTCTGGGGGGCGTTGCGGCATTCTATGTGGGCCAGAAAATTCGCACCGTCTCGTAAAGGAAAACGCACAATTCCGATCGAAGGACAAAGCCGTCGAGAACTGCCCTTTAACATGCCTTTTGATCTCCTATGGTTTCCATTACATCCGGCGGCGAACGATGGACCCGGGAGAATAAGCCGCTGTTTGAGCTAGGATACGAACCGTTTCCCAAGCAGCAAAAGTTCCACGCCTCGCCTGCAAAGTATCGCTTATTTGGCGGCGCGGCTGGCCCGGGGAAGTCGAAAGCCCTATTGATGGAGGCAATCCTCCAGGCACAGGAACACCCGGGGGCGAACACTCTGCTGCTTCGCCGCACGTTCCCTGAGCTCGAGCAATCGCTATTGCTTTACTTTCGTCGTGACGTCCCGCGAGAGCTTTACCGCAGCTTTAACGAATCCAAGCATGTCGTTACTTGGTGGAACGGCTCGACGACCCGTTTCGGTTACTGCCAGAGTGAGAATGACGTCTATCAATACCAGGGCGGCGAATTCCTTTTCATAGGCATTGACGAGCTAACGCTCTTCACGCTCCGACAATGGCAGTTTCTTACAAGCCGCAACCGATGCGCCGTGCCCGGGGCATTTCCATGCATGGCCGGCGCCACAAATCCGGGCAACATTGGCCATGCGTGGGTAAAATCTCTTTGGATTGACCGGCAGCCTGCCTCCGGCATGGAACATCCCGAAGAGTATGATTCCAGGGACTATGATTTCATCCCCGCGCGCGTTTCCGATAATCCGATCTACGCGCATGATGAGAATTATCTGAAGACACTGCGCGCGCTGCCGTCGCATCTCAAGCGCGCGTTTCTCGACGGCGACTGGGACGTGATCGCCGGCCAGTATTTCGATCGATTCGACGTAACGCGCCATGTCATGCGCGCCGAGGCGATCGATTGGAAGCCTTGGTGGCGCCGCTGGATTTCCATTGATTGGGGGTTTGAACATCCTGCCGCGGTGTATTGGCATGCGGCTGTCCCACAATATCAGAGTGGAGCTCGCACCTTGAGAGGCGAGTCTCTCTTCAAAGGGGCGGTGCCGGGGCCGGACCCTGGAAACACCGTTGCATCCTCTGAATCGAGAAGCGGGCAAAGCGCGAAACCGGCGACGGATGCGAACTACATTATCTCGTACCGCGAGTATGTGACGCATCACACGCCACCGCGTGAACTCGCTCGCGAAATCATTGGACGCAGCCTGTTAAGCAGTCGGAATTCGGAGAACGAACACAACCTCGATGAGAACTTTGCGGTCCGGTTTCCTGGGCGATCCGAACAGAAGATCGTTGGGCAACAAAACACAGCTCGATATGACAGCCGCAGGGAAAGCAGAGCATCAACGGAACACATTGATGCGATCTATCTCTCACCCGACGCATTTGCAAGACGTACGGACGAATCCTCTATCGCTGAACAAATGGGTGATATTTTTGTGGCGGCAGGACTGCCACGTCCTGTCCCCGCGGACAACGATAGGGTTGGCGGGTGGATGTTGATGTACCAGATGCTTGATGCGGGCGAGTGGTTCCTCACGGAAAACTGCGTGGAATTGATTCGAACGCTGCCGAGTTTGGTCCGCGATCAGGCGCGGGTCGAGGATGTAGAGAAAATGGACGGCGACGATCCCGCCGACGCTGCACGTTATGGCTTGAAAACGCGGTGTGGCACACACCCCAGTGCATGCGAGCGCCTACCGCTTGATCAACGACTGGCGTCCCGAGTTGTTTCTGCCGATCCCACGATACGCGCCATTCAGGCGCGGAAGGCAGAGCTCGAGGAAACCCGCAGCTCCCAACCCGTGCTTTTTCTACATCGCCGACGGTAAGAAACAACTACGGAGGCGCGAAAAGGACTATGACGCTTCGCGAAATGTGGCGGCGATTTTCACCGACACGGTACACACGGGCGCTTGAGGCCGAAGTCGAGCGTCTGCGGGCAGAAAATCGCGCGCTGCTGAATTCGATTCTCGGCATTGCCGGGATTCCTCCAATTCCTGTGATGGCCGGTGATTTGGCAAGGGGGCTGGGGCATGTTGATGCCGAAAAGGATTCTGGAGTAAATGATGCGGCGGTTTTCCAAAAACGCGCCGGGGGCACAGCTAAAATCGAGGTAGGGAAGCGACCGATACGGGATCCAAATTTCAATGGCAAAACAATTATGGCGTCGATGCGGCGACGATCATGGCATCAGATCAACCGCATGCTTGAGTTCGAATCCGCAAAGCGGGCCACTCGTGAGTAGTGATCGGCGGAAAGCAGACATTTTACCACTGTAAACCACGCCGTTCCCTAACAATAAGGAACCAACTATCTGTCAATAGTTCCCGGGAGGGAATATGCCATTCATTCGAGGACGCTACCACATCAATCCGATTATGGGCGAGGCGCTTGAAGCTGCTCGTGAAGCCGAAGCCGCTCTCCTCGGGTTCGAGCACGAAGCGGAACACGACGACGAAGACCGTTCTACCGGCGGCGCCAGGGCGGCCAACAAGGAGCGCGGCCGGATTCATCGAATCGAAATAGAGGCGACCAAGGTTGTGCCCTCGAATTCGGGACGTGCGGTGCGTGGGTTCGTCGCGTGTATCCACCGCCGTGGGGCGCCGGTTACCGCCGTGCCAGACGATGAGTCCGATTGGCGTGATTCCGGCGATGGCGCCTATGCGCCGCACGGGTCCGCGTCCGCCGACCCGGAAACGCAGGTATTTTCCGACCACGACGGCCTGATGAGTTTCCTGCGCGACGAATTGGAAAAGGACGAACAGAACAAATAGCGGCAATTTTCAGAGGCAAAGCCAGGTTCGCTGTTGAAAAGGGCGAGAAACGAATGATCACGCAGACGAAATTGCAGAAGCCGGACCCAGCAATTGTACCGGTCGAAGGACCGGCGCAAGCCCCGCGCAATAACCCCGCGAAGGCACGCATTGCTGGTGATTCGGGGAACTTTCCCACAGCAAGTTACGGTCCGAACAACGAGCAGCTTCCAGAGCGCTTGCAGGAGGGGCTACGACGCCTCGTCTTCCAATTCTCGACGGAATCGGAGCTTTCACGACGGCAAGAAATCCGCCGGATCAAGCAGGCGCACCAATTCTGGCGTGGCCTGCAATATCTGTGGTGGGATGAGCGCGACCAGAACTGGCACCTGCCGTTCGAGCAGAAACTGATGGACAGCTCATCGATCGAGGATTTGCCGCGATACGAATTCGTCACCAACATTTACCAAGCGTTCGGACTTTCGCTGATCTCGGTACTCTCGCAGGACGTGCCACGTGTGCGGTTTTTCCCGGCGTCCACGCAGGCAGAGGAAGATGTCGCCGCAGCAAAGGCGGCAACGGAAGTGGCGACGCTCGTCGAACGGAATAATCGAATCGGAAATTTGATCGTGGACGAGGCGTTCAATCTCTGGACGGACGGCAAGGTCGGCGCGTACGTACGCTTCGTCGTGGATGGCCAGAGGTTTGGTTTTCATCCTGAGACGGAGATGGGCATCCGAGAAGTGCAAATTGGAAACGATGTGTACGTTTGTCCGGAATGCGGTGCAGAAAACAAACGAGACAATATAACCAGCAGCCAGGGACAGGTATTAGGAAAAAGCGAACCCAATAATGGCACAGCGTCACATAGCACGAACTCCGAACTGCAAGGGAACGACGCGTCCACTTCGCCTTGCTTTGAGTGTGGTGCGCTGCTCACGGAAGAGGATTTTGTCGCTGCCGAGACATTGACGGTTCCGGCTTCAGAAACGAAGCTGCGCGTACCGAATGGGCAGGAAGTGCTCACGATTGTCGGTGGGCTCGAGCTGAAAACTCCGCCATGGGCGGGAGAGATGCATGAGTACCCCTACCTTCAATGGAATATAGAGGTGCATCAAGCGCGGCTGCGAGCAGCCTATCCACATGCGGCGGACAAGATAGGCCCTCCGGTTGCTAACAGTATGCAGGAGTATGAGCGTCTGGCACGACTTGCCCAATCGCAGGGCGGGCCGCTGACGGAAGGTGGCGATTTCAACATCAACCTTATCACGTTTCAGCGAACGTGGCTGCGGCCGTGGGCCTTCTTCGCGCTTGACGACAAAGCGCTGCGCGATGAGCTACTCGAAATCTTTCCCGATGGCGCATATGTAGCATTTGCCGGAGACGTATATTGCGAATCGCGCAGTGAAAACATGGACGACCACTGGCGCGTGCTACATGCATTGCCTGGGGACGGGTCGAGTGGGCGCCCCGCCCTAGGCGACTCGCTCATCAGCGTTCAGGAGCGCTTCAACACACTTTCGAATCTACAAATCGAAACTTACGAATACGGCATCCCGCCTATTTACGCTGACAGTGAGGTACTCGATTTTGACGCATTACAAAGCCAGACTGCCGAGCCCGGTGTGCATTACCCGGCACGGGCAAAACCGGGCCAATCCCTCGCTGCGGGATTTTTCCAGCCGGATGCAGCAGAGGTGCCCCCAGATTTGGCACAGCACGCCGCGAATTTAATGGGTCCAGTCGCGCAATTTCTCACTGGAGCGTTTCCGGCGCTCTTCGGCGGAGCAATGGCTAATACGGACACAGCTGCCGGTTACTCTATGGCGCGCGACCAGGCGATGGGACGCATCGGGCTTGTATGGCGGCGAATGAAATTTTTTCATGCAGACGTCATGCTGCTGGCGGTTGATTGCTTCCGCAAAAACCGGCCGAATGACGTTGAAGTGACCTTGCTCGGAGCCGGCGCAGCGTTTGAATCCAAATGGATTCGTCTGGCTGACTTGAAGGGGAATCTATTCAGCTATCCAGAAACGGACGAGCAATACCCGACGCTGTGGTCTCAGCAGCGAGCCGTGCTGCTGCAATTGATTGCCAATCCTGATCCGCAGATTCAAGCAGTGCTGGCGCACCCGGAAAATATGACTCTAGTGAAGCGGCTGATTGGGCTCGAAGAGTTCGTAATCCCGGATGAGGAATCACGAACGAAACAGTATCGTGAGATCGCGCAGCTCGTGGGGGAAACGCCCATGGTCAAGCGGCACGATGCCACGGGGATCGAATTGATGCTGCCGAGCATTATGCCCGATGAATTCGCTGATAACCATGCGACAGAGCTCGAGATTTGCATGAGGTGGTTTTCCTCGGACGCAGGGCAGGTAGCAAAAATCGAAGCGCCCGCCGGGTATGCGAACGTCCGCGCGCATGCCATGTTCCACCGAGAGTATCTGCAGAAACAGCAAGGAAATGGGGCGCCACCGCGAGTTGCAAGCCGACAGCCCACTGTCAAGGATTGACCCTGGCAGGCTCGAACGCAGGTTTGGCATGAAAGTTGCAATGAAGTGTTCGACAGCTCCGGAAAGGGAATTGGGTCAGTGCCTTTCATCAATGACAGGTTTTATGCAAATCCGATCTTCGGGCGAGCTCTGGAGCGGGCCCGTCTTGCCGAGGCAGGAAAGGTCTGGTCGGAGGAATACCCCGAAGGTGCTCAGCAAGGCATTAAGGAGGGTGGTGGTCAGGGGCAGGCGGGGCGACACCTTTCTGAGCGTCATCGTACTGCGCACACGAGAAATTCCAAGGATGGCTATGATGCAGCAACCACCCCGGCAGGGGTGGCAAATCAGATATACAATGAGACTGCTGGGCTGCGACCGACAAGCAAAAACGGAACTGGGTCCGGCACAGATTGGGACATGCAGCAAGCGCGCAGATCCATCGCTCACGTGATTCATAACCGCGCTGCAGTGGAAATGCGCGGTGGGTTGGCGAGCGATCAGCTTGCCCCTCGCGAAATAAGGGCAATCGAAAAGATTGGTTCGCCCGCGTACAATGCCCATGGGGCGTCTCTCGACGCAGCACATGCGGCAGCGATTTACCCTGATTCTACTGGTGGCGCTATGTATTTCTATCTCGAGCACGGTCAAGGGCCTCCCGGGTGGGCAGCAGGGAAAAAACTTATTGGTGAGTATGGGCCGTTTAGGGATTCGGCCGGCAAAGGTCCGCTAAAGGATGCTTCGACAAGAGTTAGGGTTTATCACTAAGGGAAATATCCAATGATTAAACCTACCGCTGCATTTCTGTTGCTGACGGCTCTTTTGCTGCCGATTCGATCGACGACCGTAAACAAAAGTGAGATCGGCCATTCCCTGCCGGTGACGCAGGCCGACGTGCAGGCCCTGATACTGGCCATCCAGGATGAGATTTACGATGAAGGCTGCCAGGGCTATGACGCCGACGCCTCGGAGAAGGGGATTGATCATTCGTTTCAACTCCCCCTATACGTGCAGCATTCGTTCAATGGCTCCGGACTCGCGTGGGCGATTTATAAGTTCTTGCCCGAAGGTGAGGTGCTTCGGGAATTCGCGCTCAACGACCATGGCCTCGTGTACTTAGGGGGGCATCCTGAGTGGCATTTCCCACCGACCGAGCCATCTCATCTGACAGTCTACATGGATGACGACCAGCTTTGTCAATTCAAGCACGAGTGGATAAGAACGAGTTTCGCGTTGGAATTAAGGCCTACTGCACAGCGCCTTCACGAAGCTGCCGAACGCCAGAAGCTGCGCTTCGGAGGAGACTATCGTCCCCATAAGCACGACTGCTCGTTCGATTGGCGGTAAGTGCACGGCTGTGCTCGCCGCGGTGAGAAGAACCTTTACTTCCGTGGGCTAAAGTTTCAACGCGCTCATACAGGTACATCCAAATATAGTTTGGGATGTTCGCATTACCTCGCGGGGGGTTCTACTGACTCCTCGGAGTTCATGACGGCCCATAGGCGGAAGCCGGGAATAGCACAACCATTGTGGGTTGTCTAGAGTTGCAGCAACGAATCGCAATTCCCCCATCATTTCTCACTTTCTTTCGGAGGTTTGTTCATGTCACTTGCACCCGCAGTGACTCGTACTGCCGCGGCCGAGCGTGGCGTAACCACAACGCGTGGTCCGTTGCAGAATGAGCCCGGGCAAAATACGACTGATGACGAGATCCTTGGTATCGATTATCCCACGAATGAACTGTCTCGCGGCCGGCGCAAGAGTCGTGAGGAAACTTTGCCGAAAGACAGTTCGAGCCGCGCGCAGTCGGATCTCAATTTCGTAGAACGTGACAGTGATTCAGCGCACCAGCCAGACGGAGAGTCCTCAACCGAAGTGAAAGATATCGGCCCAGGACCGAAAACATCAGCAGAACCCGAAGACCTTCGCGGCATTTTCGAAGCGAATCCCGAACTGCGCCGCGCTTGGCAGGATGCTCAAGAGTACCGGCGAACATTTGCGACACCGGAAGAGGCGCGTTCCGCGACGGCACTACTTGCAGACCTGAATCGCATGGATGCATTGTTCTTTTCCCGACGTCCTGAGGACCATGCGGAGCTCGCCCGTACGATTGCAGAACTTGACTCCGGGGCGTTTGCATCCCTTGCGCACGCCATGGCGCAGGTTTCCGCCGAAACACAGAGATATGGAGACAGGGGGACGGAAAAGCCTGGAAACATGGACTTGACGCGGCCCCTTGGGCCGATACAAGGGAAGGGAATCGAGGATACGGAGCCAAGAGTCGACGCCACGAGATCGCACACGAACACGGCGAACAGCAAAAGGCAGACGGCGGAGCAAGAGCAGTTTTTTCATGCGACGAACGCAACGGCGGTGCAGAGTGTTCTCGATGCCATTGAATCGCAGGTGGAAAAACTGCTGCCCGAAGGCATCTCGAAGAATGCACGGAACCGCGTGGTTGGTGAAGTATACCGCGAGCTCGATTCCTCGCTTCGGACGAACCGTCAGCTTTCACAGCAGATTCGCGAGGCATTCCGATCGGGAGCGCTAGATGCGGAACATCAGCGCGCAATCGTATCACTAATCACGGCGCGCGCGCGACAGGCATTGCCAGGAGTTGCCAGGCGAGTTCTCAACGAATGGACATCAACAATTGTCGCGGCAAGCCAAGACCGGCGGGCACGCCAGCGAGCGGCCGAACGTCGTGTGGACATCGCCGGGTCGCGTGGGGGAAGCGCCGAAGGCCAGCGCCCGATTTCGCCCCGCGATCTGGACTACGCGCGCATGTCTGATTCCGATATTTTGAATCTGTAATCCTTCCTTATCTATCCGAAGAGGACATCCAGTAAGAGAATCTGTCTCGCACTTTCATTTCTGAGCGGAACGTAGCGGAGCACATGAACGTGCTTTGAAGATGGTGAAGGTAAACGTGGTTGCCTTGAGTGGAAGAAGCTGTTAGAGGCTCGGAATGACAGTACAACGTGACAGCATGATTGCCGGCCAGACGCCGGTGGCGCTACACAATTCATCGCTAGGAGGAATTCAACCCAATGGCACAGATGCAGAATGCACAATCGGTGGCGCTGCAACTGGAAAAGGTCCGGGACAAACTTCCGCTTCTCTATGAGCGGGACGACATCCTGCTGACTATGATCCAGCAGCGCGGCGACGTGGAACGCGTCAGTTCGCGAAACATGCGGCTTCCGCTGCAAATCCGTCCGGGAGGAAAGGCGGGCCTGGCAAATATGGACGGGGGCGACCTCGGTCGCGGGTCGGGCACAGTGTATGACGTCGCGCAGGTTACCCCAGTATTCTTCCGTCACGCCGTGGAGATCACGAAACTTGTCGAATATGCCAGCAACGCTCCGGAAAAGGCCATCGAGAACGCCGCCAAACGCGAGGTTAAGAATGCGATGCTGCAGTTCCGCGCGTTCCTCGATAAAGTGATGCAAACGAACGGCAATGGTGTTCTTGGCACGGTCAGTACGATCACTACGACTGGCCTGCCATCCGGAGTTGCAGCGCAATTCGGTATGGCCAAGCCACCTGGAGCGCAGCTTTTCTACTACAACCAGACCGTGCAGGTATACGACCCGACACTGACCACAAACCGCGGCTCGGCGAATGTCCTGCTCGTCGACCCATTCAATTCACTCATTCAAGTTGACAGCCTTCCCACAGGGACAAGCGTTAACGATCTGATCGTTCACGATGGTCTCACGGGCGCACAACCCGTATCGCTCTTCGGGGTACTGTATCACCAGACGAACGCAACAACCGGTACATGGCTCAACTTAAACCGCGCAACATACCCTGTAGAACTGGCTACACCCCGGGTGAACGGAAGCAATTCCGCACTGACGCCCGGCGCCGTCCGCCTCGCTATCAATAAGGTCCGCAAGGCCCTAGGTTCGAACCAGGTCAGTAAGCTGATCGCTTACACTTCGCTCGAGCAGGAGCATCAATGGGAACAGCTCGGGGTCACAATCTCGCAAATCATCAAGGAGGGAGCCGGAGGGCGCGCGAGCGATCTCGATCTGCTATTCACCGGTGAGAAGTCCATGGCCGGCGTACCCATTAAGTCGAGTATCAACGCGAATCAGTCGCGCGTCGATTTCCTCGACTTGTCGCACTGGGGCCGCGCCGTCATGCAGGACATCGATTTCTACGATGTCGGCGGGCAAACCGTGTTTCCGATCTACGGTGCCAGCGGCGGGCTCGCTTCCGCTTACATCTTCTATTTCATCACGGGCTTTCAGGTGTGGAACGAATCCCCTCGCAGTGGCGCGTACATCGACAATCTGGCCATTCCGACGGGGTACTAGCCGGCTTGCTGTAACGCCAGGGCACGGCATGAACCACGTGCGGCTCATCGGAGCGAAGCCCGCGGGCCCCTCCATACAGCACGGCGGACGCCGTGCCCTGACGACCTGCCGCGAAGAGCAAGGAAGGGCGGCCTTGCAGGCGCCTCGAATGAAGTCCTTGCAGGAAGAAATATACTCAATCGTTGTCTAAATCCAACGGAGTGCGAAAGTTTTGTGATTCGTATCGTGCGCGAAACGCATGAGGTGCCCGCTTCCATACAAGAGCGCGTCACGGGAGCTGGCGGTCTGAACTTTTTTGGCGAGCCAAACTTCCGCATAGTATGGGGTGGATCGAGGCTCGCTTGGATAGGCGGCCGTTGGACCGACCACGATGCACACGGGAACGTGGTCCGTGAAACAGTCGAGCTTCGCCTTGAGCCGAAATACATTCCACTTGACCGCTGGCACATTGAGCGCTGGATGCCTCCGGAATCATACGGTTCACCGGTCTCATGGTATGAACAGACAATCGAAGTAGAGAATGGTATCCGCATTCCGGCGCTCGGCCCTTATCCCTCGCGCGGTGAGTACGAACACTGCTTCACGCTGGAAAGCGTGGAGGGAGAATTCATACCGCTGACGGTCGCCGTGTGTGACCGGATTGTGCGCGCCATCGAATGGGCGCGACGGCAACCGCGCCATGCGGGCTGGGCTGCGATCGGAAGGCGTGAAGCACTGCAGGCACGACACTGGGAAGCCCGCGCCGACGATTTTCTCAACGAGGCTATTTCTTCATAGGCTGCGTATTTCGAACGAACAGAGCACTCCGAAAGGATTTCCCTTGAATACAGAAACAGCTATAAACACCGCTTCGCATCCCGCTTCCGGCAGTCTAGGAAGGCGCGCCTCCTTACAGGAATGCACTGGAGAGGACACGGCGACTACAGTCGCGATCGCGTCGATCTCCAATCAAGATTGGTATATATCTCGTACCCATGGTGTCTATCACATTCCCGCTTGTGCGAAAGGCGAACCGTACTCGCTGCTACTGCTCACGTCCAGAGGCGATGTAATAGATCTCGGCGACAACCGGCGATTTCCATTTACAATTTCCGCGCGCGAAATCGCTGCAGACCTTCTGCAAGATTTGCACGATCACGGACTTTTTGTCTGTGCCGGACCCCGGCCTTCAGAGGAGGAGCTGGCAGCTGCGCTTGCCCGACGTGACGCATATTACCAGCGCCTGATCGCCGAAGGCGATATCATGTGGGCGCGCGGCCATTCGTTCCGCGAAATTTCCGATCTGCACCGCCGCGCGACTCTGGCACTCGGCATCGAGCGCGAGTGGGCCTATGTGCCAGTCAAGATGAACGAATGTCCCGCATGTGGCGAGAAAGTGAAATCCGGTGTCGCCGTGTGTAAGCATTGCGGTGCGATTCTGGATGCAGAGAAGGCCGCAAAACATGGGCTGGGCAATAGAATCGCGCTCATGGGAAAAGGGAACACTGGCGAGACCGCCCTTGCCACTGCGGAACCTACTGGAAAAGCTAGCTCCAGCGAATAAGTCGATCATCGATATCTCTCTCAATATTTCCTGATGGTGGGCATGCAATCTCCGATTAGGTGGGATCGCGAGGCATGAAGTGAAAGGGATCATGATGATGAAAATAGTCACGGCAGACGCGAAAAAGAGCGCGGAAATCTGCGTGGGCAGGGCCTTTGTAATGATCGCCGTGGCTGCAGCTCTGGCTGTGCTCTTCGCGCCGCACGCGAATGCGCAGGGATCGCGCAAGGACGACATCGTTTTCGGTCCCTCGGGACATCCAGTAGCGGGGGCCACCGTAACGGTGTGCCAGCCCTCTGCAACGGGCACTCCGTGTTCGCCGCTCGCGGCTATCTACACCGACGCAACCCTGACCGTACCTGCAGCAAACCCCTTTCAGACCGATGGAATCGGGAACTATCATTTTTACGCTGCGGCGGGGCGTTACGAGATTCAGATTTCGGGCCCAGGCATAACCGGCACGACCACATATCACGACGTGATCCTGCCCGCCGATGTCTCATCGACAGGGGCTGGCAACAACATTTCCGCATTCGGCCTGACGCTCGGAGGAAACCTGACTGTTGGTGGCAACGCCACGATAAACGGCACGCTCACTACGTCGAATTTCAGTCCGACGACGCTCACACCGTTGTCACTGAACGTTGCGGGCAACGAAACAATCAAAGGACCCCAACCGTATGTAGAGGTGACTGCTTACGGGGCAGATCCGACGGGCCAGACGGATTCCACGACGGCGATTCAAAACGCAATTACGGCAGCCTGCACAAGCTATCTCGCTCCCTACGGAGGGGTTCGGGCGGATGTGGTGTTCCCGCCAGGAAACTATTCAGTTATGCAAACACAGTCACCGTCGACGAGTCCCATCTTCACACCGTGTCCTGATTTGCGGTTCCTCGGCATGGGTGGGGAGAACGGTAGCGCTCAGTTCACATCGGCGCCGGGGGTTGTTATCAATGTTGCGCCGGGAGCGAATCCAAACAACGCCGCAGTATTCGGCCTTACTTATCCAGGTGGAAATGGCGACGCAATCGAAAATCTAATCATCGCCGGCCACAACCAAGCTGTATATGACAACTCGGATTTGACTCATCTAATCAATGATTGCTTTACGGCACAGACGACAGGCTCCCAGGACAATGCCGCACTTGAAATTGCAGATACGGAGTTCGTCTGGGTTAAAGGAGGCTGCACGCAGACGAGCTCGACTTCCGTTCCCGGCATCGAGATCGTGAACGATAGCGAAGCGGCTGGGACGGGACTGATTCACATTACCGATATGATCATGGTTGCCGGAGGCATTGTTTACATTAACCGCGAGCCGGATGCGGGCGGCGTGGTAGGGAACTTCGAGTTCCGCAACGATATTCTTGAAGGCTGCGGGGGGCCATTCTTCAGCGTAACTACGCCCGGGAATACCAACCTGATAATGCCGGGGGTTTATTTCGAACGAGTGTCGGTGGACGATTGCTCCGGAAGCTATCCCATAATGAGTTTCGATGCGACAGGTGGTCAGGCCACCCTGTCAGGTGTCTATATGAATAGCGTTGCGCCGTCCGCAGTAGGCACTCCCCCGCCGTGCCCTCTCGAGATGATTTCGGGAACCGTAGACCATTTCTTCGCCCTAGGCGGGTCAACCTGTGTTTCAAACAGTTCGGGAGCTATTATAGGCGCCGCTATGGCGGAGAACTCAACTGGGTTCGATTATGTTGTGGGTTCCGCCGATGCGAATCGCCTAGACTCCACTTCCGAAATATCCGATGGGACTCTCTTGCGAGCTACCGCACAGGGCAATAGTTTTGCGAGTCTAGCGCTCGATCCGACACAAGGGCTGCTTTTCAACGACGGGGCGAATTATGGCTACGATGCTGGAATCTACCAACCTTCGATAGGAAACCTGGATGTGGAGTTTGCTTCTGCTTTGGCACCAACAGGCGTCGCAGGGACGGCGACGACAGGCGGAACTCTCGCGGCGGGAACTTATTATTATGCGGTACGAGCCTGTATAAATGCAGCCTGCAACAGCGGTCCCTTTGGCACGCAATCTCAATTATCAGCCGCAGTTGTTGTCAGCGGCTCAAATAATGCAGTGAACCTCACCTGGACGGATCCTCCTACAGGCGCGGGAACTATTACAGCTTACTTGATATCTCGCTCGACCTCCCCGTGGGGATTCGGTGCTCAAGCCGTACCGAACATCGCTGTTTCAGGAGCTTCAACCAATTCGTATACAGATACGGGGTTTAGCGGCTTTCATTACGGACCTCTCTACCCGTATCCGACATATCAATCAGTGCATCGCTTCACACCCACGTCACTGGGAGTAAACAACGTCAACCCGCAATACAACCTCGATGTAAATGGCACGGCTGCTGTGAATTCACTGAATGGCATCCAGAAAGCGGAGCGTTTTTCGGGATCGGACGCAGGCGTACAACTCAACGCATGCCTGACGGCGGCTTCAAGTACTTCGGGAATTTGCGACGCACGGGGGATGACCGGAACATACACGGCGACGGCGCATATAACAATTCCGAAAGGCACTGCGCTGCTTTGGTGCCAGGGTAAGCTTACGGTCAACGACGCGACAACCAAGGACGCGATCGAATTGGGCGGTGACGGCTCTTCCCTTTATGGCTGCCAGGAAAGCGGTCCCGGAACGGTATCACGGCCGGAGACTTCCGGCATCATCGCTTGCGGAATTGCCGGCTGTACGACAGTTGATAATCCAGGTGCCACCAGCGCGAGTATTGACTGGGTGCATATCAGTGGAATGTCGCTGGGCGCGACTGGAGCAAGCTCCACCGTCATCAACCTCACGAGTATGGGGCACGGCGACATTGAGAACAACCGACTTGTCCTGGGGACGGGTGGGAATTCCTACGGCGTTTACGGCAATACTTCCACGGGCGACAAGGACAGCACGAATAATCTCATCAAGCACAACGAAATCGACACGCAGACGGCGGGCGACACGTGCCTTTCTCTTGAAGGAATTTTCCACGCCACGGTCCTCGAACTTAATAGCTGTTACATGCCTCCGGGCGCGGCCGTGGGGTTCACGTTTCTGAAGGATACGAACGGCAATTATCCGGACAACGACGAATTTTACGGGAATGATTGCGAAGCCTCGTCACAGGCATTCGGGCAGGTATGCTACTGGATTCAGGGAGCAAACAGCATCACCATTGGCCCGAATAACCGTTGTGAGAACGTATACAACTGCTTCGAATTTCCATCGGATGGTTCCGCAGTGGGACTTCACATTCTCGACCCATATCTCTCGCTCTCGAATCACACGCAGGTGCTCCCGAACGAGCCGGCCACCGCCATGGTCGCCATCGACAACAACGGCCACAATTGGCTGCCCTCGATGCACTTCGGGATGAATGATCTGGCCGGGCCCAACCTGCTCGGCAATGCGGGCTTCGAGGGATGGCAGAATTCGACCACTCTCTACTATTGGGGGGGTACAAGCGGCACGAATATCAATCAGGCTGGCAGCGGGATCTACTTGCAGAACGCTTCGTCGAACGCTACGCCCGCCGTGGATTCGTTCACGCAGGGCAGTTACAACGTACGCGTGGGCGATGGCGCCAGTGCGGGACTCGGCGTAAATTCCGCCTGCATCAATGTGGATTCCACGATGGAATACACTCTGATGTTCCGCGTGGCTTCTGCATCGGCCTCGAATAATTTTCGACCGGGCTTCCGGTTCTATTCGGACGCAAACTGCACGGAAGCAAACCGGATCACATCGGTGGCCACGAACGCACGAGTTCTTTCGCCAGTGAACTATGCAGGTGCTTCGACCCTTGCAGTCAACGGTGCCAACTGGCAAAGCACGAACGCATCGATTACATACAACAACGGTATCACATGCAATTGCAATGTGACCGGGGCCGATTGGCAGGTGGCTACGGCAGGTGCGTGGACACCCACGCGCAACTTCGGGATCGTTTTCCGCGTGCCAAATGCTTACAGCAGCTCCTCCACGATCGCGCATTCGATGCGTGTCTTTCTACTCGAAAACACGGCGGCGGCAAACAATTATGTCTACTTCGACGACGTGATTCTGAGCCAGGGCCCTGTGAGCCCGAATGTTGAGTTCGCTTCTCTGAACGACAGCGGCAACGGCGGAACAGTGAACGGATACGGAAGCTATAATTTCGCGGGCACACTTTCGCTCCAATCGAACACCTCGAATGTGGGAACGTTCTCCCACAGCATCACAACGAACCGAGCGTGGACGCTTCCGGATGCTTCAGGGCCGGTGATCGTTCAAACCGGCTCCGCGCCGGCCAACAACGACTGCGCCCAGTTCGCAGTCTCCGGCGGCACAATTTCCATCGCGGATAGCGGGGCCGCATGCGCTCCCGCATCTTATACGAGCTATACGATGGGTTTCCTTTCAGCCGGGCAAGCGCCCAGCAGCGCGAACGCCGTAGACGTTTCCACGATCTATCTGCCAAATATTCAGTTCTCGCATATTACGGTGGATGTTTCGACCACGGATTCGAGCACTAGCGATTTCTATAGTTGGGCCATAACCGATCCCTCGGGCAACGTGAAATGCTCGGTCACAGCCGTGAACCTCACCGTCGGTGGGGCGAACGACGCATCATGCGCCCAAGGAACCATAAGTCTTGCTTCCGGAAAGTACATCTTCGCGTTCACGGGGAATGCCACAACGGGGAAGATCGCATACAGTGGCACGGCGCCGCTCAGTTTGTCGAGCGCTGTATCATCGTCTACAAGCTCGGGCGGCGCCATCACGTTTCCGATTTCAATTCCCGCCATTGGCGTCACATATAGCAGCTACGGTTTGCCGGCGCTTATCCTGCACTGATGACTTGACAAGGATCATCATCGTACGTTTAGAGGATTGCCTTGTTAGTTGATGGACGCACTCAGGAATCAAACGTTCATGCTTGTACCCGAACACACATATTTGTGGGCACTATTCATCGCAGGTCACGGACTGCACGTGTTGAAGCGCGCAAGCCTCTCGGCTGGGTCACGACTCTCAGGGACTAAAACTCGCCTCGAATGGCTCCGGACCAATGCTCTGACATTGTCGATCCGCCTCTTCGTCAACAGCGCTGCATTTTCTTATTGGATCACGCATCCGGATACTGCAACACATATGATCGGGGCCGTCGGAATTCCCATCAATCTTACGCTCGAACCAGGGCACGCGACGGCCGCGATGTTCGGACTTTCAGCCGATAGCATGGTGGATTGGGCTGCGGCAAAGGTCCCCTTTCTTCAAAGGGAAATCCCAGCAACTAGCGAATCGTCATACGCACAAAATCTCTTACCCTGAGCACGCGTCGCCGGCCGTTCATCACTGATTTTTGGAGGCAGCCATGCCCGTAGTTCCCACGACGGCATATTCGCAGGCGGAAGACACACTGAATCTGACGCGGGCACTCTTGAATGATTCGACGGGCGCCGTCTTTACGGACACACTGTTGATGCCCTTACTGAACTCGGCGTACCGGGGGCTGCAGCGCGAGCTCGCGGAAAGCGGCGTGAGCGTGTTGGCTGAGCAGCAGGATATTGAGCTTGATCCCGACCCTACGACCGGCATGACGCCGACGGAAATCAGCGATGTTTCGAGCCCGCAGCTTCCAACCGACTGTCTCGCTCCGCACATGCTTTGGGAGCGAGCTACGCCGAATACCACGGACGTTTTTGTGCCCATGGAAAAATTCACCAGTGGGGGCTCGATGTTGAACCTTCAGCCGAGCACATACTTACGGCTCTGGGAATGGCGCGAGGACAAAATCAACCTCGTTGGAGCGACGCAGTCCATTACAGTCCGCATCCGCTATGAGAAAGTTCTGCCGGAACTGACGCTCGGCACCGATCCCATCCAGATCCGGTCGGCCACGGACCCGCTTGCATTTGCCACGGCGGCCCTGGCGGCGCGGTCGCGCGGCGCGCGCGCCCTGGCCCAGGATCTGCTAGGGACAGCTCAAATGGCCTCGGAAAAGCTCATCGAACGGTACGTGCGCCCGGAACAGGTGCGAGGAAGGCGACGAATGCCGTATAGTTATCATCGCCGAGTAATTTATTTGTAGAAATGCATTCCTCGGCGAGCGCGAAACGGCAGCAAATTCTTGGCTTACTGTGCCACAACATCGATGGTAATCACCGGCAGGCCGCGCGTGGCATTCAGCGGGTTGCCGTGACTATCGAACGCGGCGCCCTGGATTTGCATCACGGTCTGCCCCAGGGGTGTTCCGGACGAGGTTGTACTACTGCTACCGTGGTGGCAGCCGGAGAGCGTCGCGACAATGGCAATCGCGAGCGCGAAAATCACGAGAACAACCCCGCTAGGGACTCTTCCGAGAGCTGGAATCCAGCGGCGGATCGCGCGAACAAAATCTATTGTTCCGATCATGCCCATCAAGGCGAGGATCGCCAGGGTAGGGAAGAGAGGGGTAAGCGCGAGCTTCGGGCGAGCAAGGTGGGAAGCTGGGCCGATGCCGCGAGGAGTTGTAAGCTCTGCGCTCGACGGGACGCCATAGCCGGTGCAACCCGGCGGAATCGAGGGGTTCGGCACGGGTGCAATCATCGTGGACGAAGAGGTCACAAACACGATTTTATAGTTGGTCAACGAATTCACTGTAGCGGGGCCGGGGCAAGGAGCAATCGTGCAACTGGTGAACGGTGGTAGATTCGCGGGGCATTGGAGTGCCACTTGCTCGCCGTTTTGACCGAAAACGCCATCCGGAGCTACTTGGGCGTTGAACGTTATCGTGTCGCCCTGCACAACCGTCAGCTCGGACGCTTGGCCGCTCGCAAGCTGCAATTCGTAGTCATCGCCAGTTCCGGCGAAATTGGCCGCGCCGACGTCGCCCGCATTGTCCGTAATGGTGATCGTGTCCTGCAACAGACCTGTGGTCTGCGGCGCGAAATCCACGTTCATAGTGCAACTTGCGCTCGCTGCCAAGGTTGACACGCACGATGTACTCGCCACCCTGAAATTGTTCGCAGCCGAGGCCCCGGGCACGCTGAGGCCAGTGAGCTGAACTCCGGAAGTGTTAGTCAGGGTGAATTCGGTCGTCGCCGTGTTCCCGCCAGAAGGTTCATTGCAAAAGTCGAACGGGCTCCCGAGTGAACACGCAGGGGAGGCCGTCGGACCTGAGATCGCGAGACCGCTGTTCGCATTCCCGGCGAGATAGACCGTCGTGGTATCGCCCGCAGCGTCCGTCGCGGTGAGAGCTGCTGCGCGCAGACCCGCAGTGGTCGGGCTGAACGCCATGTCGAGTGTGCAGCTGCCGTTCAACATTGTCGTACACGTTGTGCCCTGAATCGTGAAATCCGCGGCGTTGAATTCCGAGGCTAGCCCGAGAATCGCCGCGAGTGCAACATGGAGACCCGTAACCGCGGACGAAGACGTCAGCGTGAACACCTGCGCAGCACTCGTCGCGTGGACAGCTTCCGGACAGTACATGAACGCGTTGTCCGTTGGGATCGGCGGCGTGCAGGTGGGTGCCGAGGCGGGCGGCGCCATCACGAGATTTCTGCCCGTGCCTGCCAGGTTGAGGGTGAGCATATCACCCGCCGAATCGGCCAGCGTGAGTGCGGCTTCCCGCAGACTGGGAGTCGTCGGGTGAAACGCGATGTCGACCTCGCATTGCTCATTTGCCGCGAGGCTGCCCGCGCACGAATCGAATGCAATTGTAAAATCGTCCGGATTGTAACTTGTCGCGAGGCCGGGTACAGCTACAAGCGACACGGAGACGCCGCTAACCGCGGCAAGCGCCTGGATCACGAAGTGCGTCGCAGGGCTCGTCGTCCCAGGCGGCACACCGGCCCCGGGAATTTGGTCGCAAAACGTGAACGCCGGGCCAAGAGGGCAGCCGGGTTGCCCGGTGGCAGAAACGAGCTCAAGGTTGCTTGATACGACCGCAGCGGAGACCGCAACCGCGTGATTCAGCCGCAGCGCCACGAACGACACGAGAATTGCCATCGCCACGGCACAGAAACCTAGCAATCGCCGCACTAAGTTCTCCTTATTCGACGGTTTGAGTCCGACGTTTTGATTCAGGCTCGGACATCCGGGTTGCGCCTCGCAAGCGGATGATGATAACAGCGCCCGGGCTACGAGTCACTAATCACACTTTCCGGAGGAAACATGGCACTTACATTTACGCTTGTGGACACATGGGATGACGGCAAACGCATTCATGTATCCGGTACAGTTATTCCATCGGGGAGTTACACGACCTCCGGGGACACGCTCGACCTATCCCAGTTCCCCCTCATTGCCTCAACGCATGCGCCCGTGCAGGGTACTGCGTGGATGGACGGGCTTGCAGGCTACGACTACGTGTTCTATCCCGGCTCCGCGATGAACAATGGCAAAGTCAAGATTTTCCAGCAAGGCACGAGCACGGGTCCTTTCCCGGAACTTGCCGCGGGTGCATACCCCTCCGCAATCACTTCTGACACGATTACGTTCTATGGAATATTTCAAAAACTGCAGTAACTCGCGACTTGTGATTCGTAGTTTTTGAAATGCAACCAAGTGTACCGCAGCTGTATGGACAAGTGCGACTGCCAAACGATCCTGCTCACCGACTATGTTTCAGCGATGATGAGGACAAAATGCGAGTCCCTCAAGCCGAGTACTACTCGCTGATTTCAACCGACCATCCACATGTCTATTGAAACTTTCACTCCGCTCCCGCTCAACACGTTCGGCACCTGGGTGACACTCTTAGATCCTTCAGATGTGCCGCCGGGAATGTCGCCGAATCTTGGCGACATTGATTTCTTTCCGGGCGGAGTCCGCACGCGCCCAGGTCTTATTTCACAGTATCCTGTGATCGGAGGGACACCGAAAATCAACGGCCTGAAGACGTATGTCACGACAAATCTCATTCAACGGCTTCTGGTACTCGATTCTCTCGGCAATCTGTACAAGGAGACCTCGCCGGGCGTGCTCTCGAGCATAGCGGCCGGAGGTGTAGGGCCGAATCTCTATCTCGCCTCAACCACACATTTTGGTCGCGAGTACATGGCGTTCGGCGACGGCCTCATCGGGCGGGATCTGCCTCGACAATTCGACGATTCATATTTCGACCGAGTGAGTCAGACCGGACCGGCTGAAGGCCCTCTCGTTGCCGATGCAGGCGCCGATGGGAACATCTCACCGGGCATACACCAGTGCGTTGTCGTGTTCGTCACCCGCCAAGGTTACTGGACAGCACCATCGCCGCCGGTTTCTTGGACGGCTAGTGGTGGCCATCAGGTCGCCGTGACGAACATTCCGACGGGTCCGTCGAACGTCGTGCAACGGCTCGTCGCGCTTACGGCATCGGGCGGCGCGAGTTTTTATCATGTTCCTGCGACGATGGTGATAAACGACAACACGACCACTTCCCTCACTATTGATTTCACGGACACGATTCTTCTTTCGGGCGTCAGCATGGATTACTTGTTCGGCCAGATCGAGCTTCCGGAACAGCTCAACGTGGTGGATTACACTGAGCGGCTATTCTGGTGGGGTGAGCGAGCACAGATGGACAACTGGCGCAACCTGACTTTTGACGGCGGTTGGGATGCGTCGGGAAACGGCCGACCGCTTGGCTGGCAGTTGGATCCCGCATTTGGGGCGGGAGGAAGCCGGGAGCAAGTGGATGTCGTGTGGGGCGACGCGTACAGATTGACGGCCGATGGAGTGACAGCCGCGCGCGGCCTGATTTCGCAAAGTGCGATTACAGACGCATCCGGGAATCCACTGTGCGTGAATAATACGGACTATTCCGTGCGCGCGCGTATCATGCGAAGCACGAATATGGCCCAAGGTACCTTGCGAATTAACGTGTTCAGTGCAGCGCAGGGGCAGATCGGTTCCGGTCTCGCCGTGCCCGCCGCGCAGGCATCTACCTCTTATCAGGAATTCACAGCCGAGCTTCTCGGTCCGCAAGGTTCCCTGCCCACCGACCTCACCCTGCGTGTGTATGTGGACGGTACGCCCGGCCCGTCGGGCGAGTCGTTCGTGGTGGACAATATAGAGGTCTTCTTGACGAACCAAGCGCAGAATTCTTCTTTAGTGCGCGCCTCGGGAACGGAAGAGCCAGAGGCCTACGATGGAGTTACCGGGATCATGAGTATCGCGGAAAACAACGGGCAGGGAATTCGCGCGGCCTTCACTTTGCGCAACAATTTGTACTTCGTGAAAGAGCGCAGCATGTATGTCACATCCAACGATGGTGTGAACGAACCGGCGCTTTGGCAGGTAGAAGAAGTCTCAAACAGGGTGGGCACGCCCTCAGCACATGGAGTCGGAATCGGTGAGGAGTGGGTGGTGATTGCCGGCCGGTCCGGCTTGTATCTTTTCGACGGGAGCGCGCCCGTGAAGCTGTCACAGGAGATTCAGCCCACCTGGGACACGATCAACTGGGAGTGCGGTCAGCTCCTTTGGGTCCAGGTGGACACGCAACACAGGCGTATCTATATAGGCGTACCCGTAGGCACAGCGACGCAGCCAAACCGGGTTCTCATGCTTGACTATACTGAGGGATTTGGTGATCCGCTCGTCGGGGGCTTCAATGGCGTCCCCGAGCGTTCGCGCAAATGGGCGCCTTGGACCATCGCCGCGAACTCATGCGGATGGATTGAGCGGTCCACAGGCGTCGCCCAGATTTTCCTTGGGACGAATAATTCTAGCGGAAAAATCTATGCACTCACGCCGGGACAATACTCCGACGACGGCATAGCCATCAATTCGTTCTATTCAACCGCATTTCTAGCTGCTACTGGTCTCAGCGGAAGAAATCTTTTCGGATATCTAACGAGCTACGTCCAGGGAGCAGGCTCGCTAGCACTGTCAGCGCTTTATCCGGGAAGCTTGGCGACGATTGCGCTTGGATCGTGGACGCTTGCTTCGCCTGCGTCGCGCGACATGGAGCAATTCACGAATCTGCTTGCGGAACGTGTTTCATATCAATTCGGCACAAATGTGGCCGGGTCCTGGTTTTCGCTGACGAAACTCGCTCCTTGGGCCAAGCCTGATCCCTTCGCTATCGTGCGAGGCACGAATGCGTGATTTGTGGTCGGTGAATTGTATCGTAAGATTAGTTTCGTAGGATCGCCCCGCAGACGAAAGCTTCTGCTTCACACAAATCACAAGTCATAAATTGGTGGTCGCAGATTTTCATGCTAACCGTTCCACAAATTGAAGCTCTACGGGAATCAAATCCGCAGCTCTATGAAGCGCTCAAGCGCCTGGCAGGCGCATCGCTCGGCCCGAACCAGGGGTGGAGCCTCGATGAGCAAGTCACCGACGGCGCAAATTTCGCACGCGTGGTCACTGGCGCGCTCACAGCAGGGAAGATCGACCCCTCGAAATCGGGCGTGCTGATGAAAGGCTCCGTCCCTCCAACGTGGTCCAGCGCATTCGCTTATCTTTGCAATATATCGAGCATCACGTGGAGTTGGAGCGGTCTCTCAATCTACCGTGCTGATGGCAGCACAACCACGATTCCAAATGGATCCATCACAGTCACGGGACTCACAGCCGCCACGTCTTATTATTTTTATCCGTATTGGGACGACATTGCGTCCGCGATCGGTTGGGTCGCAGGAGGCGCGGGCTCTCCCGCGAACGCGCAAGCCGCAAAGACTAACTCCGCTGCGCAGCAGCAGGCTCTTCAGGGACGCATCCCTCTCTCACAGGGCGCCATGATTGCGGCGACAACCGCAAGCGGCACAGGCGGAGGCTCGGGCGGCGGCAGTGGAAGTTGTCTGCGGGGTGGAACGGTCGTGTTGACGAAGGAACGCGGGACTGTCGAGATCGAGACTTGCAAAGCGGGCGAGCACATTCGATGCCCCTCAACCACGGGCGGTGAGGCTTGGACGCGCATCCAACGAATCGAAGCGCGCGACGCCGATACATTCATCCGCCTGCACTTCTCGAACGCAGAGTCACTTGATGTCACGCCTCACCACATTTTCACGCTCGCCGATGGTTCGCCAATGCGGGCCGAGCGGCTGTGTCTGAGCGACGTCCTCGTTGGGCGGTTCGGTCGCATCACGCTCAAAAAAATCGAAGTCGTCATTGAGGATGGGCAGAAGGTCACCGTGAGCTGTGAGCCGTCGCATCAGTTTTTCGCCGGTCGCCATGCTGCCACGGTTCTTACACACAATTATACTTTCGCCTCGTGATTATTCGCCGATGACCGTGATATCGATCGCGCTCGCGAGACTCGGGGAGTTAGCACCTCTCTTGGTTGTGGCTTTGTGCTTGCTCGGTTCGCACTTTTCGATGTTCCGTTCTCAGAACTCGGTCTCGATATGACAGGTAAACGCTACTACCTGACAACGGTGGACGCTTGGCAGCGATACGTTTCCCGATTCCTGGATTCGCACTTCATTGTCCTCGAAACACGCGACATAACGGAAGAGGACATGACAAGCAGCATTTCCGTGGCGGATAACGATGGCCACATTATTGTCCTCGTAGAGGCGGACGAAGGCGCGCATCTTGCACTCGAGGACGACCCTGCCTTCGAGGCACTCCCACATCCTCTCGCGCAGAAGCCGATTTCGAATGCGGCTCAGGCCGCGCTTGCGCAGCACGGTGTCACTCCCGGCGCCACCACGTTCGATGCCGCAGAGGTCCTCGCTCGCGTGCATCCGCTGCTCCGCCATCGCGTGTTCTAGGGTTTGGTATCGTTCTCAGTATTCATATGGGAGAACGGATATGCCATTCATAAATGGTAGGTACTACATGAACCCGGCGTATGGCCGGGCTGTTGAGCGTGTTCGTGCTGATGA
Organism: uncultured Acidobacteriota bacterium; assembly: GCA_963810625.1. Lineage (GTDB taxonomy): Bacteria > Acidobacteriota > Terriglobia > Acidiferrales > UBA7541 > Palsa-295. Next base: position 694,876 of record CAWEOJ010000004.1, on the reverse strand, counting down.
GCTATCTCCAACAGGCCGGAAGGAGCAACATGAGCCAGAGACTGAACGTGCTTCCATGGGGCACCGTCATGCGTCGGTCCATAAGCCCCTGTCCGGGCAGAATTCTAGTCAACGAGCTCAAACAGTCAAAACAAATAAAATTTACAACGAATTCTCCGGGCTGCGACCAAAGAAGGTAATGACAACATCCGCTGATCTCGATCGAGCTCGAATAAGTGCTGCTCATGTCTATCACAACGTGAACGGGAAAGGATTCCAAGGGAGCAGCAAGCTCGGGCCGGACGACGCCCGCGATATCAAAATTCCAGGAACGCCCGCGGCGGAGGGTTACCAGGCCACAAAGGATGCTGTCGCTGTGACAGCAAGAGAGCAGGACACTACACAAAACGCGAATCGCGTGTACATTTATGATCCGGAGGGCATAAATTCTGGTCGGGTTCATCCGCCAGATTGGGCGATTCAGGGGCAGACCACCACCATCGCCGGCCCGTTTATCAACAGATCTGGCAGAGGCGATGTTGCGAAAGGGGACGAGGTCTATATAATCACGGTCAATGACCGGAATATGCGACATCCAGATGAATGAGTGAAAGCAGCCTGCCACAGGGAGGAGGTCGAGTTGAAAGCCATTGCGGTTTTGCTGTTGTGTTTGTCTTCCTCGCAGGCGGCGTTCGCCGACCATTCCAAGCCAACCCCGCGCGACGTTGCGGCGATCGTGCAAGCCGTTGAGGATGAGATATACGATTGGGGCTTCGAGAACGACTATACCAACATTGGCACAACGGGGGCGATCAGCTCTCCGACGGACGTCCCCCTCTTCATTTTTCCTGAATTGAACGATGACGGCCGCGGGGGCGTAATCTACAGATTCATGCCGTTTGGAGAGGTGCTGCGGCAATTTACACTCCTCCCCGACGGAATGGTGGTTCTGGAAGGCAATCCCTTGAATGGATTTCCTGCAACACAGCCGGACACGAAAACTATTTACGTGGACGACGACTTCATTTGCGCGTACAAGCAAAAGGCGATTCGGGCGTCTTTCACGGTTGACCCTAATATTTCGCGCGCCAGAAGGGAAGAGGCGGCCCGAAGGCAGGTCATGCGCGTTGGGCACTCGCAGTTCTTGGAAGGGCGCTCCAATAAAAACACCCGCACTGGAAGTGCTCGCCCATAGAGTGCAGCCTCCCAGCGAGGGATTGGCGCCGCTAACCCGGCACCATTACTCGGTGACAGTCGGTCCATTCGGCACCCGGTTGTGTACATCCGCTTCACGAATCACGACTCGCCGCTTATGCTCGTCCGTGAATACACGAATGAAGATCTCGACGCGCTACGCCGAATGCACTCTCGCCAAGGTTTCGATTACGCATTCCCGGATCTTACCGATCCGATCTTCATTTCGAAGCTCGTGGTTGAAGATGACGAGGGACATCCTGTGATGGCTTCACTGGCGCGTGTCACATGCGAGATGTACTTGCTTGTAGACCCCGGGGCAGGGAAGCCGCGCGACCGCTACGCATACCTGCTCGCGCTTCACCTCGCCGGCGAACGCGATCTTCTTGCCCGAGGCCTCGACGATGCTCACGCGTGGCTCCCGGCACGAATCGCCAAGCGGTTTGGACGGCGTCTCCAAGCGCTTGGCTGGGTCCGCGACGACGCCTGGACTCCCTATTGTCGGCGCTTGGAATTAAAGAGGCGCGCGGCGGCGACCATCCCTTCGACGGCTCTCGAATCACCAATTTAGGTTAGGAGGCACCAATGTCACGCGGAGCAGAAAGGTCGACACGAAAGCTCACCGACCAGGAACTCGCGCAGCAGAATCAGCTCATTTCCCAGGCAAACCAGCAAGGTTCGCAGGACCGCTCGCTGCTAATGCCGACAATCACGAGCTTGCTGAATAGTCAGGGCTACACGCCACAGCAGCAATCAGCCATCACCCAGCAGAGCTTGGGCGCTGCGAACACAGCCTTCGACGCACTCCGCGAGCGCGCCGCAAATCGTATGGCTACCACTAACAATAGTGCAGGCTATAACGACCTCACTGCGCAGCTCGGGCGCGAGCAGGCGCAAACCGACGCAAGCCAAGCACAGCAAAATCAGATCGCATTCGCCAACCAGCAGGTGAAAGAGCAACTCGCGGGCCTCAATGCCCTCGGGCAGACCTACGGCATTGACACAAACTTACTCGGGAAAGCGATGGGCGTTCCCGCGGAACTGCTGAGCGTCCGTCAGCGCGCTTCCAGCGGATCATCCACCGGCGGATTAGGTGGCCTATTCGGTGTCGGCTCGGGGGTCGCCTCGCTGTTCGGATAAACAAGCTTTCGCGTAACCCGTTACGAGTGGCCGGACGTTCGTGACTCGTACGGTTGTCACGTTTGAGTCGAGATGCTCGGAGCGAAAAATGCATTTTCTATGCATGGGGTTATAAATCGAAGCGTTGCCGCTCGGCACGCGCCACTTGCGTCTGATGTATAAAAATGCGCCCATTCTCTGACCCCTATTGGTGGACCGTTGTCTTGGCCGCGATTGTCCAGTTTGTATTATTCTTGCGCTGGCTCTATCGCCGCATTCGTAACGATGAACTTACGCGAACATTCGTCCAAGACATGGCCACGAATCACCTGCCTCACATTTATGTTCTGCTCGAAAAACTCTGTGACCAACAAGGAATCCCACGTTCGCAGATCCCCCCTATTCGCTGGGTAGATCTGACCAATCGCGAGTCATGAGCTATGAAAACATTACGTTCGCCGTGAATGACATTCACTGACTTAGTTACGCTAACTCGCACCATTGCTATGCGACACGAACTTGATCCCGCACTTGTCTGTGCCGTTGTTGAACAGGAGTCTTCATGGGATTCGCATGCGATTCGGTACGAGCCCGCATTCCGCGCCCGCTATGTTTCTCCACTCGGCCTAGAACCTACGGAGGAAATCGCGCGCTCGATTTCTTGGGGTTTGATGCAGGTAATGGGTCAGGTAGCGCGCGAGCTTGGTTTTGCGGGGAACTTCTTGAGCGCGCTGTGCGATCCCGGAATAGGTCTTGAGACGGGCTGCACCGCACTCGCCGCAAAGCTGGACAAAGCTGACGGTGACGTTTCGCGTGCGCTCACCCTGTGGAACGGCGGTGCGAACCCCGATTACCCACAGGAAGTAATTGCCCGGGTCTTAAAATATCGATGATCCGCCCTCGACAGCAGACATAGCCGATGGAACCCGTACGTGGTGGACACCCTCTGCCGCCTGCGATGGACGCGGCCGTTTGGTTTTTGAGCCGGGCACGGCCCCACAAATGTCAGCGCGCGATATGACCTGGCGAGATCAGTGTCTGATCAGCGAATTCATATGCCGAGCTATGGACTTTCGTCCCGCTCGAATCACCAACTGCTAGGCTAGAAAGCTTCTCGTCACACAACGAGGATTACCTTGTCCATTCGCCGCATAATCGAGATCGTCGCATTTTGTGTTGCACTCCTCGTCGCCATATTCGCCGTCTGTGCATGGATTAACTCCCGCGATGAGCAGCAGCGCCTTCAGACCACACTCACCGCGCAAAAACAGGTCATAAATGCTGTCGATGTACGCGAGCGCGCCCGCGACTCTGGTCTTAAGGATGCGCTCGCACAAATCGCCAAACTCAAACGTGGCACGCAGACTCCCAGCCAAATCATCCGCGACCTCCCACAATATCTTCCATTGCCACAACCGATCACATTTGGCAACCTGAATCCCACAGAAGCTGTGCCCCAGCACACAACGGTTACCCCTGAAAAAGCCTCCTCTTCGCCCACGGTCGCACCTTCGCTACTGGAAGGTAATCCTGCAACTCCTGCGGTACAGGTTCCCGTGGCTGACCTCAAGCCGCTGTACAATTTTGTGCAGGATTATCGTGCCTGTCAGTTACGCCTCACAGCTGCCAATCAAGATACTGCTGACCAGGCAGGCAAAGTTGCCGCGCTTACTCGCGAACGCAATGTCGCAATCACTGCTGCAAAGGGGGGTAGCTTCTGGCATCGGCTGCGCGGCAATGCACTTTGGTTTGCGATCGGTGCCGGCGCTGGCTATGCTGCCCTGAAACGATAGCGCATGAGATTCGCGCGACCAATGAAGCGGGCGGAATTGCTGGCGCAGATAAAAGGGATGCTCTCAGAATGAAAATACGAAGGCGCGACTCCTGCCGTCAGCATAGGCTGACGGTGGGTATTCCTTCTCGAAAAGGAAAGGAGCCGCGCATGGAAGAATATATCGCACTCGATAATTGCAGGCTCTATATTTAGTAGAGCGGGAAGAGGCGGCCACTGGGAGGGTGCGGCCCGACCCGAACCGCTATTTGAAATGGGCGTTTGCCGAAGCGGGGAATTCCGTGGCGGTGAATCATCGGCGGTCGCCGGGCGGCGCAACAGCGCCTTGTATCGGCGGGCGCGCTTGCGCAAAGGACACGCCAAGGCCGTGGGTGCCGTGGCCGCCTGGTATTCGGCCGGAGCCCCTTTTCATGTTTTGAGCCGTCAGCAGGAGCGTCGAGATCCGGCTGCGGTTGTGGGCCGGATCGGCGAGGTGGCAACGCGACGTTGTCATAAGCCTCTGGATGGCAGAATGAATGCGACACACCTCCAGGTAGGTTCATGCCCCAGTGACGGTGGAGAGATACTAGGGAAAAATACTCCGCTAATCGGAGTTTATGCTTAAACTATCGCGCTTACATAGATTTCAGGACCGTTGCGGGATCAAAAAAGAAAGACTTGACATCATTTCGTATCCAGAGTAATTGTCGGTTCGGTGAAACTTGGTCCGCTAATGAATATTATGTTGCACGCGGAGGGGTGGGGGGGTAGATCTTAGGTTGCGGGGGGTGGCGCGTAGGTGATTGCGGGATGGCAGTGGATAGTCGTTTTGGAGTGGGCTGGGCCTGTCGAAGAACCGTAATATCCAACATAGAATCAATGTCTTGCAGATGCCTTGGGAAATTGGGTGGTAATCCGGGCGGGAGATTTTGGGCTAGGATTGGAGCCAAGTAGTCGGCTGGTTGGTGTCCATGCCCTCAGTGGCGTGGTTGCGCGCGATCCAGGCGGTTTCACGGCGTGTTAATTCGAGGACCGGGGGTTCCGGTGGCGTCCTGGAATTCTCCATACGTTCGAGGATTAATCCTTCCATGTATGGATTAAATGGGCTCGGATTGAGGTCGGATTGGCTTGAAGTTCAAGGAGTTTGGGCGCGGAATTCGGATCGGATTGATTGAACGTTTCAAGGAAGGTTTAGAGCATCTGGGGCAACGTTTCAAGGAAGGTTTAGAGCATCTGGGGCAACGTTTCAAGGAAGGTTTAGAGCGTCTGGGGCGCGGATTTGTGGTCGAGATCCTTTAAAGGTCGGGCAAATTTTGTTGGCGGGTTTCTGTTCGAATTGCTCGAGAACTTCGAGGGAATTTTCTGGTCGGACTTGCTCGAAACTTCAAGGTAATTTTCTGCTCAACTTGCTCGAAAATCTCAAGGTAATTTTCTGGTCGACTTGCTTGAAAGTTCAAGTAAATTAAGGGCTTAAAAGGCGCTAAAATGTCGATTTTTGACGCTTATTTGGCACATTTTGACGATTAAACGGGCCGTGGGCGGGGCGGAGTCTCACTGTGGAAATGTCGGCGGAGTCCTGAGGGGGTGATGGGTCAGTTTGCACGGCCATGTTGGTTTTGGCGGCGCGGGCACTCTTGCCTGCGCGCTTCAATCGAGGCATCCGGCAGGCACACAGCCAGGAGTGGCTGTGCTATCGCAAACTGACCCTGCCACTCCTGAGGGAAAGTGCTTGCGCGGGAGTGCCGAGGGGCTGTATATCAGCAGGAAATCATGCCGCGACTTCGGTTTCTACTTACGGGGCTTCTCCTATTCGCTTACTTCCAGGCCACAGGGATTACGGCTGGGGGCGCGGGCCATTACCAGGGCAAGCCGTTTGAGGATAGTGTCTATCGTGGAGGGCCGCAGAAGATTCCGGGACGGGTGGAGTGCGCCTATTACGATCTTGGGGGCGAGGGGGTCGCGTATCACGATGTCGATGCGGTAAACGACGGGAGCGGAAGCTTAACCCGGCGGATGGGACCTACTTAAACCAGTTTCGGATGAATGAGGCAGTCGGCATTTCCTACACGAAGTTTCGCCGCGAGACTCAGATTGACGACAACCCGTACGACAAAGTTGTGCCCCCGGAGAACCAGTTATACGTGGGTTGGACTCAAGCCGGGCGAGTGGTTCAACATGACCGTGGAAGTGGCTCGGTCGGGTGTGTACACGATTGATCTGCTCTACACGTCAAATCGGGGCGGGACAATTTCGCTCGAACGAAATGGAAAGAAGCTAACGGGGCCGTTACAGATCGTGTCCACGGCGGATCCGGCCGAGACGATCGCGTGGCGGCAGTGGCACCATTGGAATTTGATGAAGGATATGGCCGAGGTGAAGTTGCCGAAGGGTGTGAGCGTGCTTACGCTGCGCGTCCTGACGGAGGGCAATATGAATTTTGCGTATTTGGATTTTGAGCCGAAGGGGCGGGATTAGTGGTTAGTGACGAGTGGCTAGTGGAAGAGACGGCTCTTGCTAATGTGACTTGCTGTCTTTGTTTGGGCGGGCAAGCGTGGCGGTTTATTTTTGCGTCTTTCGAGGCTTCTTGATTTTCAGGAATTTGGCGCACTCTTCCTCAATATCTTTTGCGAGGTTTGTTGGCCGCAGGACCTTGGCATCGGCGCCGTAGCCGATTAGCCAGCGCTTGATCTCCCACAGGTTTGCTATTTGCATGGTCAGGTCGAGGCTTCCGTCGGCACGCCTTTCGATTGTCTGGCTCGGATGCCAGGTACGCTCTTGAATGTAGGGCGCCTGACCGGGCGAGAATCGGATTTTGATTTCTTGCGGGTCGCCCCAGATGAGGTTGAAGGCGCTCTCAGTGAACTTCTCGAAGTTGAAATCGGCGGGAATCTCGAACCTTCGATTCGTGGGCTTGGCTGACGAGATTCTCTCAATGGCGAACGGGCGAATTTCACGGCTTCGGTGGTCGTGGGCGACGAGATAGATTCCGTTGTTCACGTACCAGAGGCGGTAGGGATCAACTTCGCGGTCAATTCCCTTCTCGAATTGCGCGGTGCGATGATTGATGCGTGTCGTAAATTTGTGCAGTACGGAGCGTGTGAGGACGGTGATTACGTCCTTGGAGCGACTGTAGTCCTTGAATCCGGTGGTTTGCACCGAGATGGCTTGGTCGAGACCTCGAAGGAATTGAAAGCTTTGCGGCGGCAAGGCGGCGCCGATCTTCTGTAGAGCGGATTCGAGCGATTCGTAGATTGGGCTGCCTTGGAGTGGCCTGAGCAGACCTTTGCTGAAATAGAGCGCCATCTGCTCAGTCAGAGTGAGGGAGACAGGCGCTTCCGCGCGGAACCCTTCCATGAAGTGCCAGAACACCGTGCCGTTGCGCTGCTCAGATGTGATCGGGAATCCCGCGATTTCCAATACGGCGATGTCGCGCTGAGCCGTTCGCTTGCCAACGTCAAGTTCGGCCTGAAGCTGCGCTAGTGTACGACCATAGCGGCTCGCGAGGAGCCGAACCAGGGTCCACTGCCGTGTGAGTTGGTCACCCCGCGCCAAGATAGATGTTTCCCTTCCGTCGCTTCAGCAGGATCGCCATGTCCCTTTTGGAAGGCAGGGAGGTCCTTCACGCAGACGTTATTCGAAAGACTTTCACGATCGCCTTCCCCTCCTGCGGTCTGTTGAGGGTGATCAAATTAGGCCATACCACCTCTTCCACAGTAATCTCGGGGTACTCCTTCCGGACATCAGGCACGAGCGTATCACTTACCCACCGTTCGATATCTTCTGGCGCGCCGTGTGGAACTAGCACGACGTAATGCTTGATGGAAGGTGACTGCTTGGCGCGCTGCCACTGTTTTTCGAAATCCTCAAGTATCTTGCCGCGATATGCGGTCTTTAGCTTGCTGACGGGGAAAAAGGGCTTGAGCTCGAATCGAGCTATCGTTTGCTTGCCTGCCAAGAAGCAGCAGTCCACTTTCTCTTTTTCCCAATGCAGTTCGTACTGCAAAGAGTTGCGAAGTGCCTGCTTGAGAAAAGCGGGCCAGATCCAGCTTTCGTCGTAGACGCGGATCGTATTCTCGCTAACCTTGCACTCCTCAGCAGCATCTTTCTTTAATCGTCCGAGTTCCAATTCTTCCTGTTCAATGGCTTCCGCCATTAGTTTCGCAAATATCTGCCCTTCTTCCATTCTTGCCTCCTTTGTGTGCTGGGATGCCATCGGATCTTCACCAGTCTGAACAATCGCCCATCGGGGATTGTTTCTGCTCGTGGCTCGAAAGACAGTGCGGTGTCCTAACGTGCTGCTCGGCAGGAATCATATACCGTTGCCGGATTTCCTTGGGGATTTCGACGAGATAATAACCCTCGCCGAAGCGTTCGACAAGCTCCATCCAGGTTACGTAAATCTCCTGGCGCGGGTTCACGATCTCTCCGACGAATTCTTTTTTCGTTATCGTTTTATATTTGTGGCCTTGGCCGTCGGTGATTTCTTTTTCATCGAGCACGCGCCAGACCTTAAATGCGGGGTTGGTCATGATGTCCTTCCGTGGTGAACGTGTTGCCGACTTTGTGAAATAAAGGCGTCCATTTGACCGTTCCCTATCGGGCCCGCCGATGCGAGCGCCCGTTAACCGTTGAAACTGGGGTTTGGGGTTGTTGCCAATCAAAAATAGTTCAGGGGTATGTCAGGTTAGGTCGTGCGAGCGGCATGTCTGCGGAGAGGCTTTGGTGGATTTGGGTGGCGTGAAGAGTTGCCGGGCGGCGGCTGGGCCGCCGGGAAAAGAAAAGGTCCGGCAAGCGGTAGGCGCTGCGCGCGTCTGTTTACGGCACGGCTGAAGCCATGCCCTGACACGGTGGTTCGTTCTGAGCGCTTCCCTTCCCTTGGTTGCGCTGCAACGTCAAATGCGCGAAGAAAGGAAGAGGGATTCTTCGACTGCGCGTCCCGCCCGGAAATCGAAAGGGCGCGATTTCCGGGGAAGAAAAAACCTGCGGGACGCTCCGCTCAGAATGACAACGAAAGGCGAAGACGGGGGCAATGCGCCCACCTAAAAGGTGGCCGCTACAAAGGCGAAGAAGGGGCCCCGCCCTCACAAAACGAGGATGGGGCACCCGGGAAGTCAAAAGCAGAGGCAAAGAGAAGAGGGATTCTTCGCTGCGCTCAGAATGACAACTTAAAAAATGGAAAATGGGTCAGTTTGAATTTTGGGTCTTTGTGTCACGATCGTGAAAATTCAGACTGACCCACTATCGGATGCTTATGTTCAGGATAAACCGAAGCCTGCCTGTCGCCTGCCTGCCGGCAGGCAGGGCAGACAGGCTCCGGCCCACTAAGTCGGAGGATGTTGAGGGGTGTGTTCCGTTTTGCGCGCGGTTCCCTTCCCGCAGCTGCGCTGCGTCCAAGGCAAAAGAAGAAGCAAGATGCCCGCCTTCGCGATGAACCCGCTTCGGCGCGGCAGGCCCCGCCTATACTTTGAGGAGGACAGCCGTTTGAATTTTGGGTCTTTGTGTCACGATCAAGAAAATTCAAACAGTTTGAATTTTGGGTTTTTGTGTCACGAGCAAGAAAATTCAAACTGACCCACCGCCGGTAATGCACACAGCCAGGAGTGGCTGTGCTACCGACCCCCTAAGTCGAAAGAAGAAGCAAGATGCCGGGCTTCCCGATCAAAACCATCGGGACGCAAAATGCGCGGAAGTCCCCCTTCGTACCTCAAGGCAAGCCGGCGCTACATTTAAACCTTAACGTCAAATGCAAGATGCCCCCCTACGCGATGAACCCGCTTCGGCGTGGCAGGCCCGCCTACAAGACGAGGCGGCCGCTACAAAGGCAAAGGCGAAGGCGAAAAGCAGATCCCTGCCTACCGGCAGGCAGGCCTCCCTACGTCCCCCGCCCCTCAAAAGGCGAGGGGAAAAGAGAAGACGGGGGACTGCGCTCCCTTCCTGCGTCAGGGCAGGCGGGATGACAGCGCCTAGGGTGGTGGCGCGGGTGCGAGGGCCCGCCTACGCGATGAGTCTGCTCTGGCGCGGCAGGCCCGCCTACGCGATCCCGAAGGTTTGGGACCGCTTCGGCGCGGCGAGCGAGGGACGAGGGGTGAGGTGTGAGGGATGAGGGTTAGGGCAACGGCAGTCGTCCCGATTCAATTCATTGGGACTCTGTCGGGATGACAAAGTAAACGCGGAAAAAGCAGGAGCAATTCGCCCACCTTCCCGACATAGAGCGTCGGGACGCAAAAGGCGCGGAAAGGTGGCCGCTACAAAGGCAAGGAAAAAGGCGAAGAAAAGGCCCCACCCTCACAAAACGAGGATGGGGCACCCGCCTTCGCGATGAACCCGCTTCGGCGCGGCAGGCCCCGCCTATACTTTGAGGAGGACAGCCGTTTGAATTTTGGCTCTTTGTGTCACGATCAAGAAAATTCAAACAGTTTGAATTTTGGGTTTTTGTGTCACGATCGAGAAAATTCAAACTGACCCAACACCGTCAGAGTAAACGTGTGCTACAGCTGCAAAAGTCAACTGCACACAGCCAGGAGTGGCTGTGCTACTGACCGCCTAAATAAAAAGCGCGGCGCGTCGGGGGGACGCGCCGGGCGAGTTGCAGAGTACGCGCTGTTACGGCAGGGTCACGCCTTGGCGACTGAGAGATTCACCTGACCGATGTTGCGGTAGTTGCTGTAGTCTCTGCTGCTTGCCTCCCAACTGGAAGCCGGCGTTGTAGCCTGCGAATACCAGACTGACAGTGCTCGGGCTGGTCACGATGGCCTGGGGAGCATAGACGCGGCCGCTGAACCAGTCAGTGTGTTATTTGCACAGGCCGCCGACTGGCACACCACCGGAGTGTTGGCCGGGATGGTCACTGTCTGCCCGGACTGCGGATCGGTGACATTCGACACGGTGGCGATGGAGGCGATCGGATTATTGATGCCGTTGATCACCGTCCAGTTGGTCAGGTCGCTTCCATTCGATTCGGCGTACATGATGGCGTGGAAAGCGTCGGAATCGCCATCGAGGCAGTTGCCGCCGCCGAAGAACAGGCCCCAGTTCCCGTTGCTCAGTTTGATCAGGGTTCCGTTGGGGGAGACCCAGCGGACACCGGAATAGGAGGTCGTTGAGGGATCGCTCAGGCCGTTGACCATCTGGATCGGCGCGTTCGGGCTGCCGGTGAGCGAAAAGGCCGGCGTATTGAACGGCGTGATATCGGTGAAGTTGACGAAGTTGGTGGTTGTCGCGATGCGAACCACTTCGACGTCGTCATTGAAGTTGCCATTAGGAATCGATGCCGGGCAGAGCGGATAGCTCGTGGGCGCCACATAGTCCGAATTCAGCGTCTTGCTGATGTACAGGACTTTGATCGGGTAATGTGTTCGGCACGACCGCGAGGATTCCGTCCGGGTTCACCAGACCGGTGGTGTTGACGATCGGGTCGCTCGTGATCGGATTCGTGTTGTTGGCTGTGCCGAGGATGTTGACCTCGTCGAAGCGCCAGTTTCCCGAGTTGTTGTTGTACACGTACCGGCTGGTTGGTGGTGGCTCGAGCGCGGCCGCCGTATAGGTGCCCGTGGCAGTCGGAGAGCAGACGTTACCGCCTGAGGGGATGGAGTATGCCGGCGTTCCCTGATAATCCGGATCGTACACCGAGACCAGCTGGACGCCGAAGCCCGGATTGTTCTCCACGCTGGTGATGCCGAGGGCGTGGAAGTTGATCGTGATCTGGTTGTTGAAAGCGCTGCCGCCGCCCGAGACCTGGATGGGTCCGACCGGAGTCCATGTGGTGCCGCCGTTGGTGGTGTAGAGCACCTGAAGATCGCGCACGCCCTGGTTGGTGGTGTACCAGTCGAACTGCAGGACGATGTAGTGATAGCCGGTGGTATCCACCATAAACTGCGCGCCCTGCGTGCAGGGCGGAGCAGCGAGGTTCCAGCCGTTGCCCGTATGCGCTGTGCCGACGGTTGCCAGCCTTGGCGACTCCGGCGCCGCGAATGCGCCACGCGTTGTTGTCGTTGGGGGCGATGTTGTTGCCAGGCTGTTGTTGGCCACTGCAATTAGCGGGTCCGAGCTCAGAGTTGTTGCGGTGACATCGTCACCGTTGACGCTTCCTGTGTGTCGGCGGCGACAGTCGAGTAGGTGTAGTTGTTGGTCATTCCGAGCGGCGATGCGTGGGCGTGCCGATGTCGACGTTGTCGTCGAAGACGCTGGGCTGTTGTTACGTTGAAACTGGCGCAGCCGGCGTGAGCTGTAGGCCGTCGCGTGTTGTAGCGCCGTCGAAATTCCAGCCCGCGATGATGTTGGGAAGCCGGCGGCTGCATGAGCGGGCTGTTTGCGGGAAGAGGGCTCAGGGCGTTGGCGCCTCGCGGGAGAATCTGGTGCACGATCAGGCCGTCGGAATCCACGTGAGGAGTCGATGCGGTTGAGCGTGTAGAGCAAGTCGACGCCGCCAAGCTGATGAGGCTCGCGTGGCCTTCGCCGTCATCGTTGCCGGCGGGATTGCCGCCCGGCGGTCATTTGCGGTGTTCGAATCGCTGTTGGGGCACTCGGTGGTCAGCTGTTCCACCATCTGCTGGAACGTCCACGTCTGGCCGGCATTGGCGCTGGTTGCGGCGACGACGGCTTCGTTGATGTTCTTCGGGCGGTAATCGAAGTACCCTTTCACGTTCTGCCCGGAGCCGACCACCAACGGGAAATAGTAAGGATTAAATGTGTTGACGACGCTGGGCCGGATTCATCAGCGGCGTGCCGCCGCCACTGTTTCCGGGCGTGCAGTAGGGGATCGGTCCGTCGTACGCGCCGCCGCTGGTGGACGTTCCACCCTGACCGAGGGTCCAGGGACCTCCCGCGATCGTTGCCTGAATGGGTGAGCTGGTTGCGGTCCACTGGGCGCTCTGAGCCTGAGCGACGGACGTTCCAACCAGACACGGGAGCAAACAGAGCCGTACTCACACATAGAGCAAGCTTAATTTTCTTCATCGTCGGATCTCTCCTTGATCGGGTTTCTTGAGTGGTTTAGGGTTTGCGGAAGCGAGCGGCGAATAACCGGCAAGACCGGCTAATCCGCCGAAGCAAAACAGGAGCGTCCTAGGTTCGGGGCGGGTTCGTTATGTCTAGCGTTGCCGCGCCCGCATAGACGTATTGATCGTCGTAACCGGTTGAGGAAAAGATATCCGGAATTGCGGGACTGTTGCCCCATGTGTAATTGAAATCGATCTATCCGGCCGCCAGAGCCGGCACCAGGGCGGCGATCTCCGTCTGGGTCAATGTTGCGGTCCAGGTATAGGGCCTTCCTGGCCGGAGTAGCAGTTTGCTGCGATGCTGTCGCAGGCAGCCACTTCAACGGCCGCCTCGTCGCCGCGAATCCGAGATAAGTAATCACTCAGCGCCGTATTGGGGACGTCGCCGTTACCGAAGCTCCCCGAAACCGTGATGCTGCCAACTTGCACTCCGGCCGGGATCGTGAAGTTAAACGTACCGATCAGCTGGGGGGTGGTAGGCGGAGAGGTGGTTGCGAAGTCGTAACCGTTCGGGCTGTCGTACGAAGCGGTGGTCGCAACGATATCCGCGTGCGCCGGAGTTGTCAGAACGAAAGCTGCCCCGATGCAGAGAAGGGCTACAGCAAGGATTTGTTTTGTCATATGTTTTGCCTCCCTAGTTCACTTTGGCATTGAGCTTCCGTAGTGATAGTTCCTGCCTATCGAACTACGTGAAGCAGTCTTGTCGTCACGGGGCCGTGTACATATGCCTAGCGATTGTTAGGGCAAAGTGAATAATGAATGAACGTTTTGAAATAACATGTCCTGTAGGGTGTGCCTGCGGCGTAAGTATGCAAATCTTTGCACAAAAATCCCGGAGGCAGAGAAGTTCCCTTCCACTTGTATGCAAACTTAGCCAAAGAGGGCCAGGCGGTTTTAGTAGCTCAAGTGGATCAGCGCCAGGAGGGGGCATCGTGCCAGAGAATAAAGGGAGCTTCGAGGGGCACGAGTGCTCCGGCATGCTGCGGGATCAGGCGCGGGGTGTAGTCCGCCGCAGGGCGAGTGGCCGGAATACTGGCTGTGTACATGAAGGCGTTGGCGGAGCCGACGAGACGCTCGCCGCGATTCATGGGATGGCGCGAAGGCGCGTCACCATTTTTCCCTTCCGCGTTCCCTTCCGCTTGGCCTTCCGCGTAAAGCTCGACAGCGACGGCGTCGGGATCGAGGTCGTCGAGAAAGACCTGGACCTGAAAGATCTGCTGCCCATCCTTCTCTTCGAGTGTGGCGGGGCCGAAGCGCAGGCCTGACCAGTGCTGGGCAAGTTGGGCGCTCCACTTGAGCAAATCAGCTCCCAACGAGCCTCCGTTCGCGGAGCGGTCGCGATAGGCGGCAGGCGGCCGGGAGGTAATGCTCCTCGGTGTACTGCCGGACCACGCGGTTGGTGGAGAAACGGGGGGTCAGCTTGGCCATGCTTTCGCGCATGCGAGCGACCCAGGCGCGCGAAATTCCGTGGTCGTCGCGGGCGTAGAATTCGGGAACAATTTCCCGCTCGAGCAGTCCATAGAGGGCTTCGGCTTCCGCCGCGTCCCAGGCCGGATCGCCATCATGCTCCTTGCCGTCACCGATGGCCCAGCCGACTTCGGGGGAGTAGGCTTCCGCCCACCAGCCATCCAGCTCGGAGAGATTCAGCCCGCCATTGACGAGCACTTTCATGCCGCTGGTGCCGCTGGCTTCCCAGGGGCGTCGAGGCGTGTTCACCCAAAGGTCCACGCCCTGGACAAGCTGCTCGGCCATGAGGAGATCGTAGTCACTGAGGAAGACCACGCGAGAGCGCACATCGGACCGATAGGAGAACTGGACCCACTGGTGGATCATGCCCTGGCCTTCCCCGTCTTGCGGATGGGCCTTTCCAGCGAGGACGAGCTGGACGGGACGGCCGTGGTTGGTGAGGATAGCGGCAAGCCGCTCGGGATCGTGCAAGAGGAGGTTGGGGCGTTTGTAAGGCGCGAACCTGCGGGCAAAGCCGAGCGTGAGAGTGTCCGCGTCGAGCACCTGCGCAGCGCGGGCAATGTCTTCGGTCGAGGCACCGCGGCTTGCCAGTTGGCGCACGTAGCGCTTGCGAACGTAGGCGATAAAGGACCTGCGGCTATCGGCGCGAAGCTGCCAAAGATCGGAATCGCTGGCCTTGCGAAGCGCGTCCTCGAGTCCAGCCATGGTATCTCGCCACCGCCCTTTTCCGCAGACGGTTTCCCAAAGGTGATCTGCCTCGGGAGAGTCCCAAGTGGGCATGTGCACGCCGTTTGTGACGTAAGTGATCGGGACCTCGGTTTCCGGCCATCGGGGGAAGAGGACTTGAAAAATTTTGCGGCTGACCTGGCCGTGCAAACGGCTGACGCCGTTGACGGCACCGCTTCCGCGGACGGCGAGGTAGGCCATATTGAATGGCTCGGATGAGTCATTGCGATTTTGGCGTCCCAGCGCCAAGAGATCGGCGAGTGAAATCCCCAATCCGTCCTGCGCGTACTTCTGGAGGTACCACGCCATCAGGCCGGGATCGAAACGGTCGAAGCCCGCGCTGACGGGAGTGTGGGTGGTGAAAAGATTGCCGGCGCGCGTGATGGCGAGGGCCGAGTCGAAGGGCTGCTTGTTATCGGCCATGTATGAGCGGGCCCGCTCCAGCACTGCGAAGGCGGCGTGGCCTTCGTTGAGGTGACACACCTCGGGGCGCAAACCGAGGGCTTTCAAAAGCCGCCAGCCGCCAATTCCGAGAACCAGTTCCTGTTGCAGGCGCAATTCCGAACCGCCCCCATAGAGTTCGCTGGTGATGCCGCGATGGACCGGGAAATTCACGGGGTCGTTGGTATCAAGGAGATACAATGTCGCTCGGCCTACGCGCACCTGCCAGGCGCGAATCCAAAGCTCGGAGCCGGGAAGCTCTATGGTGAAGCGCAGCCATTCGCCATTCGACTGGCGCAGGGGCCTGACAGGCAACTGGCCGGGAGCATTGAATGGATAGAGTGCCTGCTGCCATCCCTGCGCGTCGATTTCCTGGCGGAAGTAACCCTGTTGGTAGAGAAGGCTGACGCCGACGGAGGGAACACTTAGGTTGCTTGCGGTCTTGAGTTGATCGCCGGCAACGTTGCCAAGCCCGCCCGAATAAATGGGGAGCGCTTCGCTCAACATGAACTCCATGGAGAAATAGGCGACGGCCGAGAGACCGGAATTCGGATACGCCCGTGGAAACCAGCCTTGGGACTCCAGGGTGGTTTTTATCCCGTGATGGATATCGGTGAGGAGTTTTTGGAAGTTCGGATCAGCGATAACGCTCCGCAACCTTTCGCGAGAAACGGTTTGCAGCACAAGCCAGGGATTGTGAGTGAGCTCCCAGAGCTCCGGGTCGAGCCGTTCCCAGAGCTGATCCGCGGAGTGATTGTAGGACCACCTCAGGTCCAAAGCCAACTCGTTAAGAGTCTCCGAAATGTCTGCATCAGAGGGCCGATTGCTAGCTGCAGGACTGCTCATAACGGTTTCCTCCCCGCGGCTTAGCCGCCAGCCGCTGCTCGCGCACTGCGTGCGAGCGTGTCCGAAACGATTGTTTGGGCTTCCTCTTCGAGGCGTCGCAGATGATCCTGGCCGAGGAAGCTCTCGGCGTAAATCTTGTAAATCTCCTCCGTACCCGAAGGGCGCGCGGCGAACCAGCCATTCTCAGCGATCACCTTGATTCCGCCGATGGGGCTGCCGTCTCCCGGAGCTGCGGTCAAAATCTGCTGGACCTTTTCGCCGGCGACTTCGGTGATGTGGATATCGGCTGGGGACAGCCTCGCGAGGGCGGCCTTTTGTTGGAGCGTGGCGGGAGCGTCAATGCGTTCGTAGACCGGGTCGCCCAGCTCACGAGTGAGGTCATGGTAGATTTCGCCCGGGTCGCGTCCCAGACGCGCCGTGATTTCCGCGGAGAGCAGACAAGGAATTATTCCGTCCTTGTCCGTGGTCCATGCGCCCCCGGCGCGCCGGAGAAACGAGGAGCCGGCGCTCTCTTCGCCGGCGAACCCCAGCCGCCCGGACAAAAGACCTTCGACAAACCACTTGAAGCCGACGGGGACCTCGTACAGGCGGCGTCCCAGGTGGGCAGTGACGCGATCGATCATGCTGCTGCTCACGACGGTTTTGCCGACGGCGACGTCATGGCCCCAGTTCTTGCGATTTGCGAACAAGTAGTGGATGCAGACAGAAAGGTAGTGGTTCGGCGGCAGGAGGCCGCTCGATTTGGTGACGATGCCGTGGCGGTCGTGGTCGGTATCGGCGGCAAATGCGATGTCGAATTTGTCTTTCAATCCGATGAGTCTTTCCATGGCGTAAGGTGAGGAGGGATCCATGCGAATTTTTCCGTCCCAATCCACGGTCATGAATCGAAACGTGGGATCAATGGACTGGTTCACGACGGTGAGATGGAGGCCATAGCGCTCGGCAATCAGCGGCCAATAATCGATGCCGGCGCCTCCGAGCGGGTCCACGCCGAGATTAAGGCCGGCATCGCGAATCGCCGGCATGTCGATAACGCTTTCGAGATCGCCGACGTACGAGTGCAGGTAGTCATATTTGTGGGTCGTGGAGGCTCGCAGCGCTCGCGCGAAGAGCATGCGCTTGACGCCTTCGAGCGAGGCGCGGAGATATTCATTGGCCTTCGATTCGATCCAGGACGTAACGTGCGAATCGGCTGGTCCGCCGTGCGGAGGATCGTACTTGAAGCCGCCATCGTCGGGAGGATTGTGAGACGGCGTGATCACGATGCCGTCGGCGAACCCCGTCTTCCGCCGACTGTTGTCCAGGAGGATGGCGTGGGAAACGACGGGAGTGGGCGTGTACGGAGTGCCCTCCGAGAGCATCACGTCGACGCTATTTGCCGCGAGCACTTCCAGGGCGCTGGCAAAAGCCGGCTCGGAGAGCGCATGAGTGTCCATTCCGAGGTAGAGCGGCCCGTCAATTTTCTGCAACTTACGGAAGTCACAAATGGCCTGCGTAATGGCGAGGATGTGCCACTCGTTGAAGGCAGCATCGAAGGAAGAGCCGCGATGGCCCGAAGTGCCGAAGACAACCTGTTGCATGGCGTCGCTTGGGTCAGGCCGCAAGACGTAGTACGCCGTGACGAGCTTCGGGACATTTACCAGGATGGATGGATCAGCCGGCTTGCCGGCCGCGGGACTGACGTTCAATTGTCACCTCAACCGGCAGGGATACACAGTATAGCGCGGGGCGCGGGGTTCTGAGGTTACAACCACGTAAAAATCGAAGACCCAATGGCGCGCGCCCACGAGTGATGTGAAGGGCGCGGGCAGCGAAACCTGCACAGGCACAAGGGTGTGTGTGCTACCAAGGCCTGCGGAGGTGGGAGCTAATTGGCGACGGGGACGAGGCGGCGGTCGAGCGAGACGGCGGCAAAATAGGTGCAGCGCGAAAGTTCGCGCTCGATCCATTGCAGCGCCTCGGGGGAACGCGAGGACAGGAGGCGCTCCGCAAGGCTTAGGATGCGGTAATAGGATTTGACGGCGCGAAGCTGGGTGGTGTCCGCGGCGGGAATGCCGGTCATTCGCGCAAGTCCCAGGAGGCGGTTGAATTCACAGGGGTCCAATGTTTTTCCATGGATCCCGGCGACTTCTCTGGTGTGGTCGGATATGACCAATGAGTCGGAGCCTGCCAGGAGCGTGCGGCAATAGGCCACCAGGAACTGTCCCGCAGCCCCGAAGCAGCACACGAAGATGATCGCGGACATCATGGTTTTATTGGGTGCGCGAAATCAGCAGCCACTTCCCCTCCCCGTTCCCTGGCGAAGAGCGTGTGTTTCTGGCGCTCGACCATGGCGTAGTATGAGAATCCGGCGCGTTTCGGCCTATAGTACGAAGGTACAATTCTGCTGAACCGCTCGGGCCAAATAGAGGCTTGATGAAAAACTAATTCGGTGAACTTCGGGGGCTGAAGCCCCCGTCAGTTCATGTCGCTTATGCCGCGGTTGAAACCGCGGCCTACAAAGCGTCTTGCCTGCGTCGCGGCAAGAGCCGGGACATACAGGAGCTTCTGCTTTTTCAATAAGCTCTTAGAAGCCGCTTAGAAGTCGAATGAGGCTTGCAGGTAGATGAGGCGGTTTGAGGCACCGGATGGCCCTCCGCCACCGCCGCCAGGGCCTCCCCCGCCTCCCCCGGCCAAGCCGATGAATTGACCGGTCCCGAGAGAGAGGTTGCCGATGGGAGGCGCGAGGTTGACATTGTTAAAGATATTGCGAGCATTGATGCTTAAGGTGACGCTGTAAGGGCGGTTCGTATCGTTTCCGCTTCCAATTCCGGGCGCTCCGCCCCCACCCCATATATTCCCTCCCGGGGCGCGCCTTCCTTCTCCCCCTCCTCCTCCGCCCGCCGGTCTTCCGCCCGCGCCTTCCGCCGGCTTGCCGAAGCCAAAGGACTTGCTGATGCGCAGGTTCAGGCTGAAATAGTTGGGACCGGTAAAGTCGTTGATGGGAATCGGGACATAGGGGGGCACGGGTGTGGGGATGTCGTTGAAGTCGTTGAAGGTGCCGAGGGGAGTGCAAAAAATATTCATGCTGCCGCCCCCGCTGGAAGAGATTTGAACCGGCGAGCAAGTGGCGGTGGAGACGAGAGCGGGCCGCTGATTCAGAATCGTCGTCCCGAGGAGATCGTTGGGGATTGTAACGTTGAAGGGACGGCCGGAACTGGCAATCAGGAACGGGCTGAGGCGAACGGCGTGAGGCAGGAGGACGGAGCCGCCAAAGAAGACGCGATTTCGGGTGTCGAATGAGGCGCGGCCATAATCCTGCGCAAGATCAAAAGGATTCGACTGGAAACTACTGACGCCGGAGGTGTCGCTATTGGCGTAGTTGAGGACGTAGTAGCCGAAGAGGGCGAGTTTCGATCCAGCGCGGACATTGATATTGATGATGAGCTGATTCTGCTCGAAGACGCCATCGGATTCATACTGGTAGATATTTCCCTCTGCGGGAAACATTCGCGGGTTGCCCGGAAGATAGGGATCGGGCGTATTGATGCTGTTGCTCAGGAGCTGGTGGACGCCGCGCGAATTCAAGTAGGTAACAGAAAGCGTGGAAATTTTGGTGAGCTGGCGCTCGAGGGTGAGAGCCGTTTGCATGGTGTAGGGCGCGTGGAGGGATGTGGGAGTCATATAGATAGTGGAGGCGGAGCCCGGAAGATCGGGCGAAGGCGGTGAGGGAACGGTGGGATAAAAGGCCGGATTGTTGATCACATATTCGGTCTGAATCACGCCGTTCAGGCGCTCTTCTTCAAGGACGTTCGACTCCTGGAACCGGTCGTAGAAAATGCCCCACCCTGCACGGAGAACGGTCTTGGGCGCTTTTCCGTGGCCGAGACCCCAGGCGATGGCCACGCGGGGCGCCCAATCGGCATGGTCGCTGATGTGATTTTGCGTTTCAAAGCGCAGGCCGCCGCTCAAGGTGATATTGGGCTTCACGCGCCAATCGTCCTGGACATATAAGCCTGCGTCGAAGAGGTTGACGTGGGCGTTGGGAATTCCAGCCGTGAGCGCGAACTGGTTCGGAGTACCAGCCAGATAGGCAGCGATGTCAGGAAATATGAACTGGCCGTTGAAGCCGGAGACCGAGCGGTTTTGATCGTCAACATCGCGGAGGCGCGCTCCGAATTTTAGAAAATGCTTGCCGAGGGCCCATGAAGTGTAGTTTTGAAATTCATAGTGGTTCTGGGTGTCAGCGGTGTTCCCCTGATAATTGCCGCCGCACGAAAACTCACCGGATAGGACTAACTTGGGACCGGAGGCGGGGCACGAGGCGGGGTTCAGTAAGGCCGTTTGCGGCGTCTGGCTGCTTACGTCGCGAATGTACTGGAAGTTCGTTTCATTGACGACGTGGGGGCTGAGAATCTGGGTATCGCTGACTTGCAGGGTTTGCTCGGTGCTCAGAGCATTGTAGGCCTGAGACGGAAGGGTTCGGCCGCCGATACCCTGATTGATTTCATTGTCGCGGTAATACTGGTAACGCACCGTCAAGGTATTGGTGGGGGTGAGCTGATAGTCGAGGCGCGGGCCGATGTTCGTACGGGTCAAGCGATTGGGGACGGAAGCATTGAAGGGAACAAGCGAGCTGCTGTTGCAGGTGTTGGCGGGGCTGCCCGAGCCGGGGACACAGGCATCCACAATCGAGAGATCGTTGATATTCCGCTGCTGGACTGTGAAGGTGAAGGAGGCCTTCTTGGAGAGCGGGCCGCTGAGAGAACCCTCGTACTGAACCTTGTCGTAGCCGGGAATGGAACCCTGGGCGAAGGGATTTTTTGTGTTGAGCGCGGAATCATTTCCCTGAACTTCGAAATGGCCGTGGAACTTGTCGGTGCCGGGCTTGGTGAGGATTTCGATCCGGCCGTAACCGATCTTGTCGTACTCCGCGGAAAAAGGATTCTGATTGATGCGGATTTCGCGGATGGAGGATTTGGGGGGAAGCTGCCCGGCGGTAAAGCCGTCAATGTACAACTGCCCGCCGTTGGGGCCGGCGGAAGGCCCCGCAAGGGCCTGGAGATCGGAGAGCAACTCATCGGGGTCATCCGAGAGGGCATCGAGCTCCTTGCCGCTGATAATAATCGCGCCGGCGTTGTTCTCGGGACTGACGTTGACGGTGGGGCCTTCGCTCGTGACAGTTACCTGCTGCTGTTGGGCCTCGATCGCGAGGGCGACGGCGAGGTTTTGCGTCTGGCCCGAGGTAATTTCGACGTCGTCATTTTCGTACGTAGCGAAACTTTTGATGGTAACCACGACCGTGTACTTCCCTGCCGCCAAGCCATCGAAGGCGAATGCACCTTGGCGATTTGTGGTCGCGGTGAGCGGCTTCCCGCCGGGTGCTGTTACGACTACGTTGGCGCGCGGCACGACCGCGCCGGAAGGGTCCGTGACGACTCCATGGAGAGCGCCGGGAGTGGTCTGGGCGGATGCCGGAGCGGCAAGGGCGAGGGTGAAAAGAATAGCCGCGATGAGGATTAAATTTTGAGGGGGCCGAAATTCCATTCTGTCTCCCGAGAAGTTTTTTGCGTGCATATGGTGGAGCGCGGCGGCCTAAGGACTCGCATCGGCATCGCCGGCGGCGGCTTCACCGCCCAGGCTCCAGGGCGAAAGCGTCATCGTCTGGCTGTTGCTGGGCGCGGCCGCCAGGATGGGTTCGACGCCACCCAGAAGGCTGATGGCGGTAACTTTTCCGGATTCCCCGCTTTCGGTGGAGACAATCATCACGGCGTCACCCTTTTGAAAATCGGCGAGCGTGGCCGCGGGCATGCGATTCACGATTTGCTGGAAGTCGAACTGCCCGCCGGCTGGGCCTGAAGAGCTGCCCGGTGCGGTGGGCGGGCCCGCACCGCCGGGGCGCTGCCCCTCAGGTCCAGATTGTCCCGCAGCTCCCGGGGCGGCGAGTCGGGCGGAGGGCCGCCCTGCGCTGCTGCGCCCTTCAAACGGATGGCAATGCGCTGGGCGATTTCGGGAGGAAATTTCCGAAGCTGCGAATCGGATGTGATTTTTACGGTCACCGGCTTCTTGGTGATGAGATCCATGACGGTCATTGTGCCGGAGGGAGTATCGAGAGAGGTGATGGTGCCGGCAATGTTGCGGAAGGAGCCGGAGACGATGGCGTCGGCGGCGAATTGGGTGCCATCGGCGCTGCGAGCGCCGCGCGCGCGAAGCTGGTCGCCGGGCTTGATCTCGACCAGTGAGCTGGGCAGGGCGTCGACGAAATTCACCGAATTGGGGGCATAGCGAAGGAAAGTGGTGGCAGTGGTCACAAGGACTGCGACGTCCTTGATGCCACCAGTGGTTGCCACGGAAATGGAGATTGTGCCGGCTGTGGAATCCACCGACTTCACAAGGCCGCCCACGCCGTGCTGCCAGGCTTCGCGCTCCGCCTGTTGCTTCGCTTCGACGTCGGAACGCTTCATGGCGAGGATGGCGGATGCCTCGATGGATGCGGCGTCGTCGGAAAGTTTTCCGGCAACGAGAATGCGGTCGCCCGGCTGAAGATCGGACAAATGAATGGGCGTGGCGGACTTCAAATCTTTTTCGCCCGGGGCGATTTGAAAAATGTGCGTGGAGTCTTCGACCACGACGCTGATTTGGGGTCCAGTGTCTGGCGCGAGAGTGATGGTGTTGCCTGAAATAGCTTTGATTGCGCCCACGCGCTTGGCGACGGGGCTTGGCACCGAAGGCTGCTGCGTCTGCTGGGCGACAGCAGAGGCGGCGCGGGACGGAGTGAGGGCGATTGCGCCCGCTATGAAAATTATAAAGGCTGCGGCAAGCGCGGACAGTTCCCTTCCCTTCCGATGCATGAGGCTCCTCGATTCGCGCGTGGGCACACGCCTTTTCTGCTCTTCTATGGTACGCGGGCGAGGCGTTTTCGGTTACGCGGGATGTCCTCGGCGAGGGTGCGAGGATGACTGCAACAGGCGATGGCTATTGGTATTTTGAAAGGATGGTCGTGATGTCACCCGTCTGGCCCTTCAGGACAACCACGTCTTGGACTCCGTCGCCATTCAAGTCGCCAGTAGCCAGGCCTAAATTGCCCGGCGCAAGGGTGAATTGGAAAATGCCAGGATTCGGGGGAGTTTTTCCGAGCGCGGAGTTCAGCGCGATCTGCATGGTTCCGGTATAAAGGTCCGCAGTGACCACGCCAAGCTTGCCATCGCCTGTCAGGTCGGACGCCACGGCGTATACAGCAAGGGTATTGGCGGGGGGGCCGTTGGGAGGTGCGGGTGCAGAGGATTCGTAGACGAGGACCGTCGGGCTTATGCTGCCGATCATCGGAGGAGGAATTGATAGAGGACCAAGCTGAAATGTGCCATCACCGTTTCCGGGGAGAATCAAGGCTTCGTACGGCGAGCCCATCAAAAGATCCTGCTTCCCGTTGTTCAGGAAGTCGCCGCTTGCCAGCGCATCGACGAAGGAACCAAAGATGGGCGTGACCGTTGGGGTCTGGAAGGTTCCGTCGCCATTGCCGGTGTAGACAGCTATGGCGGCTTCTCCAGTCTGGGGAGATGTGGCACCGACGATATCGAGTTTTCCATTGCCGTGAAAATCAGCAATAGTAATTCCCCCTGTATAGGGGAGAATGATCGGAACCATTCCTGGAGGCGCAGAAACCTGCGGAAGGGCGGTTACTGTGAATGTGCCGTCCCCCTTCCCCATGGCCACATACGCCAGTGGATTCCCGGCGAGCACCAAATCCTGATGGCCGTCGCCATTCAGGTCCGCCTCTACACCAAGAAGAAACCCGTTGCAATTTGGTATAGGCGGTTGCTGTGTGAAGGTCCCGTCGCCATTGCCAAGCAGCACGATGCAGGATTGGCCCCCGGCTATTGTGGAGACGACCAAGTCCGGCTTACCATCTCCATTGAAGTCTCCCTCGACGATAGGGCCGATATTGAGAGCCCCCATCGGATTCACGGGCGTCACAACCGCAGCGCCGAATTGTCCACCCTTGTTCTTGTTGAGGAACACCTCAATGCTGTTCGAGGCGAAGTTTGCGACAGCGATGTCGGGAGTCCCGTCACGGTCAAAGTCAGCGACGACAGGGCCAAAGGTGCGTCCGCCGCCTGCGGAGAAGGTTGTTCCGAGGACATACGTAAGCGTCGGATCAGATGAGCCGGTCGTGCCACCGCTTCCGCCACACCCGGGAAGCGCAATCGGGAGGAGTGCCAAACCGGCGGCCAGCCACGAAGTTCGTGTCTTCATTTCGAGAGACCCCGTCTCGAAACTCCACGGCAGAAGCTAGGTTACTACCACGGAGTTTTAGACATCGGTAATTGAAAATTATATTGAGGACTGTGAATTGTCCAGCGTTATTTCCGCAAGGCTCAGCCCTCGTTTGGCGGGAGTCTCCGTGTTAGAGTGGGCGCCTGCTTGGCGACAGGCAGGGCTCGGGGGAGGATGGTCCCGGGAGATTTAATCGAGGGAGGGGCTGTGGCGTATCGCGACTTGCGTGATTTTCTGCGCACGCTCGAAAAAGAAGGCGAGCTCGAACGGATTACCGCCGAGGTGGATCCGGTGCTCGAGATCGCGGAGATCACGGACCGCACCGTAAAGGCCGGCGGGCCGGCGCTTCTGTTCGAGCGCGCCAAGGGGTCGCGGATTCCGGCGGTGACAAACCTGGTGGGCACGGAGCGGCGCATGAATCTGGCGCTTGGCGCGAAGTCGGTTGACGAAGTTGCGGCGCGCGTCAGTTCATTCCTGGAGATGCAATCGCCGCAGGGGCTTCTCGAAAAGGTGAAGATGCTGCCGAAGCTCGCCGAAATCGGGTCGTTCTTTCCGAAGACGGTGCGGAGCGGCGACTGCCAGGAAGTGGCGCTCACGGAAAAGTTTTCGCTGCTCGATTTTCCCATCCTGCAGTGCTGGCCACAGGACGGCGGAAGGTACATCACCTGGCCGATGGTGATCACGAAAAATCCGGAGACCGGAAGGCGCAACGTGGGGTGTTATCGGATGCAGGTTTTCGGACCGCGGACGACGGGAATGCACTGGCAGACGCAGAAGCACGGCGCCGAGCACTTCCGCAGCGCTCGATCGAAGAGCCACCGGGGAAGGCTTGAGGTCGCCGTGGCCATCGGCGCCGATCCCGCCACGTGCATGGCCGGCATCCTGCCCGTCCCGCCGGACATGGACGAATTTCTCTTTGCGGGTTTCTTGCGGCGCGAACCGGTTGAACTGGTGCCGTGCAAGACCGTGGACTTGGAAGTTCCTGCGAACGCCGAGATCGTGCTGGAAGGCACGGTGGACCTCGCAGAGCTTCGGACGGAGGGCCCCTTCGGCGACCATACCGGGTTCTACTCTCTCGAAGGGCAATATCCCGTTTTCAATGTGGGCTGCCTGACGCACCGGAAAGAGCCGCTCTATCTAACGACCATCGTTGGGCCGCCTCCCCAGGAGGACTATTTCATCGGGCATGCCATCGAGCGGATTTTTCTTCCCGTCATGAAGATGCAGCACCCCGAGATCGTGGATGTGGCCATGCCCGCCGAGGGGATTTTTCAGAATCTGATGATCGTCTCGATCCGCAAGAGCTATCCGGGGCACGCGCGGAAGACGATGAATGCCATTTGGTCGCTGGGGCAAGCGATGTTCACGAAGGTGATTGTGGTGGTGGACCACGACGTGAACGTCCAGGACCCGAGGGATGTGGTGTGGAAGGCGCTGTGCGCCATCGATCCGGAGCGGGACATACAGTTCGTGCTCGGCCCCGTGGATACGCTCGACCATGCCGCACGGCGGCAGGACTTCGGTTCAAAAATGGGAATAGACGCCACGCGCAAATGGCCCGAAGAAGGCTACACAGGGCGCTGGCCCGATGAAATCCGCATGGATGAAACCACCAAAAAACGCGTGGACGCGATTTGGCCCCAAATAAATTTCAACCGGTCGAAGAAAAGGTAAAGTAGGAATCCTCTCGAGCAAGCAGCCATCGGCAGTCAAGAGTTCTTGAAAAAAACAGCCTAGCTGCCTCCCCCACTGTCGTGACTGTCCTTTCGGCCCGCCCTGTCCCTTGGGACTGTATTTTACCAAGAGCACACGCTTGGCATTACGCGGCTTGACAGGCCCTGCTATGGGTGCAATAAACGGTCAGAGGCAGGGTACCAGTCCTAATAGTACTGAGTTTCTTTTTTCGGGGGGCGAGCGCCGAATCGGTGGGGCTAGCGCGCAGCAAGATGAACAGCAAAAAAATTCCAAGAGACCAAAAGACAGCAGGGAAAAAGGCCGCGTGGGGTGCACGCCGCAGGGCCGTGCGGAGCGAGGGGTCGCGGGATGTTTAATTTGCGCAAGACGAAATCTCTAATCGGCCTGGATATTGGCTCCAGTTCCGTAAAAGCGGTGGAGCTGAAGAAGACGAAGGCGGGATACGACCTGGTGAGCTTTGGCGTCGAGCGGCTGGCCCAGGACACCGTGGTGGATGGGGCCATCATGGACGCCCCCTCCGTAGCTGAAAAAATCATTTCCATCTTCGAAAGCCAGAAGATCAAGACCAAGGACGTGGCCACGTCGGTTTGCGGACACTCCGTGATCGTGAAGAGAGTCAGCATGCCTCTGATGAGCGAGGAAGAACTCTACGACCGCATTCAAACGGAAGCGAGCCAGCACATCCCCTTCGATATTGCCGACGTCAACCTGAGCCATCAGCTTCTGGAGGCCAACGAGAACCAGATGGACGTTCTTCTTGTGGCCGTGAAGAAGGACAAAATCTTGAACCACACAAACGTTCTGGCCCAGGCGGGGAAAACGCCGGTGATCGTGGACATTGATGCGTTCGCGCTGCAAAACAGTTTCGAGGTGAATTACGATCCGGACCCCTCGCAGGTGGCCGCGCTGCTCAACATCGGCGCCAGCGTGATGAACATCAACATCGTTCGCGGATGGACGCCCTTGTTTACGCGCGACGTTTCGGTGGGCGGCAACCAGTACACCGACGCGCTTCAGAAGGAACTGGATTTGAGCTTCGAGGATGCCGAGAAGCTGAAGATGGGCGGGACGCTGGCCGGCGTAACCGAGGAGCAGCGGAACGCCATACTTCGGTCCGTCTCGGACGTTTTGATCCTGGAGATACAGAAGACGTTCGATTTCTTCCGCGCCACGGCCAGCGGCGAAAACATCCGCCGGATTTTTGTCGCCGGGGGCAGCGCGCGTGTTCCCGGCTTGCTCGACCTTCTCAAGGAGGAATTCGCCATGCCTGTGGAGGAGCTCTATCCGTTTCAAAAGATCAATATCGGCACAGGGCGTCACAATGAGAGCCAGATCCGCGAGATGGCGCCATGCCTGGCCGTCGCGGTGGGCCTGGCGCTAAGGAGCTTTGACACGCCATGATTCGCATCAACTTATTGGGGCAAGCGCGTCCGAAGGCGGCCAAGGAGTCCGTGCCGCTCGAAGCCGCGGTTCAACTTGTTTTCTTGCTCGCGGCCTTCGTTGTTGCCGCAGCCGTCCTGGGAATCACCTACTACCAGGAGAAGAGCAGCCTGGATGCCACGAATGCCAAAATCGCGGCGCTGACCGCCGAGAAGGCCAGCCTCCAGCAGGTTAAGGAAGATGTGGACAGATTCGAAAATGAGAAGTCGGTTCTTCAGCAGAGGATCGACGTGATCGAGACGCTTCAAAGGAACCGCACCGGCGCCCAGGATCTGCTCCAGATGGTAGCCAACACTGTTGTGCGCGTGGATTCCCTCTGGCTCACGTCTCTCGAGCGGACGGACAATACACTGAAATTCGAGGGTGAAGCCGGCTCGATCAATGCCGTGGCTAATTTCATCACCCAACTGAAGCGATCCGGCTATTTCGACAACGTCGAAATCCAAGAAGCCCAGGAGAACGACATTATGCCGGGCGTGGAGACTTATGATTTTAAGATGACAGCTGCGATCAACACTTCGGCGGGCGGAGGGCAAGTGGAAACGCAGCCCACGGGGACGGGGCAAACCCCGAAAACGCCGGCCAAGGGGAGGAGCTAGCCATGGCGACGCCGTTCCGGGAATGGGCGTGGCCTCTGCAAGCCCTTTTTTGCGTGGCGCTCGCGGTCACACTGATTCTGGCGGGATTTTATATTCCGGGTTCGCCTTTGAGCACTATCCGCACGCAGCTTGAAGCCGCCCAGGCGCAACTGCAGCCGCTGAAGGACGAGGTTGACAGCCTACGCGTGTACAAACAGAAGAAGGTGGAACTGCAGTCTGAAATGGATGCGCTTTCGAAGCAACTTGCCACGCTGCAGACCATTGTCCCGGAGGAGAAGCAGGCGGATCAGTTCATGCTGATGGTCCAAGGCGCGGCGGTGAATGCGGGCGTTGCGATCCGGCATCTAACGGCCAAACCCGTCGCCACAGAACCCTATTACTTCGAGATGCCGTTCGATGTGGAAGCCGACGGCCCCTATTTTTCCCTTCTCGATTTCTTTTCCCGTCTGGGGCGGCTTTCCCGGATTATCAATGTCGGTAATTTGAAGCTGGCCTCCATCAGCAAGAGTCCTGGAAAGTTTCACATGAACCCGGGAACGTCCGTGAGCGGGACATTTACAATCACAACCTTCTTCACGCAGGGAGCGGAGGCGCAGCCTGCTCCCACTGCGAAGAAAAGAAGGTAGGGCCATGACGATGAGATTAGCAAGG
This sequence comes from uncultured Acidobacteriota bacterium, assembly GCA_963810625.1. Taxonomy (GTDB): domain Bacteria; phylum Acidobacteriota; class Terriglobia; order Acidiferrales; family UBA7541; genus Palsa-295. The sequence goes on along the minus strand of CAWEOJ010000004.1, from coordinate 665,699 downwards.
ATATCCGGGAGCCTCCTCGCGCTGCTGGCAATGTCGTTTTTCGTTGTCCTGGTGGCGGGGGCGCAGGGAACCAAGCCGGCGAAGGGGCATGCGCACAAAGCCGGGAAAGCCGCCCACGCTTCGCAAACCTCCGCGGCGGGTCCGGCTGCGACACCGGCGGCGGAAAATGGTGAGTCTGTTGCGATCCGACGCGACCCATTCTTGCCGCTTGTCAACATGGGGAAAGATAACGGGCTGCATTTGCCACCGGGCAAAGCTGGTCTGGTGATCTCGACCGTCCGCGTGGATGGAGCGGTGAGTTCGCCGGATGGAATGATTGCCGTAGTTTCCAACCCGGGAGATCACGTGTATTTCGTCCGGGAAGGAGATCACCTCTACGATGGAGAAGTGGAGAAGATAGGGCTCGATGGTGTCACGTTTCGGGAAAACACCAAGGACGCGTTCGGGAAGATGGTCGAGCGCACGGTGACGAAACGAATCTTCGCGAGTGCAGGAGAGCATCAATGAGGATCATCGGACGAGGATGGAGGCTCGGCGCGCTCCTCGCGGCCGGCCTGATACTATCGAACGGAGCACTTCCGGGTGCCGACGCGGCACCTGTCGTGCACGTGAAGGCGGTCGTCCAGGATGGCACGGTGCGCCTGGAAGCGCAGGCGAATGCGCCATTCGAATACACCACGTATCGCCCCAGCAAGAGCCTCTACGTGCTGGACATGACGGGTGTGTCGTCCGGGGACGACGCTGGAGCGCGCGTGGTGGCTTCCGATCTTGTCAAGAGCTATCGCGTGCTTTCCTACACCGCGGATCAGAAGCCCGTGGTGCGCCTGGAGATTCTACTGAGCGATGGCGTCGAGCCGCGCATCGAACGCAAGGACTCGCAGGATGTAGCCCTGCTGGTTGGGCGCACGCCCGAGGTTGCTCCGGCTGCGGATCCGAGCGTCACGGCGGCTCCGGCCGTCGTTCCGGCTGCCGTAAAATCAACCGAGACAAGCGATCGGGCGACAACCCTGGAAACGATTCAGCAAGTGAACCTCTCGCAGAAGGGCGGTCAGACGCAGGTGAGCATTTTCGGCACCGGGCGTTTGGACTGCCACGCGATCGCGCTTCAAAATCCGGATCGCCTTGTGCTGGACTTCGCAGGCTCGCACTTGGGGGCTCCCGTAGGACACCACATTGCCAGCAACCTGGACCCGGTGCGTGAAATACGGCTGGCCCAATTCACGCCCAAAGTCTCGCGCGTGGTGATTGACCTGCGCGAGCCGGCTGCCTACAAGATGGATGCCGCGGGCAACTCGGTCACGGTGTCATTCGCTCCGGCGGCAACGGGCGCGGTCGAAGCCGCGCCTGCCGAACCTGCTCCGAATCTGACCACGACGGAGGCGAAGTCTCCGAAGAGCGATGTGGAGGTAACGGCCTCGACGGAGCCGGCGCAAATCCCCGCTCCTGCTACATTCGTGCCCGCAGTTCTCACACAACCTTCCTCCGCCGTCATGCGTCCGGTCGTGGCGCAGATGCAGCCGCAAGCGACTGCGGCGGCCACCCAAGCAGCCGAGAATGCCTCGGCCGCCGCCTCACAATCCGGCAATACCGCGACCGCTCCCGAATCGCAGGCGCAAGTCCAGACAACGCCAGTGGAGCCATCGCAGATGCCCGAGGCACAAACTCCCGCGCCCACGCCCGCGCCATCGAGCAAGTATTCGGGCGAGCCCATCTCGGTCAACTTGAAAGACGTGGACCTGGACGATTTCTTCCGGTTGATTCACGAGATCAGCGGCCTGAATGTGGTGGTAGATCCGGCCGTGAAGGGCACCGTCACGATCGTGCTCGAGGACGTGCCCTGGGATCAGGCGCTTGACATTGTGCTCCACAACAACGATTTGGATAAGCAGCTCGATGGGAACGTGCTGCGCATAGCGACCAAGGAGACATTGAGGAAGGAAGCTGAAGATAGCCGCGACCTCATCAAGGCCCAAGAGGAAGCCGTCGATATGGTCACGACCACCCGCACACTGAGCTATACCAAGGCGACGGCGATGGCGGCACTGCTCAAGAAATTCCTCTCGCCGCGCGGCGACATTTTGCCGGACATCTATTCCAATTCGCTCGTTATCCGCGACATTCCGAGCACGCTGCCCGTGATTGACAATCTCATCCGGCAGCTCGACCGGAAATCGTTGCAGGTGGAAATCGAAGCCCGTGTGGTGGAAGCGGACCGCAACTTTTCGCGCGAGCTCGGAACGGAACTCTCACTTTCGGGCAGGTCGGGCAACAGCGCATTGGGGGGAACCAGCGCCGTGGGATCGAGTGAGGCGAGCTTCACGCCGCCCCCGCCGATCGTCGTCGGAGGAGGAGGCGGTGCGTCTACTTCGGGCCCGACGCCGTCGGTCTTTAATCTGGGCGCGAATGCGCCCACGAGCGGAATCCAGTACCTATTTGCGTCTCCCAACTTTGCCCTGGATTTCGTGATTGATGCTGCTGAATCGCGAGGCGTGGGCAAGCTCCTGTCGGAGCCGAAAGTGATAACCCAAAACAACCAGAAAGCTACCGTCAAGCAGGGCGTAAAGGTTCCGATTCAGACAGACGTGAACAATACGATATCCGTTCAGTATGTAGACGCCGTTCTCGAGCTGGATGTGACGCCGCAGATCACCGCGGAAGGCACTATTTATATGGACGTGAGCGTTGAAAACGACCAGCCGAATAATGCCGTCACGGTCTTCGGAAGCCCGGAAATCATCACGCAGTCGGCCGAAACAAAGGTGACGGTGGACGATGGCGCTACGGTCGTAATCGGCGGCATAATCGTCACCAGTCAGACGACTGCGGTGGATCAGGTGCCGATCCTGGGCAGCGTGCCCTTGCTCGGCAACCTCTTCAAGCACACGACGGTTAGCTCCTCATCGAAGGAGCTACTCTTCTTCCTCACTCCTCGTATTCTGCCGAGCTAGCGCTTGTGAGGAGAAGCGGGGGATTGGCTGCCTGACGCCGCTGCAAAATCGAGTCACCTGACTTTTCGCCGGAGCCGAATCCATCGGCTCCGGCTTGCCATTTCGGGACTCCGCGCTGATGCCCTGATTGTCACACACCTCCCCAATGTTCAGTATCTATGTGGGTTTTCCGGGAGCGCTGCGATCTTGCTGGTCGAGCCAGGGCGCAGCACACTCTTCACCGATAGCCGCTACACGTTTCAGGCTCGAGAGGAAGTTTCCGGCGCCCGGATTTGCATCGCCAAACGAGGCTTGCTTCGCGCCGCTGGAGAAGCCCTGCGCGAATTAAGCAGACGCCGCGCGCGCTTTTGGGTGGCTTATTCGCCCGAGCATTTGACGGTAGCTCAGAAAGAGACGCTCCAAGCTGCGGCGGGCAGCCGGATTCGTTGGACCACAGACAAGGGCGCGGTCGAGAAGCTGCGCGCTGTGAAGGACGCGGATGAGCTCGCGACCGTGCGCGAAGCCGCCGTGATTGTGAGCGAGGTCTTCCGTGGACTCCTGCGAGCGATAAAGCCGGGGGTCTCCGAGCTCAGCCTGGCGGCCAAAATCGAATATGACATCAAGAGGCGGGGCGGCTCGGGACCGTCGTTTGAGACCATCGCTGCCTCCGGCCCGCGAGCGGCCTGGGCGCACGCCCGACCAACCGCCAAACTACTCAGGAAAAACGAGTTGGTCGTGCTCGACCAGGGTGCTATACTTCGCGGCTACTGCAGTGACATGACTCGTACGGTCTTCCTGGGACGGTCCTCCAGGCGCATCCGTGGTCTATATAGCGCGGTCCTGGAGGCGCAGCAGGTTGCCAAGGCCGCTATCCGGCCGGGTGTAAAGGCCGGTGATGTAGACCGGGCGGCTCGTGATATCTTAAGGCGGCATGGTCTGGCGCGGTACTTTACGCATAGCCTGGGCCACGGCCTGGGCTTGGAAGTACACGAAATGCCGCGCCTGGGCCGCGGCGAAACCACGATTCTTCAGGAAGGCATGGTCTTGACCGTTGAGCCGGGCGTTTATATCGAGGGACTCGGAGGCATCCGCATCGAAGACGATGTCCTGGTGGGATCAAGCGGGTGCGTGGATTTGACAACCGCTCCAAGGGAATTCCTCGAACTCTAAGATGGCAAAGAAGACGGCGCCGGAAAAAACCACGGAAACGACGGTCCAAGGGGTGGACCTTGCTGGAGTCGAGCGGCTTCTCGACTTCATGCAAAAACACGGGCTCGAGGAATTCGAGTACGAACGCAAGGGAGTGCATGTCCGGCTGAGGAAGGCTTCGACGAATCCGCCGGCGGCGGGCCGCACCTCGTCGGTCGCAGGCCACGAAGCTGGCGCATCGAAGGTGGAGACGCCTCGCCCTGCGTCTTCCGGCACGCCAGCGGCCGAAGCGGACTTGCACATAATCAAATCCCCGATTGTGGGGACCTACTACTCGTCCGCGAGTCCGGGGGCGGCGCCGTACGTCACGGTGGGCGCGCACGTCGAACCGGGCCAGGTGCTATGCATCATCGAAGCCATGAAATTGATGAACGAAATCGAGTCGGACATCGCGGGAGAGGTTGTGCGCATATTGGCCGAGACGGGCAAGCCGGTGGAGTACGGTGAGCCGCTATTCGGCATACGACCGCAGCGCAAGAGACGGGCCGCCAGCCACGCCCCGGCCGGCTGAGCTTCGCTCCGGACAAAAATGTTTCGAAAAATCCTCATCGCGAATCGCGGAGAAATCGCGCTGCGAATTCTGGGCGCATGCAAGGAGCTGGGCGTGCGCACCGTGGCCGTCTATTCCGAGGCGGATCGCAACGCCCTGCATGTGCGCTTTGCCGATGAAGCCATCTGCATCGGCCCGCCGCGCTCGGCGGAGAGCTACCTGAATATTCCCCAAGTGATCAGCGCCGCCGAGATCGCCAACGTGGATGCGATTCACCCCGGCTACGGCTTTCTTTCCGAAAACGCCAGCTTCGCGGAAGTCTGCGAGACCTCGCACATCACCTTCATCGGGCCTTCGCCCGCTGTGATTCGGATGATGGGCGAGAAGGATCGCGCCCGCGCGGAGATGGCCGCCGCCGGCCTGCCCGTGATTCCCGGCAGCGCGGGCATCGTTGCGGACGAAGCGGCTGCGAAGCACGCCGCGATCGAAATTGGCCTGCCCTTGATTATCAAGGCGGCGAATGGAGGCGGCGGGCGCGGCATGCGCATCGTTCGCCACAAGCGCGAGCTCGCGCCTGCTTTCGAGACGGCGCGTGCCGAGGCCGAGCAGGTGTTCGGCAGCCCGAAGGTTTATATGGAGAGGCTTGTGGAGCGGCCGCGGCACATCGAGATTCAGGTTCTGGGCGATCGCTACGGCAACTTGATCCATTTGGGCGAGCGCGAATGCACGCTGCAGCGGCGCCACCAAAAGGTACTCGAGGAATCGCCCGCGACGATTCTCGATGCGGCAACTCGGGAGCGCGTCGGGCAGCAGGTGGTGGAAGCCCTGCGCAAGATCCGCTATTCGAGCGCCGGAACAGTGGAGTTCCTGCGCGACGATTCGGGCAACCTGTATTTCATCGAGATGAACACGCGCATCCAGGTGGAGCATCCCCTGACGGAGATGGTTACGGGCGTGGACCTGGTGAAGTCGCAGATTCGGCTGGCGGCGGGGGAAAAACTCAGCGATGTCACCGGGCCGGTGGCATTCCGCGGCCACGCCATCGAGTGCCGCATCAATGCCGAAGACCCCGAGACGTTTACGCCTTCTCCCGGAAGAATTACGGCGTTTCGCGTCCCGGGAGGCCCGGGGATTCGCGTGGACACGGCCGCCTATGCCGATGCCGTCATTCCACCCTACTACGATTCGCTGATAGCGAAGCTCGTCGCCCACGGCGAGAACCGCGCCGAGGCCATCGCGCGAATGCATCAGGCGCTAGACGGCTTCGTGATCGAAGGCGTCAAGACGACGATTCCCCTGCACAAGAAAATTCTGGCCGACCCCGATTTTATTGCCGGAAAGTTCGACACCAGCTTCCTCGAGCGGCTCACCGTTGTAGCCGCGAAGTAGCCGGAGGCGGAACTGTTCCCTGCCCTCTACGCAATTCTTGACCCGAGCGCCGGCGGAAAAACTTCCCTTCCCCTCGCTCTCGAACTGGCGGATGCAGGCGTTTGCTTGATTCAGTTGCGCGATAAGCGCGCCTCGGCGCGAGAGTTGCAGGCGCGAGCCATGGAGTTTGCGGAAAAACTTTCGCCGCGTGGAATGCGGCTCATCGTCAACGACCGGGCGGATATCGCCGCCATTGCCGGGGCCGGTGGCGTTCACGTCGGCCAGGAGGATCTGCCGGTCGAGGAAGCGCGGAGGATTTGCGGCCCATCGAGCTGGGTGGGTGTTTCGACACACAATCTCGACCAATTGCGCGAGGCCGCCGGGACTTCGGCGGATTATATTGCTGTGGGGCCAATCTTCCCGACGGGGACGAAAGAAAATCCCGACCGCGTGGTGGGAATCGAGTTCCTGCGCGCGGCGCGTGGCCTGACCCGAAAACCGATTGTGGCCATCGGCGGCATCACATTGGAGCGAGCCGCGGATGTGTTTCGCGCGGGCGCCGATTCGGTGGCCGTGATTCGCGATCTCGCGCTGGCGCGCGACCCGGCGGCGCGGGCGCGGGAATTTCTTTCCATCGCGGAGCGCGTGCGCATGGAGCGCGGCTCGAGGCAAGGGTGAATGGCGGAGCAAGCGCAAACAATCGGATCGGCGGCCGCTCGGCCTCCTGCTGATGCTGAGCTTGTAAAAGGGTTGGGCCTGTTCGATGCGACGATGATTGTGGTCGGCTCGATGATCGGCTCGGGCATTTTCATCGTCTCCGCGGACATCGCCCATCAGGTGCAAAGCCCCGGCTTGCTGCTCGTCGTGTGGCTTGCAGCGGGCGCGATGACGCTGATCGGGGCGCTCAGCTACGGCGAGCTGGCCGCGGCCATGCCGCATGCGGGCGGGCAGTACGTTTATTTGCGCGAATCGCTCGGGCCGATATGGGGATTCCTCTACGGCTGGACGATGTTGCTGGTGATTCAGACGGCCACGATTGCCGCCGTGGCCATCGCTTTCGCCAAATTCACGGCTGTCATCGCGCCGTGGTTTTCCGCATCCGCGTGGATATGGAAGATCGGGACGTTCGGGCCGTGGCGGCTGTGGTTCGGTTCGCTCGGCCCTTACAACGTGGGCCTCAACCGGCAGAATCTTCTCGCGATTCTCTCCATCGTGTTTCTCACCTGGATCAATACGCGCGGACTGCGGCTGGGAAAAATCGTCCAGAACATTTTCACGGTGACGAAGACGGCCGCGCTCGGCGCGCTGGTTCTGCTCGGCTTCTGGTTCTCCACTCCGCTCGCCCGCGCAATCAATTTCACGGACTTCTGGCGCAATGCGGGGCTTTCGATTCCGCACGCATATCCGCCCGATAACCCCGCATGGATGATCGGAACGCTCTCGCTGGTTGGCGTGGCGATGGTGGGGTCGCTCTTCGCCATGGACGCCTGGAACAATGTGACGTTCACAGCGGCGGAAGTGAAAAATCCGGGCCGCAATTTGCCGCTTTCGCTGGCGCTGGGCACGGGAGCCGTGATCCTGCTCTATACGCTTGCGAACGTGGCCTATCTTCGCGTGTTGCCAATCACGGGAGATCCTCATGGCGCAACGGCGCTGGCGCGAGGAATGGAATTCGCGAGCGACGGCCGGGTGGCGACGGCTGTTTGCGAGGTCATCTTCGGCCCATGGGGAGCGGTGGCGATGGCTGCGGCGATTCTCGTTTCCACTTTCGGATGCAATAACGGCCTGATCCTTTCCGGCGCGCGCATCTATTACGCCATGGCCAAGGACCGCCTGTTTTTCGCGTCGGCCGGAAAGGTCAATCGCCATCACGCGCCGGGGGTGGCGCTCGTGGTGCAGTGCATCTGGGCCTCGATCCTGTGTCTTTCGGGCACGTATAGCCAGTTGCTCGACTTTCTCATCTTTGCCGTCCTGATTTTCTATATTCTTACGCTTGTGGGTCTTTTCCTGCTGCGATGGAAGCGCCCGGAGATGGAGCGGCCGTATCGCGCGTTCGGCTATCCCGTGCTGCCGGCGCTCTATCTGGTGATGGCCGTGTATCTCGAAATTCAGTTGTTGCGCTACAAGCCGCAATACACCTGGCCGGGCCTGCTGATTGTGCTGCTGGGCCTTCCCGTCTATGGCCTGTGGAAGTGGGCAAGGAAGCCGCATGAAAATAGTACGCGGGCATAGTGGGTAGGTTGAGCAGATTCATTCCTGGGAGGAAATGCCGAATGGGAAGTCCGCTGCTGGCGAAGAAGCCGATGGACTGGCTGCAGAACGAGGCCGTAGAAGAGGGCCAGCATACTCTGAAGCGCGCGCTCGGGCCGATGTCGCTGACGACGCTGGGAGTGGGCGCGATCATCGGAGCGGGAATCTTCGTCCTCTCGGGTCTGGGAGCGCATTATGCCGGGCCCGGGCTGATGCTGTCGTTCGTCATATCCGGGCTGGGGTGCGCGTTTGCGGGGCTGTGCTACGCGGAATTCGCCGCTTTGATCCCGCTGGCAGGCAGCGCGTACACCTACGCCTACGCGGCGCTGGGAGAGTTGGTGGCGTGGATCATCGGCTGGGACCTGACGCTGGAATACGCCATGGGCGCGAGCACCGTCTCTTCAGGCTGGTCGAACCACTTCATCGAGTTCCTCAAAATCTTTCATCTGAAGATGCCGCTGTGGCTCGCGTACGACCACTGGACTGCGCTGCGAGCGGCGCAGAGCATTGTGGCGCGGCAGATGGCGCAGGCTTCCGACCCGAGCCTGGCCACGGGGACGCAGGCGTTTCTGGCGAAAGTCGGTGAGATCGTCCGCGCGCAATCGCCGGAGCTGCTGCAGCGGGCGCACGACCTGGTGGGCGCGCCGCACGTGTTCGGAATCGAGATCGGTTTCAATCTTCCGGCGTTTCTGATCGCGCTTGTGATTACGGCGATTCTGGTGATCGGGATTCAGGAGAGCGCCACGTTCAACTCGCTGATCGTGATTCGTGAAGGTGGCCGTGGTTCTTTTCGTCATCATTCTGGGGATGCACTACGTGAATCGCGCGAACTGGGGCCACGACTGGTCCACATTCGCGCCGATGGGCTTTTCGGGCATCGGGGCCGGCGCCGCGTACATATTCTTCGCCTACATCGGCTTCGACGCGGTTTCGACCACCGCGCAGGAAGCGCGGAACCCGCAGCGGGACCTTCCCATCGGCATCATCGCTTCCCTGCTGATTTGCACGGTGCTGTACATTTTGGTGGCCTGCGTTCTGACCGGGATGGTGCCGTGGCCGGAGATAAACATCGAGGCGCCGCTGGCGGTTGCGTTCCTGGATCGCGGGCTTGTGACCGCATCGTACGTCATCACCGCGGGCGCGCTGGCCGGCCTCACGAGCGTGATGCTGGTGATGCTGCTGGGCCAGACGCGCGTGCTCTATGCCATGGCCAACGACGGGCTTCTGCCGCGGAAATTCTTCGGGGCCATCCATCCGAAGTTCCGCACGCCCTACAAGAATACGATTCTGGTGGGATTGCTTGCGGCGACGGTCGGCAGCGTTACGCCCATCGACATTATCGGAAATATGGTGAACATCGGGACGCTGTTTGCGTTTGTCATTGTGTGCGCGGCGGTGCTGGTTTTGCGCAGGACCAAGCCAGATCAACCCCGGCCCTTCCGCACGCCATGGGTTCCGCTGATTCCCGTGCTGGGAATCATCGTGAACGGATACATGATGTACAAGCTCGGCTGGCTCAACTGGGCGCGGCTGATTATCTGGCTGGTCATCGGACTGGTGATTTATTTCACGTATAGCAGGCATCACAGCCGGGTGCAGAAGAACGATCGCTTCGCGCGGTAAGGGAAGAACTTCAGGGGCTAAAGCCCCACTATATTTTTTGAGGCCTTTCGTCGCGGCTAAAGCCGCGACCTACAACCCTCCATTTTCAATAAGCTGTTAGAGATTCAAGTGCGAGTATTTCGAGGCGGCGGCTTCGCGCTCTCTCTCGAAAAGCTTCGCGGGCGTTTTTCCGTGCGGATTGGACCAGCGGCCGGGGATGGCGAGGCCGCAATTCGGGCAGCATCCATCCTTCAGGCGGTTTTGCTCGACGTCATGCCACGAGCGGCGGATGAGAAGAGTTTTGCAGGAGGGGCAGGACGTGTGCGCGCCGTCGCTGAAAATATTTCCTTCATAGACGTAGTGCAATCCGGTTTCGAGCGCGATCGCGCGCGCGGCGTGAAGAGTTTCCGGCGGAGTGCGCGGCTTATCGCGCAGCTTGAAATCGGGATGAAAAGCGGTGAAGTGCAGCGGGACGTCAGGGCCAAGATGCTGGAAAACCCATTCGGCGAGGGCGCGCGTTTCGGCGGGAGCGTCATTGAGCGTGGGAATGATGAGATTGGTAAGCTCGAACCAGACGTTCGTTTCATCCTTGAGCCACTGGAGCGTTTCGAGGACGGGCGCGAGGTGCGTGAGCGTGATGCGGCCGTAGAAATTTTCGGTGAAGGCTTTCAGGTCGATGTTGGCGGCGTCCACGTGATCGTAGATGTCGTGGAACGCGTCGTAGGTGATGTAGCCGTTCGAGACCATCACGGTGTTGAGGCCGGCTTCGCGCGCGGCGTGGCAGATGTCAATTACGTACTCGCCCCAGATGGTCGGCTCGTTGTAGGTGAAGGCAATCGAGGGGCAGCCGTGGCGGATGGCGAGCTGCACGACGTCCTCCGGCGGAACGTAGGAGGAGTGCACCTGGTCGGAACGCGATTTGGAAATATCCCAATTCTGGCAGAAGAAGCAGCCCATGTTGCAGCCGGCCGTGCCCATGGAAAAAACGCGCGTGCCGGGAAGAAAATGATTGAGCGGTTTTTTCTCGATGGGATCAATTTGCAGCGCGGCGGGATGGGCGTAGCCGAGGCTGTAAAGCTTGCCGCCGTGGTTGGCGCGGATGAAGCAGAAGCCGGCCTGGCCCTTCGCCGATATGGCAGTGGCGCGGGCAAAGATAGCAGTGGGCCTTGTTGCCCGGCTCAGGTTCCCACCAGCGGGCCTCGTGGAGGGCGTCGGATTTTGAGAGAGCTTTCAATTCCGGCATGGCGAAAGGCCTCTGGTCCGATTATACCGCTGTTCGAGTTTCGCACGCGCGATTAGCGCTGGGCGCGGCGGGCGCGGCTTTCGGCGACCCATTCGAGGAAGCGCTCCATGCGGGCGCGCTCGCGCCACATGAGGCGGAAATATTTGCGGGCGTCGAGGCCGGCGGCGTCGTTGCCGAAGAAGGTTTCCATGCGCCACTGGATGTAGGGAGATTTCCAGGGGCGGAGGCGGTAGCCCTTCGACGTGATCCAGTAGTAGCGCAGGGCGTTCAGCATGATGAGGTCATGCGAGACGGCGGACCCAGATGCGCTCGGTGGCGGGTTTGCCGAGATGGATGCGGCCGGGGCGGCCGGCGACGGAAAGCGACATGGTCTGGTCGTACTCGCGGCCATGGATGCGCAGGCGCGCGCCGGGGCAAAGATGAAGGTGATGGAGGAATTCGAGGAAGCGAGCGTCCTTTTCGAAGACGCGCAGAACTTCATAGGAGCGTCCCACGTCAACCTCGGAGAGCCGGAGGGCGCCGTGCTTGCGCCGAAGATTGGACATTCCGCCGAAAAGCGGGACGCCATGCGGGCAGCGGCTTTCGCGGCCAAAGCGCTTTAGCAGCAAGTGGACGACTTCGGCTGAAATGCCGTGCTCGAGGCGCTCGGCTTCTTCATGCGCGCGGGACCATTCGAGGCCGATCACATCGGTGAGAAGTTTTTCAGCGAGGCGATGGCGCAGGACGAGATGCTGCGCGGTTCCCTTCCCTTTCGGCGAAAGCTCGATGCGGCCGTCGCGGCGGACGCGGAGATAGCCGGCGCGAGCCATGCGCTTGAGCGCGGCGGTGACGGCGGGCGGCGTGACGCCAAGTCCTCGGCCAGGCGCGCGCTGATGGGCACCTGCTCCTCCTGGACGATTTCCCAGATGGCTTTGAGGTAGTCTTCCTGCGAGACGCTGGTTTTTTCGCGGCGCAAGGCGCCTCACGATCATGCCGGTTCGGTTTCGGCTAGCGCGGCGTTTGGGATCGCTTGCCTCGGGATGCTTTCGCAGGCGCGTGGCCAAGATCGCGCACTCGCGCCTCGATATCATCGCAGATGCGCCGGTAGGTTGCCACATCATCTCCGAAGGGGTCCTCGACGGCCCAGTCCTCGACGGGGATGCCGGGGAAATGCGACGCTGCCGGGATCGGCCGGACATGTTGATGATGAGGGCGGGCGGCTGGGGAATGGAATCGTCGTGCAATCCCTTCGAGATATTGGCCTTCGATGGCAATGCCGCGTTCGAGCAGTACCTGGCGCGTGCGGGGCTTCGATATGTCCGAGCGGGGAGACGCCGGCGCTTGAGGGCGCGATGACGTCGGAAGCGAGATGGCGCGCGAGGGCTTCCGCCATCTGGCTGCGGCAGGAATTGCCGATGCATACGAAGAGGATTTTCGCCGGCATCGCCACTGGTCACTCGGAGCGGGCGAGTTTCAGGAAATGCTCGTGGACGGTGGTGTCCGAGGTAAGCTCCGGGTGGAACGTCGAGGCGAGGATGCGGCCCTGGCGCACGAGGACGGGATGGCCGGCATCTTCGGCGAGGACTTCGACTTCCGGGCCGGCGGATTCGATGATGGGCGCGCGGATGAAAACCATTTCGAGGGGCTCCTTGGAAGCTTCGTGGGCGCGCGTGAGGATGTCGCTGGCGATCTGGCGGCCGTAGCCGTTGCGCGCGACGGAGATGTCGAGAAGGCCGAGCGAGGGTTGCGCGGGATGATGGACTTCGCGCGCGAGGAGAATCGCGCCGGCGCAGGTGCCGAAGAACGCGCCGCCGTCGGCGGCAAACTGCTTCGAGGCGCCGACGAGGCCTTCTTCCGTGATGGACCTTGAGATGCGTGCTGCTTTCGCCGCCGGGAAGAATCACGCCGTCGAGATGGTCCAGTATCCTGCGGGTGCGCACGAATGTAGGCGTATTCGACGCCCAGGCGGTCGAGCATCTTGGCGTGGGCTTCGAAGTCACCTTGGACGGCGAGGATTCCGATTTTCATGTGATTCGTGACTTTTGATTCGTGATTCGTGAACCGTGATTCGTAACTCGTGACATGTTACCAGCCGCGGGTCTGAAGCAGATCCTTTTCGTCGAGCTGGCGGATGTCGAGGCCCTTCATGGCTTCGCCCAGCTCCTGCGGAGGCTTCGAGGACGATCTTCGGGTCCTCGAAATGCGTGGTGGCCTTGACGATGGCGCGGGCGCGCTTCGCCGGGATCGCTGGACTTGAAAATTCCCGAGCCGACGAAGACGGCTTCGGCGCCCAGCTGCACGCACGAGCGCGGCGTCGGCGGGAGTGGCGATGCCGCCGGCGGAAAAATTCGGCACGGGCAGTTTGCCGTTCTTGCGACACTCAGCGACCAGATCGAGCGGCGCGCCGAGTTCCTTGGCTACGTGCATGAGTTCGTCTTCGCGCAGCGTGGTGAGGCGGCGCATCTCGCCGGTGATCGCGCGCATGTGGCGCACGGCTTCGACGATGTTGCCCGAGCCGGCTTCGCCCTTGGTGCGGATCATGGCCGCGCCTTCGGCGATGCGCCGCAGCGCCTCGCCCAGATTGCGCGCGCCGCAGACGAACGGCACCTTGAAATCGTGCTTCCAGATGTGATTTTCCTCGTCGGCGGGCGTGAGCACTTCGCTCTCGTCGATGAAATCCACTTCCAGCGCTTCGAGCACCTGCGCTTCGGCGAAATGGCCGATGCGCACCTTGGCCATCACCGGAATGCTCACGCGTGTCCATGATCTCGCGGATGATGCGCGGCGAGGCCATGCGCGCGACGCCGCCTTCCTTGCGAATGTCCGACGGGACGCGCTCGAGCGCCATGACGGCGCAGGCGCCGGCGTCCTCGGCGATTTCGGCCTGCTCGGCCGTGGTGACGTCCATGATCACGCCGCCCTTGAGCATTTCGGCCAGGCCCACTTTCACGCGCCACAGGTTATCGTTCATTAAGTCCATGTCGAAGCCGCCAGATTCTGATACTAGATTACACCCCACGTCGGAGGGGGTAAAGTCGTAACTGATTTGCTAGCGACATTCTCAAGCTAGCTTAGCGATGGGGTTCTATAGCCACGTTTCCGATGTCGCTATGCTTGTCGTGGAGAAAAGATGCGAAGCCGTAGGCGTAGTGCTGCAAAACAAAAAAACGAATCAAAACCGAACCAAAAACCGAACCAACGGCCGTTACTGCGTGGCGGATTTTTCGCCGAGACGGCGCATGCGCTCCTGCAGCTTCTTGCGGAGTGGAGCGGGGGCGTTGGGATTGAAGGCCACGAGATACCAGAGCGGCTGCGCGCGGTCGTGGCTGAGGCGGGTGAGCGTGGCGGCGTCGCTATTCGGATGGCGCGCGATATTTTCGCGGATGGCGGAATAGGGATGGTGCGAAAGCTTGCTCAGAGTTTTGGCCGTGACCTTGGGATGTTCGCTGATAAGGCGCAGCAGATAGTAATCCTCCTTGGGCGCCTGGCGGAAAATCTGGTCGAGGGCTTCGGGCTTTACTTCCGCGCTGAGGACCAGGCCCACCTTTTCGTCCCAGCCTGCGTTGATGTGATTGAGTTCCTGCGTGCGCGCGTGAATCAACTGCTCGATGACGCGGCGCTCCTGATCGAGGCGCGCGGCGGGAAGGGCGCTGCGCTCGACGGAATCGAGGACGCGCAGGAGATGCTGGCGTTCGCCAAAAACGATTTGAGATGTGCGCGGAGCCTTTCGCCCGCCTGGATTACGGACTAAATCGGATCGTCTCATTTTTCGATCACCCCATAAATCCTGCGGGCCAAATAGACACGGCCAGCCATGCCCCCAAGATTTGCGGTCGTGCGCCGCATCCTAGAGCACGCAAACAGGGCGTGCAGGAGGGGAATCGAATCCCTTGCCGGCGCTCCGGACCGAGAACAACCGGTGAGATTATCCGGCGCTTGCAATGCAGAGTAAAGAAAAGTGGGCCGTGCTGTTCCATAGGTCGCAATAGATAGTTCTAGGACTAGGGCATTCACTGTCCGGGGCGGGCACTCCGGTGGCGAGGGTCGGGGATGGCCGCGGGGTCGGGAAATTTCGCTCCCGGCAGCCATGAGGAGAAGAGAATCCACAGGAGCGCAAGCAGCGGAATACAGAGCCAGCTTCCTTCAGGGCCGACCGTCCCGCCCGTGAGCCATCTGGGGCCAGAAAAAGACGCGCTGAATAGATGACCTTGCGCCGACACGCCGCTATCCGGCACGCCGTAGAAGTAGGTCTGCCCCCAGTCCCATGCGGCATGGAAGCCGATGGGCATCCAGAGGTCGCCCGTACGCCGAAGCAGGAGGCAGAAAAGGAGGCCGACGGCGCCGGCGGCAAACATGCCGACACGAGATTCTCCAGGATTGCCGTGATGAACGTAACCGAAAATCGCGGACGCGATGAGGGCCGCGGGCCAGAAACCGATGCCGGTGGAAAGCGTAAAGAGCGCATAACCGCGAAAGGCATATTCCTCGAACAACCCGACAAAAAGGAAGGCCAAGGCCCATAGGCCGCCATATCTCCAGATCGCCACGCCCGTGAGCTGGATCGGGCCGAAATGGAAGACATGGGCGGCGCCGAGCACGGCGAGAAGCGCCGTAATCGAGGCGAAGCCGAGGAGTGCGCCCAGCCAGAAGCGGCCGCAAAATATGCGCCGCAAGGGCAGGCCATAATCGGCGATTTTTCTTCCCTCGATTATTGTCATTATCCAGCTCGCAAGAAGGATGAGAAAGAACCCTACGGCTTCGCCGACGAGGACGAGGCTCGGCGTAAGGCCTGCCTCGGGCGTCCATTTGTGTGCGCGCACGATGGCGCGGGCAGCGATGTCCGCGGAGCCGAACAAGACAAAGAGGACGGCAAGAAAAATCAGGAGGCGCCATCCAGCGCGCAGACCGTTGGGCCCGATGAAGACGGCGATGAGTTGCGAGTCGAACCGGGAACGGACGGGCGGCTGCGGGGAATCCGGAGGAGGTGAGCCGCTCGATTCATCCATGGGCCGCGAACCTCCTTGCGCCGCGCGAAACGGTGCGAAGCCCTACCTTACGAGGGCGATTTTTTTCCATTCCGAAGATCTTCCCCCATGATTTCGACCCTGTTGCGGCCCAGCCGCTTGGCCATATAGAGGGCGGCGTCCGCACGGGCCACGAGCCGATGAAAATCCGGGGATTGCCCGTAAGGAGGGCCTGCGACGCCAAAGCTGGACGTTACGTGGGCCTCGCCGGTGTCAAATTCAAATGCATGGGCGGCAAACTGTTCGCGGATGCGCTCGGCAAACACGAGTGTGCCCTCCTGGTCGACATGCGTCAGGATCGCCAAAAACTCTTCACCGCCGACACGCGCGCACATATCGCATTGCCGGATATTTTCGTTGAGGATTTCAGCGAATTTCTTGAGTACCAGGTCTCCCGCATGGTGCCCGTGCGTATCGTTGACGGACTTAAAATTGTCCAGGTCGGCCATGATGGCCCAAAGGGAAAATCCATGCCGGGTGGCCCCGCTCCATTGCCGCAGGGCCCATTCCTCGATGGCGCGGCGATTCGAGAGCCCCGTAAGGGCGTCCGTGAGCGCCAGTTGTTCCAGCAGCCGGTTCTTTGCTTCGATCTCACGGTGAAGTTCGACGGTCCTGCGGCCCACCCTGGCCCGCGCCAGCAATTCCTCGGCATGAAAAGGCTTGGTGAGGTAGTCGTCTGCACCGGCCTCGAGCGCCTTCACCACTTGGGCCTTATCGGAGATGCCCGTGAGCAAAATAATGTAAGTGCAATCCCCTTCCGGCAAGGCCTGGATGCGCTTGCAGAGATCTATTCCGCTGAGGTCCGGCATATCCCAGTCGGTAATGATGAGGCCCGGATGATGCTTTTCGAAGATTTCCAGGGCTTCCTTGACGGTTTCAGCGGCCAGGAGCGTGTATTCTCCGGCGGGGAGGGCGCGTTCGACCAGCCTGCGGGCGACCGGTGAATCGTCAACGACTAGGACTGTAAAAGATCCTCGCACATGTTCCTTCGTTTGCTCCCAGTGCGCCGGCTATCTTCCGGCCCTGGACATATACACGCGAGAGCAGTTCTTTTCCGCACACTCACAAAAAGGTGCGTCATCGCTGCCGTCTCGCCGCGCGGGCCCTGGAAACGAAATGGACGGCCATTTTCGCTTTTCACACTGCCTGCCGAATCCCAAGAGAAAAGCAGGTGGTTAATTAGAAGAATAAATCCGTGGCTGGGGCGTTGCCTACACTCACTCTGTTATTGTGCCTAAATGACTAATTCCGAGCAAGTCTCGGGCGGGCCAGCGCCATGATGCACGACCCGGGGGGCTCCTTGATCGAATCCTTGCCAGAGGTAGGCGTGGATAGGCCTGCGATTCCAGCCCCAATTGTTCTACCATAGCTTCCAGGAGGGATCTCCATGGCGCAGACATGCAAGCACATGAAGGAAATCCGCGACGTCACGCCGCACACTCCGAACGGCTGCGAGGAATGCCTGAAAATGGGCGACACGTGGGTGCATCTGCGCGAGTGCCTGATATGCGGGCACGTGGGATGCTGCGACAGTTCGAAGAACAAGCATGCCACCAAGCACTTTCATTCGACGCAGCACCCCATCATGAAGTCGTTCGAGCCCGGCGAGGATTGGATGTGGTGCTACATAGATAAAATCGAAATAGATTGAAGCGAGCCGTGCGAGCGCCATGCCCAGACTTCTACCGCGGACGGAGGAACGATGACAAACGGCACAACGTTATCGAGGGATGAGGCGTGGCCGGCGCTGCCGCTCGCGGAATGGAAAGACACCTGCGACACGCTTGCATATGTGGACGCAGATCGTGGGCAAGGTCCGGCTGGAGCTAAGTCCGCACCTCAATCAGTGGTGGGAGGTGCCGCTGTACGTGAGCGCGCGCGGGCTGACCACCTCGCCGATTCCCTGCCCCAGGGGAATCTTCGAAATGGAATTCGACTTCATTGACCACAAGCTGGAAATCGTGACGAGTTGGAATGAGACGAGGACCATCCGGCTCTTCACGCGCACCGTGGCGGGATTCTATCGCGAATTCATGAGCGCGCTGGAATCGGCGGGAATCGAGGTGAAGATCTGGCCGATGCCGGTGGAGGTCCCCAACCCCATCCGGTTCGATCAGGACGTGACGCACGCGCGGTACGATCCCGCGTACGCGAACCGATTCTGGCGCATTCTTGTGACCCTGAGCTCAATCTTTAAAATATTTCGCGCGCGATTCATCGGCAAGGCCAGCCCGGTGCAATTTTTCTGGGGAAGCTTCGACATGGCCGTGACGCGGTTTTCCGGCCGGCGCGCCCCCGAGCGTCCCGGCGCCGACAGCATCACAAGGGAGGCGTACTCGCACGAAGAAATCAGCGCGGGGTGGTGGCCGGGCTCCGGCGACTGCCAGGCGCCCGCTTTTTACGCCTACGCCGCGCCGGAGCCGGCCGGATTCCGCGAAAGCCCCATACGGCCGAAGGAGGCCTTCTACGACGCGAAGCTGGGAGAGTTTCTCCTGCTCTATGACGAAGTGCGCCGAGCCGGCGATCCCAAGGCTATGCTCATGGATTTTCTCGAAAGCACCTACGACGCCGGCGCCACCCTCGGCCAATGGGACCGCGCGGCACTCGAAAAACCAGCACAATAGCTCCTTTCCGACCTAAAAAAACGTGCGGGGTTGGAAGCTGGCGCTACAAAATGAAGGAACCGTCCATGGTAGAGGAATCCAAGCGCGAGGGTGCAGCCGCGGCTATGCGTCGAATCAATCAGGCATGGCTCGACGGACAGGTCGAAGACCTAGCACCGATGGTGCACCCGGAAATCGTCATGGTTTTTCCTGGTTTTACCGGGGGGATACGGGGACGGGAAGATTTTCTTGCCGGCTTTCGGGATTTCTGCCAGAACGCGAGAGTTCATGAGTTCCGTGACCACGATTATCAAGTGGATGTTGCTGGGGATACGGCTGTGATCACTTTCAAATATGAAATGGTTTACGAGCGTTCTGGCGAACGATACCGTTCAACCGGCCGGGATCTATGGGTGCTACAGAACCAAGGCGGGGCGTGGATTGCCGTCTGGCGGGCAATGCTTGAAATGGAGGAGAACGCCGCCTGACGAGCACTAGTGAATGTTGCCGGGGGACGGCAAGAGAAGCACTCGCGGAGCCAGGGAGGGCACGCCGAGCCCGCGGCGCCTTTCGAGGAAATGCTGCTGCGCGCGGCGTCCCCAGGAGCGGACGAAATAGTAGTTGAGCGATGCGGCGGCGGCCGCGCTGAGGATGGGAACGACCCGCGCGGCCCATTTTTCGGCGACTTCCGCGCCCAGCTTCACGGCGACCTGGTCAACAATCCGGGGCACGATGCGTTCCACGGCCTGCTTTTCGAGAAATTCGCGCGTAAGATCGAGCCCGGCGGCGCTGGCAGCCGCCACCCATAGGGCGGCGATCTCGTCGTCGGTCGAATATTCGAACCCATAGATCAGGCTGAGCTTTTGGAGCATGCGGATGGTGATGGCCGAGAGAATGCCCATGTCTGGGACGAGGGTGGTGATCCCGCCGATGCCCAGGCCCATTCCTTCGAGCGCAGCGGTTCGCGCGGAGGACCGGACGACGCGCACTGCGGTGCGGTTGAGCAGACTTTCGTCGAGAGAGTGCACGTCCTGCCAGGATTTGATCGGGAAGCCATAGGCGCGGCGCACGTGCCGGAGGTATTTCTTCGGGTTGAGCTGCACCCGAAAATAAGCCTGCCGCAACCCTCCGCGGACGGAAGACTGCAACAGCCGGGAAAGCCAAGCGGTTGGAGTTTTCTCGCGCATACCCTATAGATGCCGAAATGCTCAGGCAGGTCTCCCCGCGATGATTGTTTCGTTCACCTTAGTTCCGCCCTGTATTAGTACTGGTAGGCACCTATTTCCTAAACAGGGAAATTCTTCCTAGTGAGATGCGGACGCGGAGCCGTACTCACGCACGCAAATCCTTTCTAATCAGTGGACAACTGCCACTGCTTGTGGCCCAGGCCTTGCACGAAGACTAGATGGGGGTACCATGGGAGATCGGAGAAAAGCTAGGCGGTACGCCATTTACCTGCCAGTCCAGGTATACACGTCGCGCAAGTCTCCCCAGGAATTCTTTACGGCTCAGCTTCGTGATATCTCACGCTCCGGGGTTTACTTCCATTCGAGTGTCGCGCTGGAACCGGGCAGCGCCCTGGAATTGACTTTCGCGCTGCTTGCGGAAAAGAGCGGAGGCCCCACCGTTCTCGTTCGGGCCAGCGCGAAAGCGCTTCGAGTTGCCGAGCTCCCGGGCGAAGACACGCCGCTATACGGTGTGGCGGCGACAATCGACCGCATTGATTTTATCCGCCCCACGATTTCGCACGCGGCTTAATTCTTTCCAACGCTAGAGCCTAACGGAATTCCTCGCAGCAGCGGCTTCCCTGCCCTTCGCGCGCGAACGGAACGCGAAGGTGTGGCCTTCCCGGCTCTCCACCCATTACAATTAAAAACAGCCGATGCGGAGAGAGAATCCATCGCCGCGCATTTCTGAAATCGAGCGCGGAATCTTGCGCGCCCTTTGCCGGAGTGCAGGAGCAGGCCGGGCGCTACAAGAGCCCATGCGGGAGCTCAAGAATTACCGCTGGCATGAGCCGGAACACCAGGTGGTTTACGAAGCGCTTGAGGGGCTCCAGAAACACGGCGGAAAGCGGCTACGCGAATATCTTCCTGCACAGGTTGCGCGCATGGGATTTCCGGACCTGGACTGCGCGGTCTATTTCGAGCCCCCGGAATCGGGCATGGATAAGCTTCCCGAATTGCTCCGCGAACTGAAGGCTGCGCTGCGCGAGCGCTAAGCGGCTGAGGACGAAATGGAGCCCGAGGCGATTTGGCGCAGAGCGGCGCGCAGGGCTTCGGATAAATCGTCCAGGGTCACCTGGCTCTTGCGGAACTGGATGCGCAGATGAAACGCGCCGTCGTCGGCGTGGAAATCGAAGACGAAGGGCTGGGGACGCGGCGCCGCTTCCGTATCATCCTTGCGCGCCTGGCGGGCTTCATCGCGCGTGAGACCGGTTTGGGCGATGCGCAGCACCAGTTCGCGCATCTTTCTTTCGCTGGGCTGGCGCGCCACCTGCAGCAGCAGCGATTTGGAGGCGATGCCCTTTTCGATGCAGGCCCGGCGAACGTCATCGGGAATCACGCGCAGCGCCAGCGTTTCGGTGACGGACGACCGCGCGCGGCCGATTTTTTTGGCGATATCGTCGTGCGTGTAATCGAACTGGTCCGCCAGGCGCTGCAAGCCGTCGGCTTCCTCGAAGGGCGTCAGGTCCTTGCGCTGCAGGTTTTCAATCAGGGCGAGTTCGAGAGTCTCGGCGTCGTCCGCGATTTTCTCGATGCAGGGGAGTTCGTGCAGGCCGGCCGCGTGCGAGGCGTGGAAGCGCCGCTCGCCGGAGATGATGTAGTAGGTGTCCTCGCGCGGGACGTAGCGCACCAGCAGCGGTTCGAGCACGCCCTTCTCGCGGATGGAGTCGGCCAATTCACGGATGTCGCCGATGTTCTTGCGCGGCTGGTCCGGGTTGGGGCGAATCTTGTCAATCGGGATCATGCGCCCGATGGACGCGCCGCTGAAGCTGGCGAGCGTCTCGACGTAATGCGCGTCATGCCGCATCTTGAGAGTGACGGGCAACCCGATCCTCTTGGACACGTTGTATTACCTCCTGGGCGAGTTTCTTGTACTCGTCGGCGCCGGAAGATTTCGGCGCGTAGCTGAAAACAGTTTCCTTGTACGCCGGGCTTTCTTCGAGGCGCACGTTTTTGCTGATGCGCGTCTTGAAGAGGGCGTTGCCGAACACGGCGCGGATTTGCTCGTGGGTGTCGCGCGAAATGTTGGTGCGCTTGTCGAAGAGCGTGATCACCACGCCGAGCACCTTCAAGCCCGGGTTGGGGCGCGCGCGAATGCGTCCGTAGGTTTCGAGCAAATCGTCCGTCCCCTCGATGGCAAAGTAGGCCGCTTGAATGGGTACCAGCAGGTGCGTGGAAGCGACGAGCGCGTTTACCGTCAGAATCCCCAGCGCCGGCGGCGTATCAATCACGACGAAATCGTAACTTCTGAGCACCGGGGCCAGAGCGTCTTTCAGTTTGAAGGGTGCGTCGAACTGCCCGGCGAGCTGCTGTTCCAGCCGGGCGAGCGCCAGGCGCGCGGGGGCCACGAAAAGATGGGGGTCCTTGCTCGGGCGGATCACCTTGGCCATCTCCACGGGATGTTCGTTGAAGACGTCGTACATGGTGGCCTGGATTTCGTCCGAGCTGAAGAAGGCGATGGTAGTGTTCGACTGCGGATCGAGATCAATGAGCAGGGTGCGCTTCCTTTTCAGAGCGAGAGCGGCGGCAAGATTGATGGATGTAGTGGTCTTTCCCACACCGCCCTTTTGATTGGCGACCGCCAGGACGCAGGTCAATCCTTTGCCCCCCGCTTCCTTGCGTGCAACCCCGGGGCTACATATGGCGCCTCAAAGCCCCGCGTGCACTACAAGTAGCGATACTCTACCTGCACACATGCTTCCGGTGCAAGCAAAAATTTGCGCAGACGGCCACGGATGGGGCGGGAGGCAACCGTGGGGCAATCTACATCTTGTAACGGCCAAGGTCCTCGTCGTTCAAGTTTTCGAGCCACTTGCGCAGCTCCTCGTTCGAGCTTTTCTCCGAGGCGATGTTGGCCATTTTGGAATTCTTGAGCACCTGATCGTCCACGAAAATCGGGCAATCGAGGCGCAGCGCGAGCGCCAGAGCGTCGCTGGGCCGCGAATCGAGCGACATCATGCGGCCGTCGCGCTCCATCCAGATCAGCGCATAGAATGTGTCTTCCTTCAGATCGCAGACGACCACTTTCTGCACGCGCACATCCAGGCCCGTGAGCACATTTTTCAGCAGGTCGTGGGTCATCGGCCGCGGGGTCTGCACCTTTTCGATTTCGAGGGCGATGGCGTTGGCTTCGTAGATTCCCACCCAGATGGGCAGAACTCCGCTGCCCTGCGTTTCCTTGAGCACGACGACGGGCATGTTCGTGGCCGGGTCCATCATCAATCCGCGGATCTTGACCTCGAGTTCCATGGTGACCTCCCGTACCTCTACACCACTTGCTCGCCCACCAAACTGTTCGGCCCCGCGCGAGTCACCCTCACTTGTAGATATTGTCCCAGAAGATTTTCGCCGGGCGAAGTGAAATTTACAACTCGATTGCTGGAAGAGCGTCCGGCCCACTGGCCCTTGGCGGCGTGCCAGGCGTCCACGAGCACCTCGAACTCCGAGCCGACGAGCTTATCATTCCGGGCCGCCTGGATTTCCCGCTGCCGTTCCTGCAGGACGGCCAGCCGCCTTCCCTTCTCTTCCTCCGGGACGGCGTCCGGCATGGTGAGCGCCGAAGTATTCGGCCGCGGCGAATACTTGAAGGAGAAGACAGCGTCGTAGCCGGCGGCATCGAGCAGGCTGAGGGTATCGTCGAAATCGGATTGCGTCTCGCCGGGGAATCCCACGATGATGTCGCTCGTCACGCTGATGGGGCGCCGGGCATTTCTGATCCAGGAAAGTTTTTCGAGATACTCCTCGCGGGTGTACGTCCGCCGCATGGCGCGCAGCACTCGCGTGGAGCCGGATTGCACGGGCAGATGAACGTGTTCGCACAAGGCCGGAGTCGAGTCAATGGCCTCGACGATTTCGCGGGTGAAATCGTTTGGATGCGATGTGGTGAAGCGCACGCGGCGGACGCCCCGGACAGCCGCGACCTCGCGCAGAAGCCCGGCAAAATTCAGCCCGCGTGGCGAAGGGTCGCTATAGGAGTTCACCGTCTGCCCGAGCAATTGGATTTCGGTGTAGCCCTCGCCAGCCAGCCGGCGCGCCTCGGTGAGAATGGAATCGCTCGCGCGGCTTCGCTCCGGCCCGCGCGTGTGCGGCACCACGCAATAGGCGCAGGAATAATCGCAGCCTTCGATGATCGTCAGATAGGCGCGGAAGGGATTGTCACGCCGCGTGATTTCCGTCTCGAATGTCTCGTCCGTATCCAGATCGAGGCCCGCGACCCTGCGTCCGCCTGCTTCGAGTTCCGACAAAAGCTCCGGCAATAAGCGGTAGCTTGCCGAGCCGCAAACCAGGCTCACCCACGGCGCGCGCTCGAAAATTCCCTGGCCTTCCTGCTGCGCGACGCATCCCAGCACGCCGATGATTTTTTCGTTCGCGCTGGCTTTCCAATCGCCCAGCCGCGAGAAAACCTTCTGCGCGGCCTTTTCCCGGATGCTGCACGTATTGAACAGCACCAAATCCGCCTGCGCGGCAGTCTCGGCGGCGCGATAGCCGCGCTCGAGGAGCACGCCCGCCACCTTTTCCGAGTCGTGCACGTTCATCTGGCAGCCGAATGTCTCGATGTAGAACGCTTTTCCTGAGGCTGTCATTGCGGCGCCTGCCGCGGAAGGCCTCGGTGGCACAGCGGGATCATCAAGCTGAAACTTTCCCGTCAAGCGCTCGATTCCTACATCAAACGTTTTGCTCATGGCTTGAATTCGATTCTAGCATAGGCGCGCGAGTTTCTCTGTCGGAGGGCGCAGCGCCCTCCATTCAAACCGCAGAGTTAGCCGAGGCGGCCTAGGGATTCGATTTGGGTTGAGCCGGAGCCGGCGCAGGAGCAGGCGCGGGCGCAGCCGCAGGGGGAGACGGCGGTACCTGTTGGTCGCCGGGAGGAGCAGACGGAGGAGCGGGAGGAAAGTACTGATCGTTGTAATCCGCATGCACGGAGCCGGTGATTTCTTTTACTCTGTCTTGTAGATCTTGCTGAGCGACCGTGTGGGAGATCTCATCCTTCACTTTGTCGAGCGGCACTGTATCCTTGCTTTCCACCTTGAAAAACGTGATGCCGGCGGGCTCGTCGTGGATTTTGCTTACGTCACCGGGCTTCAGGGAGAAAATGTCGTCGGACTCATCCGGCGGAAACATATTCCTCCGCATCATACCGCCGGCGTCCGTTTTCATCGGTTGCGATGTAAGGCCCAAGGTCGCGTAGGCTTCCTTTTCCGCCTGGGCCGGATCTTCCCCTTTGGCTACCCGGTCGCGTGCATCTATAGCCGCCGCTGCGGCGCTCTTTGCGAAATCGTCCTTATTCTGGGCGCTGGGATTCGTTCTGGGTATGAATACGCGGTCGAGCTTGACTTCCTCATACTGGGAAAGATTCTTCTGATAGTAGGTCTCTATTTCGTCTTGGGTGGGGTTGGCATACTGCGCTTGTAACTCGAGGCCATACCTGGCCGCCAGCGCTTGCATCCGCCGCAACCGGAAATATTCCTGGGATGCAGGGTCTTTTTCTATTCCAGCCTGCTCGGCGGCGTTACTCACCGTCAGCAACTCCACATATCTCTCAGCCAAATCACGCGTGACGGGAGGCGCGGGGGCGCCCGGCGCGACAATGGATTGCAGCAGATCTTCATACTGTTGCTTGGTGATCACGGTGGTGCAGGAATTGGCATCGGTGCCCGCGGCCTTTTTTTCCGCGTCGCTGCAAAGACCGTGAATGGTGATTACGGCGTCGCCAGGCGCCACGACGGGTGCAGGGGGTGGGGCAGCCTGCGGTGCGTTTGCCGGCGGAGCCGCCGGAGCCGGATTTGTCGCGCTTTGAGCCTGAACCATACCCGCGGCAAGGATGAGACCGAGCAAAATTCGAATCATGGTTGAAACGCCTCTCGTTAAATTAGGATTTTCCTGCCTGGCACCACCGGCCAGGGCACATTGTACGCCAAAATGATTTGTTCCGAAAGAAGGAGAACATTATCAAAGGGTTCGATTCAGCCGGCAAAGATTCTGTTGCCTGGTTCGCATCTGTTTGACCGTCTCCCATGCGTGTGCTACGTTATTTCCGGGCGGATTAGGAGACTCTATTCCCCGGAGGAAGAACAATTTCTGGCCTGGCACTCCTTCTCTTTGCCAGCCCGCTCACCCTTCTTGAGCAAACGAGCGGAGTGGCGCGCGTTATTCTCGGAATTCTTTTCATCTTTTCGATACTCTCCTGGGCGCTCATTTTCCAAAAGTTCTATCAGCTTGGCGGAATGGATCGCAAAACCACCAAATTCCTGCAAATGTTCCACGCGGGTGGCGGCCTTCCGAATCCCCGCGCGCTACGCGCAGGATCGGGCGATAGCCCCCTTATAGCGGTGTATGATGCAGGCTACGCCGAACTCTCCTCGCAGCTCAACGGCGCGAACGCCCGCCCGGGAGCCAGCCCCGCAACGGGAGCCAGGGTGAGGAATGCGAATGCCATCGGCGTGGAGATGCAGGCGGCCGCGGGCGAGGAAATTCGGCGCCTGGAACAAGGGATGTCCACGCTGGCGACCATCGCATCAGTTTCGCCCTTTATAGGATTGTTCGGGACAGTCTGGGGCGTGATGGACGCGTTTTCCGGGTTGGGTGATGCAGGCGTCGCCAGCCTTCGCGCCGTGGCACCTGGAATCGCCGAGGCGCTCGTCACCACGGCAGCGGGCCTTTTCGCGGCTATTCCGGCGCTCGTCGCCTACAACCACTATCTTCACAGCATCCGTGGCGTCGCGGCGCGCATGGATGCTTTCGCATCGGAATTCACCGCCAAAGTCGAAACGATGTATAGCTCCTAGCCGAGAGAGCCATCGCTATGCCGCACATCCAACGCGAGACCGGCACAACGCTTTCGGAGATCAACATGGTGCCGTTCATCGACGTTGTGCTCGTTCTGCTCATCATCTTCATGATCACCGCGCCTATCCTTCAATCGGGCATTGACGTGGACGTGCCAAAAACAAAGACGGTGAAGGAGCTCACGCAAGTGCGCATGGTGGTCACCATTGACCGCGGCCAGCGCGTCTATCTGAACGACAAGCCCGTAAATATTCACGAGATCGGCCAGCAGGTACTGGCCCAGACGCACGATGCGCGGCAGCAGGCCGTGTATGTCCGGTGCGACGAAACCGTGCCGTTTGGCAGTTGGGCGACCGTCGTGGATGCCCTGCGCCAGGCCGGCATCCAGAATATTAGCGTGGTGACGCAGCCGCTGAGCGAGCTGCCACAGGCCAAATGAATGGCATCCGCCGCAGCAATTCGGCCGCCGGAAAGCCTCAGGAAGCCGCTTTGGTGTTCCCTTTTCCTGCATGCCGGGCTCATATTGGGTGTGGTGATTTCGACCTTATATGCGCCTCGCGTGGAAACGTGGGGCGGTCCCGGCGGGTCGGTCGCGGTCAATCTGGTGGGCAACGTTCCCGCCATTCCGCTGCCCACGCCGGAGGAGCAGAGTCCCAATCGCGTGGTGGACGAATCGAAGGGACTGTACAAATCGGAGCCGCAGCCCAAGCCGGACCAGAATGCCACTCCAATTCCCCAGTTCCAGCAGAAGAAGCCTCCCAAAATAATTTCGCGGCCATCGAGGCTGCTCGAAAACCAGGTCCCACCCCCGCCGAACGCGATACCATATGGAGGTGGCGGAGCGCCGACGGTCCCTACGACGTCCTTTGCGATGGGCGCGGGCGCCACGCAAGGCGGCCTGAGCTTCAGCGGCGCGGCGGGAGGGGATTTCGGCTCGCGCTTTCCGTGGTACGTGGAAGGAGTGCAGCGGCGCGTCAGCGGCAATTGGCTGCAATCCAGCGTGAATCCGGCGCTCGCCTATGCCCCGCGCGTGATTGTGAATTTCACGATTTTGCGCAACGGCACGATTACAAATATTCAGGCCATCCAATCGAGCAATGATTCTTCCGTGGATACGTCGGTGATTCGGGCGCTCCAGGCCTCCAGCCCGCTCGATCGGCTGCCCCCGGAATATTCCGGTTCGGCCGTGAATGTTACATTCTGGTTCGACTATCATCGGTGAGGACATGACGCGAAAATTCGCACTTCTCGCAGCAGGGTTCGTCGCATGCGCGGCACTCGCCGCTTTCGCGCCACGTCCCGCGGCGGCCCAAGGAACACAGCAAGGCTGGTTTCAGACGGGCACAGGTTTGGGCGTCTCGAAGGTGCGGCTCGCAGTGCCGGATTTTGCATCCCGCTCCGCGGCCGCGCAACCGCTCGAAAAAACCTTTCACGACGTTTTGTGGGCCGATCTCGAATATAGCGGAATCGTTGACATGGTGAGCCCCAGCTTTTATCCGCTTCAGGCGCCGAGCCAGCTGAGCGAACTCCACGCGCAGGATTGGGCCGCGGCGCCGGCGAACGCCTACATGGTGGCCTACGGCGGCATCACGGTGGACGGCACGAATCTTGCCGCCGCCGGGTTTCTTTCCGATGTCCACAATCCGGCCTCGCCACCCGCCATCCAGAAAATTTATCGCGGCTCCGCCACGGATTCCGACGCGCGCCGCCTGGCGCATCAGTTTGCCGACGACATCATCGCCGTGTTGAGCGGCGGACTGCCCGGCATCGCGCAGACGCAAATCGCGTACGAGAGCGCGCGAAGCGGCTACACGGAAATCTGGGTGATGGATTATGACGGCGCGAATCAGCATCAGGTGACGCATCTGCGCTCCATCTCGCTCACGCCGCGATGGTCGCCGGACGCCACGCGCATCGCCTTCACGTGTTACGAGCCTTACGGGCGCGCCACGGCTGCGGAGATTTGCATCTATTCCATGGTCTCCAATCACCTCATCGCGTTTCCGCGCTATCCCCGGACGAACAGCTCGCCCGCGTGGTCGCCGGACGGCTCAAAGATCGCGTTCATGGCCAGCCTGGCCGGCTATCCGGAAATCTATGTGTCCGACGCGGACGGCGCGCATCTTCACTGCATCACGTTCGCCGCCGGCGTCAGCACGTCGCCTGCATGGAATCCGAAGACGGGTAATCAGATCGCTTTCATCAGCGACCGCGACGGCACGCTGGCTCTTTATATGGCGAACTCCGACGGCACGAACGTCCAGAAAATACCCCTGCCGGACATGGAATACGTCGCGGATCCGGCGTGGTCGCCCAACGGACAACTGCTGGCATTCAGCTGGCGGCGCCCCGAAGGAAACTACGATATCTACGTCATGGACATCGTGAGCCACGAGCTCGTCCAGCTCACGGCCAACGAAGGCCGCAATGAAAGGCCCAGTTGGGCGCCCGACGGGAGGCACCTCGTTTTTGAGTCCACGCGCACGGGCACGCGCCAGGTATGGACGATGCTGGCCGACGGCAGCCAGCCGCGCCAGTTGACGTTCGAGGGGCAGAATGGTTCGCCCAACTGGTCGCAGCGATGACCGTGCCGCCGGCCCGAGTGCGCCGAAATTTGTTGCTTGTGAAGTGGCTCCATCTGTGTTGGCGCTGGATTTGTACAATTTCATTCTCGCGTTCCTCGGCTACAGCCCTCGCAGGAACGTCGAAGGAGGCTTGAAAATGCAGCACGGTACTTTTCGGAAGTTCGCACTGGTCGCCAGCATGGTGACTCTCGCCGCGTTACTTGGCGCCTGCAAGAAGCAGGTCGCCGCGCCGCCGCCCGCTCCCCCTCCGGCGCCGGCGGCGAAGCCGACCGTCACGCTC
This sequence comes from uncultured Acidobacteriota bacterium, assembly GCA_963810625.1. Taxonomy (GTDB): domain Bacteria; phylum Acidobacteriota; class Terriglobia; order Acidiferrales; family UBA7541; genus Palsa-295. Next base: position 636,127 of record CAWEOJ010000004.1, on the reverse strand, counting down.
AACGCTTCTCCCGCCTCGATCAATGCCGGCGACACGTCAACGCTCTCCTGGTCGTCCACGGATGCTACGGACCTGGACATCGAGCCGGGAGTCGGCAAAGTCGCGCCGCAAGGCTCGACCCCTGTAACGCCGACCGAAACGACCAACTTCACGATCACGGCTACCGGTCCGGGGGGAAGCGCCACTGCCAGCGCCAGCGTGGAAGTAGCGGCGGCGCCGCCTCCTCCTCCCTCTCCCGCGCCCGCGGCGCAGCCGAATATAAGCGATCTATTCGACCAGAACGTGAAGGATGCCTTCTTCGATTTGGACAAGTCCGATCTTCGCGACGACGCTCGGGCCGCGCTCACAGCGGATGCGGAATTCCTGCGGTCCTACTCGGACGTGAAAGTCTCGATCGAGGGGCATTGCGACGAACGCGGCTCCGAGGAATACAACCTCGGTCTCGGCCAGCGCCGCGCCGACGCCGTGAAGAACTATCTCGTCTCGCTCGGTATTTCGGCGGACCGGATGACCACGATGAGCTGGGGCAAGGAGCACCCGTTCTGCACCGATCACAATGAAGATTGCTGGCAGCAGAACCGCCGTGGCCACTTCGTCATGGTGAAATAGCAATCCGTAGGTTTCTTGGTTTCCGTTTGGGCGCGCCGAAAGACGCGCCCAAAGCATCGAGATCCACAAGGGCTTGGGCCCATGAGTTTATCTACATCCCAGCTAGGAGGCACTCCTTTGCGAACACGATGGATTGTGCTGGCACTCGCAGCGATGTTTTTCGGCGCCGTGGGAGGGTCAATTCTCGCCCCCCAGCCCGCCGGCGCCATCAACAAGGATATGATCGAACTCCAGCAGCAGGTTTCGCAGCTCTTGCAAGGGCAGCAGGACCTGCGCGGCGATTTGGACTCGAATACGGCCACGCTGAAGACGCTTGTCCAGCAATCTCTCGACAGCGTCAATCAGCTCAGCAACCAGATGGGATCGCTCCAGAAAACGGTGCAGGAGGTCCAGGCCAACACCGGCTCGAGCATCAGCTCCATGACGCAGCAAACGCAGGGAATCTCGGACAACCTCCAGGACGTCCAGGCGCGCGTGGCCAAGCTTTCCCAGCAGATGACGGACATTCAGAACCTGCTCCAAAGCATAGATGCCAGAGTCGCCGGCAACTCTCCCGCGGGCCCTTCCTCGGACACCAACCCCGGCGGAGCACCAGCCCCCGGCGCCGAAAGCCCTGAAACCCCCGCCGCCAACCCCGACAATTCGGCGAACACTCCGATGGCGCCGATTTCCGCCGACACTTTCTACAAGAACGCTCTGCGCGATTACAACAGCGGCAACTACACTCTGGCGCGCCAGGAGTTTTCCGAATACCTGAAGAATTTTCCGCAGAACGATCTGGCCTCGAATGCGCAGTTCTATCTTGGCGAAATCTACTACGCGCAGAACAATTTCAAGAGCGCCATCGCGGCCTACGACAAGGTGCTGGCGAATTATCCCAAGAGCTTCAAGCAGGGCGCTTCCCTGCTGAAGAAAGGCATGGCCGAGCTGGAGCTCGGGTTGAAGGTTTCCGGCACGCGCGACTTGCGAGAGGTCGTGCGCCGCTTCCCGGAATCCGACGAGGCGCGCCGGGCCGAGGAGCAGTTGCACCAAATCGGCGCAGCTACTGCTGCTCCCCGCTAATCGCCGCACGGCTCGCGCGGAGAAAACGCCGAGGGCCAGGTACGCGCCCCTTCGCGCACGCGGCAATTCTTAACTTTTATCTCGCGTCTGCTTCGGCTATACTCCCGCCCATGTCCGTCAATAAAGCCATTCTTGTGGGGCGCCTCGGCCGCGACCCCGAAACGCGCTACACTTCGAGCGGCCAGGCCGTCTGCAATTTCTCCATCGCCACGGATTCCACTTACAAGGATCGCGCCGGCGAGCGCCAGAAGCGCACCGAATGGCACCGCATCGTGCTGTGGGGAAAGCTGGCGGAAATCGCGCAGCAATATCTGAAAAAGGGCCAGCTTGTTTTTATCGAAGGGCGCATCCAAACCCGCGAATGGGAAGATAAGCGCGACGGCCAAAAGCGCACCACCACGGAAATCGTCGGCAATGAGATGCGCATGCTCACCTCGCGCGCGGAGAGCGCTGCTGCCGGCGCTGGTTCCGGCGCTCCCGCCACGAGCGCCCCCCGCACGCACGACCCGGACGTCGAAGGCGTTCCCGCGCCCGACGAGCCGCCCGCGCCCGAAATTTCAGACGAAGACATCCCGTTCTAGTGGTTCCGCTGCGGAAACGTATCGCGGGGAAGCTACGCCCGAACAGATTTGAAGCGGCGAGGCCGCGCGCAATTCAGCTAATGCGCGGCTTGGTCTTTTGCCCTCTGCTCGTCGAGGCGCTGCATGAAGGCGTCGAACTTGGGCTGCTGCTCCGGGGTGAGGAGCGCGCGAATGCGCGCGCGGCTCTGCTGCCGGATCTGTTCTTTCTGCGCGTCGAGCGGTGCATAGAGCGCCTTCCACTGCGCGCGCGTATCGTCTATGATCGCTGCGACTTGAGTTTGCTGGTCCGGCGTTAACTGAAGCTCCTTCGTAAATTCGGCAACCACCTGATTGACAGGCTTCCTCCCCGCGGAATAAGCATTCTGCTGGCCCCATACGCGCTCGCCCCACATGTGCGTGGCCACCGCTCCGAGCAGCACGCCCAGAAGGAAAACCACCGCGATCAGAAGCGCCGCTTCGCCTCGGGCCTTAGTTTTTTCCATTTCCACGCTCATTTCCCGCCACCATCATCAGCACGTCATCCCGGCTTGCCGGCTGCTGCCCCGGATCGGGAGAAAAAATGTCGTGCGTATCCGTCTGGATCGCTACCGTGTTGTTCTCGCGGGCCTGCCCATGCCACACCGTGGCATACGTAACCAGAATCGCAAGCGCCAGCGTCGCCGTCGCTGCGAACCTCCATGCCAGCGAGACGAATGGACGCCAGAACTTCGCCTCCGGCGCGCTCGGCCGCTCCTCGCTGCGAATTCGCGCCATCACCGCGCGCGCAAACCCCGGCATCGGCTCGATGGCCTCGCCAGCCAAAGTGTCCGCCATTTTCAGCAGGCGCGCGCTCAATGCCGCTTCCTCGAGCGCGCCGCGGCAGGCCACGCAAGTCTCCAAATGTGCCGTGGCCCTCTCCGCCTCGGCGCCGAACAAACCGCCGGCAAGGTGATCCTCGAGCAGCATCTCGTATTCAGTGCAGGCGCGCTTCATAAACTCATTGTTCGCTTCGCTCAATTTATCGCTCCCTTTCCGCCGCCGCGGGAGCCATTCCCCGTTGCTTGCTCCGCAGCTTCTCGCGCCGGTATACGTCCATTATTTTGCCGCGCGCCCGAAAGAGCCGGACCTTCACGGTATTTACGTTGAGGCCCAGCATCTCCGCCAATTCCTGCACCGAAAATCCCTCCACTTCCTTCAATACCAGCAAATCGCGATCCTGCTGCGGCAGCTTTTCCAGTATCCGTTCGAGTGCGTCTCTTGCCTCCGCCCGTTCGCTGGGGTCCTCCGGCGGCCGATCCGCGGAAACGATGCCGTCCAGCCGCGATACCTGCTCCTCCGATAGGTCCGATTCGTACACCAACGGCCGGATTTTCTTCTTCCTCAGATAGTCCCAGCATTCGTTCACCGTGATCCTGTAGAGCCAGGTTGAAAACGCCGCGCGCTGGTCGAACTTCCTGAGCGACAGGTATGTCTTCAAGAAAACCTGCTGCGCGATGTCTTCAACATCCTCCGGCCTCCTCAGGATCCTACCCACGAGCCGAAATACTCGGTGCTGGTGCCGCCGGACTAACTCCTCGAAGGCGCTTTCTGTTCCATTCTGGCACAGTCGTACTAGTTCCCGGTCGTTTTCCGGGTTCCCGTCGCGCCCAGAGGTCATGGCCACCGGTCGGGCGCCCGCATTGCCATCTTGTGGGACGTGCGTCATGCGATCTCGGTTACACAAGAGATTTCCACAGGGGAAATTAAATCTACACCGCGCATTCGTTTTTTGCTTGTAGTCCTTACTTGTCCATGTAACAATACCATCATGATAATCGGAGATCGTATCCGGCTTTTGCGCGAAACAAAAAAACTATCCCAGGGTGACATCGAAAAGCGGACAGGGCTTCTTCGCTGCTACATCTCGCGCGTCGAGAACGGCCACACCGTTCCGGCGATCGAGACGCTTGAAAAGCTAGCGCGAGCGATGGAAGTCCCGCTCTACCAGCTTTTCTATGACGGTGAAGAGCCGCCCGAACTTCCGAACCTTCCCAAGCGGAAGAGCGCGGACGACATCGTCTGGGGTAGCAAGGGGAAAGAGGCGCGTTATTTGGGCCGTTTTCGCAGGCTCCTCGGTCGTATTGAAGAACCCGACCGTCGGCTTCTGCTCTACATGGCCCAGAAAATGGCCAGCCGATAGCGGCTTTTTGCCTCACTCCCATTCTATCGTGCTCGGTGGTTTCGAGCTGATGTCGTAGACGACCCGGTTCACACCGGGCACTTCGTTTACGATCCGCGCGGAAATCTTTCCGAGCACCTCCGCAGGCAGGCGCGACCAATCTGCGGTCATCGCGTCCTGCGAATCCACCACGCGCACGGCGATAGTGTGCCCGTAGGTCCTGCCGTCACCCATCACTCCCACGCTCTGCACCGGCAGCAGCACGGCAAATGCCTGCCAGACTTTATCGTAAAGCCCCGCACGCCGGATTTCCTCCACAACCACCGCATCCGCCCCGCGCAGCGTTTCCAGTTTTTCCTTTGTCACATCACCTAGTAATCGTACTGCTAGTCCCGGCCCGGGAAACGGCTGCTTGACCAATATCTCCTGCGGAAGCCCTAATTCTCGGCCAATCTGCCGCACCTCGTCCTTAAACAGGTCCCGCAGCGGCTCGATCAGCTCAAACGGCATATCGGCCGGCAGGCCGCCCACGTTGTGGTGCGATTTGATCACCGCTGATGGCCCCTTTACCGACACCGACTCGATGACGTCCGGATAGAGCGTCCCCTGCACCAGAAATTTAACGGGCAAACCCTGGGACGCCGCCGCGATCTTCCGCGCTTCCTCCGCGAAGACGCTTATGAACTCGTTCCCGATGATTTTGCGCTTCTGCTCCGGATCGGCCACGCCCCTAAGTTTCCCGAGGAACCGCTCGGACGCATCCACGCCGATTACGTGCAAACCCAGCCGCTCGCGCAGCATTTCGAGCGTCTCGCGAAACTCATTCCGCCGCAGCAGGCCCGTATCAACGAAAACATTCGTCAACCGCTGGCCCATCCCGCGGTGCACCAGCACGGCAGCGACCGTGGAATCCACGCCGCCGCTCAGCGCGCAAATCGCCCGCGCACCCTCGGTCCGCTTCCGGACGCCTTCGACGGTCTCGGAGATGAATCCAGCGCGGTTCCAGTTTTTCTTCGCGCCGCATATGGCGAACACGAAGTTTTCGAGGATTGTTGTCCCGCGCTCGGTGTGATTCACTTCCGGGTGGAATTGCACGCCGTAAAGTTTCCGGCGCGGATTTTCGACCGCCGCCACGGCATTGTCCGTCCGCCCCGCCACTTCGAAACCGGCGGGCAGTTCCACCACGTTGTCACCGTGGCTGCTCCAGGCCTTCACCTTGCTCGGGAGCCCGGCGAAGAGCGCCGAATTCCCTTCGATTTCGAGCTGCGCCGGCCCATACTCCCGCCGCTCCGCGCGTTCCACTTTTCCGCCCAGCGTGTGCGCCAGCCATTGCATCCCATAGCAGATTCCGAGGACGGGGACTCCAAGTTCCAGCACTTTTGGATGGCACACCGGCGCGCCCGCGTCGTACACGGAGCTCGGGCCGCCCGACAGCACGATCCCCACCGGCTCCTGCGCGCGTATCTCTTCGGCGGAGGCCGTGCACGGCAGGATGGCCGAAAACACCTGTTGCTCGCGGATACGCCGCGCGATCAACTGCGTGTATTGCCCTCCAAAATCGAGCACCACGATCCCCTGTTTCGTGCTCACCGCGCCTCCGTGTTCTTTCCGCGCCAGCAGCGCTCCGCTAGTTGCCGCCATTCGCCCCGCCGTGTCCGCTGCCCATTGCCCAGTGCTTCTTGTGCGTGCCCTCCGAGAACAGCGAAAGATCCACCGCGTCGGCCATCGCCTTATACCCGGCGTCATTCGGGTGAAGGTGGTCGCCGCTATCGAATGCCGCCAGGAGCCTTGTCGGGTGGCTGGGATCGCGCGTGGCAGCCTCGAAATCAATCACGCCGTCAAACGTCCCGCTTGTGCGCGTCCAATTGTTGATTGCCTCGCGCTTGGCCTCGGCGTCCGGCAAACAATATTTCTCCCCTTCACACGGCGTCAGCGTGCCGCCGAAAATCCGAATGCCGCGCGCGTGCGCCCGGTCGATGAGCTGCCGATAGCCGGCGATGATATCCTCCGCGCTGACCGCCTGATCGGCCTGCGCCGGGTTATTGGAATATCGAATATCATTGATACCTTCGAGAACGATCACATCCGCAACGCCTGCCTGCGCCAAGACGTCGCGGCCAAACCGCGCGAGCGCGTTGCTCCCGGTTTGGTCGTGCCATATCCGATTGCCGCCGATCCCGGCGTTGAGAACGGCCAGGTCGTGTTCGCCGGGCTGTGCCAGGAGCCGCCGCGCAAGGTCGCTCGGCCAACTGCGGTCGGCGTCTATCGTGGACTTCGATCCATCCGTAATCGAATCGCCGAGAGCCACGATCGCGGCAGCCCTTGGCGAGGCGGCGACATCCACGCCTGCCAGCCAGTACCACGAAGTCTGCTTTGTCGCGTCCGGGATTTCGGCTTTCGCCGTGAAGTCGCCCGGCCCCGAAATGTAAGTGGTGTGCAAACCGGTCGCATGCCACGTGGACACGTCCGTTTTATTCGGCACGTACACGCTGACCGCCAAATCGCCCGACTCGGGCACATCGAGAGCGACCGTATCGCTGAGCATCTCGGCGCCGGGCGGAATCGTGATGGACGCGCGCCCGCTGAAAGTCAGGGGCCGGTCCGACCCCGGCACAATCGCGCTTCCATTCCCATGAATCGCGATGTGCGCCGCCCCGATTGCCAGGGATGCCGTCCCAAATGTGTTCGAGAGCCAGACGCGCGCGCGATGCCCGCCGATGGTCGTATGCACGATCATGCGCACCGTCTGATTTTCAAATCCTTCGGCGGGCACCGTGCGTCCCGCGGAATTGCCTGGCCCCTGCATCGATGCGCTCCATGTGCCGACCCAATGCTCGGGCGTATCCTTCCGCGCCAGGCCCACCGGCGCAACCAGCGCCGCGGCCAGCGCAATAGCCGCCCCGCCTATTCGCAGCAGTTTCCCCGGCCCAAACCGCATCATCTTTCCTCCGATTGAATCGAGGGGTCGCGCAACCACGCGCGGCGGCCCTATCTCAAAACAATATTCACCAATTTCTTCGGCACCACCACCGTCTTCACCACCTGTTTCCCGTCGAGCAGCACGGCGATCCGCGGGTCTTTCAGCGCCCGTTCGACCGTCTCCTCGCCGCTCATTCCATCGTTCACCAGAATTTTCCCGCGCAGCCGCCCGTTGATCTGGATGATCACCTCGATCTGCTCCTCGCGCGTAAGGTCTTCGCGATAGGCAGGCCACTTTCCCCGCGAGAGCCCCTCTCGATGGCCCAGCATCTCCCACAACTCCTCGGCAATGTGCGGCGTCATGGGTGAAAGCATCAGGACCATCGCCGCCAGCGTGCGCTTGAGAATCGCAGGTGACACGTCCACATCGAGCGGCTCTTGCTCTTGCAGGTCGTTCAGCAGTTCCATCAGCGACGAAACGGACGTGTTGAAATGCCAGCGCGCCTCGAATTCGTGCGTTACGCGTTTCAGGGTCTGATGCGTCCTCCGCACCAGTATCTTCTCCTTGGCCGTACAGCTTGCCAGGTCCGTCTGCGCATTCCAATCAATGGCAATAGTGCGCAAGCGATCCGCGTGCTTTTCCACCAGGCGATACACTCGGTTCAGGAACCGTACCGAACCTTCGATGGACTCCTCGCTCCACTCCAAATCCCTATCCGGAGACGTCGCGAACAGCGTGTACAGCCTTCCCGTGTCGCACCCGTATTGCTCCGCCATCTCCATCGCGCCCACCACGTTCCCGCGCGATTTCGACATGGCCGCGCCGCCCTTCAGCACCATCCCCTGCGTGAAAAGCCGGGCCACCGGCTCCCGGTGATTCACCAGCCCCAGGTCGTTCATCACCTTGCAAAAAAAGCGCGAGTAGATCAGATGCAAAATGGCGTGCTCCACGCCGCCGATGTACTGGTCAATGGGAAACCAGTAGCGCACTTTCTCCTTATCGAAGGGCGCGCGGCTGTTGTGAGGATCGGTGTAACGATAGAAATACCACGAAGAATCGACGAACGTATCCATGGTATCCGTCTCGCGCCGCGCCGCCCCTCCGCATTTCGGACACTTCGTGTTCACGAATTCGGGCACGCTCGCCAGCGGCGACTGCCCCTGCACGCCGAGCGCCGCCTTTTCCGGCAGGCGCACCGGCAATTGATCGTCCCGCACCGGCACGATCCCGTCCTTCTCGCAGTACACCACCGGAATCGGCGTCCCCCAGTACCGCTGCCGCGAAATGCCCCAGTCCTTCAGCCGGTAGGTGGTTTCGGCGGCGCCGAATTTTTTCGCCGCAGCGTCCGCGGTCATCCGCTCGATGGCTTTTTCGGATGTGAGGCCTGTGTACGGCCCGGATTCGACGAGCCGCCCATACTCCGTCGAGGCCTCGCTCATGTGCTCGGCGCGCAGTGGAGCGCCCTGCACCGGTTGGACCACGATCTTCACCGGCAGCCGGTATTTTTCCGCGAATTCATAGTCGCGCTGATCATGCGCTGGAACGCACATCACCGCGCCCGTCCCATATTCCGCCAGGACGAAGTTCGCAACCCATACCGGGACGTGCTCTCCCGAGAACGGATTCACGGCGAATCTCCCGGTGAAAAATCCTTCTTTTTCGGCCGTGGCAACGTCGGCGGCGCGCATGCTTGTCTGGCGCATGGCCCTGAGTCGCGCTTCCATAGCCGCGCTTCCCGGCACGCCCTGGAGCATTTTCCCCAATCCGGGATGCTCCGCCGAAAGCAAAATTGCCGACGCGCCGTAAATCGTGTCCACTCGCGTGGTGAACACTTCCAGGCTTTGGCCCTTCATCCCGGCGATATCGAATCGCACGCGCGTCCCGCGCGATTTCCCGATCCAATTTCGCTGCATTAGCAGCACACGTTCCGGCCATCCCGCCGCGAGCTGCGCCATGCCATCGAGCAGTTCATCCGCATACTGCGTGATTCGCAGGAACCACTGCTCGAGCTCCCTCGTTTCGACCCGCGTCGCCTCATGCCGCCAGCAGAAGCCGTCAATCACCTGTTCGTTGGCCAGCACCGTCTGGCATTCGGGACACCAGTTCACCCTGCTCTTCTTCCGGAACGCGATTCCCTTCTCCAGCATGCGCAGGAAGAACCACTGGTTCCAGCGGTAGTATTCCGGTTCGCAGGTGGATATTTCGCGCCGCCAGTCGTAGCTGAATCCGAACCGGTCGAGGACTTGCCGGAACTCCTTGATGTTTGCCTGGGTCCAATCGCGCGGGTGCGTCGCGTTTTTGATGGCCGCGTTCTCGGCCGGCAGCCCGAACGCATCCCATCCCATGGGGTGCAGCACGTTGTAACCGCGCATGCGCTTGTACCGCGCCACGGCATCGCCAATCGTGTAATTCCGCATGTGGCCCATGTGCAGGGTCCCGGAAGGATACGGCAGCATCTCCAGCACATAATATTTCGTGCGCGACGCGTCTCCATCCTCCGCGTGGAACGCGCCCTGCTCCTTCCATACCCGCTGCCATTTCGCTTCGATTTCCTGCGGATTGTATTCAGCCACCTTCGAGCCTACTCCCTTCTTTGTTTCCCGCCTCGACGCGACCGCGCGTGAACGGTCTCCTTGCCAGGTTTGCGTCCCTTTTTCCTACGGGGTTTCATTCCCGATCCCTTGGTGGCAATCACCGCTATTCCTGCAAATTTCCACAGCGCCGCCACGTTCCTCCGGTCGTCGCCCGGCTTGTCAATCGGTGTTTCCAAAATGAACGCGCGCCCGGCGAGCAGCGGATGATTCAGAATTCTCCCCATCGCCTCGCGCCCGATTTTTCCCTTCCCGATATGCTCGTGCCGGTCCACGCGCGAACCCAGCGGCGTCTTCGAGTCGTTCATGTGTATCACGGCCACGCGCTCAAGCCCGATGGTGCTGTCTATTTCCCGCAGCGTCGCTTCCAACCCCTCCGCCGTTCGCAAATCCCATCCCGCGGCGAACAGGTGCGCTGTATCCAGGCACACTCCCATGGGCAAATCCGCGCACGCGTCAAGGATCGCCGCGATTTCCGCGAATCGCGAGCCGACACAACTTCCCTGCCCCGCCGTGTTTTCAAGCAAAATCTGCAGCTCGCCGACCTTCAACCCTCGCGCCGCCTGCTTCAGCCCATCCGCAATTGCCGCCACGGCGTGGTCCATCCCGCCGCCGCACGCGCTTCCCGGATGCGCCACCAGGTAATCCGCGCCCAGCGCCACGGCCCTTACAATTTCCTGGTGAAAGGCCTGCACCGAACGCGTCCGCAGCACGCGGTCTGGCGACGCGAGATTGATCAGATAATTGCCGTGCACGACGAGCGGCCCGAGGCACAGTTCCGCGCGCCGATGCCGGAACCGCGCGCCATCAGGCTCCGATATCCGCGATGCGCCTCGCGCCCACATCCGCGGGCTGGCCGAAAATATTTGCAGCGCGTTCGCGCCAAGTCCATGCGCAATCTCGAGCGCGCCTGTGATGTCCCCGGCGATGGACGTGTGGATCCCTATGCGCAGGCTGCCGTCTTTCCAGGCGGGAATTTCAGGTGCAGGCGGTGGCTCGGGACGGTACTCGTCGGCGGCATCGAATACCAGACTGCTCCGGTGTTGCTCTTCGATCATTCCCTCGCTTTGTCCGCTTCTTTAGCATCTTATTTTATCGGAAACGCCGCGCTTCCGCAAACATCGCGTGAAAACAAAAAATCCCGGCCGTCGCAGCCGGCGTGGATGCTATCATCTAAAAATTGCTGCCCGGCCGAAGGCGCGGTCGCCAAGTGGTAAGGCAAAGGTCTGCAAAACCTTTATCGGCAGTTCGATTCTGCCCCGCGCCTCCAAATCTCTCCGCTCTTTCTTGTTTGTTCTTCCTTTGATACTTCGAGTATGATCCCTGCCCGTAAGGAGGGCTCGTGAGCGCCGCTTCAAGCGATCATCCAGTCAAACCAAGCGGCCCCCGTGGCTTCAAAGGCAAACGCTGGCTCCTCACCATCTTCGCTCTGTTGGTTGTCAACGCCCTTCTCGATAAGGTGCTCAGCCCAGGAACCCTTGCTGCTATACGCAAGACCGACGACGCTTTTATTGCGCAGCTCGGCGCAGTGGAGCCCTTCCATCTCTCCCAACTGTATTATCATTACGTTGCTTCGGGCGAGCTTCAGGAGCGCAACCGTCCCACGGAGTACGCTAACTTTGCGGATGAATGGCGTGAAAATTCCGCTCCTCCGCCGACGCCAACCGCCGGTGCATTCCTCGTCCGTATTCTCGCCGGGCCGTTCGCCGTGCTCTTTCAAACATGGAGTGAGGGCGCCGTGGCGTTCCTGACCACACTCTTCGGACTCATCCTTGGAACCTTCTTCTGGTGGAAAGCAGACGCCAACATCTACGGAAAGGTATTTCTCATCCCCGTCACGGGAAGCGCTGTCGTATGGGTCCTCTGGGCCATTGCCGCGACGGCAGGCGCGGCGTTGCATTGGCTGGTGGCTCCGGCGGCGATGCTGACGACGATCCCCCTTTCGGGGTTGCTCGCCAAGACGGTGATTGACGAACGCCAGCATGTCTTTGTCGAACGAGCCGTGGGCAAGCTGATCAAGGGCTCCGACGAGACGCACTAGGGCGGACGCGAACCGCTTTCGCTTCCCAATTCCATGCCCGCCATCTATAATTCCCTCTCTCTGGCGTCTCGCTCGTCTCCGCTTCCATGAAACTTTGGCACAACTACCGCCTTCTCATCCTCCTCGTCCTTCTCGTCGGCTTCGCCATCCGCGAAGTGGCCGTCGAGCTTCGCCCTTCGTTTCTCCGCCCGGGCCTGCGCATGTTCGCCTACGTCGGCAACGCTGACAGCGGCACGCTCACCGCCATTGATCTCATCAAACTTGCTCCCGTGGCCACCATCCCCGTCGGCGCAGGCCCCACCGGCATTCGCGCGCATCCCACGCGCAAGGAAATCTGGGGACTGAGTTCCGCGGGCGGCTACGCCTGGGTCCTCGATGCGGTGACGAATCAGATTGTCGCGCGCATCCCCGTGGGCGCCTTGCCCTATGCGCTCGACTTTTCGCCGGATGGCTCGCGCGCCTACGTGGCCGCTTCCGGCTCGAACACGGTCGTCGCGATTGACTGCTCCACACGCCAGATTGTGGCGCGCGCACGCGCTGGACGCCGCCCCTGGATCGCCCGCGTTTCGCCCGATGGAAAGCTTCTCGTGGTCTCGAACCGCGACGACTCGACCGTATCTCTCCTTGACGCCGCTTCGCTCTCTTCCCTCGGTGTGGTTCCCGTCGCTCCCCAGCCGGAGCAAATTGTGATTCTGCCGGATGACTCGAAGGCCTTCGTCACGTCCGGCGCGTCGGACCAAATTTCCGCCGTGGATTTGAAGCGCAAAACACTGCTTGCCAATCTTGCTTTGGGCTCTGCCCCGGACGATCTAATCCTCAAACCCGATGGCGGTGAACTTTATATTCCCTCCGCCGCCGCCCACGGATTGTTCGTCGTCAATACGCAAACCAACGACGTAAGCGACTTCCTCCCCCTCGGAATGTCTCCCACGGACGGCGCGCTCACCGCCGATGCCGACATCCTCTACATCTCCGACCCAGCCGCCGGCCACGTCATTCCCATCTCCATCGGAATCCGCCAAATGGCTTCTCCCATTCCTGTGGGACAGGAGCCTCGCATTTGCCGTCTTACTCCCGGCGACGACATTTTGCTCGTCGCGGACACGGCCTCGAACGATCTTGCCGTCATTCGCACAAAGACCTTGAGCCTCATCACGCTCATTCCCACCGGACCTCGGCCACAGGACGTGGCCGTAAAAGTTTTTTGACCCCGCCTTTCAATCCACGATCAGAGTCAAATTGACCGTCTGTGTTGTGCCGTCCGCCGCGGTTGCCGTCACCGTCACCGTGTACGTTTGCTCCGGCGTCCCGGGATTGCCGCTTGTCCCTCCTCCTCCGCACGCAGCGATGCCCGCGCCGAGAACGAGCAGCAGCGCACCCGCCTGGGCCAACCTCGCAAACCGCTTTCGGGATCCTCCCATCACGCTTGCCGCCGCTCCCAATGCCAGCAGCGCCAGCACCACGCCTGCTACTGGCAGCCGCGGGTCGAGCGGCCCGCGTCTTCCCCGCAGCTCCGGAAGCAGCATGCTGCTAGGCGCCACCGTGGGTGCGCAGACTGCAAAATTCCCCGGCAGCGTGATTGTGGCCGGCGTCGTCTGAGAGCAGGCCACGGGATTCTCCGTCACCGTCGCTGGCGCGTAGCACGGCACATCGGCCGGCGAGACCGTGCACGCAATCGAAATCGTCCCCTGCGACCCGCTCGGCGAAAGAATTTCCAGCGAATAGACCGCTGTCCCTCCCTGCGCCACCGTCTGCGTCGTCGCGCTTGTTGCGGGCGGATCGAAACAGAACTCGCCTGCTGCCGTTCCACCGAGCGCGATTGTTTGCGGGCTGCCCGGCGCGTTGTCCACGAGCGTGAGTGTTGCCGCTCTCGCCGGCGGAACATTCAAGCAAGCTGGCGCGAAAGTCACCTCGATCGTGCACGTTCCGGTCGGCGCTGTGCTTCCCGCCGTGCAGCTATCCTGCCCCAGGACAAAATCCCCGGCATTCGCGCCCCCGATGCTCACCCCGCTGAACGTCAGCCCGCCGCTGCCGTTGTTCGTCACCGTCAGTGTCACCTGCGTTCCCGCAGCCAATCCCGCGCCCGTCGTCGCGCTTCCAAAGTTGATGCTGCTGCTCGATGGCGCAATCGAGATGCCCGCCACCGTGGAGGTCCCCGATAGCGGCACCTGCGCCGGACTGCCGCCCGGTACATTGAGCGTTGCAGTCCGCATTCCCGAAGGCTCGGAAATCCCCGGACTGAACGACACGCTCACCTTGCAACTGCTCCCCGCGCCCAAAACCGGAGCGCACGGATCATCCAACACGAAATCGCCCTTGTTCGCCCCGCTGAGGGAGATTTCGCTGATGTCCGCCGCAATGCCGCCCGCGGGATTCGTAATCGTCACCGTCTGCGGCATGCTGGCCGTCCCTTCGCTCTCCGCCCCAAATGCCAGACTCGCCGGGGAAACCTGCAATGCCGGCGGCGGAACGGTCGCCGTGCCGCCAAGCGACACGATCTGAGGGCTGCCGGAAGCATTGTCGGAAAAATTCAGGCTCGCGCTCTTTACGCCTGCTGCGTCCCCGGACTGCGGCGCGAACTCCACCGATACTGTGCAATACGGCGGCGGGTTGCCGAACCCCAGCGTGCCGCTGCCCGTTGGACACGTCGTGCCCGCCGGAACGATTGCAAAATCCCCAGCGTTGGTCCCGGTGATGGCGATGCCGCTCAAATTCAATTGCGCGCTTCCCTGATTGGTCAATGTCACTGTCTGTGTGCCGCTCACTGTTCCCACCGGCAGGCTCCCGAACGCGAGTGTTGCCGGCGCCAGGCCGGCCACGGGCACTGGCGCGGTCCCGATCCCCGTTAGTGAAACCGTTTCCATGGGCGCGGGCGTCCCTGCCGCTTCAATCTCGTATGTGACCTCGACCGCTGCCTGAAATAGTCCTCCGCCGTCGGGCTTGAAGACATACGCAAGCTGGCAACTGCTCCCCGCCGCAAGTGTCGGTACGCAGTTGGACAAGTTGGGGTCGGGCTGAAACTCCGCTGGATTGGGGCCCATGACCGCGCTAAAATTGATGTTCTGTATTCCGCTCAGTGTGGTGTTCGTGAACTTGATGGTTCCCGGGACTGCTTCTCCCACCGGCACCTTTCCAAAATTCAAGTTGCCCGGACTTGCCAGCAGCCCCTCGCCCACTCCCACGAGTTCCAGCGCTTGCGGACTTCCCGGCGCGTTGTCCGTGAAGCTCACCACCGCCCCTTCCGGCCCAGCCACCGACGGAGTGAAGCCCACCTCGAATGTGCACACAGGCGCTGCCCCCGGATTGCCCGCCGCCGTACACGCGCCTGGCGCCACCTCCAACGAAAAATCCTGGCTGTTCGCTCCGATGATCGTGAAGCTCGCAATACTCAAGGGAGCTTCCCCGCCATTGAACACCGCCACGAGTTGCGGCCCATTCGCCGCTGTTCCCACCACGGACGCGGGAAAGATTACTTTCGGCGTATTGAAATACACGCTCGGCTCCGTTTGCGCCGCGTTCTCGGCGATTCCCGCCACGAATGCATCCGCTGCGGGCGGCGACGCCGCGCAGCTCGCGCAGAACGCCTGGAATCCGTTGACGGTCCCCGCCGTGCTCACCGCCGTCGGAAAATCCGCCGCTGTTGTTTTTCCTCCCAAATACACCAGTCCCATTCCTCCAATCACGATGGAGTTCCCCGCGGCATTCACCGTCGCGCCCGGCGGCGCAGTCCCGCCCAGTGGCGTGGCATAGATGAACGACGCAGGTCCCGCCACCTGCGGATCCATCTTTGCGATGAATGCGTCCGCCGTTCCATTGAACGGCTGCAAATTGTCCTTCCACGGGAAATTCCACGAGCTGGTTGTTCCGGTCACGTACACGACGGTTGGTGACGCCACGGCCACTCCCTGTCCTGTGTCCGTCTGCGTTCCCCCGAGGTACGTCGAATAGACGAGCTTCGCCATGCCCGTCGCCGGAATCTCCGTGATCACCGAGAGAAACGCATTGGACGCGGCCGGGTTGTCCGTCACGTCCGCGGCCAGCTTCGTCTGGTATGCCGCGTTCGCCCCATTCACCGGGAAATTCTTCGACTGCGTTGTCCCGGTCACGTACACGTTCGGCGGCGTCGCATAATCCACCGCCACGGCAAGCGCCTCATCCGAGCCTGAGCCCCCGAGCAGCGTCCCGTACACCAAATCCGCCGTGCCCTGGCCTGCGGGCGAAATCACCATAAGAAACGCGTCGGAAGTGCCCCCTCCATACGCAGTTTGAAAGCCGCCTTTTGCCGGGAAGCCGCTCACCGTATTCGTCGTGAACCCTGCGATATACGCGTTCGCGGGCGTGGCCGTATCCACCGCGATTCCTCCCACGCCCACTTCCGCGCTCGCGTTGGTTCCCAGGTAGGTGCAGTACGTCAGGCTCGGTGTCGCGCTGGGCTTGAAAATCGCAAGAAATCCATCGCTGTCGCTTCCTCCGAACGTCTGCTGGTACGACCCGGTCGTCACCGGAAGGTCCGTCGAGTTTGTGTCTCCCGCGATATAGATGTCCCCCAACGCATCGAGCGCGATCCCGCCCGTGCTGAACTGCGATTCCGATTCGCTTCCGCCGAAGAGCGTGGAAAACGCAAGCGTGCTTCCCCCCGCCGCGATTTCGCTCACCACCACGTCGTTCGGCCCGGCCGTCAACTGGCTGCGGTCGGTGACCGGATAATCCCCCGATGTCGTCGTCCCTGTGAGGAACGCGTCACCCAAAGCATCCACGGCGATGATTCCCCCCGTTTGAATTCCGCTCCCGCCGATGAAGGTCAAATACACCAGCGAATTTGCCCCTCCCGCCGGATGGATTTCGGCGATAAAAAATTCCGGCGTTGTTCCCGTCCCTCCGTTCGCGGGACCTGGCCCGATCTGCTTACCTCCCGTCTCCGGGAAAGTCGCCGGAGAAGTCGTTGTGCCCGCCACGTACACGTTGCCCATCGGATCCACCGCCACGCTCTCCGCCGCGCTTCCGCCCGTCCCGCCCAGGAACGTGGCATACGCCACCGAAAGCGACGGATCAATCACCAGCGTCGCTCCCGCCTCATGCCTTCCAATGCGGAACCCCACCGACCCATCCGCCTCAATCACGTATCCGCCATTCACACGCTTCCGCACGCCCTCTCTCGCCGCCGATCCAGCGCCGGGCGTCTCCTCATAAATCTCCGGCTTCCTCATCCGGAAAGCATTTCCGCCGTCACCGAAAACCAGATCCCCGCCGCTCGCGAGCCGCATCTTCTCCCCGCCCGAAATATCCAGCCGCAAACGCGCCGCATCCGCTCCCGGCGCGACCCGCAAATCGTATTCCACGCCCTCCTCGTTCCCGTACGTCTCCACGCTCACTCCCGGCAATGCATCCGCCGCCTCCGCCCACGCGTAATGCGCCACTCGCGTGCGCCATTTTTCCGGATCGTTGCCTATAAAATAGTTGCTCACGCCCCGCAGCCTTTGCTCGCCCCGCCACGCGAACGCCGCCCGTCTCGTCGGCAGTGCACCGGACTCCGCGCTCCGCATCCGAATGCCGAAGACTTTTTCCGTCTCTCGTGTGTGCGCCGTTCGCGCCCCGCCAACTTCCACTCGAATCTCGTCCCTTTCGAGCAGAACGGCCATGCCCTTCCCTCGCCCGACAAATTGCACCCGCGCGTCTGCCTCGCCGGCATTAGGTTCGAACGCTACCGGCAGGGAAAGCCCCGCCATTTTCGCTTTTGTCGCAGCAGACGCACTCCTGCGCGCAGCAGACACACTTCGAGCGTCCGTCTCCCGATCCCGCCATTGAGGGTGATTCCTTGCCGGACAATCACGAACTGCGAGGAGAAAAACCGCGCTGCCTGCCAATGCCAGCACACACACTACGCACTGCTTGCTGCTTTTCATTAGGCCCTCCTCCGGCCACGGTTTCCCGTCGCCAGGTTGGGCGGCTCAAATCCTGCCGAGCCGACTGCCGTTAGTAGTTTCGGATCCCAAGCGTCCCCGGACAGAGGACGCGCTTACTATCTCGCCCACCCCACTAGTTGTCAACAATTGTTATTTCGGGTAGCGATGCCAGCAGTTCTAACCTCCCGCCTCCAACATCCGCCTTTCGCCTTTACTCCGGCTCCCACGCGAAATTATCTTCTCCCAGGGCAATCTCCAGCACTCCCTCGCCGGGAATCACATCCACCGGCAATCCGCCCTTCCACAGCGCGACGCTCACGAGCAAGTGGCGCCTTCCGCGCAAATCGAACAATTCCCGCGCCAGACTCACCTCTAAAATCTTGTCGTATGCCGCCTCGACGAGCTTTTCCGGGTGTAGCAGGCACATTCCCCCTTGCTCGACGACGCAGCCCGCGAGCTTCCCTTCCTCCACGTGCAGCGTGATGCGCGTCTCCCGTTTATCCCACAGAGTCATCCGCAACTGGAATTCCGGCATCTCAGCGATCGCTTCGCGTATGGGATCCACGCGTAGATAAAAATGGTCGGCGCCGAATCCGTACTGGAAATCCCCCAGCACGTAAATCCTTCCGTGCATGGCGCTCGTGCGCCGGTCGCTCGAATAAAGCCCCGCGCCGAGCCATTCGAAGTAGCTGCTCTCTCGCCCGTCCACTTTCACGCTCAGGTGCGCCGTGGGAGCCTCACGCCTTCCGCGCTCTGGAGCGCGCCGGATCGGCTGCGCCAGCGCGTCGGGCGCACCCTCGCCCAGCGCGTTGTAAATTTCCGCCAGATGCTTGCGGTAGAGCTCGTCGAACTCCGTATCATTCGCCGATGAATGTTCCGGCCCGTACCACCAGCACCAGTCGCTCCCCTCCGCGGCCAGCACGGCTTCGTACGCCCTTTCGAGGTCCGGCCCCCAGTCCGCGGCCTTGGAGTCCCGCCCCTCCGCTGCCCTCGCTTGTTTTTTCTCGCCCCGCGCGCTCGGCGCCGCCACCGCCGCGCCATGCGACGTCGCGCGCTGCCCCGCCCGCTCGAAGGCTTCCCTCGCATCGCGCAACAAATCCCACGCGCGCACGTCCTCGGAATGTCCAATCCACACGTCGAAGTTCGCGCTGATCCACGACGCCGGAAAAATTCCTTCGAGCACGGGAGCGTCCTTGGCCGCCTCCGCCGCTTCGCTCATCGTCAGCGCACTTATTTCCATGTCCTGTTCCACGCGCCCATAGAACCGCTTCAGAAATTCCCGGCCGTTTCCCGGATAATATTCCCACGCATTCTCGCCGTCGAGGATCACGCTCACCGTGGCTGTGCGTCCCGCCGGTTCGCGGTCGCCGATGGCGCGAATCCGCCGGTGCAAATCCTCCGCGGCCGCCTCCGCGCTCATCCGGCTGTAAACGAACCCCACTAGGTCGCTCAAATAGTGGTCGCGAAAAAATCCTCGGATCTCCCGCCCGCCCCGCTGCATCCTCCACGGCGTATAAAGTGCCGGGCCATTTTCCGGATATCCCGCGGCATCGCGCCAGAACCCGATATTCCGCGTCCGTCCAAGCACGCCCTCGTCCGTCGCAAACCATTGGAAGCCCTGCTCCATCGCGATTCCCAGCGCCTCATCGGACACCGACCCCTCCGAGGGCCAAAGCCCCGCCGGCGCCTTTCCGAAGGTTTCCTCATGATATTTCCGCGCTCTCGCAAGCTGCTCGCGTGCGTCCTGGGGATAGCGAAACGGCGGATACGGCAGCGGCGTGTGCGGATTCGCCACGCGCGCGATGTCCGAATCGCACAGCAGCGGCAGGATGGGATGGTAGTAAGGCGTCGTCGAAATTTCGACCTGGCCCCGCGCGGCTGCCTGCCGGTATTCCGGAAGCACCATCGCAAGCAATTCGTGCTGCTTATCGAGTAGCACGGCCTTGTCCTCTTCCGTGAAGTCTTCTCCTTTCGCCGCAAGCCTTTTTACCACCGCGTCCTTTTCCAGATACTCCTCATCCATCCACACCAACTGCGAAAGCAATTGCAAATCGCGCCAATCTTGCACGCTGAATTGCGCCACGCACGCTTCCGCTCCGCTCGACCGCACGCGCGATTGCAGTTCGGCGAGCCTCGGCCGCCTCTGCAGGTTGGCATCGCTCACCTGGAACGCCCGCTCCAGCGCCTCGCGTTTCTGTTCCTTCGTGAGCGTCGCCGCCGGCGCGAACGCGATCTCGAACCACGGTTCGTTGAATTGCCCGCTGGCATATTCCTTGATCTGTTCGGCGAGCAGGGGAACGATATTGAAAGTGGCGTGTACGCGGGGAAACTCCTCGAGTATTTTCACCATCCCCCAGTAATCCTTGAGTGCGTGCAGCCGCGTCCACGGCAGCAGGTATCGCCCCGTCACCGGGTCGCGGTACTGCGGCTGGTGCATATGCCAGAGTATCGCCAGGTTCACGCGGCTCAATTTCGCCCGCCTGGAACTCGACGCGGGATTGCCGCAAGTCTCCGCGTCCGCGTGTAGTGCCCTAGTTGGGGCGAAACGAACTGCATGGTCATTCTGAGCGGAGTCCCGCGTTCTTGTTTTTCCCGCCGCCTTTTGGCGGGCGCGGGACGCAGTCGAAGTACGGTTTTCCATCGCTCGGTGTTTGAGCGATGAATCCCTCTTCCTGTCCTCGAGACCGGGGAATTTTTCAAATTAGGATACTACCTATCCGCAATGCGGCCATTGCGATTCTAAGCCTCATGCTAAGATAACCTTCCTCTCTTATGCGCCTGCTCGACCGATATATTGGCAACGAAATGGCTTCCCATGCCGCCCTGGGACTTGCCGTTTTCACCTTCGTATTTTTCGTCCCGCAACTTGTCCATCTGATGGACTTGGTCGTGCACCACTCCGGAGGCGCCGCCACCGTCGCCTTGCTTTTTCTCTGCACTCTCCCCCCAGTCCTCATTTTCACTATTCCCATGGCCGTTCTCGTCGGTGTCCTCATCGGACTCGGCCGGCTTTCGGGTGACAGCGAAATCGTCGCCCTCAATGCCGCCGGAGTCAGCCTGCGACGCTTGCTCTTCCCCATTGGCGTCGTGGCCTTCCTGGGCGCTCTTGCCACTCTCCTTATCACCTTCTGGCTGAGTCCCGCTTCGCTCCGCACCCTCCGCCGCCTCGAAGCCAGGATTCTTTCTTCGCAGGCCCCCTATGCCGTCGAGCCCCGCGTCTTCGACGATCGCTTTCCGCATCTCGTATTATACGTGCAAGACGTGGAAGCCGCGGCCACTCGCTGGACCGGCGTCTTTCTCGCTTCCTCGGGCGGTTCCGAGGGCTCGGCCATCACGGTGGCCAGGGACGCTCTCATCGTCACCGGCCCCGACTCCCGCGAGATGGATATTCACCTCGGCTCGGGCAGCACCCACGCCTACGATCCTAAGTACCCCTCTCGCTACAGCGTCACCACCTTCGGCGACACGGATATTCCCGTGGACTTTTCCCAAGCCGCGTCCATCGCCACCAGCGCAAAGCTCTCCGAAGCGGAAAGGTCCGTCCCGGCGCTTCTCGACGACAACGGTCCCGGCTGGCGCGACGCCCGCGTCGAATTCCAGAATCGCCTTGCTTTCCCTGCCGCGTGCCTTGTCTTCGCCCTGCTAGGCGTGCCCGTCGGAGTGCAACCTCGCCGCGGCGGCCGCGCTTCCGGTGTGATTCTGACGCTCGTCCTTATCGGCTGCTACTATTTTCTATGGGTCACCGGAGATCACCTGGCGCTTCAAGGTTCCCTGCCGCCGTGGGCGGGCGTCTGGATTGCCAACGTTGCCGCCCTCATCGTCGGCGTGCTTCTCTTCCGGCGCGTCGAGAAGGTCCGCAAACCGAACCCTGTCGTTGCCTGGCTCGAGTCCGTATCCTCACGCGAACGCCGGGCGGAGCGGCGCGGGTTTCAACCCGCGCCTTCGGCGATGAACGGCGCGCCCTCGCCGAACGGACCTGTCTCGCGCTCCTCGGCATCGCTTTCTTCCGCGAACGGCCCGGCCATGCTCGCCCGTCCCTCCGCCGCCCTCCCGCGCATGGAGCCCATGGGTGGCGCCATCGGTTTCCCTCTGTTGATAGATTTTTATTTACTCGCGCAGTTCTTTTTCTCCTTCTTCGTCCTGCTCGTGGGCTTCATCGTGATATTCGACGCCTTCACCCTGTTCGATCTCCTCGGTGACATCTCCAAAAACCATATTTCCGCCGGAACGGTCGTGAATTACTTTTTCTTCCTTGTCCCTTACATGGTCTACCATCTGGCGCCCCTGGCCGCTCTCGTCGCCACTCTCGTCACTCTCGCCATCCTCGCCAAAAATAATGAAGTCATCGCCTTCAAGGCCAGCGCCATCAGCCTCTACCGCCTGGTCCTGCCGCTCGGGCTTGCCGGATGCCTCCTCGCCGGCGGCATGTTCCTCCTCGACGACACGTTTCTCCCCTATGCCAACCAGCGCCAGGACGCCATCAAGAACGAAATCAAAGGCCGCCCCGCGCAAACCTATTTTCAGCCCACGCGCCAGTGGATTTTCGGCGAAAACGGCAAAATTTATAATTATGAGCTCTTCGACCCCGCCCGCCAGTTTTTCGGCGGCTTGAGCGTCCTCGAACTCGATCTCAAATCTTTTCAGATTCGCCGCCGCATTTATGCCACCGGCGCCACGTGGGATACAAACCTGGGCGCCTGGGTGCTCACCGGCGGATGGGTCCGCGATTTCTCGTCCGACGGCCAAGTCAGCCGGTACGATCCCTTCAAGGCCACTTCCCTCCCCGAGCTGACCGAACCCCCCACCTATTTCCGCCGCGAAGTCCTTCAATCCGAGCAGATGAATTGGGGTCAGCTCGGCGCCTACATCAAGAGCCTCAAGCAGGCTGGCTTCGACACCGCGCGCCTCTCCGTTCAGTGGCATAAGAAGCTTGCCTTCCCGCTGATCGCTGCCATCATCGTGTGCCTCGGCGCTCCCTTTGCTTTTCTGGTCGGGACGCGTGGCGCGGTCGGCGGCCTCGCCATTGCCGTGGGCATCGGAATCGCCTATTGGGCCACCGCGGCGCTCTTCGAAGCCATGGGTTCCGTGGGACAATTGCCCCCGTTCCTCTCCGCCTGGGCCTCCGACGCCATCTTCGCTTTCCTCGCCGTCTATTTTTTCCTCCGAATGCCTACGTAGTCGAACCCTCGCCGCAATCCGAGGATGTTTGTAGGTCGTGGCTTTTTACCCTGAGCCTCGAAGGGTAGCCACGACGCAAGCCTTGCAAAAAGAGGACGGCTTTCGCGGTTTTTGCGTCCCGACGGTCCTTGTCGGGAAGCCGCTGGAGTACTGATTCTGAAGTTCCCGCCAACTAACCGTGGAAGGCGCGGCTATTTAGCGATTGGCCACGCTCTCTCCACCCGGTTGCGCGCCCACCTCTCCCTTGGGCCTATACTATGGGAACAGTAAATTCCGAGCAGCCAGAGGAACCAGGGGTCAGCCATGCCGCTCGATACTGCCGCATCCATCTTTGTTGCCGTGCTCTCGAACGCCACGGCCAAGCCTATCGCTTGGCCTGTCATCGGCGCCGTCGCCGGCGTGGTCCTCTTCCTCCAAGGTTTCCGTATGCTGCAATACAAGCGGCTCATCCTGAACACGCCATTTTCAAAAATACGAAGCGCCTCGATGGGCCTGGTGGAAATCAGCGGCGCGGCCCGGGGGCCTCAGACCATCCCCGCCGGCATCACCGGAGAGGCCTGCTACTACTATCGCGCCGCGGCCTACCAGTTGAGACAGTCGGGAAGAAACCGCAGTTGGCAGCGCGTCGCGGACGAATGTCTCTCGATTCCCTTTTTCGTGGAAGACCCCACGGGCCGCATGCTCGTGGACCCTCGAGGGGCCCAGCTCGACCTGCCGCCCAACTTCAAGGATGAGTTCGACACCTCATTCTTCTCGGACAATCGCGATATGCTCCCGGAAAACGTCGTCAAATTTCTCAACCGCAACAGCATCACCTTTTCCGCAAGCACCCGCGTGGAAGAGTTCTGCATCAAGCCGGACTCCTCATTGTTCGTCTTCGGCACGCTCGGCCGGAATTCAGGCGCAGTGCAATGGATCCCCACCCCCCACGTTTCCCCGCTCACTTCGCCGCTCCACATGAGCTTAAATTTCTTTGGCGGGAGCGCGCATGGGATTCTTCCATCGCTCAGCGTGACTCCTCCGCTCGCAGCGGGCTCCTCCAGCATCGCGCGGGCCGCATCGCCAAATCCGGCTCCGGCGCCGGCCGTTGCGGCTTGGTCCTCCATTTCGATGGACGACGAGAACATGGCGAGCGCAAACCCCCGTGGCGCCGCGCACGCCGCATCCACGCAAGACACCTCCGCGGTCGCTACGGCTGAGCCTGACGATTCACCGGCGGACGACACACCAACGAACCTGCCCGCCGTGGCGGATGCACCCGAATCTGCCGGCTTCGACCTTTGTCCCCCGGTGGCCGTATCCAAAGGCTCTGGCGGTGAGCCTGCCCGCCGTGGCGGGCCTTTCATGATTTCCGCCCATAGCCAGCGCGAAGTCGTGCAATCGCTGGCGTGGAAATCCACTCTGTGCATTTGGGGTGGGCCTGTACTGACGCTCACATGCTTCTATCTTTTAGCCGTGATTCTAGGATGGACGTAGGCCAAACATGATTGACACGAAAATGATCGCCATGAAGACGCTCGCCAAGAAAAAGGAGAGACTATGAGTTATTTCCCCTGGATTTTGCTTCTCTTTCTCGCCATCGGAGTGGTGGCCTACGTGGTGATGCTCTACAACGGCCTCGTCGCCGTCAAAAACAACGTGGACAAAGCTTGGGCCAATATCGACGTACTGCTCAAGCAGCGCCACGACGAGCTCCCCGCGCTCCTCGACGTCTGCAAGGGCTACATGAAATATGAAAGCGACACTCTCCTGCGCGTCACTCAGGCAAGAAACGCCTATGCGCAGGCCTCGACCGTGGACCAAAAGGTGCAGGCCAGCGCCGATCTCACCTCAGCCCTCGGCCGCCTCATCGCCACCGCCGAAAACTATCCGGACCTCAAGGCCAACGCCAGCTTCATGCAGCTCCAGGGGCGCATCACCGAACTCGAAAGCGAAATCGCCGACCGCCGCGAGTTCTACAACGATTCCGTGAACACCTTCAATATCCGCATCCAGGAGATGCCCGACGCGATTCTGGCCCGCCAGATGGCTCTCGTGCCGCGCCAGATGTTTCAGGTCGCCGAAGTGGACAAAGCTCCCGTGCCCATGGTCTTCGCCGACGTCTCGCACTAAAACGCGTATCCTGAATTTCGAAACTGGTTTCAGAGGAGGACCAGCTAACCGCGGTGAATTTGCTCGAGTCGGAAAATGTGAAGTGGCTGCTCGCGCAGTTCGGCGCTGGCTGTCTATAAGGAATGACCGGCCCGGTTTTTTTCAACAGCCTGTTGCGAACGACTTGGCGCCACAATCCATTTTCGTCCCGCCAATATCGCCAGCATCAGCAGTCCGAAGCCGAGCATAACAAATGTTCCCGGCTCGGGCGTCTGAACGATGAATTCCTGCGGAGGGCATGCTTCGCCGGAAGTTGTGCTGCACGTCATCGAACCGTTGGGTGTCAGTATGTCGTAGTTGGCAAACTCTCCCGGCGTATAGGCAAGGCCTTCAGCCGTTCCCGCCAGCGATTCCGCTGCGCCAAGCGTCGTGGAATCGGAATAGGAGTCGAGCCAGTTGGTAACGTCTGTAGGGTCGAAAATATACCAGATCGCGAATTGGAGATCCGCGTCGGTTGTCTTATTACTTGTTGCGAATAGTTGGCTGGCAAGGTCCGCCACGGCGTCATAATTCTGCTGGCCGCTAAAAAACGTCCCGCTTGGGCTGGCGATGGACGATACGCTGGCGCTCCAGGACTCAGGGACGTACGACTCGTCCTTAAAGTCGTCGCATATTACCGGCGTATTGGCAACGCCATTCACCGTCGCGTAGTACGGCCCCATGTAAATCCCGTCAACTATATTGCCCCCTCCGCTTGTAAGCGTTACAGAATCGGCCAGGACCGCAGGCGCGTGGCACAGAAGAACCGCGGCAACCACGAGCCACCAATTATTTGTCAGTTTTTTCATTGTCCAACTATCGTGACGCACGTCGTTCTCCAAACCCTGGCGTTGCTAAGTCAATCAAAACACAAGGTCTATCTTCACGGACCCCACCCCCTTCCCAGTACGCCTGGCACTCCGTGGCAATCTCTTTCCCATCGTTACGGAAGATATTTTACTGTTCCACTTGAGCACCTCTGATGAGGGTAACGCGCCGCACCCACGCCAGCACTCCCACCAGCGCCGCCAGCGCCGCGAACCACATCACCGTCACCAAACGCACCACCCACCCCGCGGCCTCGCCCACGCGCGCAAGCAAAAATGGCAGAAAATTCCAGGTCGTGATGTGCGCATAATCCCACGCATCGTATTTCATCGAATCGTTCACCAACCCCCACTCGGCCATCTTCCCCAGCGCGAACGCGGCAATATTTTTAAATCGCAGCGCAACCACGAACGTCGGATGCCCCAGCGTATCCATCTGATAGATTTCCAGCGGACACCAAAACATCACCGACGCCACCTGCACCGCCGCGCTCACCGCCACGAGCGCCATCCCCAATCTCCACACCCACCTCCCAACCTCGGCGCGATGCCGCATCAGCAGCGGCACGGAAATAAACGCCACCATCTGCGCCGCCGTCACGACATACCGATCACCCCACGCGAAATCGCCGCTCCAGTCCGTGTACTTCGCATAAAAAATGACGTAGCCAAAAAGCAGCGCAACACAAGCAATCAGGTACGCCTTGATTTCAGGCCGAAAGCGTCTCCACAGCACCAGCGCCAAAATCGCCGTCAGCACCAGCAGCGGATCGAATAGAAAAATGGACTTCTCCGGCGTGAAGAGCGCGCCGAAAAATCCCACGCGAAACGGAGTCTCGAACGGAAACGCCGCCGGCAGCGCGGGATTCAGCATCCTCTGTTCCCGCGCGTATACCTGCATGTAGGTGTTGAAGAACGACCCAAAGCGATAATATTGGTACGCGCGATCAATCAAAAAGAAGATCGCATATATAGGAACCGCCGTCTTCGCGTACTCCGCGAGCCGCCGCCTGCCCTCCGAAGCAGACTCACCGCGTAGGAGGGCCTGCCTCGCCGAAGCAGACTCACCGCGTAGGAGGGCCTGCCTCGCCGAAGCAGACTCACCGCGTAGGAGGGCCTGTCGCGCCGAAGCAGACTCACCGCGTAGGAGGGGCCTGCCCCACGCCAGCACCAGAAAAATACCCACCGCGAGCAAGTCCATCCCGGTCGTCAGCCGCGTCAGCAAATTCGCGCCCAGCGCCAGCGACCCAATCAGCAGCGCCCGCCTGCTCCCCGTCCGCAGCCACTCATACTGAAACGCCAGGCCCGCCATCGTCAGCAGCAAAATGTAATTGTTCTCCTCCATGTTCTGCGTGTATTCGAGGAACGTGGTGCAGAAGAGCAGCGCCAGCGCGCCCGCGATTCGCTCGTTCACGCTGAAACTCGAAAAGCCGCAGCAAGCGGAAACACGCGAGCACGGTCAGCACGCACACCAAAATATTCGTGCTATAGCTCACGACGATGCTGCGCACCGCCGGGTCCGCGCCGTAATCGCGGAACGCCGGCAGCGCCGCAATATATGTCCCGGCGATGTCCGCGGGCAGCATCAGCAGCGATTGCCCGATGCCGTACCAGCTGTAAAGTTTTCCGCCTCGGCCGTGGATGCCGAACTCGGGATATTCCGCGGGGTCCACCGGCGCTTCCGACGTCCACAACGAGTGCGTGGTCGCCAGCCGATGCGTCGTGTCGCTCGTTCCCAACTCGCCCGACTGCACCACCAGCGCCGCCAGAAACGCCGCAATGCCTACGAGAAAAATTGGATTGAGGAATACCCGCCGCACGCGCGAGAGCATGCCACGATTCTACCGCCCTCCCCGCCGCGATCTTGTCAGGTCTTTATTCCTGGTTCTTGCGGGTGCCCCACCCTTTGCGCCGTCTGCAAAGGGTGGGTTTTGCATTTGCCTTTGAATTTTCGGGTGCCCCATCCTCGTTTTGTGAGGGTGGGGACTTTTTCTTCGCCGTCGCATTTGAATTTGTAGCCGGGTGCCCCATCCTTTGCGCCGTCTGCAAAGGGTGGGTCTTGCCTTTGCCGTTCGTATGTAGCTCGCCCCGGTTCTGCGGGGCGAGGCTTTTGCTTCCCGCCGGCTCCTACAAGGAGAATGTAAGGTTGCTTGGCAAATGGAACGGTGGCTGATATTCGGTCAGAGGATGAGGCTCGGCCTGCTCCAGCAGTGTGCGCCACGCGCCCTCGGGAAACTTCCCGAAAATGGGATCGGCGCCGCTCCGCACGCTATACCAGGCTCCCTGCGCGATCTCATTTTGCAATTGCGTAGGAGCCCATTGCGAGCGCCCCAGAAAAACGCGCAGCGCGGACACTTGCTGGACGTTTTCCACCAGCACGGCAATTGTCGCAGGATCGAACGACGCGTACACGTCGCCGAATACCTGCGTCGCGTCCTTCGGCGGCGCCGCCGACCGGAAGATGGCGCTCGTGGCGCTCACCTCCACGTCCACGGGACCGCCGAAGTAAACCGTCGCGTCGCGCTTCTCCAGCGCGGGAGAATCCTTATATAAGTCGTGCATCGCCACCTTCGTGGGCTTGTTGACGATCAGCCCCACGATCCCAGGCACTCCCTTCACCGGCAGCATCAGCACGATGGTTTTTGCAAACAGCGGGTCGGGCATATCCGGGCGCGCCACCAGAAAAAGCCCCTGGCTCGCGACGCCCGGCTTTTCCTGCGCGCCTGTCCCCGCGATGCCGTGCAGCAAGGCAACGGCGAAAACCACTCCCGCGATAGCAGCGCTCAATCCACGCATCTGTCCGCGCGCGTCCGGCCCCAAGTGTACGCTGTCACAACTCTTGCCGTTAAGACTTAAATGTAGCGCCGGGTGCCCCATCCTTTGCGCCATTTGCAAAGGGTGGGGACTTTTTCTTCGCCGTCGCCGTTGCCGGAGCATTTGCATTTGCCCCCGTAGCGGCCGCCTCGATTTGTAGGCGGGCAGCTTGCATTTGCTTTTCATCCCGTAGGGGCACAGCACGCTGTGCCCGGCCTTTGCCGTTGACTTTTCGGGTGCGCGTCTTCTGCGTCCCGGATGGTCCTACGGGACCCCGTCCTCCTGCCCTGAGCCTGCCCGCCGTGGCGGGCGCAACCGAAGGGTTGCGCCATTTGCAAAGGGTGGGGTCTTTTCCCTTGCCTTTGACTTTACCCTCACCCCTCTTCCCCGCCCTCGCATGCCGCGCCGAAGCGGACTCAATCGCGAAGGCGGGCCTTTGTCGTTGCCCATGTAGCGGCCGCCTCGATTTGTAGGCGGGCATCTTGCTGTTGCTTTTGTAGCGCGCCATCTTTTCGGCGTATTTTCTCGCCGTCCCGACGCCTTAGCGTCGGGACAGCGTGGCCTTGCCATTCGCTCTCAACCTCACCCTCGCTTTCGCCGTTGCCTTTGCTTATGTAGCGGCCGCCTCGAATTGCAGGCGGGCATCTTGCTCTTGCCGCTGCCTACGTAGCGGCCGCCTTTCCGCGCTTTTTGCGTCCCGACGCCTTACGTCGGGAAGGTGGGCGCCTTTCTCTTGCCTGCCGCGCCGAAGCGGACTCAATCGCGAAGGCGGGCCTTCGCCGTCGCAATTCTTTCGCGGAGCGAAAGAATTGTCCTGAGCTTGCCCGCCGTGGCGGGCGAGTCGAAGGGCCGTCGCATTTGAGGACTGCTGGTTAGAGCCTTTACACGCGTGCTGCGAAGATGCGATTTTTGCGTGGTTTTCTGGGGGAACTCACGCTGGTCGGTCGTGGATGCCAGTTCCCCGCCGAATGCCTCAAGCGCCCCGGTCCAGCTCTTCTTCATGGTGGCTTCTCTTGTCGTGGTCTTGCGCCCGGAGAACACAACTTCTGGCCGGACTAGTTTCCGGGGGACAGGTCAGATAAACTCGAATTGCAAGTGCAGGGAGAACGCACATGGCAGTGGTTTATCGCTATGAATGATGTAGGCTCGCAGAACTGTTCCTTTGGTTTCCTGGGCGAATCTTTGAACCAGGCGGGTTAAAGAAGCAAGCGACTTTTGTGGCTCTCGACCGCTGCACTTCAAGTTAGCCTTGCGGCGTATAGGGCCCAGGAGAACGACACCAATGAATTACGGAGGGTTTTCTTGGAAGAGACTGCTCGGAATTTCGGCATTTAAGTCTCGCGTGTCGCGGGAGATCGGAATCCCGCTGACAGCAAGCGGACGGCGAAGGAAACTTGGGGCTTCGATCTTCAATGCGGTCGGTCCCGTAGCTGGAACGCTAGCGGTAGCCGCTATCGCAGCTTCAAAGCAACGACACGAACCAAATGGTGCGGCTCCTCCGGAACCGTCGTTATCACATTTAGATCAAATCCCTGCCATACAGAGAGAAGCTAGGGAAACAGCCAAGAAGGAAGGTTGGCAGTCCACGCTTGTCTACTTCGAGAACGCGGAGCGAGCGCTCTATCAGGTTGTGCTGGCGGAAAACACAGAACACATGCGCCAAACACTTCAGGAGGGCCTGACCCAAGTAGGTTTCATCGGGATGCTCGATGCTCCCAAAGGAATAAAGTTTGAGTTCTCGTTGGACGACGGCTTTCCTGTGGACGGTACAGTCGCCAAGCGGTTTATGGTGAATGCTCAGGAATGGGTAGTTACTAGGTCAAAGGATCTCTGCGCTCAGAAGGGTTTAGCTGCGCCCGTTGTGCATGACTTCGAATTTCGCAAGGAGGCGATTAACGCGCAGGCTATCCAAATCGGCGCGTCGGCAAAACAGGGCGTGAGCCCCTTCACGTTCGGATTTGTGATTGGCATCGCTGGATTGGTGCTTGGCCTCGTCACGGGCGAATGGCGCATGACGCTCGTAATCGTGTCATTCGTTGGATTTGCCTTCGGCGGGAGGCAGGGTCTCCCTGGACGGCTGACGATTGCTTTGGTCATCTCCCTCTTGCTTTATCAGGCCTGGTGGGCGGCAAGCCTCGTGGCCGTCGCCGCTCTGGCGGTTCGCGTTTGGCGCGCAAGCCGCCATAGCGAGAGCACTCTGGAGCACAGGCATGACCGCTAGTCATTTTGCGAATCGACGGGGAAGAGGAAACGCATGAGCGATCCGAAAACCGTTCTGGACCAGAGACGAATCAAGGCGCAGAGGGCTGACAAGGAGGGAGTTCGGAATACGACTGATGACATCTTAACTAACGCGAGCACCGACGACCTACCTCTAGAAGATAAACACGGGGAGTTGGACTCTTGCTGCACGGAGACACAGGCGAGCGACACCGACACCATCAAGGCACATCAGCGGGCGTGGGCGACTCGCAAGGGGCTAGCGTTCGACGCGGATGGGTATTGCACATGCGCGGACGATAACATCTTTCGAGGGCTCTCCCCGGGCGCTCGAAGGGACTTCGAGAGCGGCGACGGAGACGAACTCGGAAAAAGCGGCGGGCGTGGAAAAATTCAAGCGCTCCATTCGTCGTCGGCGCTGGCGTGCAACTGGTTCGACTATTGGCGCGACCGCGACCTTCAGCCGTTATCGCGCGCTTTCGGATTCCCCGTCCCCTTTTCAACACTCATGTTTGAACAGAAGTTTACGACTGGGCTTGGCGGCATCGGTCCGAACCTCGACGTACTTCTAACCTGCCCCGATGGAACCTTGTTTGCAATTGAAAGCAAATTCACGGAGCCATACACAAGGTCGAACGGAAAGACATATCTGAAGCAAGAATATTTTGACGGTCATAGCCGGTGGACGGAGGCGGGTCTGACGGGTTGCCAAGCCGTCGCCGAAGCACTTCGGATGCGGCGGCACGACTTCAAAGTTTTGGATGTTGCCCAGCTTCTCAAGCACATGCTCGCGTTGGCGCGCAGCGGTCGTCATTGGTCCCTATGCTGCCTCTGGTTCGAAATCCCCGGATCGCTGGCAGACCGGCATCGGCAAGAACTCAAGGATTTCGCGACGCTCATCGGCGCGGACGCCGCGCACTTCTCGGCGCTCACCTATCAGGAGCTATTCGCCCATATGGTGCCTTTCGTCGGAGAAGACTACGCGGAATATTTTGCATACTTGCGGGAGCGCTATGTCAGCGGGACGAGCGTTCCGACTGCGGGGTGAAATCCCCTAGTTTCCATTCGGAAGTAACGAAAATCTATGAGACTCGATCCTGAATTCGCGCGCACGCTTTTGCAAAAGATTGGTGAGCTGCCATTTGATGGGAGCTTTCACACTGTCAAAATCGAAGGCCATTCCGAAGAAAAGACCACCTATCACATTATGATGCTTTACCAGGCCGGGCTAATTGAGGCCACCGATCTCTCTTCTCTGGATGGTGTGTCCTGGAAGCCGAAGTGGCTGACCTATGCAGGCAACGAGTTTCTCGCAGCGGCCGAGAGCGATACCGTATGGAACAAGGCGAAATCCATCGTGTGGACGAGTACGAGGACTGTCACGCTGGAGGGTCTCAAGATAGCCTTTCCTCTCGCAGTGAAGGCGCTGCTACACGGAGCTCCTTGAACTTCCGAAATCTTGGACTACGGCCCCCTAGGTAGAATTACTCAAGCTACCATCTAGGGAGAGAACCTACGGATTGGAAACTTCAGGACGTGTGGTCGTGGATAGAGCAGTTGAAACATTGCCCCCGAATTTGACCCGCTCCCCGAAATTTAGTCCGACCGAAGCTTAGCTTCTCCGCACTACACCAGCTCGATGGAGACGCGCCGGCCGACCATCGCCGCTTTACCCAGAGCCTGCCCGCCGTGGCGGGAAACCCACTGTGTGGGTTTCGAAGGGCCTACCCCCAGGCTCGAAAGCGTGATGTCACCCGAGGCTGTTCCATGCCTCCCTGCCTCCATGCTTCCCTGCCCCCCTCCCCTTCCCTTAAAAAATGTTTCACGTGAAACATTTTTCTATCAGAGCAGTTTTGCCCGCCAATTTAACCGCACGAAAGCGTGCAAAAACATGCATTTTTGTGCATTTTAAGCCCGTTTAAGGGCTTAAATTGCTTGAACTTTCAAGCAAGTATTCAAGGAAAATTCCGTTCGATATCGAGCGAATTTGTGAACTAATTTTCGACCGCCCCTCCCCCGCGCCTGTCATCCCGAGCGGAGTCCCCCGTCTTTGCTTTCCCCCTCGCCTTTTGAGGGGCGGGGGACGCAGAGAGGGATCTGCTTTTCTCTTCTCCTGCTCGCCTATTTTTTGATGCTGGGTCAGTTTGTATTTTCTTGATCGTGACACAAAAAGCCAAAATTCAAACTGACCCATTGCCTATTTCTTCTTCTTCTTTACCCTGAGGAGCCCACAGTGCGGGCTTCGAAGGGTTGAGCGCTCTCCCCCTCCTCAATTTCCTTTGCCTCCTCTGCTTCCTCTACTTCCCCTTCTTCTTTTTCTCCTCGACGACCGCCTGCGCTGCCGCCAGCCTCGCCACCGGCACGCGGAAGGGCGACGCGCTCACATAGTTCATCCCCACGCGATGGCAGAACTTCACGCTCTCGCTGTCGCCGCCATGCTCGCCGCAAATCCCGATCTTCAGGTTCGGCCGCGTCTTCCGTCCCTTCTCGATGGCCCACTCGATGAGCATTCCCACGCCATCCACGTCCAGCGTCTGGAACGGGTCGTCTTTGAAAATCGCGGCCTTGGCCTGGTCCACATACTCCGGCAGGAACCGTCCCGCATCGTCGCGCGAAAGACCCATCGTCGTTTGCGTCAAGTCGTTCGTGCCGAATGAGAAGAACTCCGCGACCTCGGCAATTTCGCCGGCCATCAGCGCCGCCCGCGGCAGTTCAATCATCGTGCCGACCAGATATTCAAGCTTCACTTTAGCTTCGGAAATAATCTCGTCGGCGACGCGCCGCGTGGCCGTCTCGAGAATCTTAAGTTCTTTCCTGTCTAGCGTTAGCGGGTGCATGATTTCAGGTAACACTTTAACGCCCCGCTTCTGGCAATCAATGGCCGCCTCGATTACCGCCCGCACCTGCATCTCTAAAATCTCCGGGAACGTAATCGAAAGCCTGCACCCGCGATGCCCCAGCATGGGGTTCGACTCGTGCAATTGCTCGACGCGCCGCGCCACGGCTTCCGCCGAGATGCCAATCTTCTTCGCCAGTTCCGCCTGCTTGGCCGGATCGTGCGGCACAAACTCGTGCAGCGGCGGGTCGAGCAGACGTATGGTCACCGGGAGTCCATTCATGGCCTCGAAAATCCCGATGAAATCGCGCCGCTGGAAAGGCAGCAGCTTCGCCAGGGCCGCTCGCCGAGCCTCCGTCGTGTCCGCGAGGATCATCTCCTGGATGGCCTCCTGGCGCTCGATGCTCTTCTCCGGATGTTCGAAGTCCTTGAAGAACATGTGCTCGGTGCGGCACAGCCCGATGCCCTCGGCGCCCATTTGACGCGCCACGCGCGCGTCCTGAGGCGTATCGGCATTCGTGCGCACCCCGAGTTTTCGCACCTTATCCGCCCATTTCAGCAGCGTTTCGTAGGCCTTCGGCGGCTCGGGCCGCGAAAGCTCAAACTGACCCGTATAGACCGACCCATCCCCGCCATCGAGCGTGATCCAATCCCCTTCGTGGACCACGTGCCCGTTGACCTTCATGGTCTTCGCAGATGCCTCGATATCGAGCTTTTCCGCGCCCACAATGCAGCACTTTCCCCACCCCCGCGCCACCACCGCCGCGTGGCTCGTTTTGCCACCGGTGGCCGTGAGAATTCCCTGCGCGACGTACATTCCGCCCACGTCTTCCGGGCTTGTTTCGCGCCGAACCAGAATCACGCGCTCGCCGCGCTCGGCCCATTTTTCAGCGTCCGCCGCGGTGAACACGGCCTTGCCGACCGCCGCGCCCGGCACGGCGTTGATTCCTTCGGTGAGTTTGCGCGCTGACAATTCGTTGCGGGGCATCTTGGCGTCGAGCACAGGATAAAAAAGCCGCTCAATATCCTCGGATTTAATTCTTTCAAGCGCTTCTTCAACTGTGATCAGCTTCTCGTTGGCCATGTCCACAGCGATCCGAAACGCCGCGGCCGGCGACCGCTTTCCGGTGCGCGTCTGCAGCATGTAGAGCGTGCCGTTCTCAACGGTGAACTCCATGTCCTGCATGTCGCGATAATGCTTTTCGAGTTTCTCGCGCACGCGTTCGAGCTGCTTGTAAACCTTGGGCATGCTCCGCGACAGTTCCTTCAACTGCATGGGCGTGCGGATTCCCGCGACGACGTCTTCACCCTGCGCATTGAGCAGAAAATCTCCGAAAAACGTTTTCTCGCCGGTGGAGGGGTCGCGCGTGAAGCAGACGCCCGTGCCGGAATCCTCGCCCGTGTTGCCGAAGACCATTTGCACCACGTTCACGGCAGTACCCAGCAGGCCGGTGATTTTCTCGACGCGCCGGTAAGTGACAGCCTTTTCGCCCATCCACGATTCGAAGACCGCGCCGATGGCGCCCCACATCTGCTCCTCGGGATTTTCCGGGAAATCTTTCCTGGTCTTTTCCTTGAAGTATTTCTTGTACTCGCCCACGAGCTGCTTCCAGCCTGCTGCCGTTACCTGCGTGTCGTCTTTTACTCCCAGGGATCTTTTCACGGCGCGCAGTTTTTCCTCGAGCTCCTCCTTGGGGAGCCCAATAACCACGCTCGAATACATTTGCACGAAGCGTCGGTAGGCGTCGTAGGCGAAGCGGTCGTTCTTCGTGGCTTTGGCAAGGCCTTCCACGGATTTTTCATTGAGGCCGAGATTGAGAATCGTCTCCATCATTCCGGGCATGGAGCGCGCCGAGCCGGAGCGCACGCTGACGAGCAGAGGGTCTTTCGCATCACCCAGCTTTTTGCCGGTGAGTTTCTCCAGGCGCGCCAAGTGCTTGGACACTTCCGCGCGCAGCGCCTTCGGATATTTTCGTGCGTGCTTCAGGTAGTAATCGCAGGTTTCCGTGGTAATCGTGAAACCTGCCGGGACGGGAAGCCCGATGCGCGTCATTTCGGCAAGTCCCGCGCCCTTGCCGCCGAGCAAATCCCTCATGTCGCCTGCGCCGTCTGCTTTACCCGCTCCGAAGAAGTAAACGTATTTCATTTTTCTCCCCTAGATTTGATTTCAGTGGAAACGAAATTTGTGTTGCGCACGCATGGCCGCCGCAGCCTTGATCCGTCGGCGCGCCAACAATTCAAGAAACGCTTTATGGCAGTGGTTCCAATTCTACGCGGATGCTCTCGAGAGTCTTGTTCGCTTCCTCCGCGCCCAATTCGGAAAAATCCGCGATGGTCGAAAATTCCTTCAACAAACTTCCCAGCAGGGCGATGCGGTTCCTGCGGATTTCCTGATCTTCAGCCATTACTAGAACTTTGTCGAAAAAGAAATCCACGGCCGGACGCAACTCCGAAATCTTTTCCAGCGCCGCGCGGTATTTTTTCTCCTTCTTCAGGCGCCCGGCTGCTTCGCCAACTTTCTGCGCCACGATGTAAAGCTGCGACTCTGCAGGCTCCTTCAACAGCTCCTGCTTCACACTGCCCTGGCCGCGGTCGGACTTCCCGGCGGATTTTTCCAGGATGTTGCGTATGCGCTTGAATGCGGCGGCCAGCGGGGCAAAATTCCTGGTGTGCCGGATGGCCTTCACCGCCGCCACGCGCTCGACCGCATCCACTAAATCGTCCGCGCCCGCCGCAAAGGCGGCGTTGATTTCATCATACGCGAAGCCCTGCCGCTCGCGCAGGATAAATCGCGCGCGCTCGAGGAGAAATTCCCGCACCTGTTTTTCGACCTGCTCGGTGGCCGCAATCCTGGGAGCGGTGTTCCGCGAGCGCTTTTGCCGC
Organism: uncultured Acidobacteriota bacterium; assembly: GCA_963810625.1. GTDB lineage: Bacteria > Acidobacteriota > Terriglobia > Acidiferrales > UBA7541 > Palsa-295. The sequence continues at coordinate 599,395 of CAWEOJ010000004.1, read as the reverse complement.
CGCCGAAATCGCCGCGGATATCGAGAGCGGGAGCTTCTTATCCAGAATAATTTTCACGATTCCCAGAGCCGCGCGGCGCAAAGCGAAAGGATCACTTGAACCTGTGGGAATGGCTCCGACTGCAAAGCATGCCACGAGCGAATCAAGCTTATCGGCCAGCGCCACAGCGCAGCCGGTAAGATTGCGCGGCGGAGGGTCGTCCAGGCCCGCCGGTTTGTATTGATCATAGACGGCCCAGGCGATTTCTTCGGGCTCGCCCTGCGCGCGCGCGTAAAGGCCGCCAACGATTCCTTGCAGCTCCGTGAATTCGCGCACCATTTCCGTGGCGAGATCGCATTTAGCCAGCTCCGCGGCGCGGTCTGATCCAGTTACATCGGCTTGGGCAATTCCTCCGCTGAACCACTGCTCGGCAAGCCATCGCGCGAGCGTGCGCATCCGTTCGATTTTGTCGCCGTAGCTGCCCAGGCGGCGCTCGTAGGTGACCGCCATGAGCTTCGGCAGGTAGTTTTCAAGGCGGATCTTCTGATCCGTCTCCCAGAAGAATTGTGCATCGGCAAAGCGGGCGCGCAATACGCGCTCGTGGCCGGCGCGAACCAGCCTTTTCGGATCGCGGGGCAAGTTGATCACGGCGAAAAAATGCGGCGCCAGCTCCCCATTGCGGGATTCAGCGGCAAAATACTTCTGATGATCGCGCATCACGGTGATGAGTATCTCTTCCGGCAGCGCGAGAAACGCAGGGTCAAAGTTGCCGAGAATCACGGAGGGATATTCGTTGAGATAGGTTACGAGGCCGAGCAGGGCTGCATCCTTGTGTGCGCGCAAGCTTTTTCGCGAAGCGAGCGACTGAAGCTCGAATTCAATCTTTTTGAGGCGCGCCTCGGGCCTCGCGAGGACGAAGTTTTTCTTGAGCTTCGCTTCGTAATCGTGCGGGCCGCTGACGGGGATGCCCTTCTTGCCGAGGAAGCGATGGCCATCGGTGCGGTTTCCCGTGTGCACCCCTGCAAACGATGCGGGAATGACGCGGCCATCGAGCAGCGCCACGATCCACCGCACGGGGCGGATAAATCGCGGACCATGTGCGCCAGTCCAAACCATCGAGCGCGGCCAGGATATTTCTGAAATTACTTGCGGCAGCGCGCTGGCAAGAACTTGCCCGGCGGGCTTGCCCTTGACGAGCTGCCTGGCGACAAGATATTCGCCCTTAGGAGTATTCACGATCTCGAGTTTTGAAACGGGCACACCCTGCTTTTCAGCGAAGCTCATGGCGGCTCTCGTGGGTTCGCCTGCTGCGTCAAACGCGATGGACTTCGGCGGCCCGGCGATCTCGCGTGTTTCGTCTTCTTGCTTCAAGAGAATATTGCGCGCGATGGCGACTAGCCTTCGCGGCGCTCCGAAGGTTTCAATTGATTCTTCAATTGTCGGCTCGCCGTCCAAATTATTCGCCGACAGATATTTTATAAGTATCCCTTTAAGTTCCTCGACTGCTTTGGGAATCATCCCCGCAGGAATTTCTTCACAGCCGATTTCCAAGAGAAAATCGCCGCGCGATTTTGCCGCCTGCGCCTTCATGACGTCACCGCGGAAGGCGCGGGATTCAAGGCTTGCTCTTGACTGGCAGTCTGCTGATCGAGCCATGCGCGAGCGACCTGTGTTGCTAATTTGCGGACGCGGCCAATCATGGCGGCGCGCTCCGTGACGGAGATAGCTCCGCGCGCATCGAGGACATTAAAGAGATGCGAGCACTTCAGGCAAAGATCATAGGCTTGCAAGACGGGAAAGCGATTCTTCGCATGGCCCTTGAGACCGGCATAAGCCGCGAGCAGGCGCGCCGCTTCTGCTTCGTTCAAATCGAATTGCTTGCGCGTCGAGACGGCGTCGGCATGATCGAAGCTGTAGGCCGAGAATTGCTCCTCTTCGGCCATGCGCACCTGCCGGTAGGTCATGGTATCGGACCAGCGCACGTCGAAGACGTTGTCCACACCCTGCAAATATGCGGCGATGCGATCGAGCCCGTAGGTTAGCTCGACGGAAATCGGATCGAGATCCGCGCCGCCGCACTGTTGGAAATAGGTGAACTGAGTAATCTCCAGGCCATCCAGCAATACCTGCCATCCGATTCCCCATGCACCCAGCGTGGGAGATTCCCAATTGTCCTCTTCGAAGCGAATGTCGTGTTCCTTCAGGTTCACGCCCACGGCTGCGAGGCTTGCGAGGTAAAGGTCCTGAATATCATCAGGCGAGGGCTTAAGAATCACTTGAAGCTGGGTGTGCTTGTACAACCGATTCGGATTTTCACCATAGCGGCCATCAGCAGGGCGGCGGCTAGGCTGTACGTAAACTACGCGGTAGGGATCCGGGCCAAGCACGCGCAAAAAGGTTTCCGGGTGCATTGTGCCGGCGCCCACTTCGATGTCGTAGGGCTGCTGCAAAATGCAATCGCGGCGCACCCAGTATTCCTCTAGCTTCAGCAAAAGATCCTGAAACGTGAGGCCCTTGGGTTTCACGGCGCGGCTCTGATTTTTTGAACTGTGCTTCACGCTCGGGACTCCAGGAGCTCCCGCGATGTAAGCTTGCGGTCAATTTGGCGCTCGACCACGTCGAGCATCACATCCGTCACTTCCCTTGCGGCGGGCGGTGGAATCTGTTCCTCATTCAAATGATCAAGCCGTTCCGCGAGCATCTTCCGGGCCGCCGAAAGTGCCCTAGGGGAAAAGATGCGCATCCCGGGCTTTCGGCAGCGCGCGCAGGCAATTCCAAAGGCACCCGTGGAAAAATATCCGGCCGCATCTTCGGAGAGTGCACCGCCGCAGCGCGCGCACGCGCCGAGTGGCGGAAGCCATCCGCCGAGCTTCACAGTCCACAGAGCGAAATAGGCCAGTGGAAGTTCGGCCTTCAAGGAATGCTTTACATTCTGCGCCACAAGCAGCAGAAGCCGAAAATTCGCGTCCGATGCTTCGCGCTCAGGCAGCACGGCTTCGGTGACCTCCGTGAAAAGCGCGAGCGCCACGCTCGAGGCATAGTCGCGGAAGGCATCGAGAAACGATTCGATCATCTCGCACTGGTTGATGCGCACCAGATCGCGCGTTTCGCGCTCGAAGAACCAGATGCGAATATGCGTGAGCGGCTCGAGCGTGGAACCGAAGCGGCTTTTGGTCCTTCGCGCGCCCGCCGCCACACCGCGCATGCGCCCCGTATCGCGCGACAGAAAGCTGACCAGCCGGTCGGCTTCGCCGAGCGAATAGCTTTGCAGAACGATGGCCTCGGATTCACGGAGTGGCATCGGCGTGTCGGCGCGCCGACCTGCAAACGGAGTGGCGTTCCGAAACAAAATTTTTATCACACCCACAGAGTCCGCGCAATTAATAAACGACACGGCGCGTTTGAAATTTTCCGAGACTCGGCTAGAGTATTCAAACATGAATCGTGCGCAACAATTTTCCGCCGCCGACGTGGCCGGCCTGGGAAGCAATGCCACGGACATCGTCGTGCGCGTGCCCTATTTTCCGGCGCCGGATTCGAAGGTCGAGCTCCTTTCCGCGGAGAGGAAGGCCGGCGGGCAGGTGGCCAGCGCCCTTGTGGCGTGCAGCCGCTGGGGACTGCGGGCGCGCTACATGGGCAAAATCGGCGACGACGATGCCGGAAATTTTCAGAGAAAGGAAATGGAGCGCGAAAAAGTCGAGGCGCAGTGGATTCCCGCGCCGGGCTGCGCGAGCCAGACGGCCTTCATCCTGGTGGACCAACGCTCGGGCGAGCGCACCGTGCTCTGGAAGCGCGATCCGGGAATCGCTGTTCGTCCCGAGGATTTGCGGCGCGAATGGATCAGCGGCGTGCGTGCGCTGCTCGTGGATGGACACGACACCAAAGCGGCAGCGCAGGCGGCGCGATGGGCGCACGAAGAAAATATTCTGGTAATGGGGGATTTCGATAACCGCTATGCAGGAGTTAAAGAATTACTTGAGGTTACGGATTTCCCGATTACTTCAAGGGATTTTCCGGAACGATTTACAGGAGAGGCGGATTTATTGAAGTCGCTGCCAAAGATTTCCAGGGACTGCAAGCGCCGCTTGATAGCCTCGACGATGGGAAGGCTCGGCGCGCTCGCATGGGACGGCGCGCAATTTATTCTCTGCCCCGGCTTTCGCGTGGAGGCCGTGGACACGACCGGAGCGGGCGACATTTTCCACGGGGCGTTTCTATACGCACTGGTGCACGGATGGGAAGTGAAAGAAACGCTTGAATTCTGTTGCGCGGCTGCGGCGCTCAATTGCACAGCGCTCGGAGCGCGCGGAGGAATCGCGCCGCTTGAGGAGATTGAAAAGCTGCGGCGAACAGGCGAGCGATCCGAGCTGGCCTATCATCCTGAAGCTTTACTGGAAGCAGCGCGCGCACAAGCCACCGGGGCCAACGCATGATCCCGCTGAAGGACATGACGCCGCGGCATTCCTTCCCGCTGATGACTCTGCTGCTGATTGCCGCCAACACGGCGGTATTCATCCACCAGATTTCGCTGCCGTCGCGCGCGGCGGATGCCTTCATCATGGCGTATGCCCTGGTCCCGTCGAAAATCTCCATGGCGCTGGCAGGCCGGCACTACACGCTCGTCCAAGCCCTCGTGCCGCTGTTTACATGCATGTTCCTGCACGGCGGATGGCTGCACATCATCGGAAACATGTGGTTTCTTTGGATATTCGGGGCGAATGTCGAAGACCGGCTGGGCGCGCTTCCCTTTCTGCTGTTTTATCTGGTGTGCGGAATCGGGTCGGGAATTACGCAGGTGGCCGTCTCATGGGGCTCGAAAATACCCTCGCTTGGGGCCAGCGGAGCGATTTCAGGAGTGCTGGGGGCCTACATCATCTTCCACCCGGGATCGCGAATTTTGACTTTGATTCCGCTTTTCATCCTCTTCTTCACCGTGCGGGTTCCGGCGGTGATCTTTATCGGGCTGTGGTTTTTGGTGCAGTTTCTAAGTGGGATTGGGTCGCTAGGCGCGGCGAACACGGGAGGTGTGGCGTGGTGGGCGCACGTCGGCGGGTTTTTGATGGGGATGCTATTGGCGCTACCGATGAAGCGTCGCCCAGCCGACAATTGGAGTGCAGGTTGAGGTTTTGCGCGGCAAAGTACTCTTGCGGAATCAATATGGATGGAGTTATCTTAAGAGGCGTTTGAGCCAATCATGCGTGAGGATAACGTCATGATCGAGAAGCGCCGCTGCAAGCGCCTGCCACTGAACATTCCTGTGCGAGTTTACGGACGCACGCCCGACAATCTTCCGTTCCGCGACATCACAGTGACCAAGGCCGTGAATATCCACGGCGGACTTCTTCCGCTGGCTCCCAAGGTCAAGCGCGGACAGACGATTCTGTTGGTGAATGGCTATACAGGCGAGGAGCGGGAATGCCGCGTGGTGTATGTGCGTCCGAAGCGTGGAAGCAAAGCAAAGGGAGTGGGCATCGAATTCACCGACGGCCATAGCCCAGCCGGCGATTTTTGGTGCGTCTTCACCCCGCTTGTGAACCTCAAGACACAGCAGCAGCAAGCAGCCTGCTAGCAGGATCCGCCGTCCTCAAGTAAAGCCTTTCTCCTTGTGCGTCCTTCTCTTCCCCGTGCTTCGGATGCAATCCCCGCACTGCACGACACCATGTTTCGAGAAATGGCAACCTCCGCGGACCTCGGTGCAAGAGCCGCTGAGGATGTGTTAACGTATTCCATTGGGAGAAAAGTCCTTCGAGCAGAAGCTTCACCTAAAGCGATAAGTCGTGGGGAAAAATAGACCATGAAGAGTGCGTACAACGGCGTGGCAATTCCGGCCGATGGCCGGGCGATTGAATATTCCGGCGGCGCGTTCCGCGTGCCCGATCGGCCTGTGCTTCCGTTCATCGAAGGTGACGGCACAGGGCGCGACATCTGGAAGGCCTCGCGGCGCGTGTTCGACGCGGCCGTCGAGAGGGCTTACGGCGGGAAGCGAAAAGTGGCGTGGCTCGAGGTGTTCGCGGGCGAGAAATCGTTCAATCAATTCAAGGAGTGGCTGCCGCAAGACACGATCGAAGCCATACGCGATTTCCGCGTGGCCATCAAGGGGCCGCTGACCACGCCCGTGGGCGGCGGAATACGGTCGCTCAACGTGACGCTGCGGCAGGTGCTCGATTTGTACGCGTGCGTGCGCCCGGTACGCTATTTCCAGGGCGTGCCTTCGCCGGTCCGGAACCCGGAGCGAATGAACGTGGTGATCTATCGCGAAAATACCGAGGACGTGTATGCGGGTATCGAATGGAAGGCCGGGACGCCCGAGGCCAAAAAGCTCATCGATTTCTTGAACGGCGAGATGATGAAGGGCTCGGGGAAAGAAGTGCGCGCGGATTCCGGCGTGGGAATCAAGCCGATATCGGCGACGGGAACGAAGCGGCTGGTGCGGCGCGCCATCCAGTACGCGATTGAGAGCGGGCGGAAGGTGGTGACGCTCGTCCACAAGGGCAACATCATGAAATTCACCGAGGGGGCCTTCCGCGACTGGGGATACGAGCTGGCTACCCAGGAATTTCGAGCACAAATCGTGACCGAGCGCGAGAGCTGGATCCTCGGCAACCAGGATCGCGACGCGAATCTTTCGGTGGAAGGAAACGCGGAAATGATCGAGCCGGGGCTCGACCGGGCGACCCAAGACTTCAAGAAGAAAATTTACGCGGAAGTGAAGCAGACGCTCGATAGCATCTCCTCATCCCACGGGCACGGACAGTGGAAGCAGAAAATTCTCGTCAACGACCGCATCGCTGACTCCGTCTTCCAGCAGGTGCTGATGCGCGCGGACGAATATCAGGTGTTCGCCACCCCCAATTTGAACGGCGATTATTTGTCCGATGCCTGCGCGGCGCAGGTGGGCGGGCTGGGCATGGCGCCCGGAGCCAATATTGGAGACGGCTTCGGCGTGTTCGAAGCGACGCACGGAACGGCGCCAAAATACGCCGATAAGGACGTAATCAACCCGAGTTCCGTGATGCTTTCGGGCGTGATGATGTTCGATTTTCTGGGATGGAAGGAAGCCGCGCGGCTCATCGAAGACGGCATCGCGCGCACCATCCAGCAGAAGCGCGTGACGTATGACCTGGAAAGAATGATGCCGGGCGCGACGAAGCTGAAGACGTCGGAATATGCCGCGGCGATTATCGAGAATATGCAGGCTACGGTGGCGGCGGATTGACCAGCGGCCGAGTGCGCGCAACATTGTCTCACCGCACGAAAGCAGAAGGCGCAGCTAAATACTCAGGCGCGAATTCCAGAACAAGGGGCGACGAATGCGGAAGAAGGTAACCGTTGTCGGCGGCGGCTTTGTCGGCTCGACGACAGCTCAACGAATACATGACGCCGGGCTTGCGGACGTGGTGCTGACGGACATTCTCGAGGGAGCGCCGGCGGGCAAGGCGCTCGACATGGCCGAATCGGCGCCCATCCTGGGAACGGACGCGCACGTCGCGGGCATTTCCACTGCCGCCGGCGATTACGGCGCGACGGCGGCGAGCGACATTGTCGTAATCACGGCAGGCTTTCCGCGCAAGCCGGGGATGAGCCGCGACGACCTCCTCAAGGCGAACTACGACGTCGTTAAAGGAGTGGTTGAAGCGGTCGTAAAACTCTCGCCGGATGCCATCCTCATCGTAGTGACGAATCCCCTCGATGCCATGGCGCAGGCGGCGTATAAAATCAGCGGCTTCCCGAAGAATCGCGTCATCGGGATGGCGGGCGTGCTCGATTCCGCGCGCATGAGCGCGTTTGTGGCCGCGGAGCTGGGCGTGTCGGTCGAAAACGTACATTCCTTTGTCCTCGGCGGGCATGGCGACGATATGGTGCCGCTGGCCCGGTACTCGACCGTTGCGGGAATTCCGCTCCCCGAATTGATATCTAAAGAAAAGCTTGAGGCCATTATTGTGCGCACCCGAAAGGGCGGCGCGGAAATCGTCAATTTGCTGAAGACCGGTTCGGCGTATTATGCGCCCTCGGCGGCCGTGGCCGAAATGGTGGAGGCGATTCTGAAGGACAAGAAAAAAATTCTGCCGTGCGCGGCGTATCTCGAAGGTGAGTATGGCATCCGGGGATTGTTCGTCGGCGTGCCTGTGAAGCTCGGAGCGCGCGGGATCGAACAGATTGTCGAGATCAAATTGAGCACGGAAGAAAAGGCAGCCCTCGACAGGTCGGCCGCTTCCGTGCGCGAGTTGGTAGGAGTGCTGGGGATCTAAGACGCGCCGCCGGATCTACTGTTCTCGGTGACAAGTATCGCTAAAGCCGAGATAAAAAATGTCAGGCTGTTGCACACGACAACCTCCGCCCGTGTCTATCTACGCGCTTTCCGCCATTTTGCTAAACTGACAGTAGGGAGTCATCTCCACAATATGAAATTATTCGGCCCCAAGGACTGGGAGGACGGTCGAGCGCGGGCGGAGAGCGACGGCCACGCGGACGGCAATGGCGCGCATCCCTCTCGATCGCATCGGCTTACCCTAGGGCTCTCGCGCGCGGAAGACCTCGCGCTCATGCTGGCCAACAGCCGCGCGGCGACCATGGTGGAAGTCGCGGACCTGCTCGCGGGCATGTACATTTACGACTGGGACCGGCTCTCCCGCTATTGGAGGAACGGCGACGAGGAAAAGATCGAAGGCTACTTGCGCCTGATTTGCCGTATCAGTCCGCAGAGATGGCACTTCTGGATCCAGCTTCACTATGACCAGTGGCATGCGGCAGAAGGACCGCGCAAATGGCGGTCGCTCGAACGCTTTCAGAGAGAACAGCCGCCTGCAAAACCTCTCCGGCAGTCCACCGCCCTTGCGGCCATTTTGAAAGAGGCGGAAAGAATCGCGCCCTTCCACGACACCGTGGATGGGGAAAAAATCCCGATTTTGACCAGCGAATGTGTCCTGCTATGCATCGCGCGCGATTCTGAATCCGAAATCAGCCGGAAGCTCGCCGCGACGGGAATGGATCTGGCCGCGCTCGCACGCGACGCCCTGTTTCCCAAGCACGCCCTGCTCGATTGACGCCCAGCCTCAAATAATCATTTTGAAATCCGGCCAGAGCAGGGAGAGTGGCGCGCGCGGTTCACGGCAGATGAAAACGGGAACATTCTGTTCGATGGCCATGGCATAAGGATTCGTGATCGTGGCCGCGCGTTGGACATTTCCGAAGTATGCCGTAAATTCAGCGGCTCGCTCGCCGAAAATAATCACGCATGCGCCGGAATAACCGCGCGGCCCCCAATCGTAATAGCTGTTATGTCCGCTGATAGCCTTGGGCAGGCCGAGAGCGGGTCCGTAGTAATCAATGGCGCCGGCTTCTCCATAGTTTCCTGCCAGAATGGCGCAATCCGTCTGGTCCGCCGCCGGGAGTCCGTGGTACACGCCTGCAACTGTGGCGGCCATTCCATCCCAGCCGAACATATCCGCGTAAAGTTGCGGAAGCTCGACCGTGGCGTCGCGCTCCGTCTTCACCGCGTGCGCCACCGGGATTACGTTCGCGTAGCGCAGGAAGGCGTTCACAGGCAGGACGGGAACGCCGAACGGAATGGTCACCAGCCCGCCAAGGACCATTAGAGCCGAAAACGCAAATGCCAGCCAGCAGCGCCTGGGCATTCGCACGAAATTTTCGAATGCGACGCCGCCGGCGGCTGCAAGTAAAGGGTAAGCAGGCAGCGGATAATAAGATTTCCCGTGGAAGCAGATGAAAATAGCGACCACGCCGACGTACGTCCAGCCGAGAAAGCGAAAACGCTTCCCTTCCCTGCTGAAGAAGCACCAGCCCAGGCCGCCCAGCCAAACCGGCAAGGATAATGGCCCAAGAAAAAGTATCTGCTCGCCAAGAAAGCGCAATGATGAAATGGGGACGTTCTTCGAATTCTGCGCATTGCGTACTACTTCGATTTGCGGCCAGCCATGCGCCGCTTCCCACGTCAGATTAGGAAGAAACAGCGCCAGGGCCGCGAAACCTCCGATCCAAATCCACTTCGAGTGGAATTGGCGCTCCTCGCCCCCAAGAACCAGCCCGGCCACAATCGCGAAGCCGAAGACGAGCATCGTGTGCTTGTTCTCCAGGCCAATACCCGCGATCAATCCAAACGCCAGCCACAGCCTCGCCGGCGCACCCTTCACGATTCGCACCGCGATCAATGCGCATAGTACCCAGAAGAGCGGCTCGAACGCGTTCATGGAAAGGAAACTGTCGAAGGCCAGATACGCCGGCGCAAATAGAATCGTGAGAGCGGCAAGAAATTGAGCGAGACGGCCTCCGCCGAGTTCGCGCGTGAGAATGCCTGTAAGAAAAACTACCGCTGCGCCGGCCACGACCGGCAGCACACGCAAGGAAATCATCGAGTGGCCGAAAAGGTGCCGCGCGAGCCATGCAACGGCCGCGATAAGCGGCGGCTGGTCCACGTAGCCCCAGGCAAGATGCTCGCCGCAGGCCATGTAGTAAAGCTCATCGCGGAAGAATCCGTAATGCTGGATGCCGGCCGATTGCAGGACCACCTTCGCAACCGCCAGGCAGGCAAGAATCACGGTAGCGCCGGAAATGGCGCCGCTCTTCGCCTCTGAGGCCAGCGGGCGCTCGGCGATTTCTAGGACAGTTGTCTCGCTCATGCGGTCTGGTACACGGCGAGTCTCTGGAATTTATTTCTGGGCCGTATGCCCGGCGGGAGCGGGTGAAATGACCACCGCCGTCTTGATCACGTCGAGTTGCGGAAAATTCTTTTCGAGATACGCCTTGCCCTGGGTTTGGATGGACCCCTGATCGGGGCTTTCTCCGTAGCCGCTGTAAAGCTGCTGGACAACGTCCATGCCGGACGTTACCTGGCCAAACGGCGCGAAGCCCTGGTTATCGAGGAAAGTGTTGTTGCCAAAATTGATGAACAACTGCGTAGTGCGCGTATTCGGGCCGGCCGTGGCAAATGTGAGATAGCCGGGCATATTGCTCTGCGTGACGGGGTCGTCCTTGATGTTTGCGTTCTGCCATACCTTATTCACGGCCGGGTTCGCGCTCAAGCCGAATTGAATAATAAAGCCCGGCACTACGCGGAAGAAGGCGGCGTCGGTGAAGAAACCGTGCTTCACCAAATTGTAAAAGCGGTCCGCGCCCAGTGGCGCCCATGCGCGCGCAACTTTTACCGTGAAATTTCCCTTGGTGGTTGCAAATTCCACGTGGAATGCATGGGGGGCTTGTTCTTTCAGCGATGCAGGCTGCAGCAAAGCGGCATCAGTAGTCATCCATTTATCCCGGGCAAGTCGGTATCACACCAACAGATTAACAAATTATTCATCGCCAGGACGCGGGTATTCTCCTGGTGCGCGCTGAGCACACGTCCGCGGCTCACGGTTTCGACGCGCTTGATGGCGCGGGCTTATGAGCTGAGGTTCCGACCGGTGGCCCTCCGGACGCGGGCGAGATCACCGTCGCTGCCTTGATGCTGTCAAGCATTGGAAAATTCTTGTCGAGATAGGCCTTGCCCCCTTTTGTGATTGCGTCTTCGCTGGGACCGTGCCCTCCCATTTCGGGCAAGTCTCCGTAGCCGGCGTAGAGCTGTTGCACGATGTCCATGCCGGTGGTCACCTGTCCGAAAGGAGCGAAGCCCATGGAATCGAGAGATGAGCTATTGTCGCGAAGATTGATGAACACCTGTGTCGTGCGAGTGTTCGGCCCGCCCATGGCAAACGTGACGTAACCCTCCTTGTTGCTGGTGCGAACCGGGTCGTCTTTTATATGGGCCGTTTCCCACGCCGCGCTGATTTTGGGGTCCGCGCTAATCCCAAACTGCACCACAAATCCGGGCACCACGCGGAAAAAGCTCGCATTGGTAAAGAAACCGTGCTTGACCAGATTGTAGAAGCGGTCCGCGCCGAGCGGCGCCCAGTCGCGCGTCACCTGCACGACAAAGTCGCCTTTCGTCGTCGTGAACTTCACTTCATATGCGTCCGGGGCTTTGGCGTGAAGCATGGCCGGATGCAGCAGTGCAGGATCGGTGGTCATTGTTTTTGTTCTTGGATGTGCGGCCACCGCGGGCTTCGGGGCCGACGGTTGCGTCTGTCCCGCAAGCGCGGCCGGGACGTTCTGGCAAAAAATAAGAAGACACAGTGTGATGGCGAAGCGCTTCATGCCTCCTCCTAATTTCGCGACGGCAAATTTCCGGCTCATGTCCGGGAAGGCCCAACCCCATCTCGGACGACCCGTCAGTATAGAAATCCGCGCCCGAGTTTGCAAGGCGGCTCTGCAATTGAAATACAACAGCAGCGATGACATAATCGCCGCAAGAGCATGCGGAACCTCTCGCACGAATCACGGCGGCGATGCCCAGCGACTATATCGGCGACCTGAAGAAATGGGTCGGCGAGCTGGCTCGCAAATCCGACGAAGCAGGAACCGACCGTCTGAACCGCGCCATTGAGATTATCAGCAGGCATTTCGCGGTCCAATTCCACGAAGTGGCTATTCTGGGGCTGACGCCCGACGAACGATCTCTGCGATTTCTCGCGCCGGAAAATCTATGCGCTGTCGGGCAGGTTCCACTTTCCAGCGGCCGCTCCCTGGCGGCGCGCACGCTGCGGGAAAAAAGGCCGGAGCTTATCAACCATTTCTCCGTCGTCCCCCATGCCTCGGTTTTCGAAGCCGTGCCCATCGCCGAGGACCAGCCCGGCGAAGCCATTCAGAAAATCATGAGCGCCCCGATCGTGCTCGGCGCCCGTGCCATCGGCGTCATTCAGGTGTCGCGCAAGGGCAAGACCGCCGCCGATGCCGGACCGGACTTTACGCATCCGCAGTTGCAGGAATTGAAAACCATCGCGGATGCGCTCGCGCCTTGCATTCTCATGGATGAAAAACATTAGCGATATCGTGGTCGAGATCAGGGCAACCGGGCGGCGAAGATATCGCTTAACGCACCGAATCCTCCACTGTCGTGAATAATCATTGACATCACTGCGCGCGCTTGTTAATTTTCGAGCGCGAAATTTTTCCGGCTCGAAATAGCGGAGGCAGCGCCACCCGGCACGGCTCATGTCGTTCGTCGCGAAGAAAATTTTCCTCACCAAGGGAACCGGAAAACACCGCGAGCGGCTATCGAGCTTCGAGCTCGCCCTGCGCAACGCGGGAATTGCCGCGTGCAATATTGTCCGCGTCTCCTCTATCTTTCCGCCATACTGCAAATTAATTTCGCGCGCCGAAGGCCTGAAGCATCTGAAGCCTGGCCAGGTGGCCTTCACCGTGATCAGCGAAAATCAGACGCGCGAGCCGCATCGCCTGATCGCCGCGGGCGTGGGCCTGGCGCTGCCCGGCGACAAATCCATGTACGGATATCTCTCCGAGCACCATTCCTTCGGCGAGACGGAGGAAGTGGCCGGCGAATACACCGAAGAGCTGGCCGCGGAGATGCTGGCGACCACGCTGAACGTCGAATTCGATCCAGATTTGTCCTGGGACGAAAAAAAAGAGGTCTACCGCATCTCGAACAAAATTGTGCGCACCATGAATATCACACAGTCGGCCGTGGGGGATAAGCGCGGGCTGTGGAGCACGGTTCTCGCCGCCGCCATCCTTCTCGGCGACGACGATTAGCACCCACCCCTAAAAATTCATCGCTTGCCGCGCCCGGGTTTCAAATATCCAATGCGCTCGAGCACCGCTCCGGCGACGAGCGGAAGCGCCACGCTGGCATCGTCGAGCACCTCCGCGAATTTCCCGCCTTCCTCAACCGGCACGAATTTCCCCCACGAGACGGCCTCCCTGTAGGTGCTGCCGGAAAGGCCGCCCCAATTCACCGGCTCGGGACAGATGCGCACACCGTAGTTGTACCGCTTGAGCGGAAGTTTTTCGTATCCGCGGCGCGCCAAGAGCTCCGCATAGACGCCGAACTGCTGCGCCCAATTGCGCGGCACTCCCCCACCGATAGTAAAGAGTCCCATGCGCCGCGTGGGGAGCATGGTGGACGCGTAATGCTCGAAGTCCTCGAAGGGATCGAAGCGCAGCAGTGGCTTCCCTTTCTTCTTGCGCAGGCGGTTGTGCAACGCGAAGTCAATGCCCAGCTCGGAATCGGTGAACGCGGGGACGAAGACGGGCACGTCCTTCTCCGCGCATGTTTTCAGGATGCCTCGGCCCTTGGCATGGTGCTGCAAATACTCGCCGATGCGCTGGTTCAGTTTCCAGCTGCAAACTGCTTCGTCGGCACCCCAGCCTTCGAGGATGTGCTGCAACACCTCCTCGACGTGATCCAGGTTCAGCTCTGGCTCAAGCGAGTCATAGACGCGGTTATACCCGGCCTCAAAAAGTTCGCGGTCATTCATACTCGGGTCGTAGCGGAAATGCGAACGCCCCGTGGCCTCCACCAGGCCGTGGGCCATCAGAGCGCCCGTCGACACAATCGCTCGGACCACGCCGGCCGCCACTAGGTCGCAAAATATGAGGCCCATTTTGGCCACCGTCATCGCGCCGGACAAAGTCATCACCACGAAGCAGTCCTTGTCGCGCGCCATGGCCTCCAGCACGTCAGCGGCATCGCCAATCTCCCGCGCTGTGAACGCCGTCTGGCCCATGGCCCGCACCAGATCGTCAATTGTTGCGATGCGCGAAAGATCGAGCGGATAAATCGGCTGGAGGCGGTCTTCCACCGGGTCGTGCAGGATGCGGCCTGTCACGCCCTTTTTCTTTGCCATTCGGAGTCCTCGCAAGTAATGTATTCGCGTCTCCGGCGTTTTTATTCTATAACGAGGAAGACGCGCGCTTCTCCCGCCTTTATTGATAGTACACATGGGCCGGAAGCGAAAGAGGAATTTAGCCACGCGCGCGAAGGACAGATTCGCGCAGCGGTTCACAAAGGATCGGAATACGCAATGACTCGCTATGTCCCCATGCCACCGGAAAATTTCGGCGGACTCCCCGTGGAGCACTCCCGGTACGACACCTCCCGTGCCGTGATTTTTCCCGTGCCCCTCGAACGCACCACCACATACGAGCACGGCACGCGCAATGGCCCGGCGGCAATCCTTGCCGCCAGCCGCAACATGGAGCTTTACGACGAGGAGCTCGGACTCGAGCCCTACCAGAAAATCGGTATTGCCACCCTGCCGCCGATGGATACGATGGATGGCACGCTCGATGACGTCCTTGCGCAAATCTCCGCCGCTGAATCCGAGCTGCTCGAGGCCGGGAAATTTCCCGTCGTCCTCGGAGGCGAACATTCCCTGACTCCGCCCCTGGTCTCCGCCATGGCCAAAAAATACAAAAACCTGAGCGTGCTCCAGATTGACGCGCATGCGGATTTGCGCGACACCTACCAGGGCAATCCCGCGAGCCACGCCTGCGCCATGCGCCGTGTCGTCGAGATTTGTCCCGCTGTGCAAGTGGGAATCCGCTCGCTGTGCGCCGAGGAGGCGGAGGCCATCCCGCATCTGCGCACAAAAATCCATTGGGCAAACGACATCATTCGCGCCCCTCTAAAAACGTGGATCACCAAGGTCCTCGCGGATCTCAGCCCGCGCGTCTACCTCACCATTGATCTCGATGGCTTCGACCCTTCGCTCGTTCCCGCCACGGGAACGCCCGAACCCGGCGGCCTCGATTGGCATCAGGTGACGTCGCTCATTCGCGCCGTGGCCGCCCGCAAGCAAATTGTCGGCATGGACGTAGTCGAGCTCCTGCCACAGCCCGGGCATCACGCCTCCGACTTTCTTGCGGCCAAATTGGTTTATAAATGCCTGGGATATATTTTTTGTCAGGAGTGAAATCCCCTTTGCGACGGGAGACAAAATCATGATGCCAGCCGCAGCCCTTAACATGCTCACCAGCCGATCCCTGTACGTCCAATTAACATCCAACGGATGGATCGCCTGGATCATCATCGGATTACTCGCCGGATGGATTGCCGGCACCGTGACGCGCGGGCGCGGATTCGGATGCCTCGTAGATGTAGCCTTAGGGCTGATTGGCGCCGTGATCGGCGGTTGGATTTTTACGCGCCTCGGAATCACCACCTTCGGATTTATAGGCAGCCTCGCGGCGGCCACTGTCGGCGCCGTACTGCTCGTGGCCATTGCCAGATTGTTCGCGGGCGGACGGGGCTAAATCGCGCCCCCGCGGCATAGCTCGTTTCCTGTAGTATCGTTCCATTGCATATTCCCGACCTTTCGCCCGCAGCGGATTCCGCTCCCATGCGCGCCGCCGAAGGCGTCCGCTGTGTGATAAGATGGTCTGTGAACCGCAAAAATTATTTCCATAGCCTCCAGGCAGGAAAGACGAAAGAAACAAATTGAGCGCACCTTCATTGTGGGCCATTCCGCTGGGCGGATTGGGCGAGTTCGGAATGAACATGCTCGCCCTGCGCTCGGGCGACGACATCATCGTCATTGACGCCGGGCTGATGTTCCCCGAGCAGGAACTTCTCGGCGTGGACATCGTCATCCCCGACACGACCTACCTGAAACAGAATAAGCGCATGGTGCGCGCCATCGTTCTCACCCACGCGCACGAGGACCACATCGGCGCCATTCCCTACATCCTCGGCGATTTCAATGTCCCCGTTTACGGCACGCAGTTCACCCTCGCGCTCGTGCGCAAAAAGCTTGAAGAGCACGGCCTGCTCGATTCAGCCAAGCTGCACGAGGTCGCGCCCGGCCAGACTACCGCGATCGGCCCTTTTCAAATCGAATATCTGCACGTCACGCATAGCACCATTGATTGCGTCGCTTTGGCCATTCGCACCCCGCTCGGCGTCATCGTTCATACCGGTGATTACAAAATGGACCCCACGCCCGTGGACGGAAAGCCGTTCGACCTGCACGCCTTCGCGCGCTACGGACAGGAAGGCGTCCTCGCGCTCTTCAGCGACAGCACCAACGTCGAGCGGCCCGGCTTCACCCCTTCGGAGCGCGCCGTCGTGGTGCGCTTCGAAGAGCTTTTCCGTGCCGCGCCGGAAAAAATCGTCGTCTCCTGCTTTTCGAGTTCCATCCA
Organism: uncultured Acidobacteriota bacterium; assembly: GCA_963810625.1. GTDB lineage: Bacteria > Acidobacteriota > Terriglobia > Acidiferrales > UBA7541 > Palsa-295. The sequence continues at coordinate 582,427 of CAWEOJ010000004.1, read as the reverse complement.
CCGCATTCAGCAGGTGATCGACATTGCGCGCACCACGGGACGCAAGATCGCCTTCGTCGGGCGCAGCATGGTGGACAACATCGAAATCGCGCACGGCCTCGGCAAACTGCACATCCCAGACGGCAGCGTCGTGCGGCCGCAGGACGTCCGCACGTTCGACCCCAAGCGTCTCGTGGTCCTCGCCAGCGGCACGCAGGCTGAGCCGATGTCGGCTCTCTCGCGCATCGCCGTGGACAATCACCGCCTGCTCAGCATCGCGGAAAATGATACGGTGATTCTCTCCGCGCGCCTCATCCCCGGAAACGAGAAGGCCATCTTCCGCATGATTGACCATTTCTTCCGCCGCCGCGTCCTGGTCTATTACGAAGGCAGCCGCTCGTCGCCCATCCACGTCTCCGGCCATGCCAGCCAGGAGGAAATGAAAATTCTGCTGCAACTCGTGCGGCCGAAATATTTCATTCCCCTCCACGGTGAATACCGCCACCTGTTCCGTCACGCTGCGCTCGCCGAACAGGTAGGAGCCGTCTCAGGAGAAATTTTTCTGCTCGAAAGCGGGCACCCGGTCGAATTCACTGCCGATGGCGGAGCCGTGCGGCGTGAGCCTGTGCCCGCCGGGCGCGTATGCGTGGATTCCGGCTCGCTCGAGGAAATCGAAGAGGTCGTTATCCGCGACCGCCGCCATTTAAGCGAAGACGGCGTGGTCGTGCCCATCATCGCCATTGACAAGCACACCGGGCGCATCGACATTTCGCCGGAAATCGTCACACGCGGATTCCTGCCCAGCGAGGACGGCAACGAAATTCTCGCCAAGGCCCGCGAAGTCATCCTGCGCACCGTCGAGCAATCCAGCCCAGAAGAGAAAATGGACTGGAGCGTCATCAAGGAAAAAATCCGCGTGGATCTCAAGCGCTACCTCAATAAGCAGACGTCCAAGCGCCCGCTTATTCTTCCCGTGATCCTCGAAGTGTGACGATGCAATCTCTCAAATTCGTCATTCTGAGCGGAGTCCCGCGCTTCTTGGGTTCTCGCCGCTCCGCGGCGAGCGCGGGACGCAGTCGAAGAATCCCTCTTGAATCCAGCTATGCCCCACGTGATATTTAACCTGCGACCACACAATCCCGAAGACTTCGAGACCCTCTACGAAATCGATCAGCTCTGCTACCCGCCCTCGATCGCGTATTCACGCCGCGAAATGCGGATTTATCTGCGTGCGCCCGGCGCGGCGTGCGTGATCGCGGAACTTGCCGGCCAGCCCATCGGCTTCTGCCTGACGGCCCATGAAGATGCCTGGGGCTACATCATCACCATTGACGTTCTCGAATCGCACCGCCGCGCGGGCGTCGGCGGCATGCTTCTTCGCGATGCCGAGCAGCGCCTCGCCGCCCAAGGAGTCAAGGAGATTGCGCTCGAAACCGGGGCCGATAACGCGCCCGCGATCGCCTTCTGGAAAAAGCATGGCTACCGTATTTGCAGCGTAAGAAAAGGCTACTACCCCGGCGCCCTCGACGCCTATTCCATGCGCAAGCCTCTCTAGCAGCTGCTTCGATTTGTAGCCGGGCATCTTGCTTGTCGTTGACGTTTGCATGTGCCGCCGCTTTGCCCGAGCCGACCCTCTTCGGTCCAGCTCTACCCAGCCCCGTAGGGGCGGAAGAATATACGGTCGGGGACATGTCTGACACTTTAGACCGGGCACATCCCTGACACTTTTTCCTCTTCCTCCGGTGCTTCGAGGGGATGGGGTGCAGGGGAAGGGGAGACTTCCTCTTCCCCTGCCCCACCCCCGGAGAAATCTTTCCCTTCGCGCTGGGGCATAATCATGAGTCTGTGGCTGTCGAAGCGCGCAATCGGAAACACCGCGAAGTAAACGGTATAGAACCGATCGTCCACCGGCAGCAAGCCAATCAACTCCCCGATCAGAGTCTCGCTCAGAAACACGCGCTGGCCCTTCCAGTGAAACTGGCCCCACTTCTGTATGCGCCGCACTTGGAGGGCGTTGCCGTATTCCGGTTCCGGCACGCGGGCCGGATACGGACGCGAAGACGGCGCGTACACCGCGCTCGGGGTTTCCAGGGCGAGCGCTTCGTGCGGACGCTCCTCGTTGTACTCGCGGCGAAAGCGATCAAAAACCCGCTGCTGCGCCCGCCGGTTCCTCGCGGGCGGCGAAGCCGTCTCCTGCTTCAGAGTGCGATGCATGCGCTCGTGCCGCCCGTTCTGTTCCGGATGCCCGGCCGCAATGCGCTCCGGCACAATCCCGAGCTTCATCCACCACACCGCCAGTCGCGAAAGCCCGGCCACGGCTCGCGATGCGAACGGCGCGCCGTTGTCGGTCCGGATGGCCCACGGCAGGCCGCACTCGCGAAACGCGGACTCGAAGATCGCCCGCACCCGCTCCCCGTCGGCCTTCTCCACCTGCTGGCAGCGCACGAGGTAGCGGCTGCAGGCGTCGGTGATCGTCAGCGGATCGATCCGTTCCCCATCTCCGGTGCGAAACCAGCCTTTGAAGTCGGCGCACCACACCCGATTGGGCGCATCGGCCGAGGCAAACGGCTCGGTGTAAGGCGGAGCGCGGCGCCCCTTCGTGCGCCGTACCACCAACCCCTCCCGCGCCACCATCGCGCCGATGGTACTCACCGCAGGCCACGGCCGCTGCGGTTTCTCCCGCTCTAACACGCGCTTCAGCTTTCGGGGACCCCAACTCATGTGCGCCCGCCGCAGCTCCAGCACCGCCTCCTCGATCTCCTGCGGCGTTTGGTTGGGGTGTTGACGCGGAGCCCGGTCCCGATCTTCGAGCGCCTCCAGCCCTCCCTGCTGGTACCGCCGCAGCCAGTAGTAACCGGTCTCTCGCGTGATGTTGTAGGCCTCGCACAACTCCGTCATGGTATGCACACCGCGTTCCTGCTCCAACAAGAATCGCATCCTCTCGTCCACGACACTGCTCGCTTTCCAGGGCATCCTGCCTTTGTACACGCCCTGTCAAATGGAGTGTCAGGAATGTGCCCGGTCCGATCTGTCAGGAATGTCCCCGGTCTGTACCGAATTTAGCCCAGGGCGGAAGCCCTGGGTAGGCGAAACAAATTCGTGCGAGCGCCGTAGGTGCGACACAACCCGCGAACATATTGCTCCCCGGATCAGGACACCACTCTCTGGCAGCACCATTCGCTGCCGCCAATGCCCCTCAAAAACCCGCATGGTGCAGGTATGCGACCACAACCGCTGCCGCCAAACAATAAATCCCAAACAGATACCACCGCCCGCCCTCCAGCCACTTGCTCAGCCATTTCAGCGCCACCAAGCCCGCCAGAAACGCGCAGAACGCTCCCAAAATTCCCGGCAGCAGCGCCAGCGCGATGGTCTCGCTGCCGCCTGCTTGCTCGAACTTGAGCAAGCGGAGGGTCTCGCGCGCATCCGCTGCGGGAGTGATCATCACCGCAAGAGCAAAGCTGAACTGTTCAGCGCGCATTTTGGCGACACCCGCGAGCATCCCAGCCGATATGGTCGCGCCAGACCGCGAAAATCCGCGAAAAGGCAAGCAGAGCGCCTGCACGGCGCCGATCAGACTGGCCTGTTTCGCGTTCAGGCCCACACCATCGGACGTCTCCGGATGCGAGCCGCGTTTCTCGAATGCTCCGGCTATCAGAATCAGCACGCCCACAACCGCCAGCGCGGGAGCGATGAACTCAAGATGGCTGAAGAGTTGTTCGACTTCGACGTGCCACACCTTTTCGATCAGCTTGATGAGCGCCTCGCCAAGGACGCCCGTGACGACCGTCGCCAAAATCAACAACCAGGCGAAATCCCTGAATGCCGCCGCGCTTCGAAAAAATGCATCGTGCCACTGCTTCCAAAAGTAGAGGATCACCGCAAACATCGTGCCGGTGTGGAGCATCACCAGCAGCAACGTCATTTCGGGTGAAGATGGATCCATCCCCATCAGCTTCTCCGCCACCACCACGTGTGCCGAGCTTGATACGGGAAGCAGCTCCGTCAAGCCATTCACCGCCGCCAGTATGATTACGCGCCAGATTGTCATCGCAGCATCTTAAACCGATTTTGCCCGGTTACACCCGCAGTTTCGAGCACGCCCCTACGTTCTATAACCATGTAAACTTTGCACACCATTTTCTTCATTTACCTATTTACAAACAGCAGTTCCTATGCTATCGTTGCTTGTTTTTTGTTGCTCGCCCCAGACCCACTGGCGCGCTCAACTTTTGAATTGCCATATAACGGGGGAAAGGACGTGTGCGTCCTTGACGACACACTCTGAGGCTCGGGACATCGATGCAGGCGCACTTCAGGTGCCTTCCTCTGTCCAGCCCCTCCTGTCCGCCGAAGCCCGCTCTCTTTCTGGCGGGCGAAGGAGAATCCAGAATCTAATCGCAACTCCGATAAGTAGAAACGACCTTAACTTCCCTCATATCAACGAAACTTCCTGTTCTAATCGCAACAAAACGAAGGGGGTCTCCTAAAACTAGAGATTCAATCTCACGGATCGAATTATAGACGGCGCCCTGAAGATTGAAACTTACAACACAATTCGCAAAACTTCTTGCTTCCCACCTCGCTGCGGATTGCTATAGTCTTGCGCGTACCTTGAGTTCCTCCCTTTGGGTCGTGGCGCGAGCGCCCGCACGCGACCTAGGTTCCGAGAGGGAAAAGCCTTCCCCTGCCCAGTCTATCCTTTGCGTCCCGATGCGTCGGGATTCGGGGGGAAATTTGAGTGAGGAGAATTTGTGCACATTCTGACGCCAACTGAGAACAAGCGCTTTAACGAAATGGTGGGGTTCGTGGGGCTTAGTCTGGCGATTTTGCTGGCGCTGAGCTTGCTCTCCTATTCCCCGCTGGATGCGTCGTTCAATGTGTCCGCGCCGCCGCCCATAACGGGCCCGGCGCGCAACTGGATCGGGCCGGTCGGGGCGCACGTGGCCGACCTCTTTTTCCAGTTCGCCGGATTCGCCGCGTTTCTTTTCCCGGTGGGAATGTTCCTGATGGCCATGCGCTGGTTCCGCAGCCACCCGAGCGAATCGCCCGTGGCGAAGCTCGCGGGATTCGCATTGCTGGTTGCGGCGGTTTCCTCGGAGCTCACGCTGGCGCACGTTCCGGAAGTGCGCGGGGTATTACCGGCAGGAGGGCTTTTGGGGACATTGCTCGCGGAGGGATTGCGCGCGGCGTTCAATCCGGTGGGCGCGAATCTGATCGCCATCGCCACGCTGCTGACAGCGCTGTTTTTGGCCACGAGTTTTTCCTTCCGCGCGGCGGGCGAATGGATGAAAAAGCCCATGGGCAGCGATGGCGCGCTGGGACGCATGATGGCGCGCGCAAGGACATGGCGCGAGGAGCGCGAAGCGGAGCGGCTGCGCAAGCGCGTGGAGAAAATTAAAATTGCGGGCCGGCCGGCAATCGGCCAGCAGCGCGTTGCGCTCGACGAAGTTGACGAGGAAGAAGCGGATTCCGAGGCCGGCGCGGATGAAAAGCGAGGCGAACGCTCAGGCTCGATTATCCGGTTCTTCGATGGCAAAAATCCGCAGGCGCCAAAAAAGGGAGCGGGTCCAAGAATCGCGCAAGGGAGAACGAATTTCCGGCTGCCGTCGCCGGGGCTGCTGCGCGCGGCCGAGCGCGGCGAGAAAATGGACGAAGGCGAGCTGAAAGAGTGCGCACGCGCGATCGAGCACAAGTGCGCGGAGTTCGACGTAGCGGGGCACATCACGCAGATCAATCCCGGGCCGGTGGTGACCACATTCGAATTCAAGCCCGAGGCGGGAATCAAGTACAGCCGCATCACGAGCCTCGGCGAAGACTTGTGCCTGGCGCTGCGCGCCGAATCCATATTGATCGAGCGCATCCCGGGAAAATCAACGGTGGGAATCGAAGTGCCCAATGCGCGGCGCGAAACGATTGCGCTGCGCGACGTGATCGAATCGCCGGAATTCGGCCATTCGTCCTCGAAGCTCACGCTACCTCTGGGCAAGGATTTAATCGGACGCATTCGCGCCACCGATTTGACGCAGATGCCCCACCTGATGATTGCCGGGGCCACGGGAACGGGCAAAAGCGTGTTCATCAATTCCCTGCTGATGGGAATGCTCTACAAGGCCACGCCGGACGAATTAAAACTGGTGCTGGTGGATCCCAAGCGGCTCGAGCTGGGGCTTTACAGCGATATTCCGCATCTTTATACGCCCGTGGTGACCGATCCGAAGGTGGCCGCAAATGTGCTGCGAAACGCGACGCGGGAAATGGAGCGGCGGCTGAAGGTGCTGGCGCAACGCGGCGTCCGCAACATCGAGCAGTACAACCGCACGTTCGAGAAGGGGCAATCGCTTTCGCTCTTCGAAAATTCCGAGAACGAGGAGCACCGCCCGCTGCCCTATCTGGTGATCGTGATTGATGAGCTGGCGGACCTGATGATGGTGGATACGAACGGCGTCGAGGAGTCCATCACGCGGCTGGCGCAGATGGCGCGCGCCGTGGGAATTCATTTGATCCTGGCGACGCAGCGGCCCTCGGTGGATGTGATCACGGGATTGATCAAGGCGAATTTTCCGGCGCGGATATCGTTCCGCGTGGCGAGCAAAGTGGATTCGCGGACGATTCTTGATGCTAATGGCTCGGAATCATTGCTTGGCAAGGGCGACATGCTGTATCTGCCCGCGGGATCGTCGAGGCTGCACCGCATTCACGGCCCGTACACCACCGAGTCGGAAATCACGGCCGTGTGCGATTTCTGGCGGGAACAGGCCAAGGCCATTTACAACGAAGAGTTGCTCAAGCCTCCGAAGGACGAGAATGCGATTGGCGGCATGAGTGGCGATGTGGCGGCTGACGCCGGAGATGAGGTGGACGACGCGCTCTACCACGACGCGGTGCGCGTGGTGTGCGAGGCCGGCCGCGCTTCCACTTCGACGCTGCAGCGGCGGCTGCGCGTGGGCTACGGCCGCGCCGCGCGGTTGATTGACATGATGGAGAAGGACGGAATCGTCGGGCCTGCGGATGGGCCGAAGCCACGCGAGGTCCTCAAGAAAAAAGATTGGATCCGCGAATTCGACGATTCCATGAAATAGGGCGACCCCGCGCGATGGGCCGACAAGAATACAAGCTTGGTCTCATCCACAGCAGACTCGGGGCGGTAATTGCGCTGTGTTTGACTGGCTATGTCGCGGCGTTGAGTTTTCGGGCAGTATTCTCCCACCATCGGCCCGAATTTCATTGGCTTATTTTGAAAAAGCCATTAGATTTCGGGTTACCGACCTGGGCACTAGCGGCAATTAATCTGGCGTTCTACGCTTACCTGATCTGGGTTGGAGTATTGATTTACCGCATGGCCCAGGGCAAGGAGCGCATTCTAGTAGCCGGCTGGCTCGTTGGCTTTCTTTGGCCCATCGAATATCTCTCAATGTCTGCTGCTGCCGTCATTCGCTGCGTGGACGCGGCCGGCATGCTAGTAGCCCTCGTTGCTGCAGTGTATATCTTCATGGCAGCATGGCGGGACGCAGATGGCGCGAAAGCTCCCGAATAGCGCGGAGCAGGAAAGCCTATTCGGACGCCGGCGATTTCTGCTGCAAAACGATCAAGGCGCTTGAACCAAAAACAACGCTGAAATGGGCCAAAATGCGGTGAAAAGACCCCTAAATGGACGATTTTGACCATGGGAATTCATAAAGTATTTAAAAGGCGCTACTTATCCAAGCCGCACGCCTTTAGGTTCACGCGGAAGGGCGAGGTTGCGTACGCGGCCTACAAAGAGCTGATGAGCGCGGCGGAAAAGATGCGGTACGAAACGGGGAGGCAGCTGGCGAACTTCGAATTGGGAACGAGTGAGTTTCAAGTGCTCGAGATGGTGTATCACGAGGGGCCGAAGCACAAGCGGGCGATTGCCGAGAGGCTGGGTTTCAGCGATCAGGCTTGCGGATGGGTGATTGCAAGGCTGGAGGCGGAGGGATGGGTGCGGCGGAGCGAGGGGTCACTGCCGCCAGCGGAAGGGCCGAGGGCGAAGGGGGTGGGACGTCGAATTGTGCTGGTGAATTTGACGGAGGAGGGGGAAAAGCTGATTGCCAGTGTTTTTCCCAAGCATGTGAAGTTGATTCGGTCGGAGCTGCGCGTGCTGCAAGGGCGAGAGCAGGTGACGCTCGGCCGGATATGCCGGAAATTGAGGCAGGGGGATGTGATGAAGTTTGTGCAGGAAATTACGACGGTGGATATCGAGGATGAGGGATGAGGGTGAGGGGTGAGGGATAGGAGGCAAAGGAGGTGGAGGAGGCAAAGGAGGTGGAGGAGAAAACGGGGAGGGTGGCGAGTGACGAGTGGTGAGTGGAAGAAGACAAACCTACCTGCTGGAGATCGTGGTTTTCACTTTGTGGGGCGGGGGAAAATCCGTAAAATGAAATGATTGTGCCGAGGTAGCTCATTGGTAGAGCGCGGCCCTGAAAAGGCCGGCGTAGGCAGTTCGATTCTGCCCCTCGGCACCATCCCTATGGCCTTCTGGGAGTTTCCGCTTTCCTTCGTGGTGAATCGCGTCGCCGGCGGCGAGTTGCCCGCCCCTCCTTTCCGAGCGACGGGACTCAGAGCGCGGCGCTTCTCTCCACTGGAGGCAGCGCCCGCTCGCTCCCCTAAACAATCGTGGCGTATTTCGGTAGCGGGGCGCATCATAACCCTCGCGGGGGAGCAACTTTTCGAGCTGGCCACGTCAGGGGACAGATAATGTTTTGCCAGAAGTGCGGCGGACAAGTCAGCGAATCGCAGGCTTTTTGCGTATTCTGTGGGGCGAATCTGGCGTCGAGCACGGCGGCTCCCCAGCCACGACCACAGACACCAAGAAAATACCCCGCATGGTTCTGGCAGAGCCTCGCGGCTATCGTGGCACTTACCGTACTTGCTGCAATCCCTGGCATCGTAGACACATCCGATTGGTTAGACGCTATTGGGAGGTTTTTCGGCGCGATTTTTGCCCCGACTCTAGGCGGGGTTGCTGTCTTACCGTTCCTCGCGGGGGTCGTGGCGCTCGCTTGGGCGCTAAGGAATAAACCAGCGCCTACACAGGTTATCGTGCAACCAGGAGGCGTGTCTTACTTGGCCTGCAAGGTTTGTGGGCGCGGGGAACTTATTCCCAAACAAATCTACCGCCTGAGCGGCCCCGCCGTGGTGATCGGGTACATCTTGCTGATTCCTTCGGTCCTTGGAATGGTCGTGTGCACGCTGACCCTCGTCGCGGTGGCTGGATATATGGCGGCAACCAACTCGTTTCAAGTCATTGGCGGCGCGTTCGCAATTTTCTGGGGGGTCGCGTTCTTCGTCGGAGGGCTGCTCGGTTGGCTGCTTGTCATGAAGAAACGTGTGCTCCAGTGTTCTGTATGCGGAGCTACCGTGAGCGCATCTTAGGTAATTACGCGCAGCTTAGACGAAAGATTTTCGCACCCGTTCGCATAACACCCAACCTCCCGGCAACTGCATCTTACCCTTAGCAGTCACCACCAAAAACATGGAGAGGTTAGGCATGTCCGAAAACTATCGCAGGCAAATCGAAGACGCGGTGCTAGCGGTTCGGCGGGAGGAAGGGAGGAACAAACCTTTCCCGGATAAGTATGCCAAGGAGCGGATTGACTGGCACTTGGGGCATAACTTCGTTGAGAGCCAGAAGAGGGAGGGGTCAGAGCCGGTGTCTGATGACCTTTTCAAGCTTTACAATTGGGCCTCCCGCGAGTATTTTCTGGAACTTCTTAGGAAGCTGCGCTATCAGGATGCGAAGCAAGAACACGAAAGCAGGCAGAAAAGCTCACCCTAACTCCTCACGCGATCACGCCGCTCTCTTAAAGACGCCCTCAAACGGGACTGAGACTTCGGCTATGATTGGCGGCGGTGGGGAGCGGGCCGCGCTCTCGGCACCGTCCTGCCTTCTTTACTCGATCCCAAGGCGCCCGCCTGACCCTTCCTTTGTCAGGGCAAGAGGGCGGCTGCCTGTCGGCAGGCAGGCTGAAGCAAAGGCAAGATGCCGCGCTGAAGTCCGCGGCGCTACACTTAAACCTTAAGACCAGGAGAGCAACCAATCGAATGCTGACGGTGGTGGCGGCGCTGATTGAGTCCGAAGGGAAATTGCTGGTGTGCCAGAGACGGCGCGGAGACACGTTCGAATTATTGTGGGAATTTCCGGGAGGCAAGAGGCGGGCGGGAGAGAAGCTCGAAGAGGCGCTGGCGCGGGAACTGCGTGAGGAGCTGGGAGTGACGGCGCGGATTGGAGCGGAGATGTACCGCACGCGGCATCGGTATCGAGGGATGGCGGAGGGGATCGAGTTGGTGTTCTTTGCGGCGCGCGTCGAGCGCGGCGAGGTGCGGAATCGCGTGTTCGAGCGCATTGCGTGGCGCGAGCCGAGGACGCTTCGGGCGATTGATTTTCTGGCCGCGGACAAGAAATTGGTCGAGAAGCTGGCGAGGGGGAAAATTCGGTTGCCGTAAGGGCGAGGGGACAAAGTCAAATGCAAGATGCCGGGCTGAAGTCCCCGGCGCTACATTTAAACCTAACGGCAAGAGAAACGGGTGGTGCGCTGCGAACGAGGGGCGCGATACGGCTATCCAAAGCATGAGCGGCCCGTGCGGCCTGTTGAAAGAGCCGATTCGGGGACCTTCAGGGGCCTGCCTACCGGCAGGCAGGCTAAAGCCCACGTCATTTGATGTTGCTTATGCCGCGGTTGAAACCGCGGCCTACAAAGCTTCGGAGTGCGCGAAGCGGCGTTGTGTTGTATTCTAAAGCTGTGAGCGACGAAATTTTTACAGGACCGAATCAGATGGCCGGGGCGACGTCGGAAGAGACCGCGCAGGAAGTGGGCCGGGAACCGGGCCAGGAAGCAGCGCGGGAAGCGGTCCGGGAGATGGACGACGCGGAAGTTCAGGAGTGGATGGAATCGCTCGATTCCGTGTTGCAATCGAGCGGGCCCGAGGAAGCGTCGTACATACTGGAAAGGCTGCGCGCGCACGCCAAGGTAATTGGGATTGACCTTCCGTTTACCGCCAACACGCCCTATATCAACACGATTCCATGGCGGCTGCAGCCCTCCTTCCCGGGAAACCAAGAGATCGAGCGGCGAATCAAGAGCCTGGTCCGATGGAACGCGCTGGCGATGGTGGTGCGCGCCAATCGCGTGGACCACAGCATCGGCGGGCACATTTCGACCTTCGCTTCCGCCGCGACGCTTTTCGAGGTGGGCTTCAATCACTTCTTCCGCGCGCGGACGGAAGAGTTCGAAGGCGACACGGTTTATTTCCAGGGGCACGCGGCGCCGGGAATTTACGCGCGGGCTTTTGTCGAGGGACGGCTTTCGGCGGAGAAGCTGGAGAATTTCCGGCGCGAGCTGAGGCCCGGCGGCGGGCTTTCGTCGTATCCGCACCCGTGGCTGATGCCGGATTTCTGGGAGTCGCCCAGCGTTTCGATGGGGTTGACGCCGCTGATGGCCATCTATCAGGCGCGATTCAACCGGTATCTGGAAAATCGCGGGCTGAAGCCGGTGACGGACGCGAAGGTGTGGGACTTCATCGGCGACGGCGAGACGGACGAGCCGGAGTCGCTGGGCGCGATTACGCTGGCGGCGCGCGAAAAGCTCGACAATTTGATTTTCGTGGTGAACTGCAATTTGCAGCGGCTGGACGGCCCGGTGCGCGGGAACGGGCAAATCATTCAGGAGCTGGAAGCGGCATTCCGCGGGGCCGGGTGGAACGTCATCAAGGTGCTTTGGGGGACGGAGTGGGACGCGCTGCTGGAGCGCGACACCGAGGGTCTGCTGGCGAAGCGCATGGGCGAAACCGTGGACGGCGAGTACCAGAAGCTGAGCGTATCCTCCGGAGCCTACATCCGCGAGCACTTCTTCGGCCCCGACCCGCGGCTGCTGCAGCTTGTGGAGCACATGTCCGACGAGGAGCTGCAGAACCTGAGGCTGGGCGGTCACGATCCAAAAAAAGTTTACGCGGCTTACAAGGCGGCCGTGGAACACCGCGGGCAGCCGACGGTGATCCTGGCGCGGACGATCAAAGGCTATGGGCTGGGCGAAGCGGGCGAGGGGAGAAACGTCACGCACCAGCAGAAAAAGCTGAACGAGGACGAGCTGCGGATTTTCCGCACGCGGTTCGATATTCCGCTGACCGACGAACAGATCACCGAGGTGCCGTTCTACCGCCCGCCGGAGGACAGCGCGGAGATGCAGTATCTTCGCAAGGCGCGCACGGCGCTGGGCGGGTATTTGCCGCGGCGGCGGGTGCGGTCGAAACCGCTGGTGGCGGAGCACGAGGAGCTTTTCAAGGAATTTCTGGAGGGGAGCGCGGGGCGGGAAGTGTCCACGACGATGGCGTTCGTGAGCATGCTGAGAAAAATGATGCGTGATCCGGAAATCGGCCGGCTGATCGTGCCTATCGTGCCGGACGAAGCGCGAACGTTCGGCATGGAGTCGCTCTTCCGGCTGGTGGGAATCTATTCGAGCGTGGGGCAGAAGTACGAGCCGGTGGACGTGAATACGCTGCTCTACTACAAGGAAGCCAAGGACGGGCAAATTTTGGAGGAAGGAATTACGGAAGCTGGGTCCATGGGGTCGTTTATAGCGGCGGGGACTTCGTATGCGACGCACGGGATAAATATGATTCCGTTTTTCATTTACTACTCGATGTTCGGATTCCAGCGCATACCGGATTTCATCTGGGCCGCGGCCGATATGCGGGTGCGGGGATTCCTGCTGGGCGGAACGTCCGGGCGGACGACGCTTTCGGGCGAGGGCTTGCAGCATCAGGACGGGAACAGCCACGTGCTCGCGCTCTCCGTGCCGAATCTGCGCGCGTACGATCCCGGCTACGCGTATGAAATGGCGGTGATCATCGAGGACGGAATCCGGCGGATGTACAAGGACGGCGAAAATATTTTTTACTACATCACGGTGATGAACGAACCCTACGCCATGCCGGCCATGTCCGGCGACGTGAAAGAGGGCATCCTGAGGGGGATGTACCGCTTCCGGGCCACGGCCAGCCCGAAGTCGAAGCTGCGCGCGCAGCTTTTTGGGAGCGGGGCGATCCTGAATGAGGCCGTGCGCGCACAGGAAATTTTGCAGGAGAAATACGGGGTGGCCGCGGACGTGTGGAGCATCTCCAGCTACAAGTCACTGTACCACGATGGCATCGAAACCGAGCGGTGGAACCGGCTGCACCCGTTCGAGAAGCCGCGCGTGCCGTATCTGACCGAAACACTCGGCGATGCGCCGGGGGTGCTGGTGGCGGCGTCGGATTATTTGAAGACGCTGCCGAACATGGTAAGCAGGTGGATGCCGCGGCCGCTGGCGTCGCTGGGCACGGATGGATTCGGGCGGAGCGAAGGGCGGGCCGCGCTGCGAGATTTCTTCGAGGTGGATGCGCGGTTTATTACGCTGGCGACGCTTGATGAGCTTTACGGCGAGGGGAAAATCGAGCGGAGCGTGGTCGAGAGGGCCATCGCCGACCTGGGCATCAACACCGAAAAGCCGAATCCCGTCACGACGTAAGCCTGAACGGCCTGCCAGCTATCTCAGATAAATCTTCGCGGTTTCGCCGCGGACAAAATCAATCCGACCGAAAACATATTCCGAATGAGCTACGCGTGAAATGGGCACTACACGCGCGGACAGTCAAGTGATATTGTAGCGGCAATCAAGATGGCGCATCGAAGGCTGCGGTGGATGGCGGGGGGACTTTGAAAGAACAAATAGGAATCTCTGGAAGACGTTCGTGTAAAGCCGCGGGCGGAGAAATCCATAGAGCGATGCGAATCCCTTTGTTTTTCCGGCGAGCGGCGCTTGTGCTGGCGGTGTGTTGCTTGTGCAGCCCGGCGCTTCAAGCGCATGCGCGCAGGATCGTGGCGCCCACGGCGGCTGCCGCGTGGGTGGCGCCGAATCTCTATGTGGACCGGATTGCCGCGCTTGAGCGCGCGACGGCGGATGCCAAAAGCTCGGCGGACAACGCCTGGATGCTATCCAGTTCGGCGCTGGTGCTGCTGATGACCGGGCCGGGCCTGGCGCTTTTCTACAGCGGATTGGTGCGCAAGAAGAATGTGCTGGGCACGATGATGCAGAGCTTTGCCATGATGGCGGTGATTACGATTCTCTGGGGGATCGTGGGTTACAGTCTGGCATTCGGATCGGGGAACAGTTTCATTGGCGGCTTTCATAACGTGTTCCTGCGCGGCGTGGGCGTGCAGCCGGACCCCGCCTACTCGGCGACGATTCCGGCCCTGACGTATATGGTGTTCCAACTGATGTTCGCCATCATCACGCCCGCGCTGATTGCGGGGGCGTTCGCGGAACGGATGAAATTCAGCGCCATGCTTCTGTTCATGACGCTGTGGTCGCTCGTGGTGTATGCGCCCATGGCGCACATGGTGTGGGGGAAGGGCGGATTCCTGAATGCGTCGCTGGGTGGGCGGTTTCCCACGCTGGATTTCGCGGGCGGGACGGTGGTGCACATCACGTCGGGAGTGTCCGCATTGGTATGCGCGCTGTACCTGGGGAAACGATTGGGATATCCGAGGCAAGCGATGCCGCCGCACAGCGTGGTGATCAGTTTCATCGGCGCGTGCTTGCTGTGGGTGGGATGGTTTGGATTCAATTCGGGCAGCGCGCTATCCGCGGGCGGCCTGGCAACGAGCGCGTTCGTGGCCACCCAATTCGGAGCCGCCGCGGCAGTGGTGGGTTGGAGCGGGGCTGAATGGCTGGTGAGGGGAAAACCAAGCGCGCTGGGAGCGATTTCAGGGTGCGTGGCGGGTCTTGTGGCCATCACGCCCGCATCGGGGTTCGTAAGCCCGATGTCGGCGCTGGCGATCGGCTTCCTTGCGGGAGCCCTCTGCTTCCGGATGGTGACGGCCGTCAAGTCGCGATTCGGCTACGACGATTCCTTGGACGCATTTGGGGTGCATGGCGCCGGTGGGACAGTGGGAGCGCTGCTGACGGGGGTGTTTGCCTCGAGTGCGATTAATCCGATTTTTCACGATGCGAGCGGGAAGGTTAGGCCGTCGGGGCTGCTGGAGGGGAATCCGCGCCAGATCCTCTATCAGGCTGTGGGCGTGGTGATGGCCTGGACGCTGGCGGCCGTGGGAACGGTCGTGATTCTCAAGGTTGTGGACATGATGATCGGTCTGCGGGTTTCCGAGGAAGATGAAGCGCAAGGCCTCGATTTTTCCCAGCACGGAGAAGAAGGATACAACTGGGAATCCTCGCGATAGAGGCGTAAATCTGCTGGTTGCAAGCGAAAGATGGCGCGCCCTAGGGGACGATTTCCGACTTTTTTTGACCAATTTCAGGATTTGCACAGAGCCCTCATGTAGACTAATATAGGTTAGCTAAGGAGCGGCGATGACCATTACCACCATCCACAAGGCCAAGACGAACCTTTCCCGGCTGATAGAGAGGGCTTCCGAGGGGGAGGAAGTTATCATTGCCCGCGGGTCAAAACCCGTAGCCCGACTCGTTGCGGTCGGCGAGGTAAGGGGTAAGCGCCAGCCGGGATCGTTGAAAGGCAAGTTGCGCGTTGGACGTGAGTTTTTTGAGCCCCTTCCGGCGAGCGAACGATTGAACTGGGAGTAGTCTATTTGCGCGCGCTACTCGATACCCATGCTTTGCTCTGGTGGCTTTCCGATGATCCGGCACTCACGCGAACCGCTCGAAAGGTCATAGCGGAAACCAAAAACACATTGATCGTAAGTGCTGCTTCGGCTTGGGAAATCGCCATCAAGGTGAGACTGGGAAAACTACCGACCGCCGCTGACCTGGCAGCGGATTTCTCCGGCCAAATTGGACGCGAGGGTTTTCAACTATTAGCCATTTCTGGAGAGCATGGTATTCGGGCCGGACTATTGCCTGGTCCCAACAAGGACCCATTTGACCGTATGCTCATTGCTCAGGCCCAGGCGGAGCATATACCCATCATCAGCAATGAAGCGTCGTTCGAAGGCTATGGCGTGCGACGCCTTTGGTGAAACCTTCGCCGAAAGAGGTACAGGCGGCGCGATGCCTGGGGCAGAGCTGAAGTGGCGCGCCCGGAGAGACTTGAACTCCCAACCCTCTGCTTCGAAGGGTCGCCGCGGCGACCTCTATCCAATTGAGCTGCCTCTCCCACTTGCGTTCAATATTCGCCTGAGTTCATCACGGCCTTTGCCCGATTTGAAGTGGCGCTCGCGTCGCATCGCCTCTGCAAGCGTGTCAAACTCCTCTTGATGGACGAGCTCCCATGGGCCTCGATTCTTGGTGGCAATGCTTTGATCGGTATTATGTTGCAGAAGTCGTGCTTGCAGGTCCGACGTTGCGCCGGTGTAGAAGCGGCCCGTGGCCCGGCTTCGGAGGACGTATACAAAGTACATAGAAGGTTATGGCGCGCCCGGAGAGACTTGAACTCCCAACCCTCTGCTTCGAAGGCAGATGCTCTATCCAGTTGAGCTACGGGCGCGTGGGGCAGAACACGGAATAGCATACACCAGGGTTCACGCCAAAATCATCGGGTACGAGAGCGGCAAATTCAGGCGAGGGCGCGGCCGCCGGAGTAGGACATGCCGCCGTCCACGACGAGGACTTGGCCGGTGACGAAATCGGCGGTGGCGAGGTAAAGGACTGCGCCGGCAATATCGTCGCCCGTGCCGGTGCGATGGAGCGGCGCGCGGCTGATGTAGTTCTCGTCGGGCGGCTCGCCGGGAAATTGGATGGTTCCGGGCGCGACGCTATTGACCAGTAATTTCGGGCGCGAGCGCGCCGGCGAGGCAGCGCGTGAGCATGATCACTCCGGCTTTGGACACGCAGTAATGAGTGTAGGCGGGCCAGGCCAGCAAGCCGCCGAGCGAGGAAATATTGATGATCCGCCCGCGTCCTTGCCTTTTCATAATCGGCGCTGCGGCCTGAGCGCAGAGGAATTGGGATTTCAGATTGGCGTTGAGGATGCGGTCCCATTGCTCGTCGGTGAGATCCTCAAAGCGCGCGGGGAAGAAAATTCCGGCGTTATTCACGAGAATGTCGAGGCGCGCGAATTCGCGCTCGGCGGCGGCAAACATTTTCGACACTTCGGTGCGTTTCGAGACATCGGCCTCGATCGCAATGGCGCGGCGTCCGGCTGATTCGATTTCGCGGACGAGTGATGCGGCGTCTGGCTCGGACGTGTGATAGTTCACGATGATGTCCGCGCCCTCGGCGGCCAGGCGCAGGGCGATGCTGCGCCCGATGCGCTTCGCGGCGCCGGTAATGAGCGCGACTTGGCCTTCGAGCGGTTTCCCCGCCATGGCGCTTCCTCCCATCTGGACAGGCTCACGGCCTGGCCGATCGCAGAGAAAGACACGTTAGCACTGGAAGTTACGTTGTCAACCGGAGGGGCGTGCCGGGACAGTCCTAAATTTGGCGACGATATCCCCAGAGGTTGTGTCGCACCTACGGCGCTCGCACGAATTTGTTTTGCGTACCTAGGCCTTCCGGCCTGGACTAAATTCTTCCGCGCCTCCGGGCCTGCGTAAAGCCGGAGGGCGGGCAGCGCCCTAAAACCATGTTGCTGGCGGCGCGAAACGTCTCCGAAAGGTGGGCTGCCATGAATAGGCGTGCTTCAGGGGCTAAAGCCCTCTCTTTTGCGGCGTTTTGCGCCGGACCTGAAGGTCCGGCCTCCTAAAAACCATTGCGGGGACATATTGCGGTGAGAAGCAACACGCAGTTGGAGCACTACCGGCGCGGGCGCGGGCTCGTGGCTGCACCTGATGAAGTGTGCTGGAGCAGCCGCTCGACTGCGCTTTGTCGTAGAATCTAGGGCGAACGGAGGGGGTATGAAAGTGGATCTGCTGGCCATCGCGCCGCATCCCGATGATGTGGAGCTGACGTGCGGCGGGACGCTGCTCAAGATGGCGCAGGCGGGATACCACACGGGAATACTCGATTTGACGCGGGGAGAGACCGGGACGCGCGGAACTCCCGAGACGCGCCTGCGGGAAGCGGCGCGCGCGGCTCGTATCCTGCGAGTGCGCGTGCGAAGGAATCTCGGGCTGCCGGACGCGCATCTTGAAGTTTGCGACGAGTACAGAACCGCGATTGCCGAGGTGATACGAGAGCTACAGCCCCATACCGTGATCCTCCCCTACTGGAAAGGGCGCCATCCGGATCATTACAACGCATCCATTTTGGGATATGAGGCGTGCTTCATCGCCGGACTGAAAAATTATCCGCTTGCGGGCGAGGCCTTTCGTCCGTTCAAGATTCTCTACGCCGCGGCGTACGCCGACGTGCGCCCGAACGTGGTGGTGGACATTACGCGGCAATACGAGAGGCGCAAGCGCGCGATCCTGGCCTATACTTCGCAATTCCGTCCGCCGAAAGGCAAGCGGCGGTCGCGCGTGGCCTTGCCGCTCGATCAGCTCGAAGACAGAATGAGCGCTGCGGCGCGGTATTATGGGCGCTTGATTGGAGTGAAGTATGCGGAAGGCTTCGTGGTCAAGGAAGCGTTCGAGGTCGAGGACGTGGTGAAGATGCCGGTGCGCTCGATTTGAACGCGCGCGCAAAGCAAGCAGTTCGTACGAGCTAAATCCGAGTCAGGGTGATTTCCATGATCTTTCCACAATTGGCTGGCTTCCTGGATGTGGCGCTTTTGCTGATGCGCTTCATGATAGGCATCGTATTCATGACGAGCGGTTTGAAGCATCTCAAGAATCCGCAGCAGCGAGGCAAGGACATCGGAATGAGCAAAGGCTTCACGATCTTTCTGGGCGCCGCTGAATTTGCCGGGAGCCTCGGCGTGATTTCGGGAGTTTTCGCCCAACCAGCCGCCCTAGGCTTGACTCTGATCATGCTCGGCGCGATCGGAAAGAAAATGGTCGTCTGGCACACAGGTTTCTGGGGGAGCTCAGGAACGAATGGCTGGAGCTACGAGGCAATGCTTGTGGCGATGAACCTGGTTATCGTCGCTACGGGTGGTGGAACCCTCTCCCTAATGAGGTTGTTCGTGTAGCAGGCCTATGCCGAGACGCGCTCGGCCATATAGACACCCAGCAGGACGAGCGCGCCGCCGGCGAGGAGAAATCGCGTGGGGTGTTCGCCGAGAAACGCGACAGAGAGAAGCAGGACAATCACCGGCTGAAAATAGTTGACGGCCGCGACACGCGACGCCTCCATGTAGCGCAGCACCCAGTAAAAAAGCGTGTAAGCCAAGACGGCGCTGAACGCCGCCATGTAAAACATCCCCGCCCAGCCGGCCCAACCTACGCTTTTCCAATCGAGATGAACCGCCTGATGGATGGAAAAAGGTAGCGCCATGATGGACGCGGCCACGAGGTTGAAGGTGTTCATGGAGAGCGCGTCGTATTTTGAGGCGACGCGTTTTCCCAGGACGGCGTAGATGCAGAAGCTGAGGCTACTCCCCAGGGTGATGAGATCGCCCGCGAGGAAGGGCGAATGGACGGGCGAGCCGCGCTCGGCTTCGAGCAGGATCACGCCGAGAAGCGAAATTGCCATGCCCAGGATTTTCCCGGGAGTCAAGGCTTCGAGCTTCATGGCACTCGCGAGAAGGAGAATCAAGATCGGCGAAAGGGCAAAGAAAAGCACAGAACGCTCGGAAGTGGTGTGGCTGAGGCCGACGGTGAAGCAAATCTGGTTCACGAGAGAGCCGAAAAAGCCGAGATAGGTGAAGGTCCACAGATCGCCCAGGCGCGGCCGTGTCCGATGGCGCTGCATAAAATAGAACGGAAGAATCAGGAGCGTGGCCAGCGGCAAGCGAAGGACGGCGAGAGAAAAGGCGTCTATGTGGCGGAGGGCGGTTTTGGCGGCGACGTAATTGAAGGACCAGCAGAGCAGCGTGGCTATAATCGCGGCCCAAAGAAGGAAGGCGCTGGGGCGGCCTCGCTTGGCGGAGGAAGACGGGGACGGGGTAGCCGCTGTGGAGGGCGAGCTCAAGAGTCAGTCGAGGACCTCGCGGCGGCGGGTGAGCGATTCGATGCGCTCGAGGCGCGGTGTGTAGCCGATGCCGGGCGCGGAGGGAACGCGGATCGCACCGAGTGAGGACACTTCCACTTCCGGCTCGATGATGTCCTCGTCCCAATATCTGCGGCTGGCGGAGACGTCGCCGGGGAGCGTGAAGTTCGGGAGTGTAGACATAGCGATGTTGTGCGCGCGGCCGATGCCGGATTCGAGCATCCCGCCGCACCACACGGGAATGGATTTCGCCTGGCAAAGGTCGTGGACGCGGCGCGCGGATGTGTGGCCGCCCACGCGGCCCAGCTTGATGTTGATGATGCGGCACGCGCCGGTTTCGATGGCGGCGCGGGCGTGCTCGACTCCGAGGATGGACTCGTCGAGGCAGATGGGGGTATCGAGCTGGCGCTGAAGGAGGGCGTGGGAGTAGATGTCGTCCCAACCCAAGGGCTGCTCGATCATGATGAGGTAGTAGGCGTCGAGCTGCTTGAGCAGAGGCGCGTCGTCGAGGCGGTAGGCGGAGTTGGCGTCCACCATCAAGCGGATGCGGGGAAAGCGTTCGCGGAGGGCGCGGACAGGCGCGACATCGTATCCCGGCTTGATTTTAATTTTGACGCGCTGATAGCCGGCGGCAAGCTCCTTTTCAACTTGGGCGATGAGATGCGCGAGCGACGGCTGGATGCCGATGGAAACGCCGCAGGGAATCTCTTCGCGCACGCCGCCGAGAATTTTCCAGAGCGAGAGATTTTTCTGCTTGGCTTCGGCGTCCCACAGGGCGGTTTCGAGCGCGGCCTTGGCCATATTATGTCCGCGCACGGGAGCGAGGAGGTCCGAGACTTCGGACGCGGAAGCGATTTCCCGGGCGCGAAGAATGGGCCAAAGAAAGTCGCGCAGGATGAGCCAGGCGGTTTCGACGGTTTCGTAGGAGTAGTACGGGTTTTCTCCCGCCGTGCATTCGCCCCAGCCGAAAATGCCATCGGCGTCGGCTTCGACGAGAAGAATGCGACGAAGCTCGGTTTTGCCGAAGCTGGTCTCGAAGGGAGAGCGAAGGCGCAGCTGAATTTCGCGGAGCGTGAGCTTTTCAATGCGCATTCGACTCTAGTAGTCGCCGGGAGGCTCGCCGAGGCGCAAGCCCGCGATTCCGGCCGCCGGTTCGAGGATGTAGTGGGCGTCCGCGCCGCGCGTTTCGATTCCGGTGGCGGCGTAGCCCTTTGCAAACGCACGGAGAAACTGCGCGCGCGTTTCGCTTTGAATGCGCGCCGCGGCGGCAGGGTCGCTCGACCTGATTTCGGCGATGTTCGCGGGGAGGGTGATGCGCTCGACCGAACCGGCCACGGGGAGCGGGTTATCTGCCAGAACGGATTTGACGCGCTCGGAATCGAGCCACCATTCGGCGAGTAGACGGTCCGTGGGAAGCCCGGCGTGGAGCGGGCTTTGCGTGATGCCGTAATAATTGGGCAGGCAGCGGCGGGCAATAGCGCCCAGACGCACGAGATTGAAATGCGCATTTTTGATTTCGAGGGGATCGAACGTCCATTCGACGAGAGCGATGCCGCGCTTCAAGGCGTCCTGGCGCTGAAAAAGTTTCAGGCTGCGACCCACGCCGCGGTCGCGGTAATCGGGTAGGACGGCGGTCATATGCGAATGGAGAAACGGTTTGCCGGAGCGCAGCCCTGCCAGCGCCAGCGTGAAGCCCACCATCGCGGGCCCGTCGAATGCGCCAATGGCTTGCCCTCCGGTGTGGCGCGCGACCACGAAAATTCCCGCAGGCACGGCGATGTCGTCTCCCCAGATGGCGTGCTCGATGCGGACACATGCGTCGTAATCCTCGAGCGAGGAGCAACGGCGGACTTCGATCTCCGGAGCGGCTGTTGGCTTTGTGGTCATGGATGAAAGCAAAGTATAGGGGAAAAACAGGCGCGCCGCTCACCCAAAAAGCGGGGGGCCATTCCGAAAGGCACCGCCATCTCAGCAGCGTTTGTCCGGCTTCAAGCCGGCAAAGAGCGCCAGCTCGCGCCATTTCCAGTGGCAATCCACGTGGTCAAAACCAATCTCGCGCAGCCACTCTAATTGGATTTCCAGGCCGAGCAACTTGTTCGATGGGTCTTCATCCGTCCACGAGATTGCGCGGAGAAACTCGGCATGAAGGCGGGGCGTCGGCGAGGCAACATGCTCGAGGTTGCAGAAGACGCCGCCGGGCGCCAGGACATCGAACACTTCCGCGTAGAGCGCGCGCTTACGTTCGTGCGTGACGTGGTGAATGGCAAAGCTCGAAATCACCGCATCGAATGGCTCCATGGGCGGAAGTCTTTTGTCTAAATCATGAGCGAGGATGGCGACCCTCGCATCGCCGGCAAATTGCTTGCGCAGGGCTTCCAACATCGTGGGTGAGAAATCGAGCCCCGTGAACTGCGCCTGGGGCCGGGCGGCCTTCACGAGCGCGAGGAGCCTGCCGGCGCCGGTTCCCAAATCAAGCACGCGCCTGGGATCGACTGGAAGGAACTCGATGAGAGCGGCTTCGCCTTCGACGCGGTGCGGAATGGTGTCCGCGCGGCGGAGATAATCGAGTGCGTGTTCGGCGGAGGTCCAGAGATTGACGCCGCGCGGCGTTTCGCGATTCGTCTGGCGCATGCCTCGATTAAGCGGCTGCGCCAGCCATAAGTCCAATATATAATTCTTGCAACAATTATAAGCTGTTCTTATTGCGTGTCTTTGGCGTCGTGGGCCTTGGACTGGTTCCAAAGTTCTTCCATGCGCTCACGGGGCAGATCGGCGAAACGGCGGCCCTCGCGCGCCGCGGCAGACTCCATCCATTGGAAGCGGCGTTGGAACTTGCGATTGGCCTTCTTCAGCGCAATTTCAGGGTCCGCGCCGAGGAAGCGCGCGATATTCACGGCGACGAAAAGAAGATCGCCAATTTCCTCTTCGAGGTTCGGGTCCGGCGCGCGCGTGGCCCCGGAATTTCGGGCAAGCGTCCCCGAGGCGGATAGGGCCGATTCGAGTTCGCGTTTTTCCTCGTCGAGCTTGCGAAAGAGGTCGTCGAGATTATCCCAATCGAAGCCGACGCGCGCGGCGCGGCGCGTGAGTTGGTAAGCCTCGAGCACAGCGGGAAGCGAGCGGGAGACGCCGCTGAGCAGGGATTCACCGGCGGAGCCCAGTTGATCAGCCGGCTTCTTCCCTTCCCCGCGGCCTGGACCGGCGCGCTCCGCAGCGCGTTCTTCGGCTTTCAAGTGCTCCCAATTCTTCAGAACGTCCGCAGGGCCGCGAACTTGCACGTCGCCGAAGACGTGCGGATGCCTGCGGATCATTTTCCCGTGCACGGACTCGATCACGTCGGAGATCGTGAAGAGGCCCGCTTCCGTGGCTATATTCGCGTGGAAGACCACCTGGAGGAGCAGGTCGCCCAGCTCGCCGGAGAATTTGCGCGGGTCGGCGGAATCCATGGCGTCGAGGACTTCGTAGGTCTCTTCGAGCAGGTATTTGCGGATCGACCGGCTGGTCTGCTCGCGGTCCCAGGGGCAACCGCCGGGGCCGCGCAGGCGCGCCTGAAGCGCGACGAGCCTGGCGAACCATTCACCGGCCAGGCGGTCGCGCTTGGAAACGGGTATGCGCGGGCGGGCGGCAGGACGCGCGCTTCGCCGCGGTCTTGCGGCCGGCTTGCGGCGGCGCTTGCGGACGCTCACTTTGGCTGGGCCGCAAGATCGAAGTCAATGTATTGCTCGAGCGTGGTGATGTCGCCGCCGGGAAGAGGGCGGCCATTGACGAAGACGGTCGGCGTGCTATCCACGCCCATATCTATGCCCTGCTGGCGGTCCGCCTCGACGGCCTTCAAAGCCTCGGGCGAAGTCATGCAGGTCTTGAAGGCGTCCGTATCGAGGCCCGCCTGTGCGGCGAAGCCGACGAGCTTGTCCCAGACGTTTTCCGTGGAGATGGCCTCCTGGTCTCCGAAAATGGAATCGTTCATTTTCCAGAAGGCGTCGGGGGATTGCATGTAGGCGCAACGAGCGCCGATGGCGGCGGTCTGTGCCCACGGATGAACCTGGGTAATCGGAAAATCCTCGAAAACGAAGCGTATCCGCGGGTAGCGCGCCTCGATGGTAGGCATTTCGTCATGCAGCTCACGGCAATGCGGGCACTCGTAGTCGGCGAACTCGACGAGGGTAACGCGGGCGTTGGCAGGCCCCTTCGAGGGATGGCCCTCGGTATGCAGCTTGGCCCGAAGATCAACAAAGGGGTCGGCGGCCGTGTCGAACATTTCGCCGCGGACAAGCGTCTTGCCGTCCTTGCTGATGAATACTTTTCCGGAATCCGTCTGTCCCTTGAAGGTGACCTGCAGAGGAACGAGATAGAAATCTGGCGCAAGGGACTGGGTGAGAGGGCCAAGCTTGACTGTGAAATCCGGGCCCCAGGCGAAGAGCTTGCGGATGAAGGCTTCCGTGGTCTTGAGAAGCTGCGCCGAATCGGGCGGAGCCGATGCGTGCGGCGCAGCGGGTGCAGGCTGCGACTGAGCGACGGATGAAATAACGGCGAAGAAGATGGCGAGCATCAAAGGCACGAATCGTCTGCGAAGCATGGAGCGACACCTCCCGATTTCGAGAAACATGCAACCACAGCGGCAGGCGTGATGGCAACAAGTAAAAAACCCGCGTAGTGACTCAGTTTGACTGTTGCCGCGGCGCTCCGAGCCAGTTCTCAGGATAGCCTGTTCATAAGGGACGTGGCTTTACGGGAGCCTAGGAGGCGAGCTGCTTATCGGGCCGCAAAAAGACAGAAAGTCCGAATAATCCGACCCACAAAGCGCATGCGTCTCTGGCCCAGACAAACCGTAGGGGAATAATGAATGGACGGAGGAAAGCCAAGACAAATGTAAGGCTCGCGCCAGTTCCCCATGCCCTGCCCGAGCGTTTTCTCTTCCAGGTGGTCCACCACGCCACTCCGTTGATGATGGAGCGAATTAATGGGAATGCCGGTGGGAAGAGTAGTTTCCAGAGCAACGGAAATGCAAACCATTGAGGACCCGTTTTCCGAATGCTTAAGGCAAAGAGAGCGAGTTCCACCAGACATTCCGCCAAGAAAAGCCAGCACATGAACTTTTTCCAGTCCGGCGACCATAGCAGCGGGGACGAGACTGCCGATTTGGTGCCGTCACTCTCGGGAGGATTCATCGTCTGCTCCATTCGCGAGACTGTGCCAGTTGCGAGTATCAGCCAGTGCGCTGAAGATTCCAAAAATCCCCAAAATCCGGCGGGATTGAAACCCCGCCCTTCCACCGGCAAACTGAGTCACTAACAAAAAACTGCCGCCTTCGCTTCCCTCTTTGCGCTACGGCGAGAGCTTTTGAGCCAGCGGAAAGCGGCGGCCAACGCTGAAGGCCTTGGACGTGATTTTAAGGCCGGGAGGCGCCTGCTTGCGCTTGTACTCCGAGTGGTCCACCTGACGGGTGACGGCGCGGACCATTTCGAGAGGAAGGAGACACTCCTCGGCGATTTCTTCAGGCGTGCGGAGATCCTCGACGTAGGCCTTCAGGATGCGGTCGAGGTCGTCGTAGGGAGGAAGCGTGTCCTGGTCCTTCTGATTGGGGCGCAGTTCAGCCGAAGGGGGCTTTGCGATCACGGCTTGAGGAATGCGCTCGCCTCCGCGATTCACGAAATCCGCCAGGTCGTACACCATGGTTTTGGGCACGTCCGAGATTACGGCCAGGCCGCCCGCCATATCGCCATAGAGCGTGCAGTATCCCACGGCGACCTCCGATTTATTTCCGGTGCTGAGCACCAGGGAGCCGAATTTATTCGAGAGGGCCATCAGGAGGTTGCCGCGAATGCGAGCCTGGAGGTTTTCTTCGGTTTTGTCTTCCGACAGCCCGGCAAAGGTTTTGTCGAGAGTTTCGCGGTAGGTTTTGAACGCGCCGTTGATAGGCAGGATGAGCAGCTCGATGCCAAGATTGGCCGCAAGGCGCTGCGCGTCGAGAAGGCTACCTTCGGAAGAGTACGGGCCGGGCATGGCCACGCCTTGAACATTTTCGGGGCCGAGCGCATCAGCGGCAATGGTCGCCACCACAGCGGAATCAATGCCCCCGCTCAAGCCGATGACGGCCTTGCGAAATCCGCATTTGCGGACGTAGTCGCGCGTGCCCATCACCAGGGCGCGATAGGCAGCTTCGATTTCGTCGTCGAGGGGCGGGCGGACATCGCCGGTGCCGGCAGAGGTATCGAAGAAGACGAGGTCCTCTTCGAAGGATTTGGCGAGCGCGGCGATGCGGCCGTCGGGCAGGAAGGCGACGCTCGATCCATCGAAGATGAGGCTGTCGTTGCCGCCCACCTGGTTGACGTAAACGACCGGGAGATGATGCTTGCGGGCGATGGCTCGGAGCATGTCGTGGCGCAGGGTGCGCTTGCCCAGGGTGTAGGGCGAAGAGGAGATGTTCAATATCAGAGTGCTGCCCTTGCCGACGAGTTCCGCCACGGGGTCGCGGTCGTACAGGCGCTCGACCCAGAAATTTTTGTCGTTCCAACTGTCTTCACAGATGGTGATGCCCAGATTTTCGGGGCCGAGCGAAAAGGGATACTGCGTGTGCGCGGGCTGAAAGTAACGGGATTCGTCGAAGACGTCGTAGGTGGGAAGCAGCATTTTGCGCTGCTCGAAAAGAATTTTTCCTCCGGAGATGAGAGCGGCGGAATTCGCGACGGGCTTTCCGGTGTCGTCCTGCGCCTTGCCCACAAAGCCGACGACCGAAGGGAGAGGAATGGACTTCGCCAGACGGTCGAGCTCGGTCTGGTTGCGTAGGACGAAGGAAGGCCGCTCGATAAGGTCCTGCGGAGGGTAACCGCAAAGGGAAAGCTCGGAAAAGACGGCGAGGTCGGCGCCGCCGGACTGCGCCTTACGCGCCAGGTCGATAATGCGCGCCGCATTGCCTTCGAAATCGCCAACGGTCGGGTTGAATTGGGCCAGGGCAATTTTCATGGGAGTCGAACAGCATAACGGCCTTGGCGCTGGTTTTCAATCACGGCGTTTCGCTGGCAGATCCGTTTCCGCGGCGATCTCGCGTCTCGAGTGCCCTTGTGCGCGAACGAGGCCAATTCTAGCGTCAACCTGTTGCATCACGGCGAGATACAGAATTTGACGTCTACAAAATTATCTACAGTCGGGCATGATCCCATTTTCTCATCCGCTTTGAATTTTGGCGAGACACACCCTAATCCCAAGCTTGCCGCCAGTATTCCCCGTTACTTGGTAACCTCACGAAGAGGACGAGATGCCCGGGTTGTGGCGATGCGGTGGCCTTGCCGCAGGCATTCGCCGTCACAATGCCGTGCTGAAGTATGTCCTCCGTCGAGAAATCTGCAATAGCAAGCCAGGAGTACGTGAACTTATGTGAGTCAATCCAGATTATTAAAAAAATCGTACACTTTCTCCCGAAAAGTTCGGGATCTGACGAAGAGGATCACCTCCCCAGGCTGAGGCGAAGCGATGGCCTTGCCGCAAGTATTTGCCGAGACAACGCCATGCTGAAGCACCTCCTTCGTCGAGAGGGGGTCTGTTCCCTTCCAGCGCCCGTTGGGCATACTCTGAGGGTATGCACATGACGGATGATCGCCACCGGTGCCGGTTTGCAGTAAGTCGCCGTATTTCAAAACCGGATTGATCGCCCCGGTACCTCCGCACCATAGTTCCACATTATATGATATATCTACTTCGTTATCGATGTGGGTAAGGCGCAGCAGAGCAACACCGTCCTTGTCCGTTTTAATATAAACGGGCTGCGTGAGATTTTTCATGTCTACACCCACACAGACGTCCGCCACGGGGCGCCCGGTTTTGCCATTTACAACCTTGAACTGGATGGCCTGTGCGCGAAGACCCGCCGCGCATGAAGCAAAGAGGAGGAGCGCTAAGAACCCCTTTGCAGCGAACCTTATGGCAAAGAACCTCCTGCTACTCTTGCCGCCGGTTGTTATGGGCATGGCCTGCACCCGAATATTCCCGCCATATCTCTCAGGAAGCGACATCCCAAGGCGCTTCGTCCAGGTGCGAGGCATCCGTGGCATCGCTTGACGTCATGGCGTGATAATACCATTGCGCGACTTCACTTGGGAGTATGCAGGAGTCCACGCGTGGAGCCGCAGAAACAAAAGGATAGTTTGAATTCAAAGCGCGGGCCTGGGGCAGCGGCCTGCGGGCCTTACCGCAGGCTGTGCCGCTACACGCTAAAGGAGCTGCCGCAGCCGCAGGTGCTCTTGACGTTGGGATTATTGAATTTGAAGCCCGAGCCTTCGAGAGTCTCGATGTAGTCAACCGAGACGCCTTCGAGATACATCTCGCTCATCTGGTCAACGAGAACCTTGAGTCCGTCGAACTCGTAGACGTTGTCGCTTGCTTCATTGACCTGATTCTCAAAGGCCATGTGATAGCTGAAGCCCGAGCAGCCGCCACCCACGACGGCGATGCGCAGACCGGTCGGCACAGGAGTCTGCTGCGATAGAATCTCTTTCACCTTGCCGATAGCCACAGGCGTAAGCTGAACCATTTTTCACCCTCCAGGGTTGCGGGCGGCATCCCATACCCGCATGGTTATTCGATGCGGGAACCGCGCGCCACGATACGAAGTCCATTATAGCAGATTTTCGCAAGATGCAAACGGCGTGAAGTCAATGGGTTAACCGAGCAGGGTCTCTCCGCCAGGCGCTCAAACCAGGGAGGGGCCAGATTCATTCGGGAATCATGCGTCATCGGGAGTTTACGCCGCGAGGAGCGTTTGTTACGCTTGCCTCATGGCGCAATTCCCCGCCCCGCGAGCGCGACAATCTCTCCCAGGGCTGGTCGAAGGGCCGAACTCCGGGAGGATTACCAGCCGCGATAACAAGTGGTTGAAAATGTTTCGAGCGGCGCTGCACGGCACGGGCCCTACTGGCGACGAGCCGTTAGGAATCGAAGGGCCCAGGCTGGTGGAGGAAGCGCTGCGGTCGGGCCTGGAAGCCGACGCGCTTCTCGTCAGCGACACCGGCGAGCACGCTCTGGAAGGCATCCTGCGCGCGGCGGCCGCGAGCGAGGCGGGAATCCCGCGGCCGCGCATCTTGCGCACCACGGACAAGCTGTTCGAAGGCGTCGCGGAAACGGAGACGCCGCAGGGAGTGGCGGCCTTATTCCGCCAGCCGCAGTGGGGATTCGAGGACGTGCTTAATGGCTCCGGCGCATCGCGCGGCAGCGTTCCGCTCGTCGTGGTGCTGGCGGGAGTGCAAGACCCCGGGAACGTGGGAACAATTGTGCGGTCGGCCGAGGCGTTCGGCGCAACGGGCGCGGTGGCTGCGCGCGGGACTGCCGATCCGTGGTCGCCGAAGGCGCTGCGG
Organism: uncultured Acidobacteriota bacterium; assembly: GCA_963810625.1. Taxonomy (GTDB): domain Bacteria; phylum Acidobacteriota; class Terriglobia; order Acidiferrales; family UBA7541; genus Palsa-295. Next base: position 553,164 of record CAWEOJ010000004.1, on the reverse strand, counting down.
GCGTCGGCGGGCTCCGCGCTGCGACTGCCCGTGCTGCGCGGGATGGCTATTCCGGTGCTATTGGCGCAGCTCAAGATCGAGCACGCGAGGATTCTGGCGGCAAGCGTACGCGCAGAGGGTGTTTTCGAATTCCCGGCATGGGCGCTTCACGATCGGTTGGCGCTGTTTATCGGCAGCGAGGGGCGAGGATTGCCGGCGGAAGTGGAGCACGCGGCGGATGCGGTGATTTCGATCCCCGTGAGCGAACCGGTTGAATCGCTGAATGCGGCCGTCGCGGCGTCAGTGCTTCTCTACGAGATTTCACGACGAAGAAAAAAAGCGGCGACGGAAGAGACCGAATGAGTCAGGAGACTCGGTAATCGCATGGGACTGTTTCGAGCAATGGAGCCGGAAGAGGAGCCGCAGGGCGGGAGGCCGCTAGCCGACCGCATGCGTCCGCAGACGCTCGATGAATTCATCGGGCAGGAGGAACTGCTGGGACCGGGCAAGCCGCTGCGCACGCAGATCGAACGTGACGAATTGAGTTCCATGCTCCTCTGGGGCCCGCCGGGATGCGGAAAGACGACGCTTGCGCGCATCATTGCCCGAAGCACGCGGTCCGAGTTCATTCCCTTCAGCGCCGTGCTCGCCGGAATCAAGGAAATCAAGGAGGTGATGGCCCGTGCCGAAGGAGCACGCAGGTACGGCCAGCGGACGATCGTGTTCGTGGACGAGGTGCACCGCTTCAACCGCGCGCAGCAGGACGCCTTTCTGCCCCACGTGGAGGCGGGGAATATCCTGCTGATCGGCGCGACGACGGAGAATCCGTCGTTCGAGGTGATTGCGCCGCTGCTATCGCGGATGCAGGTGTACGTGCTGCACCCGCTCTCGAAGGAACAGATCGGGGGGTTGCTGCGCCGGGCGCTGGAGGACACGGTGCGCGGGCTGGGCGGCGAACGCGCCGAGGCGAGCGACGCAATCCTGGAGCGCATCGCCATTCTAGCGAATGGCGACGCGCGCGCGGCGTACAACACGCTGGAAGCGCTTGTGCTCGGCACGGAGCCGGACGCGGACGGGCGGCGCATCCTATCCGAAGCGCGCCTTGAAGACGTGCTGCAGAAAAAGTTGCTGCCCTACGATAAATCCGGCGAGGAACACTACAATCTCATTTCGGCGCTGCACAAATCGGTGAGGAATTCCGACCCCGATGCGGCGCTTTACTGGCTCGCGCGCATGCTCGAATCCGGCGAAGACCCGCTCTACATCGCGCGCCGCATGGTGCGCATGGCGAGCGAAGATATTGGACTGGCCGAGCCGGGGGCGCTGGCCATGGCGCTGGCGGCGAAAGAGGCCTTCGACTTTCTCGGGCCGCCCGAAGGGCATCTGGCTCTCGCGCAAGCGGCGGTGTATTTGTCGCTCGCGCCGAAATCGAATGCGCTCTATACCGGATACGGCGCCGTGCGAGACGACCTGCAGCAGACCATCGCGGAACCCGTGCCGCTGCATCTAAGAAACGCGGTGACGGGATTGATGAGCCACCTGGGATATGGCCGCGGCTATCAGTATGCGCACGACGCGCCGGAGAAAGTGACGGACATGACCTGTCTGCCGGAAAGCCTGCTAGGCCGCGTCTACTACAAGCCCACCGACCAGGGATTCGAGGCTCGCATCCGGCAAAGACTTGAGGAGATTCGGCGCGTGCGGAAGAAGGGTGACGGGAAAGAGGATGCCAAGTGACGCGCGATCGGACGGCAGGAAATGAGCGCCTGCACGTAAATCCACATTTTGCGGCGGCCGCCGTGCGTGGCTGCAGGCTTTCTTCTGGCGCCGCTCGCGATGCCGGCGCAGGAAAAGCCGCTCGTGACCATCGAGGAGGATTGCCGCGCATTTGCCATCGCACCGGACAACCGCATCGTATACGCCGTTCCGCGCATGAAGAGAGTCAAAAAGCTCGTGATCGAGCGGGACGACATCTGGATCGCGTCGCCGAAGGGAGGGCAAAAGCAGATCGTCGACGTCAACAAGTTCATGCCCGTCCCGCCACCATCGAGCTATATGGTGGATTCTCTCGCGTGGTCGCCCGACGGCCAACGCATCGCCGTGAGCATGACCACGCAGAAGCCGGCGTCCGTGGACGAGCCGGCCAGCGGCGGAAAATCGGTGGCGCTGCTGGACGACAAAGGCGCCGAAATCAAAGTGCAAGGGCTGAGCACTCGCTTCATTGAAAATGCGAGCCATGCCACTTGGCTTGCAGACGGCGCAAGCGTGGTCTACATGACGCCCACGCGGCCTTACCAGATCTTCCGCGTAAACCCCTCGCAAGGAAGCCCCAAGGCGCTCTTCGAAGGAAATTCATTCGTAGCCGTGACCTGGGATGCCGGAAGAAATCAGGCCTTTGCCGTGTCCGAAAACCTGAGCATTCACGGCCGGCAGACCCTTGTGCAGCTCGACCTCGTGCATGAAACCGTTAAAGAGATTGCGCGCGTGGATGCCTACCAGGGTGAATTGACCGTGTCACCTTCCGGGAAAAAGATCGCTTATTTTTCCGACGGCGACATTCTCCAAGTCATCGACCTTGCCGATCCCTCCAGGCCTATTCACGTGCCTGCGGGAGTGGGCCAAATCGTGTGGGGGCCGGACGAGAGGCGCGTCCTGCTGAAACGCGGACCGGACGACCAGTCGAGCGACCTTGTTTGGGTGGGAATCTACGACGGGAGCTTTGTGCCCGCACTGTATGGTCTCTCTTACCATGCCTTTGAGGTCGCGCCGGATGGAGAGACAGTAGCGGTCACTGAGCCGGGGAAAAATGTTCTGAAGTTGTATCCCTTGCGTTGAGCGGAGAAGGAAAGAATGGCATGACGCAGGCCCTGCGTGGCGGGAGCGCCGCGCCTCTTCCTCGAACCTGCGGGCCGCAGCGTTTCCTATTGCAAGCGGAAGCGCTTGATATGCTCTTTTAGGATGCAGGAGTCCATGACGACGAAAAGCCCGGCGCGGCGGGCGCGTTCGGCGGCTTCGTGATTGATGACGCCTTCCTGCATCCAAATGGCCTGAGCTCCGACGCGAATAGCGGATTCGACGATTTCGGGGACGAGTTCGGACCGCCGAAAGACGTTGACGATGTCAATGCGCTCGGGAACATCTTCCAAGCGCGCGTAGCACTTCTCGCCCAGCACCTCGGTCTCATTCGGATTGACGGGAATGATGCGGTAGCCGGCGGATCGCATGTATTCAGCCACGCCGTAGCTCGGGCGATGACGCCGGCTCGAAAGACCCACAACCGCAATTGTGCGGCTGTTCTTAAGAGCATTCGTGACGGGATCCCCGGCGGGAGGTTCCGAAGAGGGATTCGTGCCGGGACAGGGGAGTTCAGTGGAATTGCTCATTTTGTCCTTCAGCGTTCCTTTCGTGTGTGTTCGACTCCAGCGCGTCCCAACTGCCGCGCCTGAATATTTCATTGCTCGAACCAATTGCCTTCTGGCGCACAAGTCAGTATCTGTGCGCAAGGCACCTGCCAAACAATCCTTCAGACCCAAAAAATAATGGTCGTGCCTTTCAGGCAATTCCCATCGTTGCCCGACATCATACTTGAAAGCTGCGGGAAAATGGGAAGCGAGTAGCGAGAAAAATGAAAAATATTGCCAATAATGTAGGTACTAGGACCTGACGCGCCTTTGCGGCGATTTGGGCTGCTGCGCTCCTTTACGCGCTTGCTTCCGCGCATCCGTCGAGCGCGATTCCTTAACCAGCGCACGGGATAGCGCCGCGACCTCCGAGGGCGAAAGCGAGCGATAGCGCCCCGGCGCGACGGATTCGAGGGTGAGATTGCCGATGCCCGTGCGCTTCATTTTTTCCACGCGATGGCCCGTCTGAAAAAGCCTGTTGCGCAAGGCATCGCGACGCGCTTCGGAAAGCGTTGCTTCATACCACGGAGAGTCCTTGCCGCGGAGGCGCGAGATGCGCGCGCCGGTGGAATGCGAAATATTTTCGATTTCGGCAAAGGTGAGTAGGGATTTGAGCTTCAGGTGATACGTCTGCGGGAGGGTGCGCGACTGCAGGATACGGTTGGCGAGTTGTCCGTCGTTCGTGAGCAGAACGAGGCCGGAGGCGTGGTATTCGAGCCGCCCGACGGGAAAAACGCGTTCGGAAACGCCGTGCAGCAGATCGAGGAGCGAGATACGGCCTTCGGGATCGCTCATCGTCGAGACGACGGCTGGCGGCTTGTGGAGCAGCAGATAGACGCGCTGGCTTTCCGGGCGCAGCAGCTTGCCGGAGACTTTGATGTGATCGCGCGATTCGTCAGCTTTCGTGCCGAGTTCGGTGACCACGCGGCCATTGACCGTGATCTGGCCGGAGGCGATCAGTTCTTCCGCATGGCGTCGCGAAGCCAAGCCGGCGCGCGCGATGATTTTTTGTAGGCGTTCGAGCATGAATGTGTGCGATGCGTACGGATTTTACACTGATAGCTTAGAAGAAAGGCGTTTATGAGTCCGTGGACTTGCCGGCGCTTGCAGACTTCGACTGCTCCGGTGCGGAGGCATCCGAGGATTCCGAAATAGCTTCGGGCGGATTTTCGGACTGCGTATCGGATGGCGCGGCGTTCTCCTGTTCCGTCGGCGCGGGTTCGTCGCCAGTCGGTTCACCCGCCGTCCCATCATCAGGCTCCGTGGGGGCGATGCCGGCGTCGGAGCCCAGGGCGGCCTGGGCAAGCTGCTCGAATTCCTTGAGGCTGGGCAGTTCGTCGAGATCGGAAAGCCCGAAGCGCATCAGGAACTGGCGCGAAGTGCGATAGAGAATGGGCCGGCCGATGGCTTCCTTGCGTCCGGCCGTGGTGATGAGGTGCTTTTCGAGAAGCGTCTTGATGACGCCGCCGACGTTGACGCCGCGAATTTCGTTGATTTCCGGAATGGTGGCGGGCTGCTTGTAGGCAATCACCGCGAGAGTCTCGAGGGCAGGCATGGTGAGGCGCAGCGGCGGCTGAATGCTCTTGATGAATTTGCGAACTGCGTCGTGGTGCTGCGCCTTGGTGTAAAACTTCCAGCCTCCCGCGACCTTGCGCACTTCGATGCCGCGATCGCTCGTCTGATAGGAGGCCACGAGAAGGTCGAGCGCGGCGCGCGCGACTGTTTTCTCGACGCCCAGCGCGTGCGCGATCTGGTCGAGCGTGGCAGGCTCGTCCGCGGCGTAGATGATGGCTTCGAGCGCGGCCTGGATTTCCTGTGGCGTCATGGTCACAGGTATTGCTCCTCGATTTTGGACATGGCGTCTGTTCCGGCAAACACCGCGTCGAACATCTTATGCTTGCGCAGGCCGATGTCGGAAAAGAGTTCCGTCTGTATCAGGATCACGGCCTGCAGGCGTACCATTTCGAGCACGGCCAGCAGCGCCACGATCATGGCGTTGCGCGACTCGCACGAGGCGAAAAAGTCGACGAGCGAAAGCGGGTCGTCCGTGGCCAGCAAACGCTGGCGCAGGCGGTCCATCATCTGAGCGATGGTCACGGAATCGTGGCGCACCTCGAATTTGGTTACTTCCTTGCGGCGCTCGAGCACCTGCTGGAACGTCTTCACCAGATCCACGAGGCCCACGACCAGTTCGCCCTCGACCGCTTCCCCGGTGTAGAGCGAGCGATCCGGATGCGACCACACGTGGTCCTCGATTTGCTGCTTCTGGTAAAGGAGCTGCGCGGCGTTCTTGAATTTTTCGTGCTCGAGCAAGCGATGTACGAGTTCCTCGCGCGGGTCTTCCTCACCATCTGGACCAGCGAGCGGATCGGCCGGGAGCAGCATCTTCGACTTGATGTGAATCAGCGTCGCGGCCATGTAGACGAAGTCGGAGGAAACATCAATGTCGAGCTTTTCGAGCCGGTGGAGGTAATCGAGATACTGCTCGGTGATTTTGGCGATGGGAATGTTGTGGATGTCCATCTCCTGCTTGCGAATCAGATCGAGCAGGAGATCGAGCGGCCCTTCGAACACCGGCAAATTGACGCGATATGGTGTTGCCAATTCAGTTTCCCCCGGCGGGCTTGCGCGCCTCATTCCATTTGAAAATGGCGTTGCGCACGCGCTTCATGGTGCGACGCGCGGCGTGGTGCGCCTTCTTCCCGCCGGCGTCGAGAATACTCCAAACTTTTTCCGGATGCGCCTCAAATTCCTTGCGGCGTGCCTGAATAGGCTCGATCCATTTTACGAGGTTATCCGCCATCGCGGCCTTGCATTCGATGCAGCCGATGCCCGCCGTGCGGCAGCCGTGGTCGGACCACGCGATTGTTTCCGGCGGCGAAAACAATTTGTGCCACGCGAACACGGGACACACTTCCGGCCGGCCGGGATCGGTGCGCCGCTGGCGCTGCGGGTCCGTCATCATGTTGCGGACTTTGGTGCGGATTTCGTCCGGCGGATCGGAGAGCCAAATCGCGTTCCCGTAGCTCTTTGCCATCCTCCGACCATCGAGTCCCGGAAGCCGCGGCGTTTCAGTCAGGAGCGGCGCTGGCTCGCCCAAGACTGGCTTGTACTGGGCCAGCCCCTTAAAACCCTTATTCGATTTTAGAACATTATCAAAGCCAACTTCCTGAACAGTCTTAACGATGGCTCGCCGGAGCCAATCTATAATTTCCCCTGTGACAGGTTCTTTGCCCCAGTTGGGCACGGGGACGGGAAAATAGTTTGAGCAAAACCCAACCAGAGCACTAACAAATTGATCATTCGCCGAGTCCCGCACATTCTGCTCGCGCAGTGACACACCCGTCAGATGGTTAAAACGGCGCACAATTTCGCGCGTCAATTCAACGTGAGGAACTTGGTCTTCGCCCACAGGAACGAGGTCGGCGTCGTACATGACGATATCCGCAGATTGCAACAAGGGATAGCCCAGGAAACCGTACGTGCCCAGGTCGCGGTCCTTGAGATTCTCGATTTGCTCTTTGTAGGTCGGGACGCGTTCGAGCCAGGAAAGCGGCGTAATCATGGAGAGCAGCAAATGCAGCTCGGCGTGCTCGAGGATGCTCGACTGAATGAACAGCGTGGCCTTCGCGGGATCGAGTCCCACGGAAAGCCAGTCCATGGCCACTTGCAGAGTATTTTCCGCTATCGACGATGTGTCCTCGTAATGCGTCGTCAGCGCGTGCCAATCCGCGACAAAGAAAAAGCACTCATACTCTTCCTGGAGCTTGAGCCAGTTTTGCAGGGCGCCGAAATAATGGCCGAGGTGGAGACGGCCGGTGGGCCTCATGCCGCTGACGACTCTTTTACGCCCTGACGAAGGAAGGGTGCGCTTCGCCACTCTTGTGGAAGTCTCCGAAATCGCGGATCACCTCTCGAAAAAAACGAACAACAGATGCTAGCACATTCCACCTGGGCTCGCGCTTGAATCGGGCCTGGGGCAGTGTCCCAATTTCATTTTCTCATCGCGATAAGACCGGAAGAGGGATTCTTCGACTGCGTCCCGCGCCCGCCAAAAGGCGGCGGGAAAACCAGGAACGCGGGACTCCGCTCAGAATGACGCGATTGTGCGTTTCGGTCAAATTAGGACAGTATCAGCCATGGGCGCCGATAGCGCGGCGGGCAACTTCTTGGGGGATGCTAGAATCTACCCAGATATTCGATGCCCAGCTGGCACGCCGCGCGCTTGAAGAATCGCCAATGCTGGCGACAGCAGTCTTATGGCCTGCCGCTCCTGGCCCTCCTGATTGGTTCACTCCTGGTTGTGGGCGGCGCTTTAAAAGCTCAGCAGCAGCCCAAAATAGCAGTTCAATCCAAGATCGTCACCGTATACGCCACGGTGCGCGATAAGCACGGAAAAATTGTGTCCAATCTGAAGAGGGAGAATTTCGTCCTGGATGAAGACGGCCGCGCGCAAACCATATCCAACTTCGCGCGGGGAAACGATCTTCCTTTGACGCTTGGGCTGCTCGTGGACACGAGCCGCAACCAGAGAACTGTCCTCGACGACGAACGCAAAGCGAGCTATGCGTTCCTCGACCAGATGCTCCACGAGGATAAAGACCGCGCATTCCTCATTCATTTCGACAACGAAGTGGAGCTCCTTCAGGACCTGACCTCTTCACGCGAGAAACTCCAATCCGCGATGGCGCTGCTCCAAATCTCCGACCAAGGCCAAACCGACGAGGAAGGGTCGCCCGATGAGCACCGCGGCGGGGGTGCCGCGCTTTATGACGGAATCTATCTGGCCTCGAACGAGCTGATGAAAAAACAGCAGGGCCGTAAAGCCATCGTCGTGCTTACGGGTGGAGTGGACCACGGCAGCAAAGAATCGCTCGAGGATGCTATTGAGTCCGCGCAGCGCGCCGATACCGTCGTCTACTCGCTTCTGTTCGGCGCTGAGGAAACGACTGAGCACGCCGGACGGCACGGTGGGTGGGGTGCCGAGGGTGGGGGTATGGGCTGGCCCGGAGGAGGGGGCGACGGTGGTTGGGGCGGAGGCGGCGGAGGAAGAACACGTCCTTATTCGCATGATGAGAAGGAGAATGCGAAAAGAGTTCTTGGCCGCATCTCGACGGAGACGGGCGGCCGGCTATTTTTAGTTTCCAAGAAATTGACGGTGGATCAGATCTACGCGCAGATTGAAGAGGACCTGAGGAACCAGTATATCCTGGGCTACGTGCCGGACAATTCCAACACCGCATCCGGCTATCGCAAAATCAATCTCACTGTGAACCAAAAAGACCTCGAAGTGGAGGCACGAGACGGCTACTATTCCCAGCCGTAGGCGGGCACGCGCGCGGCGCGGTTACGGTCCGCCACGGCGGGCTTACAGCTTCAACAATTCGCGCAGGCGCTTGGTCTGGCCGCGGGAAACGGGAATTTCGCTTGCGCGCTTATCGTTCATCTTCAGCATGTAACTCGATTTGAACCAGGGCACCACTTCCTTGATGTGATTGATGTTGACGAGATAGGAGCGGTGCGGGCGCCAAAAGACGTCGCTGCCCAGCGCCTCGGCCAGCTCTTCGATGGTGCGATAGTTCGAAACGCCCTCGATATCGCGCGAAACAACGGTGATGGAGCCGTCCTCGATGGAGGCGTAAATCATGTCCTCGGCGTCAATCAGTATCAGCCGCGATTGCGATTTCACCAGCAGCTTAAGCGGCTGGGCCAGTTTCGCCTTGGGCGCCGCGGCTCCTGCGCCCAATTGACCAACCAGTGTTTCCAGGCGCTCGACCGTCGAGGCGCTGGCCTCCAGCATTTTCTTGGCGCGCTGAATTGCTTTTGCGATGCGAGACTTGTCGAACGGCTTCAGGACGTAATCCACCGCGTTCACTTCGAATGCTTCCACGGCGTACTGGTCGTAGGCTGTGGCGAAAATAATTTGCGGCCTGGGCAATTTGCGCTCGGCGAGTTTCCGGATCACTCCAAAGCCGTCGAGGCCCGGCATCTGCACGTCGAGGAACACGAGATCGGGATTGTGCTCCTTGATCAGGGCGACGGCCTCGATGCCGTTCTTCCCTTGCGCGATCACGTTGATTTCGGGGAAGGATTTTAAGAGAAAGGCAAGCTCGTCCCGGGCGGGGCGTTCGTCGTCTATGATTACTGTGGTGATGGGCATGAAGGCGCCTGAGCAAGTATAAATGAGGGAGTGCAAGCAAAGGAAGCAGGCGGGGCAATGGAAAGGGTAAAATTCGAACGGCGAATGTGAGGAGGGTCGGTGAAAACCGAACGCAAGAAAATCATGCGGCGAGCGCGGGTCCTGAGCAGCGAGGTCCTGTTCCAGGGGCGCGTATTCGGGCTGCGACGCGACCGTGTGATCGAGCCGAGCGGCATCGAGGCCATGCGCGAGATTGTGACGCATCCGGGATCGGCCGTGGTCCTGCCAGTTCTGCCGGATGGGCGAATCGTGCTCATCCGACAATATCGGCATGCGGCCGGGCAATATCTCTGGGAGCTGGTCGCCGGACACAAAGAGCCGGACGAAAGCTTCGCGGAAGGAGCCAGGCGCGAGTTGCGCGAAGAGACAGGCTACACGGCGCGACGAATCCGCAAGTTGCTTGAGGTGTTCCCTTCACCGGGGCTGCTCAGCGAGCGAATGGTGATATTTTTGGCGGAGGGCTTGACGAAAGGGACCGCGCGGCCCGAGGACGACGAAAAAATCTCGCAGCGCATTTTCACTCTGCACGAGGCCGAGCGCTGGATTCGCGCGGGGAAGATTCGCGATGCGAAGTCCGTTGCAGGGATTTTGTATTACGCGAGATTTACGGCGCGCCGGAGATAACGCCGGAATTCGATTGCGCGATGCGGAGAAACGCCCATGGAGAATAGAGAGGCAGCGAAAATCCTGCGCGAGACGGCGCAACTGCTCGAAATTGACGGGGCCATCATCGGGCGCTACCGCAGCTATGAAAAGGTCGCGGAGCTGCTCGGGAGCATGCACGAGCGCATCGAGGAAATCGCCAGGGACGAAAAGAAACTCAGGGAGCTGCCCGGCGTCGGCGAAGGCATGGCCGAGCACATCCGGGAAATCCTCAAGACCGGCGATTACAGCCTGCGGCAAAAGCTGCTGAAGAAATATCCGCCGACGATTTTGGAGCTGCTCGAATTGCAGTCGCTCGGCCCGAAGAAGGTCGCGCTGCTTTGGAAGAAGTTCAAGGTTGCCACGGTCGAGGGCATGGAAAAGTTGGCGCGCGAAGGCAAGCTACGCGATCTCGCCGGCTTCGGCGAAAAGAGCGAGCAGAATATCCTGAAGGCCGCGGAGCAGTTCAAGCACTTGTCCGGCTCGGGCAGATTCCTCATCAATATGGCGGACGAAGAAGCGCAGAAACTGGCGGCGTATATCGCCAAGGCGGGTGAGGCCGTGGAGTCGGTGACGCCCGCTGGATCGCTGCGGCGCGGAAAGGAAACCATCGGCGATCTCGACCTGCTCGTGACCATGCGCCCGGGGCGGGACAAACAGGAGGACGTGGACGCCGTCGCAGAGCATATTTTGAAATATCCGCCCATCAAGCAAACACTCGCGCACGGAGAAAACAAGGTGAGCATGCTGCTCGATAGCGGCATGCAGGTGGATGTGCGGCTGCTCGACAAAGGGAGCTTCGGAGCGGCGCTGCTTTATTTCACAGGGTCGAAGGAACACAACGTGGCGCTGCGCGGCCGCGCGAACGAAATGGGCTGGACATTGAACGAGTACGCGCTGACGACGCTGAAGGGCGGGAAAGTCGTCGCGAGCAAAACAGAAGTGGAAATTTACTCGAAGCTGAAGCTCGAATACATCGAGCCGGAACTGCGCGAAATGACAGGCGAAATCGAAGCGGCGGAAAATGGGACGCTGCCCAAGCTTGTGAAGCTCGCGGACATTCGCGGAGATTTGCAAATGCACACGACAGCGTCGGACGGTAAAAATTCCATCGAGGAGATGGGCGAGGCCGCGCGGGCGCTGGGGTATGAATATATCGCGCTGACGGACCATTCGCAGGCCGTCACCGTGGCGCACGGCATGGACGAGAAGCGCACGCTCGAGCAAATCAAGAAAATCAAGGCGGCGCAGGCGCGCGTCCCTGGAATCCGGCTGCTGGCGGGAATCGAAGTGGACATCAAAAAGGACGGCTCGCTCGACCTGGAGGATGATGTGCTGGCGCAGCTCGACGTGGTGGTCGCGTCGGTGCACTCCTACATGAACATGGAGCGCGCGGAGATGACCGAGCGGCTGCTCGCGGCCATCGAGAATCCGTACACGCAAATTATCGCGCACCCGACGGGAAGGCTGGTGCTGCGGCGGGATCCGTTTGCTTACGACATGGAAAAAGTTTTCGACGCGGCCGGCGAACACGGCGTGGCCGTGGAGTGCAACGCGTATCCCGACCGGCTGGATCTGCGCGATGTCCACTTGCGAATGGCGAAAAAGCGCGGAGTGAAAATCGTGATTTCGACGGATTCGCACACGACGGGCAACCTGAAGTTCATGAAGTATGGGGTCATCACCGCGCGGCGGGGCTGGATCGAGAAGAAGGATGTGATCAACACGCTGCCACTCTCGGAATTTTTGGCAGCGCTTCGGCCGAAACCGCACGGCGCGAAGACGGGCGCACCCAAGCGCAAATCCGCCGCGGGCTAAGCCCCCTCTTCAGCGCTCCCATCGCCATAATAAGACGCTAAATCCAGCCTGATCCATCGGTTCGGCGCATAATCCACACCGCCGTTATTGCGTGCATCTACGTTCTCATCCCGCCCTGAACCAACGCGAAGGGAATCCGGCCGGCCCGTATGGGAAGCGTGCGAGTGAAACCTTGTGTTAACCGACCATTCATAATAAATAGCTTGTTATATTAATGTAATTGATTTATAAGAATGCTCCACCGGAGGTGACCATGTCCTTTAACCGTGTCCCGCATCGCGTGATGATGCTTTCCGCCGTACTGCTCTCCGCCGCATGTCTTACAGTGCAGCTCGCGGGTGCGCAAGAAACGCCTTCGATTCAGTTTACCGCCGCCGTTCCGACCCCGCCGGCACAAATGCAAATCTATAAACTTGCGCCGACAACCGCCCCGCTCGCTTTCCTTAACGAGAAACTGGCAGCCGTCAAGCTTCCGGCCATGAAACTCGAACAAAAGACCTACATCGTGCGCGGCGCCACAGGCCTAACGGACCAGGATCGCGTGCGCGCGTTTGTTGACCCGGTAAGCGGCGATACGCATTTCGTTCCGAACCTTGCCGATGTGGTGAAAGCAGCGGCGCCGCGCGCGCCGATTACCGCGGCCAGGATACAGGCCATCGCGCATACGGCGCTCACCGACGTGCGCTTCATCCCCAAAGACGTGACCGCAACGCAGTTCGGCGACGCAATCCCGGTCATGGGCGGAGCGACAACGCTCGCGCCGTCAGGGGCCGCGCCCATGCGCATGGCACCCAGAGTCATGTTTACGATCACCCCGGCCATCCGCTACGCCTCCGGATTCCGGGTCTACGGCCTCGGCTCGCGCGCGGTCGTGTCGGTGGCAAATAGCGGAGCCATTATTGGCGCCTTGCGGCGCTGGCGGACAGCTTCGCTGGGCGATCGCATCCCGATCAGCATCAGCGCCGACGAGGTGCGCGCCGACATTGAACGCCAACTGGGCCCTTACGTGAAGCAGGCCGGCACCCAGGCGACCGTCGATAAGATCGAGGTCGCCTACTACGACGGCAATGCGAACTACCTGCAACCGGTGGATTATTTCGAGGCCACAATCGAGCCGGGAAACAAGGAGATTTCGAGCATTAGGATCGCCGGCTACGTTCCCCTCGGAAAGACGCTCGAGCCTATTCCGGATCTTGCCGCAGAGCCGACCGGACCGCTCCCGGAGGTCACAAAACCTTCATTGCCGGGGCAGCCTGTGGGCGCGATTAGCAGCCCGGCGACCCCCGGAGACATCACGCTCGGCGAGTTTGTGAATCAGGACTGGCCCACCAGCAGCGCCTATCTCGACATGGCCAATAACTTCTTCTCCGGGCTCGCCTCGGGTTCACAGCCGGTCTCGCGCACACTATGGTGGACCGCCTATGCGTGGCAGGTTGTTGGTCCTCAGTCGAAGAACTTTCTCAACGCCGTGAACGTCGCCTACACCGAGCCGCATGGCGACTGGTGGGTCAACACGACGCTCTCGAACTGCTGCCAGGAATGGCACGTGCCCGACATCGGTACGGGCGGGAATCCCGGTTTCGGCGCCGCCGCCGGGGGCGTGCTCGCAACGTGGGTCATCATGTCTTGCGAGGTGATCCCGTCGTATTACGATCTTCAGAACCAAATCGGCGGCAGCGGAAATGGTTACGATGCGTTCAATCCCTGGTGGGGCGTCTTCCAGGGTATGCACAACGCAATCGGATTCCGGACAATCATGTACTACCCCGATGATGCCCTGCAAAACGGGTTCGGGTCGGATGCAGCCAAGGGCGGAGACGTCAACGCTGCCTGGTTTCAGGAAGTCGCCGCCTATGAGGGGAACCGCGGCACCTATCCGAGCCAACACCTGATCGGCAACCCGCAGGTCCACTATGACCGCGCATCGACGATGATTGACGCGCGTGACCTGGGGCAATCCGTCTTCAGCGTGGGCGCGCAAAGCGCGTCGGGGACTCTTTGGAACTTCTGGATGGGTAATTAGCTGAGCTTCTGCACACATGACGGCAAGGTGGCCGCTATAGCGTGCAGAAGCAACGCCCTTCGACTCGCCCAAAAACGGGCTCGGGGCAATTCTTTCGCAATGCGAAAGAATTGGCGGCCGTTATGAGGGCAACAGCAAAAGCAGGTCCCTCACGGCCATCCACCCGCCAATAATTCTGGCAGGCGGCTGGGTTCGGGATGACAGCCGCAGTGCTATTACGCGGAGTGGAAGGCGGGGTCGACGTCGTCGACGGCGCCGGCTGGGGCGGGCTTGGCGGCGGGAAGCGAGTCGGATTTCGCACCGCGGCGCATGGCGACCACGCCTGTGCGGACGACTTCCATCAATCCATAGGGAGTCAATAATTCCAGCAGGCGGTCCACTTTTTCTTCGTTGCCCGTCATTTCCAGGGTGATGGATTCGGAAGCGATGTCGAGGACGCGCGCGCGGAAGACATTGGCGAGTTCCAGCACCTGCGAGCGGGCCTCTTGCGCCGCTCCGACTTTCACGAGGGTAAGGTCGCGCAGGAGGGAGGGCTCGCTGGTGATGTCGTCCACCATGAGCACGTTCACCAGCTTGTAGATGTTGGCGACGATGCGGCGCGCCTGGTCTTCGGTGGCGTCCACGACAATGGTCATGCGCGAGACGTCGGGCTTTTCCGTGCGACCGACGGTGAGCGAGTCAATATTGAAGGCGCGGCGGCGCAGCAGCGAAACGACGCGCGAAAGCACGCCCGGCTTGTTTTCCACGTAGACGACGAATGTGTGCATCATAGTGTTTTACTCGCGTTCTTATTCATCAGAGGCGGTTTCGACGAGTGGCGTCGGGCGCCGGATCATGTCGCTCAGGGAAGCGCCCGCCGCGACCATCGGATAGACGGAATCTTCCTGCTCGACCTGGAAATCAATCAGCACCGGTCCGTCGTGCGCGCGGGCGGCGCGGACCGTGGGAATCACGTCCGCGCGGTGCTTCACGGCGAAGCTGCGGATGCCGTAGGCCTCGCCGAGCTTTTTGAAGTTGGGGCTGAGGAGCGGCGTGGCTTCGTAATTCTTGTCGTAGAAGAACTCCTGCCACTGGCGGACCATGCCCAGAAATCCGTTGTTGATGATGGCGATGTTGACCTTGAGATTCTCCTGCACGATGGTGGCAAGCTCGGACATGGTCATCTGGAAGCCGCCGTCGCCGGGCACAACCCAGACGTCCGCATCGGGGCGACCGACTTTCGCGCCGATGCCGGCGGGCAGGGCAAATCCCATGGTGCCGAGGCCGCCGGAGGTGATGAGCGAGCGCGGATGCTCGTGCTTGTAGTATTGCGCCTCCCACATCTGGTGCTGGCCGACGTCGGTGACGATGATGGTGTCGCCGTCGCGGGTTTCGTGCCACAGGTCGTTGATGACGTGGGCGGCGTAGAGATGGCCATTGTCGGGCAGGTTCTGAATGTCGCGGACGGCGGTGTCACCCTTGAAGCGCTGGATGGACTCGAGCCATTCGCGGCCGTTGCGCGCCTCGACGCGCGGCAGCAGCTCCTGCAAAATTTTGCGCAGATCGCCGATGAGGGCCACATCCACTTTCACGTTCTTGTTGATTTCCGACGAATCAATATCAATGTGGATTTTCTTGGCGTTGGGGGCATAGGTCTTCAGGTTGCCGGTGACGCGGTCGTCGAAGCGCATGCCGAAGGCCAGGAGCAGGTCGGCTTCCTGGATGGTGGTGTTCACCCAGGCCTCGCCGTGCATGCCCATCATGCCGAGATTGAGGAAATGCGAGGCTGGGAGGGCGCCGAGGCCCAATAGCGTCATGGCGATGGGGATGGAGGTGCGCTCCGCAAAAGCTTGGACCTCCTGCTCGGCGCCGGAAACGAGGATGCCGTGTCCGCCCAGAATCAGCGGCCGCTTCGATTCCTTGATGAGCTGGAGCGCCTTGTCGTATTCGCCTTTGGCGGGGGACAAATCGGGACGATAGCCGCGCGGACGCGGAGCCGCAGCTTCCCAATCGAATTCGCAGGTGGCCTGCTGGGCGTCCTTGGTGATGTCAATGAGGACGGGGCCGGGGCGGCCGGATTTGGCGATGTAGAAGGCCTCGCGGACGGCGTGGGCGACGTCTTCGGCGCGCGTGACGAGATAGTTGTGCTTGGTAATGGGAATGGTGACGCCGGTGATGTCCGTCTCCTGAAAGGCGTCCGAGCCGAGCAGCTTGCTGCCCACCTGGCCGGTGATGCAGACGATGGGCGAGGAGTCCATCATGGCCGTGGCGATGCCGGTGACCATATTCGTGGCACCGGGGCCGGACGTGGCAACGGCCACGCCGACGCCGCCGGTGGCTCGCGCGAAGCCATCGGCCATGTGCGTGGCGCCCTGTTCGTGGCGCACCAGAATGTGGCGAATGGAGCTGTGCTTGAGCGCGTCGTATGCGGGAAGAATGGCTCCGCCCGGATACCCAAAGACGTGGCGCACGCCTTCGCGCTCGAGACACTCCCATAGAATCCTTGAGCCGGTCAGGGGCTGCTTGTCGTGACTGCCCATCGAAATCTCCTTTTGGATTGCGAAAGTCCGCTCAAAAAAATTAAACCCACCTGGCCTCGCTTCCGGCCGGTGGGTTTCAGGAGCCCAAATCTTTCGTCGCTCAGCTGATTCTCACCCTCCGGACCGGGATGTGCATACCCGTACTACTACAGGTACGAGTCCGACGACAAGTCGGTTCGCGAACTGTCTTCCGTCCCCGCCTTCGTGTCCAAAGGGTTGAATCACAGCTACAATGTCCTTTGACCCGCAAAAGAAACTTGGGCCTCACGAAACATTACCTTTCTACATGCCGCGTGTCAAGGACGTTGTTCCGAGGGTGCATGCAGGAGGAACCATTTTGCGTGAAACCGTCGTCCTCCCGATTACATCAAAATTGCGGGATAAGTTTGGCCTTCGGTATGGGTGCGGGAGGGCAGATTTTAAGATTGCCAGTGTCGTGAGGGAATCAACCTGACAGTGCCGAAGGAATTCGAGTTGACAACGATAGGCTAAGGAATATACCTTACATTCTCTAGCCAGGTTTCCCCCCGTAAGGGCGCGAGGGAGCAACCATTTAAACCGCCTACAGCCAGTCAGGAGAGAAGCAAATGCGAAGATTCGTATACCTCATCATGGCCATCGTTGCCGCCATCGCGTTCAGTGCGAATGCCGGCTTCGCGCAGAATGGAAAGCTCAGGGTCAAGGTGACACCAAAACAGGCAGACATTTTCGTGGATGGAAATGCGAATCCACAAGGCCACAATTCCATTTCGCTCAGTTCCGGTAAGCATACTGTCGTGGTGGTGAATTATGGCTACAAGATGTCCACGCAGGACGTTGATATTACCGCCGGGAAGACGACCGACATCGATGTGAAGCTCGATTCATCCGGCGGTGGGGACGTAAGCGGACCCTTCGGCGATATCCAGTTCTCAGGCGAGCCGCGCGCCGCGGTGCTTTCAAACGGCAAAACGCCCGCCTATTTTGTGGGGCACGCGGATGAGTTCGACTGGGATTGGATCTGGCACCAGAACTTGCTGCTGCCGGCCGGCAAGCACCATATCGTAGTAACGCTCGAGGGGAAAACCGTATGGGAGGGCGACGTGACCGTCGTGGTCGGAAAGAAGGTCAAGATCCATCTCCCCGAAGGCACCCAGGAAACCGTCAATTGGGATCGCGGAAACAAGCTGAAGCCGCAGCCGCGGTTCCACGCGGGCATCGCCAGCGCGACGGTGGCTGTGGCGCCTGTGAAAATCAACAAATTCGCAGTGGATAACGCCAACATCAATTGCGGCCAGAGCACGAATCTGAGCTGGGACACGTCCGATGCGGTGGATACGACGATTGACAATGGAGTCGGGGCGGTATCGTCGCCCGGCAGTCAGGCGGTCTCGCCGCATGCCACGACAACCTACACGATGACGGCATCGGGCCCGGGCGGAGTGGTAACCAGCCCCGCTGCGGTGAATGTGAATACCGCAATAACGGCGTCGCTGACGGCGAATCCGACCGAGGTTCACTACGTCAAGCTCGGCGACAAGGTCATCACGCAGGATACTTCCCTTCTGACGTGGCAAACGTCCAATGCTGACTCCGTGACGATTGATCCCATCGGCAAAGTGGACCTGAGCGGCAGCCAGACGGTGCAGGCGGAACCCGCCGATACCTCTGAGGTGCCGGCAGGCCAGCCGGCTCGCACCGTTGACGAAACGAAAACGTACACGCTGACCGCCACGAACGTGTGCGGCGGATCCGCCACGCAGACTGCGGCCCTGCACATTACCGGCTCGATTGGGCCGATTCCGGCCGTCACGCTGCAGAGCATCTTCTACCCCACGGATTATCCCGATAAGCCGCACCCGGAGGTGGGGCTGGTCAAGAGCCAGCAACTAGCCCTGGCGACGCTGGCCTCGGATTTCAAGAATTATCTTGTGTACGATCCGGATGCCAAGCTTTCCATCGAGGCCCATGCGGACGAGCGCGGCTCGAAGCCGTTCAATCAGGATTTGAGCGAGCGGCGCGTGGAGCGCATCAAGCAGTTCCTTGTGGATCAGGGCATCTCGGCCGACAAGGTTGAAACCGCGGCCTACGGCAAGGAACGCCCGCTTGCGAAGGACACGGTCAAGACGCTTGAAACGACAAACCCCAGCACGCCACCCAAGGCGCGCCTGAGACAGATGCACACCGACTGGCTTGCGTATAACCGCCGCGTGGACGTTGTGCTTCTGCCCGCCGGCACGACCTCGGCTCAATTCTTCCCGCACAGCGCGGACGACTCTGGCTTGATCTGGCAGTTTGCCAAGCCGCCGCTCAAGAAGGTGCAGGCGGACCAGTAAACGAAGCTGAGTGCGAAATAACCAGGCGCCCCGATGAAGTTTATCGGGGCGCTTTTATTTTTGGAGGCGAGGAATTCCGGGCGGGCGGAGGAGGTGCCGTAAGCGGCTGTCAAGAGAAGAAGGGATTGTGGGCGCGCTCGAAGCCGATGGTCGTGATTTCGCCATGGCCGGGATACACGGACGTCTCTTCGGGCAGAACGAGCAATTTCTCGCGGATGGAATCCAGAATTTGCGTATAGGAGCCGCCCCAGAGGTCGGTGCGGCCGATGCTGCCGCGAAACAGAGTGTCGCCTGCAATGAGCCGGCCGGGAGGGCGGGCGGCGCCGCGTGTGTCTTGCTGTGAGTGCACAGCGGGCTCCGGGCTCGCCTCGTCGACCACAAGGCTGATGCTGCCGGGCGTATGCCCCGGCGTATGGAGAACATGCGCCGCGAAGCCGCCCCAGCGAATGGCGCTGCCTTCCTTCACAAAATCATCGATGTGCGTGGTTTCCGGCGTGGGAACGCCGAGCCATTCCGCCTGCGTATCGAGATGGCGATACAGCTCCAGATCGCCTTCGTGGATCAGGACGGGCGCTGCGGTGGCGCGGTGCAGGCCGGCAAGGCCTCCCACGTGGTCAATGTGCGTGTGCGTGCTGACGATGGCGCGGACCTTGAGACCGTGGCGCGCGAGGATTTTGAGGATGCGCTCGACTTCGTCTCCGGGGTCCACCACGATGGCTTCGTGGCTCGAAGGATCGCCCAGGATCGAGCAGTTGCACTGCAGCAGGCCGACGGGAATGACTTCGTGAATGAGTTTTTCCGCCATGCGATTCGAGTATAGCGCAGGTATCCGAGGCGCACCTGCGCATGCGATTGGGCGCGTCGAGTCAAGACCATGAAGGGAATTACTCCGGAAATCCTTTCAGGTCCCCTTTATTCGCCTCGTCCAAATCACCTCCTAGTTTCCCGCCGGAAGATGAATAGTCCTTGGATTTCGCCTCTGCCTCGTCTCTTTCCTTTTTAGATTTTTTCTCATCATGGGATATTCGGCTTTCTGTGATGGCAAGGGCTTGGAATCTCGCGATCGCAGCCTTCACATTGTCGCGGACCAATTTGACGTTTAGGTTCGTCCCAGGAACCGTGGGATCGAAGGCGTTAGGCGCCTGCAAGCCCTTGATTTCGTCATCCTCGCGTTCGTTCTCCTTCTTGAGAGCGTCGATTTCTTTTTTTGCTTCGTCTTTGTCGATGTCGGGATCGCTCTTGAGGGCATTTTCCTTGCCAGCGATTGAAGATTTGCGCGCCTTAATTCGCTCCCTCAACCATTGAATCTTCCAAGTTACGAGGTTTTGCAAAGGCGTGTTCGCCGGATTGGGAGTGTAGATCGGCGGCTCGGGAAGTTCGCCGCCACGTGCCGACAGACCACAGAGGAGCAAAACTAACAACACAAAAAGCGCGCAAGCAAAAGTATAGGCAGTTCGCGGCCGCATAACTGTTTTCCTCCTGGCAGATGAAGTTCCTAGAGAAGGGTACGCCGACCAGCTTTCGGATAATATCACAGCCGATTACGGCCACATCTCAACAAAAAACGAAAAGGCCGCTTCCCATTTCGCCTTACCGCCTCCGCAGCGCAAAAAAGCGTTCGAGAAAGCGGTCTTTTCTGCTTCGGAACTAACCGGTCTTACTCGTCGCTGTTGTCTTCCTAAAACGGCAGGCCAGGCACAGTAACGCCCTCGCTCGGCTCGCCAGCTCGCGGGCATCTGATAAGATGAAGAAGTCCAGGTGCGGATGCGCATAAGTTGCCATGGAAGAAAAAACCACAGCGATCATGGAAACTCCGCTCGCGAGCGAGCACCGCGCGGCCAACGCGCGGATGAAGGAATTCGCGGGCTGCCTACTGCCCGCTGCGTTTTCGGATTTCGGGCGTGAATATCGCGCGGCGCGGGAAGCTGTGGCGCTTTTCGATACGAGCTGGCACGCCATTCTCGCTGCCACCGGGCGGGACCGCGCGAAGTATCTGCACGCGATTACATCGAACAACATTCAGGCGCTCGAGGAGGGCCGCGGGGCGCTCGCGCTGCTTCTGAATCCGCAGGGGCATATCCTGGCGGAACTGGAGGTCTATGCGCAGGCGGAAAGGCTACTCGTGCGGGCGCACGCGTCGGTGCGGGAACGGACCGTCGCGACGCTCGAAAAGTACATCATTTCATCGGACGTGAATATCGAGGATCTGACGGAAAAGGCGGGCAGCATGGCCATCGAGGGGCCGCGCGCGGCGGTGATTGTCCAGCAGGCTTGCGGATTGGAACTGGGGCTTCTCCCCGAGATGGCCATACGGGACGTCACGATTGGGCACATCTCCTGCCAGTTCCTGCGGCGGTCGCACTTCGGCGAGCTGGGCGCGGAATTTATCGCGCGGCGCGATGCCCTCCCGTCGCTATGGCAAAAGCTGCTCGCGGGCGTGCGCGCGCACGACGGCGAGCCCATCGGCATGGACACGCTCAACGCGCTGCGTCTGGAGGCCGGCGTGCCGTGGTTTGGCGCCGATTTTGGCGACGGGATGATTCCGCACGAAGCGGCGCTCGAAAATACGCACATCAGCTTCACGAAGGGATGCTACACGGGGCAGGAAATCGTCGAGCGCGTGCGATCGCGGGGTCACGTGAACCGCAAGCGCGTGGCGCTCAAATTCTCAACCGTGGAGCCTCCCTTGCCCGGGACGAAATTGCGAGCGGGCGGCGCGGATGTGGGTCACGTAACCAGCGCGGCGTTTTCTCCGGCGGCCGGCACAGCCATCGGCATGGGGTATCTGCGGAGGGAACATTTCGCGCCCGGAAGCGTTGTCGAATTCGATGGCGGGACGGCGGAAGTCCGATGAAGAAACGCGAGGAGCGCTAGCTTTTCAGTTGCTGGTTTTTTCGAAATTGAAGGAACGACGGAAGCTGCCGCGGGTCGAGTCAATTTTCTTCTGAAGCTGGAAGATGGCATAGAGCAGCGCCTCGGGGCGAGGCGGGCATCCCGGAACGTACACGTCGATGGGAATCACCTGATTGACGCCTTGCACCACGGCGTAGTTGTTGAAGACGCCTCCTGAGGTGGCGCAAACGCCCATGGAAATAGCCCATTTAGGCTCCGGCATTTGCGCGTAAAGCTGCTTGATGACGGGCGCCATTTTCTGCGAGACGCGCCCGGCGATGATCATCAGGTCCGACTGGCGCGGAGAGCCGCGAAAAACTTCGGCGCCGAAGCGGGCGATATCGTAGCGGGAAGCGGCCATGGACATCATCTCGATGGCGCAGCAGGCCAGTCCGAAGGACATGGGCCAAATGGAACTGCGGCGCGCCCAGTTCACGACTTTATCGAGCGAGGCGAAGAGAATGCCTTCGTCCTTGAGGAAATTGGCATCCTCCCCCGGCATTTCGAGTGTGACGCCCTTCGCGAGTTCTACGGCCATGGGTTGATCCTGCTCCTTCGATTCCATTTTGCCCCTCTACCAGCCAATTTGCAAAGCCGTCCTCCAGTTCACGGATTGTGTCGCACCTACGCCGCTCACACGAATTTGCTATGCCTACTGAAAGCCCCAGCGATGACAAGAGACGCAGGAGATTCCTCCACCCGTAGCCCCACTTCGTCATCTCGCTGGGATAAACCCAAGGATGACTACTCCAAGAACAGCCAAGAAGAGCAGACCATATTGACCGTAGTGGCCGGCTCGCGGTATTGCAAAAACAATGTAAGCGGCTAATGCGACCCAGAGAATCGGCCCGTAGAGCCACAAGTTCCTTGTTCCCGTTCTCACGGACCAGATTGCCACCGGCGTTATCGCAATTGCCACTATCGTGCTACCGATGAGAGTAGCCGGAACGACACCCGGTAGCAACAGGTCTCTCGGCGAGTGATTTTCGGAAAGGACGATAGCGAAGAGCAGTCCTAAAGTCACGGAGTAAGCCCAACTCATGACCGCCGCCAGTAGGATTCTCTTCCACATATTCTTGATCTCTCCGCCGTCCGAGTCGTCGAGTCTTAGTGGCCAAACACGCACTTGCCCTCGCAAGCGATCAGGGTCGACCACGGAGCGCTCGCCCACCCCGCAGCGTCGTCTGCGCCGCCCGCGGCGTTATTTGATCCAGCCGCCGCCCAGGACGCGCTCGCCGGAATAAAAAACGGCGGCCTGGCCGGGCGTGATGGCGCGCTGCGGCTCGCGGAAGGTGATGCGGGCGGTCGTGGGGCCGAGCGGAACAATTTGCGCCGCGGCAGGCTCGTGGCGATTGCGAACACGCACGGTGGCCTCGACGGGATTTTCGGGAACGGCGAAGGGAATCCAATTCACGTCGCGGACTTCGCAAACCGCGCTTCGGAGTTCAGCATCCTCGCCGACCACCAGGCGATTCGTGGCGCGATCGAGCGTGGACACATATAGCGGGTGCCCGGCGGAGAGTCCCAGGCCGCGCCGCTGGCCGACGGTGTAGCGATGCAATCCACTGTGACGCCCAATCACTTCGCCGGAGGTGGTGACAATCTCGCCGGGCTCGCCGGGCGGCTCGCTTCCCTGCTCCTGCAAATAGCCTTCGATGAAGGGAACATAGCTCGAAGCCGGGATGAAGCAGATTTCCTGGCTTTCGGGCTTTTCCGCGACGGGAACGGCCAGGCGCCGGGCGATTTCGCGCACCTCGGATTTCGAGAGTTCGCCGAGGGGAAATTCCGAGCGGGCAAGCTGCTCCTGCGTGAGCCCAAAAAGAAAATATGATTGGTCCTTGGTCTCGTCCACGGCGCGGAGCAGTTCGTAGCGGCTGGTTTCGGCGTTGTGGCGGACGCGGGCATAGTGGCCGGTGGCGATTTTGTCAGCGCCAATCTGACGGGCGGTATCGAGAAGCTGGCCGAATTTCACGTGATTGTTGCAAAGCGTGCAGGGAATGGGGGTGCGGCCGGCAACGTAGTCCTCTACGAACGGCCGGACGACGGTGCGCTCGAATTCGCGCTCGAAATTGACTACGTAAAAGGGAATGCCGAGATGCGCGGCGACGCGCCGCGCGTCGTAGACATCCTCGGATGAGCAGCAGCGGTGCTGTACGGGCCCATCGCCGCGAAGCTGCGGGAGGCGCCGCTCGTTCCAGAGCTGCATGGTGAGGCCGATAATAGTCTGGCCGCGCTCGTGAAGAATGGCAGCCACGGTGGAGCTATCCACGCCACCGGACATGGCGACGGCGCCGGATGCGGTCGCTCCTACCGCGGAATCTGCTTCCAGTTGAATGCGAGATGCCATTAGCGCGCCATGCCCGCTGAGAGCGGCGAAAGCGCGCGGAGACGCTCGACGGCGCTCGGGATCACGGAGATTGCGCGGTCAATCTCCTCGGCGGAAGTGGGACGGCCGAGGCTGAAGCGCAGGCTTGAGCGCGCGTCTTCCTCGGACAGCCCCGCCATCAGCAGGACGTGCGAAGGCTCAATCGAGCCTGAGGAGCAGGCTGCGCCCGTCGAGCAGGCAATCCCTTCGAGATCGAGGGCGATGACGAGCGCCTCGCCCCCGGCACCAGGGAAAAGCAGATTGGATGTGTTGGGCACGCGGCGGGAAATATCGCCATTCACGCGTGCGCCGGGAATTTTTTCCAAGAGCGATCCTTCCAGGCGGTCGCGAAGCGCGCGGATGCGCGGGGCGTCGTCCGCGAGCGACTGGCGCGCCAGCTCCGCAGCTTTGCCGAGTCCCACAATGGCGGGAACATTTTCGGTGCCGGGGCGGCGGTCGCGCTCGTGGTGTCCTCCGCGCATGAGCGGCTCGATGGGCACACCCGAACGAACG
The DNA here is from genome assembly GCA_963810625.1 of uncultured Acidobacteriota bacterium. Classification (GTDB taxonomy): domain Bacteria; phylum Acidobacteriota; class Terriglobia; order Acidiferrales; family UBA7541; genus Palsa-295. The sequence continues at coordinate 528,498 of CAWEOJ010000004.1, read as the reverse complement.
TAGAGCGCGCCCACGCCCTTGGGCCCATACATCTTGTGCGCGGAAATTGAGAGCAAATCCACGCCCAGGCGCTCCACATCGAGCGGGAGTTTTGCCGCGGACTGAACGGCGTCGCAATGAAAAAGAACTCCCGCCTCGGCGGCGATGCGCCCGATTTCCTCAACGGGCTGGATAGCGCCAATTTCATTGTTGGCGTGCATCACGCTGATGAGGATGGTATCGGGGCGCAAGGCGCGGCGAATGTCATCGGGCGCGACGACGCCGTGCCCGCCAACGGGAACGAAGGTGACCTCGACGCCCTGGTTTTCATGCTCGCGGCAAACGTTGAGGACGGCGTGGTGCTCGATGGTGGATGTGATGATGTGCTTGCGAGGCTTCTTCGATGCCGCGACAGCGCCGAAAAGCGCGAGATTATCGGATTCCGTGCCGCCGCTGGTGAAAACGATTTCAGCCGGCTTGGCGCCGAGGAGCGCGGCGACGGATTCGCGCGCTGCGTCCACCGCGGCACGGCCGCGCTGGCCGGCTGAGTGGACCGAGCCGGCATTGCCAAAGCTTTCAGCGAAATACGGCAGCATGGCGTCGAGGACGGCGGGGTCCACGGGGGTTGTGGCGTTGTAATCCAGGTAGACGTTCATCGGGAGCGGTTCCCGCCGAGGAGATTTAGCATGTTCAATAATTAGGCTAGCAGGATGCGGCGCAATTGAAAAGGACCAGGACCGTGCAAAAGCACGCATGCCGCGGGTGAGGCAGAACGCGCCCGCGGCATGTAGATCGTCAGTTTTCGACCGCCGATTTATCGTCCGCTATGGGTGGGCGATGCCATTGGCTATCGCTAATGTTTTTCTCCGCCCACGTGGCCGCGCCCATCGCGCACTTCATTTCCCTTGAAGTGCTCAATCTTGTCGAAGTGCTTTGACGGATCGGGCTTTTCGCCACGGTCTGGCCTGGAGCCTTTATAGCCGCAGCGAACATCGTAATGGTTGTTTACGTGGCCGCGGAAGTCGTCATGGCCATGGAACCACGGTCCTGCGCCAATGAACACGCCACCCGTAAACCATTCCGGGCCGTAATAGCCGTAGGGAGCACAATCATACGGCGCGTAGTCGTAGTAACCGTAAGGGCAGTCAGGTTCGGCTCCAATGTTAACGCCGATGCTGACCTGGGCCTGTGCTTTCGGAGCGGTCGCCGCGAAGCAGATGGCGGCAATGGCGGCTATCAGAAGATACTTGAATCTGTTCATGAATTTTTCTCCTTATCCTGAGGGGCGCCGTTGACCTACGGCTATGTTACTCACTTCTTGATAGACGTTTTTTCGAGCTTCTCCAGTTTGGCGCCCCGTGCACCTAAACAGGCGCTAGATTAGCCGGCATGGGCCGCTGGGACTATCGGAGGCATCCTGTAACCTGAGCGAGGCATTACTGTATATTTTTACATCCGTGTTTCCCTGTAGGTTGGACCGCGACCTTGGGCGAAGCGCGTTACTGAAAGGCGCAGGCCGCCTTGACAGGGGCGGGAGCGTCCATTAGCGTCGAAGAGGCGGCGCGGCAATCATTCATTGCGCCGAGCGTGCAGGAGCGGCCTTGGTGCGTCCCATCATCACACTGACCACGGATTACGGCACGAGCGACCATCTGGTGGGCGCAATGAAGGGCGTGATCCTCAATATCCATCCGGAAGTGAACATCGTGGATATCACGCACGACGTGCTGCCCCACGACATTCTCGATGGCGCGCTGGCGATCGGCCACGCCTACAACCTCTTCCCTCCCAGGACGATCCACGTGGTGGTGGTGGACCCCGGAGTGGGCACAGCGAGAAGGCCCATCCTCGTGGCGGCGGATCAGCACTATTTCGTGGGGCCGGATAACGGAGTGCTCAGCTACGCCTATGGCCAGGCGAAGGATCTCCACGCATGGCACATCGTCTCCGAGCACTATTTCCGGCACCCGGTAAGCAACACGTTTCACGGACGCGATATCTTCGCGCCCGTTGCGGCGTGGCTATCCAAAACGTGGCAGGCGTCGACCTTCGGCGAGCCCATCACGGATTTGGTGCGCTTCACGATCCCCAAGCCGAAAGCGTCCGGGAACATCATCAAAGGCGTGGTGTTGCGAACGGACCGCTTCGGCAACCTGATCACCAATATCACGCCGGAGGATGCGCCGGCCCTCTTCGCTGCAACCGGCAATTTCTTGATTCGCGTGGGCAACGCGCAGATCAACAAGGTAGTCCAGACGTTTGGGCAGGGCGCAGCCGGGGAGGCCATCGCGTTCCTCGGATCGAGCGGCTATCTTGAAATTGCCGTCAGTAAAGGAAACGCCACCAAAACGCTGGGAGCCGGTCGCGGCGCGGAAGTGACCGTAGAATTGGGTTAGCAGCAAAAGCGGATATTCTCGAAGCTCTTCAGGCAAGTCCCCACAAAAATCAGCGGATGGGTTTCAGGCTTTCGCGCGCGGCAGCGATGGTGGCGTCAATGTCGCTATCGGTGTGGGCGGCGGAGACGAAAAGCGCCTCGAATTGTGATGGCGGCAGCAGGAATCCGCGCGCTAGCATTGCGCGGAAAAAAGCGGCGAAGCGCGCGGTGTCCGATGTTTTCGCTCCAGCGTAATCACCCACCGGCCCGGCGGTGAAAAAGAGCGTGAGCAGCGAACCGGCCACATTCACCGAGCCGGGCACGCGAGATTCCTCGAGCGCGCGGCGCAAGCCAATGGCAAGACGTTCTGCTTTGGCGTCGAGCGCGGCATGGAAGCCGGGAACCTCGAGAGCGGCGAGAGTGGCCAGGCCGGCAGCCATCGCCAGCGGATTCCCCGAAAGCGTCCCCGCCTGATAGACAGGGCCGAGCGGTGCGACCATCTCCATGATATCGCGGCGGCCTCCATAGGCAGCCGCGGGCAATCCCCCGCCGATAATTTTTCCGAGCAGTGTGAGGTCCGGCTGAACGCGAAAAAGAGTTTGCGCGCCGCCCAGCGCCAGGCGGAAGCCGGTGATGACCTCGTCGAAGATGAGAAGCGCGCCATCGCGCTCAGTGATTGTGCGCAGGCCGGCGAGGAAGCCCGGCGCGGGCGGCACCACGCCCATGTTGGCGGCGACGGGTTCGACGATCACGGCGGCGATTTTGCGCGCGTGGCGCTCGAAGATACGCTCGACAGCGGCGAGATCGTTGTAAGGGGCATCGAGGGTGAGCGCGGCGAGCGCCTGCGGCACGCCGGGGCTTGCGGAAATGCCGAGCGTGGCCAGTCCCGAGCCGGCATGCGCAAGAAAACTATCGGCGTGGCCGTGATAGCCGCCCTCGAATTTGAGAATCAGATCGCGTCCGGTGAAGGCGCGCGCGGCGCGGATGGCGGACATGGCAGCTTCGGTGCCGGAGCTAACGAAGCGGATGCGTTCGAGCGAAGGGAGCGCGCGGGCGATGCGCTCGGCCAGCTCGATTTCGAGCGGCGACGTGATGCCGTAGCTCGTGCCGCGGCGCGGCTTGAGCGGCGACGGCCGCGATTATTTCCGGATGCGCGTGGCCGAGAATCAGCGCGCCCCAGGAGCAAATGTAGTCGAGATATTCGCGGCCGTCGGTGTCCCAGAGGCGCGAGCCTTCGGCGCGGTCGATGAACGAGCGGCGTGGCGCCTACGGAGCGAAATGCGCGGACGGGGCTGTTGACGCCACCAACGAGAATCTTTTGGGCGCGGGCGAGAAGATCGGAAGAGCAGAGCATCGGGAGGACGATCGGACATGGATTCAGGAGAAACCTCGCTTTACGCCGCCGGTCATCAGCAGGATTTGAGCCAGCGGGCGGCGTCCTTGGCATGATACGTGAGGATGATGGAGGCGCCGGCGCGCTGGATGGACGTGAGAATTTCGAGCACGGCGCGCTTTTCGTCTATCCAGCCATTCCGCGCGGCGGCTTTCACCATGGAAAATTCACCGCTGACGTTGTAAGCAGCGAGGGGAACGTCGAAGCGATCGCGGACGCGGCGGATCACGTCGAGATAGGGGAGCGCGGGCTTGACCATGATGATGTCCGCGCCTTCTTCGAGATCGAGCGAGACTTCGCGGAGAGCCTCGAGCGCGTTGGCGGGATCCATCTGGTAGCCACGACGATCGCCGAATTGCGGAGCCGACTGCGCGGCGTCGCGGAACGGGCCGTAGAATGCGGAGGAATATTTCGCCGCGTAGGAAAGGATGGCGACGTCCTCAAACCTGTTCTCGTCGAGCTTGCGACGGATGGCGGCCACGCGGCCGTCCATCATGTCCGAAGGCGCGACGATGTCCGCTCCCGCGCGCGCGTGGGAAAGCGCGGCGGCCGCGAGAAGATCGAGCGTGGGATCATTCTGCACCTCGCCATCCTTCACCACGCCGCAGTGGCCGTGGTCCGTATATTCGCAGAGGCAGACGTCGGTGATGACGATGAGACCGAGCTTGGCCTTGCGGATTGCGGCGATCGCGCGTTGCACGGCACCCTCCGCCGAGGATGCTTCCGAGCCGGTTGCGTCCTTGCGCTCGGGCAGGCCGAAGAGAATCACGGCCGGGATGCCCAGGTCGGCGACTTCGCGGCACTCCTCGGCGATTTTATCGGCGGACTGCTGATAGATGCCCGGCATGGAGCGGACTTCGGTGCGCACATTCGTTCCGGGGCAGGCGAACATGGGATAGACGAGGCCGCACGGGCTGAGCCGTGTCTCGCGGACCAATTCGCGCAGGGCTTCGGTGCGGCGCAAGCGGCGCGGGCGATGGGCGGGGAAGGTCATGCGCGCCTCGCTGCGTGCGACGAGCGCTCGTAATAGTGTGCGAGGGAACTGGCCAGACCGTCCGCCGACGATTCCTCGGCTTCGATCTCGACGCGCACGCCTGCGCCGCGCATTGCGGCGGCAGTGAAAGGACCGATTGCCGCGAAGGCGGCGCGCTCCGAAAGTTTCGTAAGCTCCGACGCGCCGATAAAGCCCATGAAATTATGGAATGCGGATGCGCTCGAAAACAGTATCGCGTCCGCGCGACCGGCGCGGACGTTGGCCAGGATCGCGGGATCAGGCAAATCTGGCGCGACGGTGCGGTAAGCGACCACTTCGGTTACGCGCGAGCCGATTTCGCGGAGTGCTTCCGGCAAGCGGCTATCGGCAAGGTCGCTGCGGGGGAGCAGCACGCCCTTCCCTGCGAGCGCATCCCGCAATTCGCGCGCCAGCCCCGCGCCCGAATGCTCCTCGGCGACATAATCCACGCGAAATCCTTCCGCGCCCGCGGCAGCGGCCGTGGCGGGGCCAACGGCTGCCGTCCGTGGGGTTGCAGCGGCGAATTGCGATGTGGCACCCAATTGGGTCGCGCGTCCTCGAAGGAATCGTACCGCATTCCGACTGGCGAATAGAACCCAATCGAACTGCGCCCAGGCTCGCAGCGCTGCATCCACTGCGCTCCAGTCGTCCGGCGGGGCAAATGCGACCATGGGCAGCAACAGGACTTCCGCACCCATACGCTTGAGCGAGCGCGTTAATTCCAGCGCCTGCGCGGGGGCGCGCGTGACGACGATGCGCTTCCCCGCCAGTGGTTTTTCTGTCTCCGCCATCAGCTTTTCCCCACGGACCTTCCCGCGAGACGCAGGATCTTATCCGCGCCCGCCTCGATGAGAGTCCTCGCGAGTCTTTCCCCGACGGCTTCAGCATCGCCTGCAGCGCCGCGCTCGTCGCCGCGGACGAATTGCGCGCCGTCGGGCGACAGCACACACGCCTCGAGAATAATTTCTGCATCGCTTACCTTGCGCGCCCAGGCGCCCAGCGGAACTTGGCAGCCGCCTTCGAGCTCGCGAAGAAGCGCGCGCTCGGCTGTAACGCATGCACGCGCTTCGGCGTCGTCGAGCGAGGAAACGAGCCTCGACGTATCGCCATCGTCCGCGCGGGTTTCGATTCCAAGCGCTCCCTGACCGACGGCCGGAAGCATCACCTCCGAAGAGAATATTTCGGTGATGCGATGGCTTTCGCCCAGGCGCGCGATTCCCGCGACGGCCAGAACAATTGCATCGAATTCGCCCGCGGCCGCTTTCTTGAGACGCGTGTCCACGTTCCCGCGCACGTCGAGCACTTGAAGATCGGGGCGGTAGCGGCGGAGCTGAGCCTGGCGGCGCAGGCTGCTCGTTCCGACACGCGCGCCTTGCGGAAGTTTGTCCAGTGTGAGGCTGCGACGCGAGATGAGGCAATCGCGCGGGTCTTCGCGCTTGGTAATGGCGGGAAAGGCCAGCCCTCGCGGAGTTTCCGTGGGAACGTCTTTCATGCTGTGGACGGCGAGGTCCACGGTGCCGGAAAGCAGCGCGTCCTCGATCTCCTTGATGAAGATGCCCTTGCCGCCTTCGGCGCCGATGGCTTGGCTCGCCTGCGCAATCGAGGCGGACTGCCGATGGTCGCCCGTGGTGCGGATGGGAACGATCTCGATCGCGATGCCGCGCAGACGCGCCAATTCCTGGCGAACGTGATTCGCCTGCCAGAGGGCCAGCGCGCTTGAGCGCGTTCCGATGCGAAGCGGCTTCAATCCCGGCCCTCGCCGTCTTTGGCGGCCTCACGAATGCCAAGGTAGTGGCGCATCGTTTCGGCGGCACCCTGACGGCCGCGCCAAGCCTCGAATTTGGCCACGTGCGCGGCGATGATGGCTTCCGCGCGGGGGATTTCCGCCTCGCGAGCCTTCTTATTTTGCTGGACGATTTCTCCGAGGTCGTCCACGTTATAAAGATAGAGGTTGTAAAGGCCTGCGGACGCGGGCGCGACGTTGCGCGGCACGCCCAGATCCACGACGAAGATGGGGCGCCCGCCGCGAGCGGCAATGGAGCTATCGAGGGCCTGGCGCGTGAGAACCACGCCCGCACCGCCCACCGATGCGATGATTACGTCCGCTTCCGGCGTGATTGTTTCGAGAGATTCCCACGTGGCGGCCTCGCCGCCCATCCGCTCCGCCAGTTCGGCGGCGTGGTCATAGGAACGGTTCACGATGCGCAGGGCGCCGATGCCGCGAAGGCGCAGGTGCTGGGCGACCTGTCCGGCCACGTCACCGGCGCCGAGGATCATTGCCGCACGGCCTTTCAAGTTTCCGAAGATTCGTTCGGCGAGCTTCACGCTGGCCAACGCGACGGACATAGGCCGCGCTCCAATTTCCGTTTCCGAGCGCACGCGCTTGCCCACTTCGAGGGCGCCCTGAAAAACACGGTTGAGGACGGGGCCCGTCACGCCCCGGGCAAGGGCCTCTCCGTAAGCGGAGCGAAGCTGGCCCAGAATTTCCGCCTCACCGAGTAGCATCGAATCGAGGCCCGCGGCCACGCGGAAGAGATGACGCACGGCATCGGCGCCGGACCAGCGATAGACCCTGCCGTCGAGATGCGCGCGGGGTATGTGATGGAAGGAGGTAAGGAACTCTTCCATGGCGTCGGCGGGAGTCGGCGCGGCTTCGGCGGGCACTCCGTAGACTTCGCTGCGATTGCAAGTGGAAAGGATCACGGCCTCTTCGAGAATTCCCTGGCGGCGAAGTTCGCTCGCGGCGTCCAGGGCCTGCTGGGTGGTGAAAGCGAGGCGCTCGCGCAGCTCGACCGGCGCCGTGCGGTGATTGCAGCCGACGAGCGCAATCCGGACGCGCGGTGCGTCGGAAGATTTCGCGTTGGAGGGCGCGGCCATCACAGGAAACGATGGAACTTGGTGAAATATAAATTCACGAATGTGTAGCTGAAAAGCACGACCATAAAATTCGAGGCGCATAGCAACGCCGCACGGGCGCCGCGCCAGTGGGCGCGCCGGGAAAGCCGTAGATACACGGCGTAGATTATGAAGATGGCCAGCGTCACAGCCACTTTTGGATCGTCCCAGATCGAGCTGCCCATCAGCCGGTGCGCCCAAATCAAGCCCATCACCACGCCTGCGCTGAGAGTCGCAAGCCCCACGTAAACGCTGCTGCGGGCCATGCGATCGAGATCGTCGAGCGCGGGAAACCTCCAGAAGGCCGCGCCGGGATGGTGTGAGCGCAGGATGCGGTTCTCGGCCAGATAAATCAGGCTGAGGACGAAGGAGAGCGCGAAGGCCGCGTAGGCCCAGGTGTTGAGCGTCACGTGGAAAGCAAATAATGGTCCGTGCGCGGGAGGGGCGGCCGGCGGCTTCTCGAGCGGCGCAAGCAATTCGAGCGAGCCCAGCCAGACGACGAGCAGGAGCGTCACGAAGGCACCCACGGACCGCTGCCGGTGAAATATTTCAAGTCCCAGATACGTGACCGCCAGGAGCCATGCGAAGAGCGACATCGAGCCGTAAAGGTCGTCGTAGGGAACCGCGTGCATCGAGCGGGAGCGTTCGAGCAGGGCGAAATACTGGACCAGGATGCCCGCCGCAAGCAGAAGTGTGGCCAGGCGCCCCAGCCAGTTGTGTGGAGCGTAAAGAATGCGCGCATAGCAGCAGAAGCTCGCCGCGTAGAGCGCCAAACTCAGATAACCCAGATGATTTGTCATCCAGCTCGAAGGCCCCCAGCCAATGGATTATACCGCCGAAGCGACCGCGCGAGTGGCTTCTGCTATGATTACACTGAATTTCCTGAACAAATGCGGCAGAAACGCGAAAACAAGAAGCAGCTTTTCCTCGACGCGTGCCGGTTCCAGCCGGTCGAGCGAGTGCCTGTGTGGATTATGCGGCAGGCGGGTAGATACCTGCCGGAATATCAGGCCATTCGCGCCAAGCACTCGTTCCTTGAAATCTGCAAGACGCCGGAGCTGGCGGCGGAGGTGTCGCTCCAGCCATTTCGCGCGCTAGGAGTGGACGCCATCATCGTCTTCTCCGATATTTTGATTGTCGCGGAGGCGATGGGGATGCCGCTCGAAGTGCCGGACGCAGGGCCGGTGCTTTCGAATCCTGTGCGTGACGCCGCGGGCGTCCGGCGCCTGCGCGATTTCGATCCCGAGCGTGAAACGCGCTTCGTGGGCGACGCCCTCCGGGCAATCTGCAAAGAGACCGGTACGGATGTCCCCGTGATTGGCTTTGCGGCTGCTCCGTGGACACTCGCGTGCTATATGATCGAGGGGCGCACGCGCGGAGATATTTCGCGCGCGCTGAGGATGTTGCGGGATGAGCCGGATGTCGTGTGCGAGTTGCTCGAGCGCATCGCGCGCGTGACGGCCGCATACCTCCAGTCGCAAATTGCCGCAGGCGCAGCAGCAGTACAGCTCTTCGACACATGGGCGGGCGAATTGAGCGTGGCGGAGTATGATGCGTTCGAGCTGCCGGCCACACAGATGATTGTTGAGGCGCTCGATCATGAGGACGTGCCGAGGATTCTTTTCGCCAAAGGCTCGGCACGGCATCTTGCGAGCCTTGCAAAATCCGGCGCCGACGTGCTGAGCGTGGACTCGCACACCGATTTGGCCGAGGCTCGCCGGGCGCTGGGACGCCGCGCGGCCCTGCAAGGCAACGTCGAACCTGCCATTCTCCTGGGCGACGAAGCAGGCATTCGCCGCGCGGTGCGCGAGGCCATCGAGAAAACAGGCGGCGTAGGCCATATCCTGAATCTTGGACATGGGATTTTGCCGGCGACGCCCGTGGAAAACGCACGGGCGTTCGTGGAAGAGGGCCAGAAGATTTTGCAGACCGCGCGCGCACAGGCCCGAGAGACTGGTTCCTAAAAAATGCAGGACGCGAATAATAATCCGGCGGCGGAATTCGAGATCGACCAGATTTCCGACGCGTTCCTCGAAAAGTACAACCGGCCGGGACCGCGCTACACGAGTTATCCAACAGCGCCGGTGTGGAAGGAAGATTTCGGCCCCGGCGACCTGGAAGAATATTGCGCGCGCGCGGAGGCTCTGGCCACTCCTCTCTCGCTCTACATGCATCTTCCCTTCTGCGAGAGCCTCTGCCTATTTTGCGCGTGCAATGTTTCCATACAGAAGGACAAGAGCGTCGCCGTCCCCTACCTTGCCACGCTTAAGCGCGAAATCGAGCACGTGGCTCGAATGGTTTCGAAAAAGCGGCCCGTGATCCAATTCCACTGGGGCGGCGGGACGCCGACGTATCTCACTCCCGCGCAGATGGAAGAGCTTTTCGGGCACACGCGCGAGCGATTCGCGTTCGCGCCGGACGCCGAAATCGGCATCGAGGTGGACCCGCGGGTCACCAGCCGCGCGCACCTCGAAACGCTGCGCCGGCTGGGGTTCAACCGGCTCAGCATGGGCATTCAGGATTTCGATCCGCGGGTGCAGGAGACGATCCACCGAGTGCAGCCCTATGAAATGACGCGCGACCTGATACTGGCGGCGCGCGAGCTGGGATTTGCGAGCCTCAACGTGGACCTGATTTATGGCTTGCCGCATCAGACCGCCAGCGGTTTCGAGGAGACGATTGACAAAGTGGTCGCGCTCGCGCCCGACCGCGTGGCCATGTTCAGCTACGCCCACGTGCCCTGGCTCAAGAAGCAGCAAGGGTCGTTTGAGGCCCATCTGCCCGAGGGCCGCGAGAAATTCAAAATATTTCGTGCCGGCCTCGGAAAATTTCTCGGCGCCGGATATCTCTACATCGGCATGGACCACTTTGCGCGCGCCGGGGATGAACTGGCGCTCGCGCAAGCGAACCGCACGCTGCACCGCAATTTTCAGGGCTACACGACGAAGGCGGGCGCGGACCTCTACGGCATGGGCGTGAGCGCCATCAGCGCGATTGGCGGCGCCTACGCGCAGAATCGGCGCGAAGTGCCGGCGTACCAGGCCGCCGTGGCCGAGCGGGGAATCGCCACAATGCGCGGCTACCGGCTTTCGCCCGACGACCAAATACGGCGCGCCGTGATCGGGCGGCTGCTGTGCCACACGGTCATACCCAAGCGCGAAGTGGAGCGCGAATTCGCGATTGGCTTTGACGATTATTTCGCGGCGGAGCTCGAGCAGCTCGAGGAAGCGCGCGCCGAGGGTTTGGTGGCCCTCGTTGGCGGCGAAATCCGCGTGACGCCGCTTGGGCGCATCTTCATCCGCAACGTGGCCATGATTTTCGACCGCTACCTCCGCGAGCAGCAAATGGACCAGCGGCCGCTGTTCTCGAAGACGCTGTAGGTGGACGCGTTCCCTACGCCAAAATGGATGAATCCGCAAAAGCGCCAGCCGTCGTAATCGGCGGGGGGATTTCCGGCCTCGCCTGCGCCTATCGCCTGCGGCAGCTTGGAGTGGAGACCACGCTGCTCGAAGCAGATGGCCGCGTGGGAGGGCTCATCAGCACGGTCGAGCGGGATGGATTCCTCTTCGAGTCCGGGCCGCAAAGCTTTCAGGGCACGCCCGCGCTGCTTGGGCTGATTCGCGAGCTGGGAATCGAAGGCGAGCTCTGCAGAGCCGACCCGCGCGCGCCGCGCTTTATCTTGCGCCACGGCCGACTGCACAAGGTTCCCATGTCCCCGCAGGCCATGCTCACCAGTTCCCTGCTCGGCGCGGGCTCGCGCTGGAAAATTTTTTCAGAGCCACTGAGGAAGACCCGGCCGCCCGGCGAGGAGGAAACCATCGCCAATTTCGTGCGGCGCAAATTCGGGCATGAGATTTTGGAATATCTTGTGGCGCCGTTCGTTTCCGGGGTGTACGCGGGCGATCCCGAGAAGTTGAGTCTGCGCGCGGCGTTTCCAACACTTGAGGAATGGGAGCGCGAGTACGGCAGCGTCCTAAGGGGGGCGATGAAGTCCCGCGCGGCGCAGGGCTCGGCCGAAGAGAAGGGGCCACCTCCGCTCTGCTCGTTCCGCAAGGGTCTTGGCACGCTCGCCCAGGTGCTGGCCCAGTCTCTGGGCCACAGCGTACGAACGGGCGTGCGCGTGGAGACCTTGCATCGCACGGATTCCTCGGGCGGCAGCGGCTACGAAATTCGCGCCGTCGAGAGCAGACGAAATGAAACGATTGCGGCGCGAGCCGTGGTGTTGGCCACGCCGGCGTATATCGCCTCGCATCTCACGGCAACCTTTTCGCCGCCGCTGGCCCACACGCTCTCCGGAATCGCCTACGCGCCCGTCGCGGTGGTTGCAGCGGGCTACTACACACATCAATTCGCGCAAGCGCCCCAGGGATTCGGCTTCCTCGTGCCGCGAAGCGAGAAATATCACACCTTGGGAACCGTCTGGAATTCTTCGCTCTTTTCCGGACGCGCTCCCGATGGAAGCGTGGCGATCACAAGCTTCGTAGGCGGCGCGACGGATCCGGAAATCGTCGCCAAGCCGGAAGAGGGAATCGCGGCCGTTGTCGAAGCGGAAAACGCGCGCATTTTGGGAATTACCGGGCCACCCGCGGCTGCGGCCGTATGGAAGCATGCGAAAGCCCTCCCGCAGTACAACCTGGGGCATGCGCACATTGTCCGTGCCATCCGCGACGCCGAGCGCGGAATTCCGGGCCTATTTTTTTCCGGGAATTATCTCGAGGGCCCATCGCTCGGGAAATGCGTCGAGCAGGGATTCCAGACGGCCGAAGCCCTGCGTGGCTATTTGCAAGCGGGAGGGTAAAGGAAACTCTGTTCCGCTACGGTTGCGCAAGGATGCCCTTGTGACGCGTGGAAAGGCGCAGGCGGCGCCGCTCGCCTGCTTCGATATATCGCCGCCGGTCGTCGTCTGTTTCGAGAATCAGCGGCGGCGCAGGATGCGGCCGGCGATTCATGTCCAGCGCCACATAGGTAAGGTAGGCGCTGCTTGTATGCTGCCGGGTGCCGGTGAGAATATCCTCCGTGAAGACCTTCACTCCCACTTCCATCGAGGTACGGAAGACGCGATTGACGCTCGCCTTTAGGACGAGGAATTCACCCACCTGCACGGGAAAGCGGAAATCGAGATAGTCCACCGACGCCGTAACGACGTAACTATTGGAATGGCGCCCCGCCGTCAGCGCGCCGGCAATATCAATCAAATGCATCACCCGGCCGCCCAGCATGTTGCCCAGCGGGTTGGCGTCGTTGGGCAGAACGAATTCGACCATCTCGGAGCGGGAAGCGCTCACAGGCTTGCCCTGGGATTTCGATAAGGATGCGTGCGCGGGTTTTTCCTTTTCCGGCGCGGCCGCGCGTTTTTTTCCGTTCTTGGGCATTTGCCTTTTGCGATCTCCCTGTCGAGGCCGCTATAATACGCGCTTTCATTCCATGACCCAAGCACAGAAGTCGCGCCGCGAACTCCTCGAGCAATTCGTCGCGGAAAGGCCCGGGGACGCCTTTGCGCGCTACGGCCTGGCGCTCGAATGTGTGAAGCAGGGAGACGACCAGGCGGCCGTCAGCCATTTCGAGAAGCTGCGCGAAACACATCCCGAATACGTGGCCGCGTACTATCAGTTCGGCCAGCTCCTGGCGCGCCTGGGGCGTGTCGAAGAGGCCTCCAAAATGCTCTCGGAGGGCATTGTAGCCGCCACGAAGGCCGGCAACGTCCACGCGCGGGACGAAATGCAGGCCGCGCTCGAAGCCCTTCGCTGAATCCGTCCCCGAGCGCATAAGCAACACTCTCCCGCCGTGCACCCATCAAACTATCGGCGCGCGCGGCGTTCCACTATAATGGTTGCAGGCGTGTGATTCGCCGCACGCTGCGTATCCTTCAGGAACAGGTGATCGCATGAGCCGCCAGCCGGAAAATCTAGGGGAGCTTCGCCGCAGCGCCTGGGCGGAAGAGCGCGTGGGACTGCGAAGCGTCCGCCAGGAACTGCGCGAAAATCTTTTGCACAAAATGGAGAAGGGCGGAGCGCTTTTCCCCGGCCTGCACGGTTACGACGATACGGTGATCCCGCAGATCGTAAATGCGCTCCTTTCGCGCCACCATTTCATTCTGCTGGGGCTGCGCGGACAGGCCAAGTCGCGGATTCTTCGCGCGCTCGCGCAATTTCTCGATCCGGACATCCCCGTCGTGGCCGGCTGCGAGATACATGACAACCCCTACCGGCCGCTCTGCCGCGCGTGCCGCGAGAGAATTTCCTCCGAAGGCGATGCAACCGCCATCGAATGGCTGCCGCGCGACGCGCGTTACGTGGAGAAACTGGCCACGCCGGACGTGACCATCGCGGACATGATCGGCGACGTGGATCCCATCAAGGCGGCCCGCGGCGGTAAAAATCTCTCCGATGAGCTGACCATCCACTACGGCCTGCTGCCCCGCGCCAATCGCGGGATTTTCGCCATCAACGAATTGCCTGACCTCGCGGGGAAAATCCAGGTGGGGCTTTTCAACATCATGCAAGAGGGCGATGTGCAGATTAAGGGCTACCCGGTGCGCATGGCGCTGGACGTGCTCCTTGTCTTCACCGCGAACCCCGAGGACTACACCGCGCGCGGGAAAATCATCACGCCTCTCAAGGACCGCATCGGCTCCGAAATCCGCACGCACTATCCCGCGACAGCCGCCGAAGGGATGTCCATCACGGCGCAGGAGTCATGGACGAACCGCGACAGCACCCGGCGCGCCGAAGTCCCCGGATACATCCGTGAGATCGTCGAGGAGGTCGCCTTCCACGCGCGCGAGGACAAGCGTATTGACCGGCGATCGGGTGTTAGCCAGCGCCTGCCGATTAGCGCGCTCGAAAACGTGCTGAGCAGCGCCGAGCAGCGCTCAGTGCGCAGCCGCGACTCCTCGGCCGTGGCTCGCGTCGCCGACGTGTACGCCGCCATCCCCGCAATGACCGGAAAATTCGAACTCGAATATGAGGGCGAACTCCGCGGGGCGGAAAATATCGCGCGCGAGCTGATCCGCGCCGCAACCGGCAAGACATTCTCGAAATATTTTACCGGCGCGAATTTCCAACCGGTGGTTCAATGGTTTGAAATGGGCGGCGAACTCAAGATTCCCTCGAACGCCTCGAGCGCCGAAATGCTGGCGCAGCTCAAGAAGATTCAGGGGCTTTTCGACCATCTCAAAGCCGTCGGAGTGGGGCCGAAAGACGATGCCGCCGCGCAAACCAGCGCGGCGGAGTTCATTCTCGAAGGGCTCTGGGCGCACAAGCGAATCAGCCGCAGCGAAGAGCGCGGATTCTTTGGCGAACCGCGAAAAACCGCGCCCGAGCCTCGAGACTCCAAAGAGCCTGCGGGCCGCCTGCCGCGGCGGCAATTCAATTGAATCGGCGCCGAAGACGATGAAATATGTCCGCTATTCACGCTATACACCCGATGCCGCCGGAGACATTGACCTCCAGGAGCTGATGAGCCGCCTCTCGGACTTCCTCCTCCAGAGCGGATACGACTCGCCCTACGGAATTTACGAGCTTGATATGGAGCGCTCGCGGGAGCAGTACATGGAGCAGCTCCGCGAGGCGATCTTGCGCGCGCTCGAGGCGGGCGATCTCGTTCCCCCCGAAATTCTCGAGCAGATGCTCGAGAACCCCGATCTCTCGAAAAATCAGGAGTTGCGCGATCTGATTGATCAAATCATCGAGCGCATGGAGCAGGAAGGCTACATTTCCCCGCAGCAGCCTCCGCGAATTACCCCTCCGCCGGCCGAGACGCCGGGCGGCCAAATCGGACGCGAGCAGCCGAAAATGGAGGCCCGCTTTGAAATCACGGACAAGGCCCTCGATTTCCTCGGTTACAAAACGCTGAAGGATTTGCTCGCCTCGCTCGGGAAGAGCAGTTTCGGCCGCCACGATACGCGCGACCTGGCTACGGGCATCGAATCGGGCGGCGTATCCAAGGCCTACGAATTCGGCGACACGCTGAACATGGACATCAGCGCCACGCTCTTCAACGCCGTCGCGCGCAACGGCGCGGGAATACCCATCGAGCTCGATTATCCCGATCTGATGGTCCACCAGTGCGAATACCAAAGTTCGTGCGCCACGGTCCTGATGCTCGATTGCAGCCACAGCATGATTCTCTACGGCGAGGACCGCTTCACGCCGGCAAAGCGCGTTGCGCTGGCGCTCTCGCACCTGATCCGCACGCAATATCCCGGCGATTCGCTGCACTGCGTGCTTTTCCACGATAGCGCGGAGGAAATTCCGCTGGGAAAACTCGCGCGCGTGCAGGTGGGGCCGTACTACACGAACACTCGGGAGGGTTTGCGGCTGGCCCAGCGCATTCTCGCGCGCCAGAAGAAGGACATGCGCCAGATCGTAATGATCACGGATGGAAAACCCTCGGCGCTCACGCTCGAGGACGGCCGCATCTATAAAAACGCCTTCGGGCTCGATCCGCTGGTGGTCACGCAGACGCTCGAGGAAGCGGCCAAGTGCAAGCGCGCCGGAATCCTAATCAACACGTTCATGCTGGCCAGCGACTACAGCCTGGTCCACTTCGTTCAGAAAGTCACCGAGCTGTGCCGCGGCAAAGCCTACTTCACCACGCCCTACACGCTCGGGCAGTATCTGCTGATGGACTACGTCGGCCGCAAGACACGCCACATCCACTAGAGTCCGTCCAAATCCACGGGAGGTTTTTTGTGCTTGGGAGGCCCGCGGCGCTTGTCGCGAATGATTCGTTCGGGCGGAGGAGGCCCGATCTCCAGGCGGGCGCGCCGGCGCGCTTCCTTCCCCACTCGCAAGCGCGGCTTTTTCTTCCGAGGCATCCGTCACTCGAGGAAAACCCTATCACAATCTCGCGTAGCGGTTACGGATTAAGATAAGCATGAGAAAATCGGGTGTCATGCCTGTTGCCATGCTCCGCAACGTTTTCGCGCGATGTGATCGAGGCCCAGCCGCTTTCGCTTGGAGCGCCCCATGACCGGCCGCCGGCTGCGCGCTGCCGCGACGTCTCCCTGGCTCATTCTTGTGGCCGCGCTCGTCTTTCGCCTCGGCTTTGCATGGAACTACGAGCATCACAATCCCCGCCAGGCGCTCAGCGTCCTCCCGTTCCTCTTCGAATCGGGCAACATCGCCTATTCGCTCGCCACGGGAAATGGATTCAGCTCCCCGTTTCGGGTGCCGACCGGCCCGACAGCGTGGATGACGCCCGTTTATCCGGCGCTCCTCGCCGGCGTCTACCGCGTTTTCGGGACGTATACCTTCTCTACCTTCCTCGCCGCATCTTTCTTGAATATTCTTTTTTCCGCGCTCGTTTGCCTTCCGCTATTTTTCGCTGGCAAGCGGGTTTGCGGAATCGGCGTAGCCGCCGGAGCGGCATGGCTCTGGGCCGTCTTCCCCAATGCCATTCAGATTCCGGTGGAGAGTATGTGGGACGCGTGTCTCGCGGCCCTCCTGGCGGCCACGATCCTCTGGGCCACTCTGGCGCTCGACGAATCCCGCCGCCTGCGCGACTGGTGCGCCTACGGCCTCTTGTGGGGCTTCACTCTGATGACGAGCGCTGCCATGGCTTCCCTGCTGCCGTTCCTGCTTGTCTGGCTGGCCTATCGCGCCTGGCTGCGCTCCCGCGCGGACGCCCCACCGCCTGCCCGAGGCGGCGCAGGATCGTGGCTCGCGCGGCCCGCGCTCGCGGCCGTCGTCGCCATCCTATGCTGCGTCCCATGGACAATTCGCAATTACACAATATTCCATAGCTTCGTTCCTTTGCGTTCCGTGGCTGGATTGCAGTTATGGCTGGGCAATAATCCGGACGCGCGATACGTCTGGCTGGGAACGCAGCATCCGATTTTCAATGCGGACGAGCGCGCCCTCTACTCCGCGATGGGTGAAATCGCCTACATGCGCCAGAAGCGGCAACTTGCGCTTCAATTCATGCTGTCGCACCCGCGCCGGGAGGCGCAGTTGATGGGGCGGCGCTTTCTCGCCCTTTGGGCCGGAGGCACGCCCTACCCGGTGAAGGATTTCCTTCGCGCTCGTTCCCTGTGGTTCCGATTCGTGCTCCTTTTCAACGTCCTTGCCGCGATCGGCGCATTGCTGGGGATCGTGGTCCTCTTCCGCAGGAGAAATACCTACGCCTTTCCGCTCGCAGTTTTCCCCGTCGTTTTTCCCTGTATCTATTACCTGACCCTCGCGCTGCCTCGCTATCGCCTGCCCATTGATCCCGTCGTGATGCTGCTCGCCGCGATTGCCGTTGCCGGCCTGCTGCCCACTGACCGTGAATGCAAATCTAGCGAGTCGTGATGATCGTACTGTAAATCAGGCGGAAGGCCGGGCTCAGGTCTTGGGGGACGCGTCGGAAAACTGCTTCCGGGCAAGATCGAGTAACTTCGCATCCGTGCAGACTTCATAGTAGGCGCGATTTCCCTGCGCGCCGATCTTCCCGCCGGGCAGAAGCTGGCGGACATATCCCTTGCGAATCACAACCGGCTGGATGGATTCACCCAGAGGAACCTGCCCGAAATAGAGCTGCACGCGTTCCTTGCCCCAGGGCAAAGGAAAATTCCCCGCCATAGGCGCAAGCGAAATTTCCGCGCTCAGTTTTTGGAAACCTTCCTCGTTCAACTCGATGCCGTTGCGGTTGTAGCGCACCAGAAGCTCTTCGCCTTCGTCCGGCGCGGCATCGTCCATCAGCGTCTGCAGCAGGTACACGTTGAAGGGCGCCGCATTTTCCTGGAACAGGCGCTTGGCCATCTTCGAACAGCCCGAAAGACGGTCCGAAAGATTCAGCGCGCGCGAAATCATGATGCGCGAATCGCCTTCCATCCACAGCGAGGGAGCGGAATCCTGGAACGCGACGCCCACGCCCAGCTCGAGCGGCGGGAGGCCGGATGTCTGTGCGCGCGTATTGTATGCCTGCGTGACCGCCAGAATTTCTCGCGCCAGCACGCAGGCGCGCGCCACGCCCCGCTGCGTCGCACGCGTGGATTCGTTCTCATAAATCGCGAGTATGATGGCGTCGCCTTCGATAAACACCGTGGCCGCGCCATAATGCTCGAGCATGCGCTTCACGGGCTCATGCAGGTTCATGCTGAAGTGCGATGCCGGGTTCATGCCGCGCGCCAGAAGATCCTTGGTCATCGCGGTCGAGCCGCGGACGTCGGCCTTGATCACCGTGTGATTAATCACCGCGTCTTCGGCGGGCCGCGCTTCGTCCGGGTGCAGGAATTCGTACAGGCTCTTGTTGAGCCGCGAAAGCTCACGCGCCTGCTCCGAACGCACCAGGTTGACGCGTTCCATCCAGGCAGCCACGTGTTGATAATTTCTGCGATCGCGCCGCAGGCGCATCAGGTCTTCGGCGAATTGCAGGCATGCGGAGCGTGTTTCCTCGTGGCTGCTTCGCCGGATGGCGCGCGAAGCTTCATCCAGCATCTTCATGGAGAACTTGCGAGCCGGGTATTGCTCGAGAATTTTCTCGATTCGTTTCGACTCATCCCGATTGACCAGCGCCTTCTTCAATTGCTGCAGGTGGACCGGCGGGCAGTAGTTCCCCCAGATTTTGCGCAGCTCGTAACCGGCGAGGACGTGGATCACCAGGTCCCGCTCCTCCAGCCGGTGCATCCATTCTTCCAGCAGGCGCGCGCGAGTCTCCCCGTCCGGCCCCCCCTCGCCCAGCGGCGCCTCCGCGTCAAAGAGCAGCCGCGCGTTCGCGGGCTGATTGAGGTAGTCGCCCAGTTGGTTCTGATATTCCTCGGAGAGGAATTCCATGCGCTGCCGGGCGGCCTCGATCTTCGGGGCAAGCTCCTCGAGATTCTTTTCGACTGACGCGGATTTACGCCGCAAGTCGCGGAGTTCCCCGGAATCCGTCGTGCTGGTCTTGCGCTTGAACATACGCGGAAACGGACTGTCGCTCCCTCCCGCGCGCCCGCCCGCTTCCTCCTGGTCCGCTTCCAGGCGCGCCAGCTCGGAGCGCAGCAGTTGCGCCTGTTCCTTAAGCCGTTCGCAGATCTTCCGCGCCTTGCTCAGCTCCTCCGAATTCTCATCCAGCCGCACGAATTCGCGCGCGAAATCCAGCAGCAGCTCTTCAAACACGCCGAAACGATCCGGGTCGGTCATGAAATTCCCGAGCAGCACGTAGTGCTCGAGGAACATGTGATCGTCGTTTCCGCCTTCCACAAAAAGAAAGCGGTTCAGCAGAATTTCGTACGTCTCATGAAAATCATCGCCGAAAAGGGCGCGGCGGGATTTCGAAATCGTGCCTTCCTCGGCCTCTCGCCAGACGCGGCACAGCTTTTCGCCCACCTGCCGGAACACGTTTTTCCGTCCTGCCTGAATTTCGGCAATCTTCGAGCGCATCACGTGCGCCTGCTCGCTGTGCTCGTAAAGCTCGCCCCGCGAGCGAATCCAGTCCTTGCACTCCACCAGAATGCTCGAGAACTGGCTGCCCAATTCCTGGATCATGAATTTCAATAGCGCCAGCCGGTGCAGGATATCGGTTTCGATGGATTGCTGGAACTTCGCGCGTGTAAGCGATTCCTGCAGGACCTCCGTGAGCAGCTTGCGGAACGCACCATGCTCGGGCGTTCCCGCCTGTTTGCCGTCCTTGCCGTAGATCAGCGTCACGTTGACAGCCTGCCGAATCAGGTCCAGCAGGTATTTCCGCGTGAATTCGGTGAACCGGGGGCTGAGAAAAACGTCATAATGGATGTTGTCCGTGCCCAGGGTGAGGTGCGGAAGCCGGATTTCGGCGGAGTATGGCTCGAGCTTCATCCGGGCTGGATGGGAGAGATCGGGCGCAATCCGCGTTTCAACCATTCCGATCTTGTCGGCTGCTAGTCTTCCAATTTAACGGACCCAAAAAGCGGCGCGCAATGGAACGAAACGTAAGCGTTAACGGCACATCAGCCACGGACGAACAGGGACACTGGGAAGACCTCTCTACCCTCCCAGCGCCCGACCTTGCTTCCGCGCCCAGCCACTCTTTGGGGACTGACCAGGGGCCATGCCTCTACCTGGGTCCCACGGGGCAGCGCTGCGGTCGCAGAGCCGTCGAAGGCGGTTTCTGCCTCCAGCACCAGCCGGGCGGCGCGCGGAAAATCCTCCCTGGGACCTCCTTCCGCCGCGGCGTAGGCATCGCGGCCGTTTTAGCGGCCCTATGGCCGCTCCTATTCGATCTCATCCGGGAACTGATTCGGTGGCTCCGCTGAGTTATTTCCGGTTAGAATGCCTGCCATGTCCAAACTGCTTGAAGGCAAGACGGCCATCGTTCTCGGCGTATGGAACAAATGGAGCATCGCCTATGCCATCGCGCAGGCCTTTGTCCGCGAAGGCGGCTCGCTTCTGCTTACCCATCAAAATGACCGCGCCAAGCCCGTGGTCGAGGAATTGGGCCGCGAGCTCGGCTGCGCAGGCTGCTTCCCCTGCGACGTCCAGCAGCAGGCCGATATCAACGCGCTCGCCGCAGCCCTGAAGGCCGGCGGACATAAGCTCGACGTCGTGGTTCACAGCATCGCATTCGCCAAACACGAGGAGCTGAATCAGCCGTTCCTCGACACCTCGCTCGACGGCTTCAATCTCGCGCTGGACGTAAGCGCCTATTCACTCGTCGCCCTGGCCAAGGCTCTCTCCCCGCTGATGACCTCCGGAGGCGCCATCCTCACACTCACGTATCTCGGCTCGACGCGCGTGGTCACAAATTACAATGTGATGGGAGTGGCCAAAGCCGCGCTCGAAGCCGAAGTGAGATACCTGGCGAGTGAACTGGGCCCGGCCAAGATCCGCGTCAACGCCATCTCCGCCGGCCCCATTAAGACCATCTCAGCGCGCGGCATAAAAGACTTCTCGAAGGTGCTCGACTTCGTCGCCGCACATTCCCCGCTGCGGCGAAATACGGACATCGCCGAAGTGGCGGACACCGCCGTATTTCTAGCCAGCGACCTGGGCCGCGGCGTCACAGGAAACATTATTTACGTCGACGCCGGATTCCATATCATGGGCCTCGGCTAGTGCCGTTCCAATTTATTTGTGCTTACGGTACTGAATAATCGATGCAACCAATTGGAACGGCACTAGCCGCCCTCGCCTGCCTCATCGGAAATAGAAATTCGCCGCATGTCTTCGGAGACGTGCTCGAGATGAATCCGCACCGTGGGCCATCCCGTGTGCAGAGTGAATTTCTCGGCCCATTCGACGATCACCGCAGCCGGCGATGAAAACAGGTCTTCCAGCCCCAGCGTTTCGAGGTCCTCGAAATCGCGCACGCGATATAGGTCCACGTGATAGACGCGCGGCCCGCGGCCGTATTGATGCACCATTGTGAACGTCGGGCTTGTTACCTCATCCTCTTCAGCGGCGCCCAGCCCGTTCGCGAGCCCTTTCGTGAGCGTGGTCTTCCCCGCGCCGAGTTCGCCCGAGAGCAGAATCAGGACTGGCGGCTTCAGCCCCGCCCCGATTTCCCGCCCGCGCTCGATGGTCTCTTCCGGCGAGTGCGTTTCGAGTTGCCGCCTAGCCACGGCCCAGCTCGGAATAAAAATGCCGGTACGCGCACGGGATGAAGCGGATGAGATCCGTGGCCATGAGCGGCGCTTCTCCATATTCGGCGTAGGCCAGATCGCCCGCCAGCCCGTGAAGATACACGCTAAAGGCCAGCAGCCGCTGCCAATCATTCGTTCCGTATTGCGCCGTCAGTCCCGCGAGCATCCCGGTGAGCACATCGCCCGTTCCGCCCGTGCCCATTCCCGGATTGCCGGTCGAATTCACGTAGGCCGAGCCATCCGGCGCGGCAATAACCGTCTGGTGCCCTTTCAGGATCAAAATAACGTTCCAATCCGCCGCGGCCTTCCGCGCTGCGTCCACGCGCCGTGCCTGCACTTCAGGAATCGTGCAGCCAACCAGCCGCGCCATTTCGCCCGGGTGCGGTGTCAGGGCCAGCATACCGCCGACGCTTTTCAGCTCCGAGGCATGCCCCGCAAACGCGTTCAGCCCATCCGCATCGAGAACAATCGGCACGCTCCGCTTACGGACTACCGTGCGGACAAATTCCTGCGTCTCCTCCTGCGTGCTAAGCCCCGGGCCAATTCCCAGCGCGCGCTTCCCTTTTAGGATGGCATCGAATCGTCCGCCCTCGAGGCTCCGCAGTGCGATGCTGCCCGCCGCAGTGGCCGGAAGCGGCTCGGTCATGATTTCCGGCGTGTGCGCCGCGACGATTGGCAGGACCGGCTCGGGAGTCGCCGCGGTCACAAGCCCCGCTCCCACTCGCAGCGCCGCCCATGACGCCATCACCGCCGCGCCGCTCTTCCCCACCGAACCGGCGACAATCAGCGCGTGCCCGTAGTCGCCTTTGTGGCCCTCGGGGCTGCGCGGCACGCCAAACTCCGCGAACTCCTGCGCCTCGCTCCAGCGAATTTTCCCCTTGCCCACTTCCTCGATCAACTCCGCCGGCGACCCGATCGCGCGAACTACAAGCTCGCCCACGTGGGAATTCGCCGAGGCCAGCAGCATCCCCAGCTTCGGCGCCGTGAACATAACCGTGTAGTTTGCCCTGACGGCCGCGCCCTGCGCCTCTCCCGTATCCGCAACGAGCCCGGAGGGAATGTCCACCGCGACCACGGATTGCCCGCGCTTCCGGCGATTCACCCCGTCAATCGCTTCGCGCAGCAGCCCCTCGACCGGACCGCGCACTCCCGTGCCCAGCAGCGCATCCACGATGATGTCGGCGGAGGCCACCGCGGCTTTGGCGCCCGGCATTTTGTCCGCGCTCAGCACCACGTGCAATTCGCCCGAAGCCTCTGGCCAGCGCTTTAGGTTGGTGCCCGCCTCGGCCGCCGCGGCGGCCATCTCTCCGGGATCAGCGAAGAGATATACCACCGGCTTCGCGCCCATTCCCAACAGGTGCCGCGCGGCCACAAGGCCGTCGCCGCCGTTGTTGCCCTTCCCGCAGAGGACCACAATCCGCCGCCGTTCCAGACGCGGAAAACGCTGCTCGATGAATTGCGCCACGCTTCCACCGGCGTTCTCCATCAGAGTTATCGCAGGGATGCCATACCGCTCCGTGGTCAGGCGGTCCACTTCCCTCATTTCCGCGGCTGTCAGTACTTTCATACAGGCGAATCCATGCGCACCTTTGCGATTTCACCGCAAGTATATTGAAAAATCGACGCCAACCCTAGCGCCGTTCTGATCGCCGCGCGAATTCGATTCCGGTAAAAGTATTCGCTGTTTGTTCGCCCAGGCCGTATAATATCGGCCGCGCCGCAGAAATAGGCTCGGTTGAGTTACAAGCATGAACGCGTCGTCTGGAAAATCCGGAATGGCTTCTCCTCCCCCGCACACGTGTGAGGATCGAATCAAGCATCTAGAGTTTATCCAGAACGCGATCCTGAGAATGGCCGGCAATTCATTTCTGCTAAAGGGATGGAGCATCACAATCGCGGCTGCCTTCTTTGCGCTGGCCGCCAAGAACTCCAGGCCCGGGTTCGCTTTGCTCGCGCTTTTCCCTACACTTTCCTTCTGGGGACTCGACGCGTATTACCTTCGGTTGGAGCGTCTCTTCAGGGAGCTTTACGATGAGGTGAGGTTGCTTCCGGATGAGGAACTGAGCGAGAAAATTGGCCCTTTCTCCCTTCAGACCGGCTCGGAATCTGGCGGGGTCGGATCGTGGTTTCAAGCCCTTTTCTCTGGTTCAGTTGTTTGGTTGCACGTAACAATAGTCGTATCAATCGCGGCCTTGGCCTTAGCACTCTTTTTCGGCAGGGCATAAGGAGAATCAAACGATGGCAAGAAGGGTTTTCTTCAGTTTTCATTACGACAAAGACGTTTGGCGGGCAAACCAGGTCAGGAATTGCAACGTAATCGCCGGGGCAGACACAGCCGGCTTCTTCGATTACTCCGAATACCTGGAGGCCAAAAAACAGGGGAGTGAAGCAATCAAGCGAATGATTCTTAGACACCTAAAGAACACGTCGGTGACAGTTGTCCTGATCGGGGAGGAGACTGCGTCGAGACCTTGGGTTAAATATGAGATCGAGCAATCGATTGCCCGAAACAATGGCCTACTTGGTATCTACATCCACCACCTGAAGGCCACCTTAGCCAGGGCCGCCTTGGGGTTGTGTTCGCGCGGCCCCAAACCGACGGTGCCTTATGTCGTTGAGTTTCCTACTTATGATTGGGACTCTGACCTTGACAGGTTCAGAAATGCAATCGAGGCGGCAGGAAAAAGATCCGATGATTCGCTTGCTGCTGAGCGTGTCCGGGCGGCGTTATTTGGTCGCCGGTGAGCTCGAAACGAACCCTTAGACTTCAAAGGGTTCGGTACCTGCTGGTCTTTCGCCGGGGCCCGTACGGTCCTGACGTGAGGCGGCTGGTTCGCGCCTCCTCTCAGGTGAGAGGAACTGCAAGTGTGGACCGCCTGCCTCGCCTTTACTGGTCCTCCAGGTGATATCCGACCGTATTGCCAGTGCTCGCCTCTACAAATTTGGTCATCTGATGCGTCTCGAAATTTAGAACTAAGCGAAATACAAACTTGATTGCGCCGGGGCTGCTTTTGCTGGTTTGGTCTCCATTCTTGTCTGCGTAAAATTCCGTGGCCGCTGTAAGAGTATGATCGTCCCAATCAGTAACGGCGAACGTGTTCGTGGACATAGTGACAGAATCTTTTGCGACGGCCTGCGCCTCGGTCAAGAAACACGCCCCGCCGCTGTTGCCTTTTGTCACCTCCTTTTGAGTCGTCACGCGAGCACAGAATAGGCTTACGCCTTCGTGTGATTCCTTCCACCTACCAACAGCGAAGGCGGCGTCGATATTTCCGTTCACGGTCTGGGCATTCGCCGTTGGCTGTAAAACAAGCAGAAGAGACCAGCAAATCAAAACGACTGCGAATCTAATCCTCATGCGCACTCCGCTCCGCGTTGAGTCGGGCCGTTCGCTCTTTCTTCCTGTGCTGTCGCCACTTGTGCTGCCAATTCGCTCGGGAAAGCATCCGCGCATACCACGGGGCCACATAGAGCCGGTACGAGCGGCCTACGGCGTCGTAGGCTTCCCAGAAATCTACGCGTGAATAGTCCAAGTCGCACGGTGGAATTATTGCCATCAAACTCCGTCCTTATGTCAGGTCGTGCGGCAACTGTGGATTGCACTCCGGAATGATAAAGGGGTTGTGGGGGAACAGGCTACGTGCACCCACAGTGGTAATCGTCACAGGTCGGCGGCCCAGGTTGGACACACGAACTATGGTCAATCCTTTTCGATGGACAGGGCCTCCAATAATTTCCATGTTTCGTTGAACAGTGAGTTTTACCCGCGCTCGATCGCGAAGGAAATGCCACAGTTGCACGCCGCCGGTTATCGTGGACACGAGGGCTGCATACACGGCCACAACGCTGCCAGAAATCGTGAGGTGAATGTTGGGAACTGGCATTACCCGTAGCGTAATCCACGCTTTTACTCATAGTCAATGGTTGTCCACGCGCGTGATGCTGCTCTGAAGAGCAGCGCTACAAGGGACAACGGCAAAGGCGAGAAGCGGATCCCCACCCTTCGCAAGAAGGCGCGAAGGATGGCCCACCCGCCACTCACGTGGCCACAACAAGACCGCCTGCAGCACGAATCACCTCCCCGGTGATCCATGCTGATTCGTCCGACGCCAGCAACACCGCCAGCGGGGCGATATCCGTAACTCGATCGAGCCGGCCGAGCGGCGTCTCGCCTTTCGCGGCCTACGCTCGCGCCCGCATCGGTTCGCGCGGCTGGCTAATCTTCGCGAGGAACGCGCGAATGGCCGCACCTATCTCTGGTGCGTGCGTTTCGAGCGCGAAGTGACCCGTGTCAAAGAATTGAATCTCTGCATTGGGAATGTCGCGCCGAAAGCCCTCGGCGCCCGCGGGAACAAAAAACGGGTCATTCTTTCCCCACACGGCGAGTAGAGCGGGGCGCTTTGCGCGGAAATATTCCTGGAACTTCGGGTAGAGTGCCACGTTGCTGGCATAGTCCAGAAACAAGTCGAGCTGAATTTCGTCATTCCCTGGACGAGCCAATAGTGTGGAATCGAGTTCATAGGCCTCGGGCGCTACCATCGTTTCGTCCTGAACGCCGTAAAGGTATTGACCTTTAGTTGCCTCCGGCGTGAGGAAAGCGCGCAATGCCATCCGATTCTCCGCGCTCGGTTCGTTCCAGTATTTCTGGATTGGGTTCCATCCTTCGCTCAAGCCTTCACGATAGGCGTTGCCGTTCTGGGAGATAATCGCGGTGATTCGTTCGGGATGCGCCACGGCGAGTCGAAATCCGACGGGAGCGCCGTAATCAAAAACGTATATAGCGTACCGTTCGAGCCCAAGGGCCCGCGTGAATGCGTCCACCGTTAATGCTAGCTGCTCAAACGTGTAGCGATAGTTTTTGCGATCGGGGGCGTCTGAAAAGCCAAAGCCCGGCAGATCGGGAGCGACCACATGATACTCTTCAGCCAAAATGGGAATTAGGTTGCGGAACATGTGTGACGATGTTGGAAATCCATGCAGCAAGAGAATCGTTGGCGCAGTTGCGGGGCCAGCTTCGCGGTAAAAGACTTTCTTACCATCGACGCTTGCATGCAGATATCTGGTCATAACGACCTCCTCAAAAGTTAGGGCCTGTCCCCGTCCGGATGCGGCCTTGTGGCTCGGATTCAGGCCACTTCATGGGATTAGATTTCGCTAGCCGCGAAAAAGATACATTTTCTCCATCAAGTGGCCGCGCGCGCGCGTTGATTTTGGGCCGAGGGTTGGGAAGAGAACAACACGCCGAGGCCCTCGGCGAGAGTGGGGTGAGTGAGGACGGCATCGCGAAGCGCGGTGTAGGGCAGCCCCGCGATCATTGCAATCTGGACGGAAGACTATGACGGCATGAGAATTCCGCGCAGAACCGGCTCGCGCTGACTGCTATAGCCCGAGCTTCGCGCGCAGGCAGCCCACTAGTTCGGGAGCAAGCTCGGTGATGTTCATGCCTTCGGAGACGATAAATTTGCAGCTCAGGATGGGGCGCGCCTGGTCGTCGTCGGCAAGCTGGCAGTTCACGCGGCAGTATTGGCATTCCTGATTCCAGCAGAAGCGCCCGTAGGGAACCGTTTCCGGGCTGATAAATTGAAACGCGCGAAGCAGCGAATTTTTCTCGGGCACCAGGAACGTCTTCCCGAGAATGGTGATCTCCACAAGCTTTTCATACGGACGAAATATTTCCTGCATCAAGGCTGCTCCGCGTTCTGACATTTGATTGGTCCCCCCGCGTGGAAAGCTAATGCACGGGGGCGTGCGTGGCAACGGGAACACGGAATGAACGTGCTCAATCGCCTACTGGCGAGTGTGCGAGGTTCGGGCGCCCGAAACTACACCGCGAAGAATTGGCCCATGCGCCGGTACTTTTCATACCGCTGATCCAATAGCTCCTGGGGAGAAAGCCTAGAAAGTTCCTCAAGCGACCGCGCAAGCACGGGATCGAGCAATTGCGCCGTGGCGGCGTGATCGGTGTGCGCGCCACCTTCGGGCTCCGGAACGATTTCGTCAATCAGCTTGAGTTCCAGCAGATTGGACGCCGTAATTTTCAGGGCCTCGGCGGCAATCTGCGCTTTCCCCGCGTCGCGCCACATGATGGACGCGCACCCTTCCGGCGAAATCACCGAGTAAACCGAATTTTCGAGCATGAACACGCGGTCGCCTATGGCAATGGCCAGCGCCCCGCCCGACCCGCCTTCCCCCGTGATGGTCACGATGATCGGCACGGGCAGCCGCGACATCTCGCGGATGTTATGCGCGATGGCTTCGGCCTGTCCCCGCTCCTCGGCGTCCACGCCCGGATAAGCGCCGGGTGTGTCCACGAACACGAAAATCGCGCGACGAAATTTCGCCGCCAGTTGCATGGCCCGCAGGGCCTTGCGGTAGCCTTCCGGCTTGGCCTGTCCGAAGTTACGCGCCACGCGCTGCTTGGTGTCGCGCCCCTTCTGGCTTCCGGCCACCAGCACCGGCTTCCCGTGAAACCACGCCATCCCGGCGATCAGCGCGGGATCGTCCGCAAAGCCGCGGTCGCCGTGAATCTCGCTGAAATCCTCGAAGAGCAGGCGTATGAAATCGTCCGTGTAAGGCCGCTGCGGATGCCGCGCGAGTTGCAGCCGCTGCCAGGAATCGAGGTGCGCGTAAAATTCGTGCTTCAGTTCTTCGATTTCCCGGCGGATGCGGTTCACGTCGGCGGCCGTGGCGTCGTCCGGATCGGTCAGTCGGCCGAGCTCGCTCACGTCGCGCTCGAGCGCGTCAATTTCCATCTGCCGCTGCTCATCTCTTTCCCCGGGCGCGGCAGACGTAGGATTAGCCCCAGCGGCTGTTGCCCCTTCAACTAAAATGCTCCGTGGCGCCGGTCGGATTCTCTTTTTTCCGCTGTTCCTCCATCCTCCGCTGTCGGGCCAGCGCCTGAAGCCTGCGAAGGCGCTTCCGCGCCAGCTTGCGCCTCTCGCGCGGATCCTTCATTGCACCACCGCCACGGACCCCGCGCCGCAAATCTCGCGCACCAGCTGCACGAGTTCCGTATCCGCGCGAACGCCTCGTCCCGCTTCGAGTGTTGCTTCCGAGCCGTCCTCCTGCACCAGTTCAAAGGCCACGCGGCATCGCCCCGGACGCCTCGAAAACAAATCCTGCAGGCGATTCACGGCGCCGCTGTCGAGGGCGCTCAAATCCACGCGCACGCGCAGCAGGCTCGGGGCATCTACCGCGGAATGCGCCGCGGATTGCGCCGCGGCCTCTTCCAGCAGCCGCGCGTCCGCGACGATCACCCGCGTGCCCGCCTCTTCCACGGCTACCCGCCCTTTCACCAGCAGCGGCGTAGCGGCCTTCAACATCCCCTCAAGCTTCTGAAACGCCTCGGGAAACACCAGCACGTCCACCACGCCGGTGCGGTCCTGCAAAGTGAGGATTGCCCACCGTGCGCCGCGCCGCGAACGCATTGCCCGCGTCTGCACGATGATTCCGGCCACCACAATCTCCTCGCCATTGCGCCGCCCTTCCATCGTGGAAAGCTCCACGGCGCCCAGCTCCTGCAGCCGCCCGGCATATTTATCCAGCGGATGCCCGGAAATGTAAAACCCCAGCGCCGCGTACTCGGCGGCGAGATGTTCGTGCTCAGCCCACTCTTCGACGTCTGGCAGCGCCTCCGCCGGCGGCGCAGCCGTTGCTGCGGCTCCGCTACCGCCGCCCATGAACAGCCCGTGCTGCCCGCTTTCCTTCGCCCGCTGCAATTTCTGCGCGCGTTCCATGGCGCGATCAATCGCCGCAATCATCTGCGCGCGGTGCGCGCCCAGGCCGTCGAGAGCCCCGGCGCGCACCAGACTCTCGAGCACTCGCTTGTTCATCAGCCGCGCGTCCACCGACGCGCAAAATTCGAAGAAGCCCTTGAATCTTCCCAGGGTCTCGCGCGCCGCCAGGATTCCCCTTACCGTGTTTTCTCCCACGTTCTTGATGGCTGCCAAGCCGAAGCGAATGTCGTCGCCCACGGGCGTGAAATCGAGGTCGCTTGAATTGACGTCCGGCGGCAGCACCGTAATCCCCATGCTCCGCGCTTCGTTGATGTACTTCACCACCTTTTCCGTATTCCCGGTTTCCGATGTGAGCATGGCAGCCGTGAACTCGACGGGATAGTGCGTCTTGAGCCACGCCGTCTGATAGGCCAGCAGCGCGTACGCGCAGGAGTGCGACTTGTTGAATCCGTATCCCGCGAATTCCGCCATCAGGTCGAATATCCGCTCCGCCTTTTTCGCAGCAATTTTCCGCGCCGCGCACCCCGCAAGGAACTTCTCCCGCTGCGCCGCCATCTCTTCCGGCTTCTTTTTGCCCATCGCGCGCCGCAACAGGTCCGCATCGCCCAGCGAAAATCCCGCCAGCCGGTTGGCGATCTGCATCACCTGCTCCTGGTACAAAATCACGCCCCACGTCTCGGCGAGAATCTCCTCCAGCTCCGGCAGATCGTACTTCACCTGCTTCTTGCCGTGCTTCCGCGCGATGAAGTCGTCAATCATCCCGCCCTGAATCGGCCCGGGACGATACAGCGCATTGAGCGCCGTTAAATCCTCCAGCCGCGTGGGCTGATAGCGCTTCAGGATGTCGCGCATGCCGTGCGACTCGAACTGGAAGATGCCCGTCGTATCCCCGCGCGCAAAAAGCGCGTACACGCCCGCGTCGTCCAGCGCCAGCGCCGGCAAATCCAGTTCCACGCCGCGATTCTGCCGCACCAGCCGCACCGCGTCGTCCAGCACCGTCAGCGTCGTCAGCCCCAGGAAATCCATCTTCAGCAGGCCGATGCGTTCGATCGCGTTCATGTCGTACTGCGTGGTGATTTCATCCTTGCTCGATTTATAGAGCGGCACGATTTCCGTCAGCGGCTGCGGTGAAATCACCACGCCCGCGGCGTGCGTCGAGGCGTGCCGCGCCAGGCCCTCCAGCCGCAACGCCACTTCGATCAGCTCTTTTACACGCTCGTCCGATTGCCGCAGCGACGCGAGCTGCGCCGATTGCTCGAGCGCGTCCTCCAGCTCGATGTTCAGCGTTGCCGGAATCATCTTCGCAATCTTGTCCACTTCGCCGTACGGCATGTCCAGCGCCCGACCCGCATCCTTGAGGACTGCTTTCGCCGCCATGGTCCCGAAGGTGATGATTTGCGCCACCGACTCTTTACCATATTTTTGGCGCACGTACTCGATCACTTCCCCGCGCCGCCGCATGCAGAAGTCAATGTCAATGTCCGGCAGCGACACCCGCTCCGGATTCAAGAATCGCTCGAAGAGCAGATCGTACTGCAGCGGATCCACGTCCGTAATGCGCAGCGCGTAGCTCACCAGGCTGCCTGCAGCCGATCCCCGCCCCGGCCCTACCGGAATTTCCTGCGCTCGGGCGTATTGGATGAAATCCCACACGATCAGGAAATAGCCGGCAAAGCGCATCTTCTGGATCATGGCTATTTCATCCGTAAGACGCTGCTCGTATTCGGCCACCGAGTGCCGCAGCCGGTTTTCCTTCTCGAGCCGCTCGATCTGCGGCGCGCGCGCGGCAAAACCCTCGCGCACCACCTTCTCGAAATACGAGCCGGCCGTGTGCCCTTCGGGCACGTGGAACTCCGGGAAGGGGTTCGCGACGCGCTCGATTTTCACGTTGCACCGCTCCGCGATCCTCACCGTGCGCTCCACCGCGTCCGGCAATTCGCGGAACACCTGCGCCATCTCCTCCGCGGTCTTGAAATAGAACTGGTCGGTCGGAAACTTCATCCGCTGCGTGTCGCTCATCGTCTTGCCCGTCTGGATGCACATCAGGACTTCCTGGGCGTGCGCGTCGGAGCGCGTCAGATAATGGCAGTCGTTCGTGGCCACCAGCGGAATTCCGGTCTCCCGCGAGAGTTTTACAAGATCGCGGTTGATCCGTGTTTCCACCTCGATTCCCTGGTCCTGCACCTCCAGAAAAAAATTGTCCTGCCCGAAAATATCGCGCAGGCGCTGCGCGTTCGCGCGCGCCTGGTCGAAGCGCTCTTCCAGAAGCGCGCTCGCCACCTCGCCCCGCAGGCACGCCGAGAGCGCGATCAGTCCTCGGCTGTGCTGCGCCAGCAGATCGTGGTCCACGCGCGGTTTGTAGTAGAAGCCTTCGAGGAATCCCGCCGATACCAGCTGGATCAGGTTGCGGTAGCCTTCGTCGTTCTCGCAGAGAAGTATCAGATGGTTCGACCGCTCCGCGTCCGCCCCGCGATTTTTGCGATTGTCCGGCGCGACGTACACTTCGCAGCCGATGATCGGCTTCACGCCCTGGCTTGTGGCCTGATGATAGAAATTTGCCGCGGCAAAAAGATTCCCATGGTCGGTGACAGCCACGGCGGGCATCCCGCGCCGCGCCGTTTCTTCCACAAGTTCCTTGATCCCGCAAGCTCCGTCGAGAAGAGAGTAATCCGTATGCAGATGTAGGTGGACAAAGTTCGAGGAGGACATCCCGTCCAATTCTAACCTACTTCTCCTCAATCTTATCCTTCAAGTGCTTCGCGCACGCTTCGGCCGTACTTTGCTGGCCATGAGCGGAGCTCTGTTTGTTAGCCTCATATGCGAATACGACCTCACCGCTTTTCACGCTGGAGACGCTGATGCTGGCGTCCTCATTGGAGTGCCAGTTCCACATGATCACTTTTTTTGCGGTGCTCGCCTTGTCGCTTTCGGAGTGTCCCGTAATGATGAAGTCCGCTTGCGCTTTGTCGTCAACGATTTGCAAGGGCACCTTCTTCTTCGCCATCGCGGCCTTCAAGTAGGTTTCAAAACCGCCCATAGGCTCCAGAAACACCTTGGCTCCGGCTGGAATCGGGCTCTTCTGTTGAGCCCAAGCGGGAGACAGGGCCAGCAGAACTGCCATCCAGGCAGGACCAAATACCAAGCTTCGCTTTGCGGACACCGGCACCTCCCGTGAAATCCGTGTTCTTACGTTGGGCGCGCGCAGTCAGGCAATCATTTGCCCTCAATATTTTCCTTCAGATGTTTCGCACACGCCTCCGCCGCGCTCTGCGTTCCACGGGCGGAGTTTTCCTTTTTGACGTTATACCCAAAGACCACTTCACCCGATTTGAGATCCACAACCTTGATGCTGGCCTGTTCGTTTGTGGCGTCCGTACCCAAGAAA
This sequence comes from uncultured Acidobacteriota bacterium, assembly GCA_963810625.1. Taxonomy (GTDB): domain Bacteria; phylum Acidobacteriota; class Terriglobia; order Acidiferrales; family UBA7541; genus Palsa-295. Next base: position 495,203 of record CAWEOJ010000004.1, on the reverse strand, counting down.
AGCATCTTCGCCCATCCTGCCTTGTCCGATTGTGAGATCCCCGAAATTTCGTAATCCGCCTTCTTCTCGTCGGTCACAACCACGACGGGCACCTGCTTCTTAATAATGGCCGCGACAAGGGAAATGTCGAAGCCGCCTTCCATGGGAGCCACATAGACCTTCGATCCGCTCTCGACTTTTTTCCTTGAGCCTGTCTCCGAAGCGCTGCTCGCGCGGTCAGTCCTCACCCGGGCAAAGGACGCGGTGGGTACCAGCAAGACGAATACGGCGCCGAGCGCCGTGAAGGTATTTCGGAACATAAGAACCTCCCAAGCCTCCCGTGAACGTGGGACCTTGCCGCAATTCTAAATTGGCTGCGTTATGGCTACAAGAAGCATTGCGAAGGTTTTTACGCTTCAGCAACGGCGGCCCGATCCTCCGCCTCACGCGATTCCTCGTGCGATCCACATCATCGCCGCCGCGTTCTCTTTCCGCGCTCCGCTTTCGCTTTTCTTGCGTGCGCGCGTCTCGCCCCGCTGTGGCGTGCTACCTCTTTTTCATGCTTCGCTTGCGCCCTCGCTCCGATTACGGACGCTGCTTTACCCTGACGAAGGAAGGGCGCCGCGCCCTCCTTGCCCCGCCCTGGCTGGGCAGCAGCTGCATGTACTTTCCCGTGAGGCGCTGCGGCGGCGGCTTTCGTATCCGGACCTTTCGCAGCGTGCGCGGCCGGTTCCTTGCCCTTATGCTTTTTCTTCTCTTTTTCCGGCTTTTTCTTGGGCTCTTCCTTGATGCCCGCAAGCTGCCGAAGCGCCTTGGTGCGGTCTTCCGGGCTGCGCGCCTTCCCGCGAAGCTGCATCTCGAAAAGCTGCTCCAGAATTTTGTCGAATTTCGGGCCGTGCGCGATACCCAGCGCGCTCAGCTCCGCTGCCGGGAGGGCCAGCCGCATCGGACGCCACTTTTGTATATAGCTTCTGATCTTCGATACCGCGCGTCCGTTCGGGAGCTCCGCGGGAATGAACGCGAGCATCTCCGGCGGCAGCGAGGCCAAGTAGAAGTAGGCGTCGCGCGGCGCGTTCGTCTTGCGCCCCCGCAGTGCCTGCACGATTTCCCGCCCCTCGGCGACGATATTCCCCACGGCCTCCACTTCCGCCGCCCGGAATCCCATCTGCCTCATGGCTGCGGCAGTCCCGCGCGGTTTCAGCCGCCGCAGCACGTAGTACGTCACCGAAGCCCCCAGCCGCGCCCGGATTCCCGCAGCCAGCAGATTCCCGCGCGCCCTCGACAATCGGCCCAGCCCGTCGTAATCCGGCTTGCGCTTCTGCAACTGCGGATGCACCGCCGCCAGCAGGCCGCGCGTATCCCACTGTTTCAGCGTGGCCGCGGGATTGTCCTCGCGCGCGAGCGACCGCACCTCATTCCCGGCGTCATCCGGTTCGATATTGGCCTGCAAGCCCCGCTCCATGGCCAGATCGAACCACTCCTGCGTCCGCTGCTCCATCTTGAATCCCATGCGCGCGCAGTAACGCAGGATTCGCAGCAGCCGAACCGGCTGATTCGTGAACGCGTGGATCGAAAGCGCGCGCACTTCCTGCCTCTCGAGGTCCGCCAGCCCGTTCGCGGGATCGAGCAGCAGCCCGCGCGACTGCGCGTTCAGCGAAATCGCGATGGCGTTGATCGCAAAATCCCGCCGCCGCAGGTCTTCCATGATGCTCGAGAAATGCAACTCCGGTTTCGCGCCCGGACGCTCGTACACCTCGTCCCGCGCAGCGGAAATCGAGCCTTCCACGTCTCCCGCGAAGATTATCTCGTGATGCCGAAGCCGCTCGCTTTCCCACACGACCCGCGCCCCGCCCTTCTCCAGCTCCCGCACCATGCGCACCGGATTCCCCTCCACCGTGAAGTCCAGGTCGCGGATGCTCTGCCCGCAAATCATGTCTCGCACGGCGCCGCCTGTGAGATAGATGTTCATCTCCTGCGAGCGCGCCAGCTCCTGCACTCGTTCCAGCACGGCGCGCTGCTCAGGCGAGAGCCGGCTCTCCAGTAAGTAGATATAATCGGGCATCGCTTTCTCCGCCTCCTCGAATGACCGCGCGTATCCGCTCAGGCGCGCGGGTGATGCGCCTTGTAAACCTGCTTCAACCGCTCCTCCACAACGTGCGTATAAATCTGCGTCGTCGAAATATCCGAATGGCCCAGCATCATCTGCACGGACCGCAGGTCCGCCCCGCCGTCCAGCAGATGCGTCGCGAAGCTGTGGCGCAGCATGTGCGGCGTAAGCCTTCTGCGCAGCCCCGCCTTGCGTCCATATTCCGCGAGCGCCTTCCAGAACGTCACACGGTCCGCCCCGCGGCCCCTCCGGTTCAGGAATAGATATGGAGACGACACCTTGCCCATCAGCTTCGGCCGCGACTCGCTCAAGTATTTCCGCACCGCCTCAATCGCCTGCCGGCCCACCGGCACCAGCCGCTCCTTGTTTCCTTTCCCGATGCAACGCAGGCAGCCGGGATCCATCTGCAAATCCATCACCTGAACGCCGCACAGCTCTGATACGCGCATGCCCGTCGAGTACATCAACTCGATCATGGCCCTGTCGCGGATTCCCTGGACCGTGCTCGTGTCCGGCTGTCGCAGCAGCCGCTCCACCTCTTCCACGCTCAGAAAGTGCGGCAGGTTTTGCCGGAATTTCGGCGACTCGATGCTCGCCGCCGGATCATCCGCGATGAATCCCTCCATCAAGGCGAACCGAAAAAAATTCCGCAGGCTGGCCAGATGGCGCGCCACGCTCCGGCTATCGAGACGCATGTGATATAGCGAACTTAAGTAATCCACCACGTCGCCGCGCCGGACGCGCTCGCATTCAAGGCCCCTCGCGCCCACAAACGCCGCAAATCGGCCCATGTCGCGCCGATAGGCTTCCAGCGTGTTCTTCGAGAGGCATTTTTCCACGCGCAAATAATTCAGGAAGGTCCGGATCTGCGCTTCCACTTCCCTGCCCCCAGTCTCAATTCACAGCCCGGCGCCGCCGCCTTCCGTCGCGCCACTTTCATACACCGCTTCCCCGCGCCGAAAGAGCGAGAAAAACTCCCCGAGCTCCTCGCAACGCAGCATCCACGCCACTCCGAAATACACTCCCACCGACGCGCCGATCATGGCCGCGAGCATCCCCGTCTGCGCCAGCACGTGGCTCACCCCCGCGAAATGCGAGGCCCGCAGCGCCGCGCTCGACGCCCCCGCCATGGCCGCCGCGCACACCGCCATCTTCGCCATCGAACCCGCTAGGCCCCGCGCGCCCACCCGCCCATACCGCTTCCGGAATATCCAGAAAAGCAGAATGAAATTGAAATAGGCTGCCAGGGAACTCGCGAGCGCCGGTCCTCCATTCGACAAGTAGCGGAAGAAAAACAGCAGCAGCACCGTATTCAGCGCGATGTTCATCCCCAGCGCGTACGCTCCCACTCGCGCGGGCGTCATCGTGTCTTCCACCGAATAGTACATCGGCGCGAGCAGCTTCAGCGCCGCAAACGCCGGCAGTCCCAGCGAGTAGTAAAAAAGCGCGTGCGCCGTCAGCGCCGTGGAATCGGCCGCGAATCGTCCGTGCTGGAAAAGCACTTCGACGATTGGCCCCCTCAGCACGATCAATCCCACGGCCGCGGGAATGGTGATGAACGAAACGATGCGCATCGAAAACCCGAACGCGCGCTTCATCTCCTCGTATTTCCCCGCCGCGGCCTGCCGCGCCATTGTCGGCAGCAGCGCCGTGGACATGGCGATGGCGTAGCTTCCCAGCACCAGTTCCATCACACGGTCCGCGACGTAAAGCGACGTCACGCTCCCCGCCGGCATCCTCGGCGACGTCGCGAATATCCTGTCCACGAAGAAATTGATCTGATACACGCCCATGCCGAAAAACGCCGGCGCCGCGAGGCGCCCGATCCGCCGCACCCCCGGATCGCGGAACGAAATCTCGGGCCAAAAGCGTATCCCCCGCCGCCAGAGCGCCGGCAGTTGCACCGCCAGTTGTACCGCCGCCCCGGCCAGCACTCCCACCGCCAGCGCCACGGCCGGGCTGCTGTACGCCGCCGGCGTCCACCGCATGATCGGCCGGTACACCGCCCCGTACGAGAATCCGATCAGCACCAGGTTGAAGAGAATCGAAGTCGAAGCCGGCAGACCGAACACCTGAAAAGTATTCAAAATTGCCGCCGCCAGCGCCGCCAGCCCCACAAAAAACACGCACGGAAAAATAATCCGGTTCAGAAAAATGGCCAGTTCCCAATGCCCCTGTCCCCTGCCGAGCAGCGTGTACATACCCACCATCTGCTTCGAGAAGACGCAGCCCAGCACGGCCACCACTGCCAGGATAGTCCCCGTAACCCAAAACATCCTTTGCGCGAATTCGAGCGCCTCCCGCCGGGGCTTGTCGCGCAAATAACCCGCGAAAACGGGAATAAACGACGCCCCCAGCGCCCCCTCTCCTGTCATCCGGCGAATTAAACTGGGTATCCCAAAGACAAGAAAGAAGGCGTCGGCAGCCGGGGATGTCCCCAGGAGGAGTGTTACCCGCTGATCGCGTAAGTATCCGCAAATACGGCTGATAAGGGTCACGAAGCCTATAAGCGTGGCCGATCTCAGTATCTGGCGCTTTACAGTCAATCGGCCCCATCTCCGGCGCTAACCCTTTATCCGACAACAACTTGACAAAATTCGCACAACAATAACATAACTTCGGTCCACATAGCAATATTCTTGGCTCATTTCGCCTTTTTTTTCGAAAATTCAGGGATGGGAACATCAAGAACAGATTAGCCACAGGAAAAGAATCCCAGGCTTACAATCACCCTATGGAGAAAAAGATCTTCTGGGCCTCTTTCACAATCTTGGGTCTGGCAGCCGACCTCGTTCTGCCATTCTGGTGGGCCCTGGGCGCCACCATCCCCATCATCTACGCCAGTTGGTGGATCGCCTACCGCAGCCGCTGGTTCTAAGCAATCCTGACCGTCAGGCCGATTTCGACCGGCGCACGTTACCAACGCCCCGGACTGACGGCTTTCTTTTCGCGCCGGCTCCCAGCAATTCGGCGAACTCGCCGGCGGACACCGGCCGGCCAAAGTAATAGCCCTGGCCCTCGTCACACTGCTCGGCCTGAAGGAACAACAGTTGCTCCCTAGTTTCCACCCCTTCCGCGATCACACGTTGCTTCAGGTTTCGGCCCATGATGATTACCGCTCTGACGATTGTGGCGTCCTGTGGATTCGACGTAATCTCATGCACGAATGATTGATCTATCTTCAAGGCGTCGACCGGAAACCGCTTCAGATAGCTCAAGCTCGAATAGCCCGTGCCGAAATCATCCACGGCAAGCCGCACTCCGATCGTCTTTAGTTTCTGCAGCGCGCCCACGGTTGCTTCCGCGTGCCGCATCAGGACGCTTTCTGTCAGTTCCAGCTCGAGCCGCCGCGGCTCCAGGCCCGTTTTCTCCAGAGTCTCGCTGACCGCTTCGAGAAAGTACGCGTCCTGAAACTCCACTGCGGAAATGTTGACGGCGACGGACAACGCCGGCAATCCCGCGTCTTGCCACGCACGCACCTGACGGCATGCTTCCCGCAGCACCCACCTGCCTATCGGCACAATCAGCCCGCTCTCTTCGGCGATGGGTACGAATTCCAGCGGCGGCACCACTCCACGCTCCGGACGCAGCCAGCGTATCAGCGCCTCGGCCCCGGTAATCGCTCCCGTCTTTAGATTTATCTTGGGCTGGTATTCCAGCCTGAACTCCTGCCGCTCCAAAGCGCCCCGCAGGCCCTCTTCGATGGATTGCCGCTCCACGGCCCGAATGTTCATCTCCTGCTCGAAGAACTCGTAATGATTGCGTCCATGCTCTTTGGCATGGTACATGGCCGTTTCCGCATTCTTGATGAGGGTCTCCAGATCCAGGCCGTCGTTGGGATAGATGCTGATGCCTATGCTTCCGCTGACTCCCAGAACGTGCTGGCCGATCACGTGGGGGGCCTTGAGTATCGTGAGAATCTTTTTCGCGCAGATGGCCGCGTCGTCGGCTCGAGCGACTTCTGGTAGCAGCACGACGAATTCATCGCCCCCGTGACGGCTCAGCGTATCCGAACTGCGCACGCAAAATAGCAGCCGCTGTCCCACCGACTCGAGCAATTTGTCGCCAATCGCGTGCCCCAGGGAATCATTGATGTGTTTGAAGTGATCCAGGTCCAATAGCAACACGGCGAACATCCTGCTCGAGCGCCGGGCCGCGACAATCGCCTCCGTTATCCGGCCGTTTACCAGTTCCCGATTCGGCGAATCCGCGAAGATGAAGTTAAGCTGGACTCGGCCGGAGTCTCGACTATTGTTCGCGCTTGGGCCCGCTCTCTCGCCTTGGTGGATCGCCGGCTCTATCGCGTTGCAGGGAATTTCGCGCCTTGCGCCTTGGATGCCGTAAGATACTTCTGTCTGCGGCCGCCCACTCATGTGTGGCGCGATGGCGCCGGCAGGAGTTAAATCCCCGGGCACTCCGGGATTAAACCCGGCGCCACTCCCCAAATCGAACGAGACGTGCGCGCAATTTTTCATGGCGAACACAGTCTTTCCGACCGACTTGAAATTTACTTAGGTTGTCCGGGGGCTGGGGCGTTACTCGCAGTTTCTATTTATGTTGGCCGCCATTACACTCCCGACTCAATTCCCTGTCAACAAGAATTTCGATTTTTCTTCGGCGCAAAACGGTCTAGTACTTCCACCCTCATCCGCATGTACTTCTCCCTCCAGCTGTTCCACTGCGGAACATTTCCGGCGGCTGCGGCTAAGCCCAAAGCTAAGATGAATGCTCAAGCCGGCTGTATCACGCTTAACTTCCGGGTTTGTCGCTCTTCGCTTCCACTCTCATTTCTCTCGCGCGTTTCAGCAGGGCTTCGAGTGTCCGGGGCGGATCGCCGGCATCCAGCATGGATTTGAAAACCGCGTATGCGTCGGTTCTCGAACCCGCCTTTCGCAAAGTAAATTCGTCATTCATCCAGACATACACAATCACCTTGTCCTTGGACGAAAAGCGGAAGAACAGGCGATAGCGCTGATGAAATTTCGCGCGAAACCAGTGGCGATTGTCGGGCCCTAGTGTATCGCCTTGCCGAAATTCGGGGGAATTCGGATTACGAGGAATGTCTTCCGTGATGAAGCGGTGAATCGTCGCCAGCAACTTCGTTTTCGGGTGTTCCCTGTAGGTTTTCGGTTGAGTAATCGAAAGCTGTTCCACGGTTTCCGCCAGCTTCTTAAGTTGCTCCTCAAAAAGCGGATACTGGTAGAGCCCCCAGCCGTTCACTTCCATCTAGATCAGCGCCTCATCTCCCAAATCCTCCTCCGGAGACGCATCCACACCGCTCACAAGCACGCGAATGCGATCCATGGCCCCGGCATCGAGGGGCGTAATGTGCTCGGGGGAGCGCTGCATGTCGCTCGCTAAAAAGCTCACGAACGAGGAAAGCACGGGATCTTCCCTCGCATTCCCTCCTGCCAGCTTGGCATCGGCAACCACGAGCATGCGCCCCGGCCCAATAATATGAGCTTCCACGTCACCATTGAATTCGGGATGGCTATGGAACAGGGCCCGTTCGAACCGCAATCCTAGAGAGTTGCCGGTCTTTGCCTGCTTGCCGTGATACACCCCGGCATCTCTCACTTTCGCCGCGGCGTGCTCCCTTTTCTTCCGTCGTCCTCGAGCCTTTGCCTTCGCCATCGAACTCCCCCCACGCACGTACGTTAGCACATTCGTACTAACATTGCAAGACGGGGGTAGTGTCCCGGTTCGAGTCAAACGCATTGCACCGTCATTCTGAGCGGAGTCCCGCGCGCTTCTGTTTTTCCCCGCTTTGTGGGGCGCGGGACGTAGTCGAAGAATCCCTCTTCCTGGTGTTAATCTTGCTCCCATGGACCCGCCGCGAGTCCTCCCATCGCCTGTACGCTTTTGGGATGGCATGGCGCATGAGCGTCGTTTCTCGCACCCGCTTCGCCTTGACTGGCTCACGCGCCATTACGTAGGCATCCATGCCCTCATCCTCGACTTCGGTTGCGGCTATGGCAGAACGCTCGCCGAGCTTGTGCGCGCCGGTTACGACAATGTTATCGGCCTCGATTTTTCGTCCCGCATGCTCGCGCGCTGCCGTTTGCTTTTGCCGAATGTGAGCCTCGCCCAGAATCACGAACAGACCCTTCCGTTGCAAACTCATTCCGTGGATCTCGTCCTGCTCCTTGCTGTGCTTACCTGCGTACCTTGCGACGACGACCAGCGCGCTCTGCTCCGTGAAATCACCCGTGTCCTTCGTCCCGGCGGTCTTCTCTATATCAGCGATCTTCTCCTGAACACCGATTCGCGCAATCTGGAAAGGTACGCCCGCTACGCCGGCGAGTACGGAACTTACGGAATCTTCGAACTCCCGGAGGGCGTTGTTCTCCGTCATCACACGGAAGAGTGGATCGAGGAGCTAACCGGCTCCTTCACCTCCCTCGAATTCCAACCCTTCGACGCCGCCACCATGAATGGCAATACCTCCGCCGCTTTCCAACTTCTCGCCCGCGCTCCCTCGGCCGTCTTGCCTTAAGACTTAAATGTAGCCCCGCGGCCTTCAGCCTGCCCGCCGTGGCGGGCGCGGCATCTTGCATTTGCCTCGCCGTTGCATTTGTAGCGGCCGCCTCGAATTGTAGGCGGGCATCTTGGTTCTCCCATTTGTCGGCCTGCCTCACATCGCTGGCGAAACATGATCGGGCGCGCGCCTAACTCTTATTGCAGGGCGCCCTTCGTTCCCGGGAGCTCACCCCGCTGTTCATCCTGTCTGTGAAAGTAGATCGTTACGACACTCACCAGGAAAAACAAGACTATGGCCAAGATGCGGCCCCACGTGACGTAGCACCACATATGAGCCTGGCCTCCATCTAGAAGTCGGCCTTCTCTGCCGCAGAGCCGGACAGCAACGACGTAGAAAATCGTGAATACAACAGCCCCGGCGAACGCGCCCCAGTGCCTCCCACGGCCACGCACTTGAAGGTCGTGTTGGGCCATGCTGTATGTGAACGCAAGGTTCTGGGCGATCGCGAACCCCGTCACCAAATTCGCGAGGTCCCACAGCTTGTCAGCCATTTTCAAGTTGCCCGCCAAGTCTTCCATCAAGTTAGACCTCCGCAGTCAGTCTTACTCTCGTTTAGGCCCACTCGTATAAGCCGCCGAAGCGGGCGGCGCGAGAGTGTCTGTTTATATCACACATATATGCCACTCTAGTTAAACATCGCGGAAAAGAATCTTGAGCGTCCCAGAGGTCTCACCATCCCGCCCCAATTCGCGCATAGCTTAACGAAGCCTCAGACCCAGCCCCGGCTCGCCCTGACGTAGGAAGGGAGGCACGTCTTTTGTGTCCCGATGATTTATATCGGGAGGCGGAAGAATTTAGCCCGGGGCGGAAGCCCTAGGTAGCCGCTTACACAAATTGTTTCACGTGAAACATTTTCTGTCTCAGTAACCACTCGCGAGAATCCACGGCTGCGACCTCCCAAAAGTAAGCGTCTTTTATGGCCCTTTAAGCGCGGATTTCGCGTCATTTTTTGCACTTTAAGCGCATTTTAAGCCCGTATTTCGTTCAAGCTACTTGATCGAGTTTGAGGCCATTGTGACCCAGTATTTCGTTCAAGTTACTTGAACGAGTTTAAGGCCATTGTGACCCCGTACTCCGTTCAAGTTGCTTGAACGAGCTAGCTGCAGATTTTGCGCGTGCGCTCCAATCGCCCGATTTCACCCTGCACCGCCGCCGCTACATGCCTCCTCGCAGATCGGGGCACCTTTTCCACAAATCGCCAGTTCACCTCTCGGTCGCGACGCGGTACCATTCCCATGCCCATCCCCTATGGACTATCGCGCGTGAAGAATCGAGCCCCAGCCTCGACGCACAAAAAGGTGGTCGTCCTGCTCCTCGACGGCTCCTCCGTCAAGGGCTACCTTAACGCCGCGACCCTCGGCCTGGCGCAGACGCTTGACCTGCTCACCACCGAGGGCGAGCACTGCTCCATCAGCCTCGGCGATATAAAATCCGTCTATTTTGTTCGTGAATTCGATGGTCCGTTCGAGCTGGAGCGCAAGACGTTCCTGAGCCGCCCCAAACTCGACGGCCTATGGGTGCGTCTGCGCTTCAGCGATGGCGATGCCATGGAAGGAATGGTGTCCAATAATCTGCTCGACCTGCTCGACACCGGCGTGCAGCTCACTCCGCCCGACATTCACGGCAATATTTCCAGGGTGTTTATCCCGCGGTCGGCCTTGGCCGAGGTGAAGGTTCTCGGAGTGGTGGGCGCGGCGCGCCGCACTCCCCGACCCGCGCGTGCCGCGCGGCCGGCCCTCGCAGCGCAATCAAAGCTCTTCGGCGAATAGTCTCCCTGCTTCCTTGCCTCCCTGCTTCCCTGCCTCGTTGTCTCTCCTCACAGCTTGTCCAGCAATCGCACGGCATCTTTCAGCGTCTGCCGGTTCTCGAAAAAATCACCCCAGGGATCGGCACGCTTCATCCGCTTGGCAAAATTCCCCATATTGAAATCGGAGGGGTCCAGCGTCGTCTTCACCTCCGGCCACGCCAATGGCGTCGAGATCGGCGCCTTCTCACGACGCCGCACGGAATACGGCGCCACCACTGTCTGCCCAAACCCATTTCGGAACGGATCCAAATAGACGCGGCCGCGCCGCGCTGCCACCGAATGTTCCACCGTCATCTCTTGCCCATGCGCGGAAGCAACACGCGTGACGAATTTCTCCGCAAAATCGAGCACGTCGGACGCATCCGGTCCCGTGCGAATGGGCACAAACACATGCATCCCCCGGCTCCCTGAAGTCTTGGCATACGACGCCAGTTTCAGCGTATCCAGCGCCTCTTTAACATGCAATCCGGCGCGCGCCGCATCCGCGAATTTTCCCGACTCGGGATCAATATCAATGCAAATCCAGTCCGGCTTTCGCGGTGAACTCGCTCGGCTGCCCATCACGTGCACGGCAATGCAGCCGAGGTTTACGAGCGCGAGCTGCGTCGCGAGCGACCCGCCCACCACATAATCCGTGGACTTCCCCGTTCCGCCTACGTGGGCGATTCGCTTCGAGGGCGTTCCCGCGGGCATGCTCTGCGGCTTCTGCTTTTGATAAAAACATTCGCCTCGCATCCCATCGGGACAGCGCTCGAGCGAAAGCATGCGGTCCTTCACGTACGGCAGGAGCCGGGGGAAAATTGTCTTGTAATATTCCACCAGGTCCAGCTTCGTATATCCCTCGTCAGGCCAGAAGACTTTGTCAGGATTCGAAACCGCGACAGGCAGTTTTGAAGCCCCGGACGCCGTACTTTTCGCTTTTTTCATGATCGCGCCTCCGGCATAACCACTTCCTTGGGACTCTTGTCGTCGCGCAGCCCCAAAAACACTGGCTGGCGCAGCTTGCGGTCCGCGGTCCATTCCTGGAAGGAAATTTGCGCCACGAGCCGCGGCGACAGGAAAACCAAGCCCTTTTCTCCGGGTGGATCCTCGAGCGCGGCCCGCGACCTGACAAGTGGCTGAAACTTCCGGTAGAGCGCGGCCAGAGTCTTCTCGTCGAACCCCGTTCCCACTTTGCCTGCGTAGCGCAGCTTTCCTTTGTCATGCGCGCCGAGCAATAGCGCGCCAAAATATTTTCGCGAGCCGGCGGGCTTCGTATATCCCGCGATCACGAATTCGTCCTCTCGGTGCACCTTCACCTTCAGCCACTTTGTGGAGCGCGATTCGATATATGGAGAGGCAAGCTCCTTGGCCACCACTCCTTCGTACCCGCGCCGCTTCGCTATGCGGAATGCTTCGAGGCCGTTGCCGGCGAGTCTGTGCGATGGCACCAGCGTCTTGCCGCGCCCAATGGCTCCATCCATCGCCTCACGCCTCTTCGAAAGCGCCTCCTTTCGTAGGTCCTTTCCTTCGCAAAACAGGCAATCGAACACGGCATATACCGGCTCACCTTTACCCTGCTGGAGGAGCTGGAATCGCGAGACGCGCTTGCTATCGAACACAACCACCTCCCCATCGAGAAGCAGCGTTACCGACCGAAGAGTTCGTATCGCCGCTGCAATCCGCGGCAACTTATCCGTGCGGTCTTTCCCATTCCTGGAGAGCAGCCGCACGCGATCCTCCTCTTTGTAAGCGAGGATTCTGTCGCCGTCGTATTTTTCCTCGTAGACCCACCCCGGCCTATCGAATGGTTCGGCAACCAGCGTGGCCAGCATGGGCCGGACTCGAAATGGAATGCGGTTCTTCAACGCGGTGGCCCTTAGGATTCAGCTGGGATGTCTATGTTCTCGCGTCTACTTACGCTTGCGCTGCGGCGTACTCTTTGCTTTGTTGGCGCCCGCCGGATCGCCCTTGGCCGCCTTTTCGACGTCACCGCCTTCGTCCCGCGCGATTTCGGCAAGGAGGCGCCCGCTCTTCACCGAGCGCGGCTCGTCCTGTGTCACGTCTTTTACGGATGCATACTCATCGCGGTGCTTGATCAGGAGCCACGCGGAGCGGCTGCTGCTTCCTCCGAAACCGCGCGTGCGGACCAAGACCCATGAACCTCGCAGCTTCTTCCCGTGAAGCGTGAATTTGACGTCGCCCTTCTCCAAGGCTGCATCCACGTCAGGACTTTCCGCTTGCCATGTTCCGCGGTCCCATAACATCACCGTTCCACCGCCATATTGGCCGGCTGGAATTACGCCCTCGAAATTCGCGTATTCCACCGGGTGATCCTCCGTCTGCATCGCCAGCCGCTTAACCGCCGGATCGAGCGATGGTCCCTTGGGAACGGCCCAGGAGAGCAGCACGCCGCGCGATTCCAGCCGGAAGTCGTAATGCAAATTTGTCGCCATGTGCTTCTGCACAACGTAAATCAGATCGCCGCTCCGTTTCGGCGCTTTGCTGCCGCCCGCCGGTTCCGGCGTCGCGCCGAACCGGCGCTTCTTCCTGTATTCATCGAGTTTCATACGGGCCTATTAAACCGCGATTCATGTATTGCGAACAAGGACTTGTAGCCGCTGCCAGCGCAAATAGCAGCATGGACTTTGCTTCTAGTTGCAGCATAAACCGGAGCAAATAGCAGCATGGACTTTGCTCCAAATTGCAGCATGAACCGGAGCAAATAGCAGCATGGACTTTGCTCTCTTAAGCTGGTTAAAAGGCCCTTAAAAGCCACAAAATGACACCAAATCGCCCCTTAATGTGCCTTAAATGCGCTTAATGCATTTCTCGCTCTAATCCCTAATTACTATAATCGCATCATACTGTGAATCTTTACGGAATCCAGTGAACCAGCGTGAAAAAAGACTAAAACCAGGGGCTGTTAGGGATTCCGGCGCTGCGGAGGAGGCTGTGACCGTTGCGTTTGACGGGAAGGCGACTGGCGGTCGCTGGCAGGAAGCTGGAACTACTATTGAGTGAGGTCATTAAACCTCCCGCAATAGCCTGTATTCTTCACGCGTCACGTTCCACGCGCCGGCCATGCCCCGCGTGAAGTTCCTAAAACCCGGAATCGTCTTGATATGGCTTAGCGGTATCGGTTGGGAATAGATTTCCGCGGTCTTGGGGGCGATGGAGTTCCGGCAGGAGAACTTTCCCCGCCACTTTTTCGGTTCCACTTTCGCTATCTCGAACTCAACTGTAATCGCCTTGCGAACTGGGTCGTAGAGCAGCAGCTTCCTGCCCTTGCCATCAAGCTTGTCATGTCTTCTCGGAGTATTCCATTGCTCCCAATGTTCCAAATCATCGTCGAGGTAACCGGTGTGCTCATCGTTGGTCTCGGCGTAAACCTCTGAATCATCACCAAATGCAATTTTTTGTATAATTCCCGCGAAGTCCTGCTCAAAAATTCGATCGTGAATCTGATTCAAGAATTGCGATCACGAGTCGAGAAAACGCCGTCACCCTGCGACTGGCGACACTAAGTTCGAGGTAGTCGTGGACCTGCTTCCATTCCAAGTGCGTTACAATGTGGCCCTTGTCCTTGGAACAAAACGACTTGATGCACTTGCTAGAAAGGAATCCCTTGACGTAGCTGCTGCTGCTGTCATCCGGAGTCAGAAGTACGAGTACCCTCCGGGGCTGCGGTGCGTGCTCCAGCGACTCGAGATGGCGCTTTACCTGATCCTCGTGCAAGGCACCGGACTCGATCTTCGTCTCGAACCGAATGCAGGAGTCTGGCCCACACAACTCAGCGTCGGCATGCCCGTCATAACCGCGAAGTACGTGGAAACTTCCAATCTCTCCCCGCGGCTCAAGGGCGATCAGATCACGAAGAAACGATGCAGCCGGCAATGGTCCGCCGCATCGCGAAGATAATTGCAGTAGGGCGACGAGCCCGTTGGTGAACCGGTTCTCCTCCTGCTTGTAGGGCGTGAAGATGCTAACGGTATCCTTCGAAATTAGCTCCTGCAAAGCCTGCCACTCAGTTTCTCTAACAGGGAAGGTTGTGCCCCGCGGCATCTTCAAAACACTCAAATTGCTCAGGAGCGGATGCTTTTTTAGGTCGCGCTTGAATACGGGTTGCCTCAGCAATGGATTGTATTGAATGTCAACCCGCCATTTATTTTGCTTCATGTAAGGTTTGCCAGCGACCGAACCGAATGCATAAATGCCTGCCTCTTTACCGGACTGCCAGAGGATCACCTTATCACCAGCGCGTAGTTTGTCTCGATGCTGCTTCGCCAGCCAGAAATCTCCCTTGGCGAGATGCGCCGGAACCTTCTCAACGAGCTTGTATTCATCGGGGGTTGCTTGAAACAGCCAGAATTGCTGCATGGGGTCCGCTCCTTCTCTCCGCCCTTCATCGCGATGCCTTTTTGCTGTTACTCAGCCGGGATTTCCGATTTGGCCTCCAAGCTCGCGCATCCTAACTCTCCTTCGTCGCTAAACTCAAGAATTTTATGACCACGGCAGTCCCCAGCGAAGGTTCGGCGTGCCGACGGCTCGTTCTTCGCCCATCTGACGCGCCGCGTTGTTGCCGCGTAATCGATTTCTTAGACACAATACCGACCTTCCTCCTTCGGCCCCAGATTTTGTAAACGCAATGGGAGTGCTAACCCGATGGCATCGGCAGCGCCCAGATCCGCCGCAGCATCTGGCCAAACAGTCGCCGGTGCAGATGTCCCTCAGCCAGCAGGAGCCAATAATAGCGGGCATGCTTGACCAGCCGCCCGCCCGTCTTGACCAACCGCTGCTGCAAGCTCGTCAGCGACCAGGCGTCGATGCTCTTCGGCAGCACCAGCCGCCGCCACAGGTTGCCCAAGTTGTAGGCCACAAGCGCATCGTAAACTTAATTCATCAGATTCAAAACGGAATGCGAATTAAAGATTTCCCTTTTGACTTCGCAGACGGCGGACAAGAAGGGCATCTGCTTCTGCATTTGCCTTGGGAAAGCTGCCAATGCGCGACCATTCCTCGAAGGCATCCCGCGATGGCCGCAGCCGCCCCGGATTCATGATGTTGCCGGGGTCGAGGCCCTGCTTGAGCGCCGCCACGGCCTTTACCCCCAATGGCGAAATGTCCGCCGCGAGCCAGGGCAGATGCTCCGTGCCAACGGAATGGTGGTGCGAAAGCGTCGCGCCGTGGTCCATGAACGACTGTTGGGCGGCACGCTTAACCCTCATATACTGCTCCATTTCGCGTCCCTGCTGCTGGGTGAACCCGAACGTGAAATAGACGCTCGCGCCCGCCTGATAGGTGTGGCTGATATGGCACCCGGACCATGGTTTTGCACCACTCTCCGAAATCGCGGCTCGTATAGCCGCTATCGTAGCTTGATACAGCGGCATGATGTTGCTCCATACCGTAGATGTCTCACTCACATCCGTGGTGACATCGCGCTCCAGCAAATAATCCCGGATATGCGGAAAGTCATATTTTGTGGCTTCGAAGGACTTACCCGATCCCGAGCCCAGGCTGGTCGCGCCAAACCGCCGGTAAATCGCGCTCACTTCCCGTAGCTGCCTCGAGACCTTATCCTTGGGGCCCTCAAAGGCCGTAAGCATCAGACACGCCCGGGGCAGGTCGAACCCCCGCACTGTCAGATATCGCTTGAAAATCCTATTCACTGCTTGCGAGAGGCCTGATGAAGGGGGTTTAAAAGCGAGTGACAGCGCGGTTTTGTCGGGATCGTTGAGCCGCGCCATCGCAGGCATACATTCCGCGCGAACACATTCGCGCATGGCTTGGAGGCCGCTCTCGAACTCGGGAAAAAGATAAGCGGGGACAACGCGCGACTCGGGCCGGGGATGAACTCGCATCGTGGCTTCCGTGATTACGCCCAGCGTTCCCTCACTGCCGATGCACAGGTGGTTCACATCAATACCATTCGACGATTTCGGGACCGCGCGCGTCGCCAGCACGCCTTCGGGGGTAACCATGCGCAGGGCGACGACCATGTCCTCGATTTTGCCGTACTTGTCGCTCTGCATCCCGGCGGAGCGCGTGGCGACCCAACCTCCGAGAGTGGAGTGCAGAAAAGAGTCCGGAAAATGGCCAAGCGTCATGCCATGCGCGCTCAACTGCTCTTCGAGATCAGGGCCGAAGACGCCGGCCTCGGCGCGAGCCGTGAACGACTCCGCGTCCACGGCCAGAACGCGGCGCATGCGGCGCATATCGAGCGACACGGCCATGCGATGCGTGTCCATGCGCTCGACACAACCGGAGATATTCGAGCCGCCGCCGAACGGGATGACAGTGACGCCGTGGTGTGCCGCCGCTCGCAGGACGACGAGCACATCGTCCTCGTTTTCGGGATAGACGACAAGATCGGGAGCGCCTTCGGCATGTCCGCGGCGCAGGCGATACAGGTCGCGGAAGCCCTTGCCGTAGGCGTGAATCACGCGTTCGCGGCGGGAATCGCAAATCTGGCTGGGATGCAAGGTTGCGCTCAGTTGAGCCAAAAAGCGAGCGTTGATGTTGGCCTCTGGGAGTTGCACGGCCTCAAGCGGGACCGGCGGCGTGCAGAAACCCTCTCCTTCAATGCCTAGCTGCGCCTTCGCGTAGGGCCAGAATCCGGGATGGGCATCCGAATCGAAGCCCGCTTCCACATCGCCCCAACCCCACCACTTCATATGCCTGGGGTTGTATGCCATAGCCGCGCACCTCACGCGCCTACATTATGCACGGATTTTTGCGCCGGCGTCGCGGCGTGCGAACTCGCGATGATATAGTTGGGCTTCTTCGCGCGAATACGGAGGCGGCAATGATACGGGTCGGTCTTGTCGGCTTTGGTCTCGCGGGCCAGGCGTTTCACGCGCCGACGATACGGTCCGTGGCGGGGCTGGAATTGGCGTGCATCCTCGAGCGCCACGGCGGCCTCGCACAGCAGAAGTACCCGGATGTTCGGGTGGTTCGCACGCTCGACGAACTTCTCGCGGACCAGGAGATTCGGCTTTGCGTTGTGGCAACACCCACTCCCACGCATTTCGAAGTGGCCGAACGCTGCCTGCTGGCGGGACGCGACGTGGTTGTGGACAAGCCTTTCACCACCACCTCCGCGAAGGCATTGCGGCTTGTGGAGCTTGCGGAGGGCCGCGGCCGCCTGCTTACCGTTTATCAGAACAGGCGGCTGGATGGCGATTTTCTCACGGTGCAGAAGCTGCTCGCGTCCGGCGTGCTTGGCCGGATTGTCTCCTACGAGTCGCACTACGATCGCTACCGCCCCGAACAAAAGCCGGGCACGTGGCGCGAGGTGGACGAGCCGGGCAGCGGGACTCTCTACGACCTCGGCTCACACTCGATTGACCAGGCGATGGTTCTTTTCGGAATACCGCCCGCGATTTCGGCGCACGTGTTTGCGCAACGCGAGGGCGCCGTGGCGGACGACGCCTTCGACGTGCGCTTCGAATATCCCGGCGTGGCCGCGCTGCTGCGCTCGAGCATGCTTGCGTGCATGCCGGGCCCCAGGTACCTTCTGCACGGCACGCGAGGCTCTTTCATCAAGTACGGCATGGATCCGCAGGAGGAGCATTTGCGCCGGGGCGAATTGCCCGCTGGCCCCGACTGGGGCGAAGATCCCGAATCTCGCTGGGGGACTTTGTATCTTCCGAACGGCGACCCGCCGAAGGGCGAAAAGATAAAGACGGAAACGGGCGACTACCGGCGCTTTTATGCCAATGTCCGCGACGCCATTCTTCACGGAGCGCCGCTCGCCGTGCCCGCGCGCGATGGAGTCCGAACCATACGCGCCATCGAACTTGCGCAGCGCAGCAGCCGCGAGCAGCGCACGATTCCGTGGAGCGATTTCGATTCGTGATGTCGAGCAAACCAAAAGAGAAACGCGGCGGAAATGTATTAAATGGTGCGGCCTGAAGCGGCGGCTCCCGCGGCGGCGCTGCGGACGCGGACGCGCAGCACTTTTCGCTGATTTGCTTCGAGAACTTCGAAGCGCAAGCCGCCGAATTCGATCACTTCTCCGGTGCGGGGGACATGGCCGGCGACGCCGTTCAGGAGGCCGGCGATGGTCGCGACATTCGAGTTCCGTGAATCCGCTTCGAGCTCGATACCGAATAGTTCCTCGATTTTGTCCACCGACGTGCTGCCGCGCAGAACAAGCGTCCCGCCAGCTTCGCGGATGACGTCGGGAGCGGGGCGGCGATCCTCCTCGCCGATTTCACCGACGATTTCCTCCACCAAATCCTCGACCGTGACGACGCCGGCCATCGAGCCGTACTCGTCAATCACGACGGCCATCTGCTGGTTCTTGCGCTGCATTTCCTTGAGCAGCTCCGAGCCAAGCTTCGTCTCGGGCACGAAGAGTGGAGGACGCATCAACTCGCGGACGGTGCGGCGAGCCGCATCGCGGTCGGGCACCTCGAGCATGTCGCGAGCGACGACAATGCCTAGGATGTCGTCGAGCGATTTGTCGTAAACGGGCAAGCGCGAGAATTTTGTGCCCACGATCAGACCGCGGAGCTCTTCGAGAGTGGCCGCAGCGCGAATGGCGATGACGTCAGGCCGCGGCGTCATCACGTCGCGGATGCGCTTGTCGCTGAATTCGACGACCTGCTCGATCAGGCGTGCTTCCTCCCTCTCGATGATGCCTTCTTCCGTGGCGGCATCCACGATGGCACCGATGGCTTGCTGATCATCCGCCGGAGATGCTTCGTCCACTTCGGAAAGGTGAAGAACGGAAACAAGAATTTCGAAAACGGCTTGGATCGGCCAAATGAGCCAAACAAAGAGGCGCGCCACCGGGACAAACGGGGCGACCCAATTCCCGGAAGCGCCGGCGAGAAGAAGCGCGGGGAGAAATTGCATGGCGATCACAACCTCGGCTCCCAGGAAGAAGATCATTTCCACGACGGCTTCCCAGGGCCCGAGCGCGAAAAAAAGCACGCCGCGAGCGGTGACAGCAGCCACAAGAACGAGCCACAGCCGCGCGAGAAGATTGAAGGCCAGGGCGGCGCGCCGCCGGTTCATCTTGAAGCGCGGCTCGATTTCAGCTTCGAAGGTGTCGAGATGGCTGCGAATTCGCCCGGTGGTGACGCGGCCGAGTTCCCGATAAATGCGATCGAGGTAGGCGAAGAGGATGAGCCCAGCCGTCAGAGCGAGCACAACAGCGGTATAGAGAAAAGTGGCCATGGGTTAAGCCAGTCCCAGAGCGCGGCGGAGGCGCTGCTCGCGGCGGTTCATTTGCCCCGTGTCCGTTTCGTGATCGTAGCCCATCAGGTGAAGGATCCCATGGAGGATGAGGACTTTCATTTCGTCATCGAATGACCGGCCCAAGAGACGAGCGTTGCGAAGCGCAATCGCCGGCGCAATGGCAATATCGCCGAGATATCCTGATGCCCGGCCGTTCCTCCATCGGCTGCCGCGCTTGCTGGACGCCGCGTGCACCGGAAAGGACAATACATCGGTGGGACGATTTTTGCCACGATACGCACGATTCCAGCGCGCCATTTCGGAATCGGCGACCAAGCAAACGGTTAGTGCATTCGCGGAAAGATCGAGCATCCTTCGCGCGCGCGAAGAAAACGCTTCCAGTTTCTGAACAGGTATACGCACACGGCGCTGGCGATTGAGAATCATGGGGAGTTGTCAAATCATTTTGCAGCGCAAATGACAGGCCAGGGGAGAGATTCCCGGATGTCTGCCTGATAAGCCTCGCACACTATTCGCGATGAGGATTTTCACGGGCGTGGCTTTCACCGGTTTTTGCAGACCGACCCGAGCCGCCAGATCGCCCCGCGCCATATTCGTCATAAGCCTTGATGATGCGCTGCACGAGGCTGTGGCGGACCACATCGCGCTCATCGAAATAGACGAGCGCGATGCCCTCGATTTTTCCGATGACCTCAATGGCCTCCACGAGGCCGGAGCGACGATCGCTCGGGAGATCAATCTGCGTGACGTCACCGGTGATGACGGCCTTGGAATTAAATCCCAGGCGGGTGAGAAACATTTTCATTTGTTCGCCGGTGGTGTTCTGTGCCTCGTCGAGAATCACGAAGGAATCGTTGAGCGTGCGGCCGCGCATAAAGGCCAGGGGCGCGACCTCGATAATGTCTTTTTCCAGGAAGCGTTCGAGCTTATCCGCTTCGACGAGATCGTGGAGGGCGTCGTAGAGCGGGCGCATATAGGGGTCCACCTTTTCCTGGATTGTGCCGGGAAGAAATCCGAGACGCTCGCCCGCCTCCACCGCAGGACGGGCGAGGATAATGCGGTTCACCTGCTTCGAGAGCAGCGCTGAGACGGCCATGGCGACGGCGAGATAAGTCTTCCCTGTTCCGCCCGGGCCGATGGCGAAAACCATGTCGTAAGTTTCGAGCGTCTCGATGTAGCGGCGCTGGTTCGGGCTTTTGGGGGTGATGCTCCTTTTTCCCAGCGCGCGCGTGCGAGAAGGCGAAAAGGCTCCATGAAGGGAGGAGGCCGGCTCGCCGGCGGCGACGCGGAGCAACGACTTCACTTCCTGGCTATCGGGGACATGCCCTTCGACGATGCGCTGGTTGTACGCGCCGAGGATGCGGGCCGCGCGCTCGACCTGCGCCGGCTCTCCTTCTATTTCGAGGTCGCGATCCTTCAACTGCGTGGTCACCTGCAGGGCGGACTCGAAGAATTTCAGGTTTTCATCGAGCGTGCCGAAGAGCTCGTTAATGCCTCCGGCGATTCGGACGGTCTGTTTCATCAATTTGTGGCGGCTACAATCCCCTGGCGTACGTAACCTTGTGCGGCTCCAAGTAGACTAACGCGGGCGGGAAAGCCGGGTCAAGAGACGCCCGCCAGAATTCACCGTAGCGTAACAATCCAAGATTCGACAGGCCCACAGGACTATCTTGTAAGCGCCTCAGCGACCGGGCGGCGGAAACTGGACCTGAGGGACCTCGCGAGATGCTTCTGGAGCGGCGAAATAATCGTTATTGCGCTGGAAACCGGCCCAGCGGGCAAAAATGCTATTCGGAAAGAGGCCGATGAAAGTGTTGTAGTCCTGGATGGAATCGTTGTAGCGCTTGCGCTCGACGGCGATGCGATTTTCCGTGCCCGCGAGCTCATCCTGGAGGCGCAGGAAATTCTCGCTGGACTTAAGCTGCGGATAATTTTCAGCAAGGGCGAGAACCTTAACCTCGGCGCCGTAGAGTTGATTGCTGGCGGCAATTTTGTCCGCGGGGGACTGGGCGTTCATATATTGCGTGCGCGCCTTATCCACGTCGTCGAAGACAGTCTGTTCCTGGGCGGCGTAGCCCTTCACGGTCGCGACGAGATTGGGAATCAAGTCCGCGCGGCGCTCAAGGACGACATCCACTTCGGCCCAATTCGATTTGATCGCCTCGTTCAGGCGGACCATTTGGTTTCGGCTCGAAACGTACATGCCGCCGACGAGCAACCCGATGACTAAGAGAACCGCGAGAACGACAACAAATTGCTTCATGACATCCCCTCCGGGGCGAAATCTAACATACAACTGCAGAGATGAAAATCGAAATTCACTACGCCTTTCGTCCCCGCAGGCGACGCGGAGAGCGCAGTGAGTTTCGGATAATTCATCCTCTACCTGATAATGGTCATATCCATTTCAAAGGGGCCTTGAACGGATTGGAGCACTAATTCAGCATCATACATCCCCATCTGCCCGAACCCTTTCCAATCCGCCAAATCGTTCGGTGACCGCTTCAGGTGAGCTGCGTGAACCTCGGCCGAAACGCCATCGATTCGTCCTATAAATGTCGCGATGACGCCGTAAAAGACCATACCGCTACGCTGGTCTTTGTCATACTGTTTCTCCGCTTGGTTCTGCGCTTTTGCAGAGGCGGTCGCAAACTTCTGAAATTTCCTGAAATTTGAATCGAAAACCAAATTGACTCGAATAGGAGCCACCCTCACGCCCTGCGAATTAGTTCCTCCTGGGACGGCTCGTCCGAGAGTGGTCGCGATCATGCCGGGAGGGCCGGAGCCATCGGGGTATGTAAACCAAATCGCGTGTGAACATCCGTAACCTTCAATCACTGCGGATTCAGAATCTACGGAAAGTCGGCCTCGAACCCGTACCAACTTGTTGTTGTATGCGGCGGGATTTTCGAGAATTTCGCACACGATAGTTTCGATTGGCTTTGCAGGAACGGGCGCGGCTGAGTCCTGTTTGGCACCCAGCCTGACGGCCGACAAACACACGAGGAAACCGCCAAGGAAAATCGTGGCCAAAGAGATCCTCAAGCCGATACTCCTGGCGCGACGCGCTCGGGCGCAATGAGCTTCAAAGAGGTTAATGGCCATCAACGTCCGGACCTCCTTATGATTAACGCGACATTAGGATGCGTCGAGGCGGCGGTCCACCTCGTTGGTGACGATCTCGACGAACTCGAGATACGTTTGTAAAGTGGCCTTCACATCAATTCTGCTCTCCTTGCGCTTCCCTTCTCGGAAATCAAGAATGGTGTGAAATGCGGAAGGGTCCGCACCCGCGAGAGACGCGATCCCGTCCACTGCTTCGCGCTTGCCGGGCGGCATGGCGTGCCCCAGGGCGAAAAGGGCGTGGCGAAAGAGCGCGCAGAAAGCGGCAACGGACGAGAGCATGATCCTGAGATAGACCGCTTTCTTGCGCGGCGCGGCGAGGACGGCTTGCCGTAATCGCAGCCAACCCTCGCGTAGCTCGCGCTCGACCTGCACGCGATGCAGGCGGAGGGGCACCTCAAATCCTTCGAGAAAATCGTCGCCGAAAAGCATGCGGTGATGCTGTTTCATGTCCAGTAGCTCGATCGAAAAAATATCGGCGGAGCGGCGTAGCTCATCGAGCGTGAAGACGAGCGGAGCGCGATTCCCCTGGCTCATCCACCATTCCGCAGCCGAGTGGAGCTCTTGCAGGTCGGCGGCGGCCGCGCGTTCCACGAGGCAGAGAATGTTCAGGTCGGAATGTTTGGCGAGGAATTCGCCGGTTACGGCGGAGCCATAGAGGACGATCGCCTTCAGATTTTGCGAAGAGGAGGATTTCAGACGTTCAATCAGTTCGCTGATCTTTGCTTCCATTATCGCGCCTTTCGCGGAAAGATTGCGGCGGGCGGGCCGTGAGTCACCAACTGCCGCCGGCGCCGCCACCGCCGAATCCCCCGCCGCCGAACCCACCAAATCCTCCGCCACCGCCGCCGAAACCGCCACCTCCGAATCCACCGCCTCCACCCCACCCGCCGCCGATCATCGGGCCCATCCACCAGCCTCCGCCCCTATGGTAGCGCGAGCCGGAACGCCTGCTCACACTGCGAATGATCGAATAAACTATGAAAATCAGAAATAGGAACGGGACTATTTGTCCGATTGTCCAGCCAGTCGCGCCGCCTTCGGAGCCTTGCGGCGACGGAGGGGCCGAACCGGAAAGAGTAACGCCACGATCCGAGGCAATGACGTCAGCAACGCGGCGCGTCATCAGCAGGACCGCGGCGTCGTAATTATTGTCGCGGAGATAGGGGACAGCTTCGCGGCCGAAGCCGCCGACCTTCCCGTCAGGGAGAATGGGTTCGAGGCCGTAGCCGACTTCAAACCGGTACTGATGGTCGTCCACGGCGAGCAGAATCAGGACGCCGCGGTCTTTCTGCTTTGGACCGATGCCCCAGCGCGTGGCGAGGTCAATGGAATAATCTTCGATGGGCTGTCCGCCGAGAGACTTGATTGTGACGATGGCGATCTGCGCTTGCGCCTTCTGGTCCACTTCGGTGCAAAGGGCAGTCAATTGGTCTCGAGCGGGCTGGCTGAGCACACCCGCGAAATCATTGACGTAACCTTGGGGCTTGAGCTGTTCGGGGGTTTGAGCGCGGGCGCTGCCGGCCATGGAGATGAAACCACACAGAAGGATAAGCAGGCATCGAAGGAAGAGCCTTAGTCCGACGGCGCGGGAGGAGCCGCGGGAATTCTCGCGCACTGATATGGGCTGCGGGAGGCAATCGAAGGACATGGGTGCCTTTGGGCCACAGGCATGGTAGAGGGAGGCAACGCAAGGTGTCAACGCGCCGAGATGGAAGCGTGCCATCGTGCCAAGCGATGCGAATCACCGAATGGGAACCGAAGCGGACGTCGTTATTGTATTCCCATAGGAGATATGGCACCTTACCTATGGCTAGTCCATAGGAGCGGGCGAGAATAGGGCCGTTACGGGACGCAACGCGCGAGCAATAGCGGGCACCCTTTGGCGCAAGAAGCACTGTTTAAATAAATTGCCACTCTGGCACGTTTGGATGGCTTAAGATTCTGCACACACGTGCGCGAGTAGATTTGTGCGGAGAGGAAAAAACGATGAGTGGAAGTCTAAGGCACGCAGCA
Source organism: uncultured Acidobacteriota bacterium (assembly GCA_963810625.1). Classification (GTDB taxonomy): domain Bacteria; phylum Acidobacteriota; class Terriglobia; order Acidiferrales; family UBA7541; genus Palsa-295. The sequence continues at coordinate 470,441 of CAWEOJ010000004.1, read as the reverse complement.
ATTGTACTCTTGACCGCCGCATCACTGGCTATCGCGCCCCTTGGCGCGCAAGAGGCGCAGAACCAGGGGCAAACACAGGCGCTGCCCGCCACAACGCCTGGGCAAACGGGAACCGCACCCCCGCCGGACCAGGCCCGTACACTGAATCTGGGGCCGGACTATTCGAAAGGCCCGCGGTGGTTGCCGGACTTCACTCGGCCCTACAGGCCGGTGAAAATGCCGGAGCCGGTGCTGACAAATTCGCCGGACATTGGCCAATTGATTCAAGACGGCAAGCTGATGCTGAGCCTGGAAGACGCGATTTCTCTCGCTCTCGAAAACAATCTCGATATCAGCGTGCAGCGGTTTACGCCTTGGCTAGCTGAAGTCAACTTGCTGCGCGCGAAGGCGGGAGGCGCCTCTCTGGGAACGAGCGGTTCCGCTCCCGTGCTGCTCGGATCCACGCCTTCGGGAGGGTTCGATCCCATTCTCACTTCGAGCGTAAACATTTCGGACCAGGAGTTTCCGGTGAACAACCCGTTCACCTCCGGCACAGGCTCGCCTTCGCTGGCGACACTATCCGAGCACGCGGCGACCTATGATTTCGGATATTCTCAGACTTTTCATACCGGCACGGCCTTTTCTGTTTCATGGGACAACGACCGGTCCTCGTCGACTGCGGCCAACATATTCAACCCTTCGGTGCAGTCCAACCTATATGTCACACTCTCCCAGCCGCTTCTGAGGGGATTCGGGATTTTGCCGAACACGCGGTACATCCTTGAAGCAAAGAACTCGGTGAAAGTTGCCGACGCGCAATTCGCGCAGGCGGTGATGCAGGATGTCGCGCAGGTCTCGAACGACTACTGGGAACTGGTGTTTGCACGCGAAAATGTAAAGGTGGAGGAGAGCACGGTCGGGACAGACGAGCAGCTTTACGAAAACAACAAGAAGCAGCTCGAAATCGGGACGATGGCTCCCCTCGACGTGGTGACTGCGGAATCGCAACTCGCGTCCGACCAGCAGGCCCTGGTCCAAGCGCAGACGGTGCAGTTGCAGGACGAGACGGTGTTGCTCGACGCCATCACCAAGGATCCCCTTGCGATATCCCTCCAGGGAGTTGAAATTGTTCCCACGACGGCGATCTCGACGCCCGAAGTCACCGAGAATATTCCCATCCAGCAAGCGGTGCAGGAGGCCTGGACCAAGCGACCCGAGATGCGCCAAGCAGAATTGAACCTGAAAAACGCGGGAATTGAAGTAAAAGCGACTCACAATGAATTGCTGCCATCGCTTACCGCTTTCGCGCAATATGGCGCCACCGGGCTGGGCGGAATTTTGACGCAGAACACGGAGACGCCGACAGCCTTTATCCCGAATTTGGACGCGCCGGTTCTCCAACAAAATGGAACGCCTGTGATTGTCGGTGGAATGCCGACGTTCGCCGGGACTCCATCCGCATTCACTACGACGACGCACGTCTTCCCGGGTGGATTGGGCGACGCGCTTGACAGCATGATCAACGCCAAATATCCGAGCTTTGTCGCCGGTATCAACTTTTCACTGCCTATCCGCAACCGCGCGGCTCAGGCGGACAACGCCCAGGCCCAACTCGACGAGCGGCAGCAGGAAGTGCAATATCGCCAGCTTCAAAACACTATTTTCCTGAATGTGCGGAATGCGCTCATCGCCCTCACGCAGTCGCGGGCGGCAGTGGCGGCTGCGGAGAAAGCGAGGGACCTGGCGCAGCAGAGTTACGATGCGGAAGTGAAGAAATTCCAGCTCGGTAGTTCGACGTCGTTCAACGTCGTGCTCAAACAGCAGCAACTGACCACGGCAGAAGGAACGGACTTGCGCGACAGAGTCAATTTGATCGAAGCGCAAGTGAACTTCAATCATGCTATGGGCCGCACCCTCGACGTGAACAATATTTCGATGGCCGACGCGCGGACGGGAAAAGTTTTTCGCGTGCCGAACATTCCCGGAGCGATGGACGCAGGCGCGTCCGAGGGCGGGCAAGCCAGCCAGTGAGACTGAAGAACCACCGCTCACGCGGACATGAATGGACGGCCTGGTATCCCACGGCAGCGATATGCAGTATTCTTTTGCCCGTATTCCACCGCAACAAATTGGATCTTGATTGCGAACGCGGCGCTCGACGGCCGCGGCTGAATTCAAGAACGGAGCATGGGTGACGTGACATGCGCGGATAAAGTGACCGTCGTCGAGTGCCCGCGCGACGCCTGGCAGGGGCTGCCGCAGATCATTCCCACGGAAGAGAAGATAAAATACCTGACGCAGCTCGTGAAACTGGGCTTCGTCCACATGGACGCAGTGAGTTTTGTTTCGCCGAAACATGCGCCGCAGATGGCGGATAGCGAAGCCGTCATGGAAGGATTGAGCCAGACGACGCTGCCTCCAGGCGAGGCACTGGAAATGATCGGGATCGTGGTCAATGCCGAGGGGCTCGACCGCGCGCTTGCGGCCCCGGGCGTGACGACCATTGGCTACCCCTATTCGATCTCCGCATATTTTCGCCGTGCCAACGCGAATATGTCGCGCGCGGAGTCCCGCGGGTTCGTCGAGAAGCTGCGGCGGGAAACGAAGGCGGCGCAGCGCGGGCTGGTTGTTTATGTCTCGATGGCATTCGGCAACCCGTACGACGAGCCATGGGGCCCGGAAATCGTCGAAGAGACGCTCATGTGGCTGAAGGATGCCGGTGTTCGCACCGTATCGCTTGCGGACTCGGCCGGTATCGCGAGCGCGCAGGACATTTCCAATTTGTATAGGGCGGTGAAGGGCTGCGTCGCGGGCGTCGAAATTGGCGTGCACCTGCACAGCCGGCCGGAAGGAGCTGCCGAGAAAATTCTTGCCGCGTACGAAGCGGGATGCCGGCGATTCGACGCCACGCTCACAGGCCTGGGCGGATGCGCGTTTGCGGGCGACCACGCCGTGGGCAACATTCCGACTGAGTCCATCCTGACCACGCTTGCGGCACGGGGCGTCTCGACAGGGATTGATACGAAATCGCTCGCCATCGCCTGCGCCCTGACGCACGAGCTGCGCGAGAAGTACGCGCACGAATCCGAAGCCGCGAAGCCCAATTAGCCGCTGGAGCAGTGGAAAGGACGCGAAATCGCCGATGAAGGACTACGCCGAAACAACTATCCGCGTGCGCTATGCCGAGACGGACCAGATGGGCGTGGTCTACTACGGCAATTATTTTACGTGGTTCGAAGTCGGCCGCGTGGAGCTGTGCCGACAGCTCGGCTTTGAATACAAGCGCATGGAGGCGGAGGACGACAGCTTTATCGTCGTGGCCGAGGCGCAGTGCCGCTATAAGCGTCCGGCGCGATTCGACGACGTACTTGTGATTCGCACGCGCGTGACGGAATCGCAACGGCGCACGATCCGATTCAGCTACGAAATTCTCAACCAGGCGTCCGGCGAACTGATCGCGACCGGAGAAACGTTGCACGTGATATGCGATCGCCTGGGCCGGCCCAAGTCCCTGCCTGTGAAATACCGGAAGTATTTTCCGGCGCGGGCGGAACACGCCTCACCTATCTGAGCGCCCGGGAGAGGAATCTTCCAAAACGGTATCCAGCGGCATATTTGAAGGGCGCGACACCGAGCGAGTAGTGGCCGCACGGCAACGACAGATTTTCAAATTCCACACCGTCGCGCCGAATCACACGAAGAAAGTCCGCTGTGAATTCGGGCCAGAAGGTGGGATCGTAGCGGGCCGTGACGGCGAGGATTTTTCTTTGCGAACCGTCGAGCTTTGCGATGTACGGATATGGAGAGATGGGCGCCCAATAGCGGCGGATTTCGTCGCGCGTGAGCTTCGTTTGCAATGGTTCCCACACGTTCATCGTGGTCAGCCCATTCGAGACCACGTCGCCAAAGTATGTGGCGGCGTGCAGGAACGCGCCGGCGCGCAAAGCGGGTTCGTGGCACATGGTGATAAACCCGATGGATGAGCCGATGCTGGTGCCCAGCAGGCCTACCGGGCCGTACCCTTCATGCTCAAGCCAGCGGAGTGTACGCCGCGCGTCGAGAACCGCCTGACGATTTGCCTGGAGTGTCAGGCCCACATTGGGGCCGACGAGATGGTCGCCGCGCGGATGGCCGGGAATGGCGCGCCGGTCGTGGTACGGCAGGCTCATCTTAACCGCCGTGATACCCAAAAAGCTCAGCCAGCGACAGATGTCCTGCTGCTCTTCCCAGCGCGCATTCCACTGCGCGAGAACGACGACGGCGCGCCCCTTTGCCGTCCGGGCGCCGCGCGCGGGGAACAATTGGCCATACACGCGATTGTTTTCCGGCCAGGGCGAAGCAATCGCGCTTGTGAAAGTGAGGACGTTGCCATCGAGCGCGTAATCACGAGCCGGGACGGTAGCGTACCAATCATCGCTGTGCGCGAGAGTTTCCCCGGCAAAACGTTCAAGGAAGGCGCGGGGATCCGGGTCGTCCGCCTTGCCGCCGATGTGTTCAAGCCCCCACGCAAAAGGAAGCGTACGGCGATTGGGCTCCTGAGCCCAGCGCATGTGCTCGTACCGCCGGATTTTTTGCTCGAGCCAGGAAGTCATCGGCCAGGGAGATACTATAACGCAGGATTTCGAACGAGGCGCAGGACCGCGCCGCGCGCTGCTCCGAAAAAGCACGGGAAAGATCGCGCGGGCCCTCGCTTCCGCCGGCGAGTTAGTAGTCGGGCACGATGGCGGGGGCGCAGCTTGAGAGGTTTTCACGGATGTGGCAGATTCGAGTTGTGGTTCCCACGACGCTCATTGGCATTTTTGTCGTTCTCTTCGGATTGATCATAGGCAGCTTCCTGAACGTATGCATCGTGCGAATCCCGGCCCACAAATCCATTGTCAAGCCGGTGTCTGCGTGTACGACGTGTGGCGCGCCAATCCGGCCATACGACAACATTCCCGTCGTCAGCTACCTGCTGCTTGGCGGAAAATGCCGCGGCTGCAAGGCGCGCATTTCAGCCATCTATCCGCTGGTCGAGTTGCTGACCGCACTTCTGATTTATGCGTGCTATCGGATGTTCGGGCTGACCGCGGAAGGGCTGAAATGGGCTGTCTTCTCGGCGTTGATGATCGTGCTTGTGTTCACGGACCTGCACGAGCGGATTCTGCCGGATGCGGTGAACTACACGGGATTTGCGCTCGGACTTCTCCTGAGCCTGTTCACAGCACCGGCGGATGGCACGGCGGGCTGGATAGCCAAGCGTATCCTCGACTTCCCTCCCCCGGCGCCTGTGTTGTCGCTTGCAGACGCGCTCCTGGGAGCGGCTATAGGGGGCGGCCTGCTGTGGCTGGTGTCGGAAGCATATTTACGGCTCCGTGGGCGGGAAGGAATGGGGATGGGCGATGTAAAAATGATGCTGATGGCGGGCACTTTCCTGGGCGTCAAGCGGACGCTGCTTACCATCCTGGCCGGCTCTCTATTGGGAAGCATTCTGGGGCTGGCGTTTATTCTCATCCGGCGGAAGGGGTCAGACTACGAATTGCCGTTTGGGACGTTCCTTGGATTCGCAGCGATCCTCACGGCTTTCTTCGGCACGCCGGTCGTCAACTGGTATCTGAAGCTCCTGATGGTACGATGATGGCGCAAAGAGATTTGGAATAATGCTGCCGCTTCCTCATCATCCGATCGCACTCTCGCCCATGGGGTTCGTCTATGCCGGCGCCGCGCTTGTGGTTTTGTTAGGGCTACTTTCCGCATTTCTGCTATTGGTCCGTAAATTCCTGCGAAATCAGGCTGCGCCCTCCCGCGAGGGCTGGACGAATCCGGCGTCAGTGACGGAGAACGCGTCGGCGTTCGCGACCGCTTCCATGCAGGGCGTGATCGAAAAACTGCGCGCGCAGGAAAAGGAGCTGGCACGGCTGCACGTGCTGGCGCAGGAACGGGCGCAAGAATCCGAGCGGCTGACGGAAGAGGTGACGCGAAACATGCCGACGGGCCTATTGCTCGTGAATGCCACGGGCGCGATCAGTTCCGCGAACCCGGCGGCGGAAAACGCGCTTGCCATCCGCCCCTTGCGGTACCGGTCTTACAAGGACATTCTCGGCGCGGATTCCGATCTGGCGCGAATGCTGGCTGCCTGTCTGCGCGAGGGAAAGACAATTCAGCGCGGCGAAGTGGAGCACATCACCGCGGACAATGAAGTCCGCCGCCTAGGTGTAACAATCTCGCCGATTTTCCGCACCGTGCGCAGCCTGACGCAAACGGACGCCGGGGGCGCCGCGGCCGCCCGGGAGATAAAGGTAAGCGGCGCGCTCTGCCTGATGAGCGATCTCACGGAGATTACCGCGCTGCAAAAGCAGATGCGCTGGAAGGAAAACCTCGCGGCGCTGGGCGAGATGTCCGCCGGTATCGCGCACGAATTCAAGAACTCACTAGCGACGATTTCCGGATACGCGCAGATGATTCGCGGAGAAGCGAAGCCCGGCGAAATTCGCGACTCGGCCGAGCGGATTATCGAGCAGACGCGCGCTCTCACGCACGTCGTGACGGAATTCCTGCGCTTCGCCAAGCCGCTTGAAATCTCCTACGAGACCGTGCCGGTCAACTCGCTCGTCGCGCGCGTGGCCGAGGAGATGCGGGAGGCGATCCCGCAATGCGCGATCCGCTGCGAGGGCACTTTTCTAGAGCTGCCCGGCGATGAAGCCCTTATTCGCCAGGCGCTCCTGAACCTGGTCCGCAATGCCATGGACGCCGCGCGCGCCAGCAAGAGGTCTCCCTGTGTGACCATTTCCGGCACGCTCGAGGAGCTCGCCGGCCGAAAATGGCAGCGCATTTCCGTGGCCGATAGCGGGCTTGGAATCCCGGAACACGATCTCTCGAAGATTTTTCTGCCATTCTATACCACCAAGGCTGAAGGCACGGGACTCGGCCTGGCCGTGGTGCAGAAGATTGCCCTCCAGCACGGCGGCAGCATCGAGGCCCGCAACCGCGCGGACGGCGGAGCCGAGCTGCTCCTGTGGTTACCTTTGCGGCAGGAGCCCTCAGCGACTCTATTCCCCTCCGAAGCCGCCCGCATCTAAACTAGCTAAGGCATATATCTGACATGCCTCCGGGGAGGCGATTACTATGCGAAGAATCCTTTGTTTGGCTGCTATGGCAACGGTACTGAGTGTGCCGGCCGGCGCCTCGCACCGGCAATCCGGACAGAGTCACGACCCGCAGCAGAGCCAAGCCTCGCTGGCGCAGCCATCGCCACCGGCGTCCGGAACGCAATCACAAGGTCAGGCAGCGGCGCCGAGCTCACAGCAAGATCCCCTCGCGGAAGCCGCACGCAAGGCAAAGGCTCAATTGAAGAGCGCGCCCAAAGCGACGAAGGTCTTCACCAACGAGAACCTCCCGGCTGCGGGCGGTATATCCACTGTCGGGGCAGTCCCCTCGTCGGAGTCCTCATCGGGCGCCGGGAACGCAAAGGCCGCTTCGGCGAATAATGAAAAGGCATGGCGCGACCGGTTCGCCCAACTGCGCCACAAGCTCGAACAGGATCAGGAGGCGCTCGCCGTCATGCAGCGCGAGCTGGGAGACCTCGACGTGCAACACTACGACGATCCTAATGAAGCGCTGCGGCAGGGTTACACGCGCAGCGATATCAATCAGAAGACAGGTGACATCGACGCGAAAAAGCAGGAAATCGTCGCCGATCAGCAGGCCATCGAGGACGCCGAGGACGAATTGCGAAAGTCCGGCGGCGAACCGGGCTGGGCAGAGTAAAGATCGAGCGCCATGGAACCCATTCTCCTTGTCGAAGACAAAGCCGAGCTACGGGCCATGCTCCGTAAGGCGCTCGAGCGCTCTGGTTACGCGGTCGAGGAAGCCGCGGACGGAAATGCCGCGATTGACAAGGTTCGCAGCCGCCGCTATCTCATTGTTCTCACCGATTTGAAACTCCCCGGCCATTCCGGGATTGACGTTCTCCGCGAAGCGCGCCGAGCCGAACCCACGCTACCCGTCATCCTCGTCACGGCGTATGGGTCGGTGGAAGAAGCCGTCACTGCGATGAAGGAAGGCGCATTCGATTTCATCCAGAAACCGGTGGACCTGGACCACCTGAAGCTGCTGCTCGAGCGCGCCGCGAAGCAGCAGGAATTGCTGCGCGAAAATCTGCTCCTGCGGGAGGAATACGCGGCGCGGTACGGCTTTCCGCGCATCGTCGGCGAGCATCCGGCCATGAAGGAAGCGGGCCAGATCACGCAGCGGGTGGCCGCAGCGGATTCAACCGTCCTTCTGCTGGGCGAAAGCGGAACGGGAAAGGAGCTCTTCGCTCGCGCGATTCATCATTTGGGTCCTCGGGCGCAGTATCCCTTCGTGGCGCTCAATTGCGCCGCCATCCCGGAGGGTCTGGTGGAAAACGAGCTCTTTGGCCACGAGCGGGGAGCCTATACGGGCGCGGGTGCGCGAAAGATCGGCAAGCTCGAACTGGCGCATCGCGGGACGCTATTCCTTGACGAAATCGGCGACCTGCCGCTTGCCATTCAAAGCAAGCTCCTGCGCGTGCTCGAAGAGCACAGGTTCGAGCGCGTCGGCGGAACGCAGGAAATCGAGGTAAACGTGCGCTTTCTGACGGCCACGAACAAGGACCTGGGCGCTGCCGTCGCCGACAAGACATTCCGCGAGGACCTCTATTTCCGCATATCGGCCCTGCCGATTACGATTCCGCCACTTCGCGACCGCGGCGACGACGTGCTGCTCCTCGCAGAACATTTTCTCGAACGGTTCAAGCGCGAGTTTCGCAAACCATCGCTTGAGTTGACGGAGGCCGCGCGCGCACGCCTGCGCACGTATTCGTGGCCTGGAAATGTGCGCGAGCTTCAGAATGCCATCGAGCGCGCGGCAATTCTTGCCAACGGTTCGGTGATAGACACCGCGGCGCTCCAACTGCCTCCCGCAAAACCGGCCCCCGGGGACCTCCCCGAGGACATGCTGCGAGCAACTTTTCTGTGGGAAGGACCGCTCGCGGAAGTATCGCAGCGCGCGATGGCGCACGTGGAACGGTTCAAGATCGAGAATGCGCTGCACGAATCGAAGTGGAATAAGACGCGCGCGGCAGAGAAGCTCGGCGTGTCTTACAAAACTCTACTCAACAAAATCCGCGCATTAGGCCTCGAAAACTAGGTTGACGGCGCCCCGTCGATCCATCCACGGCACTCTCAGCCGAGCAACTCCACGAACACTTCATTTGAAATCGCAAGACGACCGGGTGCAAGCCGGAGGCGCGTGCCTTCGAGGTCAACGAGCCCCTGAGCATGAAGACCGGCGATACGGCCGCGCAACGCGGCGACACGATCATCAAGAGCCGCGCCGTATTTGCGCTCGATACCGGCGAGGTCAATTCCTTCGAGCTGGCGAAGACCCAAAAAGAATTCCTCCTCAAGCGCCTGCGAGGGCGTGACGCTCTCGATTTGCTCGTGCGGCGACATTCCCTGTTCGACGAGCGCCGCGTAACGCGCCGGGTCGTGGACGTTGGCCCAACGCGTGCTGCCATCAAACGAGTGCGCGCCGGCGCCGAAACCGATGTACGGCTCGCGCCGCCAGTATTTCAAATTGTGACGCGACCGGAGTCCGGGCAAGGCCCAGTTCGATATTTCGTAGTGCTCGTAGCCATCCACATCGAGGCGCGCGCATGCCCATTCGTAGAACTCGGCGATCGCATCGTCGCCCGGGATCGCGCCTGCGCCATACCGGCTGCCACCCGCGAGCGATTCCCTTCCGAGCCGGCTGCCTTCGTCAATTTCCAGCATGTAGATCGAGATGTGCTCGGGCCGAATGCGGAGGAGAGCGTCGAGCGATTCTTCCCATGTTTTGTGCGTCTGGTGCGGCAGTCCGGCAATCAAATCCATGCTGATATCGCGAAAGCCCGCGTCGCGGGCAACCTGGGCGGCCCGGAAAATATCCGCGCACCGATGCATCCGCCCCGTAGATTGGAGTTCGCGGTCGCTGAAGGACTGCGCGCCCAGGCTCAAGCGATTGAATCCGGAGGAGAGCCAAGCCGCTGCCTTTTCGGTCGTAATCGTTTCGGGATCCGCTTCGAGCGTGGCTTCCAAGGAATCCATTTTGTAGATGTGGTGAAGCGCATAGACAATTTGCTGGAGCGCTGCGGGATCAAGCAAGCTCGGAGTCCCGCCACCGAAGTAAACGGTGTCAACAGCTTGCGCGCAGGTTGCCGAGGATTCGCGGATTTCTCGGCAGACCGCCTTCGCATAAGGCTGATAGCGGTCGCGCGAGACGACGCCCGTATGAAAATTACAATAAGTGCACTTCGTCTGGCAGAAGGGCACCTGAATGTATATGCCGAGCGGAATCGGAGAAGGGGCCATTTATGTCACGGGATACGGAACGATTTTTACGCGCAATTCGCGCGAACGCGGGCCGTCGAATTCCGCGAAGAAAATGGATTGCCAGCGGCCGAGGGTGAGGCGGCCGTTCTCGACCCACACAGTTTCGGACGAGCCTGCGAGTGCGGTCTTGATGTGCGAATCGGAATTGCCCTCGGCGTGTTTATAGTCACCAGCGTGAGGAATGAGCCGGTCAAAAGCAGCCTCCATGTCGCGCGCGACGGCGGGGTCGTCCCCTTCATTGATGAGGATGCCGGCCGTCGTGTGCGGAACATAGAGATGGCAGACACCCTCGACGCAGCCGGAGTCGCGCACGGCCTTTTCGATTTCGGCGGTGACGTCCTGAAGCTCGGTGCGGCGCGACGTGCGAATGGCAAGTGTGCGCGCGAGCAATGGGCTTTGCTTCGCGGTCATGTCACAAAGTGCGCGAGCGGCTCGCGGGTCGTTCCCATAATATCGGTGCTTTAGTCAGCAAGGGCCGCGGCGGAAGCGGCGCCGTAAAAGCTGAACCAGGGTTTGGCAGCCTTGAGCCGAGCATTCACGTTCTCGATGTTCTTCACGCCCTGATCGGCCAGCCAGTCTTCGAATGCATGGACGCCCTGCTTCGCATAAACGGGGATGCCGTCTTTCCACGTGGCGCGCCCGCAGAGAACGCCGGAAAAATTCACGCCGCTTTCGGCGGCGAGGTCAAGCGTCTCGCTGAAAACGTCGTTGCTCACGCCGGCTGAGAGATAGATGAACGGCTTTTTCGCAGCGGCGGCTGCGCGACGGAAATGATTCTTGGCCTCATCGCGCGTGTAGGCGGACTCGCCCTTGCAAGCCTTCGTTCCAGCCACATAGGCCATGTTGACCGGCACTTCCACTTTCAGAACGTCCACGCCGTACTGCGGCTTGGAAAACTCCTCCATGCTCCGGGCGACGATGTCCGGCTTCTTGCGAGCGAACCCGATGCTCTTTTCATCGCCGCCCTCTTCGTATCCCACAAATTCGAGGAAGAATGGAACGTCGGCGGCGGCGCACTCTCCGCCAATGCGTTCCACCCACGCGTGCTTGATTTCATTGATGCCGGGAGAATCGAACGGCGTGTAATACAGCAGAATTTTGATGCAGTCGGCGCCGGCCGCGACAAGCCTTCGCACCGACCAGATGTCGAGAAGATCCGGAAGCCGGCCGGGCTTCGTATTGTCGTACCCGCTGTTCTCATAAGCGAGCAGCAGGCCGGCATTCTTCGACCGGGCGAGGGCAGCGGGAAGACCATATTCCGGATCGAGAAGGATCGCGCTGGCGTGTGGCGTCAGCACGCGCGTGACGGCGGTCTTGAATTCTTCGAGCATGCTCGGCGTCACGTCCTTCTTATCTATGCCCTTATCTTTCGCGATCGCACTCTTGAGCGAACCGCGCTGGTCCATGGCCGCAGCGGCGATCACGCCGCGCGAATTCGATACCGCGTTCAAGCCCTTCTGTTTCCCCGGCGTAATCCTCATCGTCTGCCATCCTCCCGGCATGCAAGCGAGTGTAAACCGAATTCATTTTAGCATGGGAATCGAGCAGTAGGTTCAAGCGGCGCAGGGCTGCATATCCCCCGAAACGCCGCGCAATGCAAATCAGAGCGTGACGATACGATGGCCGTGCGCGCAGGAAGAGGCGTCCCCAGAAGCGGGAATTTCGGCTAAGCGCATGAGGTTATCGAGCAGTTCCATTCCGTGCTCGGCGAGAAAAGGCAAAAGGCACAGACTGCGTTCCTGCAGGGCACGGTTGGGGTAGAGCGAATCGAGCAGGATGCGCTCATGACGGTCGAGAATCTCCGACCGGAACGTTTCCGCTCGCGCGACCTTCCCCTTCAACTGCTCGATCTGATGGAGGATTTTTCGCTCGGAGCTGCGGAGCGCCTCGAGAAGCGTGGAATCGAGGCGGCCGAGCGGTTCTTCGTAGGCCTGAAACATTTTGCGAAACGCCTCTTCGCTTTCGGCGAAGCGGCTGGCCAGCGCGGCTGGAAGCGCTTTCTGCTCCATCTTCGCGCGAAGGTGCTGCGGCCCCGCTAGAATATCGCGCATGTCGAGACCGTACTGCGAGAGGAACCGGGCGATCGGCTGCTCGACGATGGTGAAGCTCGCGCGAGGCAGGATCGCAGGCATGCGGCCGAGAAGCCTGTCGTAGATGACGCGTGCCTGAGCCAAGTAGGCCACTTCGGCTGGTCCGCCGATGAGAGCTGCAGTCGGGAGCAGCGTGTCTTGTATGATGGGACGCAAGAGGACGTTGGGACTGAAGGCTTCGGGCGACTCTTCCACCGCCGCAAATAACTCTTCTCGCGAAAAGGCCCTCTTACCGGCGAAAAACCCTTCCTTCCGGCTACGCAGCGGCTGTCGTTGACCTTCCACGTTGTAGAAAAGGAGGGTCGCGTCTTCCGTCACCTCGACTTGCGCGTGAAAACCGGCCCTCGCCAATTCCTGCGACCGCGCGAGCAGTGCATCGCGCAGCGAATCTGCCTCGTCCAGCGCGCGCCGGTAGGCAGGCGCGGCCAGCCGATGGAGCCGGATATCGAGCGGATCCATGAAAATGATTCCCCGCCCCGCCAGTAGCCGCGCCATCAATTTTCCGAACGCCGAACCGTAGGTTTCATCGCGCGTGTACGATTCGCGAAGCGCGCGGGCAATCTCTTCGGTGAAAGGACCTTCAAGCGTCTGTGAGGCCGTGGCAACAACGGCCTCTGCTCCCTCACGAAGGGCAATTTCGCCCACGCGACGGCCGGCGTCGCGCTCATTCGTGGAGAGTTCGTAGCGGGCAAGTCCGCTGCGCGTAATCCAAAAGGAATGATTCACCTCGGCGAGGTCGTGATCCTCGGTCGCCAGCCAGAAGATCGGAACGGCTTCGATGCCGCGACGAGTGGTTTCCTCAGCACAGCGAACAATCGAGAGCGCCTTATAAAAGCTGAACGCCGGACCGGAGAAAAGTCCCACCTGCTGCCCGGTCACGATGGCCACAGCTCCGGCTGCGAGGCGGTCGAGATTGCGCGCCGCGGCGGAATCGAGCTGGCCTGCCCGAGCGAAGCGCTGGTTTTGCTCGCGCAGCACTTCCACTACTTTGCTTCGCACGCCGGGATCGAGCTGAACTTCGCTCGCGGCGGCACCAATACCGGCAGCATTGGGCGGATGGGCGTAATAGGACGACACGCGAGCGAAGTCTTCCAGATAGGAAGCGAAAAGCTTGGTCGTGTGAGGGATTTCGCGGAATGGAATACAGTGGGACTCCATGGAAGCAGCCATGTTACACGCGGCTCCAGCACCTCAGCAACAGAGGGGCGCAGCCCCTGTTAGGGCAAAGCAGCGAATTTGCGGCGATGCAAATCCTGCAGCGCCGCGACGTCCGGGGCGTGCCCACCCATGGCGCGGATGCCGCGCGCGGCGGCGCTGGCTGCGGAGAGCGTAGTAATGCACGGGACGTTGTACCGAACTGCGGCCCGGCGGATGGATTTTTCGTCGTAGAACGATTCGCGGCCGAGCGGCGTATTGATCAGCAGGTTCACTTTGCCGGTCTTCACCAAATCCACGATGTTGGGACGGCCCTCATTCACTTTATAAACAGCTTCCACTTCGATGCCCGCTTGGCGGAGGGCAGTAGCCGTGCCGCGCGTGGCGATGATTTTCAAGCCCGCGGCAGCCAAGTCCTTTGCGACGCCGGCAACCTGGCGTTTATCGTGGTCGCTCACGCTGATGAAGACGGTTCCTTTGAGCGGGAGGCGCTGTCCCGCAGCGAGCTGCGCCTTGGCAAAGGCAAGCCCGAAGGTGGAAGAAACGCCCATGACTTCGCCCGTGGAGCGCATCTCGGGACCGAGAATCGTATCCACGCCGCGGAATTTGTTGAACGGAAAGACGGGAGATTTCACGGCATAAAAATCCCCGGCAGCGAGTTCCTTCACGCCATCCAATACGGTGACGGGAAGGTGAAGCTCGCTCAGTTTGCGCCCGGTCATCAACCGCGCAGCGACTTTCGCAAGCGGAACGCCGGTCGCTTTGCTGACGTAAGGAATGGTCCTCGAAGCTCGTGGGTTCACTTCCAGCACGTAAACCGTGTCGCGTTGAATGGCGTATTGTACGTTCATCAATCCCACCACGTGGAGGGCGCGCGCCAGGCGCGAAGTATAATCGCGGATTTGCTGTAGAACCGCGGGCTTGAGCGACACGGCGGGCAACACGCAGGAGGAATCGCCGGAGTGGATGCCCGCTTCCTCGATGTGCTCCATAATGGCGCCGATCACAATGTCTTCGCCGTCCGCGAGCGCGTCCACGTCCACTTCGGTCGCGTCCTCGAGGAACTGGTCAATCAGGATGGGGCGTTTCGGGTCCGTTGACGTGCCGATCAACGCGGCCTGGGCTACGTACTCCTCGACTGTCTTCAAATCGTAGGCGATCACCATGGAGCGTCCGCCGAGTACGTAACTCGGCCGCACCAGCACGGGCAGGCCGATTTCGGATGCGGCGCGCACGGCCTCGTCCGGCGCGAGCGCAGTCGCATTCCGCGGCTGAGGTATTTTCAATTCTTCGAGAAGATGGCCGAAGCGGCGGCGATCCTCGGCAAGGTCAATGGATTCGGGATCGGTGCCGATGATTCGCGCACCGTTGCGCTTCAGTTCGAGCGCGAGGTTCAGCGGAGTCTGTCCGCCGAATTGCACGATCACGCCTTGTGGCTTTTCCCGATCGAGGATGGCGAGAACGTCCTCGAGTGTAAGCGGCTCGAAATAAAGACGGTCGGAAGTGTCGTAATCGGTCGAAACGGTTTCCGGGTTGCAATTGACCATCACCGTCTCGTAGCCGTCCTCCTTGAGAGCGAACGCGGCATGGCAGCAGCAATAATCGAACTCGATGCCCTGCCCGATGCGGTTCGGCCCGCTGCCCAAAATCACGATCTTGGGGCGTTCCACGGCCTCGGACTCGTCCTCATCCTCGTACGTCGAATAGAGATATGGCGTGAACGATTCGAATTCGGCGGCGCAGGTGTCCACGCGCTTGAACACGGGCCGTACGCCGAGTTCGCGACGGCGGGCGCGCACCGAGGCGGATTTCACGTTCCACAGCTTCGCGATTTCCTCGTCGCTGGCGCCCGAGCGCTTTGATTCGAGGAACAATTCGACCGGGCATTGCCGCAGCGTTGTGGCGGCCACGCGACGGTCCACGGCCAGCATCTCCGCCAACTGGCCGATAAACCACGGATCAATCTTGGTCAAATCGCAGACCTCTTCGCAGGTCATGCCGCGCTCGAGCGCCTCGAAGAGCCAGTGCAGGCGGTCGGGGCCGGGAACGTGCAGCTTTTCGCGGAGAAGCGCCGTCGAGACCTCGGGAGGCGGGCGCCACGCCGTACTCGGCTCGAGCGAGCGGATGGCCTTGCACAGCGACTCCTGAAACGTGCGGCCGATGGCCATCACTTCGCCGACGGATTTCATCTGCGTGGTAAGCGTGGTGTCGCTGCCGGGAAATTTTTCGAATTGCCATTTCGGAATCTTGGACACCACATAATCAATGGTCGGCTCGAAGCACGAGGGTGTCTTGAGCGTGATATCGTTCGGGATTTCGTCGAGCGTCATGCCCAGCGCGAGCTTTGCGGCGATTTTCGCGATTGGGAAGCCGGTGGCCTTGCTCGCCAGCGCGGAACTGCGCGAGACGCGCGGATTCATTTCGATCACGACCATGCGGCCCGTGGCAGGGTCCACGGCAAATTGAATGTTCGAACCGCCCGTCTCGACTCCGACAGCGCGGATGATCGCGGCGGCAGCGTCGCGCATGTGCTGGTATTCCTTGTCGGTAAGCGTCTGCGCGGGCGCCACGGTGATCGAATCGCCCGTGTGAATGCCCATGGGGTCCACGTTTTCAATCGAGCAGATGACGACGAAGTTGTCGCGGCAGTCGCGCATCACCTCGAGCTCGAACTCCTTCCAGCCGATGACGGACTCCTCGATTAGCGCCTGCCGCACCGGGCTCGCATCAAGCGCCCGCGCGATGGCGTCCGCGAATTCCTCGTGGTTGTAAGCAATCGAACCGCCTGTGCCCCCGAGCGTGAACGATGGCCGGATCACCACGGGGTAACCAAGCCGGTCGGCCAGCTCGATGGCTTCGGGAATCTCGGTGACTACCGCGGATGCGGGAACTTCCAAACCGATTTTGCGGCAGACCTCCTTGAAGAGCTGCCGGTCCTCGGCGATTTTGATGGCGTGAAGCGACGCGCCAATCAGTTTCACGCCGTATTTTTCCAGGATCCCGCATTCGGCAAGCTCCACGGCGAGGTTCAGGCCTGTCTGTCCGCCGACCGTGGGAAGCAGCGCGTCCGGGCGCTCGGCCACGATAATGGCTTCGAGATATTCCCTCGCCAGCGGCTCGATGTAGGTGCGGTCCGCGATTTCGGGGTCGGTCATAATTGTCGCGGGATTCGAATTGACGAGCACCACCTCGTAGCCCTCCGACCGCAGAGCCTTGCACGCCTGCGTGCCCGAATAATCGAATTCGCAGGCCTGCCCGATCACGATCGGCCCCGAGCCGATGATCAGTATCTTCCTGATGTCAGTTCGCTTCGGCATCTCGTCTTTCCATTAGAGGCTTCCTGGCTTTCCTTCCTTCATCAAGGCGATGAAATCGTCGAACAGGTACCGAGCGTCGTGCGGGCCGGGCGAGGCCTCGGGATGATACTGGACGCTAAAGAGCGGGAGCGAGCGGTGGCGCATGCCCTCGTTCGTATGGTCGTTCAAGTTGACGTGCGTGATTTCGACGTCGCTCGAGGGCAGCGAATCCGGGTCCACGCAGAAGCCGTGATTTTGCGCCGTGATTTCGACCTTCTCTGTGAGCAGATTCTTCACCGGATGGTTCGAGCCATGATGGCCGAACTTCAATTTGAAAGTTTTGCCGCCGAGCGCCAGGCCGCAAAGCTGATGGCCCAGGCAAATCCCAAAAATCGGCACACGCCCGAGCAGCTTCTGAATATTTTTGACGGCGTATGTGACCGGCTCGGGGTCGCCCGGCCCATTCGATAGGAAGACGCCGTGGGGTTTAAGCGCGAGGACATCGTCCGCCGAAGTCTTCGCCGGAACGACAGTCACGTCGCAGCCATGGTCCACGAAAAGACGCAGAATGTTGCGCTTGATGCCGAAATCGTACGCGACGACGCGATGGCGCGGGCCGCTCTCGCTCGCACCCATCTTCCCGGCAATCCGTTCGGAGAGCTCAATCGAGCCGCCCGCCCAATCGTATCTTTTCGCGGAACTGACGCGGCTGGCAAGCTCCTGGCCGGCCATGGTGGGAAGCGCGCGCGCCTCGGCGATTAGTTTCTCGGCGGGGGTTCCATCGGTTGCCACCACGCCCCGCAGCGCCCCGGCATCGCGCAAATGCCTGACCAGAGCACGCGTATCTATGTCCCAAATTACGGGAACGCCATGGCGCTCCAGATATTGCTGCGCGGTCTCACTTGAGCGCCAGTTCGAAGCGAGAGGCGAAAACTCGCGGACGACGAGCGCCTCGATGTAGGGCTTTCCCGATTCCTCATCGTCGGCGTTCGCGCCCACGTTGCCGATGTGCGGATACGTCAGGCAAACGATCTGACCGGCATAGCTGGGATCGGTAAAAACTTCCTGGTAGCCAGTGAGGCTGGTATTGAAAACGACTTCGCCGCCGCGGCGCGTGCGAGCGCCCGCTGCCCGGCCGTTAAAGACTCGCCCGTTCTCTAGCGCGAGAATCGCGCGACCTTCGGGGGCCTCGGTCAGTGTGTCCTCCAGAAGAGTTCATTTCGATGCCGCGTCAACCGTAGCGGACGAAGTAAGCGATCCAAAATGATCCACCGGCCAGTAAGCAAATACGGCCTTGCCATAAATAAACTGTCGCGGCACAGGCCCGAACACTCGCGAATCATTCGAGCTGTCGCGATGGTCGCCCATTACGAAATACTCGTCGTCGGGAATTCGCAGCGGCGGATAGCTCGCGCCGTCGAGGTAACTCGCGGGCACGTACGCTTCCTCCAACTCCTTGCCGTTTACATATAAATGCCCCGAGCGAATTTCGAGCGTCTCCCCCGGCAGCCCGATCACGCGCTTGATATACGATTTCGAGCGGTCAAACGGATACCAGAAGACAACCACGTCGCCGCGCTCAATGGGCTCGAAGCGATAGACGAATTTGTTGATGAAGATGCGCTCCTGATCGCTCAACAGCGGCGCCATGCTGGTTCCTTCCACCTTCACCGGCTGATACAGGAAAATGATGATAACGAGCGCAAGGCCAAGCGCAACCGCAAGATCGCGCGTCCAGCCCCGAAGTTCGCGCCGCAATTGAGGAAGAGGCGCTCCTTTAGGCTGTTCCGGCGGGACGGGGCTATATGTATCCAACATTCTTTGCTCAAATATTTATATCATGGCGAAGCGATGCGCGCCAAGTGCTCAACCGCATGAGAAGTATTCGTCTCTCCGTCTTTTAATGCAATCCATCGCCGCGCAAAGCGAATGAAACGATTGCGAGGGCCGCAATAACAGCAGTTTCCGTCCTGAGAATATTTTCTCCCAAGGAAGCTTCCGCGAAACCGGACGTGCGCGCGGCCCCAATTTCCTTTCCCGTCCAGCCGCCTTCCGGGCCGAAGGCTAAAGACGCAGTGGCCGCGCCACCGTAATTTGAAAAAACCTCGCGCAGCGAGGGCGCTTCGCGCCCTTCGGAAAGCAGGATTTTGCACCCGGCGCGGGATCGCGCGAATGCCTCCGCCGGAAGGGACGCCAGCGAAATTGCCGGAGGACCGAGCCGTCGCGCTTGCTGCGCGGACTCGAAAATAAGCTTCTCCCAGCGCGCACGCCGCTTCACGGCCGCGGCGATCAGCGGTTTATCGCTGCGCGCGGCACCCAGGGGAATGATTTCCGCGACGCCAAGCTCCGTAGCCTTTTCGAGGCACCACTCGAAGCGGTCGAATTTTACGAGGGAGATGAGTATCTCAATCCGGAGCTTACGTTCGCGCACAGGGATTGGTTCGACGAGCGCGAATTCGATCCGGCTCGCGCCGCGCTTCGCGAGCGCGACGCGCTCGACGCGGCTAAGCCAAATCGAGCGGCCGTCGCTTAACTCATAAAGCTGGCCCGGCTCCGCGCGCAGGACACGCCCAAGGTGTTCGGCAGCCTCGCCGTGAAGCGCCGCAGTAGCCTCCTCAAAGCCTTCGACGAAGAAACGCCTGCGCACGCAAGGATTGTAACGCGAGGAGTGCGACTTTGCCTCTTTCTCGCAACTCTCCGACTAACCGAAAATGTCCTTTACTTTATTGAAGAAGCTCGAAGACCGCTCGGCGGGCTTGTTTTCGACCTTCATGGACTCCCCGAGCTGCTCGAGCCCGCGGCGCTGCTCGCGAGACACTTTCGATGGAGTGACCACGCGAATGCTCACGTATAGGTCGCCTTTGCCGCCGTGAGGATCGGGAAGGCCTTTGCCCTTCTGGCGGAAAATCTGGCCGGATTGCGTGCCCTCGGGAATCGCGAATTCCTCTTCGCCGCGCAGCGTGGGGATTTTTATTTTCGCGCCCAGAACGGCCTGCGGAAAGCTGACGGGAATCGTGCAGTAAAGGTCCGCGCCGCGGCGTTCGAAGAACGGATGCTCCTTCACTTCGAGGAAAATATAGAGATCGCCGGCCGGACCTCCGTTGGCGCCGGGCTCTCCCTGGCCGGTCATGCGCAGGCGCGTGCCGGAATCCACGCCCGCGGGGATGCCCACTTCCAGCGTACGCTCGCGCTCGATGCGGCCCTGCCCCCTGCACGGCACGCACGCCTCTCGAACCACTTGCCCCGCGCCCTGGCAGGCCGGACACGTTCGCGTAATCGAAAAAAAGCCTTGCTGGTACGACATCTGCCCGCGGCCTCCGCACGTCTGGCAAGCGGCCATCCCGCTGCCGGGCTTGGCTCCGGTGCCGTGGCAGGCCTCGCAATTTTCGCGGCGCGACATGCGGATTTTCGTGGTAACACCGCTGGCGGCATCTTCGAAGCTGAGCGACATGTCGTAACGCAAATCGGCGCCACGCTGGCCGTGCGCGCCGCGACCCCGGCGGCGTCCGCCGCCGAAAAGGTCCTGGAAGCCGAAGAAATCTCCGAGAATATCCTGAAATTCCTCGAAGGCCGTGGCGTTGAAGCCCCCCGCGTCGAAACCCCGATTGCCCAGACCGGCGTGCCCGAAACGGTCGTAGACGGACCGCTTCTGCGCGTCCGAAAGCACGCTGTAGGCCTCGGTGGCCTGCCGGAAATTCTCCTCCGCATCCTTCTTTTTTTCGGGATTGCGGTCGGGATGCCATCGGAGCGCAGCCTTGCGATAGGCCGATTTGATCTGGTCGGCCGAAGCGTCGCGCGCCACGCCGAGAATTTCGTAATAGTCTCGCTGAGTGTGTGCCGCCATCTTAGCCTTTCACGCCGGCCGAGTGCTCTATCGCTGTTGCGGAGCCAGGCTCGCAGTCAGTCAATTGCTTCGCTTGGTGACGCTCGTGGCCTTCCGCTCCGTCTCGGCTGCCACGCGAACCATCGCGGGCCGCAGCACGCGATCGTGGAACACATAACCGGGCTGCAATTCGCTGATCACCGTCCCGCCGGCATGCTCGGTGCCCTCGACGCTTTCAATCGCGTGATGGAAATGCGGATTGAATTGCTTTCCCGTGGTTTCGATGCGCGAAACACCCTGCTTCGCAAGCACGTCCCAGAGCTGCCGGCGTATAAGTTCGAAGCCTTTGCGATATTCCTCCGCGCCGGGCGTATCGTGCTCGGCAACGAGGGCATTGTCGATAGCATCCAGCACGGGTAGAGTCTTCTCGATTAGTAGCTCGACGCCTCGCTCCCGGTCCTGATGCCGCTCTTTTTCGACGCGCTTGCGGTAATTCTCAAAATCCGCCTGGCGCCGAACAAGCATATTCATCAAATCCTGCTTCTCGGCCTGAAGCTTCTCGACCTGCTCGCCGGAAGGAACGGCTCCCCCATCCCCCGAAGGAGAGGCGACGTTGGTCACAGCCGCATCCGATTCCTCGGGGGCGGCCGCGGCTGACGCGCCGGAGGAGACCGCACCGGGCTTGCCCTGCCCTTTCGCGTTCTCCTGGTTTCTTTCCCTATGCTCGCGCGACGACACGATTCTCAACTCCCCTCTCGATTCTCGGAGAAGAACTGCGCCATGAAAGCGACGGCCGTGATGACCCGCTCGTAATGCATGCGCATCGGCGCCAGGATCCCGAGCGTCCCTTGCACCTGATCATTCGATGAGTAGGAAGCCGAAACGAGTGCAAGATGTTTTCCGGCGCTGGACATCTGGTCAACGCCGAACTCGACGTGGACCGGTTCGGGCGCCTCGATGCAGCCGCTCAAAAGGGCAATCAGCCGATCTTTTTCCTCGATGGCTTCGAGCAGTTCGCGCAACTGTACCTCGCTCGTGAAGCCGGCCGCCGAGGCAATCTGGGCCGCGCCCTCGACGTACACTTTGCGCTCTGCCCCGCCGCCAAGGATGGCCGGATCGCACAAAAGGAGCGCATCGCTGGCAAGGCGGTCATACCTTTCTCGGTCGCGTTCGGATTGCGTCCGCAGATCGGCGCGCATGTCTTCGAGCGTCCATCCGGAATAATGGGCATTGAGGTACGCGGCAACGCGGTCGAGGTCCTCCTGGCGGAACGTGCGCTCGGGGCGGATAAGCTTATCCCGCGTCACAGCGCCGGCGGCGACCAAAACGACGAGGATGCGATTCTCGGGAAGCAGCAGGAAGCGCACATGTTCGACCACGGTTCGCGCCAGCGGAGGCGAAATGAAAATCCCCAGCCCGCGCGATACGGCAGCCAGCACGTGGCTGGCACGCTCCATCACTGCTTCGGGCGTCTCAGCCGATTCCAGCTCGCGGCGAATCCATTGGCGGTCTTCGGGACTGCCGGTCGCCTTGGCCGCCACCTGCTCAACGAAAAACCGGTAGGCGGACGCCGTGGGAACTCGCCCCGCGGATGTGTGCGGCTGGTAGAGATAGCCCCCCTCTTCAAGGTCCGCCATCACGTTGCGGATTGTTGCGGAACTTAGCGGCTCGGTGTGCCGGTGTGCAATGCTGCGCGAAGAAACGGGCTCGCCCGTCTCGATATATGCGCGCACCACATCGCTTAGAATCTGCTGGTGCCGCTTCTGCTGTAATCCCGTTAGGCTCATAAGTTCAAGTGAATCGCTCAGCATACGCTCCAGCGAATTCGAGAGCCCCCCTCCATGCTACTCTTTGCTTTAATTTTAGTCGCCGCGAAGAAATGCGTCAACCGGAACGGCCGGGAAGTGTGAAAAGCCGCAAAAAAAGGCGAAGAACAACTGTAGTCGAAATCGCAGGAGGAGGACGCGTTGGCACCCGCGCAAAGAAATGTGGAAATTATGCGTCGTCAATCTGGGGGCGCTGGAGGCGGTCGGAGAAGTCAATGTAAACCGTCTTCCAGTCGGAGTAAAAATCGAGCGCGGCGAGGCCGGCTTCGCGATGGCCGTTGCCGCTGTTCTTGACGCCGCCGAAGGGCAAATGAACTTCAGCGCCGATGGTCGGCGCATTGACATAGATGATCCCCGCTTCGAGGTCGCGCTGCGCTTGAAACGCAAGATTGACGTCGCGCGTATAAATTGCGGCGGACAGTCCGTACTGCACGCCGTTCGCGATCGCGAGAGCTTCTTCGAATGTCTCAAAGGGGATGATGCCGACGACAGGGCCGAAAATCTCCTCCTGGCAAATTCGCATCTCCGCGCCGCATTCGGTGAAAACGGTCGGCTCATGGAACCAGCCGCGCGCGTATTTTCCACTTTCCAGCCGGTGGCCGCCCGCAGCGAGCCTCGCGCCCTCACTGCGCCCGATTTCGACGTAGCTCATCACCGTATGGAGCTGTTGTTCGTTGATGCAGGGACCCATCTGAGTTGTGGGATCGAGGCCGTCACCCACTGTGAGCGCTTTGGCGCGCGCGACAAATTCGCCAACGAATTCGCGATAGACGCCCTTTTGCACGGCCATGCGGCTTGCCGCGGTGCAGCGCTGGCCCGCCGTGCCGAAGCCGCCCCAGATTGCGCCTTCGAGGGCCAGATCGAGGTTCGCGTTGTCCATCACGATGATGATGTTCTTGCCACCCATTTCGAGATGGCACTTCTTGAACGTGGGCGCGCACGTCTCGCTGACGATGCGGCCAACTTCGGTCGAGCCGGTAAAACTGACCAAACCAATATCCGGATGGCCGAGCAACGGCGCGCCCGCCCGCGGACCCTCTCCGAAAACCACATTGAACACCCCCGGTGGCAGACCTGCTTCAGAGAGCGCTTGGGCAAGGTTATAGGACGAGAGCGGAGTATCTTCCGCGGGCTTGAGAACCACCGTATTGCCGCAGATGAGCGCGGGCATCACTTTCCACGAGGGGATGGCCATGGGGAAATTCCACGGCGTAATCAGCCCCGCAACCCCGGCCGGGGCGCGCAGAGACATCGCAAATTTATCTGGGAGCTCCGACGGCGTGGTCTGACCAAATTGGCGGCGTCCCTCGCCTGCCATCAGATACGTCATGTCAATAGCTTCCTGAACGTCGCCGCGAGCTTCGGCCAGGATTTTGCCCATCTCGCGGGTCATATCGCGGGCGTATTCTTCCTTGCGCTCGATGAGAATTTGCGCGGCGCGGAAAAGCGCCTCAGCGCGCTTGGGCGCGGGCGTCAGCCGCCATTTGGAGTAAGCGGCCTTGGCGGCGTCCACAGCCAGCGCGACATCCTCTTCCGTCGAGGCCGGAAACAAGCCGATCAGTTCGTCCTTATTCGCGGGGTTGCGGTTCTCGATAGCCTTCCCGCCGCGTGCCAGGGTCCATTCGCCGTTGATGAAATTCTTGAATACTTTGGGAGAAAATGAAGTGGCCATGATTCGCTCTCCACGCGAGCCCGGAGGCCGTGCGCGGCTCTCGATTCATCGCATGGCTTCTCGATCAGGCTAGCACCACGCAGGCAAAGTTGGAAAGCGAGAAGAGTTTGTCAGTGCTGCGCGGCAGGTGAGCTAGAGGTCGAGGGCGAACCGGCTGTGGAGGCAGGCGCGGGCGAGGGGGAAAGATTGGCCAAGGGCGGAGCCACGACCCTGGGAGCGGAGACACCGGCGATGTCGGAGCCAAGACCTAGCTTTTGAAGCGTGGGCGCGTCGAGTTTGCCCGTAGGGTCTATGCCATTGGCGGACTGAAATCTCTGCACCGCGGATACGGTATTCGAATCCCACTTCCCGTTCGGATCACCCTGATAGTAGCCACCGCGTGAGAGGGCCGACTGTATCTCGGAAATGCGGTCGGGTGTGGGCGCCTTCTGCAAAGGCTCGCCGTGCGAATGGCGCCGGTGCCGTCTAGAAGATTTCCTTGCCTTCGTTGTGGGGAGAGAAGATGAGCTCGTTTGTCCCGCGCGATGCGCGGAGCGCGCCGCGGCCTGGGCGGACATGCATCCGAACCAAATGCACGCGGCAATCAGCAGCCACTTCATGGAAGTTTGCATTCTTGATGGACGCTCGCCGCCGGAATTTCGATGCCCAGGGGCCGGCGGCAACCCAGCTATTCCTAATTATGGCGATTTCAAAAAATGTCTCAAGGCGCAAGCGGGCGCGAGGGACGTATCAGACAACGCATGACCTGGCATTATTTTTCAGACGGGACGGCACCGGCGAGAAACAGGGTCAGAACGCGATCGCCATCGGGAGGACGGCGAGCGACCTTGAAGAGCACGTCATCGCCGGGCTTCAGCTTGGCCATTTCCGCGCGATAGTCTGACATGCCGCTGATGGGCGCGTGATTGATTTCGGTGATCACATCACCGCGCTCGAAGAGGATGTCCTCGGCGAAGCTGGCGGGTTCCACTGCGCTGACCACCACGCCGACCTGCTTATCCATGCCCAGCTTGCGGGCAAGATCGGGCGTGAGGTCTTCGACGTGCAAACCGAACTGTCCCGGCTCTTCCGACTGATCCGGCTGTTCTCCCGCGCTCGCGGAAGTATCCGGAAAAAGTTTGGAACGGTCAGCCACCACGGCCGTAACTTCCTTGGGCTGCTTGTCGCGGAAGAAGCGCAGTTGGACGGAATTGCCGATGGGGGTCTGGGCGATGGGATTCACGAGATCGGAGGCGGTGTGCACGGGCTGGCCATTCACGTCCGTGATTACGTCGCCGGGTTGCAAGCCGGCCTTGGCCGCGGGACTGCCGGGGGCCACGTCCTCGACGACGATCCCGTAGGGAGCCCCCAGCTCCTTCATGAGAATGGGGTTCTTGCTGTTGTCTTCCTGGAATGTGACGCCGATTGAGCCGCGCGTCACCTTTCCGTTGCTCACGAGCTGGTTGTACACGGAGATTGCCGTGGTGGAGGGTAAAGCGAAGCCGACACCCTCGAAGCCCCTGCTTCCCGTATAGATTGCGGTGTTGATGCCGATCACCTCGCCCGACATATTCACCAGCGGGCCGCCGGAATTGCCGGGATTGATGGCTGCGTCGGTCTGGATAAAGCGCTGGAACTGCTGCGCATCTTCCACCGAGCGGTCCTTGGCGCTGATGATTCCAGCCGTAACAGTAGAATTCAAGCCAAAGGGGCTGCCAAACGCCAGGACCCAATCGCCAACCTGTGTGCCGTCGGAATTGCCCAGCTTGGCGACGGGCAAATCGTGGTCCGCGTCAATTTTAATGACGGCGAGGTCGGTATCCTTGTCCGTGCCGATAACACGGGCGCTGTAATGAGTGGCGTCGCCGTCGAGGGCCACTTGAATTTTCGTGGCTCCATCAATCACATGGTCGTTTGTGAGGATGAAGCCCTTCTTGTCCACGATGACTCCCGAACCGAGGCTGCGCTCGGCATCCGCGCCATCGTCGGGGGCATTGAAGAAGCGGTCGAAAAAATCCTGGAAGGAATTATCCTGGCCGCCCGAATCCCTGCCGCCCTTGGGCTTCTCGATGACCTGCGTAGTGGAGATGTTGACGACGGCGGGTCCCACTTTCTTGGAGATCGCGGAAAAGGCGCCGGAGAGCATAACCGGGTCGGGGACCGCCAGCAAAGAGGCTCCGTTGTCAGCCTGGCCGCGCGTAGCGAGGACGCCGCCGGAAATCAAGGTGCCAGTAAGAATGCCGACGCCGAACATGAGGACTACGAGGAGGGTTGCCAAGACTTTTCTGTGTCTTGCCCAACTCCACAATTCCCGAAATTGAATTCCCATCCTCGTGCTCCTTGCCCTATTCCGCCAAAAACCGAACTGCGATTATAACACTCCTCTGAACCCGGCGAGGGCCGGAGGGTTGCGGTGTTGCCCGTGTTGCTACGGCGATCAACTTTGAGGTTGCGGGTCCGGCACAGGCTCAGCAGGGGCCACCATGACTTCGATTTCGGGTTCGTCAATCGCGGGGCCGGCCAGTTTCTTTTGCGCGCGACGTTCGGCTTTCATGCGCGCCTTTTCCATTCTCTTCATTTCTTTTTGGCGCTTTTGGAATGTGGTAGTCATCAAGTCTCCTTTGAACGGCATCGGCAAGCAGCCTGCCACAGCGACGGCGCTGGCCCAGTCAAGCCCTTACCAGCGAGGCTCGCGCGGCTGGCGCGCGGCTTCGCGATAATCCTCATTCGAATAGCCACCCCGGCCGCGGCCGCCTTCCCTGCCGCCACTATTACCGCCTGTGCGGGGGCCGCGCGGTCCGCCCGCTTCCCTGGGACGCGCTTCGTTGACTTTCAGATTGCGGCCGCCGACGTCTTTGCCATCGAGCCCGGCCATGGCTTTGGCGGCCTCGGCGTCGTCGGGCATTTCGACAAAGGCGAAACCGCGGGAGCGTCCCGTTTCGCGATCGGTGGCGATGTGCACGCGCGCGACCTGTCCAAACGGTTCAAAGAGAGCGCGCAAATCGCTCTCCGTGGTCTGGAAATTCATGTTACCGACAAATAAATTCTTCATTCCTCTGCTCTCCTTGGGCGTTTCAAGGGCGGGGACGCGAACGCGGTTAAACCGAGTGCCCACCTAACTATAGCATGATTATCGTCAATGTTCTGTATGGAGAATGTGGAGATCCTCTGGAATCTTTACGCTACGTCGAAACGCGACCGGACCAACATCGTCTCTCCCTAACCTCGGCCAGAAACCAGGCATCCATGCGGGAATGGAGAGCGGAGCTCCTATAGCCGAGGATAAGCTGGGCGAATCCAAAAATAGCCCTTATAATCTGTCCCTCGGTTCCAAGGAGGAAACAAATGGCTGAGCCCAAAACCGCCGCAAACGAAAATGACATTTCGCGCGACCGCCTCGCGGAGCTATTGAACGAAGACCTTTCGCGGGAATATCAGGCTATCATCGCATACGTCGTCTATTCGCAGGTGCTCAGCGGCGCGCAATACATGGACATCGCCGCCCAGCTCGAAATCCACGCCAAGCAGGAGCTCGACCATGCCCTGATCCTCTCGCGGCAGATCGACTATCTCGGCAAAATGCCGGTGGTCACTCCCCAGCCGGTACGCACATCCAAAAATCCGAAAGAGATGCTGCGGTACGATCTCGAGAATGAAAACGAAACCATTCGCAATTACCGCGTGCGCATCCAACAGTGTGAAATGCTCGGAGAATATGCGATGGCGGAACAGATTCGCCAGATTCTGACGCAGGAGCAGGACCATCAAATTGATCTGGCCACGGCCCTCGGCGAGGAAGTTCCGAACGTTAACAGCGGTCCGCAAGCACGCAGGCTGCACAAGCGGCGGTAATACCTCGCGCATCGCCCGGCGGGGTGTGCGTGAGAATTGCGAAATCGGAGCTTCAGCGGCTTCCCGGTCAAAATCACCGGGACGCAAAAGGCGCGAAAGCCGTCCTGATTTTGCAAGGCTTACGTCGTGGCTACCCTTCGAGGCTCAGGGTAAAAAGCCACGACCTACAAAGATTCTCGAGTTCTCACTCGGACTCGGGAGGGGATCGCGGGTTCGGCGCTGGTCAGCCCTTGACGGCCGCGCGAATTTTGGGCAATCCCGAAACGGCCGCTTTCAAATCCGGCTCTTTCTCGATGATTTCCAGAAGCGCGAGAGTTAACTCGTCGTCTATTTCAGACGATCTGCGAATCTCGACGGGGTAGCGCACGGCGAATTCGAGTCCCGTGTCCGTGAATTGCAGTTGGGCCACCGGAACCGGCACTTGCAGCTCGATTTCGATGCGGCGCTCGATATTGCCGTGCTGGCGCTCGATTTCTCCCTTGTATTTCGCGTAGACCGAGTTCACCACGCCAAGCAGCTTTTCCTGCATCAGCTTGTAGTTTGCGCCGGGTACAACCGCGAAGGCGATTTCGTGCCAGGCAAATTCCGTGCCGGGAATCTGCTTGAATAAGGGCGTGGTGGCCTGGAAGAACACAGAATTCGAAAGCACCACGATTCGCCCGGTGGGATAGAGATCCACGCCCGTGCCAGCCAACTCCACGATATAGAAGCGCGTGAGGCCGATATCCAGCACGTCGCCCGTCACGCCCGCGACGCTGATGCGGTCGCCCACACGCACGCCATAGCGGCCGATCAAGTAGAAGTATGCCGCCACGGAAAGAATCACAGCCTGCAAGCTCACGGCAATGCCCGCGGTGAGGAATCCCGCGAACGTGGCGAGCGAACTGAATTCGCTGACGAATCCGAGAGTGAGAACCACGACGATCAGAAATCCGGTGGCGAACCTCCGCAAGAGCAGAAAATGGCGCCGGCGGCGGGGATCGCGCACGTAGCGGTACGTAAGCCTGCGGCCGATCTCGGAAAGGACGAGGACCGCGATCAGCGCCACAACAATTGCCGTCACACGCACGAGCACCGAATCAAGCACATATCCGGATTCGCGCCAGATGGAATCTCGCCACTCCTTCAGGTTGGCGTTGGTCTCATCGAGAAGAACGATTTCCTGGCTCAGCGGCACGACGGCATCCGAGAGCTGCTTGAATTGCGCGGTTAGGTCCTGGAAATTCTGTCCGCTGGGCGGGGGCTGACCCGGGGCAGCGGCGGGGCCCGTCTGGCCGGCGGTGCGCCCGCGCTGAACGGTGGCCACGAGCGTCTGGCGGAGGGGCTGGCGCAATGCGTCAGCCGTTTTGCGCAGATTATCCGTTTCCTGGGCCAGTTCATCCATGGTGTGCATGCTGCTGACGTGCTCGTAGAGGATCAAGGCTTGCCCGATCAGTCCGACTGAATTCGACGGTGTGGGCGCGGGGCTGGACTGCTGGGGAGCTTGCTTCTGCGCATTCGAAGCGCTGAGAACTTCGGGGACCGAGCGCGCCAGCTCGTTGATGCGCCCTTGCAAACCCTGCGTGGTGGCTTCGCTGTTGCTGAGGAAGGACTCCATCCTTCCGATGGTGTCCTGCATGGCATTGTCGAGGTCGAGTTCGCCTTGCAGATTGTCGCGCTGCGAAATCAGCTTTTGCCTTGAGGCGGAGGGCGCTGTGGCAATTTGTTTGTTGAGCGAGCCGATCTGCGATTCGAGGCCGAGTATCTGCGCGGCCACCCTTTCCTTTGCCTGCGAGATATTCTGCTGCTGCGTGCTTCCCTGCGTGTTCCCCTGCATGGCTCCCTGCGCGCTTCCCTGAGTGGACGCGCCTGGGCTGCCTGGCTGGTTTTCGGCAGGGGCGGCGAGGGCTGCTTCGGCTCTCGCTGATTGGAAGGCTAGTTGTACGGCCTGCGTGGCGAGGTTTTGGACGTTATCCTGATAGATTATGTCGCTCGGCAGGCCCGTGCCCTTTGCTTTCGTGGTTATATCGCGGTACCAGGTTATGACCGCAGCGAGGTGGGCAATTATGGCGTCGTCGTTCAAAGGCGGCGGATTTTGGGCCTCAAGCGGCAAAAGGCATGCCACTATCAGTGCGACCAGGGGCCAAATGCAGCGCCGGCCGGCGTGAAATGATGGTCGATTTGGAGTATTATTTTTCATTTTTCGAGGGCTGCCTGAGCGGCAAGTCGAGCGCCAAGGGCGGAGCGCGGCGCATCTAATTATCTGCGGCCAAAGGGTCCCGGAAGATACCTTACATCCTGTATTCCGGGATCAGGAGTTCAGTAGGCCAAGCGCGCGTAGTTCCGAACATAAGATGAATTTATCCAGAGTGGCATAAATATAAATTTGACTCGATAGACCGTTTCGCGCTTCACTGTACCTACAGGGAGGCAGGGGTATGGCGCCTCGCACGCTTTACCAAAAAATCTGGGATGCGCACGTGGTCCGGGAAGAGCCGGGGCGACCCGCGCTCATTTACATTGACCGGCACTTCGTCCACGAGGCCACTTCCCCGCAGCCTTTCGCGGGGCTCAAGGCCGCCGGGCGGAAAGTGCGCCGGCCGGAGCTGACGTTTGCAACGATGGACCACTCCGTCCCGACGAAGAACCGCGACCTGCCGATGCTCGATGCCACGGGCGCCGCGCAATTCGACGCGCTGGCGCGCAATTGCAAGGAATTCGGCATCAGCCTCTTCGATATGCACAGCCAGAATCAGGGCATCGTCCACGTGATCGGGCCGGAACTGGGGATCACGCAGCCGGGATGCACGATCGTTTGCGGCGATAGCCACACGTCCACGCACGGCGCGTTCGGCGCGCTGGGATTCGGCATCGGGACGAGCGAAGTGGAACACGTGCTGGCGACGCAGTGCCTGACGCAGTTCAAGTCCAAGACGATGAAAATCGAGGTGAAAGGCAAGCGGCCGAATGGCGTGACCGCAAAAGACATCATCCTCGCCATCATCGGGAAAATCGGAATCGGCGGAGGCAACGGCTACGTGTTCGAATACGCGGGCGAGGCCGTGCGCGGACTTTCGATGGAAGGACGCATGACGATGTGCAACATGTCCATCGAGGGCGGCGCGCGGGCGGGAATGGTGGCTCCTGATGAGACTACGTTCGCTTACCTGGAGGGGCGGGCGTTCGCGCCGCGCGGAAAGGATTTTCAAATTGCCGTGGATTACTGGAAGTCGCTCGCGACGGACGCGGGCGCGGCGTACGATGCGACGGTCACGCTTGAAGCGCACGAACTTGCGCCCATGGTGACGTGGGGCACGAATCCGGGCATGGTGACGCAGGTGACCGGGCGCGTGCCCGACCCAGCGTCATTCGGTGACCCTGTGGACCGCAAGGCCGCCGAAAGCGCGCTCGCGT
Source organism: uncultured Acidobacteriota bacterium (assembly GCA_963810625.1). Lineage (GTDB taxonomy): Bacteria > Acidobacteriota > Terriglobia > Acidiferrales > UBA7541 > Palsa-295. The sequence continues at coordinate 439,006 of CAWEOJ010000004.1, read as the reverse complement.
ACATGGACCTGGAACCCGGGACGCGCATGGAGGACATACCGCTCGACCGCGTGTTCATCGGGTCGTGCACGAATTCGAGGGTCGAAGATTTGCGCGCGGCGGCCGGAGTTGTGGCGGGAAGGCGCGTGGCGAAATCTTTGAAGCAGGCGCTCGTGGTGCCCGGCTCGATGCGCGTGAAAGCAGAGGCGGAAAAGGAAGGCCTCGACAAAATTTTCCGCGAGGCCGGATTCGAATGGCGCGATGCGGGGTGCAGCATGTGCATCGCCATGAACGACGACGTGCTTCCGAGCGGCGAGCGCGCCGCGAGCACGTCGAACCGAAATTTCGAGGGGCGCCAGGGCAAGGGCGGGCGGACGCATTTGGTGAGTCCCATTATGGCCGCGGCCGCGGCGATCGAAGGCCATTTCGTGGACATCCGCCATTGGAAGCATTTGAACGGAGACGAATAGCGCGAGGAGCGATGCAGCCCTTCACCAAGCATACGGGTCTGGCCGCGCCCATGGACCGCGTGAACGTGGACACGGACCAAATTGTGCCCAAGCAGTTCGTCAAGCTGCTGACCCGCGACGGATTTGGGCGTTTTTTATTTTACGACTGGCGATATCTCGCCGGCGAGAAACCGAATCCGGATTTTATTTTGAATGCGCCGAGATATCGCGGCGCGAGCGTGCTGCTGGCGCGCGCGAATTTCGGATGCGGGTCGAGCAGGGAACACGCTCCTTGGGCGATTTTAGACTACGGATTTCGAGCTATTATCGCTCCCAGCTTTGCGGATATTTTCTACAACAACTGCATCAAGAATGGAATCCTGCCGGTGACGCTCTCGAACGAGCAAATGGACGAGCTTTTCAGGCGGACGGAAGCGAACGAGGGTTACCGGCTGACGGTGGACCTCGAAAAGCAAATCGTCACGGACGAGCGGGGGCTGCGGTATGAGTTTGCGATTGAGCCTTTCCGGAGAGAGACTCTGCTGCAAGGGCTTGATGAAATTGGGCTTACGCTCGGGCACGAAGCGGAGATTGCGGCCTTTGAAGCGAAGAATTTGCGCGTCCCCGCGATGCATGGCGCGGTGGACGTGAAGTACCACAAAAATTAGTTTGCGCGCGATCGCGCGACCCACCTGAGTCAACTTCAAATCGCGGGCGAAAACGCGCCGTTAGGCATGGGACAATCTGCAGCAACTACATCAAGGACATTGAATCCATAGCATGGGACAATTGCTGTAAATTGCTTGAATACTTCAAGCATTTTTAGGCCTTAAAATGCCCTAAAAATGCGCTAAAAGGGACCAAAATGCCTCGATTTGTCATCAATCACGCACTTGAAGGGTCGCGTGTCTTCGAACTGCAAGGCCAACGTCCGATGACGATAGGCCGAGCCAAATCCAGCAACCTGGTACTAGACCATGAGAGCGTGTCGCGGTTGCATGCGGTGGTGCGTCCGACGCCCGAGGGACAGTGGGAGATCATAGACCGCGGAGCCGTGAATAGCGTGAAGGTGAATGGCGCGGCGGTGAAGGAAGTGAAGCTGCGGGCGAACGATGAGGTGGCCATCGGGGAATATCGAATGCGGTTTGAGGACTCCGCGGAGCGCAGCGTGATGAGCTATGGCACGACGCAGCTTCCGGCGAGTTTTGCCAAGGTGCTGGGCGAGTCTGCCTATTCGGGATCGCTCGCGGCGGTGGAATGCGTAGGGGCTGGGACGGCGCCCGAAGTAGGAGGGCGCGTCGAGCGCGGAGGAGCGGCTGAAGGCGCTCGAACGCGAGAATCGGCTGCTGATGCTGCTCTACCGCGTGAATCGCGCGCTGGGCGAACTCGCGACGATTCCGGAGGTGACCGGGCGCATCCTCGATTTCGTCCTCGAGATTGACGGGGCCGAGCGGAGCTACGCCATGCTGCTCGAACCGGGGTCCACGGACGGCGGAGAGGCGGGCAAGGACGTGTACAGTTTCCAGCCTGCGACGATTCGGTATCGCGCCGGGGCCAAGGGCGGCAAGAATCAGCCCACGCCTAATCTGGCGATTTCGCAAAGCATCATCCGGCAGGTGATGCGGGGCGGGCTACCGCTGCTGGTCACCGACGCGCAGAGCGATCCGCGGCTATCGGCGAGCGCGAGCGTGGCGAATGCGGGAATTCAATCAGCGATGTGCGCGCCGCTGGGAATCGGGAAGCGCATGCGAGGGCTGCTCTACGTGGATAATTTATCCAGGCGCGGGATGTTCACGGTGGACGATCTCAACGTGTTCGCCGTAATCGCGGTGCAGGCAGGGCTGGCAATTGAGCGCGTGCGCGCGCACAGCGAGACTGGCGAGAAGACGCCGCAACCTACCGCGGTCGAATAATCATCGATTAGAAAAAGCCCCACGGTCACAAAGCGAGCGTAGGGCACCCGAAAAACCAAGGTCTAGAACCTGGCCACCCGCCCGTGAAAATCACAGAGATGGGATTGAGTCGGCCCACCAGCTAAGGTAGGACTTTATCTACGCATTCGACGAATGCTTCGTGAGTTTTAGTGGTCACCACGCAGTTCTCCAGTTGTAAATCGCGTTCCGTGTGATCTACGGGCGGCGAAGGTTCTTCGGCTACCATCTCTTTCCATCCTGCCATAGTCAATTTTTCCGTCTCATCGGTGAAGCGATTCGTGCGTATATCAATAAGTTGCGGACCATAGTGCATCGTTCCATACTTGAACCGAGTCGCCCACGCCAAAATCGCGAGCAACACGAGCAGCACTGTTCCGGTCGCCATCCTCCACTTCATGCTTGTTTCACCTTATGCCGGTCGTATCATCAGTTTGTCGATTTCCTTGGCGGAATCCACCTGTCCGTGCTGCGCAAGAAACGGCCTGACTAGCATCAGGATGCACGACGTGATCGCACGTATCACTTCGATTCTTTCCGCGTCTGTGTATGACGGCTTGAGTTTATCGCCATGAAATCTTCGGCCAAGCTGGAGCATTCCAGTGTGGGCGTAGCTATTCAGGGTTTTCCAGTTCTGTCTCTTGAATTCCGAGAAGCATTCCAAGTCACAGGTCCTATCAACCGCTTCCGACAATTCCCCGAAGGTGTGGTCAATCTTGTCGTGTTTGACGAACCTCTGAACCTGCTCAGCACTGGCACAAGCGAGCATCCATACGCCACGAACAAGTATCTCTGTCACTGACCGTGTCAGGGCGAATGCAGAGCCGTCGAACCCGGAGCGGATTAAGAATAGAATCGCAGCATGGTGCTCGATTCCTTGGTCAACGAAAGCAGCCACGAGGGTTGTTCGCTCATCATCGAGGAACTTGCCCTTGTTTAACGCGCGCTTGACCTCTAACACGGTTTTTTCTGCCGATTTAAGTTCGGCATCCAATTCAGAACTCATTTGGGTTCTCTCGCAACTTCCAACTCCTTTGTCCAAGGCGGGTGAGCCAGGCTTTCACGCCGCGAGGCATCCACGGCATCGCTGGAGGTCATGGCGCATGATAGCACCGCGTGAGTTCACTTGAGAGTATGGTGCTGTGGAATTACAAAAACCAAACGCTAGAGCCTAGGTCACCCGTCAAGACTCAATCCCGGTACTGGAGGTTGAGCGTGACGCTGCTCGCTTGGGTCGCGGCGCAGACGAGGAACGGGATCTGCTGCGAGAGGCTGGGCGTCGCGGAGCCGTACAGCGTCGTCATCGAAGCCGTGGACAGTGAGGTATTCGGACCGAGCGGGATCACATCGCTCGCTGTCCCGCAGTCGGAGTTCGAGTGTCCGGGCTTGACGAAGTATACGACGGGACCATTCGGCGGATCGCTCACCTGCGTCAGCACCGAGGTGTTGCCAGGGCCGCCGCCGAAGAAGCCGTAGAAGGGTACTTCCCCCCCCTGCTTCGGGGGCTGGGCCGTCAGCGTGACGCTCGCGTTGTAGGTGCTCGTGGTTGAGGTACCGGGCTCGGCGGCCCAGTTGAGGCTCACTCCCCAGGTCTCGTATCCCGACGTGAGATAGCGGTTCGCGGCGCTATTCCAGAGCGCGAACTCCCCGCCGTCGATCGGGTTGCCCGGAGTCTCGCCGAGGACGTACCACTGATAGACCGGGGTGCTGGAGAGGGCAACGTCGACACCGAAGGTTTCGTTCCCATAGGCGAGCCAGCCGCCGCCCCAGACGCGGAGCGCGACCGCCTGCCCGTACATCACGTGCGGGCCGCCCTGCGCCTCGATCTTCCACAGTGCCGGGCCACCGGCCCAGCTGAGATCGACACCGAAGGTCTCGTGGGAGTAGATGAGCGAGTGGCTGCCGCGGGGGCCGTTGGAGAGATCTCCGGTCCCGTCGTTCATGTTGCTGAGGCCGTACCACTGCTTGTCCGACGCGGGAACGATCTGCGGGAACCGGCTTGGGTCGGGTCGTACCGTGCACTCCTCCTGGGTGTTTCCGGAGCCGAACGAGTCGACCGCCGCGACCATGTAGCACTGCCCGCTCACGCTCGTGTCGGTGTCGACCCAGCGGTAGGTGTCACCGCTGCCCGCCGTGTCCTTCGTTGGCACCTGGTAGACCGACTGCCATATGCCATGGGCGTCGCGTTTGTAGACGATGAACTTGGTCTCGTCGGTGGAGCGGTCGTACCAGCAGACAGTGACCGTCTGCTGGGCTGCCTGGAGCGGGCAGATGCCCGGGAAAAGGGGGACGGGAACCTGGGCAATGACGCCGACGGGCGGCCTGATTCCCTTTCCAGGGGCAGGGCTCGGCGATTGCGGGGCCCTCGATTCGGCTGCGCCGGGCGCTCCCGCCAGGCAGATGAGAGCCCCGGCCAGGACAACCCCGGCAGCGACGCCGCCGATCCGGCCGAGCACTGCGGCAAGTCCCATCGTGCTCTGGCCGCCGAGCTTCGAGTGACGATTCACGAGCCTCATCTGCCCCTCCTCCTCCGACACGCCGAAGCCGTGTCGGGCGGAAATTCGGACGAGATCACCGACGCTCCTCGCGACGCCGTCCCGGAGCCATTTCCTCAACCACCTTGGCGGGTGGGTCAGGCTTTCGCGCTGCGAGGCCTCTCCGGCGCCGCTCGATGCTACGGCGCATGATACCACCATGCGACTTCACTTGAGAGTATGTTGTTGCGGAGTTACAAGAACCAAACGCTAGGCCCTGACCTCCCGGCTCGTTGTAGGTTACATCGCCGGGTCTGGCTTCCCCGGCTCACCCTGATCGCAGGGGGCGGACCAGCTTTGCTGCACAAATGTTATGGTCGCGAGGATTTTCCGCCTTAGACTTTCATCTTTGGCCCGCCTTTCGAGATCTCGCAAGACGAACAAGGTGACGCTTGGTTTCCTGTCAGCGGGAATTTCGATCAGACATGGTGCAGAAAAGGCGCCGCGCATGATCTCCAGTGAGCGAAGCAACTTGGGCGGTTTCAGCAGCTCTTCCTCATTGACGAATTTGAGCAGGCCGATGGCAGCGCGATCTCCGAGTCGATCCCGCCTCTTGTCGAGCACCGAAACGGAAATGCCTTCCGGCAGCGCAAGCAAGTCCTTGATGAGCGACATGGAGTACTGGTCCACACACGCCTCTTCACACGCCTCATCCGGTAGGTTTGTTTCTGGTTGAACCCTCACCGCTGTTACAGGAAGCAGCAGCAAAAACAAGGCAGCCCAGGACACCAACTTTCCGCCGATGTTCCGCATCGAGATCACCTCCATTTGAGAGCCTGCTCATTGGCGAGCGGCCCAGGCTTCCGCGCCACGAGGCGTCTGCGGCATCGCTCGACGTCATGGCGCATGATAGCATTGCGCGACTTCACTTGAGACTATGCTCTTACGGAATTACAAAAACGAAACGCTGGACCAAGGGCCAACCGTCAAGATGTCCGCCTACGCGATGATTCCGCTCCGGCGCGACAGGCCCCGCCTGCAATTCGAGGCGGCCGCTACAAAGACAAAGGAAAGAGCGGGCACAGCCCGCCGCGGCGGGTGCCCCTACACAGAAAAAGCAGGATGCCCGCCTACAATTCCAGGCGGCCGCTACATAGGCAAAGGAAAGGACACCCCTAAAACCAAACGGTAGAGTCTGGGCCGAAAGTCAAGATGCCGGCCTACGCGATGAATCCGCTTCGGCCCGGCACGTTCGCTGCGCTCAGTGCAAGCAGGCCCGCCTACAATTCGAGGGGGCCACTGCAAAAGCGAAAGCAGGTCCCTCGTCGTCCCGATCCAATTCATCGGGACTCTGTCGGGATGACAACGTAAATGCAGAAGCAAAGCAAGGGCAAAAGCAAGATGCCGGGCTAAAGGCCCCGGCGCTACATTTAGACCTTAAAGACACGAAAAGGCCGCACCCTTCAACACCAAAGGGTGCGGCACCCAGCTACAAAGGCAAGAAAGAAGGACGCCGCAAAAACCAAACGCGAGAGCCTACTCTACCATCGGCGTAGTTTTTGAAGCAACGGTGGTCTCGGTGACGCCGAGATCGAGCCCGTCGATCGAGCCATAGGGCTGGCCCGGGGATTTCTCGATTGTGAGCTTCACCACATCGCCCGCCGTGACCGAAAGCGTTCCGCTGCTGGTGAAGGGGAGACGATTGTCGCGGTTGTGCCCGATTACGCTGTTAAACGCTACGGTACCGCTGGCGAGCGTGCTCTTGCCGAGGGTGAGAGTGAACTTGTTGCTGCGCTTCTGCGCGGACTGCGCGTACCAGATCACGCCGGCGACCCTGATAGTGCCGTTGGCCGGGGCCGTCCACGTAACGGACGCCTGGCCGTTGCCCGGGCCGTTGCCGTCGTCTTGGCTGTGTACGAGAACGTCGCCCGCCAAGAAATCGGGCGGCGTGCCTGGCCCCGTTCCGGAGGCGATCGCAAAAACCGGGATGCAGTTCCCTGAAACGTTGCCCAAGGACCAATCGGTGGTAATGCCCGGATAACTGCTGAAGCAGCTCCCGGAGGGTTGCGGAATCTTATTGAAGGGCATCACGGCGCTCCCGCAGAGGAACGCCCAGTGTCCGGCGGGATTGAGGCCGGCTTCTGTTCGAGTCCTCGGCGGTCGCGAGGTCGTAAGTGATGCTGCCCGCCCCAAGGCCGGCGCGGCGTAACAGCAGACCTAACGCAAGTGGCGCCAGGAGAACGACTCCAGATTTCCCAATTGATAAAGCCCGGCTGGATTTCATTTTGCCCTCCCAAACCCCGTCAATATAACATCTGCGTTGCGATTGCGACCAAGTTTTTGGCGGGGCGTGGCCGGAAGCTGTAATATTGCCCTTGAGAAAAAGTCGGCCTCTCGCGCCGGAACTTTCCGCTGCTAGACTTGTGGCGGCGAATCCATTAAGTTTGGGGAGAGGAGAGAATAATTATGGTTGAAACGCCGTCAACGATGCTGGCGCTGGGCACTCCAGCGCCGAAATTTAAGCTTCCGGACCCTGGTGGCAAGATGGTATCGCTTGATGATTTCAAGGATGCGACGGCGCTGGTGGTCGCGTTCATTTGCAATCATTGCCCTTATGTGAAGCACATCCGAAAAGAATTTGCGGCCCTCGCCAAGGAGTATCAGTCGCGCGGCGTAGGTGTTGTAGCCATCAACTCGAACGACGTGGAGAACTATCCGGACGACGCGCCTGACAAAATGGCGGAAGAGATTAAACGCGTGGGCTACACCTTTCCCTATCTCTACGATGAAAGCCAACAAGTGGCCAAAGACTATCGAGCCGCTTGCACGCCGGACCTGTACGTTTTCGACAAGGGCCACCGCCTCGTTTACCGGGGACAGTTCGACGACAGCCGGCCCGGCAACGGACGCCCCGTGACCGGCGCGGATCTGCGCACGGCTCTCGACGCGGTGTTGGCCGGCCGCGCGGTTCCTGCGAACCAGAGGCCGAGCGTGGGTTGCAATATTAAATGGAAGCGCAAAAACGCTCCTGATTATTCCTCTCGTTCGTAGGATTCCAAGAGCAAGATGAAAAGCCCCACGCTCACAAACCGAGCGGAGGGCACCCGAAAAACCGGGCGCCGCAGCCCGGGTCGCCCGCAGGAAATCACTCGAAGCAGATGAGGGCGATTTCGGGAATGGTGCCGACGCGCATGGGAGGGCCCCAGGTGCCTGCTCCGCTCGACGTGTAAACGAGGAGATTGCCGAGGCGCTTGAGTCCGTAGACGAACGGGCCAAAGATGCGCGAGGTAATCCACGTGAAGGGGAATAAGCTGGCCGGCGTGGGTGTGGCCGGAGAGCTGCAAGCCGATTTTTTCTTCCGCCGCGATGGGCAGATGATTGGGCGAGTGAGTCAGGAGGATGCTGGCGCCGTCCGGGTCGAGGTGCGCCTGGCGCAGAATCGCGCGGAAGCGCTCGGGCTGGACGGAATCGCGGTGGTGCACGCCGACGAGCTGGAGACCGTCCACGACGACCTTTTCATTATTGAGCACGCGAACGCCGGAATCGCGCACTGCGTCGAGATATTCCGAGCGGTCGCCAAACTCTTCATGATTTCCGGAGACGAAGTAGGTTCCCAGGGGCGGCGAAAGTTTTTCCGAGCGGCTCGGCGAGGCGGCGAGCGTCGGCGGCGGTGCCGTCGTACATATCACCGCCGATCAGAATGATGTCCGGCTGGAAGCGCGAGAGGATGGCGACGATATGCTTGGCGAAGGCGTAGCCGTGGACATGGCCGAGATGCGTGTCCGAGACGAACGCGGCGACGCGGCCGCGCCACGCGGCGGGCAGATTCGGGAGCTTGACGGTTACCTGCGTCACGCGCGTGAGCGCAGAATTCAGCAGGCCGTAGGCGCTGGCAGCGACGGCGAGGCCGAAGAGCGCGAAGGCGATGTGGCGCGGCTGCCAGTGCAGTCGCAGCAGCGTCGAGATGCCGAGGAGAATCCACGAAGCGCACGCTGCGAAGAACGCGAAGCTGAAAAAGCCGAGCCATACCGCGGACAGCTTGTAGTAGAGGCGCACCACCGGCTGCGAATAGCGCCGGGCGAGCAGGCTCGCGGTGAGGAACGTGACGGAAAGAATCGCGAAGGCGATGGCGAGGGCGGTGCCTCCCGTAGACGGGCGCAGGAAATACCTCCAAGTCTCGTAGACGAACCAGTGGCCGAGGAAAAGGATGGACTGAACAATGGTTAGGAAATTGATGATGCGTTTTCGCATTTATAAGTGCCCTCGTATTGGTTAGATGCTGCGAAGGATGGCAGGACTCGCGGCATGGGGTTAGTGTTCGAGGCCGGCGAGGGCGACGGCGATGAGGAAGAGGCGCCGGAGGCCGAGGTCGCGACCGGTGGGGTCGTACCACTCGGCGAGGGTGTGCGAGCCGCCGCCCGTCCCGCCCGCGCCGAGGGCGACGGCGGGAATGCCGAGAGAGAGGGGAATGTTGGCGTCGGTGGAGCTCGATTCGAGGCGCGGGGAAATGCCGAGGAAGAGGTCCGCGTCGCGAATCGTGGCGAGGAGCGGGGATTTATCTGGAAGCTTGCCAGAGGGGCGCTCGCCGAGGGAGTGGAAGCCCACGAGGAGCGCGTCGTTCGCGGCGCTTGCCGCGGAAATTTCGTCGCGCACGCCTTTCTGCATGGCTGTGCGCAGGGCGGCTTCGAGGCGCGCGAGTTCGTGCGCGTCTTCCGAGCGCAGGTCCACCTTCACGGTGACGCGCGCGGGAATCGAATTGACAGACGTGCCACCAGCGATGGCGCCGAAATTGAAGGTGCTGCGCGGGGCCTTCGAATGGCGAATCGAGGAGAAGCGTACGATGCCGCGCGAAACGGCGGTGATGGGATTGGGCGCGCCGAAGTCGGACCAACTGTGGCCGCCGGGACCCGTGACGGTGACTTCCAGGCGGCGCGAGGCGATAGCCTGCGTGGCGATGTAGTCGGCGGAGGCGCCGTCCACGGCGATGACAGCGGCAAGGCGCGGGCCATAGCTTTCGACCAGCGCGCGAATGCCGCGCAAATTGCCTTCACCCTCCTCGCCCACGTCGCCGGCGAGAAGAATCGTCTTCGTGGTGCGGATGGCGGATTCGGCGAGCGCGCGAGCCAGGCCGGCGAGGGCAGCGAGACCGGCGGCATTATCGGAGATACCCGGGCCGATGAGGCGCGCGCCATCGCGCTTCACGCGGACGTCCGTGCCGGCGGGGAAAACCGTGTCGAGATGCGCGACGAAGAGAATGGCGGCGGGATCGGCGGCGGTGCGCTCGGCAATCACATTGCCGGCGGGATCGGTGTGCACGGGGAGGCCGGCCGCTTCGAAAAGTTTCTCGAGAAATTGGCCGCGGGCAGCCTCGTGAGATTCAGGCGCGGGAATTTCAGCGAAGCGAATTTGCTGGTCCGTGACCCAGTCCGAATTCTTCACGATCCAGGCGAGGGCGCGGTCGCAGGCGGGGTCCTGCGCGAGTTTGGCGATGGAGTCTTCCGCAGCGCGCGTTGAGAGTGAGGCCATAAAGAGCAAGATACCGCAGATGCGGGCGAGTTACACGGAATTCGTCCGGCGGAGGACGCTATGGATTTTGGACGCGCGGCTTTTCGCCCACGGCCCAGAGGACGCGGCCGAAGTTAAGGTGAAAGAAGGACCATACCGGTCCCATGGCACGCACCAGGAGAAAGCGACGGTGAGCACTCACGACGCGCTCGGGATAGCGGCGGCGGAAATAGAGGAGAGACGCGAGGTCTTCTTCAATTGCGCGCGACTCGCGGACTTTAAAGCCGGTGCGCTCGAGTGCGGCGCTCAATTCGGCGCGCGTAAATTCATGGTGATGGCCGAGGTAGATGCTGCCGTCGGCGCCTGTATCGAAAAAATGATCGAAGTCACCGTAAATGCTTCCGCCGAAGAGAAGCGTGAGGCGGTTATAGATGGAGGCCTGGTTGGGAGTGAGAATGATGACGCGGCCCCCGGGAGCGAGGACGCGATAGATTTCGCGGAGGACGGGCCTGGGCGAGAAGGCGTGATGCTCGATTACGTCCGTGTAGGTAACGAAGTCGAAGGAACAATCGTCGTAAGGGAGGGGGTCGGAGGCGAGGTCGCAGGCACGGTAATCCACGCCGTGCCCGGCGGTGATTTTCGCGTAGATATCGGCGTAGAAGGCGTAGTCGAGGGCGGAGACGCGGCATCCATGCTTCGCGGCAAGGAGCGCAAACGAGCCGATTTGAGCGCCGATATCGAGCACACGCGGGGGAGAGCCCCCGGGCGGATGCGCTTCGAGGATGTATTGGAGGATGCGGACTTTCTCGCCTCCAGCCACGACACTGTCTTGAATCCATTCGGGAGAATGGGGAGCGATGCGAGGGTCGCGCGCCAGGTCTTCGAGGACCTGCTCGAAACTTTCGAGATTGGGTGGTGAGCTGTGCATTCGAATTCCAACGCTTCGGGGGGAAGTGTGTCATTTTTCGAGACGCTTGCAAAGCGGGAGGGTGGTCCGTCCGCAGGGCCTTGACGCGTGGCCTGTGACAATGGAATCGCACGCTTGCCCGGCTGTATAATCCGGCAGGCAGGTATTTTGCCATGGGGTTGGCATCGAGTCTGCAAGAGAAACTGCAAGATGCGTTGCAGATTGCGGACGTGCGGATCAACGGTGACCGTCCGTGGGATTTGCTGGTCCACGATGACCGGTTTTATACGAAAGTGGTATCGCAGGGCGCTCTTGGCCTCGGCGAATCGTACATGGATGGCTGGTGGGACTGCGCCGAATTGGCACAGTTTTTTTACAAACTGCTTAAGGCTCATTTGAATCGCCACGTCTCGATAAACTGGGCGGTACTCCTCGCTTGCCTGAAAGCCAAGGTGATGAATTTGCAGGGAATATCGCGTGCGGCCAAGAATGTGCACCGGCATTATGACTTGGGAAATGACCTGTACCGGAATATGCTGGGCCGATGGATGCTGTACTCGTCCGCGAACTGGGAACACGCTGCAACACTCGATGAGGCGGGCGCGGCGAAACTCGATATCGTTTGCCGGCGGTTGAATCTCCGCTCAGGTCAGAAGGTTCTGGATATAGGGTGTGGATGGGGTGGATTCGCGAGGTACGCGGCGCAAAACTACGGTGTCCAGGCTGTGGGCATCACGGTTTCGGGCGAGCAAGCCAGCCTCGCGCGCCAAATATGCAGCGACCTGCCGGTGGAGATTCGATACCAGGATTACCGGGAGCTGAGCGGCGAGTTCGACCACATCGTGTCGCTCGGAATGTTTGAGCACGTCGGCTGCAAGAATTATCGGCGGTTTATGGAAATCGTTCACCGCTGCCTAAAACCGGGAGGGCTCTTTTATCTGAATACGATTGGCGCCACTCGATCCGATTATTGCGGGGACCCGTGGATAGACAAGTACATTTTCCCCGGCGGCATGCTGCCTTCAATGGCTCAAATCGGCGAGGCGATCGAAGGACTTTTTGTAATCGACGAACTGCAGGACTGGGCGGAATTCTATGATAAAACGCTCATCACCTGGTTCGAGAATTTCCACGCGAATTGGAACGAGCTCAAGGGCCGCTATAGCGAGCGATTTTACCGCATGTGGAAATATTACCTGCTCTCGAGCGCCGGCTCTTTTCGGTCGAGAACCATCCAGGACTGGCAAATCGTGCTCTCAAACTGACGGCGTTGTAGCGTGACGCGCGCGGCGCAACTTCCGCATTTCGTCAGGAGCCGAGTTTTGCCGGGCGGCGGGAAGAAGAGAAGGCCGCGAGCGAATCGGTGGGGTCGGGATATTCGAGCGCGACGAGATAGAGACCCTCGGGCGGAACTGTGGGGCCGGAGCGCGAGCGGTCGCGCAGTTCGAATAAATTCGATATATCCGCAGGGGCGAGCCTTCCCTTCCCCACTTCGAGGAGCGTGCCCACGATTTTGCGGACCATGTAGCGCAGAAAAGATTGGCCGCGAACGACGTAGGAGATTTCGTCGCGGTCGGGATCGCGAACGACTTCCGAGGAATAGAGCATGCGCGCCATGTTGCGGTCGGCGTCGTCCTCTTCCGAGCCTGAAGACGCGGCGAAGGACGTGAAATCGTGCTCGCCTTGAATTCGAGGGCGGCGGCGGCCATGGCGGCTTCGTCGAGCGGCCAGGGATAGTGGAGCGCACGGCGATATTCGAACGGCGGAAGGACGCGTCCGCGATAGATGCGATAACGGTAGGTCTTGCCCTGCGCGAGCCAGCGGGCGTGAAATTCAGGGCCGACTTCTTCGGCAGCAGCGATGCGAATCGCCGGAGGAAGCAAGGCATTGAGCGCGCGCTGGAATTCCTCGGCCGAAAGAGGCGAGTGCGTTTTGAAATGCGCCACTTGGCCGAGGGCGTGGACGCCTGCGTCGGTGCGGCTGGCGCCATGAACCACGATTTTTTCCTGTGTGATTTTGCGTAAAGCGTCGTTGAGCGCGCCCTGGATGGTCGGAATGCCGGGCTGGAATTGCCAGCCGTGGAAGTCCGCGCCGTCGTAGGCGATGGTAAGTTTGATATTGCGCATCGGGCAGGGGGTATTATCGCACTTCCAAAAGGGGCGTGCCCGGGTGTGCGGCTTTTTGTGTGACGGCCAACCTCGTCTGCGTGATTGCTAAACTTGACGGAACCGGCCGATGCTGTTAAACGTTAACGTCACACTGCCGCATGCGGACTGGCAATCTGAACCTCAGCCGCGCCCTTGGGACCATGACGGCACACCGGATTTGCAGGAAAATCAACGAAGCGATTTCCAAGATGGAGGAAATTTGATGCCCGATATTTTTGCAGGCGGCAGGCAACGATGGGCGAGCTATGCCGGAATGTGCGCGGCGAGCGCGGCTGTGGCGTTGGCGGGCGCAGTGGCGGCAAACGCCCAGCCCGCGGGCGAGAGCGTAGGCGGCGAGGCGAGTCTGAAGCTTCCTGACCTGAGGCAAGTAATATTCCTAGGGAGAGTGGACGGCCATACGCTGCTGCTCGTGGGAATCGTGTTCTGCGTTCTGGGATTGGCGTTCGGCCTGGGAATTTACAGCAAGCTGAAGCGGCTGCCCGTGCACCGGGCGATGCGCGAAGTCTCCGAACTGATCTACGAAACCTGCAAGACGTATCTGATCACGCAGGGAAAGTTCCTGCTGCTTCTGTGGACGTTTATCGCCGTCGTCATCATCCTTTATTTCGGCGTCCTCGCCCCCGTGCATCCGACCGCGGTTACTCTGCCGATCATTCTCCTCTTCAGCGTCATCGGCATGGCGGGAAGCTACGGAGTGGCGTGGTTCGGCATCCGCGTGAACACATTCGCGAATTCGCGGACGGCATTCGCGGGGCTTCGCGGGAAGCCCTATCCCATCTACCGGATTCCGCTGAGCGCGGGTATGAGCATCGGGATGATGCTGGTGAGCGTGGAACTGCTGATGATGCTGATCATTCTGCTTTTCGTGCCGGGCAATTATGCCGGGCCGTGCTTTATCGGATTCGCCATCGGCGAGTCGCTGGGCGCGGCGGCACTGCGCATCGCCGGCGGAATTTTCACGAAGATCGCGGACATCGGCAGCGACCTGATGAAGATCGTTTTCAAGATTCCAGAGGACGACCCGCGGAATCCGGGGGTGATCGCGGACTGCACGGGCGACAACGCGGGGGATTCGGTGGGGCCGAGCGCGGACGGCTTCGAGACGTACGGCGTGACGGGCGTGGCGCTGATCGCGTTCATATTGCTGGGCGTGAAGGACCCGGCGGTGCAGGTGCAACTGCTGGTGTGGATATTCGTGATGCGCATCGCCATGCTGGTCTCGAGCGCCGGGGCGTATTTCATCAACGGAGCAATCTCCAAGGCGCGGTATGGAAACGCGGATAAGATGAACTTCGAGGCGCCGCTGACGTCGCTCGTATGGATCACGTCGCTGCTGTCCATCGCGCTGACATTCTTTATTTCGTATTTCATTATTCCCACGCTAGGTGAAGACCCAACGCAATGGTGGAAACTTTCAATCATCATCTCCTGCGGAACGCTGGCCGGCGCGGTGATACCTGAGTTCGTGAAGGTGTTCACCTCCACCGAGTCGCGGCACGTGCGGGAAGTGGTGACATCGGCGCAGGAGGGCGGGGCGTCGCTGGGAATTCTTTCCGGGTTCGTGGCCGGAAATTTTTCGGCGTATTACATGGGATTGACGATGGTCGTCTTGATGGCCACGGGGTATCTGGTGAGCACGCAGGGGCTGGGCAGCCTGATGATCGCCTCGCCGGTGTTTGCCTTTGGGCTGGTGGCCTTCGGCTTTCTGGGGATGGGGCCGGTGACCATCGCCGTGGATTCCTACGGGCCGGTGACGGACAACGCGCAATCGGTATTCGAGCTATCGCAGATCGAGCGGATTCCCGGCGTGGCGCAGGAAATCCGGCGGGACTACGGTTTTGAAGTGAAGTTCGACCGCGCCAAGGACCTGCTCGAAGCGAACGACGGCGCGGGGAACACTTTTAAGGCTACGGCGAAGCCGGTGCTGATCGGCACGGCCGTGGTGGGCGCGACGACGATGATTTTTTCCATCATCATGGCGCTGACGAACGGGATTACGGTGAACGTCGAAAAGCTTTCGCTGCTGTACGCGCCGTTCCTGCTGGGGCTGATCACGGGCGGAGCGATGATTTACTGGTTTACGGGAGCTTCGACGCAGGCCGTGACCACGGGGGCATATCGCGCGGTGGAATACATAAAGCGCCATATCCACCTCGAAAGCGCGGAGAAGGCTTCGGTGAAGGATAGCAAAAAGGTGGTCGAAATCTGCACGCAGTACGCGCAAAAAGGTATGCTCAATATTTTCATCGCGGTGTTCTTTGCCACGCTGGCGTTCGCATTCATTGAGCCGTTCTTCTTCATCGGCTACCTGATCTCAATTGCCATCTTCGGGCTTTATCAAGCCATCTTCATGGCCGATGCGGGCGCGGCATGGGACAACGCCAAAAAAATCGTGGAGGTCGAGCTGAAGCAAAAGGGCACGCCGCTGCACGATGCGACGGTGATCGGCGACACTGTGGGCGATCCGTTCAAGGATACGTCGTCGGTGGCGTTGAATCCGGTGATCAAGTTCACCACGCTCTTTGGGCTGCTGGCTGTGGAGCTGGCAGTGGAGCTGACGGCGAAGAACGCGGTGCTGACGCATGTGCTCGCCGGGGCGTTTTTCCTGGTGTCGTTCCTCTTCGTCTACAGGTCGTTTTACGGGATGCGGATTAAGCAGACGGAATAGGCGCTGCGGCGGAGCAGGGCGCATCCCGCGGGGCGGCGATCCCGATGGCTTCGGTCTACGACTTCACGAGGCCGAGGAACTGGCGCGAGCCGTTCCGTGGATGGACCTTCACGATTTAAGCTCGAGCAGAAGCGCCTTCAGTTTCTCCTCGTTTTCGGGCGTAAGACGCGTAAGCTCCACGCCCATGCCATTGGGCTTCACATGGACGACGGTGCATTCCGATTCCAGAGAAACGTTCGGACAGGTGAGGACCACATGGTGCGTGCTGCCTGGCGCGGGAGGAATCTTGGTGCGGACAAACATGCCTCCCAACCCTATGACCGACACAGAGCCTTCCAACTGCGGCCCTTTTCCGTTGCCCTTCACGCGAATCTGGCAGGATTCCGGCACCAGGACGCGCTCGTGCCGCCGAAGATCTTCTTTGTTCATTTTTCCCCCAGCAATCTAGCGAGCCGCGCGAAAGCCGTCGAGCGTCCAGAAATCCTGCGCCTCGTCGTGACGGAGAACGTAGTAATTGCCGTCGTCGGCGCGGACACGAAAATAGCTCGCCTGAGGGGAATACCACCGGCCATCGAGTTCGCAGACCTCGAACGGGCGTCCACGAATGACAAAACGGAGAGGGCGTTCGCCGGCGCGATACCCCGCGTAACATTCGACGCGTATCTCACTCATCGCGCCTCCGCGGGGGTGGAAGGGTTTCCACCGCTGGAGAATATCAACTACAGCCGTATTGTAGCAGCTTTAGGGACAAGCGCAACGCTCGGATGGAACGAGGGTTCAACTATGTGGTAACCGCAGTCCTTCCTCAATGTGTGACTCCCGGGCTTCGGCGTTATAGGCCGCGCCGAGAAGGACAATCAGGGCGGTAAGAAACATCCAGAGCAGCAGGCCGATGGCCCCCGCCAAGCCGCGGTAGACGAAGTCGTAGGGCACTTTTCGGACATACCAGCCGAAGGAAATGTCGGCAGCCCACCAAAGGATGGTGGAAACAGCGGCCCCGGGAAGCAACATGCGGTATCCGGCGTGGCCCGGACGCCCGATGCGATAGAGCACAACGAGGACTCCCATGGCCAGCAGAAACACGAGGCCCGCGTAGAACAGCATCTCGAGTTCATGGGAGAACCGCAGCGAGCCTGTTTGACGAAGCAGCCATGGGCGCGTCTGCTTGCCGAACACTGTGAGGACAATCACGGCCAGGATGGGCACGATGGTCAGGCAGAGAAGCCCCAGCGCACGCAGTTGCCGGTGCCGATATCGCGTCAGCAACAAATCCCCTTCGATGACGCGAAAGCCTTCGATGAAACCGTTCATCACCTGCGTGCCGGCAAGCAGCGTCCCGACAAGGCCCAGCAAAATCCATCTCCACGGATGCACGCCCTTGCGAACGAAATATCCGAAGACAACTTCGGTGCTGCTCGGTGGGAGAATCAGCCTCAGATGCTCGGGAATTTCCTGAAGGGCGTCGTGAAAAATGGACGTGGCCCCCAAAATGCCGAGCGCCAGAAGCAGCAGCGGAAAGAATGCCAGGAACATGTTGAACGCGATGGCCTGGCTGAGGGTCACGCAGTCCGGAAAAACCCGGCCCAGGGCGCGGTAAAGGTTCCTGAGTACGCGTTCCATAGGTCGTCCGGCGAATTATACGGGAACTTCGGAGGGCCGCGCGGCATTCTTGCCGCAGGTGAGCCTGCGGAGTAAACTTCCAACGGGAAAAAGGCGCTCGGAACTGGTGACATGCGCGGCAACTCGGGAGACAGGCAAACGGCGGGGCTATTCGACCGGGAAATCTATCTGGATATTGAGACGCTGCGGCTTTCGAACGAGGTCGAGGGCGGCTGGGGGAATATCCGCGCATTCGGAGTGGCTGTCGCAGTCACATGGGATAGCGATAATCGCTTCCGCCGGTGGTTCGAGGGCGATTCCGAGAAACTGGTCGCTGAGCTAGGAACCTTTACGCGCATCATCACATTCAATGGCAACCGGTTCGATCTGGAGGTCCTGCGCGCCTACGCGCCGGTAGACGAATTGCGCCAGCGTTCCTTCGACGTGCACGAAAAGCTATACAAACAGCTTGGGCACCGCGTGAAACTCGACCAGCTCGCGCGCGACACACTCGGCAGGGCGAAAAGCGGCGATGGACTGCAAGCCGTCGAATGGTGGCGCGCCGGGGAAAAAGAGCGCGTGGCCGCGTATTGCGAGGAGGATGTGGCCATCCTGCGCGATCTTGTCGAGCATGGACGCGCCAAGGGATACGTCGTGCTCGCGTCACGCCAGGTGCGCGTCGCATGGGAATAGCACGCTCGGCCAGCCACGTGGCGCGGAAATCTCCGTATCGATGGACGGCGTGCGCGATTCTCCTAATTTTTTGCGCGGTATTCACCGCGCGCGCGAGCAGAGCCCAGGGAGACGACGCGGGACAAATTTACTGGACTCAAGTGCCCGATGGACAACTGAGGCTCGATGGCAAGACGCCGCTAACCTGGAACGTCTACCAGCCCGGCAAGAAGGACAAGAAAAAAGGCTCGAATCTGATCCTCGTGCTGCTCGGCCACCGTTACCTCATGCTCGACACCAAGGCGAGGCTCGTCTACGAGGTGCGGCCCACCGATTTGCAGGCGCAAGGCCAGGATTTTCAAAGCGGCGACCTTGCCCGGCCGGACCATTTGATTCCCAGCACCGATTGGAGCGATCGGGACGTGGGCGCAGCGGAACTTTTCCGGCTCACGCTGGAAGATTACGGCCGCGTCCTCGACGTCGAATTGCCACATCCCCTCTTTCCAGATATTCGATTGGGGATTTACTGAGAGGGAGCGCGATCTTGCCGATCCTGAAGGCTGCGCCAGACCATCCAGACGACCGTGGCTATCATTCCAATCCAACCGATCACTCGAACGGCGTGGGCGATTTGGATATCGTGGTCGAGCACGCCGAGGTGGCCGAATAGGTAGTTCCAATCGTGAATCACGAAATCGGCGTCGCCGACGGTAACGAGGGGCAGTACCTGCGCCCGCGCGTCCGCCATATATGTGGAGACCGGAAGAAGCTGCTCGAAGAAGAAAAATATGCAGAATGCCGTTCCCGGCACCTGGCGATGAAAAATGAACCATGCGGCCAGCATGAGCGGCACGCCAAGCTGCATAAGCGTGCCCCCGCAAACCATCAGGAACTGCCCGAAAAAGCGGAACAGCAGATGCCCGCCCTCGTGAATGGGGATAAAGACGAGGTCCATCATCAGAAGCGGACCAGAGCCTCGCGCCGCTTCGAAGAGGAATAGGACGTAGAAGCCGCCGGCGAGAATCGTCACCGCGAGCGGGACAGGCTGCCAATCCTGCTCCAGCATATCCAGGAAGGGCAGCCTTTCCTTCCACGACTCGGGCAAGCGCATGGAGGCTACTTCTTCACCGGCCGAATGCTCGCGGGCTCGGTATCGAGGCAGACCATGTTTTCATCGCGGCCATTGGAGAGAAGCTCGCAGTCAATTTCCTGGGCGCTGCGGACGGCTTCGGAATAGGTGGCTCCTGCGGCGTTGGCGCAGTGCGTCGCACCCTTGAAACGTCATGCAGACTTCGTACTCCTGGCGCGTCTGCTGGAATGACGAATAAATCAGCACGCACAGTAGCGCGGCGCCGCCCGCCACAATGATCCAACGCACCCGATTTGAACGCTTGGGCATTTATGTCCTTATGACGGCGCCTCCCACATTGCCGCCTGGGCTTCGGATTCAGGCGGCATTTCCCCGGGAGCGGGCCGCGCGGATGGCCATCCGGACAGCGGCTTCCGCCGGCGAAATTTCGACGGGCACTATGCGTGCCTGCGGCGCGGCCTTTTTCAATTCCGCTTCGAGGGCGGCGTCGAAATATTTGGAGCGTCCCAGCATGCCGCCGACCTTCGCGATGGGCGTCTCGCGGTCATGCCAGCCCAGCCCGCTCGCGACGCATTTTACCAGCTCGCCGAGCGATGCGGCCGCACCGGAAAGAATTTCCCGGCTGACAGCGTCGCCTTTATCCGCCAGCTCGGCGACAAGAGGAAACGTCTTTGGGAATACATCGTCGGCATTTTTGGCGATATGTTCGAGCAGCAAATCCCAACCGCGGGATTCGTGCCACGCGAAAATTCTCTTGGAAAGCTCAGTCGAAGGGCCGCGCTTTTCCTCCGCGCGCGCCACAGCCGCAAATGCGCGGCGGCCGATGTCGAAGGCGCTTCCCTCGTCGCTGAACCATGGACCGCGGCCCCCGGCCCTTGCCGTCTGGCCGTTGGCATCGCGGCCAAACGCGGCCGAACCTGTCCCGACAAGAAGGAGAATTCCCTCACCCGAACCGAAGGCGGCTTCGAAGGCGATTTCGAGGTCTGAGGTCACACGAACCTGGGCATTCGTATAGCCGTGCTCGAAGAATGTTGTCGCGCGATGCGCGACGCCCGGGCGTCCCGCACCCCCCAGCCCGGCGCATATGCCGGAGATTTGCCCCGCGCGAATCTTCTGGCGGCACAGGACCGCGTCGGCGGCATCGCTGAGCGCGAACCACGCCTTGGCATAGCCGGTGCGAAGCGGGTTCGACGGGCCGGCCGTGGAGCGCTGGAGTATGCGGCCCTCGGAATCAGCCAGAACGCACTCCGTCTTCGTCCCGCCTCCATCGAACCCGAGAAAATAGTAGGCCGCCGGAGCGGCTGTTTCCTGCGACATCATTTTCACCTGTCTTGACAGCGCCGCAACCGGGCGGTTAGCATCGCGCGGCCTGTTGGGCGCTGCGCCATGCGAATCAGCCCATACGATTTCGCAATCATCCTGCTGTATCTGGCGGGCGTCACGCTGTTCGGCGCCCGATTCCGCCGCGGCCAGCAAAACCTGCGAGATTATTTCCTCGGAGGCCGCACAGCGCCCTGGTGGGCGCTGGCGTGCTCGATTGTAGCCACGGAAACTTCGACGCTCACCATCATCGGCACGCCCGCGCTCGCCTACAGCGGGAATCTGGGCTTTCTGCAACTGGTGATGGGCTACCTGATCGCGCGCGTGATTCTATGCGTGGCCTTTATCCCCCGATATTTCCAGGGCGAATTCTACACGGCTTACCAGCTTCTCGGAAAGCGGTTTGGCGCGCGCATGGAGCGGGCTGCCGCCGTGGTTTTTCTCGCGACGCGCGCTCTGGCCGAAGGGGTGCGCATTTCCGCCATCGGCAAAGTGGTGAGCGTGGCGCTGGGAACGGGCGGGCGATTGTCGGTGATGATTGTCGCGGCGCTCACGATTTTCTATACATTCCAGGGCGGAATGAGCGCCGTGATTTGGACGGACGTAATGCAGTTCGGGCTTTATCTCGCGGGCTCCCTGGCCGCGTTTTTTCTGCTACTGCACAAAATTCCCGGGGGCTGGGCCGAAGTGGCGCATGTTGCCGCGGCAAGCGGAGGAAAGCTGCGCGTCTTCGACTTTGCCTTCAGTCTTACGCAAAGCTACACATTCTGGTCCGGCATTCTGGGCGGGACATTCCTGACCATGGCGAGCCATGGCACCGATCAGACCATGGTGCAGCGCCTGCTGGCGGCCCGAAACGAGCGCGACAGCAAAGCGGCGCTGCTTGCGAGCGGCGTAATCATCTTCGCGCAGTTCGCGCTGTTCCTGGTGATTGGCGTGATGCTCTTCGTCTATGCCCGGCACACGGCGCTCGTCGCGCCCGGCAGCGATTCGGACCGCATCTTCCCCGAGTTCATCGTGCGCGATATGCCCGTGGGACTTGCGGGACTCGCGCTCGCTTCGATTTTCGCCGTGGCCATGTCCAATGCCAGCGGTTCGCTGAACTCGTTGGCATCATCGAGCGTCATTGATTTGAGGGACAGCAGCGCCTGTAGCAATGGCGAAGCGCCAGCACAGCCGCTCGCGCGTTCGCGGCGGATTACGCTCGCGTGGGGCGTAGTTCTCGGCCTGCTCGGGCTCGTTCACTGGGGGCCGGTGCTTGTCGCCGGCTTGACGATTGCATCCATCACCTACGGCGCGCTGCTCGGCGTCTTCCTGCTCGGCATGTGGAATCGCCGGGCCAACGAAAATGGAGCGCTGGCTGGATTTGCCGCCGGCATTGCCGCCATGATCGCAGTGAAATTTCTGACGCCGCTGGCCTGGACGTGGTACGTGCTCGCCGGAACAATCGTAACTTTCGCCGCCGGCTCGCTTGCGAGCTTCGCCGGAGGTTCCTAACCTCCGCCGGCTTAAAGACGGCTAAAAGCACCCGAGAGCGCGGGCACCCCGGGGAATAAACCAGGATGGAAGATGTGCGCGAGAAGCTCGACTCCATCCGCGAGACGGGGGCCGGGACGGGAAAAGTAGCTGTTGGCGTCCACGGCAAAGATGCGGCGCTCGCGCACGGCGGGCACGTCATTCCAGTCGGCGGGAAATTGTGCGCCGCTCATTTCCGCGACGGTGCGAGCGACGTTGTACCCGCACGGCATCACGACGATCACATCCGTCACCGACTGTGCAATCTCCGCCGCCGTAGCTCGAAAGGACGGCTCGCCCGCCCGGCCCAGCACATCTTCCCCGCCGGCCTGGAAAACCATCTCGGGCACCCAATGGCCGCCGATGTAGTACGGATCGAGCCACTCAAGGCAAAGCACGCGTGGACGCGAGCGCGCCTCGGCGGCCTTGGCTTCCACTGCTGCCACCCTTTGTTCGAGCGCCTTCGCCAGCGCTTCCGCTTCGCTCGAGCGGCCTGTCGCTTGGCCTATGCGGCGAATATCGTCCCAAACGTCCCCAAGGGAATGCGGCGTGAGCGATAGGACGCGCGGCTGCTTGGGAAGCTTTGCAAGCGCCGTCGCCAAATCGTCCGGCGAGGCCGCGCAGACATGGCACAAATCCTGCGTGACGATCAGGTCGGGCGCGAGCGAGCCGAGCAGTTCCGCATCCACCGCGTAAATGCTTTCGCCGCGCGCAGTGACGGTGGTGACCTGGCGGTCGAGCTCGGCGGGCCTGGCCTGTGGATCCGCGCGCGGCCGGATGAGCGCAGGCTTGGCTTCGGTCGGCATGCGGCCCGCGGCATCCAGCGGGAAATCGCATTCGTGCGTCACGCCGGCGACCGAATCGCCTAGCCCGAGCGCGTAAAGAATTTCCGTCGCGGAAGGAAGCAGCGAACAGATTTTCACGTGCGCCTTGTCTCCCAATTGGATCGCGGCGGCAATTTTATTTTCCTCCGGCGGCCGCAGCGCCCGGAAGAAGGTCGGCAAAAACGAAACCGTCGCGCTCGACAATTTCACCGGGCGTGACCACGATTTGCTCGCGGAACATGGGGCCCGCGTTCGCGAAGGTATGGAATTCGCCATTTTCGCCGCACGAGTCCACACCCTCCGGCAAATCCTTGAGCAAATCCGCGTCGAACCTGCGCCCGGCGAACGAGCTGGCGAGTTTGCGCGGGTCAATACAAGTGAGATACGCGGATAATCCACTGGCGAGCATCTCTTCGGCCAGGCGACGCGTGTCCCTTCGCCAAATGGGAAAAACGGGCGTCATTCCACAGGCGGCAAGATGCTTTTCGCGGTAGGCGCGGATGTCTTCGAGGAAAAGGTCGCCGAAAATCACGTGCCACACTCCTTCGGCCCGCGCGCGCGCCATCGCCGCGCCCATCTCGCGCTCATAAATTTCATTGGGGCACGGCGACGGAATCGGAACTTTTACCAACGGCAAGCCGGCCGCGGCCGCCTGCATCTCAAGCAGACTTTCGCGCACGGCGTGCATCGCGACGCGCTGGTACCTCGAATTGACGGTCGTCAGGAGCGCTACAACCTCGTATTCGCCCGCCTGGCGAACCGTATGAAGTGCCCAGGCGCTATCTTTCCCGCTGCTCCAGGCGAGCCATGCCTTGGGTCTTGCGGCGATTGTCGAATTCGAACCCGGGGAGCTCATGCGGCGTTTCAAAGATAGAGCAGATATTTGCTCCTCATCTTGCGGAATTTGGCGAGGGCAGGAGCCCAGGAGGCGACGATCTGAGCGGGCGGCGTGCGGCGCTCGAGTTGCTCTACAGTGGATTCGGAGCCGAGGAGCGCGATCATATTCGCTGGGTCAAAATGCTCGGGATGGAACTTGAGAGCATCAGCTATTTCGAGGCCCATACGCATCGAGCGCAACGCGGTATGGTCGGCGATCTCGATTCGGACGCCATGGCACAGTTGCCCTTTATAGAGGCCGTCGGCGGGAGTGAAGTCTGCCGAAGCGAATATTACGCCAGGGACACCTCTCGGATTCAGCTCAGTAGCGAGGAAACCGCCGTCAATCCACGGCGCGCCGAAAATCTCGAAGGGCGCATCCGTGCCGCGTCCCACGGAAACGCCGGCGGCTTGCAGGATTTCGACGCCGGGATAGAGGAACGCAGCGCCGAGCGTGCGAAGATTCGGCGACGGAGGAATCCATGCAAGTCCCGTCTCGTCATAGGTCTCGCGGCGGCCCCAGTTTTTCATTGCGATCACTTGCAGGTCCGCGCCAATTTTGTTTTCGGCGTTGAACATCCGTGCGAGTTCGCCCATTGTCATGGCGTAGCGCACCGGCATCGGGAAGTAGCCGACGAACGATATCCGATCAGTATCCAGCATCGGCCCTTCGATCACTTCCCCGCCCAGCGGATCCGGTCTATCCAAAACGAAGAATGGGATGTGATGCTTCGCCGCCTCTTCCATCGAGTAGGCCATCGTCGTGATATAGGTGTAAAAGCGCACGCCCACATCCTGAATGTCGAAGACAAGGGTATCTATCCCGCGAAGCATGTCATCCGTGGGACGGCGCGTTTCGCCATAGAGGCTGTAGATGGGCAGGCCAGTGGCAGGATCGGTCGCGTTGGCGATGGCGGCATCGGCGCTGCCGCTGATGCCGTGCTCGGGACTGAAGAGCGCGACGAGTTTTACACCTGGGGCGTGCGCAAGAACGTCAATCGTCCGCCGCCCGGCCATGTCCACGCCTGTTTGGTTCGTTATCAGCCCTACGCGCTTTCCGCGCAGAGGCGCGAAATGCTCTTCCTCGAGAACGTCGATTCCCGTTTTCGTAGCGTTGATTAACGCTTTCTTGTTGTCAACGCCTTCAATAATCACTCCAAGGTTGAGCTGAAAGTCCAAGGTGAGGGACTCGCCCGCACTCAGACGCACTTTCTTTCGTTTTGATTGACTAAATGCCCCGTGACCATATGGCCCGGTCAATGCTCCAACTTCGTAGATTGAACCTCGAAGCCCAGAGATGTCGTACTTACCGGATTGATCGGTATCGGCCCACGTAGACACACCAGTCTGCACGTCCTTGGCTGTTACAGTGGCGCCAGAAGTGGGGACTCCTAAATTGTCCGTCACTACCCCGTGGATTTCGCCGGTTCCGGGTGACTGCTGCGCAGACAATGGCCACGAATACACGACGTGTGCAAAGAGAGCAAATCCAATGAGGGAGCAGAAACGGAACACCCGGCGGCAAGCTGTGTTGTGCGACATGAAACCGTATGCTATATACAATCGCGGGATGCAGGCGTCAACCTGGAATGTCCGGGATCGAAGTGATGCGTAAACTCGGACTTTCGGCGATGGCGCTGCTTCTTTTTATGACACACTCCTCCCGCGCGCAAAAAAACACCAACACGAAACAACGGCAGGCAGCCGCCTCCGCCTGGGCCGAAAAAACGCTCAAAAAAATGACCTTGCGGGAGAAGCTCGGCCAGATGCTGATGCCGTATTTCTTCGGTGTTTTCACTTCCACGGAGAGTCCCGAGTACAAGGAGCTAGTCCATGAGGTCGAAGAAAATCACGTCGGCGGGCTGATTGTGGGGACGATTCGCGGCCCGCTCGGTATCGAGCGCAGCCAGGTGTACCCCACGGCCATCCTCACGAACGACCTGCAGCGGCGCGCGAAAATTCCCCTGCTCGTCGGCTCCGACTTCGAATCCGGCACAGGCATGCGGCTGGACGAAGGAACGTCGCTTCCCTCCGCAATGGCTATCGCCGCAACGGGCGACCCAAAACTCGCCTACACCGCCGGCAAAATTACCGCGCTCGAAGCGCGTGCAGCGGGCATTCAGTGGATTTTTGCGCCGGACGCGGACGTGAATGACAATCCGGATAATCCCATCATCAACATCCGTTCGTTCGGCGAAGACCCGCAAAGCGTGGCCGAATACGTCACACAGTTCGTGCGCGGCGTGGAAGAAAATGGCGCGCTCGCGACGGCCAAGCATTTCCCCGGCCACGGAAATGTCACCGTGGACTCGCATCTCGCGCTTCCCGTCGTTCCTGGCAACCGCGCGGAGCTGGAGAGCACCGAGCTGGTGCCCTTTCGGGCAGCCATCGCAGCGGACGTGGGCGCCATCATGCCGGGGCATCTGGCCGTCCCGGCGCTCGATTCCGACGTCACTCTTCCCGCCACGCTTTCCGAAAAAATGCTGACCGGTGTGCTGCGCGACGAAATGAATTTCCATGGCCTGATTGTCACCGATGCCATGAACATGGGCGGCATCACGTCGCTGGCCCCGCCGGGCGAGGCCGCGGTGAGGGCCGTAGAGGCCGGCGCGGACGTGCTGCTCATGCCGCCTGTTCCCGACGCCGCCATGGAGGCGCTCGAAGATGCGGTAAAATCCGGGCGCATTTCCGTCGCGCGCGTGGACGAATCCGTGCGCCGGATTCTGGAGGCCAAGGCGCGGCTCGGCCTCGACAAAAATCGGTTCGTGGATATTGAGCGGCTGAGCGCGAAATTCGCTTTGCCGGAATACGAAGACGAGTCGCAAAGCATCGCCGACCGCGGCGTCACACTGCTCCGCGATACTCCCCACGTTCTTCCGCTCGACGCCACGCGTCCTCTTCGCGTCCTGCTCGTCGCGCTTTCCGCCGATCCCGATCCGTGCCCCGGCGAAACCATCGAGCCTGAAATCCGCTGGCGCGTGGATTCGCTGAAGCGTGCTGCGCGCCGATACGCAGTTTTCGCCCGTCAGCGCCCTCACGCTGCCGCCTCCCGCGAGCTACGACGTCGCCATTGCGGCCCTTTTCGTGCGCGTCGCTGACTCAAAAGGAAACGTCGCCTTTCCGAACGACCAGCTTGCGTTCGTGAATCAGCTGCTCGCCGCGGGCAAGCCCGTGGTGGTGGCGGCATTCGGAAGTCCGTATCTGATCGGGCGCTTCCCGAACGCAAAAACGTGGCTCGCGGAATTTTCGACCAACGACGTTTCGCAACGCGCCGCAGCACGCGCGATTTTCGGCCAGGTGGCCATCGCGGGGAAAATTCCCGTCACCGTTCCCGGCACCGTGGCGCGAGGCGACGGCCTGCGCGTGCCGGAGAATCCCATGACGCTCCAGCCAGCGCCCGCGGCAATCTCCAGCCGCCTGAAGCCCGCCTACGATTTGCTCGATCGCGCCGTCGCGGATGGAGCCTTTCCCGGCGGCGTCCTCGCCGTGGGCTGGAACAACCAGCTCGCCGTGCATCCATTCGGCCAGCTCGAGCAGGAGGGCGAAGCCTACGACACGGATGAAGACTCCATGTACGACCTGGCATCGCTTACCAAGCCCATCGTCACCACCACGGCTGCGATGATTCTCTGCGAGCGGCAGCAACTTGATCTCGATTTGCCCGTCGAGCGCTATCTGCCGGATTTCGCAGCGGCCGCGAAATCCGATCCCGATCCGGCGTGGCGCGCGCGCGTCACCGTCCGCATGCTGCTGCTGCACGATTCAGGGCTTCCCGCCCACCGCGAATTTTTCAAGGTCGCCAAGGGCCGCGATGCCATTCTTTCGCGCGTGATGGCCGAGCCGCTGGTCCATGAACCCGGGACGCAGGTGGAATATTCGGATCTCGGGATTCATCCTCCTCGGCGAAATCATCGAGCGCGTTACCGGCGAGCCGCTCGACACGTTCGCACAAAAAGAAATCTTCACGCAACTGGGAATGGATCGCTCCATGTTCAACCCCCCTCGCTCGCTCCGCCCGGACATCGCCCCCACGGAAATGGATACCACGTTCCGCAAGCGGCTCGCTTGGGGCGAAGTGGACGATGAAAATGCCTGGGCCATGGGCGGCGTAGTCGGGCAATGCCGGGCTTTTTTCCACGGCGGAAGACGTCGCGACGTTCGCGCAGATGATTCTCAATGGCGGCATCTACGGGCACGAGCGCCTGCTCGACCGCGCCACCATCGAGGAGTTCACTCGTCCGCAAAAAATCGGCGATTCCGCGCGCACGCTTGGCTGGGACGTGCCCACCGATCCTTCCTCCTCCGGGCGCTATTTTTCGGCGGGAAGTTTCGGCCACACGGGCTTCACGGGCACGTCGCTCTGGATTGACCCGCAACGCCAGCTTTTCATCATCCTGCTCACCAATCGCGTGCACCCCACGCGGACCAATGAAAAAATCCGCGAAGTGCGGCCGGCGCTCCACGACGCAGTGATCGAAGCCCTGGGGCTTGCGAGCGAGCATGCCTCCGCCCCATAACTCCCTCGGCACAGCCCTTCCTCTTATTGTTTCCCCGCGCGCCATCCTCGCTCCCGCTGCCGCTATAATCAATTGGGGGTGCCGAGGGCCGCTCGGCGCGTGAAGCGGCTGCCGTTTCCATCCGTTCGCGCGCTAAAATATTCATGACCATGCGTCCGGCCAAAACCGAAAGCCGCAATCCAAAATCGCGCGGACTCGACCGCAAATCCACGCTCGAAATCCTGCGCGTTCTGAATCGCGAGGATGCGCGCGTGGCTCCGGCCGTGCGCCGCGAGCTGCCGAAAATCGCCCGCGCTGTGGACGCCATCGTGAAAGCCCTCCGCCGCGGAGGCAGGCTTTTCTACGTAGGCGCGGGAACCAGCGGGCGCATCGCGCTGCTCGATGCCGCGGAATGTCCGCCGACTTTCGGGACGCCGCCCAAAATGGTGCAAGCCATTATCGCCGGCGGCGTGCGCGCGCTCCGCCATTCGGCCGAAGGCGCGGAAGATTCCGCGGCGCATGGCGCGCGAGATCTTGCGCGCGCGGGCGTATCGCGCCGCGACGTTGTCGTCGGCATTGCCGCAAGCGGCACAACGCCCTACGTCCTCGGCGCGCTCGAATTCGCGCGGCGCCGCGGCGCGCTCACGGTGGGCATTACCGCGAATCCGCGCTCGCCGCTCGCGCGCAAGGCGCGCATCGCCATTGTGCCGGACACCGGGCCGGAAGCCGTGACAGGCTCCACACGGCTCAAGGCCGGCACCGCTCAGAAACTGGTCCTCAACTTGCTCTCTACGGCTTCCATGACGCGCCTCGGCCGGCTTTACGACAACTGGATGGTCCACGTCGCACTGACAAATCACAAGCTGCGGCAGCGGGGCGCGCGAATTCTCGAAGAGGCCGCGGGCGCGAGCGCGCGTGCCGCCGAACACGCTCTGCGTCAGGCGGGACACGATTTGCCCACTGCCCTCGTCATACTGAAGACGGGTGCCAACGCGCGCGACGCCCGCCGCTGGCTTACCGAGGCAGGGGGCAACGTTCGAGAGGCTATCGAGGCGGGGAAAAAGCGGCGCGGCAAAATGAAAGTCCGGAAATAGCGGAGAAATAGCGGATGGACCGCTTCAAAATCGAAGGTGGGCGCAGGCTCGAAGGCGAGGTCCGCATCAGCGGCGCGAAGAATTCCGCATTGCCCGCGATGGCCGCGGCGCTGCTCACGGCCGAGCCTGTGCGCCTGACGAATATTCCTCATGTGCGCGACATCATCACCATGGCCAAGCTGCTCGCGCACATGCGCTGCCAGGTGGAGACGCCGGACATCCCTCCCAGCGAATTCACGATTCGCGCGCAGACGGTGTCGCACGCCGAGGCGCCCTACGAACTGGTGAAGACCATGCGCGCCTCCGTGCTTACCCTCGGACCGCTCGTCGCGCGCTTCGGCTACGCGCGCGTTTCACTCCCCGGAGGCTGCGCCATCGGCGCGCGCCCCATTGATCTGCACATTCAGGCGCTCGAAAAACTCGGCGCGGAGATTTCCGTCGAACATGGCTACGTGGAAGCGCGCGCCAAGCGCCTGCGCGGCGCGCTCTTTCGCTTCCCGAAAATCACAGTCACGGGAACCGAAAACGTGCTCACCGCAGCGGTCCTTGCCGAGGGAGAAACAATCCTGGAAAACGCAGCGCTTGAGCCCGAAGTGGGCGATCTCGCGGCGCTGCTTGTGAAAATGGGCGCGAAGATCGAGGGCGCGGGAACTCACACCATACGCGTAGAAGGAGTCGAGCGCCTTCACGGCGCGACGCACGCCGTGATCCCCGATCGGATCGAGGCCGGCACGTTTCTCGTCGCCGGCGCCATCACCGGCGGCGAACTCCTCCTCACAAACTGCGAACCGGAGCACCTCGGCGCCCTCATGAACAAACTCGTGGAATGTGGCGTGGAAATTCGCTGCGAGGGTGAAGGCGCTCTGCGCGTGCGCGCCGCGAAGAAGCTCACTGCGGCCGATGTCACCACGGAGGAATATCCCGGCTTCGCCACGGACATGCAAGCGCAGTTCATGGCCCTGATGACTCAGGCGAAGGGCGTATCGCGCATTCGCGAAACAATCTTCGAGAACCGCTTCATTCACGCCAGCGAAATGCTGCGCATGGGCGCGAACATCTCGATTGACGGTAATCTCGCCGTGGTAACCGGCCCCACGCCGCTCGCCGGCGCTCCGGTAACGGCGTCCGACTTGCGCGCCAGCGCCGGTCTGGTGCTTGCGGCGCTCGTGGCCAACAACACCACATGGATTGACCGCGTCTATCACATTGACCGCGGCTACGAGCAGATCGAAGAGAAGCTGCGTCCGCTCGGCGCGCGCATCGAACGCATCACCACATGAGGACGGCGCGGTGCCGCGCCGTGTTATCCAGCCACTTCGTGCTTCTGCTGTTTGTCGCGCTGGTCGCGCAACACCGCCTTGCGGCTCAGCCGGATTTTATTCCCCTCGATGGCCAGCACCTTCACTAAAATCTGATCGCCTTCCTTCAGCTCGTCGCGAACCGCGCGAATGCGCGCCTCGGCGATTTCGCTGATGTGCAGCAGGCCGTCGGTGCCGGGGAATATCTCGACGAAGGCGCCGAAATCCGCGATGCGCACCACTTTGCCGAGATAGGTCTTCCCGATCTCGGCCGTGGCGGTCACGTCGCGAATCATCTTCAGGGCATCCTCGGCGGCCGTGCCGTTGTTGGCGAACACGTGCACCTTCCCGTCGTCCATCACGTCAATCTTCACGCCGGTGGCCTCCACGATTGAACGGATTTTCTTGCCGCCCGGCCCGATCAGGTCGCGAATTTTGTCCGTGGGAATGGTAAGCATGTAGAGGTGCGGCGCGTAGGTGGAAATTTCCGGGCGCGCGCTGGAAATCGTCGGATCCATGATGTCCAGAATCTCCAGGCGAGCCTTGCGGGCCTGCGCCAGCGCTTCGCGCATCATGGCGATGCTCACGCCGCCCACTTTGATATCCATCTGCAGCGCCGTGATTCCCTGCCGCGTGCCGGCAACCTTGAAGTCCATGTCGCCGTAGTGGTCTTCGGCGCCGGCGATATCCGTGAGGATGGCGTACTTCTCGCCCTCCACCACCAGCCCCATGGCGATTCCGGCGCACGCCGCCTTCAATGGCACGCCCGCGTCCATCAGCGAAAGCGAGCCGCCGCAGACCGTGGCCATGGAGGATGACCCGTTCGATTCGAGGATGTCCGAAACCACGCGCATGGCGTACGGAAAATCCTCTTCCGCCGGGAGCAGGTTCGCCAGCGCGCGTTCGGCCAGCGCCCCGTGGCCGATTTCGCGCCGGCCAGGTCCGCGCAGGAATTTCACTTCGCCCACCGAAAAGGGCGGAAAATTATAGTGCAGCATGAAGCGCTTGAACGCCTCTTCCTCGAACAGCAGATCGAGCCGCTGTTTGTCTTCCTTCGTCCCGAGCGTCGTGGTCACCAGAGCCTGCGTCTCACCGCGGGTAAAAAGCGCGGATCCGTGCGCGCGCGGCAGCACGCCTGTCTCGCAAGTGATTTGTCGGATCTGGTCGAACGCGCGCGCATCGGGACGCCGGTGGCGCAGCAGCATGTCGTCGCGGAAGATGCGCTCGCGCAGACGTTCGAAGGCGCGCACGGCCAGGGTGCGGCGCTCGTCGTCGTCTTCGGGAATTTCTCCCAGGATTTCCGCCTTGACCGTATCCACCAGGCCGTAGCTCTCGCTTTTGGGATGCCTCGCCGTATCGAGCGCGTCGCGCAGCCGCTCGCCGTACTTCTGCGTGATTCCCTTGTAGAGCGCTTCATCGAATGCCGGCGGCTTCACTTCCACCTTCACGGGCTTAACGCGGTCGTGCAGCTCGCGAATGGCCGCCACGATTTTGCGGATTTCGGCGTGGCCGAATTCCAGCGCTTCCGCCACGGTGTCCTCGGAGACTTCGAGCGCGCCCGATTCCACCATCACGATGGCCTCCGCCGTGCCCGCGATGATGATGTTCAGCAGGCTGGTCTTCTGCTCGGCGACGGTCGGATTCACCGTCAGCTTGCCGTCGAGCAGCCCCACGCGCACGCAAGCGACCGGATTGTTGAACGGAATTTTGGAAATATAGAGCGCCGCCGAAGCAGCCGTCACGGCGATCACGTCCGGGTCGTTTTCGCTGTCGGCGGAAAGCACCATGGAGACAATCTGCGTTTCCGTGGCCCAGCCTTCCGGGAACAGCGGGCGCAGCGGCCTGTCCGTCAGCCGCGACGTCAGAATTTCGCGCTCCGAGGGGCGCCCTTCGCGCTTGAAGAATCCTCCGGGAATCTTTCCGGCAGAATAGGTGTATTCACGGTAGTCCACCGTGAGAGGAAGAAAATCCTTTTCGGTCGCTTTATTGTCCATGCACGCAGTGGCCAGCACCACTGTGTCGCCATACCGCGCCACCACGGCGCCGTGCGCTTGGCGGGCAATCTTGCCGGTTTCGAGCGTCAATTTGCGCCCGCCCAGCTCCAAACTTACTTGTTCGAACATCAAATCACATCCTTCTGCCCCGGTTCACCGGGAACGTTAATTCGGATACGAGAGAAACCTCTCGGAAATGCCGCGAAGAAGAGACGTGCGAAGAGGAGGGAGCGAATAATCGCCGCGACGCGACGCTCGCGCGCAGCAATCCTGCTGCACGCGTCTCGCCCGGCAACTCTGGTTTGTGCGATAGGAAGCCGTGCGGCCCGTCGGGCCGCTCAGGAAATCTGCGCTATTTGCGCAAGCTGAGTCGTTCCACAATCTCGCGATACCGATCCGGGTCGCGCCGGTTCAGATAGTCCAGCAGCCGCCGCCGCTTGTTGACCATCATGATCAACCCGCGCCGCGATGCATGATCTTTTGCGTGGGACTTGAGGTGGGTGGTTACGTAGCTGATGCGTTCGCTCAACAACGCGATCTGCACTTCCGGCGATCCCGTGTCCTGCGGATGCACGCGGAATTGTTCGATCACTCCCGCTTTGGCTGCGCTCAACTCTTCCCCTCTCCCTGAAGCGCCGTGCCCTGCTCTCTTTGTCTCTTCTTCGGCTGTAAAATGCTAGCACACATTGGGAATCCTGCCGCAAGCTTTTTTTGGCGCGACCGGGCCAGCGAGCGGCGCACAAAGCCGCCTTCAGGGAGAGCAGGCCATGATCCCGCACGACAAATGGGCCGCGGCTATTTTTTCAGCGTCCGGATGTACGCGACGAGCCCCTTGATTTGATCGTCCGTGAGCTTGCCTTTGTACGCCGGCATCTTCGTGCCCTTGCCATTCGTTATAACGTTGCTCAGCTGCGCGTCCGTTAGCTTCTGTACCTCCTCGGACCGCAGATCGGGAACCTGGAGCGCCTTCCCCATTTGCCCGCTGCCGCTGCCGTCGGCCGCATGGCATACTGAGCATTTGGTCTTAAAAAGACTGGCCGAATCATCGGCCCGCGCAGACGCACCCACCATAAAGATGAGCGCGCAGGCCAGGCTTAGCATCTGGCTGATTCGAACCACTGAATAGTTCATCTCGACCCACCTCCTTCACTAGATTGCGAACGGGATGATACCATATCTCGCCATCCGGACATCCTGTTTTCAGCTCATGACGAACACCGAAATGAAAACATGAGATTGCTTCCGTTATCCATTCGAGATGCAGATTGAAACATAACAATCCGTACGATCAACGGAACGAGAATCCCGGCTGGCCCAATCACAATTCTTCCTGGCTACGCATTCGCACCAATCAGCGGACGGACGGCCAAGTCGTCACTTCGCCTTGGCTAGTTCGCGGATGTAGGCAACGAGATCTTTGATCTGCGAGTCCTTCAAAATGCCTCCATACGCAGGCATTTTGTTCCTCCCCTTGGTCGTGACCTCGATGAGTTCCTCGTCGGTTTCCTTCTGCACTTCAGGCGAAGCGAAATCGCGCACACCGAGCTTTTTGCCCACGGCTGTGTCGCCCTTGCCATCCGTCCCGTGGCAAACCGCGCACTTTGCCTTGAACAGTCCGGCGGTGTCCTCAGAACGAGCCGGCATGACCGCGAGAAAGACCCCCACAACCGCCAGGAGCCAGAAGCGTATGAGTCGAACCTTCGAATCGTTCATTTCACTCTCCCAAAGACGATGTCGCAAATTTTGGCAATAATATAGCTGACTAACCAAAAGACCCTATGCTAACCTTTTCGGCATGGCTAAATTTGAAGGTGCGCGTCGAAAGCTCGAACGGGCCAATCAGCATATCCGCGATCTTGAGAACAGAATTGGACTTTTGGAAAAATCCCACGTTGCTACTGTCGAGATAAATCCGAATGGTGGAAACGAAGTCATCAAGCATGACCTGAGCGATGGAGAAAAGGCCAGAACCGACATTGCTGTCCTTGTCGGGGATGCTGTCCACAATATGCGCTGTGCTCTCGACCACGCTTGGTGGGCTGTTCGAGATATGCTCCCTTCCGAATCTGTCGGCGACCCTATGAGAGATAAGTTCCCTGTGACTCAGATTGTGAATGAACTTGAAGGACTTCTTCGGAAGCGAAAAATAGACGTCAACTGCCTTAGACTCTACAGGAGAATCGTGGACGAGATACAACCCTACAAGGGAGGGAATATTGCCATTTGGCCCGTCCACCAAGCTGATAACATGGACAAGCATAGGCTTCTCATTCCATTTATTTTCTTCTCCTCCGTCGAGGGCATCGAGCTTGAGGACAAAGCGGGCCACATCGAGCGGGGCGGAACCTTTGGCACTATGCAAGGATTTCCCTACTACATTCCCATCCCATATGGTTTCCACGTCAAGAATAAGGGAAGCGTCTCCCTTAGCGTAATGTTCCACGAAGAAGTGTTTGACGAAGAGTTCAGGGCGGTTGATTCCCTCAAGCACTTTTCTAATTCCATTCTGGGAGCTGTGGAACTTTTGGAGGATGTCTGACTCCCTTTCCGATTGACTTCGGGCGCACATGGTTGCACACTCGTTTCTACGAGTATGCGTTCTCGCCCTAACCATCCCGCCAAGAATGAATCGGGTGAATACGCTACTTTTGAAAACGCCCTTAAACGGGTTCTATCTGTTTCGCACGCAAAAATAAAGTCTCGGATCGACGCCGAAAAGCGGAAGAGAATCAAGAAATCTTCCGCTTCCCGCGCGGTAACCGATTCCCGCTAGTTAGCCGATATTTTCCCGTCCTTCCCCGTTACTTCCGCAAAAGTGAGCCGCTTCCCCGCAATCTGCGATAAGGCTAGGTCAAACCTGTCTGCATCATTCATCGGATTCTCTTTGGTTGCGCGATTGTTGTACCGGAAAGCCTGTTCGTCGAGATACCGGAACAAATGGAACGGTTCGACGCTCACATAGGTGCCCTTCAATCCGCGCTTGAACAGGCTCCAATAGCTTTCGAGGTTGTTGGTGTGAACCGCGCCGTCAACGTACTTCACGGCATGGTCAATCATGTAATGGCTGTAATCCCGAATCAGCCCTTCGTAGGATTGGAGCCTGTCGCTGAACAGCATGGAATTGACGGTCACGTGGTCATGGATTTCCTTTTGGAGCGTGTGCTTGCGGCGATTCGAGATAACCTTTGTGCGGACTTTTCCGCCGCGCTCTAACATTCCAAAGACCACAGTTTTATCATGTGGGCCACCTTGCACGATGCGCCGTTGGTGGACGCTCCGGTGCATGTTCCGAGCTTTCCCGCCGATGAAAGTCTCATCCACTTCGACTTCTTTGCGGTCGCCGCCGAGCTTTACTAGAGACTTTTCCTGTAATGCAAGGCGCAACCGTTGGAGCATGAACCACGCCGACTTTTGGGTGACGCCAAGAGCGCGGCCTACTTCATAAGAACTAATTCCGTTCTTGCTGTTAACCACCATCCACAGAGCGCAGAGCCACTTGTCGAGGGACAGCGGGCTATCCTCGAAAATCGTACCGAGCTTGACGGAGAATTGCCGCCCACACTCTTTGCACTTCCAACGGCGCTGACTCTTGAGGTAGTAGTGTTCCTTGCGCTCGCACGCGGGGCAGACTGGGCCGTTCGGCCAGCGCATCTTGGCTACCGTGTCAATGCACGTCTGCTCGTCGCTAAAGTATCGAATCGCTTGCTGCAATGTCTTTGGCCTTTTCATGGCGTCTCTCCCTACCCCAAACAGTAGCAGAAACGCCTTGGTTAGTCAAGTATATTATTGCCCAAATTTTGCCCGCATGAGCGATCCCCGTGCTTCCTGCAAGTGCAGCGGGGAAGGTTACAACGGGGGAAATAGTCCTGCGCAATTCGTTCTCTTCATTGTCCAACGTCCCTTGTGACGTCAGGTTTCCCCGACTCCAGCTTACGGATTAAAAGTGCGAGGGCCACCAGCACGAGAAGGATGGTTATCACAGAAACTACCAAACCCTCTCGGCGATATTTTTGCTCCGCCATCGCATTGATCCCCTCCTGCCAGGTTTTTAGAGTGACTTTCAGCCCTGCTTGGACGTTCTGGTCCACAGCCTCAGTCCGGACCGAATGAATCGTAACGCGGGCTTTGGTGAGATCGTCCTGTGCTTCCGTCAGCTCTAGCTTGGCCTCACCGACTTCCACCCCGGCATTTTCAGCGCGGGTCAGAATTTCATCTGAGCGGCCGATCGCGTCGCTGAGCTGTACGAGTTCCGTGTGGATCGCACCCGCCGCTGCATAGCCGGGGTCCCCCTCCGAATGGCAGGTTACGCAGACGGCGCCATTTTCCGTTCCGATCATCACGTCGCTCGGATGCTGGATCCCATGGTTCGTGTGGCAGACGATGCAGCCCGGAAGACCTATGCCGGCAAATGCATCTTTGTGCGGACCGGAGTCGAAAAGTTGCTGCTGAAAAACGTGGCAGGTGGAGCATACGTGCTCGACGGAGGCAATACCGGGAGGGGCGGCGCCATGACTTCCATGACACGTCGAGCAAGTCGGTGCGCTCGAGTCCCCCCGAACCGCGAGCGCTTCATGATGGACGCTCGTGGAATAGAGAGCGAATTGATTCGTTGGAATCTTGTATTGTTTCATGTAGTCCGCGTTCGCGTGACAATTCGCGCAGGTCTGGGCGACGTTCACGGGATAAACGGACGACTGGGGATCGTTCGGCGGGCGAATGCTGTGCGCCGTGTGGCAGTCCGTGCAGACCGCCACGTGCATGTCACCTTTCGCCAGGAGCTTCCCGTGCACGCTGGTTCGGTACTGGCTAAATTGGTCCGTGCGTAATGAGGGGTTGAACCCCCGCATATACGTGGCGTCGGAATGGCACTTCGCACACAATTCGGGGATTTGCTTCCGCTCAATGTGTCCTTTGAATCCGGCGGCCTTGCCCATCGCTTGATCCGGATCATCGCTGGAAGGATCGCCACCGTGGCAGATTGTGCAGTTCATCCCCTTTTGAGCGTGGATGCTGCTTAAAAATTGCTCTTCGTCAACGCCAAGAGGAGCATCCATTTTCGAATGACAATCGAGACAACTGTTCTTGGTCTGCGCATCCAGGGTGGGCGCATTCGACAGAAGAATCAACAAGACAACCAAAATAGCGCTCGATGCCGCTTCAGCGGCCGAGCGCAGCACCCGCTCATTACAAGTGATGATGCCGTCCGGCACTTTAAAACGACTCCACACTGTCCTCACGTCGCTACTTTCCGGGCCGCTCGATCTACTTGCCGACATACGCGTACACGGTCATGACTACGACATACCCCAATGCAAAAACGCCGGCACCCGTGATCCATCTTTGCGCTCGCCCGGGGCGCCCAGGGTCAAAGAAAGGCAACAGCGACCACACCAAAAAAGCAGCGCCAAACCCGAGCACGCCCAAAAGCTCACCGTCGAGAGGGCCGACCTTCGCGGGAATCAGCTTCAGTGTTTGGAACATAAACATGAAGTACCACTCCGGGCGGATGCCGGGAGGCGCTGAGGCGAACAGGTCCGCCTTCGTGCCGAGTTCCCAGGGCTTCAGCGCAGCCAGGCCCCCCAAGACCGCCAGCGCCACGTACCACGCCATCAGTTCGCGGAGAAGAAAGTTGGGAAAGAAGCGCATTTCGCGCCGCTGTGCCGGCTGGGCCTTCCACTCGGCTTCAATGCTAGGTGGCACGCTGATTCCGAACCTTTGCACGAGCAACAGGTGGATGGCTATCAACAACACGGCAAGCGCCGGCAGAACGGCCACGTGGAAACTGAAGAACCGAGTGAGGGTTGCACCCGTCACGTCTTCTCCACCGCGCAAGAAGACCAAAATCCATTTCCCGATTACCGGCACCTGTCCAGCAATGTCTGTTCCCACCTTTGTCGCAAAAACCGAAAGAGTGTTCCACGGCAGCAGATATCCGCTGAACCCAAACCCCAGTACCAAGAATAGGAGTAGGATGCCGCTCAACCAAGTCAATTCGCGAGGCTTCCGGTAAGCTTTCAGAAAGAACACGCTGAACATGTGCGCGGTAGCCGTAAAGATCATCAGATTGGCACTCCAAACATGAATCGAGCGGACCAGCCAGCCGAAGCGCACCTGCGTCATGATGTACTGCACGCTCTCATAGGCTTCGTTTGGGGTCGGCTGGTAATAAAGAAGAAGGAGAATCCCGGTGACTACTTGGATGACAAACAAAAACAGCGTCATTCCACCCAGGAAATACCAGTAAGAATAGCGGTGGCGCGGCACCGTTTTGTGTTCCATGAACGCGAGCAGCTCGTTCCATCCGAATCGTTCGTCAAACCATTTGCGAAGGCGTGAGGCTGCGTCCATGATCAGCTGTTCTTTTGGCGCCGAACATAAATCTCGTCGCCCTTCAAGAACACGTCGTAGCTCTCGAGCGGCCGGGGAGGAGGTCCGCTGATGTTGCGGCCGTCTACCGTGTACATGCCGTTGTGGCATGCGCACCAGACGCTGCGCAGATCGCTTCGATATTGCACCGTACAGTTCAAATGGGTGCAGACCGCTGATATCGCGTGGTACTTGCCATCGGAGGTCAACGTGAGGAGTGCGGGGCGACTGCCAAAGCGGAAGATTTTCCCCGTGTTCAGCTTCAAATCTCCAACGTGTCCGGCCAGGACAGTATCGCTGGCAAGCTCAGCCGTCGGAGGAGGAATGATGTAACGCAGGACCGGATAGAAGAAGGAGGCCAGCGATGCGAGAGCAGCGCTGCCAAGAAAGACCTCGAGAAAATGCCGTCGTTTTGGCTTGCCCTCTCGATTCGCCGGTTCGTCCGTCAATCGTTTCCTCTTGAGATTGGAAGATTCACTTCAGAAGGCATAGCGAACCGAGAAGGTCGCTGTACTACCGTTGAAGTCCGGCGACCCGATCGGCTCAAGGGCATAAGTCCCTCCGGTAATAGGCACGCTGGTGTTGACCGGCGCTTTGCCGTTGTATGCGTAATAGTTCCACTCGGTCTTGTAGCTCAGACCCTTATACAAGTCGAACTGGAACATCGCATACGGTTTCTGGTAATTGAACGCCAACGTGCCGGCAGGTTGCAGCGGATCCAAGGACAGGATCCCGGGCCCCACCACCGGATTGAGAATCCCCGAGCCACCGCCAACAAATGTCCCGGCATATCCGAGTCTCATTGTGACTCGCTTCACCGGCTTCCACATCACGTCGCCGTAGGCGTAATGCTGCTTGCTGGAATAGATCTCCGTTCCACCCTGAAGGTTATCCGGCGTAGTATTCCCGAGCGCGCACGACCCCGCTCCCACCGATGGAAACATTGGCAGCCCCATTCCACCACCAACGTTCGTCATCGACCCGAAACCGTCGTTGAAGCAAACGTAGGCCTGCAGCTGGATATCGGTGAAATTATATCCGACAGTGAAGGCAAACTTGGAATCCGGATTCGCCAGCATCATGGAAATACTGTACGTCCGGCCGTGCTCGAGGTCGTTGACTTGAAAGGCGTTGTCGCGGTTCTCGTGAATATCAATCGCGCCGTCAATGATCACCCACGTCAGTGGTTTGTAATTCGCGTGAACCTTGTAGCTCTGGATTTGCCGCGGCCAAATTCGCGTGTAGGAGTAACTGTTATATCCGAACTGGAAATCGCTATCGATTCGCAGCGTATCCATCGGCCGCAGCGACAGGCCGAAGAGGCCTACCTGCTCGTTGATCGGGAATATCTGGCGAGGCACATTAAGAGCCGCACTTATCGTAGCAGCACTGGCGGTCCATAAATATGAGGGGTCCCCACTTGGATTGGGGGCGCACGTACCACCCGTGGTGTTGGTCGCCCCCGTGGCGAGGTATGCGCAGTTCCCGCGCAACGCCAGAAAATCATTTGTCACCGTGCCGCCCCCGCCGGGGTAATAGATATCACTCACCGTTTGACTGCCAAAGGATTGGCTGATTCGGTCATCCTCGTACATATAACCGATTCGACCGGTGATGCGGTTTGTCAAATCGGCTTCGAGCTGGATCGTGTTGGATAGCCGTCTTTGCCCCAGGAAGTTCACCGTCACGGTGGTTGCAGCATCGGCGGTTGAAGCGGTGCCGTGCTGTGGGCAGGTGCCCGTCGTGGTGCTCGCATACGACGCTGGCGGACAGATACTGGCAAATGTCGGCACTGCCGGCCCGGGAGGGACCCCCGGGAGCGAAAACTGTGCTATGGGCAGCAGTATGCCAACATCCCCTGACCCGCCCGGGGCAGGCGTGGCCCATAGGGTCGTGGTCGTCTGGGGATTGACTCCAGGATTCTGCCATTGGTCATAACTAATGGAATCGAGGAGCCGAAGTTTTTGGGTTAACGAATAAATGGCGGACCAATTCGCGTGCACAAAGATTTCGTTGGCGTTTGACGGACCCGAAACGATGGAGTCGCGAACACGACTTGACGTGGAGGCCGTCCATTCGTTTATGGAATCGTAGAGGTTCGCCGCTCTATTGGTGCTGTTGCTGTAGCTGGCCGAACCCGACATCTCAAGCCTTGGAATATATGAGGACTGAAAGCTCAGCCGCTCCGTGGGCATGAAATTCCGCAAGGGGGAAGTCCTCGTATACGACTGGACCATCTTGCAACTCGTGGAAAGATTGCTGTTGTTTACGAAACCCGTGGACAGGAATGGCGTGGCGCAAGGGACGGCCGATAGGCTCAGGCCGCCCGTACCGCCAATACCAGTAGTGTGGGCAGCAGTACCGGTGGGAGCGTAATACCAGTTGATTCCCATATTAACCGGCAGTGTGCCGGGGGACGCCGTTGTTTGGACTAGAAATGGCGTGTTGGCAAGCGAGTCCCTGGTATCGTACTTGTTCCATTCAAGGAACTGATCGTAGGAAATTGTCGTCTTCGGCAGGACTCGGAAATCCACACCGGCACGATACGCGTCCGTCGTCTCTTCGAAATACTCCGCCATCGGGATTTCGACGGTGGCGTCTTCCGTAGTGAGCCCAGGCCCCTCCTCCACATGGCGCGAATATCCGAGCCGGAAGCCCACGCGGGATTGCGGCAGCAGCGCCAGATCGTAATCCTGCATGCGATGCACGAGATTGAGTGCATGCGGCGAACTCGTGGAGGCGAACGAGGGATTGGTGATCGCAAACGAGGCAGGGGCGCCCGCCGGGGGGATCGGGACCGGGTTGAATGGATTCGCCAACAGGTTGTAATCCCAGAAATACTTGTCGCGGCGGAACAACAACGAAAAGTCGTACCACTTATCCTTTGTGATCCGCAGGCGCGACACGTCGTTCGGATCGCCGCCGTAGCCAAAATTGCTGAAATTCAGACTGTCGAAGAGGAGGCCCTGGTGGTTGAGGGACCTCATGTCCAGGGTGTAATCGAGCACACGCGGTCCGGAACCCAGATTCACGAACGTGTCGTAAGTATTCTGGTTCCCGTTGACCCAGTTATCCCGATAGCCAAGCTCAACCGTCTGCTGAACATTATAATTGCCTGAATTAGTTCCTTGCGTTTCGTCGGAGTCAGTCTGCGCCCGGGACGCAGGAGAAAAGAAAAACACTGCCACCACGAACAGCAAACCAAGCCATCTGACGCCTATGCGTTCGCTAATAATTGTGCACCTCAACGAATAAGAGTCGCGATTCCCGCCAGCCAGCTCCATGACTTGCCTTGCTGCGCTTCCCATATCGGCAAATATGCGATCTATCGGAAATATATATCGCTAAAGTTGGATCCGTGGATTTGCGTGTGGCACATTGTGCATGCCTGTATATAGACAGCGTTGTTCGGAACCGGGCCGTTCATCACCGCAAAACCAGTTGGCTGGCCGTTGTTGCCTGCTTGCGTGATGGGTCCGAAGTGGGCCGCGGTGTGGCATTGCAGGCAGAGCAAGTTAACGCTGCTGTACTTCAACATGTGAGGATTTGCCCCACCGTGCGGGATATGACAGGTGGCGCATCCTT
The DNA here is from genome assembly GCA_963810625.1 of uncultured Acidobacteriota bacterium. GTDB lineage: Bacteria > Acidobacteriota > Terriglobia > Acidiferrales > UBA7541 > Palsa-295. The sequence goes on along the minus strand of CAWEOJ010000004.1, from coordinate 396,196 downwards.
CCAACTTCACGGAACAGTGTGGGAACACGAATGGACCCTGCTTGTCCTTGTGGCACTTGAAACAGACAGCATCCCCGTTATCTGAGGTTCGGACTTGCCGCACCAAATGGTCTGACTCCCAGACTCCGCCCGTTCCGTGCGCATTGTGGCAGTCCGTGCACTGAATCAGCCCCTCATTCACGCGATGATGAAACGGCATATCGAACTGGGACTTCTGCTGCAGATGGCAGGAGTAGCAAAGCTCGGGCTGCGCTTTGACCAATAGAAATTCCTTCGTCTGCGCATGGTGCGGCGAATGGCAGGAGGTGCAGCTCACATCACTCTCCCGGTGCAGAGAATTTGTGACGTTCATGTGCTCTGTGCCGCTCGCGTGGCAGGTCAGGCAGCGGGCGTTGATGTCCTTGGCGGAAGCCTTGTCGAAAAGAAAGAGTTTTGAAGTGTCGCTGGGGTCCGCAATGTGGCTCGCGGCTGCACCGTGGCAATCCTCGCAGCCGTGCTTCGCGATGCCGCCCTTCAGGTTGGTCTGGTTCCAGTGAGGCGAATTCTCCCAGGACTTGTACTCGTCCGCGTGACACGTCTTGCAAACTTCCGCTCCGGCGTAATCGGAAGGTATCGCTCCTGGCGTGCTCGCTGCGCTCTTTTCTTGTTCTCCGGACGCAGCTGCGCCGCTGCTGGCGGAATTTCCTTGGGATTGCGCTGAAGCGGGAAATGACAATACACCGAATACGATCAACAGCCCCAGGTGCCTCAAAAGTCCAAAATGCGCCATGGTCCCTCAGCCCGTTTCAAGAAGAAGGCGCTTCCTAATTCGGGCGAATACTACATTACGGTCGGATAGTACATCAATGTTTATTTCCGGCTTTGTGCCTGCCGTCACCCCTTATGGTGACGTGTGTCACAACGTGGAGCGTGGCGCGGTTTGTCGCACTCCTCTTTCATCGCGGTACGATTCGGAAATTACCTGCCAGAAGGGGCTCTCCTTGCTGAGGCCCCGCAAAATCAACTCTTGTGCCTTCATTGCCGGTTCCCGGGAACTCCCTGGATACGTAGCCATAGCCAGAGACCTCCGGCCTCGCTGTGTACATCAATTCGCGCCCTTTCCCAGCGGACATATCATGTTCTAACAACATGAGCCCTTAAGACGGCTTCACGAGTCACGAATCACAAGTCACGCGTCACCGAATTCTTCTGCCCTCCTAGCGAGGGTCAGGTCGCTCTTTGACAACTGAATGGATGAACCAATGCGGAGAATCTAGAGCGTGGGTGAATCGTCTCCCATGAGCGCCCGCCGCACAATTTTGATGGGAGGAAAGCCCTGCTTCATGAAATCATTGTGGAACTGCTCCAGCGAAAATGCCGCGCCTTCCTTGCGCTCCATATCGGCGCGCAGCTTGATGATTTCGAGTTTTCCCAGGGTGTAATAAAGATACGTGGCATCCGACGTGCCGCGCTTGGTTTCCACAAGCCCGCTCTCGCGCGTCTGATATCCTTCCTTGACGAAAAACTCGACGGCCTGATCGAAGCTCATTCTGCCGCGGTGCATCTCGATCCCCACCACAAACCGCGCATCGCGCAGCAGCGCATCCTGCAACTGTCCCAGGCGAATCAGCTTGGCGTCCCGCGCGTCCGTGGCGCCCGTGCCGGGCTGGCCGTAGCCCTCATCGAGCATCATCTGCTCGCAATAGTGCGCCCAGCCTTCAATGTCCGTATTGGCTCCGAGCAGCTTGCGGATTTTGGTCGGCGCCTGCGGCGTCCAAAGAAACTGGATGTAGTGCCCGGGGTAGGCCTCGTGAACCGCCGTGCTGATAATCGTCCCGCGGTTGAACTCAGCCATGAACCCGGCGACCTCTTCCGGACTGGCGTGCGGGTCCGGCAGTGTCACGTTGAAGTAGGCCTCTTTGGCGACTTTCTCGAAAGGCCCCGGGGTATCCATCGAGGCAAACGTAAGCGCGCGCGCAAAGGGCGGCGTTTCCTCGACGATGGGCCGCACGTCGGACGGGATCGTGATGATGTGCTTTTCATGGATAAATGCGATCAATCCGTCGAAGGTGTCGCGAAAGGTTTGCAAAAGTTGGTCCGGCGCCGGATGGTCCGCCTGCAACTCTTCGAGCACTTCGTGCGGCGTTTTCATCGGGTCTATTTCCGCGGCGATGCGGCTAAATGCCGCCTGATTTTTTCGCAGGTCCGCTTTGCCGATTTCGAGCAACCGGTCGAGCGGCGTGTCCACCATCTCGTCGTAGAGAAGCTTCTTCGAGTAGGTTTCGGCGCCGAGACGGAAATCGCCGTGCGACCGCGGCAGCAGATAGGATTTGAGCCACCCCTCGTAGCTTTGAAGCGACGCGATCACCGCGGCGTTTGTCTTTGCGAACTCGGCTTGGAGGGCCGTATCGGTGGCGCCGGCAAAGGCCGCGGGAACGTCGTTCTGAAAAAAGCTGACGATGCCGGGAAGCTGCTCGATGGCAATCTCCGTGAATACGCGCGGCGGGTTTTTCAAATTCCGGCGGGCCGCGATGAACACCGCCGGCATCTGCTTTTCGCGCGCAACCACGGTGCGCAGCCGGTCATCCAGCGGAGCGAAGCGCCGGCTCATGATTACGAATACGCTTTCCGTGATTCCGCTGGAATAGTTGTCGGCGTCCTTCTCCCACGGGCGGATGGTCTTGAGCTCGAGCAGGCTGCCGCGAATATTCGCAAGCAGGATTTCACGGTCGGCCGTCTCGATCTCGCCGAGGCCCTGGGGATCGAACGCCTCGACGCGCGTTTCGAAGCTGTGCAGCGCGCGAATCTGTTCCTCCACTCCCGCGCGCGAATAATCCTCGAGCAGCGCGTCGTACTGGTGCAGTCCCGCGCTCGTGCCCGCCGTGGGGCCGAATTTGAAATAAATCTTGTCGAAATACTCGTCGGCCAGGGCGTTCCACGCTGTTTGAGGATCGTCCGAGCCGACGGCGCTCGCCCGATTCGCATTCGTCGCCGCTTGCGAATGCCTCGCGGGCGTTAGAGCCGTCGCAATCATCGCTCCACACACGAAACAGCCGATTAGTATTACGTTCCTCATTCGCATCTCTCCCCGCGACGCTATACCTTGCCGCCGCGTACCAGCGCCAGAAATTCATCGCGCGTCTGCTTGTTCTCGCGAAACACCCCCAGCATGGCGCTCGAGACGGCGGTCGAATGTTGCTTTTCCACGCCCCGCATCACCATGCACAAATGGCGCGCCTCGATGATTACGCCCACGCCCTGCGGGCGAAGTATTGTTTCGATGGATTTCGCGATCTGGCTCGTCAGCCGCTCCTGTATTTGCAATCGCCGGGCGTACATGTTCACCAGCCGCGCGATTTTGCTCAGCCCGACCACTTTCTTATCGGGGATGTACGCCACGTGGCACTTCCCGAAGAACGGAAGTAAATGGTGCTCGCAGAGGCTGTACAGTTCGATGTCCTTCACCACCACCATCTCGTCGTAGCAAACGCTGAAGATCGCTCCATTCAGAAGTTTTTCCGGGTCCTGGCGGTACCCGCTGGTCAGGTAGCGCAGCGCCTTCTCAAACCGCTCCGGTGTACGGCGCAGTCCCTCGCGGGCCGGGTCTTCGCCAATCTGTATAAGCATCCGGCGGACCAATTCCGTGATGCTGTCCGAGCCTGTGGCCTCGGGAACCGCGATTTCACTCGTTTCACGCATCGTCATTTTGCTCCTCGCTCGGTAGTTCCCCGCCGACCCTCACACTCTTCGGAATATGCAAAACTGTTCTTGCTGGTCTCTTCCACGCGCACGCGCTCGAGCCGCGCTGCGGGGAATTTGCTCAGCCGGCGATAGATTTCCCGCACCACATTTTCCGTCGTGGGGATGTTCTTCCGGAATTCAGGCACATCCTCGTTCAGGTTTTTCTGGTCGAACGCCTCGATCACTTCCCGCTCGACAAACGGATCGAGATCGCCGAGGTTGGCGATCATCCCCGTCGCCGGGTCCACGGGGCCTGTAAGCGTCGCCTCCACCACGTAGTTGTGCCCGTGTCCGTAGGGGTTGCTGCACTTGCCATAAAGCCTTTCATTTTCCTGCTCGCTCAGATTCGGGCTGTGCAGCCGGTGCGATGCCGAAAACCGGTAGCGCCGCGTCAGGGAAAGTTTGATGCCGGATTTCACGGGAGACCTCCCGCGCCGTTCGCCGGCTCCGCCGTGCAGTCCGCGAAAAGGTCAGGCGACTCGTACAGCCGCACGCGGTCGAGCTTGCCCTTTGTTATTTGGGGCTCGAGAATCCGCCAGATTGCAGCGGCGATGTTTTCGCACGTCGGAATTTGTCCGGCGAGCTCCGGCACCTCGTAATTCAGATGGCGATGGTCCATGCGATCCATCACTTCGCGCTGGAGAATATCCTTGAGCTCCTTCAAATCGAGCACCATCCCCGTTTCAGGGTCGGGCTCGCCCGCCACCGTCACCTCGACCACGTAGTTGTGTCCGTGCCCATGCGGATTATTGCACTTGCCGAAGACGCGCCGGTTTTCCTCCGCCGATAAATCCGGATTGTGGTAGAAGTGCGCCGCGGAAAACTCCAGCCTTCGCGTCACTCGAATCATGCCGTCCCCGCCGGATATTCTCTTCCCTTCCAGACAACCGATCCTCGCGTATTCTTCCACCAGGATGCGATTCGCGCCGCCGCATAGAGACAGCATCCGACGAGGCCATATTGGATGAATCGCAGGGGAAAATGATTCCGGCGCAAGGCGAGCGCGTAGCGGGCATGCCAGGCGATCAGAAGTCCGCCCAGCACGCACACGCCGAAAACCGCAGGGTGCATCCTCACGATTCTCACGTGCCAGCCGATGGCCAGCAGCAGCGCAAAGACGAGGATTTCATACGCGCCTCGCGGATTCCATTCGCCGCCAAACAGCAGGTGCAGATTCTTCGTCCAGCCCTCCCACATGGCAAGAAAGCTGCGATACATTCGAGTTCGCACCACGCCGCGAGGCGCCGAGAAGTAAATCGCATTCCCCGCGCCCTTCACCATTTCCGCCAGAGCCACGTCTTCGAGCATCCGTGAGGCGATGGCGCCGTGTCCTCCCACGGACTCATAGACATCGCGCCGAATCAGCAGGAACTGACCGTTCGCCGCAGCGTCCGCCAGGCTTCGATTGTTGACGCGTGCATAGGAATATCTCTCCGCCAGGCGGCAGTAGATATAGGGAATCAGCGCCCGCTCCCAGAACGTCTCCATCTCCTGTTCGGGCGAATACGACACGAGCACGGCATCATGTTCGGCTGCATCGCCTAGCGCGCAGCGCATCGAGCCCGGCAGGTGATACGTATCAGCGTCGGTGAAAAGCAGCCAGTCTCCGCGGCCGGCTGCCGCTCCGATTGAAGCCGCATAAGTTTTCCCGGTCCATCCCGCCGGCAGCGCCCCCGCCGCAAGCACCCGCAGTTTCGGGATTCGGGCCCTAAGCTCATCCAGAATTTCATTCGTCCGGTCGCTCGATTGGTCGTTCACCACAATCACTTCCGCGATCTCCGGCTGCGCCGCGACGGACTCCACTGCGCGTGCAATGGAATCCTCTTCATTTCGAGCGGGAATGATGGCGGACACCACGGCTCTATATTCCCCTCCGCGCGGTCTGGCCCTTCGGTCGCTGCCGGTTTATGTGTGTTCCAGTCATGGTTTTGATTATTATAGGATGCTGGGACAGGCGATTGATACGCAAACTAAAAACGGGTCTGACTCTCGCCTTCATCATCGCGCTTGCCGTCCTTTTCGCTCATCCGGATTACCGCCAGGGCGGGCCGAGCTTGCGAGGGCGCGTGGCGAAGGATTTCCCTCTTACCCTCGACGGCAAGCCGGCGCAGCTTTCCGATCTGCGCGGCAAGGTTGTCGTGCTGAACTTCTGGGCGACATGGTGCCCTCCCTGCGTGGACGAAGCCCCTTCGCTCAATCAATTGCAGCAGCAGATTGCGCCGCTGGGCGGTACGGTCCTCGGCGTCAGCGTGGACGACGATGCCTCCGCCTACGATAATTTCCTCGAGAACTATAAGATCAATTTCCCCACCTATCGAGATGCATCCCGACAGATCGCGCTCGCTTACGGCACCACTATGTTTCCCGAAACCTATATCATTGACCGCCACGGCCGCTTCGATCGCAAAATCATAGGCCCTCAGGATTGGACGAGCGCGGCGATGATGGCCTACTTCGATTCCCTGTTGAAAGCCCCTTAGGACAGGCCTCCTAATCCGTCGGATCGTTTGCATCTAGCTGGCCGCGAAACGCGCATGCGCGGTATGCTCAGGCGGTGGAACGCGATCTTGTCTGCGGCATGATGGTTGATCCAGCGCGGCCGGTGGCAAAGACCGATCACGCCGGGAAGACGTACTTCTTCTGCAGCATCTCCTGCGCGGACAAATTTCGCGCCCAGCCGGAGAATTACCTGGGCGGAAGCGCGCCCGCCCCCGCGCTTGCTCAAGCCCAGCTCGTTCCCCTCGGTGGATGGAAACCCGCTGCTATTTCTGCGCCCGCAAAGCCGGCGACCGCCGACTACACCTGCCCGATGCATCCGCAAGTCAGCCGCACTGGCCCGGGGGCTTGCCCCATCTGCGGCATGGCTCTTGAGCCGCGTACTCCCGCGCCGAACGAAGACAATTCGGAACTCGTTTCCATGACACGACGTTTCTGGTGGAGCGTCGCTCTCACGCTTCCCGTGGTCTTCCTCGAGATGTCCGCCATGATTCCCGGCCAGCCCATCGAACGGGTTCTCTCAGCGCGCGCGCTCGGCTGGATCGAGTTGCTTTTCGCAACGCCCGTGGTCGTCTGGGGCGGCTGGCCATTCTTCGAGCGCGGCTGGGCATCGCTCGTGAATCGCAGCCTGAACATGTTCACCCTGATCGCGCTCGGCACGGGAACCGCATTCGTCTATAGCGTCATCGCTGTTCTCTTTCCCGCCATCTTCCCTGCTTCATTCCGCGAGACTGGCGGCGAAGTCCCCGTATACTTCGAGGCTGCGGCGGCGATTACGACGCTCGTTCTGCTCGGCCAGGTCCTTGAATTGCGCGCCCGCAGCCGCACCTCCTCTGCGATTCGTTCCCTGCTCGATTTATCTCCGCGCACCGCCCGCCTTGTCCGCGCCGATGGAACCGAACTCGATGTGCCCATCGAGAACATCGCGCCTGGCGATTCCCTGCGCGTCAGGCCGGGCGAAAAAGTGCCCGTGGATGGGATTGTGACGGACGGATCGAGTTCGGTGGACGAGTCGCTGGTCACCGGCGAACCGATCCCCGTCGAGAAGGCCGCGGGAAGCCGTGTGATCGGCGGAACGGTGAACGCGACAGGAAGTTTTCTGATACGCGCCGAACGCGTCGGAAGCGAAACGCTTCTGGCGCAGATCGTGCGCATGGTCGGCGAGGCGCAGCGCACTCGTGCACCCGTGCAGCAGCTTGCTGACCGCGTGGCGTCGTATTTTGTGCCTGCCGTCATCTTCGTAGCCGCGGTCACCTTCATCCTCTGGTCGTTTTTTGGTCCTGCGCCGAAAATGGCGCACGCGCTGCTCAACGCCGTCGCTGTGCTCATCATCGCTTGCCCCTGCGCCCTGGGACTCGCCACGCCCATGGCCATCATGGTGGGGACGGGCCGCGGGGCTACAGCTGGAATCCTGGTGAAGAATGCCGAAGCCCTCGAAATTCTCGAAAAGGTCGACACGCTTGTCGTGGACAAGACTGGGACGCTCACGGAAGGGCGCCCGCGCGTGACGACAATTATCGCTGCCCCGGGTTTCGATGAGACGCAGGTGCTGCGCATCGCCGCGGCCATCGAGCGCTCTAGTGAACATCCCCTCGCCGCCGCCATTCTCGCCGCCACGAAGGAGCGCGGTATCGCGCCGGGCGAAGCCTCCGATTTTCGCTCGCTCCCCGGCAAGGGCGCCGCCGCAATCGTGGACGGGCGAAAGGCCGCGCTCGGAAATCGCGCACTCTGCGATGAATTCGGAATCGCCCTCGGCCCGCTCGACGGCCCCGCGAAATCGCTTGAATCCGATGGCGACACAATCATGTTCCTCGGACTTGACGGGAGGCTTTCCGGCCTCATCGCCGCCGCCGATCCCATCAAGACCAATACTGCCGAAGCAATCGCCCGCCTGCACCGCGAAAATATTCGCATCGTGATGCTCACGGGAGACAGTCGCACAACAGCTGAAGCGATATCGCGCACGCTCGGAATAGATGAAGTTTATGCCGGAGTTCTGCCGGAGCAGAAGAGAGAGTTCATCAGAAAGCTTCAGTGCGAAGGGCGCGTTGTTGCCATGGCCGGTGACGGTGTGAACGATGCCCCTGCGCTCGCGCAAGCCGATGTGGGGATCGCCATGGGAACCGGAACGGACGTGGCCATGGAAAGCGCGGGCATCACGCTCCTCGAAGGCGATTTGCGCGGCATTGCGCGCGCCAGGACGCTCAGCCGCGCGACCATGCGCAACATCCGCCAGAATCTTTTTTTTGCCTTCGTCTACAACTCGCTAGGCGTTCCTATTGCGGCAGGCGCGCTCTATCCGCTTGTTGGTTTGCTGCTCAGTCCGGTGATCGCCAGCGCCGCGATGACCTTCAGCTCCGTTTCCGTGATTGCCAACGCTTTGCGCTTGCGGCACGCCAGGTTGTAAGCGCCCGCCCTCCCCAATGCTATAATCGCGCCCATGACTTTCATGACCGTAACCTACGAGCTTCAGGGCGGCCTGAAACCGGAGCAGTTCCGCGCCCTGGGACAATTCGCGAATACCTACGGCCTGCAAAAATTCCGCTTCGACGAAAAAACCAACCAGCTGCATTTCGATTATGACGCCTCACGGCTCAGGGAATCCGTGGTCGAGCATGTGCTGCGCGAGGCGCGCATTCCCGTGTTGCGGCGAGTGCCCGCCTCCTAGCGCCGTTCCGATTTCATGAGGCAAACTCGACGGACTCTCCTGGCTTCCGTTTTAAGTGGCGGCATGATGAGCAGGTTTCCCGAACATCAAGCGGATCTGGATCGAAGATCATCAATGCAGCCTTTGACCGAGGGCTTTTTTTTTGTGCCCGTTTCGAGCAATTTGGCGAACTGCTCGGCGGGAACAGGCGGACTAAAGTAATAGCCCTGGCCCTCGTCACAGTCCTGCGCCTGAAGGAATGCGAACTGCTCATGCGTTTCCACGCCCTCCGCGATCACCCGTTGCTGGAGTTCTCGGCCCATGTTGATCACCGCGCTGACTATTTTGGCGTCATCTGGATTCGATGTGATCTCGCGCACGAACGACCGGTCAACCTTCAAGGCATCAATCGGAAATCGTTTCAGATAGCTCAAACTGGAATAGCCCGTGCCAAAATCGTCCAGCGCAAGTCGCACTCCCATGCCTTTCAGCGACTGCAGCACGGCGTCGGTAGCTTTGGCGTGCTGCATGACCACGCTTTCGGTCAGCTCCAGTTCCAGATAGCGCGGCTCCAGGCGAGTTTCATCCAGGGTCGCGCGAACGCTTTCAAGAAAGTCCCGGTCTTGAAACTCGACCGCGGAAATGTTGACGGCCACGGCCAGCGGCGGCAATCCCGCGTCCCGCCAGGCCCGCGCTTGCCGGCATGCTTCCCGTAGCACCCACCTGCCAATCGGCAGGATCAGGCCGCTATCTTCGGCGATGGGCACGAATTGCAAGGAAGCAATCAGCCCTCGCTCCGGATGCAGCCAGCGTATCAGCGCCTCACCCCCGGTAATTGCTCCCGTCTTGAGATTTATTTTCGGCTGGTACTGCAGCAGGAACTCCTCCCGATCGAGCGCGCCACGCAAGCTCTCTTCGATGGATTGCCGCTCCACGGCTCGAATGTTCATTTCCTTCTCGAAAAACCTGTAATTATTGCGCCCGTGATCTTTGGCCTGATACATGGCGGTGTCCGCATTCTTGATCAGGGTTTCCAGGTCCAAGCCGTCGTCGGGATAAATGCTTATGCCAATGCTTGCGCTGACACCCAGAGCATGGTGGCCAATGAGGTGGGGCGCCTTGAGCATCGCGAGAATCTTTTTCGCGCACAGTGCCGCATCCTTGGCTTGAACGACTTCTGGAAGCAGTACAACAAATTCATCTCCACCCTGGCGGCTCACGGTATCCGAATCGCGCACACAGAACGGCAGCCGTTCCCCCACCGACTGGAGCACTTTGTCGCCAATCACGTGCCCCAGGGAGTCGTTGATGTGCTTGAAGTTATCCAAATCCAAAAACAGCACGGCGAACCTGCTGTTATGACGGCGGGCCAGCGAAATCGCCTGCGCGATCCTGTCGTTCACAAGCACTCGATTCGGCAAACCGGTGAGGGGGTCGTGCTGGACTTGATGAGAGACTTGCAGTTTTCTCGCCCTCGCCGCGCCCACACCGTGGAAAACCATCGCGGCGCCGGCAACCCACCTCCGGCAGTCGTGGATGGAGACGGCAAAATGTTCGATGGCTGATTCAAACGCGTCGCATGGGATAAGAATGCTGTCCGCGGTTAGGCCGACTATCTTCGTTCGCTCGATGGCCAATCCCATCGGATTTCGGCTGATTTCGCCCGTTGCGCCCTCTGCGACGTGGAACACCTCGGCCAGACTCCGGCCTGTTGTGTCCGCCCGGGACCAGCCCGTCCTGCTTTCCGCAACCAGATTGAGGTAGGTCACGTTCCCCGACATGTCAGTATCGAGCGCGGCGTCACCAATGGAATCGAATCTGAGCTGGGCGCCCTCTCTTTCGATGGACAGCGCCTCTTCCACCGCCTTGAGATCAATCAGTGTGTGGAGAGCCCGCGAGATATAGCTGCTGCTGACTTGCTTCTGCGTAATATAATAGACTGCTGCGCGGTGTACGCCTTCGCAAGCGAGATCTTCATCGTCCAAGCCGCAGAGAACCATGATCGGCACCTGGAGCGCGGCTAGGAACAGCTTATCGAGTGTCTCCATGCCTCGGCTATCAGGCAGGAACAGGTCGGCGAAAACCGCCCCGATTCCTCCCTCCCCCAACCGTTCGAGACCGTCGGAGAGATTCCTAACCCATTCCACGACGAATGGGCCCTCTCTTGTGTCCTCGAGCGCGCCTCGAATCAACCGGGCATAAGTCTCGTCGCCTTCGATCAGAAGCAGCCGATGATTTGCTTCACCGATGTTCATGGAGGTGTTCGGAGATTTCCCGGCAAGCCGTCACACACGCACCAGCCTGCCAAGCCCTCCCTTAATTTGTGTTGTGGTCGCGAGTCGGCGCTGGAATTGCCCGCCGTCAACGCATGCAGAGTTGTCTCCGCTTGTCCGGCGAGAAGTGTGCCGCCCCGATCGGGCTCGAGCTATGCTTCGTTCCCCCTCCAAGACAAATCCCCCGATCGTTGGGCTCGAGAGGGAAAAAGAGGGGCTCCCGCTTGGGATCGGGAGCCCCCAAAGGCCGCGTTTCTTTGGCCCGGTCTAGGCGGACCGAACCATGGGGTCATCCATCCTAGCTTCCCTCTCAGAGGCAGGTGGTTGCGACCTGCGCCATTCGATTGAGCAGGCCCCTTCCTCCCCACTCATCTCATGGCGCGGATCGTAGAAACGCGACCCAGCGATTTCTCCGGTGCAAACAGAGGGCCTATTCGCAACTGTCGGGATTCACTTATTTTCAAGGACTTAACGATTCCAATCGCATCCAGGCTTGCCTGTGCAGATTCAAATCGGGACGCGCCATCCCACTTTGGTTTGATGGCCCGGCACCTGCCCGGCACCTCATGGTCACTTCCACGATTCATCTCCTCTGCCATCACATTGCCCTGCGCACAACTCTGCCGCATAATGGGCTAAGCAAAGACGAATCATGAGAAGGCTTCTCATTTCCATTTCGCTGGCCCTCGTGGCGGGCCTCTCCGTGCTGTTGATTGGAATGCCTGCGATGCGCGCGCCTCTTGTACTTGCGGCGAACCGGTTTCTTTCGCCGCACGGCACCGCCGGAGCGAGGGGTCCCACGCGTCAGGATGGCGGAGGGGACCAGGGCCGCACACTGACAATTCTCTTCGCCGACAATCCGGTGCCGGCGCCTCCTTTCCTGGTAAGCGCTCTTGATGAAAGCACCGTTTCAACAGCCGAGTGGCACGGCAAGGTGGTCCTGCTGACTTTCTGGGCCACATGGTGTCCGCCCTGCCGGGATGAGATTCCCATGCTGATTGACCTCGCGACCCGCTACGCCGGCCGCGTCGAAGTGATCGGGGTCTCCATGGACGACGCTCCCCCCGAAGCAGTGAAGCAATTCACCGTGATGGCGGGGATCAACTATCCGATTGTCATGGGCTCGCCTGAGATGGTGGGCGAATACGGGGGAGTGCCCGCGCTCCCGACCACGTTTATTATGAACACGGACGGCCGCATCGTGCAGAAGCACGTTGGCCTCTATCCCGAGTATGTGTACGAAACCGAAGTCCGCTCGCTGCTGGGCTTGCCCGTGAACGCCAAGGTGGAAACCTTCACGGATACGGGACAAATCTTTTTGAAAAACGCGGCGAACGCCACGGAGCTTCCCGGCGTGGACTTTACGGGGCTGACGGCGGAACAAAAAGCCGCCGTGCTGAAACGGCTGAACTCGGAAATTTGCACCTGCGGCTGCCGGCTGACCATCGCGCAGTGCCGCGTCAACGATTCCTCCTGCGCCACGAGCAAGGCGCTCGCGGCGAAAATCATCCAAGAGGTGCTGGCCGCCTCGCACGCGTCGTCCGCGGCGCCGTCCACGCACACGGAAAGTCCGTAGGCTTGCAGCGCCTCCGCGACCTGGAGGCGCGCTGCAAGCCTATGGGATATTACCTGTCGTAATCCATGCAAATCTTCAACTGGTGAATGGCTTCGTCAATTGCCTGAATCGCGGCGACGCGGTGCCCGCCGAAATCGTGCCGCGCGTGGTCCAAGTGATCGCGGGCGTTGCGCAGGGCTGCAATGGCATCCTGGATCTCCGGATGCATCTGGGCTGCCGCGGCAGCCGCAGCTCCAGGCTGCGCATTGTGTGGACGCGGGGCGGCGGAAACCGCCACAGGGAGAACCAGCACGAGAGCAATCGTTACGATCGTGAGCAAGGTCAACATCCAGCGCTTCATGGGATTTTCCTCCTGATTTTGAGAATTGGACTTCTAATCTCCCGTGCCCCCCTTGCCGGGGCCACGGGAGCCCTTCCTAACACCGAGGGTCAAGGACTCGTCATTTTTTCGGGCCGGACAATTTCGTCGAATTCCTTTTCCGTGAGATAGCCGAGCGCCAGGGCGGCCATGCGAAGGCTGGTGCGTTCGTGGTGCGCTTTGCGGGCGATCTCCGCGGCTTTCTCGTAGCCGATTTTGGGGCTGAGCGCGGTCACGAGCATAAGCGAATTTTTCACGTTCTGCTCGATGCGTTGAAAATCCAAATCCATCCCCGCAACGCAGTGATCCGCAAATGAGCGGCAGGCATCGGTAAGCAGCCGCACCGAATTCAGGAAATTGAAAATAATGACGGGCTTGAACACATTCAGTTCGAAATTCCCCTGCGATCCGGCAAAACCGATGGCCGCATCGTTGCCGAACACCTGGACGGCGACCATGGTCAGCGCTTCACACTGCGTGGGATTCACTTTTCCCGGCATGATGGAAGAGCCCGGCTCATTTTCCGGCAGGATGAGTTCCCCCAGGCCGGCGCGCGGTCCCGAGGCGAGCCAGCGAATGTCGTTGGCGATTTTCATGAGCGAGCCGGCCAGAGTCTTGAGCGCGCCGCTCGCGAAGACGATTTCATCGTGCGCCGATAGCGCGGCAAACTTGTTGGGGTGCGACCGGAACGGCAGGCCGGTAAGTTCGGAAATTTTCCGGGCGGCGAGGACGGCGAATTCAGGGTGTGAATTGAGCCCCGTTCCCACGGCCGTTCCGCCGATGGCGAGGTCGTAAAGGTCCCACAGGGCTTCCCTCATGCGCGCGATATCGCGGTCCAGGAGGCTGACCCAGCCGGACATTTCCTGGCCGACTGTGAGGGGGGTGGCATCCATCAAATGCGTGCGGCCGATTTTCACCACATTCGCAAATAGTTTGGCTTTGGCGTCTAGGGCATCGCGAAGCCGCGCGACCTCCGGGACCAGCAGCTCGGCCATGCGCGAAGCCGCGGCGATGTGCATGGCTGTGGGAAACGTGTCGTTCGAGGACTGCGACATATTGACGTCGTCGTTCGGGTGGATGGGCTTTTTGCTGCCCATCACGCCGCCCGAGATTTCGATGGCGCGGTTGGAGATCACCTCGTTGGCGTTCATGTTCGTCTGTGTGCCGCTGCCGGTCTGCCATACGCGCAAGGGGAAATGCTCATCGAGCTTTCCGGCAATCACTTCGTCTGCGGCTTGCACGATCAGGCGGGCTTTTTCGGGAGGAAGTTTTCCGAGGTCCTGATTTACCAGCGCCGCCGCCTTCTTGAGGATTCCAAAGGCGCGAATCAGTTCGGGCGGCATGGTGTCCCGGCCGATATTGAAATGGACGAGGGAGCGAGCGGTCTGCGCGCCGTAGTAGCGGTCGGCGGGGACTTCCACCTCTCCCATGCTGTCGGATTCGACGCGGGCCGGTACCTTTTGGGCGACCGAGGCTTTGGAGTTCACGATCCGCTCCTCCCGCCTAAAAACGGGACTGAAACCCCCTTGATTTTATCGCGATTAGAAAATTGCATAGGCTGGGGGTCAGAGGTCGGACCAAGGGTGTGATTCTGGGTTTTACAGGCTCCGCTCCCGGACCTTCGGGATGGCCTGGAGCGGCCGATGCTCGCGCCGTAGCTTGCGGTAGACCCGTTGTGCGAAAGGCGATACCACGCCATAGCAGTTTTCCCGCTGGGCTAGCTCGGAGATGTCGCTAGCAAAATCAAACAGGAACACTTATACCGCAGGCCGCCCCGGCCAAGCAAATGTTCGCGGGCTTGGCGGGGGTTTTGTGTCATGAGTCCGGGAGGGCCAAAGGGATGACAGTGTACATTGGCGTTCCCGGGAAAGGCAAAATCCACGGGCCAGCTGTACACCTGTTGCACTTGTGGACAGCAGTTTTGCGAGGAACGCTCAAGGTATGCTGGCGGGGGGCTAAAATGCGTAAGTCGCGCGTCCTGCCATAACCAAGAATCTTTGTAACGCGCCAGGTACCTTCGTATTCCCTGGGTAGAGGGAGCATCCGATGGATTTTCTGTTCCGACTTGCGCTTCGCGGGAGGAAGAAGGCCGCTGATGATGTCCCGCAAGCGCAAGAAGGCGCTCAAACGTCGCCCGTGGCGCCGGCCGGCGTGCTGACGTCCGCCGAGGACCTGCCTTCGGCCGCTGCGACACTGGCCGAGATATTCCCGGATGAAATTCCCTCCGAAGAAACCTTCGACATGGGCAGTCCCGAGGAGGCTGGGGCGCAGGCAAATTCAGCGGACGTTCCTGCTACGCCAACGACGAGAGACTGGGCTCTTGAGGAGAAACTTGCGAGCCACCGCGAATGGGTCGAATCGCAAGGCGCAGCGGGCAAGGCGGCGGATTTCGCCGGTGCCGAGCTTGAGGGTGCCGAACTCATTGGAGTGAATCTGCGGTTCGCGGACCTGCACGACGCGAATCTGAAGGGCGCGGATATGCTGCTGGCAGACCTGCGCGATACGTGCCTGGCGCGCGCAAATTTCGAGGAAGCGTGCCTGGTGGGCACGAGCCTCGAGGGAGCCAATCTCGAAAGCGCGTCGCTCGCGAGCGCGATGGGACTTTTACCGCGGCAAATCGCGGGAACGAATCTCCACCAGGCGTCGCTCCCGAAGCAGCTTCTGGGATTCGAGGCGCTCAGTGAATTCGAGCGCGCCTCGAAGACGGCGTCGCGGTTGCTCACCGCAATCACGCTGATGTGCGTGCTCTGCTGCCTGATGGTGTGGAAAACGAAGGACGTGCAGCTCGTGGCCAACTTGGCCGTAATTCCGTTCCTGCATTCGCCGCAGGCGGCGGCCACGTTGCCGACCGTGCAATTCTTTTCCCTCCTTCCCGTCCTATTGATGATTCTCTACCTCGTGTTTCAATTTCACCTGCAGCGGCTGTGGGACGCGACGCTCGAATTGCCTGCCGTGTTTCCCGATGGCCGAAAACTTGGCAGCGCGCACGGAGACGGCGCAGGCCGCCGCGGGCCGCGCGTGGTTCTCGGGCTCTTGCGAGCTCATTTTCGCTGGATGAACTGGGACGCGCCTTCCACACGCGCGATCGAGAAGGCGCTTTCACTGCTGGCGGCTTACTGGACCGTTCCGGCCACGCTGGTCCTTTTCTGGGCGCGAACTTTGACGCTGGGAGACATTCACAGCACGATCCTGCATGCGCTTCTCGTTGCGACTTCGACGGGCGTGGCCCTCTATGCGACAACACGCGTGGGACGGCCTGAGGAAGCATGGAAGCAGCGCGAAAGTCTCATGGCGCCCCTGCTCAAGGAATTGAAGAGGACCAAGCCGGCGGCATTTGCCATCGGCCTGGGCGCTCTGCTCGCGTTGCTTTCGATGGGCACCATTGTCGGAGCCCCGCACGACCCGCGCCGCGCGCCGCAATACGGCGCGGCGGACATCCGCAGATGGGCGCCAAAAATTTTGTGGGCAGTGGGCTACGACCCCTTCGCGGATTTGACGGAGGCGGCTATTTCAACCAAGCCGGCGAACTGGACCGGAGACGACCAGGAGATTTCCTCCGTGCGCGGCGCGCGCATGAACGGCGCGAATCTACGCTACGCGCAGGCCTATGGAGTGTTTCTTGCCAATGCCCATCTGTGGCGCGCTGATTTCGAGGGAGCGTTCATGCCCGAAGCGGACCTGCGGGGCGCCGATCTCGGGGAAAGCAACATGCGATCCGCCGAACTCGATGGCGCGCGGATGTTTCGCGCAAACCTCGACCGGGCGCAGCTTGATAGCGCCAATCTGTCGCGGGCGGATTTGCGCGAGGCAAATATGTCGTACGATTCGCTGGCAAACGCGATTCTCACGGACGCGCGGCTCGATGGCGCGACACTCTACGGCGCGCGGCTGTCTTCGGCCACGCTGATTCGCGCCAGCCTCGAGAAGGCGGACCTGCGCGACTCGCACATGGAGGGCGCGAACCTGGACCGCGCGGACCTCGAACAAGCCTACTTGTGGTCCGCGAATCTTTCGGGCGCGCAGCTCGAAAATGCGCGGCTGGGATCCGCGCTGCTGATCGAGGCGGATTTGGGCGGCGCCGATCTCGAAGGCGTGCAATTTCCGGCGAGCGTGCTGACCGGCGCGACTCTTAACGGCGCAAATCTTGATGGCGCCGACCTGCGCGGTGCGTTTGGTCTCACGCCAAATCAGGTGTGCTCAGCCAGATCACGCATAGGCGCGCTACTTGACGATGCGCTGCAAACGCAAGTGAACGCGCAGTGCGGGGGTGCGTCTCCCGTGACCGCCGCGGCTGCCGCTCATCCCTAGTTTTCAGGGACGAGGGGCGATCAAGGCTCCGGCGTTATGCGCAGGATATCGTAGAGCGCTTCCACGCGGTGGCCAGGAAATGCGGAAACGATGCGCGATTTGAGGTTGTCAACCGTGAGAGCGCGGTCGAAGGCGCCGAGGCAGCGCGCGTCGTCCATAAGAATCACGTGGCCCGCCACGGGATGGCGAAGGATGGCTTCCAACTCACCCGACAGCCTGTGCTTTTTGCCTTCAACGCCGTCCCATCCGTGGTAGCCCGCATCCAGCCAAAAAAGCGCGGGCTGCGCCACGGACTTCAGCGTCCCCGGCAGCAGCGCCTGGCTATCACCCTGCAAAATCCAGATGTTCGCATCGTGGGCGAATCTTTCCGTGGCGCGCCGGGCAAGCTGCGGATCGAATTCTATGGAATAGATGTAATCGAAATGGCCCTTCACGGCGGAAATCATTTCGCCGTAGTACGTGCCGGTTTCGACAAGGACGTGCAGGTCATATCGCGCGGCATATTCGAGCACGGTTCGCTGCTTCAGCAGGTGGGGCGAGCGCGCGGGCCGGCCGCGAAGGTGCCAATACCAGTAGTCGGGGTAGTGGCCCAGCGCTTTGTACGCGCCGTAGAAGGGCGCGCGCTGGAGAAGTTTTCGCAAGCTAGGCATGATGCGCGGCTACGCGAGCAAGGTCAAACCGTGAGCACAGACACGGGACTAATCTGTACGAGACCCGGCGCGGGGGATGAGGCGGCAGCCTTCCGAGCAAGCATGCCGGCGGTGACGATTCCCGTACGCACAAACGATTTCTCGCAATCCGCCGTGGAAGGTCCACGCATATTCCCTTCCATATAGGCCAGGCCGGGGCAGCGCGTGCAGCCGCCCACATGGGCGCAGGAAGAGCATGTGGTCAGATGCTTGGCGCGAATCGAACGGACTTCCGCGAGCTGCGGCGAATCCCGCCAAATTTCGAGAAATGGCTGCCGCCGGAGATTGCCGCACGTCAGAGGAAACTGCACACACGGATACAGGTCGCCATAGGGCGAAATGTAGCAGGAGGTGTGGCCCGCGCTGCAGGGCAAGCCCTCGCGAATACTTTCGTCCACCGCGGGCGGCGGAGCGCAGAAATTTTCGACGTCGCCCACGAGATTGGGATTGTGGAAGAAGCTGGAAAGCTCGCTCGCGTCCACGCGATGGCGCAGCACGGACGTGCTGCCATCCATCATCGGCGTTATCGTGGGATCGAGTTTGTAAACGGCGCCCAGTTCGAGCGCCAATTCGCGGACGCCTTCGCTATCTTCGCGATTCCTGCGCATCAGGACGTTGGCCATCGTCACTCTCAGGCCGCACGACCGGAGCAAGCGGATGGCGGCCAGCGTGCGGTTCAGCGAGCCCGGCACCTTCGTGACCGCATCATGCACTTCCGGCCGGTGGGAATAGACGCTGATTTGCACCTGCTCCACGCCCAGCGCGCGCAGCCGTCGCGCTTGCTTTTCGCGGATGAGCATTGCGTTGGTTTTCAGCTTCACGTTGAAGCCTAGCGAGCGCGCGCATTCGATAATTTCGAAGCAGTCGCGGCGCATGAGAGCCTCGCCGCCGCTGAGCGTGAGGAAGAAAACGCCCGCGTCCGCAAGCTGGCGGAGAATGCCGCGGATTTCATCCGTGGTCATTTCGCCGTGATCGTCGTGGTCGAGGTAGCAGTGCTCGCAGCGTTCGTTGCAGCGATAGGTCAAATCGAAGTGCACGCTCAGGGGCACCCCCAGGCGGAGGGCCCGATTGTTCATCTCCGTCATCAGGCTCATGGAGCCTCCGGCGCGGGCGCTTCTTCATCCGAAAGCGGATGATCCGCGACGCGCAGAATGCCGTGGCTCGATAGCTCTTCGACGAACGCCAGCGCGTCCTGATAGGCGGCGTCGCGGGGCACGTCGTACTGCGCGCAGACGCGCCGCTCCACGATTTCGGAGAGGGGCGTGCGGCCATCGGCGGCCTGCCAGATGAGCGTGGCCACTTCGCTCAAGTTGAAGAGCGTCGAATCGGCGGCGGACATGATGACCATCTCGCCGCCCAGTTCGCGCGCGCCGACGGCGCTTGACCGCGCAATATATTTCTCGCTCATCGGATCAGTTCCCAGGCGCGCTCGTCGGGCGCAAACGCATACCGCGCCACGGGCACGCGCGACACAAACTCTACCGCCGCTTCGAACACGCGCTCGACCAGCTCGCGGTCGTGCGCGAAAAACAAAATATGGCGCAGCAGTTCGCGGGCCGCCGTAATGTGCCCGACCGGCTCGATCCGCCCGGCCGGCCCCTTCTCGAGAAAATAGAGCGCCGCAAGCGGGGCCTTGACGTTTGCGCCCACGCGCGCCAGTTCCCCGGCGAACGGCGTACCATAGGCATCATAGCCGCTCCCGCTCCTCCGGATATAGGAAATTTCGTCCGTAAGCACGGTGGCGTCAAGGGGGGCGAGCCGCGCCATCGTCGTCTTGCCGGCGCCCGAGATTCCCGCGAATACGAACGCGCGCCCCTGCCGCACGCCGCTTGCCGCATGCACCAAAAAGCCGCCCTCCTCCGCCAGAACGAGCGTGTGAACGATGCGCAGCACCGAATCAATCGAGTAGGGGTTGGGCGATTGGCGCACCCAGCCGCGGCGCGCGCGCGCGTCCCATTCGGCGCGGAAATCGCCGCGCTCCAGGCGCCACATGGTGCCGCTCTTCGAAACGCGCGCTTGTTCGTCGGATGGTTGCGCGGGTGGCTCGAGCTGGATTTCGAATTGATAGGCGGGCGTGGCCGAGGGATTCACGAAGCCGGAGTAGCGCTCCTCGAGCAACGCGCGGAAGTCCGCGTCGCGAGTCTCAAGAAGAATGGGGATACCGCCGATTTCAACCGTTACGCCGACGCCGCTTTTCGGGCCGGCAGCCGGCGACGTGGTGTAATGCGAGGGTGAAATCCCGGCGGCCATCAGATGCGCTCCATGGCGTTGGGCTGAGCATCCGCGAGGTATTCGTCCCGATAGCGTGCGAGCCTCGCGCGCATGAGGTGCCATCGCAGCAGCCATTTCAGTGCGCCGCTCCACTGGCGCACGGCCCAGCGCGCGAGAAGCTGCCGGGCGGAGGAACGGCCGCTCAGCTCAATGCGCCTGCCTCGACGGACCACGGCCGCTACGCAGCCCAGCAGTTCATTTTCGGCGAGCGGCGGATCGTTTTTCGTGTGAGCGTCTCCGCGCGTCACGAGAGAGAAGCGTCCCCGCTCTTCGCTCTTCTCCACAAGCCGGTGTGCGCAGAATTGTCCCTCCCGCATGAGGAGCACTACGTCGCCGCAGCGCGCGCTCCGGGCGGTCTCGTGGCGGATAATGAGGATGTCTCCGGGGAATATCGTGGGAACCATGCTGGCGCCAAGCGCGGCGAATCGAAGGCCGCCGGAGGTCCGCAACACCTCCGACGCGAGGCTTAAGACGACTTCTTCACGCCTCGGGCGGACCTGCCCGCCGAGGCGAGACGCTCGATCCATGGCCGGCGCTCCCGCTCTAGGAATTCTGGACGTTGAGCGAGCACTGGCTCTGCGTCGTCGAGAGCTTGCCGCAGCTCAACGCCATCGTCTCGAAGACGCGCTCATGGCGGAACGAAGGCTTCTGGTAAGGCTTCTTCGCCTTGCCGGTTTGGTCCGCGGTTTTCTCGGTTGCCGCAGTGCGGCTTTCGGATTCTCTCATGCAATTCATTGTAACGCCGATTGCGTCAAATTCACAGCCTATCCGGCGCCGGCTGTTCCATTGCCGATAACGGTCTCGCCCGGGCGAATTATTGCAACCCGGCCTGCGTCACCTTGATTGCGCAGTAGTTGCCGCTACAGGCGCCGGACGTCGCGAGTGTCCCGTAGTAGAGGCTCGCGGTCTGCCCATCAACCGCGTCATCGTTGTCTATGATTATGCCGCTTGTCCCTCCATCAGCATCGCTGGTGTTTGTCATCGTCAGGGGTGCCGCTCAGCGCCCCGGAAGGCAAAAAGAAGGAATACAGTTCCGTGGAGTCTTGAGCCACTCCCATGAACATGTAGTCCGGCCCGCCTACGGCAGTTGCGCTGAAGTCATTGCAGGGACCGCCAGTCGGGTCGGGTATCGTAGCGTTGAAGGTGAACTGTGTTGCGGTTGCCGAAGTGACGGTGGGCATTCCATTGATGCCGGCAACGTCATTCGCGTCGCAGTCACCGTCGGCAGCAACGCCTGAGATGAGGACCACGTCGCCGGGCGAAAGTGAGTTGTGCGCCATGACGGTAACCACACCAGGAGTACCCTGAGTCGCCATAACCGAGGACATGCTGCTGGTTATAAAAGTGTTGTTGAAGAACTCGGTGAGCGGTGAAATAGCCGAGGGGGCGGTCCCGATTACAGATGTAGCCTCCGGCGGTGTCTGCATGACGGAACCGACGAATTGGAAGGTGTTAATGTTTTGGCCGCCGCCAGCGGAAGCGGCGGCTATGAGTTCGCCGTTGCTCGCTGCGGTGGCGCTGCCGATTCCCAGGTCAAAGTAGCGCGCGTCCGGCGTGGGATCGTATGTCGGAAGGCCGGCGACCGTGCAGCCCGCTCCAGATGATTCGAGTTGCGCGGAGGCAGCCTTCGTCATAGTGGTGGCTGTGAAACTGAATTGGGTAAGGGCGGCGTTCCCGCCGCTGCAGGCCGCTACCGCATAACCCACCGAGTTCGTGGAGTCAACGATGGGGCCGCCGCGTATGCCCCCATTGGCGACGCTGCCGAGCGATAGAGTGGCTTGCACGCCGGCGGACGACACCATATACAAGTTACCGCTGCTATCGCCGACGAAAAGATTGCCCGTGATATTTCCGTCCAACGACGGCGCCGAAACATAGCTCGTTCCGGGAGTGACCGTCGCGGCGGTGACGGTGCAGCCGGGAGGGCTAGTGGTCATGGGTATCATAGTGTCGAAGGTGAACGTCGTGCCGCTAGGTATCGAGGCGATGGTCCATGTCCCGTTGATTTCAGCGGGGTCAAGCACAGAGCACGTGCCGCTGCGCGCAGCTACACCCGCGATCGTAACCAGCTCCCCTATACCGAGCCCGGTGGTGCTGGATACGGTGACAGTAACAACACCCGTCGAATGTACTGCCGTAACGGAAGTCGGGCTTTCCGACACGGCTGGAGCAATTAATGAGACTGGAAAATTCCCTCCCGCATGTGCCGGCGTCGCGGTAAAGGTCGGGTAGATCGCATACAGGTAGCCATTGTCGTCGCCGACGTACAGTGTGTCGAAACCATAGTGAATGTATGGAGACGAAAAGGTGTCTGTCGCTCCAGCCGCTCCTGTGGCCGCGTTGACGGTAAGCAAGCCCAGGGGGAGCATAGTGTCCGTGGCGGTGCTGCCCGCCGTGCTTCCGGGAATCACCGGCGCGGTCGCGCAATCCGGCGGGAAAACCCCTCCATTGCTGCAGGAGCCGTATTCGGTGCCGGTGCCGTACGTGAGCACGTGCAGGATCGCGCCGATATATGGATCGTTCTCGACGTAGGCAATCTCTGTGCCGTCCAGCGAGAGCGTGGGCGACGTCGCTACCGGCCCGACGCCCGAAGCGTAGGAAAAGATGAAATGCGGTTGCGCGGAACATTTTGCGCTGGAGCCGCTATAAAGTTCGTTGAAGGCAACAATGTTGGCTTGAGAGCCGTTAAACCCCGGAGCAGAGACAATCCAGCTAAATTCGCCCGACGTTGTTCCATCCGTCAGCGCTTCGCCATCCCCTGGCGTGAGCGCGTACACGGTAACCGTGTCTCCCGAAGCCACGGCCACAATCCGATCGGAATTAGTCGTGCTGAGATTGCGATTGATGGCGGCTGCCAGATTAGAAGCATCGGTGGATAGTGTGGGGGAGATCAGGAAATCCAGTCCTGTGTTGGAGAACGTCGAAGCAATCAACGTCAGAGTGGCGCCAGTGGGGGTTATCGTGATGGAGAAAGTATCCCCGGAAGTTGGTTCTGCGGTGAAGTTACCGGTAACGCTGGCGCGCGAATTCCCAGTTGGCGCATTGATGGGGAATACCGCGAAATCGGCCGTGCAACTCGGAAATGCGGTCACATCGAAGGTGTATTTAGCGGCGTACATCCCCGGGGCGACGCCGCCGCCGGCACCCAGCGAAACGGCCCAGTCACGCCGAACCCGCTGCCGATCGAGAAGCCGGCGCCCATATGCCCTGCAATTTATTAGATGAAGACGGAGCCGAATGATTCCGCAGGAGGAATTGCTGCAAGAAGCGAGGGTCCTGCTGCAGCTGTGCCGCTTGCTGAGCGTTCGCCGGTTTGGAAAAAATTATGTGGCGGCTGCTCAAATCCTCGATGAGGGGCACGCGGGCGGTGGCGGGAACGGATTTCACCTCCTTGCTGGGCACCGTGGGGAGCTTCAGTATCGGGATAGACGTCGTGGAGGGCTTCGGCGCCGGAGCGGGCGGAGTAGGCAACTTCAGAATTTGACCGGACACCGAGGAGGCGAGCAAACAAACAAAGCACGTCGCCACAAAAACCAGGGGACCGCGTGAAAGAAGGGGCTTTCGCATGGTTCATCTGCTCCCAACTGGGCCGAATATCTGCTCCATCACAAGGCCACGGCCGGGTGGGCTGTGGACTTTTCCGCTGTGTGTTGTTTCGGCTCGATCAATATTCCAACTCTTCGGCAAAGCGCCCCACAATGCATACTTGTCCCGCGAACGCCCTTGCCCAAAGCCTGCGTCGTACAACCATACTTCAGCAAATTATCCCTTGATTTTAGGGAGGGAAGGCGAGCGGTCGCAACAGTAAGATGATACTTCCGAGCGAAATAGTTACTAGTGCCGTTCCAACTTATTGCTCCGAATGTCGGAGAGCCACGAGGCGAGCCGCTGTTTGAGGTAGCGCCCTCCTCGCCCCGTTTTCAGGTAACGCTCCCGCCGACGCGCATCGTCCGCGCTCAAACAGCCCTCATAGTAGACCAATCGAAGAGGGCGCCGGTAGCTGGTGGAACGCACTTGCCCTTTATTGTGCTGCTGCAAGCGTCCTCGCAAATCGCCTGTGCTGCCGAAATAGAATCTTCCGTCCCTCTCGCTCAGCAAAACGTAGGAGTAATTCATCCGAACCTCTCCCAATTTGGCTCAAAAGTTGGAACGGCACTAGTCCAACCCCGATTGCGTCTCTTTCACAGCGCAACCCTTGCCGGTGGTTCCATCACAAGACTCGGCGGCAACAGCATTGGCCCCATACGTGAAGTAGATGCTTGATTCTTGCGATCCTGCCCCCACGTTATCCACCACGATCCCGCTCGTGCCGGCGGCGGCGTTAGTTGGCACAGGCGATGCTGAATTGATGGTGGGCGGCCACGTTCCCGCCGTTACGTTTATGGACAAGACGCAAGCGGAGGCGCCCGCCACTTTACATGGACTACCGGCAGGTGCGCCGAAGACGTTGCTTCCAACACTGAAGAAAATCCAATCGGTTGCGGTCCGGGAATTGTAGAAATGGGTTATCGGCGAGCACGCTCCACCGCTGGGGTTTCCCACCTGGAATGCGGTGCTCACACTGTTCAGCACGCCGGCGGCGGTAAACCCGAGCTGAAAGAGCGCCGGCCTATCCGTCGCGCCCGCGACAACCTTGTCGTTCACCTTGCCGCAGACATACAGGTGCCCTGTCTTGCTGCCGGCAGGACTGGTGAGGTAAGAGTAGTCAAAGCCTCCGCCGCGCATGGCCACGCCGGTGGTACCACTGTTCGAACCGATATTCTCCGTGACGCTCGACGCAAAGCTTGTGGGCGCCTGCAAAATCACTCCGTCGTCCGTGGTTTCCGTGCCGTTGATAGCAAACACTTGCCCCGTCGTACTGTCCACGACCGGCCCGGCAACGATGGAGCCTCCCGTCCCCACGGACAAATGGGTTGCGTTGAGGCACGGCAATGGGGAACACGTGCCAACCGTGCTCGATGCGGTCCGAACGAAGCTCAGGCGTCCCGTGCTGTCGCCGACATATATATTTCCGGAAACGCTGTCGTAAACGGGGCTGCTGAGAGCGTGGCCGGAGTCAACCGTGATAGGCCAGGCAGTCCCACCCGCGCCGTCATTCGTGGTGTCCTCGGCAGGCGTCCCAAAAAAGACGCCCGTAAACTTATGAAGCACGCCGTTCGCGTCGCCCACATAAGCGTTGTCCGTGCTGTAATCGTAGTAGACCGACGATATAGTGTCATTTTTCCCGTTGCCAAAAGGGACAGTGATAAGGCACGACTGGCCCGCGGCGCACGCCGACCATGTGGTTAGCGTCGTATTGGTGGGCTTCACGGGCGTGGCGATGGTTCCCCCATCCCCGGCGTGCCACCTTAGAACTTTAAGGCGCGCGCCGGCGGAGTCGGATTCCACAAAGGCAATCTCCGTGCCGTCCAGCGAGAGGATCACGGACGTACTTGCAGTTGTTCCGAACACCTCGCTTGAAAGTCTTGTATCGTAGGCAAACAGGACGGAAGGTCCCGTGGTGGAGGTGCAGTCGGCGCCGCCGCTTTCGCCGCTCGTTTGGCCCACATAGAGGTTATTGAAGGCAACAAGCTGGAGCGCTCCGGTCGTCGAAGTGTTGAAGACCACATAATCCGCCGTGCAACTCGGCGGGGCGTTGATGTTAGACGTGAATTTGGCCGGGAAATT
Organism: uncultured Acidobacteriota bacterium; assembly: GCA_963810625.1. Lineage (GTDB taxonomy): Bacteria > Acidobacteriota > Terriglobia > Acidiferrales > UBA7541 > Palsa-295. Next base: position 370,191 of record CAWEOJ010000004.1, on the reverse strand, counting down.
CCCGGCTCCCACCGTAGCCCCGCCCACCAGGGGCACTCCCCAATCGCTATGAACCCCCTGCTGAGGCCCGGCGGAAGCCAGGCTGGTTGCAAGGGCGTCTCCCTCGGTTAAGGACAGTGTCCGGGCATTCTCCCGGTAGTATTGATGCCAATAGCGAGGATCGTTGCGCAACTGCGCCGCTTGCCACATGTTCGCCGGTTGGGAAAAGACCAAGTGGTGGTGGCTCCAATCTTCCACCAGGGGCACACGCGCAACAAGTGAGTTCTCTTCCCGGCTGGACAGAGTGAACGCGGAAACGCAAACGAGGAAGGTTGCTGCAAAAACTACGGGACCGCGCGAAGGGAGGGGTTTTCGCATGGGTCATCTGCTCCGTATCGGGCTGGATAGGTTGTAAATCCCAAGTCCACGGGTGCCCGGGCCATGGAGTCCATGCGCCATGAGAATACCAGTACGTATTGCCGGGGACAATACACAATTAACTCTAGATCAAAAGTAGAGGTGGACTCGGCCGGTTACAACGGGAAGGTAGCGTACTGCCTCGCCGAACCGTCAGGTCCGGGCGGCGAACTACTGCAACAACGCTCTGCGTCAACTTGACCGCGCAGTACGCGGCTGTGGCCCCGCAAATCGTGGTTGATGTCGCCAGCGTGCCGTAGTAGAGGTTCGACTCCTGCCCGCCGGTTCCATCGTTGTCAATGATCATGCCGCTTGTCCCGCCAGATATATCGGCGGTGTTTGTCGCTGTAGGGGTGGTGGCCGAGGCCCCGGCGGGCAAGAGGAACGAATACAATTCCGCGTTTTGAACCGATCCCAGGAACATGTAGTCCGGTCCGCCTGTGGCTGTCGCGCCGGTCACCGTGCAGCCAGCGCCGCTAGTCGTGGTGAGCCCCGTAGTGTTGAACGTGAACTGCGTTGCGCTCCGCGTAGCGACGGTTTGCAGTCCCGCACTGATGGCCGTGACGTCAGCAGCGGTGCAGTTGTTGCCAAGGTTGGCCGTCACTCCCGAGACCGTTGCCACGTCATTGACGGCAAGTGGGTTGGTCGCCGGAACGGTGACTGTAACTACGCCCGCCGCAGTTGTCGTAACCGCGGTCACCGTGATCGTCCCACTGATCGGGTTGTAGAACTCGGTGAGCGGCGAGAGGACCGAATGAGCGGACCCACCAATTTGATTCTTGGCCTCTGGCGTTGTCTGCATCACGGAACTAATGAATTGGAAGACTTTGATCTGCACGCCGGCGCTGCCTGAGGCGGCGGCGGTGAGTTCGCCGTTGTTCGCCGCGGTGGCGCTGCCAATTCCCAGGACGAAGTAGCGCGCGTCCACCATAGGGTCGTACATCGCATAGTTGGGGGTTGTGCAGTTCTCATTTAAATTAGTATCGAGTCCCGCCGTATTTCCTGCCTCTCCTCCCATGGTCATGGTGGTGCTGGTGAAATTGAATTGGGTAAGACCGGCGTTCAGTCGCCATTGCCTCGCCGACGGTGCCGGTGCTGCACGCCGTCACGGCGAAACCCGTCGACTTCGAAGAGTCAACGAGTGGGCCGCCGCGAATGCCCCCGTTCACGTTTTCGCCCAGCGCCAAAGTTGCTTGCTTAACTCCTGCCCCCGTCACCTCGTACAAGTTCGCGCTGCTATCGCCCACAAAAATGTTGCCGGTGACGCCCGCATCCACCGCCGGTGCCGAGAGAATGTTCGTTCCGGGGCTGACAGTTGCGTTGGTTAAGGTGCAGCCGCTGACAGCGGTAGTCGCGGTGGGTATGTAGCGTCGAACGTGAAATTCCCCGCAGCCGCCGTAACGACAATCTGTGCTCCATTGATGGCGGCGACGTCAGCCGCGGTGCACATTGCCGGCGTTGGCCGCTACGCCCGCGATCGTCACCGACTGCAGGGCGGCAAGCGTGTTCGCCACCGTGACGGTAACTACGCCCGGCGTCGCCACGGTTGCCGTCACCGAATTGGTCGGGGCCGTTGACGATGCGGTGGTGTTCAGCTGCAGCGGAAAATTCCCTCCCGCGATGGGCTGGCGTCCCGGTGAACGTCGGGTAGATCGAATACAGGTAGCCGTTGTTGTCGCCGACGTACAGAATGTCCAAACCATAGTGCATGAACGGCGACGAGAAGCTGTCCAGCGCCCCCACCGCGCCCGTCGCTGCGTTCGCGGCAACCAAACCCAGCGGAAGCATGTAGTCCGTGCCAGTGCTAAGTAAGGTGCTTCCTGGGATCACCGGGGCGCCCGCGCACGTCGGCGTCACCAGTCCGGTGTTCGTGCATGTGCCGTACTCGGTAGCGCCGGTGGCGTATGTCAGCACATGCAGGATGGCGCCGATGTTCGCGTCGTTCTCCACGTAAGCGATCTTTTTGCCATCGAGCGAGAGAGTGGGCGATGTGGCCACCGGTCCCACGCCCGAGGCGTACGAAAAGATGAATTCCGGAAACGAGAGACCAGTACAAAACGGTGTGGTGCCGCTATAGAGCTGGTTGAAGGCCACGATGCTGGCTTGTGTGCCGTTCGTCCCTGCGGTAACGGCGGCCCAGGTAAAGGTGCCGGCCATTGTGGTCGCGTCCGTCAGCGTCTCGCGGCTCCCCGGCGTGAGCGCGTACACAGTAACCGTAGCTCCCGACGCAACGGCGACGACTTCGTCCAGAGCGGTGGCGCTGATATTGCGATTGATGGCGGCCGCCAGATTGGCGGCATCGGTTGAAGCCGTGAGGGACCTCGCGAAGGTTGTTCCTGTGTTCGTGGCGCCCGCAGTCAAGACCAGATGCACTGCGGCGAGACCAGTGGGAGTTATCGTGATGGTCGCAGTTTGCCCAGTCCCCGGTTCGCCAGTGAAAGTGCCCACCACGTTCGCGCGCGTGTTCCCGGTGGGCGCGTTGATGGGAAATACCGCGAAATCATTGGCGCAGCTCGGCGCCGCGTTCGAATCGAAGGTGAACTTCGCAGGGTACATGCCTTGCGCGACGCCTCCGGCGCCCAGCGAAACGGCCCAGTCGCCGTGAATCTTCTCCGACTCGAAAAAATTCAGAAAGGGTGGGCGGGGCTTTTTGTTGCCCAAGCCGAAGAGGAAGCTCGATTTATTCTGATGGTAGTACTGCTGCAAGTAGCGCGGGTCGGTCTGGGCCAGTATCCCTTGCCAGTAGTTCGCCGGCTTGGAGAAAACGACATGGTGACTGCTCCAATCCTGCACAAGCGGCGTGCGAGCGGTATTGGAGTTCAATTGCTGGCCGGAGAGCGTGGGCGCGAACAGACAAACGAGGCAGCCCGTGAAAAAAGCTAAGCGACCGCGCGAAAGAAAGGGGTTTCGCATGGTTCATCTGCTCCGTATTGGGCAGAAAATGTAATTCATCCCAAGTCCACGGCTGCCTGGGCCGTGGCCTTTTTCACTGCATGCTACTTCGGCTCGATCAATCCTTCCCTGGCCAGCCCGGCGACGAACTCGATCGCGTCCGCCGCAGCCTCGCCGGGGGAAAGGCCGTATTCCGATTCAAGCCGCGCCGCAAGTTCCGCCACGCCGCGGCCTTCCCTGATCATGTCCCAGAGCTTCGCGCCGGATTCGTTGAACCGGTAGACGGAGTCGCGATTTTCCGCGCTGCGGTCAACGGGGACGACAATCGTCTCGTCCTCGGCCACTCGCGCCACGACGCATCTCGCGGCACGAACGCCATCCTCCGCAGCCGGACTCGTAAAATTCATGCTTCCTCGGCACAATACCAAAAGCGAATACCGGAAACAACAGCCATTCACACCCTAATTAGAGTAGCCGGAGGCCCGATGGGACACAATAGGCCCCTCGTACGGGGGGTGAAAGGATTACCCGCGAGCAGTTCCAGCGCCGGACCCGGGCTGTTTAGTGGGAAGCGCCGCCCGCCAGCTCGCGCACGATGTCGCTCACAAAGCCCTTGGCGTCTCCGAAGAGCATCAGCGTCTTGTCGAAGTAATAGAAGGGGTTATCTATACCCGCGAAGCCCGGATTCATGCTGCGCTTGATCACCATCACGGTGCGGGCCTTGTCCACATCCAAAATGGGCATGCCGTAGATGGGGCTCGCGGCATCGGTCCGCGCCGCGGGATTGGTCACGTCGTTCGCACCGATGACCAGCGCCACGTCGGTTTGCGGCAGGTCGGAGTTGACGTCATCCATCTCGCGCAGCTTGTCGTAGGGAATATCCGCCTCGGCTAGCAGGACGTTCATGTGCCCCGGCATGCGTCCGGCCACCGGATGGATGCCGAACGATACGTCCACGCCTTTTTTCGTGAGCGCGTCGAAAAGCTCGCGCACCTTGTGCTGCGCCTGCGCCACGGCCATGCCGTATCCCGGAACGATCACCACTTTGCTCGCCGCGGCCAGAATCCCCGCGGCTTCCTCCGGCGATGCGCTGCGCACCGTCCTCTCCTCGGCCGCGCCCGCGGCGGAGGCTTGCACCTGCCCGAACGCGCCGAACATCACGTTGGTGAACGACCGGTTCATGGCCTTGCACATAATCACCGAAAGGATGAACCCCGAAGAGCCGTCGAGCGCGCCCGCCACCACCAGCACCTTGCTATTGAGCACGAACCCCAAAAGCGCTGCGGAAAAGCCAGCGTAGGAGTTCAAGAGCGAGATCACCGTCGGCATGTCCGCGCCGCCGATGGGGGTCACCAGCATCACGCCGAAAATCAGCGCCATTCCCACCATGCACGGAAACAAAAACGCGTGATTGTGATTCGGATTGATCACCAGTGCCGCGGCCATCAGGAGCGCCGTGCCCAGCACCGAAAGGCTGACGATGTTCTGCCCCCTATACGTCATCGGGCGCTGCGGCAAAATCTCCTGCAGTTTCCCGGCCGCGATCAAGCTCCCTGTGAACGTCAGCGAGCCGATAATCACCTCGAGGCCAATCTCGCCCATGCCGAATCGCGTCACGTGCGGAACGCCCACATAATATTCCGCGATGCCGATCATGGCCGCCGAAAGCGCGCCGAAGGCGTGGCTCAGCGCCGTTCGCTGCGGCACGGCCGTAATCTTCACCATGCCGAGCGGGATGCCCACGCCCGCGCCGATAATCAGCGCGATGATGATCCACTTGTATTGGACCACCTCCGGATCGAACAGCGTCGCGATCACGGCCAGCGCCGCGCCGATCTCGCCCGCCAGCACGCCGTGCCGCGCCGTCTTGGGCGAACTCAGCCACTTCAGCGCCAGAACGAACAACACCACGGCGATGAGATAGGCCCAGTCAATCGCCTGCTGGCTCACGAGTGCGGTCATGATTTTGGGGGCTTGCCCGCCGTGGCGGGCTTGCCGGTCTTGAACATGCGCAGCATGCGGTCGGTGATGAAGAAGCCGCCCACCATGTTGCTGAACGACGCGGCCACGGCGATCGTTCCCAGCACGGTCGAAAGCGTCGTCTCGGCCCGCCCGGCGATGATGATCGCGGCGACCACCACGATGGCGTCGAGCGCGTTTGTGAGCGACATCAGCGGCGTATGCAGCAGCGGCGAGACGCGCTTGATCACCTCAAAGCCCACGAATCCCGCCAGAATGAATACGTAGAGATTGGACATGAAGTCCGAAGGCACGATTCCCTCCTTACGTCCGCGCCGCGAGCGCCGGCAACGAAAAGAATTCCCGCACGCGCGCGTTCACCACTTCCCCGCCCTGCGTCACGAGCGTCTCCCGAACGATCTCGTCCTGTAAATTCAGATTCAGCTTTCCATCCTTCACCATGTGCAGCAGAAAAGTGGCCGCGTTGCGCGCGTAGAGCTGGCTTGCGTGGTAGGGCACGGTGCTTGCCAGGTTGATCAGGCCGATAATCGTCACGCCATGCGCGACAATCGTCTCCCCGGAGCGCGTGAGCTCGCAATTCCCTCCCCGCTCCGCAGCCAGGTCCACGATCACCGACCCCGGCGCCATTCCTCGCACCATTTCGGCGGTCACCAGCACCGGCGCTTTCTTTCCCGGCACCACGGCCGTGGTGATTACCACGTCGTTTTCCGCGATCACGCGCCCCATCAGCTCGCGCTGCTTCGCGTAGAACGCCTCGTCCTGCGCCGTGGCGTATCCGCGCGCGTCCTGCGCGTCCTTCGCCTCGATGGGAAGCTCGACGAATCGCGCGCCCAGGCTCTGCACCTGCTCCTTCACCGCCGGCCTCACGTCGTACGCGGAAACCACCGCGCCCAGCCGCTTCGCCGTGGCGATGGCTTGCAGTCCCGCGACGCCCACGCCAAGAATCAGCACGCGCGCGGGCGTGATCGTACCCGCCGCCGTTGTGAGCATGGGTAAAAACCGCGGCAGCGTGTCGGCGGCGATCAGCACCGCCTTATAGCCGCAAACTGTGGCCATCGAGGAAAGCGCGTCCATGCTCTGCGCGCGCGTGATCCTGGGCATCAGCTCGATGGAAAAGGAAGTCACTCCCGTGGCCGCGATCTCCTCCACCACTGCGCGCGATCCCAGCGGCCGCATGAACCCGATGAGCCCCTGCCCGCGGCGAAACAGCGGAAGATCCGCTTTGCCCGTGCGATCGTTCGAACCGTAGCAGAGAACCTGCACCACGATCTCCGCCGCGCCAAACACGGCTCCGCGGTCCGCAAGAATCTTCGCGCCCTTCTCCGCATATGCGGCGTCGGTGTAACCGGCCTGCGCGCCCGCGCCCGCCTCGACGGCAATTTCCATGCCTGCCTTCGCCAGGCTCGGGACCACCGCCGGAACCAGCGCCACGCGCCGTTCTCCCGGAAAACTCTCTCTGGGCACGCCAATAATCACGCTGCCCTCGCGTTTCTCAAGTTCGCGCTCAGCAAATACAACCGCGCTCTATCGAAGCATGGCATCGCGAAAAAATCCCCCCCCCGTTGCGGACGTTCAAAGCTCACCATTGTATCCACACTCCGTGTGAAGTCCATCGAAGATTATCCACGCAGTTCGAACCTGCAAAACTTATTTTTAAAAGGTAGAATAGAGTTCATCCCGGAGGATACATTTTGCGCGTTGGATTCATCGGCTGGCGGGGCATGGTCGGCAGCGTTCTTCTCGAGCGAATGCGCGAGGAGAACGACTTCGCCGGCCTCGATCCCATTTTCTTTTCGACGTCCAACGCCGGGGGCGCCGGGCCGCCGGAAGCAGGTGGCGCTGCGCTTCGCGACGCCCGAAATCTCCGCGAGCTGGCCGCTTGCGATGTGCTCCTAAGCTGCCAGGGCGGCGAATACACCAAGGAAATTTTCGCTCCCCTGCGTCAGAGCGGCTGGAAGGGCCATTGGATTGACGCCGCGTCAACTCTCCGCATGGCCGATGACGCGCTCATCATCCTCGATCCGGTGAATGGCGACATCATCCGCGCGGCCCTGGCCCGCGGCCTGCGCACATTCGCCGGTGGCAACTGCACCGTGAGCCTGATGGTCATGGCCGTGGGCGCTCTCTTCCAGGCTGGCCTGGTCGAGTGGATGACCACGATGACCTACCAGGCCGCATCCGGCGCCGGAGCCGCGCAGATGCTCGAGCTCGTCAAGCAAATGGAATTTTTAACCGAGCCGACCCGCGCGCACCCCTCGCAAAGCGCCCTGGAAGTGGACCGCCTGATGAGCGCGGCGCAGCGCTCGCCCAAATCTTCCCGTGCAGAAATTTGGCGCGCCGCTCGCCGGCAGCCTGCTCCCCTGGGTCACGGAAGAGATGCCCGGCGGTCAGACTCGCGAGGAATGGAAGGGCATGGCCGAGGCGAACAAAATTCTCGGCCTCCATCCGCCCGTGCCCGTGGACGGCATTTGTGTGCGTGTGGGAACCATGCGCTGCCACAGCCAGGCGCTTTGCATCAAGCTCGTCCGGGATGTCCCTCTGGGCGAAATCGAGCAGATGCTCGCCGCCTCGAATCCCTGGGTGCGCGTCGTCCCCAATAACAAGGAGTCCACGCTGCGCTGCCTCACTCCCAGCGCCGTTTCCGGCACGCTGAACGTGCCCGTGGGACGCCTGCACAAATTGAATATGGGCCCGAAGTTCCTCGGCGGATTTACCGTGGGCGATCAATTGCTCTGGGGCGCCGCCGAGCCCCTGCGCCGCATGCTGCGCATTCTCCGCGAACTCGCCGGCTCTTAGCTCTCGCGACGCCAGGCGCGCGGAACTGCGAAGTCCTGGACAAGTTCGATTCGCCTGAAAAGGCGCCTCGGAATCCTTCTCTTCGCTTTAATTATTTTCCAGCAGGTGCAAAAAGAGCGTGAGGGCGCGCCGCACGCTGCTGGTAATCAGGAAATGCTCGCGGACGTGCTCGTGACCCTGTTCGCCCAGTCTCTGCGCGATGGCCGGATTCGAGAGCAGGAACCGAATTTGATAAGCCGTCCCCTCCATCGAATGGACGAGCAAGCCGGTGTGCTTGTGGATTACTTGCGTGGGAATTCCGCCGACCGCCGACGCCACCACGGGCTTCTTCTTCCAAAGCCCTTCCGTAACCGTTAGTCCGAAACCTTCGCGAAGGCTCTTCTGAATGATGATCGTTGACGCCCGCTGCAGCGCATTGATTTCAGTGGCGCTCCACGGGGGCAGATCGAGAATGTGAATGTCCTCATCCTTGCCCGCCGCCTCGCGGACTTCCGCCAGCACGGCTTCCCCTTCGGGATCGTCGGAAGCGCCGCCCCCAGCGAGCACGAGCTGGCAATCGAAATAGCGCTTGACGATCTGGTAGGCGCGCACCACTCCCAGCGGGTCTTTCAGCCGGTCGAACCGCGAAATTTGAGTAAGAATCGGCCGCTGCGCGTCTATCCCGAATCGCTGGAGCACTTCTGTGATCACTCCAGGCTCGAGTTCCCGGTTTTTTTCTGCCAGCGGATCAATCGAAGGATAAAAAAGATATTGAGGGATGGGCAATCGGCGCGAAAATTCAGGCGATGAAAATATCGCGCCGTCGTACCGGCTCACGTACGGTGCCAAAAATTCCCACACCTTGCGGTTCGGCTGGGACAAATCAATATGGCATCGCCATATCCAGTGGCCTCCGTGGTTCTCACGGGCTTCGATCAAAGCCACGGGCTGGGGATCGTGTATCACGATGAAATCGGCGTCAAAATGAAGCCGCGCGCGGTTCTGCTCGCTGTAGGCAAGAAAGGTCGCGAAGCTCTCATCAGGCAGGTCAAAACTGCCGCCGTGCAGCGCGTTGTGGAAGGCTTTCGTGATGGCAAAAAAATCGTCGCCGCCGGTGATCACGTCCCAGCGCACGTCCATCTGAAGCTCCTGCATCAAGGGCACCATGCGGTTGAGTATCTCCGCAACCCCGCCGCCCACGGACGTGGAATTGACCATCAAAGCGGACCGGCCCTCCAACCGCTTCGCCAGCGCGCGTATCTCCGCGATTTCGGCCGTCCCGACCACTGCGGAGTAATCGTCAAGCGTATTTACGTGAACTTCCGTCGCCGTTTGCGTCATCGCCCTAGCTCCCGGTCCAGCAGTTTTATGATCGCCGCTCGCGCGCTATCCAGCGTATTCGTGTATATATCAATTTGGTCCACTTTGCGCGCCAGGTCGGTCAAGCCCAGTTCCTTCGACAGCCAGTTCGAAAAATCGTTCGTGTTGAGATGGAGCCGCAGACGCGACGTGATGAAGTGGAATTGCAGCGAAGCGTGGGCCACTGCCTTCAGGCCATCCCGGAATTCCTCGAGCGTCCACGCCTCGATCCCCAGCGGGACGATTTCCTCGATCGTTTCGCAGAAATAAAACGTCTCGAAGGCCGGCTGAGCCGCCTCGCGCTCATTCGCCTGGCAAAACTCGGCCACGATCCGGCGCAAATCCCCCCGCAGGTCCGGCAGCGATACATAATCGCGGATATCCAGCGAGACCAGCTGCTCCGCAAGCGTCGGCCGGTTGCACGCCGCAAACACCCATTGCGCGAAATCGTTCGAGAACCCACCGGTGATGAAGTGATGGCGCTCCAGGCTTTGGAACGTATGATAAAAAATCGAGGCGTCGCTGCAAGTCTCGAGTCCTTTCTGCAATTCGACAATGTTCGAGCTTTCCTGGTTTCCGATGAGTACCAAATAAGAAGCCGTTACAAATTGAAATGCCGCCTTGGCCCGTACTACGGTTCCTTCCATAATGGCGCTTCCCTCTCGATCCGCGCGAGGAATCGGAGCACGTCCGCCGGCTTGCGCAGATAAAAATGCGCCTTCGTGCCGCGCTTCTCTCCCACTCGCACTGTGATTTGATCCGCGAGAGCCTGAAAGGCTCCCTCGTCCGTATAATCATCGCCCACGTAAACGGCCGCCACTTTCCCCGGCTGGCCATCAACCAGCTCAGCCGCGGCCGCGCCTTTTCCTGAAAGTCCCCTGGGTAGGACCTCCCATACCTTTTTCCCGTTCAATACATAAAGGTCGTCGCGCATGGGCGCCAGCAGTTCGCACAGGGCCGCTTTCGCGGCGGCGGCAGATGCAGGATGCGCGCCGCGATAGTGAACGGCGAAAGCGGCCCCTTTGTCTTCGATCCATATGCCCGCCAGGCCCTTCATCCGCGCGCGCGCGCTTCGTTTCGACCGCCCCAGAGCCGCTTTTTCCGTCTTGCTCAGCGCCGTCCGCTCGGTTTCTCCCTCGGCGCCGTGCAAGCCGAAATAATGAAGGCCTGCGACTCCGATCAACTTGCGCAGCTCTCGCACTTTGCGCCCGCTCACGATGGCAACGATTAGGCCGGGATGCCGGACAAGCCGTTCCAAGATTCGCTTCACCCGCTGCGGCATCCGCACGTCCTCCGGCCGGCTCCGCATATTTACGAGCGTCCCATCGAAATCAAGCAGCAGGAGCCATTGCTGGGCCGATCGCAACCGCGCGGCGATTTTCGGCCACGCGCGGAAGGCGGATCTCGCGCCGCCAGCCTCCCTCGCCGGACTTTGCTTCCATCTCATTCGTGCCATGGAGAGTTGCGCTGCGGCCGAATCCATCTACGGGCGCCTCCTCAAGCGCTGTGCTTCATCACCAGCTCCGTCTCGCCGATTCGGATTTCGGATAGCTCCGTGATTAAGCTGCCGGCCCAACGGTATACGTTGTGCTCCCTCACGATCCGCCTCATGTGTTGCATCCGCGTGCGTCGCTCGTCGGGATCCATCTCCAGCGCTACCCGGATGGCTTCGCTCAGTTGCTCCGTATCGTAGGGGTTCACGATAATCGCATCGGTTAGTTCGCGAGCTGCGCCCGTGAACTGGCTCAGGATGAGGGCGCCCCCTTCATCCTCGCGCGCAGCGACGAACTCCTTAGCCACCAGATTCATCCCGTCGTGCAGCGACGTGACCATGCAGAAATCCGCTGCCCGGTAATACGGCAGGATTTCGGCGTGGCTATGGTGGCGAGTCAGCAGTGCGATGGGCTTCCAGTTCCCGTTTTGGTAGCGCCCATTGATGCGCGCGGCCACATCTTCCACTTCGCCGCACAGGTCGTGATAACGCTGAATATTGGTGCGGCTGGGCGCGCCGATTTGTACGAACGTGAATTGCCCACGATACGCCGGCCACCTTTCCAGGAACCTCTCGATTCCGTGAAACCGCTCGATGATCCCCTTGGTGTAATCCAGGCGGTCCACTCCCACACCTAGGAAGCTGGCTTTGATGCCCAGCCCTTTCAGCAAGGAAGCCCGCAGTTCGTATGGCGAGACGTCTGTTCCCGGTTCGGCCTGGGATTCACGGAAGTCAATGCTGATGGGGAACGGGCGCACTATGGTCAGATGGCCCTTGCGCTTCACCGCAAAGCGCTCCCATTCGATGCGGGATTCGAGCGCCCCGTCCACCGTCTCCAGAAAATTGTTGCAGTGCGCCTGCGTGTGGAATCCCACCAAATCCGCTCCCAGAAGACCGTCCAGAAGCTCCCTCTGCCAGGGACAGATTCCGAAGGCTTCCGGGTTGGGCCACGGAATGTGCCAGAAAATCGCCACGCGTGCGTCGGGCCGCTCTTCCTTGATCATCCGCGGGAGCAAGGCAAAATGATAATCCTGCGCCAGCAGCAGCACCTGCTCCGACCCGGCCATTTCCTGCAGCACCGCATCCGCGAACCTGCGGTTCACCTCCTGATAAGTCTGCCAGTCGGAAGCGCGAAATATCGGACGCGTGTATGCAATGTGGCAAAGAGGCCAGAGTCCTTCGTTCGCAAATCCATAATAGTAGCCTTGCTCTTCTTCCTTCGTCAGCCACACTCGCCTCAGCGTGTATTCCGGCTTGTCCGGTGGAACGCGCAGGCGGTCGTGTTCGTCGACCGTCTCGCGATCCGCATCGCCCGAGGCGGATGCAATCCATGTGCCGTCACAAGCCCGAAGAATCGGCTCCAGTGCAGTCACCAATCCGCTCGCCGGTACCACCGTCTTGATGTTCTTGCCGTCATGCACGTGTATGTACGGTTCGCGATTCGACACCACGAACAATGGCCCCAGGAGCTTGCTTTGAACGCTCACGCGCAACCGCTCCTCCGTCCACATGGATTCGCCCGTTTCGCGCAGCCGCGCTTCTTCCGTCGCCGCCGCTCTGGCTTCCGCCAGGCTTCGCGCCATATTCATCACTTCTTGGGAGAAGGGGGCGAGAAAATCCTCATTCGGAATCTTGGGACGAGGCACCTGGCGGCCCACTCGCAGCGCCTTCATCCATTGCGCTGTCCGCGAGATGGGCAAGATGATGGTCCAGCGAATGATCAGAACGGTCACCAGGACGACGAGCAGCACCTGCGCAACCACGTGCCATATCGTGTCGCGCCAAATTCTGTCGCTCTGCGCCTCAATGTAACTGGCGTCATGAAATACTGCCAGAACACCTGCAAATTGGTCTTGGTTCCCGTGCAAGGGCAAGTAATACGCATGCATCGCCTCGCCGCCCAAATTGACGAACTCACTTACGCCTTGATCGTCGGACATCTCCTGTTCGAGCGGTGGCGCTGGAGGAGTAAACCGCTTGGTTAGACCGGAGCTTTCGGCCAGCACATTCCCACGCGTGTCGTAAACGGCGATGCCCGCCAGTCGCTCCCGGTCCCCAAACTGTTCCACGATGCGCCGGAGTTGGTCATGCGAGCCTCGTTCCAGCGCCGGCTCGACGATTTCCTGCAAACTCTCCGCGAGAATCGCAGCCCTTTTCTCCATGTCCGCGCGAAGCCCGCGTTTCTCCGCGCGCACCTGATTCCTCGCGACCAAAAAAGTCACGAGCGTAATACCAGCGACCAGGAAGAGGATCAATCGCAGGCTGAGTTTCACGATAACTCCTCGCCGAGGCTTCTGTCCCCAAAAAGTTTTCTGCAATCGGAGGGGGCGAGCGCCGCCCCCTCATTTTTCCCATTGCTATACGCACTCTTAGCTGCTTGCTTCTTGTATGTCCTGCACATGGATCAAATCGTCGGTCGCATCCAGCGTCCCCGTCACAGTCACTCTCTTCCCCGTAAATCTGCTGGCTATCTGTTGGTCGTCGAGCTGATACGGAGCCGTAGCGAAGGGTGATTGCAAAACATACTGATCGCCGCTTTTGGAGATCGACCCCGTGAACGTCTCGATCTGTTCATCGGAGCTAACCCGATTCTGTCGTAAGATCGCAGCGCTCGCCACGGAAGCGCGAAGCACGCCTCGCGCCCAAACCGCGGCCAACGAAACGGTCCCGAACACTATGCTTAACGCAGCCACAATCAAAATAATCTTCTTCATACACCACCTCGTTATTTTGATGTGGCCGGGATGCGATGGTTACGAGCAATAAGCGTGCCATACTTCGACGCCCGCAATCGCCTGTATGCGCTTGACTTAAGACGACGCGCCAGGCTGCACCGTGAAGATTATGCGAAAGAAATGAAAATTCTTCCGGAGCGCTGTTCCCCACTTCCGCCAATATTCTGCTCGTTGTTCGGCGTGATGAACGAGCGTCACATTCCTCTCCGCGTCGCGCCCTCCTCGAAATCAATTTCCGCTTCTCAGCATTATTTTCAAACTCCGAGCCTGCAAAATGAATCCTTCCCTTGACTCCGGCGCGCACCTTAGGTACCATGTGCTCATGGATCATTTCTCCTGCGCGATGCTCAGTATGGCCTGCTGTTGTTGCCCTTGCTGCGGCTGGCGCGGGGGTGCGATCCGACTGGTTTAGCCATAATCTAGATCGCATTTGATAAGCCCGCTGCCCGGCATAACACCTGGCACGCGGGTTTTTTGCTTTTAGGGGAGATTCTGATCGTTATTTTTCAGAGAGAGAATAATGCCCGGTAACACAACCAATCCGCCCGGTAACGACGTCCCGCCGAAAGAAACCAGGGCCCAGAGGACCGAGCGCCTCAAGCTCGAAAAGAATCCCTGGGAAGCTCTCGCCGAAATCCGCGAGTTTGCCCGCCAGGGACGCGATTCTGTTTTGCCCGCATGGGCTGGCCTGTATTTCAAGTGGTGGGGCATCTACACGCAAGGCGATGGAATCGGCGCCGTGGGCGGCAAGGACGGCGAGGGGAAATCCACCGCGTATTTCATGATGCGCATTGCCATGCCCAATGGCCTGCTGCGCTCCCATCAGTTGCGCGCCATCGCCGGTCTCGCCGAGCGCCACGCGCGCGGAGTGGCGGACATCACCGTCCGCCAGAATATTCAGCTTCACTGGCTCACCATCGAATCCCTCCCCGAAATTATTGATGCCCTGGATGCCCTCGGTCTTTCTCCCAAAGGAGCTTGCGGCGACGTGGTCCGCAATGTCACCGGCTGCCCGCTCGCGGGCGTGGCCGCGGATGAACTCATGGATGCGTCTCCACTTGTTCTCGAGACCTCGCATCTGCTGCGCTCCAATCCCGATTTCTACAATCTCCCGCGCAAATTCAAAATCTCCATCACGGGCTGCCCCGTGTGGTGCTCCTACCCGGAGATCAACGATATCGGCCTCACGGCAATCGAGCGCACCGTCGGCGGCCGGCGCGAGACCGGCTTCTCGCTGCGCGTTGGCGGCGGACTTTCCACCGAACCGCACCTCGCCGTCCGCTTGGATGCGTTTGTCCGCCCCGAGCAAGTGCTGCCGGTCGTCCGCTCCATCACGGAAATTTTCCGCGATGCCGAGCACGGCCTGCGCGAAAATCGCAAGCGCGCGCGCATGAAATATCTCTTCATGCAGTTCGGCTGGACTCCGGACAAATTCCTCGAGGAATTGAATCGCCGGCTCGGATTCCGGCTCGATCCCGCCGCCGAAGAGCATCCCCCCGTCGATGTCTTTCGCGATCATGTCGGCATCTACCCTCAGAAGCGCGACGGACTTTTCTACGTTGGAGCGTCCGTGCTTCGCGGCCGTATCACGCCGCAGCAGATGCGCGCCGCCGCCGACCTTGCCGAAAAGTTTGCCACAGGCGAAATCCGCCTCACCACCATGCAGAATCTGCTCATCGTCAACGTCCCCAAGGCGCATGCCGAAACGCTGGCGCGTGAGCTCGACGCCGCCGGCTTGCGCGTCTCCGCTTCCCCTTTTTGGCGCGGCGCCATCGCCTGCACTGGCACGGAATTTTGCAAGCTCGCCATCACCGAAACCAAGGGATTCGCTCGCTGGCTCGTCGACGAAATGGAGGAGCGCGTCCCCGCCTTCGATCAACAATTGAAAATAAACGTCACCGGATGCCCCAACTCCTGCGGCCAGCACTGGATCGCCGATATCGGCCTCGAAGGCAAGAAAATCAAGCAGAATGGGCAAACTATTGACGCCTATTACTTCGCCCTCGGCGGCGCCGTCGGCGAGCACGAGCGAATCGCCCGCCCCGTCGGCTTTCGCTGCCCGGCCCCGGACGTCCCGGGTGCCATCGAGCGCCTCTTGAAAACTTATCTCGCCGATCGCAAGGAAAATGAGAATCTGCGCGCCTATTTTTCCCGGTTCTCCGAAGCTGACTTGCGCGCCCAGCTCGCGGGCGCCGCCACTCCCGAGGTCGCTCGCGATCCATCGCCGGGACCGGTTCCTCACGCGGTGGCCGATTGAAATCCGGGGCGCACGCATGACGCAAATTTTTACCGGAAAAGTTTTCCTCGTCGGCGCGGGGCCGGGCGACCCCGACCTTCTCACCGTGAAGGCTCACAGACTCCTCCGCCAGGCGGATGTCATCCTGCACGACGATCTCGTGCCTCATGCCATCCTATCGCTCGCCGGTCCTGACGCCGAAATCGTAAGCGTTGGCAAGCGTTGCGGCGCGAAAGGAATCACCCAGGATGAGCTTAACGCGCGCATGATCGCTTCCGCGCGCCGCGGCCTCGATGTCGTGCGCTTGAAAAATGGAGATCCGGCCATCTTCGGCCGCCTGGCCGAGGAACTCGACGCCCTCGAAGCCGCCGGCATTCCATTCGAAATTGTCCCGGGCATCACCGCCGGAATTGCCGCCGCCGCATCGCTCCACGTTTCGCTCACCGATCGGCGCACGTCCTCGCGCGTCATCATCGTCACCGGCCATCACGCGCAGGATGGCCACAGCCGCAAAAATATTGATTGGAGCGCGCTCGCCCGCGAGGATGCCACCCTCGTCGTCTACATGCCGGGCCGCGATTTTACGGCCCTCCGCGACGAGGTTCTCGCCGCCGGCCTCCCCCCGGACATTCCCGCCGTAATCGTCTCGCGCGCCTCGACGCCTGCTCAGCGCGTCTGGCCCTCGACCCTCGCGGAACTCGCGGCCGCCCCGCGCATGGAGTCGCCCTCCATCTTGCTCATCGGGCATTCGCTCGCGCGAGCCGGCCTCGAATCCTCACCAGAAAATTCCGCGCTCGAATCCGCCATCGCCTGCGCCGCAGCCGCGCTTCCTCTTCGCGGCTGACGCGCCCTTCGTGTTAGATTCTTCATGACGCTTCCACCGGAGGCTGACCGCCGCATGCTCGCCCGCAGACCATCCACGACCGGCTGGATTGACGCCGTATGGCTGCTGTTCCTCGCCGGACTCGCGTTCCTTCCCCCGATCAATGAGATTCACAAGTGGCTCATCCTATTCGTCATGGCCGTCGTTCAACTCCTCGAAGGCAGATTGATCGCGCGGCTCCCTCGGCGCGGCCCTGTCTACAGCGTGCTCCTCAAAATCGCCCTGGCTACTCTTTTGCTCGACCACACCGGATTGGATCCCGAGGACCTCGCCATCAACAGCATTTATTGGCCCGTTTATTACCTGCCGATTGTGACTGCGGCGACCTATTTGGGGCCTCTCGGAACGCTCCTCATGACCTTCGTTGCCGGGCTGGCCTATGCCGCGTGGTTGATTCCCGTCTGGTGGTCGGGGTATCCGATTACGCCCGAGAACTATTCCATCCTGGCGATCCGCATTCTCTTCCTTTTTCTCGCGGCGATGCTCGTCAACCGGTTCGCCCTCGAGAATCGCCGCCAGATCCGCCAATCCCAGGCACTCTCGGACACCCTCGAGGAAACCAACCGCCAATTGCAGCGCGCCGAAGCCGAAGCCCGCCGCTCCGAACGCCTCGCCGCCCTCGGCCAGCTCTCCGCCGGCTTGGCCCACGAAATTCGCAATCCCCTCGGCGTCATCAAAGGCTCCGCCGAAATGCTTTCCCAGAAATTGCGCGATTCCCAGCCGCTCGAAAGCGAGCTGGCCGGTTACATTTCCTCCGAGGTCAACCGCCTGAACGCCCTCGTCGCCCGCTTCCTCGATTTTGCCCGCCCGCAAAACCTCGATCTGCATCCCCAAAAAATTTCCGAAATCGTGGACCGCGCCCTGGCCTCGGCCCAAACCCAGTCGCCGCATCCCGGCGTCCAAATCGAACGCCGCTACGCCGCGGATCTCCCTCCTGTTCTTGCCGACGAGCAGCTCTGCGAGCTCGTCTTCGCCAACCTCATTCTCAATGCCTTCCAGGCGATGAATGCCAACGACGGCCTCTTGCGCCTCTCCATCTCGCCCGAATCCTCGCATGGCACCGCGGGCGTGGCCGTCACCGTGGAAGATACCGGCCCGGGTGTTCCCGCGGCCATCCGCGAGCAAATCTTCAATCCGTTCTTCACCTCTAAAAAGGACGGCGTCGGCCTGGGCCTTGCTATCGTCGCCAAAATTGTCGACGACCACCGCGGCTGGATTCGCCTCGAAAACGATTCCGCTCCCGGCGCGCGCTTCCGCGTCTTTCTTCCCGCTCCCCCTCGACCCGCTCCCATGCCCCAAAGCCGCCCCGGGAGCGCCAAAATATGAAATCCGGCAGCCCATCCATCCTCATCGTCGAGGACGAACAAAAGCTGCGCCGCCTCATCGAGCTGCATCTCGCCGGCGAAAATTTTGCCCCTCACGCTGTCCCCGACGCCGAAGCCGCCCTCGCCCTGCTCCACACCGGGCATTTCGATCTCATCGTCACCGACTTCAAGCTTCCCGGCATGAACGGCCTCGAATTTCTCCAGGCCGTGAAACGCTTCGACGCTGCCCTCCCCGTCGTGGTCATGACCGCCTACGGCACCGTCGAATCCGCCGTGGACGCCATGAAGGCCGGCGCCAGCGATTACGTCCTCAAGCCCTTTTCCCTCGCCGAACTCGTCCTCGTCATTCGCAAGGAGCTCGATTCCCGCCAGCTACGCGACGAAAACCGCTCTCTGCGCGAAGCCCTCGGCCACCGCTATGAATATGAAAACATCGTCGCGCGCAGCGAAAAAATGCAGGCTGTCCTCGCGCTCGTCGAGCGCGCCGCCCCCACCAACTCCACCATCCTGCTCGGCGGCGAAAGCGGCGTCGGCAAGGACCTCATCGCCCGCGCCATTCACACCCATTCGCACCGCGCCTCCGGGCCGTTCGTCAAAATCAATAGCACCGCCATCCCCGAAAATTTGCTCGAAAGCGAGCTTTTCGGCTACGAAAAAGGCGCCTTTTCTGGCGCGTCCACGAGCAAGCCCGGCAAATTCGAGATGGCCGATAAGGGCACGCTCTTCCTCGACGAAATCGGCGACGTTCCCGGCGCCACGCAAGTCAAACTCCTGCGCGTCATTCAGGAGCGCGAATTCGAGCGCCTCGGCTCAACCAAAACCCTCAAAGTCGACGTCCGCCTCGTCGCCGCCACCAACCGCGACCTTCGCGCCGCACTCGAAGAAGGCACCTTCCGCGAAGACCTCTACTATCGCCTCAATGTCGTGGCCATAGATATCCCGCCTCTCCGTGAACATAAAGAGGACATCCCCGCTCTCGCCAATTTTTTCCTGGAAAAATTCGCCCGCGACACAGGCAAGCCCGTTCGCACCATCACGCCCCAGGCCATGAAACTCCTCATGGATTTTCACTGGCCCGGCAATGTACGGGAACTCGAAAACATCCTTGAACGCGGCGTCACGCTCTCAGCCGGCTCGGCTCTCGACGTCGGGGACATCCATCTCGATCCCGCGCCCTCGCGCGCGCCCGCTGGTCCCTCGCTCGTCCTTCCCGAAGGCACAACGCTCGAACAATGGGAGGAACAGATGATTCGCGAAGCCTTGCGCCTCGCGAACGGCAACAAGAGCCAGGCCGCACGCGCCCTCGGCCTTTCCCGCAACGCCCTACGCTACCGCCTCTCCAAAATGGGCCTCCCCGATCCCCCCGAAAAAGAGATGTAGCGCAGCTCCTCGGGCGCTCTACGGCGGAGTGCATCATTCGGAACTGGAGGGTCAGGGATTGGAGTTATTGACTTCGATCTGGAGGTCTAATGCGTCAAGTTGGTAGTTGCCAGCCGAAATCGGGCTGACCACCGCCTTCGAAACAATGATCCGTACCACGAATCCCAAGTCCTTGCGGGAAATTGTTCGCTTATCCCCGAACACAGATTTCTGTGCTCCTTGCGCTAGGTCGTTTGCTACGAAATCGCACGGTTGAATGCCATGCCATATCCCTGCTGGGTCCAGAAGATTGGGGGCATCATCCTTGTCGCCGAAATGTCGGAGCACAAGTGTCAGCGTCGCTAAGTGGTTTCCGACAGAGAAGTCCGGCTCGAGCGAGAGAACGTAGACCGTTCTTCCATCAATAGATTTGATCGGAACAGACCATTGGCCCAGAGAGGACCGAGGCGAGAAATGTACACTCGTTCGCAGTGGAACTATGCGCGGCTTTGCCGCCGCATTGGGCAGTAAGCTCAGCGTCGCTAGGGATACAGCAAAGAAATACTGGGATAGACGCCGAAAGTGGATCATCACAAATCTCCGCAGGAACGTCGCTCTCCCGTCCTCAGTTGAGCGCCTGTTGGCGCGTGGCTAAGCCTTTGGTTTCTTTATCAGCGCGCCTCACGGCCGGATGATACTATCGCCATCCCTCACCATGGATTGATGATTCCGGCCCCACGGGTTCTTCCATCGTCTAGCCTCCGGCACCTACCACTTGCCGATTGCCAGCCTCATGGACACAGCTTCAAACCCAAGCATCGCCAGGCACCCAAAAAGCGCCAGCGTCGCCCACAACAAATCCGAAAAGCTCAATTGAAATTTTAGCACGGCCATACGTACCTCCTTCGCGCAACTTCAGTATCGCTCTCGCGCGCATTCCATCGCAACTTGCGGGTCACTTCTTCTGCGCGTTCTTCGAAGGGCCGGGTGCACCATCCTTGCGAGGCAAGGGTGGGATAGCGTGATCGCACAATCGAGGCATCTTTCTCGTTCCCTCGCCCCTCGTCCCTCGCCATTCTCTTACGGCAACGCCGCCCGCAGCAGAAGAATCTCCGGATCGTTCGTTTGCCCTTCGATGCGATTCGCCGCCGCAGCATAAGCCGAATCATGATACACACGTGCCGCTATCAAGAGCGTGGGAACCAGATCTTCCGGACTAGCGGCGCTGATCTGCTTGTAGGGCCATTTCTTCTCGCCCGTGGCGTAAGGAACCAGAAAATCGAGCGCCCGCCGAATGCTGCGCCCGTCGCGAGTCTCGAAATGCCATAGGTCCACTCGCGCCGTTTCGCCCAGCCGCGCCAATTGCGCCAAGCCATTGACGTTGAAGACGCTGTAGTCGAAGCTTCGCGTGCGGGCCAGTTCCAGGGGCTCGCGCCCGTCCGGCTCAATCTGCGTGGAGATGCGCTTGGTCTCGGCCTGCTTCAGTATGCGCGCGGCCAGGTCGTTCTCGCCCGAGAAAAGAGCAAAGTCCGCGGCTTGAACGTCGAACCATGTGCCGTGATTATTTTTTGCGTTCGATTCGTCGTGTCCGTGAGGGTTTGTCTCGAGCCAGTCGAGATACGCGGCGAACCATCGCTCCATGCCTTTCTGGTCCGCGTCCGTCCAACTCTTCGATTCCGCAAGCAACCCCACGGCATCCACGACTTCCGGCAGCGTGTGCGTATCAATGATTCCAATCCCCCGGCCCGTGTTGACCCCCGGAATAGCTTGCGCAAAATTCAGATTCGGATTCATCCGCGTGGCAGGATCGAGGAACCACGCGCGCAGCAGCAGAGCAGCGCGCGCCGCGTAGTTTTCTTCGCCCGTCAGGTAGAACGCGAGCGCCAGGGCGTTTGCATCGCTCGCCACATGGTGCATGCGGTCGTCGTCGCCAATCAATAAAATCTCCGGATTGCGCTCGCCATCGCGCCGCACGTACGGCAAATGGTTCGGCGTATCCGGATTCGGCCAGTAGTAGGTAGCCTGGCTCATGTAGTCGTGCTTATCGCCGCTTGGTGGAGTGACGGACTTCTGCATCACCGAAAATGGCTCGTCGTCGCGCACCATGTTGGCGGCCACGATCGCGAGAATTACTATCGGGTCCGACGAACCGCCGAGGGGTTCCGGCCGGTGCTGCGCGAGAGTTTTTGCGTCCAATAAAAAGACGCGCGGCAAATCACCGGCAGGCGCCTCGCCGTGCACAGACAAAATCGCAACAAACGCCAGCGCGGCAACTGCGGCATAGTTCATCCACTTCATCATTCAATCCTGCTTATCGCCATCCATCATCATCCCTTGCCCCTTGTCCCTCGCCCCTCATCCCTCAAATACCAGCCCGCCACAAACAAGCAACAACGCCGCTGTCCCGATCATTTCGTTGCCTATGAAAAATCCCATCATGCTGGCGCCCACTCCCGCCTCAAGCAGCACGGCTACGCCGCAGAGCAGGACGAGTATCTTGCGCAATTTCGTTTGAGTGAGGCCGGCCAGCAGCGCGACAACCGCGGTTACAACCCAGTGCCACCCAAGCGAGAGAAAAACCACGCGAAACGCTGCCTTCAGGATGGGACTCAAATTCGACGGCACCATCATCGGAAAAATTTCGGCGTAACCGGCGTACCAATGAAGCGCGGCGCTTGCCATCAGCACCACGCTGCCCAAGATAACCAAAATGCGTGCAGCTCTGTCGCGCCCGCTCATCAAATCCTCCTCAGCGCCCCCGCCCCGAATTTCCTATCTGGAATCCCCAGTCGGCGCATCGTACGCCTCCCCGCCCCGCTCATATCGCTTTTTCGGCTACCCGATACACGCCCCACGCTCGTCACCGAGACCTCATTCTTCTATTGTCGGGTGCTCGGAGAAGAGAAGCGCCGTGCGAGGTCGCTGAATAAATATTCGTGCTCGTCTGTAACGCCGAGGCGCTCGAACCGCCGCCAATACCACGCCGGGTAAAGATTAGACTGGATTGTCGTGGTGCGTGTGAGGCGCGTCCCGTTGGCGACTGCGACCAGATCATATTCCGCACTCTCAAATTCCAGCCAGTGCCTTCCGGGCATGTTGGTGCGATCAATCGAAAGACGCATTTTGCGGGGCGGGTCCCATTCGAGCACGGTCTCTTCGATCCGGCCATGATCGAAGTAGCAGATGCGCTTGCTGCCCACCCCTGTGCCTTCGAGCACACAGCGCTGCGGGACCGGCAGGCCAATGTACATCAGAATTGGTTTCCTCCCTTCGACTGTGGGCAAGGATTGAATCTGGATCCAGACGTCAGAGGGCGCGGCGGAGAGATACGTTGTCGTGGATACGACTTCCGTTCGCGGGCCGGCGAGCGCCTTCATCTCCACCCGGTGCCCCGCAAAAATCGTCAGCGGCATTAGCAACACCACAGACAATCGGATCGGGGTGGCCTTGCCTTTTGATCGCGCCGAGACTCGCCGGATCAGGTATCCGATGCCCACGCCGATCATCAGCGGAACCACGAGAAGTCCGATTGCGAGCAGGGCGCATAACAACCCTTCCTTTCCCATGGCAATCAGGCAAACAAGTGAGAGCAAAAGGGCCAACACAGCGGCGGTAATTGCAACCCGGCCAGGAGGCGCAGCCACTACGCCAATTGCGACGCCGGCAGCGAGCGGCACAAGGCAAAACATCACCGTGCCCATTGCGTACGAGGGGCCGGGAAACCACGCGATAAAAAACCCGGCAACCCCGACCACCACTCCTACGGCCGCGCCCGCCCCTAGTCTCTTCCAAAGAGTGGTCCTCTGTGTTTTCTCTTCCATCCCTCACCTCAATTCCAAAAATTCGCCCGGGCTATAACACAAACCGGATTCCCGGATAGAGGCCTCTGGTTGGCGCATCGTACGTATTATGAAATCGCTCGTCAATGAGCCGCAGGCATCAGCACGGGCCCGGGTTGTGACGGCGTAATCGGATTCGCCGCAGTCTCGCTCAGCCGCTGAAATAGCCCCTCCGCCTTCGCACCGGCCGACGCCGTCTCTGTCTCCAGAATCGCAAAATTCTCTTTGTCGAATCGGTTCATGTCCATCTGAAACGCGCCTTGGGATTTGTGCTCCGCAATCACCCAGTTGGCAATGATCTGATAGCTCAGCGCGTCTTCCGGCCCGAACTTCACCGCGCGATCCACGCTGTATCTCTCCGCACCCACCGTAAAGGGATGCGTGTCGCTCTTAAAGCCGGCCCAATCCGGCGCCGCCGCATCCTTCGACGATGAATCCAGGCAGCCCAGCACCACGGGCTTGTCCGCCGGCAATTCCTCCACGGCGTTCATCGCCGTAATCGCCGCTGCCTTATGACCTCCATGCGTGCCGGCATTCGGAAACAGCGTCAGGACGAAATCGTATTTACCGTCCTCGAGCCGCCGCGTCACTTCGTCGAGCACCACGCCCGGCCGCCAGTGTTGGTTGAGCACTTCGTCCACATCCAGCGTGAAGCGCACGTCCCTCTCATCCAGAAAAAACTCGTTCGCTATTCCCAGGATTCTTCCGGAATTCATCACTTCCTGCTTGCGGATCTCGGGCAGCATCGCGCGGCCCACCGCCTCCTCCGTCAGCGGCGCATGGTAATAAGACTCCGCGAGCAATGAATACCTGTAGCCGCCCTCGCCATTCGTAATCACCAGTTGATCCACCGTCCCGCCCAGGTTGTGCGTGATTTCGTAAACCGTCACGGAAAAGCACGACTCATCGTCCGGATGCGCCACCACGATCAGCACCCGCGGATGCGCAACCGGTGCACTCTGGCTCGGCTGAGTCTGCGCGCCCGCGCCGATCGCGAACAAAAGCAAAATCGCAACGATCCAGCCCATGTTCCGAAATGTTTTTCTTCTCATGATATGTCCCTCCCACCACCCCGCTGGATTATATAATCCCGCTCCGTGACCGCAACCCCGCCCGAACCCCCTCGTGGCGTGCCAAGCCCCGGCCAGCGCCGCGGGGCACTGAGGAAGCACCCAGCCAAGTGAATTGTTCCCGAATACGCCGTCAACCCGGAAGGAGCCCACCGGTAAGCCTAAGCCCGATCAGCCGCGCGGCTCACGCCGTATGCATCCAGCACATCCCGCAGCGTCACAATGCCTTCCAACTTGTGCACATCCGCACGGCTCACGACGGGCAGGATTTCGATCTGATTTGCGCCCATGCGCTCAAGTGCCAGGTCAAGCCCTTGGTCGGGGTGGACATGCGGAAAAGCAAGCGCATCGACGAGCTCGCCGAGCTTCTTATCGGCACCTTCCGCTAACTCTCGCTCCAGCCTCGAAAGGTTGATAACCCCCACTATGCCTCGTCGATCCGTCACCAGCCACGTTCGGAATTCAGCCGGGCGAACCCGTTCCAAGGCTTCCCGAACCGTGGTCTCGGCTGGCAGCGACTCGGTGGCAGTGCGCATGACTCGGACTACCTGACGCTGACCATGTCGTTGGCGCGCCTTCGCCGTCGGCAGGTGTATGCCATCCTGCACGGCCAGCGCTTCGTAGATAGGCTCGCGCTGCAACCGGGAAGCGATGAAAAGGCTCACCAGATTGGCAATCATCAGCGGGACGATCACCGCATAGTCCTGCGTCATCTCGAAGATCATCACCACCGAGGTCATAGGAGCACGGACGATCCCCGCGAACACCGCGCCCATCCCGACCAGTGCGTAGGCGCCCGGCGTCGCGGTGTGAGCGGGAAACAAATGATGCGCCACCGTCCCCACCGTGCCTCCCAACATGGCGCCGATAAACAGCGCAGGGCCAAAGATACCCCCTGCGTTGCCCGAGGCATAACAGGTGGTAACTGCGAGAAGTTTCAGAACCACCAGCAGCAACATCAGATTGACCGCCATCTTTTCATTCAACGCGTCGCCGACAAACCCATAACCGACGCCCAGAACCTGCGGCACAAACCAGCCCATCAGGCCGACCAGCAACCCGCCCGCCACTGGTTGGAACCAGACCGTCTTCTGCGGGATCCGCAGGAAGCGCTCCCGCATGCCCAGCAACAGCTTCGCGAACGCCGCCGAAACCACACCGCCGGCCACGCCGAGCACCGCATAGACCGCAAACTCCGCCGGATGGACTAGGTGATATTGCGGAACCTTGAAGAGAGGATGGTCGCCGAGGAGCAAGCGTAGAACCATCCACGCAGTCGCCGAGGCCAGCACCACCCCGCCCACCACCGGCGCGTTGAGGTCACCCACGATCTCCTCAAGCGAAAACAGCACCGCAGCCAGAGGCGTGTTAAACGCGGCTGCAATCGCCGCCGCCGCTCCCACCGGGATCAGCTTCTTGACTTGCTCGGTGCGCAGTCCGAGGAAACGCCCGAGCACGGAACCAATGCCCGCGCCTACTTGAACCGCAGGCCCTTCGCGTCCCAGGGGGATTCCGCTGGCGAGCGTTGCCGACGTGCAAAAAAACTTGCCGAGCACAGTGCGCAGCGTGATGCGGCCTTCGCGCGCGAACAGTGCAGCCTTCGTCTGCGGCACGCCGCTGCCTCGCGCATTAGGAAAATAGCGATACAGCAGGTAACCAATCCCCAACGAGCCCACGACCGGAAACAGCAGGCGCCGCCACGGCGCGCCCGCCACCGGGTACAGCCGCATCCCCATTCGTTCCGTCAGCAAGATGAATGCGACGACCGCCAGCCCGGTCAATGCGCCGATCACCAGTGCCAAAACCAGAAATACCTGTTCCTCACGTTGGCGCAGTTCGGCCACGCGATCTAACAGCGAAGCCCCCCACGAACCCCCGCTCGTCGTCTGACCGCTTTCACTCATCTCAGGAAAATGTCCCACCAGGAGCATACCGCACCGGATTACCTTTGGAAGGCGAAAAGGAGACTTGGAGACGCAATGCGTACCCGTAGAGGTGGCCGCACTCGGCATTTCGATCCGAGGCACGACGCGATAACCCCGGTGTCGTCGGCAACTCGAAAACTTTCACCAGCGCCTCCTGGATTATATAATCCCGCTCCGTGACTGCGACCCCACCCGAGCGCCCCGGACAGGCAACCAAGCGCGCCCCAAGCCCCTCTGCCGGCGCCGCTCCGCACCTCGTTCGCGGCCTCACTCTTTTCCCCGCCACGGCATTGAATATGACGGACATGATCGGCGCCGGGCCATTCATCACCCTGCCGCTGATGGTCGCCGCCATGGGCGGCCCGCAGGCCCTCTATGGCTGGATAGCCGGCGCGGTCGTATCCATGTCCGACGGCCTGATTTGGGCCGAGCTGGGAGCAGCCATGCCCAAGGCCGGCGGTTCCTACGAGTATCTCGAGGAAATTTACGGGCGCCGAAAACTCGGCCGCCTGCTCTCATTCCTCTTCGTCTTTCAAGTCGTATTCAGCGCTCCCGTTTCGATGGCCACCGGCTGCATCGGCCTTGCAGGATATTCCTCCTACCTTTTTCCAAAGCTGAGCCGAATTTTCTGGCACGCTGATTTCCAGTTCAATTTCCTGGGGGAGGTTCATTTGCCGCTCGAAATCTCCGGCGCGACGCTCGTGGCCGTGGCGTCAGCCTTGCTCGCCACCTGGCTCGTCTATCGACGGATCACCGGCGTGGGCCGCATCGCAAAACTTCTCTGGATCGGAGTAGCGGCCACTTTCGGATTCGTGATTTTCATGGGCGTCACGCACTTCCATCGCAGACTCGCGTTTCCCGCCGGCTGGTCGCACGCTCCATCGTCCGGCTTTATGATGGGATTTTCCGCGGCCCTTCTGATTGCCCTCTACGACTACTGGGGCTACGAAAACGTCTGCTTCCTCGGCGAAGAAGTTATTAAGCCGCAAAAGACAATCCCTCGCTCGATCATCCTCTCGGTCGCGGTGGTTGCCGTCCTCTACATCGCGATGAACATAGGCATTTTGGGAATCTTGCCGGCCGGCGAAGTCGCTGACATGGCCCATGGAACGGGGACCAATTTTGCCGCTGCCCGGGCCGCCGAGGTCGTCTACGGACATTGGGCCGGCACTCTCGTTTCGCTTCTGGTCATTTGGACGGCCTTCGCATCCGTCTTTTCCCTCCTGGCAGGGTATTCGCGAATTCCCTTTGCCGCCGCGCGAGATGGCAACTTCTTCTCGGTCTTCCAGAAGGTCGACCCCAAGCAGAAATTCCCCACCTACAGCGTTCTTCTCCTGGGCATTCTTGCCGCGCTCTTCTGTCTTTTCCAGTTGGAGGACCTTCTGAGCGCCCTCGTCGTGATTCGCATCCTCCTCCTCTTTTTGGTCCAAGCCGTGGGCGCCGTCGTCTGGCGCATCAGGGACCCGGGGCATCCGCGCCCCTTCCGCATGTGGCTTTACCCCCTGCCGGTGCTCGTCACCCTCGCCGGTTTTTCCCTTGTCCTGGATGACAAAAGCGCGCTCGTTTCGCGTGCTCTGATCTTTATCTCACTGGGAATCGTCGTCTATCTGATTCGTTCGGCCAAGGCGCGTGAATGGCCTTTTCGATCCCATGCGTAATTTTGAATCCTGCTCGCGGTTGAAAACCACCACCTCCGCTTGAAAACCACCACCGATCAATAAAAGCGCAGGGTCATGCCCTCGACACGCACTTCCGTAACTCACTGCGTACAAAAGTCGTAGCCCTGCACGCGGGAAAATGTCGCTTTGGCATTAGCCCTGCATTATCGAGTGTGGATTCAAAGATTCCTGGCGGTGCGCACGCCGGGAGGAGAACCATGAAAAAGTTGATAGTCAGTTCGGCAGTCATCATTCTGATGCTGGGAACGGTAGGCGTTTCCTTTGCGCAAGACCAGCAGCCGCCGCAAAACCAGGACCAACAGGCTGGGCCACAAGATCAACAGCCTGGACCATATGATCAGGACGGTCCACCCGATCAAGCTGGACCGCAAGACCAGCAGCCTGGACCATACGATCAGGCGGGAGCATATGATCAGGCCGGGCCACAAGGTCAACAGGCTGGACCATATGATCAGGCGGGAGCATATGATCAGGCCGGGCCACAAGGTCAACAGGCTGGACCATATGATCAGGCCGGACCGTATGGTCAGGCCGGTCCCTCCGATCAGGGCAACCAAGCGCAGCCGGGTATGGCGCGCGTCAGTTTTATTCAAGGTAGTGTCTCCACACAGCGAGGCGACACGGGCAATTGGGTCGCCGTCACAGTGAACACGCCCCTCGCTGTGGGCGACCGCATCTCCACTGGACAGGGCGGCCGCGCCGAACTCCAGCTCGACTACGCGGACGTTCTGCGCCTGTCGAGCAACGCAACCGCCAAGATTGCCAATCTGGATCGCGCCAATATTCAGGTGCAGGTGGGCCAAGGAATCGTCACCTATTCCGTTCTGAAGGACGCACAGGCTACATCGGAAATTGACACGCCCAATGCCGCGGTCCATCCGCTGGGCGAGGGCGATTACCGCATTGCCGTCAATTCCGATGAGGAAACGCAAGTGATCATCCGTGATGGCGCGGCGGAGGTTTCCACGCCGCAAGGCAGCACGCGCGTGGAAAAGGGGCAGATGATCACTGTCGCCGGCGCGAGCAACGATAACCCGCAATACAAAATTGATCCCGCGCCCGGAACCGACGAATGGGATTCCTGGAATTACGACCGGAACAAGTCCATTACGAACGCGGCAAGCTGGCAGCACACAGACCAGTATTACACTGGCTCGCAAGACCTCGACCAATATGGTGATTGGTCAGAGGTCCCCGACTATGGCCCCGTGTGGATTCCCTCTCAGCAACCAGGATGGGCGCCGTATAGCTCGGGCCAGTGGGTTTGGGAGCCATATTACGGCTGGACGTGGGTTTCCTATGAGCCGTGGGGCTGGGCGCCCTATCACTATGGCCGCTGGTTCGTTTACGGTGGCCGCTGGGCGTGGTGGCCGGGTCCCGTAGTCGCGTATCCCGGCTATTATCCAATCTGGGCGCCGGCGTACGTTTCCTTTTTTGGTTGGGGAGGCGGGGGCTGGGGCTTCTCATTCGGGTTCGGCTTCGGATTTGGCAGTGTTGGCTGGCTTCCCTGCGGGCCGGGCGATTGGTATCACCCGTGGTGGGGTCGGTGGGGCGGCCGTTACAACGCCTACGATCATTTCGGCGATCGCGACTCCCATAATGGCTTCGCCCCGTTGCGCGGAGAACATGGCTTCTCGAATATCCACGAAGCCTTCACGAACGACCGTGTGCGCTCGGGAATGCGCTCCATGAACGCAAATGAATTCGGGCATTCGTCGGTTCCATCGCATCAGGAAGGAATCAGCGCAGCCTCCTTCCGGCAGGCCAGCATGGTGACCGGCAAGATGCCCTTCTCGCCGGGGCGCGGGAGTTACAGCGCGGCTGGCCGCGAAGCTGACCCTTCATCCTTCCGGAGCGCTCCGTCCGGCTCGCAGCACTTCTTTTCGTCATCCCGGGCTGGCAGCGAGGCCTTTGGGAATCGTTCGTCGCGGGAGGAATCGCCATTTGCCGCCGGCCACAGCAGCAGCTCGTGGAATCGGTCTTCATCACAAGGGGTGATTTCGAATCGCAGTGGCGGTTCAGCTTCCGAGCAATCCTCGCGGTCCGGGTGGCGTACGTTCACGCCGCCGGAATCCTCGAATCGCGGCGCGGAGAACAACTCCGTACGCGAATCCTCCGGTTGGGGTTCGCGCAACACGGCACCCAATACCGGAAGTCGCGGCGGCTGGGGCAACTCCACTCCGCCAGAGCGTGAGTCGGAGCGGACCTACCAGCCACCCGGAAATTCTTCGCGCGGCTGGTACGGAGGCGGCTCGGATTCATACTCGCGGCCGCCCCTTAACATGCGTCAACCTATCGTGGCACCACGACGTGAATCCGGCTACCGCGAAGAGTCGCCGCGAGGCTCCTACAATGCGCCACGCGGCGGCGGCAACTATAGCGCACCGCACGAATCTTCGGGTGGTGGCGGTTCTCACGGTGGTGGCGGAGGTTCCCATGGTGGCGGAGGCCATTCAGGTGGTGGCGGTGGCGGCCACCGGCACTAGATGCATTCCATTCATCCATTTCATCCATTAATAATCATAAGCGCGGCCCCGAGCAATCGGGGCCGCGGCATTCCATACGCGCCTTCGGCGTGCACATCCAACACTCAAAAGAGAAACCAAATTCACTCGGGGGTGTTCTAATAAGTAGGATCCGAGAAGCACGGTGCGTTCCGTGCGGAGTATCCCGCTGCTCACGCGGTTTCACGCTTGGACAGATCGTGAAAGGAATTACACCATGAGGAAAGCCGCCTCGCTCTTATTCATGTTCCTGCTTGTTGGCGCGACGTTCGCAGCCCTTCCCACGATCTCCCGGGCACAGGACGATCCTCCCGACCGCGTCGCGCGGCTGAATTACATTCAAGGCTCGGTTTCCTATCAGGTCTCGGGTGACACGGACTGGGTGGATGCGGATCCCAACCGCCCGCTGACCACTGGCGATAATATCTGGGCCGACAAAGCCTCGCGCGCCGAGGTCCACATTGGCAGCACCGCCATCCGGCTTTCCAGCGAGACTGGCATTTCCTTCCTGAATATCGACGACCGCACAGTTCAGCTGGAACTTCCCCAGGGGACGATCGAAATTCACCTGCGGAACGACGCGGCAGGCGAGGCATTCGAGATTGACACGCCAAATCTGGCGTTCACGCTCACGAGCGCAGGCGAATATCTGATCGTGACCGATCCCAACGGGAGCTCAACCGTCATTGTGGTCCGCGAGGGCGAAGGCGAAGTCACCGGCGGCGGCGAATCCTATGACCTCGCGGCCGGCCAGCAATACACATTCACGGGCACGGATCAACTCACTTACGATGCAGGGCCCGCCCCCGCATTCGACAATTTTGAGAATTGGTGCCAGGCGCGCGACCAAGCGGAGAATAATGCGGTTTCGGCCCAATACGTTTCCCGCGATGTGGATGGCTATTACGACCTCGATGACAACGGAGACTGGGAGAGCGACGCCGATTACGGGGAGATATGGTTTCCCACGGGCGTGGCGGCGGGGTGGGCGCCCTATTGCATAGGCCACTGGGTGTGGATCACTCCGTGGGGCTGGACATGGGTGGACGGCGAACGGTGGGGCTTCGCGCCATTTCATTACGGGCGGTGGGCATTCGTAAGGGGCCGCTGGGGCTGGTTGCCTGGACCGATGGTTGTCCGGCCGGTCTATGCGCCTGCGCTGGTGGCGTTCGTGGGAACAGGCCGGTCCGGATTCGGCTTCGCGGTGGGATTTGGAGAGGGATTAGAGGGAGTAGCGTGGTTCCCGCTTGGCCCGCGTGACATATTTGTGCCCGGATATCGCTCGAGCGAGCGTTACATCGAGTATGTAAACATCACGAACACGAGGCTGCTGAAGGTCAACGACGTGACTACGGCTTACAACAATCGCGCGACTGAAAATTTCATGTATGGACGCGATGCCGCGGCTATCACGGTGGTATCGAAGGAGACTTTCGTGAACGCGCGTTCCGTGAACAAGGGAGCGGAGCACATCACGGCGGAGCAACTGGAAGGAGCGCACGCTATCGAGTCCGGGCCCCTTGGGCCCACGCACGAGAGTTTTGTCTCGGCAACCGCAAAAATCTCGGAGACAAAACCCGCGGAGCCATTTTCGGAGCGCCCAGTGGTCGCGCGGCTGAATCCGGCCGTTCCCGTCAGCCGCGAGACGCCCGCGTTTACAAACGACAGCCGGCCGTTCAATCGCCCGAGCGCGGATGAGAATCATGGGCAGCCAGAGACGGGGGCGAATAGTTCAGCGGCGGTCAATAGCTCGGGGACGACGACCTCGCGACCCGGCTTCCAGAATTTCCATCCTCCTTCGCACCCGGCGAATGGTTCTTCGGCGGGTGCAAATGGCGCGTCCAACGAAGTGCGGCCCGCCGTGAAATTCGCTGCTCCCGTGAAGGCGCGAGATGACATGTACGATGTTCATCCTCCCTTGAACCACACGGAAGCAGAGGCGCCAAAGCCGAGTTCGGAATCACATTCGGAATCACATTCGGAATCGCATTCGGAATCGCACTCCGAGTCGCACGCGAGTTCGGGTTCGAGTTCAGGTTCCCGCAGTCACTGAGGCGCGGAGGTTCGAGGTCAGAGGTCTAATATTGGAACCCCCCGCAGCATCGGAACTGCTATCGTCTGCCGCGGGAGGGTGCGGAGCGTTCCGGCTTGAAGGATTGCCATTCGCGGATTTGTTCGGAGACCTCGGCCTTCTCTTGCTCGGTTGTCGCATTGTCCCACCGGCGGCGAAGCTCTTCGAGGCGGCCTTCCACGAATCCGACTCGCCCTGATTTACGTTCTGGTTTGTCGCGGTTACCGAATCTCATGTTCAGATTGCTCCTCTTCGATTTGAGAACATCTCTACAAGTGCAAAAACCAACTGCGCACAGGCAAGGGTGCCTGTGCTACTAAAACCCGCGCGGAATCGACCCTTTCCGCAAGCCGTGAGGTCGTGCCATACACGAACCATTTATGAGATGGCTTCTGCTCTATTGTACCCTGTTGTGGCGCATAAAAGGCGGCGGAGGCAAAGTTTCTCCTTCATGTGCCTAAAGTCTCTGAAATTGCCGATCCAGATGCTACTTCAGTTGAGCCAGCTCATCTGATAATAGGTTGCCAGTCGCGCTCTCGAAGATTGTTGTAAGCGGCTCAATGATGCTGAGAACAGAGGGCGCGTGGCCGAAAAAAATATCGGAGGTCCAGCGTTGCAGCCTGGCGGAGCGACCGATTTCAAAACAAATATGCTGAGCAAAGTCCCCGAGGCTACGCTGGCGTTCTGGGTGGTGAAGATTCTTGCCACGACGGTGGGTGAGACGGGCGGCGACGCGCTCTCCATGACCCTGAATCTGGGGTACGCCGAAAGCAGCCTGATTCTTCTGGGCTTCTTCTGCGTGACTCTCATCGCCCAGATGGCGTCCAAGCGGTATCACCCGGTCTTCTATTGGGCCGTGGTGGTGGCGACCACGACCGTGGGCACAACGACGTCGGACTATTTGGATCGAACGGTGGGCCTCGGTTACGTGAAATCCACGAGCATGCTCTTCTGCGCGGTGCTCGCCGTGCTGGCCGCGTGGCACCTCACGACGGGCAAGATTGAAGTCGACCACATCTCGACACGGACAGATGAAATTTTTTATTGGGTCACGATTTTGGTTTCCAACACGCTCGGCACGGCGCTGGGCGATTTTACGGCTACGACGGCCGGGCTGGGCTTCGAGCGCGGCGCGCTGGTATTCGCGAGCCTGATCGCGCTTGTGGGCGCAGCGCGATTGTTCACCAAGATTCCGGGCAGCGTCCTTTTCTGGGCCGCTTATGTGCTGACGCGGCCGCTGGGCGCGACGCTCGGCGACACGCTCACGAAACCGCATGACCAAGGCGGTCTGGCGCTCGGCCGGATTACGTCTTCGCTTGTGATCGCGGCTGCGATGGTCGTTGTGATTGCGCTGACGTCACAGCGCAAGGGCGCCGGAGACAACGGGGACGTGAATACCTCAGGTCTTACGACCTGAGCCTGCCTGCCGGCAGGCAGGCTACATAAGCAAGGGCGAAACCAAACCCGCCGCTCCAGAAAGCGGCGTTCCCAGGGCAAAAATAAGGTAGCGGGCAGCCTACTGAGTGATTTGCTGCGCGTGGCGGCGTATAATCGTGTGTTTAAGTGTATGCCGATAAAACCCACTGACACGACTGCATCGCACCACCCTGGGCCGCAGGAGTCTGTCCCATCTGTGCCGGGGGCGGCGGTGGCTACGGACGATGCGGAGGCGATACGCGTCCGGGGCGCGCGGGTCCACAACCTGAAAAACATCGATTTCACGATCCCGCA
Organism: uncultured Acidobacteriota bacterium; assembly: GCA_963810625.1. Lineage (GTDB taxonomy): Bacteria > Acidobacteriota > Terriglobia > Acidiferrales > UBA7541 > Palsa-295. The sequence continues at coordinate 335,940 of CAWEOJ010000004.1, read as the reverse complement.
CAACGCCATCACAGTGGTGACGGGCGTATCGGGGTCGGGCAAGTCGAGCCTGGCGTTCGACACGCTATACGCCGAGGGGCAGAGGCGCTACATCGAATCGCTCTCGGCCTACGCGCGGCAGTTTCTCGAGCGCATCGAGAAGCCCGACGTGGACGAAATCACGGGGATCGCACCGGCCATCTCCATACGGCAGAGGAATTCGACTCGCAATCCGCGCTCGACCGTGGCGACCGCGACGGAGATTTACGATTACCTTCGGCTGCTCTACGCGCGCGTGGGGCGCACCCTGTGCCTGAAGTGCGGCGAGGAAGTGCGCAAGGACACGTCCGATGAAATCGCCGCGCGGGTGATGGCGCTTCCGGCGGGGCGGCGGTTTTACGTGCTCTACGAATTGAAGATGGATGCGGGAGGGGCGATGGGGCGTCCCGATATAACCCATCGGCATGCACAGGTTGCACACGTAGGGCGGCCGCGGAAGGTGCCACGCATTAGCGAGGCGGATCTGGTCCGTGAGGCGCTGGTGAGTCTGCGGAAGCGCGGGTTCAACCGGCTGTGGCAGGCGGGGCGCGTGTTCGAATTTTCGGCGCCCGAAGAATTGCTGGACGTGGACTTCACGAAGCCGGTGTACGTGCTGGTGGACCGGCTGGAGCTTTTTCCTGAAATGCGTTCGCGGCTGATGGACTCGATCGAGATCTGCTACCGCGAAGGGCGGGGCGAAGCGATTCTGGAGTTCGTGGGGGAGACCCCGGATAGCGCTGGCGAACGGCTCGTGTTCAACGAACGGTTCGAATGCAAGAAATGCGGGGCGCAATATCAGGAGCCCGAGCCGCGGCTTTTCTCGTTCAATAATCCCTACGGGGCGTGTCCGCGCTGCCAGGGCTTCGGGAACACCACGGATTTCGGCGTCGAGCGCGTGATTCCGGACGCGGGAAAGACGCTGGGCGAGGGGGCCATCGAGCCGTGGACGAAGCCGCGCTACCGTCCGCTGATGATGGAGATGCGCAAATACGCGCGCGCCAAAGGGATTCCGCTTGATGTGCCTTTCCGTGAGCTGACCGCCGCGCAGCGCAAGGCGATTCTCGAGGGCGACCCCGAGGAAGATTATTCGGGCGTGAAGGGATTCTTCGAGTGGCTCGAACGAAAAAAATACAAGCTGCAAGTGCGCGTATTTTTGAGCCGCTACCGCGGCTACGCCATGTGTCCCGAATGTAAGGGCACGAGGCTGCGAGCCGAGGCGCGCGCGGTGAAAATCGCGGGGCGCTCGATCACGGAAGTCACCAAGATGACGGTGAAGGAGGCGCGGCCGTTTTTCGCGAGCCTGCAACTAAGTGCGGCGCAGGCGGTGATCGCCGAAAAAGTGCTCGAGGAAATCCAGCAGAGGCTACGGTTCCTCGACGAAGTGGGGCTCGATTATTTGGCGCTCGACCGGTTGACGTCCACGCTATCGGGGGGAGAGGCGCAGCGCATCCAACTGGCGACGTCGCTGGGATCGCGGCTGGCCGGCGCGCTGTATGTGCTGGACGAGCCTTCCATCGGCCTGCACCCGCGAGACACGCACCGGCTGATTGAAATCCTGAAGGGGCTGCGCGATCTGGGGAATACGCTGCTGGTGGTGGAGCACGATCCCGATACGATACTGGCCGCGGATCACATTCTCGATCTGGGTCCCGGCGCGGGCGAGTATGGCGGAAAATTGATTTTCGAGGGGACGCGTGAGGAGTTGCTGGCGGACGCACATTCGGCGACGGGCCGCTACCTTCGCGGCGATGCGCGCATCGCGCTGCCGGCGGAGCGGCGCAGGCCGAAGCGGGGATTCCTGAAAATTCTGGGAGCGCGCAGTCACAACCTGCAGGGCGCGGACGTGACCATCCCGCTGGGGATGCTGGTGGCAATTACCGGCGTATCCGGCTCGGGGAAATCCACGCTCGTTTACGACGTGCTGTACAAAGGGATGCAGGCCAAGCGCGCGGGCGGAAACTGGCGCGAGTCCATGAGCGCGCTCGAAGGAGACGCGGCCGTAGCGGCCATCGAGATGGTGGACCAATCGCCCATCGGGCGGACGCCGCGGTCGAACCCGGCAACCTATATGAAGGCGTGGGACCCCATTCGGGACGTTTTCGCGGCCACCGCCGGGGCCAAAAAGCGCGGGCTGGGGCCGGGAAAATTTTCGTTCAACGTGCCGGGCGGGCGATGCGATGCGTGCGAAGGCGACGGCACGGTGACCGTGGAAATGAGGTTCCTGGCCGACGTGGAGCTGGTGTGCGAAGAGTGCCGCGGGACGCGCTACAAGTCGAGCGTGCTCGAGGTGCAGTACAAAGGGCAAAATATCCACGACGTGCTGCAGATGACCGTGCGCGAGGCGCTGGGGTTCTTCGCCGAGCACCCCAGGGTGACTTCGCGGCTGCGCGTGCTCGATGAGGTGGGGCTGGGATATCTTCGCCTGGGGCAATCGGCGACGACGCTTTCCGGGGGCGAGGCGCAACGCTTGAAACTGGCCGCGCATCTTACGCGGCAGGAAAACAGCGGGATTCTGTATGTCTTCGACGAGCCCACCACGGGCCTGCATTTCGACGACATACAAAAGCTGCTGATAGCGTTCCGGAAGCTCATCGAAGGCGGGGCTTCGGTGCTGATCATCGAGCACAATCTGGACGTGATCAAGTGCGCCGACTGGGTGATTGACCTCGGCCCGGAAGGCGGCGACGCGGGCGGGCGCGTGGTGGCCGCGGGAACTCCCGAGCAAGTGGCGCGGAATGCGCAGTCGCACACCGGAAAATTCCTGGCACGCGCGCTGAATCCGCCGAATGGCGGGAACCATGGGAACCGTCCGGCGAAGGCGCGAACGAACGGGCCGGCGGGCGGGGCCCGGAATCCATGAAATTCCTTTCGAAAGCGATGGCGTGTTGCGCGCTGTGCGCCCTGTGCACATTGGCGGGCGGCTTGGCCGTGCGCGGCGCGGCCGCGCAGACTCCGGCGAAGAAACGCATCCCCGGCGATGCCGAAGCGAAAGCCCTGAACGACCTTCTCACGGCGGCGCAGGAGGCCATCGGGGAGGGTGATTTCGACGCCGCGGCCAAGGATTACCAGGATTACTTGGCGAAGAAGCCCGACGACGCCACCGTACACTTCGATTTGGGCTACGCGTACACGGCGATGCAGGATTCTGCTGACGCCAAAACCGAATACGAAAAAGCCATCGCACTCGATCCCAAAATGGGCGTGGCTTACCAGAACTTGGGGCTGACGCTGCTCGCGTCCAATCCGGCGGCGGCGGTTGCACCGCTTGAAAAGGCGGCGGAACTTCTGCCCACCGACGCGCGCTCGAAATGGCTGCTGGGCATCGCGCTCGAAGGCACGGGGAAAAACACGGAGGCGCTCGAAGAGTATGAAGCCGCGGCAAAACTCGACGAGAAGGACCCGGACATTCGCAACTCGCTGGGATTCGCGCTGCTGAAATCGGGGCGCACCGATGACGCCGCGGCGGCGTTTCAGCAGGCGCTCGCGCTCCATCCCACGGGCGCGACGGAAGCCCAGTCTCACAGGGGATTGGCGGAGACGCTGATCGCGGAGAAAAATTTGGACGCGGCTGCGGCGGAACTGGAAACTTATCTCGAAGCCCAGCCGAACGACGCTGACGCGCGCGTCGAGCGCGCCTCCGCGCTGCTCGACCTCGGCAAGGACGATGACGCACTCGCGGAGCTCGACCGGGCCGCGGCTATCGGGCCGGAAGGCATGCACGCGCTCAAGATGCGTTCGCAGATTTATTACGAGAAGAAACGGTATGCGGACGACGTGCCCGTCTTGCAGAAGGCCGCCGCGCTCGACCCGAAGGATCCGGACATTCCCGCGCGCCTCGGTCACGTCTACCTGGAGGAGAAGGATTACGCCGACGCGGTGACCACGCTAACGGTGGCGCAGGGCATGGATCCCAAGGCGAACGACGTGCTCAGTTCGCTCGCCGCGGCCGAGTATTTGAATAAGAACTACGCGGCGGCGCTTGCCGATTACGACCAGCTTGCGACGCGCGAGACGCTTCCGCCGGGAAACTGGTTTATTCGCGCCACCTGCTACGATAGGCTGGGAGACGCGCGCAATGCGCTCGAGAATTACAAGAAATTTCTCGAGCTGAACACGGACCTGACCAGCGACGAGTACTTCCAGGCCACGGCGCGCGTGCGAACTCTCGAACACGAGGTGGGAAAAAAGTAGAGGTGACGATTTGTCCGCCATGCTCCGCATTGGAGGGCCGCTTGTGGCGTTTGCGCTTCTCGCCGGCCCGGCACTCGCGCAGAATCGCACCGAACAACTGCGCGCCCGATGGGAGCAGGAGACCGATGCGGTCCACAAAGCCAAAATCATGGCGCAACTGGGCGACGCCGAATTTCAGGACATCAGCCGGGAAGCCGCGGCGGAGGATTTTCCCGCGGCGCTCGTCGGCTTCCAGCAGTATCGCGACGAGGCGCGGCGGAGCGTCGAAGCGCTGGATGCCAAATCGTTGAACGCCGAAAAGCATCCCGCGGGCTTCAAACAGTTGCAGATTTCGGTGCGCGAATCGCTGCGGCGAATCAACGAACTGATCGCCGGGCTGACAGCCGATCAGCAGGAGCCTTTTCTCGTCGTGCGCAAGGACCTTGAAGAGTTGAACCGGCGCCTGATTCACGAGCTTTTTCCGGGCCTCCCGGCCGGAGATGCGCCGCCCGGATAGATTCAATAGGAGCTTTCCCATATGCCCCACCGATCTATGGCCGCCGCGGTTATCGCCAATGCGCTGGCCGCGCTTCTGCTGCCGGGATACGCGCTGGCGCGCGCTCCGCAGGACGCGCTGCAGCACAAGGATTACCTTACGGACGCGGAGGCCGATAAAATTCGCGACGCCGTGCTGCCGGGGCCGCGCATCAGGCTCTATCTTTCCTTCGCGGAAGACCGCCTGAAGAAATTCGAGTACGAAGTGAACCGCAGCGTGCCGGACGCGCGCGAGGACGAGTTGCTGAACGGCCTGCTGAACGCGTACGTGGGCAGTGTGGACGATGGAGCCGACCAGATTGAGGTCGCGCAGGACAAGCAAGTGGACATTCGCGCTGAGCTAAAGCTGATCGTCTCGAAGGACAACGGATTTCTCGTCACGCTCGAAAAATACGACGCCAACGGGCCGGGGCTGGCCATGTACAAGGACACGCTCGAAGATGCCATCCAGGGAACCAAGGACGCGATCGAAGACGCGCAGGACGCGCTGAAGGCCGGGCAGACGGCCCCCGTGCGGAGAAAACAATGAAGCCGGCGCGGGGGCGCGGGCGAAGCGTCCCCGGAGGCGACCGGATTTTCGAGCGCATCTACACGCGCCTGGGATGTACGGGGCGCGCGCCGCATTTCGTGGTGGAATATCACCCCTACGCCGATCTTACGCACACCATACGGCTGCGCGAAGATATCGCGCGCGTCCGGCTATCCGACGTGTTGCGGCGTGCGCCGCGCGCCGTGGTGGAAGCGGCGGCAGCGATCCTGCTGGGGCGGCTCTATCGCCGGAGGCCGCCGGCGCAGATGGTCGAAACCTACCGGCAATTTTCATATGCGCGCCATACGCGCCGGCAACTGTTGCTGATTCGGCAGCGGCGCGCGCGCCGGGCGGAACTTCGGCCCTCCGGGACGCATCATGATCTGGGGCCGCTATTCGACCGGCTGAACCGAGGCTATTTCGCAAATACGCTGGCGCGGCCGCGCCTGGGCTGGAGCGCGCGCGCCTGGCGAACGCAGCTCGGCTGCTTCGATCCGGCGCTCCATCAAATTGTAATCAACCGGGGGCTGGACCGCAGCGACGTTCCCGAATATGTGGTCGCGTATATCCTGTTCCACGAGATGCTGCACCAGAAGCATCCCATGCGCTTCGAGCGCTGCCGCCGGGAATCCCATTCCGCCGAATTCCGCAGGGAAGAAAAGCGGTTCGCCAATTATCCGCGCGCGATGAAGTTTCTCGAGCGGTTTCCCGCGCGCTGACGCGCTGGCGATTGTTAATTGTTAATGCGCGGATAGCGCTTCGATTTTTTTCCGGACTTTCGCCGCGTCCGGGGCCTTGGGGTCTACTTGGAGATACTCCTTTAAATACTTCACGGCGGTTTCATTCTCGTGCTTCTTCTCATAGGCTTCGGCGAGAAGCAGCCGCGGCTTGGCGAAATCGGGCCGGAGCCTTATGGCGTCCTCGAAGCGGGGGATGGCCGCATCCACGTCGCCTTTGTGCATATAGAATGTGCCCACCTCCACGTCCTGCTGCGCGTGAAAGGGATCATAGTTGGGCTGAGTCTGCTGGGCCGGCTGCGAGGATGAAGATGATGACGAAGAGGACGACTCGCCCGATGACGGCTTTTGGCCGGGCGGCGGCTGCGGCTGGTTCCCTTGCTGCACCGGTCGCGCGGGAATGGCGCAGAGCAGGGCCAACGCAACGAATGCTAAAATAGATAGCCGCATGGTGTTTCGAGTCATTTTTAGACTGCCTTTGCGATCCTGAAAGCTGTCTGTCATCAAGTCCCGAATCCGCGGGATCGCAGACCTCGTCTATTGTAGCGCGCCGGAAATGGAACTTCTCGAAAAAGCCGAGCAATTGCCCTTGCAGCCCGGGGTGTACCTCTTCGATGACGCCGCCGGAAAAATCCTCTATGTGGGGAAGGCGCGATCGCTGCGCCCGCGCGTGAAATCATATTTTCTGGAATCGAGGTGGCGCGACGCGAAGACAGGCTCGCTCGTGCGCGAGATCGCCGATCTCCGGTACATCGTCGTGGACAACGAGAAGGAATCGCTCGCGCTCGAAAACAATCTGATCAAGCAGCACAAGCCCAAATTCAATATTCTGCTGCGCGACGACAAGACCTATCCCTACATTCGCTACACGGCGTTCGAAAAATATCCGCGGGTGTACGTAACACGGCGGCTCAAAAAGGACGGCTCCATCTATTTCGGCCCGTACTTCCCCGCGAGCCTGGCGTACCGCCTGGTCCATCTGATTCACAAGCATTTTCTGGTGCCCTCGTGCACGGTGGACCTCACGCGCCGCCATCCTCGCCCGTGCCTGCAATATTACATTCACCGCTGCCTGGGGCCGTGCGCGGAAGGGCTGGTCACGGACGAGCGCTACGCGGAAGCCGCGCGCGACGTCCGGATGTTCCTCGAAGGGCGGCGCAGCGATCTGGCGCGCAGCTTGAGCGCGCGCATGGAAAAAGCCTCGAGCGAGCAAAACTACGAGGAGGCCGTGGGCTATCGCGACCTTCTGCGCACCATCGCCGAAATGGAAGAGCGCCAGAATATCGCCCGGGCGGAGGGCGACGACACGGACGTGCTCGCGTGGTACGCCGAACCCCCGCAGGTGGCCGCCAATCTTTTTCACCTGCGCGGCGGGCGCGTGGTCGACCGTCGCGATTTTTATTGGGAGGACATCGAGGAATTCGATCCCACGGAGTTTCTGCCGTCGCTGCTGAAGCAGCTCTATCTCGATGCGGGCTATCTGCCGCGCTACATCCACGCGCCCATGGATTTCGACGAGCGCGTGCTGCTGGAAACGGTCCTCGGCGAAAAAGCGGGGCACAAAGTGGAAATTCTCACGCCGCAACGCGGCCCGAAGCGCGCATTCCTGGAGCTTGTGGAGCGCAACGCGAAGCACTCTTTCGTGCAGCGGTTCCGCGTGCTGCGGCCCAGCTCGAAAGCCATCGCGGAGGCGCTCGAATCCGCGCTCGGTCTTCCGGAGCCGCCGCGAAGAATCGAGAGCTTCGACATTTCGCACATCCAGGGATCGGACGCCGTGGCTTCGATGGTGGTGTGGGAAGACGGCCGCATGAAGAAATCCGATTACCGCAAATTCATAATGCGCGGCGAGGCTCTCGCGGAGGGTCCGGAGAAATCCGCCGGCCTGCTGCGCGACGATTTCGCCAGCATGCGCGAAGCGGTCGAGCGCCGTTACCGCCGCTTGCGCGACGAAAACAAGCCCATGCCCAGCCTGATCCTGATTGACGGCGGCCTGGGACAACTGCATGCGGCGGCGCAGGCGCTCGAAAAGCTCGAAATCATCAACCAGCCAGCGACCAGTATCGCGAAGAAGGAAGAAATTCTCTACGTGCTCGGCCGGGAGGACGAGCCGGTGGTGCTCGATGCGCATTCACCTGTGCTGCACCTCATTCAGCAGATTCGCGACGAGACGCACCGCTTCGCGGTCACGTTCCACCGCCAGCGGCGGTCGAGCCGACGGCTGCGCTCATCGCTCGTGGAAATTCCCGGCGTGGGGGAACGCACGGCGCAAAGACTCCTACGCCGCTTCGGAAGCGTGGCGCGGCTGCGCGAGCTGAGCGTTGAGGAATTGGCGGCGGAGCTGCCGCGCGGCCGCGCCCAGCGCGTCTACGACGCTTTGCGCGCCGGGCGATTGGGATGACAATGAATTGAGGGAGGGCCGTCATGGAACAGGCTACGGGACACGGCATTATAAGCAGGCCGAGCAATCATTCCGTGGATGAAACCGTGGAGAAGCTCAAGGGCATTCTCGCGTCCAAAAAAATCACGCTCTTCGCGTTGATTGACCACAGCGGCGAGGCGCAAAAGGTGGGAATCGCAATGCGCCCCACCAAGCTGCTTATTTTCGGCAATCCCAAGGCCGGAACGCCGCTGATGCTCGCAGCGCCCACGAGCGCCATTGATTTGCCGCTGAAGATTCTCGTCTGGGAAGACGCGCGCGGAAAGGTTTTGATTTCCTACAATAGTCCTGCGTATCTCCAGGAGCGGCACGGCCTCCCGCGCGACTTGCTGCCCGCGATCGCGGGCGTCGAGGCGCTGGCTGCGATGGCAGCCGAGTGATTCCCGCCGCGGCAAACTTTGTCTTGAAAAAACTCTGTAACTGAGTAGGCTAAGTTCGCGGGACGGTGAACTGATGTCGGAAACTTCGGCGGCAAATGCGGCGGCGGGTTTAGGCAGCACCCAGCGGCGCGACGCGTGGTGGATCGAAAACGTGCCTTTCATCGTGGTGCTGGGCGCCTTCGCGATTTACACCACATGGCGCGCCTTCGAAGGGAAATTTTATTGGGCCGACCCGTACCTTTCGCCCTTCTATTCTCCGCTGATCGACCCGCAGCACCACTGGTGGCCCTTTTCGCCGGCGATTCTGATTCTGGCGGGGCCGCTTGGCTTTCGCCTCACCTGCTACTACTACCGAAAAGCGTATTACCGCGCCTTCTTCGCCGACCCGCCGGCGTGCGCGGTCGGCGAATGGAACGGCAGGAAATATCGCGGCGAGACGGCCTTTCCCTTCATCCTGCAAAATGTGCATCGCTATTTTTTCTACGTCGCGGTGGTGTTCGTCGTCTTCCTATGGTACGACGCGATCCTGGCCTTCGATTTCGACGGGAAATTCGGAATCGGCGTGGGCACTCTCGTGATGCTCGTAAATATCATTTTGCTGACGATTTACACCTTCTCGTGCCATTCCCTCCGCCACCTGATTGGGGGAAAGCTCGACTGCTTCTCCTGCGCCACGCTGGGGCCGCCGCGCCGCTCGGCCTGGCAATTCGTTACGGCGCTCAATGAGAACCACATGCTCTGGGCCTGGGCGAGCATGATCTCGGTGGGTCTCACGGACCTCTATATCCGCCTTGTGGCTTGCGGCGCACTGAAGGATATCCGGCTGCTGTGACTTCCAACCTCGAGACCCACGACTACGACGTGCTCATCATCGGCGCGGGCGGCGCGGGACTGCGCGCGGCGATTGAAGCCCTCGCGCAAGGCGCGCGCGTCGGCGTGGTCTGCAAATCGCTGCTCGGCAAGGCGCACACGGTGATGGCCGAAGGCGGCGTCGCCGCGGCCATGTGCAACATGGGCGAGGCGGACAACTGGCGCACGCATTTCCGCGACACCATGCGCGGCGGAAAATTTCTCAATAACTGGCGCATGGCGCAGCTTCACGCGCAGGAAGCCCCCGACCGCGTCCGAGAGCTCGAGCAGTGGGGCGCACTTTTCGACCGCACCGAAAGCGGCGAAATCCTCCAGCGCGCCTTCGGAGGACACACCTTCAAGCGCCTCTGCCACGTGGGCGACCGCACGGGCCTGGAAATGATCCGCACACTGCAGGATCGCGGCGTGCAGATGGGCTTCGACGTTTTTATGGAATGCACCGTCACGCGGCTCGTCACCGACGGCGGCGGAATCGCGGGCGCCTTCGGCTACTGGCGCGAAAGCGGGCGGTTCATCACGTTCCGGGCGAAATCCATCGTCATCGCTACGGGCGGCATCGGAAAATCCTGGAAAATCACCTCGAACTCCTGGGAGTGCACCGGCGACGGCATGGCCCTGGCCTATGAAGCGGGCGCGCAGCTACAAGACATGGAGTTCGTGCAGTTTCATCCCACGGGAATGGTGTGGCCGCCGGGCGTGCAAGGCATCCTCGTCACCGAAGCGGTGCGCGGCGAGGGCGGGATTCTCCGCAACAAGAACGGCGAGCGATTCATGGAGAGGTACGACCCCAAGAAAATGGAGCTTTCCACGCGCGATGTGGTGGCGCGCTCGATTTACACCGAGGTGCGCGAAGGGCGCGGCACCGAGCATGGCGGCGCATTTCTCGATATCTCACACCAGCCGGCCGAATACGTCAAAAAAAAGCTGCCCAGCATGTATCACCAGTTCAAGGAGCTCGCGGACGTGGACATTACGAAAGCGCCCATGGAAGTGGGGCCCACATGCCACTACATGATGGGCGGCATTCGCGTGGACGCGGACACGGGGCAATCCTCGATTCCCGGACTTTTTGCCGCCGGCGAAGCAGCCGCAGGCCTGCACGGCGCAAACCGCCTGGGAGGCAATTCGCTTTCGGACTTGCTCGTCTTCGGCCGCCGCGCGGGCCTGGCCGCCGCGGAGCACGCCAAAAATACGCCACCGCCCGCTCTAGACACGGCGCAAATTGACGAAGCGGAGCGCCAGGTGCTCGCGCCCTTCGAGCGCGCCACGGGCGAAGACCCTTACGCAATTCAGCGAGATTTGCAGCAGACCATGCAGACGCTCGTCGGCATTTTTCGCACGGAGGAGGATCTGCGCCGGGCGCTCGCCGATCTCGATAAGCTCAAGGCGCGCGCGGCAAACATCCGCGTGGAAGGCTCGCGCCTATACAATCCGGGCTGGCACCTGTCCCAGGAGCTGCAATGCATGCTGATTGTTTCGGAAGCCGTAACGCGCTCCGCGCTCGCCCGCCGCGAGAGCCGCGGAGCGCACAGCCGCATTGATTTTCCGAAATTGGACGATGCCTGGGGCAAGAAGAACAACGTGGTGGCGAAGAAAGGCGGCGCCATGACCCTATCCGAAATCGCCATTCCGGAAATGCCCGCGGATTTGAAAAAAATCCTGGCGGAAGAGAAATAGAAGGTACGTAGCGGAGGCTCGAGATGGCGGAAGCAGTCTTGCGCGTGTTCCGGGGCGATGCAAAGGGCGGCGCGACGGCCGACTATCGCGTGCCGCTCGTTCCCGGCATGGTCGTGCTGGACGCGGTGCACTGCGTGCAGGCGCACCAGGCGCCCGATCTCGCCGTCCGCTGGAACTGCAAAGCCGGCAAATGCGGCTCGTGCTCGGCGGAGGTGAACGGCCGGCCGCGCCTGATGTGCAAGACGCGCATGGATTCCCTGCCCCTCGATCAGCCCGTCACGATTTATCCCATGAAATCTTTCCCGCTGATAAAGGACTTGGTCACGGACGTCAGTTGGAATTACGAGGTCAACCGCAAGATTACGCCATTCACGCCGCGCCCCGGCGTGGATTGGAAAATGGATCAGAAGGACGTGGACCGCGTGCAGGAATTTCGCAAATGCATCGAATGTTTTCTCTGCCAGAACGTGTGCCACGTCCTGCGCGAGCACGGCAAGGAGGCGCAGTTCGGCGGCCCGCGCTTTTTCGTGCGCGTGGCGGGCCTGGAAATGCATCCGCTCGATGGCGCGAACCGCATCCCGCTGCTGAAGGACGAGCTGGGCATCGGGCTGTGCAACATCACCAAGTGCTGCACCGAAGTCTGCCCCGAGGAAATTCACATCACCGACAACGCCATCATCCCGCTCAAGGAGCGCATCGTGGACCAGTTTTACGATCCTCTGGCGATGCTCTTCCGCAAAATCCGCGGCGCAACTTGAAGCCGGCATGGGCGGATGCTAAACTAGCAAGCTGCATAAGAAATACTTCGGCAACAAATGAAGCTCTCCACAAATCGCACGCCGCCGTTCGCAGATGCGGCGCTCAAGGACGCCTCACGTGGCTGAACACAAGCAGGAAGAAACCTTCAAAGTAATTGACCGGCGTCTTTTCACCGAGGAAGGCGAGTTGCGCAAGGAAGTCGTCGAGCAGGAGCGGCGCGACGAAGAAGCCGCCGCCAGGAAGTCGGCGGCCCATCCGCAGCCTCCTCCACAATCGAAAACCGGCAGACCGGCGCAGGCCCCGCCGCCGGCTGCTGCCGAGGCGCCCGGCATCATCATCGGGGAGAGCGCCGGTACCGCGTCCGCGGGAGCAATCGAGCCCTCGCCCAACTTCCAAATGCTGGTTGATTTCCTGGCGCGCAACGCCGCAGCCATGCTCGGAGGCATGACCGACCCGCGCACGGGCCAGCCTCTGGTGGATCTCGAAGGCGCCCGCGAGGTGATAGACATGCTGGACGCGCTGCGCGAAAAAACGGTCGGAAATCTCGCCAAGACCGATAGCGATTTGCTGGTCGAGGTGATCGGCAGCCTCAAACTCACGTTCATGGATATTTCCAAGGCCGCCAGCGAAGCCATGGCCAAAAAGGCCGGCGCGAAAAAGTGACCCCTTGTCCTGATTGAAGTGGCGATGGGCGCAGCGGGCCTGCTCGCCGCGGCGAGGAACCCTCATTCTTGAAAAGCGGACCATGCGTGATGGAAAATCAGCGGCCGAAACCGTGTAACATCCTTCCTTTGAATTCATGTCCTCACTGCAACTGACCGTTCTGGGCTCGGGCACATCCATGGGCGTGCCCACGCTCGGCTGCCATTGCGCCGTCTGCCAATCCGCGGACCCGCGCGACAACCGGACGCGCCCCTCCGTGCTTCTTTCCTACGGCGGGCGCAACGTGGTGATTGATACCACGCCCGACTTCCGCTTCCAGGCCCTGCGCGCCCGCATGGACCGGCTCGACGCCGTGCTCTACACGCACGGCCACGCGGATCACATCCTGGGGCTCGACGACATTCGCCCGTTCAACCTGAAACAAGATCGAGCGATACCCGTCCATGGGGCGCCCGAAACTCTGGCCATCTTGCGGAGACAATTCGCATATATCTTCGATAGCGAACCTGTGGAGAGCACGATGCCTGAAGTCGAGCTGCACGCCATTGACGGGCCGTTCGAGCTTTTCGGCGCGAAGATTGTGCCCGTGCCCGCGTTGCACGGGCCGCTACCCGTGCTGGGCTTTCGCTTCGGCGGCGCCGCCTATCTGACGGATTTTGTCCGCGTCCCCGAGTCCTCGAAGCCGCTCCTCGAAGGGCTCGACGATTTCATCCTGGACGCGCTGCGGCACCGGCCTCATCCCATGCATTCCAACGTCGAGCAATCGCTCGCGCTCGTCGCGGAATTAAAACCCAAGCGCGCCTGGTTCACGCACATCTGCCACGACCTGGGTCACGCGGAAACGGACGCCCACCTTCCGCAAAACGTGCGCCTCGCCTACGACGGCTTGCAATTCGAGGTACGAATCTAATGCCTCTCGCGAAGATTCATTCCGCCGGCGAATGGACGGCGCGCTTCGGAACCGGCGGCGAGACGGCGGCCGTCACCATCGGGAATTTCGACGGCGTCCATCTGGGACATCAGAAAATCCTGCGCGAAACGTGCGAATTGGCCGCGCGAATGCACGCCATGGCCGTCGTGCTCACTTTTTATCCCCACCCCGCGCGCATTCTGCGCCCCGCGCAGGCCCCCTTGCTGCTCATGACGCTCGATCAGAGGCTCGCGGCAATTGAAAAGTTGAATCTCCATGCCGCGCTGGTGCTGCCGTTTGACGAAACGCTCGCAAAGATGAGCGCGGAGGATTTTGTCCGCAAATTTCTTAAGGAAACGCTCGAGGCGTCCGCTGTCGTGATTGGAAATAATTTCCGCTTCGGGCGCGGACAGCAGGGCGACGCGAAGTTCCTCGACATGATGGGTCTCGACGTCTATCCCTCGCCCCCCGTGGAAGTGGATGGCGTCCCGGTGTCGAGCTCGGCCATTCGACTGGCTGTCGCCGAAGGGCGCGTGGAAGACGCGGCGAGCATGCTCGGCAGCCCCTTTTCGCTCGCGGGCGAAATCGTGGCGGGCACGGGCATGGGACGCAAGCTTGTCGTGCCCACTCTGAATCTTGGCACCCAGCAGGAATTGCTACCGAAGCTCGGCGTCTACGCCACGGAGACGATTGTCGGCGGTGAAGTCCACCGCTCGGCGACGAATGTAGGCACGCGGCCCACGTTCGATGGCCAACGCCTGACCATCGAATCTCACCTGCTCGATTTTTCGGGAGACTTGACGAATGGCGAAATGGAAGTCCGCTTTCTCAAGCGCCTCCGCGACGAGCAAAAATTTCCGAGCCCCGAGGAGCTCCGCGCTCAGGTCCTGCGCGATATCGAACAGGCCCACGAATTTTTCCGCATTTCGAATGCCGGGAATTTCAGCACCTAGAGGGAACTAAGAGGAGACTCATAGGGTTTCACGGTTCACGGTTCACGAATCACGAGTCACGAGTCACGTCTTCACCCGGCAATCCGCGCACAGCCCGCCGACTTCCGTCCGCGTCACCGTGATTTCGATTCCGCAGTCGCGCGAAATCTGTCTCTTCAAGTCCTCGTAAAGCTCGCTCTCGAACTCGCGCACCTTGCCGCAGCGGATGCAGGCCACGTGGATGTGATCGCGCGGGCCGTGGCTTTCGTAGTAATGGCGATGCCCGCGCAGGTGCAGCAGGTCCAGCTCGTCAATCAGGCCGAAGCCTTTCAGCATTTCGAGCGTGCGATAGACCGTCACGCGCGTGATGTTCGCATCAATCTTCTGCGCGCGCTCTAGGATTTCTCCCGCGTCCAGATGGCGCGGCGCCCCTTCCATCACCTGCAGCAGCACGCGGCGCTGGCGTGTGAGCCGAATGCCCCGCGCGCCCAGCTCGCGCTGCAGGCGCCCCGGCGCCTCATGAACATTGATGCGCTCGCCCCTCGAAACACGATGTGCCGGAGTCGCGGACATGGGCTTTGTTCCTTAATGGATGTGCGTTTGAATTACCCTGAGGATGTCGCTATACATCACGAACGCGAAAACGCCCAGCAGAAATACAAGCCCTACCTGCACGAACCGCTCCTTCACCGCGACGCTCAAATCGCGGCCTATCACGCTTTCGATCGCCAGCATCAGCACGTGGCCGCCATCCAGAATGGGAATGGGGAGAAGATTCAGCACGGCCAGATTCAAGCTCAAGGCGGCCAGAAATTGCAGCAGGATCAACGGGCCGCTCTTGGCAGCCTCACCCGATAATTGCACGATGAAGACAGGCCCCCCCAGGCCGCGCACAGGAACCTTGCCGGTGACCAATCCAGCCAGAACGCTTCCGATCTGGCGCAGTCCCGAAACTGTCGCCAAGCCCGCATCCTTTGTGGACTCGAGCAAACTCTGGCGCTCGAAAAATTCCGTGGTCTTCTCCGTGACGCCAATCAGCCAGGCCATCTGTCCGTCGGGAGTCATCGTGCGCATGGGCGTGATGTCCAGCGGAATTTCTTTCCCGCCGCGGCGTACTACAAAATGGATGGAATTCCCGCCGGAGTCGCGGACTTGCTCCACCAGTTGCGGCCAGGTGACCACCGGCTTGCCGTTGATCGAGACGACCTCATCGCCCGATTGCATCCCGGCCTTCTCAGCCGGAGAGCCGATGGTGACGTCGTCGGCCACGGGAGGCAATGCCGGATACCCAACCTCTGAATCGGGTGATGCCTGCGCCGCCGGAACCGGAATCTTCAAGGTCTCCTGCGAACCCCCGCGCGAAACCACGACGGAGAGCGAATCGCCCGGCTTCGCTTTGTCCACTTGCGCGAGCACGTCTTCCCACACCGGAGTATTCACGCCATTCACTTCAACGATGCGGTCTCCCGGCTCGACTCCCGGCGCGCCTGCGGAATTTTCGGGCACTGCGGCAACCACGGCTGGCTGGCGCACGTACGTCTCGGAAGGCATACCCTTGAAGGCATAAATTCCCCAGAAAACGGCGAACGCGACGAATATGTTCATGGAGGGGCCGGCGATGGCGATCAGAAGCCGCTGCCAGCGCGGCCGCGAGAGAAATTCGTCAGGCGCGCCGGTCCGCTGCTCGGAGGGATTATCCCCCGCCATGCGCACGTAGCCGCCCAGCGGCAGCGCGCTCACGCGGTAATCGGTGTCGCCGCGCTTCACGCCCCATAGCCGCCGCCCGAAGCCGATGGAAAACACTTCCACGCGAACGCCGCAAAGCTTCGCGACGATGAAATGCCCCCATTCGTGCAGCAAAATCAGCACGCCCAGAACGGCGGCTCCGGCGATCACGTCCCGCAGCAGACTGCCCATAACACCTCTGCCTCTATTGTAAAAGAAATTCGCGGCATTTAGAAATCGCCGCGCCTGGGCGCGTAGCGCAAGGCCAAACGAGCTAGTTCACGTGCCGCGCGACTTCTTCGCGCGCCAGCCGCCGCGCCTCGGAATCGGCGGCCAGCACGTCGTCCACGCTATGAAACGCGGTGCGCGGCATGCGCTCGAGCACGCGCTCGATCACCTGCGCGATGCCCGGAAACGGCAGCCGCCGATCCAAAAACGCGGCAACGGCGATTTCGTCCGCGGCATTGAGCGCGCACGGCAGCGCCCCGCCCTTTCGCAGCGCCTCCCGCGCCAGTTCGAGGCACGGAAACTTCCCCGCCGGCACTTCCTCGAAATCGAGATGGCGCAACGCCGTCCAATCGAGCGCACATCCATTCGATGCCACACGTTCGGGAAAGGTCAGCGCATATTGGATGGGCATGCGCATGTCCGTGGGGCCCATTTGCGCCAGTATCGAGCCGTCCACGAATTCGACCATCGAGTGAATCGTCGACTGCGGATGAATCAGCACCTGGATTTTCCCGGCCTCCATGCCGAAAAGCCACCGCGCCTCGATCACTTCGAATCCCTTGTTCATCAGCGTCGCCGAATCCGTCGTGATGCGCCGGCCCATCTTCCAGTTGGGATGCGCGAGCGCCTGTTCGGGCGTCACTTTTGCCAGCAGCGCCGCGGGAGTTTCGCGAAACGGCCCGCCCGACGCGGTCAGTACCAGCCGTTTCACTTCGCGCGGCTCGCCCGCGCGCAGGCACTGATGAATGGCGTTGTGCTCGCTATCCACGGGCAGCAGCGCCACTCCGCGCCGCCGCACGGCGGCCATCACCACTTCTCCCGCTGCCACCAGCACTTCCTTATTCGCCAGCGCAATATTTTTGCCGTGCTCGATGGCCTGATACGTCGCGCGCAGCCCCACCACTCCCACGGCCGCCGACACCACCGTCTCGGCCTCCGGGTGCGTGGCCACGCGCTCGATGCCTTCCGCGCCGAATATAATTTCCAGCGGCGGCTGTCCGGCGCCCCGATGCTGAAGCGCGGCACACAGCTCGCGTGCCGCGCCTTGTGTAGCCATCGAGACGACGCTGGGCCGGTACTTGAAAACCTGCTCCGCGGCCAGCGCCACGTTCGAACCCGCGGCCAGCGCCACCACCTCGAAGCGGCCCGGCAGCGCGTCCACAACGCTCAGGCATTGGCGGCCAATCGAGCCGGTCGAACCCAGAATGGAGATGCGTTTCATACGCGCCGGGCGCTCCGCGCATTTTCGCGCCGCACATGCAATTTTAGGTGGTGGGTCAGTTTGAATTTTCTTGGTCGTGACACAAAGAGCCAAAATTCAAACTGACCCACTATCCAATTTTATAGTTGTTTGAAAAAATTTGCGACTGCTCACAAATTCCGCATGGCGAACCACGCATACGCCGCCCACACCACCGGCGCGGCGAAAATCAGGCTGTCCACGCGGTCGAGCATCCCGCCGTGGCCGGGCAGCAGCGAGCTCGAATCCTTCACGCCCGCGCCGCGCTTGTACGCCGACTCCACCAAATCTCCCATTTGCCCCGCGATATTTCCCAGCCCCGCAATTACCAGCATGGTGACCATGTCCGTCTGCATCCAGCGCGAAAAAAGGACGGCCACCAGCAGCGAACCCAGCACGTTCCCGAGCGCACCCTCCCACGTCTTCTTCGGGCTGAGCGCCGGCGCCATGGGGATGCTTCCCAGAGAGCGCCCGATGAAATATGCAAAAATGTCCCCGGCCCAAACCAGGCACAGCGTGAAGAGCACCAGTTGCCGGCCCACGCCCGCGATTTCGTTCATGCGCACGAAATAGCTGAAAGGCAGCGCCACAAACAGCAGCCCGGCCGAGCCAATCGAAATCGCCGGAAGAGTATCGTGCAGCGGCCTGTGCGTGCCCATGGCGATTCCCGCCGCGCCAAAAATAAAAATCAGGAGCACCGCTTCGATCGAAATCACGCCGCCCGCGGCGTCGCGCACAATGGATTCACCCCAGCCGAGCGCATGCGTCTCGACCAGCCCCAGGGAATACTGCGCGTAAAAAAAGCCCGCGGCGCACACGAGCGTCCATTTGCGGAAGGGACGCAGCCCAAGGCGCGCGCCCAGGTCCAGAAACTCAGCCAGCGCCACGATGGCCACCGCCGCGGCGGCCGCGGCCAGAACCGCCGGCGGCCCGAACCACACCAGCGCCACAACCACGGGAATCATCACCACGGCTGTGAGCACGCGAAGAACCATGGTGCGATGGGTGAGTGTGCGAAGGATCATGGCGCGTCAGCCGCGTCCCGCTCTCGCGGGGACTTTGCCGCCGCCGTCGGCTGCTCCCTGCGCGCCCAGGCCGCCGTAGCGCCGCTCGCGCTTCTGATAATCGAGCAGAGCTTCGAGCAGCCGCGCGCGCGAAAAATCGGGCCACAGCGTATCGGTGACGAAAATTTCCGCGTAGGCAATCTGCCACAGCAGGAAATTGCTCACCCGCATCTCTCCGCTCGTGCGGATGAGCAAATCGGGGTCGGGAAGACCCGCGGTATAGAGGTGCTCGGAAATCGTTTCCTCGTCGGCGCGGAAATCGCCGGCGCCGTTCGCGCGCGCCGCCTCGAGCATGGCGTTGAACGCGTCCACCAGTTCGGCCCGCGCGCCGTAGTTGAGCGCCACCACCAGCTTCATTCCTGTATTGCCCGCCGTCAGGCGCACGCCCTCCGCCAGGTCCTTCTGCACGTCTTCGGGGAGCTGGCTCGCGCGCCCGATAATCTGCAGGCGAATATTATTTTTGTGGATGGAGGGAAGCTCGCGCTTCAAATATTCGCGGAGCAGCCGCATCAGGAAATCCACTTCGCTCCCGGGACGCCTCCAGTTTTCCATCGAGAAGGCATACAGTGTGAGGCAGGGAATTTTCAGCCGCGCGCAACTCTCGATAATCTCGCGCGCCGCTTTCACTCCGGCGCGGTGCCCGGCCACGCGCGGCAGATGACGCCGCTCTGCCCAGCGCCCGTTGCCGTCCATGATGACGGCCACGTGCCGCGGCAGCCGCTTCGCATCGAGTTTTTCGAGAAGCTCCGCTTCCTCGCGGTCGGCAGGCTTCACACCTTCGCGGGTTTTCACCGGAATTCGCTCGAGGACCGTCCGCACGCGAAAGTAGCACAGCCACTCGGGAGTGACAAGCGCCTCGCGCGGTGTATTCCGAGGTTTGCGCTAGACGCCCGCGGCGGCGAGCGTGGCGTTCACGTCTTCCATGATGTGATCGGCGAGCTGCTGAATTTGTTCGTCGGTTTGCGTGCCGCCGGTTTCCTTCACTTGTTTGCGGATGTCCCCGAGCAGCGTGTCCCGCGTCTGTGGCTTCGAGGTGCCCTTCGACTCATAAACCCAGATCGCGCGTTGAATCACGGCAAGTTTGTAGCGGGCCGGCGGCAAGTCGTCGTGGAACTTCCCCGCCCCCGCAAGCTTATCTCCCGCCAAAATAATTTGGAACACCTGCGCGCCCGCATTCGCATTCGGATCGGCGTGGTACGTTACTTTTGCCGGCGGCGCACCCCCGCCCGCCGCCCTCGCCGGGGCCGCTGCGTACACCGCCGCACTGTCAAGTGACGCCACCAACACCGGATCGCCCTCCGTCAACACACCGAGTTGCTCCGCGGGCGGCGGCTGCTTTTCGTAGTCGAGGCAATATCCATCGAGCGGCGCCTGCGCCTTCCCATTCGCGGGGACGTGAATTCGCACCGGCTGCGAAATCTCTTCGCGCTGGTCTTCCGGGTCGTCCGGCTCAAACACCGTTCCTCCCGGAATTTCCACGATGACCGGCTTATCGGTTTCGTTCGTCACGACCATGCCAAAGATGTTGCCCGCCGTCACTCCCAGCCCCACCAGAGTGTATGTGAAGCTTTTCGGATTGGTAATCGTTTCCGGAGGCTCCTCCTCGTCCTGGGGCTGTTCCGGCCACCCATAATCTTCCTGGCCCGGCTGCTCTCCCGCCCACTCATCTTCGCACGGCGGACATTCCGCGCACACCGACGCCGCGGCTTCGCTGCACATTTCAATGTAGGTATCAATCCAATCTTCGGCCCAGTCTGCGGCCCAGGCGCTTGCCCACGTGCTCACCCAGCCCGCCGCGTACGCTACGACGTCTTTCTTCGCTTGAGCAGCCGTCTGGCTTATGGAAAGCCCCCAGGCGGTTTGTCCTGCCACCGCCTTCTTCAGCGCCGCGGCAGTCACCGATTGCATCGCGCTTCGCTGGTCGCGAGCCAGCAGCCTCTGGATTTTCTTCACCGCGGGCATGGGAGCGCCCGGCGTAATCCACCAGTGCACAATCGCGGGCAGCTCACCGTGATTGGCAAGCAGCTCTTGCCACGCGGCCGCGTAGCCGTTGGCCACCGCTCTCGCAAGCGCCGTCGCCGCCGCTTGCGAAAGCGCCACGGCTCCCGCCGCCGATTGACCCTTGGCCCAGGAATTCGCGAACGCCGCTGCGTACGCCTCCGCATACGCATCCGCGTAAGCATCGGCAAAAGCGTCGGCTCCCGATTCCGCCCACGCCGATGCGAATGCCGATGCCGCGGCGCGTGCGCACGAATTTGCGCGCACCGAGGCGCAATTCCCTTCCACTAAGGTCGCAGCCTCGCCGGTTCCCGCCGCTTCCGCTGTTGCCTCCGCTGCGGCTCCTGCCTCGGCCCAGGCGGACGCCGCGCCTTCGCCCCATGCGTCCTGGAACGAATCCTGCGCCCCGAATGAAAACGCCCCCGCCAGTGCGATGCCGTTCGCCCACGCGAACACTCCCGCTTGTGCGCCGGCTTTGGCTTTTGCCAGGGCGCTTGCTGACGCATTCACGCGCGCTTCCGCGCACACGACCGGGTAATGCACAAACCACGCATCGGCCCACGCCTTGGCATAAGCCGCGCTAAATTTTCCCGCCCAACTTCCGTCCGCACCGGACGGAATCGGCGCAGCTCCTAGCGCCTGCGTCCACGCGGCCTTGCCCGTTTGCGCGGCGAGTTCGAACCAATTGATGTCGCAACACGCGCCGTCGGGCCCCGGAACCAGCGTGTCCGCCTTCGCTTCCCACACGGACTTCCACTTCGCGACCCATGCCGTCTCCCATGCGTCCGCAGCGCCTCCAGCCGGAGCGCCTGCCTCGAGCCTCGCCTTCTCGAGCGCGGCGCGGGCCGCCTCCGCCGTCGCTTCCAGCCACATCTGCTTGCATGTGAGCGGCGCGCCGCTGGGCGCTTGCGCGCGCGCTCCCGCCACCACCGGCAGGCCCAGCGTCAGAACCACTCCGGCAATTGCGGCCCGGAACCACGCCCGATCTCTCCATCGTCTGGCCATTGCTCACCTCTTCTTGTTTCGCGGCGCAACCGTAGCGCGCCGCTTCACTGCTGCTATTTTTTCTCCGGGGAAATATTGCACCAGTGCAATCCGGGATTCTGTTTGAGCGTACCCTTCAGTTCCGGATGAATGTCGGTCCAAATGCCGAGCGTGGGCAGCACCGTCAAATACACGTGCATGTCCTTATGATCCTCGCTGCAACCCGGCTCGCTCTTGCAGGTCAGGCACTGCACGGTGATCACGGCGTCTTGTTGGCCCGGCTCGATTTTGGTCGTATCGAACTCCACGTGCACAACGTGCTGTTCGCCAGGCGCGACCTCGAACGTGGCCGGATCGAGCAGCTTCATGAACGGCAGGGAGTCCGGCACGACCTTGAAACGATGGGTTCGGTGGCAGGAGGCGTTTTCGGCGGTGATGGTGCTCGGCGCAACCGTGTTCGCGCGCAACTGCACGCGCCATTCGGACTCCTGCGCCCACTGGTAAATCGGCGCCAGAAGACACATCGCCGTGGCGATCACCACATACAGCGAGGCCCGTCGCAAGGAACTTGGCTTATTCGTGGGGTGGCAACCTCTTATCCGGTATTTCTACTCGGTCCGCCGCCCCAGCGTATACACCGTCTTACTGCTCCTCGTCAAGGACGCCGTAGGGGCCGGGGATGAGCAGCAAGACGCGAACCGGCGCCGTGGTCACGAAGGGCGGCGTTTTCTTGGGGAACGCCTTCAGCGCCGAGGTAAACGTGCGGTTACTGCCTGCCTAAATGGAAGGTAGTGGGTCAGTTTGAATTTTCTTGATCGTGACACAAAGACCCAAAAATTCAAATTGACCCACTACCAAATGGAAGGCGATCTTGAATCGAGCGGCGGGACGATCGGGAGCCCCGCCCGGGGTGGGGTGGTGGGTCAGTTTGAATTTTCTTGATCGTGACACAAAGAGCCAAAATTCAAACTGACCCATTACCCGGGGTGGGGCAGGTTTCCGGCTCCCTCGTCACGCCGCGGCTGGTTGTAAATTTTGTCCTATGCGCAGTCCGCGCCGGAGCCAACGCCCCAGACTTTGCGAAACGCCAGGAGGCCCCCCAGTCCGGCCAACAGCAGCGCCAGCGTGCTGGGTTCCGGAACCGTGCCCCCCGTGCCCGTACCCGAACCCGTATCCGTAACCGGAGGCGTAAACGCGCCGTTGTAGCCGACCGTGTCGCCAGTTCCACCGCCCGTATCAGTATCAGTTACCGTGCAGTCGGGGACGGCGATTTCGTTGGTATCCAGCGTCACTTGACCAGCGAGCGCTATGGCTCTACCGCAATCAATTGTTGCGCTGTTCTGGATAACGAGTTGTCCGGTGTTGGCGATAATAGTTCCCAGGAACGTAGTGGTTGTACCAATCATGTCGCCAGCGCCGGTCACCCAAGTTATGCTTCCGGTAAATGCGCCAGGAGCACCGGCATCGACGATTTCAACAACCGAGCCGCTTGCGGTCGTGAGCGAACTCCCTATTTGAAAAACCCACGATGCACTGTCGCTGCCCAGGGCGTCGAGTTGGAGTACCCCGTTCAAAGTGGTCGCTGAACTGAAGTTATAGACGCCCGGGCCGAGCGACGGGAGTGTCCCCCCCGACCCCAGAGTATTAATACCCTCAAGATTAACCGTCGGGGTGCCTTGTGCAGTATTATACGCCACAGTGGCGTCACCAAAAGGCGTCCCCGGACCACTGTTCGCGACACCTGCATTGGTTCCCATATACGGCAGGGCCACCATCCCCGGACCCGGAGAGGGCGAGAATGTAAAGCCAGTGACCGCAGGAGTTCCAGTCGAGCCAGCTACATCTCCGTAGATCGTGCTCGGTCCGGTATTGGTCACCCCCGCCTCACCTAGGACGCCATAAGGAGCCGCCGTTCCAATACCAATCGTGTCGGCATGTGCGCTCGCCGCAAACAAAGAGAAAACCAATACTAGAACCAACATGGAGAAGATTTTCAATCTCATACTGCCCCCATTCTCATCAACAACCGATTCCGAGAAACTAAATCCAACTGTATCGTGCAATCTACTTGCCAAGTCCTCAATCTCAGCGGATCTCGGTGCAAGTCGTTTGATTTCAGGCTCTTAAAATAGGACAGACCAGATGGTGCGAACCGGCTTTGTAGAAACTCCTTGCACATTATTAGCAAGAGTGTTCCTTAACTGGTTGGCATTCATGGCAGGCAAAATGACGCAAAACAAGCACACACATCCGGCAGAAGCGCCCCGGATGTACGCGCGACACCGCGCGCGTCCGTTTCAAACCTCTTCTGCAACGAGGTCGCAGAACTCGCGCATTCTAGAACACGTCAAAACCCGAAACTGTTCAATATTGCACAGGTAACAGGACTCGCGTCCTGGCGTGCCTTCCACTCGCGTGCCATAATTATCGAAGCCCCAAATGAGGAGGAGCATTGGCAGGAATTCCGGGCCGGGCCGTGCCCTGGGGACGTTCGCTCGAAGAATATTCCCGCATGTTCGACCTGTCCGCGCGCGACCTCGCAGGAAAAATTCTCGATTGCGCCGCCGGACCCGCCAGCTTCAACGCCGAGATGCACCGCCGCGGCGCGAGCGTCGTTTCCTGCGATCCCCTCTATGAGTTTTCCGCGGACGGCATTCGCAAGCGCATCGGAGAAAATTACGACATGATGGTCGAAGCCTCCAAGCAGCGTCGCGAACAATTCATCTGGCAGGAGATACAGTCGCCCGAGCATCTAGGCCAGGTTCGCATGCAAGCCATGAACCTATTTCTCGAAGATTTTCCAGCCGGAATCTTCGAAGGCCGCTACCGCCCTTCGGAATTGCCGGCGCTTCCCTTTCGCACGGACGAATTCGATCTCGCGCTCTGTTCCCACTTCCTATTCACATATTCGGATTCGCTCACGATCGAATTCCATCTCGACTCCATCCGCGAGCTGTGCCGCGTTGCAAAAGAGGCGCGCATTTTCCCCCTTCTCCCAAGTTTCGCGTCCGAACGTTCGCCGCATCTCTCCGCCGTCATCGAAGAGCTCACCGCCGAGGGCCACGCCTGCGAAGTCACCCGCGTCCCCTACGAATTCCAAAAGGGCGCGAACGAAATGCTCCGCGTCTCCCCCTCCCGATTCTAGGACTCCCCTCATCCCTCATCCCTCGTCCCTCGTCCCGCTTCCCTGCTTCCCTGCCTCCGTGCCTCTGTGCCTCCGTGGCTTCCCCTTCCGTCTTTCGCCTGTTACACTCTCATGGAACGAGAGGCCGAAGATGGAAAACGCCATCATCAAAAACGAGAACATACTCGGCGGGGAACCCGTTTTCCGCGGAACCCGCGTTCCATTCAAAGTCCTGATTGACTACCTGGAGGGCGGCGACACGCTCGACCAGTTTCTCGAACAGTATCCGAGCGTTAGCCGTGAACTCGCTATCGCCGCCCTTGAAGAGGCACGTTCCAGCCTTGTCTCCCAGCTTAAATGAAAGTATTGATAGACGAGTGCGCACCGAGGGCGCTGAAGAGCTTTTTCTCAAAGCATGGGCACGGAAGTCTTACCGTTCAGGAAGCGGGCTGGTCGGGGAAAGAGAATGGTGAGCTTCTGGCACTCGCGGAAACTAAATTTGATGTCCTGGTCACGGTCGACACAAACCTCCGGTACCAACAAAACCTGGCGGGGCGCAAAATCGCAATTGTGGTTCTCCTTGTGCGCTCAAACCGACTGAGCGATCTTAGCCCGTACTTCACTGCCTGCTTGAAAGCGGCTGAAACGGTTAAACCCGGCGAAATTGTCCTTGTAGAGGCCATCGCTTAGTATCTGTCTTTCCGCCTCCCTGTCTCCTTGCCTCCCTGCTTCCCTCATCCCTCGCCCTCGTCCCTCCTCCCTCGTCTCTCATCCCTCATCCCTCGCCCCTCGTCCCTCGTCCCTCGCTTGCCGCGCCGAAGTCCGCCTTTTGTGCGCCTTGTGCATCCCGGATGTCTTTGCGGGAGACTCCGAATGATTCTGCGGAGCGGATTCATCGCGTAGGCGGGCCCTTGTCCCTCATCCCTCACCCCTCCTCCCTCTTACCTCTTCCCTACTCGGCAATAATCGTGTAGAAATTCCTAACATGCCTGATGACCCCATCCAGGACCCGGTCGCCGAACTCGAACGCCTCGCCCGCGCTCGCTTCCCAGACCCTCCGCTAAGCGATGCTGAAGAGAAGCTCGTCCGCACCGCCCCGACCGCCAACTTCGCCATCTGCGGCCCAAGCAAGAACTGGAACGATCCGGCCTTGCCGCCGCGAATCTAGACGTCAAAGGATTTAGTCTCCTCCCCTCCCCACAGGTTCGCTACAAGTGCCACCATCCAGCCGATCGTGTAAAGCGCATAACTCAGCCAATTCGCCAGCACGTAGTAGCGGCCGTTGCGAGCCCTTTCTTCTTCTGCGAATGATATGACGCGATTCGTGAAGTTATGTAGTCCGGCCGTTAAGTGCATTTCCCTGACTTGTAGGTCGTACAAGACTTTGGTCGGGTCCTCACCTCTTTTCCGCATCACGCCGTCATCCATCTCATATCTGTTTGACGCTTCTTCGATTGAATCAGTCTCTTTGCTGAATCCCTGCAATATTGCGTCAGCATCTTTCGCATCCGGGAGATGCTCCGTCAAGTGGCGGAGGTTAAAGACATCAAATCTGGAGATTTCACACCCATCCTGGAGGAGCTGTAGTGAAGCATCGCTCTCGACCTCACGCTCGACCTCATTCACATCCTCTTTCTCGTCCCCCTTCTCCCCTTCATTCTCGACCATAGCTCCGACAACCTCTAAATCGACCTTCATCTCCTTAGCTTCGTGCAACACTGCTTCATTTCTGTCACCGAGGATAAATGAATTCTCAGCGTTTTCCATCGCCCCCTCCAAGTCCCTAAAGTGTTCACGAATTCCTTCCTTAACCATATAAGTTGTGAACACAATGAACAGACCAATCAAGGAAATGCCGCGCCGCCGTCCGTGAAAGAATGATCTGGTGCGGTGCCAAAGACTTGTCAGCCCGTGCTTTGAGCGCATTCCGTTACTCCCTTTTACGTTGAATGGCACTGGACTACTTGATTATGAAAAGTTCCCAATCAACAAATCCTTGAAATTCATCCACCTCTGCCCTATCCGGAGATCTCTCCTCGCCAGCACGGTTGTTGCCTGCTGGCAAAGGTCGTCCCTCGAGAAGCTAGGCGAACGAGCCAGCTTCTAGACCGGGTTCCCTGTCTGCGTACAGCCTGCCGACGAGCGCCAGTGCCCACCCCAAGGCGTATAACAGATAGCTAATCTCAAAGAAAAGCTCGTATGCGTTTTCGTAGGCTAGGCTCTGTTGTTGTTCCTCCGACACGAGCTGGTCACCAAGAGTGTCTGTTCTGTTTTGCAACTCCGCGGTTTTACCTTCAATGGCGAGTAATTCCGGCGAGTCGCCAAGGCTCGTGCTCCCTGCGGCCTCGGGGAGCAAATCAAGTTGCGCAACCGTCTCATCAGTGATATCGAGTAGCTGCTCCGCGCCCGGTATGCGCTGGGGATCTTGCAACTCTTGAATTCCGACGGCCATTGAACGGAGACGCATGATCAACGCACGGAGCCTAGCGCCATCTATCCGCAACCGCTCTCCGTGGCTGACCCGCAGAAGCGCTTCAGGCTTGGCTCCGTACAACCGCCGCCAAGTTGCCTCTCCTTGCGCATGAATTTCTCCGATTTCAACCGCCATATCTGATATCTGTTTCTCATTGTAATAAGCTTCTTCGCCCGATTCTAGTGAGTTGCTCCACTGTCGAGCCAGTTCGGTTAGGCCCTCCTTCGTTATGAAGGTCAGAAAAACGATGCACGCACCCAGAACGGTGAGCATTTTATTGTGGCGACGCATGAACCCCCCAAAGTTTGGGAGCTTAATCCTTCTCTTGCGCCACACGGGTTTCCTCTTCTTCATTGCGACCTCCTGTCGTGCGTGATCTTCGCGAGATATTACGACTTACCTTACGCCTATATCAAAGCCAACGATCCGCAGTCCGCTCCGGCGCGAGAACAAATCCCCGGTCTCCCAATCTACGAAACGTATCAGGGCACTCCTGAAGGAAATAGCCATCCGTCGTGACGGCGGCTATTTGCGATGCAGTATGCATAACAAATTCGTGCGAGCCCCGTAGGGGCGACACAGCCCGGGAGCATATCGCCTCTAGCACCCTTGTCGTTAAGGCGTCTTTAGCGCCATTTTCGTGTCATTTTTGTGCATTTAAGGGCCTTTTAACCAGCTTATAAGAGCAAAGTCCATGCTGCGGATAGCAGCAAAGTCCATGCTGATGTTGGCGCAGCATTTGACTTCAATATCCTTGAAGTCGTTGCCGCAGGTCTTTTTCGCTTTTTATTCGTACACGCGATTAAAAGAAATGCAGATTCAAAATTGCGCCGCCGAGGCCGGCGGCGGAGGGGTTGAAGATCGTGGCGTAGAGGAGCACCACGGTGAGGATAATCATGACGATGCTGGCGGTCCATGCGACGACGTTGAAACCCCACGTGTTGACGTGCACGCCCATCAGGTCGCGCCGGTTGATCAACAGCAAAATGAAAATCAGGACTACGGGCAGCCAGATGCCGTTCGCGACCTGCGACAGCACCAGAATTTTCAGCAGCGGCGCCTTGGGAATCAAAATGATCCCTCCGCCGATGACAATCAGCGCGGTGTAGAGACCATAAAATGTCGGCGCTTCCTTGAGTTTGTTGTCCAGGCCCGCCTCGAATCCCAGCCCTTCGCAAATCACGTGCGCCGTGGAAAGCGGCAAAATGGACGCGGCGAAAAGCGACGCGTTCAGCAGCCCGAACGCAAAAAGCCCGGCGGCCCATTTCCCCGCGAGCGGCTCCAGCGCTTGCGCCGCCTGCCCGGCGTCCGTGATATTCGTCAGGCCATGAGCGTGCAACGTGGCGGCGCAGCAAACGATGATGAAAAATACGATCACCATGCAGGAAACGCTGCCCACCAGCACGTCCATGCGCGCGTGCTTATACTGCCGCGGTCCCACGCGCTTTTCGACGAAGCTGGCCTGCATATAGAAGAATTGCCACGGAGCGATGGTCGTGCCGATAAGCCCCGTGAGCATCAGAAGGTAAGCGGCATTCATGTGCAGCGTCGGGATAACGGTTTCCTTCGCGGCAACCAGCCAATCCGGCTTGGCAAGAAACGCCGAGACCACGTACGTGAGATAGAAGCCGCAAGCCACGAGAAAAATTTTCTCCACCTGCCGGTAGGTGCCGCGCACCACCAGAATCCACACGGCGACGGCCGCGATGGGCACGGCGACATATTTGCTGATGCCGAAAATTTGCATCGAGGCGGCCACGCCCGCGAATTCCGCCACGGTATTGCCCAAGTCCACGGCCAGCGCGGCGAGCATGACGAAAAACGTGGAGCGAAATCCGAATTCCTCGCGAATCAGATCCGAAAGCCCCTTGCCGGTGATGACGCCCAAGCGCGCGCACATCTCCTCGCTGACGTAAAGCGCGATGGTCATGGGAATCAGCGACCACAGCAGCGTGTAGCCGAATTGCGCCCCGGCAATCGTGTACGTGGTGATGCCGCCGGCGTCGTTATCCACATTCGACGTGATTAGGCCCGGCCCGATCACCGCCAGAAGCACGGCGAGCCGCCGGCGCGTGGACCGTGTCCGGCGCATGAATTCCTTGCCGCGTTCGGTCCAGCGCGAAAGCGCGTCGGTGGTTTGTGTGTTCATAGCGATTTTCGCAGCGACCATTTTCGAGCAAATGAATCGCTCGAACCATTCGACTAACTGCCGCCTAAATTACTCGAACCACTTACTCGAACGAATCAACCAATTGCTGCCAAAAAAACTCGAACCATTTACTCGAACCAATGGACTCGTTGCTGCTGAAAATCACTCGAACCATTTACTCGAACCAATGGACTCGTTGCTTCCAGAGATTACTCGAACAATTCGACTCGTTGCTGCTGAAAATTACTCGAACCATTCGACTAACTGCCGCCAAAATCACTCGAAGCATTCGACTAATTTAAGGCCTCAAATGGCCTTAAAATGCACGTTTTTGCCCCTTATTTGACCCCTTTTCGCACGCTTTTGCACCGCGCTCGAAAGCTCCGGGCAATGGAAGGGCTGACTTTCAACCCTGGCATAAGCCCCTTCCCTATTCAGGGGTTTTAGCCTGCCTGCCGGCAGGCAGGCCCCTGGAGGCGATACCAGGGCCGATAGATCCATCCATATATACTGGCTGGATCCCTTCCTCCATCGGGGGCGGCCCTCACTCCTGTCTATAGTTGCGCGCGCAAGCGGCTGACCACGTCGTCCACGGTGATGGCGCCGATGGGATGGCTCTCGTCGTTCACCACCGTCAGGCTGCGCAGATTGTATTTGTCGAAAATCTCGAAAATTTCCTTGTCGTGCGTGTCGGGCTTGACGAAGAGCAGCGGCTCGAATACGAACTCCGACATGCGCTGCTCTCCGTTCGCGAGAAGCAGCCGCGCCAGCGGAACCGTGCCCGCCAAGGCGGCTTCGCGGTTGATGAGGACGATGTTGTCGAGCTGGTCCACGGGAATCTCGTGGAACCGAATGTAGTCCAGCACTTCGCCGCGCGTGGCGTCTTCCCCCACCATCACGATTTCGGGGTTCATCATGCCGCCCGCGGTGTTTTGCTCGTAGCGCAGCAGTTTTTCCACCTCCCGCGCCTCGCGATGTTCCATCTCTTCGAGCACTTCCGCGGATTTTTCGGGCGCCAGATTCTGCATCAAATCCGCGGCCTCGTCCGGATTCATTTCCTCGATGATGTCCGCGGCCTTCCCGGGCGCGAGCTTTTCCACCACCTGCGTCTGCAGGCGCTTGTCGAGCTCGGCAATGGTTTCCGCGGCGGTCTCTTCGTCGAGCGAATCAATGATGGATTGCCGCTCGTCGGGAGAAAGCTCCTCCATGATATCGGCGAGATCGGCAGGATGGAGCCGGGCCAGCCTGTCGCCGGAAAGGCGCAGCTTCACACGGCGCAGGGGGTCCGGTTCGATCAGGTTGACGAATTCCCACCGGATTGTCTTGGGCGGGAGTTTGCTTTGGATGCGGCGAATGGCCAGCGGCGGAACCACTCCCTGAAGCAGCCGGCGCACGGCGGCCGGCAGGCCCACGTCCACATTGGTGATGCGCAACTCGGTATTCCCGTTGGTGCGCTGATCGGCCAGGTCCACGTCGTTCACGCGGACCACCTTGCGGCCGTTGGTGTCAATAATCTGCTGGTCGAGCAGGTCCTTGCGTACCGCCAGCCAGGCTTCGTTGGGATGATAGAGTTCGAGAGCGGATTCCTCGTTGGTCAGATTGACGCGGCCGGGAGTGACAGACGCGATCTGGTCGTAGCGCGCCACGAGCGGACGGTATCGCCCGCGTCCGAGCAGCAGGCGCGAGACGCGATTCTGCTGTTCAGCCGGGACGATGAACATCTCCTTCACCCGGCCTACAAAATTGCCGAGCGAGTCGTACGTCTCGGCGCCCAGGATTTCCGTCGCGTAAAGCATGGTGGCTCCTTGCTCTCTGTCAATGTTTTCGAGGACTGCTGATGCGAAGCCCATAGCCTGGCTAAATAAAAAAAGCCCGGGGCCGGAGATGCACCCGGCCACGGGCAGAAAACCACCGCCCTGTGATTACTTCCTGCCGGGCCTCGCCTCCCTGCCCCCGTGGACGCATATGGCGCGGGAGCGGCGAACCACAATGAGCGGAAAATCGGCCTGCCCTTGCCGGGCCAACAGCGGCCCGGTGAGGCGGCTACTTCCAGGCTCCGAATTGGACGAAAGGTCTTCCATTCGATGCGTTTGCGCTCACCTCGACTAGTAAAGGCAGATGGGATTTTTGTCAAGCAAAGAGTGCGTGTTTTATGAAATTTTAATGCCGAAAAAGCATGTTTCGCGGAAAACGGCCGTGCCGGCGGGAGTGGGCTGCGTAAAGCTCCCCATAGGTGGCGCGGATGTAGTCTCGGGGCGAGAAACCCAGGGCGCGGGCAATGCGATCTATCTTGCCCGGAGCGCCCTCAAGTTCCAGGAATGTTCCGATTGGCGTTTCATCCAAATCCAGTTCGAGGCCCGAGAGCCGGAAGGTGGTCCTGTATTTCTCATAACGGAAGACGGGATTGAAGCCGGAAGAGCGAAGGAGATGCGGCCAATGCCGGGGTTTGCGGATAACCAACTCGCGTTCGAGCCTTTCTTTGTATCGCGGAGAGGGCGAGCGAAGGGGCGCCTTCGACGTCAGGATCGCGCGGAGGCGCCCCCGAGGAGGGGATACCGGGGTTTCGATGCGCAGCCGCAAAAGACAGCCAGCACGGCGGAGAGAGGAATCGGGCGTGTCGTAGATTGTGTTTCGCTCGAAGACGCGGCCGCGTGACGTGGCACGGATCAGCCTGAGATTATGGAGGAGTGCAGACACATCGGCTACACGAAGCTTGACTTCGATTTCGCGATTGGTGCGGCCGCGAGAAGGCACGCCCGAGTATAGCTCAGCCATCGCACGGCTGCGGAAGCACAGAGACTTCAGATAGTGCATTAATTTGAGCCCCCTGTGATGGGAGCAGGAAGAGGGATTCATCGCTCAAACACCGAGCGATGGAAAACCATACTTCGACTGCGTCCCGCGCCCGCCATAAGGCAGCGGGAAAACCAAGAACGCGGGACTCCGCTCAGAATGACGAGCCAATGCGGTTCGCTGGATGTAGGACGCTACCAGGTGGCAAGGAACGGTGTTGCCAAACCAGAGCGCGCAACAGCATAATCGTTTCCCTGCCGGGACCGAGCGCATCCATGAATGATCCGACGACCCCGCTGATGCAGCAATATCACGCCGCGAAGAAACAGCATCCGGCGGCGCTGCTGCTCTTCCGCCTGGGGGATTTCTACGAGCTGTTCTTTGACGACGCGGTGGTGGCCTCGCGCATACTGCAAATCACGCTCACCGCGCGCAACAAGGAAAGGGGTAAACCGGTGCCGATGTGCGGAGTCCCCTACCACGCGGCTGAAAATTACATTGCGCGGCTGATTCGCGCGGGCCACAAGGTGGCCATCTGCGAGCAGATGGAAGAGCCGGGGCCGGGGAAGAAGCTGGTGCGGCGCGAGGTGGTTCGCGTGATTACGCCGGGCACGGCGGCGTACGCGTCGCTCGTGGATCCGAAGGAGAATAATTTTCTGGCGGCTGTGGCGCGGAGCGCCGCGGCTTCCGCCGCCGCAGCGGCGGGTGGGCGCCCGCCGGCTCGCCGGACAGAAGCGAGAATCGGACTGGCATTCGTGGATTTATCCACGGGAGAATTTCGCTCGACGGAGTTTTCCGGCGAGAAAGCGGAGGCGCGGCTGGCGGACGAACTCGGAATTTTGAGGCCGCGCGAGATTCTTCTGCCGCGATCCGAAAAGCCCACGCTCTTCCCCGAGCCGAGCGCGGCTGGCCGGGCGCAACTCGAGTTTCGCGACACTGGCGCGGTGGAAACGCGCCTCGACGAGTGGATTTTCGATACGTCCTACGGAATGCGCCTGCTCGAGGAGCAGTGTCGCGTAGCTGGCCTGGAAGGCTTGGGACTGGCCGGCCATCCGCAGGCTGCGGCGGCAGCGGGGGCTATTGTTCATTATCTGCGCGAGACATCGGCCATGGGGGCGCGGAAGCCCGAAGACACAGCGGCGGCAGTGTCCGCGCGGCCCACCGGGACGGGCCTCGAACACCTGGATCGAATCGCATATTACGAGCAGCAGGACCGCATGATTCTCGACCAGGTGACGGTGCGGAATCTCGAACTGGCGGAGCCTGCGCCAGGAGAGGACGCGCGCGCCACCCTGCTGGGCGCGATGGATGAGACCGCGACGGGCATGGGAGCGCGCCTGCTGCGCGGATGGATTCTGCGCCCGGAAATCGCGCTCGACGAAATCGAGGCGCGGCTCGACGCGGTGGCGGATTTGAAGTCGCGAACCGTGTTGCGCGAAGAAATTCGCAGGGAACTCGAAAATATTCTGGACCTCGAGCGGCTGGCCAGCCGCGTGACGCTCGGCGTGGCCACGCCCAGGGACCTGCTGGCGCTGCGGGCGTCGCTCGAAAAGATTCCGCGGCTGCGGGAATTGCTCGGGACGGAAGCAAGGACCGGCGCGCGGCTGGCGGCGCTGCGCGAGCAGTTGGACGAGATGACGGATGTGCGCGAAATCATCGCGCGCGGAATTGCGGACGACCCTCCGGCCATGCCCAACGAGCCGGGCGTGATCCGCCGCGGCTTCCACGCGGAACTCGACGAGCTGCGCGACACCATGAAGCATGGGCGGCAGATTATCGCAGCGATGGAAGAGCGCGAAAGAAAGCGCACGGGAATCGCCTCGCTCAAAATCCGTTACAACCAGGTGTTCGGCTATTACATCGAGGTGTCCAAGGCCAACCTGCACCTCGCGCCCGCGGACTACGAGAGGAAGCAGACGCTCGTAGGCGCGGAGCGATTCACGTCCGCCGAGCTGAAGGAGCAGGAGCGCAAAATCCTCACCGCCGAAGAGCGCGTGCTCGAAATCGAGCGGCGGCTCTACGGCGAAATCCGCGACGCCATCGCGCGAAACGCGGCCCGGCTGCGGCGGACGGCAGAGGCCATCGCGCAGCTCGACGTGCTCGTGAATTTCGCGCGCATCGCCGCGGCGCGGAATTATTCGAGGCCTGAATTCACGGAAAGCGCCGCTGCACCGGCGGGTCCGCCGCCGACTGCAAAGGGCGCGCCGGGCAGCCCGCGCGGCGAACTGATGATTGCCGGCGGGCGCCATCCGGTGATCGAAAAGCTGCTCGAAGAGCGCGGCGAGCGGTTTGTGCCCAACGATTTGTATTTGCGCGATCCATCGCCGTTCCTATTGATTATCACCGGGCCGAACATGGGCGGGAAATCCACGTATTTGCGGCAGACGGCCCTTATTTCCATTCTGGCGCAAGCGGGGTCGTTCGTTCCCGCGGCGCAGGCCAAGCTGCCGCTGCTCGACCGCATTTTCACGCGCATTGGGGCGTCGGATAATCTGGCGCGCGGGCGCTCGACCTTCCTGGTGGAGATGAGCGAAGTGGCCGCAATTTTGAATACCGCGACGGCGGCGAGTCTGGTGCTGCTCGACGAAGTGGGCCGCGGCACTTCGACGTTCGACGGCCTTTCCATCGCCTGGGCCGTGGCGGAGGCCCTCCACTCGGGCGCGCGGCCCCGGACGCTCTTCGCCACGCACTACCATGAACTCACGGACCTCGAGCCACTGCTCGCGGGAGTCGAGAACGTGCACGTATCGGTGCGAGAGGCTGGGAGCGAGATTGTGTTCCTGCGTCGCGTCGAGCCGGGAAGCGCGAACAAAAGTTACGGCATCGAGGTGGCGCGGCTGGCGGGGCTGCCGGACGCCGTGATTGCGCGCGCACGGGAGATTTTGCGCCGGCATGAGCAGAGCGAAGAAAAGCTGGCCGAGGAGCTTTCCCCGGGAGCCGCGCCGCACGCGCCACAGCAGACGAGTTTTACTGCGCTCGATGAATCCGTGCTCGAAGC
Source organism: uncultured Acidobacteriota bacterium (assembly GCA_963810625.1). Classification (GTDB taxonomy): domain Bacteria; phylum Acidobacteriota; class Terriglobia; order Acidiferrales; family UBA7541; genus Palsa-295. The sequence continues at coordinate 300,527 of CAWEOJ010000004.1, read as the reverse complement.
GCTGCGGGGAGCGAATCTCGAGAGGTTGACGCCGCTTGAAGCGCTCAACCTGCTGGCGTCTCTGCAAAAGCAGTTGGAATAATTTTCCATTCGTCGTTCGCCGTGCGCGGGCCGCGAGGAGCGTCATGCGGGTGCTGGGAATCATGTCGGGAACTTCGGCGGACGGCATTGACGTGGTGCTCGCGCGCATCTCGGGAGCACCGCCCGGGATTGCCGCCAGGCTCGAACGGCATCATCACGTTCCCTACACCCGGCGCGTGCGAGACGCCATTCTGCGGCTGGCGAACGGCGGCGCAACGACAGCGGCGGAGTTGAGCGAGCTCGATTTTCGTCTGGGGAAGGAGTTTGCCGAAGCAGTGATCGGGGCGTGCCGGCGCTGGCGGGTGCCTTTGCGGAAGATATCGGTGATCGGCTCGCACGGACAGACGATTCATCACCAGGGCGCGAACCGATGGTCGCGGGCCGGGTGGCGCATGGCTTCCACGCTGCAGATTGGCGAGCCAAACATCATCGCCGAATGCACGGGGATACCGACGATCGCGGATTTCCGTCCCGCGGATATGGCCGCGGGGGGGCAAGGAGCGCCGCTCGTGCCTTTCTTGGATTACCTGCTCTACCGGCACGCGCAGCTCGGCCGCGTGGCGCTCAATATCGGCGGGATTGCCAACGTGACCGTGATTCCCGCCGGCGCGCGGCCGGAAGATGTGTTCGCGTTCGACACCGGGCCGGGAAACATGATTGTGGACGCGCTGGCCGAGCGAATCACTCGAGGCCGCGCTACATACGACCGGGACGCGCGCATGGCGCTCAAGGGGCGCACGATTTCGGAGCTCCTGACGCGGCTGATGCGGGGAAAGTATCTGCGGAAAAAACCGCCGAAGACGGCGGGGCGCGAGGAGTTTGGGCTGGCCTATATGGAGCAGCTGCTGGCCTGGGGAAAGGCGCACCACGCCGAGCCGGTGGATTTGCTGCGCACGGCGGCCGTGTTCACTGCGTTTTCGATTGCCGACGCCTTTCGCAGATTTATTTTGCCGCGAGCCAAGGTGGATGAATTGATCGTGGCGGGCGGAGGCACGCGGAATCCTCTGATCATGGCTCAACTCGCGGCGGCGCTGCCGGGAATCGAAATCCTGCCCTCGAGCCGATTCGGCGTTCCGGAGGAGGCCAAGGAAGCGTTTGCATTTGCCGTGCTGGCGTATGAGGCGTACCACGGCCGCGCGAATAATCTGCCTTCCGCGACGGGGGCGAGACATGCCGTCGTGATGGGAAAGAGTGTGGATCCCTTTGGCGCGAGAAAAAGGAAATGACGGCGAAAGCCGGAGGCAAGGAGCAAAGGACGCCGGGATGCGCCAACGTCCGCTGTGGTTTATGCGCCGGACCGCGATAGGGGCGATTTGCGCGTGGCTCGCGATGGGCGCCGCGGGTTGCGCGCGCCAGCCTGCGGGCGAGCCGGGCACGCTGAATTTCCTGATCGAATCCCAGCCCACAAATCTGGATCCACGAATCGGCACGGACGCGCAATCGGAGGACCTCGACGGCCTGATGTTCGACGGCCTGGTGGAGCGCGACGCGCAAATGAACGTCGTCCCCGATCTGGCGGAAAGCTGGGAGACGCCCGACCCGCTGACGTACGTTTTTCATCTGCGGCGCGGCGTGAAATTCCACGACGGGCGTCCGCTGACCTCGGCGGATGTGAAGTTCACGCTGGACTCCATTATTTCGGGAGCGGTGCAGACGCCGAAGCGGGGCGCGTTCCAGCTTGTCCAGTCGGTAGAGGCACCCGACGATGCCACCGTCATCATCCGCCTGCGTGAGCCCTACGCGTCGTTCATCTACAATCTCACGCGGCTGGCCATCGGGATCGTTCCCGGTGGTTCGGGCGCGGAGATGTCGCGCCATCCGGTCGGAACGGGACCGTTTCGTTTCGTGAGCATGACCCCGGACGAAGAGATTATTCTCGAACGAAATCCGGACTACTTTGGGCAGGCGCCGACTATCGAGCCGAGTACGATTCCGGATTGTGCCGGACGCGATCGTGCGCGCCCTCGAATTGCGCAAGGGCACCGCGGATGTGGGAGGCATGAACTCGCTCACGCCGGACATGGTCCTGGCGCTCGCCAAGCAACCGGGAATTCAGGTCGAAGAGCAGCCCGGCACGGCGCTTGCCTACGTGGCATTCAATTTCGACGATCCCATACTGGCGCACCGCGAAGTGCGGCAGGCTCTGGCCTACGCCACGGACCGCACGGCGCTGGTCCAATATCTGCTGCGCGGGCAGGCGCGGCCTGCCTCCGGCTTGCTCCCGCCGAACAACTGGGCGTACGAGCCGGACGTGAAACAGTATGGATTCGATCCCGCGCGCGCGGAGCAATTGCTCGACGCAGCGGGATTTCCGCGCGGCGCGGATGGCGTGCGCTTCCATTTGGAGCTGAAGACTTCCACGGAAGAATCGGCGCGATTGCTCGGCGAAGTCCTGGCGGACGAATGGAAGCGCATCGGCGTCGCGCTCGAATTGCGCCCGCTCGAAAACGCGACACTCCTCGCGGACATTTCGCGCGGAAGTTTTCAACTCTATACGTTTCGCTGGGTGGGCTACACCAACAACGATCCGGATATTTTCGATTATGTATTCAGCTCACGGCGCATGCCGCCCCTCGGCGCAAATCGCGGCCACTACCATAATCCGGCGCTCGATGCACTGCTCGACCAGCAGCGCGTGGAAATGAACCGCGAGAAGCGCAAGGAGATATTGTCGGAGATTCAGAAGATGGTTGCGGAGGACGAGCCGTATATCAATTTGTGGTACCTCGACAATGTCTGCGTACATCGCGACACGGTCACGGGGATCGTGATCCCTCCGGGAGGAGATTACGACTTTTTGGAGCGAGCGAAGCTGCAGGGAACGAGCGGCTCCGCGGAGCAGCATTAGCGATATGCTAGGATTGGATTAATGATTCCTGCGAACACCTGGATGGAGGCCTTTCGCGCGCTCGGGGCGCATAAGCTGCGCTCCTTTCTTTCCACGCTCGGGGTGACCATCGGAACCGCCTGTGTGGTTCTGGTAGTCACTGTTTCCCTCACCGCCCGGCAGTACCTTGTGGGGCTTGTCGAGTCCATCGGTTCGAATCTCGTCTATGCGGAGATGGTGAAGACCGGCGGGCCGATTCCGCTCGATGATGAGCTCGACCCGGCGGATGCGCAGGCCATACGCGACAACATTCCCGAGGTCTCACAGGTGGCCGGCTCAACTCACATTCCCACGACGATTGACGTCTCCTCGCAGGTCTATTCCGCGAGTCTCGTTGGCGTCACGGAAGATTTTGGAAAGATCCGCCATCTGCAAATATTGCGCGGACGCTATCTGGATCGGGATGAGTTCGACTCGCGAAGCAAGGTCTGCCTGCTGACGGAAGAACTGGCCGGCGAGGCCTTTCCCGCCGATGACCCCATCGGCAAAAGCATCCAGGCGGGCGACCTGACTTTCACCGTGGTCGGCGTGTTTCGAGAAGTGGGTTCCACGCTGGGGCTGACGGAGATTCAGCGCAATACGATTCTCGTGCCCTTTTCGCTGATGTCGTACTACACGGGGAACGACAAGTTCCTCACACTCTACGCGCAGGCAGGCCGGCCGGAAGATGTGCCCTACGTCACACGCCGTGTGGCGGAGATTTTGCAGAGCAGGCACCGGCCCGGGGCGGCCTATCGCGTGGAAAATCTGACTTCGCTCCTCGATGTCGTCCAGAGCATTTCGTTGGCGATGTCTTTTTCCTTGCTGGCGGTGGCCTTCATCTGCATGACGGTCGGGGGCGTGAACATCATGAATATCATGCTGGTGACAGTGAAGGAGCGGACTCACGAGATCGGCGTGCGCAGGGCCGTGGGGGCGCTCCGCGAGGATATTCGGCGCCAGTTCCTCCTAGAGGCGCTTCTGATCAGCGGCACGGGCGCTCTCGCGGGAATTCTCGCGGGCATCGCCGTTCCGGTGATTGTGCGTCCCCTGCTGCCGGAAAATCTGAGCGTGCCTTTTTCCTGGCTCTCCGTCGTGGTGGCCTTCGCGGTCTCCTGCGTCATCGGCGTCTCGTTCGGATACTTGCCCGCCAAGAGGGCTGCCGCACTCGAGCCCACGGAATGCTTGCGTTACGAATAAGGATCCCCCCGGTTCCCGGACCAGATGCCAGCACTTGTTGAAATCTATGGATTCTTGTTGATTCTAAGCGATTGGTGTTGAATCGTTTGCGGCCTGCTTGATGAAGTTGACTGAATCTTATTGAAACTGAGTACTCTCGCCGCTACAGGTTTATCTACACCGGAAAAATGGTCAACTCGAATCTATTTTGAGTTTTGGCGAACTGCAAACGCTAGCCGCTCGGCTCCTCCCCCCTCCGCCGGACGGCGAGTTCTTCCCACCGCCTCGGACCGATGCATTTCAAATTCCCGAGGGGTAACAATCTTCCTTTTCTAATCTCACCCCAAAAACAAGTTGACAGCTTTTGCATATCCGTTTTAGTCTATCTTGCCTTCATTTTGAACATACAAACAGGACATTAATGCGCAAACTCTCGCATATGAGAATGGCTGCGGCCGTTTTTCCAGTCCTTTTGTTCTCTTTGGGGTTAGGAGCGCCCTGCGCCCACGCTCAGATTCAAGGCCCGTCTCTTCCGTCGCAGGGCGTCTCTTCAATTGCCCCTGTAAACCGCATCGTTCTCCGGGGATCAACTCACCCCCTCGCGACGTCCTCCAATGACATCGGGCCAGTAGATGGCAGCACGGCCTTTGATCGGATGATTCTTGTCATGGGAATGTCCCCGGAGAAGGAGCATGGCCTGCGCACATTGCTCGACGAACAGCAAACAGAGGGCGCCCCGAACTATCATCGTTGGCTCACACCCACCGAATTCACCAGTGAATTTGGCCCCTCGCCGGATGACGTCCAGCGCGTCACGTCGTGGCTGGGGCAGCAAGGATTCCGTGTGGATTCAGTCGCCCGCAGCGGACTGTGGATCGAATTTTCGGGCTCCTCCTCGCAAGTCGAGACTGCATTTCAAACGCGGATGCGCCGCTATCAGGTGGGAGGCCAGCAGCACATTGCGAATTCCTCGGACATTTCCATTCCCGCCGAGCTCGGCTCCCTCATCAAAGGCGTTGTCTCCCTGCACGATTTTTTCAGCAAGCCGCTTCTAACGCAGTACTACACGGTTCACAGCGATTCACAGGGAGAACTCGTTCCCGTAAACCCGGAATTCACGATATCAACTGGCAATGGCCCGGAGCACTTCCTGGCGCCGGACGACTTCGCCGCCATCTACGATCTGACTCCGCTGTATCAGAGCGGCCTGGATGGCACAGGCCGGAGCATCGCGATCGTGGCGCGGGCGAATATCGAACTCTTTGACGTGGAGACGTTCCGGCAGATTTTCGGGTTGCCCGCGAACGATCCGACGATCATCATCAATAACTCAGTCCCGGACCTCTTTGTCAATGATGACACCGTGGAGGCCACTCTTGACGCCGAATGGTCGGGCGCCGTGGCACGCAATGCCAAGGTGACCGTAGTTGTCAGCGGTTCCACCGTCACTTCGGACGGCGTGGATCTTTCGGCCGCCTACATCGTGGACAATAATCTTGCCGACGTCATGAGCACCAGTTTTCAAGGGTGCGAGCAGGATATGGGTCCTGCGGGGAATGCATTCCACAACGCGCTTTGGGAGCAGGCTGCCGCGCAGGGAATTTCTGTCCTCGTTGCCGCGGGTGACAATGGCGCTGCCGGTTGCGCTCCCCCCAGCGACCCTACCGACGGGCCCGCGCTAGGGGGCCTAGCAGTGAACGGCCTCGCCTCCACTCCCTTTGACACGGCCGTTGGCGGGACGCAATTCAATGAGAACGGCAACGACGCCACCTACTGGAACTCAAGCAATAGCGTCACCAATGCCTCTGCGATGGGCTACATCCCCGAGGGAGTGTGGAACGAAAGCTGCGATCCCACGGTTTCCGATTCTTGCCCAAACGGGGATTACAGCTTGTACGCGGGCGGCGGTGGCGTCAGCACCATATATAGCAAGCCGGTCTGGCAATCCGGCCCGGGCGTTCCCAACGATGGCCAACGCGATTTGCCCGACGTTTCTCTGGACGCCGCGGGAAGCCACGATGGATATCTCTTGTGCTTCGTGGGAAGCTGCCAGCTCGATAATCACGGCAATCTTGTAAATGCGGATGTCGTCGGCGGGACTTCGGTTTCCTCCCCCACGTTTGGGGGCATGATGGATATCGTGGCCCAAAATGCCGGCTCCCGCCAAGGTCTCGCCAATTACGTTCTCTATCGTCTTGCCGCGAATCAACAGAATCCCGCCAATTGCAATTCCAGCAATTTGACCAACCCCGCCGTGAGAACGCCATGCGTTTTCAACGACATTACCGCGGGCAACAACAATGTTCCCGGCCAAATAGGATTCCCGGCGCAGGCAGGCTACGACCTGGCTACCGGACTTGGCTCCCTGGATGCCTCTCGCCTTGTGAACGCCTGGGCTTCCGTGATGTTTCGGGGTACGCTGACCGCGCTGCTCGCATCGCCATCTTCAACTCCACACGGCCAGCCCCTTCCGCTGGCCATCAGCGTGAGTCCCGCGTCAGGCGGCGGTGTGCCATCGGGAAGCGTCGCCTTGCTCTCGGACAAATTCGGCCCTGCGGGAATCGTTCCATTGACAAACGGCTCTTTCAGCGGCCCGGTCTCTTTTCTTCCCGGGGGGCAGTACAATTTGACAGCGCACTATCAAGGCGACGCGACATTCGGCGCCAGCGATTCGCAGCCAGTGCCCATCAACATCACCGCTGAAAACAGTGCTGTCACGCTTGCTGCCTTTACATACGAGTCGTCCCCGGTCCCTGTCAGCTCCTTGCCCTACGGTGATTTCATCTATTTTCATGCCGTGGTAGCCGGCGCTTCAGGGTATGGCACGCCCACGGGCACGATTACATTCATGGATGGCGCCACTGTCCTGGGCTCGCTCCCTGTGGATGCTACGGGAGCGGCGGAGCTGGTTTCGGGCGGATCCACTCACTTCGGGGCGACCGTTTGTTTGCCGGTTGGTGTGCACTCCATCACCGCTGCCTATTCGGGCGACAACAGCTTTAATTCCGCTGCCAGCCAGCCCTTCACTTTCACGGTGACCAAAGGCAATGCCTTAGTGAACATTCCGAATGTCACACCAATCACACTGGTTCCGGGAGAGATTCTCCCGCTCTTAGTTTATGTTACCAATTCCGGTCCGATTTTTCCTACCGGGACCGTCCAGTTCCTCGACAACGGCGCACCCCTGGGCAGCCCCGCTCCCGTTGCCCCAAGAGCCCCCGGAGAAACCGCGATCGCAACCGCGCAGGTCTCACTGACTACGGGCTTTCACAGCATTACCGCCGCTTACAGTGGCGATGCCGTTTACAACCCTAGTTCTTCTTCCATTGATTCCCTCCCGGTGACCGTCGCTCCCGTGAGCGGCGTTTCAACGCAGACAACTCTTGTCGTCCCACCCGGCAGCATCGTAGCCGGTCAGACCGTCTATTTCGGTGTCACGGTCATGGCTTCAAATCAGGGGGTGCCAACAGGAAACGTGCAGCTCACTGGGCCACTCGGCGTCCTGACCGGGCCCGCAGCTTTGGTCAGCGGCCACGCGAATGTACCCATGTTCGCAGACATCGGTGGTCCCATCACCCTGTACGCACAATACCTTGGAGATGGTACGTATGCTCCGAGCGCCAGTGCTCCAGTCGCCATCAATGTGGCCAAAGAGACCCCCTCCGTGGTCTTGAATGCAAGTACCGACATAATAGCTCCGGGCAGTCCCGTAACCTTAGTAGCGGAAATGACTCCCTCGACCCCCGTCATCATTTCCACTGCGGACATGGTTCAGTACTTTGACGCCCTCAATGGCGGCGCTCCGCAACCGATTGGCGGGCCACACGCATTTTCGTTCGAAGCCAGTTCCCGCTCGTTGGGCAATGCGTTGTCAACCGTATTGCCATCTGGAACGAATGTGCTGACAGCGGAGTTTCTTGGCGATACCCTTTCGAATAGCGTCACGTCAAATCCCCTGACGGTGATCGTGGGCAGCGGCTTCCTGGTTTCCGTGAGCAACAATCTGATTGTGACTGCGGGGGAGTCTGGCATGGTCACTTTGACCGTTTCCCCGGTGGGTGGATTCAACGGCGCGGTCAACCTGTCGTGCGGTTCCACGCTCCCGCCAGGCGCGACGTGCTCCATTTCTCCATCTCCTGTCACTCCGAACGGCTCATCTGTGACCTCCACACTGACATTTTCTGATACCGGCCCCTCGCCCTCGGCGCAAATAGCGAGGATGGCCTTGAGCGCATGGGCGAGTTTGGGCGAAACCCTTGTGGGAGCATTGATAATTGTCGGCTGGTCCCGCAAAGGGAGCAGGATTCGAGGGGTGTGCTCCGCCTTTTTGATTGCGGCCTTCCTCCTGTCGTTCGCTTGCGGGGGAGGTGGTGGTGGCGGCGGGGGAGGAGGCGGTGGTGGGGGCGGCGGAGGGCCAGTCCCAACGACTACGACCATCGCATCGTCCGGAATAAAGACGGCGCAGGGCAACAACATCGTCTTGACGGCAACGGTTACATCTTCTGCGGCGGGAGCAACGGGCAACATCACATTCTTCGACTCCGGCGCGCAAATGGGCCAGCCTGTTGCTGTTGCGGGAGACGCAGCGCAATTCCAGTCGAGCTCTCTATCGGTGGGGACTCACAGCATTACCGCACAGTATGGGGGGGACGCCAACAATCTCGCATCAAGTTCTACAACCCTCGAACAGGTCGTTACCGGGACTACGCAGATCCAACTAGTCGCGAGCGGCGGCGGACAGAACGAGCCAGTCCCCCTGAATGTCACAATTCAATAGCACGCGCCTTCGGCGATCTTGAAATCGTCCTTTGAATACTACGGGCGGACCCGGGCTCACCTGCCATTGGGCCGGGACGCTCGACGAGCCCACGTAACCCGCAGAAAGGCTTCGGAAGATGGTCGGGGCGAGTGGATTTGAACCACCGGCCTCCTGGTCCCGAACCAGGCGGCTTCGAGTCAGTCACAGCCTGCACTCTACGATTCGAATGCCTTGCAGATTTCGGACTCGGGCAGGGCCCCCTCGCGCACGATGCTCCATTCCTCTCCGTCTATGCGCACAATGGTCGAGGCAAGCGTGGCGCCTGTATCGCCCGAATCGAGGATGAGCGGCAGGCGGTCGCCGAGCTGCTCGAGGATCTGCCGGGCGTTGGTGCAGGAAGGATGGCCGGAGAGATTCGCGCTCGTGCCCGTAATGGGCCCGCCCGCGGCTTCGATGAGCGCCGCGGCAACGGCCGAGTCGGGCCAGCGCAGCGCCACGCGCCCGCTGTTGCCGGTCACCTTGAGAGGCAAACGATGCGTGGCTTCGATGACCAGCGTCAACGCGCCGGGCCAGAATTTGTTCGCGAGGGCCAAAAATGCGTCGGGAATGTCGCGAGCCAGCATCACGGCCTGCTCGACCGAATTCACGAGAATCGGCAAGGCGCGCGTTTCCGGCCGGCCCTTCACCTGAAAAACCCGCTCGATGGCGGAGAGATTGAAGGGGTCGGCGGAGAGTCCATAGAACGTATCCGTGGGAATCCCAATCACGCTGCCGCGCTCGATGAAGCCCGCAGCATACTCAATCAGGTGGGGCTCCGGCGCCTGCGATGAAATCCTAAGGAGTTCGGCGGGCAAATGTTCGCTCGCGGCGGGTTGCGCCGTACGCTCGGGGCAACTTACCATGAGCGCCCGAGCAGAATCAAGGCGCGCGGCCAGCCGATCCGCAGACCACTCCACCACAATGAGGGTGGTGCTCTAAATCTATGTTGCTGGTGGCGGCGCGAAATGTCTCCGAAAGGTGGGGGCCATCGGGGAGCGTGCTTCAGGGGCTAAAGCCCTATCTCTTGCGGCTTTTTCGCCGGACCTGAAGGTCCGGCCTCCTGAAAACCATCTCGGAGAGAGACTGCAATGAGAGGCAACACGCATGAGACCACTGCCACGATGTGAATGGATTTGCAAAAATCGCCGGGATGCATCATCATCCTTGTCTTTGTGGTTCCCGCCCTTTTAAATCGAGCGGGTATGGGACGCAGCTTCGAACCGGGGCTGCTACATCTTCGAATCAAATAGGGGGAAACGCATGCGCAGGCCCGTAAGTATTGCTCCGCCAAAAGGAAAACTCGGCGTGCTCACGCCGGGAATGGGAGCGGTGAGCACCACGCTCATGGCGGGTGTGGAACTGGTTAGGCAGGGCGAATCCATTCCGGTAGGCTCGCTCACGCAGATGGGCACCATTCGCCTGGGAAAACGCACGGAGTCGCGCGTGCCGAAAATCAAGGAGTTCGTGCGTCTGGCGGGCCTCGACGACCTCGTCTTTGGCGGCTGGGACATCTACCCGGACAACGCCTATCAGGCCGCCGCCAACGCGGGCGTGCTCAGCCCGCAAGACCTGGCCAAGGCCGAAAAGTTCCTGAAGGGCCTGAAACCCATGACGGCCGCGTTTGACCGCAATTATGTGAAAAATATTGAGGGCCCGAACGTCAAGAAGGGCAAGAACAAGTTCGATCTCGCCGAGCAGATTCGCGAGGACATCCGCGAGTTCAAGAAGAAAAACAAGCTCGAGCGCCTCGTGATGGTCTGGTGCGGTTCCACGGAAATCTTCATGAAGCCGCAGGACGTTCACAAGGACATGGCCTCGTTCGAGAAGGCCATGAAGTCCAACCACCCGGCCATCGCCCCTTCCATGCTCTACGCCTACGCAGCCATGAGCGAAGGCGTCCCCTACGCGAATGGCGCGCCCAACCTCACCGCCGACGTTCCCGCGCTTATCGCCTATGCGAAGGAAAAGGGCGTGCCCATCGCGGGCAAGGATTTCAAGACCGGCCAAACCCTGATGAAAACCATCCTCTCGCCGGGACTCAAGGCACGCATGATCGGCTTGCGCGGCTGGTTTTCCACCAATATTCTCGGGAATCGCGATGGCGAGGTGCTCGACGATCCCGGCTCCTTCAAGACCAAGGAGGAATCCAAGCTCGGCGCGCTCGAATATATTCTCCAGCCCAAACTCTATCCCGAGCTGTACGGCGATTTCCATCACATGGTCCGCATCAACTATTACCCGCCCAGCGGCGACAACAAGGAAGGCTGGGACAACATTGATATTTTCGGCTGGCTCGGCTACCCCATGCAGATCAAGGTGGATTTTCTTTGCCGCGATTCGATCCTGGCCGCGCCCATCGTCCTCGACCTGGTGCTGTTCCTCGACCTCGCCAAGCGCGCGGGAATGCGCGGAATCCAGGAATGGCTCAGCTTTTATTTCAAGTCGCCCATGTGCGCGCCGGAACTTTATCCAGAACACGATCTGTTCATCCAGCTGATGAAGCTGAAGAATACGCTCCGCTGGATGATGGGCGAGGAATTGATCACCCACCTGGGCGCTGAATATTACGATTAGGGCTGTTTCGAGTGATCGCAACAAAGGGCGCGGCATCCTCATTCAAAAAACCTATCCAAGTGATGTAAAGATTTCATAAAGACAAAAGCGTGTAGGGCTTGACGCCAATCAGTGCGTGCGGTAACCTGCGCTGCTTAATTTCCTAAAGCTCGACGACTGCACTTGATTGCGAGGGAGGACGAATGGATCCGAAAGGTGTTCTTGAGTACGCTGCGAAAAACAACGCCAAAATTCTGGACCTGCGCTTCGTGGATGTTCCGGGCGTATGGCAGCACGTCAGCTACCCCATCGCGGAACTGAGCCTGGATTCCTTCCAGGATGGCTTCGGAATGGACGGGAGCTCCATCCGCGGTTGGGCGGCCATTCACGAATCGGACATGCTGCTGATGCCCGACCCCAACACCGCGTTCATGGACCCTTTCCGCGACACGCCGACGCTCGTGATGATTTGCGACGCCGTGGACCCGCCGACGCGCAAGCCCTACGGGCGCGACGTCCGCAATCTGGCCCACCGCGCCGAGGCCTACTTGCTCAAGACCGGCATTGCGGACCAAGCGTTCTTCGGCGCCGAAGCCGAGTTTTTCATCTTCGATAGCGTGCGCTTCGACTCGCGCGAGCAGCACTCGTTCTACTACATTGACTCCGACGAAGGCCGCTGGAATTCCGGCCGCGCCGAGCACAATCTTGGCTACCGGCCGCGCTATAAGGAAGGCTACTTCCCCGTTCCGCCCACGGACCACTTTCAGGACCTGCGCACGGACATGGTCCTGCAAATGCAAGCATGCGGGATGGAAGTGGAATGTCACCACCACGAAGTGGCCACAGCCGGGCAGGCCGAGATTGATTTCAAATTCGACACGCTCATCAACGCGGCGGACAAGATGATGAAGTACAAATACATCGTCCGCAACGTCGCCTATCAGTACGGCAAGACGGCGACATTCATGCCCAAGCCCATTTTCGCCGACAATGGCTCCGGCATGCACACCCACCAATCGCTCTGGAACAAGGGCAAGCCGTTGTTTGCCGGCGATGGCTATGCGGGGCTGAGCCAGATGGCCCTTCATTACGCCGGGGGCTTGCTGAAGCATGCGCCCGCGATCGTCGCCTTCGCCGCGCCGGGAACCAACTCCTACAAGCGGCTTGTGCCGGGATTCGAAGCCCCCGTGAACCTGGCCTACTCCAAGCGCAACCGCTCGGCGGCCGTGCGTATCCCGGTGTATTCGGAGAACCCCAAGTCCAAGCGGCTTGAATTCCGGCCACCTGACGCGTCGTGCAACCCCTATCTCGCCTACTCGGCCATGCTCATGGCTGGCCTCGACGGGATCGAGAACAAAATTGATCCGGGAGGTCCGCTCGACAAGGACATCTTCGAGCTTTCCGCGGAGGAGATGAAGCACGTCCCCTCTCTCCCGGGATCGCTCGACGAGGCGCTCGGGGCGCTTCAAAAGGACCACGCCTTCCTTACCAAGGGCGGCGTGTTCACCAAGGAGTTCATCGACCTTTGGATTGACTACAAAATGACGAAGGAAGTGAATCCCATGCGCATGCGCCCGCACCCGTACGAATTCCACTTGTACTACGACATATAAACTTCGAGGGGGCACGGGCCGCGGCCCGGCGCCACGAAAATCAAAAGGCGTCCCGATGATGTTTATCGGGGCGCCTTTTTTATTCCGCGCACGGGGGCAGCGCCCGTAAGCGACGTGCTTCACGTTCCTGTGAAAATTGGGGTGGCCGCGCCGGATCGCCAAAATTGAACGACCGGCCTCAGATGAAGAGTTCTTCGTCCTGGGGAGCGGTTTCGGGGGCCGGGCGGCGCTCGCGCCCGCGGAAGAAATCAAGTCCGGCCTTCAATCCTTTGAGCACGGCGGACACCTGGCGCACAGGTTCCCATACCGTGCTGCGGACCATCGATCCCGCCTCTTCGATCACTTCGAGAGTGCCGGTGAGGATATGGTCCGCACGAACCACTTGGATGCGCAGCCGTTCGACGGCATCGGAGAAAACGCGGTCCACTCGTTGCGCCTGGCCGCGGGCCACGCGAGAGATTTCCGACGCGTCGGCCATGATGCTCGCGATGCGTTCCTCCGAATCCTCGAGTATGCGGCTGCTGCGAAGAAGAATCGGGTCCACGCGGGCCTGAAGTTGAGCCGCCATTCGCATGAACCGCATGGCTGTGTCGCGCATCATGACGAACATCGCCACAAGGATCGCCATTTGAACGACGATCGCGATTGCCGCGATCACGATGAAGAATACGAGCCAGCCGGACATCCGCGCTCCTTCAAGAACCTAGGAGACTTTTGCTTCCCTCTTGTAGGTCTGCTTGCCTGCATCGACGGCGGAAGAGAGAGCGTCCTTCTGCCGGGACATGATTTCCTTGCTGCGCTCGATGAGATCCTCGGCGCGCTCGCGAAGTTCCCGCGCCTTCTTCTGCGCGTATTCCTTGCCCTCGTCGGCCTTGGCGGAAAGATACTCCCGCGTCTCTTCGCCGGATTTCGGCGCGAAAAGAATTCCTACCAGCGCGCCGATGCCCAGCCCAACCAGGAAAAAACTCACTCTGGATCCTACGCTATCGCTCATTTTCCACCTCCTAATTTTCCCTCTACCCTAACTCAAGCATAGCACTCCGCCGCGCGCAAGGATACCCCTCAAGGCAGTGGCGGGTCAGTTTCCGATAATTCGGCTAATCATCCAATCCGGCAGAGTGCGCATAGAGATTCCAGCCGCACCGGGGTTTTGCGACGAGCCGTCCTGCAAGGTATACTCCCGCGAAATGAGCCGAGCTTCGCGGAAGCGGCGCGACCAGCGCTTGAAGGACACGAAAGCCGCTGATCCCAATCCCCGCGCCCAAATATTCCCCGGTGACCCGCAACAGGAGCCGCTCACACCAATCGTTCCCCCGGAGGCTGCGCCCAAATTTTGGCCAATAGCCGTCATCTGCGCCACGGCCTGCCTTTCTCTCCTGATCGTGGAGTTCGCCGGCGGCGAGCTCGCGTACTTGCACTTCTTCCCGCCAAATCCCTACGTCGTAGATCCCTATTGGGCGCTTCAATACAAGGCCTGGTGGGTGGCGTGGATCCTCGTCGGCTATCTCGCCCTGCCTGCGGCTGTGATGGCGCTCTGGCCGGGCCGGCGGCTCCGCGATTGCAATCTCTCCTGGCGCGGCTTTCGAGACCATTTTTGGATTTATGTCGGCCTGTACGCGGCGGTGTTTCCCCTAATTTACTTCGTCTCTTGGACGCCCGCGTTCCTTTCGTTCTACCCGATGTACGGCCAGGCGGGCCGCTCCTGGACGGACCTCCTCCTTTGGGAGAGTTTGTATGTGGGCCAATTCATCGCTCTCGAGTTTTTCTTTCGCGGATTTCTTGTGGGCGGGCTCGGGAGATATTTGGGAATCCTGGCCGTCCCTGTGTCCGTGATGCCCTACATGATGATCCATTTCACCAAGCCGTGGCCCGAAGCATCCGCCGCGGTTGTCGCCGGGTTCGTTCTCGGCTGGCTGGCGTGGAAGACGAAATCCATTTGGGGAGGCGTCTGCATTCACTGCGCCGTCGCCGTCACGATGGACCTGCTGGCCTTGTCCCACAAGGGACAGCTCCCCTGGCTCCACGCATGAATTCCTGTCACGCAGGCCTGTGAAGAGGTGTAGAGGGACTTCCACGCGAAGAAAAAAAGGCGCGCCGATCAAGTTCATCGGGACGCCTTTTGATTTTCTTGCTGCCAGTGAGAGAGAGGGAAAATCTTTTAATGGGCGACTTGAAGATCATGCACGCCCGCAAAGAGATACACGACGGTGCCCACCGACTGCGGTACCCACCATGTGTGGCGCACAAAATTATTGTCGCTGCGCTGCATCTTGTGGCTCGCGAAATCGAGCAGCACGGGGCAAATCTGAGTCACGGCATAAATGGCATTTGAATTGGCCACAGGCGCCAGGAAGGGATTATCCTCGTGGGCGCCATGAGTAACCGCGTCGCGCGTCGCATAGGCATCGAAGGCCGCCGCGCCGTGTTCCGCTAGCGACAAAATCAGCCACTTCTTGCGCGACGGCAGCGATTCGACGCTGACGAATTGCATCGCCTTCCCGTCCTCAATCGCCGGAACGGTAATTGCCGAAAGTGGGTCGTTTGCGGGTGCGTTCATGGCATCCGCGTGCAGAGGATCCGTTGACGCTTCCGTGGCCGGATGAATGGGGGCCGCGCTCACAGGAAAGGTCGTGGTCGTATCGGTCCCTGCTACGAGAGTTCGCGGAGCAGCGCTCGTGGGCGCGGGCGCCGAAGACGTTGTCGGCGCCTGCACTCCCGTTTCCACCGGAAGCGCTTGCGCAAACGGCGTTATTTGAAACAAAAGTGCGGCGACGGCGAGCATCATAATGGTTTCTCCTGTGCTGCGTTCAGGAGTGGGGAATGCAGGCCTAGTACCACATCATGATTTCTCTAAGGTCCTTATTTGCAATAGATAGGGGAATAGCAGAACAGTGCCCCAGAGGAATTGTTTTTCCACAAGCTCAGGAAGTGGAAGAAATATTCCACTTTTTAGCCCTTTTAGCGGGCGAGCAGGGTGGCACGTCAGAAGCGAGGTGCCGGAGGTCCGCTGATGCCGCTGGGGCCTGCCCCGGTGGGAGATTCGTTGCGCCCCGGGCAGGAGGGGCGTACGATGCGCGAGGCATTTTTTCCAATCAGAAATTCCGGGCTAATTGGCAGACCCTGGCTTATACTCGACGACGTTCTGAAGGCAGACGAGGGAGGAAAAAGTATGTTTCACTTAATCTGGTACGTTCTTATCGGGCTCATCGCTGGCTTTATCGCGAAATGGGTGATGCATGTGAACATATCGTTCTTCTGGACGCTGGTGGTCGGTGTAGTCGGATCAATCCTCGGCGGCGGGGTCAGCCACATGCTTTGGCGCTCGTCAAACGAACGATTTCATCCCGCCGGGATCATTTTCTCGACATTGGGCGCGATGCTGGTTCTCTTCATTTGCCATAAGCTCAATGTTCATTTCCCGCCCGTGCCTCACCTCTCGTTCCACTAGGATGGTCACGTCGCGCGCTCCTCGGAACGCCGCCTTGCAAAAAATCCCTCACCCAATAAGACGCGACGCTAGCGGGCGAGCGAGGTCACGATGAGGTACGAGCGCAGCCGCGGGTCCATCCAGTCGCGTAATGCGTCACCGAGAAGATTAAATGCCAGCACGGCGGCCATCACCGCCAGCGCGGGGAAGATCACCAGATGCGGCGCGTCGAAGAGATGGCTGCGCCCGTCATTGAGCATGGAGCCCCAGCTCGGCATCGGCGCCAGAACGCCCAGCCCCAGAAAACTCAGCGTGGACTCAGCCAGAATCGCCCCGGCCATTCCGATGGTGGCCTGCACCAGCACCGGCGGAAGAATATTGGGCAGAATGTGCCGGACGAGAATCCGCGCATGCGACGCTCCGAGCGACCGCGCCGCGAGCACGTACTCCATTTCCTTGGCCTGCAGCACCTGCGCGCGCGCCAGCCGCGCGTAGCCCGCCCAGCCCGTGACGATGAGCGCGAGAATCACCTTTCCGATCCCCGGCCCCAGAAACGCCGCAAAAGCGATGGCCAGCAGGATTCCGGGGAAGGAAAGAAACGCGTTGATGACCACGATGTTCACAATCCCGTCGAACCATCCGCCGCAATAGCCCGCGATCGAACCGATGGCCAAGCCGGTGATTCCCGCTCCGAGCACGACGCTCACGCTCACGAGCATGGATATGCGCGCGCCATAGAGAATACGCGAGAGGATGTCGCGCCCCAGCTCGTCCGTGCCCATCCAGTGCGCCGCGCTCGGCGGGGCCAGCCGCGCGGCCAGATTTTGCGCCGTGGGATCGATGTGCGCTAGCCACGGCGCCGCCAGCGCGACGAATACCAGCAGAAGCGCCAAAGCCAATCCCAGGCGGCCGGATCCATGCCGCAGAAGATAATCGAGAAGACTTTTCATTCCAGGCGCACCCGTGGATCGGCCACGGCGCAGGCCAGGTCCGTCAAGAAATTCACGGCCACGTATGAAACGGCGATCAGCAGAATGCAGCCCTGCAGCAGCGGATAATCGCGCGCTTGAATCGCCTGCACGGTCAGCCGCCCGATTCCCGGCCAGGCGAAAATCGTTTCCGTGATGATGGCTCCCGCCAGCAGCGTGCCGAACTGCAAGCCAAGGACCGTGAGAATCGGGATCAGCGCGTTTCGAAATGCGTGGCGAAACAATACCGCCGGCTCCGAAAGCCCCTTGGCCCGCGCCGTGCGAACGTAGTCGCTCGAAAGCTCTTCGATCGCCGAGGTGCGCACCATGCGCGTGAGAATCGCGGCGATTGCCGCGCCCAGCGTAATCGCCGGCAGCACTAGATGCGCAATCCCGCCGCGCCCGGAAACCGGCAGCCAGCCCAAAATTACGGAGAACACGAGGATCAGCACCGGGCCGAGCGCGAAATTCGGAATGGAAAGTCCCAGGAGCGTGAACAGGCCCACGGCGTGATCCGTGGCCGTGCCGCGCCGCTCCGCGGCCAGGAGGCCCCCGGGAATCCCTATAGCCGCGCACACGAGCAAACCGACAATCGCCAGCTCCAGCGTCGCGGGGTAATGCGACAGCACCACTTGAGCGACGGGCTGCTGAAAGCGGAACGATTCGCCCAAATCTCCGTGCAGCACTCCCTTGATATAGCGCCCATATTGCACCGACACGGGCAAGTCCAGCCCCAGCGTATGCCTCAGTTGCTGTATATCCTCCGCGCGCGCGCCCTCGCCGAGCATTTGCTCGACCGGATCGCCGGGAACGATATGCACGAGCAGGAAAACCATGGTGACAATCAGCCAGAGGGCCGGGAGGGCGAGCAGCAGCCGCACAGTTATATAGCGGGTCATTTTCCTCGCGGGCTTCTCGCGGCGCTGGCCGCTGCGGATTGCTCCGGCGCGCTCTGCGGCTGCGTCGCGGACGCGGACCGCAGCGGCTTGATTTTCACGCGCGAGACGCGCCGGTGGTCCATTTCCATCACCGTAAAACGATAGCCGTCGGCTTCGAAGCCTTCGCCTCCGCGCGGTATGAATCCCAGCCGGCTGAGGACGAACCCGCCCAGCGTCTCATACGACGGGTCTTCCGGAAGCGCAATGTTGTACTGCGTATCGAGCTCGCGGACGCCCATCGCGGCGTCGAAAATCATTCCGCCATCCGCAAGCGTGAGCGGCCCTTCGACCACGTCGAATTCGTCGTGAATCTCGCCGACCATCCGCTCGAGGATATCTTCGAGCGTGACCAGGCCCAGAATGCTACCGAATTCGTCCACGACCACGGCCAGGCCCGTGCGGCGTGCGCGAAACTCCACGAGCAATTCGCTCGCGGGCTTCGTCTCCGGCACGATCAGGATATTGCGCACGAAATGTTTCAAGCGAAATTCGGGCCCCGGCGCATCGCCCTCGGCGCGGCGGGCGCTGTCGAGCAGAACCCAGATCATGTCCTTGATGTGCACGAAGCCGAGAATGTGGTCGAGCGTCCCTTCGTAGACGGGGATGCGCGAGCGTTGCGTAGTGGCGAACATTCTCATCGTCTCTTCCAGGCTGGCATCGGCGGGCAGCGCGTGCATGTCCGGGCGGGGCACCATCACTTCGCGTACTTGCACCTGCCCCAGCTCCATCGTGTTTTGAATGAATTTCACTTCCGCGGGAGGCAGCAGCCCGCGATCGCCCGCCTGCTGGATCATGATTTGCAATTCCTCCGTGGAGCGCGCCAGCGTGTGGCTGTGAGACGACATAACTCCCATCGCCCGCAGAATTTTTTCGGAGACGCCGTCGAGCAAATCAATCGCCCACCGGAACGTGTTCAGAAACCAATAAAAAGGCCGCGCCACGAGCAGCGCGACGCGTTCGGCCCGCGCCAGGCTCAGCCCCTTGGGCACCAGCTCGCCGAGGATCACTTGCAGCACCGTGAGCAGCCCGAAGGCTAGAACGAGCGCCGCGCCGTGGGCGATGAAGGCGGCCCATGGTGCGGGAATTCCCGCGACGAGCGCGCCCAAAATTCCCGCCAGCGTGATTTCACCCAAATAGCCGAGTAGCAGGCTCGCGAGCGTCACACCCACCTGCACGCCGGAAACGACGCGCCCCATGTCGCTGAGGAGCTGTTCGACGATTCGCGCGCGCGGGTCGCCTTCCTCGACGAGCTGTCGCACGCGCGAAAGCCGCACGGCCACGAGCGAAAATTCGGTCGCGGAGAAAAAGGCGTTCACGCCCACGAGAAAAAGGACGCCGAAAAGGTGCAGTGCGCTCATCGGGCTGCGAAACAGTTCACCGCTGGATTCTGTATCCTTTTAACTGGCCGCGCAAGAGCACTGTAGGTGCGGCACACTTGCGCTGTCGCCACTGGAGGATGCAGAATCGAGCCATGGCGCTCAAATTCACCACGTCGTATGTCGAGGATTCCGTCGCCCTCTTTCGTTATTACAAGCGATTGGGCGAGCGCGCCATGGAGCAAGTCCCCGACGACGCTTTCACGGCCACACTCGACGCGGAATCGAATTCCATCGCCATCATCGTCAAACACATGGCCGGCAACATGCGTTCCCGCTGGCGCGACTTTCTAACCACGGACGGCGAGAAGCCCGACCGCCATCGCGACACGGAATTCGAAGCGCCTCCTCGGGCTCGCGCCGAAATATTGGCCCTGTGGGAAGCCGGCTGGAAATACCTTTTCGACGCCCTCGCGCCGCTCACCGACGCGGACCTGGCCCGCACTGTCCTGATTCGCAACGAACCCCATTCCGTGATGCAGGCCATCAATCGCCAAGTGGCTCACTATTCCTATCACGTCGGGCAGATTGTCTATCTCGCCAAGCATTTCGCAGGCGACAGGTGGAGTTCCCTCTCCGTGCCGCGCGGCAAATCCGGCGACTTCAATTCCCGCGTAACCTCCGGCCAAGCCTCCCAGCGCTAGCCTCTCCAAGCGCGGCTCTTGCCTCGCATTCGCCGTTGCTCATGTAGCGGCCACCTATTAGGTGGGCGGCGGTTTCATCATATTCAGTTGTCAAAGAGCGATGTGGCCCTAGCAGCCTTAGCTGCGGAGGCGGGCGAGCGTGGAGAAAAACTCGGGGAACGAGACGGCGGCGCAATCGGCGTCGCGGACGGTGGTGTCGCCCTCGGCGCCCAGCGCCGCGACGCCGAGGGCCATGGCGATGCGGTGGTCGCCGTGAGGGTCCACGCGGGCGCCGCGCAATTTTCCCGCCGAGCGCCCCTCGACGAACATCCCGTCGGGAAATTCCTCGACCTTGGCGCCCATCTGGCGCAGACCCGCGGCCAGGGCGGCGATGCGGTCGCTTTCTTTCACGCGCAGCTCCTGGGCGTCGCGAATCTCGATTCCCTTCTCCGTGAAGGGGCCGAGGGCCGCGAGCATGGGCAGTTCGTCAATCATTTCGGCCACCTGGGAGCCGGACACGCGTCCGCCCGTGAGCGGTGCGTGGCGCACGGCGATGTCGCCCACGAGTTCGCCGTCGCGCAATTGCACCGATGCGACGTGAATTTGCGCGCCCAGGGAAATAAGAAAATCGAGGACGCGCGCGCGCGTGGGATTAAGCCCCACGTTGTGCAGCACGAGCGACGAATCAGGCAGGATGAGCGCGGTGCTGATCAGGAACACGCCGCTCGAAAGGTCGCCGGGAACGGTCAGTTGGCGCGCGGTGAGCTTCGGGCGGGGATGGACGCGAATGGTTCCTTTAGCGGTCTCGACGCTGGCTCCAAATTCGCGCAGCGCGAGTTCAGTGTGGTCGCGCGTGGCAACGGATTCGCGGACGGTCGAAATTCCATCGGCGTAAAGCCCGGCAAAAAGGACCGCGGACTTCACCTGCGCGCTGGGAGCGGGAGGCGTGTAGTCAATGGCGCGAAGAGGGCCGCCGCGGATTTCGAGCGGGGCGCGGCCGCCCTCGCGACTCGAAATCTTCGCGCCCATTTGCTCGAGCGGCTCGATGACGCGCCGCATGGGACGCCGGCGCAGAGAATCGTCGCCGGTGATGGTCGTAGCAAATGGCTGGCCCGCGAGCACGCCCGCGAGCATGCGCATAGTCGAACCGGAATTTTCAGCGTCGAGCGGCTTGCGAGGCGCTTTCAGGCCGCCCAGGCCGGCGCCGACAATGACGACGCGGCGCTCGTCGGTTTCGACCACGACGCCCAGGCGGCGCAAACATTCAAGCGTGCTCGCGCAATCCGCCGACGAGGCGTAGTTGGAAATTTCGCTCGGGCCTTCGGCGAGCGCGGCAAGAATGGCGTAGCGATGCGAAATGGATTTGTCGCCGGGAAGTTCCGCGACGCCGTCAATCGTGCCGCCGGGCGAAATCGTCTTTTTGCTCACGCGAGGATTCTAGCATGGCGGTTCGAGGGGGTTGCGATGCGGTGGTACAGTATTGGCATGTTGAAATCGATTGTATGGACGGCCATCGCTGTCATAATCGCCGCAGTCGTAATAAGTTTGGAGGCAAAGCACTGCGACACTGTATATCAAGAGTGCCAAGCCAGTACACCCGCATGCCCGTCCACGAACCCGATGCTCATCGGCGGTAAGGATTGCAGTGCCAATCAAAAGCAATCCCAAGACCAAACAAGCCGGGCCTGCACCCATGCGAACACCTATCTCTGTCGCGTACTTACTCCGGCAAGTCTGCCAACTATCTACCTCGTTTTGATTGGAATTGGTGGCATTGCCGTGGCTATCGGTACGCTGGAAATTTTGGAAAGGCAGACTAAGGCAATAGAGGACACTGTTGTCCTTACACAGAGACCTCGAATTGTTGTTAGAAACCTTTACTTCACTGAAACGAAGGCGAGTCACGGCTACGTTGCCGTTAATGGAATAGAGGCTGGCTCTGACTGTTCGGGGCAGTTCTATATCGCCAATTCCGGAGGTTCCGAAGCCCATATTCAAGAGGTTGTTTGTAAGGTTTGGGTTGACCATGAGGATGGCCCACTCAAGGCAAAACGCCCTTACGAGGGAGAAACGGGCGAGCAAGGAAACAAGTCTCTCACGCCTGGACAATCCTTGACTTGGCTCTTTAGTCGCTCGGGTCAACTCCAACCGAACACAACGAATAAACTCTTGGCAGATAGAGCTTATCTTTACGTTTTGGGATGGATTGGGTATACCGACAATCTCGGCATTTACAGACGCATGGCGTTCTGCCGCAGGTATAACCCTCAATTGGACCGCTTCCGTCCTGTAGATGACCCCGATTACGAGTATTCCGAGTAGCAGCAAAAGAGCCAAAAACCCAATTCCGGCCACTACCCGTCGCGGCGGAAAATTGACAGGGATGCTGGGGTCGGATATTGTTGGTGATTCAAAATTGAGAAACCAAGGAGCGATGGATGGCACAGGGCACGCCCGTAAAACACAGGAAGAAGACGAAGTCGGTGCTGAAGAATATACGGCAGACGGAAAGCCGCGCGGCCGTCAATCGCATGAACCGCACGCGCGTGCGCACAGCGATGCGCCGGATGCGCGCGGCGCTGGCTGCGTCGGATGCGGCAGGCGCGGGGAAATTGGCGTCGGCGACATTTTCCGAACTGGATAAGGCCATCCGCAAGGGCACGCTATCCGAGAATACCGCCAACCGGTATAAATCGCGGCTGGCGCTGGCGTTGAATGGGTTGAAGGCGAAAAAACCGGCATAGAGAAAAGGGACCACAGACGATTGAGGGGCGCTCCGAGGCTGGGGCGCCTTAATTTTTGGCCGAGCGCGCGAGAAGAAAGAGCAAGCCACAAAGGCAACGGCAAAGGCCGGGCACAGCATGCTGTGCCCCTACACGGAAAAAGCAAAGGCAACTACAAAGGCAAGATGCCGCGCTTCCCGGTCAACATCGCCGGGACGCAAAAGGCGCGAAAGACCGCGGCGCTACATTTAAACCTTAACAGCAAGATGCCCGCCTACAAATCGAGGCGGCCGCTACAAAGGCAAAGGCGAAGAGGAGGCGAGGCGGGCGATGAGAAATTCGAGAGAGGCGCGGGGATTGGGATTCGAGGACTTCAAGGAGCTGTCGGCTTCGGCGAGCGCGACGAGTCCCGCGAGCAGTTCCCTTTTCGAGACGCGATGGGCGTTGCGGATGGCGGCTTCGGCGGCGGTCGGGTCGTAGATGCCGAGCGGGCGCGTGGCCTGAAAGCCGCGCGTGTGCGCGGGCAGGGCGCGCGCTTCGATCATTTTGCGGTAGGTCCATGCGAGCGCGCCGACGATGGCGATGGGCTGCTCGCCATCGCGGAG
Source organism: uncultured Acidobacteriota bacterium (assembly GCA_963810625.1). Taxonomy (GTDB): domain Bacteria; phylum Acidobacteriota; class Terriglobia; order Acidiferrales; family UBA7541; genus Palsa-295. The sequence continues at coordinate 276,777 of CAWEOJ010000004.1, read as the reverse complement.
AAGATTATCGAGGAAGGCGAAAGCGGCGGCGCGATTGCGGCTCGCGAGCATCTCCGCGAACTGCCAGACGGTGTTTTTGCGCGCGGCGACGACGAGCGCCTCGATATCGGCGGAAGTAATCTGGGCGCGGCCGTGGGCGTAAGCGGCCAGCTTTTCGAGTTCGATGCGCATGCGCGCAGGCTCGCCATTGAGGATGTCGGCGAGGAGCGCAGGCGGCTTCGCGGCTGATTTCGGCGCCCAGGCCTCGCGCCATGTGCTGAGCGAGCGCGGCGGCGGATTCGCCGCCGATGCTAAGGCGTACGATGAGCGCTTTCTCGCCGAGCAGTTTTGCAAATTTCTGGCGGCCATCGAGGGCGGCGGCTTCGAAAAGGAGGATGGTGAAAGGCGCGGGCGAATCGAAATATTTTGCGAGCGAATCGAGAATTTTGTCGCGAGCCTTGTCGCCGAGATTCTCGATCGATTCGGCGTCGTCCACGACGATCACCTGGCGCGGGGCGAGCATGGGAACGGTCTGGGCGCGCTCGAGGATTTCGTCCCAGCGGGCGCCGCGGCCGGAGAAGCGCGCCACGGCCCAGTCGCGCGCGCCCTCGGGAACGAACGCCTCGATGATTTGATTGCGGCACATTTCGCGCAAGTAGGAGTCCGTGCCGAGGAGAACAACTCCGGGGATGGATTTGCCGCGCGCCAGGCGTTCGGCGAGTTTGTCGGTAGAGACTTCGGGCATCAGAAATTCTCCAGCACATCGGCGACGACGTGCGAGGCGAAATCGCGCGACATGCGTTCGAGCGCGGGATCCTGCTCCTCGAAGAAGCTCTTCACGTCGGGCGAAATCTGATACTCGTCGCGAAAGACCATATCGTTGTTCTGATACACGGGCTTTTTGGTCTGGTTATCCACCAGCTCGACCTTTACATGGATGATGACGAGCATGGTGGTGACTTCGCCGGAAGTGGCATTGAAAAGGACGGGAGTGGTTTCAAGAGAGAGCACTTCGCCATGCAGGACGGCGCTCGCGGATGCGGGGTCCTGGATGATGCGGTATTTGGTGCGCGCCATGAATTCGCGGATCACGGCTTCCGTGAGGCGCTGCTCGATGCGATAGGTGGTGGTATCGTTCGTGAACGCGGGAATGGCAATTGTCTGCCAGGAGGATGGCATGTGCGATGTGGTGCCGGCGACGTGGTAGCCGCATCCGCCGAGGGCGAGGGCGGCAAGCAGCAGAGGAAGAATGCACAGCGGAAAGAGAGTTTTCGTGGCGGAGGCACCGCAAGGGATTGCGTCTCTCGAAGGAGGCATGGGTCAGGCGTGACGCGCAGCGAGACGATGGCGAACGACGCGCACAATTTGGAATGCGAGGCCATGAAGGAGATAGGCGCTGGCAATTAAGGGCAGAACAATCGTCGAAAAGAGGAAAATCGAGCCGCCGAGAAGGGCCACGAGGACCACGGCAAGGGAGGGCAGGCGGCGCGTCCATTGGATGTCCTTGAAGCTGTAGTAGCGCACGCTGCTGGACATGAGGACGCCGAGAACAAGGATCAGCAGGAGCCACAGCAGGGATATGCGCGCGTCCTGAATGGGATTGACGAAGCCGTGGACCATCGCCGCGATCATGCCGGCGGCGGCCGGGGCGGGCAAGCCGACGAAATAGCGGCTGCCGCCGGGAGCCATGCCCTGGATGTTGAAGCGCGCCAGGCGCCAAGCGCAGCAGACCACGTAAAAGAAACCGATGAGCCATCCCAATTGAACGAGGTGAAACCCAGGGAGAGCCTCCGCGGCGGCACTGGCGCGCACGCCCCAGGCGTAGGCCAGAAATGCGGGAGCGATGCCGAAGGTGACGATGTCGGCGAGGGAGTCGAACTCCTTTCCGAAGTCGCTGTTGGTGTGCATGGCGCGCGCGACGCGGCCATCGAGGGCGTCGAAGATAATGGCGAAGCCGATGGCGCGGGCGGCGTTGTCGAAATCCCCCGGACGCCCCTCGAGAGTGGCCAAAACGGCGTAATAGCCGCAGAGAAGATTCGCGACCGTGAAAATGCTGGGAAGGATGTAAACGCCGCGGCGGAGACGATGGTTGCGGAAAGCGCCGCGGGGTTCCTCTTCGCGGCCGATCGGATCTAGGCTGTTGAATTCCATTTTGCCAGGATGCTTTCGCCCCCTTTGACCTTCTGCCCTCGCTTGATGAGGATCTGGGCTTCCCCGGGCAGCCAAACGTCCACGCGGGAGCCAAAACGAATGATGCCCACGGGCTCACCCAGGGCCACGGCATCTCCCTCGCGCTTCCAGCATATCACGCGGCGCGCGATTGCTCCGGCGATTTGTTTGAAGACCAACGTGCCGCGGGCGGTGCGAATGGAGATGATGTTCTGCTCGTTTTGATGCGAGGCGGCGGAGCGAAACGCGCCGTAGAAGCGTCCGGGACGATAGACTACGCCGGCGATGTGGCCGGCGACCGGCGCGCGCTGGACGTGAACATCCCAGATGGAGAGAAAGATGCTGATGCGGCGGCCCAATCTAGAATCGAGCGGCTCGTCAACAATCTGGACGACGCGGCCATCGGCGGGAGAGACCACAACGCCGGGGTCGGAAGGAATGGCGCGCTTCGGGTCGCGGAAAAAGTAGAAAACGAAGAGGCCAAGGAAAATCAGGAGCGCCGCAGGCCAAGGCCAGCGGAGATACAGACAGACCAGACCCATGCCGAGCAGCGGAAGGGCAAATCGGTACGCTTCCTTGATCATGCGAGAAGGAGTCTACCCTGAGACGAGGGTATTGTACGACAGAAGAGAGCGGGTGCGGCGGCCAGGGGCCTAACAATGAGCCGGCTGATGCTGGTGGCGAGCGATGATGAGTTCCATTTGGTCTTTGAGCCGGAGTTTGAACTTTTTTAGTGCGACTTCGTGAAGAAGGTCTTCCGAGCTGAGGTAGGGCTGGTTCAGAATCTGTTCCAACTGCGATTCACACCGTGAGTGCTCTTCCGCAAGCCGCCGAAATTCCACGTCCGCGGCCAACAAGGACTGCCGGATATCATGCGTCGTAGTCGCCATGCATCCCCCTCCCGGATTGGAGCTAGCGTTCACATACCAGTAACAATTACCACAAATCGAGACGCGGAGCCAATAGGCATTTCGTACCCATGTTACCGGCTGCTCATATGGAGGCGCCGCATGACGCGGCGGCGAAGAGGGGTTCGCGCAATAGCGCGGGAACGTCAATGGTGTGGCAGCATGCTGAGGAAAGTTTCGGCGGGCCTTTGGGCGTTATTGGGCTGACCCGATTTCGGTCCCCAAGTCCAGTAAAGTCCGAGGTATGCGTAATTCTCTCCCTGGCCGAAGGCGGAGTGGCCGTAGGCAAAAAAGCAGTTGAAAGCCGGGATTGCGGAAATAGTAGTAGCCGCCGACATCCACCAGAGTGGCGGAACGAGTCTGGGCGGTTGCCAGGCCCTCGCGTCCGTGGGAGAAGATTTCCGTTCCCAGGGTCAGCTTTTTACCGATGTCACGCTGAACGAGCCATCCTCCAAAAGTGAAATTGCGATAGCCGGGAGCGATGTTCACGGTTTCACCGGCGCCGCCATAGGTGGTCCAAGGACCAACGCTTTTCTGAGCCCATATAGGAAGTCTGGCCCAACCCTTACCGACGCCCAACCCATTCATGGGATTGCCAGTGGGAACCTCGAACATGGGGAACGTGCCGACCATGGGACGGTGCTTGGTTTCTTGTACGAAGCGGAATTTGACGCCCGTTTCGATGTCTCCCAGCCCAAAAGCGTTGCGTCCCGCACCAGCAGGAAGAAGGGCCGGATTATTCGAAGGGAATACGGCAGCCGCGGGGATGATGATATGAAGCTGCACGTTGGGAACGACTCCCCAATTGAACTCGACTGCGGGGCCTTCTGTGTCCATTTCGACGGCAGTGCCATCCGCAGACCCGAAGATATAAAGCTCGAAATGCCGGAATTCGACCGGCTCGGGATCGTCGGTCTGGAACGGAGGACCCGCCCGGGCAGGTTTCGGGCAAAAAATCAGGCTGAGAAGGAAAAAAGTACCAGCGCGTACCTTCATGGCTCCTTCCATTGTGGCTATTTGATTTTATGTAGCGAAGCAACAAGGAGCAAGGCGTCTTCGGCGGGGGAGGTGTAATAGCGCGGGCGGCGGCCGGCAACCTGAAAATTGAGGCGTTCATAGAAGAGCACGGCCGGGCCATTCGAAACACGTACCTCGAGGATGGCCCTTTCGGCATGTTGCGCCCTGCCCCATTCGAGGGCTTTGCGCAGGAGAGACACACCGATGCCGAGGCGCCGCGCGTCCGGCCGCACGGCCAGATTCAAAATTTCGATATCGTTCCCACTCGGTCGCGCAACAAGGAAGCCGCGAATATCCGCTTCTTCCTGGCAGACCCACCCGGCCATTTCGCCTCGCGCGACCCGGGCGTAGTCCGAAATCGTCCATTGGGCGATTTCGGGGCAGGCGGACTGAATGGCGAGGATTGCTTCGATATCGCGCGATTCAAGCGAGCGGATGTTCAAGAGCCCTGCGATTCCTTCCCGTGGAGCTTCGGCGTCGCATCGGCGGATGTAGTTTGCGCCGAGCGTGAGCGCATCGGCAAGCTGCCCGCGCAGCGCCCGGCGATGACCGAGCTGACCAACGAAAGGCGCAAGAACAGGCGAAACCTGCTCGATGGAAGTCCGGAGCAGCGGGGCCCGAGACATCTCAGAACGAGACGCGGCGCTCGAAATCATCGCGGCGTCGGGCGTCACAATGGCGAGGTCCGAGTTCTCCGCGCGAGATTGCAAGGCAGCGAGAACTCCTCCTGCGTGGCCAAAAACTCCTCGCCCCCGAGTTCCAAGCCATCGAAAGCCACAGGGTTTCCCACGCGACGGTAAAAAGCAAAATAGATTTGACCGCGACGAGCGTCGAGTACCGGTGCCAGAACGGAGGCAGACGATTGAGATTGCACGGCAATGGCTTCCAGAGCGCTGATGGCTGCAATGGGCTTGTTGTAGACCTCTGCTAAGCCCTTAACTGCCGTAAGCCCTACGCGCAATCCCGTGAAGGAACCGGGACCTGCTATGACGGCAAAAAGGTCGAAAGAATGTAGGGAGAGACAGAGCTCGCGCAGAAGAGAGTCGAGCGAGAGAAATAGGGACGAGGAATGGGGCTCCTCCGCCCGCAGGGAGCCAACGCCGAGGACTTCTTCGTTCCGGAGAATAGCGAGACTTCCAGCGGACGAAGAAGTGTCCAGTGCAAGGATAAGCACTTAACAATTATAGGGCAATTGGCGTGCCAAACCGCGGAAAAACATGGGATTTCTGAAGATTTCCTTCGGCCAGAATTAGCGAGAATGGCTTGACGCCACGCTTGCATGTGCCTAAACTATTAGTATGCATTCGGGGGGAGGAACCTAGGCCTATGGACTTCAAGCTTGGCGAAAAGGTTGTGTATCCGAACCACGGCGTGGGGCTCATCGAACAAATCAGCCACGGTTACGTAAACGGAAAATCAGAACGCTTCTACATGCTCCGGATCGCCTCGAGCGGCTTGAAAGTGATGGTGCCGCAATCGAACGTAGAAAGCGTCGGCCTTAGGCCCATCATCCGATCCACGCAGGCCGGCGAAGTTCTCTCCTACCTCGAGAAAGGCCGCTCCGCCTCCCACCACGATTGGAAACACCGCTTCAAAGAGAACTCAGATCGCATGCGCACGGGATCGCTGATGGAGGTTGCGGCGGTTCTGAAAGGTCTGGTGTCGCTTAGCCGCACAAAGCCGCTTTCCTTCCGCGAAAAGAAAATGCTGGATCGCGCGAAGTTTCTTCTGATAAGCGAGCTGGCCACGGTGCGCAACACATCGGAGCAGACGGTCGAAGTCAACATCGTCCGGGCGCTGGCGAAGGCGAAATTGCAAATGCCCGAGACCGCTCCGCTTCCCGCTGATTAGCTGATCGGATCCCACGTTTCCGCGCGACGGAAGGCGCTTCGCTAGGATTTTTTCGCCCCGAGGATACGCTCGATTTGCCGGATGTGATTGACGTCGTGGCCGGCAAACATGCGGGTCATGAGTTTCGATGGTTTCCTCGCCACGTTCCGAATGCATACCGTGGTGCTTCCACTGTTCGGGGCGGAGCGTTTTGAGTAGCGCCAGATTTGCCTCGCGGAGGGCGCGAAATTCCTCGAGCGATTGGCGGACGCTGCGCTTGTCGTAGTGCAGGGCGATAACCCAGTCGTCCTGATTGAAGGCCTGGATGGGCGTCCCCGGAGCGCCGAGAATCATGCGCATGCGATAGCCGCGGACGAGTTCCGCGTCCGCGAGATGCGCGACGATTTCCGCGATGGACCATTTGCCCGGCGCAGGGCGCTTGCGAAGTTTCGATGGGGCAACGCCCTTGAGCAAGCGTTCCAGTTTTCGGGGCGCTTCGGCGCCTCCCTTCAGCGGGTCGCCCGCCTGCGAATGGGCCAGCATGCGATTGCGGTATTCCTCGGGTGTTTCCTGCATGGACTCTCTTCCCTCCCTGCCGCGATTTCCCCCACGAACGGATTGTAGCGCGGCGGCAACTCAACACCCATGCCCTTCGGCGCGGACCGAGCCGCTTACACCTCCGGGCTTGGCGCCTTATAGACGAAGGCGACAATCAAGCCCATGACGATGAATTGCATCGTGCCCGACACCATCCACTTAATCGCCAGAACGTGATTCACACGATAGATGACGTACTCGGAGAGCGATTCCGGAATCATCACCAATAGGCTCATCACGATGCCGTAGCGAATGCCCTGCCCCACCCAGGGCTTCTTCTCCAAGCCGCGCGAATAGACCCACGCGAACATCACGGTAAAGAGAAGCTCGGCAGCCCACATGATCCAAAACTTGTGTTGCATCACGGCCTGGGGCCTCCAGCTATCCGGAGTGAGCATATAGTCGCGCATCAACCATACACCGTTGATTAAATAGCCCGTGGCCATGAGCCATGCGTATGCAAGAACAACAGCCGGGACGAGTTTCTTCATGGGCGACTCACCCTCCTCTTCGTAAATTTAGGGCCGCAAAGGGAAGCGATGGAAAGACATTCGGGGACGCGTCCCCGATGCGCACAGCCTAGCACTAGGACACGGTTGTGGCTATTAAATTCAAATTTCCGCCATCAAGGATAAAGACAAAGAGGATACCGCGGATTTACGCGAGCGAAAGGCCGGGGTCCGCGTCGAGCGAAGAGTCTTCGCGCTCGCCGGAAAGAAACCGCGCATAGCCGGCGGCGGCGATCATTGCGGCATTGTCGGTGGAAAGAGCGCGGCTGGGGAAAAAGAGCTCGATGCCCTGGCGCTGCGCTTCGGCTTCGAATTTGCGGCGCAGTTCGCTATTCGCGGCGACCCCTCCGGAGACAAGAACCGTGCCCACGGCGTACTGCCCGGCCGCGGCGAGGGTGCGTGTGACAAGGTCGTCCACGGCGGCGCGCTGAAAGCTGGCGATCAGATCGAGCGTGGCGGGGGTTGCCAGAGCGCGCAAGGCGTCCGCGCCACATTCGCCGCGAGCGAGCGCCTGCCGGCGGGTTTCGATCTCCGGCTGGAGATGCGGATTGCGGCGCAGATGATAAAGCACAGCGGTCTTGATGCCGCTGAAGCTGAAATCGTATGGATTGCCCTTCATTTTGGGCTCGCCGAAACGAATCGCGTGCGGGTCGCCGTGCGGGGCGAGGGCATCTATCACAGGTCCGCCGGGATAACCGAGGGCCAGCATTTTCGCGACTTTGTCAAAGGCTTCACCGGCAGCGTCGTCGCGTGTGCCGCCGATGCATGCGTAAGAAAGGCGCGTGGCACCGCCAGCCACTTCGGACTTCGCGTGGCAGAGAATCGTGTGTCCGCCGGAGACAATCAGGCACACCGCGGGGAACGCAGGGCGGCGTCCGCTGGCGTGGGCTTCGAGGAGCACGGCATGAATGTGCCCTTCCAGATGATTGACGGCGACAAGAGGCTTTCCGAGCGCGAGCGCGAGGACCTTGCCATATGTCACGCCGACGAGGAGTGAACCGATCAGGCCCGGGCCGCGGGTTACGGCAATCGCGTCCACGTCCGGGAGGGCTATGCCCGCCTGCGCGACGGCCTCCCGCACGACGGGAACGATCTGGCGCAGATGCTCGCGTGAAGCCAGCTCCGGGACGACTCCGCCATACTTGCGATGGATTCCGACCTGCGAGGCGACAATGCTCGAAAGAACGCGTCGCCCATCGGCAACGACGGCCGCCGCTGTTTCGTCGCAGGACGATTCGATGCCGAGAATCAGATTTTCGCGCGTGCTCACGACGCACCTCGAGGGCAGTGCCAGCTTCACCGATAAAAACGCTATGGTAGCATAGAGGACGGCGAGGGTTTGGCGTGCGCCGGCGCGGCCCTCCACAAGAAATGGCTATGAGCAACAAACCATGCCGAGTCCGAAAAGCTGTGCTGCCCGTTGCAGGGCTCGGGACACGCTTCCTGCCCGCCACAAAGGCCATGCCCAAGGAAATGCTGCCGGTGGTGGATAAGCCGCTGATCCAATATGCCGTCGAGGAATGCATTGCGTCGGGCATTGAACACGTCATCTTTATCACCGGCCGGCGAAAGAACGCCATCGAGGACCACTTCGATTCGGCGCCCGAACTCGAGCGATTTCTCGAAGAACACGGCAAGCCAAACCAAGCGCAAATGGTCCGGGAGATAAGCGGGGGGCTGCACTTCAGCTACACGCGTCAAAGCGAGGCGCTGGGATTGGGGCACGCCGTGCTGTGCGCAGCCGAACTCGTGGGCAACGAGCCTTTCGCAGTGCTTCTGGGAGACGTTATCCTGGATGGGCCGGAGCCCGCAACGCTTTCGCTCGTCAAGATATATGAAGCCACGGGAATGGGAGCCATTGACGTGGAAAAGGTGCCGCGCGAGCACCTGCATTTGTATGGAATCATTGACGCGAGCCCGGCGGGGAACTCTCAGTGGGGCGAGCGGCTGCTGCGCGTGAAGGATCTGGTGGAAAAACCGAGCGCGGAGAAGGCCCCATCGAACTACGGCGTCACGGGCCGATACGTGCTGCCTCCTGAAATCTTCGACTACCTCGAAAGCACGAAACCCGGAGCGGGCGGAGAAATTCAGCTTACCGATGCTCTGCGAACGCTGGCTCAGAAGGGCGGCCTTTTAGCCCACGTTCGTGATGGGAAAACGTACGACGCGGGAGATAAATTGGGCTTCCTAAAGGCCACGGTTGAAATTGCGCTGAAAAATCCGAAGTTCGGCGAGGATTTTCGCGCGTACCTGCGGGAATTGAAGCCGTAACGGACCAGCCGGGCGAGGCAGGAATACATCTATTTCTTCTTTTTCTGGGCTCCCTTCTCCGCGGAGGATTTGGAATCGGCAGGCTGGGCCGTGGCAGGCTTTTCCTGCGGCTTCGGCGAATCACCCTCACCCGATTTTTCGCCGGAAGCAGGCGCGGGACTCTTCGTGGCGTAATCCGTGGCGTACCACCCCGAACCCTTGAATTGAATCGCTGACGACGAAATCTGCCGTACCGCCCTCGAGCGGCAGCGAGGACACTTCTTGGTCTCCGAGGCGGAAACGCTTTCGATCTTCTCGAAGCGATGGCCGCATTTCACGCACTTGTACTCGTACAGCGGCAACGCCACGCTCCTCCTGTCGATGAAAATAAAATAGTAGCACGCTTTCGGCCGGCCGCGGAGGCGGAGCCGCGAGTGAGAGGCACGCGAGAGCCGCCGCTTGCAAGAACGCGCCCGAGGGCATAGGCTCGATAGTCCATGCGAGCGAAAGCGAAAACCAAAAAAGCCGCCGAAGCGGAAAAGGGCTGCCTTTACGTGGTGGCCACGCCCATCGGCAACCTCGAGGACATTTCCCTGCGCGCGCTGCGCATCCTGAAGGAAGCGGACGCCATCGCGTGCGAAGACACGCGGCAGACGCTGAAACTGCTCTCCCATTTCGAAATCCAGAAGCGCCTCATCAGCTATCACGAGCACAACGAAATCACGCGCGCCCCGGAAATCGTGATCGAGCTCGAACAGGGAGCGAAAATCGCGCTGGTAAGCGACGCGGGAACTCCCGCCATCTCCGATCCGGGCCACCGGCTCGTGAACCTGTGCCTGCGGCACGGAATCCAGGTGACGCCGGTGCCGGGCGCTTCGGCGTTTGTCGCCGCGCTGGCGGCCTCGGGGATGCCCATCGAGGAATTCGTCTTTGCCGGATTTTTGCCCTCGCGCCCCACGGAGCGGCGCAAGGCGCTTCGCGCGCTGGCGGCGGAGCCGCGCACGGTCGCGCTCTATGAAGCTCCGCACCGCTTGCTTGAGTCGCTCGAAGACGCGCTCGAAATCCTGGGCAATCGCCCCGCGGTGATCGCGCGCGAAGTGACCAAGATGTACGAGGAATTTGTGCGCGGGCACATCGAGGACCTCGTCGCGGCAGTGCGGAAAAAGCCGCCGCGCGGCGAGATTACGCTTCTCATCGCGCCGCCGGACGGCCAGCCGCAGCACGCTGCAGACGCCGCCAATCCTCGAAGCGCGGTACCGCTTGCGCGGCATGTGGAGGAAATCATGAATGAGCGCGGCGTGGACCGCAAAGCGGCGCTCAAGCTGGCGGCGCGCGAGCGGGGCCTCACGCGGCGCGAAGCCTATAAGCAGCTCCTCATCACGCGCGACGAGTAATTTCAAAATCCCTAATCGGCGGGCGAAGCGGCGGCGTGGGCGAAGAACGCGTCCACACGGTCGAGGATTTCGGCGGCGGTGTGCGCATGATGGACGGCCTCGCGAAGTTCGCCGCCGTGGCGCACGCCGTGGGTGAAAAGCGTAGCGAATTGCTTCATCTTGCCGATAGCGTCGGGCATGCCAGCGGCGATGAGGTTGCGGAAATAATCGGAGAGGAGCCGGTAGCGGTCGCTTTCTTCCGGCTCGCGATAGCGGCCGGTTGCCAGGTAGTCCGCGATCTGTTGGAAAATCCACGGATTCGACGACGCAGTGCGGCCGATCATGACCGCGTCGCACCCGGTTTCCGCGGCCATGCGAACAGCGTCCTCGGGCACGCGGATATCTCCATTGCCGATGACCGGGATGCGCACGGCTTGCTTCACCGCGCGAATTATTTCCCAATCGGCGGCACCCGCGTAGCCTTGCATGCGCGTGCGCGGATGAACCGCGATCGCCTCGATCCCGATCTGTTCGGCCATGCGCGCCACGTCCGTCGCGACGATGTTGTTTTCATCCCATCCGGAGCGAATCTTGATGGTCAGCGGGATGCGGACGGCGCCGCGCACGGCGCTAAGAAGCTTTTCAAGATGGGGCAGATCGCGCAGCAGGCCGGAGCCGCCGCATTTGACGACCTTCTTCACCGGGCAGCCGAGATTGATATCGAGCTGGTCGAAGCCAAGATCTTCGGCGAGAGCGGCGGCGGAAGCCATTACGTCCGGATCCGCACCGAAAATTTGAGCGGCGATGGGGTGTTCGTCCTCATCGAAGTAAAGATAGTGGAGCGTGCGCGCGGCTTTGCGCGTGAGCCCTTCGGCGCTGGTGAATTCGGTCATGATCAAGCCACAGGCGCCGAGCGAGCGAATCACGCGGCGGAAGACGGTGTCCGTGACGCCGGCCATGGGCGCAAGGATGGTCGCCGGGCGGATGGCTAGGTCGCGGATTTTGAGTTCGGCGGGAAACATTTTATGGAGCGGAGGATTCGGGCGCGTCCAACGCGATGCTGGAAACCGCAGCCGCGCCGCCGGCCGGCACGCGGGACACCGCGCCGAGCTGCGCGAGGAGCGCCTCTTTCGATCCTCCGAAGAAATTTTGGACCACTTGGCCCACGGCCTGCGCGCGCGCTTGCTCGGCGGTCAGGTTCGGGCGGTACACGTAGGCGCGGCCTGCCTTGCGGCGCGTGACGACTCCTTTATGCGCGAGCCGGTCCATAATGGTCATAATCGTGGTATAGGCGCGCGGGAGGCGCGTGGCAAGGCGGTCGCGGATTTCGCGCACGGTGGCCTCACCCACCGGCCAGAGCATGTTCATGCAATCGAGCTCGAGGGGAGCGAGGTCGAGCACGGCGTGGCGCGAGGAGCAGCTGCGGACATTCGCTGAAACCGCCGCAGCACCATTCATGGCGCGCGCGCTCATCCCTTCCGTCCCGCCGTCGCGCTGGAAGGGCGGGGCGCCGCGACAGGCGAAGCCTTGGCAGGTTCCTCCCCACGGGACGTGGAGGCCGCGCCTTCCAGCAAAAATTGATCCACGCGAAGCAGCGCGCGGCGCAACGATGCATTGCGCTCCGTCCAGACATCGGCCTCGGCCGCGTCGGGCGCAAGTTCAAGGCTCGCGCGCATGCTGGCCATCTTTGAATCCATGTCGTCCATGAAATGCAGGGCCACGGCCTCGCGGGTCTGCGGCAAGGAGGGCGAGCCGAATTCGAGCGAGCCATGATGGCTGAGGATCAGATGTTCGACGAGCACAGCCAGCGGCGCGGGAAATCCGGCAATGGCCTTGATTTTTTCGCGCGCCAGAGCCGCGCTGATGGTGATGTGGCCGAGCAGCCGTCCCGTGTCCGTGTAGCCGATTTCGCGCTCGTAGCAAAGCTCGTCAATTTTTCCGATATCGTGCAGCACCACTCCCGTGAGCAGGAGGTCGGCGTCGAGTTCGGGATAGTGCGCGGCGATAGCGGAGGACAGGCCAATCATGCTCACGATGTGCTCGAGCAAGCCGCCCAGGTAGGCGTGGTGCATGTTCATCGCCGCGGGCGCCCGCTTGAGGCGGGGAACAATCGCAGGGTCTTCCACCACGCTCGCGAGCAACTGCTTCAGCCAGGGACTTTTCATCGCGGAGATGGCGGCGCGCAGGCGGGCGTACATCTCTTCGACGTCGTGCTTGGTGTGCGGCAGAAAATCGGCCAGATCATAGTCGCGCTCGGCGGCGGGGACGATCTGTTCGAGCGTCAGTTCCTTCTGCCCGTTATACATTTTTACGCGTCCGCGGATCAGGACCACGTCGCCGCGCTCGAAAGCCGAAGCCAGCGCGGAAAAGTTGTCCCACATTTTCGCGGAAATCGAGCCGGTGCGGTCGGCCAGCTCGAGTTGCAGCCAGGACGAGCCCGTGCGCGCCGAGGTGCGGATCTCCTTCTCGCGCACGAGAAAGTGCGACGACACAATCTGGCCTTCCGTGAGATGGGAGACGAACTGCGGTTTCATCAACCGGACACTTTCGGCAGCGGCAGCATCTTCTTTTTCTTTTTCCCCGTCGTGTCCGGCGTCGGCGCAACCTCCTGAATCACGGTGGCCCCGGGGACTGCCGCGGTGTCCGTGAAGCCGGGCCGGACCGTGACGTAGCTCTCTTCGCGCAATTGGGCCAGATACTCGCGCAACGCCGGTTCCATCTTCGCTTCATAGATTTTGTTGGTGATTTCGGAGTTCACTTTGTCGAGCGGCTGCAAGCCCGCCTGATAGTGGTTCTCCACTTTCAGGATTTCGAAGCCCGTTTGCGTCTGGATGACATCGGTCACCTGCCCCGTGTCCATCTTGAACACGGCATCTTCGATCTTGGGATCGAGCTGGCCGCGCTCGAAGGTGCCCAGGGGCCCGCCATCCTTGGCCGTGCTGCCATCAGAATATCGCTTTGCGAGCCCGCCGAAATCCTCGCCCTTCACAACGCGGGCGTGGAGGCCGTCCGCTTTCGTCTGCACGGCGGCGGTTTCTTCGGGGCTCAGGCCTTGCGTAGTCAGGAAAATCTCCAGCAGATTCACCTCTTCGGGCCGGACGAAGTCCTGCTTGTGAGCGTCGTAGTACTGCTTTATTTCGTCCGAGCCGATTTCCATGTGGCCGGAGACTTCCTGACGGATCACAGCCTGCGTCAGAAGGGTATCGCGCATTTTTTGTTTGTAATCTTCCCAGGAAATTCCCTCCCCTTCCACGGCCTTCTCAAGGTCCTCGATGGTGGCAAGATTGTTCCGCTTGCGGACGTCGTCCAGTTGCTTGATCAAGTCTGTCTCGACATTGATGTCCATGTCCTTGCCGCGCGCGACCAGGAGCTGCTGGTCAATCATGTCGCGAAGCAAATTCTTTTGGCGATCCTTGTATTCCGCGTCCAGCGTTGCTTGCGGGCATTTGGGACATTCCTGCGCGACGTCATGCTGTAGGTCCGCCGAGGCCTTCTGGTAATCGGTAAGCGTGATGATCTGGTTGTTCACGCGGGCGACAATCTCTTCGACCACGGTGGACTGCCCAGCGAGGTACGCGGGGACCAGCAGGAGCACACCACAAGCGCCCAAACGGGCAAACAAACGGCAAATTTGAACTTTCATCTTTCCTCTCGGCACAGATTTTATCTCTACGATTGTAGTTGTAGCAATACGTTTCTCACCGCTGACATGATGCCGCCCTTGTCGCCTTTCCAATCCGTCCAAAGCACACCCGCCGGATCGAGGCGCATGCCACGCCGTTTGCGGATCAATCCCACCAGGCGCTCCGGCCCGAGCGGAGTATCGTCATAGAACTTGATTCCCACCTGATGGCCACGGCGCTCGACCGAGGCAACGAATAGCTTCTCGGCCAGCGCCTTAAGCAGGGCGTAATCGAGCAGGTTCGCAACCGCGGGCGGCGGGGGGCCAAACCGGTCTTCGAGTTCGCGGCGAATTTCCTCGCGCTCCGCTTCGCTGGCGATACCGGCGATGCGCTTGTAGATTCGCAGGCGCAGCGTCTCGCTCTCGATGTACTCCGGCGGGATGCGGATTTCCTGTCCCAGATTGAGGGTGGCGCGGCGCTCTGGAGCCACGGCTTCACCCTTCCGTTCAGCGACCGCCCGCTCCATCATCTGGCAGTACATGTCGAAGCCGACCGCTTCGATGTGGCCGTGCTGCTCGCGGCCCAGCAGGTTCCCGGCGCCGCGCAGTTCCAAATCGAGCGCGGCGATGCGGAAGCCCGCGCCTAAATCGCTGAATTCCTTCAGCGCCGCGAGCCGCTGGCGCGCCACGGATGAGAGCGACCCATCCGCCGGGACAAGCAGGCAGGCGTAGGCGCGCTGATTCGACCGGCCCACTCGACCGCGAAGCTGATAAAGCTCGGACAATCCCATGCGGTCCGCGCGATTGATCAGAATCGTGTTTGCCCGGGGAATGTCGAGGCCGTTCTCGATGATGGTCGTGGAGACCAGCACGTCGGCTTCGCCGCGAACGAATTTCAGCATTACTTTTTCGAGTTCAGATTCGCGCATCTGCCCATGAGCCACCACGACGCGAGCCTTGGGCACCATGCGCTTCACCAGCGACGCAAGTGAGGCGATGGATTCGACGCGGTTGTGGACGAAGAACACCTGGCCTTCGCGCTCGAGCTCCTCTTCGATCACGCGCTGGACGAGCGATTCGCTGAAAGGCGCGACCGTGGTTTGAATCGCGAGGCGGTCTTTCGGCGGCGTTTCGATGACGCTCATATCGCGCAGTCCCGCGAGCGACATGTACAGCGTGCGCGGGATGGGCGTGGCCGAAAGCGTGAGCACGTCCACGTTCTTGCGCATCTCCTTCAGGCGCTCTTTGTGCGCCACGCCGAAGCGCTGCTCCTCATCCACCACGAGCAGCCCCAGGTCCTGAAATTTGACGTCATGCGAAAGCAGTCGGTGCGTCCCGATGATGATGTCCACTTTCCCGGCTTCCAGCTCTTCGAGAGTCTTCTTCTGCTCCTTCTCGCCTCGAAACCGGCTGAGCATTTCGATGCGCACCGGAAACGCGGCAAAGCGGCGGCGAAAGGTTTCATAATGCTGGAACGCGAGCACCGTGGTGGGCGCCAGAATCGCGGCTTGCTTGGAATCCCCCAGGGCCTTGAAAACCGCGCGCATGGCGACCTCTGTCTTGCCATAGCCGACGTCGCCACAAAGCAGGCGGTCCATCGGCAGCGGGGACTCCATGTCGCGTTTCACATCTTCGATGGCGCGCTGCTGGTCCGGGGTTTCCTCGAACTCGAACGCGTCTTCGAATTCGCGCTGCCAATTGGAATCGGCTGGGAAAGCGTGGCCCTGCGCCGTCTTGCGGTCCGCGTAGAGAGCGAGAAGCTTTTCCGCCATGTCCGTAACGGACTTGCGCACGCGCGTCTTGCGCGCTTCCCACACGGTCGTGCCCAAGCGGTCGAGCGTGGGCTGCACCCCTCCCAGCGACTGAAATTTCTGCACCAGATCAAGCCGGGCCAGCGGAACATAGAGCCGTGCATCGTCCGCATACCGCAGCAGCATGAACTCGCCGGCAGCGCCTTCGACGACCACCTGTCGCAAGCCCTCGAATTGCCCGATGCCGTGGTCCATGTGCACCACATAATCGCCGGGTTTGGCGTCCGCTAGATCGCTGAAAAAACTCGCCGTCTTGGGGCGAGAGCGCTGGCGCTCGGGGGCCGCGAACGTTTCGAAAAGATCGGCATTCCCATAGATCGCTATCCGCGCCTCGGGAATCGCCACTCCTTCGGGCAGCGGCGCCTTCACCAGCACCATCGCGGGAGCAGCGCCCACGCTGCCTTCTTCGGCCAAGCGCGTGATCGTCGCGGTCTCTTCGAGTTCGCCCAGGCGGTAGGGCAGATCGTATTCGTGGCAAATGTCCGCGAAGCGCTCCAGCTCTCCCGTGCTCGCCGCCGAGACCATCACATTTTCCCCCGATGCCATCCGCCCACGCACTTCCGCGATGAACGCGGCTACATTCCCGTGATACCGCGCGGTTGGCTGCGTTCGCAGCCCAAGGGGCGCGGCGCTCTGCCCGGCGACGCTCAATCGCTCGAGCGCCAGCCGCGGCGAGAGTTCCAGAGCCAGCGCCCACTCTTCTTCGCTGAAAAGATAGCTATCGGGGCTTGCGGCCAGCGGATCTTCGGATTCGTCGAATGCCTCCGCCAGGCGCGCGCGATATTTCCCGGCGGCCGATTCGAGCGAGGACGGCTCGCTGGCGACGATCACCGGCTCGCTGGCCAGATCGAACAGCACCGCTTTGCGGTCCTCCCGAAGAATTTCGCGGAATTCCCACCCGGGAAAGAACCCTTCGTGTGCGGCATCGTCCTTGCGTCCCGCGGGGGACGAAACGCGCTGCGGCTCGAGAACTTCGGCGTGGCGCACGAATTCGGCGAGCGGCAAGAGCGTCGCGCGCTCCATGGGATTGGTGGAACGTTGGGAATTGGGATCGAAGGCGCGGATGGATTCGATCGTATCGCCCAGCAGTTCGATGCGCACGGGCTGGGGCGCTTCGGGCGAGAAGACGTCAATGATCCCTCCGCGAACGGCATATTGCCCGGGCATTTCGCAGGTCGCTTGTTTGTCGTAGCCGGCGCCGGCCAGGTAACCGATGAGCTCCTCGTGGGCGATGGTTTCGTCGCGCGACACGGTGCGCGCAAGACGGCGGTAAAATTCCGGCTCGCGCATTCGCCACAGCGCCGCCTGCACCGGCGCGATCAGCAGGTCGGCTTCTCCCGTCGCCAGGCGCCAGAGCGCCACTGCGCGCGCCTCGGAAATTTCAGCGTGAGGCGAGCGATTTTCATAGGGCAGCGCGTCGTACGCCGGTAAGTACGCCACTCGGTGTCCGGGTTTGCCGGTGACGGCGCGATAGAACCAGCGTACGGGATCAACGAGTCCCTCGGCCATCTGGCTCGATTCCACGAGGAAGATAGCCGGGCGGCCAAGCTCCGCGGCAGCTAGCGCTGCGAGAAGCGCCTTCGCCGAATCCGTCGCCCCCGCGAGACGCACTTCGCCCGTGCCGCGGCGCAGCCTTTCGAACGCTTCCTCGACGGCGGGCTGGCGTGCCACACGCGCGAGAAGCTCAGAAACCAGGGGGAGAATCATGCGGGAAGCCGGGTGATTCGTTCGATGAGCAGGGCCCTCGAATAGCCGGGCTCGAGCGGGATGCGCACAACCTCGCAACCAGCGGCTACGAATTCGTCGTCCTCGCGCGAAGCAGGCTCGGCGGAGCGCGGGTCGCCCCCCTTTGCCATAATGGCGGGCGCAAGCTGCGCCAGGAACGCGCGCGGAGACGCCTCGTCGAATTCCACGGCGTAATCCACTGCCGCAAGCGCCGCGAGAATTTCCGCCCGCTCCGCGGCGGGCGTGGCGGGACCCGAAGATTTTACCTTTGTGCCTGCGCCCGAAGCGCGGCGCGCCCGCACGCTCGCGTCGCTCCGCACCAAGACAACCAGGATGTCCCCGAGCGACCGCGCCTGCTCGAGCAGCCGGATGTGGCCCGGATGCAGCAGGTCAAATGACCCGATGGCGCACACCACGGCCTTGCCGTTGCGTTCCCACTCGCCCCGGCGGCGAACCAGCTCACTTTGCGATACAACTTTTCCCAAACGACTGTCCCTCGATCCGCCCCCGCGGGAACGGCCGAGCAAATGATTCTATCATGCGCGCTGGAAACTCTTCGGACGACTCCGAGTGCGCCGCTTTTTTTTGGTGCTATACTCGCGCTCTGGTTTGTTGCGCCCTGTTTTCCGCCGCGCGTATTCCGCAGGGGAAAAACGGCCTCGAAAGCGGAAAAATGAAAGAGATCGCCATCGTCGGAGGCGGGCCCGCCGGAGCGCTCTGCGGAGAGCGGCTGGCCAGCGCGGGCTTCGAGGTCACCATTTACGATGAGCGGCTCGTTTGGGAGAAACCCTGCGGCGGCGGCCTGACCCACAAAGCCATTGAAGCCTATCCTTTTCTCCTCGACGCACCCCAGCCCAAAAAAATCGTCCACACAGCGGAGCTGATATCCAGCCGCGGGGATCGCGCGCGCTTCGAGATGGTGCATCCCATCGTTATCTACGCGCGCAAGGTGCTCAACGGCCTGCTCCTCGACCGCGCCCTCGCTGCAGGCTGCGCGGTGGTGCAATCGCGCATTACCAGCGTGAATACGGACGCCGAGCGCGTGCGCCTGATGGCTTCCGGCGAAGAGCGCTCCTCGGATTTCGTGGTCCTGGCGGCAGGCGCGCGCAATCAACTCCTGCCCGGAACCACGCCGCTCGGCGCGAATGACCTCGAGATGACCCTCGGCTACTTCGTCCCCACCGAAGAAAACGTCCTCAAGGTGAAATTCTTAAAGAAGTTCGAGGGCTACCTGTGGTCGTTTCCGCGTTTCGATCACCTCTCCGTGGGCATCTGCGCGAAAATGGGACAAAGCTCAAGCCGGCAATTGCACTCCCTCCTCGATGGTTTCACCGCCGAGGAAAAAATCCCCATGGACGGCGCAACCTTTTATAGCCATGTGCTGCCTTCGCCCAGCGCGCAAACCATTCGCGCGCGCCGCATCGCGGGAAAAAACTGGGCCATGGCCGGCGACGCGGCAGCTACTGTCGATCCCCTCACAGGCGAGGGCCTTTACTACGCCCTCCGCTCCGGCGACTTGCTCGCGGAGGCACTCATCGAAGGGCAGCCCCTGGCGTATCCCGAACGCTTGCGCTCGGCATTCTCGACGGACCTGGAATTCGCCGCCCACCTGGCGCGAAAACTCTTTCGCGGCACGTTTCTCGGCGGCGCCGTCACCACGCGCATGGTGCAGCTTCTGAATTGCTCGCCCACATTCCGCGATTTGATTCGCGACGTCTTCAGCGGCGCGCAGGACTATCGCACGCTCAAGCGCCGGCTGTGGAGCCAGCTCGGCATGACCATCGCCGAATTCCTGCACTTCTTCCTCGATCCCCGCTCGCGCCGCCCGGCCTCGGCAGCCGGCCTTTCCGCGCCGCGCGCCTCGGGCAGCCGCGAGCCCGTGCGATAAAGCGACCTCAATTTCAAGGCGGTGTTGCTGTTCCCTGCAAGGTAGCCTAAAATTTTGTGCACGCCGGAGTGGCGGAATGGCAGACGCGGCGGACTCAAAATCCGTTGGCCGCAAGGCCGTGTGGGTTCGACTCCCTCCTCCGGCACCAATTTCGCGCTAGTCCAGCCTGGCGCCAACGAGGGCGCTTCGAAGAGACGCGAACCGCCAGCAATCGCGCGCGATGGCCCAGTCTTCCTGCGCGCGAATCACCAGAATGCGCACGCGAGAATCCGGAAGTGAAATGTCCGCGTCCAGTTCGGGTTGTGCGTTCCTTTCCATATCAAGTTTCGCGCCAACGAATGCAAGGTTTGCGCAGACAGCGGCTCGAACCTCGGGCGAATTTTCTCCCATGCCGGCCGTAAATACCACGGCATCTATTGCGCCTAAAACCGCAATCATCGAGCCCATGCAGGAACGCAAGCGGTGCACGAAAATTTCAAAGGCCAGCTTCGCCCGCTCATTTCCGTCCTTCATCGCACCAACCACCTGCCGCATGTCCCCGGATACTCCGGAAATTCCCAGCAGGCCGGATTTCGTGTTCAGCAATGCGTCCATTTGATCTCCGGTGAGACGGCTTTCCCGCATCAAGTAAATCAAGATCCCCGGATCCACCGACCCGGAGCGTGTGCCCATCATCAGGCCTTCGAGCGGCGTGAAGCCCATGGTTGTATCCACGCTGTGGCCGTCGCGAATGGCCGCGAGCGAGCAGCCGTTTCCCAGATGGCATGTGACGAGCTTGAGCGGCCCCAAATCCCTGCCCAAAAGCTTGGCGGCACGCTCCGCGCAATATTTGTGGTTGATTCCGTGAAATCCGTACCGGCGAATTCCCCGTGCGAGCCATTCGTATGGTCCCGGATACACGGCGGCGGGTTCCGGCATACGGCTGTGAAAGCCCGTATCGAAAACCGCAACCTGCGGGACGGAGCCAAGCTTTTGTGCGATGATCTCGATCCCATCCAGCTCGGCTCGATTGTGAAGCGGCGCAAACGAGGCCATCCGCGCGATGGCGGCCTTGACTTCGGTGGTGACGAGAGTGGGCTGCTCGTAGTCTTTCCCGCCGTTGACGATGCGGTGACCTACGATGCTGATTTCGGAAGCGTTTTCCAAAACGCGCGCCGGTCCCGTCCAAAGATTTTTCAATAACTCCTCGGTTGCCTCTCTGCGCGATCCTGTCGGCAAGCGATTACTGAACGCCGCGCCAGCCGCCGTGGCCACTTTTATTTCCGCCCGGTCTCCATCCCATTCGATCTTGGCTTCCCAGTCGGGCTTCGGCGGCTCGGTTGGCAAATCCCCGCGGATATCGTAGAGGCTGCTCTTCTGGCTGCTCGATCCCGAATTGAGGACCAGAATTTTCACGGCCTAGTAGGGCCACTTCCAATCGCGGATTTCCGGCAGGTCCTCGCCGTATTTGTCTATGTATTGCCTGTGCTCGATCAACTTGTCTTTGAGCTGCTGCTTTAGGTAGATGCCCTTGTCGGCGGTCTGCGGAAGGCGGTCGATGGCGTCCATCACGAGATGGAAGCGATCCAGATCGTTCAGCACCGTCATGTCGAAAGGCGTGGTGATGGTGCCCTCTTCCTTATAGCCGCGGACGTGTAGGTTATCGTGGTTCGTGCGGCGGTAGGTGAGCCGGTGGATCAGCCACGGGTAGCCATGGAAGGCGAAAATGACCGGCTTGTCCTTGGTGAAGAGTTCGTCGAAATCCCTGTCGCTCAACCCATGGGGATGCTCGGATTGCGGCTGCAGCTTCATGAGGTCGACGACGTTGACCACGCGGATTTTCAGATCGGGCAGATGCTCGCGCATAATGGAGACGGCGGCGAGCGTCTCGAGCGTGGGCACATCGCCACAGCAGGCCATGACCACGTCGGGCGCAACGGCCTGGTCGTTGCTGGCCCACTGCCAGATGCCGATACCCTCGGTGCAGTGCTTGACGGTGGCGTCCATCGCCAGCCATTGCGGCGCCGGGTGCTTGCCCGCGATCACGAGATTGACGTAATGGCGGCTGCGCAGGCAGTGGTCCATCACCGACAGCAGGCAGTTTGCATCCGGCGGAAAGTAAACCCGCACGACTTCAGCCTTCTTGTTCACGACGTGGTCAACGAAGCCGGGATCTTGGTGTGTGAAGCCGTTGTGGTCCTGGCGCCAGACATGCGAGGAAAGAAGGTAGTTCAAGGAAGAGATCGGCCGACGCCAGGGAATGCCGCGCGTCACTTTCAGCCACTTGGCGTGCTGGTTGAACATCGAATCGACGATGTGGATGAACGCCTCGTAGCAATTGAAGAGCCCATGCCGCCCGGTAAGCAGGTAGCCTTCGAGCCAGCCCTCGCATTGGTGCTCGCTGAGCATTTCCATCACCCGCCCGGCGCGTGCAAGAAATTCGTCGTTCGGCACGGTCGCGGCATCCCATTGGCGTTTGGTCACTTCAAAGAGGGCTTCCAGCCCGTTGGAGAGTGTCTCGTCAGGGCCAAAGACCCGGAAATTCCGCTGCTCGCTGTTCAGCTTCACCACATCGCGCAGGAATCGCCCGAGCACATGCGTGTCGCCGATGCCCAGCACCCCCGGCAAGGGCACGTCGACCGCGTAGTCGCGGAAATCCGGCATCCGCAAATCGCGGAGCAGAATTCCGCCGTTGGCATGGGGATTCGCGCCCATGCGCCGTTCGCCCTTGGGCGCAAGTTCGGCCAGTTCCGGTTTCAGCCGCCCCTGTTCATCGAAGAGTTCCTCCGGCTGGTAGCTCCTCAGCCAGTTTTCCAACAGCTTGAGATGTTCAGGATTCGTGGCTGGGTCAGTGATCGGCACTTGGTGCGAACGGAAGGTGCCTTCAACCTGCAAACCATCAATCATCTTCGGACCCGTCCAGCCCTTGGGTGAATTGAGGACGATCATCGGCCAGCGCGGACGCGCCAAGTTGCCGTGGACGCGGGCGTCCTGCTGAATTTTCTTGATCTGCTCCACCACCGTGTCGAGCGTAGCGGCCATGGCCTCATGCATCGGCCCAGGCTCGTGACCCTCAACGAAATAGGGCGTCCACCCGTACCCGCGGAGCAACTGCTCCAATTCCTGGCGAGTGATGCGGGCGAGGATGGTCGGGTTGGAAATCTTGTAGCCGTTGAGATGTAGGATGGGGAGCACCGCCCCGTCCGTGGCCGGATCGAGAAATTTGTTGGAATGCCACGCCGTGGCCAGCGGTCCGGTCTCCGCCTCACCATCGCCGACCACGCAGGCGACGACGAGATTAGGATTGTCGACCACCGCCCCAAACGAATGGCTCAGCGAATAGCCCAACTCGCCGCCCTCGTGGATCGAGCCCGGGCATTCCGGCGATACGTGGCTCGGAATTCCCCCGGGAAAAGAAAACTGAATAAAGAGCTTGCGAAGCCCGGCCTCATCCTGGCTGATGTTGGGATAGATTTCACTATAAGTGCCCTCGAGATAGGTGTTGCCCACGATCGCCGGGCCGCCGTGACCGGGGCCGGACACGTAAATCATGTCGAGGTCGTATTTTTTGATGACCCGGTTCAAGTGGGCGTAAATGAAGTTCTGCCCGGGCGTCGTACCCCAGTGCCCCAACAACATGTGCTTCACATCCGGGGGTGTCAGCGGCCGCTTCAGCAGCGGGTTATCGTAAAGATAAATCTGGCCCACCGACAGATAGTTGGCGGCGCGCCAGTAGGCGTGCATCTTGCGCAATTCCTCGGAGGATAAGGGCTGCCTGGGATCGGACAAACTTGCTGGAACAGGGGTTGCTGTGGAAGCCATATGGCTACCTCCTTCTGGCAGGCGGGGCCCTTAGCGATTCGTCCCTGGATGCATTCCTCAGTCGCCGACGCATTGAGTATACGCCCCCAGGATGAATGGAGTGTTACACGGAAAGTATTTGCGACCGCTCGAAAATGGGGGCACATCGGGTCAGAATATGCGGACTCGCGCAAGCCGTCGTCGCTATTTGTTCAGTTCAGCCAGCCATGCATCGAGTATGTTCATTTCGTCGGCAGTCGTATCCTGGAATGCCACGCCCATGCCGACCCCTTGTTGTACGTATATGACCTTCCCCAGGGTCGTGAACCTGCCTTGATCCCGGGTCATGTGCAGTCGAATCACAGTCCCTGTGGGCAGCGTATTCAGAATGTCCACGTAACATCCCTTGCGGCTGATCTCGGATACGCGCCCGGAAAGGCGGAGGTCGCTTGCCGGCTCAATAATATCCACCCCGACAATAAGACTGTAGCGCGGCACCTGGCGCTGGCAATTGGGTGGGCGAACGTCCGATGGCGCATTGGAGTGGCTGCTCATATTCTGCTTCCCTATTTTTCAAGGATGGCACAAGACTCATCGCACAGCTATCCATGCGATGTTGTAGTGATGCCAAAGTGAAAACATCCCTCCTGGCTATGAAAACACTTCCGCGCGCGAGTTCCGATGCAGCATTCAGCAGCCCATCGGCCTACGCCGTGCGGAAATATACGTACAGTCGTTTGATATCCAAACCAGAATAATCAGTAGAAAAACGGAGCCATGTAAAACATAAGTAGCAGACCCTAATCGGTACGCTGTAAGATCGAGCCGGCGATGTCCTTGCGCCCGCCAGGCGACATTCTAGCTCGGAAATTAGGACTTACGGACCGTACAGCCCCTGATTTTCTATGCTATGCGCAAACGATTGGAGGCGCAAATGCAAAGTTGCTTATTATTCCGAGCAGATGAGTACCATGCCTGAATTTCGATTCGACAACTGGAAATGCAGAAGAGGTATTCATTGATATGCTGACCTCTGGGGAGGGCAGGAGGAGCAGTTTCGTCCTTTTCTGGGAATGGCAACAACGTTAAGGCAGGTAACCATGCTCGGTCGGATTTCCGGACACAAACTGGAAAAACTCTTAAGTGTCTTGATTCGAAAGGCCGAAAGTCCTAAGTTTTGACTTATTTGGCCTGACGGGGAACCCCAAGAATATGCGGAATACGCGAGTCGAGCCTCCTATACGGCCAGGAGAGCACCTGAGGGAGCTTAGAAACAGGCTGGGAGTCACCACACGCGAAGTCGAAGAATTCACGCGCATGATCGCCGAGGACCGTCAAAATGAAGAGTTCTATATATCCAACGCGTGGCTGACGCAACTGGAAAACAAGAACTCCATTCCCAGCATCTTCAAGCTGTACAGCTTGAGCGTAATCTATCGAACGAGATTCAACGATCTCCTCGCCGTATTCGGCATTGACTTGAATGCCAGCGCGCGCTACCAGCTTGCTCTGCCGCTGCAGAGGACGCACCTGGCAGCGGACGAGCCGCCCGGCCCGGGAAAAGCGATCACCTTCCCGGTGCGTTTCGACAAGAGCTTCAGCCTGGAAAAAACGAGTCTGATTGCGCGCATGGTGGAGATCTGGGGAGAGGTTCCCATTGCGCTGCTTCAGAAGCTCGACTTGCGGCGTTGCCAGTACGGCTACGTGGGAATGCAGGACTATACGATGTATCCGCTCTTGCGGCCGGGGTCGTTCGTTCAGATTGAGAGCCAGCCCGCGCGCATGGAAGTGGGGGAATGGCGCACGGAATTCGACCGCCCGATTCAGTTCATCGAACTACGGGATGGATACGCCTGCTCCTGGTGCGAGGTGCGTGGCTCACAGATCACATTGATTCCGCATCCGTTATCCGGCGCCGCCATCCGCCAGTTTGCCTTTCCATCCGAGGCGGAAATCATCGGCCAAGTCGCGGGTGTCGCCATGCGGCTCATTCCGCCGTCGGGCGAATTTTTCGACGCACTTCCAAAATTGCCAAGGCGATTTTGATGTTCGAGAAGAGCAGTTCCGCTGCGAGCAGATCCGTCCCGACCGGGATAGTCACACGGTAGGGTTCCAAGTTTTTCCAGGCCGTAACGAACTCCCCAGGGCTGCTATGCGTCGAGTCCCTATATCCCTCGAGCTGCCGCACCAAGTCATGTAGAGAAGAAGAGACCAGTTCACCGAACGCTTCGCCGTGGCAATCGGCCAGGGCTTCACAGGCAACCTCTTCTGTGAAACGGGAAGCCAGGCCCTCGTGATAATAGGTGCCCGTATTGTAGTCCCGCGTCGAGGCCAGATAGATCAGCCGGTCGAGCGGCCTCGGCATATTTGAGAGAGTACGCCGGTGGAGGTCCTCCACTGCCTTCACAACCTCCATGCGCCGGGGCATCCGCTGAGAGATGGGTGTCATCGTCGCGCCACTATACCGCCGAACCGCCGGCCGAATCGTCCCCGAAGGAGCTCACGCGCGCCGGCCTCAGAAAGTCGAGGGATTTCTCGGAAACGCCGCACACTCTGGCCGCCGCCGCTGCCGTGGCTCCCACGAGGCGCGGAGCCGCGTAAGGCCCGCGAAGATACACGGCGGCCTGCAGAGCGCGGCACGCAAACAGCAGTGTGGCAAAGTCCCAGGCCAGCCTCATTTCAGTTAGGAACCTCAGCCTGGCGTAGAACCGCGCCGAACCCAAGTGAAAACGCCTGAGGCTGACAATCTGGCGGCGAACTTGGCCCACCCAGGAAAGTGCGAGCCTTCGGCGCTCCTCGAGGAAAAGCTTCTGGATCTCCGCAGAAGTTTCCGAGACGACGTAATCGAAATCTCCCTTCGCAAATATCCGTCCCACTATTTCCGGCGCGAGAAGCCCGAGTTGCAAAACGTTCAGTGCATGCTGGACCTGTGCGAGAGGCTCCGCGTCCTTCTGGCCTTGCGCATTGCGCGGGGCAAAGAAAAGGAGCGAAAACAGCAGCAGGGCCCCAACCAGCAGGAAGAGAATCAGCTCTATCATGGGCGCGCCGCCTTGGCCAGATGGATCCGTAAGGCGCCGACCATGCTTCTTGTCCTGGCGGCAAACGCTTCGTAATCTTCCTCCAGCCGGATCGAGGAATCGGGAACCGGATTGGGACGATACGACCACAGCGCCGTAATCCAAATAACTACGGCCGTACCATAGGCGGCCTGCTGCATAATCACGTTCCAGGTGCCCGGTAGAGGCACTCCGGAATAGGATCGTATTGCCAGGCCGACGAGCTCCGCTCCAACATAGAGGCCGTAACCCAGTATGATTCCCCGCATATTTTTCCCAATTGCGATTCCGTAATATCGAATCACACCGAATAAGCCGACCAGGAAGATTGCCTGCACCGTCCGCAGGTCCCGTCCGAGCTCATACATCGTCCCTGGGCGGGATGCCGCGGGCATCATATGTGGATAAATAGCCGCGAAGCACGCGACTGCTCCAAAAACGGCCAAACCGCCAATTCTCGCGAATCTTTCGGCTCCCGGATAGGCAGAGAGCACGCACCGAAAAATCTCGAGAATGATGCCGCAACCGACGATCAGCGTCAGGAATTCTCCGAACCAGAACCATTTCACATAAGATGCCCACCCTAACAAATAAAAGTGGACGTATTCCACAATGTCATCGGCCAGCGCGCAGGCAATGTAGATGAAGAAAAAGGGGTATCTTGCGAGCGTCTTACTCCGAAAGCCGCAGAACAGGAGCAGCCCCTCCAGTAGGATTCCAACGCGCCAGATGAGAAAGGATAGCATCAAGTTTTGGCTTGTTCGAACGGTAAATACTACCACAGAAAACGGCTCTAGCGGGACATAAAAACATTTAGGGGCGGATCCGAGACCCGCCCCCAAGAGAATCACGCGGATGGAAGCGATTGTTTAGCCGACCGGATTATGTGGCGGCATGGGGTGAAACTGACGTGCGAGCGTCGGGTTGTGGGGTGGCATAGGGTGAAACTGACGTGCGAGTGTCGGGTTGTGGGGAGGCATGGGGTGAAATTGACGGGCGAGCGTCGGGTTGTGGGGTGGCATAGGGTGGAACTGACGTGCGAGTGTGGGGTTGTGTGGTGGCATGGGGTGGAACTGACGGGCAAATGTTGGAACCGTGAGAACTGCAAGAACAAACGAAAATACCCAGGCGATTTTCGTGAATTTCATTTTTCCTCCTCAGTGCGGCGGGGGATGACCCCCTTGCGCGCCGCACGTTAGGGCGTGGAGGAAGCGCCCCGGACGATGTGGGTTCCCCTGCTCACCGGGCGAAGCATGGCCAGAGGATTCTTCAACATGATTTCCAAGTGGTATACACGTAGTACATAAGTAATATATGTGTTATTCAAGGGACTATCGCCGCGCAAAAAGAGGGGGCGGGGCTACTTCGATCCGCGCATTACGGAATCAGGATGCCAGTCCGTATTCAGGCTTAGTGGTCTTGGAAACCCTGCGGAATTTACGGATGAAGGTTACGGAGGAACCGGTGTGTCTACAGTCCAGGCGGCTGTGTCCGGACGCAGCTACGATGGAAACAACTTCAAGTTTCTCTGAACAAGACGCGGAAATTCGCCCGGAGGCGTTGCGGGCGCGGCGGCGAGCGGCAGGGGGCGTCCCCGGAAGGAGGCCCCGGCCCACAGCCTGTGGTCTAACCGGAAACGCGTCCGCCACGGCGGGCAAGCCCCCGCTCCTCCCGATATGTGCTTCTGAGGAACATCGCGGAAATTGATGTTGCGCGCGGTGGGGGTAATCCGTAAGATACCGCCTGTTGTAGGAAACGATACGGTGCCCAAAGAAAAGCCCAAAGTGAACATCGGCGAGGTCATCCGGAACTACCGGAGCGACCGGGGACTCTCGCAGGGCGACATCGAACGGCGCACGGGACTTCTGCGCTGCTACCTTTCGCGCGTCGAGAACGGGCACACGGTCCCTTCGCTTGAAACGCTGGCGAAAATTGCCGAGGCCATGGAAGTGAGCCTGGCCGATTTCTTCCCCGGTACGGACAGCCCGCAGGACCGCGAGACTCGCAAGATTCTTGGCGAGCTTTCCGACGAAGAGATACGCTTTCTCGCGGATATCAAGAAATATTCGGCCACGCTCTCCGATGACGATAAGAGACTCGTCCTGGCCATGATCCGAAAAATGGCGACGGTGGTGCCTCCCCCGCGCAGCGGCAAGCCTGCCGCGATCGTCCGCCGCGAAGAGTTTTAGGCTGCCCGCAAGTCCTCCCCTTTTTTTCAGCAAGCTGTCAGGCCCCGGCGCTACATTTGAACCCGAACGGCAAGAACAAATCGCCAGGGGGCGGCGGGATTCGCTACAATAGAAGGACGCAATGACGCACGAGCGGCACAAGACGGTTGGCGTGATGGTGGGCAAGGTCCAGGTGGGCGGAGGCGCGCCCGTGGTGGTGCAGTCCATGACCAACACGGACACGGCCGATGCCGCAGGGACGGCGCAGCAGTGCCTGGAACTCGCGCAGGCGGGGTCGGAACTGGTACGCATCACGGTGAACGTGCCGGAAGCGGCGGCGGCGGTGCCGGAAATCAAGAAGCGGCTGGCGGACGCGGGATGCGACGTCCCGATTATCGGCGACTTCCATTACAACGGCCACGTGCTGCTCGTGAAATATCCCGACTGCGCTCGCGCGCTCGATAAATACCGCATCAATCCCGGCAACGTGGGGCATGGCCAGCGGCGCGACGAACAGTTTTCGACTATTTGCAAAGTGGCGCGCGACAACGGCAAGCCGGTGCGCATCGGCGTGAATGGCGGCTCGCTGAATCAAGAGCTGGTGATGCGCAAGATGCAGGAGAACACGGACAAGGACCTGGGGAAATCCTCGGAAGAAATTATTAATGAGTGCATGGTGCTTTCCGCGCTCGAATCCACGGAGCTGGCGCTTGAATCGGGACTGCGCAAGGACCAGATCATTATTTCGTGCAAGGTATCGCGTCCGCATGATTTGATCGAAATTTATCGCGCGCTCGCGCGAAAGACGGAGCAGCCGCTGCACCTGGGATTGACCGAAGCAGGCATGGGCGCGAAGGGGCTGGTGTGGTCCGCGGCGTCCATGGGGATATTGCTGAGCGAAGGAATTGGGGACACGGT
This sequence comes from uncultured Acidobacteriota bacterium, assembly GCA_963810625.1. Classification (GTDB taxonomy): domain Bacteria; phylum Acidobacteriota; class Terriglobia; order Acidiferrales; family UBA7541; genus Palsa-295. Next base: position 247,177 of record CAWEOJ010000004.1, on the reverse strand, counting down.
GCGCGTTTCGCTGACGCCGCGGCCCGGCGGAGACCGCCGCGAGGAAGTGTATGCGGCGTGCGAGCTGCTGCAATCGCTGGGGCTGCGGACGTTCGCGCCGAGCGTGACGGCTTGCCCCGGCTGCGGCCGCACGACAAGCACAACGTTTCAGAAGCTGGCCGAGAGCGTCCAGGGCTACATCCGCGACAAAATGCCGGAATGGAAGCGCGAATACGAGGGCGTGGAGGAATTGAAACTGGCGGTGATGGGCTGCATCGTCAACGGGCCGGGCGAATCGAAGACCGCGAACATCGGAATCAGCCTGCCGGGCACGGGCGAAGCGCCGCGGTGCCCTGTATATATTGATGGGCAAAAATTCACCACTCTCGAAGGGACGTACGACGAGCTGTCCCTTGCGTTTCAGACGCTCCTCAACGATTACGTGGCCGCGAAATATCACAAGCGCGAAACTCCTGTACCGGCTGCGGCATCGCCAGCACGGGTCCGTGCGTAGCCCCCTGGGAGCGTTTGCGTTGTCGCACGGAATCTGATATAGAAATCCGCCATGCTCGCCAGCCCCAAAATCTCCGAATTCATCGAGCTCGCAAAATCGGGCGGGGTGTCCGATGAAACCCTCGTCGGAATGTTGACGGGCCGGGGATGGCCGGAAAAAGAGGTATACGAAGCGCTGGCCGCGCACTACGAACGGGTGACAGGGATCGAGATTCCTCGCCGCGGCGGTGGGAGTACAGCGGCCAGAGACGCCTTCTTTTATCTTCTCGTTTTCTCGACTTTGGCAACGTGGACGATCGGCCTAGGTTCCCTTGCGTTCACTTTAATTGACCGGTCGCTGGTGGATGCGCTTTCCGCAGTGAACTCGCAGTACGACACCTACAGCATCGCCGGCTCCCTCGCTTCCATCCTCGTGGCGTTTCCGATTTACCTGTTCGTATCGCGGATTGTTGTTCGCGAGAGCAGGAGCCGTCCCGAGAAATTGTCATCTCCTGTCCGGAAGTGGCTGACCTATTTGGCGCTGGTCATCGCGGCCGGATGCTTCATCGGCGACCTGATCACGATCCTGACGTATTTCCTGCGCGGCGAGATCACGTCCCGGTTTATCGCGAAGGCTTTAGTCGTACTCGTCCTATCGGGCGGTGTCTTTTCATATTACTACGGTGGGCTGAGAAAAACCGATGAGTCTGGAGCGCGCGGCCGGTTCGGCCGCGATTCCTGGATGGCGGCTCTGGCAGCGCTGGCCGTGGTGGCAATGATTGCGTGGGGGTTTTCGAGTCTGGGCGCACCCAAGACGCAGCGGACGCTGCGAGCCGACGCAACACGCGTTCAGGACTTGTACCTGCTGGGCTCCGAGATTCACAATCATTGGAATTCCAACCCTGATTTGGACCACAAGCTGCCCGCTCAGCTTGTCGAGTTGGCGAATTTCCGGACGTCCGATCCAGTCACGGGCGCCCCCTATGAATATCACGTCAAGGGAGGAAGCCAGTACGAGCTCTGCGCGACGTTCTCGCTTCCGAGCCCGCAGGACGCATCCGCTGCACGCCCGGACATGTGGTCCCACCCTGCCGGGCACTACTGCTTTTCGATGGACGCGACACGAGACGTCGAGAACCCCAACCTCGAATACTATTTGCAGGAGTAGCTTAAAGTCACCTGGTGTCGCGTCCGCCTGAGAGTCCGTCGGCCTCCCTTACACGCTTTAACCTGCTGCTCAGGGCCAGCCTCGCGTGAAATGGACGTGGTGGATTGGCGGGAGTAAACTGCGACTCGAGAGATGGCCGAATCGATGACGAAAGACGCAACAGCCTCGGTCGCCCGACACTCCGGATCACCTCGCGGCTGGCAGCGCGGCTTCTGGAGCCTGATCGCCACGCAGTTTCAGACCGCGTTCAACGACAATGCGCTGAAATTTCTCGTCATCTACATCATTGTGGCGATGGCGCTGCCGACGGCGACACGCGACCGCCTGATTCCGCTGGTCGGCGCGCTCTTTGCGCTTCCTTTCATCCTCTTTTCCATGGCGGGCGGCTTTTTCGCCGACCGTTACAGCAAACGCAGCGCGACGATCGGCACGAAGGCGCTCGAATTCGCCGTGATGGCGTTCGCGATCGTGGCGCTCTATTTGCACAGCCTGCCGATGGAGTGCGCGAGCGTATTTCTGATCAGTTCCGAAGCCGCGCTCTTCGGCCCCTCCAAGTACGGGCTGCTCCCTGAGTTGCTTCCAGAAGCGCGGCTTTCCTGGGGCAATGGGATCATCGAGATGGGCACATTTCTTGCATCCATCGCGGGAACGATGGCGGCGGGCTTTCTCGCCGTGCGGTATCACGGGCGCGAAGGCGCTGCCGGGCTTCTGCTTCTGGCGTGCACCTGCGCCGGGTTCGTGGCGAGCCTGGGCATTTCGCGCGTTCCCGCGGCGAATCCCTCAAGAAAATTCCGCTGGAACCCGCTGGGCGATTTCGGGGCGCAAATGAAAATCATTCGCGCCGATCGAGTGCTGGGATGGGCCGTGCTGGGCAACACGTATTTATTTTTCCTAGCTGCGCTGCTGCAATTCACAATCATCCTGTACGGGCACGACATTCTGCGGGTGGACGACGCGCATGTAAGCTATTTGCAGGCGGCCATCGGCATCGGGATCGGCGTGGGGAGCCTGGCGGCCGGCTATCTTTCCGGCGGAAAAATCGAATACGGACTGATTCCGCTCGGCGCCATCGGCATGACGATTTTCTCCGCGTTCCTCTATCACCCGGGCCAAACGGTCACGAGCACCCTTATCCATCTGGCGCTGCTCGGATTTTTCGGCGGATTCTTCGCGGTGCCGGTAGGGGCGCTGATTCAGCATCAGCCCGCGCCCGAGCAAAAAGGAGGCGTGATCGCCGCCGCGAATCTGCTTTCTTTCGTGGGAATCTTCCTTGCGGCCGGCGCTTACTGGGTCTTCGTGAGCGGCTTGCATCAGACGGCGCGCGGAGTTTTTCTCGATGGCGCGATCTTGACGCTCGTGGCCACGGCGTATTCGGTCTACCTGCTGCCGGATTCGCTGCTGCGATTCGTGCTGTGGCTGGCGACGCACACGGTCTATCGCATTCGCGTGGAGGGGCGCGAGAACATTCCGGAGACGGGCGGCGCGCTGTTTGTCGCAAACCATATGTCGTTCGTGGACGCGCTGCTGCTGATGGCTTCCACGGACCGCCCCATCCGCTTCCTGATGTTCAAGGACATCTACGACCTGCCCTTCATCAAGCCCTTCGCAAAAATGATTCGCGTGATTCCGATCTCTTCCGAGCTTCATCCGCGCGAGATGCTTCATTCGCTGCGCGAGGCCACCGCGGCGCTCCGCTCGGGCGAAGTCGTGTGCATCTTCGCCGAGGGAGAAATCACGCGCATCGGGCAATTGCTGCCGTTCCGCCGCGGCATGGAGCGAATCGTGAAGGGAGTGGACGCGCCGATCGTGCCCGTGGCGCTGGGCGGGATATGGGGCAGCATCTTCAGCTTTGAGGGCGGGCGGTTTCTGTGGAAAATGCCGCGCTCGATTCCCTACCCTGTCACGGTGAGCTTCGGCAAGCCGATGCCGGGCACAGCGACGCCCTTCGAAGTGCGCGAGGTGGTGCAGGAATTGCAGACCGACGCGTACCTTCATCACAAGCGGCGCCTGCGGACGCTCCATCGGCTGCTGATTCGCACGGCGCACCGCTGGCCCTGGAGGTTCGCCATGGGCGATAAACGGCGCCCGCGAATGAAATGGGGCGGCGCGCTGCTCAGCTCGATTTTCCTGGCGCGGCGGCTGCGGCAAGTGTGGGCGGGACAGGAGATGGTTGGAATCCTGCTGCCGCCGTCGGTTCCGGGGGCGCTTGTGAATTTCGCGGCGACGCTCGCGGGGAAGATTCCCGTGAATCTGAATTACACGTCTTCGAGCGAGACGCTGGCATCCTGCGCCGAGCAGTGCCACATCGAGACCGTCATCACCACGAAGCTGCTGCTCGAAAAAATTCCGCTCAAGGTGCCGGGGAAAACCATTCTGCTCGAGGAAGCCGCCGCGGCGCCGCGCCTGGACGAAAAAATCGCCGCGCTGCTTCTTTGGTTCCTTCCGGGAGCGTGGATCGAGCGGGCGCTTGCCGGCGGAAAGACGAAGACGCTCGACGATCTTGCCACGGTAATTTTTTCGAGCGGGAGTACGGGCGATCCGAAGGGCGTGATGCTCACGCACTACAACATCGCGTCGAATATCGAGCAGATGGCGCAGACGTTCATGCTCGACCGCAAGGACGGCCTGCTGGGCGTGCTGCCATTTTTTCACTCCTTCGGCTACACGGTCACGCTCTGGCTCCCGGCCGTGCTCGGCCTGGGGGCAGCGTACCACCCGAGCCCGCTCGATTTCGGCGCCGTGGGCGAGATGGTCCGCGAGTATGGCGTGACGTTTCTGCTGGCCACGCCCACATTTTTGCAGGGCTATTTGCGGCGGTGCTCGCCCGAGGATTTCGGCAGCTTGCGCTTCGTGATTGCCGGCGCGGAGAAATTGCCGGAAAAACTTTCCGTGGCGTTCGAGGACCGCTTCGGCATCCGCCCGCTCGAAGGCTACGGCTGCACGGAATGCTCGCCAGTCGTTGCCGTAAACACGAAAGATTTCCGCGCGCCGGGATTCCGCCAGGTGGGAGCAAAGCGCGGGTGCATCGGGCATCCGCTTCAGGGCGTGAGCGTGCGCATCGTGGATCCGGAAACCGGCGAGCGGCGGCCCGTGGGAACGCCGGGGCTGCTGCTGGTGCGCGGGCCGAACGTGATGAAGGGCTATTTGGGAAAGCCGGAGAAGACGGCGGAGGTTCTACAAAACGGATGGTACGCCACGGGCGACATCGTCGCGGAAGACGAGGACGGTTTTCTGACGATTACGGACCGGCTGAGTCGGTTCAGCAAAATCGGCGGCGAAATGGTGCCGCACGTCAAGGTGGAAGAGACGCTGCAGGAACTTGCGGGCGCGGTGGAACAGCGGTTTGCCGTCGTGGGAGTGTCCGATGGCAGGAAGGGCGAGCGGCTGGTGGTGCTGCATACTCTTGCGCCGGAGGAATTGACGGCCACGCTCGAAAAGCTGCCGCAGGCGGGCCTGCCGAATCTTTGGGCGCCTCGCGCAAACCAGTTTTTCCATGTGGAGGAGCTGCCGCGCCTGGGCACGGGCAAGCTCGACTTGCGGCGCGTTCGCGAGGTGGCCGCGGAATTATCACCTGCGAATAAAGAATCGCCTTAAGGCCCATCGTCAGCCGACCCCCCCAAGTTGCAATTCAGGTGGGCCACAAAGCCATTGGGGACCGATTTCTGCATTTTGCAAATTTTCCCTTGCGCGAACCAGGAACTCTCATTTAGAATGCGTGCCGCTGGAGGATATTCGGCATGCAGACTAAACGTCAAAATTCGCATTCCAGGCAGGCGATATTTATGCTGCGCCGGGATTGTGGCCGAATATGGTCCAGCCCCGCGCAGTAGCTCTCTTCTAGCTCGATTGCTTGCCAGGTGATTCGATCATGGGCAGGCGTAAATGCGTTTGCTCCCCCATTCAGGTATCGTGCAATCGGAGTTCTCCGGCTGCGCACATCAGAAGCGTCCGCGAAGGCGCTTCCTGGAAAGGTGAAGTCTGTGAGCGTCAAAGTGAAAGACGGAACGCCATTGCACGGCCCGCCGCTTTGTGAAACATGTGTGCATGCACACATCGAGCGTGGCTTCTGCCAGAACGAAATGGCAATCTTCTGCCAGGCGACGTGGCCTGAACATAGGGTGCAGTTCCGTGTGCGTGAATGCTCCGGCTATCTGGAGCGAAGACGGCAGAACTTGAAGCAAATGGAAGACATGGCCTGGGTGCTCATGCCTCGAAACGGCAAACGTGTCGCGGGCTTCGTCCGTCTGAGCGACCTGCCCGAGGATGAGGACCAGATCGAGATCGAGCTTGATGAGAGCAAGTAAGCATTCGCCGGCCATGGCGACGCGCGGCGAGACGGTGTTGGAGGCGCGGGGCGGCGTCGGCTCCGCGCCTCGAGGTCGAACATGAAACTTCGTACATTGAGGAAATTGCAGAGGAGAAACGGAATGTCGGAAGCGGGCTACAACGTAATCACGCCCGAAAAGGGCGTGCCGATCAAGGCGTGGACCAAGGGTGTGCCGCTGGAGGCTCAGGCGAAGCAGCAGCTGGTCAATGTCGCGCAGCTCCCGTTCATTTTCAAGTGGGTTGCGGCCATGCCGGATGTGCACTGGGGCATCGGGGCGACTGTCGGCAGCGTGATTCCTACGAAGGGCGCGATCATTCCCGCGGCCGTCGGTGTCGACATCGGCTGCGGCATGATGGCCGTGCAGACGGACCTGAACGCATGCGATCTTCCCGACAGCCTGAAGGGGATTCGCACGACGATTGAGAAGGCCGTCCCGCACGGACGCACGATGCATGGCGGCCGGGGAGACCGCGGGGCGTGGGGGACTATTCCCGCCCGCAACATGGAGGTTTGGCAAACGCTGAAGCCTGGCTACGACGCGATTCTCGAAAAGCATCCGAAGCTTGACCGAGGGAACCACGCGAACCATCTTGGTACGCTCGGCACAGGCAATCACTTCATCGAAGTGTGCCTGGATGAGTCCGATTTGCTCTGGTTCATGCTGCACAGCGGATCGCGCGGAGTTGGCAATCGAATGGGCAGTTACTTCATCGAACTCGCCCGCAAGGACATGGAGCGGATGTTCATTCATCTGCCCGACCGTGATCTCGGGTATTTCTCGGAAGGGTCGGAGCATTTCGACGACTACGTCGAGGCGGTTGAGTGGGCGCAGGAGTTCGCCCGCTGGAATCGCCCCCTGATGATGGAGCAGATTGTGGCCGCCGTACGAGCTTGCGGGGAGGTTCGGCCATTCGGAGCCGAGCTGAAGGCGATCAACTGCCACCACAACTACGTGGCGCGTGAATCGCACTATGGCGAGAACATTCTGGTTACCCGGAAGGGGGCCGTTCGCGCGCGTGAGGGCGATATGGGGATCATTCCCGGAAGCATGGGAGCGCGTTCCTACATCGTGTGCGGCAAGGGCAACCCCGAGAGTTTCCAGAGTTGCAGCCACGGCGCAGGCCGTGCGATGTCGCGCACGGAAGCGAAGCGGCGATTCTCGGTGAAGGATCACGAACGCATGACGGCGGGCATTGAATGCCGCAAGGACGCAGACGTGATCGACGAAACGCCCGCCGCGTATAAGCCGATCGAGGCGGTGATGGCAGCTCAGGCCGATCTGGTCGAGGTCGTCCACACACTGCATCAGGTCGTTTGCGTAAAGGGATAAGCAAGAATAAGTTTCGCCGGTGGCGATGGCGGCGGTTACACGGGGCAAGCGAGCGGCGATATGGCGACGCCGAACGCGCCGTCGTGACTCGCGCCCCAGCTAGAAGATGCTCAGCTTAACGTGCAGGAATTTTTTCGGGTTGCGGCGAAAATCGTCAATCATCAGCCGCATATCGCCCGTAAGGGCGGTCATATTGTCGTAGAGCGCCGGGTCGGAAAACATTTTCCCGGCGGTTCCCTGGGTCGAATTCAGCTTCGCGGTGGCATCGCGAACGTTCGCGGAGGCGTCGCGCAAGTTGGAGTAGAGCGCATCGTCCGTGGCGAGTTTGCCGAGCGTGCCTTTGCCTTCTTGCACACCGCCGAGGAGCGCGTTGCCCTTCTCCATGAGCCCCTTGGTGTTGTCATAGAGGGCGGGATCGTAAATCAGCTTGCCCATCGTGCCTTTCTGTTCATGCACGGCAGCCGTGATGTCCTCGATATGCCCCATGGCCGCGTCGGCCCGGTTGTATAGCTCGTCCGAGGCGACCAGTTTGCCCGCCGTCCCTTGCCCCTGCTGAATTCCCGTGGCAACGGCATCAAGCTTCGCCGCCGTATCATCGAGATGGTTGTAGAGCGAGGAATTGTTCAAGAATTTTCCGAGCGTCCCATTCCCTTGATGGACCTCCTCTATGATGCCGCGCATATCATTGGTGAGTGCACCGAGGTTCTGGACCAGGTCGGCGCCCCGCTGGACGATCTCCTTCATCGCCGCTTCTTCCGCGCCCGGAATCACGCCATTCGACGGGACGGCCGCGCCCGTCAGGCCGCGCGAGATGGTCACATAACGGTTGCCGAGCAATCCCTCCGTGCCGAGGCTGGCTACCGAGTCCGTGCGGATATCGTTCTGATATTTTCTGCTAATGCGCAGGGTCAATTGGATATTGTGCATGCGGTCCTCGGGATTCGGCGTCAGCTCTACGGACTGGACGTTGCCGATGTCCACGCCATCGAGGCGCACCGGCGCTCCCGCTTGCAAGTCCTCGACCTCGGGCAAAAAGGTCCTCACGCGGTATTTCGGCCCCAGGATGCCCGCCCCGGTGACGTAGAAAATCGCCACCATCAGGATGAAGAGCCCCGCGAGCACGAACACTCCCACACGAAGCTCCGTCCACGTCAATTGCTTGCGTTGCGCCATGGCCTTTCCTCCTCAATGGTCCCGCGCGGAAAAACTATTCCGCGGAAACAAGAAAGTTTTGCAAATAATCATCCGATGTGTGCAGAAGGCTGTTGGCCGGGCCCTCGAAATAGACGCGGCCCTCGCGCAGGACGAGGACGTTCGTGGGCGGCGCCGGGCCGTCTTCTCCGGCGCGGCCGCCGGAGCCCGCGCCATTCCCGCCGATGGGCACCACGCGGCCGGTCTCCCGCTGGAGACGGAAATTCGCAAGGCCGAAAGCATCCTGCACGCGCTGCGTGGCGAGGAGAGAACTTACGCCCTGGAGGTCGCGCCCGCGGAGGATCAGCGTAATGATGGTCTGCGACGTCACCGGATCGAGCCCCGCGGTGGGCGAATCGTAGAAGACGATGAGCGGCCGGTCAACCAGGGCGCGGGCAATCGAGACGCGTCTTCTCATGCCGCCGGAAAGCTCCGGGGGATATTTTTCGAGCGCGGATTCCAATTCCACAAACCGCAAAGTCTCGCGCACGCGTTCTTCGATTTCCTCGCCGGACGCGTTTTCCTCGGCCAGCCGGAAGGCGACGTTCTCCCGGACCGTCAACGAGTCAAAAAGCGCGCCTTCCTGAAAAACGAAGCCGAAGTTCCGGCGGAAATCGAGCAGCGCCTTTTCGGGCAGATCCTCGATATCCTGCCCCATCACCCAGATGCGTCCCGCGTCGGCGTGCAGCAAGCCCGCCGCGAGCTTCATGATCAGAGTTTTCCCGGATCCGCTCTCGCCCAGCAGCACCTTCGTTTCGCCCGGCCAGACCTCGAAGGAAATCCCGCGCAGCACGTCGCCTTCTTCGAATCCGATGCGGACATCCTTGAATGCGATCAGAGGTTGGCCGGGAACAATATCGGTCATCTTGCCCACCGCCCGCCCGCCTTGCAGGCTTCCCGCCCGCGGGACGCGCGAAGGAGAACAGGAGCAGCAGGAAGCGATGCCTGCCCTCCCGGCGGGCGCGGAGAACGTGCCGCGGTATCCATGGCTGGATTATAGATGGAAATGCGCCGGATTCGCAGCAGAGGATGCGTAACGGAGGTTTTCACCGGGACGGCAGAATCCGCCGCCCGCCACGGCGGGCAGGCCCGCGTACTATGGGAACAGATACAGCAGCAGGCGCGCGAGAAAAACATCGGCGATGAGCACGAGCACGGAGGAATAAACCACGGCAGAGGTTGTCGCGCGGCCGACCCCCTGCGTTCCACCCTTGACTCGTAGCCCCTGAAAGCATCCGACGGTCGAGATGATGAACGCGAAGACCACCGGCTTCGAAAACCCCTGGACAAGGTCGCCGAAATCGAGCGCGTTAATGGCGCGCGTCCAGAATTGCACCGCACCCAAATGCAGGGTCAAAGCAGCCACGATGAACCCGCCGAAAAGGCCGACGAGGTCAAAGACGGCGACCAGCAGCGGCAGCACCAACACCATGGAAACCACGCGGGGCGTGACGAGTTTGCGGATGGGGTCGGTGCCCAACGCTCGCATGGCGTCCACCTGTTCGGTGACGACCATCGAACCCAGTTCCGAGGCGATGCCGGATGCGTTGCGGCCGGCCACAAGAAGCGCCCCAATTGCCGGGCCCAGTTCGCGGACCAGGGCTAGTGCGACGGTATCGCCGGTCAGCGCCGTTTCGCCGAAGCGCTCGAATTGCGATGCGGTCTGCAGAACCAACACGCCCCCGATGGAGAGAGCGGCGGCAATGATGATGGGGAGCGAGCCGACGCCGATCACATCCATCTGCTGGAGCGTATCGGTCCAGTAGACCGGCGGGGTGAACAGATTCAACACCGATTGCAGGCTCAGGAGGGAATAATCCTGAACGGCGAGGACCTGGCGCTTGAGTGCGTCCCCGGCATACGAAAGAAGCGATGGGCCTTCCATGGGTTCGGGCATGGTGCGGGACGCGGCGCCGGGCGGGGGGCGGCCGAGTCTTCGAGAGCGTAGCGTCCGCTGCGCGCCGCGTCAAGCAATCATCCGCGCGAAACATCGGGAAATGCGGGCCGCGAGGAGCACATTGACTTTTTTCTTGGCGCCCTTTAGCATCATGGGTCAACTGGAAAGCCTGCAAGAATTCTTCGCGCAGGTGGTCCGTGGTTCGCTTGTGACATTCGTCACCGTCCATTGTGGTTCGCGTCACCGCCCGGAAATTTGCGCGGGTGCATAGTGGGCATGCGGGGCCATTGAACCGAGCGCCCGCGCGGCTCCAAAATCGCCGTTCCACGAAGCTTCAAGAAGGAATTTCGAATACCTGGGAGGACGTATGCCGGTGAAGGTAGGGATCAATGGATTTGGACGCATCGGACGCAACATTTTCCGCGCCGCTCTGGGTGATTCCTCCATCGAGATTGTGGCCGCGAACGACATTACGGATTCCAAAACTCTGGCGCATCTGCTGAAGTACGATTCCATTCTGGGCAATCTTCCGAACAAGGTGACGCACACGGACGACACGATTTCCGTGGACGGCAAGGCGCTCAAGGTTTTCCGCGTGAAAGACCCCGCGCAGCTCGACTGGGCGTCGGTCGGCGCGTCTATCGTGGTCGAGTCCACCGGCTTGTTCACCGCGGGCGCCGACGCCCGCAAGCACATTCGCGGGCCGGTGAAGAAGGTGATCATCTCAGCGCCTGCCACCGATCCCGACGCCACATTCGTCCTCGGCGTGAACGACAAGACGTACGATCCGGCCAAGCACCACGTGATTTCGAACGCCTCCTGCACGACGAACTGCCTGGCGCCCGTCGCGAAAGTGATTCACGACACTTTTGGGATCGTCGTGGGAACGATGACCACGATCCACTCCTATACCAACGACCAGAAGCTGCTTGATCTGCCGCACAAGGACCTTCGCAGGTCGCGCGCCGCCGCGCTTTCAATGATCCCCACTTCCACCGGCGCAGCCAAGGCGCTGCATCTGGTGATCCCCGCACTGAAAGGCAAGCTCGACGGCTATTCGCTGCGCGTGCCGACGCCGAACGTAAGCGTGGTGGACTTGACGGTGATGACCGAAAAGCCCGCGACCGTCGAGAGCGTGAACGCGGCGCTAAGGAACGCGGCGGAAGGCCCGTTGAAGGGCATCCTCGCATACACCGAGGAGGAGCTGGTCTCCGTGGATTTCCGGGGCAACCCGCATTCCGCGATTCTGGACTCGGGCTACACGCGCGTGGTGGGCGGGAATTGCGTCAAGGTGCTCGCGTGGTACGACAATGAATGGGGCTATTCGTGCCGCTGCGTGGACCTCATCAAACTCCTTGCCGCGCGGCTATAGCCGCACACATCCCGTCGCGCGAGCTTTTCGTTTGCCACGGCCATGAACAAACTCTCGATTCGCGATCTGGAAATGAAGGGAAAGCGTGTCTTCATCCGCGTGGACTTCAACGTCCCGCTCGAGGGCGGCAAAGTCTCGGACGACACGCGCATTCGCGCCACCTTGCCCACGCTGCGCCTGGCTATGGAGCGCGGCGCTCGCCTGGTGCTGGCTTCGCATCTGGGCCGGCCAAAGGGCAAGCCCGATCCGAAGTACAGCCTGGCGCCCGTGGCCGCGCGGCTCCGCGAATTGCTCGGAAAACCCGTGGAATTCGCCGCCGATTGCGTGGGCGCAGACGCGGAGGCAAAGAGCAAGGCGCTCCGCGATGGAGAAGTGCTGCTCCTCGAAAACGTGCGCTTTCATCCGCAGGAGGAAGCGAACGATCCGGAATTTTCGAAGCAGCTCGCCGCGCTGTGCGATGGAATCTTCGTATGTGACGCATTCGGTTCGGCGCATCGCGCCCACGCGTCCGTTGTTGGCATCACAAAAAATGTTCGCCAATCCGCTGCGGGCGTGCTGATGGAAAAAGAGCTTGCCTATCTGGGCAAGGCCATCTCGAATCCGGAGCGGCCATTTGTCACCGTGCTCGGCGGCGCGAAGGTTTCGGACAAAATCGAAGTGGTGCAAAATTTGATGAAGCTGGCCGACGCCATGCTCATCGGCGGCGCCATGGCGTACACATTTCTGAAGTCGCAGGGCCTGCCTGTGGGAAAATCGCTGGTGGAAAACGACAAGCTCGATCTCGCGCGCGGCTTGCTCGAAGAAGCGTGCAGCCGCAACTTCCGCCTGGTTTTGCCCGTGGATCACGTGGTCGCGGAGTCGCCCGATTCCACGGCGACCAAAACCGCCGACATCGCCAATACGCCCGACGGCTGGATGGGCCTGGACATCGGGCCGAAGACCATCGCGCTGTTTTCACAGGAAATTTCGAAGGCGCGGACGATTGTCTGGAACGGCCCGCTCGGGATGTTCGAGAGGCCCGCATTCGCCGCGGGCACGCTGGCCATCGCCCGCGCGGTTGCCGCTGCCACGGCGGCGGGAGCCACGTCCATCATCGGCGGCGGCGATTCCGTCGCGGCCGTCGAGCAGGCCGAAGTCGCGGAGAAAATTTCGCACATCTCGACGGGCGGGGGCGCTTCGCTCGAATTCCTCGCCGGCGACAAGCTTCCAGGCGTCGAAGCGCTTACGGACAAGTAGGCGGGAGGCAGTAGGAAGTAGGCGGTTCGCAAAACTGCGAGAGCGTGCCCATGAATAGAGCCATAGGTAAATCGGACGGCGGCTTCAGAGAATTGCGAGTCTATAAGCTGGCATATAGGATGGCGATGGAGATCTTCCGCCGGTCTCGCATATTCCCAGACGAGGAACGGTATTCCCTGACCAGCCAGATTCGGCGGTCTTCGCGATCCGTTGCCGCCAACATCGCCGAAGGGTACCGCAAGAGACAATACTCCGCGATGTTTTCAAGCAAGCTGGCGGATGCGGATGCTGAAGCAACTGAAACGGGAGTCTGGCTTGATTTTGCTCGTGACTGCGGGTACATCACTCCGGAAACGCACAGCGAATTAGCTGCTGCTTATGACGAGATTGGAAGAATGTTGCATGTGATGATTGCCGCTCCCGGGAAGTTCGTTCCACGAAGTGCTGTCGTAACAACAAAGCCGGAAAACTACAATGACTCGAAGGCGAGCGCTTCACCGTCCTTGAACATTAGGGAGTAACCATGGAATTTTCGCAGCAAAATTTAACGTTAAGCACCCTGCCTACTGCAGACCGCCTACTGCCTACCTTGGCCTTAGGATAGCGAACCGTGCGCAAACCCGTCATCGCCGGCAACTGGAAGATGTACAAGACGCAGGCGGAGACGCGCGCCTTTTTCGCGGCGTTCGTGCCGCTCGTTGCCGCGACGAAACATTGCGACATCGTCGTGGCGCCGCCTTTCACGGCGCTGGCCGCCGCATCTGAAGCCGCACGGAACACGAACATCGCCATCTCCGCACAGGATGTTTTCTGGGAGACGGAAGGCGCGTTCACCGGCGAAATCTCGGCCCCCATGCTTGTCGAAGCCGGTTGCCGCTACGTGATCGTCGGCCATTCCGAGCGCCGCCAGTTTTTTGGCGACACGGACGAGACCGTCGCCAAAAAGGCCAAGGCCGCCCTTGCCGCGGGCCTCACTCCGATTATCTGCGTGGGCGAATTGCTGGCGCACCGCGAAGCAGGCGAGACCCATAAGATTTGCAAGACGCAGTTCGCGCGCGGTCCCGGCGAATTGACGCCCGAGGAATTCTCCCGTATTCTGATTGCATACGAACCGGTTTGGGCTATCGGCACTGGACGAACGGCGACCCCTGAAACTGCCGCGGATGTTCACCGATTTCTCCGCGAATGCGCGGAAGAGCGGTTTTCAGCGGCGCTCGCCGCCGCCCTGAGGATTCTCTATGGCGGCAGCGTCAAGCCCGATAACATCAAAGGGTTGATGGCCCAGGAAGAGATTGATGGCGCTCTCGTGGGCGGAGCGAGCGTCGACCCGAAGTCGTTCGCGGCCATCGTGAATTTTTGAATGTGAGCGCGGCGGGATCACGCGCCGCAGCAATTCGGAGCAGAAAATGCCATCGTGGGCAAAATGGGGATTGTCGCTGCTCGTGGCCATGGGCTTGATTTGGGTGGGCTGGCGTGTCCTGGCCGTGCTCGTGACGCTGCACGTGCTGGTCTGCTTCGTGCTGGTGATTGTCATCATGCTGCAAAGCGGATCGGCAGCGGACCTTGCCGGAGCGTTCGGCGGCGCAGGCAGTCAGACGGCGTTCGGCCCGCGCGGCGCGGCGACGTTTCTTTCCCGCGCCACCACGTGGTGCGCAATTGTCTTCATGATGACGTCGCTCGCGCTTTCCGTGAAGCGCGCGCCCGCGCAAGCCAGCACCGGCTCGATTCTCGAGCAGACACAGCCATCCGCGCCCGCGAAGCCGGCTGCGCCTCCTGTGGAGTTTCCAGTGCAGCCATCTAAGGCGCCGCCCTCTGCGCCGAGCCAGCAGTCTCCCGCGCAGACGCCACCTTCGCAGCAGACGCCTCCCAAGAATTAGCGGCTTCTGCTACAATTTTCCCGTGCAGCTATCCTCTGCGGTCGTGGCGGAACTGGCAGACGCACCAGCTTGAGGGGCTGGCGCTCGCAAGAGCGTGGTGGTTCGAATCCACTCGACCGCATACCTGCCTTTGGTGATCGCAAGCACCGCGAAATATTTTTAATGTTTGCCGACCGCACGAATTGGAATCTCGAAGCGAACCGCTTGAGCGAAGCCCTGGCCCGGCGCCGCGCCGGCGGGAAGCCGCTGCTCGATCTCACCGCTTCGAACCCCACCACATGCGGATTTGATTACGATCGCGAGAAAATTCTGAGGGCGCTCGCGAATCCCTCGGCCCTTGCGTATGAGCCGAACCCGAAGGGTCTTGAAATAGCGCGTCGTGCGGTTGCTGAATACTACGTGCCTCGTCGCGACGTTCCCATCGAGAACATTTTCCTCACGACCAGCACCAGCGAGGCATATTCCTTCGTCTTTCGCACTCTGTGCAATCCCGGCGACGAATTGCTGGTTCCGGCGCCCAGCTATCCACTGTTCGATTTCCTCGCGGATATCGAGGACGTAAAGCTCGCGCGCTATCCCCTGATTTACGACTACGGCTGGCAGATTGATTTCGACGCGCTCGAACAGGCCATCACACCGCGCACGCGTGGAATGATCGTGGTTCACCCCAATAATCCCACGGGACATTTCACGAAACCGGAGGAGGTTGCTCGGCTGAACGAAATCTGCTCAGGCCGCGGGATGGCTTTGATTGCCGACGAGGTGTTTTTGGATTTTGCGTTCGGCGAACATCGGCCGACCAGTTTTGCGGCGAACTCCGGAGCGCTCACGTTCACGTTGAGCGGGCTATCTAAAATCTCCGGCCTGCCGCAGATGAAGATTGCCTGGCTGATTACGAGCGGCCCGGAGCCGGCGAAAACGCAAGCCCTCGCGCGGCTCGAGGTGATCGCCGATACCTTTCTTTCGATGAACGCTCCTTCACAGTGGGCCACGCCGATTTTTTTGGACGAGCGCCATGGATTTCAGAAGCAGTTGATGGCCCGCGCGCGAAAAAACCTTGCGGAGCTGGACCGCCAGTTGACCGCGCAGAAATCCTGCGGGCGCTTGGAAGTGGAAGGCGGGTGGAATGCCGTGCTTCGCGCGCCCGCGACGCGCTCCGATGAGGAGCTGGCCATCGAGCTGCTGGAGAAAAAAGATGTGTACGTCCATCCCGGACATTTTTTCGATTTCCCCGCCGAGGGCCATTTGATCGTGAGCCTGATTACGCCCGAGCCGGCGTTTTCGGAGGGGATACGCCGCATTCTCTCCATGTTTTGAGCGGCCGGCAGACGAGATAGTCCGCTCAGCGAATCGCTGATAAAAGGCCGGTGCGCGGCTCCAGTCGGGCCGGAGGTTTTCCGAAAAGCCGAAAACCATGTCCGCAAACCCGTTCTGACCTTCACATCCGCCAGTTCGTCACCACAGCTCTCCCGTTGGTCAAAATCAACTTCCCATATGGGAACATGGTGCACAGACTTGCGCACGGGTGGCTGACAGCATCGCCCTCGGCAATGGCACCCTTGCCACCGGGCAGCGGGCAGGTATTGTCCCATGCCAGCCACTCCGATCCACATGCGCGATTACAACAGAAATAGGAACAACAGGTTCAAGGGCTCAACTCCTGGCAACGGCAGTTTAGGAGAAATCGACACTTCCAATAGGGCTCGCATCGTTCCGATCGGCGGGAAATGCGTCATCTAACGGTTCGTTGGGGCTGCTGCGAGACTTGCGAATCACCGCAATTCGCGCAGCAATTCCCGATCTCCTCGCCCGATCCAGTTCGAAAACCCTCTGTTGTTGGAGTTTGTTTATTTTTATTCCTGGAGAGATTCGATGGCTCCGCTGAAGACGATCAACGAATTGGCGCCTTACACGATCAATAGCTACCGCTCGAAATTACGCCGCCTCTACCGCAGCCAGCACTCGCTGGACGAACATGAAGCCAAAGCCGTGAGGAAGAAGATTGCCCGGTTGGAAGAACAGCTTGGCGTCAAAGCCGACAGCATTGCCGGTCCCGGTCGCCCACGCCGAGTGCACGAAAGGCAGTGAATTTGCGCGGCGGCGAGGAACGAGCCTGGGCGAGTCTAACTTTGAGCGTGGTCTGATATTTAAGGTAAGCTGACCTTCCAAATGGACCGTGCCCTCAAACGCGACCTGCAAAACTACCCGCTGTACTTTCTGATTTGGACGATGGTTGGCGTTTTCGTCTTTGGCCAGGAACTCGCAGAAAAATTCTTCTTTCATACCGCAACACCCTGGTGGTACTACGCGCTGACATCACTCACGGGTTTTTACGCCTGGGCCCTGTTGACGCCTGCGGTCTTTTGGCTCGGCCGGCGGTTTCCCATCGAACGGCGGCACTTGTTCCGGCGAGTCGCGCTTCACATATTGTTCTGCTTAATCCTATCCGTCGCTCAATTGGCTATGGAAAGCGCGGTGCTCCCTCACCTGAAAGTCTACCCACATTTCATGAAGACGTTTGGGACGACATTCAAGTTTCTGTTCTTCATGATGTTTTACAACAGCGTTTTAGGCTATTGGGCGATACTCGCCGTGCAGTATGCGGTCGGCTATTACCAGGACTATCAGAAGCGCCGTCAAGAGGCGCTGCGGCTGGAGCTTCGCGCTTCGGAATTGCAATCGCAGCTCACGCAGGCCCAGCTCGGCATGTTGAAGATGCAGCTACAACCGCATTTTCTGTTCAACACGCTGAACGCCATTATGGTGCTGGTGCGCCAGCAGAAATCGAAGGAAGCCGAAGAAACGCTCGGGCACCTGGGCGATCTTCTCCGCTGTGTGCTGGAAGACGTGCAGGCCCAGGAGGTTTCACTGCGCCGTGAATTGCAGTACCTTCAGCTCTACCTGTCTATCGAGCAGGTGCGATTCCAAGACCGGCTTCGGGTGGAGATCTCGGCCGATCCCAATATCCTCGATGCAGCCGTACCTCAAATGGTTCTGCAGCCTGTCGTGGAGAACGCGATCCGGCATGGCATCGGGAGAAGTTCTTCCGCCGGCAGAATCAAAATCAGCGCGGCGCGCGTGAACGATATGCTGGAGCTCCAGGTGCAGGATGACGGCCCTGGATTTCCATCCGAGGAATCCTTCGGAAAGCATTCCTCCACGAACCATGGAATAGGACTAGCGAACACGCGGGCACGCCTGCAGCAACTTCACGAAGAGAAAGCGCGCATGACTATCGAGAACTGCCGGCCACATGGGACCGTGGTGACGATGGTTCTTCCCTATCACGCTGTGCAAGAAACTTTCGAGACAGAAGTAATGGAACTGCATGACTCTCACGACGCTAATCGTTGACGACGAGCCGCTGGCCCGGGATGGCCTGCGCATGCTGCTCTCCCAGGACCCGGAGATCGCAGCGCTCCGCGAAGCACGGAATGGCCGGGAAGCGGTGGCGGCGATTCGAAACGCGCGGCCGGACCTGGTTTTTCTCGACGTCCAGATGCCGGAGATGGACGGATTCGCGGTGGTGCGCGAAGTGGGGGCGGAGCGTATGCCTCCTGTCGTTTTCGTGACGGCGCATGACCAATTCGCGATTCAGGCATTCGAAATCAACGCCATCGATTACTTGTTGAAACCGGTGACCGAAGAACGGTTTAAGCAGGCGCTAGCCAGAGCGAAGACGCGCCTTTATTCGAGTCCCGCGGACGAAGCAGGCCGGCGGGTCATTTCCCTGCTGGAGTCGCTGGCCACGCCGCGGCGCTATTTGAAGCGCTTGGCGGTACGGTCAGCCGGTAAGACAGTCTTTGTCGATCTGGAAGACGTAGATTGGATCGAAGCCGCCGAGAACTATGTCCAACTGCACACCGGGCGTGGCAATCACCTGCTCCACGTTGCGATGAGCGCCCTGGCGAAATCACTTGATCCCGAGAAATTCCTGCGGATCCACCGCTCGATCATCGTCAATCTCGGTCGGATCAAGGAACTCCAACCGTGTCTGCACGGAGAGTATGTAGTCACGCTGCATAGCGGCGTGCGGCTTCAGTCCGGGCGGACGTATTCCGAAAAACTGAAAAACATGTTCGCGAATCCGTTTTGACCTTCACCTCCGCGAATTCGTCCCCATAATTCTCCCGTTGGTCAAAATCAACTTCTCATAGTGGAACCCCCGTGCCCAGACTCGCAGGTGGGTGGCTGACAGCGTCGCCCTCGGCGGCGGCCACTTGGTTGACTGAGCAGACCAAAGCGAGAGAGGAGCGAGGATATGAAGAGACTTGCGGGAGCGACGGCGATTGTGCTGCTGTTATTGATGTGCCTGGCTGCGCCAACAACGAAGCCAGCGATCGCCTCCGGACAAACGGCTGCGGACGCATCAGCCTCGACCCTCGTGGCGGTTGTGGTGAAAATTCCGATTCCACAGGGAGTCAACCGCGACCAGGTTGTGGCCGGCATGGTGAAAAGCATTCCTGAATATCAGAAATTGCCCGGCCTGATCAGAAAATACTACACCCTCACGGACGATGGGAAATTCGGCGGCATTTATCTCTTTGAGAACCGGAAGGCCGCGGAAGACCACTTCAACGACGATTGGCGCGCCAACATCGTGAAAACACGCGGCGCCCCGGCGGAAGTAACCTACTTCGATGTACCCATTGTGATTGAAGGTCCCGCGTCGCAGGGATTAACAGTGGTGAAGTAGTCCATCTGGATGGAAGCGTATGGCGATGGGAAGGCCCTGCACCCAGCCAAAGCCACGACGCTAGGCGTGTTCGAGTTCGGCGAGGCGGAAGGGACCTCCGGAACTTTCATGGAGGTCGAGCCAAACTTTATCCGCGTAGGAAAGAAAAACCTCGACCACGCGCGGATCGAACTGCGTTCCGGAAAAACGCGAAATCTCGTTGCGAGCGGCGGAAATCGGCAAGGCCTTCCGATAGGGACGGTCGGAGATCATGGCGTCGAGCGTATCCGCCACGGCGAAAATTCTTGCTCCCAGGGGGATTTGCTCGCCTTTCAAACCACGCGGGTAGCCGGAACCGTCGTAACACTCCTGGTGCGAAAGCACGATTTCAGCCGCCTCCTTCAGGAATGGAATGCGTTCGAGGACGGCATACCCGATCTCGCAATGGCGGCGCATGATTTCGCGCTCTTCGAGCGTGAGGGGACTGGGCTTGCGAAGAATCTGGTCCGGTATGCCCATTTTGCCGATGTCGTGAAGGAAAGCGCCGCGAGCGATATGGCGCAGCAGAGCCTTGTCCACGCCCATGGCCTTGGCAATGGTGATGGTGAACGCGGTGACGCGCTGGCAGTGGCCTTCGGTCTCCGCGTCCTTGGCGTCGAGGGCGCTGCCAAGGGCTTCGAGCGTGTAGTCGTAGGATTGTTCCAGGTCCTCCAAGGCGATGGATAGCTGCTGCGTGCGCTCGGCGACAAGATGTTCGAGGTCGCTCTGATAGCTGCGGTTCTCGAGGACGAGATGGCGGTGTTCGAGAGCGCGGCGGACGCTCATGTAAAGCTGGTCTTTCTCGAAAGGTTTCAGGATGTAATCGTACGCCCCGGCGCGAATGGCTTCGAGGGCGATGGAAATGTCATGCATGGCCGTCACCATAATGACGGGGACGTCGGGATCTTCCTGGCGCACCGCCGCGAGGAGCTTCAAGCCGTTCATTTCGGGCATGACGATATCGCTCAGGACCAGGTCAAACGAACCATTGCGGAAAGACTCGAGGGCCACGCGGCCGTCGGGACAGGTCTTGCAGCGATATCCCTGGCTTTCCAGCAGCGTAGAAACGACTTCGCGAATCGCTTCTTCGTCGTCGGCAACGAGAATGTTCTGTTTCTCCAAGGCGGCTCCCCCGAAAACGTCGGCATTATGAATCAGAGCACACCCGGGGAAGGTTGTGTTGCCATTTTTCGAAAGCGCGTGCTAGTTTTCATAATGGCTTCTCTATCTTCCTGAATTTTACGTTCTGGTGTAATGCGGAGCGGGGGTTCCGCCCTGGAAGGAACGTGTGATGCCTTTTTTGTCCAATCCGGGATTCCTGGCGGTTGCCTTCATGGAGGGGTCCGCCGCCTTCATCCTTCTGGTGCTCTACTGGCTGCTGGCCCCCGACTTTCCGGCCCGGTTCTTTCGATACTGGCTGGGGGGCTGGTGCGTCTACACCGCCTTGGAAGGCCTGAGAATTCTCTCGCTTTGGCGCGACGGCCCGTATAATCCCCGATTCAGTTTTGAGCTTTCCCTAGTTGCGGCAGCCCTGTTTTTTGCAGCGGTCTTGGAGTGCTGTGGGCAGGGAAAGCGTCTGAAGTATCTATGGCCGCTGGGTGTGATGGTGGCGAGTGGAATCGTGGCGCTCGGGATTCTGGCGAAGCAGCCCGAGTGGACGCGATGGGCAGGATCGCTCGCGGAATGCGCCCTCTACCTGGGGGCCGGGTTGATTCTTTGGCGGACGAGGTCGCGGCACTCCGGAGTCGGATGGATGCTGCTTTCGGGTTCGTTCCTGCTCCGCGGCCTGCACGGATTGGACCGGCCCGCGTGGACGGGGCAGGCATTCGGGCTGTTCAGTATTTCCTTCGAAGGTTTCTTCGCCATCGCCATGGGAATCTCCATGGTCGTATTGGTTCTCGAAGCTTCTCGCGCCCGGAACGAGGACCTGAACGAGAAGCTGCGGCGCCTGGCGCTGATTACCGCCGAAGCCACTCGCTCCTTTCGCGTGGATGAGACCCTTCTGGAAGCCCTGCACCATCTGACCGGAAGCTTGGGTGCAAGCCATGGACTTGTGTATCTGCTGGACGATCCGCGAGACCCCTCGGCGTTGGTGCTTCGTGCGTCGGTTGGTTTTAGCGAGAGCTACCGCAAGCAATACGCGCGAGTCCCCTCAAGCGAGGCGTGGGTGCAAAGGGTGCTGGCGCAAGAGACGCCGTTGGTTGCCGACCGAACAGAGAGAGATGCCGTCGTGCGGCGATGGATGGATTTGGAAAAGCTCACGGCGATCGTGCAGATCCGCATACCGGGGGAGAAAACGCCGCTCGGTCTGCTGGGAATCGGTACAACGGTGCCGCGAACCTTTGAGGGCGACGAGGAGCATTTTCTGGTGAACGTCGCCAACCTGCTGGGACTGACGATACGCAATGTGGCTCTATTTGAAAGTGCGGCCATATCGAGAAGGCAATGGGCCGACACATTCGATTCCATTGACGACGTGATTCTCGTACATTCGCCGGACGGGCGCGTCCTGCGAGTGAATCGGGCGCTTGCAGGGCGGCTGCACGTCGAGCCGGCCACCCTGGTAGGGCGCAAAGTCTGGGACGTGCTGCGCCAGGGCGACACGCCCTGGATGCTTTGCCCGTATTGCGAGGGAGTTGGCGGAAAGGCCGAGGCTATTGACCCGTCGTTTGGAGGCTATTTTCTCGCCAGCGACTCTGTTTACCACGATACGGAGGGCGGTCTTCTGGGTACCATCCACGTGCTCAAGGATTTCACCAGCAGGCGCCTGGCCGAGAATAAATTTCGCAACCTCTTCGAGAATACGCTGGAGGGAGTGTTCACGGCCGCGCCGGACGACCGCTTCGTTGATTTCAATAATGCCTTCATGCGCATCCTCGGGTATGACGACCGCAAGGAATTGCTGGAGGCGGAAATCGCTTCGCTGTATGTGGATCAGGCCGACCGTTTGCGCCTGAAGCGCCTGCTCAACGAATATGGCGAAGTGGCCGGATTCCAATTCCAGTTCAGGCGGCGCGACGGCGAAATCCGCACGGCGCGCGAATCGGGATTTGTCACTCGCGACAGCGCCGGGGCCATCGTGGCCTATCAGGGTTTCCTGCTGGACATCACCGAACTGACGCAAGCGGAACGGGACGTGCGCCAACGCAATCGCGAGCTCCTTGCTCTCAATGGAATCGCGGAAGACCTCAGCCAGTCCGCGACGCTCGAGGGAGGGCTCGCCGGAGCTCTCGTTAGAGTAATGGAACTTCTCGGAGCGGATGTGGCGGCCTTGCACTTTCTCGACGAGAATGGCCGCGCGCTGAAGCCTTCGGTGGCCATGGGCTACGGGTCCGAAGACTCCCGCCATGCGCCGCCGGCCGAGGTTTCTTCCGCATGGTTGCAGCAGCTTCGCCAGACGCACGCGACGGCGCTCTCCGGGTCCGACCCGGCGCTTCCACAAGGTCTGCGGGACATCCAGCGGCAAGAGGGGATCGAGGCCTCGCAGGTCGCCGTGCTCTGGTCCAAGAATCGCTTCATGGGCACGCTCCTTATCGGCTGGCGCGAACTGCGGGAGTTTTCAGCGGCCGAAGGAAACCTGCTCGGCGCCGTGGGGAATCAGATCGCGGCGACGGTGGATAAATCGCAGCTGTTCGACGAGACTCGCGAGGCGTATGAGAATCTCCGGCGCACGCAAGAGCAACTCTTGCAGAGCGAAAAAATGGCCGCGGTGGGGCAACTCATCTCCGGCGTGGCGCACGAGCTGAATAACCCGCTCACGGCGATTCTGGGATACAGCCAGCTGCTGAAATCCGAAGAGATGACCCATCCGCGCGGCGCGGACTACGTCGAAAAGCTGCACAAGCAGGCGCAGCGCACGCAGCGCATCGTGGAAAGCCTGCTCAGCTTCGCACGCCAGCACAAGCCGGAACGGACCGCGGTGGATATCAACGAGATTCTCGAGGACACGCTGGTGCTGCGGGAATACGACATGAAGCTGAACAACATCCACGTTCACCGCACGTTCGATTCGCGCCTGCCGCTGACCTCCGGAGACTCCCATCAACTCCAGCAGGTTTTTCTG
Organism: uncultured Acidobacteriota bacterium; assembly: GCA_963810625.1. GTDB lineage: Bacteria > Acidobacteriota > Terriglobia > Acidiferrales > UBA7541 > Palsa-295. The sequence continues at coordinate 223,531 of CAWEOJ010000004.1, read as the reverse complement.
AACATTCTCAACAACGCCGTGGACGCCGTGCAGGAAAAAGGCCAGTCGGGGGAAATCTGGATCTCGACCCAGCAGACGGAAAAGCTGCTGCGCGTCGAATTTACCGACAGCGGAGCCGGCGTGCAGAATCCGACTCGAATCTTCGATCCTTTTTATACGACCAAGCCCGTGGGCAAGGGCACAGGCCTGGGGCTGAGCATTTGCTATGGCATCGTGAAGGAGCACGGCGGGGAAATTCAGGTGCGCAATTCGCCGCCGCGGGGCGCCACGTTTACCGTCGTGCTTCCCATTCAGCCGGTAGCCCGGCTGCCGCGCGCCGGCGAGACCTTGCGCGCCACGGCGAGCGCCGTCGGAAAAGTTCTGCTCGTGGACGACGAAGAAGCGGTGTTGCACCTCGAGCAGGAAATCCTTCAAGCGCACGGCGTCGCCGTGGCCACGGCGCGAAGCCCGCAGGAAGCAATCGAGTTGCTCAAGCGCGAATCCGTGGATGCTGCCGTGATGGACATGAAGATGCCGGGCGAGATTTCCACCACCGCTCTCTTTGGCTGGATCGAGGAGAACCGCCCGGAACTTGCCATGCGCATGATTTTCACGGCCTCCGATGCCGCGGGCGCGGAAACCGCGTGCATGCTGCGAAAATCGGGATGCCCGTTGCTGCCAAAACCGTTTCAAATCGAGGATTTCTGGAACGCGGTGCACAAAGTGCTCACCGCGGATGTTTCCAGTTTGCAGAGACGCTGAACGCCCGCAACTCCGCCTTGCCCTGCTCGCCCTGAGGTACGAAGGGAGGCACGAAGGACATCCCCGGCGGCGCTTCGAAAAAACTGCTATCCTGTTTTTTGCGTAATTCCCTGGGGCAATCGTGAAACGAACTGTCGGATGGATTCTGGCGCTGGCATTGGCAGCCGCCGTGGCGAACACAGGCGTCGCCAAGGCCCCGGCGCAGACGGCCGGGAGCGCGAATCCCGAATTCCTGCGCGCCGCCGACGAAGTGCTGGCGCAGATGAGCCAGATTCTCGACCTGCCTATCAAGGAACCGCTCAAAAAAAGCCTGCGCTCGAAGCAGGAAATTCGCGACTACATCATCCGCGAGGAAAAGGAAGACAAGACCGATGCGCAGCAGTATGCCGATACCAAAGCGCTCGAAGCCTTCGGCCTGATCCCTAAAAACTTTCCGCTGGACTCCTTCATGCAGGACCTCCTCACGGATCAAATCGCGGGACTCTACGATCCCAAGGCCAAGGAGTTTTACATCGCCGATTGGATCGCGCCGGATGAGCAGCGCGAGGTGATGTCACACGAGCTGACGCACGCGCTCGAAGATCAATCCTTCGACGTAGACCCGTGGATCAAAGCGGCGCGGCCGAACGACGACGCCGAACTCGCGCGCGACTCCGTGAGCGAAGGCACGGCCATGGCGGCGATGGTGGACTACGCGCTGCGCGACGACAACATGGGCGTCCGCGACCTGCCGGATGTCGCGCCGCTCATGCGCTTGGGCGTCACCGGGGAAATGGACAAGGATCCGGTCCTCGCGAAGGCGCCGTCTTATATCCGGGACGAACTCTTTTTTCCGTATCTTGCGGGGGCGTCCTTTTCGCAGGAATTTCTGAAGGCGCATACGGGCTGGGCGGACTTACAACTGCTCTTTGAGAACCCGCCGCTTTCCACGCAGCAGATTCTCCATCCCGATTTGTACGAGAAGGGCGTGAAGCCGCAAAAAGTCACGCTGCCGGATTGGAAAGGCGTTGTCCCAGCGGATTGGAATCTGCTTGAGGAAAATGTCCAGGGCGAATTCGGCCTGGATGAAATCCTGAAGCAATTCCTGGGGCAGGATCGCGCCGACGCGCTCTCTCCCGCATGGGCCGGCGACCGCTACGCCCTCTTCGAGGACGCAAAAACGAAAGAGCTTCACCTGGTTTTCCGCCTGGAACTCGACAAAGTAGAGGACGCCGGGCGCTTTTGCGGCCAGTACAGCGAAGCCCTCGAGCTGAAGTACAAAACCCGCACGCAGCTTTTCCGCCAGCCCAATTATTTTCAGTTTCAGACCGACACCGGCGGCGTTTTTTTGCGATGCGTGGGAACCACCTGCCTCGTCGTGGAAAACTCTTCGCGCGACACCTACGACAAGATCACAGCAGCCATCGGCTGGCCCACCGCCCCCGTGCCCCCCGCAGCGCAAGCCCCGCAGTCCATTGCCGAGCAATCAGATTCAGGGGGCCGGGGTTCGCGGCCAGAGGGCAGAATCAACTGAGGGAATCGAAGCGTTCGGTGGCGAGGGCGAAGCCCGGATCCGTGTGGAGGATGATTTCCCTTTTGGCGGATTTGAAAGGCTCTTCGGAGGGGATGCGGGCGAGCCAGCGATGATGCGAAAGCTTTTCGTGGCCAGAAAAATCGAGTCGCACGAGGAGCTGAATGTTCGAGTTGGCCGGTTCTTTCGCATCCTTCGATTCCTCTCGCTTGGCTTCGTCGCGCTTGGCCGCGGCTTTGGCGGGGGATTTCTTCGGCGCGGCCTTCCCTTTCGCGGACTTCCCTTCCCCTGGGGCCGCTTCACCGGAGGCTGGGCCGCCATCTTTGCCGCTATCTTCGGCGGATCGTTCGCGGTCGAATTTAAGAAGGATTTTTTTGCCGAGACGGAAGGCCTGCGTCCACCCCTCGAGTTTGTGGCGAGCCTGCTGCGCGGCGTCTTCGTTCGAGCCGAAATCGAAAATTAGAATGGATTGGGCCATGGAGAATCTATAGCGGGCGGCGGGCACGCGTGTCAAGAAGGGATTCGAGAAGGGCGCGGCGTGGTAGAATGCGCGCGACAAAATAAGGGCGATGGAGTTCGCCTGAACCGTCCGCGAATGGACTGATGACTCCTGGCCGCCGCGCGGCGCCCAGGAGTTTTTTGTTGGCGCGAGCGGCGAGCGGAAAACAGAGGAATTGTGCGCATCGCTTTGCTGATTTTGTTTGGCGCCGCGGGCACGCTGGCGCGCTACGGATTGCAAGGGCTGGTGCAGGAGCGCACGGGCTCGAGTTTCCCGAGCGGCACGCTCGTGGTGAACCTTCTGGGCTGTTTTCTGCTGGGCGGGATTATGCAGTACGCGCTCGCCCACGTGACCATTCCTCCCGAATGGCGCATCGGGATTACGGCGGGATTTTTCGGGGCGTTCACGACTTTCTCGACATTCAGTTGGGAGACGGCGCGGATGCTCGAAGACGGCGAATGGACGCGCGCGGGTGTCTATGTGTTCGCGAGCGTCGTCGGCGGCCTCGCGGCCGTGTTTTTCGGAATCAGCCTGGCGGACCGGATTTAGCAGCACAGGAGAGACGCCATGGAACACGCGACGAAGCACGAGCGATTCGAAGGCGAGCGCACGCTGATGCGCATTCACATCGGGGAATCCGACCGCTGGCACGGCAAGCCGCTCTACGAAGCCATCGTGGAGATGCTGCGGCGCGAGAAATTCAGCGGGGCGACGGTGCTGCGCGGCGTGGGCGGATACGGCGGGGCCAGCGTCTTTCATACGGACAAAATCCTGCGGCTGTCGCAGGATCTGCCCATTGTGATCGAGGTGGTGGAATTCATCGAGCGGATCGAAAGAATCCTGCCGCAGCTCGATGAAATGATCGGCGGCGGCCTGGTGACGCTCGAAAAGGTACGCGTGATTTTGTATCGCTCGAGCAAATGACCGCCCGCCGGGGCAGTCATCGCTTCGAACGCAGGCGCGGATCCAAGTGAAATGGCGATGGCGTTCCGATGAGGAGCTTCGAGAAGTCACGGTGCAACGGATTCAGGAGAAAAAGGCTCTCCTCCGGGACGATGGCGCTGGGTACACGGAGGACGGGCGATGCTCCTCGATTGGCCCAATCGTCGCCGGCCGCCTGTAGGCCGGAAGGAGCAGGGTCGCTGCGCCAGGCGTCAGGCAGCTTGGATGAATCGAAGGCGATAATCAGTGCAGGGTCCATTTTCACTTCGAAGACCACATACTCCCCAAGCAAGTTCGAGGATTCCAGGTGTATGAGAATCTCCAGCGCCGCGAGCGCCCGTGATTCCGCCGCATAGACCATGGCGACACCCGGCGAATTCCAGCGGCCTCCATAGAGGCGCGCACCCTCGCCCGAGAACGCGTTCGCGGCATGTTTTCGCTTGACGATTCGCCAAGCGGAAACGCTCACGTGAAAACCCCGTGCTCCAGGCGGCCGATCAGGTTTTCGACTTCCCGCGCTCCCGGCTCGAAGCGCGAGTAGGAGAGCGGGATATTATTGCCGAGCGCTTCCTTGGGGGTGGCGAGCCAGTTCAGGGCCTCGCTTACGTCGCCTTCAAACAACCCCACCGCCTTTTCGAACACGGTCGCAATGCGGAGCAAGCGTTCGGACTCGTCCGGCGCCAGCCGGCCCGCCGCCTTGCGGCGAGCGAGGGTTCGATCGGGAATTTCGATCACGGAGGCAATGCGGGAGGGCGAGAATCCTGTGACCGCCGAGAACGTTTCAAGCGCCCGGATAGGCAGGCCCTTTTTCACTGCGCGGATGAGGTCGTCGGTGCGGTTCGCCGACAAACCGAGGCTGGCTCCGCGTGACGCATGTCCATAATGGCGCGCGGCCCCTTGGGGCGGCGTGGCAGGCGCCGGAACGGTTGATTTGCGAATCAAAGTGTGGCTCATAGACCCAGAATACACGACTTTGCCACATTGTCAAGAATTGTGTGCCATATGGCATAGCACGTCATGCGATGGCCGTGGGCGCAAGCTCGCACAGGCCATATTTCGGGTGTTGCGCGTGTGGGAGCGGTGTGGTAGTGTGAGCGAATAAAAAGCGAAGGAGGGGCCATGGCCTCGTCTACATTGGGGTTAGCGCGGCGGGAGAACACTACGCGGGAGACGGTCGAAGAGGCGCTCGAGGCGCTGGTGGCGCGTTATCGCGCCGACGAAGTTCTGGCGGCGGTGCGGCACATTCCGGCGCGCGAGGCGCAATTTTGTCCCATGCCCGCGTGGGTGCGGGCGGAGCTTCGCGAGGCCTACCGCGCCAAGGGGATCGAGAGGCTCTATTCGCATCAGGCCGCGGCGGTGGAACTAGCGCGCAGCGGGAAAAACTTCGTGGTGGTGACGCCGACGGCATCCGGAAAAACGCTCTGCTACAACCTGCCGGTGCTGAACGCCATTCTCGAAAATCGCGACACGCGCGCGCTCTATCTCTTCCCCACCAAGGCGCTGGCGCAGGATCAGCTTGCGGAACTCGACGATCTGGCCAAGCGCCTCGACGATAGCTTCGGCGTGTACACGTACGACGGCGACACGCCCGGTGACGCGCGCAAGGCCATCCGCGAGCGCGGGCACATCGTGCTGACGAATCCGGACATGCTGCACACGGGCATCCTGCCGCACCATACGAAATGGGCGCGGCTCTTCGAGAACCTGCACACAATCGTGCTCGATGAATTGCACACCTACAGAGGTGTATTCGGGAGCCACCTGGCAAACGTGCTGCGGCGGCTCGCGCGGATCGCGAGATTTTACGGCTCGAAGCCGCGTTTCATTTGCTGCTCGGCGACGATTGCCAACCCCGGCGAGCTGGCGGAGCGGCTGACGGAAGAGGCCGTGGAGGTGATCGAGGAAAACGGCGCGCCGGCGGGAGAGAAATTTTTCGTTTTCTATAATCCGCCGATGGTGAACCGCAACCTGGGAATTCGCCGCAGCTATCTGAACGAGGCGACGCGCGTGGCCAAGGAGCTGCTGGCGCGGAAGCTGCAAACTATCGTCTTCGCGAATAGCCGGCTGCACACGGAGGTGCTGCTGAAATATTTGCAGCAGGCGAATCGGCCGCAGCCGGGCGCGCCGGAACCGGTTCGCGGCTATCGCGGCGGGTATTTGCCGCGGGAGCGGCGGGAGATCGAGCGCGGGTTGCGCGAGGGCGGCATACGCGGCGTGGTGGCGACGAACGCACTGGAACTGGGAATTGACATCGGGTCGCTCGACGCGTGCGTGATGGCGGGGTATGCGGGGTCCATCGCGTCCACATGGCAGCGCGCGGGACGCGCGGGGCGGCGCAGCGGGACGTCGTGCGCAGTGATGGTGGCGTCGTCCGCGCCGCTCGACCAGTTCATCGTACAGCACGCGGATTATTTTTTCGGGCGAGCGCCGGAACGCGCGTGCGTCCAGCCGGATAATCTCGAAATTCTGGTGAATCACCTGAAGTGCGCGGCGTTCGAGCTGCCCATCGCGGCGGACGAGCATTTTGGCTTTGGCGGCGTGGATTTGCAGGAGCTGTGCGAACGGCTGGCGGAAGCGGGGTATCTGCATCGCAGCGGAGGGAGCTGGCACTGGGTGCAGGAGGCGTATCCGGCGGACACGGTGAGCCTGCGTTCTGTCACGTCGGATAATTTCGTGATCGTGGATACGACCGGTGAGGAAAGCGGCGAACGTGACGTGATCGGCGAGGTGGATTTTTCTTCGGCGCTCACGACGGTGCATCCGCAGGCGATTTATCTGCACCAGGGGCGGCAGTATCACGTGGACCGGCTCGATTTCGACGAGCGCAAGGCTTACGTGAAGGCCGTGAACGCGGATTATTTTACGGATGCGATCCGCTATACACAGGTGCGCGCGCTCGAAATCGCCGAGGAGGAACGCATCGCGGGGCCGGCGGCGCGGGCGCATGGCGACGTGCTGGTGCGGTCGCAGGTGGTGGGCTTCAAGAAAATCAAATTCTTCACCAACGAAAATGTGGGCGCGGGAAAATTGGAACTGCCGGAAAACGAAATGCATACCACGGCGTTCTGGATCACGCTCGAGCGCCGGTTGATGGCGGAATTGCCCTTCGCGCTGTCCGAGCGGCAGAGCGGAATCTTCGGGCTGCTCTATGCGCTCGAGTCCATGGCGGCGCTGCTGCTGATGTGCGACCGTCGCGATTTGGGAACAGCCATCGGAGAGCGGCCGGGAAGTCCGGGAGCCGACGCGGGTTGGCAGGAATTTGCCGGGAAGATGAGTGATCGAGGCGAGGAGAAGGAATTCTTCGAGCCGAGCCTCTACCTCTACGACGCGTATCCGGGCGGGATAGGATTTAGCGAGCCGCTGTATCGCGTCCACGATCTGCTGCTGCGCCAAACGCGCGAGCTGATCGCCGCGTGCCCCTGCGAGAAGGGGTGCCCTTCGTGCACCGGTCCGGCGGGAGAGAAGAGCGAGCGGGCCAAGGAAGCGGCGCTGGCCATCCTGGATCGGCTTTGTGCGTGAAGAAGAGATTGGCCACGGAGACACAGAGGCACGGAGAGAAACTACGGCTGTTAAAGCTTGAATCTCGAAGATGATTGCAGGACGCAACGATAGATTCTCGGGGCTCGCGGCGCTGAAGCCCGCGCGGCGAAGCGCAACCTTGCCGAGCGACCGGCCATCGCGCGGGCTTGCGCCGGAGGTTCCCGAAGGGTCTGCGCGGCTAGCGGAAATTCTGGGCGCATCGGCGCGTGGGAACCGTTTCGGCGAGCATCTGGGCGTGCGGCGCTGGTTTTCGGAGTCCATCGGGTGCGAGCCACCCGAGCGAGAGATTGATCCCGCAGCCCTGCGGCTTCTGGCTCCCGAGGCCGGCCCGGAAGCGCGCGATCCGCGGCAATGGCTTTTTCTGGACACGGAAACGACGGGACTGGCAGGAGGCAGCGGGACGTATGCGTTTCTTGTGGGCCTGGCGTGGTGGGATGCGGGCGGGCTCGAGGTGGAGCAGCTTTTCATGCGCGAGCACAGCGAGGAACATTCGCTGCTCGTGGCGCTCGGGGAACGCATGGCGGAGCGGCCGGTGCTCGTGACATTCAACGGGAAATCGTTCGACTGGCCTCTGCTCGAAACGCGCTACCGGATGACGCGCGCGATTCGCCCTCCGGCGCCGCGCGCGCACCTGGATTTTCTGCACCCGGCCCGGAATCTGTGGCGGCTGCGGCTGGGGTCGGTGCGATTGGCGGAGCTGGAGCGGCACATTCTGGGCTGGAATCGCGGGACGGATGTGATGTCCGAGCTGATTCCTTCGATGTATTTCGATTTTCTGCGCGGCGGGCCTCCGGAGCCGCTGGTCCCCATTTTTCACCATAATCAAATGGACTTGCGTGGGCTCGCAGGCCTCGCGACGCGCGCTGCTCGCGGTGCTCGGCGATCCGGAAGAGCATGGGCGGGACGCGCTCGAACTCTACGGCGTCTCGCGGATTTGCGAGCGACGCGGCGATGCGGCGCGCGCGCGAACGCTGTACGAGAAGTCGCTTGCCGGAGAGCTTCCGGCGGAAACGGGGCGGGCGGCGCAACGCTCGCTCGCGCGACTCGCGAAGCGCGGGGGAGATTTGCGGCAGGCGCGTGAGCTGTGGGAAAAAATGCTGGGCAATTCGCGCGAAGGTCTGGAAGCGTACGAGCAACTGGCAATTTACCACGAGCACCGGGCGCGCGACCCGCACGTCGCGCGGGCGCTGGTGCGCAGAGCGCTCGCGGAACTTGGCAAGGCGGAGCGGCGCGGCGGCATGGCGCCGGGAGCGCAGCGGCAGAGCCGCGCGCGGTTCGAGCGCCGGTTGGCGCGCCTGGAACGGAAGATGGGACGTATGCTGCTCGATGCGTCACAAGTGGAAGCGACAAGCTGAAGTCCTGGCACGCAATCTCCTAAGATATCCGCATGAAATTCACGTGGCTGGATTGGTCCGCGATTTTCGGCTATCTCGCCGCCACACTTCTCATAGGTGCGTACTTCCGCCGCAGGTCGCGCAGGAGCACCGAGGAATATTTTATTTCCGGGCGCAGGGTTCCATGGTGGCTGGCGGGGACGTCCATGGTGGCCACAACCTTTGCGGCGGATACGCCGCTTGTGGTGGCGGGGCTGGTGTACACGCAAGGCATCGCCGGAAACTGGATTTGGTGGGCGTTTCTCCTCTCGGGGATGATGACGACGTTTCTTTTCGCGCGGCTCTGGCGGCGTTCCGGCCTGATGACCGACGTGCAATTCGCGGAGATGCGCTACTCCGGAAGGCCCGCGGGATTTCTGCGCGGATTTCGCGCCGTGTATCTGGGGCTGCTGATGAACTGCCTGATTCTGGGATGGGTGACGAAGGCCATGATCTCCATCATCTCGACGACGATGGGTCCCGCGATGCAGGGCTGGCCCGTGGTCACGGGGCTTTCGAATTGTCTGAGCCGGGTGATCGGGCCGTCATTTTCCGGGACGGATGGCTGCGCGCTCACGATTTGCGTCTTTTTCCTGATTCCATTTACGGGCATTTATGCGGCGCTCGGCGGATTGTGGGGCGTGCTGTGGACCGACCTCTTCCAGTTCGTGCTGAAAATGACCATCGTGATTGTGGTGGCGTATTACGGCGTCGCGGCCGCGGGCGGAATGGGGCCGATGATCGGAAAAATCGAGGCGATGCGCGCGGCAAATGGAGGATCGGACCCGCTGAAGTTTCTGCCCGATTTTTCGCGCGGATTTTCGAGCGAAGCGCTTTGGACGCTGCCCGTAATCACATTCGTCGTGTATCTCGGAATTCAGTGGTGGGCCTTCTGGTATCCCGGACAGGAGCCCGGAGGGGGCGGATACGTTGCGCAGCGAATCTTCAGCACGCAGGATGAGCGCCAGGGCCTGCTCTCCGTGCTGTGGTTCAACGTGGCCAACTACGCGCTGCGGCCCTGGCCCTGGATTTTTACTGCGCTGGCCGCCATGGTGCTGTATCCCGGACTAACGCATCCGGAAACGAGTTACATGATGATCGTCACCGAGCATGTGCCCCACGCGCTGCGCGGCATCATCCTCGCAGGATTTCTTGCCGCTTTTATGTCCACGATAGCGACGCAGCTGAATTGGGGAACTTCTTATCTGGTGGAGGATTTCTACCGGCGGTTCGTGCGGCGCGGCGCGACGGAGCGGCACTACGTGGTGGCATCACAAATTGTGACACTGCTGCTAGTCGCGGCCACAGGATATGTCTCTGCCCATTTGGCGTCGATCCGTGCGGGATGGGAAGTGGTGCTCGAACTGGGCGCCGGCACGGGCAGCGTGTACATGCTGCGGTGGTACTGGTGGCGCATCAACGCATGGAGCGAAATCGCCGCTATGTCCGCCTCGCTCGGCGTGACGATGGCGTTGCGACCGGGAAGGATGTGGCTTTGGCTGCTGGGGCGCGCTCAACCATTTTCCGGGGCTGGAAGCGTGGAGTTCGCAAAAGCAGCGCTGGCAACGACGGTGGTCACCACCTGCGTGTGGATATTGGCGACGCTCGCGACCAAGCCTGAGCCCGATGGCATCCTGCTATCCTTTTATCGTAAGGTGCGCCCGCAGGTGACCGGATGGCGGTGCGTGGCCCGGCACGCGCCTGAAATCGCGGAGACGCACGATTTGGGCCGCAATCTATGGCTCTGGGCGTTGGGCTGCGCCATGACCTACGGCGCGCTATTCGGCGTCGGCAAACTCTTGCTGCAGCAGTGGGCCGCCGGAACAATTCTCGCGTTGCTCGCTATCGTGTGCGGTTGGCGGATGTGGCGCGAACTTGGCCGCATCCCGGAAGAAGCCTCGAGCAATGCCGCCGCGACGGACGCCGAAATTGCGCCTTAAAGGAGCAGAATGAGTTTGGAAGTTGCGGGCATCGAGGTGAAACCGGCCATTCTTCCTCCACTGGACCCAGGATTTCTGCCGGCTGCTCTGTTCTCAAAAAAATACCGCGAATTGGTTTCCGCGTCCGAGGGCGTGCCACTTCAAATCGCGCTTGAGCGGGGCGACGGCTCCATCTCGACTTTTTGCACGTCCGTGTTGCCGCCTTCGGCGCACCACGCGGAAGCCACGCTCCTTTATGCCGAGCGGCTTGTGAAATTCCTGCTCTGGCAGCGCGGGGGGTGGAAGCTATCCGTGGGCGGGCCTGCCGAGATTGGGCGGCACATCGAGCGAATCTACTCGCTTCGAGGCGCGCGCAAATTCGATGCCGAATTCATGAGCGGAATTTATGAGCGTCCATTCGAAGTGGCTGTAACCGGCGCCGAGGCCATTCCGGAGACGCGGGAATCGGCCGCGCCTCTGGGGCGCCACCTCGACGGCTGCCGCGTTGGTTTCGATCTGGGTGCGAGCGACCGCAAGGCCAGCGCGGTGGTGGATGGCAAGGCCATCTTCAGTGAGGAAATCGCGTGGGACCCAGCCGCCGCACGGGATCCGGAGTACCACTATCGTGGCATCATGAATTCCATTCGGCGTGCCGCCGCCCATCTGCCGCGCCTCGACGCCGTGGGCGGCAGCGCGGCGGGCGTGTACATCAACAACCGTGTGCGGGCCGGTTCGCTTTACCGTGGCGTTCCGGCGAGCCAATTCCCCGGCAAAATCGCGCCGCTCTTTCTGCGCATCCGCGACGAGCTGGGCGTGCCGATGGAAGTGGCGAACGATGGTGAAGTGACGGCGCTCGCAGGGTCCATGTCGCTCGGCGAAAATCCCGTGCTGGGAATCGCGCTGGGGTCGAGCCAGGCGGCAGGCTATGTGAACCGCGAAGGAAATATTACAGGCTGGCTCAACGAGCTCGCGTTTGCGCCGGTGGATTACCGTCCCACGGGTCCCGTGGACGAATGGTCGGGAGACTGCTGCGGAGTCGAATACTATTCCCAGCAAGCCGCCGGACGCCTGGCATCGCGCGCCGGCATCGAGTTCCCGAAGGGCGCGGGGCTGCCGGAAAGGCTTGTGCGCTTGCAGGAGAAGGTGAGCGCAGGCGATGCGCGGGCGGCCAGCGTATACGAAACGATGGGAGTTTATCTGGGCTACGGCATGGCGCGCTATGCCGATTTCTATGAATTGAATCGCGTGCTGATTTTGGGCCGGGTGACAACAGGAGCAGGGGGCGAAATCATCCTCGAAAAGGCGCTGGAAGTGTTGTCCAGGGAGTTTCCCGAGATCGCTTCCAAAATCTCAATGGCGCTGCCGGATGAAAAAAACCGCCGTGTAGGGCAGTCCATTGCGGCTGCCAGCCTGCCATCCATTCGTAATTGACCCACAGGTCTTTATGCAGCGGAGGCAGGCCGTCTTCGAAACCGCGAGGCTTTCTTCAATAAACGAGGCCGGTGCAGTCTGAGGTACTCGGAGGCGCGACGAAACAATAATTCCAGCTCGCGATCGGATCGGGCTTTTTCATGGGCCGGAATCTTCGCTTTCATGGCCACGCCCTCCCCCCGCCTGCGCGCTAGCGACTCCCGCGACTGCTGCACGCGAAGACCAGAACTTTGCGGGTGAGCCTAGACCCCGTATCGCGGCGTGTCAAGTGATTTCGAGGGTAATCGCGGCGATTTCAAAGCGCCAGAGCGTGTCCTGCGGGCGCGCCGCGGCGATTGATTTTGGTTCAAAGGTGCACATATGTTGTGGAAGGAACAGCCCTGCGTGAGCCAGCGCCTTCAAGCACACCGCTAACCTCTTGAATTTAAACAAGGACCATCCCGCCGCTTTGGCATGATTTCTGCAAGTTGTTCTCATTCGGAGGCCGTAACATGGATTCACAAACGGATGTAGTAACGGGCTATCGCGTCGAAGTGTCCGGGTGGGACGCCTCGGAAGGCTTCTTTGTTGAAAAGACGTCGCTCAATTGGGGCCACGGGACCCAGCCGGAAATCAGGCTTCGAGCCATCTTGCGCGAAAGCTGCATTGTGTTCGTGCGACTGTTGCAACCAATAGATGATGGCGCCAACTTCCCTGTCGCTTATCGGGCCCTGAAGGTGATGGCCAAAGACGCGGATGGCTGGACCCGAATCTTCCTGGCACAATTGCGGCCGCGCGCAAGCTACAGAGAAACAGCACGAGCGGTGGTGGAAGATACGACCGTCCGCGTAGCATGAAGCGCCGGCCTGCTCATGCGGGATGAGGCGGCAACTATGACCGCGAAATCGCGCCGTGCTGCGAGTGCGTTCGCCTTTGGCACGGCGGTTCCAGTTCGGAACCTCGCGCCACCCTTCTGAAACAGTACTCCCCATAGTAGATGATGAGGTTGGTGGCGGCGAAAACCTCGCCTTTCCAATCAAGACAAACAATCGAGAGGGCTTAAGGCCAAAAAGCAAAGCCTCGGTAAGGCGCAGAACGTAAGTGATACGGTGTCGCTTCCAAAGGAGAGTTGTGGCACCGTCCGTGCCTGAGAAATGGCAGAATGGTTGCCCTGATAGAAAAGGACGCGGTTGCGCGCGCGCGGAAAAACCTTCCGATATGTGTCCTGGACGACGAGCAGGATCAGGTCGAGCTGAATACCAGCCGGCTGGATAAGGCCGGATTCCCCGTTGTGGGAACAACGCATCCGCAAGAGGCGCTCGAGAGGGTTCGCCTGGGAGGCTGCAAGGCGGTTCTGGCGGATTTCAAGATGCCGGAAATGGATGGGCTGGCGTTCCTCGAGAAAGTACTGCAATACGATCCGGGGATGTACGTGGTTCTGCTGACGGGCTACTACTCGGTGGACTCCGCGATCGAAGCCATCAAGCGCGGCGCCTATGATTTTCTGTGCAAGCCGCTCGATTACGCTCGACTCGAAAAAACGCTCGATGAACTTGCGGAGGTTTTCACACAGCGATCGGAAATCCGCGATCTCGAGGAGAAGCTTTTCCAGAACCTGCAGTTCCAGGGCATCGTGGGGAAGAGCGCGGCCATGCTCGACGTGTTCGACCTGGCGAAAAAGGTGGCGCGCCACTATACGAATGTGTTGATCACGGGCCCCACGGGCGCGGGAAAGGAATTGGTTGCCCGCGCGCTGCACCAGTTGAGCCCCGTATCGCAAGAGCGGTTTGCGGTATGCAATTGCTCGGCCCTGGTGGATACGCTGCTGGAAAGCCAGCTATTTGGACACGTGCGCGGTTCGTTTACGGGCGCCACCGATACGCGCCAGGGCCTTTTCGAATATGCCAAGGGCGGAACGGTATTTCTCGACGAAGTGGGCGAGACGTCGTTGCAGATGCAGACGAAGCTGCTGCGCATGGTTCAGAACCGGGAAATTCAGCGCGTGGGCTCGCCGGAAGTCAAGAAAGTGGAGGTGCGCTTGATCGCGGCGACGAACCGCGACTTGCGCGCGGATGTCCTCGCCGGGCGTTTTCGCGAGGACCTTTTTTACCGGCTCAGCACCATTGAAATACGCGTTCCCGGACTTACGGAACGCCCGGAAGACATACCGATTCTGGTGCAGCATTTCCTGAAAAAATACAGCCAAGCGTACGGAAAACCGTTTCAGGGGCTCACGCGGCGCGCGCAAATCGTCCTGCTGCAGCACGACTGGCCCGGAAATATCCGCGAGCTGGAAAATGTGATCTCCAGCGCCGCCATCACCGCCAACGCCGATTTTATTGACGTGGGCGATTTGCCCGAGCATCTGCAAAAGCCGCAGCGGCGGAGCAGCTCAGCGGAAGACAATTGGCGTCCGCTGCCGCTCGAGGAGGTTCGGCGGCTCCACATTCACCGTGTTCTGGACATGTGCAACGGCAATCGGGTGCGTGCGGCGCAAGTGCTGGGGATTGGCCGCACGAGTCTTTACCGTTTTCTGAAGCGCGCCAGCAAGGGAACAGCCGCCAACGGAGTTGCGCCGCCCCATTCCGGATATTCGCAGCACGCCTCGTGACCTTTCTCGGCGCGCTGCGTCCGGCCATCACCCGCAAGAGGGCTTCGAACCATCCCGCTTTATACGCTCACGCCCCACGCCGCGATTTAGCGGTCCATCGTCGTGTAGGACGCGTTGTGCATCAGAGAACTCGGCAACGACACAGTCGAGTCCATGCGAACGAGAATTCCGGTCTGGGCGGGCAGTGCGACTTCCTTGCCCTTCTTGGCCACGATGTAGGCGGAACTGCCCACAAGGCCGATGACCGTCCCGCGCACAACGTGACTGAAGATGGCGCCCACGGTCGCGCCGCCGCCTGTCCCAATTGCGACATCCTCGACGTCGTTCGTGACACTGTGGTTCTCCTCAACCACGACACCTTCTACGGTTTTCAGGTCTTTGCGCCTCTTCTCCGTGTCCGCTGAGCCGCTATAGATAGAGAGAATGCTCATGCTCGCCGGAAAGATTCTGCTTTCCACCTCGATGGAATTGAAAACGAGATTCATGGACGCTCCACCGCGAAACATGGAAAACATCTTGGGACGCGTGACGCTGCTCACCGTGCCATGGACGATGGCGCCGGCCGGCAGAACCATTTCGGTGCCGATGAATACGGGTTCAGCGACCGTGGCTGTGAAAGGATCGCCGTCGTGAGCCACGCTCGTGCTCAGCCCGGTCAACAGGGTGAGGCGCACTTGCGTGCCGGGAACCACTTGATGGGACTGGGCGTGGACCGCCGGGACAAGCAGAAGCAGTAAAGAGACCGCAGCACAAACACACACAATGCGTTTCATGTTTTCCTCCGTGGCCTGGCCGGAAAGCAAGGCCTGCCCCGTTTCGTGGGGTGGTGCCGCTGGCGCTGCGGTGCGGGTGCGGAGGTTGCACCCGAGCGATAAGATACCTCAGCGCTGTGAATGGATGCACGAAAATCAAGCGCGAATGTTCGTAACAGGCATCCCCGCCCCTGCGGGGCCGGCGAGGGTAGTCGTGTGATTTCCGTATCGCCAACTAGTCAAGAGTCAGCCGAGTTTCCTGGTCCGAAGGGCGGCGGCCGCGTTGACTCGCATAATCTCGCGGCATAAGATGCTCCGCAAAAGGACGCGTGGAAGTGACACCGGAACGCCGGCAGGAGATCAAGAAAGTGCTCGCCGCAGCGCTGGAACGGGCGCCGGAACAGAGATCCGCCTATCTTGATCAGACGTGCGCGGAGCCGGAGGTGCGGCGCGAGGTCGAATCGCTGCTGCTTGCCGGGGAACAAGCCCGCACCAATTTCCTGGCCGGCTCGGCGCTTGCACCAACCGCGGAGTTGCCGGTCGGTTCGCGGCTCGGGACCTATGAAATCGTGGCGCGCATTGGCGCGGGCAGCATGGGCGTCGTCTATCAAACGCGCGACACGCACCTCGGTCGCACCGTGGCCATCAAGGTTCTGTCCCCCGCCTTCGTCGACGATCCCGAGTCCCTGTCCCGCTTCCAACGCGAGGCACGCCTGCTGGCCTCGCTGAATCACCCGAACATCGCCACGATCCACGGATTCGAGCAGTCGGGCGGCACGCATTACCTGGTGATGGAACTGATTCCCGGCCAGACGCTCGCCGAGCGATTGCGCGACGGTCCCCTGGAAATCGCCGAAGCCCTCGGGCTCGCCTGCCAGATCGCCGCCGCCGTGGAAAACGCGCATGAACAGGGAGTGGTCCATCGGGATTTGAAGCCGGGGAACATCAAGGTTACGCCGGACGGGCGGGTGAAAGTGCTGGATTTCGGTTTGGCAAAGGCGCTGGCGAGCGCGCAGGAGGCGGACCTTTCGCAGGCCGTCACCGTCAAGGATGGCGGGCACGAAGAGGGAATTGTTCTGGGGACGCCTGCCTACATGAGTCCGGAACAGGCGCGCGGGAGGCCGGTGGACAAGCGCACGGACATCTGGTCGTTCGGCTGCGTGCTCTACGAGATGCTGAGCGGCCACAAGGCCTTCGACTGCGCAAGTGTCGCGGAGGTGCTGGCGGCGATGCTCGCGCTGGAGCCGGACTGGGCGGCGCTGCCCAAGGCAACGCCTGCCGGGGTTCGGACGCTCGTGCGGCGATGCTTGGTGAAAGAGCAGAGGCAGCGGCTGCGCGACATCGGCGACGCGCGTCTCGCGATTGAAGAAGCGCAGAGCGGCGAGGGGGACGCAGCGCAGGCAGGGGCCGGGCTTGAGGGCGCGGCAAGATGGCGGCGCGCGGCGCCCTGGGCGCTCGCGGGGACCACCATTCTATTCGGCGCCCTCGCGGCCTACTTCCTGCTCCAACCGAGAAGGGCGGGCGACGTGATGCGTTTTTCCATCTCAGCGCCTGAGAACACAAGCTTTGATCCAAGCGGTAACCTGAGCCTCTCGCCCGACGGGCGCAAGCTGGCGTTCGTCACCGCGGATCAGCCGGGGAGACCCCGCGAGCTTTGGGTGCGTTCGTTCGATTCGCTCGAGGCACAGCCCATGCCAGGCACCGAGGGCGCCATTCTTCCGTTTTGGTCGCCGGATAGCCGAACCATCGGCTTTTTTACACTCGATGGAAAACTGGAGAAGGCCCCGATCTCCGGTGGGCCGCCGCAGATGTTGTGTGATGCGTATGATGGGTATGGCGGGACTTGGAACGCGGACGGCGTTATCCTTTTCGCGAGTGATTCGAAGCTTTACCGCGTTTTTGGCGGGGGCGGCACGCCTACGCTTGTTTCCGCGCCGGACGCGGGGCATCAAGAGCGCCTCTATACGTATCCGCAGTTCCTGCCGGATGGGCGGCACTTCATTTTTTATGTCTACCCGCAGAGGGAGGCTGCTTCCGGCTACGTCGAGGCTGGCTCACTCGATAGTCCGAAGACCGAGCGGTTGTTTGAATCAGCCTCCAATGCCCTGTACGCTCCGCCGGGCTACTTATTCTATATAAGGCAAGGAACGCTGATGGCCCAAGCCTTCGATGCGAATGGGTTTAAATTCACCGGCCCGGCCTTGCCCGTTGGCACGGGAGTCGGGTTTTCCGGCGGCTACGGGTTTTTCTCTGTTTCGGAGGGCGGCGCTCTAGCCTTTCAAACTGCCTCGGGCGGCTTCATCAGCCAGATGGCTTGGTACAACAGCAAGGGCGAGCAGCTCGAGACTGTCGGCGAGCCTGGCCCATACTCGAGTCCGGCGCTCAATGGGACCAGGATTGCGGTCAGCGTGGGAGAACATGGCGCTCGCGACATCTGGGTGTATGACATGAAGCGCGGAACGGAGTCGCGCCTGACGGCCAGTTCCGCCGACAATCTCAATCCGCTCTGGTCGGCCGATGGAAATCGGATCGTGTTCACATCTACACGAGCGGGCCAGTACGATATCTACGAGCAGGCGGCAAACGGCTTGGGGACTGCGGAGCCGATTCTCGTCTCGAGGGATCAATCCAAGGTCGTGGACGATGTGGCGCCCGATGGCCGCTATGTCATCTATGACACGGCAGGAGGCGTTAATTCGACCGAACTGTGGGTTCTGCCGCTCACCGGCGAACGCAAGCCCTTCCCCTTCGTCCAAGGCAGTTTCGGCGCCCGCGAGGCCCGCTTCTCGCCGAACGGGCGATACGTCGCTTATGCTTCAAATGAAACCGGGAGACACGAAATTTACGTCCAGACTTTCCCGGAGCCTCTTGGGAAATGGCAAATTTCGACGACTGGGGGCATTGAACCCACGTGGCGGGGCGACGGGAAAGGACTCTTCTATTTGAATCCCGACAACAAGGTGATGGCGGTCGAGGTCAACACGGATTCGGCGAACTTTCAGGCCGGCATTCCCAAGCCCCTGTTTCAAACTCAGCTCATCACGGGTTACCTCTGGAGAAATCGCTATGTTGTGTCAGCGGACGGCCAGCAGTTTTTGATGCTCGTGCCCACCGGCGAATCCGCGGCCGCGCCGATTACCGTGGTCCTCAATTGGCCGGCGCTGCAAGAGAAGTAATGAGGCCCGTCGCGACGACCCAGACCCAGGCGAAATACCTCGAGCACACAGGTTGGCTTGCATCACGCGTTCTTTCACGCCGGGCAAGAGCACTCCGCGAAAGGCAATCGTCCCACTAGCTTGAAACTCATCAGCCACGTCAATGCTGACAGCGACCTCATCGAAGCGTGGCTGAAGTACTATCTTCGGCTTGGCGTTGATCGGTTTCATCTGGTTGTTCACGGGACTCCGGAGGAGAATGACAGGCTCCTGGCTATCAAAGATTCGTATCCGATTACGATCGAAGACACTTACAGTGGCCATTTTGACGTCGATGAGAAAAAGAAACGACTGGATGCTGTGCTCAGTCGCTACACAGGACAGTGGATCGTGTTGGTGGACAGCGACGAATTTGTCGAATTTCCCTACGAAGATATTCCGGCGACCGTCCGCGCGCTCGAATTTGCACACGCAAACCTGATGGCTGCTCCGATGCTCCAGAGGTCGACAGTCGATGGGTCGCTCGAAACTCCCTCCATTATTGACGACCCCTTCCAAATGTTCCCTTTATGCTTCGTGGATCTCTACAGGAGAATGGGCGTCAAGGGCGATATTTTCAAATTCCCGCTTTTCTTCTGCGCCCGCGGCACCCAACTCGCGGAAGGAGGCAATCACCACCCCCCTCTCGGCTGCGAGCCTCGTGTCACAACTTTGCTCGGTGTTACACATCATTTCAAGTTTCGCCGGACTATTTCGGAGCGTCTTGACAAGAGGATCCACAGCGCACATCCCTGGCGGCACGAGTCAATCCAGTTTCGAGAGTATCTCGAGAGTCATTCCAACCGCTTGCCTCTCGAGGGCGCTTTTTTATATTCACGTGAAGAACTCTTCCGCAGACGTTTGCTGAAGCAGTTGCCCTTATCGAACCCAGGATGTGAGAAATCAAGCGTCCCCGCCTTGGTTGAGGGCTATGAAAAGGTCGTGACTGCCCGTGAAAGCCAGGCGATGGGTACGGTACCGGGAAATGAAAAATCCCGAGCCCTGCCAATCCCCGCCGGCAAGAAGATAATGTTTGTTCTGCCGAAGACCACCGAATTCGGCGGCCTCGAAAGGCACCTTCTCGACTTGTTGCGCTGGATGAAGGAAGCACAACCGCATCCTTTGATAGTTTGCTTCGACAAAGACATCATCACTGCACACATGGATCGCGATCAGCGGGCGCAAGTCGTTGTGAAATGCGAGAAAGAACCAGAATCGCTCTGGGATTGGGTTCGAATGATTCGAGATTCTCAGCCGGACATCATAGTTTTCATCTATAGCTGGATCGGGGCATTTCCGTGGCAGGCCCCTGTCGCTGCATTGTTGGCCGGAGTACGGAGGCGCTTTTCCATTCATCAGCTTATTGCGCATCCACCGCCACCACTTGTCCGATGGTGGTCGCCGCACAACATGCTTCGAAGTTTGATTGGTTGGAGAGCGCGGCATCTTCTAAGCGCAGGCATCTCCGGGTACGTTTCTAATATGACGATCTGCGTGAGCAACGCTGTCCGAGAAGTTTTGGTGAATACCTATAGATTTCCAGCCCGCAAGACCGTCACGGTACACAATGGAGTCTCCACGTCGATATTTGTCCCCTCGAAGATGGGTGGGACAGCCGTGCGAGCCCGGTTGGAGATCGGTCCTGAGGATTTCCTTCTTGTATGCGCTGCCAGACTTGCCGAGGCCAAAGGAATTGACATCCTGCTTGAAGCAGTCTCTCGAGTGGTCCGCCAAGGTATATCTTGCAGGTGCATCATCGTGGGTGACGGTCCGCTCAAAGAAAAGTTGGCACGGCAAGCGAATTCCCTGGGCTTGTGGGACTACGTTTATTTTGAGGGATTTCAGGAAGACGTGCGGCCCTATTTGCAGGCCGGTTCTGCCTTTATCCTCACATCTCACCAGGAAGGGCTACCGCTATCCATCCTGGAAGCCATGGCTTGTGGCCTGCCTTGCATTGTCACAAACGTGGGTGGCAGCGCGGAAGCCGTCAAAGATCAGGTTGTCGGCCTGGTTATCCCTCCTGCATCCGTGAAAGCAGCCGCCGACGCAATCCTGTATCTTGCCACGCACCCCGACGAGCGCGCTGAGATGGCGAGCAAGACTCGGGAAACGGTGTGTCAGTCATTTGACATCGAGAACAAAGCAGGTGAACTCGCACGCGTCATACTAGGTTGATTGAGCTCCAATCAACGTGCGGCGGTTCAAATTCAGCTAAAGAAACAGCCCCGTGAGTGACCACATCTTCAAAGGGAACACCATGCCGGCAACGGATGACCCGCTTGTTTCCGTCGTGATGGTAACTCGCGATGTAGAGCGATTTCTGGCTGAGGCGATCGAAAGCGTCCTCAGCCAAACCCTTCGCGACTTTGAATTTGTCATCGTCGACTTTGGATCGAGCGACAAATCCAGGGATATTGCCGCGAGCTATGCTGCCAGAGACAGTCGAATTAAGCTCAGCGAGATACCCCCGTGTAGTTATATCGAGGCCAAGATTGCAGCGTGCTCCCTTCCGAAAGGCCGATATATCGCCATCCAGGATGCCGATGATGTCTCTCTGCCCAACCGGCTAGAGGCCGAAGTGGATTTCATGCAGAGGCATCCAGAAGTCGGCCTTCTGGGCGGCGCGGTCCAACGGATTGACTCGGACGGTAAGCACTTGACAATTGCCGATGATTATCCGACTGAAGACCAGGAGATCCGAGCCGGATTGAGAAAGTGGAACACTTTTTGGCATCCCACGGTCCTTATCCTCAGGGAAGCTTTCATGCGGGTCGGCGGATATCGCGAGGGATTCACGCAATCGGAGGATTACGACCTTTGGTTGCGAATCTCAGAACACTACCAATGCGCCAATCTCAAGCAGGTGGTGCTAAAGTATAGAATTCATCCTCAGCAGCTTACTCGAAGGAAGCGGAAGGAACAAATTCTCTGTGTACTCGCCGCCCAGGCGTCCGCGGCGTTGCGCATGGCAGGAAACCCGGATCCCTTGAATTCCGTTAAGCAAATCACAGCGGCGCTGCTAACCGGAATGGGTGTGAGCGAGGCCATGCAAAAAAATAAACTCGCGGAAGGTTACTTTTCCCTGATCAACCAGATGTATAAGGCAGGCGCGCGCGCCGCGGCTCTTGAAGCAGCGGAAGAAATGTTTCAGCTGTGCAAAGGTAAATTCGTGGAGCGACGCTACATCTCTGACGCGTATATTGTTTCTGCCAAGGCATCTTGGAAGCAAGGGAGAAGGTGGTCGAGCGTTCTTTCTGTCGGACACGCGGTGCTCGCGCGTCCCAGGGTCCTCGGACGTCCTTTGAAACCCTTGCTGCGATTGCTTTCACTGCATCGGTGATCTCTCGAGCGGATGAAAAGTTGGCCACAGGGACTAATGCCGCTTCCGAGCGGATAACGGGGAACTCGGAAACTGCGCGACTTCCCGGTGGGGCGCCAGCTTTCACGGCGCAAGGCGGTGTGCTAGACTCCGCGAAGCAGTCGTGCAACGGAAAATTTTTCATGCGCGACTGCTGATCGGTGGAACTTCGGGCTCTGTGCAACGATTCCCCGCGAACCCCGCCAGGCCCGGAAGGGAGCAACGGTAGCGGGTCAGCTTCGTGTGCCGCGGAGTACCCGAAGTTCCTCCTGCCCCCGGACGCCGCCGGGGCGGGAAACCAGGCCGGCGGAAAATTTGCATATGAGCTACAAGGTCATCGCGCGAAAATATCGCCCGCAGACGTTCGCGGAAATCGTCGGGCAGCAGCACGTGACGCAGACGCTCGCCAACGCCATCCAATCCGGGCGCGTGGCGCACGCCTATATTTTCTCGGGTGTGCGCGGAGTGGGAAAAACGACGACCGCTCGCATTCTGGCGAAAGCGTTGAATTGCGCGAAGGGTCCGACGGCCGAGCCGGACAACACCTGCGATTCCTGCCGCGAGATTTCCGCCGGGACATCGCTCGACGTGCTCGAAATAGACGCGGCATCGAACCGCGGCATTGATCAGATTCGCGAGCTGCGCGAAATGGTGCGCTACGCTCCGGCCGCAAGGCGCTATAAGGTCGTGATCCTCGACGAAGCGCATCAACTGACCGAGGAAGCCTCGAATGCGCTGCTGAAGACTCTCGAAGAGCCGCCCGAAGGCGTGGTGTTCATCCTGGCGACGACGCGCGCCGAAGAGCTTTCCGAAACCATCAAATCGCGCGCGCAGCTTTTCCAGTTCCGCTCGCTGGCGTTTCAGGAGATTGTCGGCGCAATCGAGCGCATCGCCAAGGCGGAAAACCTGGCCATCGAGCCGGGGGCCGTGGCCGTGCTGGCGCGCGCCGCCGAAGGCAGCTTGCGCGACGGCCTTTCGCTGCTCGAGCAGGCCATCGCGTATTGCGGCGACACGATCACGGACCGTGAAGTGCGCGAATTGCTCGGAGTGGTGGCCGAAAGCGTTCTCGACGAACTCGTCGAGGCGATCGCCGCGCAATCCGCCGAGCGCGCGCTCGGATTGGTCCACCGGCTCATCGCCGGCGGGCAAAACTTGCAGCACTTCTGCCGCGAAGCGATTCGCCATTTTCGTAATCTGCTGGTGACGCGCGTCTGCGGCGCGGATTCGGACCTGGTGGCCGCGCCGCCGAGCGAGCGCCCGCGCCTTGCGGACGAGGCCGCGCGGTTCAGCGAAGAAGATCTCACGCGCTTCTTCAACCTGTTGCTCGCAACCGATGATGACCTACGGCGCAAGCCCGATCCGCGGCTGCATCTTGAATTGGGACTCTTAAAACTTGTGAACGCGCAGCGGCTCGCGCCTCTTGAAGAAGTTCTGGCCGAGTTGCGCGGCGAAATTCGCGATCCCGCTCGCGCGTCGAAGCAGGCGCCCGTTCCTCCGAGTCTTCCGCCCCGCAGCACGGCAGCCCACCACGGCGGGCAGGCCGTGCAATCGGCTTCGCACTCCTCTTCCGCTGCCGCCGGGGCAGGAGCAGCGGTTCGCATGGCGCCGGCGAATGAAAGAGCGGGAACTGCGGACGCAACTGCATCCGGCAGCGCACCCGTGCGGCCCGCGTCCTCTTCGACTGTTTCCTCGGAGCCGCTTCCCGCCTCGCCACCGCGCATCGTGGCGCGCGCCGCCGAAGACGCGGTGAACGGGCTGGCGTCGGCGCAAGTGGAAGCAATCAAGGCGGCGCTTCAAGGACAAAAATTTTTGTGGTCCATGATCGAACACGCCACGCGCTGGGAAATGGAAAGCGGAGAGCTGCGGCTGTTTTTCCCCTCGGAAAGCCGCGCCCTTGCGGAAATGTTGCAGGCGCGCGACCCGATGGAACGTTTGCGCACAGTTTTGCAGCAAGTCACGGGCCAGCCGCTACGCGTCTGTGTTAGACTGGAATCGAACCGGGGAGGAGTGGGACGCGGTTCGGAACTTCGCGCCCGGTTTGAACAAGATCCGATCGTTAGGGCGATGCTGGAAAAGTTTGGCGGACAGATTTCGAAGGTGAAGCGCCCGGGCGAGGAATAACCCATGGAAGTGAAAGCATTGCAGCAAATGCTCTCGCAGTTCCGGCAGGTGCAGGAGAACCTCGAGAAGCGCATTGGCGAGCTGAGCGTGGAGGCTTCGGCCGGCGGCGGCATGGTCTCCGTGAAGATGAACGGCCAGAAGCAGCTCACCGAGGTGCGCATCGAGCCGGAGGTCTTCCAGAGCAAGGACCAGGAGATGCTGCAGGAGCTTTTTCTCGCCGCGGTCAACGAAGCCACGCGGCGCGTGGACGAGGAACTATCCAGACAGGTGAAGGATATCACCGGCGATATGCCCGGAATCATGGGCTTGAAGATCCCCGGCTTGTTCTGAGCTGGAGAGATTCACCCGTCGCGGGGCCGGAAATCCGGAAGCTTTCGAGCGGGCTCGATTCCCTCTTGCCTTCATATCTCCAAGCGTGAAATCCTCTCCAGGGACGAAATTTCATGCCTGATTTTGCGCCTTCCGTGACGCGATTGATTGACGAGCTGAAGCGCCTGCCCGGCATCGGGCAAAAGACGGCGCAGCGGCTTGCCTTCTACCTGCTGCGCGTGGACCGCGAGCAGGCCTTCGCGCTTTCCGACGCCATCCGCGACGCGAAGGAAAAAGTCCGCGAGTGCTCGATCTGCAACAACATCACGGACGCCGATCCCTGCCTATTCTGCTCGAGCGCCACGCGGTCGCGGAGCACCATCTGCGTCGTGGAGGAGGCCACCAACATTCAGGCCGTCGAGAAGACGCGGCAGTTCAACGGGCTATATCACGTGCTGGGCGGCGCGCTTTCGCCGCTGCAGGGCGTGGGGCCGGACCAATTGAAAATCAAGAGCCTCATCGAGCGGCTCAAGGGTGGCACGGTGGAAGAAATTATTGTGGCTACGAACCCGACTGCCGAGGGCGAAGCAACTTCTGTCTACCTCTCGAAGCTGATCAAACCTCTCGGTGTGCGTGTCACGCGCATCGCCATGGGCATCCCGGTCGGCTCGGACCTCGAGTATGCCGACGAAGTGACCATGCTCAAGGCCATGGAAGGCCGCCGCGATCTCTAGCGGCAATATTCCGGATTCTCTCGCGATCTAATGTTTGTTCCCCTTGCCCCCAAAATCCGACCCGAACGACGGATTCTCCCGCGTGCCCGTGATCTTGATGGGTATCTCCAGCCCCACGCCAGGAGTCTTGCCCCTGAAGAAGCTGTCAAAGGGTTTCAGCATGATCGATTTCCATCCGGTCATCGTTTGGGATAGTTCCGCGCGCAACTGCAACTTGCCCTGAAAATCCAATTGGCCACTGTTCATATTATAAGTTCCGGTGAGCGCGATATCCGCGCCTTCGACGCCAAAATTCAATTTTGAAAAATGGATTGCGTCGTCCCGCAT
The DNA here is from genome assembly GCA_963810625.1 of uncultured Acidobacteriota bacterium. Lineage (GTDB taxonomy): Bacteria > Acidobacteriota > Terriglobia > Acidiferrales > UBA7541 > Palsa-295. The sequence goes on along the minus strand of CAWEOJ010000004.1, from coordinate 198,191 downwards.
CGTGAAATGCCCGCGCAGGTCGGACACCTCTCCTGAAATATCCACGTCCCCGGGCTTACCCTGTCCCCGCCGGCTAAGCAAATCCACCTTCCGTTGCACGGCCGCGCTCGTGAAGTGAACCGCGCCGAGGCCGAATTGGCCGTCCAATTGTAAGCGCTGGTCAAGGGCTTCGTCCCGTTCCGGAATCAATATCTTGGCTTTCAATTGGGCTGAGCCGGTCATGAATGGTTTGTCCGTCTTGAAGGCGAGAAACAGCAAATCCTCGATGCGCGCATCATCGGAAATAGCGTCCAAGGCGATTGTTCTCCCCTTGACTTGCGGATAGACATCCACCACCGAGCCTTGCGTGACGAGCGTCGTGTGCAGGAACTTCGCGGTGACGTTCTGAAGAATGGTGTCGCCGTTCGTGCCGTCCACGATGGCGGTGTAATCGGTGTGCAGCGCCATGGGATGAGCGGTGCTGCGCAAGGCGAAGTTCGGCGTATCGGTGGTTCCCTCCACGCTCAAATAATCGAGCGGGCCGCTGAACTTTCCATCGGAAGAAAGGATGCCGCTGATGCCCTTCAAGGTGCCGAGGTCGGCGTCGCGAAAGGTAAATTCTCCTGAGGCGGCCGTCTCGCCGGGCTCTTCCGCGCTCCACGGCCCGAAGGCGCCGTCGCAATGAATCAGGCCGCGGGGCTTGGGATTTGTGAGCAGGGCATGAAAAGTTGCGGGCTGGTCGAAGCGGAAGCCATGGATTACGAGCTCGTGGATTTCGAACTCATTGGGAGGCTTCGCCGCATCCGAGGGTTTCCGCAAAAGCACCAGCAGCGCGTCGGGAACGTCAATTTCATCGAGCACAAAGGGATATTCTTTCGCAAGGTCCGCGTTGGTTCGGTGAATCAACGGCGGTGCCCCCGGAATTCGCGGCGGGATGTGAATCTCGAGCCCGTCCAAAAGCACCTTGGACACTTCGTGCCGCGCCCCCAGAAGCGTTAGCATGTCCGCGTCGAACGATGCTTCGCGAATCTCGATGAGGGGAGGAATGTCCGTCCTCCCTTTGTAGCGCATCACCAGTCCGTCAACGACGCCATGGACGCGCGGAAACAGCTTCACGTGCAGGCTCGAAAACTCCACGCTGCTCTCGAAATGAGTCTCCAGGTATGCCTGTAACTTCCAGCGCGCCATCTCGCGAAGTCTCGGAGCAAGGGCATAGCCGAGGATGGCAAGCCCCAAACCCAGAATTGTCGCGCTCGCTCCGGCGATGGCGAGCCATTTGCGGGTGCCGCTCTCTGACGCTTCGGGAACCATAGAGGTTATGATAGTCTGCACAGGCAAATGGGAACACAGGCCGCTCCTCCCGGGCGGGTGCCGAAGCCGAGCGGCTCCTTCGCGCATCCCAGCCAGGGGGGCAGCGGGCGAGAAAACGCGGGCGCTACCCATGCCCTTTGCGCCTCGGAGGAGCGGGTGACCGAACCATTGCCATCGACCGACCCCGGCACACAGAAGCGCCGCAGCACGCGCGTGGTGCAAGCCGTGCCGGTCACGGTCACAGGCGTGGACGCGCTCGGCCAGCCGTTTAAGGAGCGCACCACGACCGTAAGCGTCAATTGCCACGGCTGCAGGTACCAATCGAAACATTACGTTCCGAAGAATTCGACAGTCACCCTGGACATACCCCGCCTCGATCCTGGGCTGCCGCCGCGCGCGCTCCCGGCGAGAATCATTTGGGTCGGGCGGCCGCGAACCGTCCGCGAACTCTTCCAGGTCGGTGTGCAATTTGAAACCTCGGGAAATGTGTGGGACATCGCGTTTCCGTCGGAAGATTGGTTTCCCTGCCGCGGCAAGGAAGGGCCTGAATTACCCGAGCTACAGCACGCGGCAGCCATTACGGGACCGGAGCAATCGTCTGCCCGGCAAAAATCTTCCGCGCCTGCGCCCGCCGGGACCGGCGCGCAGCTGCCGGGTGCGTCATCCGCGAAACCCGCCGCGCTGGTTGCGCCCTCTGGTGAGACCAAAATTTTTGTCGTGCCTGGCCCCGCGCAGCCGCGGGATGCGGAACCCGCGAGCATCCGCGAGACGGCAAAGATGGGCGCGGAAGCGAAGGAAACCCTCGACGAAACATTTCGCACGGCCGCGCAAGCGGCCATCCGCGAAGAAATGGCCGTCGCGAGGCACCAGCTCGCCGCACAGTTTCGGAACGACCTCCGTGAACAGCTCAAGCAGGCGTCGGAGCAGGCTATCGAGGAATCTCTCGATCGCCTCCGGCGGGAAACGGCCAGGTATCCGGGCGATTTCGAGCAGTCGTGCCGCGAAATTCTTTCGAAAGTCGAAGAAGAGCTGGCAGAGAAGAGCACCGAGGCGCAGCACACCACCTACGAAGCGCTCATGAAGGCTTCCGAGTGGTATCAGAAGAAAGCGCACGCGACGATGCAGCCGTCGCTTGAAAAGGCCGTCGAGCAATCCGTGGGAGCTCTGCGCGATCGCGCCGCCGAAATTTCAAGCCTGGTGGCCTCGGAACTCGATCATCACCGGCGCACCTACGCCGAATACGGCCAGGCCCAGATGGAGGAAGCAGCCAGAGAGATCGTCAGCCGCGAGCGCGCAAAGCTCAATGAAACGGCGGATATGGCCGGCGCCACCTTTGCCGACCGTGCCCGGCAGGCTTCCCAGGACTCCTTACGCCAGCTTGAAAACGCTTCGCGCCAAGCCCTGGAAAAGGCGCGCTCCGATATGGAGTACGAGCGCGAGAACTCGCTCGCGGAATTCCAGAAAAAAGTCGAGGAACGCGCGCTCCAGGGAATCGAGAGGGCTCACACGCAACTCCAGTCCCAAGTCGTCGAGCTCATGCAAGCCTGGGCGGCAATGCTCCAAACGCAGCACCGGGAGTGGCACGAACTGCTGAAGAAATCCACGGATGAATCCATGGACCAGTTTAGGGCGCGCCTCGAAAATGCCTCGAACTCGTGGCTCGTCGCATCGGCCACCACGCTCGGCCAGCGTTCCCAGGCAGCCCTTGACGCGCTCGCCAAAGCCGCGCACAATCGCCTGCGCGAAACCTGCAGCGATGTCCTCACCCGCATGGGCAACGCATTGAAAGAAAGCCTGCCGGGCGGCTCGGACGATTTGCCCGCCGACGAAACTCCTCCCCACGGAAAAAAATAGCCGCATCCGCGCACTGTCCCTGTGCAGCGCCGGTTTCCAGCTCAGCCGCGTATGCCGGTATAATGTTTCGCATGCCGAATCTGTCCTATCTGAATGTCTGGTGCAAGGATTTCCCCGAAGAGAGCATCCTCGAGCGGTTCGGAGCGTTCCTCGCGACCGTCCCATTTTCGGCCGCGAAGCCCGGGTTCACGCACTTAACGGTCCACGCAATTGACGCAACCGAAGTCCCCGTGCTCGATCAGGATTTACGCTCCTTCCCGCTCGACGCCGCGGGCATCATCGAGATGGCCTCGGATCACATGCACAGCGATTGCTCGTGCGAAGTCCAGTGCCACTGGGACCTGTGGCTTTTCGATCCAGGCGGCGGGTGGAAGCTGGAGCCGCAGCCCCTGGAAATTTTCTGCCACGGCGAGGACTACGACAGCTCGTTCTGGCAGGAGAATGGACATTTCGAGGTCAACCTCGGCCTCGAGCACCTCTTTACCGGCCATGCAGGCTTGCTCGGCATCCGCCAGCGCCCCGCCGCCGTGCCGCAGAGCACGGAGGAAGCGCATTTTCTCGAAGCCATGGCCTGGCCGGAGAATCTAAAGGCGTATCAGGAGAAGACGCAGGAGAATATCCGCAAGGTTCTCGGCTGGGTTCGCGGGATTGAAACGGCCGTTCCGGTCGAGCGCGTCCGGATATGGTCCGAGGGGGAGGAGAATTTTGAAGCGCGCATCGAAGAAATTCTGGCGGCTCGCTAGCGCGTCCGCTGCCGCGGAGGCCGCCGGATGAGCGCCGTCGCGCTGCCGGTTGCCGCAACAGCGCAAGGGCGCGAGCGGCAGCCATCCGCCTGGTCTCACCTCAAGGCGCTCGTTCCCTACGTGCTGCGTTACAAAGGGATGGTTGCGCTCGGCCTCGTCCTCGATGCCCTGATGGGCATAGTCGGGGCGTTGCCGCAGCTTGTGCAGGGAATCATCACCGATTGCCTGAGCGGCCTTGGCCAGCCTCTCAGCACGTTGACGGGAACTGCGCGCCGCATCTTGTGGCCTCTTCTGAAGTTTTATGCGCCGATGAGCCGTCACGCCCTGGGCCTCTACTGCGTGATGATCGTCGCCGCGATGCTCGTAAAGGGAATATTTTCCTTCTGGACGCGGTGGATTTTAATCGGCGTCTCGCGTGAAATCGAATACGACCTGAGGAACGATCTGCTGGCGAGCCTTGTCCGCCAGGATCCGGAATTCTACGTGCGTAATCGCACGGGCGATCTGATGTCCCGCGCTACGAATGACCTGAACGCCGTGCGCATGGTTCTCGGTCCCGGCATCATGTACACGGCCACGACGATCGCGACCTCCGTGGTTTCCCTGTTTTTCATGCTGAAGCTGTCACCCGGCCTCACGCTCTGGGTGTTGCTGCCCGTGCCGGTGGTGGTTTTTGCTGTTTACTTACTTCGGCCGGATCATTCACCGGCTTTCCGAGCGCATTCAAGCGGCCCTCGGCGAGCTCTCGACGCGGGCTCAGGAGAACCTCACGGGCGTCCGGGTCGTTCGCGCCTACGCGCAGGAAAATTCCGAAATCGAGCTGTTCGATCGAGCCAATCGCGACTACGTGGATCGCAATATCCAGCTCATCAGTTCGTGGAGCCTGTTTTTTCCCGCCCTCACGGCCCTAATCGGCGTCAGCTTTGTGATCCTGCTCGGCGAGGGTGGAGCGCGGGTGATCGACCGGAACGTCTCGCTCGGAACACTCTGGTCTTTTTTCACTTTCCTGACGGTGCTTGTCTTTCCGATTATCGCGCTGGGTTGGGTGACCAATATCTTCCAGCGCGGCGCGGCATCCATGGGACGCTTGAACTACATCCTGAATGCCGAGCCGGGAATTCGCGACGCCGCCTCCCTGCCCGCCTCCCAGGCCGGCGACAATGGCCGGCCCCACGAGAGCGCCGAAGAAACCGCCTTGGCTGAATCCGCGATTCGCGGCGAGATCGAATTTCGCCATCTGACTTTCGCCTATCCGGCGATAGGAGGTGCGGCGCCGGTTGGTCCCGTCTTGCGCGACATAAATCTCCTCATTCCCGCGGGTTCCACGCTGGCCGTTGTCGGACCCACCGGAAGCGGAAAATCGACTCTGGCGATGCTGATTGCCCGCCTCTGGGAAGCCCCGCCCGGCACACTGTTGCTTGACGGCCGACCGATCCGCGAGTATCCCCTCGAACTTCTGCGCCGCGTCATCGGATACGTCCCGCAAGATACCTTTCTCTTCAGCGAGACGATCCGCGAAAACATCGCCTTTGGCGTCGAGGAAGCGTTCGAGGAGCATATTCTCGAAGCCGCCGAAATTGCCGCCATCTCCGGCGAAGTGCAGGCCTTCCCCCAGCGGTTCGACACCATGGTCGGCGAGCGCGGCATCACTCTTTCCGGGGGCCAGAAGCAGCGCACCGCTTTGGCGCGCGCCCTCGTGCGCCAGCCGAAAATTCTTATTCTCGACGACGCATTTTCAAGCGTGGATACGGATACCGAAGAGCGCATCCTGCGCCGGCTGCGCGACGTCATGCGCCATCGCACCACGATTCTCGTTTCCCATCGCGTCTCCACCGTCCAGGACGCGGACCAGATCGTGGTCCTCCGCGAAGGGCGGCTCGTCGAGCGCGGCACTCACGACGAACTCCTGGCACTGGGCGGCTACTACGCCGATCTCTATCAGAAGCAACTGCTCGAAGAAGAGCTGGCACGAGAATGAGCGATTTCCGCGAAGAAGAAAAATTAGGCAAGCTCTACGACACGCACCTCACGCGCCGGCTGGTGAAGTATTTGCGGCCTTACAAATGGCCGGTGATTCTGGCCGTGACGCTCAGCCTCGCCGTCGCCAGCATGGACATCCTGGGGCCCTACCTACTCGGGCGCGGCGTGGATCGCTTCGTTGTCCCCGGAATGCGCGGCGAAATCGGGCGCCATGCGGCTGTCGTGGGCCTCGCGCTGATCGCGCTGGCCTACCTCGGGTCCATCGTGGCTAGCTTTGCGCTGCAGTATGGCCAGGTGCGCATCATGCAGTGGGTGGGCCAGCGTACGATGTTCGATCTGCGGAAGGAAATTTTCGAGCATCTTCAGCGCCTGCCCATGAGCTTCTTCGACCGCAACCCCGTGGGCCGCCTGGTCACCCGCGCGACGACCGATGTCGACGCCTTGAACGACCTCTTTGCCTCCGGCGTCGCGGCGATGCTCAATGATTTCGTCTTTATCCTGGGCTTGGCCGTCTTTCTCATCGCGTGGCGTCCCTTCCTCGGCTTGGTTACGCTTTCACCGTTGCCGCTCATGATCCTGGTCACCTACTTTTTCCGCAATCATGTCCGCGACGCCAACCGGCGCATCCGCACGGCCATCGCCCGCATCAACGGATTCCTGCAGGAACACATCAGCGGCATGGCGATTGTGCAGCTCTTCAATCGCGAGCCAAAAGCGCGCGCGCAGTTCGCGGATTTGAACCGCGTCCACATGGAAGCCTACAAAGATGCCATCGACGCCTTCTCCTACTTCTATCCGGCGGTCGAATTCCTGAGTATGTCCGGCGTTGCGCTGCTCTTTTGGACCGGCGGCATACGCATTATTGCCGCCACGTTCACACTCGGCATGTTGATTTCATTCATCCAATACGCGCAGCGATTCTTCCGGCCGATTCAGGACCTGAGCGAAAAATTCAACATCCTGCAAACCGCCATGGCCTCTTCCGAGCGCATCTTCGGGCTTCTCGACGAGCCCGTCACGATTGCTTCCCGGTCCGGCGTACGGCCTCTTCCCGCGCCGCGCGGGGAAATCGAATTTCGCAATGTATGGTTCGCCTATCACGGCGGCGCGGCGCCCCAGGACGAAGACTGGGTCCTGCGCGACGTTTCCTTCCGCGTGGAACCGGGGCAGACGCTCGCCATTGTGGGCCACACCGGCGCCGGCAAGACCACCATCATCCAGCTCCTTTTGCGCTTCTACGATATCCAGCGCGGACAGATTCTGCTCGACGGCGTGGATATCCGCGAGTTCTCCCTGCAGGATTTGCGCCGATTGTTCGGAATCGTCCTTCAGGACCCGTTCCTTTTTACCGGAACGCTGGAATCCAATGTCAAGCTCGGCACCCCGGCGATTGACCGCGCCGCGGCCGAGCGCGCTCTCCGGAAAGTCGGCCTTGGCCCCTTCCTCGATTCGTTGCCGCAAGGCGTGGAAACCACGGTCACGGAGCGCGGCGCGACTCTTTCGGCGGGCCAGCGGCAGCTCGTAAGCTTCGCGCGAGCGCTGGCCCACAATCCGAAATTCCTGATTCTCGATGAAGCCACCTCGAGCGTGGATACGAAGACGGAACTGCTGATCCGCGAAGCGCTCGACCAGCTTCTCGAAGGGCGCACCGCCGTGGTCGTCGCGCACCGCCTCAGCACGATCCAGCATGCGCATCGCATCCTCGTCTTCCACAAGGGACGGCTCCGTGAACAGGGCTCCCATCAGCAGCTCCTCGCGCTGCGCGGCATTTACTATCGCCTCTACCAGCTTCAGTACAAGGAGCAGGAATTGGGCGTGCCGGTGTCCGGCGCGTCTTCCGGATTTCCCCAGCCTTCTCCCGCACATGACTGACCTGCCGATCCTCGCGTCTCCGCGCCCTCGTATGCGGCCTTTCCCCGCGCCATTTTTCGCGCCCGCGAGCGCTGGCTCCGTCGAATGAGCGCGCCCGCCATTTTAATTTCCGCGGGTGAGGCTTCGGGCGATATGTACGCGGCGCGGCTGGCGACGGCGCTGCGTGCGCGCACCGGCGCGACTCTCTTCGGCATGGGCGGCCCGCGCATGGCCGAAGCGGGCGTCGAGCTCGTGGCCGATTATCACCAAGTGGCCGTGGTCGGCCTCGCCGAAGTTGTGCACAAAATTCCTGCCGTGATCGGCGTGCAGCGCCTGCTGGCTCGTGAAGCGCGGCGGCGCGGAGCGGCGCTCGCCATCCTCGTGGATTCGCCGGGAACTCACTTCGGTGTGGCGCGCCGCCTGAAGCAAGCGGGAATCCCCGTGGGCTACTTCATCGGGCCGCAGGTCTGGGCGTGGCGTGCGGGGCGCGTGCGCGTCGTCAAGCGGCTCGTCCGGCGCATGGTGGTGATTTTCCCCTTCGAGGAGGCCATTTACCGCGCCGCGGGCATTCCCGTGAATTTTGTCGGCCATCCCCTGGTGGATGTCGTGCGGCCAACCGTGACCCGCGGCGAATTCGCCGCTCAGCATGCGCTCGATGCCCGCCGGCCCATCGTGGCGCTTTTGCCCGGCAGCAGGCAGAACGAAATCGCGCAAAATTATCCGCGCATTCTCGAAGCGTGCCGCCACCTCGACCGGAAAATGGAGCGAGCCGGCGGCGTACAGTTCGTCCTCGCCGTCGCGCCGAATCTGGCGGCGGATACATATTCGCGCTACGGAAACCCGCCCGGCATTCGCATCGAGCGCGTCGAAGGCGGCGCATACGACGCGCTGGCCGCGGCCGATTGCGCCATTGTCGCCAGCGGTACGGCCACCGTCGAGGCTGCGCTGCTCGGCGCACCCATGGTCGTCGTCTACCGGGTCGCGCCGCTCACCGCCCTCATTCTGCGCCGCATGATTCGCACCCCTTTCTTCAGCATGGTGAATCTGATTGCCGGCCGCCGCGTCGTCCCGGAATTGATTCAGGCTAATTTCACGCCTTCTGCCGTCGAAGCGGAGGTCAGCCGTCTGCTGGAAACTCCTCGGGCGCGCGAAGAAATGAAAGCAGCCCTCTCGGAGGTTCGAGCCAAGCTGGGCCCGGGCGGCGCCATCGAAAGGGCCGCGGATATTTTCGCGGGTATGCTCTGATCCATTATGCCGGGGCAACGAAGAAGACTTATCTGGTATCTTAGGTAGGATTGAGGGTAACGCCTCTTTCGAAAGAGGGCTCCTCTTGTTCAAAATGCATCGATCATTCGCCGCCCTGGCGCTCGCCCTTCTCGCGGCGGCCTCCGCAAGGGCGCAGGGCCCGCGCGCCTTCACATTTCGCGCCGCGCATTATGATGTCCAGGTGGTTCTGAACCCCGAAACTCAGTCGCTCACGGGACTCGCGAAAGTGGATTTCGTCGCCAGCGAGGTATCGCGAACCCTTCTCGTCGAGCTCCACCCGGATTTGACCGTAACCTCCGTGAAAATGGCCTCCGGCCAGTCGCTCACCTTCGAGCGCGACAACACCTACCCGCTCCTGCTGAGCGTCGCGCTCCCAGCCGCGGCCACGCCGGGCAAGCAGGTCACGCTCACATTCGAATACAGCGGTCCGGTCTCGAGCGAAGACGACAGCCCCACCAGAGGCGTGCGCTTCGCTTCGATAGACAAGGCATCGGCCTTTCTCCTTCTTCCAGCGCGCTGGTTTCCCCTGACGAGTTATCCGTCGAACCGCTACACGGGCACGTTCAAAATCGTCGTGCCGGATACAATGGTCGTGGCCGGCACGGGCCAGGCGGATCCACCCGTCATGATGCCGGCGCTTGGCAAGGGCCTGCCGGGACAGGCATCCTACACATTCCACTGCGACAGTCCGTCGCCGGCAGGCTCGTTCGTGGCCGGGAATTTGCAAGTGTCCCCTGTCCAGACCGAAGGCTACCGCGTTTCCGTGTACACTCCTGCGGCTCAGGCGCAGACGGCCACTCCCTACGCAAACTCGCTTGCCCATATCATGAGTTTTTTTGCCGACGCCTTTGGTCCGTTCGATAGCCAGCCGAATTTGACCATCGCCCAAATGCCGGACGGCGGCCTCGCCGGATATTCCGCGCCGGGGCTGCTCCTGATCAGCGCCCGCCAATGGACCACCACCCAGCCGAACGATCGCCTGCTATCGCGGCTCGCCGCCGGGCAATGGTGGGGCAATGACGTTCTGCCCGCCTCTGCTTCGGATGCATGGGTCACGGATGGGCTCGCGCGTTACGCCGAAGCGATGTATGCGGAACAATCCGACGGCGTCGCCGGACTTCACAAAGCGCTCGAGGATTTCTCCATCGGCGCGCTGATGTATGAAGACACGGCTCCCATCGCCCAGGCGCAGAGCCTGCAACCCTATTCCGATCAATACGGGTCTGTCGTGAACGACAAGGGCGCCATGGTCTTTCATATGCTCCGCTCCGAATTGGGCGACGACGCATTCATGGCTCTCCTCCACGATTTCTACAAGGAGTATAAAGGGAAGCTCGCTACCGTCGAGGGATTTGAAGCGATGGCGGCCGCCAAGGCTCCGCCTCCAGCGCAGGATCAGGCGCCGCTCAATCTGGTTGCGTTTTTCTCGCAGTGGCTGAATTCCACCGGCATTCCGGAATTCACCTTCGATTACATCGTGTATCGCACGCCGCAAGGATTCAAGGTCGTCGGCAAGATCGATCAGGACCTCGAGACGTTTCGAATGCCCGTCCAAATAAAGGTGGATACCGAAGGGAATCCCGAATATAAAAATATTCTCGTCGTCGGAACGGCCACATCTTTCGAAATTGACACGTTTGGGCGCCCCAAGCCCAACGGAGTCCAGGTTGACCCCAACAACAATCTTTTGAAATCCAGCCCCAGCCTGCGTGTGCGGGCCATGATTGCCCGCGGCGAGTCGCTAGCCAGCATCGGCAAATATTATGAAGCTATCGAGCAGTACCAGCGCGCCCTCGACGTTCAGCCCACCGATTCGCTGGCGCACTTCCGCATGGGCGAAGCGATGTATTACCAAAAAAATTATCAGGCCGCTGCCAATGCCTTCCGCGCGGCGATTGGCGGCGATCTCGATCCCAAGTGGGTGGAAGTCTGGAGCCACATCTATATCGGAAAAATTTACGACTTGCTCGGGGAGCGCGCGCGCGCCGTAAACGAATACAGTCTGGCGCAGCACACGCATGACGACACCGCCGGGGCGCAGGAAGAGGCCGCGAGGTACCTCCAAACGGCCTACGCCGGAGAGAACACCGGCACGGCTGCGGCCACAGCCACCGCGCAGCAGACCCCGGCGCCCGCTACCGCGCCCGCTGCTGCAACCGACACCGGATCGGATAAGCCGGTCCTCAAGAGAAGAAACAGCGACTGATTTTCCAGCCGTCGCCGCGCGGAGATTCTTTTATCAAGAAGCCGCGCCTTTCGCGTTCATTCGGCCGAACACCTCTTCGAAAGTCGCAAGTCCCTCCGCATCGAACAGCACGAAGGAAATTTTCTCGAGTGACGTGGGGCCTTCCAGGTGCTTGCGCGCTTCGCGCAGCATGATTTCAGCGCAGTCGCGCATCGGAAATCCGGCGATTCCCGTTCCCACGGCGGGGAAAGCGATGGTCCGCAAGCCTTTCTGCGCCGCAATACGCAAGGAGTGCGCCGTCGAGCTCCGCAACGATGGCCCGGAGGTTTGGCCGCCCAGCGCCATGCTCGCCGCGTGGATCACGTAGCGCGCCTTCAGATTTCCGCCGGACGTGATCGCGGCGCCGCCCACGGGAATCGCGCCGATGGCGTCGCATTCGGCTTGAATTTTCGGCCCGCCTTTGCGGCGAATGGCGCCGGCGACTCCGCCGCCCAGTTGCAGGTCGTTGTTGGCGGCGTTCACGATGGCGTCGGCGTCCATTTCGGTCAAGTCGCCCACGCGGATTTCGATTCGCTCGCGCAAATTCATCGTGTGCTAGAGCCTCGCCATCCCTTGCTCGTCGAACCCCACGACGACCCGGCCGCCCGCCAGAATCACGGGACGCCGAATCAAATTCGGCTCCTTGGCCATCAGCCGGATGGCCTCGCGGCGCGAGGGCGGATGGTCCTTCATTTTTTTCCGGCGAAACAGTCCGTTGTGGGTATTCAGGAAGCCCGTGTAGTCGCGGCGGCCGATCAATTTTTCAAGTTCCGCCGACGATAACCGGTGTTTGGAGAGGTCGCGGAAGTAGAGCTGGAATCCGTGCCTCTCGAGAAAGTTTTTTGCCTTGCGGCATGTGGAGCAATTCGGTTTGTGTATAAATTTGGCTTCTTTTACCTGGCTCTTGGCTCTACCGCGTGATTTTCCAGCAGCTTTTCGGACGCTCACAGGTTTGTTCCTCCTCAGGGAACCGTATTGTGCCATGCGCGGCTTCCGGCTGGAAGAGCCGCGCCGGCTTGGTGGTGGGTCAGTTTGAATTTTCTTAATCGTGACACAAAAAGCCAAAATTCAAACTGACCCATTACCGCCGGCTTAATGGCCGCGGAAATTCGGTGCGCGCTTTTCGAAGAACGCCGCCAAACCCTCCGCGCAATCCTCGGTAAGAAAGCAGTGCAACGCCAGGCGAATCTCCTCATCCAGCGCGCGCTCGAGGTCGCGGCGCATTTCTCCGATCATGGTGCGCTTCACGTCGCGGATAGCCAAAGGCGGGCCCGCAGCCAAATGCGCCGCAAGCTTCCGTGTCTCTTCCTCGAAAGTTTCGGGAGGCCACACGCGGCAGGCAATTCCAATCCGGCACGCTTCTGCGGCCGTAAGCGTCTCCGCGGTGTAAAACAATTCCGAGGCGCGCGAGAGTCCCACCAGCCGGGGCAGGAAATACGTCGCGCCGAAATCCGGGTAAAGGCCCAGCTGCGCGAAGGATTGGGCGAATGTCGCTTCGGTCGAAGCGATTCTCAAGTCGCAGGCAAGCGCGAGGCTCATTCCCCCGCCGAAGGCCGCCCCATTGACAGCCGCCACCACAAGTTTGGGCATGGACGCCATGGCCAGGCAGATTTCCTTGCCGGCAACGAGAAAGGATTCAATCTCGCCGCGCGCGCGCCGTGTCCGCGCATCGCGGATCTGATCGAGGTCTCCGCCGGAGCAAAACGCGCGCCCCTTGCCCGCCAGCACCACCGCCCGCACCGAAATGTCATCCTCCGCGCGAAGCAGGCCTTTGAGCAGGGCCTGCGCCATTTCGAGATTGAGCGCGTTCAGTTTTTCCGGACGGTTCAGCCGCAGCGTGACCACGGCGCCGGAGCGCTCCTCTTGCACCAGAGGTTCAACAGCCGGATGCGCGGTTGCGCCCGCCATGTTTTTCGAGGCCTCCTTCGATTTCTCGCAGAGACGGTCTCATGCCTGGGATTTTTTCCGAAGCCGTCAATCCTTAAGACTTTTCAGAAGCGCCGCAAGTTTCCTGAAGTACCTCATTTTTATCCCCAGAGCCGCCCCGGCATTCTGCCCGCTCGTGGACGGCAGGACGAAGACGCGCGCCCCATAGAGTGTTTCCTTTTGCAGGCCGAGTTTGCAAGGCCGCCCGGTAAATTTCTCATAGACCATTTTCCCGTTGAAGGCGACCACGCGGGGCCGCAATTCTTCCAGCTTGCGCGCCAGCAGGACGCGGCCCTCGGCGAATTCCTGCCGCTCGATTTCCTCGATTCCGCGCGTGGGGCGCTTCACCAGATCGGTCATGCCGATGCCGAATTCGAGAATGCGGCGGTCATCCTCGTAACCCAGCGGCTCCGGGATCACGCCCGATTCGTACATCACGGGCCAGAACTGGTTGCCGCGGCCGGCGTAATAGTGGCCCACGCGGGCCGAGCGGTCGCCGGGATTCGCGCCCACCAGAATCAGTTTCATCCTCTTGCGGAGGTAATCAGGCAGTGTTCGCATCGAGCTCTTATGCCGGTAGCATGATAATACATTCCCGCGCCGCCGCGCCCGCAAGGTCCCGGGATATTTCCCAGGCGGGAATTGTGTTACGCTTGTTGACCCTTAGGGAAGAATCGCCCATGAGCTCACCCAAACTCGATCCCATAGAGCCGCAGGCGCGGCCATCGCGGATTGTTAAGGACGATGAGTCCGCGCTCGTTGCCGCCGCCAAGGCGGGCGATATTTCCGCGTTCGAAACCCTGGTCAGCCGGTATGAACGCAGGATTTTCCGCCTCTCCCAGAATATCACCCAGAACCGCGAGGATGCCGAGGACGCCATGCAGGAGGCGTTCCTCAAGGCCTACGAGCATCTTGGCGATTTCCAGGGCAATTCGCGGTTCTATACCTGGCTGGTGCGTATCGCGGTGAACCAGGCGCTGATGAAGCTTCGCAGGCGCCGCCCCAACGTGGTTTCGCTCGATGAGGAACTGGATACCGGCGAGGACATGATTCCGCGCGAGGTGGAAGACTGGGGCCCTTCCCCCGAGGAGCGCTACGAGCAGGCCGAACTGGGGCAAATCCTTTCGAGCGCGGTAGCCGATTTGGACCCATCCTTTCGAATCGTCTTTCAGTTGCGCGACATCGAAGAATTGTCCACCGAGGAGACGGCGGAGGCCCTGGGGCTTTCCGTGCCGGCCGTAAAGTCCCGGCTTCTGAGGGCGCGATTGAAGCTGCGTCAAAAACTGAACCGATACTTTCGGCGGGAGGCAAAGTCGTGAAGTGCAAAGCGCTCATTAGTGAATTGGCGGATTATTTCGACGAAGGAATCGATCCGGCGCTCCGAGTCGAGATCGAAGAGCACCTCGCCAAGTGCACGAATTGCCGCGTGGTGGTAAATACGTGCAAAAAGACCATCGAGATCTTCTGTAACTCCGAGCCCACCCCCCTTCCCACGGACACCCGCGAGCGATTGTACCAGGCCCTCGAAAAAAAGCTCCGTCACGCCCGCCCCTAAACCTCATTTACACATCCAAGCTTGTAGGTTCGTTTCTTTATTTCGCCAGGAACGCCGGTGCCCCATCCTCGGTTTGTGAGGGTGGGCCTTCTCTTTGCTCTCCCCAAAATTCTAATCGCAACAAAATGAGGGCGCTTTGAAGTTGAAAGGAGCCCCTTAGACAGGAAATGACTTCACATTTTGAGAGGAATTCAGCCCTGAGGAGGTTTAAGTAGCACAGGCACTCCTGCCTGTGTGGTTTTGATGCCTTGCGCCGAGGTCTCAGAAGTGGAGATCATAGCGAAGCACGCGTGAGCCCGGCGCGTCCAATACGAGAAGCTGCCCGCGAGGGCCGGCGGCCAGCGGAGGCGCGGCACGGTCTCCCGGACCAAGCTCCGCGGTGAGATCCGCGTCCAGCCTGAGCTTGCCATCCGTGGTCCACACATGAAGCGTGCGCCCGTTCGAGTCCATGGCATATATTAGGCCCTCGGAAACGGCAAATTCGCCGCTCAGTTTGCGGCCCATCCCGCCGGCGCCGGCGTCAATTACGGAAACAAGCCGCCTGTCGGAATCGAATCGCAGGATGCGGTTGGCGGGGGGATCGAGGGCGTAGAAATATCCGTCCGAGGCAGCCGCGATGGCCGAAGGCCGGCTGCCCGGATCGCGCCCGTCCGCGGCGGGCTGCCAGCTACGGAGGAAACGGAGGCGCGGGCTGTAAGTGAAGATTTTGTCCGTGCCCGTATCGAGAACGTCTATCAGCCCGTCGTCACCCACGGTTACGCTCAGCGGGTATTCGGCGCCGGGATGCCGGGGCAATCGCAAGGGGCGATAGCGCTCCCCGCTGGGAAGAAAAATCCATACGACGCCACGCACGGAATCGGCCACATAGATGGCGCCGCCGTCATCCACGGCGATGGAATCAGGATTCTCGAAAAAAGTTTCCTGAAAGGAAAGCAGCGGCGTGCCCCGCGAATCGAACTTGTGAATGAACTGGCTTCCGGCATCGGCAATGTAAGCGTTTCCGAGGTCGTCGGCGGCGATGCAGGCGGGCTTGTCCAATTGCCCCGGGCCGTCGCCATGGACGCCCCACGAGCCGATGTACTGGAGCGATGGAGGCGCGTCAGCCTGAGAGCCGGCCTGGGTTTCGCCGCGGGAACAGCCGGACGCGATGGAAATACAAACAAGCAGCGGCAGAATCATCACCCAGGAAGCATCGCGACGCAGGGAGGGCGAATAATCGATCTCCTTTCGCGCTCCTCGCGCGGAACGCGATCCCGCGCGGCGCACGCCCGGAATCAATGCGCACTCGCCAGCGCGGGGCCGGCTTCCCGCTCCCTGCGAACCACCGTTTGATGCATGCGATAGGCGCGGTCCACGGGCGCGCCATTGCTTGCGTCCGCGAACGAAAAAGCGGCGTCGCCGCCGGGCGCCGTCGCGGGCATAAGGTGGACGGGCAACTGCCCGCAAACGTCGCTTTCGACAAACGCGGTTTCGTAACGCTGCCTCTTTTGGGACCATGTGAATACGCGCAGCAAGGTAAAATCGCAGGGCTGCCCTTCGGGCCCGCGCACGCCCACCACCAGATATTGCGGCACCGTCTGGCCCGGTGCGCCGGCGACGCGATTCAGCTCGAACCAGGCCACAATGCGCATTCCGGCCGCGGCCATATAATTCGGCAGCGGCGGCGGAACATCGAGATCCACGAAGCGCCCCAGCACCCAGCCCGCAAGCGGCGTATGATCCGCAACATGCGCCCGGACAAACCACCAATCTTCCCTCCTGGCTTCGGCCGGCTCATTAGCAGGGGTTTCCCCGATTTCGCCGCTGGAGGCGGCGGCCACGGCAGGCGCTGCGGGGACTTCGATCGCGCGCCGCTCCAGCAAATCCACGGGGATTTCCTTGCCGAGCTGGCAGATGCGCGGAAACGTGCGGCCCGGCGCGATGTGCAAATTGCTGAGCACGCGTGTATGCCCGCGCGCTTCGATGGGCAGCCCATCCGCCGTGGCATCGAGGCTGGTCATTTGCTGCCAAAGAGCGGCGGAGAGCAAATCGTCCGCGCTAATCCAGCCGGTGTCGCCCTTCGCGGTGCGCACCTGTGCCTGATCCTCGAAATGATCGAGGACGGTCAGGCGTTCGCCGAAATCAATGGTAGCCACGGGTTCGCGCACCTGCGCCGTCGTGTCCCATAGAGTCACATGGCTATTGGCCGCGTAGGCCGTTTGCGCCGGAGGCCGCCGATGGAGCGCGCGCAGATAGAAGCCTGCGGAAATCACCAGGACGAGCGCGAACCCAATGGACATCTTGCGTATCAAGTGAAGTCCCGAAACATGCAGAGATTCTACATCACAATAGATGCGGCGCGCCCGGCGGCGGTGCGCGGAAAAATCGCGCGATGTGCCTCAAGAGACGCGGCGCGGCGCCGTTCTGTTAGAATGCCGGGCGCGGGGGCGGGCCACCCGTGGCTTCGCTCGCGAGGAGGATGGCGATGGAGAGTCTGGAGAAGCTGAAGCCGCTGGGGCTGCTGCTCCTGCGGCTGGCGCTGGGAGTGATTTTCGTATATCACGGCTATCCCAAGCTCGCGAACCCGCAAGAATACGTGCACGCCTTCAAGGGCATGGGTTTCCCGGGATATTTCGCGTATATCGCCGGGATTATCGAAACCTTCGGCGGGGGGCTGCTCATCCTGGGACTTTTCACGCGCATCGCGGGGCTCGCGATTGCCGGCGAATTGGCCGTGGCGCTCTGGCGGGTTCACGGCATCATCTCGGCCCCCATGGCGGTGAACAATTATCAATTCCCTCTCGCGCTGGCCGCCGGGGCGTTCGCGCTGGCGACTACAGGCGCGGGGACCATATCACTCGATCACGCCATTTTTCGCGGCGGGCGCGGAGCAGGCAAATCCGCCCGCAAATCAAGGGACTGAGATTGAAGGTGGTGGGTCAGTTTGAATTTTCTTGATCGTGACACAAAGAGCCAAAATTCAAACTGACCCATTACCAAATTGAAACATCCTCCGCGCGAGGAAACCTCTACTGCCCCTACGCCGGCTGCGCGGAACCACCGGACGGCGCCGCCTGCGCCGCGGTAGCCGGCAAAGGCGCGCGCGGCACGATGATCCACGCCAGAAAATAGCCCACGAACGCCGGAATCAGCGTCCCGGGAAAGAGCACCGCCAGCACCCAGATCAGCCGGACAATCGTGGAATCGGTGTCCAGATATTCGGCCACGCCGCCGCACACGCCGCCAATCCTCGAGTCCACCGACGATCGCATCAGGCGCTTCGATGCCCGCGGTCGAGCCGCCGTAGATGCGGCCTGGTTTGCGCCGCAGCAACAGCAGTAATTCGACCCCTCGGCAATATCTCTGTGGCAATTACAGCAGGTCATGACGCCACCTCCCTCGCGCATGGCGCCCGCGCGCCCGTGCAGATTCTCCACATGCCTAGGATATGCCCGAAAATCCCGAAAGGCGCAAGTGGAGTTTAATACGCGGCCAGTTCGCGCGCGGCGCGGAGAATATCCTCCGGCTGCGGGAGAATCGCGTCCTCGAGAGAGGGATGATAGGCGCAGAATGTGTCCGTGGCGGCGACGCGGCGCACCGGGGCGTCCAGTTGCGCGAACAGTTCATCGCCGATGCGCGCGGCGATTTCCGCGCCGTAGCCCCACGACCGCGTGTCCTCGTAAGCCACGATGGCGCGATTCGTCTTGCCCACGCTCGCGGCAATGGCCTCCCAGTCGTAGGGGCTGAGCGAGCGCAGATCGAGAATTTCGGCGGAGATGCCGTCGCGCTCGAGCGCGACCGCGGCGATTTCGGCGCGGTGCACCACGGCGCCGTAGGTGATGATGGTCACGTCCTTGCCCTCGCGCGCCACGCGCGCCTTGCCGAACGGTATCGTGAAATCCGCGCCGGGATATGCCGAGCGATTGTACGGCTGGCGATACAGGTGCTTGTGCTCGAGAAAGAGCACGGGATCGTCCGAGCGCATGGCCGTGCGCAGCAGGCCGCAGAGGTCAAGCGCCGTGGAAGGCATCACCACGCGCAGCCCCGGAATGTGCGTGAACGTAACCTCGCCGCTCTGGCTGTGATAGATGCTCCCGCCGGTCAGATATCCGCCAATCGGCGCGCGCACGATCACCGGGCATTTGAAATGGCCCGCCGAGCGCCAGCGCAGCACGGCCATCTCGCCGCGAAGCTGCATCATGGCCGGCCAGATGTAATCGAAGAACTGAATTTCGGCCACGGGCTTCATCCCGCGAATGGCCATTCCAATGGCGCGGCCCACGATGCCCGCCTCGGCGATAGGCGTATTGAACACACGGCCCTTGCCGTAGCGGCGCTGCAACCCCAGCGTGGCCTTGAACACGCCTCCCTTCCCTTTCACGGCGCGCAGAGATTCTTCGCGGCTGCAATCGGCCACGTCCTCGCCGAAAACGACGATGCGGCTGTCGCGCGCCATTTCGTCCGCGAGCGTGGCCGCGACCATCTCGACCATCGTTTTTTCAGGGCCTGCGAGCTTGGCCGCGGCCTCGAATTTTTTTGCCGTGGGATCCACGTCCGGCGAATAGACGCACGCATAAATGGAATCCGTGGCGGGCGGTTCGGCGGCCAGGGCGCGGTCCGTGGCGGCCAGAATTTCATTTTCGACTTCGGATTCAACGGCCTCGATTTCGCGCTCATCGAGAACGCCCTCGCGCACCAGGAACAGCCCGAATTTCGGGACCGGGTCGCGGCGCGCATCGGCCTCGCGCTCGGCGGGTGTTTTATAAAGCGTTTCGTCGTCGGAAAGCGAGTGGGAATAGGGACGCGTCACGTGCGCGTGAACCAGCGCGGGCCCTTTGCGCGCGCGGCAGTGCGCCACGGCGCGGACCATAGCCGCGTAGCTTTCGAGCGGTTCCGTGCCGTCGCACTCCTCGATGCGCAGATGCGGAAAATTGGCAACTAATTTCGAAATGCTCCCGCCCGCCGTCTGCTCCTCGACGGCCACGGAAATGGCGTAGCCATTGTCTTCCACCAGAAAAAGTACAGGCAGCCGCCCCAGGCTCGCGGCGCTCAAGGCCTCGTAAAATTCCCCTTCGCTTGTGGCGCCTTCGCCGCCGGATGTGAAAACAATCTCGTCGCCGTGCGCGGCGGCAAATTCTCCCAGCGGCGCTTTGTGCGCGCGGTCGAGCGCCGCGGGTTCCCGATGGTAATAGAGCGATGCTTCCGCCGCGCCCACGGCGTGCAGCCATTGCGGCCCAGTGGCCGATGAGCTGGGAATAATGTTCAGCCGGTGATTTCCCCAGTGCGAAGGCATCTGGCGGCCGCCGGACGAAGGATCGTCTTTCGCGCCCACGCTCTGGAGAAGCATGTCGCCGGGCGTGATTCCCAGCGTGAGCGCCAGCGCGCGGTCGCGATAATAGGGGAAGAACCAGTCGTATCCCGGCTTGAGCGCCAGGCCCGCGGCCACCTGGATGGCTTCGTGCCCCGCCGCGCTCACCTGAAAGTAAATCTTCTGCTGGCGCTTGAGCTGGATTTCGCGGTCGTCGAGCCGCCGCGAGAGAAACATGGTGCGGTAGATGCGCACGAGCGCGTCGCGGTCCAGGCCTGCGTATTTGGCCGCGTCGAAACGTTCGGACTTAACTTTGGCCTGCGAGGCCATCGCTTTTCCTCAACGGCATGAGCAACAGGGATTGGCCGAATGACCGAATTCGGCCCATTATATCCAAATTGCGCGGCCAACCAAAAACTTTGATGCCGCCTTGCTTCGATCCGAGGGGCATTGGTAGCACAGGCACTCCTGCCTGTGTGGGTTCTGCCGTCGTTGCGCCGATTGCATGATTCGCGTCCCTCGACCGCCACGGCCTTGGCGTCCTCCCGTAGGGGCACAGCACGCTGTGCCCGCCCGCCGCGGCGGGCTGTGCCTTGCTCTTGCATTTGCCGTTGCCGCTGTGGCGTCCCCCTCTCCCGCCCCGACTCCGCTGCACAATTCGTAGCGCTGTCATCCTGCCTGCCCTGAGTGACGTGGCGAAGGGAGCGGAGTCCCCCGTTCCCTCTTTTCCCGCCGCAGTTTGGCGGGCGGGGGACGCAGTCGAAGCCTGCCTGCCGGTAGGCAGGGATCTGCTTTTTCCTTCTCCCGATTCACAACTCATAGCGCTGTCATCCTGAGCGGAGTCCCCCGTTCCCTCTTTTCCCGCCGCAGTTTGGCGGGCGGGGGACGCAGTCGAAGCCTGCCTGCCGGCAGGCAGGGATCTGCTTTCCCCCTCACCCCTCGCCCGCCGCTCCGCCTCCCACACGCTGTCATTCCGAAGACCGAGCAGCCTGATTCCCGCGCTTGGCCCTCCGCTTTGCGCGGGAATCGGGCGCCGTGGCGAGGGATGAGGAATCTCGGCGCCGGAACGGCGGGAACCTCGATTGAGAATCTGGCTCCGGGGCCTGGACTCGAACCAGGATAACCAGCTCCAAAGGCTGGCGTGCTACCAATTGCACTACCCCGGAAAGGTGGATTTCAAAAGTTTACCGGCTTTCGCCCCACCCTGCCACCGAAACTTCGATGCGCAATCTGCCCAAGGGCTGTAGACCAGCCGAAACAAGCCCCGCCTTATTTTGTCCTGCCGACCTGTGGTATCCTTCAATGATATATGACAGAGAAGCTACTACGTGCGAGATTGTTGGGCGAATCCATGCGCGAGGTTGGCGTGCTGGTCCTGGTCTTCCTCCCCTTGGATGTCATGTTCGAGTCAAAAGGGACGGTCCTTTTTCGCTATCCTTTATGGCTGCACGGAACTTTGAATTGGCTAACACCTGACCTGCTCGCCATAGTGTTTTTTATTTTGGTCGCAGTCGTTATGTTATACTTGGGCATCAAAATAGAGACAAAGGCCACCATAGCGATTGAGGCTGAGGAATGGACACAACGACAATGATATTCGGAATCCTATCATTTATCGCCATTTGTGCCGGGATGGCCGTGGTCGGTTTCCTTAACCTTAGGTCGGCGCGGAAACCCGCTAAGAAGAGGGCAACCGCGACAGCACAAACGAGATTTTAAGCGATAGAAAACCCGGGGCTATTCAGTGCTCCGGGCTTTTCATTTTCCGCAGCCAGTCGCATCGCGCGCATGTTCACTCCCGCTTAGTCCGCACTTAGCGAAAATCGCGTGCCCGCGCGAATCCACTGGATGTATACTCCCGTTCACCAGCAGCAAAATGCCAGCCAGTTCCAGCGGCGAGGAGGGCTTATGGCCACGGCAACGAGCACGATGCAACCGGGTATCTCCGTTCGAGCCAGGAAACTCCTGATCAACAATGAATGGGTGGACAGTATTTCCACAAAAACCTTTGCCACCATCAATCCCGCCACGCGGCGAAGAAATCTGCCAGGTGGCCGAAGCCGATGCGGCGGATGTAGACCGCGCTGTGCGCGCGGCGCGCGCCGCATTCGAAGCCGGGCCGTGGCGCAAGATCAGCGCCTCCGAGCGCGGCCAGCTCCTGCACAAGCTCGCAGACCTCATCGAGCGCCACGCGGACGAACTCGCGCGCCTCGAAGCCCTCGACAATGGGAAACCCTATTCCGTGGCCGCCGCCGCCGACCTGCCGCTCACCATCGCCTGCTATCGCTACTACGCGGGCTGGGCGGACAAAATTCAGGGCAAGACCATCCCCATCACCGGCGACTATTTCTGTTACACGCGCCACGAACCCGTCGGCGTGGTCGGCCAAATCATCCCCTGGAATTTTCCGCTTCTCATGCAGGCATGGAAGCTCGGTCCGGCGCTTGCCGCCGGATGCACGGTGGTGATGAAGCCCGCCGAGCAGACTCCGCTCACGGCCCTGCGCGTGGGCGAGCTAATTGTCGAGGCGGGATTCCCCCCGGGCGTGGTGAATCTGCTTCCCGGCTACGGCCCCACGGCGGGTGCGGCGATTGCGCGCCACATGGACGTGGACAAAGTCGCCTTCACCGGCTCGACCGAAGTCGGCAAGCTCATCATGCAGGCGGCGGGCGCGTCCAATCTCAAGCGCGTCACGCTCGAATTGGGCGGCAAAAGCCCGAACATCGTCTTCGCCGACGCCAATATGGACGAAGCCATCGAAGGCGCGCATCAGGCCCTCTTTTTCAATCAAGGGCAGTGCTGCTGCGCGGGCTCGCGGCTATTCGTCGAGGACAAGGCCTACGACGAGTTCGTCGCCAAGAGCGTCGCGCGCGCGAAAACGCGCAAGGTCGGCGACCCATTCGCGAAGGACACGGAGCAGGGGCCGCAGGTGGATAGCGACCAGTTCAAAAAAGTGATGAGCTACATCGAATCGGGCAAGAGCGATCGCGCCAAACTCGTCGCCGGTGGCAATCGCGTGGGTGACAAAGGCTACTTCATCGAGCCTACCGTTTTCGCCGATGTCCAGGACAACATGAAAATCGCGCAGGAGGAAATCTTCGGCCCGGTCATGTCCATTCTGCGCTTCAAGAGTCTCGACGAAGTCGTGGACCGCGCCAACAAATCCCTCTATGGCCTCGCCGCCGCCGTGTGGACTCGCGACATTTCCAAGGCCCACGCCGTGGCCAACTCCGTTCGCGCCGGCACCGTGTGGATCAATTGTTTCGATGTGTTCGACGCCGCGGCTCCCTTCGGCGGCTACAAGCAGTCGGGCATCGGCCGCGAGCTTGGCGAGTACGCCCTCCAGAATTACACCGAGGTGAAAACCGTCACCGTAAAACTATAATCCACGCGAAATCGCTTCATAGATGGTTCGTGTCAGGGCAGGATTTCCCATGCCGTGTGCGCGGCCGGATTTCGCTCGTGTAGCACAGGCACTCCCCTGTCCCGAAGCCGAGGGATGCCTGTGTGCATTTAATCATGGCTGGCGGTGGTGGGTCAGTGCGAACTCCCTTGATCGTGACACAAGGAGCCAATATTCAAACTGACCCACTACGCTGGCTGGCAGCGCGTTTGCCGCCCGCTGGCCAATTTGTTACGCTTCTAATCACCCTTGACAACGGAGAGGTGTCCGAGCGGTTTAAGGAGCACGCTTGGAAAGCGTGTGTAGGGGAAACTCTACCGTGGGTTCGAATCCCACCCTCTCCGCCATCACAGGCGGCCTGGCCCGAGCTTCCGACATCTCATCATGCGCCAACGAGGTGGGAGGACAATCATGTGGTATGTGTACATCTTGAAGAGCATGAAAGACGGACGGCATTACGTTGGCTCTGCGAATGACTTAAAGCGGCGATGGAGGGAACACACGGAAGGAAAATGCGAATCTACCCGCCATCGCCGCCCTTTGCAAATGGAAGCCTACATTGCGGTACGGCAGGAGGCTGTCGCGCGCAGCCTGGAAATCTACCTTAAGAGTGGTTCTGGAATGGCAACCCTGCGCAAACGAATTTTAACCCCCGAAGCCCGAAGGGCGTAGGGGGTCGCGCTGCAAGGCGCATCGCGCGTCCACGGACCACGCCCCGCCGCCCGCCAGAATCAGGAATAGCAGCGAGCAGAGCATCGCAAAATCCGTCCGCGCGTCGCTCACCATGTACCAAAAGCCCTGGCTGGCGCGGAAAAGCTCCGGAATTTTCGTGGTGGCAATGGCCGTCGCGATCACGATGAGCAGCGGAACCGCCGCCGCGCGCGTCCACAGCCCGAGCAGCACCAGGAAGCCGCAAACCATCTCGAACGCTCCCACGAAATGCGCCGTGAAATATGGATGCGGAAAGCCGATGCGCGCGAATCGGACCACGCCCATATTCGCGTCCGTATATTTGAGAATGCCCTGCGTCAGGAAGATCAGCCCCACGGCCACGACGAATCAGCAAAATGCTCGCTGGCCCTTGCGCCGCATTGAACGGGGCCCGAACGGGTGAGCTCATCTCCGTCACTCATCCTTTTCCGTGCGGACAGCCGGGCGGATTAACGCGTCTCGGCCGCGCCTGTTTGTTGCTGCACTTGCCGCCTGAATTCGTCGGGATGCGCGATGCGCGTAAAAGTCTCGAACGTTCCGCCCGTGCCGCGCAAAATCACGTCGCCATATCCGAGCATCCGGCCAAAAGCCGATTCATTCACGCTGATGCTTTCGACTTTCGGCAGCAACACCTCGATGCTCCTTTGAGAGATCAAACCCCTCTTGATGAGCACGCGTTTATTGGAAACCGCGATTTCCGTCGCGCGCCGTCGAATCATCCCCGCGGCAATCAACGCGCCGGCCACAACGAGACACAACAGCCCCGCGACGATCCATCCTGCAGGCGCACCCTTCTCTACGTACCCTCCGACACACATCGCCAGCCCTATGGCTCCCAAAAGCACTCCTTCCAGCAACAGCCATATCATCACGATCCAATGGAGACGAGTCTTGTAAACGACCGTCTCTCCGGGGACCAAATTCTTTTCAATGTAGCCCACGCTGCCTCCGCGCCTCTCCCTTTATAGAGTCCAGGGGAAAGCGCAAGGTATCACATTTTTGCCGCCGCCAGCCTTCCGCGGAGATCGAGCGGCAACCAGCAATCCATAGGCGTGATGCTAGGAAAAGGCATGTGGCGCGTCCGAAGGGAACATGCACGGAAAGCACGAAAAAAAGTGGCGACCCCGGAGGGATTTGAACCCCCAATCTCTTGGTTCGTAGCCAAGCGCCTTATCCATTTGGGCTACGGGGTCGTCTCTGCGACAGGTTAGCAGACTGCCCGGCGAATTCCAATCCGCCCGTCAGCGCCTCTTTACGGGATTCTCGCCCCTCGCTTGCCGCGCCGAAGCAGATTCATCGCGTAGGCGGGCCCCTCGTCACTCTCCCCACCGTACCCATCATGTTCCGCCGCGCATCGAAGGGAGTATAGTTACAAGCGCCCATTGAGGAGGGTCTCGAAATGAACATTCGAAAAATCGCCGCCGGCCGCACGCGTCACTTATCTCCTGCTCACCCTGGCCGTGCTCGTGGTAGCCTATCCCATGCTCCGCGCCGCCGATCAGCAGCTTCCCGCCACCGGCAGCGCCGCCCCCAATTTCACGCTGAACTCGCAGGAGGGCACGCCCGTCAGCTTGAACGATTTCCGCGGCAAATGGGTGGTCCTCTATTTCTATCCCAAGGACATGACCACCGGCTGCACCATCGAGGCGCACAATTTCCAGCGCGACCTGTCGCAGTACGAGCAGAAGAACGCCGTCATCCTGGGCGTGAGCGCGGATACAGTCGATTCCCATAAGCAGTTCTGCACCAAGGACGGGTTAACCTTCAAGCTGCTCGCCGACCCGACCCACGAAGTGACCCTGAAGTATGGCTCGCTTGCCCCATCGGGCGCCGTGGCCCTGCGAAACACGTTCCTGATCAATCCGCAGGGCGTGATCGTGAAGGTATATGAGAAGGTTGACCCGCAAACGCACAGCGAACAGCTCCTCGCCGATCTCGCGGATCTGCAAAAAGACGCGCCCAAATAGGCGCAGGTTTTTGTACCACAGGCACTCTTGCCTGTGTGCATTTGCTTTTTGCAGTTGTGGCGCAGGCACTCCCTCGTCCCGAAGCCGAGGGATGCCTGTGTGCATTTTGCTGCCCTTACGTCGAGTGCCTGATTCGTTTGGGCCGCGCAGCACATGCGTCGGAGCATTTCTAAAATCGCCAAAATTGAGTAGTGTCCTACTTCGAGCGAAACGTATTACACGGTCATTCTGAGCGGAGTCCCGCGTTCTTGGTTTTCCCGCCGCCTTTTGGAGGGCGCGGGACGGAGTCGAAGTACGGTTTTCCATCGCTCGGTGTTTGAGCGATGAATCCCTCTTGCAGTCCTCAACACCAGCGAATCATTCAAATTAGGACCCCGCCCAAAAACCTCGTGCTATAATCCCTACCTTGAGCTGTGCATCGGTTTCCCGCACGGCGGAGAAACGCCATGAGTTTCCCAAAGACCGAAAAAATCTGGCACAACGGCAAATGGATCGCCTGGGACGACGCCACCATTCACGTCCTCTCGCACGTGGTCAGCTACGGCTCCGCCGTCTTCGAAGGCGTCCGCTGCTACAACACCCAGCAGGGCCCTGCCATCTTCCGCCTGCGCGAACACATGCAGCGCCTGCTCAACTCGGCGCACGTCTATCGCATGGAGATTCCCTTCGCGCTGGACGAACTCTGCCACGCGGCCCTCGATCTGGTCCGCGTCAATAATATGAGCGCCTGTTATATTCGCCCCATCGCCCTGCGCGGCTACGGCAAGCTGGGCGTGGACCCGCGCACTTGCCCGGTGGAAGTCTATCTGGCCTGCTGGGAATGGGGAAAGTATCTGGGCGAGCATGGCTTCAAAGAGGGCGTTGATGTCTGCGTCAGCTCCTGGAACCGCCCCGCGCCCAATACGCTTCCTCAAATGGCCAAGGCCGCCGCGAACTACATGAACTCGCAGTTGATTCACATGGAAGCGAAAATAAATGGCTATGAGGAAGGCCTCGCGCTCGACGTGAACGGCTACGTCAGCGAAGGTTCCGGCGAGAATGTTTTTGCCGTGCGCGATGGTGGCGTGATCACGCCGCCGCTGGCACACGCCGGGCTTTCCGGCATCACGCGCGATTCCGTCCTCGCTCTTTGCGCCGACCTGGGCATACCGGTTTCCGAGCAGGCCATACCGCGCGAGCTGCTCTACATCGCGGACGAAGTCTTCTTCACCGGCACGGCCGCCGAGGTCACGCCCATTCGCTCGATTGACCGCGTGCAAATTGGCAGTGGCGCGCGCGGCCCCGTCACCCAGCGCATCCAGGACGAATTTTTCGCCATCACCAGCGGCTCGCAGCCCGACCGCCACGGCTGGCTTTCGCCCGTCGGCGTTTCCGCCGGCGCCACCGTCCGCTGATCGCCCTCTCGTCCGTTTACCGCCGCTCCTCCGCCGCACAAGTTACAGCGCTGTCATCCCGAGCGGAGTCCCCCGTCTTTGTTTTCCCCTCGCCTTTTGAGGGGCGGGGGACGCAGGGAGGGATCTGCTTTTGCTTTTGCTTTTGCTTTTGCTTTTGCTTTTCCCCGCTGCTCCGTCATTCCGAGCTTTGCGAAAACCAAGCATATCAACAGAGCCCATTGGAAATCTGAAACCAGCCAGTGAGTGGTCCACAGTATTTTTTGACTCGCCCCGCCCAATTCAGTACTATTCGCGCCGTCGGACCGCCGGCTCCTCCCGCCGCAGCCCCATCGCTTGGCTCAAGGAAAAATCTTGTACCGCCTTTGGCAAAAACTTGCCGCCGAATTTATCGGCGTCTTCGCCTTCGTCTTCATCGGCGCCGGCTCGATTTGCGCGGACCAATTCCTCCGCGCCGGCGGCGGGGCGGGCATCGGCGTGCTCGGCATCGCCGTGGCGCACGGCGTGGCCATGGCCATTCTCGTGACTTCGGTCGGCCACATTTCCGGTGGCCACTTGAATCCCGCGGTCACCGTCGGCTTCTGGGTGACGAAGCGCATGGGCACCCTCGATACCCTCCTCTACTGCGTCGCCCAGCTTCTTGGCTCCATAGCCGCCGCCTACATGCTGGCCGCTATCCTTCCGGAGTCCGTCTGGCGTCCCGTCGCTCTGGGCACGCCGGACCTTGCGCAGGATTTCACGCGCATGCACGGCATGCTGCTCGAAGCGGTGATGACGTTCTTCCTCGTCTTCGTCGTCTTTGCCACCGCCGTGGACGTTCGCGGCGCCTTCAACAAAATCGCCGGCTTTGCCATCGGCCTCACCATTACCGTGGACATCCTTCTCGGCGGACCCTTCACGGGCGCGGCCATGAATCCGGCACGCGCTTTTGGACCTGCCCTCGCCGCGCGCCACTGGCAAAATCACGGCGTCTACTGGCTCGGTCCGCTCTTCGGCGGAATCCTTGCCGGCGTAATATACGACCGCCTCTTCCTCCGCGATCAGCCTCCCGCTTAGCCGCCGCTAGCCGCGCCGAAGCGGACTCATCGCGTAGGCGGTCCTCACCCTCGCCCCTGTCCCAAAGGACCATTGCCTGCCTAGAAATCATCCGGCGTGCCATCCTTGCCCCGCCCCTGACCGCATGTTAGCGTCGCTTTACCCCTCGACCGGGGCCTTTTCGCCATGTCCATCGTCATTGACGATCTCCTGCGCCGCGCCACCGAATCCAGGGCGTCCGACCTGCACCTGAAAGTCGGCAATCATCCCTATCTTCGCGTGGACGGCCTTCTCACTCCCTTGGGCGACGTCCCGCGCATCACCCCTGAAGAGATGCTTTCCATGGCCTTCAGCATGATGACCAACCGCCAAAAACAGAAGTTCAAGGAGACCGCCGAACTCGATATGGCTTACGGCGTTCCCGGCCTGGGCCGCTTCCGCGTCAACGTCTTTCAGCAGCGCGGCAACGTCGGCATGGTTCTTCGCGTGATTCCCACGAAGATCCGCACCGTCGAGGAGCTCGAGCTCCCCCGCATCCTCACCCAGGTTTGCGAGGAGCAGCGCGGCTTGATTCTTTGCACCGGCACCACCGGCTCCGGCAAGTCCACCACGCTCGCGGCCATGATCGACCGCATCAATTCCCTGCGCCCCGAGCACATCATCACCATCGAGGACCCCATCGAATATCTCCACCGCGATAAAAAGGGCTTCATCAACCAGCGCGAAGTCGAAGTGGACACCTCCTCGTTTTCCACCGCCTTGCGCGCCGCCCTGCGCCAGGACCCCGACGTCGTCCTCGTCGGTGAAATGCGCGACCTCGAAACCATTTCTACCGCCCTGCTCGCCGCGGAAACCGGCCATCTGGTCCTCTCGACCCTGCACACTCTGGACGCTACGGAAACCATCCAGCGCATCATCGCCGTCTTCCCGCCGCCCGAGCAAAAGCAGATTCGCCTCCAGCTCGCCGGAACGCTCAAGGCCGTCATCAGCCAGCGCCTCGTCCGCAAAAGCGACGGCCAGGGCCGCGTCCCCGCCTGCGAAGTCATGATTACCACCGGCTACATCCGCGATTGCATCATCAATCCCGATAAGACGCGCCTGATCCGCGACGCCATCGCCGCCGGCACCAGCCAGTACGGTATGCAGACCTTCGATCAATCCCTCTTCGATCTCTATTCCCGCAACCTCATCACCATCGAAGAAGCCCTCGCCGGCTCTTCGAATCCCGACGACTTCCGCCTGCGCATCCAGGGCATCCGCTCCGCCGCCGACGCCGCCCGCGAGGAAATGGAGCGCGCCATGACCGAATTCGAACGCACCGGCAAGCGCTAGCCGCAACGCCGCCCTCAAAATGGCGGTCGTGGGAAGAAGTCACCGGACGTGGCATACTGCTCTTGCGGGGGTTAGCGTGGCCCATGCATGGCCAAAAGAAACGACGTAAGCGTTCCAGGGAAGGATTGCTCGTCCTCGATGGAGTTAGCCTTTCTTGGCGACTGATTAGCGAACCACAATGGACTACGGAGGATGGGCTTAGAGGCCTGCGCATTTCCGTTCGGACGGAAGACGGATGCCACCGAGAACTGGTTCTCGAATATCCTTTCCCCAACAAACGTTGCGGCTTTAATGACATGATCCCACAGCTGCCTCAGCGCCCGCAAATCTCGGAAGAATCAATCGAGGTTAACGTCCGGCGGGCGATGAAGAAAGGATGGGACCCCTCTTCGCGCGGAAAACCCTTTGTCTTCAATCTGGCCCGATCATCAGACTGAGACACTATCTTTTCTCCTGCCTACTGCCCCCTGCCTACTGCCTACGGCTTCCTTGCCTCCCTGCCTCCTTCCCTTTATCCTTCGCCCATGCGCTCACGCTCATCTCCGCGCAAACTCTCCTCCGAGCAGGAGCTTTACACCTCCGCCCTCCGCGCGCTCATGCGCCGCGCGCACTCCATTCATGAAATGCGCGAATACCTCAACCGCCGCGCCGAGGACCTCGAACTCGTCTCTCCCGTCGTCGCCCGCCTGCGCGAGCACAACTACCTCGACGACGCCCGCTACGCCCTCGACTACGCCCGCACGCACGCGCAATCCCGCCGCCAGGGGCGCTTTCGCATTGCGCGCGAGCTGCGCGCTCGCGGCGTTCCCGATCGCCACATCGAAGCCGCCCTCGACGCCGTCTTCGCCGAGACGGACGAGGCCGCCCTCGTTCGCGCCCGCCTCAAGCGCCGCCTCGCGCACGTGCGCGGCACGCTCGACAGGCGCCAGCTCGCCTCGCTCTATGGCCGCGCTCCTTCGCGCCGGCTTCTCCGCCGACGTCATCCGCGCCGAACTCCGCGGCATCACCACCGGCGACCTCCCCGCCCTCCCCGACTCTCCCTCGGATGAAATCTAGCCGCCGCGCGAACTGCTTGGAAACCGAACCGCGAAGTGTCATCATCGCGATGATTCCATCGGGCACTCTCGAAATCCGCGCTCGCGCAGGAGCTAAAATGAATCGCATCACGCAAGCCATCGCAACCGTCGCGGCACTCGTCTTATTTTCCTTCGCGACACGCGCGCAGGCGCCCGCCCGCCGCGCCATCACCTTCGAGGACCTCGCCTCCATCCATCGCGTGAGCGATCCCCAAATTTCGCCCGACGGCCTGTGGGTCGCCTACACCGTCGCGACGCCCGACCTCCCCGCCAATCACATCGCTAAAAATATCTGGATCGTCCCCGCTCGCGGCGGCGATCCGCGCCAGTTGACGCGCGGCGGCACCGACGAGCGCCCTCGCTGGTCTCCCGACGGCAAAATGCTCGCCTTCCTTTCCTCGCGCGATGGCGCGAGCCAGATTTATGTCACCCCCTACGACGGCGGCGCGCCCACCCGCATCACGTTTCTCTCCACGGGCGCGGACAACGAGCTCTGGTCGCCCGACGGCAAATCGCTCGCCTTCGTCTCGCGCGTCTATCCCGATTGCGCGGATGAGGCTTGCAATGCCCAGCGCGACGCCGCAAAAGACATGAGTCAGGTCAAGGCGCGCATCTACGATAAGCTGCTCTTCCGCCACTGGAACACCTGGTGGGACGACAAGCGCAGCCATCTTTTCATCGTCCCCGCCAAGGGTGGAACTCCCCGCGACCTCACGCCCGGCGCGGATTACGACGTCCCTCCCTTCAACCTCGACGAGCCGGAGGCCATCGCCTTCTCTCCCGACGGCGCCGAACTCGCCTTCACCGCCAACCCGGATAAGGACGAAGCCCTCAGCACCAATGGAGAAATCTTCACCGTCCCGGTCACCGGCGCGGCCCCGCCCAAGCCCATCGTCACCAAACCGGGTGACAACTGGGGCCCGGTCTATTCCCCCGATGGAAAATACATCGCCTTTCGCGCCCAAATGCAGCCCGGCTACGAAAGCGATCGCTGGCGTCTCATGCTCTACGATCGCTCGACCGCCGCCCCCACCAATCTCACCGAGGCCTTCGACCGCAACGTCGAATCCGTCGTCTGGTCGCCCGACAGCAAAACAATTTACTTCCAAGCGGAAGATAAATTCGAGATGCCCATCTATTCCATTGCGGCAAGTTCCGGAAGTTCTCCCCAAGTCGTCCTCGGCGATAGTTTCAACGCCGAATTCGCCCTCAGCGCCGACGGCCGCACACTCGTCCTCGCGCGCACCAGCCTGACCATGCCCGCTGAAATCTTCGCCGCGAATTCCGATGGCTCCGGCCTCCGCCAATTGACCCATCACAACACCGCGCTCCTCTCGCAGCTCGACCTCCCTGCCCCAATACCCTTGTGGTTCACCGGCGCCGAAAATACGCAGGTCGAAGCGCTCCTCCTCGTCCCGCCGGATGTCGATCCCGCCAAAAAATGTCCCCTGCTGCTGCTCATCCACGGTGGACCCCAGGGTGAATGGGACGACGCCTGGAGCTATCGCTGGAACCCGCAAGTTATGTCCGCGCCGGGCTACGCCGTCCTGATGATCAATCCCCGCGGCTCATTCGGCTACGGCGAGAAATTCACCGAGGAAATCAGCCGCGATTGGGGCGGCAAGGTTTACGAAGACCTGATGAAAGGCGTGGACGCCGCCCTCGCAAAATATACCTTCCTTGATTCCTCGCGCATGGCCGCCGCCGGCGGCTCCTACGGCGGCTACATGGTGGACTGGATCGCCACGCACACCGGCCGCTTCAAATGCCTCATCAGCCACGCCGGCCCCTACGACGAGGCCGGCATGTACGGCGAAACCGAAGAGCTCTGGTTCATGGAATGGGAGTTCAGCGGTCCGCCCTGGATGTACCCGCAGCTTTACGAAAAATGGTCGCCCAGCTCTTATGCCGCCGCGCTCGGCAAATACAGGACGCCCACGCTCATCACCGCCGGCGAACTCGATTACCGCGTGGCCTACACGCAGGACCTGCAATTCTTCACCGCGCTCCAGCGCCAGGGCGTTCCCTCGAAGCTCGTCATTTTCCCCGACGAGGGCCACTGGATTCTCAAGCCCCAAAATAGCCAGCTCTGGTACAAAACATTTCTCGATTGGCTCGCCCAGTATCTGCAGTAACGCCAAAAGCCGTCTCGTTATCACGAGAATCTTTGTAGGTCGCCTTGCCTCCCTGCTTCCCTGCCTCCTTGCCTCCCTGCCTCCTTGCCTCCTGCTTCCCTGCCTCCTTGCTTCCCTGCCTCCTTGCCTCCTTGCTCCTTGGCTCCTTGCCTCCCTGCTTCCTTGCTTCCCTGCCTCCTTGCCTCCTTGCTTCCTTGGCTCCTTGCCTCCCTGCTTCCTTGCTTCCCTGCCTCCTATTCTTCTTCCGCTCTCGTCATCTCCACCGCAAACCGCGCCGGATTCCCCAGCCCCAATTTCCTGCACAGTCGCCGCAAAATATCCTGCTCCCGGCTGTCGAGCGCGCTCATCTGCGCGCGAATCAGCTTCGCCTGCATCGGGAAAACTTTCTCAATCACCGCCCGGCCCGGCGGCGTCAGATGGACCGTCTTTCTCCGCTCGTCCCTCTCGTTCACTCGGCTCACCACCAACCCGCGCTTCTCCAAATTACGCATCACCATGGAGAGATTGGCGCTGCCGCACAAAAGCTTGTCGCACAATGTCCCCGGACTCATGGGACCCAGATGCAGCAGCGCCTCCAGCATCTGGAACTGCCCCATCGTCAGCCCCACCGCCCCAAGCTGCCGGCTCAGCAGCCCCTGCACCGACTCCGTTGCCCGAATCAGATTCGTGTAAGCCCCCAGCGCCTTCTTCATCCCATTCTCTGCCATCGCTCTCGCCCCTTTCCGCTACCCCTGTCATCCCGAGCGGAGTCCCCCGTCTTTGTTTCCCCCCTCGCCTTTTGAGGGGCGGGGGACGCAGCGAGGGATCTGCTCTTGTCTTTGCCCCCGCCGCGACAGTTTACCACATATATACGTACCTTGATTGGAAATGTAGGGGTGGGAAATCGCCGAAAGGCAGTCGTAACCGGCCCGGTGCAAACCACGTCAGACATTCGTACACATTCTGACTTGGTAATGTACAGCGATCATGAGACTCCCGGAGGCAACCGATGAAGGGCACAATTGCACTGTTTCTCTTTTTATTGTTCGCGACCCCCATGTTGGCTCAAAATCAGGCGGCTCTCGCCGCTGCCGGGTGCGGCTCCGATAAAATCCAATTCGACGTGAAAACCG
This sequence comes from uncultured Acidobacteriota bacterium, assembly GCA_963810625.1. Taxonomy (GTDB): domain Bacteria; phylum Acidobacteriota; class Terriglobia; order Acidiferrales; family UBA7541; genus Palsa-295. The sequence continues at coordinate 164,053 of CAWEOJ010000004.1, read as the reverse complement.
ACAAGAAACAGCACCCCGCCGCGCAGCCCGATCCGGGCAAAGCCTTGGTCTATGTTTTCGAGCAGGAGAAGCTCGACCCGGGGTCCATCGACGGCCTGCATGCGACCACGAGAATCGGGCTTGATGGCCAGTGGGTCGGTGCAAACCACGGCGAGTCCTATTTCTTTTTCTCAGTGGACCCAGGCGAGCACAACCTATGCGCGAATTGGCAATCAAGCCTCGGGATGTATTCAAAGCTCGCCTCGGCCGCCACTCTCAGCGCCGAAGCAGGCCACGTGTATTACTTCCAGACGACCGTGGGTGAAAGAACCCATCGCCAGCCGGCATTGGCTCAAGGCGCTAGATCCCGCCGAAGGCAACCTCCTGCTGGCATCTTCTTCGTTCAGCACCTCTCACCCGAAAAAATAGCGCGCACGCTACCGCCCCGCCATTGTCATCCCGAGCGCAGTCCCCCGTCTTCGTTTTCCCCTCGCCTTTTGAGGGGCGGGGGACGCAGGGAGGCCTGCCTGCCGGTAGGCAGGGATCTGCTTTTCGCCGTGCCGTTGCCGTTGCCCTCAACCCTCGCCCCTCACTCGCCGCGCCGAAGCAGACTCATCGCGTAGGCGGGCCCTCGCCCCCGCGCCACCACCCCGTGCGCTGTCATCCTGAGCGGAGTCCCCCGTTCTCCTCTTTTCCCGCTCGCGTTCTGGCGGGCGGGGGACGCAGGGAGGCCTGCCTGCCGGTAGGCAGGGATCTGCTTTTCGCCTTTGCCTTTGCCTCCTGCCGCCCTCATCCCTCGCCCCTCACTTGCCGCGCCGAAGCAGACTCATCGCGTAGGCGGGCCCTCGCCCCCGCGCCACCACCCCGCGCGCTGTCATCCCGAGCGGAGTCCCCCATTCCCTCTTTTCCCGCCGCAGTTCGGCGGGCGGGGGACGTAGAGAAGGATCTGCTTTTGCTTTTGCTTTTGCTTTTGCTTTTGCTTTTGCTTTTGCTTTTGCTTTTGCCTTTGCTTTTGCCTGTCATCCCGAGCGGCGTCCCCCGTCTTCGCTTTTCCCCTCGCCTTTTGAGGGGCGGGGCACGCAGGGTTATGGGATCTGCCTTTTGTCGGGACGTCTGCTTTTCAGGTTCTGTCTCTTATGCTTTTATTCTGTCTCACTCTTTTGCGCTTATGATAATCCTGCTACCAGCGCCGAGCCTCTGAAATGAGCCGAACCTACTTTGTCTACATTCTCGCGAGCCGGTCGAGGAACCTCTACACGGGCGTGACCAACCACATACAACGCAGACTCGTGGAACACCGCCAAGGGCCCGTGCCAGGCTTCACGTCGCGGTACAAAATCTTCCGCCTGGTGCACTGTGAAGCATTCCGCGACATTCGCGACGCCATCGCCCGTGAAAAGGAAATCAAAGGATGGCGGCGCGAAAGGAAAATCCACCTGATCGAGCGCGACAATCCAACGTGGGAGGATCTCTCCGCAGCCTGGTTCGCGAACGAGAGGAACCAGGCAGCCAAAAGCACGGCACCGGGAAAGACCAAAGACAAAGCAAAAACGGATCCCTGCCTGCCGGACAGGCAGGCCTCACCACCGTCCAAAATGCGCCCGGGTTCAGGATGACAACGTAAACGCAAGAGCCGCATCTCGACCATTCCCGCTATCGAAATCCTGCCGATTGCCCCATCACGGCATCGGGATGGCCACTAGGAACTCGCCCCTCCGCCGTCGCCATTGCCTTTGCCCTCGCCCCTCGCACCCGCCACTCGCACCCGCGCCACCACCCTAGGCGCTGTCATCCCGAGCGGAGTCCCCCGTCCTCGCCTTTCCCCCTCGCCTTTTGAGGGGGCGGGGGACGCAGGGAGGCCTGCCTGCCGGTAGGCAGGGATCTGCTTCTCGCCTTTGCCTTTGCCTTTGCCTTTGCCTTTGCCTTTGCCTTTGCCCTCACCCTCAACCCTCGCCCCTCACTTGCCGCGCCGAAGCAGACTCATCGCGTAGGCGGGCCCTCGCCCCCGCGCCACCACCCCACGCGCTGTCATCCCGAGCGCAGTCCCCCGTCTTCGCCTTTCCCCTCGCCTTTCTGAGGGGCGGGGGACGCAGGGAGGCATGCCTGCCGTAGGCAGGGATCTGCCTTTGCCCTTGCCTTTGCCTTTGCCCTCGCCCCCGCCTTTGTCATCCCGAGCGAGGGCCGACTCTCAGGCCCGACGAGGGACCTGCTTGTGTCTTCTGCTTCTCGCGCCCAAAACGCCCCAAATACCTGCCAAAATCGTGCAAAATTGTGCATTTTAAGGCCATTTAAGGCCTTAAATTCCTCGAATTTTCATCTAAATTTTCGCTCGAATTCGAACCCACTCATTCGCTCGATATCGAACGAATTCCGGCAAAAGCCTCGCTGGACCTCCCGGGTAGTGTGCCAGTTCGAATTTTCTTGCTCGTGACACAAAAAGCCAAAATTCAAACTGACCCACCACTCCCTCCCGACAGACCTTGCGTTTCCCGGATGACGAAACTATAATGAGTTGCTTCGAGAAAGGTCGCACGTTCCAGTGGGCGCGAGCCCACTTTTTTGTTGGAGGCGACAAGGGGCCGGGGGCGTACTGGCTACCCGCGGAATTAAACTCCGCCGGCACAATCGAATGGACCTCGAAAGCATTCGCGCAGCGGCGGAAAGAGTGGCCCGCTCCGAGGGCCTCGAAATTTTCGACGTCGAATGGAAAGTGGGCAAGGGGCGGTTGCTGCGGGTTTATATTGACCGCCTGCCGGGGCCCGCGAATCCGCAAGGATTGGGCGTGACGCACAACGATTGCCAGCGCGTCAGCGAGCAGTTGAGCGTTATTTTGGATGTCGAGGACCTAGTGCCCGGGCCGGGCTACACGCTGGAAATTAGCTCGCCGGGCCTGGATCGGAAACTGATCAAGCCGGCGGATTACGAGCGCTTCGCCGGGCAGGCTCGCGCGCATCTGGCTCGACGAGCCGATCGAGAACCAGAACTATTTCGAGGGACGGCTCGGCGGATACTCGGATGGCATGGTAAAACTCGCCGTGAAGGATCGACGAGCTTGCCGTGCCCTTTGCCGGAATTCGCAAGGCGAATCTGGTGGTGGAATTGTAACGTGCCGGGGAGAATCGCGGATGGCGAGTTTGCTGTATCAGACAATCGAGCAGATCAGCCGGGAGAAGCACATCGAACCGGAGATCATCGTGGCCGCCATCGAGGACGCCATGATCGTCGCGGCGCGGAAATATTACCGCACCGAGGAAGAGCTGCGCTCGAAGCTGAATCCCGATACCGGCCTGATCGAAGTCTATTCAGTCCACACCGTGGTCGAGGAAGTGGCCGACCCGCTGCGCGAAATCTCGCTCGTTGATGCGCGCAAGCAGAATCCCGCCATCGAAGTGGGCGGCGAAATCACCGAGGGAAAGCCCACCGACGTGCTCGGCAGGATCGCGGCGCAGACCGCCAAGCAGGTCATTCTCCAAAAAGTCCGCGAGGCCGAACGCGACACTATCTACAATGAATTTCACACTCGCGTCGGCGAGCTGATCAATAGCGTCGTGAAGCGCACCGAAGGCCCCGATCTCATCGTGGATCTGGGCCGCACCGAAGCCCGCCTGCCGAAGCGCGAACAATCGCGCCTCGAAGCCTACAACGTCGGCGACCGCCTGCGCGTCACCATCCGCGCCGTCGAGCGCGCCGCCAAGGGCCCTCAGGTGGTCGTTTCGCGCGCCGACCCTGCTCTCGTGCAGCGCCTGTTCGAAATGGAAGTCCCCGAAATTTACGACGGCACCGTGCAGATTCGCGCCGTGGCTCGCGAAGCCGGCGAACGCACCAAGATCGCCGTCGAAAGCCGCGACAAGGACGTGGACCCCGTCGGCGCCTGCGTCGGAATGAAGGGCATGCGCGTGCAATCCATCATCCGCGAGCTGCGCGGCGAAAAAATTGACATTATTCCCTACAACGAAGAAACCGTTGCGTTCGCGCAGAAGGCTCTCAGCCCCGCGAAAGTCACGCGCGTCCAGATCGTGGACCCGGAAGAAAAGCGGCTCGAAGTGATTGTCGAGGATACCCAGCTTTCTCTCGCCATCGGGAAAAAGGGCCAGAACGTCCGGCTCGCCAGCAAGCTCATCGGCTGGAACATCGACATCAAGAGCGAGGAAGAAAAGCGCCGCGAAATCGAAGCGCAAATGGCCGCGCTCACCGCTCCGGGCACGCCGCTTACCGAACTCAAGGGCGTGGGTCCCAAGACCATCGAAAAACTCGAAGCCGCCGGCATCTCCTCGATCGAAAAGCTGGCCGATATGACTCCGGAACAGCTTGTCGAAATTCCCGGTATCGGCGAAAAAATGGTCGAGAAAATTCACCAGTCCGTCGCCGCTTATTTCGAGGCGCTCGAAGCACTGGCCACGGCCCCGCCCGAACCGCCCATCGCGGAAGAAGCGCCCATCGCGGAAGAGGCCATCGTGGAAGAAGCCCCGCGGCGAAAGCGAACCGGAAGCAATCGCCGAAGCCGAGGCGGCCGAAGAGCCGGCCTCGGAGCAGGTCGAATCGCCGGCGGAACCCTCGGCGCCGGAAAACAACGCCGAGCCGGCTCCCGACGCCGAAGCAAAAAACCGAAAACGGAGGATGATGTCAGAGCCTAACCAAATCCGCATCAACGAGCTGGCCCGCGAACTCGAGATCAAGGCCAAAGTCCTGATCGAGTTCCTTCCCCAGGTCGGCGTCACCGAGAAAAAGACCCACTCGAGTTCGGTTGATATCGAGCACGCCGAACTCGCGCGCAAGCACTTCCGCGCCCTCGCCCAAGCCGCCCTCGCCGCCGAAGAAGCCGCCAACCCCCCGCGACCTGCCGCAGTTCCTTCCGCGCCGGTGAAACCTGCGAGCCCCGCACGTCAGCCTTTGCATGGAGCGCCAACGCAGGGAATCGTTCCGCCCGGCGTCGCGCGCCACACGGTTGCGCCCGCGCGGCCGGGGGGAATTCCGGCTGCACCGCCTGCAGCGCAGGCGGCTCCAGCAGCGGCGAGACCGGGCGCAGCTTCGGCCGCAGAAGCTCCCACAATTCCTGCTGCAGCAAGACCAGTCGCAGCGCCGCCAGTTCTTAAGCCCTCCGCTCCCGCTGCGCGCCCTGCCGGCGCGGGTACAACGCCCGCACAGCCTGGAGCGCCAGCTGCACATCGTCCCGCAGCGGCAGCGCCTGCCGCGCCCAGATCGGGAGCCGTCGCCCCTGTACGCCAGAGATTTCCTGTGCGACCCGGCCAGCCAAGCCCTGGACAAGCCCGCCCAGGTGCTCCCTATGCTTCAGAAGGACGCCCTGGGGCTGCGCCGGGACAGGCGCGGCCAGCCGGCTCGCCCAGGCCCGGTGGACCTCCATCGAGATTCCCCCAGCGGCCTGCGGGCGGAGGACGTCCCGGGCAAGCGCCCCTGGGCAGCCAGAGACCCGGCGCTACGGGAGGCGCAGGAATCCCCAAGGCGGAGCCAGGAAAGCCGCTGTACGCACGAAAGCCTCCCGCTACGCGCGGACGCCCCCTGATCGAGAAAAGGTACGCCGAGGGAGAGCGAAAACTCCACCCGGTGCGGACCCGTGCGGGCGTGGGACAGGGCCGCTCGGCGCAGGCCGAACCTGTGGTACCAGTGCAGCGCGAGCCGCGGCCTGTTACCGTGACCGAAGGAATCACCGTTAGGGAACTTGCGGAAAAGCTCGACGTGCGGGCGAAGGATTTGCTGAAAAATCTGCTCGACCGAGGAATGTTCGCCAGCATTAATCAGGCGCTCGATGTGCCCACGGCCACAAGCCTGGCAGAATCCTTCAGCGGGATTGTGGAGGTGGTCACATTCGAACAGCAGGTCATCCACGAAGAAAAAATCCGGGAAGAGCGTACGGGCAATCTGCAGCCCCGCGCGCCCGTGGTGACCGTGATGGGCCACGTGGATCACGGCAAGACGAGCTTGCTTGACGCGATTCGAGAGACAGAAGTAGCCGCCGGAGAAGCGGGAGGCATCACGCAGCACATTGGCGCGTACGAAGCGCATGCAGGCGAGCGCAGAATCGTTTTTATTGATACGCCGGGCCATGAGGCGTTCACGCGCATGCGCGCGCGCGGCGCGAAGGTGACCGATATCGTGGTGCTCGTGGTGGCGGCGGATGACGGCGTGATGCCGCAAACCGAAGAGGCCATTTCCCACGCGAAGTCGGCTGCAGTGCCGATCGTCGTGGCCGTGAACAAAATTGACAAGCCAGGGGCGCAGGCCGAGCGCGTAAAGCGGCAACTCTCCGACCGCGGGCTGATGCCCGAAGAGTGGGGCGGCGATACGGTGATGGTGGAGGTCTCAGCCAAGACGAAACAAAATCTGCCGCGCCTGCTCGAGATGATTTTGCTCGTGGGCGATTTGCGTGAACTCAAGGCTGACCCCGACGCTCCGGCCAGCGGCACGGTGCTCGAATCGCGCGTGGACAAGGGCCGCGGGCCAGTGGCCACGGTTCTGGTTCAGAATGGCACGCTGAATGTGGGCGACGTGTTCATCGTCGGCGCGGTGTACGGCAAGGTGCGTGCGATGTTCGATGACCGCGGGCAAGCCATTAAGAAAGCGGGGCCTTCGACTCCGGTGGAAGTGCTCGGCTTGCAGGGCGTTCCCGAAGCGGGCGATCCGTTTCAGGTGGCGGATGAAGCGAAGGCACGCCACATCGTTGAATACAGACAGGGAAAGCAGCGAGAGGCTTCGCTCGCGAGGACCGCGTCTTCGGGCCGGCTGACGCTCGACCAATTGCACGAACAGCTGCGGGCCGGCGAGTTGAAAGAATTGCCGGTGGTGGTGAAGGCGGACGTGCAGGGCTCGGTGGAAGTGCTGAGCGAAATGCTGCCAAAGATATCGAACGACGAAGTGAAACTGAAGGTGATCCAGGCGAGCGTGGGCGCCGTGACCGAAACCGACGTCCTTTTGGCATCGGCTGCGAACGCTATCATCGTGGCATTCAATGTGCGGCCAGAGCGCAAGGCCGCCGAATTGGCCCAGCGCGAAGGCGTGGACATCCGCCTGCACACGATCATCTACGAATTGCTCGACGAGTTGAAGAAGGCCGTGGCCGGACTGCTAGCGCCGGTGATCAAGGAGACATACCTCGGGCGCGCGGAAGTCCGCGACACGTTCCGGGTGAAGGGTGCGGGGATGATCGCCGGCTGTTCGGTGCAGGATGGAATTTTGAAGCGTGACGCCGATGTGCGCGTGCTGCGCGACAACGTGGTTATCTACACCGGAAAAATCGTTTCCCTGCGCCGGTTCAAGGAAGATGTGAACGAAGTGCGCGCGGGATTCGAATGCGGCGCGGGCATTTCGAATTTCAACGACGTGAAGGTGGGCGACGTGCTGGAATGCTTCAAGGTGGAAAGGTCGCAGCCCCTGGAAACGCCGGCTGCGGGAGACCGCGGTCGCCCGGACGTCGCCGAAGCGCGCCGCAACTGATTCTTGGGTCCGTGAAAACGCGATTCGTCGGTACCCTTTGAATTTCGATGGGGTGCTCATGCCGATCGGCCTGCTCATACTTGAAATTCACATTCCCGATGCGCAGTCCCTCAAAGACAAGCGGCAGGTTCTGCGCAGCCTGAAGGACCGGCTGCGCGCCCGATTCAACGTCGCCGTCGCCGAACTCGAACATCAGGAGCTATGGCAGCGGGCGCGCGTGGGCATCGTGAGCATTTCCGGCGACGGCAAACACCTGGAGGAATCCCTGCAAACCATCGCTGCGGAATCCGAGGGTGTGCTCGGCCGCAACCTGGTTTCCCAGGAGATTGAATATTTCGAGGATGGCGCATGACTTTCGCAGGACACCGCGCGGAACGCGTGGCGGAAGAAATTCGAAATGAAATCAGCCTGATGCTTGCGGGCGAATTGAAAGATCCCCGGCTGGCCCTTCCCGTGAGCGTGACGGAGGTGCGCCTAGGTCCCGGCATGCGGACGGTGCGCGTGTTCGTGCGCCTCGAAGGGGAAGATGCGGAGCGCGCCGCAGCACTCAAAGGATTGATGGCGGCGTCCGGCTACATCCGGCACGAACTCGTCGAACGGCTGCAACTCCGGCGCGCGCCGGAAGTGCTATTCCATGCCGATGAATCGGAAATGGTCGGGCGGCATATTGAAGACCTGCTGCGAAAGGCCCGCGGCGGCGCGGAAAAACCGTAACCGCCTTGCTTCGCCGGCCAAAGGCCGGCTCGACGAACTCCATGCCCCGCACTCCACAGCCGCCTCCTTTCGACGGAATCCTTGTCGTGGACAAGCCCTGCGGGAAGACTTCACACGATGTGGTCGAGGCCGTGCGCCGTCTGGTTGGCTTCCGGCAGATCGGACATTTCGGTACCCTCGATCCGCTGGCGACGGGTGTTCTGGTGCTCGCGCTGGGGCGCGCGACGCGCCTGGCGCGTTTTTACGCGGGACGCCGGAAGCGCTACAACTGCGCGGTTCGCTTTGGATTTGCGACTGACACGTATGATGCGGACGGAGAGGCTTCGGGTCCGGATGCGGCCCCCGCTCTCGATGCCGCTCACCTTCAAACCCTAGCGGCGCGATTCACGGGAAAAATCCCGCAGGCGCCCCCACCGTTTTCGGCCAAGAAAATTCATGGCCGCCCGGCGCACGAGCTCGCGCGGAGGCACAAGCCCGTGGAGCTCGCTCCTGTGGAAGTGGAAGTTTATGAATTCCGCCTCACGGGCATCGAAGGTTCGATCGCGCGATTCGCGGTGGAATGTGGCCCGGGAACTTACATCCGCTCGCTGGCGCACGACATGGGCGTCCTGCACGGCGCGGGCGCGCATCTGGTGGAAATCGCGCGGACAGCAGTCGGCGAATTCACGCTCGATCACGCCGTACCGCTCGCGGAACTCAACGAGGATGCCCAAGCCGGTAAAATCGCCGCGCGCGTGATTCGGCTCGAAAATTTGCTGCCCGAACTGCCGTGGGCGACCGTTCTTCCCATCATCGAAAAGCGGATCCAGCATGGCGCCAAGTTCAATCTTCCCCTGGCGCAGATACAACAGGGCCAGGTGACGGCGGCGCAGAACGCTCCCGCCCAGCTCGATTCCGGCGATTGGAAGCCGGCGCGCCTTCGAGTGTTCAATCAGCAGGGAAAGTTGATCGCCATCGCCGAGCCGGTAGTTCCGCGTACTTACCAGCCGATCGTCGTTCTGGAAACCACGACATAGGCTGCGTCCTCAACGGAACCACCTCTAGGGCTGGGGTGGATTCTGTGGCGTGTAGCGCGGCCCTTCGGGCGGGGGCTGACTCTCAGCTGGCGGCCGCTGGCCTTGGCCACCGTTGTTGGGCGAAGAAACATTCTGAGGTTCCGGCATTATGTTGCCACCACCCGTGGGGCCTTCCGGGGAGCCCTGGCCGGCATAGATGACGTGATTTTTGTGAGGCGTAAGCTCGATCATCCGGGGCGTGATCATAATGAGCAACTCGGTGTCTTGAGTCTGAGTATTCTGGTTTTTACCGAGCCAGCCGATTACGGGGAGGTCCGCGAGTCCCGGAGTGCCGTTGATGGCGCTGGTGACCTGCGGCTCTAGAATTCCGGCCAGGGTAGCTGTTTCATTTTCCTTCACGCGCACCGTCTGTTCCACGGAATCGTTGTTTATCACTGGATTCCCATTGTTGCTCAGGTCCGTGAGACTGCTGATTTCGATATCCAGTTTCAAAGTTACATCGCCATCTGGGTGGACGCGAGGCGTGGCCTTTATCTTCAAGCCGATGTCCATGTACTGGATGGAAGGATACGCACCGGAGGAAGAATTCGAAAGCAAGCTGCTGGCGGAGTTCGAAAAATTGATTTCGTTGAGGATCACCGAAAGTTCATTCGTCCCATTCTCCGCCACCGCGGCGTCGGGACGCATGTCGCCATTGAAATCAGCCGATACGATCGAGAGCGGATCGGTATCGGGGCTTAGAGACAACTCCTGATTGAGACCGAACACGCCGGAGCCTTCATTGAGAAGGATGGAGACAGCATTGTTCGTCTGATCTGTGACGGCAAGATCGGGAGGAAGGTTGGCCAAGTTAAGGTTGGCGACAGCGATTGATGTGGGGCCATTGCCGGCTGGGTAATTTACAGCGGAACTGAACGTGCCGTTTCCGACGTTGCTGTTCGTCGCGCTGGCATTGCCGAAAAGGATGGAAACGGTGTTGTCCGCGTTGTTGGCCACGGCAAGGTCGAGGATGTCGTCGCCATTTAGATCGGCCGCGGACACCCACACCGGAGACGCACCGACGGTATATTCCGTGGGGGCCTGGAACGTGCCATCGCCATTGCCGAGAAAAACCGAGACGGTGTTGTCGTCCTTATTGGTGACGGCAATGTCCATTTTCCCATCGCCATTGAAATCACCCACCGCAATGGACGAGGGATTGTTGCCAGTCGGAAGTGTCTTTGTGGCCGGAAAGGTCGGCAGGACCAGAGTGAATGTGCCGTCGCCATTGCCCAGAAAAATCGAAACCGAATCACTGCCGCTGTTCACGACGGCGAGGTCTGTTTTCCCATCGCCATTGAAATCGGCCGCCGCGATGGCCACGGGCGCGTCCAGCCCGGTGAGGTCGCTTACGCCTGTGGGCGGGAAATTGCCGCGTCCATCGCCGAGCAAAATCGTGACCGTGTTCGACGTTTTATTTGCGACGGCAAGATCGATGTTATTGAGCGGATTCGGCAAAATGACGAATGGTGGACTTTGAGTATCGAAGATTCCAGTGGCGATCCAGACGGGATCCGTGTCGCCTGAGGGAAGTGGCGTAATTACCTGGGTCGCGAATGTGCCGTCCCCGACGCTGGTGTTGCTGGCGCTGGCATTGCCGAGGAAGACCGAGAGATTGTCGTCCGTGGAGTTGGCGACGATCAAATCATTGATGCCATTGTTGCGCAGGCTGGCGGTGGCGACGAACGACGGGCTCTTGCCCGTTGCGTAATCCGTGATGGGAAGTTCGGAGCTGGACACCGCCGCCACGCTGCTGGTGAGATTGGCGGAATATGCCCCGAGCGCAACGGGATAACGCTCGCCCACAAAAAAGGTGGCCGGTTGGCCGTCCTCGGCGCGCAGCAGGATGCGCCTGCCGTGTTGCACGAGCGACAACATTTGCGACAAGTTTGCAGCGGCTCCTTGAGCGGTCCCGAGAAACGTCGTCAGCCCCCCTCCAAACACGACGAACGGAAACGTGGAGGCGCTGATCTGCCCCGAGGCAAGCTCAGCCTGGACTTGAGCGGGCGTCAGGCCGGAAAGCGACGATGGCGTCCCGAAAATTTGCTCGAGGACGGTCAGGAGGCCGCTGGTCGATTGTTCCGCTTCTTGCACCTCCTGGGAGTTGATCGAGTAAACGTGGGCGGTCTGCGGCGGGGTGATGCCCAGCGTGTGGGCGTAATTGCGGTCCACCTCAAGAACTTCGATTTCGAGCACGAGCTCGCTCGACGGCTGTTCGAGATCGTCAACCAGGTCGGAGGCGATGGCAATGGCGCGCGGGGAAGCGCGGAGTGTGATGCTGTGGCCGCTGGTATCAAGATTCGAACGCGTGATTCCTGCAATGTCGCGAACGACGCGCAGAACTTCGGTCATCTGATCGGCCGTGTCGGAAGCGGGCAGCAGGATGGTTCGCACCACGGATACGTCGTAATCGCGGCGCTTCTCCGGAGTATCGTTGGCGACAAAAAACAAGCGCTTGGTGAGCGGCCGCCAGAACGTCCCGGTCATATCGCCGAGTATCTGCATGGCCTGGGGAAAATCAACGTCCCCGACTTGAAGGCGAACGGTGCGCGACCGCATGTCTTCGTCGAACGCCACTTCCACGCCGAATTGACGCGCCACCTCCTGGTAGACCCCGCGCGTGTCGCCGCGATAATCGAGGGTCCGCTTTCCTTCCTGGTAGGCCAGGTGGACTTCCCCCGCAAGAGGGAGCTCCGCTGGAATTTGCGGCGCCGCGGTGGATGCGATTGACGAGATTTCCGCCAGGCGCTCGCTCACAACTGTATTCGTCGGATCGAGAGAGTGCGCCGATTCGAGTTCCCTCTCCGCATCCTCGAATTTTCCGGAGATGGCATCGCGCTCCGCGGCATCCATTCTCATTTGCACGAGCTGGCTCCTCGCGAGTTCGCGGCTCATAAGATATTTGTGGTTGTCCGGCGCCCAGCGCACCGCATCGGAGTAGTTTTCGAACGCGGCGCTCCAATCCTGGTTCTTTTCACCAAGTAGACCCTCGTCGTAAGCTTCCTTCGCTCTCTTGGGGTCCGGCTTCACGCTCGGGGGGGCCGCGGGTTCGGTTCGGGGGGACGCAGCAGCAGGATTTTTCGGCACCTGGGGCACGGCCTGGGGATGCGCCGGCGCGACCAGCGCAACGACAATAAGAAGAGAGGTGGCAAGCGCCGCCCCAGAACGCACCAAACGCGGACAATTCCATTTGGCCATGGGAATAGTGAGATGCATATTGTACTAGGAATGTTGGGAACCCCGCGAAGGGGCAGTTGAATTTTGTGCCCATGCGATGCGCCCGTCTGAAAGCACGTGCAGCCACTGGCCCTTCGGCCTTTACGTGCGCCGGTGCGTCCGGTAAGATTACGGGTTTGTCCGTCCAATTGAGGCGCTACTGATTATGCTGCGATTTTTCACCGCCGGAGAATCCCACGGGCAGGCGCTCGTGGCCTGGATTTCCGGGCTTCCCGCCGGCGTCCCGGTGGATCTCGAGTTCGTCACACGCGAACTTCACCGGCGTCAATTGGGATACGGGCGCGGTGGGCGGCAGCGCATCGAAAAGGACCAAGCGGATATTCTCGCTGGTGTACGCCACGGGAAAACTATCGCCGCGCCCATTGCGCTGCGTCTCGAGAACCGCGACTGGAAGAATTGGGAGAAAGCGCTGCCCGTGGAGGACTCCGACGGCGCGGACGACGCGCAGCGCCGCCTGACAGCACCGCGCCCCGGACATGCGGACCTGGCCGGCGCGCTGAAATTCAATTTCCATGACGCGCGCTACGTGCTCGAGCGCGCCTCGGCCCGCGAGACGGCTGCGCGCGTGGCCGCCGGCGCGCTGGCAAAACTTTTCCTGCGGGAGTTCGGCGCCGCTGTCCTGAGCCACACGATTGCCGTGGGCCATGCGCGGCTCGGCCGCGCAGCAACCTGGGAGGAAATCCAGGCTGTGTGCGAAAATCTCGATTCGCCACTGCGCTGCGTGGATGCCGCCACCGAAGCCAAGATGAAAGCCGAAGTAGATCATGTCCTGCGCGCAGGCGATTCCGTTGGCGGGATTTTCGAAGTCGTCGTCCAAGGAATTCCCCCGGGCCTGGGAAGCCATGCCCAATGGGACGAGAAGCTCGACGCGCGGCTGGCACGCGCCGTGATGTCCATTCAGGCTGTGAAGGGCGTCGAAATCGGCACGGGCGTCACGAACGCCGAAAGCTACGGCTCAGAAGTGCAGGACGAAATCCGCTACGATAGCGGGCGAAAAAGATTCGCGCGCCTTTCGAATCGCGCCGGAGGGCTCGAGGGCGGCATCACCAACGGGGAGGACATAATCGTGCGCGGATATTTGAAACCTATTTCCACGCTGCGTCGCGCGCTCCTTACCGCCGACATGGTTACGAAAGAGGAAGTAAAGGCCGCATACGAGCGCTCGGACGTGTGCGTGGTGCCCGCTGGGGGCGTGGCGGGCGAAGCCATGGTGGCCTTTGAACTGGCCGCGGCATTTCTCGAAAAATTCGGGGGCGATTCGCTCGAAGAGACGCGCAGGAATTATGACGGATATCAAAAGCAATTAGACGCCTTCTGAGATGGACGCCGCGCAATGATTCATCCCATCGTGAAATACGGCGACCCGGTGCTCGAAACGCCGGCAAAGGCCGTGGAAAAATTCGGCGAGGAGCTCGCAAGGCTCGTCGCGGACATGTTCGAATCCATGTACGCGGCGCGGGGAGTGGGGCTGGCGGCGCCGCAGATCGGCATCGGCCTGCGCCTTGCCGTGATTGACGTGAGCGACGGCAAAAACCCGGAGGCCAAAATCGTGTGCGCCAATCCGGAAATGATTCACGTCGAAGGAGAACAGCGCGAAGAGGAAGGGTGCCTTTCGGTGCCGGGATTTCGCGGGCACGTGGCGCGGCCGCTGTACGTCACGGTGCGCGCGCAGGACGCCACAGGAAAAACATTCGAAATGCGCAGCGAAGGATTGCTGGCCCGCGCCTTTTGCCATGAGATGGACCATCTCAACGGAGTCCTCTTCATCACCCACCTCAGCATGCTGAAACGCGACATGATCAAGCGGAAAATCCGCAAACTGAAAAAAGCCGGCGAGTGGTAGGCGCGAAGTGCCGCTGCGAATCGTCTTTTGCGGCACGCCCGCTTTCGCCGTGCCCTCGCTTCGCCACATGATCGCCCGGCCCGATTTCCAAATCGAAGCGGTGGTCACGCAGCCGGATCGGCCGCGCGGCCGCGGCCAGGAGGCTTCAGGCTCGCCGGTGAAGGAAGCGGCGCTCGAGGCGGCAATTCCCGTTTTTCAGCCGGAGAGGATTAATTCCGAGGCGGCCTTCGAGTTCTTCAAGCGCGTGGCGCCGGATGTGGTCGTCATCATTGCATACGGGCAGATTATTCCGCAGCGGCTTATTCAGATTCCGCTGCTCGGCTGGATCAACCTGCACGCTTCTCTGCTACCGAAATATCGCGGCGCCGCGCCGATCAATTGGGCAATCGCGAATGGCGAAACGCGCACCGGCCTCACGACCATGCAAATTGATGCGGGGCTCGATACGGGGCCGATTCTGAGGAAATATGAAACGGAAATCGCGCCGGATGAAACCGCGGCTGAGCTGACCGCGCGGCTTGCCCAAACAGGCGCGCCACTCGTGGCGGAAACGCTTCACCAGTTGGACCGTGGAGAGATCACGCCCGCGGCGCAGGACAATTCCCAGGCCACGCTCGCCCCTGCTCTCAAAAAAGAGGATGGGCGCGTAGATTGGTCGCTCCCGGCGCAGAAAATCTACAACCGGATTCGAGGATTCGACCCCTGGCCCGGCGCATTCACCACGTTTCGGGGAAAGAGCTGCCAAATTTGGGGAACGCCGCTCAAGCCGGTGGCCGCGGGCGGCGAGAACGGCATTTTGCTCCCGACGCGCGAAGACGGCCTGCTGGTGATTTGCGGCGGGACGAGCGTGTTGCGCATCGATTTCGCGCAACTTGAAGGGCGCAAGCGCGTGACGGGACCTGAATTCGCGCGCGGCGCGAGGATTGCTCCCGGCGAACGATTTATCTAATTGTCGAACGCGGCCGACCCCTATGCCCATCAGCGCGGCAAGAAGAATCGCCTTCGATGTGCTGCGGCGCGTGGAGGCGGAGGGCGCCTACGCGAGCGACGTGCTGCATGCCGAGCTGGGCGCGAACGTCAAGCCGGCCGACGCTGCACTGGCGACCGAGCTGACGATGGGTGTGCTGCGCTGGCGGCGGCTGCTCGATTTTCTGCTCGAACGGCAATTGAAAAAAACCGTCGAGCGGCTGGATTTGCCCGTGGCGCTCGCGCTGCGCATGGGAATCTACCAGCTTCGCTTTCTCGAAAGGGTTCCCGCGCGAGCGGCGGTGAACGAATCGGTCGAGGTGGTGAAGCGCGCGCGAAAGGCTTCGGCTGCGCCGCTGGTGAATGCCGTCTTGCGCCGCGCGGCAAGCGAGGCGGGCGTTCCCACCGAGAAACTCCTGCCGCCGAATCTCCCGCTGGCCGAGCAGCTGGGAATTTTGCACTCGCACGCATCGTGGATGGTCGAGCGATGGCTCGCGCGACTGGGCCAGGCGCGGACGATTGCACTGCTCGAGGCCAACAATCGAGCGCCACGCTTGAGCTGCGCTCTGCACGATGCCGCGCATGGGGACGACGTCATCCGGGGGCTCGAAAGGGCCGGCCTGCGCGTCGAGCCGGGAAGTCTGTTGAATGCGGCGATTGCTGTGAGTGGCGGGAGCCCGGCGCGAACGGAGGCGTTTCGCGCGGGCAAGATTTCCATTCAAGACGAAGCCTCGCAGGCGATTCCGCTGCTCCTGGGCGTCCGCTCAGGCGACCGCGTGCTCGATCTTTGTGCTGCGCCAGGCGGGAAGGCGTCCGCGCTCGTCCGGGCCGTGGGCGGGGATGGCCTCATCGTCGCCGCGGATCGCCACGCACACCGGCTGCGCGCGATGCGGGCGCAATTTGAGCGTCTCGGGCTCGCCGGCGCGCATCTAGTCGAGCTGGACGCCGCGAGCGCGCTTCCCTTCCGGATCGAGTTCGACCGGATTCTGGTGGACGCGCCGTGCTCCGGCACCGGAACTCTCGCAAGGCATCCGGAAATTCGCTGGAGGCTTCGCCCGGAACAGCTCCCCGAGTTTCATGAGTTGCAATCGCGGATGGTTCAAATGGCGCTCGCACACCTCGCGTTCGGTGGCAGGCTCGTGTATTCGACGTGTTCGCTCGAACCGGAAGAAAATGAGGATGTGGTTGCGGATGTTTTGCGGCAGAACCCCGGCGGATTCCGGCTCGTTCCGCCGGACGAATTGGCTCGCGCGCTCACGCCGCATCTCGCGCCGGGAATAGCCGCTGCTGGATTATTCGATGGCGACGGACAATTCCGCACATTCCCCGGAGACCTCGCCACGGACGGCTTCTTCGCCGCGGCGGTCCAGAAAATCTAACCGCACAGTTGCAGAGCGAAATTGAAGCTAATTCTTGCGCCTTCGCGCCAAACATACCAGAGTAATCGAAAGTCTATGCGGTACTATGCCTTGTGCGGCTCTAGCCGCGTGCTAGCATAATCGAGGAGCGAGGCTTTGACTCTTGTCGAACGCTTGCAGTGGATTCTGCGGATGGCACTCGTGCTGTTCATCCTGGCGTCCGTGGCGTTTCTGAGCGCGCTGATGACCGTGCGCATCGCCGTCCGAGGCCGCGAGGTGGCCGTGCCGGACGTCGTGGGCAAGAGCGCGGGTGACGCGCAGCAGATTCTTCAGGGCCGTGGCATAGGGATGAAGGTCGAAGACCGAATTTACAACGATCTTCCGCTGGACGCCGTGGTGCGGCAGAGCCCCCTGCCCAATATGACCGTGAAGACCGGTCAAAACGCCCACGTAGTGCTCAGCCTGGGACCGCAAAAGCAAAACATCCCGCGCATCGAGGACATGGACCAGAGCACTGCCCGCATCGCTTTGCTGCGTGGCGGGATGCAAGTGGGCGAAATCTCGGCCGCCTATCTGCCGGGTGAGCCTTCAGACGCCGTCCTCCAGCAGGACCCTGCTCCGGGCACAACCGATGTAAACAGCCCACACGTGAGCCTGCTTGTTTCACTCGGGCCGCGTCCTGCAGCCTACCTGATGCCGGAGCTTTCCGGGCTTCCGCTGGCCGAAGCGGAATCGAAATTAAGCGGTGCGGGGCTGAAGGTATCGGAAATCACACCAGCATCGGCTCCGGGAACGCCACAAGGGATAGTCGTTGGCCAAACGCCCACGCGCGGCGAGCGCGTGGACGCAGACACCGCGATCGAATTACAGGTGGGAGAATAAAGGCGCGGTGACCTTGCGACCGACATCTCACGAATCACCAATCCCCGCTTCCCCCTGTGCTAGAATCTCGGAATCTGCCATGCCATACGCTCGGATTGAAATCGCGCCCTCCATACTTGCTTCGAACTTCGCACGCCTGCAGGAGGAGATCCATGCCGTCGAAGAGGGCGGTGCGGACGTAATCCACGTGGATGTGATGGACGGCCACTTTGTGCCCAACATTTCCATCGGCATTCCCGTGGTTCAGTCGCTGCGCAAGGCAACCCGCCTCCCCCTCGACGTGCATCTGATGATCGAACGGCCGGAAGAGTACATCGAGGAGTTCGTGCAAGCCGGGGCTGGCCGCGTCCTGGTTCACCAGGAGGCCACCGTTCACCTGGACCGGGCGCTGGCCATGATCCGCGAGTTTGGAGCGCAGGCTGGCGCGGTGATCAACCCGGCGACGCCCGTGGTGATGCTTACCGACGTCCTCGACAAGGTGGATACGGTCCTGGTGATGTCCGTGAATCCGGGGTTTGGCGGACAGCAATTCATTCCCGGGGCACTCGAAAAAATTCGGCATCTGAACCAGTGGCGCGCGCGGTATAATGCGGGCTTCCGAATCGCGGTGGATGGGGGCGTGGACTTGCAAAATATTGCCGAACTCGCGCTGGCGGGCGCGAATGAATTCATCGCCGGAACTTCCATTTTTCACACGCCCGATCCCGCGGCGGCTACCCGTCAGATGCGCAAACTCGCCACCGAAGCCCTGAGCCAAAAAGTCTAATGCTGAGACGAATCGCTCGATTCCTGCTGAAGAACCGGCGCCTTTTGGCTGCAGTTCTGGGCGTCTCCCTCGCCGGGTCCGTGTGCGCCAGCGCCTACGGACAGAAAATATATAAGAGCAAAAAGAAACAGGCAGCGCAAGACGACACGAGCGCTTCGGCCGAGCCCGATAAGGTGCTCTACGAAAGGGCCATGCACGATTTCCAGCGGCGCCAATTCATCGAGGCCCGGCTTAATTTTCAGACTCTGATCAATACCTACCCGGACAGCGAGTATCTGGCCAAAGCCAAGCTGGGAATCGCGGATTCCTATTACAAAGAGGGCGGCAACTCCAATCTGACCGAAGCGATCGCGGAATATAACGACTTCGGAACTTTTTTTCCATTCCTCGACGAAGCCGCCTACGCGCAGATGCAGGTTGCCATGGCGCACTACCGCATGATGGAAAAACCCGACCGGGACACTACCGAAGCCCAGCAAGCGGAAAGCTCGTTCCAGGCGTTTCTTCTGAAATATCCGCAGAGCCCGCTCGTGCCGCAGGCGGAACAACATCTGCGCGACGTGCAGGAAACGCTGGCCAGCGGGGAATACAAAATCGCGCATTTTTATTACGTGAAGCGGGATTATCCCGCCTCGGCGGCGCGACTGGTGGAATTGTCCGAGCGTTATCCTTTGTACAGCCAGAGTGACGAGGCGCTGTGGACGCTCGGAGATATATATATGCGCGCGAAACAAGTATCCAAAAATGAGGATGACAAAAACCACTGGGCGGACCTGGCGGGGCTATGTTACGGGCGAATCGTTCAGGATTATCCGCTTTCCGGCCACGCCGGAGACGCAAAGTCACGGCTGAAGGCGATGGGAATGCCCGTACCGGCCGCGGATCCCGATGCGCGTGCGCGGATGAAAAGAGAGCAGATGTATGAGAAGGAACACGGCCAGCATGCTGCCCTGCTGAGATCGCCCTTAAAGATATTTAATAGCGGGCCGAATGTTTCCACGGCGGCGCACAGCGGAGAACCAAATTTGAACCCCCCGGATGAAGCAGTTTCAGCCACCGATGTCCTGAAACAAGGCGCGGCGGGTCCAACGTTCGAGGTCGCGGTACGACCTGCCGCTACCGAGGATGCAAATGGATCGAGTGAGGGAGACACTTCGCCGCCGGTGGAGGCTGTGCCTTCGGACTCATCTAATGGCGCTCCGGTCACGGGGGCTGCAGCCGAGATCATCGCCGCGCCAACGTCTACTGATAGCTCGGGGCCATCTGCATCGCCAGCAGCACCGGCGGGCCCTGCAGCGTCGAATGTTGCCGCTTCGGCAGGAGCCCCTTCCGCCGCGTCGCCCATTGCCCCTTCCGGAAACGGAGCAGTTGCGGCTGGGAGCACGCCGGCCCAGCCTGGCGCTGCTCAGGTCGCCCAAGGGGCCACGGGCAGCAGCACCAGTCCAGCCACCGGCCCGCAGAAGGCTGCCAAGGCCAATTCCAAAACGGAATCAACAAGCAAGAAGAAAAAGGGCGTGCACAAGCTGATTCCCTGGTAGAACGCCCTATTTGACGCTGCTGACGAGTGTAGCACTCCTGTACCTTGGGTCCGTTGACGCTCCCGCCTCGGAATGTTAGCTATATATTAGAGAAGAGTCGGGCGTGGTGCCATATTGGTACGCCCACAGGGGATACACGTGCCCAAAATTCTGGTCGCCGACGACAA
Source organism: uncultured Acidobacteriota bacterium (assembly GCA_963810625.1). Taxonomy (GTDB): domain Bacteria; phylum Acidobacteriota; class Terriglobia; order Acidiferrales; family UBA7541; genus Palsa-295. The sequence goes on along the minus strand of CAWEOJ010000004.1, from coordinate 144,099 downwards.
CACGAACATCCAGAAAATGGTCGTGCTCGCATTCCAGGAGCGGGCAATTGATGTGATTTCGGTGGGCAATGGCGAAGCAGCTGTGCGCCGCATTCCCGATCTGAAGCCCGACCTGATTCTAGCCGACGTTTTCATGCCAGTACGCAACGGCTATGAAGTGTGTGAATTCGTGAAGAAAAATGACCAGTTTTCGCACATCCCGGTGATTCTTATGGTCGGCGCTTTCGATCCGCTCGATGAAAAGGAAGCGCGGCGGGTGGGCGCCGATGGCGTTCTGAAAAAGCCTTTTGTTCCGCCCGACCCGCTGATCGCCATGGTCACTTCCGCGCTGGAAAGAAATCCCAAGTTCATGGCGGAACTCGCCAAGGCGAAGGAAATTGTTGCTGTGCTGCCTCCTTCGCCGGAGGTTGAACTGCCGCTCAAGATCGAGCCGAAGCCGCTCCCCGAATTCCCGGAGCCAAGCCCCGAAGAGGCCGCGCTGGCATACGGGTTCGGCAGCGGACAGCGCGATCTGGATGGCGAAAGCGATAAGAATGTATCCAAAGAACCCAGGACCCCTGTCTTAGAAGCTGATGAAGAGAGCGAGGAATCGGATGAGCCGCATGCTTCGGGCGATTGGCGGCGCGCGGCCATGGACTTCGAGATTCCCGAAGAAGCCGCCAAAGGACCGGCCCATTCCGTTGACATGGATCCGGATTCGGAAATGTTCCCTTCGGAGGGTGACGTCGCGCCAAAGGATGTCCACATGCCTAAACCGGCTGAGGAAGAGGAGCCGGCCGTACTCAACGACTGGGCGCTAGAGCCCACGACACCGGAATCAGTTACCGCATCATTTGCGGAGGCGGTTGTTCCCGCGTTCGAAAGCGCACCTCCCGCAAACGCAGAAGCGTTAGAGGTCCCGGAAGCGCCACCCGCGTTGCCTCCGACTGAGGAAGAGGGCATCGCCACCGAGCCGGAAGCGAGTGATTCCTGGCTTGCCGCGCTGCCGCTGGTCGAGGAATCATCACAAGAAGAAATTCCAGAAGCGGTCGAATACGATACGCCCGGCTTCGACCCTGAGTTTATCGTTCCTCCCGCGGACGAAATGCCCACCTTAAAAGATCCCCAGCTCGTTGAGCCTCCCCCCGTGGAGGTGACGCCTGAACCGCTTCTTGAGGAAGAGGTGGAAGCGCCACCGGAATACCAAGTGCGTGCGCAAGAAATTCCTCCCTTGTATTCTTTTCTTCCGGAAGTCTCAGAACATTCGCACAATGAACAGCCGGCGGAGCAGGAGGTGTCGGTGCAAGCGGAAGCCGAAATCTCTCCTGCCACTTGGCACGGTGAATCGAGCGAGAGAATACCTACGGCTCCGCCTACCGACCCCGAGGTCTTTTCCGATATCCCATTCCTGACTCCTCCCTCCGCCTCCGATTCGGGCGCGGAGGAAGCCGACACCGTGGATCCGGAAACAGTGGATGCGCTCGTGCGGAAACTGCTTGAAAAGATCGGACCGCAACTGCAGGAAGTGCTCTCGCAAGGCGTGCTGAAACCGCTCGTCGAAGACCTGGTACAAAAGGAACTGGCAAAGAAGGAAAAGTGACGGCGCGCTGAGCGTCGCGAGCCGCCCTCCCTTCGCTGATTGACGCCCTGCTTGCCCGCCGCTTATATTGATTGTTTCACCTCAGCAGTAAATTCAGAACATAAGGGAATCATGGCCCGGGAAATACCCAAGGCGTACGAGCCGCAGGAAATCGAAGAGCGCTGGGCGAAGGCCTGGTTCGATGAAAAGCTGTTCCGCGCCGAAAACTCGGGCGACGGGCCGGTCTTTTCGATTGCGCTGCCGCCGCCGAACATCACCGGCTCGATTCACATCGGACACATGCTCGAGCACACGCAGATTGACATGCTCGTGCGCTGGCATCGCATGAGAGGCCATCACACGCTGTGGCTTCCGGGGATGGACCACGCCGGGATCGCGACGCAGTTTGTGATCGAGCGGCAACTCGCGAATGAGAAAATCCGCCGCCAGGACCTGGGGCGCGAGGAATTCGAGCGGCGCGTTTGGCAATGGAAGGCGGAAAGCGGCGGGGTCATCAAGGAACAGATGATCCGCCTGGGCGCGTCGTGTGATTGGACGCGCGAGCGGTTCACGCTCGAGCCGGCGCTCTATCGCGCGGTTCTGGAAGCCTTTCTGAGGCTATATCGCGAAGGGCTGATTTATCGCGGACGGTACATGGTCAACTGGTGCCCGCGCTGCAAGACGGCCATCAGCGATCTGGAGGTAGTGCACATCGAGCGGCCGGGGAAGCTTTGGCACATCCGCTACCCCATCGCCGGGTCGAAGGATTGGCTAGTCGTGGCCACGACGCGGCCGGAGACGATGCTGGGTGATACGGCCGTCGCGGTTCACCCGGATGATGGGCGCTACCAACGCTTCATCGGCAAGAAGGCGCTGCTGCCGCTAGTGGACCGCGAGATTCCCGTCATTGCCGATACCTATGTGGACCGCGAATTCGGCACGGGCGTTCTGAAAATCACGCCCGCGCACGATCCGAATGACTTCGAGGTCGGCAAGCGGCACAACCTGCCCGAAGTGGACGTGATGACCGATGACGGCCACATGAGCGCGGCTGCGGGAAAATATGCGGGGCTCGATCGGTTCGTCGCGCGGGCGCACATCGTGGGCGATCTCGAAGCGATGGGACTCGTCGAGCGCATCGAGGACATCACGCACTCGATCGGCGTCTGCGACCGGTGCAAATCGGAGGTCGAGCCGCGCATTTCGACGCAGTGGTTTATGAAAATGAAGCCGCTGGCCGCACCTGCGAAGGAAGTAGTGCGCGAAGGCTTGATCGAAGTAGTCCCCGATAACCAGCGGACGATTCTATTGCAGTGGCTGGAAAATATCCGCGACTGGTGCATCTCGCGGCAGCTCTGGTGGGGGCACCGCATTCCCATCTGGCATTGCGCCGGTTGCCAGGAGATGGTTCCGGCGCTTGATTCGCGCGTCGAGATCGTTGACGGCCACGCGCGCGCCGCGAGCGTGCCGACGAAATGCTCGAAGTGCGGCGGTTCGAAACTTATTCAAGATACGGACGTGCTCGACACGTGGTTCAGCTCTGCGCTGTGGCCCTTCTCGACGCTCGGATGGCCGGACGATACGGACGACCTGCGGACATTTTATCCCACGAGCCTGCTCATCAGCGGCTACGACATTTTATTTTTCTGGGACGCGCGCATGATCATGATGGGCCTGCACCTGACCGCAGGCGCTGAGCCTAAAGACAGGATTCCGTTTCGCCGCCTCTACCTGCATTCGCTGGTGCGCACCTCCGAAGGCGTGAAAATGTCGAAGACCAAGGGTACGGGCGTGGACCCGCTGCAATTGACGCAGCAATACGGCACGGACGCGTTGCGGTACATGCTCGCCAGCATGGCCGCGCCCGGCACGGACATCGCCCTGACCGAAGACCGCATCCTAGGCTCGCGGGCGTTTGCGAACAAGATTTGGAATGCTGCGCGCTTTTTATTTGTGAATCTCGAGAAAATTGAGGCGCAGGGCGTCACGATCGAAGAATTGGCCGCGCCAGAGATTCGCGCGGGCGCGCCGTATCAGGTCCCCGGGGAAGGCGCACTCGCGCATCGCTGGATTTTCTCGCGGCTATCAGCTGTCGCGACGCAAGTGAACGACGCGCTGGACAATTTTCGGTTTCACGAGGCGGCGCAGACGGTCTACCAATTTTTCTGGGGCGATTTCTGTGATTGGTATATCGAATGGGTGAAGCCGCAGCTCGCCTCGACAGAGCTCGACGTGGCGCTCGCTGCCTGGCGCAACATCTTTGCCGCACTCGAGGCGGCGCTGCGATTGCTGCACCCCGTGATGCCGTTCCTCACCGAAGAGCTGTGGCACAAGTTGCCGCAGCCTGAGGGCGCGCGATCCATCGCGCTCGACAGGTTCCCCGAGCCGCGCGCGCAGTGGGAAGATGCCTCCGCGACCGGAGAAATGGAATTGCTACAGGAGATCGTTGTTGCGGCGCGCAATATCCGCGCGGAGATGAAGCTCGATCCCAAGCGAAAAGTCGCGGCCGATTTCTCAAGCGCTGATCCAGCCATCCGCAAACTCGTGGAAGAGAACCTGGACGCTTTGCAGCGGCTGGCCGCCCTTTCACGATTGGAAATTGCAGCCGGGCATCTTGATTCCTCCGGCGCAGCCTTGCGCTCGACCGCGCAATTCGATCTGCGCATCGCGTACGCGGATGCCACCGACAAGCAGGCGGAAATCTCGCGACTGAAGAAGGAAATCGAGCGGCTGGCAAAAGACATCGAATCGAAGCAAGCCCGGCTGGCCGATGAAAGTTTTATCACCAAGGCTCCCGCACGGGTCGTCGAAAACCTTCGAATAACTCTTCTGGAGCGACGTATCGAGCATCAGAAGCTTCTCGACCGCCTCCAGCAGCTCGAATCGTAAAAGCCGAGGTCATCTCCGGGGGCGGCAACTTGTCCGCGGCGAGTGCGTCGAGTATGCTCCATGCTTACCCATGGCGAGAAAACCAACGGCGAGTCTTGCGGGTACCACGGACCGGCGCATTGACGCGCTCCTGACGCTGCTCGCAGAAAACTCGACGATCGTCGTCAACGGAGCGAAGATCGCCAAGGAAATCGGTGTCACGCGGCAGCAGGTGTGGCGCTGGATCGAAAAGTTGCGCGCGCTCGGCGTGCGCGTGAAGGGCCATCCGCGCACGGGCTACCACATCGAGCGCGTCCCGGACATCCTGGCGCCGCAAATGCTGAGCCATCGCCTTTACGGCACGCCGTTCGCGCGGCATATTCATCATTTCTTCAAAGTGGATTCGACGAACACGGTGGCGATGCGCCTGGGAGAACAGGGCGAGCCGCACGGCACGGTCGTGCTGGCCGAGGAGCAAACGGCCGGACGCGGGCGCGCGGGCCGCACGTGGATATCCGAGAAATCCACGGGCATTCATTGCACGGTCCTGTTGCGGCCGCCGATTCCACCGGCTCACGCGCCGCTGCTGACGCTGGTTGCGGGGCTGGCCGCGCGGGATGCCGCGGCGGAGGATTTCGATACGATTCCCGACATTCGCTGGCCGAACGACCTTCTCGCGGCCGGCCGAAAATTCGCGGGCATTTTGACGGAGATGAACGCGGAGCCTGACCGCATCCACTACGCCGTGGTGGGAATCGGCATGAACGTCAACCAGACAAGGATGCCCGCGGAGCTGGCGCAAACCGCGACCTCGCTACGCATCGAGACCGGGAAAACACATTCGCGGTTCGAGCTGCTGATTCGATTGCTGCGCCACCTGGACCGCTACTACAATCAATTCACCAGCGATGGCGCGGCGCCGATTCTGCGGCGCTTCGCCGAGGTTTCGAGCTATTTCGAGGGCAAGCGCGTGCGCATCACGACAGCGGCGGAAAGTTTTACGGGCACGACGGCGGGACTCGATCCGAGCGGCGTGCTGCGCGTAACGCGCGACGATGGGCGCGGAATCGAGCCTGTGCTTTCGGGCGACGTCGCGGAGGCGGATTGATGCTTTTGACGCTCGACGTGGGAAACACGAACACCGTGCTCGGCGTCTTCCGCGGCAACGATCTCGCCGCGCACTGGCGGCTTACCACCGCGCGCGATCAAACCATTGATGAGTACGGCATTCTCACGCGCGAACTGTTCACGCTTGCCGGCCTCGAGCCGCAGGAAATCAGCGGCATCATCATCAGTTCGGTGGTCCCGCAACTGAACGGCACGCTCGCGGGCATGGCGGAGCGGTATTTCGGGCGCCCGGCCATTTTCGTCGAGCCGGGGATCAAGACCGGGATGTCCGTGCAGTACGACAATCCGCAGGAGGTGGGCGCCGACCGGATCGTGAACAGCGTGGCGGCGTTCGACAAGTACGGCGGACCGTGCATCATCGTCGATTTCGGCACGGCCATCAATTTCGACGCGGTTTCGGCGCGCGGCGAATATTTGGGGGGCGCGCTCGCTCCGGGAATCGGAATTTCAGCCGATGCGCTGTTCGCGCGCGCGGCGCGCCTGTTTCGCGTCGAGATCAAGGACCCCGGCAAAATTATCGGGACAAATACTGCGGCTTCCATGCAGGCGGGGCTTTTTTATGGATATACAGATATGGTGGATGGCATCCTCGAACGCATGAAAAAGGTGATGGGGGCGAAAACGAAAGTGATCGCCACGGGCGGGCAGGCGGCGCTGATCGGGAGCGCGTCGCGACACATCGAAACGATTGACGAGTTTCTCACGCTTGACGGGCTACGGATCATCTGGGAGCGTGAAACGAACGCGCAAGAGCGCAGTGGCGCGCCGAAGAAGGCGTCCGCATCGGGGCGGCACAGCGGGTGACGGGGCGTGAAATCAGGGCGGTTTCCGGATCGGCCTGATCGAGCGGGTTCGGCCGCGCATTCCTCATGGAAACCTTCAACTACTTCAATTATTTCACCGAGATCGAGGAGCATTTCTGGCGGAAGCGCGGGGCGCATCTGCTGGTGTCGCCCCTCGACTGGGCGATAGTCGAGACGTGGCAGAAGGCGGGCATCCCGCTTGATGCGGTGCTGAAAGGAATTGACCGCTCGTTCGAGAGCTGGGGCCGCTCGCGCCGCGCGGCGGGCGGGCGGCAACTGAAAAGCCTTGCCTACTGCGTGGACGCCGTGCTCGATGCCGCCGCCGAAGCGCAGGAGGCAACGGCAGGCAGCGGCCCGGAAGTGAAATCGGCGAGGCCGCGGGAAGAGCCGTTTTCCCAGGACGAGCTGCGCAAATATTTCGAGCGCAACGTGGCGCAGCTGCGAGGCGCGGCGAAAAAACAGCGCAATGTACACGGAGAGCTGGCCGCGCGGCTTGAAGAAGTCGCCAAGCGGCTGGAAGAGGCGTTGCCGCTCGATGATTCGCCCGGCGCGTGGGACCTCGAAGACCTCGAGCGGCGGCTCACCGTTCTAGAAGAAAAACTCGCGGCAGCGCTTTTGGCGGACGCCGATGAAGAAGCCCTCCTCGCCGTCCGGCGGGAAATGGATCGCTCGCTCGCGCCCTACCGGCGTAAAATGTCGGCGGAACAACTGGCGCAGCTCGAACGGCAATACATGCAGAAGCGATTGTTCGAGCAGTGCGGCGTGCCGCGCCTGAGCCTCTTTTATCTGACCTGATGGGAAGCGCCATGGAAATCACGATTGAAAAGCTGATCTACGGCGGAGACGGCCTCGCGCACCACGAAGGCTCGACCGTCTTCGTTCCATTTGTGCTGCCGGCGGAGCGCGTCTCTGCCGAGCCGGTCGAACAGAAGAAGAAATTCGTCCGCGCGCGCGTGGAGCGGATGATCGACGTTTCACCAGACCGCGGCGTGCCGCGCTGTCCGCATTTCGGCGATTGCGGCGGGTGCCACTACCAGCACATTCCCGCCGCGGCGCAGCTCCGATACAAAGTCGAAATCCTGCGCGAGACGTTGCGGCGCATCGGTGGAATCGAGTGGCATGAGGAGATTGCGGCGCACGCCTCGCCGCCGTGGGGCTATCGCAATCGCGCGCAGTGGAAAGTTCGCCCGATCGATACAGGCATGGCGGAGGAAAGGCTGGGTATCGGATATTTTCGCGCGAGTTCGACGGCGCTATGCGAGGTCGAGGACTGCGCGATCCTATCGCCGTTGCTTCTGAAGGCGCTGTTGGCGCTGCGCGAGGCCCTGGCGGCAGGAAAGCTGCCGCGCGCATTGCGCGAAATCGAGGCTTTTTCGGGCGCGAACGATTCCCGCTTGCTTATCACCGCCACGTTCGCCGGCATTCCATCGCGCGCCGCCGAAGTGGCAAAGACGATTCGCGAAATTTTGCCTGAGACGGAAAGCTTGCTTCTTCACGATCCGGGCCGCGAGCGCATGGAATTGGACGGGCCCGGTTTTATCGAATACGAGGCGGCGGGATCGGCGTATCGCGTCGGCCATTTTTCGTTCTTTCAGGTGAACCGCTTTCTCTGCGACGAATTGGCGAGCGAAGTGACGGCGAATGAGGAAGGCGGCCTGGCGCTCGATCTCTTTGCCGGGGTTGGACTGTTTGCGCTGCCGCTTGCGAAGCGCTTCAGCCATGTGGTGGCCGTGGAATCGAATCCAGCGGCGGCGCGCGACCTGGAGGCAAACGCCCGCGGCAGCGGCGCACTTGAAATACGCACGGCGGACGTGGAACAGTTTCTCGGAAAGTACAAAGGGAAGCCCGATCTCGCCGTTCTCGACCCGCCGCGCGCGGGCCTGACGCTCGGCGCTATCGCAAGGCTCGCGAAGGCCGCACCCGCGCGGATCACGTACGTTTCCTGCGAGCCGCCCACGCTCGGGCGCGATTTAAAGGCGCTCTGCGCCGCGGGCTATACGATTGCGGAAGTGCGGCTCTTCGATCTCTTTCCCCAAACATTTCACATGGAGGCGGTGGTGAAATTGCACCGGCGATCATGAAATTACCGGCTCTATGGATCGTCGTGGCGTTTGCCGCCGGCATCCTGGCCGCGAGCCGGTGGCCAGAGCATCGTGCTGCATGGCTCGCGGCAACTGTGGCGGCGATTTTACTGGGCGTGACCCTCGTGTGGCGCGGGCGCACGGCCATGGCGTGGGCCTTTGCGCTGGTCGCCTGGGCCGCGCTTGGCGGCTGGGCGCTGTGCGCCGAGCGTGCGGCGGTCCCGGTGAACCATGTTGCGCGTCTTATCGCAGCTGGCCGCATAGACACGAGCGAACCATTGCGCTGGCGAGGACGCTTGCGCGAAGACCCGATGCCCATGCCCTGGGGTCGCCGCTATGTGATGGATCTCGAGGAAGTGGAGATTGCGGATGAAACGCTGCCCGTCCGCGGCGGCCTGCGATTCAATCTCTATGCAGAACGGAATCGCACGGCCGTGGACGCGAACGCGACACCTTTCTTGCGCGCGGGCGACCGTGTGGAAACCCTCCTGCGCGCAGGCCCTCCGCGCAATTTCCTCGATCCCGGCGCATTCGATCTGCACGGCTATCTCGCGCGCCAAAAAATTGATCTCGCAGGGTCCTTGCGCAGCGGCGAATTGCTTCAATTGATAGACCGGCCGCCGCCGACTCTCATGCAGCGCCTCGCGCGAGTGCATGGGAGCCTTCTGGCGCGCTTGGACGGTCTGTTCCCCGGGCAGCCCGAACGGCTGGCCGTGTTGCGGGCGATGGTGCTCGGTGACCGGAGCTTTGTGGACTCGAGCGTCGTCACGGCGTTTCAAAAGACGGCGGCCTATCACGTTCTGGTCGTTGCGGGATTACACGTGGGGGCGCTCGTGGTGTTTCTCTTGTGGGTCTGCCGCCGGTTGCGATTTCCCATCGCGCTCACCAGCCTTCTGACTCTCGACGCGCTCGCAGCGTATGTGGGCGTGGTGCAGGACCGCCCGCCGATCCTGCGGGCCGCGCTCATGGCTGCGCTGTACCTGTGCGCGCGCCCGTTTTTCCGGCGCGTGGAACTCCTCAACACGGTGGCGCTTGCGGCCCTCGTGATTCTCGCGTGGAGCCCATCGTCGGTTGTGGATTCGAGCTTTCAACTTTCCTTCCTTGCGGCTGGAGTGATCGCGGGGCTCGCACTGCCGTGGATGGATCGGACCAGCGCGCCCTACCGCGAAGGGCTAAGGCATCTCGGCGACGTCACGCGGGACGGGGCGCATCCACCGAAGATCGCCCAATTCAGGATCGAGATGCGGGCGGCGGCGCGATGGCTCGTATCGCGCCCCCTATTCAGACGCCGTGGATTCAAGCCCCAAGCCCTTTGGTTCGTTTCCGCGCCTGTTCGCGTGGGGCTGCGGCTGTGGGAAATCATGCTGCTCTCGGTGGCAATCCAGTGGGGGATGATGCCGCTGCTCGCCCAGGATTTTCACCGTGTGAGCCTCGCGGGCCCCATGAGCAATATTCCAGCGATGATTTTGACGGGGCTGATCGTCCCGCTTGGATTCCTGACGCTGGCAGCCACATTCGTCTGGGCGCGGCTTGCGGCAGTGCTGGCAAGGGCGCTGGGGTTCTGCGCCGGATCGCTGCTTGCCACCGTGGAATGGTTCAGCCGCCTGCCGCGAGTGTCGTATCGCATTCCGGGACCGCCGGCGTGGCTCGTGGCCGCTTTTTTCGCGGCGCTGATTTGCCTCGTGGCGGCGGCCCGTGCGGCCGCGGCGCGACGGTTCAATCGAACGGCGAGGCGGCAATCGCCGCCGCGCATGGCCCCTGCGGAGCGTGCCTCTGTGCTCGTTCTTGCCGCGCTTACGGTTCTCGTCGCTTCCTATCCCTTTGCCCCGCGCATCGAGCGCGGACGCCTCGAAACGAATGTGCTGGATGTAGGCCAAGGCGATTCCATCTTCACGGCGTTTCCCGACGGCCGCACAATGCTCGTTGACGGTGGCGGCTTGCAGGGCTCGGAGTGGATTGGCGGATATCGTTCGGGCCTGGATGTGGGCGAGGAGGTTGTTTCGCCGTATCTATGGTCGCGCGGATTGAAACGCCTCGACGTGGTCGCCCTCACGCACGGAGATCACGACCACATAGGTGGTTTGAACGCTGTCCTCGAAAATTTTCAAGTCGGCGAGTTGTGGATTGGAGCGGATGACCCGAGACCGGAGTTCCAGCGCCTACTCGCAGAAGCACGGGCACGCGGCATTCCCATCGTCCACCGGGCCCAGGGAGACGAATTCGACGGGCATGGTGCTCGGACGTCCGTGCTCTGGCCCCCGGCCGGCGCAATCCCGGGCAAATCCGCAAATGATGTTTCGCTCGTCCTGCACCTCACGGACGGCCGTGTGGGCTTCCTGTTGACGGGGGACATTGAACAGGACACTGAAAAACATCTTGTCGAGGACAATGAGACGCTCCAATCCGATTTTCTGAAAGTGCCGCATCATGGGAGTAAAACATCTTCGACGCAGGAGTTCCTCGCAGCCGTTGCGCCGCGCGTGGCCGCTGTTTCCGTAGGCGAAGGGAACTCGTTCGGGCACCCCGCGGAAAGCGTGGTCGAACGCTATGAAAGCGCGGGCATTCGCCTGCTTCGCACAGACCGCGACGGGGCCATTACCGCGTTGACGGACGGGGAAAACCTCTTCGTACGCACTTACCGGGAAGATTATTCACAGTAGGTCAGGAGCGGGAACTGGCCGAGGCTTTTCTGCAGATTATTCATCCGATGCGTTTTCCGCACCCGCATTGCCCTTCAAGTGCTCGGCGATGATTCGGCGCGCCTCCTTCACCTTCGATTCCGGCACGAGGATCTCGGTGGCGGGATCGCCTGCCAGAGGCTCGTTCATCGGAAACGGATCATCGGGGACTGGATTGGGCGAATAAATGCCCTCGCTCTGGAGCAGGCCGCGAATCACCATTGCCTCGGCCATGCTACCGGCGGTGTGCGCAACGACCAGTCGTTCGCGGGAGTGGTCTTTCATGCGAGTGCGTAGCCATCCTTCCCTGATGCCGAATGCCCTTTTGCAATCCTGGCCTCGAGTACTATTGCACACCTCCCATGCCCCTCCCATAATAATTTAAGAACCAGCCGGACACCAAGACATGGAAACCATGCTTGATGGCGCGAAGGTCGTACCCACCCAGGAAGAAATCGACGAAGAAAGCCGGCGCATCCGGCGTCTGCGGATTTTGGTTTGCCTCACGCTCGATACCATTGCGGAAGGTAGCCTCTCGCCGGAGGAAGCCGCGGCAATGGTTGCGGCAACGCGCCGCGTGGCGCTCGAAATGTTTCCCGGGAAGGAACAAGCGTTCGACCTGATATACAGGCCGAAGTTCCAGCGCGTGATGCATGCCGTGTACCGCCTTCAATAGACGCAAGCCGCTTAGTACCCCAGACGGCTTCGGAGCTCCATTCGGAGCCATAGGATTCCCAGTCCGGCGATCGTTCCAATGAAGGCCCGGTATTCCCGATTGCGGCGGTATTGCGCCCAAGAGAATTTCTTCGCGGATGCTGGCGCTTCCCCGACAAGGAAAGGCTCGGCGGTGCGCCCGCCGGTGATCCTCGGGAAAAACAAAGGGACGCGCTTTGCGTATTCCCTAAACTCATCTCCGAAGCGGTCATGAAGATCGCGCTCTTCGTTGCGCATCACAGCGTAATAGAAGACAACGAAGTACAAAGTCACGAGCGCGCCCGCCCATACGGACCGCCCTGCGACGACGAATCCCGCCGCGAGCAGCGCGCTGCCGAGATAGAGCGGGTTGCGCGTGCGCGCATACGGGCCACCGATGGCAAGCTCCCTATCCTTCCGCAAATGTCCCGAGGCAGCGCCTCGAACGATCAATCCTACGACGGCAATCATTGCTCCCCAAAGAATGGATTGCGGCGATGGCCTGGCGAGCAGCAAGTAGATTGCGGCGACGGGATATCCCGCGCGGACACGCCAGCGCATCCAGAATTTTCTCGGTTGGGTCACGCCGCGGCCTCCATGCGGCGCTCGACCGCGCGGAAGACCTGATTCATGTTGATCGAGAGCATGCCTGGCGAATACGATGTGCCGCGGCGATACGTAGTCTCGCAAAATCGCGGATTTCGCACCGTGATGTCGTGCGGATCGAACGGACCATTGCGTGAGGGATCGGTAGGCCCAAAGAGTCCCACCGTGCGCGTGCCCAGCGCGGAAGCGAGGTGCAGCGGGCCCGTATCGGCGGAGACGACAAACTTCGCCCGCCGAAGCAGCGCCAGCAAAGGGCCAAGCTCAAAGGAAATCGCAAGCGGAGGCAAATCCCCCGCTGCATCCACCGCCTGCCGCGCCAGCTCCTCTTCGCCGGGACCGAAGCTGATCACGCCGCGCATTCCATAATGCCCGGCCAGCTTGCTGTGCAACTCGCCATAGCGCTCCGCGGGCCAACATTTGGATCGCCACCCTCCGCCGGGATTGAGCACGAAGAAGTCGCTCGCCCCGTGCTTGGCCAATTCGCGCTCGACGCGCTCATCGTCCTCCGGGCGAATGGCGAGCGGGAATCGCGGCGCGGATTTTCGTGCGCCGGCGCGCTCGGCAAGGGTGAGATTGTGCTCCACTTTGTGCGCGCCCCGCGGATTCAGACGATCGGTATAAAAGAGCGCCGCCAGCCCCTCGCGCGCGTAGCTGCTTTGAAAACCGACGCGCCGCGGCGCTCCGGATGCGAAGGCGAGCAGCGCCGATTTGTAGAGCGCCTGAAAATCCATCGCGCAAGTGTATTTCTGCGCCCGCAATTTGCGGATCGTGCGCGCCACTCCTCCGGCGTTCTTGCGATCGAGCGGGATGATTTCGTCGAGGTCGGGATTTCCCTCTAGCAATCGGGCCCATCTCCGCTCGACCGCCCAATCAATCCGCGCCCCTCGAAAAGTATCGCGGAGCGCGGCGGCCGCCGGAAGGGCGTGGATGATGTCGCCCAGCGAGCTGAGCCGGACGAGCAAAAATCGCGGGTCAGCCATCGCTCGGCTGGCGGAGTAGGGCCAGGAGTTCGCGCGTCGAGTGCTGCTTGGGATCGCCGACGATGGCGACGCGAATGCCGAGAAGCGCCGCCAGCTCGCGCTCCGGCACGGTGTCCGGCGCATAGTCGGTTCCCTTGGCATGGACGTCCGGCTGGAATTCGCGGAGCAGCGCCCGGACGTCGAGCTCGCCAAAGATGATCACGTGGTCCACGGCTGCAAGCGCCGCCACCAGCGACGCCCGCGCTCGCTCCGTCAGCACGGGGCGCCCATCACCTTTGAGTTTCCGGGCGCTCGCATCTGAATTGACGCCCACCACCAGGACGTCACCCTCTCTACGCGCCGCTTCGAGATAGCGGACGTGGCCCGCGTGAAGAAGATCGAAGACGCCGTTGGCGAACACGATCTTTCGCCCGGCGCGGCGATGTTCCTCGAAAACGCCGTGAAGCCCTTCGCGAGAAAGAATTTTTTCGCGCGTGTTCATGCCCGCACTAGCGCTGCGCCGTCGCTTCGCGGCGCAAGGCGGCTTCCAGCTCTGCGCGCGTGACCGTCGCGGTGCGCCGCTTCATCACGACGATTCCGCCCGCGTAGTTGGCCAGGTGCGCGGCCTCGAGATACGACGCACCGGCCGCGAGAGAAAGCGTGAAGACGGCGATCACCGTATCCCCGGCGCCTGTAACGTCCACCGGCGCATCCGAGCCATAAATGGGGATGTGCCGCGGAGGGCACGCGTTCTCCCGCGCGCCTTGCGAGCCCCGCTCGAAGAGAACCACGCCGTCTTTGCCGCGCGTCACGGCCAGCGCCTCCAGGCCCATGTCGCGCAGCGTGCGCTCCCCGAGCTCCTCGACCTTGGCGACGTCCGTTCCGATGCGCGTGTGATAGGCGCTTTCCAATTCCGGCTCGTTGGGAGTCGCGGCGGACACTCCCGCATCGCGATAGGCCAGCAACCGATGGCGCGAATCGAGCGTAATTCGTTTCGCGGTCACCTTCGCTACAAGCGAAGGGGGCGCCGCGCCCAGGCCATAGTCGGAAATCAGCACGGCGCCTGCCCGCCGCGCCATCTGCCGCGTCTTTCGCGCGATGGCCTGCTGGACCCTCGCCGGAAGTTCGCCTTCCGGCTCGCGGTCCACGCGCAGCACCTGCTGCTCGGTGGTGTGTGTCCATCCGGCGAGGTAGCGCGTCTTCGTCGCCGTCGTCCACTTGCGGACGCGCATGATCCCCGAAACGTTCACATGTTTGCGCCGGAAATAGCCCAGGAGCGCGCGGCCGCCTTCATCATCTCCCACCGCGCCGACGGGCAGGACGCGCGCGCCGAGGTCGGCCAGATTGTTCACGGCATTTGCCGCGCCCCCCGGATAGGTCTCGCTGCGCCGATGGCGCAGGATCAGCACGGGCGCTTCGCGAGAGACGCGCGAGATTTCACCGGCGACGAATTCGTCCAGAACGAAATCGCCCACCACGCAAATCGTCTGGCGCGCGAATGCGCCGAGGATGTCCAGGAGCCGTGTGAGGTCAACGCTTGCATCCCCGCATGCATCCGCTGGCTGCTGAGCCGCGTGCTTTCCTTTTCTTCGAACGGCGCTCAACGATTCTCCTTTTGTCCCTTGCAAATACTAGCCGCGCGAGAAGGTATCACAGGCGCGCCAAACGCGGCAATCACGCGCGGGTCTCCGTGGCCGTCATTATTGCCTGCCAGAATTCATCCTGGCGGCCGACCTCGAGCGAGATGCGGCAATACCACGCGCCGCACTCATCCGAGGGCGCGCCCGGAAGGTTAAAAACATCCTTTTCGGTGCAAATCGCACCCTCTGCTCCCGCCTGACGCGCCTGCACCTGAATTTCGCGCACATCCTGCTGCGTATAGCGATGATGGTCCGGGAAAAACTTGTGGCCAACCACTTGAAATCCCCAGCCGCGCAGGTCGGCGAGGAACGCGGACGGATTCCCGATTCCGCAAAAAGCGTAGAATTTCCGCTCGCGCGCATCGGAATCGTCAGTGCCGGGGTAACCGCCGCAGAGGCTTCGAACCGAATCAAGACGCGGGCGCGCATAAAATACCGGCGCACTCGAATCGCGCTTTATGGCCGCTTCCACCGCAGGAGCGTTTCTGGAGCGCGTAATCACGATGATGTCTGCGCGCTCAAGCGCCCGCCGCGGCTCGCGGAGGCGCCCGGCGGGAAGCAAGTGCCCACCGCCGAACGGATGCGTGGCATCAATCAGGACGATATCCACGTCGCGCGCAATCTGCAAGTGCTGAAAGCCATCGTCGAGAAGGAACCATCGAATGCCGCGCCCCGCAAGCTCGCGCCCGCACGCCAGGCGGTCGGCGCCCACTCCGAAAGCGGCGCTGTCCCCCAGGCGCGCCTTGAGCATTTGCACCTCATCGCTCGTGGTGCCTTCCGGGGATGTTTGTCCGCGATAGCCCCGCGTCAATATCCCGGGCTTCTCGCCCTCCGCCATTAGGCGCTCCGCGATCCATAGGACCATCGGCGTCTTGCCTGTTCCGCCGGTGGTGAGGTTGCCCACGCTGATGACAACTCCATCCAGGCGCTGCTCGCGAAAAATGCCCTTGCGGTACGCCTCCGCGCGAAGACGGACCGCCGCGCCGTATGGAAGCGCGAGCGGCCAGAGTAGCGCGTCCTTGAGCTTCACGCGGAATGCCCTTTGGCGTCGAGCAAGGCGGCAATGCAATCGAGCGATCGCGCCGTGGCGCCCCGATTTCTCTCCGATAGCTCGCGCGCAGCGCGGCCCATGCGCTCGCGCAGAGCTTCGTCTTCGATTAGCTGCACCCACACCTTCCCAAGCTGATGCGCAGTCTTCACCTGGACCGCGGCATGGGCCGCAAGAAACTGGCTGGCCATATCGCGAAAGTTTTCCATGGATGGACCAAAAACCGGAGGCCGCGAAAACCAAGCCGGCTCGAGGATGTTGTGCCCTCCGCCAGGAACGAGCGAGCCGCCCACAAAAACCGCGTCGGCGAGGGAGTAGGTTCCTCCCAGTTCACCGATGGAATCGAGCACTACGACATCCGCATTTTCGTCGAGCGCGCGCGCAAGGTCGAGCCGGCTGCGGCGAATCACGTTCCAGCCGTCCTTCGCGACAATGGCAGAAGCGCCGTCGAACCGGTCCGGCTTGCGTGGCGCGAGCACCAGCAGCGCTCGCCGCCATTGCCGCTGCACAATATCGTAAGCAGCCAGCACCGCCTCTTCCTCCTCTGCGGCCACGCTTCCGGCAACGAGAATCGGCCAGCGCTCCTGCGTACGGGCTTGTTCCCCGAGCCATGCGGCGAACCCGCCGACCTGCGGCAGTTCCGCGTCGTATTTCATGTTCCCGGTGACCTTCATGCGGTCCTCGGGTGCGCCCATGGCCTCCAGGCGCGCGGCATCTTCGGGCGTCTGCGCCAGAAAGAGTCCGGCATCATCGAGAGTGCGCGCAAAAAATTCGCCCACGAGGAATCTCCAGCGCTCGAAGCGCGCGAACGACCGCCCCGAGATGCGCGCGTTGGCGAAGATTACGGGAATTCCCCGCCGCCGCGCCTCGCGCAAAAAAATCGGCCAGATTTCCGTCTCCATAATGACGACGGCGGCGGGCCGAATTCTTCTCAGGGCGCGGCGAACGGGCACGACGCTATCCAACGGAAAATAAAAAATGCCGTCGCCGCATTGCAAGCGCTCGCGCGCCAGGCGCTGGCCTGTCTCCGTCGTCGTCGAAACGAACACTGCACTCCCCGGAAAACGCCGCTTCAGCCCTTCCACAAGCGGCTTGGCCGCCAAAACCTCGCCCACGGAGACTGCATGGACCCAGATCGCTCGGGCACGTCCCTGGGCTGCGCGAGCCGCTGTCTGCGGACGCAACCCGCCCAGGCGTTCGCTCACTGCACGGAAGGCTTCACCGCGGCGCCAGCCCCGCAGAGCATAATACGGCGCAAGCACGAATAAGCCCGCCGCCGTGAGGATGACGTAGAGAAAATACATTCGGAAGGCAAAGCGCGCCCCGCCACGATTCGCTTCCCGGCGCGTAAGACCGGTATTATAGTGGCAGCGGCCAAAATCGCGCACAACTTCCCGCGCGCCAGGGGCATCGCAGGAACAAATCATCATGCGAACGCTTGCGCTCTTTCTCGTCATGTCGCTGCTTTGTGCGCGCTCCTTTGCGCAACAGGATTCCGCTTCACAGCACACGTCGCCGCAACCCGCGCCCGCGACTAGCTCCCTGCCCCAGGACAGCCACGACGGAATGACTCTTTCCGCCGACCCATATACGAATCCTGCGCGCGCCAAGGAAAAATTTGGCAAAGCAAATCCAATCCCCGCGGGAATTCTGCCCGTGGAAGTTTTCCTTCGCAATGATACCGCCCAGCCGATTCACATTGACCTGAGCACGGTTCAGCTCGATATCCACTCCAACTCCGCCGGGAATCAGGAGGTTGATTGGCTGGGTGTATATGAAGTGGCCCGCGCCATCGCGCATCCCGGCGGCGCCCCGGCTCCGGGGCTTCCGCGGTTTCCTATCGGCGTGCGGAGAGGGACGGACAGCAAAATTGACGATCTGGCTAATATCCTGCGTCCGCTTGCGCTCGATGCGGACATCGTGCCGCCGCTGGGAATGATCCATGGATTTTTGTTCTTTGATATGAACCATCGCATGACGCTCGTCGAAAACTCAAGCTTGTACTTGCCGGACGCCGCCATCGTTCCCTCGAACAAGCCCCTGATGTTTTTCGAGGTGCCCCTCGGCGATGCGCCCGAGCCCTAAAGTATGAAACCGGAAATTCTCCGGTGAATCGAGACTCCCGGATGTTTACTGAAAATCGCGCGCCATTTGCTTCATGCGATTGCCGTAGGTATCATGGTTCTCTCATGTCTTCGGCACCTCGGAGTCTATGCCTCATCGTCCTATCCCTGCTGCTTCTCGCTTCAGGCACTCTCGTCTGGGCGGGCGATTCTCCTGCGCTATTCCCTCTCAGTGACGTGAAACCGGGAATGAAGGGCGTCGCCTACACGATTTTTTCGGGCGACCAAATCGAGCCCGTCGATCTCGTCGTGATCGGCGTCCTCCATAACGCATTGGGACCCAAGCAGGACGTCATTTTGGTTCAGCTCCTGGGCGATAAGGCCGAGTCAACAGGCGTCGCCGCGGGAATGAGCGGCAGCCCCGTCTATTTTGACGGCAAACTCGCGGGCGCGCTTGCGCTGAAGCTCGGCATGTTCACGAAAGATGCCATTGGAGGCGTCACGCCCATCCAGGAAATGCTTGAGGTGGAAAATCTCCCGGCATCTCCTCCAGCGCCGCAGGAGGCATTGCCCACGTCCGCAAAACCCAATGCTGCCGCGGCGCAAGTTGCCCTGCCGGGCGAATTTGCCCAGCATATCGCTGCCGGGCCCGGCCAATTTCTAGTCCCCATAGAAACGCCGCTGATTTCCACCGGCCTGTATCCCGAGACGCTCGCCCAATTCGGCAAGAATCTCTCTGCCTGGGGCATGACGGCGATGGCCGGAGGCGCCGCGCCTGTTTCTCCCGATGACGCCGACATTAAGCCGGGCGATATGGTCGGGATGGATCTGATTCGCGGGGATCTCTCTCTATCGGCGGGCTGCACGGTGACCGCTATCGAGGGCGATCACGTTTTGGCTTGCGGACATCCCCTATTCGGTTTCGGCAAGGTCGCCTTGCCGCTTTCGCGCGCACACGTGCTGCTGACGCTCGCCTCCTCGATGGAGTCCACAAAAATCATGAGCACCGCCGGAATTATCGGCACGCTCACAGAGGACCGGCGCACGGCCGTGATGGGTACCTTCGGGGCGGGACCTCCCATGATTCCTCTCGATGTAACTCTTGAGACGCTAGCCGGCGAGAAGGAATTCCATTTTGAAGTGATTGAAAGCCCCCAACTTACGCCCCTGCTTGTCGCCCTGGCAGCGTACAACGGCCTCGTCGGCAGCCCGGCATACGGGGAAGGCTCAACCTTGCAGATGGACGCTGCCGTGGACGTAAAGGGTCACACCCCCGTAAAGCTCGAGAATTTATTCGCCCCCACCGATCAGCCCGTCCCGGCCGGGATGTTCGTTGCTCTCGGCGTCCAGAGCGCCTTCGAACGCATTTACTCGAACCCTTATGAACTCCCGGAAGTGCAGCGGATCAGCCTGCACGTTAAGGAGTTGCCCAACCGCCGCTGGGCGATGATTGACCAGGCCTGGGCTGAAAAGAGCGAAGTTCGGCCCGGCGAAACTGTGTCCGTAAAAGTCATGCTTCGGCCTTACCGGGGAACGCCCTTCCTCCAGGAGATTCCGGTCACGATTCCGGTCCAGACCACGCCGGGCAGGCTCGAACTTGTCGTCAGCGACGCCGAGTTTCTCAATCGCAACGTGCAGTCCCTTGAGGCTAGCTCGGAGGCGCAGCTTCCAGGCCTGGAGGAATTAATCAACCTGGTCAACCGCGAGCGCCCCAACGACCGTCTCTATGCCACCCTTCTTCAGTCCACGCCGACGATTCTCGTTGACGATAAGGAATTACCCAACGTGCCCGTCTCCGAGATCAACATCCTCGACCAGCGCCAGAATTCGGGCGGTGCGCGCTTGCTCTGGCAATCCACGGTAGGCGAGTGGTCCGTCGAGATGCATCAGGTGATCGCAGGCGAGCACGTGCTGGCGATTACGGTAAAGTGAGGGCACATTCCAAAGGAGACCCTGACTGATGGACCGCCGAACTGTTCTGGTGTGCCTACTGGCGATCGTTTTTCTTGCCTCCGTGCCCGCGCGAGGTGAACACACGCGCTACTGGCGCCAGTCGGACTTCTCCGAATTCGAGAAGGGCACGGCAAACGGAGTGGCCATCCGCAGCGACGGGGTATTGACACCCGCCCCCCGCTTCGAATCGTTTTCCGATCCGAACCTCGCATACCTCTGGGCCTTGCGCCTCGATTCGCATGGGCATCTTTTCGCTGCGGGCGGCTCGGACGCGCAAGTACTGCGCTTCGATGATGTGGGCAAGCCGACAACCGTATTTGAATCCACCGAACTCGCCGCGCAGGCAATCGCATTCGACGGCAAGGACAACCTGTACGTAGCCACCTCCCCGGACGGCAAAGTCTACAAGGTCACGTCCGATGGACAAAAAAGCGTCTTTTTCGACCCCAAGACAAAATATATCTGGGCTTTGGCCTTCGATTCGCTAGGCACTCTCTTCGTCGCCACCGGCGATAAGGGCGAGGTCTTCGCCGTCACGCCCGATGGCAAGAGCGCGCTTTTCTATCAAAGTAACGAACGCCATGCGCGATCTCTGGCCTTCGATTCCAAAGGCAACTTACTTGTTGGCACGGCCCCCGGCGGCCTCATCCTGCGCCTCGAGATCGTGCGCAAGGCTCCCTCTGCCATCCCCGAGGCTGCATCGCCCTTCGTCGTTTATGAGACTGCCAAGAGCGAGGTGACTTCACTCGTTGAAGACGCCACCGGAAATATTTACGCCGCCGCCGTCGGAGAGAAGACCCATATCGAGGGAGCGTCTTTCGCTATTCAGAATGCTGCGCCGGCGCCTCAGATTAGTGTCCCGGCCGCCGCGTCGCAGGATCTGGCCGCATCCCAAACGCGAACTCTGGCTGTGCAAGCGGCGCCTATCTACCCGTTCCCCAGCCCGGGAACGGCTGGCGCAGAAATCGTGAAAATTGCGCCGGATGGTTCGCCGCAAACGCTTTGGGCCTCGAGGGAAAGCCTCGTTTTCGCCGTGGGCTTTTCTTCTGGAAAACTTCTCCTGGGCACGGGCAACACCGGAGAAATCATCGAGCTCGAAGGCAACGACGTATACTCGGCCGTCGCTAAGACCAATTCCGCGCAGGTCACAAGCCTTCTGGCTGGGACCGATGGCAGGATTTTTGCCGCCACGGCCAACCCTGGAAAAATCTTCGTCCTCGGCCCGGGCTATGAGCCGAATGGAAGTTACGAATCCACGGCCTTCGACGCGGACATATATTCGCGCTGGGGCCGTCTCGCGTGGTGGGGCGAAAACGCTGCGGCACAGGGAAAGGTTGAATTTTACGTGCGTTCCGGCAACACGTCGGATCCGGAGGCGAATTGGAGTGCCTGGGCTGGGCCCTATAGTCAAGCTGCGGGAGAGACCATCACCTGCCCTCCCGCGCGATTCGCGCAATGGAAGGCGGTTTTTACGGGCGCCGATAGCGGGGCCGGGCCCAGCGTTAGCTGGGTGAGTCTCGCTTACCTGCCGAAGAATATCGCGCCCGTGATTGACGATATTGCTGTGCAGGACCCCGGGATTCGCGTCGCTGGATTTGCGCCGCCGCTCACCGGCCCGGGACCGCCGGTTCCGGTGCAGCTTCGCAATCCTCACAGCCCAGGCGGTAATCTCTACCCGCCAGCCCCGAGCGCGGAAACATCCCCCAAGGCGCCGAAAGTAGAAGTTCCGCCGCAGGGATTTGGAGACAAGGGATACCAAGCCGTATTGTGGAGCGCGCACGACAACAACGATGACGATCTCGTGTACACCATTTATTATCGGGCCGAGGGCGAACAGAATTGGCGCCTTCTGAAGGACAACCTCACGCAGCGGTATTACTCCTGGGACACAACCTCCATGCCCGACGGCGCGTACTATCTCAAGGTCGTTGCCTCGGACTCTCCCTCGAATCCCCCCGATCAAGCGCTGACTACGGAACGCGAGAGCGAACGCTTCGAGATTGCCAACACACCGCCAAGGATCGAAAGTCTGCTCGCGAAGCCGGATGGTTCGGACGCGAACGTGTCATTCGATGCCACAAGCTCCTTCGCGCCTATCGCCCAGGCGCGCTATAGCCTCGATGCGGGAGACTGGAAAGTTATCTTCCCGGAAGGATTGCTTTCCGATGCGCCGCAGGAAACCTACCAGATTCGACTTTCGGGACTTTCGGCGGGAGAGCACACGATCGCCGTGCAGGTTGGCGATCGCTTCGATAATACGACCGCGGCCGAGGCGACCTTCACGATTGCGGGAAGCGCGTCGCAGTAAACCGCGCGCGCGATTCCGCGCGCACCACGCGGTCTTACACGTCTTCCGAGCGCCAATCGGCGGGCGGAAAGGCAATCCTCCAAAAACCGGGAGCGGGCGAATCGAATTCGATGGGAATGTGAAATCCCTCGGGCGATTCTCGGGGAGAGTGTATGACCTTGCAAGCAATCCGCTCCTTTGTGCCGCCGTGCTCGAGCACAAGTCGTGTGTCGGACGGAAGTTTCTGCCCCATCACAAGGAGCGCGCCATGAGGATTCACACTCACGGTATTCACTTCAAAAGTTGTTTCCTTCCCTTCCAAGGCCACATGAATATTGGCGCGAACGCGAAGCAGCACGCGCTGCGTTCGCCGCTTCTCATCCGTGGAAATTCGGTGCCTCGTGGAAATTGCCTGCGGAGAAGGAGCGGGCTTCCCCTGTGGAGATTTCACCGCAGTCGCCAGAGTCGTATTCGCATGTGCCGGAGTTGCAGGAAACTTCCCCGGCGGGACGTTCAAAGAACCCTGTTTCAAAGGAGACCACCCCGTTTTAGAGCTCGACACCCCAGAAATTTAAGTCTGCCGCGACCAACTGCACTCCCAAATCCCAGCCATCGGGCCGCTGCGTTCCCTTCCAGACCACCACGCCCTCTGCTGCTTGCCGCGTGGAAATATTGGTCAGCAGGAGCCGCTGCTGCACATCAACTTCCTTGGGACTAACCAGCAGGCAGCCGTAGTTGTTGACCACGCGCGTAAAACCCTCTTCGAAATGCAAAGGCCCGGCGAGCTGTCTATTCCATTCGATGGTCACAGGAACGCGCGAATTCATGCGTGGCCCGCGACGCTTCATTCTCATGCGAACGTCTCTTGGCCGGCCTTCTTCGAACGTCATCCCGTCGAGTCTCCACCAACTGTCACAAAACACAGGAGATAGATGCACAATTTTGCGGAGTCGCATCCTTCATCCCGTTAAATTCTAGGAATGCAGCTGGCGGGCGTCAATGGTACGCGGAGACAGGTACCCGTCGTCCAGGGGGGAGGGTCGCAGCTTTATTTTCCCGCTGCCACCTCGTCGAGGAACCACAGGACGCGGCCGGCGGGGTGTATTCGCGCGGCGGGATATTGGCTCAAACCCGAGTCGGGCTCTTTGCGTATGGCGGCCATGATTTCGCGCTTGTCCGCGCCTGAAACGAGGAAAAAAGTGTTTCGTCCGGAATTGAGCACGATGGGAGTGAGAGTCAGGCGCTGCGGGGGCGTTGCGGGCGCTTCAACGGCCACCACCCAGCGCTTTGTTTCTTCGAGCGCGGGAGAGCCGGGGAAAAGAGAAGCCGTATGTCCTTCCGGCCCCATGCCCATAAGTTGAAGATCGAATGCCGGGGTTGCCGAGCCGAAGAACTTCCGCATCTCCGACTCGTAGGATTCGGCGGCCTTCTCGGGCTGGGGATAATCCGCCAGCATGGGATGGACATTGGCGGCAGGGATGGGCACGAGGTCAATGAGAGTTTCGCGCGCCATGCGGTAATTGCTGAGCGGATCATCGTGCGGCACGTAGCGCTCGTCACCCCAGAAGAGGTGTATGCGATCCCAGGGTGTTCGAAGGCCCAAGCGTTCCGCGTGGGCCCAGAGGACGTGCAGCTTCATGGGCGTATGTCCGCCCGATAGGGCGACGGAGAAACGGCCGCGCGCGGCGACGGCGTCCCGCAAGACGCGCAGGAGCTCTTCGAGGGCAGCGCGGCTCAGCGCGTCGAGATCGGGGAAAATTCTCTCGTCCATTTTCATGTTTTTTCCCCTACGGCGCGTATCCGCGGCGGGAATCGCCACTAGGCCGTGTACGATCCCGCGGACACCGTGCCGCCTTTGCCGGTCCAATTGGTGTGGAAGAACTTGCCACGCGGCCGGTCAATTCGTTCGTAGGTGTGGGCGCCGAAATAATCGCGCTGCGCCTGAAGAAGGTTCGCGGGGAGGCGTTCGCTGCGGTAGCCATCGTAGAAAGCGAGCGCCGTGGTAAACGCCGGAGCGGCGACTCCCGCTTCGACCGCTTTGGCCACTACGCGCCGCCAGGATGCCTGGCAGCGCTCGATCACGCCGCAGAAGTAGGGATCGAGCAGCAGATTTGTGAGCTGGGGATTGCGGTCGAAGGCTTCCTTGATTTTATCGAGAAACGCGGAGCGTATGATGCAGCCGGCGCGCCACACGAGCGCGATGCCGCCATAGTTGAGGTCCCAATTGTATTCGCGCGCGGCCTCGCGCAAGAGCATGAATCCCTGGGCGTAGGAGACGAGCTTGGAAGCGAGCAGAGCCTGGCGAATGTCCTCGATGAAAACTTTCTTATCGCCCTCAAATTTGAATTTCGGCCCTTTCAATATTTTCGACGCGGCCACGCGCTCGTCCTTCATGGCGCTGAGGCAGCGGGCATAGACCGCTTCACCGATAAGAGTAAGCGGCATGCCGAGATCGAGGGAACTGACGCTGGTCCACTTGCCGGTGCCTTTCTGTCCGGCGGTGTCGAGAATTTTGTCCACCATGTAGCCGCCATTCTCTTTGAACGCCAGGATGTCGCGCGTGATTTCGATCAGGAAACTATCGAGTTCACCCTTGTTCCAGTCCGAGAAGACCTGGTGCATCTCGTCGTTCGAGAGGCCGAGACCCTCGCGCATCAGCTGGTAGGCCTCGCAGATTACTTGCATGTCGCCGTACTCGATGCCGTTGTGGACCATTTTGACGTAATGGCCGGCGCCGTCCGAACCCATCCAGTCGCAGCAAGGGTCGCCAGAGGGCGTCTTGGCGGCGATGGCCTGGAAGATGCCTTTGACGAGGGGCCACGCTTTGGGGCTGCCGCCGGGCATCATCGAGGGGCCGAAGCGCGCGCCTTCCTCGCCTCCGGAAACGCCCGTGCCCACGAATAGCAGGCCCTTGCTCTCAAGATTCTTGGTGCGTCGAATGGTATCGGGGAAGTGAGAATTGCCGCCGTCAATGATCAGCTCGCCCGGCTGGAGGTGAGGCAGGATGCTATCTATGAAGTCGTCCACGGCCTTTCCGGCCTTGACCATAAGCATGATTTTGCGGGGGCGCTTGAGAAGGCCAATCATTTCTTCCAGGGAATGGGCGGGAATGACGTTTTTGTGGCCTTTGGCGGCGTCGTTCATGAACTCGTCAACTTTGGAAACAGTGCGATTGAAGGCCACGACCGTGTAGCCGTGGTCGCTCATGTTCAAGATGAGGTTTTGGCCCATAACTGCCAGGCCAATCAATGCGATGTCCGCGGTTGGTTCCATGTGGTCAGGGTCTCCTTAAGGGGCAAGGCAATGTACACTGCGGAGGCATCGGGATGCAAATTTTCGCGCGGACTGAACCATAAGTGCGCACCCCTGATTTTGTGTCGATTAGAACGGGTGTTCGCGCTGATTCCAAGGGGGTTAAGCTCGTTTCTAATAGTTCGAATGTCGATTAGAATCTGGGGCCCTATGCCTTCGTCCCATAAAGCGGGCAGGCCGGAAACGCCCCTAATTTCTTCGCGGTTAGAAAAATGGATATTATTGGTAAAAGAGGAGTTAAGGCGATTCCTGTTTCCTAATATTTCTCGATTAAAAGTGCGCGACACCGGGGAGACGGAACGGGGCCTTTCAGGTGTGAGATTATATTTCCTTTCAAGTACCATAACATATTATAACATGGCTGTCAAATCGATAGTGACGAAGGCAGTCAGCAAGTCCTTTGGGGACTGGTAGTTAGAATCTCTGTGCGAGTGCGGCGAGGATGCGATTTTTGGGGCCTGCGCTACTACAAGTTGCAGTCAAAACCCGCACCCTTCCCAATACCGGGGAAGAGTGCGGCACCCGAAGAGACTAACTCTTCATTCGAAACGTGTCGAAGGCTAGGCCACCCGCCGAGGGATATTACGCGCAACCCTTGCCCCACAATTAACATTACATCGGCCGCAGCGGGCGCGCCCCTACTCAGAAAAAAGCAAAGGCAAGATGCCGCGCTAAAGGCCGCGGCGCTACATTTAAACCTAAACAGCAAGGCCGTGCCCTCACACAAACCATTTATGAGGTCGGGGCCTACTGCTCGGAGGCGGGGCGGACGGCGTGGCCGCCAAATTCGCGGCGCAGCACGGCCAGAAGTTTATTGGCGAATGGGTCGGGGTCCTGCGAACGAAAGCGGATGTCGAGCGCGCCGGAAATCACGGGCAGTGCGATGCCCAATTCGATGCCCTCGATGGCGGTCCAGCGGCCCTCGCCGGAGTCCGTGACGAAGGCGGCGACGCCTTCAAGCGTGGGATTCTTCGAGAGGGCGTTGACCGTGAGATCGAGAAGCCAGGAACGAATCACGCTGCCGTATTGCCAGATTTTGGAGACTTGCAGCAAATCGAGATTGAACTCCTTTTTGTGGCGAAGCAGATCGAAGCCTTCGGCGTAGGCCTGCATGATGCCGTACTCGATTCCGTTGTGAACCATTTTGACGAAGTGGCCGGCGCCGGCGGGTCCCACGCGGCCCCAGCCTTTGTCCGGCGCGGGCGCGAGTGTTTTGAAGATGGGAGAGAGGCGGTCCACGACCGCGGCATCGCCGCCGATCATCAGGCTGTAACCTTCGGTGAGTCCCCAGACGCCGCCGCTGGTGCCGCAATCAATGAAATTGAGTTTTTGGGCGGCGAGGCCGGCGGCACGGCGAACCGAGTCGCGGTAATAGGAGTTTCCGCCGTCAATGATGGTATCGCCCTTGGCGAGATGCGGAACGACGAGGGCGATGGTCTCGTCCACGGGCGGGCCGGAGGGAACCATAATCCAGACGGCGCGGGGCGCGTGAAGCTGAGCCACGAGCGCTTCGATTGAATTGGCACCGGCCGCGCCCTTTTCGACCACGCGCGCGATGGGAGCGGCGTCGCGGTCGTATCCCACAATGCGATGGCCCCCGCGCAGCAGGCGCTCCGCCATGTAGGCGCCCATTTTCCCCAAGCCGATCATTCCGAGTTCCATAAAATCTCCTTGTACAATTTTTTCACGGAGTAACGCCGTAGCGGGCAAGGTCCGCACGAAGCTGGGCGACATTTTGAAACAGGATCGCGCCCATACCGAGTTCTAGGGCACATTCGAGGTTGAGGGCGCGGTCGTCAATCATAATGCACTCGGCGGGATCGCGCTGGGTGATGCGCAACGCCAGACGGTAGATGCCGGCGTCGGGTTTGCGGACGCCCAGATAGCAGGAGCTGAAAAACACCTGAAAATAATCGCGCAGATGAAACGCGTGGATGCGGTATTCATTGATTTCGAGCGATTCGTTATTGAGCGAAGCGAGCAGATAGCGTCGTGGACGGGCCAAGTCGCCGAGAAACGCGAGCGATTCAGGAAAGGGCTGAGACTGGTCGAACATGAACTGCTTGAACGCGTCGGGCGTAAACGGGCGCTCGCGGTAGAAGACGGTGCGGCGGAGATATTGGTCGAGAGTCGCCTGGCCACATTCGAAGGCGTTGAGCATCAGCTCGTGGCGGCTTTCGAAATCGTTGGCATCGAGATGAAATTTCGCAACAGCCTTCTCGCGCGACTGGATGTCCCACCCGTTGGTGAGAAGTACGCCGCCATTGTCCCAGAAGAGCGCCGTGATTTGCGCCACGCATCACCTCCATTCAGCCGAGGGTTTATATTATCCTGTTCCGGGCGGCGCGGCAGAAGCGGAATTCGCTGCTCGCGCCGGAACGATTTCGCAATGTGATGGACGAGAGAGGCAAGAAGTCGGACGAGAAGAGCGAGCCGGTCGTGATTTATACGATCGGGCATTCCACGCATCCGCTCGATGAGTTTGTCGGACTGCTGCGCGCGAACGGCGTGGAGCAATTGATTGATATACGAACGATCCCGAAGTCGCGCCACAATCCGCAGTTCAATAGCGAGACGCTGGCCGCCGCGCTCGGCGCCGCCGGGATTCAGTATGTGCACATGAAGGAGCTGGGCGGGTTGCGCCGCGCCAGCGCGGATTCCGTGAACCTGGGATGGCGCAACGCGAGCTTTCGCGGCTTCGCGGATTACATGCAGACGGCGGAATTCGCGGCGGGGGTGGGACGCGCCATCCAGCTCGCCGAAACAAGGACGAGCGCACTGATGTGCGCCGAGGCTGTGCCGTGGCGATGCCATCGCTCGCTCGTTGCCGACGCGCTGGTGGTGCGCGGGATTCGCGCGATGGATATTATTGGCGATGCGGCGCCGAAGGAGCATACGCTCACGCCGTTCGCGCGCGCTCGCGGATTGGAGATCACGTATCCACGCGACGAGCCGCTTTTCAGCGAGCCAGGCACAGGGCCAGCGATTCCGCGATGCGGTCGTGAACGTAGTGCAGATCGTCGGGTGAAATCACGTACGGCGGCAAAACGTAAATAATGTGGCCGAGCGGGCGGAGAAGAACGCCCGCGTCGAGGAAAAAATTGTAGAGCTTGGGGCGGAGCTTCGAGGAGTAGCCGGGATCGTCTGCGCGGAGCTCGATGGCGGCCATGGCGCCGATGGAGCGAACGTTGCCGACGGCGGGATGGTGCTCGATGGCGGCGAGCCTTTCGCAATGGATGGCAGCGATGGCGGCGATGCGCTCGAATACCGGCTCGCGTTCGAAGATTTCGAGGCTGGCGACGGCGGCGGCGGCCGCGAGTGGATTCCCCGTGTAGGAATGGCCGTGGTAGAACGTGCGCGCGGGATCGTCGCTTGCGAAGGCGGCGTGAATTTCTTCCGTGCACAGCGTGGCGCCCATGGGAAGAACTCCGCCGGTGATTCCCTTCGAGAGGCACATGAGATCGGGCGTCACGCCGGCAAGTTCGCAGGCGAACATTTTCCCGCAGCGGCCGAAGCCGGTGAGAACTTCGTCGGCAATCAGCAGGACGCCGTGGTCGCTGCACAGGCGGCGCGTGCGCTGCAAAAATTCCACGGGATGAATAATCATGCCGCCGGCGCCTTGCAGGAGCGGCTCGACGATCACGGCGGCGATCTCGGCGTGCTTTTCGTCGAGCAGGCGCGCAAGTTTTTCCAGGCAATCAATGTCGCACGTGGCGCGGGTTTTGCCCACGGGGCAGCGGTAGCAATAGGCCGAATGAACGCGATGAACGGGAAAACGGAAGCTGCGAAAGGGATCTGTGAAGCTGGAATCAGCGCTCACGGACATGGCGCCGGCGGTGTCGCCGTGATAGGCGTGCTCGAGCGCGACGATGGATCTCTTTTCCGGGCGGCCGATGTTTTGAAAATACTGCACGGCCATCTTGAGCGCCACCTCGACGGCCGTCGAGCCATCGTCAGAAAGGAAAATGTGATCTAGCCCCTTCGGCACCACGGAGCGCAAGCGGCTCGAAAGTTCTTCGACCGCGTCGTGTGTGAAGCCGGCGAGCAAAACATGATCGAGGCTGGCGGTCTGGCGCGCGATGGCGGACATGATGGCCGGATGACAATGGCCGTGGAGATTGACCCACCAGGAGGAGATGGCATCAATCAGGCGGCGCCCATCGTCGGTGTAGAGATAGACGCCCTCGGCACGCGTGATGCGCAGCGGCGGCGGGCCGGGCGCCTGCGGCGTGAAGGGGTGCCAGATGCGCAGGCCGGGGTTCATGCGGCGAAAACCTCGCGATCGAAATATTTTTGGAAAACTTGCACGAGAGTCTCGCGATTGATTTTCTTCAGGAACGGGACTGTACCGATCACTTGAACGTTGCCGTAGCGCTCGATGGCCTTGCGATTCTCCGCGTTGGGCGCGCCGGACATCACGACGCCGCGAAGGTCGAGGCGGGCGGCGCGGAGAGCGGCCACGGAGAGAAGCGTATGGTTGATCGTACCGAGCGACGTGCGGGAAACGAGCAGTATGGGCAGCCGGAGATGCTTCATCAGGTGCGTCATAAGCTGCGAAGAGTTGATAGGGACGAGCGCGCCTCCCGCGCCTTCGACGATCAGATTTTCGGCTGTGGCGATCCGCGGCATGCGGATTTTTTTCAATTCGATGCGCACGCCGGCGCGGCGCGCGGCTAGATGCGGAGAGACGGGCGGTGCAAACCTGTAAATTTCCGGTATCGTTCGGTCCCGCGGGAGCCCGGCGAGGCGCATCACGGTGGTGCGATCGGTTCCTTCGCGCGTTCCCGTTTGGATAGGCTTCCAATAAATTGCGTCGAGGGCCGCGCATAGCAGCGCGGAGACCAAAGTCTTGCCCACGTTGGTGTCCGTGCCCGTGATGAAAAAACGGTTAGGCATGCACGGAGCGGATGCAAGCGGATTGCGATTTGCACGCGGCGTCCATCACGGCGGCAAGGCGGCGAATATTTTCCAACGTGATACTGCTCGTGAGCGAAAGGCGAACGCGCGCGGTGCCCGCCGGAACCGTGGGCGGGCGGATGGCCTTCACCGCGAAGCCGTTCGCTTGCAGCTCGGCGGCGACACGCAGGGCCGCTTCGTTCGAGCCCAGGATTACGGGGACGATTTGAGTGGTGCTCGCGCCGAAGCTCAAGCCGATCGTGGAAAGCTCTTCGCGCAACGCGGACGCGATTTTGCGGAGATGAGCGCGGCGGTCGTCCGCCTCGAGGGCAAGATGGAGCGCCGCATGAATCTGGCCGGCGAGATACGGCGGCATGGCGGTGCTGAAAATGAAGGTGCGCGCGCGATTGACGAGATAATCCTTCAGCGCTTGCGAACAGCAGACGAAAGCCCCGGCGCTGGCCAGCGCTTTACCGCATGTATGCACGATCGCCAGCGTTTCGTGCTGGCAGCCGCGCTCGGCCGCAAGCCCGCGCCCTTGCGGGCCGCAGACGCCGGTCGCGTGGGCCTCGTCCACAATGAGCTCCGCGCCGTAATTTTTCGCCAGGCGCAGCAATCCCTCAAGCGGCGCGACATCACCCTCCATGCTGAACAGGCTTTCCGTGACGATCACCTTGGCGCCCGTGCTGGCTTCGTGCTTGCGGAGGGCGCGTTCCAAATGATCCAAATCGGCGTGGGTATAGACGACTCTGCGCGCGCCGGAAATTCGAATGCCGTCAATCAGGCTCGCGTGGTTCAGCTCGTCCGAGAAAACCACGTCGTGCGGCTTCAGGACCGCGCATAGCAGGCCGACATTCGCGGCGTATCCGGAGCCGAAATAAAGCGCCGCCTCGGTGCCGGCAAATTCGGTGAATTCGGATTCCAGCTCCTGCCATTCGCGCGAATTGCCGGAAAGCAGCCGCGAGCCGGTGGACCCGACGCGCTCGGCGCGCTCGACGGCTTCGATGACGGCCTGCTTGAGTCTCGGGTCGCGCGCCAATCCAAGATAATCGTTGGAGCAGAGGTTCGTGCCGGAAAGAATTTCGAGCGCGCGGAACTGCAATTGTTCGCGCAGATCGTCCAGTTCGCGCGCCATGCGCCCGGCAATTCGCGCTGGTTCCGGTTCAGGCACGCTGCATGGCCCTCATGCCCAGATTCTTGAGCAGGCGCTGGTCCTCATCCGCCGCTGGATTCGGAGTGGTGAGAAGTTTTTCGCCCGTGAAGATGGAATTGGCGCCGGCGAGAAAGCAGAGCGTCACCGCCTCTTGCGACATCTGCTGGCGGCCCGCGGCGAGCCGCACGCGCGACGCGGGCATCAGGATGCGGGCCGTGGCGATTGTGCGAACCATCACGAGAGAATCGAGTTCCGACGCGTCCTCGAGCGGAGTGCCTTCGGCGCGCACCAGCATGTTGATGGGCACGCTTTCCGGATGCGGCGAGAGGCTCGACAATTGCTCGAGCAATCCGATGCGGTCCTCTTCGGATTCCCCCATGCCCAAAATGCCGCCGCAGCAGACGGTGATGCCCGCGTGGCGCACATGCGCGATCGTCTGCAAGCGGTCTTCGTAGACACGTGTGGTGATGATGTTCCCGTAAAATTCCGGCGACGTATCGAGGTTGTGATTGTAAGCGGTAAGCCCGGCTTCCTTCAGGCGCAGCGCCTGATCTTCGGTGAGCATGCCCAGCGTGCAGCATACTTCCATATCGAGCGCCGAGACGCCGCGCACCATCTCCAGCACGCGCTCGAATTCCCTGCCCTGCGGCACTTGACGCCACGCCGCGCCCATGCAGAAGCGCGTGGCTCCTTCCGCTTTGGCGCGCCGCGCAGCTTCCAGCACTTCGCCGGGGTCCATCAAATCCTGACGAGCGACGCCTGTATCATAATGCGCGCTCTGCGGACAGTAGGCGCAATCTTCAGGGCACGCGCCGGTCTTGATGGAAAGCAGCCGGCAGAGTTGCACCTCTTCGGGCTCGTGGAATTCACGGTGGACGACCTGCGCCTGGAAAATCAGCTCCGGCAGCGGCAGCTCGAAAATGCGCCGTATCTCTTGCCGCGTCCAATCATGGCGAACCTGCATGGGTGAAGGCCCTCTTTCCGCTTCCCAAGATAGCAAAGTTGGATTCGCGCGTGCCGGAAAAACTAGAAGCGAGCTAGTTTGATGGCCGATCGGCTTCTTCTCGATTATGGGCTGGGTCGGAGGAGCCTTTTTTGAGGGGTTCGAGGTAGAGCCAGCGCAGCAGGACATACCAAATGAGCAGGAGCAGAAGAAACCTGATTAGGTCGGGTAGCGCATCCTCGGGCGAGAGGGTAGGCGACGCAAATATACTCGACGCGAATTCCTGACGATGCTTATCCGAAAGCCAGGCTACAACCGGCGAGGCAAATATGCCGGCAAAGTGCCAAATTATTTGCGCAAGTAGATACCCGAGAGCAATTGCGCCGACGAAGCTATCCACGAGAGCCCTCTTCAACCGGTCAAGCATGATCCCTCCTTACTAGGATTGCGCGGAATTTGCTTAGGCTGCGGAGCGGCCTGACACCATACACCCAAAGGGACAGAAGCCACGCTGCGGCAGTCCCGATAAATGAACCTACAAGGTATGGGAACTGTAATGAACTGGCTGGTGTAGCTGAATCCCGGGGAGGAAATTGAGGCAGGCCATGGTCGCTTCGCAGTAACCAAGAAATTGAAAGCAATCAATAGCGGCTTCCATAGAGCATGAAATAGTGAGTCAAACGACCAAATGAGAAGCACTGCGATGGCAACGGCTGAGATGTGGGAGTCGGCCAAGATTTGTCGAAGGGAAGGTTTCACGGTCTCACCGCTCGCGGGCATTTTCACATACTGGCTTGACTCAACCAAGTCTAATTCTCGTGTGCGTCAGCCCGACGGAGCCAGAGAATAGCAGGCGAGGCGCCCCGAATTCGAGCGAAACTTCCCGCCAATCTGGTTTACGATGCTACGTGCTTACGAACATGGACGACCTGGTTCGATTGCCGAAAAGCGACCCGACCGAACTCTTCCGCTGCCGCGACGGAATCTATGCGGCGGAACTTCTGGCCGCGGCGGTCACGGGGCTCGATTTCTTTTCATGGCTCGCCAATTCGCCCGCCAGCGCGAAGACCATCTGCTCAGCGCTGGGACTCGCGGAGCGGCCCATGGACGTGATGCTCACTCTCTTTTCCGCGATGGGCTTGGTCGAAAAGAGCGGCGACACGTTCCACCTGACGGAAAAGGCCCGCGAATTCCTAGCCGGCGATTCGCTGTGGTGCGTGGGACCGTACTTTTCCTCGTTCGCCGAACATGCCATATGCCGCGACCTACTCGAAGTGCTGCGCGGCGGCAAGCCCGCCGGATGGGTGGGCCACAAGGACAAAAAGCCCTGGACGGAGGCGATGGAAGGCGACACGTTCGCGCGCCAATTTATCGAGACCATGGATTCGCGAGGCGTCTATCTGGGGCGCATGCTTGCGCCGCATCTCGATTTGAAAGATCACTGCCGCTTGCTCGACGTCGCGGGCGGCTCAGGCATCTACGCTTGCTCGATTATTGCCGCGCACCCGCACATGAAAGGTACGGTCTTCGAAAAACCGCCCGTGGACCGCATCGCGCGCGAATGTATTGCCGAGCGCGGCTGTGCGGAGCGCGTGGAAGTGGCTACGGGCGACATGTTTTTAGACCCGTTTCCGGAAAATTGCGACGTGCACCTGTGGTCCAACGTGCTGCACGATTGGGGTGAGGCAACGGTCGCGGGGTTGCTCGCGAAATCGTTCGCGGCGCTGCCGCCCGGCGGGATGATCATCGTCCACGGCGCGCACATTAACCGGGAGAAGACGGGGCCGCTCGCCGTGGCAGCCTATTCCGCACTTTTGATGGCATACACCGAGGGCAAGTGTTATTCCGTGGGCGAGATGGAGGGCATGGTGGGCGCGGCCGGTTTTGCTGGCGTGGATTATCGCGAAACAGCGGCCGACCGCAGCGTCATCACGGCGCGCAAACCGGGCCGTTAACCGCCGGCAAGATAGAAGTTGCGGCTACTTCGGCTGGAAAAGCAGCGGCGCAAAATTCGCGAGGTTGCGGCGCCAGACCATCCAGGTGTGCGCGCCCGGCGTTTCCACCCAGGTGAGCCGGACGCCCTTCGCTTCGAGCCAATCGCGCAGCTTTTGATTCCCGGCGAGATGATCGTCATCCTCTCCGCAGGCAATCCAAAGCAGACGCAGTTGCGAATTGGCCTTGGAATCGAGCGCGGGGAATCTCGTATCGAAATCTTCTCCTTCCAAGCCGCTGCTGAAGGCTCCGATCCAGGCGAAGCGGTCCAAATTATTCAAGCCGACAAACAGCGACTCGGCCCCGCCCATGGAAAGCCCCGCAATGGCCCGCGAATCCCTGTCTTTCCGAACGCGGTAAGTTCTCTCCACGCGCGGGATAATTTCCTCAAACAGAGTATCGCGAAATTTTTCCGTGTTTCCATGCGACGGCGCGCTGAAAGACGGGTGGTACGGGTCCGCGATGGGAGGCACGCCATAGCCGAGCGGCATCACCACGATCATGGGCTTGGCCTTGCCCTGCGCGATCAGGTTGTCGAGGATTACGTTGGCGCGGCCCACGGCGGTCCATGCGCTGGCGTCGTCGCTGTATCCGTGGAGAAGATAAAGAACCGGGTAGAGTTCCCTGCCCCCGGAATCGTAGCCGGGCGGCGTATAGACGTAGAAATCCCTGTCGTCGCCCACGACGCGCGAGTGGTAGATGTGATGATGAATCGCACCGTGAGGGACGTCGGCGACTTCCCAGGGAAGCGAAACCGGGCCGGGCACATGCACCACGCTCTGAGGCGACGAAAGATTCGGCTTCACTAGGGAATTCGATGGGTCCATCAACCTCACGTCGTCCGCTACAAATGAATAGCCGTAGAAATCGGGCTCAAGCGGACCAGTGGCGACGCTCCACACACCGTGGTCGTCCATTTGCATGGGCAGGGGCTGCTGCGCGCCCTCCAGAGACAGCGAGACCTGCTTCGCGTTCG
This sequence comes from uncultured Acidobacteriota bacterium, assembly GCA_963810625.1. GTDB lineage: Bacteria > Acidobacteriota > Terriglobia > Acidiferrales > UBA7541 > Palsa-295. The sequence continues at coordinate 108,462 of CAWEOJ010000004.1, read as the reverse complement.
GATCGCGAAATCGAAAAGTGACGCGGCCATCGGCGCCGATCTCCGGCGACTGGACTTGCGCTCGGGCGCTTGCTGCGCAGAGATCGCGCGCGCCCGGCGCAACCAGGAAAATCAGGAGCAGAAATCCCGCCATCGCTGCGCTGGATACGGATTTCGCTTCGGTCGTCACTTTGCTTCTCATGTTAGCGGCTCTCTCCCATTGGCGCTGATTCGGCGGAGCGAAACACGGCGTCAATCACGGCCATATTGCGGATAGCGTCCTCGACGGAAACGGGAACATCGCCATCCTCTTGTATGGCCTTCGAGAAAAGCTCGCCTTGAATCGTGTACTGATCGCATGTAGGAATCGTTTCAATGGAGATGCCGCTGCCGAAGACGTCACGGCCATCGTCCACAAAGATGCGGCAGGGGCGGTCGTTGGGAGCGTTAAAGGGAATTTCGATTTCGATGCGCCCTTCGGTGCCCAGGAACTGCATGCGCTGATAGGGCACGAGCTGCGTGCCGCAAGTAAACAAGGCATGCCCCTCGGGAAAATCGAGCAGGGCGGAAGTCAGGCGGTCAACCTTCATCTGCGGATCTCGTTCGACGAGCGACACGACGCGCGAGGGCTCCGAGCCGAACATGAAGCGCGACATGGCGATGGGGTAGCAGCCAATGTCGTAGAGCGCGCCGCCGCCATATTCGAAATTATTCCGGATATTCGCCGTGTCGAGCTTGAAGTAGCTGAAAGCGCCCAGAATCGAGCGCAGCGCGCCCACGCGGCCGGAGCGCACAAGTTCGCGCGCGCGCAGCCATTGCGGATGCGTCAAGGACATGAAGGCCTCGCCGATTTTCACGCGCGTGCGGTCGCGCACAGGGAGGAAGCGTTTTCGCCTCCGCCACGTTCATGCTGATGGGCTTTTCGCACAGGACGTGTTTTCCCGCTTCCGCCGCTTTAATCGTCCACGGCACATGGAGGTGATTCGGAAGCGGGTTGTACACGGCATCAATTTGCGGGTCGGCCAAAAGCTCTTCATAGGAGCCGTAGGCCGTGGGAATGCCTAGCGAACGCGCGGCGTCCTGCGCCTTGCCGAGTTCGCGCGAAGCGATGGCGGCCATTTCGCATCGCCCGCACTTCTGCATCGCCGGAATTACTTTCCGGATGGCAATGGACGCCGCTCCCAGCACTCCCCAGCGGACCTTCTTTGGCATGGCGTTTTTCCCTCGAGATGCCCGGGGCAGGATTGTACCGAAGCGAAGGCGCGTTCGAAAACGAGCCTTCGCGCTAGCGCGAACTGACGGAGACTCTCTTCGACGCAGGCGGCGCGCTTTTCAATTCGGCAAGCCCTGCGAGCAGATCGTCCACCAGGTCCTCCGCATTCTCGCATCCGGGCGAGAGTCGGATGAGCGTGTCCGAAAGGCCGAGCTCCGCGCGCGCCTCCGGAGGAATGGAGGCGTGCGTCATGGTGGCGGGATGGCAGATGAGCGCCTTCACTCCGCCGAGGCTTTCCGCCAGAGCGAAATAGCGCCGCGAGGATACGAATGTGGCTACCTCCTCGGGCGTCCCATCCAGCTCGAAGGAAACCATGCCGCCGAAGCCGGTCATCTGCCGCCGGGCAATTTCGTGGCCGGGATGGCTGGGCAGCCCCGGGAAATAGACGCGGCGGACACGCGGATGGCCCTCAAGGGCGTTGGCAATGGCAATGGCGTTTTCCTCGTGCCTCTCCATTCTGAGCTCGAGCGTCTTCAAGCCGCGCAGCGTGAGCCAGCAATCGAAAGGCGAAGGGACCCCTCCGGTGGCATTTTGCAAAAATTTGATGGGCTCGAAGACGGCGGGGTCCTTGGCGAGCGCAGCGCCTTGAATCGTGTCCGAGTGGCCGGCCAGGTATTTCGTCACGCTGTGGACCACGACATCGGCGCCCAGCGCGAAGGGCTGCTGGAAATACGGCGTGGCGAAGGTGTTGTCCACCACGAGGAGCGCGCCGCGCGCGTGGGCCAGCTTGGCGACGGCGGCGATGTCGTTAATCAGCAGGCGCGGATTCGTGGGTGACTCGATCCAGACGAGCCGCGTGCGCGGAGTGATGGCTGCCTCGACGGCCTTCAGGTTGTCCGTATCAATCTGCCGAATCACTATGCCAACCCGCAGATATACCTGATTCAATATCCGGTAGGTGCCGCCATAGACGTCACGCGGAATGATGATTTCGTCTCCGGGACGCAGATAGGCCTGGAGCACGGCATTTTCCGCCGCCAGCCCCGAGGCGAAGACGGCCGCGTGCGCCACTCCCTCCAGCTCCGCCAGCAGGGATTCGAGCCGCTGGCGCGTGGGATTGTTCGTGCGCGAATAGCTGAAGCCTTTGTCGTGGCCGGGCGCGTCCTGCTCGTATGTCGACGTTTGGAATATGGGCGCGACCAGCGCGCCGGTTTCGGGCTCCGAAGGCTGGCCCGCGTGAATGGCCTTGGTGGAAAATTTCATTGTGTTCCTCCCTTTGCGGCGCTTGAGCGTGCGAAAGTTTTGCCAAATACGGCAAAGCCTTCGCAGACGCCCGTTGCGCCGCGATGAATGGGCGCGCAGCCGCTAAAAGCACATAGCGGTTGCATCACGCCCTTTCGACTTCAGTTTGGGAGTTGAATCTTCAATCGGCCCCGAAGGATCGGGGACTATTGAGGATCTTATCTCTCCCCACTGGGCAGGAGTTAGCACCTTGGCACATGCGCCAGGTTGCTGTGGCGTCTTCGGGCCTGTCCCCTCAGCCACTCTGGATAAGCGCTGCCAGAAGGCAGCAAGGAAAGGCTAGCAAAACCAGCAGAAAAATGTCAAGAAAAAGGCTTTCTTGGCAGCTCGCAAATTTCAAAGGAAGGCGATATACGAAGGTCCCGGCAGTTCGAAGGAAAACTTGGCGCTATTCGCGCTGTTGTGGGGGCCGGTAGTTTCCAATATACGATAGGAAGAATAGGCAAATGCCAGCCAGTAAAACAACTGCCGAAAACCACTCGCTTGCCTCGCGCACACCCGAAGAAGGGAAAAAAGACGCCAGCAATGGAATCAGAGCGCCAATTCCCATAACAAGGCAGGCGAAGCGAAGCTGGCGCTTTTCCTTGGCTCCTAGTTCGTCGCGGGTTGACAGGAACTTCGGTTCGTATTGCATGCTGAGATACTTTATGCCAGAAAACATCAGTTGCCGTCAAGTCAGGAAGTAACCGCATTCGTTCACGCTTTTCTTCAATCAAAACGCTTAGCCCGCGGCAGGACGGAGGATGCCCATGGCGCGCTCAGCCAGCGCGCGCGCCTCGCGAAGGCCAAGAGCGAAGGCCATCGCGAAATAGAGGACGCCATAAATCCCCAGGACGGCGACGGCCAGTATCTCGCGATGCATTGTGCTCGTGTACAGGCGCGTGATGACCCAGGAAATGGTGCACCGCCCAGCCCGCTGCCGCTGCGACGCCTGCGGCTATCCACAGCTTGGCGAGAAAGGCGTAGGGAAGCCCGGTGCGACCGATGCGTCGGTTGAGCGTGCGCCTCAACAGAGTGAATTCGACCCACGAGGCGATTCCCGCCGATATCGTCAGCCCGGCCACGCCCCAGCGCGCGGCAATCCCCAGCGCGGGCGGCAGAGGAATGGCGAAGAGATAGCCCAGCGCGGTGGTCAGCGCCACGCGAACAATCGCGAAGCGCAGCGGCGTGCGCGTGTCGCGCAGCGCGTAATAGGCCGAGGAGTATAGCCGCCCAAGCGTCGAAGCCAGCAGACCGACCGTCGAGCCCGCGAGAATCCCCCACACATAAATCACATCATCGTGCTGGAAACGGCCCGTCTGGTAAATGGCGCCCACAATCACATCACCAAGGACAAGAAACGCCACCACCGACGGCAGCACGAAAAAAGCAATCTGGCGCAGACCGGAATCGAGCCGGCGGCCAAGCGCCTCCGCCACTTCCCTTTCACCGCCGATCGCGCCGGACATCGCCGGCAGTTCTGCAGCCGCTACCGACATCCCAAAAAGGCTCACGGGAAGCGTGTAGAGAGTCTGTGCGTAGGAGAGGTCGGCGACCGCGCCGGTGACTTGAATCAGGCTGGCCAGCCACACGTCCACGTAGGCGCTGATTTGCACCACGCCACGCCCGAAGAAAACGGGGAAAAAATTGCGCACGACAATGCGCACGTTTTCCGCGTGATAACCGAGCGAAAGGCGTAACCCGTGAAGCAGCCGCAGCACCACCGGCAATTGCACGCCCACTTGCAGCGCGCTGCCGGCCACCGATCCCCAGGCCAGAATTTCGGCGAGAGGGTATTGCGCATAGCTGCCTCCAAATCTCCACATCGTGGCGATCATCGCCGCGTTCCACACCACCGGCGCGGCGTAGGAAAGGAAAAAGCGCCGGTGGCTGTTGAGAACTCCCAGGCACCATGCCGAGAAAACAAGCAATCCCGCGCTGGGAAAGAGGATGCGCACCAGCCGGATGGTCAATTCGCGCTTCTCGCCGTGAAATCCGGGTGCGATGGCGTCAATCAGATGGGGAGTGGCGAGCACCCCCATGAGAACCAGCACAGATGTGGAAAGCGCCAGCAGCCCCGCAACGGCGCCGGCCGTGCGCCGCGCCTCTTCGTCCTCATCCCGCGCCAGCAGGCCCGCATACACGGGAATGAAGGAAGCGGAAAGCACGCCTTCCCCAAACATATTTTGAAGGAAATTAGGAATGCGTATAGCAGCCTTGAAGGCGTCAGCGGCGTCGGAGCTGCCGAAGTAGTGCGCGAATACACGGTCGCGAATCAGCCCCGCGATCCGGCTGAACAGGATTCCCGCCGCCACCAAAAACGCGTGGCGCTTCGACGCGCCGTGGTGCGCCTTCTTTTTCTCCGAGTCTGTCACGAGCGAAATGGCACCGGCGTGCGCATAGGCTTCGAGGAACTCATTACATGGGTTGCGCGGCGCGATGTCAAGTGAAGGAAGCGAAGGATGTGAACGATATGTAGGAGGCAGTGAGGCAAGGAAGCAGGGAGGGAGGCAGGGAGGCAGGGAAGCAAGAGGAACGCGGGCTGCGCCTATGGCGACGGTTCGAGAACCGGATGCAGCGTCACCTGGCTGTCCTTCAGCACATCGAGATCGCGCGCCCAGCTTTGCCTTCCGGGAGACGTCATTTCGATGTGATGCGAACCGCTGGCCAGGCGGATGGTCGCGGGAGTCTGCCCCATGAATTTTCCATCCACGTAGATGTCCGCGTCCGGCGGGTCCGATGCAAAATCAATCGTGCCGGCTTCCGAAGTTTTTTCCATATCCACAGCATCATCGGATCGAAGCGCGGCTACGGGAGCGGGGCGCATCGGGCCGTCCTTCCCGATGGTTTCGGCCACCCTGCCGTTGCCGTGCGACACCGGCTCCAGCTTGATATCGAAGTGGGTCGACCTCAGCAGGAAGTAATCGCCGTGATGGCGTCCCGTGAGGCCAACCCAGTCGAAGGGTCCCGTCGTCAAAGTAACTTCCTGCGTCAGGTAGCCGTCTTTCGAGACGCGGACAACCATGGAATGTTCCAGACGCGCGCCGAATACGGTGTGGGTTTTGTGGAAATATCCGCCGGGATAGTTGGTTTGATACGGCGTGGTGCCGGCGACCATGCCGCCGATTTCGATGGTGGCGCCGGGGGGCGTGCTCGTGATGGTCAGCGTTTCAGCATGCGTTCGCGGTGCGACAGTGAAAAGCGCCAGCAGCGCGAGCGATGCACAGATACAGTGTCGCCTGGATGCCTGCATCGAAGGCCTCCGAGGGAATTAGGATGACGACAGTGTCACTTATCGGCCCGGTTGTCAAGTGCCGGTATATGCTCGCCGCCAGAGGCGGGGAAAAACTCCCTGCCCCGCGCGTGCCGGGGTTGCGCGTCGCATTGCGGAGGAAAAAATTGTAGGATAGGCGCGATGATCGCGCGCGTACTTTGGACGGCGTGGCTACTCTTGCTGGCAGGCCCGGCTTGGGCGTGCACCTGCTCGAACGCGCCGCCGGGAGCGTGCCCGGGCCTGCAAAAGGACGACGTAGTTTTCCTCGGCGTCGTCACCAGCGCGGCAACGCTGCCGCCCGAGGCGCCCGCCAATTCTACTGGCGCGGCCACAGACGAAGCTCCGGTGGTCCGCTATCATTTCCGCATCGAACAAGAATTCGCCGGCCCGGATACGCCGGAAATGGACATCTACTCCGGCGGCGACGATGGCGACTGCGGCTACCGCTTCCAGAATGGCCAGGAGTATCTCGTATTCACGCATCAGGATACCGAAGGCCGTCTTTTCGCCACCATTTGCAACGGCACACGGCCGGCGAGCGAAGCGCGCGCCATCATTCCGCAGTTGCGCGCCATGCGCGACGGCCGGCGAGTCGCGTCCGTCTTCGGCGTGCTGCGCCGCGCGGACCCGCCGTCCCTGGCCCCGCCCGACGATCCCGAGGACCCGCTGCCCAATGTCTCGCTGAAATTGCGCTCCGTCTACGATCGCTTTGAAACGAGCAGCGGCCAAAACGGAGTTTATTCCTTCTACGACGTTCACGCCGGTACATATCGCTTCTACGCCAATCTGCCCGCGCGCATGGAGCTGACCCAGAAAACTCTCGCGGGCGCCCTGCCGCCATTCAAGATTCCCGACGGCGCCTGTTATGAATACGACGTGGACGCCCTGCCCACCGGGCATATACGCGGCAGCGTGCTCGGGCCCGGCGGCAAACCACTTCCCCTGGCATCGGTGGAACTCTTTCGCGCCGGCCAGTACGATGATTCGCATCCGGGCCTCTGGGGATTTCAGGGCGCCAAGGGCAATTTCGATTTCGATCACATCGGGCCGGGCGAATACATCCTGGTCTTCAACCGCACGAACCGTCTCGACCCGAATTCGCCCTTCGCGCGGTCTTTCTACCCCGGCGTCGCGGATGTGACCGATGCCAAGCCAATCAAATTGAAAGACTCGCAGCAGCTCCTGAATCTGAAGCTGCAACTGAAAAAAGCCTATCCCACTCGCCTGATTCGCGTGCGCGTGAAATGGCAGGGCGCGAGGCCGCCCGGCAGCGTGACCATCATGGCCCAGGCGGACCAGGGCGATAATCCCGCCGCTCAAAAAATCGCCGACGGACTTTATCAGTTCACCGTGCTCGATTCCGCGCACTACACCATTTCCGCCTGGGAAGATCTCGACCCGCGGCGCGGCGTCGCCGCGTGTGCGCTTCCCGACCGGATTGCAACTCCTGCGGTAGCTGTCGGCGGGCCGAAACCACGGGCCGGCGCTGACGTCACGCTAATTTTCCCCCATCCGGAATGCGTCAAGCAGTAGCGCGCTCCGTTCTGTGCACTGGGAAGATTCAGCCCCGTGTGTACGATAGGGCAAATAACCCCCCGAGTCAGGATATCGAGCACTGTGGCGGCGTTATGCTGTCCTCTGTGATGATGGCGTTGGCATTTCCTTCAGGTCTGGCAGGGGCCGTTGCCGGCCTCATTGTCGCCGGTGTGATAGTGCTTTTGGCGATCCTCTGGTACGTGCGCGAGGGGCGCAATAGCGCTCTCGAAGATATCCTGGCGCAAAGCGAGTTCGGTTCGCCGGACGGCTTCCAGGGAACCCTATCCGTGGCAGAATATCAACCTAAGACTTATCTACGGCTCTCGGAAGGTAGTACTGCGAGTCGTCGCCTCAAATTTTATTATCGCTGGGTCGTCGGCAAGGGACGGCAAGCGGTATTTAATGAAGTAACCTTTGACGGCTTCCGTCACCTTGTACAACTGAAACGGAAAGACGAATACACCGAAACAGCATTCGCGGAATTCAGTGCTTTACGGATGCGGGAGGTCGCTGCGGGTCGAGGCGGAGGCTCACTTTGGCACATCGAGCTGCTCCCTCGAGACGGAAGGGCTGTACCATTCGTCACCTCCGTGTGGGGCGACCGAAGGGCTGCCTTCGAACACGCGGCCGCGCTCGCAAAAGCAGTCTCTGCAATTACAGCTCTCCCGGTGCAAGTATGCGTCGCCGGCAATGTCTGGACACCAGGATGGCCGCCGAAGGCGTCAGTAGTCTCTAGGTCCTAGTAAATCGGCTTATCGGAAGCGCGCCCATTGCTCAAGCGCGCAGAATTGCCCACTATCGATTGCCCCGCTGCTTGCAACCTTCCCACGCCGTGTTAAGCTGGCCGAGCCATCATTTTGGCCGGTTTGCGAATCATAATTCAATTCAGCGGAGCGCAAGAATGACCGCAACGAAAATTTTTTCTGGACTCAGCCTTTTGGCGCTGCTCTTCGCTTTCGGCCAAGCCGCGCCCATCACCGCGCAGACCGCGCCTCAGGAAACAAAGCCGGACGCCTCGAAGCCGGACGAATCCAAGCCCGCGGCGGACGCGGAAACGCCCAAAGAGGAATCGTCCGTGACCGATCACACCATACAGATCGGCGGCGAGACCATCCCCTACAAAGCCACGGCGTCCACCATTATGCTCAAGGACGAAAAAGGCGACCCCACGGCGCTCATCTATTCCACTGCCTACACTCGCAGTGACGTGAAAGATCTCAGCCAGCGCCCGGTAGCCTTCATCTACAACGGAGGGCCCGGCTCGGCTTCCATCTGGCTGCACATGGGCGCGTTCGGGCCGAAGCGCGTGGTCACGGAAAACGCTGCGGCCACGCCGCCCGCTCCTTATAAGGTCGAGGACAACGCCGATTGCCTGCTCGACAAGGCCGATCTCGTCTTCATCGATCCGGTGGGCACGGGCTTCAGCCACGCCGTGGGAAAATCGCAGGACAAGGATTTCTGGGGAGTGGATTCGGACGTCAAGTCGCTCGCGCAATTTATCGGCATTTACGTCGGCCGGAACAACCGCTGGAATTCACCCAAGTTTTTGATCGGCGAAAGTTACGGGACGTTCCGCTCCGTGGCCCTGGCCAATTATTTGCAATCGCACGACGGGATGGACATCAATGGGATCGTGTTGATTTCAAGCGTCCTCGACATGGGCACGCTCTCTTTTAGCTCCGGCAACGACGAGTCCTATATCTTCTATCTCCCCACCTATGCGGCCGTCGCGTGGTACTACAAGGTTCTCAAGGACCGCCCCGACGATTTGGACGCGTTTCTCGCCGATGCGCGCAAATTTGCCTCCACGGATTACGCCGCCGCTCTGATGAAAGGGTCGAAACTGAGCGACGCGGAAAAGGCCGATGTAGTAAAGAAGCTCGCGCATTTCACGGGCCTGAGCGAAGATTATTTGACGAAGGCGGAATTGCGCGTCACTCTTCCGCAATTCCAGGCCGAGCTGCAGCGAAGCCGGGGGCTCACGGTCGGCCGCTACGATGCTCGATTCTCCGGGCCCACGTATGATTTGCTCACCGAATACGCGGAATTCGATCCTTCGGACACGGGCATCGTGGGCGCGTTCACGGCGGCGTTCAATAGCTACGTCCGCGAAGATTTAAAATTCGGGCAGGACAAAACCTACAAGGTGCTTCCGCCGGAACCGGAATCGTCCTGGGATTGGAAGCACAATGCGACTCCCGGCTCCTGGCCCGGCGCGCCCAATGTCGAGGGAGATTTGGTCCGGGAGATGATTGATAATCCGCATTTGCAAGTGCAAGTCGAAAATGGATTGTTCGACATGGCCACTCCTTTCTTCGCCACCGAATACACCATGGACCACCTGCTCCTGCCCGTCGACGTCGCCCAGAACATTCATCTCGAGTTCTACCACGCCGGCCACATGATGTATCTGCACCAGGAAGACCACGACAAGTTGGCCGCGAATGTCCGCGCCTTCATCGAGTCCGCCACGAAGCGGTGACGGTGAACTTCGCTGCCGCAAATCGTGGATGCGCTTAAAGATTAGCCGCCTAGAGGCGGGAGCAGGGCCGAGGAACCGAAGAGGAAAATCGTTCCGACAATGAGGCTGTAGGCCGCCGTAAATCCGACCGCAAATCGCAGCAGGCGCGGCTTGGCGGCGCTCGCGCCGAAAATCCCCACCGCGGAGGCGGTCATCAGCGTATTCATCACCAACAGGCCCGCGAGAAACATCGCCAGCCCCAGGAAGCCGCGAGCCACGCCACCGAGATTCGCCGCCAGCAGGAACAGCAGCAATTGACTCGGCGTTTCCGCTCCCAGGCCGTGGATCACTCCAATTACGAAGACCGACTTCGGGCTGTAGGGTTCGCGCGTGTCCTGCGGCTTTTCATCCGGGGCGCCGCCAAAAATTTTTCGAATCTTCCATGTAAGCCAGCGAAATGCGCCGATCAGCAGCGACGCGCGCGACCGGGGCGTAAAGGAAGACTTCGCCCGCAGCAGCGTCCCCAGCACATACACGCCGAGCAGCACCAGCGTGATCCCCACGGCGCGCTCAGCCCAATTGTCAATGCGCGCCGGCAGCGAACGCTGAAATAGAATCACCGCGCCGCCCAGCGCGGCCACGGTGGCCGCGTGCCCCAGCACATATACAAGGCCCATGCGCATGCCTTTTCGCGGAGAGGGCTCCACGCTCGTGATATCGGAGATGGCGGCAATGTGGTCGTAATCGAAGCCGTGCCGGAAGCCGAGGACAGCGGCAGAGAGCAAAGCCAGATCGAGCGTCGTCGGCGCCAGCATTGCTCTAAGCTATCAAATTGCCCGCGCGCGTGCCAATCCATTCGGGCAATGAAGGGAGAGTTTGACGCCGGCCGCGTTTAGGGCGCGACCGGCGTCAGGTTCTACAGTGCTGCTGACAGCGAGCTAGTGACCGCCGTAGCCCCGGCCGAAGCTGAACAAGTCAAACAGATCGCTAATCGCCGGGCTGTTGAGTGGAACGTACGGTTCTACGGGGTCCGCAATCGGATTCGGGAAATTGTCGCGGCTGCGGTGAGTCAACGGTTGCAGATTCCAGTTGCGCTCGATGAACTTCAGGATGGAAACATGATCGGCGTAGGTGTGGCTGACGCGTCCGCCCGTGGTGAATGGCGAAATCGCGATCAGCGGAATGCGGGGCCCATCGCCGAAGAAGTCGAGCGGTTGAATGTACCCGGAGTCATAGAAACCGCCGCCCTCGTCCATGGTGATGAACAGGACGGTGGATGCAAACAGCTCCGGATTGGCGGTGAGGTGGTCCATGATTTTCTTAACCATGCCTTCGAACAGATCTTCCTTCGAAGACGCTGGGTGGCCATCCAGCAGACCATCCGGTTTCACGAAGGAGACTGCGGGAAGTGTGCCGTTGTCGACCGCGTTGAAGAAGTCGATCGTGTCCTTGATGTGCGCGGCGCGTTGCGTTGCGTCGCCCATGATGGACGTGGCATAGGATTCGAAGTTGCATATGTTGCAGTAGGCTTTGCCAATCTGCACCAGGGGATTCGTGCTCGTCGGATCGTGCTGCAGCGCCACGGCGGCATCGTACGCTCCGCCATAGTAGGCCCAGGAGATTCCCTTATCGTTGAGTGCATCGCCGATGGTGCGCACATTGGTCGGAGGAACGGAGCCGCCCTTGGCGATTCCGGCCGTGTCCACGGTGCCATCCGGCAAAAAACCCGGGTTGTCGTTGTTCACCATGTAGAAATGGCGTTCTTCGCAATTCGGATCCGGACGATACGGCAGTGAGGCGAGGTAGTCGCGAATCGGATCGATCCCCGGCTGGGAGGAATCCGCGCACTCGGTGAAGTTCCCGTCAAAATTGATGTCCACCGTGTACTGGTTGTCCGAGCCTGGCAGCGGATTGGGATTGGCGATGTGCGAAGGCGGAGTCGTCGGCTTGCCTTTGGTATCGCTCCAAAAGATGGCGTCGCCGGTACCCAGCATGACGTGGTTCGCGCCCGTTCCGCCCATGACCGCTTGGTGGTAATTGTCGCTCATGGAGTATTCGTCCGCGAGCATCTTGAGAACCGGCACGTCGCCGTTGTGCATGTTATAGAACGCCATCGAATTGCCGCCGCCGTTGTCATCCACTTGGTTCGGAAGCGGGAAGCTGTTGGGATCGGGTTCGCTCGTATAAGAAGTGATGACGAAGGGATACAGGTCGCTCAGGCAACCTGAAGGATTTTCAAATGTTGCGTTTCTGATGTCGCAGTCGGATTGCTGCCACATCTCGAAGAGTCTGTGAGTGGTGTCTCCGGTATAGGAATCGTACGGCAGCAGAGCGCCCTTCAACGGAAACGGGCCGTCCGGGAGAGCGTTGTAATTCTGGATGCGAAAATCGAAATCGGGAAGCTCAGCCGTTTGTGGGGCCCCCGACGCGCCGGTGGTCAGCAGGTGCAGATCGGCTGTCTCCAAGGATGGCTCGATAGCTCCAAGCAAAGCCAAGGGCGTAGCCGGCGGAAATGGAGGCGGCTCGCCTGTGGCAGGGCTGGGCGAATAGTTCAGGGTCGGCTCCGGAAGAATGGAGTACGGAGCCTTCTCATAGCCATCGAGGCTGATATAGTACGAGGTCATAAATGGCGCCACGGCTTGGAATTGCCGAGCCCTGTTGTAATGCGGGCCGGGCGTGCCATTCGCGTTGACAATTCCTTCGGACAGCAGGTTTTTCACCGAGTCGCCACTCGGGGAAACATAAGTCGCGAAGAGGTGATCGAATGTGCGGTTCTCACCGATAAGAACGATGACGTGCTTGATGGGCGTTTCAGTTGTTTCGGAATTTGGATTAACCCCGAAATTGGGTGTTTGCGCTGCAGCGGGAGTTGCAAACGACGTAAGCGAGGCACAAAGCGCGCCCACAAGCGCGCGTTCGCGCCACGTCCTTCGATGAGACGCAGGCATCATAGTCCTTTTCCTCCTAAGGTCGAATGTCCGTCCTCCGTTGGTGGTGCCGCGGGAAAGAATGTCCAGCCTGCGTTACATGTGAATGAAGGAACTGTTGAGAGATAGTGAATTGATTCAAAGACTGCACAATGGACGAGTCCGCCCGGGGCAAAATCCTCCGCGACGCGCATTGTGCGAACACCGCGCGGGTCGGCGCAAATTCGTCGGGCGTTTGCGCGCGCAGCCTGCGGTCACAGACCGGCCTCGGGCTCCGGTTGACACGCTCGGGAACTGCACGCTAGTCTCGTTCGTGTGACGGCGCTCGCGGCTGATACTCCCAAAGCATTCCCTCTCCCCCCGCATCCCCATCTCTACGAAATCAACACGTGGACTTGGCTCGAGCAGCTCTCCGCGCGCCTCGGCCGGCTAGTCCGGCTCGGGGACGTCCCCGATTCGGAATGGGACGCGCTCGCCCATAAAGGTTTCAACATCGTGTGGCTCATGGGAGTCTGGCGCCGAAGCCGGCAATCGCGCCGCATCGCCCTGGCCGACCCCGCAAATCCCCCGCAATATGACCGCGCACTGCCGGGCTGGAAGCCGGACGACGTAATCGGCTCGCCGTATGCCATCGCCCGATATATTCCCGACGCGCGAATGGGGGGATGGAAGGGCGTGGACCTCGCCCGCAAAAAGCTGCACGCGCGAGGCATGGCGCTCTTCCTCGATTTTGTCGGCAACCATACGGCTCTCGACCATCCCTGGGTGCGCAAGTATCCCCAATATTATGTCCAGGGCACGCAGCAGGATTTCCAGAAGGACCCTGCGAGCTTCTATCCGTCCAAAACATCCGCGGGAACAGCCTACATCGCGCTCGGCAGGGACCCTTATTTCCCTCCGTGGAAGGACACGGCGCAATTGAATTATTTCGAGCCCCAATTGCGCGCCGCGCAGTTTGCGGAGCTGCGCTGCATCGCCAAGCACTGCGACGGTGTCCGCTGCGACATGGCCATGCTCCAGCTAAACGATATTTTCGCCAAAATTTGGACCCCTCTTTTGCGCGGTGCCGAACCGCCGAAAACCGAATTCTGGGCCGACGCGCACGCCGCTCTCCCCTCTCTGATTCTCCTCGCCGAGGCCTATTGGGGAACGGAGCCGCGTCTCATCGATCTGGGTTTTTCTTTCGTCTACGACAAACCGCTGTACGACGCCGTACGCGATCTGCGCATGGCGGAAGTTCACACGCGCGTCGAGGCTCGTAGTTCCTATCAGAGTTGCCTGGCGCGCTATCTTGAGAATCACGACGAGGCTCGCTGCGCCGCCGTTTTCGGGCCGCAGTTCCCCGCCGCAGGCGTCCTGATGGGAACGCTCCCCGGCCTGCGCTTCTATCATCAGGGCGAACTCGAAGGCCGCAGGATTCATCTCCCCATCACGCTGCGCATCGCCGCGGACGAACTCCCCAATCCGCCAGCCGCGGCATTCTTCGAAAAAATTCTGCGCATCACCGCCGAGGATGCCTTTCACCAGGGCCAGTGGAGCGTTCTGCCGGTTACGCCCGAAGGCGACGGCACCTCTGCGAACCTCGTGGTGTACGAGTGGCGCTTGGAGAAGGTGTGGAAAGTGATTGTCGTGAACCTTTCCGCCGGCGCGTCCCAAGGGCGCGTGCATTTCGGAGAAAACGTCTCGCCCGGCCAGTCGTACATCTTTTACGATGAACTCGACGATGTGCGCTACATTAGAGGCGGCAGACGAAATGGTGAATCTCGGGCTTTTCGTCCGCCGAGACGCGTTCCAGGCGCATCTATTCGACGTGGCTAAGGCGTAGCACCTTGCCCGTGAAAAACCTCCATCGAAAGGAAAAAATGTCTGGAATCATTCGCAACAATATCTTCGCCGTGCTTCTCCTGGTGCCGTTCCAACTTATTGGGGCGAAGGCACGGAGACTTCGTTTCCAGCGACCGGGGGCGCGGCAGAGACCTCCAAGATTGCTTCTTTTAGTTGGAACGGTACTGGCTGCTGCAATTGCGACTTCCGCCCCGCGGCTCGGCGCGCAGACGCCTTCAGGACCCATCCGCCTCTCTGTGGACGCGTCCGACGCGCCGCAGAAAATCCTGCACGCCCACATGGAGATGCCCGTCGTGCCCGGCCCGCTGACGCTCTACTACGCCAAATGGATTCCCGGCGAGCATGAAGGCGACGGGCCCATCCTCAACGTCTCCGGATTGAAATTCACCGCCGGCGGCAAGCCGGTCCCGTGGCGGCGCGATCTGGTGAATATGTTCGCGATTCATCTCGAAGTTCCCGCAGGCACGGACACTCTCGGCGTGGATCTCGATTTCCTGCTCTCGGCGCCGACCGTCGGCTTCTCCGCCGGAGCATCCGCGACGCCATTCGTAGATGATTTGAACTGGAATCAGGTTCTGGTCTACCCGGCGGGCTACGATGCAAGCGACCTCACTTTTATCCCCAGCCTCCGCATTCCCGCGGGATGGCAATTCGCCACAGCCCTGCCCGGCGCGAAGCGCGATGGCGACACCATTGCATTCGCGCCCGTTTCGCTCGATACGCTCGTGGACTCGCCCGTCCTCGCGGGACGCTACTTTCGCGTGATTGACCTCACGCCCGGCGAAAATCCGCCTAACGAAATGGACATCGCCGCGGACAGCGCCGCCGCGCTCGATATGCCCCCCGACATGCAAGCTCACTTCCAGAATCTCGTCGCCGAGACGGGCGCGCTCTTCGGCACGCGCCATTATCGCGACTATCATTTTCTGCTCACCCTCAGCGACGATGTCGCCCATTTCGGCCTCGAGCATCACGAATCGAGCGACGACCGCGTCGCCGAACGCAGCTTGATTGACGACGCAGGCCGCGTCGAATTCGCCGATCTCCTGCCGCACGAATTCGTCCACTCCTGGAACGGCAAATACCGCCGCCCCGAGGATTTGTTCACGCCCGATTTTCAGCAGCCCATGCGGGACGATCTCTTGTGGGTCTACGAAGGCCTCACGGAATATCTTGGCCAGGTCTTGACCGCGCGCACGGGGCTGCTCACTCTCGACCAGGCCCATGCCGCGCTCGCCGAAGTGGCTGCAACCTTGGCCACGCGCCCCGGGCGCGAATGGCGCTCGTTGCAAGACACGGCTGATGCCGCTCCCTATCTCTATGACGCCGGCCACGATTGGGAAAATTGGCGTCGCGGCACCGATTTTTACGAGGAAGGCGAGCTGCTGTGGCTCGACGTGGATTCGACCCTTCGCCGCCTCAGCGGCGATAAAAAATCCATGAACGATTTCTGCCGCGTATTTTATGCCGGCGGCCCGGCCAACCAGCCCGCGCTAAGCACGTACACCTTCGACGACATCGTCGCCACACTCAACGCGCTCGCGCCTTACGATTGGGCGGCCTTCCTTCGTGTCCGGCTCGATTCCATCGCTCCCACGACGCCCACCGAGGCCGTCGAAAATTCCGGCTGGAAAATCACCTACAGCGACCAGCCCAATGAAGTCGAGGACACCCGCGACTCGTTCCGAGGCCGTGTGAACCTGACTTTCTCGATCGGCCTGCTGCTCGATATGGACGGCAACGTGACCGACGTGATTCACGGCAGCCCGTCCTATGCCGCCGGGATTGGTCCGGGAATGAGAATCACCGCCGTCAATGGAAAGCAATTTTCCCCCGCGGTTCTCCGCGACGCCATCGCCCTGGCTAAATCCGCCGCTGCGCCCATCGAGTTGATCGTCGCATCGGGCGTGCAGTATCAGACCTATTCCGTGGATTATCACGGCGGCCTGCGCTATCCTCACCTCGAACGCGACGCGAGCCGTCCCGATTATCTGGATGAAATTTTTCATCCGCTCGCGAAGTAAGAAAAAGAGGGCCGCGACATGAAACTGCAACCCTACAAAATTTTCGGCGCAGTGCTCGTCCTGGTGGCCGTGGCCGCGCTCATTCACCCAAACTTCACCAAGGAGACGAACAAGGGTGAACTCCAATTTGGCTCGGAGAATTATATTGTCGAAACCACACGCATCGTCACCATTCCGTGGTACCTGAGCGCCCTTGTCGCACTCGCCGGCGCCGCCTTCATCTTCTTGCCTCCCAGGAAACGCTAATCGCATCTCGTTCGCAAGAATCCGCACTAGCCACTCGCCACTAGCCACTGCCTCTGCGATAATGCTTCGTTCAACCAGTGCGCAACCTGACCGCCAACGAAATTCGCAGCACGGTCCTGCTAATTTGCTGCGTCGTGGCACCCTTGGCGGCGATAGGCCAGGCGATTCATGCGGAGAGCACGGCCCATCAACAATTTCTCCAAAAGCTGGCCGCAGCTGCGGAGGAGAGAACACACCATTATGTCCGCTACGACCCATCGTACGTCCGCATTCCCTACCCTGGCGGCGATGTGCCAAGTGATACGGGCGTCTGCACAGATGAAGTCATCAGGGCATATCGAGCGTTAGGCGTGGACCTGCAGAAGGAAGTGCACGAGGATATGGTCCAGAACTTCTCGGCCTATCCGCGACGCTGGCCATGGTCCAGGCCCGATGCAAATATCGACCATCGGCGCGTTCCAAATCTAATGGTTTTTTTTCGGCGCAAGGGAGAATCGCTCGCGGTCACCCGCAGCGCCGAGGATTATTTGCCTGGTGATTTGGTCACGTGGGACCTCGGTGGCGGCGTTCCACACATTGGCATCGTCGCGAATCAGAAGTCGGACGTATCCGGCCGTTACATGGTCGTCCACAACATCGGCCAAGGTCCCCGGATGGAGGATGTGCTGTTCAACTGGGAAATTACAGGCCACTTCCGTTACTTCGGGCCGGATTCCCTGTAGACTGCGCGTCGGACACAAGAGAGGTATCTTTGCTCCCTCGCTCCCTGCATTCTGCTTGGAGCGCTCTCTGTGTGCGATAATGCTTTTCGATGAACAGCCAATTTTCCGGCAACGAAATTCGCAGCATGTTTCTGAGGTATTTTGCGGAGCGCGGCCACCGCGTCGTGCGCAGCAGCTCACTTGTCCCCACGAACGATCCCACGCTGCTTTTCACCAACGCCGGAATGAACCAGTTCAAGGACGTTTTCCTCGGCCTCGAGCAGCGCGACTACAAAACCGCCACGTCCTGCCAGAAATGCCTCCGCGCCGGCGGCAAGCACAACGACCTCGAAAACGTCGGCTTTACCAACCGCCATCACACTTTTTTCGAAATGCTCGGGAACTTTTCCTTCGGCGATTATTTCAAGAAAGAGGCCATCGAGTACGCGTGGGAGCTAATCACATCTCCCGATTGGTTCGGCATGCCGATCGAGAAACTTTATTTCACCGTGTTCGGCGGCGCGGAAGTTTTGGGCAAAGCATTGCCGCCCGACCATGACGCCGCATCGCTCTGGGTCAAGACCGGCGCGCCGAAAGACCGCGTAGTGGAAATCCCCGGCCTCAAAGAAAATTTCTGGGCCATGGGGGATACCGGACCTTGCGGCCCGTGCAGCGAAATTTTCTACGACATGGGCCCGGCCGCATCGGACGCGGGCCACACGGATTGCAAGTTCCCATGCGACTGCGGCCGATACGTCGAAATCTGGAATCTCGTCTTCATGCAGTTCAATCGCGACGCGAGCGGCGCCCTCGCTCCGCTGCCGAAGCCGTCAGTTGATACGGGCGCCGGCCTCGAACGTATCGCCACCGTCCTCCAGGCCAAGATCAGCAACTACGACACAGACTTGTTCCAGCCGCTGATGCAGGAAGCCGCAAATATCGTTGGAATCGATATGGAAAAGGAACGCGACGTACCGTACTTTTACGATGATGCCGAGGGCTACCGATCAAAGCGGCTAGGCGGCCGACTCCCGTCTCTTCGTATTATCGCGGACCACTCGCGCGCGGCGACTTTTCTCATCGCCGACGGTGTGGTTCCCTCCAACGAGGGGCGTGGATATGTTCTGCGAAAGATCATCCGAAGGGCCTTGGTGCACGTCCGGATTCATCTTCGCGCTGATTTTCCGTTTCTTCCGAAAATAGCCGCTGCAGTCGTGCGTGAGATGAAATCGGCCTATCCGGAGCTAGAGCAAAATGCGAAGCGAATCAACCGTGTCTTGCAGGAGGAGGAGCACCGCTTCAGCCGGGTCATCGAAACTGGACTCCGCAAACTAGTTGAACAGATCAAACCACCGTTCGCCAAATCGGGACTCGAGCCTGCCGCGCTCACATCTGAGAAATATATCCCCTCGACAAAGTTGAGTAGTCAGCAAGCAATACCCTTAACAGGCGAGCAGGCGTTCAAACTCTACGACACCTATGGGATGCCGGTCGACCTTATGCGCGATGTGCTTCGAGATGTGGGTCTAGAGTTCGACGACGCTGGTTTCAACACCGCGATGGAGGACCAGCGGGCACGCGCGCGCGCATCCTGGAAAGGCGCGCACAAGGAGATTGCGAATCCGGCGTATGCGAAACTCGCGGAAACGTTCAAGACTGAGCCCGATTTCTACTTTGGCACGACGACGCACGACACTCGCATCGAAGCCATCGTCACGAAATCCGGCGCCGTAAACGAAATCAAAAAGGGTGAAGAAGCCGAAATCGTCCTCGACCGCACATCCATCTACGCCGAATCCGGCGGGCAGGTGGCCGACATAGGCGGTCTCTACGACAAATCGGGCTCGCTCGAAGTCGCCGAAGTGCGCGGCGCGTACTATCCCGTCACCGGCCTGATCGCGCATCGCATTGTGGCCAAGGAAGACTTGCGTGTGGGCGACCGCGTGGCGACCCTAGCCGACGCCGAGCGCCGCACGCGCAACATGCGCAACCACACCGCTACGCACCTGATGCACGCCGCGCTGCGCAATATCCTGGGCACGCACGTGAAGCAGGCCGGCTCACTCGTGGCCCCGGAACATCTGCGCTTCGATTTTTCGCATTTCGCCGCCGTGGACGCGAGCGAGCTTGCAGAAATCGAGCAGCAGGTGAACGAGGAAATCCGCAAGAATCTCGAAATGCGCACGGACATCATGAATATAGACGACGCGCTCGCTTCCGGCGCTCTCGCCTTCTTCGGCGACAAGTATCCCGAAGCCAACGTCCGTGTGGTCACCATTCCCGACGCCGCATCGCCCAGCGGCTTCTACAGCAAGGAGCTGTGCGGAGGCACGCACGTCTCGCGCACGGGCGAGATCGGCGTCTTCAAGATTCTCTCCGAGCAGTCCGTAGCCGCGGGCGTTCGCCGCATAGACGCTATTTCGGGCGACCGCGCCCTCGCCGAATACCAGCGCCTGCTCGGCACCCTCCGCTCCGCCGCGAGCCTTCTGAACGCCTCCGAGGACCAAATTATCCCCGCCCTCGAGCGCCAAATCGCCCAAATCAAGGCCCTCGAAAAGCAGTTAGAGGCCCTCGGACGCAAGGCTGCCGGCTCCCAAGCCCAGGAACTGCTCGAAAGCGTCCGAAATGTGAAGGGAGTGCGCGTTATTGCCGCCGAAGTGAGCGGTTTTGGCCGCAAGGCCTTGCGCGAGCTTTCGGACTTTTTGCGCCAGAAAATCGGCTCCGGCGTAATCGTCCTAGCCTCCATCGAGGACGGCAAAGTCGCTCTAATCACAGCAGTTACGAAGGACCTCACGTCCAAGCTCGATGCCGGTAAAATGATAAAGGAGTTGGCGCCACTTGTAGACGGTTCCGGCGGCGGAAAGCCCGACCTAGCCGAGGCTGGCGGAAAGGACACATCCGGTATAGAAAAGGCCCTGCGTACAGTTTACCCCCTCCTCGAACGCCTTCTATAATTCCCATTGCGCCAGAAGCTTACGCCTGGGCGAAGCCTCTTCGTCCGAGCGTAGCTCCGTCTCCCAACGAGTGCGCTTTTTTCGTTCGGAAGCAGAGCGTTCGGCCTTCCCACAAGGCTATGAACAGGAAAAGCATCATCGCCGCAATCCTCACGGCGGGAACCTGGCTATCGCTTAGTACACCAGTTCTCGCCCAGATTGCATCATACACAGACGAGCAGGGTAAGCTCGTCTTCGTGAATGGGGATTCCCCCAAGGCGCGTCATGGGAGTACCATTAGTTCTCCCCGCGCCGCCGTACAAGATGTGTCGGCAACTTTGCCAGCGGGTTCCTCACCGGGGCCTCTGGATCAGATAGTGCGCGACGCAGCCGCACGGCACGACGTGGATCCCGCGCTGGTCAAAGCCGTGATCAGCACGGAGTCCGGGTGGAATCCGCTGGCGGTTTCCCGCAAGGGCGCCGTCGGACTGATGCAGTTGATTCCTGAAACGGCACAACGCTTTGGCGTCGGCAATCCCTTCGATCCGGTGCAGAACGTGGAAGGCGGAACGATGTACCTGAAATCGCTTCTCGATCGCTACAACGGCGACTTGAAAAAATCGCTGGCGGCATACAACGCCGGCGAGCGCGCCGTGGATCAAAGTGGGGGCGTTCCCGCAATTCCCGAAACGCAGCAGTACGTGCAGAAGGTGACCGACGCATACTTCCGGCCCGGCTCGGGCCACAACTCGTCGTTCGGGGGTTCGTCCAGATTCCCCGTGCGCCAGGAAGTGGACTCGAATGGCCGGGTGGTGTTTACGAACGAATGAAGCGCATCTTTTCCGTTCGATTCCAATCCGCGATTCGTCCGGCCCTCTTCGCCGTGGGTCTGGCGGCGGCCCTCGTGCTGTCGCTCGGCTCTGCCGCGCGCGCCGATAAAGTTTCCGATGCCCGCGACCAGTTCGAGAGCGCCGTCAAGATGCGCACCATGCTCGAAGGCTATCTCGAGAAAGACCGCTCGCTCGACGATTACCAGCAGACCATCGCCGCCTATTACAAGGTCTATCTGATTTCGCCGCAAGCCGAGGAAGTGACGCCGTCGTTCATCGCCCAGGCGGAGCTGTACCAGGAAATGGGCCGGCTATACGATCCGAGGTACTTTCAATCCGCGATCGGCGCCTACAATTTTCTTTTGAAACAGTATCCCGGAAGCCGCTATTGCTCCGAAGCCCTTCTGGCCACGGCCAAGATCGAGCGCGACGATTTGAATCAGCCCGATGTCGCGGAAGCCTCTTTCAAGGAACTCATCCGGCGCTTCCCGCGCTCCGAGCAAGCCAGCGAAGCGCACGAGGCCGCCGGTGAAATCGCCGGCGAGCGCGCAAAAAATATTGATGTGGAATCGGACATCAAGGGGCAGGCCGTCCAGCCGCGCGTGGCCGCCGGCGGGCGCACGCCCAGCGTGACGGACATCCGCTCGTGGAATGCGGAGGATTCGACGCGCATCGTGGTCACGCTCGACGACACCATCGCCTACAACGCCGCGCACATCCCTTCCCCCGACCGCATTTACTTCGATCTCTACAAGGCGCAGCTCAGCGGCAAGCTGGCGGAAAAATCCCTGCAAGTGGATAACGGCCTGCTGAAATCCGTTCGTCTGGCGCAAAACAAGCCGGACGTCGTGCGGCTGGTCCTCGATGTAAGCGGCGCGAAAAATTATTCGGCGTTCCTGCTGTCGAATCCCTACCGGCTGGTGATTGACGTCCGCTCGCAGGCGGCCACCACGGTGAACGCCGCGCTAGGTTCCACGCTGCCCGTGAACGCAGTCGGAAAAATGATGGCCGCGAATTCCAATGATGCCTATCCGGCTGCGCCCAGCCAGATGGTTTCTCCAACCGCAGGAGCGAGTGCAATCCTGCCGGCGCAGCCCGCTGCGAAAGCGGCCGCGAATCCCATCTTCGTGCAGCCCAGCGCCGCGAAGAGCGCGCTTGCGCTCGACCCCGTGCCAGAACCCAAGCCGACACGCGACGGCGACCGTTCCCTCACGCGCGTCCTGGGCCTGAAAATCAGCCGCATCGTGATTGATCCCGGCCACGGCGGATTCGATACCGGAACTATCGGCCCGCACGGCCTGATGGAAAAAGACCTGTGCCTCGATGTGGCACTGCGCCTGGGCCGCCTGATTCAGCAGAAGCTGCCCGGCGCGCAGGTGATTTACACGCGCCATGACGACACCTTTATCCCGCTCGAACAGCGCACCGCCATCGCCAACCAAGCCAAGGCGGACCTCTTCATTTCCATCCATGCGAATTCCAGCCCCAACCCGGCCACACGCGGCGTGGAAACCTACTATCTCAACTTCGATACATCCCCGGAATCCATGGAAGTGGCCTCGCGCGAAAACGCTCGTTCCGACGAGTCCATGCATGACTTGCAAGGCCTGATCCAGAAAATCGCGCGCAACGATAAAATCGAGGAATCGAAGGAGCTTGCGGGCGATATCCAGGATTCACTCTCTCAGCGGCTGCAGTACATCAGCCAAAGCGAGAAGAACCGCGGCGTGAAGAAGGCTCCCTTCGTGGTCCTCATCGGCGCGGAGATGCCCTCGGTGCTCACGGAAATCTCCTTTGTCAGCAATCCTACCGACGAACATCTGCTGCGCAACACGAGCCAGCGCCAGCGCATTGCCGACGGCCTCTATCGCGGGATCGCAACGTATTTGGGCAGCCTGAATAGTCTCTCCAATAACAAGCAGAAGCTCGTCTCCGACAATCACGTGGGATCGGAAGCCATCACTCCAGTGGCAGACCCCAAGTAGCCTCTCACTTCCGCATTCTGAGATCGCCAATCGCTTCGCGCAGCGCCGCGCGCCGCGATGATTGAACCCCTACATGCCGAATGTGCATCCTATTTACTGAGGTGCGCAACATGCCGAAGATGAAAATTCTTTCTCTTTTCATGTGTTCCCTGTTTTTCGCGGCCATCGCAGCTTTCCCCACTTACAGCGCGGATTCCACCGCCGTGCCGATTACCACCGTGGTCACGGTTCTCGGCCAGAAGGGTGCGCCGCCCCCTCCCATCGCTCAGGAGGACGTAAACGTTTACTCCGGGAAATCCAAATTGGCGGTCATCTCCTGGACTCCCGCAAGGGACACTCGCGCGGACCTTCAGCTCGCCATCCTGATAAACTCCGCGGACGGCTCCGCGGCTATAGGCTCTGAACTGCGCGAATTGGCCGATTTCATCCAGTCGCAGCCGAAGACGACCGCCGTCGGCCTCTTCTACGCCGCCAGCGGAACCGTCCAGACAGCCTCCCCGTTCAGCACGGACCACGACGCTGTGGCCAAAACTCTGCACCTGACGCTCGGGTGGAGGAACGCCAATTCTCCCAGCATCTATCTCTCGCTTAGCAGCCTGATTAAAAAGTGGCCTGTCCCCGCGTCGCGCCGCGAAGTGCTGCTCATCGCCAGCGGCTTTGATCCCCTTTATCCCGGCCTGGATGATCCCTACCTTCAGTCTGCGATCAATAACGCGCAGAAAGCCGGCATTCAGGTTCACACCCTTTATTCCGGCGGCGCGCGCCTGGGCCAATCGTTTCGCGGCGACATTGCGCAGAATAATTTGAGCCGTCTCTCCACCGAAACCGGAGGCGCGAATCTCTATCTCGGTATTTTGGGGCCGGTTTCTTTCGGGCCCTTCCTTCAAAATTTGGATGGGTTGCTGTCGAATCAATATTTGCTCACCTTTTCCGCCCCTCCCAGCCAGCGGCATAAAGGAGAATTCCGCAGCATCCAGGTGCGTCTCGAAGAGCACAACGTGAAACTCCTGTACCCACGGCAGGTATTTGTCCCCGGTCCTTAGTGCCGTGCGTCTCCGGAGCGTAGCGCTCGACGGGAACTCCAAGTAGAATGCCAGCGTCTAACATATAGAGTGCCCATGCACCGGTTCCTCCGATTCATCGCCGTGTTTTTGTTCGCGCTTTCGCCGCTTTCGGCCCAACAACAGAACTCCGCCCAGAAACCGGCCGCTACGGCGAAGGAAGATAATGGGATTCTGCCCGACTCATTCGCTGGATGGACTCTCGCCACTCGGACGGTGTTTACACCCATAGAGGCAGCAAGCCCTGCTGCCGGAGGCGCCACGGCGGCGGCCACGGCCGAATATGGCTTCGCCTCAGGCGAAGAGGGCGAATACACCCGCGGCTCAGAGACGCTGCAAGCGCAGGTGTACCGCATGAAGGACCCCTCGGGGGCCTACGGCGAATATTCCTATCTGCGCACCCCTGACATGCCGCGCGCCAATCTGGCGGCGCATTCATCCATGTCGCCCGACCGCGCCCTCGTGCTCAGCGGCAATCTGGTCCTCGATATTCGCGGACGCGGCCTTCCCAGCCTCGAGCCGCAACTGAAATCGCTGGCCGCCGCGGTCTCGAAACATGCCGAAATGGGCGCAGGACCCACGCTCTGGCAATATTTGCCGGCTGAGGGCATGGTGGCGCGTTCGGACCATTACGTTTTGGGTCCTGCCGCGCTCGACCAGTTTTTTCCTGTCGCGCTGGGAGATTCCCTGGGCTTCTCGAATGGTGCGGAAGCGGAGCTCGCGAATTACCGGCTCGATGGCCGCGACCTCACGCTGCTGATCGCGGATTTCCCCACTCCCGGCCTTGCCGCCAATCAACTGGCTGAGTTGCAGAAGAATTTCAACGTGAATGGGTCGCATCCCGGCCAGAATTCATCCGAGCTTTTCGCCAAGCGCTCGCTCACGCTGCTCGTGATCGTCTCCCGCGCGTCCTCGGAGGCGCAGGCGGATGCGCTGCTCGACCGCGTGCGATCTACCATGCAGTTCACTTGGGATGAGCCTACGTCCACCCTGCCGGGCTTCGTTCCCATCCCCGTCATCGCAAGCCTGATCATCGGCACGTGCATTATTTGTTTTTTTACGGCTGTAGCCAGCCTCGCCTTCGGCGGCTTCCGGCTGATTGTGAAGCGCATCCTGCCCAATCGAGTCTTCGACCGCAGCAGCGCGCTCCAAATCCTGCAGTTGGGACTTTCCAGTAAGCCCATCAATGCAGAGGACTTCTACGGCGTGGACCGAAGCCGCGAGAGGAAATGACGCTTGTGGGTGAGCTGTGGATTTGTGCCCCTAAAATCTCTCACATGATTGTATTACAAGGACTTAGCTAGAAATCGGAGGCTGGGCCTTCCCGCTTGACTTCCCTGTGACCCCTTCATAAACTATTGGCGAGGAAAGGGTTTTGCGGCCATCCGCGCATTGGCTGCGGAGCTTTCTCCCCTTGAAGGCCCGCTACAAGGCGGGCCTTCTGTTTTTTCGCCCGCCGGAAACTCAAAAATATTAAAAATCGGTGCTGAGGCGAAGCGCAAAGCTCCGCGCGGGGCCGATGGCGTTGCCCGAAAAGAGACCGCCGAAGTCAATCACGTCCAGGACGTTGGTAAGATTTTCTCCGTCAGCCTGAAACCGAACCTTCAAGCGATCCGATTTGTAAAGATCCGCGCCCGCCGAGACGTCCACCAGGAACGCAGGATCAATGCGGCTCGTGTTGAAATTAATGCGATTCACCACCTGCTGGCCGTAGGTGGCAAGCGCATCAGTTTCCGTGCCTTGAAAATCAAATGGAAGTCCGGTGTCATATTGAATGCCGCCCGCAATCCACAGCCGCGGCGCCACCTGATAGCGGACGCGCCCGCGAACCGTGTTCCGCTGATCCTGCGAATCCGGAAAGTGACCCGTGGTCGGTATCCCCATCGCGTCGTTGCCCAAAAAGAGGCCGCCTGTCACCGGAAACCACGCAGTGCCCACTTCGTAGGAATAGCTCAGGAAGCCGGAAAAGCGGTGCCAATCGGGTACATCGAGTTTCCCCTCGGCGCCATAAATAATCGCCTTGCGAAAAGCGATGGGAAAGCTGATGGTCGTGTTTTCAAGAAGATTGTCGTCCGCGAAGTTGTCGACGAGCCGGCGATAGTAGTTGGCGTCCAGCTTGAACTTTTTGAGGAAGGCCTTGGTCAAACCCGCTTCGTAGTAATTTCCTTCGGAGGGATGGACTGGTAATTGGAGGGAGCCGGTGTCCAGTCCCGCGGCTGCCGTTGAACTCGAAAGCAAAATATTCTCGAATGAGGGCGTCTGAAAGACTCTATCGTAGGAAAAGTGCAACACCAGATTGGCGGAGGGGAAATAGCGCGAAACCGACACGCGCGGACTCACGGCCTGCCGATTCAGCAGGAGCTGGTAGTGGTCCCATCGAAGCCCGGCGCTGATTGTCCAATTCCCCAGGCGTATCAGATCCTGCACAAACGCGGACTGTTCGAGGTCCGGCCGATTCGCCGCGAAGGCGAAATTAAGGGGCGTGCCCGGGTCAAATTGCATCGTATCCATGGGGATGTTCGGGATGATGTAGCTGAAATTCTCGTTGAGAAACATATTGTCCGATTCCACGCCCGCCTTGATTTCGTGCCGGCCATGGCTGATCGTGATGCTGCCCTTGAAATATCCCTCGCGAAACCAATTGTGCTGGAAGACCTCGATGGGGGTTGACTCCGTATTGGAGTTGAAATCGTTCGCATTCTCGCGCACCATCCCGCGCACATCGGCGATCACGTGCGGCGAAAAAGTGTGCTGGTAGGAAATGATACCCATCGTTTCGAAGTTGTCGGCAGTTTGCCGCTGGCATGGCGGCCTCTGAACCCCTGGATGGCACCATGTCTGCTGCACCTGTTCGTTCGGAATATCATAGCGTGCCAGCTCGTGCCGGACGATAAGCCCGAGGCGGTCTTTCGGCGTGAGGTCGCGTTCGTAATGCACGGAGAAGTCGCCCTCTGTGCCGGTATTCGTGTAGTTCTGCGGAACCACGGGGTTCAGATAGTGGCCGGTCATGTTGCCGCTGGCGCTGGCGCCGAATGTGTTCGCGCCCCAGACATATTGTCCCTGCGCGAAAGCGCCCGCGGTATCATAGCTGCCCCCTGAGACCACCACTTGGCCATGAAAGCCTGCCTGTAAATCTTCAAGCGTATTAACTTCGATGACGCCGCCCATCTTTCGGCCATACTCCGCGGGAATCCCGGCCGTATAGACGGTCATGGATTGCACGTCGTCCGCCTCGATTTCCGGGCCGAAACTCGGCGAGCGATTGTCCGTAAGAGGAACGCCATCAACGACAAACTGTGCCTGATATTCAGAGCCGCGCGGATGCAGCACGGCATTGCCCTCATAGAGCCAGCCGGGCTGGGAATTCACCAGGTCTTGCAGAGATCGTCCCGGCAAGGAGCCGGGCCGGTTCTGAACCGTGGCCGAGCCGATCTGGCTGACGGAGCCCGCCTGATCGGGGTTAATCAATGTATTGCCTGCGGTGACGGCCACCGTCTGGGCCACTTCCGTGAGCTTGAGCTGGATCGTGTGTTCGACCGGAAACGAGGACTGAATCTCGACGGACTGGGATACATCGGCAAAGCCGGGCTGATGGATTTCGAGCTGATACACGCCAAAGGGCAGGCGCTGTAAGTCCAGATTGCCTTGCGCGTCTGTGCTCAGGCTGTTCCGATATTGATTGGCCTGGCTCGTGATCGCAACCATGGTCTTGACGCCCAAACCGGAGGGATCGATCACCTTCAGGCGCAACTCTCCCGTATTGCTCTGTCCAAAGAGAGGCATGGCGCAAAACAGAATGATTAAAAGCCTTTTCATCGGGGCGTTGCTTGCATGATGTTATCTTACTCTAACCGAATGTGCCCGCAGCCTTCATGAGTTGAAACGCGGCGGGTGCCAGCCTATTTTTGCCGTTCTTTGCCGCCCAACGGGCGTAGAATGGCGGAGCGAAAATCACCGTGCACCCTCTCAACGCAAAATGAACGCCAAGAATGAATCGAGCGGCGCGTGGTCTGCCGTCATCCTGGCGGCTGTCGTCGTGCTCTTGGCCGCATTCATCGTTGAATTCGGCTTGCAGACGCTCGTGTGGGTCGACGCAAAGCATTGGGCATCCGTGAATCCCTGGCTCCGCACGGTTCCCCAGCAGCTTGCGACCGTGCCTCCTCCTGCCGGCCCTGTGCCTGCCCCGTCCACAGCGCCGCCAAAGACCACGCAGTTGAAGGCCTATAACTATGAATTCACTGTGCCGTGGACGAGCCCGTCGAAGCTCGTGCCCCATCCCGCCTTCTCCGAATTTCGGTTCGACTCGGGACAAGTGATCGTTTTCTTCGATCCGCAATCGCAAGTGGATATTCTGCGCGAGATGAAATCCGCGAATTCGCCCGAGTATCAGCGCCTGGAAAATGGCCAGGAGATGGACTCGAACTACGCCCTGTACCAGGCCTTGTACGCCGCCTCACCCGCGCAGGCCTCTCCCTTTATGCACACGAGTGACGCGCTGCGGCTGGATGTGCTTCTGCTTCTGAAGCTAGGATTCGGGTTTGACGCGCAGGGAGGCCTCTACTTTTTCGATTTCGGGAAAAACCGTGGATTTCAGTTCGGCGATCCGGCAAGTGGCCGGCCCGTCGTCCTGCGTGTGTTCGACGATAGCGATAATCAGTTCCGATTCATTTTCACCGCGGTGGCTGGCTCGAACGGCCAGATTACGCAGGCCGACATCAACGCCCTTGCGCAATCGCTCGCGCCCGTTCCTCTTCTCGAACGATAGAGCACCTTGTCACGATGAGAGAGCAAAGATGAGCTCACGTTCTTGGTTACTAAGAGAGATGCATGCCCCCCGCTGGCTGACAAGATTTTGTCAGGTTCTGTTAATTTTTGTGGCCGTCATGGGAGCGCTCGCGTGGCTCACCGGCACCCAAATTCACAATTGGTATGAGGCGAGGCAAATGGCAAAATCGGCTCCATACCTCACTCTGGTTCCGCAGCCGCTTCCCGACATAACTCCGTCACCAGTGCCGGGAACCACACTTACGGCATTCGGATACGAATTCCAAGTACCCTGGCCGAGTCCGGTAAAATCGCATATAGGAGATTCGTACGCGTGGTATCTATTCCGTGACGGCCACGGGTTCGTTTTCTGGAATTCTGACCGGATGAATAGCCATGAGACCCTGTCGTCACCAGCTATAGGACGTTTTTTTGCCGTTATGAACAGCTACCCTGTCTTGAAAAAGGAACTGTATGTGACGCCGGATCAAATCTCCTTGTTTCTCTGGAAACGGGAATCCGCCCGGCGAATCCTGCTGTTAAATCTCAAGTCTATTATTCCACACACGCACAGGATTTCAGCTTTTTACACATTCGAACGGCAAGGATTGCGCGGGTTTCAAATCGGTGACCCAATCAGGGACGATATGATCGAGTTGATTTGCTTCGATTCGGGCGACCACCGGCTCGACATCTACTTCTCCCGCAAACACAATCCAACACTCACCCAGCCGGAGATTAATCGCGTCATTCAAACTCTTCACGTCGTAACTTCCCCCACCGAGGGTGGAGACCCGCGATGATTGTGTTAAGCGACTACGCGCGCGCGGCGGAGCCGGCGGCGTTGAGCACCTTCTGGTAATACGCCTCGTAGAGCGGAATCACGTCGTTCGAGCAGTATTTGCGGCGCGCGCTGGCTCGCGCCTGCTCTCCCATCAGGCGGCCGCGGTCCGGACGCGTAAGAATCTCGAGCGCATATTTAGCCGCTGCCGGGACGTCGCGCGGCGGCACCAGATAGCCGTCCACGCCGTGCGTGACCACTTCGCGCAGCCCGCCCACGTCGGACGCGATCACCGGAACCTCGCAGGCCATCGCTTCGAGCGCGGCTAGCCCGAAGGACTCCTCATCGCTCGGCAACAGAAACAAATCGGCCAGCCCGAGCTTCTCCTCCACGCGATCCTGCTTGCCCAGAAACAACACGTCCTTGCCCAGCCGCTTCTTCCGCACCAGGTATTCGGCCGCGCCGCGGTCGGGGCCATCGCCTATCATGACGAGCTTGGCCGGAATTTTTTCGCGCACCAGAGCGAAAATTTCCACCACGTCCGTCACGCGCTTCACCGGCCGGAAATTCGATAGATGCATCAAAATCGGCTCGCCATCCGGGGCCCAGCACGCGCGCCGGGCATCGTCTTCCGAACGCTTGTAGAGGTCGCAGTTGACGAAGTTCGGAATCACTTCGATGGGCCGCTGGATTTCGAACTCCCTCACCGTGCGGTCGCGCAGGTAATGCGAGATGGCCGTGACGCCGTCGCTCTGCTCGATTGAAAACCGCGTGATGGGCAGATAGCTGCGGTCGCTGCCCACCAGCGTGATGTCCGTGCCGTGCAGCGTGGTGATGAACGGAAGCTTCCTGGGCGCGGCCATCATGCGCGCCAGCAGCGCGCTCACGGAATGGGGGATTGCGTAATGGACGTGCTGCAAATCGAGGGAAACCTCTTCGGCCACTTCCGTCATTTTCGTGGCTAGCGCCAGGGTATAAGGCGGGTGATCGAACAACGGATAGTTCGTCACTTCCACTTCGTGGAAAAAAATCCGCTCGCTCACATGGTTCAAGCGGATGGGCATGGCGTAACTGATGAAGTGAACTTCGTAGCCGCGCGCGGCAAGCTCGATACCCAATTCGGTGGCCACCACGCCCGAGCCGCCGTACGTGGGATAGCACGTGATGCCGACTTTCATGGCGCTCCGGCCCGGCGCCCGCGCGGCTCACGCGCCCGCCTACTGGCCGTTGGAGCCCCCCTGCGACGCCTCTTCGCCTTCCTTGTAAAGATACTTAATGCACTGCTTGTATACCAGCAGGTTCGGGCTGCCGAAGCGCGTGAGCTTGATGCAATCGCGGTCGTACCACTCGACCGTGCCGCGCAGAACCTCTCCGTCATTCAGCACTACGGCTACGGGCGTGCGCGACTGCATCTGCTTCACGTAGTAAAAGTTTTCCGCGTGCGTCTGCTCGGGCGGAGCAGGCTTCTTCCTCGCGGGCGCCGTCTGATGGGGCGGCGCTTGCGCGGGTCGCGGCGTGTAGGGCTCCTTCACGTCGGGCAGTGGGGGACGAAACAATTTCCGGTTCACGATGATTGCTCCTTGAGTACGGTCCATAAATCCTATGCCTAGAGTAGATATGACTACCCGAGAAGTGTTTCGGTTGCCACGATTGCAAAGCACGGATAAAAAAATTTGGCTCAGCCCACGACTCGCCGAACCGCCAGTGAGGCAAGGAGCGCATCCAGGCCCAGTTGCCGCCCGATATTGCGGCGCAAGCGGCTTTCCAGGGCGTCCAAACCTTCCGTAGCCCGCAAGACCCACTCCCAATCTGTTTTCTTGCCGAGATTTTCCACTTCCCGGCGAAGATCCGGATTGCGAGGGACGCTGCTCTTCGGGGCCTGGCAATACTCGAGCACGTCTGCGAACAGACTATAGAACAGCTCCAGAATATTATCAAATGATTCCTTTTCCTGCTTGGCCAGTTGCGCCGTGGCCGCGAAGATCGCGCCATACTCTTCGCCCGCCACGGCGCGTTCCAGAAGACTCAAAACGCTCCTGCGCAGCCGCGCCGATTCCTCCAGATCGAGCGACAGCGCCACTCCCGGACGCCCTTCGGAAAGCTGCGCCGCCAGTTTTCGCGCGTCGGGCTTCGCCTTGGTGCGCTCTGCAAGGAACATCTCAATCTGTTCGGCCGCCACGGGCGCGAAATGGAATTGCAGGCAGCGCGAACGAATCGTCGCCTGCAGCGAATCCGGCGCCGGCGCCAGCAGAATCAAAGTCGCCGATTCCGGCGGCTCTTCCAAAATTTTCAGAAAAATGTCCGCGTCGTTCCGGCGCATGGTGTCCGCGCCATCCAGAATGAACACGCGCCGTCGCCCCTGCGGCTTGAAATATGCCGCCCGCTGCACGGCCCGCAGTTGCCCCACGCGAATCATCGGCCGCGCCACGGGATTCCGCAGCCGCACCGGGTCCGGAACGATCACCCACACGTCGGGATCGGTTTCCAGAATCAGCGGCATGTGCTCCACCATCGCCGCATCGGCGCTTTCGGGCCGCTCGCCAAGCCCCGCTTCAACGAGCGGCGCCGGGTCGGCAAGCCGCGCAATCCGCGCGCACGGTGGACATTCGCCGCAAAAATCGTCCTTCAGGCGCTCGCAGTTCGCCGCCTGCGCGAACATCCGCGCGAGCGTATATTTCCCGATGCCGCGTGGCCCGGTGAAAAGCAACGCGTTCGGCACGCGCTCGCGCCGCAGCATCGCGCGGAGCGCGCTCACGATGCGTTCATTGCCCAGAAATTCGCCGAATCCCATCGGTCACCCTTTTTCGCTCAGCCCTTTGCCCGCAGCGGAGCAAAAATCCACGCATCTATCGCCTTGACGATCTCCTCGTGAATCGCCGCGGGCGCGCGAAGAGCGTGTGCCGCTGCATCGTAGCATTCGATCGTCACCCAATTTTTCCGCCGCGCCAGCTCGTCATAAACTTCCGCCGCTCCCTCCAGGTGCCCCACATCCGCCTCCTGCAAATCGCGCCGCAGCTTCGTGTAGCTGCGCGCGTCTTTTTCCCCCACACGCCGGTGCGCTTCACCCGCAGGCACCCGAAGAAGGATTACCAAATCCTCCGCCGGAAGCGCATAGATTTCATATTCCAGTTGTTCAAGCCACGCGAGGAAATCGCTGCGCTTCTCGCGCGGCACGCGCGCGCCCTGGTGCGCCAAATTCGACGCGATGTAGCGATCCGCCAGCACCGTCCTCCCCGCCGCCAGGCTCGCCTCGAGTCGCGGCTTCGCTTCGAGACGGTCGCCGGCGTATAGCAGCGCGGAAAAGTGCGGGTCCACGGCTTCGAGCGGACCGAATTCGCCGTTCAAAAATTGCGCCACCAGCTTGCCGAAGAAGCCGCCGTAGTCGGGAAAGCTCGTCTGCGAAAATGGGATGCCGCGCTCGGCGAATGTGCGCGCCAGCAGCTCCAGTTGCGTGCGCTTTCCGGAGCCGTCAATCCCTTCGAGCACGATAAATTTGCCGGGGACACTCATCAGAATATTTTCAGTCTAGCACAGGAAAGATTGAACCCCTGCAATAGTGAACATTCTGGTCGTGGGTCAGTTTGAATTTTCTTGATCGTGACACAAAAAGCCAAAATTCAAACTGACCCATTACCAACATTCCTCACTATCCTGTTAAAATCGCGCCAAAATTCGTGCCAGCCTCTTCCCTCTCCGCGAATCTCGACCGTGTGCGCGAACAAATCGCGCGGGCGGCGGAGCGCGCCGGACGCCCCGCGGATGAAATCACCCTCGTCGCCGTCTCTAAAACTTTCCCTGCGGAAACAATCCGCGCCGCCTACGAAGCCGGCTTGCGCCATTTCGGCGAAAACCGCGTGCAGGAATGGGAGTCGAAGCAGCCGGCGCTCGCCGCTCTCGACGCCGTTTGGCACATGATCGGCCACCTGCAAACCAACAAAGCCCGCCGCGCCGTGCACCTCTTCGGCCGCGTGGATTCCGTGGACAATCTTTCGCTCGCGCAAAAGCTCGATTCCGCCGCTGCCGCCGAAGGCAAGCGCCTCCCCATTCTCATCGAAGTCCGCCTCGGCGACGAAGCCGCGAAGAGCGGCGCCACCGAATCTGATTTGCCTGCGCTCGCCGAAGCCATCGCGCCGCTCGCGCACCTCGATCTGCTCGGCCTGATGACCATCCCTCCCTATTTCGACGATCCCGCGCGCGCCCGTCCCTTTTTCGCGAAGCTCCGTCTCCTGCGCAACGATTTGGCTCGCCGCCTTGCTCGCCCGCTCCCCGTGCTCTCCATGGGCATGAGCCACGACTTCGAAATCGCCATCGAGGAAGGCGCCACGGAAATCCGCCTCGGCACCGCGCTCTTCGGCGCGCGCCACACCATGACGGAAATAATCGAGCCATGATCGAAATCACCGAGCGCGCCGGAGCCGTCGCCTTTGCCGTGCGCGTCTCGCCGCGCGCGAGCCGCGACGCCATTGAAGGCGAGCACGATGGGGCGCTCAAGGTCCGGCTCACCGCGCCGCCCGTGGACGATCGCGCCAACCTCGCGCTCCGCCGCTTGCTGGCCGCGCATTTGAACCTCCCTCTATCCGCTGTTAGAATCCTCGCGGGGGGAAAGAGCCGGACGAAGCGTGTCTCCATCGCGGGCGTTTCCCGCGCGCAAATCGCCGCTCTTTTTGCCGCGCCGCCGTCTCCATAGGCTGGCCTCTCACCATGCCGGACATCCGAGCCATTCAAGCCGAACTCCGCGCCAGCAAGCTCGACGGCTGGCTCTTCTGCGATCACCACCATCGCGACCCCATCGCCGCGCGCATCCTCGGTCTCGACGGCCGCGCCATGGCCACGCGCCGCTGGTTCTACTTCATTCCCTCGCGTGGCCAGCCGCGCAAACTCGTGCATCGCGTCGAGCAGGGCGCGCTCGATTCGCTCGCCGGCCGCAAATACGTCTACGCAAGCTGGGAGGAGCTGCGCGCCTCGCTTCGTAAAATCCTCGCGGGCAGCAGAAAAATCGCCATGCAGTATTCACCCGAGAATAATATTCCCGCCATCAGCCTGGTGGACGCCGGCACCGTCGAGCTGGTGCGCAACCTCAAGAAGAAGGTCGCAAGCTCCGCGGACCTGGTGCAAACCTTCGAAGCCTCATGGACGCCCGAGCAGCTCGCATCGCACCTCCAGGCCGGCGGAATTATTCATCGCATCACGCTGGCCGCATTCCAAAGCGCGGCCGTGTGCATTCGCGAGGGCCGGCCCATCACCGAATTCGGGCTGCAGCAATGGATTCTCGACCGCTTTCGCTCGAATGGCCTCACCACCGCCGAGCCGCCCATCGCCGCCGTGCAGCCCAACAACGGCAATCCGCACTATGAACCGCAGCGCGATTCATCGCGCCCCATCCGCGCCGGCGACCTCCTCCTCCTCGACATCTGGGCCAAGCTCGACCGGCCCTCCAGCGTCTACTACGACATCACCTGGATGGGCTATCTCGGCTCGCAGGTTCCCGGCGCGTACGCCAAAATTTTTCGCATCGTCAGGCAGGCGCGCGACCGCGCCATCGAATTCGTCGCCGAATCCGTCGCCGCCGGCCGCTCCATTCGCGGCTGGGAAGTGGACCGCGTCGCGCGCGAATTCATTCGCAAGGCCGGCTACGCCAAATATTTTGTCCATCGCACCGGCCACAACATCGGCCAGGAAGTCCACGGCAACGGCGCCAATATGGACGGCCTCGAAACGCGCGACGACCGCACCATTGCCCCGCACACCTGCTTTTCCATCGAGCCGGGCATCTATCTTCCGGGGTTTGGTGTTCGCAGCGAAGTGAACGTCTATGTAGGGGAAGATGGCGCGCGCGTCACCGGCCCGCTCCAGGACGAAATTCTCGCCCTCCTCGCCTGACCCGCTGTGAGAAGGTCTAAATGTAGCGCCGCGGCCTTTAGCGCGGCATCTTGCCGTTGCCTATGTGCGCGAATCACCGCGACGGCTCACCCACCGGCGCCATTCGCCGCACCCCAACCTGCTGCGTCCGCCTCAAAACAAACAACGCCAAAAAAATAATCACCAGCACAATCAAAATCACATTGACGCTCTTTTTCTTCGCCATTGCCGGAGTTTACCCGCCTGTAGTTTTGGCGGGCAGCACCCGCCTTCTGTGCCCAATCACTGCCGTGACCTCATTCTGTGCGACCGCCCCGCCCTATGCAAGAGTTCGAACCATGCGTATCCTGATTCAATCCTACTTGCGCCACACAAAGGCCGCCAACACCGAAAGCCTTTGCGCCATGATAGAATCGCAATAAGAAAGTGAAACAAAGGCGAGCCGAGGTAGCTCAGTTGGTAGAGCAGCCGATTCGTAATCGGCAGGTCGACGGTTCAAGTCCGCCCCTCGGCTCCATCATCCTGGCGATTCCTACAGGATCAATCAGTAGTTTCTTGTATGGAGTTATACGGCGGAAACTGTATGGACGTTTTTGGGCTGAACCTGTATTTTTCGTTGGGTGCCATCCAATAAGCCATCGGAGCAACTCCTCCGCGAGCTAGCCGCTCTCAAGAAACGTTTGAGCCAGGCCGCCGACCCAATGGAAAGAAGGACACTTCTTGCCAAAATGAGTTCGATCCTCCGTGAAACCGACGCCCTGGCCGAAGATTACATACCCGACGAAATGCCTCTCGAATAGACTCCCCACGCCGTCATGGCCTTGGCTCACGCTGCGCGGGCCTCGCGGCTTTGCGTGTAGTAGGGATCGTCCGAAAGATTCCACGCGCCGGCCAATGCGAGTATGCTGCCCAGAACCAACAGAACGTAAACCGCTCGCCGTTTGTTGTGGATTTTCATGATCGCCTCGCCTTTTCGATTCCACTTCCAAGGAAGGCAATGCGCTTGCCAGGAATGGAATTCGCAGGACCCAAAGGACTTAGGCGGGGTACTAGCCACATGGGGCGCGGGGAAATTGTTCGCTAAATATGGAGAAACTACCCGATCAGGCCGGTCCGCGAACTTCGCTAATCACGCCTCGATGATCTGATTCTTCACTGCGTAGCGCACGACTTCGCTCACGGAATGCATCTCGAGTTTTCTCATGATATTGGCCCGGTGAGTCTCGGCTGTCTTGACGCTTATCCCCAGGGCGACGGCCACTTCCTTGCTGCTCTTGCCTTCCGCAAGAAGTTGCACGATTTCGCGTTCCCGCGCCGTGAGCCTGTTCCGCAAATGCGTTTGCGGTTCCGCTGTTGATTTCCCCTTCGAGAAGCCATTCAGAAGCATGTCCGCCGCGCGCGCCGTGAAAAATGTCCGATGATTTGCGAGGGCTTCCACCGCGCTCACGAGATCCTTGTCGGCGTCGCCTTTCAAAATGTATGCCCGCGCGCCGGCATCGACCATGTCAAACACCAGTTGATCCGAAAAATGCAGCGTCAGGATCAGAATCCCCATTTTCGGAAATTGCTTGTGGATTTTGCGCGCTGCCTCCAGGCCGTTCAGGTCGGGCATGCTCACATCCAGGATTACCACTTCAGGCTTGAGCTGCTCGGCGAGAGCGACCGCCTCGCGTCCGGTCTTGGCCTCTCCGCACACTTCCCACCCGGGCCGCGCACTCAGAAGCTGTCGCAGTCCTCGACGCATGATGTCGTGATCATCCGCAACGAGAATTCGCACCATCCTCGCCCCC
This sequence comes from uncultured Acidobacteriota bacterium, assembly GCA_963810625.1. GTDB lineage: Bacteria > Acidobacteriota > Terriglobia > Acidiferrales > UBA7541 > Palsa-295. Next base: position 70,972 of record CAWEOJ010000004.1, on the reverse strand, counting down.
GATCTCAATGTAGTTTCTTGAGGCCGTCTCTCGCTCGGATTTATAGATCCGAGTCTCTGAGTACGCGAAGCTTGATGAATGCCTTCCATAATTTATGCACCAACAAATAATACATGTGGGGGGCCAATTCTATACCGGCTTTCCTGTATTTTACGCCCGCTCTCAAAATATGAGGTCAAGCAGTGAAATTTCCGTCGCGTGCCAGGAATTTCCACTACTGCCCGCGGCACTCTGGAGACTCAATTTCAAGTAACTCCTTCCGGGCAAGTCACTTAGCATTTTTGCGTGCCTTTGGCCGCGCATTTCCCGGTGCATATCTGGTTGACTCCCATCTCGGCGCTTACTTTCTACAGCAATCCGCGTATTGCCCGATTGAAGACAATCATCTAAGAACGTAGTGAAGAGCTCACCAAGCGAGCTCGCAGGAGGTTTTTCAGCCATGGCGTCACCAGCAGTCCAGACCCGGTCCACTGACGTTCTCGTGAGTCCCACACATCAGCTGACCCGAAAAGTTTGCCCCGATTGCGGCAGTCACCGTACCAGCCGATCCCAGCGAATTGGAGTTCTCGAACGGTACGTGCTGAGCGCCCTGCAGATTCGGCCGTATCGTTGCATCGTTTGCTACAAAAGGTTTTACAGACGTGAGAGATCGGCGCAGCGGTAGTCTCGAAAATTGTCTGATTTGGGCCCCTGGCCTATTACTCCGTAATGGCCATTCACCCGAATTCTTTGCTGTACACGAAACCCTGCACGCGCCGCTATTCTCTTGAAAAGACGGAGGATGCAATGCCGTCCGGTGGAATGAATCTTGCTCCTGATTCCAGCGTGAGGTTGTTGATGTCCGAAGCGGATATATGCGGTGAATACTAATGACAGTTCATCTCGCATTCTTCGCCTTCATTTTCGCGATGGCCTATACCGCGACAACCCTTGACCACCCGGGAAGCGTCTCCACTGGTGGAAACCCGGTGGTCAAGTTCTTCGAGTGGTTCGGCAATCTAACCGTATTCTGCGGCCGGGTGATTCGAGCAGCCGTCACTCCACCATACGAAGTCCGCGAATTCATACACCAATTCGATGAATTGGGCTCGAAGTCCCTGCCGCTTGTGGTGCTCGCAGGGGCGGCCACCGGAGTCGTCATCACGCTTTCCACGCGCGATAGTCTCATCCGCTTCGGCGCGAAGTCGTTTCTCCCGGCGGTCGTCGTCTTCTCGATCATTAGGGAAAGCGGCCCCATCATCACAGCGCTTGTGGTCAGTGGCCGCGCGGCCGCCGGTATTGGCGCGGAACTCGGCGCCATGAAGGTGACCGAGCAAATCGACGCCATGGAGGCCTCGGCGGTCAACCCGTATCGGTTTCTCGTGGCCACACGCATCCTGGCTTGCATGTTGATGCTCCCCTTGCTCACTCTCGTGGCGGACTTCTTCGGAATCATCATGGGCTGGGTCGCCAACACCGCGGCGGAACCCATTTCCCTCCGCCTATTCATCCACGACGGGTTCAAGAACGTGATGTTTAGCGACTTTTTCCCGCCCACATTGAAGACCGTCATCTTCGGCCTGCTGATCGGCGTGATCTCATGCTTTCAGGGAATGCGTGCAACCGGCGGCACGGAAGGCGTCGAGCGCGCCGCGACCAGTTCCGTGATTCTGGCCTCACTCTTCATCATCATGGCGGACGTGTTGCTCGTCCGATTGATCCTTGTGTTTTATTCCTGAGAGGCGCGCATGCCGGCGAAAGAGCCCAAAGTGAGCACCGAGAAAAACACACCGCTGGTCCAGGTGTCGTCACTCAACAAGTCCTTTGGCCCGCAAAAAGTTCTGAATGGCATCAACCTGGAAGTCGCCCAAGGGGAAACTCTATCCATCCTCGGGCGCAGCGGCACGGGCAAGAGCGTCCTGCTCAAGCTGATGATTGGCCTTGACAAGCCCGACTCGGGCTCGATCCGCGTCTATGGAGAAGACGTCACCAAAATGCCGCTGAAGCAGTTGAACGAGGTTCGCAAAAAGATTGGCTTCCTGTTCCAGCAGGCCGCGCTTTACGACTCGCTGACGGTCGAAGAAAACGTCGCCTTTCCTCTGCGGCGGCACACCAGGATGTCCAACGCCCAGCGAGCCGACCGCGTACGCGAACTTCTCGCCAGCGTCGGGATGGATGGCGACGTGCACAAAATGCCCGCCGAAATCTCTGGCGGAATGCAAAAGCGCGCCGGCTTGGCGCGGGCGTTGGCCCTGGATCCCGAGATTCTCCTCTTCGATGAGCCTACTGCCGGCCTCGATCCCATCACGGCCGCGGAGATTGACGATTTGATTTTGCGGCTGCACAAGGAACGCCATGTGGCATCCGTCGTCGTCACGCACGACATTCAGACTGCGCGGGCCATCTCCGACCGCCTGGCCTTTATGCGCGACGGTGAAATTCTGATCGAAGGAACATTCGAGGATCTGAAAAAGAGTTCCGATCCATTTATCGCTCAGTTTTTGAACTGTCAGTAGGAGGACACCATGTCCACGGCATTTCGAGTCGGCTTCTTCGTCTTTCTGGCGCTCTTATTTCTCTCCATCGGCGTCTTCTTGATCGGCAATAAGCAATTCTTGTTCAGTCCCACGTACCGTTTGAAAGCCGAATTTCAAACGGTCAGCGGCCTCAATAACGGCGCCGAGGTTCGCATCGGCGGGATTCATCAGGGCACGGTCACGGAGATTGATCTGCCCACACAGCCGAACGGGAAAGTGACCGTTGTGATGAATCTGCGCACCCAGACTCGCGACGTCGTGAGGGCCGATTCCCGTGCGTCCATCCAAACGGAAGGCATCCTCGGCGACAAATATGTGGATATCTCTTTCGGCTCGCCAAGTGCGGGGCTGGTCCCCAACGACGGTACGATTGCGAGTGACACTCCCGTAGACTTGTCCGAAGAGGCTCATGCTATCGCCAATGAAGCCCAATCAGGCATCGGCGCTTTCCGCGATGATATGGAAGCCCTCCAGCACAATTTCTTCCTCCGCGGATTCTTCAAAAGACGCGGCTACAACAACCCCAGTGAATTGACCGAGCACGCCGCTTCCCGCCTCCCTGCTCGCGCGCCCGCCAAGCGATTTGACTACGATACCAAAAAGATTTTCGCCAAGCCCAATAACGCGGAATTGAATGACAAAAAAGCCCTGGATGACGCTGGGAAGTTTCTCCAACAGAATCCTTTTGGTGTTGCCATCGTCGCTACGGCGGGAGCGCAGGATGACACTCCGGAGGGCCGCCTGGTTACCGAAGCCCGCGCCAAAGTTGTTCGCGACTACCTCGCCCAGAATTTCAAGCTCGACGACGCACGCGTCAAAACCATGCTGCTTCGCGGAACCAAGCTCACCGGCGAATCCTCCACACTTGTCGATCCTGGTTTATCCCCCTGAGCCGGCTGCTACCCCGGCCCAGCACGCCTCCACCTCCACCGTCTCAGCCAATGTTGGGCACTGAACGCGCTTCTTGTGCGGCGGATGGAACGTTACGGATGGGGCGCAAGCCTCGCGCGCGTAGGGAAATTCCACATGGCAAGAATTATTTCGCAGGATGGCTGGAATTGGACAATCGGAAGAGTCTCTCTTCGGCAGCCTATTGCACTTACGGCCCGGCTGCGTCTCAGTTTCGAGTAAGGCCGCGCTAATTATCCCAGTTCAATCAGGTTTCTATGTTCCCGGTCCTGCCGGTGATCTCGTGCCAGCATTTCTGTCAGTTTTCTGGGCAGTTCCGTCGCTTCGAGTGCCATCTCCATCTCGTTCCTCGGCGTCCGCAGATATCCGATCCCGAACCGCTCGCCGCATATCGTGCACAGCTCATGCGCTTCAAGTCTGAAGGACGGCACATTTCGCAGGTCCTTTTCCCGAATGGCGATCGGATAGTCAAAATCTTGGGCAATCTCCGGAATCGCAATCATGGCATCCTCCTTTTCAACCAGCGCGCCCATAATGCAACTCTCCCGCCGGAAAAATCGTCAGACAAGTGATCCATGCATCGAATGTGCCGCCCCATATCTCGAACGCTCTTTTTTCTGCCGGTACATCGCCTGGTCCGCCTGCGTCAGAAGCTGTTCGAGTGAAACGGGCTTCTTGGGGTCAAAGCGTGCCGCGCCTATGCTGAGCGAAAGTTCATAGGCAACCTTGCCTGTATTGGACGCCTTCAGTTTCTTCTCGAGGCGCCGAATGATAGCGTTCTTGTGTTGACTCGAGGCTTCCAGCGCGAGCACCGCAAATTCATCCCCGCCCAGCCGGGCGAGGATATCTGAATCGCGAAACGTCTGTTCTAATGCGTCCGCCGTGCGAACAAGCGCGATATCCCCCTCCTGGTGCCCATGGGTATCATTGATCTCTTTCAAATAATCAACATCCGCGAAAAATAGCCATAGCCCCTGGTTCTTTCGCATCGCCATTCTGAGTTGTTGTGCCGCCAATGCCAGGAAGGCTCGCCGGTTATAAAGCCCGGTCAAATCGTCGACCAGGGCCAGGGATCGCAATTCCCTGTCGAGCAACGACTGCTTCACGGCGCATGAAACCGCGCGCTGAAGCGTCTTGCTCAGAGCCTGGATCTGCGGGCCGTTCCATCGGAAAGCCTTCGAGACCTCGTCCACCTCGTTCAGAATGTTGGATAGTTCCCTGTCTTGAGCCATAAGAGCCGACCACAGCCCTTCATCTGGACTGTTCGTGGATGAAACGTCCTTCGACCGGTCAATGGGGATAAGCCTGCGGCTCGACACTCGGTTCGCCGCGGATGTCGTTGTGTTGGAAGCCACATCGAAGTCATAAACGCGGTCCGTACGATTATTAACAACCCGCCCTGGCGACCCCATGCCCCGCCCTCCCTCAGACCATTAGATGCCTCTACTTCTCGTTGGATACCATCGCCTGGATTCAGGGACAATCAGCGGAAGACTGTAATTCTCACAGGGAGCTACGCTTAGTACTGGATGTGTCTGTTTGGCCAATGCAGCTTTTCTTTGCCTCATATACGGTAAACGCTGTAGACGCCTGTAGGGAGTTTTATGCTCTAATTTCGCGCTGCGGAACTTTTCATAGGGTCAGGCGATGCGCATAATTGCCGTATGTTTGCGCGTATACGTGAATACTGATTATCATTGACCGCGAAACTGAGTCACTAGGGACGAACACCGGCTCCGTACAAGCCCAGCCGGCCCTTAAGTTTGGAGGGGAGAGCATGAAACGAACCGACCAAGGCACGCCAACCGCGAATGTGGCTGAAACCGCCGCGACAACCCTTAAAAATAATGGGCAGACAGGCGCTCATGTTGAAAGCGGCGACGTCGATCTGAGCGTAATTCTGGGTTGCCTCCAAACCATGCGCGATGGCGACTTCTCCGTTCGTCTCCCCGGGAACTGGACCGGCCTGGCCGGGAAAATCGCGGACACATTCAACGATATCGTCACCGCCAACCAGCAGATGGCGAGGGAACTAAAGCGCGTCGGGCAAGTGGTCGGCAAGGAGGGAAAAACGCGCGAGCGCATGCGATTCCATCTCCCCAAAGCTGCTTGGGGAGAGATGGAAGTCTCCGTCAACACTCTCGTGGACGACCTGCTCCGCCCCACCACGGAAGTCACGCGCGCCATCGCCGCCGTTGCCAAGGGCAACCTCACGCAAACCGTTCAGTTGGATGTTGATGGCCGCCCCCTCGAAGGCGAGTTCCTGCGCTCGGCCACGATCGTCAACACCATGATTCAGCAGCTCGGCGTCTTCACGGCTGAAGTTACGCGCGTGGCTCGCGAAGTCGGCACCGACGGCAAGCTGGGCGGCCAAGCGCAGGTGCCCGGCGTCGCCGGCACCTGGAAGGACCTCACCGACTCCGTCAACTCCATGGCCAGCAACCTCACCGGTCAGGTCCGCAATATCGCCGAAGTCGCCACGGCCGTCGCGAGCGGCGACCTTTCGCGCAAAATCACTGTGGACGTCCGCGGTGAAATTTTGCAGCTCAAGGAAGCCATCAACACCATGGTGGATCAGTTGCGCTCGTTCGCTTCCGAAGTCACGCGCGTGGCGCGCGAAGTCGGCACGGACGGCAAGCTCGGCGGCCAGGCCGTTGTGCCCGGCGTGGCTGGCACATGGAAGGACCTCACCGACTCCGTGAACGCCATGGCCGGCAACCTCACCGCTCAGGTCCGCAACATCGCCGAAGTAACCACCGCCGTGGCACGCGGCGACCTATCCCGCAAAATCACCGTGGACGTGAAGGGCGAAATCCTCGAACTCAAGAACACCATCAACACCATGGTGGACCAGCTCAACGCCTTCGCCGGCGAAGTCACCCGCGTCGCCCGCGAAGTCGGCACGGAAGGCAAACTGGGCGGACAGGCGCAAGTGCCCGGCGTAGGCGGTACCTGGAAGGACCTCACCGACAACGTCAACTTCATGGCCAGCAACCTCACCGGCCAGGTTCGCAACATCGCCGAAGTCGCCACGGCCATTGCCAGCGGCGACCTCTCCCGCAAAATCACCGTGGACGTCCGCGGCGAAATTCTGCAGCTCAAGGAAACGCTCAACACCATGGTGGACCAGTTGAACCGGTTCGCTGGTGAAGTCACCCGCGTCGCGCGCGAGGTCGGCAGCGAGGGCCGCCTCGGCGGTCAGGCCAACGTCCCCGGCGTCGCCGGCACTTGGAAGGACCTCACCGACTCCGTCAACTCCATGGCCGGCAACCTCACCGCTCAGGTCCGCAACATCGCCGAAGTCACCACCGCCGTGGCCCGCGGCGACCTCTCCCGCAAAATCACCGTGGACGTGAAGGGCGAAATCCTCGAACTCAAAGACACCATCAACACCATGGTGGACCAGCTCAACGCCTTCGCCGGTGAAGTCACCCGCGTGGCCCGCGAAGTCGGCACGGAAGGCAAGCTCGGCGGTCAGGCGCAAGTGCCCGGCGTGGCCGGCACCTGGAAGGACCTCACCGACAACGTCAACTTCATGGCCAGCAACCTCACCGGCCAGGTCCGCAACATCGCCGAAGTCGCCACCGCCGTGGCCCGCGGCGACCTCTCCCGCAAAATCACCGTGGACGTGAAGGGCGAAATCCTCGAACTCAAGGACACCATCAACACCATGGTGGATCAGTTGCGCGCCTTCGCTTCCGAAGTCACCCGCGTGGCCCGCGAAGTCGGCACGGACGGCAAGCTCGGCGGCCAGGCGCAGGTGCCCGGCGTCGCCGGCACCTGGAAGGACCTCACCGACTCCGTCAACTCCATGGCCAGCAACCTCACCGGCCAGGTCCGCAACATCGCTGAAGTTTCCACCGCCATCGCCAGCGGCGACCTTTCCAAGAAAATCACGGTCAACGTCAGCGGCGAAATTCTCCTCCTCAAGGAAACCATCAACACCATGGTGGACCAGCTCAACGCCTTCGCCGGTGAAGTCACCCGCGTCGCGCGCGAAGTCGGCAGCGAAGGCCGTCTCGGCGGCCAGGCCAACGTCCCCGGCGTCGCCGGCACCTGGAAGGACCTCACCGACTCCGTCAACTCCATGGCCGGCAACCTCACCGCTCAGGTCCGCAACATCGCCGAAGTCACCACCGCCGTGGCCCGCGGCGACCTCTCCCGCAAAATCACCGTGGACGTCAAGGGCGAAATCCTCGAACTCAAGAACACCATCAACACCATGGTGGACCAGCTCAACGCCTTCGCCGGTGAAGTCACCCGCGTGGCGCGCGAAGTCGGCACCGACGGCAAGCTCGGCGGCCAGGCGGAGGTCCCCGGCGTGGGCGGCACCTGGAAGGACCTCACCGACAACGTGAACTTCATGGCCAGCAACCTCACCGGCCAAGTCCGCAACATCGCCGAAGTCGCCACGGCCATCGCCAGCGGCGACCTCTCCCGCAAAATCACCGTGGACGTCCGCGGCGAAATTTTGCAGCTCAAGGAAACGCTCAACACCATGGTCGAGCAGTTGCGTTCGTTCGCCGCCGAAGTCACCCGCGTCGCGCGCGAGGTCGGCAGCGAAGGCCGTCTCGGCGGCCAGGCCAACGTGCCCGGCGTCGCCGGCACCTGGAAGGACCTCACCGACTCCGTGAACGCCATGGCCGGCAACCTCACCGGCCAGGTCCGCAACATCGCCGAGGTCACCACCGCCGTGGCCCGCGGCGACCTCTCCCGCAAAATCACCGTCGACGTGAAGGGCGAAATCCTCGAACTCAAGAACACCATCAACACCATGGTGGACCAGCTCAACGCCTTCGCCGCCGAAGTCACCCGCGTGGCCCGCGAAGTCGGCACCGAAGGCAAGCTCGGCGGCCAGGCTCAGGTTCCCGGCGTGGCTGGCACCTGGAAAGACCTCACCGACAACGTGAACGTCATGGCCGCCAACCTCACCGAGCAGGTGCGCGGCATCGTGAAAGTCGTCACCGCCGTCGCCAATGGCGAGCTCACCAAGAAGCTCACCGTGAACGCCAAGGGCGAAGTCGCCGCACTCGCCGATACCATCAACAACATGACGGACACCCTCGCCACCTTCGCCGACCAGGTAACCACCGTCGCTCGCGAGGTCGGCGTCGAAGGCCGTCTCGGCGGCCAGGCCAACGTCCCTGGCGCCGCCGGTACGTGGAAGGACTTGACCGGCAACGTCAACCTCCTCGCCGACAACCTCACCAACCAGGTCCGCGCCATCGCGGAAGTCACCACCGCCGTCACCAAGGGCGACCTCACTCGCTCCATTCAGGTCGAAGCCAGCGGCGAAGTCGCCGACCTGAAAGACTACATCAACACCATGATCGACAATCTTCGCCTCACCACCGACCGCAACAACGAGCAGGACTGGCTCAAGACCAACCTCGCGCGTTTCACCGGAATGTTGCAGGGGCAGCGCGACCTCACCACCGTCGGTCAAATGTTGCTCTCTCAGTTGGCTCTCCTCGTCAATGCCCAGCAAGGCGTGATCTATCAGATGGAGGAGGAAGAATCCGGCAGCATGATGCTGCTATCCGCCTACGCGGATAATGGCGAAGACGGCCATCCGCACCGCCTCAGCGTCGGCATGGGTCTCATTGGCCAATGCGCCTCCGAGAAGCGCCGCATCCTCATCACGGAAGTGCCCAGGGAAGCCATTCCCATTCGCTCGGGTCTGTTCCAGGCCGTCCCGAGAAACGTGATCGTCCTCCCCGTTCTCTTCGAAGATCGCGTGAAAGCCGTCATTGAGCTTGCTTCGCTCAGCGCCTTCACGGCTTCCCATCTTGCTTTCCTCGAACAGCTCACCTCCTCCATCGGCATCGTGCTCAATAGCATCGAGGCCACCATGCAGACGGAAGCCCTGCTCAAGCAATCGCAGCAATTGGCCACCGAGCTTCAAACCCAGCAGACCGAATTGCAGCAGACCAACGAGCAGCTCGCGCAAAAAGCCAAGCAGCTCGCCGAGCAGAACGAAGAAGTCGAGCGCAAAAACCAGGAAATTGACCAGGCGCGCCGGGCCGTCGAAGAGAAAGCCAAGGAACTCGCCCTCACCTCAAAGTACAAGTCGGAGTTCCTTGCCAACATGTCCCATGAGCTGCGCACTCCCCTCAACAGCATCCTGGTCTTGGGCCAGCAGCTCAGCGACAATCCCGACGGCAACCTCACGGGCAAGCAGGTCGAATTCGCCCGCACCATCCATGGCGCCGGCACCGACCTCCTCAACCTCATCAGCGATATTCTCGACCTCTCCAAGATCGAATCCGGCACCGTTTCGGTGCAGGCCGAGGAGGTGTTCTTCTCCAGCCTCCTCGACATGACTGCTCGTCCCTTCCGTCACGAAGCCGAGAATCGCCGCCTCAACTTCGAAATTCACACCGATCCGGGCCTTCCCCGCGGTTTTGTCACGGACTCCAAGCGTCTCCAGCAGGTTCTCAAGAATTTGCTCTCCAACGCTTTCAAATTTACCGAACACGGCAGCGTCCGTCTCTCCGTTTTCGCCCCCGAAGGCGGCTGGACCGAGGGCCATCCCGTCCTCGACAATTCGGCCTCTGTCGTCGCCTTCGAGGTCTCCGATTCCGGTATCGGCATCCCGTTCGAAAAGCAGCGGCTCATCTTCGAAGCTTTCCAGCAGGCCGACGCCAGCACCAGCCGGAAATATGGCGGCACGGGCCTGGGCCTCGCCATTAGCCGCGAACTCGCCAGCCTGCTCGGAGGCGAAATCCAGTTGCGCAGCGCCCCCGGCGAAGGGAGCACGTTCACCCTCTACTTGCCCCAGACCTATGTCGGCCCGGCTACCGGCGTCATCAAGGCAGACGCCGAAGATTCGTTGTCTCCCACTCCGCTTCAGTTGTCGGCCATCGCCGCATCCGCGCGCTCCACCGAGCGTGTCCCGGACGACCGTGAAGATGTGCAGCCGGACGACACGACCCTGTTGATTGTCGAAGATGATCCCTACTATGCCCGCATGCTTCTCGATCTGGCCCACGACAAGGGCTTCAAGGCTCTCGTCGCCCCGCGTGGCTCGGAAGCCCTCACTCTGGCGCGCGAGTTCCATCCCTCTGCCGTCTCGCTCGATGTCTTCTTGCCCGACATGCTGGGCTGGACCGTGCTCAACCATTTCAAGCAGGACCCGGCCACGCGCCACATTCCCGTCCAGATGTTGACCCTCGATGAAGACCGCCAGCACGCCCTGGCGCGCGGCGCATTCTCTCACGTCACCAAACCCTCCACGCCAGAAGAACTCGAGACCGCCTTCGCCCGCATCAAGGAATATTCCACGCCCCACCGCAAGCGCCTGCTGGTCGTGGAAGATAATCCCTCCGAGCAGCTTAGTATCCGCGAACTTCTCGGATTCGACGATATTGACGTCGAAATTGCTGCCAGCGGTTCCGACGCTCTCGCGGCCATCAACGAACAAACCTTCGATTGCATGGTCCTCGATCTGCGCCTTCCGGACATGTCCGGCTTTGAAATACTCGAGCTCATCCGCGATACCCCGTCGCTCCGCGAATTGCCCGTCGTCGTATTCACCGGGAAGGACCTCACTCCCGACGAAGACGCCCGCCTGCGCACGCTCGCGCGCAGCGTCGTCGTCAAGGGTGTCGAATCGCCCGAACGCCTGCTCGATGAAACATCCCTGTTCTTGCATCGAGTCGTCACCGACCTCCCCCCGGAAAAGCAGAAAATGCTCGACCGCCTGCACCACTCGGACGAAACCCTGGTCGGCAAGAAAGTGCTGGTCGTTGACGACGATGTGCGCAACATCTTCGCGCTCTCTAGCGTGCTCGAACGCCGCGGTATGTCCGTGCTCACCGCTGGCACGGGCCGCGAAGCCATCGCCACTCTCGAATCCACTCCCGACGTGGCCATCGTCTTGATGGACATCATGATGCCGGAGATGGATGGATACGAAACCATGCAGGTCATCCGCCAGAATCCTTCTTTCCGGCGGCTGCCCATCGTCGCCCTCACGGCCAAGGCCATGAAGGGAGATCGCGAAAAGTGTCTGGAAGCGGGCGCCTCTGAATATCTGGCTAAGCCCGTGAATACGGAGCAGCTGCTTTCGGCGCTGCGCATGTGGTTCCATCGGTAACGCGCATCCTCGTTCCGGAGGGCCGCATTTCGGCCTCCCGGCACGTGATATAGTCTTCCGAGGCGAGGAAAAAATATGAACGATCACGAGAAGGTCAACATCCTCATGGTGGACGACCAGCCTGGCAAGCTCCTCACCTACGAAGCCATGCTCGGCGAGCTGGGCGAAAATCTGATTAAGGTCCATTCGGGCAAAGAGGCCCTCGACCACCTGCTCAAGAACGATGTCGCCGTCGTCCTCATGGACGTGAGCATGCCCGAACTCGACGGCTTCGAACTCGCGGACATGATCCGCCAGCACCCGCGCTTCAGCGAGACCGCCATTATCTTCATCTCCGCCGTGCACCTCACCGATGTGGACCGCCTCAAGGGTTACCAGCGCGGCGCCGTGGATTACATCTCCGTCCCCATCATTCCCGAATTGTTGCGCGCCAAGGTTAGCGTCTTCGCGGACCTCCATCGCAAAAAGCGCCAAATGGACCACTTGAACAGCGAACTTCGCAACCTTTCCGCCCGCCTGATCTCCACCCAGGATGAGGAGCGCCGGCGCATCGCCCGCGACCTCCACGATAGCGTGGGCCAAGTCGTCGCCGCGCTCTCCATGAACAATGGCATGGCTCTCAGGGAAGCGCACAAACTCAGCCCGGAGGCTGCTGGCGTTCTCCGCCAGAACTCCGTCCTCGTCGAACAGTTGTCGCAGGAGATACGCACGATCTCTCATCTCCTTCACCCTCCCCTCCTCGACGAAATCGGTCTTATGCCCGCCATCAAAACCTTCGCCGAGGGTTTTGCCGATCGCAGCAACGTAAAAGTCGACGTCGACCTCTCCCCCGAAATCGGCCGTCTGGCCCCCAATATCGAAATTTCCATTTTCCGTATCGTGCAGGAGTGCCTCACCAACGTCTACCGCCATTCGGAAAGCAAGACGGCGAGTATCAAAATCTGGCCTTCGCGGGAAAAGAAGCTCATTGTTCAGATTGGCGATGAAGGCAAGGGAATTCCCCTCGAGCATCGTCTCTCCATGTCGCTCGGCATAAACCCCGGAATGGGGCTCAGCGGAATGCGCGAACGCATGCGGGAGCTGGGAGGCGCCCTCGACGTTCATTCCAATGGAGGCGGCACGACTATCACTGCTACTCTTCCCATTGCTGACGCCATCGTGAATTCGGACGTCAATGGTCGTAGGGGCCAATCGCAGAGGACGCTCGCTCAGCATTTATGACGAGTGGAAAAAAGCATCTGATGCCTACGCGATTATTGATCGTGGACGATAGCGAGCCTGTTCGGCGGGGGCTGCGTACACTGTTGCAGACAAATCCTGGATGGGAAGTATGCGCCGATGCCGCCGACGGCTGGACCGCCCTGGACATGTTCAAGAATCTCCGCCCCCACGCGGTCATCCTCGATTTTCAAATGCCCGGCATCAATGGCCTCGAGACTGCCCGCCGCATGTTGGAAATTGATCCCGATGTGCCCATCGTCATGCTCACGCAGCACGCCAGCCCGAGTCTCGAGGAGCACGCGCTAAAGATTGGCATTCGCTCCGTCGTCTCGAAAATGGACGTCCTGTCCCTCATCGACCTCCTCGAACGGCTTCTCTCCCCCGGCGATCCCTCACGGAACTCCGGAGGCCCGGGCAACGAAGGCCCTCGCCCCTCCGAATAGATGTTTTCTCATAAGTAGCACACGTTTACCTGTGCTCTTTCTGTGTAGGGGCACCCCGCTGCGGCGGACATCTTGCCTTTGTCTTTGCCTTTGCCCTCACCCCTCATCCCTCACCCTCACCCCTCATCCTCGCTTGCCGCGCCGAAGCAGCCTCATCGCGTAGGCGGGACGCCCTACTTCTTCAGCGCTCCCTTCACGGCGTTCACGATCTCGAGTGCCGTCCCAAAACCATCCTCGTAGAAAACAATCTTGCCCTGGCGGTCAATCACCACCGTCGTAGGCAGACCATCCAGGAAATAATTCATAGGCCACGGCCGGCTCGCAGCCCAGCAGCTCGGGAAATGTGACAGACTCTTCTTTCACGAATTGCTTCACCGTATCGAGGTCCTCGCCGTCATTGAGTCCCAGCACCACCACTCCCTGCCCCTCCATTTGTTCGTGGATATATTGAATGTACGGCGTCGCCTCGTGGCACGGCCCGCACCAGCTCGCCCAGAAATCCACAAGCACCACCTTGCCGCGAAAATCGTGCAGGCTCACCGCCTTGCCGCTCGTGTCGTAGAGCGTAAAGTCCGGCGCTTCCGATCCCACCAGCGCCACGCTCTGCATCTTCGCCGCCGGCACGAATGTCGCCTCCTTCGCGGACCCCGGCGGCGTGAACGCAAAGTCCGCCTCCGGCACGGCTTCGTTCCATTTCACCGGAGAATAAGCGACGTTTTTCCAATCATCGCCCGCGACCGTCGCCACGTAGTGTATGGTGTAGGTTTCTTCGTCAATCCCGTAGGTCATGTGGTCCACAACGGCGAACGTCCCCTGCGGCCACGATTTACGCACCACCGCGATCCTATACTCCTTCCCGGTTTTTCCCGCCTCCTGGTAGTGCCCTTCCGGCTTGAAGCTGACTTTCAACACATCCTTATTGATATTCTCGAAATCGCTGATCGGAGTCTCGCCCCCTGCCGTCACCGCGGCCTTCGTGTACTTGTTACTCCCGCGGTCGAGCGTCCATTTCGTCTGGCCATCGCTGACTTCCACCTGCCCCTTGGGATCGTCATCCTCGATTCTGTATTTCCCCGGCCTCTCCCCGCTGATGGTTTCATGCTGCTCATACGTCTTCCCGCCGCGCAACATTTCGATGGTTACGTTGTATTGGTAGCTCTCGAGTTTTTTATATACGGCAGCCGTCCGCTCCAGGATTTGCATCGCTGTCTTCACTTCCTCCGCATCCTGCTGTTCCTGCGCCCCCCCCGTTTGTTGCGCGCCCCCCGTCTGTTGCGCGTCCGACGATTGTTGCGGGCTCGCCGGTGGCATCGGGCCCTCCGTTTCTTGCGCGCATAGCGCTAGCGGCGCCGCCATCGCGCACAAAACAGCCGCCACAACCAGCAAAGCCCGTGTACACCAGTTAGGTATTTTCCCGTTTTGGCGTATAGACTGTTTCGTTGTGTACATGGCTGATTCCCCTTTACCCTGAGCCCGCTCGCCGTGGCGAGAAACCCACCGTGTGGGTTTCGAAGGGCCCGCCCGTGCCGCGCCGAAGCAGTCTCATCGCGAAGGCGGACGCCCTACTTCTTGAGCGCTCCCTTCACGGCTTCCACGATCTCCAGCGGCGTCCCATAACCCTCCGCGTAGTAAACAATCTTGCCCTGGCGGTCAATCACCACCGTCGTCGGCAGACCGGCAAGGAAGTATTTCAAGGTAACTTCCGGCAGGCTCCCCATTAGGATGGGAAATGTGACAGGCTCATCTTTGGCGAATTGCGTCGCCGTCTCGACATTTTCGCCGTCGTTGAGCCCCAGCACGACTACGCCCTGATCCGCCATTTGTTCGTGGATGTACTGAACGTAGGGCATCTCCGCTCGGCAGGGCCCGCACCAGCTCGCCCAGAAATCCATAAGCACCACCTTGCCGCGAAAATCATGCAAGCTCACCTCTTTCCCGCTCGTGTCCGCGAGCGTGAAGTCCGGCGCTTCCATTCCCACCAGCGCCACGCTCTGCATCTTCGCCGCCGGCACGGACGTCGCTTCCCGCGCCGCTGCTGGCGGTGTGAACGTGTAGTCCGTCTCCGGGACGGCTTCGTTCCACTTCACGAGAGAATAATCAATGCTCTTAGAGTCATCGCCCGCAACGGTCACGACCTCATACACAGCGAACGTGTCTTCGTCAACTTTGTACGTCATGTACTGCACGCCTGGAAGCGTCCCCAGTGGCCACTGGTCCCGCACTACCGCTACTACGTACACCATCCCGCTTTTCCCGCCCTCGTTGTACCGCGCTTCGCGCATGATGGATACGCCAGTCACGTGCTGCGCGATATTCTCGAAATCGCTGATCGGCGTCGCGTCCGCCGCCGTGGCCGCGGCCTTCGTGTACTTGTTCGTTCCCCGGTCAAGCACCCATTCCGTCTTCCCGTCGCAGATTTGCACCTGCCCTTTTGGATCGTCATCTTCGATTCTGTATTTTCCCGGCCTCTCGCCGCTCACCGTTAAGTGCTGCTCAAAATTCTTCTCGCCGCGCTGCAATTGAATGGTCACCTTGAACCCGTAGCTCTGAAGTTTTTTGTACGTCGCCGCCGTCCGCTCCAGGATTTGCATCGCCGCCTGCGCCTCGGCCTGGTCTTCATCCTGCTGTTGCTGCGATTGCTGCGCGCCACCCGCTTGTTGCACGTCCGAAGACTGTTGCGCGTCCGACGATTGTTGCGCGCTCGCCGGTGGCATCGGGCCCTCCGTTTCCTGCGCCCATAGCGCCACGCGCGGCCCCGCCATCGCGCACAATACCGCCGCCGCCGTCAGCAACATCCGCGTCCACGAGTGGCGCGCCTTCCAGTCTTCGCATGGAAAACGTCTCGTGGTATGCATAGCCCTTTCCTCTGCAGCAGGTCCCCTCCCCGCGCCTGCCCAGCGAAGCAATCTTACCGCCGAAGGCGGGCCTGCCCCCCGAAGCAGTCCTACCGCGAGGCGGGCCTGCCCCCCAAGCAGTCCTACCGCGAAGGCGGGCCTGCCCCCCGAAGCAGTCCTACCGCGAAGGCGGGCCTGCCCCCCGAAGCAGTCCTACCGCGAAGGCGGGCCTGCCCCCCGAAGCAGTCCTACCGCGAAGGCGGGCTGCCCCCCGAAGCAGTCCTACCGCGAAGGCGGGCCTGCCCCCCGAAGCAGTCCTACCGCGAAGGCGGGCCTGCCCCCCGAAGCAGTCCTACCGCGAAGGCGGGCCTGCCCCCCGAAGCAGTCCTACCGCGAAGGCGGGCCTGCCCCCCGAAGCAGTCCTACCGCGAAGGCGGGTGCCTTACTCTTACTCTTGCTTTTGCCGTTGCCTTGTAGGTCGCGGCTTAAGCCGCGACATAATCCCCGTCGCAGCATTCGCACCCACCGACTTGATTCGGAAAGCCTCCACGCACCGGTCTGCCACGGCACACCCGCCCCCCGAAGGTCGGTGGTGGATCAGTTTGAATTTTCTTGATCGTGACACAAAAAGCCAAAATTCAAACTGACCCATTACCCGAAGGTCATCGCTCTTCCAATTGCCCGCGCGATAATCTAACATCCGCCCGCGACCCAGCGCAATTCCCGCATTCCGGCAATAGTGCTCTAAATATGGTGGTGGATCAGTTTGAATTTTCTTGATCGTGACACAATGAGCCAAAAATTCAAATGCGTGTCCTTCTCGAAGTACAGGCGGGGCCTGCCGCGCCGAAGCGGATTCATCGCGAAGGCGGGTGCCCCATCCTCGTTTTGTGTGCGTCTTATGCATCCCGACGATTCGTGTCGGGAAGGGTGGGGTCTTTTTCTTCGCCCTTGCCTTTGCTTTACGTTGTCATCCCGAGCGCAGTCCCCCGTCTTCGTCTTTCCCCCTCGCCTTTTGAGGGGCGGGGGACGCAGGGAGGCCTGCCTGCCGGTAGGCAGGGATCTGCTTTTGCCGTTGCTTTGTAGGTCGCGGTTTCAACCGCGACATAATCCTCCGTCGCAGCCTTCGCATCCTCCGACTTGATTCGGAAAGCCTCGACGCACCGCCGTCGCTTTTACCCTGCCCCCTCTATCCCGGGCGAACGGGCACGGCACACCCGCCCCCCGAAACCTGGTGGACGAATGTGCCCGCCCTTTTCCTCCGCCCCTGTCATCCCGCCTGCCCTCCGAAGCGGATTCATCGCGTAGGCGGGGCCTGCCTTCGCCGTTTCACGAAGCCCCGCGCTATACCAGCCGCCGCAAAATTCCCCGGGCACGGACAGCGGATCAGTTTCCGAGTACGCCGTCATCCAGACGCGATCCCGGGGGGTTGTGCTTGCTTCTGGCACGTTCGTGCCGGATGTGAAGAAGCGGAATATTCTGATACGATGTGGAGTATGTTAGTCAAGAAACAGGGAGGGTAACTTTGGCGAAGCAGAGCGCAACGAGACACGATGAAGCAGCGACTGAACTCCTTAGAGATCTCCTGATCCTTCAGCTTGGACTTGCCAAGGTTCCGCAAGACAAGATTCGCAAGATTGCCGGTTGCGGAATGAATCGCGTAAACGACATGTTGAAGCATATTCCGAAATCAAGCCGCAAATCCTCCCGCGAGGACAGCCTATGAAGCCACCGCAGACGAATGATGAAAAAATCCTACCCAAATTGGATAGGGTGATAGCGTTGCTTGAAGATCTCTTTATACTTGAAGCGGCTGGCATTGGTATGAAGAAAGAACCCCTTCGGGAGATACTGCGAATAGACAAGCGCAGAATAGGAAGGATTGCTAAGCATGTCCAAAAAAACCAAGAAGAAACGCACGGCACAAGCCGACGAGCGTGACGAGCTAACCCTTTTCAGAAATATGTCGCGGTCGCTGGAAATACTCGTACGCCTCAATCTTCAGAATATGAAAGGCGACCGGAGCCAAAACGATATGATTTCTCTACTCGATTCAGTAGGCTGTGCTCAGTCCGAGATCGCCGACTTCCTTGGAACAACTACAAATACCGTGAACGTGAGCCTTTACAAAATAAAGAGAAGGGCTGACAGGAAATGAAACGGACGAACAAAGACAGGAACGAGGAACCGTATCAGCAAATACTAAGTCGGCTCGCCAAAATCGAGCACAAGGTCGACTCGATAGACGAGACCAATGCTTTTGCCCTCCGTGCGGACGAAGATCGACATTTCGAGACCGTCAAGAAAATCTTCAAGAAGGGTAGGCGCAGAGCGCAGGTCTACCTCGCCGCTAACGGTATTCGCGGAGTAGTTGAGATAGCCGATCATCTGCGCATGAAAACCCCGAATGTCAGCCCACAACTTAAATTCCTGAGGGAAGAGGGCCTTCTGGAGCTAACGGACGCATCGGGCCGTCAGGATTTTTGGACGAAGAAAATAATCGATAGGACGCTGCGCATCACCCCGTATCTCTGCAAGGAGTACAATCTGAAGCCCGACGGACGTCCTAACACCGCGGCGAGGAAGAAATAGGGAGCGGAGAGCAGGACGATGATTTTTTCAATTCAGAGTTACATAGAGGATTATTTCAGCCGCCGTGGGCTTGACGATCCCGACCAGTACGGAGTGGCACTGGCCAGGCTTTACGACCGCCAGCGTCAAGGCAAGACGGCCCCGCAGTTTCTGTCCGCAATGAGGCGCGTTCGGACGGTCTTCTACAGGCGAAATGACCATATCCGGCGGGACACTTTTGACGAGAAAATGCTGGCCCTCTTGGACAGCAGGTTTAAAAAAAAAGGCTCTTCTTCCTCTCAAAAGCGGTCGCCGCAAAGGTTGAGGCCTCCGGCAGCCGCCTAGCAATCCTACCCCGCATTAGCATCCGCAGATTCCTCGAAAGCTTCAAACACTCTATCGAATCCGAGGCGGTCGATTCGTTTTGGGACTCGCGAACGAAGGGGAAACTAAGGAGGCGTCCCGAGAAGCTGGGACAGGAATGCTTGGGTCTATTCGCTAGTGCCAAACTTGAAAGACGAGGCGCTGCAATTCGGGAGGCGACCTCCGGCATTGGGTTTGTGGATGTACTGGTGACGTTCTCGTCAGGATTGCTCCACGTTGTTGAGCTCAAGATTCTAAGGGGGAAAAATATTCCAGGCTCAGCGCAGTTGGCTACCTACATGAAGCACAAGCGCCGAAGGGAAGGCTGGCTGGTTTTCTTCGACGCACGCGATCCGAAGGAAAGGAAGACTGTCCCGCCGATCTTTAAAGGAGCGTGGGGAACGATCAGAACCATACTTATTGACATCAACCCGATAGCGCCTTGCAGGCGGGCCAAGGATTTGAGATATTGACCGTCAATGGTTGGGAGCGTAATCTTTCTGCCGACAGGCGCTTGAGAGGCGAATACGATGCCAGAGTCCAACCGAACGGAAAGGTTGTTGTCCGAGCTGAGTGATAAGCTGGATCTTTTAATCAAGGTCGTTAGTATTCAGGTGGGTGCTGATAAGAGCACAACTGAACGGGCGCGTCTGCTCAAAATGGCCGGACTGGATAATCGAACGATTGCCGCCGTCCTGAACACGTCTTACGGATCAATTTCAGTTCTGACCGCCAATCTTCGAACGCCAAGGAGATAATCATTGAAAGTGAAGGACGACACTGTATCAAGTGAGCGCATCGAGCGCCTGCTCGCCATACTGGCCATTCAAGGTATGAAGGGAGCAACCCAGGCGGACAAAGCACTGCAGCTCAGCCTCGCAGGGTTCACGAATGTCGAAATCGGCAATTTGCTGGAGACCAGCCAGGCCGTAATAAGCCAGAACTTATACGCCGCAAGGAAGAAGAAGAAGAAAAAAAAGAAAGCTAAATAGGCCATGCCTATTGTCCGAGACTTTAGGAATTACTCCTTTCAGGTCCGCCGGATTGACCGCTGCGGAAAGAACGTCGGAGGGAAACTGTACTGGAAGCTGTATGCCCTCGAAAACACGGTTCGCGTAGTGATTAACTCCGTGCTCCTAATCCAGATCGGACGGCAATGGTGGGCGAGCGCTGTTGCCCCTCCCGTTAGGACCGAAGCTCAAAGACGTAGGAATCGCGCCGCAGCAAGGCCACAACACGCGAGCCCCGGAGCCCACGATATTTATCTCGTTGGTTTGTTCGAACTGATCGAGATTTTGCGAGTGAACAGCCACCTATTCCTCCCAATAATTCCCGAAACCAACCAGTGGCTAGTTACTCTGGAGGGCGTTCGACCATCACGTAACCTCGTGGGGCACATGAATTTCCCGAATGCGCATGACCGGAACGCTATCGATGGTGCATATAAGCAACTGCCCGACCTCGTGGCTTGCCTTAGCGGTCGAAACATTCCCATAGCCATCCCCTGAGTCTTCGTTGTCGCCGACCCGCTTAACACTTCCTGCAAAACCGCCGCCGGGATGTGCAACCTGTAAGTTGCGTTCCGGGTGAATGCTCCGTTTCTGGGCGAACGGCCGGCTGCTCGGAAACTACCATCGAGACGCAGGCATTGCCACCAGCTCCCGCTCACTACTACAATTGTCATTTTACCCTGAGTGTAGTCGAAGGGCGAGCCGTTTCACCCAGAGAAACCCACGGTGTGGGTCTCGAAGGGCCCGACTCCGCCTCACCGCTGGCAATGGCCTCGCTCCCCACCCTCTCGCGGACTTAAGGGCATTTTAAGGGGCAAAAACGTGCAAAAAACGATATTTTAAGGCCTTTTAACCAGCTTAAGAGAGCAAAGTCCATGCTGCAAATTGCAGCAAAGTCCATTCTGCACATTGCGGCAAAGTCCATGCTGCTGTTGCTGACGCCAAAAGCCGCAAACATCAACAAAGTCCATGCTGCAAATTGCGGCAAAGTCCATGCTGCTGTTGCTGACGCCAAAAGCCGCAAACATCAACAAAGTCCATGCTGCAAATTGCGGCAAAGTCCATGCTGCAAATTGCACGCTTAAATCGCTGGAGCCTTTCGAGCAAACTAAAGGCGGAAATTACTCGAATCTATCGAGGAATTCGGGGGCACGAAATCGAGCGAAGGGGAACGAACAATCAAGCGCTGGGGGCGGGTTCGGCGGCGGAAACTTCGGGGATCTCGATGTGGATTTGCGTCCCTTCGCCCTCCTGGCTGCGGATGTCCATCTTGAATTGCTCGCCATAAAGAAGACGCAGCCGCTCGTGGACGTTGCTGATGCCGATGCCTCCGCCGTACACCTCGCGCAGCCGTTCCGGCGAAATGCCGATGCCATTGTCTTCGATGTCTATCAGCAGCCGGCCGTCGCGGCGATGCGTGCGCAGACGGATTTCGCCGCCTTCCAGTCGCGGCGCCAGGCCGTGCTTGATGGCGTTTTCGATGATGGGCTGCAGCAACATGCTGGGGATAAACGCGTCCAGCGTTTCCTCGTCTATTTCCTTGAAGATTTGGAGTTTGTCGCGCCCGAAGCGAATCTCTTCGATCCCGAGATAGTCGTCTATGAATTCGAGCTCTTCGTGCAGCGGCACGAACGTCTCATGCTGGCGCAGCAGCCGCCGCAGGATGTTCGAAAGCTTCACCACCACGCCGCGCGCCATGTCCGGATCGAACCGTATCAGCGACGACACCGTATTCAGCGTGTTGAATAGAAAGTGCGGATTGATTTGCGAGGTGAGCGCGTCCATGCGCGCCTTGAGCAGAAACTGCTGGTTCTGCTCGAGGTTCATCTCGATGCGCGTGTTGTTCCAAATCTTCACGGCGATGGCCACGCACATCACCGACGACAGCACCACCAGAGCCATATAGCCGCTATTGGCGGGATGAATCGCAAAGAGCCAGCGCGAAGGCACGGCGGCGGCGAGTTCGAGATAGCCCACTTCCATCGCGGCGCACGCGAAGAGCGGCAGCATCGCCCAATTGCCCTGGCCGTAACGCACCAGCTTCCATATCCACTCCGGAATGCTCAGAAACAGGAACGGCCCGAAATGCCAGATGTCTTCCTTGTCCGGCATCAACTGGCGGACCACGCCGGCAAGCAATCCCACCGATGCAGCCATCGGACTGGACAGCCACTCGTGGTTGCCGAACGCGAGGAGGCTGATGAGCGACCCTCCCAGCAGGCCCACCATCCTTCCGCCGATCAGGCCCATCAGAAACGACCCTTCGAGCGTGAGATCAAAGAACTGATAGTGGCCCACGATGCGCAGCATGGAGCCAATCGCCAGCGGCGGCACGAGGAAAAGGAGCAGCATCACTTGCTCGTCGGGGCTGCGAGTCTCGGTGAACACAAGTTTCCTAAACGACCGGAAGCGCACCAGCAAGGACGCGAGCGCCGCCGCCCAGCCAACTTTCAGAATCAAAGTGAACAGCAGTTCCCTGCCGCCGGAAAGTGTCTCCATTTCGTTCGCGGACCGTGAAACGAATTCTCACGCGCTACGTTAGCCAAACCCGCCCGCGATGTAAAGCCCAGCCCTCGCGGTCCTTGCTTTTGCCTTTGTCGTCGCCATTGCCTTCGAAGCGGCCCGCTCGAATTCCTCGATAGATTCGAGCAAATTTCCGCCTTTGGTTTGCTCGAAAGGCTCGAGTAATTTTCGTCTTTAGCTTGGTCGAAAGGCTCCAGCGATTTAAGCGAGCAATTTGCAGCATGGACTTTGCTGCAATTTGCAGCTTTTGGCCTCAGCAACAGCAGCATGGACTTTGCCGCAATTTGCAGCATGGACTTTGCTCTCTTAAGCTGGTTAAAAGGCCCTAAAATGCCGTTTTTTGCACGTTTTTGGCACGTTTTGCACCTTAAAATGGCCTTAAAGTCCGCGAGAGGGTGGGAGTGAGGCCGTGGCTGGCGGCGAGGCGCGTGCGCGGCTCGAAGACGGTTCGCCCTTCGACTTCTCTCAGGGTAAAGTGACAATTGTAGTAGTGGGCGAGACCCGGCGGCGGTGCCCGCATCTCCGCGATCGCTTCCGAGTAGCCGACCGCCCGCCCAGAACCTAAAAATCAGACAGGCGCTGAGCTCAATGAGCGCGTTAGCTTATTTGTGACAATCCAAGGAACTCACTTTGAAACTTACAGAGCATTGAAGCGCTAGCAGCACGTGGCAACCGAATCTGACATGACCCGGTTTCCCCGAATGGACCAGCGGTCGAATTCGTTCACTTGTTATCTGAGTGTGGAATATACTTGCGGGACGGCTAGGTGAATGCCGCGGAATGGCAGTTTGATTCCGCCGAGCATGGTCTCTCGATGACTGAATCCAGATTCAGGTTGCCGGTGAAGGTGTACCTTCCGCGCGAGCCGATTTCGTACTATGTCTCCCACTACGGATTGCGGCAGGGTAAGTCGGAAGATTGTGTGGTGTTGCGTCCAATCTACGCGCGCACTCAGCAGACTTTGGAGTTTTACCTCCTTGACCGTTACCAGATTCGTGGGCCGGGGGGGACATGGACAGCGCCCAAGGTCCTGCTCGCCGGACCGAGTACGAAGGTCAAGGGCGATCTGATTTATCCAAGGTCGGTGCGGACGTTTACGATTCATTTCCACCCTGCGGGCCTGCATGCGCTCTTTCGCATTCCAATTCATCCACTCGCCGACAAGGCTCTGCCTGCGGAAAGCGTACTGGGTCGAGAAGTCTCGCATCTGTTGAACCGGCTGCAGAATGCCGTCGCGCTCCAGGAGCTTGCGGACGCAGCTGATGAATTTCTGTTACGACAACTGCGCCGGACGATCGAGATTTCACGGGTTGGGCTGGCGGCCAGATGGATGCGCCGAAGGCATGGAAAGGTAGACTTGGCGCTGTTGGCCCGCCAATGCAATCTGAGCCTGCGACAGTTTGAAAGACAGTTTCGCGAATGCGTGGGAGTTGGGCCGAAGCTGTTTTCAAGGGTGGCGCGCCTTGAATTTGCCATGCTGAGGAAGCAAACCAATCCAGGTCTTTCGTGGACGGAGGTCGCTTTAGGCGCCGGCTATTTTGATCAGGCGCATCTGATCCGAGACACGCACCTGCTGGCAGGCGCCGCTCCGCAAAAACTGCTCGTTTCTCTGCCGGATGCGGACTTTCATCCGATCGAGCCTGCTCATCGCGGTCAACTGGGGCACCAGTTTTCTGAAATGTCGCATTTTTACAATTCTCCGCAGGAAACCTCGAATAGACTATGGCGGTGAAGGCGAGTAGCTGAGCTTGTCGAAGTGGCGCAGCCAGTTAAATCAGCAGATTTGTGCCGCAGTCCGGTTCATACGTCAGGAGATTCGCCGTGGACGACAAGTCGAAAATTGTAGCGCTCGTTCGATCTCTGGAGAACATCTGGAATCGCCACCGGTTGGAGGACCTGGGCAAAATACTGGCCGAGGATGCGGATTGGGTGAATGTTGTGGGCATGTGGTGGCGGGGGCGCGATGAAATCGTCAAAGCTCATGAGGCGCTGCATGCAGGAATGTTCCGTGAAACCGCGATGGAGCAAAGCGATCCTGAGGTTCGAATGATTTCAAATGATGTGGCCATCGCGACGTTGACCGTAAGGATGGGCGATTACGTGACACCGGATGGACGACGCATGAGCGGAGTAGTCGACCGCCTGACTCTGGTTACCGTGAAAACGGGTGGCGAATGGCAGATTTCGAACGGCCACAATACTTCGATCGATCCTCACGCCGTTCCCCACGATCCGATCACACGCACATAGGCCTGGCGATGGTATGGATGTCTTTCTCTGGAGGGATCTTGTGAATACACTCAGCACACTTAGCACTCAAAACCCCCAAATGCATCGAGAAGGCATGCGGGCAACGGCTGGTGGCTTGAAGAAAAGCGTGGCCTGGGCGGTCTTTGGGTTGATGGCGTTGGTGGCATTCCTGTTCACCAGCATTCCGATGATGAGTCCGGCGCACCCGCTTCATAGCCTGCTGTATTCTCAGCGTTGGCTTCTCTTCCCGCACGTCGCCGCGGGATTGGTTGCGCTGGTTATAGGTCCCTTGCAATTCTCTTCGCGCTTGAGACAGAGAAATATCGCCCGGCACAGATTGCTGGGCAAGACCTATCTCGGTGCGGTGCTTGTGGCAGGCGTGTTGGGACCTGTTCTCGCCTGGCACTATCCCGGTTTTTTTCGGTGTAGCGCCACAACGCAGGGGGGCGCATGGATTCTTTGCACTGTTACCGCGGTGATTGCCGCACGCAGAGGGAAGATTGAGCAGCATCGCCGGTGGATGGCCCGTGGTTATGCGGTTGGACCGGTGGTTTTTGTTATGGCCCGAGCTCTCAGTCACCTTCCGGGTCTGGACCACTTGAGCGTTGAGGCAGGAAGCTATTCCGTGATTCTTTATGCGATGGTTTCAATCGTTTTTGCGGACCTGATAACGGATTGGAGAGAAATTGCTGCTGCTCGAGGCGTGCGCTTGGGCAAAGCGGTCCCTGTTAAGACTGCCGGCTGAACAAGATGGGGACTCGATTGTCGACTGTGCAGATCGTGTTCCGCATCATTCAACGTTATCGTTGACACAGGAAAGGACCACACATGAATCGGCGAGATTTTGTCAGCGCTGTTTCTCTGGGTCTGGCGGCGGGTCTTCCAGTTTTTGCCGAAAATGGCCTAGGCGATGTCATGGCCGGTAGCCGCAACGCGAATGTGACTGGTCCAATCTCCAGCCGGACGGCGAGTCCTACTGGCCGGCTGGAATTTGCGTCGGCGCTGGATGCTGCAGAGGCGATTCGCAAAAAGCACATTTCGTCTTTCGAGCTGACGCAACAAACCTTCGCGCGGATCGACAAATACAATCCGCGACTAAATGCGTTTACATATCAGCTTCGCGAAGAAGCGCTCGCGCGGGCAAAACACGCGGATGAAGTGCAAGCAGGCGGGAAATCGCTCGGCGTCCTTCACGGCGTGCCGGTTCACGTGAAGGAAAGTTATGGAGTGGCGGGGCATCCTTGCACTTGGGGAATTCCGGCGCTGAAAGACTCCAAGGCCCCAAGCAATTCGGAGGTTGTTGCTCGGCTCCTCAGAGCGGGGGCCGTGCTGATTGGTGCGACGAATGTTCCGATCGGCCTGGCCGATTGTCAAAGCTACAACCAAATTTATGGCACAACCAACAATCCGTGGGACGTGAAGCGAACGCCGGGAGGATCGTCGGGCGGGTCAGCCTCGGCGCTGGCGGCAGGGCTCGGATACCTAAGTGTCGGCAGCGACATCGGGGGATCGATCCGCGTGCCAGCGCATTTCTGCGGTGTGTACGGACATAAACCGACGCTTGACCTGGTAGACATGCAGGGCCATCTGCCTGGCGGGCGCCACCAGGACCCAGGTTTCTCGACTCTGCTTGCCGTTGGCGGGCCGCTGGCGCGCAGCGCGGAAGATTTACTCGCCGCGTTGCGCGTTCTGGGTGGTCCGGCGGACTACACCGCGAAAGCGTGGAAATGGGAACTGCCCGCAGCGCGACACGAAAGTTTGCGGGAATTTCGGGTCGGCTACGTGCTTGACGATCCATATTGCCCCGTAACTCCGGAAACAAAAGCAGTATTGGAGAATACGATCCAGAAACTTGAGAGAGCGGGTGCCACGCTGAAACGCGGCTGGCCCGCAGGAGTCAAGATTGAAGAGCTGAATCAGAATTACGTGTTCCTCCTGGATGCATTCACCTTCAGCGTTGAGACCCCAGAGCAGCAAGAGGGAGAACGGAAAGAGGCCGCGGCGAGCGGTAAAGCGATGCCGGGCCTGGTGAGCTTCGCCGGCTGGCAACAACAAAACTTCCGGCGGCTGAGATATCGCGCGCTGTGGCAGAGTTATTTCGATGAGGTCGACGTGTTCCTCTCACCCGTCGCCTTCACCACGGCGTTTGAGCATGACCACAGCGAACCGCACGACAAGCGCAAAATTGCCACCGCACACGGCCCGCGCGCTTACGACGATTTGGGGCGCTGGATCGCACATGCGACCTTGACGGGCTGCCCGGCGACAATCGCCCCGATCGGATGTGGCGAGGACGCCTTGCCCATCGGCCTGCAAATCATGGGACCGTATTGGGAAGACGCCACGCCGATTACTTTTGCGAAACTGCTGGCACAGGTAGTGGGCGGATTTGTAGCGCCTCCAGGTTACGAGGGGTAGGGCGCAGCGGCGATACACGGCCAACCAGCGGGCGAGTACGGCGCGGGCCGATAGTGCATCTAGTTGATCGGGAATTCCCGTCCTTCGGTTTTACGCTTCGCTGATTGCTGGCGAATCACGGCGTACTCGCAAACTGACACGCTATCCGTGCCGGGGTTAATTCCGGAGTAATTTTGCGAGGCTGCCGTAACGCGCGGGGTTCCGCGAAACGGTGAAAGCAAACCGGGAAGGCGCGCCCGCCGCAAACCCGACAAAAATCGCATCCTCGCCACACCCGTGCAATGGTTCTAACCCTCAGTCCCCAAGGAGCAAGACGGCCGCCACGGCGAGCAGGTCCGCCACGCCCGTTCGCCCGGGATAGAGGGGTCAGGGTAAACCCTTCCTTCGTCAGGGTAAAGCGACGGCGGTGTAAAGAGGCTTTCCGAATCAAGTCGGAGGATGCGAATGGTGCGGCGGGCCCACCTACGCGGTGAATCCGCTCCGCAGAATCATTCGGAGTCCAAAAGGCAGACTTCGGTGCGGCAGGCCCGCCTACGCGGTGAATCCGCTCCGGCGGGTAAACTCCGGCGAAAGCGAGGGATGAGGTGTGAGGGCGAAGTCAAAGGCAAGAGAAAAGCTTTCCGAATCAAGTCGGAGGGTGCAAAGGCTGCGACGGGCGATTATGTCGCGGTTGCCCTTCGTGCCTCAGGGTAAAAAACCGCGACCTACAAAGCAAGAATAAGGCACCCGCCTGACCCTTCACTTTGTTCAGGGCGAGAAGGCGGCCGCTACATAGGCAACAGCAAAGGCAAGATGCCGGGCTGAAGTCCCCGGCGCCTGCCTGCCGGCAGGCAGGCTACATTTAAACCTTAACGGCAAAAGCGAGGAGGCCACCTGAAAGGTGGCCGGGCACAGCCCGCCGCGGCGGATCTTCGACGTGCTGTGCCCCTACACAGAAAGGGCAACGGCGAATGCAAGAGAAAGGCAAGATGCCCGTGGAAGGGGTAATGGGTCAGTTTGAATTTTGGCTCTTTGTGTCACGATCAAGAAAATTGAAACTGACCCATCACCGACAAATGGGCGGTCTGTTGACATCCTTCCAGTTCGCGAAAGCGAAGAGGGGTTCTTCGACTGCGGCCCACGCCCGCCAAAAGGCGGCGGGAAAACCAAGAGCGCGGGACTCCGCTCAGAATGACAACGAAAGGCGGAAGGCAAGGGGCGAAGAGGCAAAGATGCCCGCCTACAATTCGAGGCGGCCGCTACATAGGCAAAGGCAACGGCAGGATGCCGGGCTGAAGTCCCCGGCGCCTGCCCGCCAGGCAGGCAGGCTACATTATAAACCTTCACAGCAGGATGGCCGCGACATGGGCAGAGGCTTGCCGAAAAGCGGGTGACGAACGTCACACCGGAGTGTGACCCCTGTTACCGCAGCAGGCCGAAAATTCGCGTATCTAGTTGATATTGCACGTCCCTAGCGCGATGGAAGGCAGGGGCGGCAAGTGATAGAGGTCACAAGGGTTGGCGCGGCAATGAGCAAGCTCAAGGATTACGAACATCTGTTGCGGGTGGCACTGGTGTTCGCGGTGGGCGTGCTCGTCTTTGTACTGGTGCGGGCGGTCCTGGTGCCCAAGAGTTTCGGCGAATATGGCCACTATCGCGGAAACGCCATCGCGGAAATCGCCGCCAAGACTCCGGTATTTGCCGGACACGAGGCTTGCGAGACTTGCCATTCCGATGTCGCGACGATGAAGAACGCCGGAAAGCATGTGAGCGTGAACTGCGAAGCGTGCCATGGCGCGCTTGCAAATCATGCCGACGATCCCTCCATCGAGCCGCCGAAACTGGATACCGCCAATCTCTGCGTCCGTTGCCATGAGGAGAATGGCGCAAGGCCCGCAGGCTTCCCGCAGATTCATGCAGAGGAGCACAGCGGAGGATTACCCTGCGAGACCTGCCATCAGCCGCATAGTCCGCTGCCGGTGATTGGCGCGGGAGGCAAGCCATGAAAATTACGCGCCGGCAAATGCT
The DNA here is from genome assembly GCA_963810625.1 of uncultured Acidobacteriota bacterium. Taxonomy (GTDB): domain Bacteria; phylum Acidobacteriota; class Terriglobia; order Acidiferrales; family UBA7541; genus Palsa-295. The sequence goes on along the minus strand of CAWEOJ010000004.1, from coordinate 41,809 downwards.
GATTCTGCTGCCCGCCGCGGCGGTGGCATGGGAGTCCGTCCTGGCCGGAACGCCGGAAAGTTCGCCCAATTACAAGCTGACGGAGCACTGGTGGGGAATGCTGGTGGACATCGAGAAGTGCATCGGGTGCGGAAATTGCGTGCGCGCGTGCGCGAAGGAAAACGATGTGCCGGAGGGCTATTTCCGCACATGGGTGGAGCGCTACCACGTGAACGATACCGACCTGTTCGATCCCGTGGTGGATTCGCCCAACGGCGGCATGGATGGGTTTCCGCCGCACCTCGACCGCGGCGGCAGGAATTTCTTTGTGCCGAAAATGTGCAATCACTGCGCGGATTCGCCGTGCACGCAGGTGTGCCCGGTGGGCGCGACGTTCATCACGCCGGATGGCGTGGTGCTGGTGGACAAAAAATATTGCGTGGGCTGCCGGTACTGCATCCAGGCGTGCCCGTATGGCTGCCGGTTCCTGAATCCGAAGACGCACACGGCGGAAAAGTGCACGCTGTGCTATCACCGGATTACCAAGGGACTCACGACCGCCTGTTGCGAAGCCTGTCCCACCGGCGCGCGGCAGCTTGCGGACCTCAAGAATCCGAACGATCCGATTCATGAGTTTTTGCGGACTCACAACGTGCAGGTGCTCAAGCCGCACATGGCCACGGGAGCGAAACTTTATTACAACGACCTCGACGGATCGGTGCGCTAAGGAGGCGCGACAAAGCGATGCCAGCGGTTCAAGGCTACATGTACCCGAACGAAATCGAGCTGGCGTGGAGCGTGCTCATCGTCGTGTATCCATATATTACGGGGCTGGTGGCGGGGGCGTTCATATTGGCGTCGCTCGAGCGCGTGTTTCGGGTGGAGGCCGTGAAGCCGACCTACCGGCTGGCGCTGCTGACGGCGCTGGCGTTTTTGCTGGTGGCGCCGTTGCCGCTACAGCTTCACCTGGGGCATCCGGAGCGTTCTTTCGAAATGTATTTGACGCCGCACCGCACGTCGGCGATGGCGATGTTCGGGTTCGTGTATCTGTGGTACCTGATGGCCGTGCTGGTGCTGGAAATTTGGCTGGAATTTCGGCGGGACATCGTTCTGCTTTCGCAGCGGACCACGTGCCTGAAGCGCTTCGTCTACCGCGTGCTCACGCTCGGCTCGACCAACATCAGCGAAAATGCGCTGCGCATTGACGAGCGCGCGGGCTACATCATCACCGTGATAGGGATTCCCTCCGCGTTTCTGCTGCATGGGTATGTAGGGTTCATCTTCGGGTCGGTGAAGGCGAATCCCTGGTGGTCCTCGCCGACGATGCCGGTGGTGTTTCTGTTCTCGGCGATGGTGTCGGGGATTGCCGTGGTGCTGGTGCTCTATATGTTCACTTGCTGGTACCGCAAGAAGACGATTGATATGCGATGTGTGGATACGATTGCGCACTATCTGTTCTACACGTTCATCATTGACTTCAGCCTGGAGATGCTCGACCTGGTGCACCGCATCTACGAGGCGGATGAGTCTTTCCGCAGCCTGGATTTCATGGTGCATACGCGGCTGTACGTTTCCCAGGTGGTTATCCAGATTTATATCGGGACGCTGCTGCCTATTGGTCTGCTGGCTTTGACTCAGTTGTTCAAGCTCAGCGAAAAGGTCCGCAAGCGCATCTATGCCGTGGCGGGAAGCCTGGCGCTCATCGGGATTTTAGCGATGCGCTGGAACGTGGTGATTGGCGGGCAGCTCTTTTCCAAGAGCTTTTTGGGGTACACGACGTACAAGATCGGATTTGTGACCAGGGAAGGTTTGCTGACCGCAATTATTCTGACCCTCTTGCCGCTGGCCATCCTGTGGATGCTGGTGAAACTGCTTCCGCCGTGGCCGGATCAAGAATTGGTTCCCGCGGGCGGCGCTGCTCCGGCGCACGGCGACGATTAGGCTGCGGATCGAACAATTCCTTCTGTGAATCACTCCTGAGTCAAGGTGTGCCCGGAAACTGAGGCAGTGTCCTCGGCAGGATTGCGTCCGGGGGGAATTTTGCGAGGGCTGCTATAATGGTTAATTCCCATGAAGAAGAGAAAGCAAACCGGGAAGGCGCGCGTAGTGGCGCGGGCGGAATTGCCGACGCGCTTCGGGCGGTTCACGGTGGCCGGGATTGCGGGCCGCGCGAAAGGCGAGGAGGCCATCGCCATCGTGCATGGGCGGATTTCAGGCGCGAAGGCGTCGCCCTTCCTCCGTCAGGGTAAAGCGCCGCTCGTGCGCGTCCATTCGCAGTGCCTTACGGGCGACGTGTTCGCGTCCGAGCGGTGCGATTGCCGCGCGCAGCTGGAAATGTCGCTGCGGAAAATCGCGAAAGAGCGCGCCGGGATCGTCCTCTACTTGCCGCAGGAGGGGCGCGGAATCGGCTTGCTGAACAAGCTGAAGGCCTACGAGCTGCAGGACGAGGGCTTCGACACGGTGGAGGCCAATCGCGAGCTCGGTTTTGCGGCGGATTCGCGCGATTACGATTTTGCCGCCGAGGCGCTGAAGGCGCTGGGAGTGCGCCGTGTGCGGCTGCTATCGAATAATCCCGATAAAATACGGCAGCTCGAAAAGTCGGGCATTCGCGTTGTCGAGCGAATTCCCTGCCGGCCGCGAACCAGCCGGCGCTCGCGCGGGTATTTGCGCACGAAGAAGGATAAGCTGGGACATTTGCTGGCTGGCGTATAGAGCGGTCTCGTGAGCATGTTTTCGAGACAAGATGGGAGGCGAACGATGAGAGGCAAAGGGGCATTGTTCACGGCGGGGCTGGCCGCGCTTTTGACGGTCCTGCCAGCAAGAGCACAGGACACAGGCCAAAGTATCGCGGTTCCGAACGCCGCGGCGCCATCATCGGAAGCTGCGCCGAAACCCATGCGGATCCGTGTCGGTGGGAATGTCGAACAAGCGATGCTCATCCATCAAGTAACGCCGATTTACCCTGCGGAGGCCAAGGAGGCGCACGTCCAAGGCACGGTGGTTCTCCATGCCATCATTATGACGGATGGCACGATTAAAGATTTGCAGCTCGTTTCCGGCCCGCCGATGCTGTGTCAGGCAGCGATGGACGCAGTGAGGCAGTGGACATACAAGCCATATCTGCTCAACGGCAATCCCGTGGAGGTGGATACCACCATATCGGTCGTCTTCACTCTGGGCGGCTCCGGGGAGTCGGCTCCGGGCTTTCCCGCGACGATTGATCCGCAGCTTAAGGCGGACATATTGCAATTGATGGAAGCAACTCACGCGGCTGATAGAGCACAAGAGGGCGTTCGTTTGGTCTTCGACTCTATGCGGGCTCAGTTGCTTGCGTCCATCCCTGCAACGCCGAACCGCGAGAAGATTGTGAGTGCCATTGAGGACAAGCTAATAGCTCTGGTGCAGGGCCAGGAATTCATGGATGGAATCGCGGCCGTGTATGCCAAGTATTTCTCCGACGATGATGTAAAGGCCCTGACCCAGTTCTACCAGACACCCGCGGGACAGCATCTGAACGAACACATGGCGGACGTGATGGCGGATTCAGGCAAGGTCGGGCGACAAATTGCGGCAGAGAACCTGAGCAGAATCTTTGCGGAGGTTTGCACGGAGTTTCCCGAACTCCAGGGCCAGGCCGGTTTCTGTCCGGCATCAGAGGAGAAAAAGAGCCAGGTCGTCCCGCCCACGGCGGAGCCCGGTGGGGCGGGCCTGGGCGCGGTTCCATAGGGCGCGACCAGACGCGGACGGCGTTAGCCGCCGCCGACGAGGTGAACGATTTCGAAGGAGTCGTCCGGTGCGACGGCGATGTCATGCCAGCGTGCGCGGGGAGCGATTTCGAGATTGCGCTCGATGGCCACGCGGCTGGGCGCCATGCCGAGGTGGTCGAGCATCGCGGCGACGGTGAGGCCATCGGGGATTTCGCGGCGTTCGCCATTGATCGTGACGATCATTGTCGGGAGCCCCCCTTCAGGGACCCGGAACGGGATTTGCGCCGGGGGATGCGCCGCGCGAGCGCATCTCGAAGCGAATCTCGTCCCTGCTGCCGTTCGCTACGGCGTGAATGACGAGCGCCAAATCTCCCTTGCCGAGCGGAGGCAAAGGAAAGCGGATGAGCGCGCGGCCATGGGCGTCGGTCGTTCCGGAGTGGCTGCCGTCTTTGAGAGCACCCAGAATCCTGGCTTCGACTTGAATTCCAGGCTGGGGCAGGCGGTCCGCACGGCGCACAATTTCCAAATCGAGCGAGACGTTGCCCGCCGAAAGCCACGACCCGGGATTCAGAAGCTGCACCTGGATCGCGGAGGACGCGCCCGGCTGGCCCGCGGGCGCGGCCGTCTCCGGCGCAAGAGCGCCCGAGCGAAGCTCCTCGATCACGCCGCGGTGCTGTTGCTCAACGCGTTGGCGCAGGGCGTCTTCCGAGAACTCGGGGGAAGCGGCGAATTCTTCGTAGCTTGATGAGCGGCGGTGCAGGACGCGGCCATTTTGGTAGACGGCGGTGTCGATAAGAGGGCGGCCCGGCCCGCGATCCTCCGTCTGAACATGAAATACGTGCTCGCCAACGCGGATGTCCGTGTTGAATCCGGAACCGATTCGGATGGCGTTCCCCCCTGCCTACGTGCGCGCGGGAAATTCCTCGTCCGCCGTGATTGAGGAGGCGCACGAAACCGCGCGTCCAAAAATTTTTTAGGAGTCCATTTGACCGCTGTGCGCCCGGAAGCTATTATACCAGCGCGGCGAACATGAACAGCAACTACCTCGACAGCTATGGCCCGCTTCTGCTGATGTTCCTGCTGGCGGGGGGGCTTGCGGGCGCGTTGATTGTGGTGTCCACGTTGGTGGGCAGGCACAAGCAGTCGCGCGAAAAGGACCAAGCCTATGAGTGCGGGATCACGCCGACGGGCGACGCGCGCCATCCTTTCTCCGTGCATTTCTACATGGTGGGGCTGGTATTCATTCTGTTCGATATCGAGGCCATCTTCCTCTATCCCTGGGCGCTGGTTTACAGGCGGCTCGAGGTGTTTGGATTCGTGGAGATGCTGATTTACATTTTGATTCTGTTCGTGGGATACATTTTTCTTTGGAAGAAGGGCGCGCTCGACTGGAATCGCTGAGCGGCGGCCCCATCCGGAACCGGACTTATAGTGGAACCACAGGCAACTGAAAACAGTCTTGCCGTGCGCAAGCTCAGGGAGTGGGATGCGCAGGCCGTCGCCCAGGTGATTGAATTCCGGGGCGAGACGACCGTGGTTGTGCCGCTGGAGCACCTGGTGCGCACCGCGGAATACCTGGCGACCGAGCCTTCGCTGCGCTTTTCATTCCTCTCGGATATCACAGCCGTGGACCGGTATCCCATCGAACCGCGATTCGAGGTGAATTACCATTTGCTTTCGATTGAGCGCCGGGACCGGCTGCGGCTGAAGGTGCGCGTGCAGGGGAGCGAGCCGGTGGCGCCGACGGTCACGCCTGTGTGGCCGACGGCCAACTGGCATGAGCGCGAGATTTTCGATCTGTTCGGATTACGTTTCCAGGGCCATCCCGATCTGCGCCGCATCCTGATGCCGGAGGATTGGGAGGGATACCCGCTGCGCAAGGACTATCCGGTGGAGGGGTATCGCTAGAGATGAGCGAACGCGACGTGGTGGAAGCCATGGCGACGACATCCATCGAGACGCCCGCCGGCGCGACGCGGGCGATGGTCCTCAACATGGGGCCGCAGCACCCCTCCACGCACGGCGTGCTGCGCGTGGTGCTCGAGTTGGACGGCGAGACGGTGGTGAAGGCGGAGCCGGTGATCGGCTACCTGCACACCGGAATCGAGAAGAATTGCGAGGCGAAAACATATTCACAGGCGATTACGCTGACCGACCGAATTGATTACCTCGCGCCGCTATCGAACAATCTTGGCTACTGCCTGGCCGTCGAAAAGTTGGTCGGGTTGGAAATACCGAAACGCGCGCAATACATCCGCGTGCTGCTCACGGAGTTGACGCGCATTGCGTCGCACCTGGTGTGGCTGGGAACGCACGCGATTGATTTGGGCGCGATGTCCGTCTTCCTCTACTGCTTCCGCGAGCGCGAAGAAATCATGAAAATCTTCGAGTACGTCTCCGGGCAGCGGATGATGACGAGCTACTTCCGCTTCGGCGGGCTGGCGCTGGAACCGCCGCCAGGGTACCTGGACCGCGTGCGGCGCGTGATGGAGTCGCTGCCGGGCCACATAGACGAATACGAAGACCTGCTGACGCAAAACCGCATTTGGATGGCGCGGACGAAAGGAGTCGGCATACTTAGCGCGGCGGATGCGATTGCCATGGGAGTTTCGGGGCCCATGCTGCGCGGCAGCGGCGTGGCCTACGATGTGCGCAAGGCCTTTCCTTATTCGAGCTACGATGAATTCGAGTTCGACATCCCCACGCAGACCGCGGGAGATGTTTACGCGCGATACGTGGTGCGGGTGGCCGAAATTCGGGAGAGCATTAAAATCGTCCGGCAGGCCATGGAAAAAATTCCCGCCGATGGCCCCTTCCGCGCCGTGGCGCCCGGAATAATTCCGCCCTCGCGCGAGGAGATGAAGACCTCGATTGAAGGCCTGATCTATCATTTCAAAATTTTCACCGAAGGGTTTACGCCGCCGGTGGGCGAGGTGTACCAGGCGATTGAATCGCCGCGCGGAGAATTGGGAGTTTTTCTCGTGAGCGACGGCTCGCAGAAGCCTTACCGCGTGAAGTTCCGCGCGCCGTCGTTCGTAAACCTGCAGTCGCTGCCGAAGCTGTGCGAGGGGCGGCTGATCGCCGACGTAGTGGCCTGCATTGGCACCACGGACATCGTGCTGGGAGAAGTGGATCGGTGAGGAAACGTGATTCGTGACTCGTGATTCGTGAATCGTGAACCGTGATTCGTGTGGCGTGATATCGCGAAATTTCGATGGGAGTGAGTCCTAAAGCTGCGATGCAATTGCCGGCGCAACTGGAAGCCAAATTCAAGGAGCTCGCCGGGCGCTATCCCGTGAAGCGCTCGGCGCTGATTCCCATGATGCTCTACGCGCAGGACGAGCTCGGATTCCTGGGCGATGAAATCCTCGAGGAAATCGCCAAGCGGCTCGGCCTGAACAAAATCCAAGTGGAGGAGACGCTCGAGTATTATTCAATGCTGCGGCGCAAGCCCGCGGGGCGCTATCACATTCAGGTGTGCACGAATGTTTCCTGCATGGCGCGAGGCGGCAACGAGCTCTTTCAGCACGTGCGGAAACGGCTGGGGATCAGGAACAAAGAAGTGTCGCCCAGCGGCACATTCTCGCTCGAGGAAGTGGAGTGCATCGGCGCTTGCACCGGCGCGCCGGCCATGCAAGTGAATTACGATTTTTACGAGGACCTCGACCCGGAGAAAGTGGATGCCATCTTCGAGCAACTCCAGGAAGGCAAGAAGCCGGCACCCGCGCCCGTGACGTCCGGCGCGCTGCACGAACGCCTTCCCGCCGAAGTGGTAGTGATCAGCAGGCGCTTCGGGATTCCGAACTCGACGAAGATTGATGTGTATCTCAAGAACGAAGGCTATCAAGCGCTCGAAAAGGCGCTGAAGCAGATGACGCCGGAGCAAATCATCGAGGAAGTGAAGAAATCGGGGCTTCGGGGACGCGGGGGAGCAGGCTTTTCGACGGGAATGAAATGGAGCTTCATCCCCAAGGGGACGGAAAAGCCCAAGTACATACTGGCCAACGCCGACGAAAGCGAGCCGGGAACGTGCAAGGACCGCCCGCTGATGGAAATGGACCCGCACCAATTGATCGAGGGATGCGTGATTGCAGGGCGCGCGGTGGGTGCGCACCAAGGATTCATTTACATCCGCGGCGAATATCGGTACGTCCTCGACATTATGGACGTGGCGATTGCCGAAGCCTACGCCAAGGGCTATCTCGGGAAGAACATTCTTGGCAGCGGATTCGACTTCGATCTGATCACGCACACGGGCGCGGGAGCGTACGAATGCGGCGAGGAATCGGCCATGATGGAATCGCTCGAGGGCAAGCGCGGCTATCCGCGCATCAAGCCTCCCTTCCCCGCAGTCGTGGGACTTTACGGCTGTCCGACGGTCATCAACAATGTGGAATCGCTGAGCACGGTGCCGGCCATCATCCGGCAAGGCGGCGAATGGTACGCCGGCCTGGGCACGCCGAAAAACGGCGGGACGCGACTCTACGCCATCTCCGGCCACATCAATCGCCCGGGAATTTACGAACTGCCGATGGGCTTCAACCTCAAGCGCATGATCGAGGAGGTCGCCGGCGGGATGAAGGACGGCAAGAAGCTAAAAGCCGTGATTCCGGGAGGGACATCGTGCCCGCTGCTCAGCGCCGATGAGATTGATATCGCCATGGATTTCGACACGCTGGCCAAGGCCGGGTCCATGCTCGGCTCGGGCGGAACGGTGATCTTCGATGAGGATACGTGCATGGTGGATGTGGCGCGGCGGATCATGCACTTCTACGCGCACGAATCCTGCGGCTGGTGCATTCCCTGCCGGGAAGGCACGGCGTGGCTGCGCAAGATGCTCGACCGGTTCCACGATGGCGGAGGCTGCGCCGAAGATATCCCGCTGATCTACGAACTGTCGCAGAACATACTGGGGCGGTCGTTCTGTCCGCTGGGCGATGCCGCGGCGCTGCCGACGATGAGCATTGTGAAAAAATGGCGAAACGAGTTCGAAGACCATCTCAGCGGAAAGTGCGCCTACAAGCCCGCAGAAATATTTGCAGGTGCGTCCTAGGACGGACATGAGCGAGCAGAAACGCATCACGTTCACGATTGACGGGCGGCAACTGACGGCGCCCGCGGGCACGCTGGTGATCGAAGCGGCGAAGCGCGAGGGGATCGAGGTGCCGTCGTTTTGCTACTACCCGGGACTGGCGCTGCAGGCGGCGTGCCGCATGTGCCTGGTGGAAGTGGAGAAGATGCCGAAGCTGCAAACGGCGTGCACGCTCCAGGCCATGGAGGGAATGGCCGTCAAGACGGACACGGAGCAGATACACAAGGCGCGCAAGGACATGATCGAGTTCCTGCTCTCGAATCATCCGCTGGACTGCCCCGTGTGCGACAAGGGCGGCGAATGCGAATTGCAGGACATGACCTTCCGCTACGGCCTGGACAAGACCCGGTACGTGGAAGAGAAGCAGCACCGGCCGGAGGAGAAATGGTCGCCGCTGGTGTATTACGACCGGCCGCGCTGCATTCTCTGCTTCCGCTGTGTGCGCGTGTGCGACGAAGGCATGGATGTGAAGGCGCTGGGCGTGGGCGAGCGCGGCGTGCAGTCCGTGATCCTGCCGAACCTGCCCGAGGAGCTGGCCTGCGAAGAGTGCGGCATGTGCATAGACATCTGTCCGGTGGGCGCGCTGACGAGCGGGACTTACCGCTATCTGACGCGGCCGTGGGAGATGACCTACGTCAGCAGCCCGTGCGCGCACTGCTCGAACGGCTGCAAGACCACGCTGAGCGTGCGCAACAACGAAATCCTGCGCGCCAATAATCGCGACCATTCCGGCGTCAACGGCGAATTCCTGTGCGCCAAGGGCCGCTTCGCGTTCGACTTCACAACGCACGCGGAACGGATTCGCCAGCCGCTCGTGCGCCGCAACGGCAAGCTCGAACCGGCAAGCTGGGAAGACGCGCTCGAGGAAGCGGCCAGGCGGCTGAAGCAGGCGCGCGACGCGCACGGGCCCGCGGCCATCGGCGTGGTCGGGTCGAACCACACCACGAATGAAGAAAATTATCTGCTGAATCGCTTAGCGCGCGCGACGCTGGGCACGAACAATCTCGACCACCATCGCACGGCGGATTATGCGGGCCTGGCCGCCGCGCTGGGGCCCGGCGCAAAAGACGCGATGGCCACGATGGCGGACGTCTATGCCGCGAACGCCGTGCTGCTCATCGGCAACGACGCGACGAACCAGAATCCGCTGGTAGCGTGGCAGATTCGCACGGGCGTGCGCCATCACGGGGCGCGCCTCTACGCGGTCAATTCGCGTCCGAGCAAGATTCATCGCCAGGCCGCGCAGGCTGTTGAAATGGAGAGAGGCGGCGAGACACGCGCGATCCACTGGATAGCGACGGAGCAGGGTTCGTTCGACGCGAAGACCACCGAAGCGCTGGTGCAATTGAAAGCGGCGGTGGAAGCCGAGTCCGACGTTGTGATTCTGTTCGGCGCGGAGATTCAGGGCGCCGCGCTTCGCGATCTGATTTCGTTCAGCGCGCGGCTCGGAGGCCGGACGCGCTTTATGCCTCTGGGAGACTATGCGAATTCGCGCGGCGCGGCCGACATGGGAATTCTGCCGGATCGCCTGCCGGGCTACGCCCCGATTTCGGATTCCACCGAACGCGCGCGCTTCGGCAAGCTGTGGGGCGCGGAGATTCCCGCGGCCCCGGGTCTCGACGTGCGCGCGATGATGGAAGCCGCCATGGCCGGGAAATTAAAGGCTCTCTACGTGGTGGGCGCGAATCCGCTGAAAATGTTGGGCGTCGCGGAGCGCGACCGCCTGGCGGGGCTTGACCTGCTTGTGGTGCAGGACATGTTCCTGACGGAAACAGCGCAGCGCGCGGACGTGGTGCTGCCCGCTGCGTCCACATACGAAAAGGAAGGCACGCTGACGAACACGGCCGGCGAGGTGCAATGGACGCACCGCGCGGTTGATGCGCAGGGTCCACGCAGCGATTTCGATTTGCTGCGCATCCTTTCGCACCAGCTCGCGATGCTCGGCCTGGGCTCGCCCATACGGCTGCGGACGCCCGAGGCTGCGTTCGACGAAATCCGCCGGAATGTGGCGGGCTACGGCCTTTCGTACGCGAATTTGCTGGCCGGCGGCGCGGAAGTCGCGACGGCAACTTGCAAGACGGTCGAGCGGCCGCACGAAGCGCCACCGGGCGCCATTTTTTCTTCCCACGATTATTTATTTACGAGCGGCACACTGGGCCGCTACTGTTCCAGGCTCAATTCGACGAACGAGGCTAAAGACGCGCCGTGGAGTTCATCGCCCAGCACCCAATCCTGGTGGTATCGCTAGTCAAGATCGCGCGTCCTGCTGTTCATCGTGATGACGGCACTGGCGTACCTGACCTGGTTCGAGCGGAAAGTCGTGGCCCACATCCAGTCGCGCTGGGGCCCCTACTACGTGGGAGCGCACGGGCTGCTGCAGCCGCTTGCCGACGGGCTGAAATTTCTATTCAAAGAGGACCTGACGCCCCCGGAGTCGGACCGGCTCATCTACGTTCTGGCGCCGTTCCTGGCGCTGACGCTCGCTCTGTCGGCGATCGCCCTGATTCCCTTTGGGCCGCCGAGCGTTCAAGTGCTGGGCCAGCCCGTCTTCATCATTTCGAACCTGGATCTCGGCCTGCTGTTCCTCTTCGCCATCACTTCGATCGGTGTGTATGGCGTGGCGCTCGCGGGATGGTCCTCGAACAATAAATACTCGCTGCTGGGCGGCTTGCGCAGCTCGGCGCAGATGATCAGCTACGAAGTGTCGCTGACGCTTTCGGTGGTGGGCGTGGTGCTGCTGGCGGGAACGCTGAAATTCAACGACATTATCGCGAGCCAGCAGGGCCATTACTGGCACTTGATTCCCAAGTGGTACGTCGTCCCGCAGATCGTGGGATTCCTGTGCTACATCACGGCGGCCATCGCGGAGACGAACCGCATTCCCTTTGATCTTCCCGAGGGGGAAACGGAACTGGTGGCCGGCTTCCACACCGAATATTCGAGCTTCAAGTTCGCCATGTTTTTTATGGCCGAGTACGCCAACATGATAACGGTTTCCTGCCTGGCGACGATTCTCTTCTTCGGCGGCTGGCTTTCGCCTTTCCCGGATCGCTGGGCGTGGCAGCTTTACGTGCCCGGGGTGGGGCTGCTCCTGCTGGGAGGCTACTGCGCTTACGACACCGTGACGCAGATGCACGGCATCGCGCGGCTGCAATTGACCGTGGTGACGTGCTTGGCCCTGGGCATCGGCGCGCTGTGCCTGATTCCGGCGGTGATGCCGCTGATCCAGGGGCCCTTCTGGTTCACGGCCAAGGTGCTCGGGTTCCTGTTCTTCTATGTGTGGACGCGCGGGACGCTGCCGCGCTTCCGCTACGACCAGTTGATGTCGTTCGGGTGGAAGCTGCTGCTGCCGGTGTCGCTGGCCAATTTGGTGGTGACGAGTTTTGTGATCATCTATCCGCTGCTGGTGCACCGATGAGCGTGCCGCTAATAATGTTTTTCGCGTGCGCGCTGTTTGCCGTTGGGGGCTCGGTGGTGCTGATTCTTGCACGCGAACCGATTCACAGCGCGCTGGCGCTGATTTTGGTGATGGTGTCGCTCTCGGTGCTGTATCTGCTGCTGGGCGCGCCATTCATCGCCGCGGTGCAGATCATCGTGTATGCCGGTGCGATCATGGTGCTCTTCGTGTTCGTCATTATGCTGCTGAACGCCGGAGTCGAAGAGCGCACGGATTACAGCAAGATGGCGAAATATGCAGGCGTCCCGCTGGCGTTTTTCCTGCTACTGGAAATCGCGTACTGGCTCTATCACTCAACGGCTGGCGAGAAAATCGCAAATGGCGCCGGAGCGCCGTCTGAGGCCGCTTCGACCTACACGCTCTCCGAGCAGCTCTTCCGGCAGTATCTGTTTCCGTTCGAAGCGACTTCGATTCTGATTCTGGTGGCGATTCTGGGCGCGCTGGTTCTGGCGAGGAGGGAAGAATGATCGCCGTTCCGATTTCCTACTATCTGGCGCTGAGCGGCATACTTTTCGGGCTGGGCGTGGTGGCGTTCGTTTTCAAGCGCAACATCATTACGATTTTCATGTCCATCGAGCTGATGCTCAACGCCGTGAATCTGGCGTTTGTGGCCTTTGCGCGGGCGTGGGGGCAGCTCGACGGGCTTGTTTTCGTTTTCTTCGTGATCGTGGTGGCCGCGGCGGAGGCGGCCGTGGGCCTGGCCATCGTCATCATGCTGGCGCAAAGCCGCGAATCGCTCAACGTGGAGCGCGTGAACCTGCTCAAGTTCTGATGCTGCTACTCGACCATCTGTGGATCATTCTCGCGCTGCCGCTGGCGGGCGCCGCGATCAATGGGCTATGCGGCAAGCGCTGGCCGAAGTCCGCCGTGAACGGCGTGGCCATCGGCTCGGTGTCGCTTGCATTTCTCGCCGTCGCGGAACTGGTCCGCGAATACTGCGCGCTCGCCCCCGACCATCCCGTGTTCAGAGATTACTTCACGTGGATTCTTGCCGGACCGTTCCGCGTGGATTTCGCGCTGCAAGTGGACCAGCTCACCATCGTCATGCTGCTGACGGTCTCCTTCGTCGGCATGCTCATCCACATCTATTCCACGGGCTACATGGCGCACGAGGGCGGCTACTACCGCTTCTTCTGCTACCTGAATCTCTTCATGTTCTTCATGCTGACGCTGGTGATGGCGGCGAACCTGGTGGTGATGTTCGTGGGATGGGAGGGCGTGGGGCTGTGCAGCTACCTGCTGATCGGCTTCTGGTTCCTGAAGAAATCGGCGGCGGACGCGGGGAAAAAGGCGTTCATCGTCACGCGCATCGGCGATTTCGGGTTCACGTTGGGCATTCTGCTGGCGTTCTGGACGTTTCACTCCGTGGATCTTGGCGCCATTTTCGGCCAGGCCGCTGGAATGCAGCGGGATACCATGGGCCATGCGGGCGTGCTGACGGCCATTTGCCTGCTGCTCTTCGCGGGCGCGATCGGCAAATCGGCGCAATTGCCGCTGTACGTTTGGCTGCCGGATGCGATGGAAGGCCCGACGCCGGTGAGCGCGCTGATCCACGCGGCCACGATGGTCACGGCCGGTGTGTACATGGTGGCGCGAATGAATCCGCTCTTCTCGCGGGCGCCGGCCGCCATGCTCGTGGTCGCCATTGTCGGCGCGGCGACGGCGCTCTATTCGGCGACGATCGGCTTAATGCAGACCGACATCAAAAAAGTGCTCGCCTATTCGACCGTGTCGCAGCTTGGCTATATGTTCCTGGCCTGCGGCGTGGGCGCGTATGCCGCGGGGATTTTCCATCTGATGACGCACGCTTTTTTCAAAGGCCTGCTCTTCCTCGCGGCCGGGAGCGTGATTCACGCCATGGGCGGCGAACAGGACATGCGCAAGATGGGCGGGCTGCGGAAAAAGATTCCCGTCACGTATTGGACGATGCTGATCGCCACGCTCGCCATTGCGGGTTTCCCGCCATTCGCCGGCTTTTTCAGCAAGGATGAGATTTTGGCCAGCGCCTACGGCGGGCCTTACGCGAACAAAATTCTTTGGGGCATGGGACTGGCCGCGGCGGCGCTTACGTCGTTCTACATGTTTCGGCTTATCTTTCTCACATTTTTCGGCCAACCGCGCTATGACGAGCACAAGGTGCACGTCCACGAATCGCCGAAGAGCATGCTCGTGCCCTGCGTGATCCTCGCGATTCTATCCACGGTGGGCGGATGGTTCGCGGCGCCGAAGTTCTGGGGCGGGGCGGATTATTTCAAAAACTTTCTCGATCCCGTTTTTGCCTCCGCGGCGAGCCTCGCGCCTGCCTCCGCGCTTTCCGAAGAGGCGGCGCACACGCTGGAACTTCAGCTTTCGGCAGTGGCCGTGCTCGTGGCGCTGGCCGGCCTGCTCGTGGCGTGGTGGTTCTACATCCGCAAGCCGGAAGCGCCGAAACGTCTCGCACAGAGCCTGCACGGCCTCTATACGCTCATATTGAACAAGTATTACGTGGATGAAATTTACGCGGCGCTGATCGTGCGTCCGCTGCTGTGGATTTCGACGAACGTCCTTTGGCACGTGGTGGACGAGCGCGTGATTGACGGCGCGGTGAACGGCGCGGCCAACTCGGCGCGCGGATGGGGCGCGCAGTTGCGCGAGCTGCAATCGGGAAACGAGAGAAGCTACGCCTCGTGGGTGGTCATCGGAGCCGTGGGCTTTACCGTGCTCATGCTCGCGCTCCTGGGGATGGGACATTAGTGCCGGTCCAACTTATTACGGCAAACCTCTCGATGGAGGCAGGCAATATGAATGATGCACGGAAGCGTTTGAAAACTTGGTTGAGAAAGTTGGGACGGCACTAGGATGGGAACACAGCCGCATCTTGCTGACGGTGGTCACATTCCTGCCGCTTCTGAGCGTGGCCGCACTTCTATTGCTGCGCGCGGACGACCACGTGTGGATGCGCCGCATCGCGCTGGCCGCTTCGCTGGCCGAATTTGCGGTTTCGCTGCTTCTGGTGCGCGGGTTCGACGCCGCCAATCCAAACTACCAGTTCGAGGAATTTTACCCCTGGATCGGCCAGGCCATCCATTACCATCTCGGCGTGGACGGCATCAGCCTGTTCCTGGTGATTCTGACCACGTTTTTGACGCCGCTGGCGATACTGTGCTCCTGGCAATCCATTCAGCAAGGCGTGAAGGGCTTCTTCGTCTCGCTGCTCGTGATCGAGACGGCCTTGATCGGCTGTTTCGTCTCGCTCGATCTTTTCCTGTTCTTTGTCTTCTTCGAGCTGACGCTGATTCCCATGTATTTCATCATCGGCATCTGGGGGCATGACCGCAGAATCTACGCGGCGCTGAAATTCGTTTTGTACACCATGCTCGGCTCGATGCTGATGCTGGTGGCCATCGTGTGGCTCTACAACATAACCGGCACGTTCGATTTCGCCGGTCGCCATTCGAAGGTTCGAAGCTGCAAAGCGGGGCCGTGCTGCTGGCGCCGCGAACGGAGCTGCTGCTCTTTGGCGCATTCTTCCTGGCATTCGCGATCAAGGTGCCGCTGTTCCCGCTGCACACCTGGCTGCCCGACGCGCACACGGAAGCGCCCACGGCAGGCTCCGTGATTCTGGCGGGCGTGATGCTGAAGCTCGGAACGTACGGCATCCTGCGCTTTTGCGTGCCGCTGTTTCCGGAGGCCGCGCACCGCATGGCGCCTGTGATTGCCGTCCTCGCGATTATCGGCATTGTATACGGCGCGCTGGTGGCCACGGTGCAGCATGATTTGAAGCGCCTGGTGGCCTACACGTCGGTGAGCCACCTGGGGCTCGTGGTGCTCGGCATTTTCGCGTTCACCACCGTCTCCATTCAGGGCGCCATCTACCAGATGCTGAACCACGGCGTCTCCACGGGCGCGCTCTTCCTCGCCGTCGGCATGCTTTACGACCGGCGCCACACGCACGAAATCACGGAGTTCGGCGGACTGGCCACTCCGATGCCCGTGCTGATGTCGTTTTTCCTGTTCATCTGCCTGTCGTCGCTGGCGCTGCCACTGCTGAACGGCTTCGTCGGCGAATTTCTGATTTTGATCGGGACGTTCGAGCACCATCACGCATGGGCCGCCTGGGCCACGAGCGGCGCCGTGCTCTCCGCGATCTATTTGCTGTGGGCTTACCAGCGCGTGGCTCTCGGCGAAGTGACGGTCGAAAAAAACCGCGCCCTGCCGGACGCCTCGGCCCGCGAGCGCGTGATCCTGGTGAGCGTGGCGCTGGTGATTCTCTTCATGGGAATCGCATCGCCGCTCTTCACGTCGCGGATGGAAGTGTCCACGAATAATATTCTGCAGCAGATGGAGCGCCCGCAGAGCGCTTCGCGGCCGGCGACCGCACCACTCCGGCTCCGAATGTGATTCTGACAGCGTCCGGGGGAATCCCGCGATCGCGGCGGCCGGCCCCGGAACGGTAACGGAAGCAACGGTTAAGGAAGGGCGGGTGCAGCAGTGATTTCCTTGGCCGCCGAGCAGCACGCGAACCTTCACCGGCTCGCCCCTGAAATCCACCTGTGTTTCTTCGGCATCCTCATCATGCTTGTGGACCCTTTTGTGCGCCCCGAGAGACGCCGTGTGCTTGGCTGGCTGGGATTCTTCGGCGCGGTTTTCGCGATCTTCCCCGCCATACACGTGGCCATGGAGCATCGCGGCATGGCCTATGGCAATCTGATCAACACGGATGATTTCAGCATTTTCATGCACGTGATCATCATCGGGGCGGCCGCGCTGGTCATATTAGGCTCGCTCGATTATCTCGATGGGGAAGGCCTGCAACGCGGCGAATACTACGCGCTGGTATTATTCGCCACGGCGGGGATGGGTATTCTTGCCGGCGCGAACGAACTGGTCACCGCGTTCATCGGCCTGGAAATGAGCTCGATTTCCACGTACGTGCTCGCGGGCTTCCGCCGCCGCGCGCTTCCTTCGAACGAAGCCTCGCTCAAATATTTTCTGCTTGGGTCGTTTGCCACGGCGTTTTTCCTGTATGGCATCGCCATGGTCTATGGCGCCACGGGAACCACAAGGATTGACGGCGTGCAGGCGGCGTTCGCGGGCCTGCGCGACGCAGGGCAATCGCTGCCCGCGCTGGCCGTTCTGGGTCTCGCGCTGATTTTCGTGGGGCTGGGATTCAAGGTGGTGGTCGCGCCGTTCCAGATATACGGCCCGGACGTCTACGAAGGCGCGCCCACGCCCGTGACCGCGCTGCTGGCCTCGGCGCCGAAGGCCGCGACGTTCGCCCTGATGATTCGCATTTTCTACGTGTCGTTCGGCTCGGCCGGCGGATTCTGGTTCTGGGCGGTGTGGATTTCCGCGGTGCTGAGCATGTTCATCGGCAACCTTGCGGCGCTGGTGCAGACGAACGTCAAGCGCATGCTTGCGTATTCCTCGATCGCGCACGCGGGCTACATCCTCGTCGCGTTCGCCGCTGGCACGGACATCGGCATTGCGGCCGTGCTCTTTTATCTTGCGGCCTACGTGCTGATGAAGGCGGGAGCCTTTCTGGTGGTCGCGCATCTGGGCCAGAAGGGCGAAAAGCGGCTCGAGATTCGAGACTATGCCGGCCTGGGTTCGAAGCAGCCGGTGCTGGCCGCGTGCTTTTCGCTGTTCTTGCTCTCGCTGCTGGGCCTGCCCGCCACGGCCGGCTTCCTGGGAAAATTTCTGGCGTTCCAGGCGGCGCTGGATGGCCGCGACCCGCGGTTCGTGTGGCTGGTGGTGATCGCGGCGATCAATAGCGTGATCGGCGCGTATTATTATTTGCGCGTGATCGTGGCCATGTATTTCTGGGAGCCCAATAAGGATTACGTGCCGACAAGGGTTGCGCCCACACTCGCCGCTGCGCTCTTCGTCGCCGCGGCCGGGACGCTGTATCTTGGCATCTTCCCTGCCCGCGTCCTCGGCCTCGCCAAAACCGCCGCCGATTCCCTTGCGTTGCGCTAATCGCGCACGCTGCGTTAGTTCAACCAAGTCAAAAACAAAAAAGCCCGGAGGCTCGCTCGTCACGAGTCCCCGGGGCCGATTATTTTGCAGGTTGGCGCCTCTACTTGATCAGAACAACGACCAGAACATACAGCGTAAGAGACTCGATCAGCGCCACACCGAGAATGAAAGCAATTCGAATAGGCCCGCTGGCGCCCGGATTCCTCGCGGTACCTTCACAGGCCGCCGCGGTTGCCCTTCCCTGACCAAGACCACAACCGGCAGCCGTGATGCCCAAAGCAAGGGCCGCAGCCACATCCACCCAGTCAACAGCGGGCTTAACCGCCCCTGCCGCTTGCGCAAGCGCCGCTGGCGCGAGCAACAATGCGCCCACTGCGAACCATCAGGAACCACACTGCTTTTCTAGCCATTTTATCTCCTCGTTGTTATGAATTGGCCGCCAGGAGGTGGTTCCCGGAAGCCTTGGGAGGCGGCCGGTCTCACACTGGCAGCTCATCATTCCAGTTCAATGCTCGTCGGCAACCGCCAGGCCGAGATATACCACCGATAAAATCGTGAATATGAAGGCTTGCAGCACGGCTTCGAAAATGTGAAACAGCGTCACCGCGATCGGAATTCCCACGGGAACCACCGCGGAAGCATATCCCAGCGGATTCAAATGGCCCAGGAAGGTGAGGAGGCCGATGGAGAGGCCTAGAAACGAAACGTAAAGCAGTTCGCTCACCATCATGTTGGCCCAGAGACGGACAGTAAGTGAAAGCAGACGGGCAAAGTGGCTGAATGTCTCGACAACAACCATGATGGGCGAGATCGCTTTCACCGGGCCCATCAAGGTCTTCGCGTATGCTGCGGCCCCATGTTTCCTGATGCCGAACCAGTTGTAATAGAAAAAAACAACGAGTGCGCACGCCAGCGGCACGGTCTTCTCGGCCGTGGGCGACATGAATCCCGGCACCACGGCCACCAGGTTGCACAACAGGATAAATATCCCGATTGTTCCGAGCAGCGGAATGTGGCTCTCGCTCCCTTGCCCGACGATATCATCGAGCAGGTCTTTGACGCCGACGCCCATCGGATTGGTGATGAGCAATTCCATGCACTGCTGCGCCGCAGGGGGATGGTCCGCGGAAATTCGCGGCTTGAGCCACAAAAAGAAAATAACGGCCAAGAGAAAAGTTACGAGTTCCATGGCAAAGAAATTCGGTATGGGATACTGCGGATTCGAGGGCTGGATGTGCAGAAATGCGAAAAGCGCCGCCGCGGGCTTGCCCAGCAGCCAGTTCACGGCCCTAGTCACGCCCAGAATGTGCTCCTGTCCCATCCATCTCCCCGAAAAGACGTCGGCTTATCTATTCATTTCGCGAATTGGAATTACTCCGCGTTCCAACGATGATGCCCGTGAATCAATTCGTACCCAAGCTCAAGCACGATCGCCGGCGCCACCACCACGAGTCCGCACAGAACCGCAATCACTGGCAACCGAAGCAAAGCGAGAATAGCATAGGCCGCCAGCAGCAGCAACGCGAGGCGTCCAAAGAATTTAGCGTGAACTTTTTTTGGAATGCGGACTTCTTCGGCGCCCGCTTGCATGAGCCCCAGCTGGATCACCCCGGCAGCGCCTTGCCGCAACCAGCGGAAGTTGAGCCAACACAGCGCCGTACCCGCGGCCGCGCCCGCGGCTGCGCGAACACCCCAGCCCATGGCGGCGCCGATGGTAATCCCCCCGCCCACGGTGGCGATGAACCATTCGATGCGGCGCTCCATCGCGGCGTAGTCCGAATCATTCACTGTTTTTCTTGTCCTCCGCGCTCGCGGATTTCAAAGCATCAAGAACCCCGGCCACCACGCCTAGGATTCCCAGCACAAGCATCAAGTACGGTTTTGTGTGCAGCCAGCGGTCGAGGAAATAACCGATCGCGCCGCCCAGCACGACGGGGGCGACCAGCGTGAATGGCAATTGGAACGCCAGCGCCATCTGCTTGATCGTTCCGCCTGTATCATCGGGCCGCTTGGGATCTGCTGATGACATTTGCACCGTCTTCCCGGAAATCAATCGTGCCGCGCGCCGTGCACGATGGCGACGGCGTGCGGAAGCAACCCGGCAATCGCGTCGAGCGACTCCACGGCGCCGCGCGGACTGCCGGGCAAATTTACGATAATGGTCAGGCCACGGATGCCGGCGACGCCGCGCGAAAGCAGCGCCCGCGGCGTCTTCGTGGCGCCCGCGGCGCGCATGTGCTCGGGAAATCCCGGAATCAGCCGGCTGACGACGGCTATGGTTGCCTCGGGTGTGATGTCGCGCGGGCCGAGGCCCGTTCCGCCTGTTGTGAGGATCACGTCGGCGGCGTTCGAATCCGCCGTCACCTCCAGAAAAGATTGGATCGCGCCGCGGTCGTCGGCGCGCACAGCGGACGACACAATTTCCCAGCCCAGCTCCTTGCACCGGGCGATCACCGACGGACCGGAGCGGTCCTCCGCCTTGCCGCCGGCTACGGAATCGCTGATGGTGAGGACGGAGACGCGCATCGTATGGCTCGCGGCGGCTTATGCTTCGCCGGTCCCGGCGCCATCATCGGCGTCGCGCTGCCCTTCATCCATTAGGCGCAGCGCCTCCATCAGAAGGCCGGTTGTGCTGCGGGAAATCGTGGAGCGAGTGGGCGCGGCGTTGAAATCCAGCTCGAATTCGCCGTCCGGCCAGCGCACGGCCTGAAAGACGGCGGGTTCCCCTTCGAGCGCGCCCAAGCGCGCGTCGGCGCATTGGCCCGAGGAGAAAAACATTTCGCAGATATCCTCGCCGCGATGAATGGTCAACTGGCAGGATTTCTGGCCCATTTCGAGCGACTGCATCAGATCCATCATGCTCATCTCTTCGAGGCGCCCTTGAATCACGCCGGGGCGCACGGCGCGCTTTTGCAGCTTTTCAAGTTGGAGACGATCGATGACCTTCTTGGCGCGTTGCACCACGTCCTTCAGAAAGAATGGTTTGGTGATGAACTCTTCGGCGCTTTCCACCATGGGCCGAAGCTTTTCCTCGATATCGCCGCGGCTGGCGAGAAAAATGAACGGAATCTTTCGCGTCTGCTCCCGGGCGTGGAGCTTGTCGTACAAGCCGCGTCCGTCGAGCCCGGGCATGCGGTAGTCGCAGACAATCAGGTCCGGCGGATCGTCCACGATTTTCAGAAGCGCATCGGCGCCGTCGGCTGCCGCGCGCGTGTCGCAATGCGGCGCAAGCCCCTTGACGACCAGGTCGAGGACCAGGGGATTATCGTCCACGATCAGGACTTTGACATTTTTCACGGGCGTCATCGCTTACCGCTCTTTGGGGGACGCCGATAGAAACCGCTGCGCCCGCCGGATTTTTCGACGAGGCACAACTCGGTGATCTCCATGCCGCGCTCGAATGCCTTGCACATGTCGTAGATCGTCAGCGCCGCGACAGCCGCGGCAACAAGGGCTTCCATCTCCACGCCTGTAGGCCCCGTGGCCGTCACCCGCGAGGTAATCTCGATTCCATTCTGGCACAGCTTTGCGCTTACATCCACGTGCGTCAACGCCAGGGGATGACAAAGCGGAATCAGCTCCGCGGTGCGCTTGGCCGCGGTGATTCCCGCGATGCGCGCAATTTCAAGCGGGTCGCCTTTCGGCGATTTTATGCGGCGCACGCTGGCGACGGTCGAGCGCTGCATGCGAACAAACGCGTGCGCGACGGCAGTGCGCCGAGTGGCGGGCTTCGATGTGACGTCCACCATGCGCACGCGGCCCTTTTTGTCGTAATGCGATGGCTTCTTCATCGCTTCATGACCTGCCTTTTGAAACCAGCACCCTAGCGCAACAGAGACGCAAGAATTCTGAAAAACTCGGCGGGCGTAGCGATCCTCAGCCCTGTCCGTTGTGCGACGGCTTGCGTGAAATGCCTTGTGTTGTGGGTCAGCAACCAGTCGGGCTTGCCGGCCATCGCGGAAAGGAGCACGGGAACGTCCGGAGCGTGCCGGATCAGATGCCGATTTGCAAGCACAAGGCTCTCGCGGGGATAAGGAACCGTCTCGGGATTGGTCAGCTTGATGAGGCGGTGATAATGGTCGATCAATTCATCGGCTGCCGGCACCGGCAGGCGCGCTGCATGCAGCAACAAATTCTCCTCCACTTCATCGCGGACTACTTCACCTAGGACGAGCTTGCACACCCGTGCAGCGCAGAGCGATAGCGCGGCTTTATCCAATCCCCAGGGGGAGACAATCCCTCCGGTCAGGACATTCGAATCTAAAAACAGCCGAATTCTCCTGCGGCTCGTCACTTCTTGCGGCGGGCGCGAGCCCGTCGCCGGGAGGCGCTTATCGAGGAGTCCGCCCTGCCTACCGTCGCGCGAAGACGCGCTTCCGAGCCTCGGGCAACGTGGACAGAATTGCTTCTGTCGTGAGGCCGGCTGCGGTGAGAGCCAACGCACTCGCTCGCATAGATGCTCGAAGCGCTCTTGCTCCGGCAGAAGAACGAGGCCGTCCCCCAAGCGCAAAACGGCAAAGGGAGCTCCGGTTCCCAGGCCAAGGTTTCTCGGAACTGCTTCGGAACTGTGAGTTGGCCCTTCTCCCCAATCTTTGCGGTGGTTAAAAATTCAATAGTCGTATTTTGGCTAGGCAAAGTATTATCGCCTCAGGTAGGAATATCCTACCACGAAGCGCACAGGTAGACAATGGAACTGATCTCCGCACAGCACTAGAATTTTCCGCGGTGCGGCAGCACGTCCACCCATTCGCCCGCTCGAGATGCAGCCTCGACTGACGCGACCAGGAAGCAGTTTCCGCGCACCACGGCTCCAATATCTCCCGAGCCTTCCCACAGAATGTTTCGACTCCGGTCGGCGCACGATTCACCATTTGGCCAGCTTACGCGCGCAGGGAGATAATGCGCAAGCGCCCGTTTCTCCGCGACGGGATGAGCAGCCTGGCTTTGAAAAACGGCAGGGCCTGCGGCGTAAATCCGCCGAGCAATTCGATGGCGGGAGCGGCAAACAGCTCGAACGTCACCATCGTGGAAACAGGATTTCCCGGCAAGCCAAAGACCGGCTTTCCATGGCACCATCCAAACACAGCAGGCTTGCCCGGGCGAATGGCCGCGGCATCGAAGAAAAATTCCGCGCCGAGTTCCCGCAGAACCTGCTCGACCAGGTCGTACTTTCCAATCGACACGCCGCCGCTCAAAATCAAAATTCGGCTTCGAGGCCCTGGTCGATGTGCTCGCGAAGTTCGCCGGGCGTATCCTTAGCGTTGCAGGCCAGAATCGGCTCGCCACCGGCGAGCGCCACTTGCGCGGAGAGGGAAATTCCATTGCTGTTGCGAATTTGGAATGGCCCCGGCGCCTGATTGACGGGTACGACTTCGTCGCCGGTGGAGACGATGGCCACGCGCGGACGCGCGTGACCGGCACGCTCACGCGGCCCACCTCCGCCAGCATGGCCAGCTCGGCGTAACCCAGGCGCGAGCCGCGCGCGACGACCATTTCTCCCACGCGGGCTTGCGCTCCCGCGAAGACGAAATTCTGGCCCGGGCGCGCGGGCTGGTCGAGGACCACGAAATCGCCTTCGGCGCGCGCGTGCTCCTGCATCACCACGGCATTCGCACCACGCGGCACTGGCGCGCCAGTCAGGATGCGCACGCATTGTCCCGCCCCGACGGTTCCTTCAAAAGGCACGCCCGCCCGGCTTTCGCCAATCAAGCGCAGCCTGGCTCCAGGCGCTGACGCGTCCGAGGAGCGCACGGCGAAGCCATCGCGAGTAGAGCGATCGAAGGGGGGATAATTGCGGTCGGCGACAACGTCCCGGCCGAGGATGCGGCCGAGCACCCCTCGCGTGGCGGGAATGTCCACTTCCTCCGTTGCCGGGGCGCCGGCCCGCGCGGCGACAACTTCGATTACTTTTTCGCGGGCTTCTTCGGCGGAAAGCATGGCTGCCCATAGCCAGGATGACAGGCGAGTTCCCCGCGGGACGATGGTGGCGTCGCGCTCGGGGCCCGTGGAGATCATTCCGATTTCCACCTGCAGGAAGTCGGAAATGAAATTCAAGTAATCGCGGGCGGCGATGGGCAAATCCTTCACGTCGCGAATTCCCGGCGTGGGCTTGCGCCAGCCGGGCAGCGTGCGATATTCCGGCTCGACCTGCGACAATGTTTCCACGTCGGGAGGCATCTCGGTGAGCGGGCGGCCATTGTGGCGATACCCGGTGCAGACCTTGATTTCCGGCTGCGCGTCGAACACGTCGAGCTTGGTCACGACGAGCGAGTCGATCCCATTGAGCATTTTCGCATAGCGCAACACAACCAGATCGAGCCAGCCGCACCGGCGCGGACGTCCGGTGACCGCGCCAAACTCGTTGCCGCGCGTGCGCACTTCGTGGCGTCGAGGTCCGGCATCTCCGTGGGAAACGGGCCGCTGCCGACGCGCGTAGTGTACGCTTTCGTTACTCCGACCACGCCGGTGATCCGCGTGGGAGCAACGCCGAGGCCCGTGGAGGCGCCGCCCGAAATCGCGTTCGAGGAAGTGACGTAGGGATAGGTGCCGTGATCGATATCCAGCATGGTGCCCTGCGCGCCTTCAAACAAAACGGTCTCGCCGCTATCGAGCGCGTTGTTGAGCAGGATGGCCGTATCCGCCACGAGTCCGCGGATATGCGCCGCGAGCTCCAGATATTGCTCGAGGAGGCCTGCCGTATCGAGCGGATGGCCATAGGCGGCGCTGCTGATGGCGTCCTTTTCGGCCATCACGCGCTCGAGCTTCTCGCGAAACCGTCCGGATCGAGCAGATCGCAGACGCGAATTCCTCGCCGCGCCATTTTGTCTTCGTATGCCGGGCCGATCCCGCGCGACGTGGTGCCGATTTTTGCCGCGCCGCGCGCCGCTTCGGCGGCCTTGTCCATTTGGCGGTGATAAGGGAAAATTAAATGCGCGCGGTTGCTGAGGAAGAGACGCCCGCGAACGTCGATGCCGGACTTTTCGAGGTTCTCGATCTCCGCCACCAGCGCCGCGGGGTCCACGACCGCCCCGGGCCCGATCACAGCCTTTTTGCCAGGGCGCAAAATGCCGCTGGGGATCAGCTGCAGGACGAAGCGGTGATTATTGAAAATAACGGTGTGCCCGGCGTTGTGGCCGCCCGCGTATCGCGCCGTGTAGTCGAACGACGCGGCAAGGTAATCCACCACCTTGCCCTTGCCTTCATCGCCCCACTGCGCGCCCACCACCGCCACGGCCTTGGTTCTGTTCTTGTCGTTCACACACGCCCCGTCGCTCGACAGGCCGCACTTTCCCCCGTCCCAATCGAATGTGAAACGCTACAGGAAGGTCTGCGCGGCAAACACCAAACCCTTATCCTACGCTGCGCCCGCGGTGAAAACAAGGCCCCGGCAAGGGAGCGTTTCCGGCCCTAGTAATCCCGTCTTGTGCTTCACCTTGGGCGGCAGCGGCCAGGCAGCGCGGACACAGGCAATCCGCATAACGCCCGTGCAGCGCGGCCAAAATCCCGCTGCTGAGGTGTGTTTCTTCGCACCAACAGCCCACGGATTGCGCCGAACACTCGAAACTTCCGCCGCAGGCCGCGCATTCTTTCCGCATTATCGCGCACCGGCGCCTGAATCGAATCCGGCTTGGAATGGAATCATGCCTGGGAAATGTGACGCTCGATCACTTTCACGATCTGCTCCTTGGGCACGGCGCCGACGATCTGGTCGGCCACCTGTCCGCCCTTGAAGAGCAGCAGAGTGGGAATACCGCGGATATTGAAGCGGCCGGGGACGTCCATATTCTGATCCACGTTCAGTTTCACGATCTTGAGCTTTCCCATCTGTTCCCGGGCGATTTCCTCGACCGTGGGGGAGAGCATGTGGCATGGACGGCACCAATCGGCCCAGAAATCCACGATGACGGGCTGGGTCTTGCTGGCCTCGATGACGTCCGCCTGAAAACTTGCGTCGGTGACTGCCTGAATCGTATCTGCCATTTTTTCCCTTTTTTCCTTGTGGCGCGCGCCCGCCCAGCCGGACTGCCAGCCGGCAAGACCTGCGCCCTATTTCTTAGATGACCCCGCTGCGCGGGGGATTCGCGACTTCCTGGCCGCCTCATACAGTGTGACATACGCCGCTGCGGAAGGCTTCCACGAAAAATCCTTGGCCATGCCGTTGGCCTGAATGGCCTGCCATGTCTTGGGGTCCTGGTAGGCCTTGAGCGCGGCGCGGACGCAATCGAGAAGCGCCTGGCCGGAATACTGATCGAACTTGAATCCGGTGCCTTGCTTGGTCTTCGGCGTCGAAATTCTCGATCGTATCATCGAGGCCGCCAGTCGCCCGGACGATGGGAACCGTGCCGTAGCGCAGGCTATAAATCTGGTTCAGGCCGCAAGGCTCGAAGCGGGAAGGCATCAGAAACATATCCGCACCCGCTTCGATATTGTGCGCGAGCGCGTTATCGTAGGCGATTTTCACGCCCACACGCGCCGGATACTTCGCGGCAAGGTCCTGAAAGAACTTCTCATATTGGGGCTGCCCCGTACCGAGGGCGACGATGGCCAAATCCTCGTCGAGAAGGCCTGTGGCCGCTTCGGCAATCAAGTCAAAGCCCTTCTGGTCGGCAAAACGCGAAACGATTCCGATGAGAGGCCGGCCGAGATTGTCCTCCGGCAGGTGGAATAAATCGAGGAGATTTTTTTTGCAGGTTTTCTTGCCATCCAAGGAGCGCGCCGAATAGTTTTGGGGGATCAACGTATCGGTCTCGGGGTTCCATGCGGTGTAGTCCACTCCGTTCAAGATGCCCACCAAACGGTCCGCGCGGCCGCGGATTACGCCTTCGAGGCCGCTTCCGAATTCCGCCGTCTGGATCTCCTTGGCGTAGGTGGGGCTGACCGTGGTCAGATAGTCGGCAAAAATCAATCCGCCCTTGAGGAAATTCACCTTGCCGTAGAATTCGAGCGCGTCCGTGGTGAAAAGGGTTTCGGGCAGGCCCATTTTGCCGAGAGCCGTCGGCGGGAACACGCCTTGAAACGCGAGATTGTGAATCGTAAGGACGACGGGCAAGGTACGCACGGCGGGGTCGTTGGCATGCTGTGTGCGAAGAAGGACGGGCACAAGGGCCGACTGCCAGTCGTGGCAGTGAATGACGTCAGGCAGCCAGATGCGTTTCGCACATTCGATGGCCAGGCGGGAAAATTCCGCAAAACGTTCCGCGTTATCGGGGTAATCACCGGCCTTGTCGCCGTAGAGCTGGGGGCGGTCGAAATATTCGGGATCGTCCGCGAAGAAATAGCGGACGCCTTCGACGGCCTTTCCCTCTGCGATGGCCGGAAATCGCGGCGCATCGCCGCATGCCACGGTGACGCTGGAAATGAGAGTGGAAACGATTTTGTTACCGCGATAGCGCGGGAGAAACACAGCCACTTCGTGGCCCATCTCACGAAGCGTCTTGGGCAGCCCCTCGATCACGTCGGCGAGTCCGCCGGTTTTGGAGTAGGGCAATCCTTCCGAGGATACGAACAGAATTTTCATGTGGGCCTGGAAAAAATAATGCCAACGAAACGAAAACGTTAGCCGAATGGTGGAGGTTCGTCAAGCCAATCCCCAAAGGGCGGTGTGCGAAGGGGGCGCGCTGCCAATTTGTGCGCGGCGCGCGGCATTGCTACACTCGCCCGGAATATGTCACGACAGCGGATGGGACAACATTTTCTCGGCAATCCCGGCTGGCAGCGGCGAATCATGGACACGCTGCCGCGCGGCGCGGGCGGCGTGTGGATCGAGATCGGCGCAGGCCACGGCGAGATGACGCAACTGCTCGCGGGCAGGGGCCGGCGCGTCGTGGCCATCGAGGGGGATGCGCGCCTAGCCGAAGGTCTGCGCGAACGCGTGCGCGCTCATCCGGAGGCGTGGCCCGGCGTGGAAGTTGCGGCGGGAGATGCTCTCAAGCTCGATTGGGGGAAATTGGCCGGGGGCGAGTTTTCCGTGTACGGGAATCTCCCCTACTACATCACGTCGCCGATTCTCCATCGGATGTTCGGCTTTGCGAATCAGATTCGGTCGGCGCACATTGTGATTCAGCTCGAAGTGGCGGCAAGGATCGTGGCGCGGCCCGGCCGGCGCGAATACGGTTATCTTTCAGCGGCCTGCCAGTTTTACGCCAAGCCCGAAATTGTTTTGCGAATTCCGCCGGGAGCCTTCCGCCCACCTCCGCGTGTGCAGTCAGCGCTGGTGAGCATGACGCTGCCGGGCGAGCGCGCATCGCTTGGCATTTCCGATGAAGCGCGCTTCCTCAAATTCGTGCAGGCTTGCTTCGGGCAGAAGCGCAAGACGCTCGCGAATAATCTGCGCGCGATGGGCCCGAAGGAGCGAATCGTGGAAACGCTCGCGGCGTGCGGCCTGCGTCCCGACGCCCGCGCGGAGCAGCTCTCGCTCGCGGATTTTGCCGCGCTCTTTGCGCGGCTCACATAGTCACCGCACCAGCAACCCATCGGCGCGGGCTATGGCTATTCGTTTCAGGGTTCGAGGATGGCGCGAAGACGATCGGGGAAATCCGTCATGATCCCGTCCACGCCGGCGGCGATGAGCGAGCGCATCTCTTCGGGCCGGTTGGCGGTCCATGCGGCTACGCCCAAGTCCGAGCGATGAGCCTGTTCCACAAGCTCGGGAGTGACCAGCGCCGCGCGGGGACACAATTGCCGCGCGCCCACTTCGAGCGACGCCTTTACGGCATCCGCTCCACCTTCCGCGCATAGCAAGCCAGTCATCACCGAAGGATCAAGCCGCCGGAGAGACTCGAGCACCGATGCGTCGGAGGAAAGCACGACGGTGCGGGCCGCATTTTGGGAGTCTCGCAGCGCGCCGACAAGTGAGTGGTGCATTCCCCAGGCTGCGCTGTACTTGGCATCGAGATAGAAGATCACATCGTATTTTTGCGAGAAGGCAAGGACATCTTCAATTGTGGGAATGCGCTCGCCCGAGAACTGGCGGTCGAACCAAAGGCCTGCGTCGAGTTCGCGAAGTTCCGCAAGCGTGAAATTGTGGACGCCGCCGCGGCCGCCGGTAGTGCGCTCAAGCGTGTCGTCGTGGATGGCGACGAACCGTGCGTCGCGCGTGAGGTGCAAGTCCGTCTCGATGAATCCGGCGCCAAGCTCGACCGCCCGCTGGAACGCAGCGAGCGTGTTTTCAGGCGCGTAGCCTGATGCGCCGCGATGAGCAATCACCCAGGGCTTTCTCATTTCTCGACTATCCTAGCAGATTCCGAAAGCGCGCTATTCCCGCGCGCGATCGGCGTTGTGAGAATCGCCAGACGCGGTCGTGCATCGAAAGAATGCCGGCAGGGCATGAAAAACACTCGATGCATGGGTCTGTCAGACGCGCGGAAGAATGTTACGACGACCCAGTTCTAGTACCTGCAAGATATTTCACAAATTAGACGAATACCATTCCCGCGGTGGAAGTTCGCTCGATTGAGGAGGCGAAAGTTTGTGCGGCAATCAGTGGCCTCTCTAAAAGGAAAGCTGTATCTCACTTGTCAGACTGGAAATAGCAGCCAGCGGTGGCGATGGTGCTTCACTCTGTATTTGGCAGACCGATTGCCACTTATCATGCAGGCGCGCAGGCGTGTCGGCGCAGGCGAGTATCTGAAGGGGACCAAGAGGGCGGCGCTCGCAGCCGAGTGGTCGAGATCGAGAAGGAACGGGCTTGGGAGGGGGCGGCACGTGGGACTGTTCGTTCTGATCGCCGTGGGGATCGTCGTGGCGCAGACCTGGCTCGACTGGCGCCATTCTAAAAGAGATTGGGTTGTGCCGGACTGGGCCAAGGGTATGGCGCTCGCAGGCATGGTGGGCGTTTCGCTCACGGCGGCTCTTTCGTTCACTTCCATCTGGCTTCAGGACCAAGCCGACCAAGGGACCAGCATGCTCAGTTCCCGGCTCTTCTGGATGGAGCTCGGGCTCCTTCTCTGCGTGATGGGAACCATCACGTTTCTGGTGCGCCGGAAGCGTATGCGCTCGATGGTGCTGCTCGGAGCGGCCGTCGCTATCGCTGTGTGGCTCGGCGTGGCGCTTCTCTCTTAGCGCGGAACTCTTCCTCAAGGCTACAGGCGGTTACCAGGCAGAGTGTCTCCCACGGCGCGGCGGGGAAATAACCGAGGGATGAACCGAGGCACGCTGCGCGAATACTCCTCATAGGCCGCGCCAAATCGGATGGAAAGCTCGCGCTCCTCGAATGAAATCGCCACGAGCGCGAGCGCCGCCCACGCAGCCGCTGCCATCCACATGGCGCGCGTTCCGGCAATCAAGCACGCGCCCAGAATCGCCAGGAACGATCCCACGTAGCGCGGATGCCGCAAGCGCGCGTAAATTCCGTGTCGCGCGATCTCCCCGCCACCGGAAAGCTCGGTTTGTCCCACCAGCCGCGCCGCGCCCAAATCCCGCTTCACACGCCAGAAAATCCACATCTCAGAAAAGGATCAGAGCAAGCCCGGCCGTCACGCTGGCGGCGGGCGGCCGGCTGCTGCGAAAAAGTTCCGCGTGATACGCGGCCATGAAGGCGATGACCGGCGGCCAGGAAACCAGAAGTCCCGCCGCGTAGGCGGCCTTCCGATGACGCCGCCAGAAATTCACCTGTGGATGCACAACGAACCAATAGAGAGGGACGGGCAGGTGTAAAGATAGGACGACGGCCGCGAGCCAGTCCAGAACAGTCACGCGCGCATAATAGTTTACATCGTGCGTGCACGACAACACTCCACGGCGCTAGGCCATCAGAAGGATGCGGAGGTCGCGCAGGTTATTGCCGGTGGGGCCGGTGACGATCGCGTCGCCGAGCCGCGCGAAAAAATTGTAAGCGTCGCAGCGGCGGAGAAAATCGCCGGGATCGAGTCCGGCGGCGCGGGCGCGAGCGAGCGTCTCGCCATCCGCCACCGCGCCGGCCGCGGGGCTGTTCCCGTCAATTCCATCCGTGCCCGCGCTTAGGACAGTGATTTTTTTGCCTGCAATCTTGGACACGCACGCGAGAACGAACGCGGAGTTCCGCCCGCCGATTCCGCCGCCCGCCACAGGGCTGCTTACCTCTCCACAGGACAATATGGCCACGCGCGCGCCCGGATTCCGCTTCTTCTGCGCCCGCAATTGCGCCAGCAGATGATCCGCGGCCTTCCCGATGGGCCAGCCGTCGGTCGAGTTGTCGCAGAGGCAGGCGAAGCCTTCGGCCTCGCAGGCGCGATGCGCGGCGTGGGTCAAATCGTGCGCGCCGAGAAGCAGCAGGAAATGGGCGCGCGCGAATGCCGTGTCGCCGTCCTTCGGCGTCTCGGGGAGCGCGCGTTTTTCGAATACGGCGCGAATTTTTGCCGGAAACTTGGCGAGGAGCCGGTACTTCCGCGCGATGCGCATGGCATCGCGAGTCGTCGTCGGGTCCGGCAGGGTTGGTCCCGAAGCGATGGCGGACTCTTCTCCCGGCGGCACGTCGCTTGCGGCAAGCGTCAGCTTCATCGAGCGCGGCGCGGCGGCGGCGAGCCGGCCTCCTTTCGTGGCCGACACGTGCTTGCGCACCGCGTTGATTTCACCGATGGAAGCGCCGCAAGTGACCAGCGCGGAGTGCAGCTTTTGAATGTCCTCGAGCGTCATGGCCGGGTCGAGCGGCTGCTCCACCAGCGCTGACCCTCCGCCGGAAATCAGGAATAACACAAGCGTGCGTTCATCGCACTTCGCCAGGCGCGCCAAAATCTCGCGGCCCGCTGCAAAGCTCTCCGCGTTCGGCACGGGATGCCCACCGACGAACACTTTCCATCCGGGCAGCGAGCGCGGCGGCGCGGCGGGGACGACTAAAATTCCTTGAAGAGAAAATCCAGCAGCGAGGAGTTCATCGAGACTCTGCGCCATCGCGTAGGCCGCCTTGCCAAAAGCGATGGCCACGATTTCGCGAAACTCGCGCAGGTCCGCGGTGATGCTGCCGGCGCGGATGCAAGAGCCATCCCTGACAATCTTCGTCTCGAACGCCGCGGGGATGTTGATGGCCGCGAGCGTTTCGCGAAATACGCGCTCGGCAATTTGCTTCACGCCTTCTCGAGTGCGGCGGCGCCGGCGCGCGCCACGTCGAGGTCCTGGTCTTCGCTTCCCGCGCTCACGCCCACCGCGCCCGCCACTTTTCCATCCACGACGAGTGGCAGGCCCCCGCGAACCGGCGTTTGCTGCGCGGGACTTGCGATGGCCAGCCCCAGCGAAATCGGCAGATTCACCTGATCGCCGCTCGTGACGACGCCGGTGGGCACGCATCGCACCGCCGCCGACTGCGCCTTTACCAGAGCGATTGCGACGGACGCTATTTTCGCGCCGTCCATGCGCTCGAAGGCCAGCAGGTGCGCACCTTCGTCCACTACGGCGATATTCATCGGGACGCCAATTTCCTCGGCGCGGCGCTGCGCGGCCGCGAGCACGGCGCGCGCTCCATCGAGCGTTAGTTTCGGGTTGTTGCGCGTGACCAAAGCCATTGAGATTTTCTCCTTTGTTATATTGCGTCGTTTATTTAAGTCCGAGCGCGTCCGCATTCAGCGCATTCGGCGGGCGGCGGCCTTCGATGACATCAACCGCGCTCTTCGCCGCCATCACCGCCATTTTCGTGCGCGTTTCGAGCGAAGCGCTGGCAATGTGCGGGGTGAGAACCGTGTTTTTGCACGCGAGGAGCTTCGCATTGACCTTCGGTTCGAACTCGTACACATCGAGCGCGGCGCCCGCGATGATTTTATTTTCCAGCGCCTCCGCGAGCGCCTCTTCGTCCACCACGGGTCCGCGCGCGGTATTGATGAGGAACGCCGTGCGCTTCATCTTCGCGAGATTTTCTTTCGAAATCAGGTGGCGCGTTTCGGGAAGTAGCGGCACATGCAGTGTGATGAAATCGGATTCGCGGAGGAGACGGTCGAAATCCATGAATTCCGCGTGCAGTTCTTTCTCCATATCGAGAGGCGAGCGGCTTCGATCGCTATAGAGCACGCGCATCTGAAAACCCTGCGCGCGGCGCGCCACACACTGGCCGATTCGTCCAAAGCCGACGATGCCGAGCGTCTTCCCCCACACATCGGCGCCGGCAAACTGATCGAGGTCCCATCCGGGCCACTTGCCGGCGCGCAGCCACGCGTCGGCTTCGACGATGCGCCGCGCGATCGCCATCATCAGCGCCCAAGCAAGGTCGGCGACCGTATCTTCGAGGACCCCCGGCGTGTGCGTGGCCACTACTTTGTGGCGCGTGCAGGCTGGGACGTCAATGTTGTCGTAGCCGGTTGAGACGGTTGCCGCCACGCGCAGTTTGGGCGCGGCGGAGAGCAACTCCTCGTCCACTTTGTCCTTCAGCAGGCAGATGAGCGCGTCTTTATCCGCCACGCGCGCAAGCAGCTCGGCGCGCGGCATGCCCTCGGGGCCAGTGCGGTATTCCGCGTCGAAAACGGCGTCGAGGATGGCGCGCGCCTCGGGGAAAAGTTTGTGCGTCGAGAGAATTTTCGGCTTGGCCACCACGAACCTCGCATGCGGCAAGAATATTCTGCGCAGCGCGAATAGCATACACCAGCAAACGGAAGGGCAGGGATGGGCTTTTTTCGGTACTGGCAGGTCTGCGCGCGCTCGTGGGTCCCGTTGACGTCTATTGTCGCGGGCGACTATAGTGGGCGTCAAGCGCGAGTGAAGCGCACGCATCGCGCCACATCCATGAATTCGCAGCTCCTCGAAAGCCTGAAAAAACTTCTCGGCGCCGATGGCGTCCTCTATAAACCCGAAGACCTGCCGCTCTACGAATACGATGGCTCGATCGAATCGGCGCGGCCGGATTGCGTTGTGTTTCCGCGGACGGCGGAGGACGTGGCGGCCATCGTCTATCTCGCGCATCGCTATGAAACGCCTTTGGTCGGGCGCGGCGCGGGGACGGGCCTTTCCGGCGGGGCGCTCGCGCGCCGGGGCGGAATCGTTACGGTCTTCTCGCGGATGAACCACATCCTTTCGATTGACGCCGAAAATCAGCGCGCTACGGTCGAGCCGGGCGTGGTGAATTCGGATTTGAGCGCCGCCGCAGCGTCGTGGAATCTTTATTTCGCGCCCGATCCTTCGAGCCAGAAGGCGTGCACGATCGGCGGAAACGTGGCCGAAAATGCGGGCGGGCCGCACACGCTGGCCTACGGCGTGACCACGAATCACGTCCTCGCGCTCGAAATCGTCCTCCCCACAGGCGAACTCATGCGGCTGGGCAGCGCAGCGCTCGATCCGCCGGGCTACGATCTCACCGGGCTTTTCACCGGCTCGGAAGGAACGCTGGCGCTCGTGACGGAAATTACCGTAAAGCTTTCGCGCCTGCCCGAAGCGGTGAAGACGCTGCTCGCCATCTTCGATACGGTGGAAGACGCGACGGAAACCGTCGCCGACATCACGGCGCGAGGCATCACGCCGGCGGCGTGCGAAATGCTCGATGGCTGGACGCTGCGCGCCGTCGAGGCCTACGTCCACGCGGGATTTCCGCTCGATTGCGCCGCAGTTCTCCTGATCGACGTGGAAGGGCTCCGCGAGGCGGCGGAAGCGCAGGCCGAGGATGTGGCGGACGTTTGCCGCAGGCACCGCGCACGCGAAGTGCGCGTGGCTCGCGATGCGCGCGAGCGCGAGCTGCTGTGGAAGGGTCGCAAGAACGCCTTCGGCGCGATTGGCCGCCTTTCGCCCACCTACTACTCGCAGGATGGAGTGATCCCGCGAACGAAGCTGCCGGCCGCGCTCGCGCGCATCGGCGAGATCGGCAAAAAATTCGGATTCGAGATCGGCAACATTTTTCACGCCGGCGACGGCAACCTGCACCCCATCATTCTTTTCGACGCGCGCGACCCCGAGCAGCGCCGCCGCGCCGTGGCCGCCGCCGATGAAATCATCGAGATGTGCGTCCGCATGGGCGGCTCGATTACCGGCGAGCACGGCATCGGCATGGAAAAAGACCGCCTGATGCCCCTGCTCTTCAGCGAAGCGGACCTCGCCTTGATGCGCCGCGTCCACGACGCATTCAACCCCACGGGCCTGCTCAATCCCGGAAAAATTTTCCCCGGCGCGAAGAGCTGCGGCGAAATTCACGCGCGGCCCTCGCCGGCGGCCGCGGCGTCGCGCCCATGACCGTGGCCCGAGCAAGCGTCGCCTCCCGCCTGGCCGCCATTGCGGGAAGCGCCCATGTGAGCGCCGATCCCCCGCAGCTCGCGCCCTACGCCATTGACGGAAAAACGCCCGCGGCTGTCGCGCGGCCCGGCTCGGCCGAGGAGGCCGCGGAGATCGTGAAATTCGCGGCGGCTGAAAATCTGGCGATTGTCCCGGCGGGCGCGCGGACGAAACTTTCCATGGGAATGCCGCCGCGCGAATACGATCTGGCGCTCGATATGTCGCGCCTCGACCGCGTGGTGGCCTACGATCCCGGCGACCTGACCCTGGGCGTCGAAGCGGGAATTCCGCTGCGCGCGCTTGCGGCCACGCTCGCCGAACACCGCCAATTTCTTCCGCTCGCGCCTCCCTTCATGAATCGCGCGACGGCGGGCGGCACGATCGCCTCCGGCGTGGATTCTCCGCTGCGGCAATTTTATGGCGCGGCCCGCGACTATGTGCTGGGCATGGAATTCATCACCGGCGATGGAGCTCTGGTGAAGAGCGGCGGGCGCGTGGTGAAAAACGTGGCGGGTTACGACCTGCACAAATTGATGATCGGCGCGCTGGGCACGCTCGGCGTAATCACAAAAATAAATTTCCGCACGTTTCCGCTGCCCGCGTCGAGCCGCGCGTTCGCGGCGGCCTTCGAGGGCGCCGCGGGCGCGCTCGGCATGCGCGACCGCGTCGCGCAATCTCCGCTCGCGCCGGCGACGCTCGAAATCCTCAGCCCGGGCGCTGCCGCGCTTCTCGCCGGCGACGCAGCTGTGCGAGTCGAGGGAAATTCGCTGGGCGCGAGCCTGCTTTCGGCGACAAGTTGGAATTGCGCTGCGAGCTTCGCGGGAAATGAAGCTGTCATCGTGCGCTACGAACGCGAGCTTCGCCGCATGGCCGAGGAATCCGGAGCCGTGGACGCCTCCGTGCTCGGCGCGGACCACACATCGCACGCGCTCGCCCGCATACGCGAATTTGCGCCTATCGCGCTCGAATCATCGTCGCCCGCGACGACCATCGTCAAAATCGGCGTTCCACCGGCGCGCATGAAGGAAATTCTCGAGGCTGCGGCAGATGCGGCGGAGGCCGATTCCCTGTCCTGGGCGGCGCTCGCGCGCGGCATGGGCGTGATTTATTTCGCGCTGCTGCCCCAAGAGTGCAGCGAGGAAGCGCGCCTTATCGCCACGCGCACCACGGGCGAAATTCTCGCCGCAAGCTCCGCGCTCGGCGGCCACGCCACGATTCCCTGGTGCCCCGAGCGAATGGAAGAGTGCGCTTGCGGTGTGGGGACGCGCGCGCGGCGATTTCAGCGCCATGGAAAATGTGAAAAAAGCGTTCGATCCCCGCGGCGTGTTCAGTCCCGGCCGCTTCGTGGGAGGACTCTAATCCATGGCAGGCGCTCCGCCGCAAACGCACGAAGAAGCGCAGCGCGAATTTCAGCGCACGCTCAGCGGCTTTTCCGCCGGCGACAAGCCCGAATACGAGGATTACTCGCGCTGCGTTCACTGCGGGCTTTGCCTGAACCATTGCCCCACCTATCGCCTTGTGGGGCGAGGAAGCCGATTCGCCGCGCGGGCGCATCCGCCAGATGCAGCTTGTGGACGACGGGCGGCTCGAGCTGGGCGACGCCTTCGTCACGCACATGGATCGCTGCCTCGATTGCCGCGCGTGCGAGACGGCCTGCCCTTCGGGCGTCGAGTACGGCAAGCTCATCGAGCTGGCGCGCGCGCAGATCGAGCGCAACTACCGGCGGCCGTTCGCTGCGCGCCTCGCGCGCGATTTCGTTTACCGCGAACTTGCTTCCCTTACCCACGCAGGATTGCGGCGGCGGCGCGCATGCTGCGGCTATATCAACGGTCGGGATTGAGCGCGCTCGCGCGCGCGTCCGGCATTCTCCGCCTGCTTGGTTTGCAGGACCGCGAGCGGCTGCTGCCGCCGATTGATTCGAGATTTTTCTTCGCGCAGATGGGAAAAACATTTCCGGCGCGAGGCGCGCGGCGCGCGCGCGTGGCGCTCCTGGCAGGCTGCGTCGCGCAGGTCACGTTCAGCGAACTCAATCGCGCCACGATTCGCGTTCTTCAGGCGAACGGCTGCGAAGTGGCCGTGCCGTCGGGACAGGTGTGCTGCGGGGCGCTCGCGGTTCACGCGGGCGTGCGCGACGTGGCGCGGCAGCTCGCGCGCGCGAATTGCAAAAAATTCCTCGCGGAGGATTTCGACGCGATTGTCTCGAACGCCACCTGCGCCTCGACGCTCAAGGAGTATGCACACCTGCTGGGTCAGGAAGATGCGGCGCACGCGCAGGCGGACAAATTGTCCGCGAAAGCGCGCGATGTGACCGAATTTCTCGCCGAGCTGGGCCTCACGGCGCCGCTGCGCGCCTGTGCCGCTCCGCGTGACGTATCAGGATTCCTGCCATCTTCTGCACGCGCAGAAAATTCGCGAAGCCCCGCGCACGCTGATTCGCGCCATCCCAGGCGTCGAGCTTGTCGAGATGGCGCACGCGGACCAGTGCTGCGGCTCGGCCGGTGTTTACAACGTCACCGAAACGAAGGCGTCGCTCGACCTATTGGCGCAAAAGATGGAATGGGCGCGCGAAACGAAGGCGCAGGCCATCGTCACATCGAATCCCGGCTGCATCCTGCAGCTTCGCGCCGGCGCCGCGATTCATGGCACCGGGCAGGAGGTGCTGCACGTCGTGGAACTTCTCGATCGCGCACTTGGCGGCGGCCGCGAATGAACCTCGGGGAATTGTATACTTGACTCCCCCATCCAGGACGGAATTCGCCGCTAAAGCCCGCTATAAGAACAAATAACGGTTCCAAGCTGCTTACTATTGACACCGGGATGAATGGGAATATAATGAGAGACAACAAGGGGAGGAGGGATCATGCCAACGCGAATTATAGCCATTTTTAACGCTGCCGCGGTCTTCGTTGGATTGAAACCCAAGCCGAGAAGTGAAGATTTAGAGAGCCATATCATCAGAGCAATCAACATCTCCCACCAATCTTGGGTCGAAAAGGGTTGGGTGGAAGAGAAGTCGTCTACCAAAGTTTGAGCCGCTTTAGCTTAACCCCTTTTTCTTTCGCAAACTGGCGCACTTTCTTAGGATCGCAGCGGAGACAGCGTGCCACGCACTCTAGCACCTGCTCCGTAGAGTCTGTGGAGGTGTTGTCAGTTAATCTGTGAAAGAACTCATTCAATTGCTGGTCTCTGATATCTTCACTTTCACTTTGTGTCAGGTCGTAAGCCAATTTAGCCAATGCGTCTAAGAGAGTTGGTCGGGCTATGTCCGGATCGTACCTAACAGAGAGCTCCACGAGATATTCCCAATTGAGAACATCGCAGGCGCGCAGTTTTGGAGGCGGCTCCGTCATGTAGGCAATCTACCACCCTTTGCAGAAATTCAAGTGAGCAAGTTTACTGACATGGACTTGGGCAAGTGAGGTAGTTAAGTCTATAATTCCCGAACTTCGCGATTGAAATTATCGCGGCGGCTGCGTTCCGGTCACATCCGCGATGTGCGCGAGGGCTGTGTCAACCAGGCCGTTATATTCGTCGAGCGTCGGCCCCGGATGGTACTTGTCCTTATCCTTCTTCACGAACGCGGGCGAGGCTGCCGTGGCGTGCATGGCGTTGATGGCGCTGGCTAGGCCGGCGAGTTTCGCCGATAGCGCACTCACTTCCGCGAACGCCGTCTCCGGATGGTCGCCGATACGGTCGCCCGTTTGGATCGCGTCAATTAAGGGATCGGGAGACCATCCCTCCGGCCATGCCCCGTTCAAAATATCGTATGCCTCGCGCAGGCGCGCTATTTTCCCCGCGAAGCCGTCGAGCATGGCGCGATTGCGCGCCAATTCCGGCTTGATTTTCACGGTAGCGGTGGCCGCGGCGCCAACAGAGAGGCTCCCCGTGGTGATGATCGTCGTGAGCGTATTGCCCTCAAAACGCCAGCCCAGCGCGCCTTTCTTTTTCGAATAGGCCACGGACTCGCCGTTGACGCTCACCGAAGAAGGCGGCCAGCTTCCCGGCAGCCGCACTTCATACGCACGTGCTTTCGGCATCCCTTTGTAGCGGCCCTCCGCGGGCGCGACGGTCACCGTGAGCACGGTGCCGCCGGGATTCAAGGCCGCGCGAATCGGCGTCCAGGCGTATTCGCCGTGCTCGTAGCCGGGCGTGTTGCCCGCATCTTCGTAGAGGCGATATGTGGACGCCTGCCCATTCTTCAGCGGGAAAATAGTGAGTATCAGAGGGTCCACCGGCTTCTCGCCCGTATAGCTCATCGCCGGCTGCATGGGGATGATGCTGCCCATCTTCACGTACAGCGGAATCTGGCTGATCGAAAAGCTGCGCTCCACGGTGACGGGTCCCTCGAAGTTTGCGCCGCTATCCCATTCGATCCAATTTCCATC
This sequence comes from uncultured Acidobacteriota bacterium, assembly GCA_963810625.1. Lineage (GTDB taxonomy): Bacteria > Acidobacteriota > Terriglobia > Acidiferrales > UBA7541 > Palsa-295. Next base: position 2,077 of record CAWEOJ010000004.1, on the reverse strand, counting down.
CGGCAGCCAGATCGAGCTTTTCGCAAGCTGGGAATCCTTGTCCACGGGCTGCGTGACCGGAGCGGCCAGGATGCTATCGCCGAACATGTATTCGTCCTTCGCGCTCGTAGGCTTCCGGCGCTTCCGGCCAGTCGTAATAGAGCGGATGCAGAAAAGCGACGCCCGTGTCGTAGGTGTTTCTGCGCTTCGGTGTAGATGTATGGCTGCATGGCATAGCGGCGCACGAAAGCCTGCCGCATCAGGCCCGCATAAGGCTCGGGATACGCCCAGATGCGGCGTTCCGCGCCCGGATTCTTCGTCGTGTGCGTTCGCAAAATCGGACTGAAAATCCCCCACTGAATCCAGCGCAGGTATAGTTCCGGTTCGATGATGCCCGGCATATGCCCGCCGATGTCGTGGCTCCAATAGGCGTAACCCACGTTCGCCGCGGTCGCCGTGAAATAGGGCTGAAAGGCGAGCGAATCCCACACCGATACCGTGTCGCCCGAAAACCCGATTTCATAGCGATGATTTCCCAGGCCGCCCCAGCGGTGGAAGAGCAGCGCGCGCTTCCCTTCGCGCTCCTGATCGGTGAAGAACACGTAGTTGAGCCACCACGTGGGATTCAGTCCCGGCACCTTCGTTGTATCTTCCTGCTGCCAGTCGAGCCAGAAAAAATCAATTCCCTGGCGTTCGCAGCGGGTGAAGCATGATGTTCATGTAATTCGGTCGCGAACTTCTTGTTGGTGATGTCGAAGGGAACGTACTGCTTCGTCGCTGGGTCAATCCCCATGGCGCGGGCCATCTGCGGGTAGCGCTCCTCCCAGGGCTGCATGCCGGAGGCCGGATGGATATTGACCGTGGCCTTGAGGCCCTCGGCGTGCACGCCCGCGAGAAACGCATCCGGATCGGGAAAGAGCAGTTTGTTCCACGTGTAGCCGGTCCAGCCGAGCTCGTGGCCGGAAGCGTCGAGCTTTTGGTTCCCGCTGAACTCGTTGAATGTGGGATGCCAGTCCATGTCAATCACCAGCACGTCGAGCGGAACCTCGTGCGTGTGAAATTCTCGAATCAAGCCGTTGAATTCCTGGTCCGTGTACGACCAATAGCGCGACCACCACGCGCCGAACGCGAACCGCGGCGGCAGCGGAATCTTTCCGGCAACGCGCGTGAAATCATAGAGCGCGCGCCTGTAGTCGTGGCCGTAGCCGAAGAAATACGAGTCCTGCCGGTCGCCCGCGGGACGCGGCATCACCCACGGCCATGCACTGTGCTCGCCCTCGCTGAACGAGAAATCGGCCGAGTCGAAGAGCTGCCGCGTGCTGTCGTCCACCACCGTCCATCCGTCGCGCGAAACCAGCCCCGGCTCCAGCTTCACGTCGCTGCCCTGGACTTTGTCGAGCGTGCGCGCCGTGCCTAGCAGGTTCCCGGTATCCTGCATCCCGGGTTTCCACGCGATTTTTTTCCCGTCGAGGCCGAAGGTGATGCTGAGATTATCCGCGCTGAATTTCCCGTCCGAATTTCCGGGCGCGTAGACCAGCGTGAGCGCGCTCGTTTGGATCACCGTTCGCCCGCCATCGGGCGCCGCTTCGTGCGTGAATTTCGGCACGGGCAGCTTCCGGTTCAGAAAAACCAGGGAGGCGTGATCCTCGAATTTGCCGTCGGCGGACCACTCCATGCGAATGAGCTGCGGCGTCAAGATCGTGAAGCGCGCATGCCCGACGATAACGATCGCGCGCGGATCGGCAACGGGATCGAACCGGCCCTTGCGCAACGGCGATGGCGGAACGGGAGAGCGGCAAGATTACCAGCCCTGCAAGGACGAGAATGCGCGAAAGCGCGCGTGGGAGATCCATAATGAGCATCCGTTCTCCTCAAGTCCTTTCAGAAAGATTCTCCGAAGCTGTTCGCTCGCTGGCGGTGAATCACATCGCATCTTTCCGGGCGAGAGTACATGACCGCAAAGACGGGAGTCAACACGACGCAGGGCCATGCCTTCCTATTTCTCACCCACCAGGTAACGGCACCCGCCGGGACCCATGCGCGCGGAATGCACCGCGCCCGCAGGCACGTCGCAGCGATCTCCCGCGCGATACTTTTT
>CAWEOJ010000003.1:0-165374 GCA_963810625.1 uncultured Acidobacteriota bacterium | reverse complement strand
CGATTGGCCGTTCATCGTGAGCGTCATTTCGCCTTCCAGGATGACGTGCGCCGTCACCCCCGCGTGCGTGTGATCAGGATAGAACGCTTCCGGCCCATCCTGCCAAACAAATGTGTGGACGAAGCCTTCATCCTCGAGCTGCTTCCGAAGCAGGCTTTCGTTCCGTTGTCCCATTTCGCGAATTATAGCAAGGGGGTGCGCAATTCCTCTCCCACAGGATGCGAGGAGGGAGAAGCTTGCGGGCGGAGCGTGGAGGGGGGAGCCGCCCGCAAGCGTGGCCTATACTACGGGGTGGATAAACTCATTGTTGCGGCGCCTGCTGCGGCGGAGTCGGCGGAGGCGGAGGCGTCGCCTGTTCCGGTTCATTTTCGCCCGCTGGCGGCGTCTGCCCGCGTCCGCGCCTTCTGCCGAATGGCCCTCGCCCGCCGGGGCCGCCGCGCGTCATGGTGTAATCGGCGGGCACCTGGAAGAGCGACGCGTCCGGCTCCTTCCGCTGGATATCGCTCAATTGAAAAACCGTCTGGCCCATCCGCGGATCGCTGCGCTTCACGAGCACGTTCATCTGCAAGTCCGGCGAATACCACCGCTCGATGACGATCCGTATGGGCTTCACGTTGCCGATCGCTCCGGCGGGGATTGTTCGCCGGATGCGTGTTCCCTGAGCCTTCACACCATTGATCGTTCGCGTGCCGAGATTCGTCTTCACCTCGTTCTGGCTGCCTGGATGTTTCTCCGCAAAGCCCGCCCCGGGCGTGACCCTTTGTCCGCTCCAGATGCGCGGCCCGATTGCGTGCGCCGTCTTTTGATCCAGGTCGAGGATGTAGGCCGTTCCCGCGACCGGATCATTGATGAAAACCACATGCGGAGCCGCCTGCCCTGAAGCGGCCCACGGACCGATGGCAGGCAGCGTAATATCCCGGCGAGTGCGGCCCTGGCTGTCGCGCGCGATCGTCCCGGACGTGCTCCGCTCGATGCGATTGCCGTCGGCGAGCGTTTGCGTCATTTGCGTCGAGACGTTCGCGGTAAATGGCGCTCCCGTAACCGTCTTGCCTGCGAATCCAGCCTCGAATCCGACAAAATCGAACGCATCGTCCGGCCCCCACATGCCGTTCGGCCTCGGGCGGACAGGCGGCGAGGACCCCTGCGCGGATGGAGGACCCGCCGGCACAGGCTCCTCCGTGGATTGCGTCCAGGCGCTGCCGCCGGCAAATAGAATTGCCAGGGCCACCGCCGCTATCCCGCGTAATCTGCCGCGCATCTTCATGCGTTCCTCCGAAACCATCAATTCACGCTGGCCTGTGAGACCAGGCGAATCGCTTGCGGCGTTCCATCCTCGCTCACAACAATGTCCGCCGGGATGGGGTTCGTATTTCCCGCGTCCGCCACGGGCACTCCCAGCGACGCCAGCGCCGAGCGCGAAAGCACCACGCGGACCACGGCGCCTCCATCGGCCATGGCCGAGTCATCCGCATACGGCAGCGAAACGAACGCCGTGGCGTATTCGGAATCATCCTGGCTTGCGGCTGGCTGCTCCGCCGTCTGCGCGGCATTTCCTTGCGATGCGCCTGGCTGAATCGTCCCCGCCTGTTCCGTTCCCGTCGATTTTGTTCCGGGCACCGGCGCGTGGCGCAGCCAGATTCCCACGGCCAGCGCCGCCGCAGCGGCCGCGCCGAGCACGGCCAGCCGCCATCCGATTCTGCGGCGCGAAGCCGCGGCTTTCTGCCGCCGGAATTCGCGCAAAAGCGACTCTTCGACGCGCGCGGGCGCTTGCTGCCCGCCGTCTTCGACCGCCAGCGCGCGCAGCGAAAAATCCAGCGCTTCCGATTCCGTCAACAGCCGGGCGCAGCGGCCACACGACTCCGCGTGGGCAAGCGCGCTTTCGCGCAGCGCCGCCTGCGTTCCTTTACGGTCCAGATCGTGAAGAAGTTCCTCGAATCGAGCGCAATCCATGTGGCTTACCTCCTGGTTCATTGGCCCGGCGCCACGCGCCGCAGCGGCTGCATGTCGCGAAGCTTATCGAGCAGCATGGCCCGCGCGCGGTGCAGCCGCGAGCGAACCGTTCCCACCGGGCACCCCAGCGCCGACGCCGCTTCCTCGTAGCTCATCTCCTGGAGTTCGCAGAGCACCACAACCTCGCGATAATTTTCCGGCAGCGTGCCGATGGCCTGCCGCACCCGGCCCGCCGTCTCGAGCGACGCGAATTCGTCCCGGCCGGCCAGCTCAGGGCGCCCGCCGTTTCCGAGGCCGTAACCGCCATGGCTCGCGGCGCCATGGTTCGCGCCACCCTTGCTCCAGGCGCTCTTTCCCGGCGCAAACTCCCCAAGGTCATCCGCATCGCCCGCGAACGGCACGAGCCGCCGGTCCTGCTCCCAGCGCTTCCGCAGAAAATTCCGCGCCACGCCAAAAAGAAACGCGCTCAGCGTCCCGCGCGTGGGATCGAACCGTCTGGCGTCGCGAACCAGCGTCATGAACACCTCTTGCGTCACATCCTCGGCCACGGCGGCATTGCCGCTCATGCGCAGGGCAAAGCGGTAAATAGACGGATGCCTGCGGCGATAGAGCACCGCGAACGCCTCTTCGTCGCCGGCGATCATTTGCCGCAGAAGGGCGTCGTCGGTCAATTCCATGGCACTGGTCATCACGTTCTTTAGGACGGCCCGCCCTGGTTCCCGTTACATATTCCGTCCAGGCCTGCAACTAGTTCCCGAATCTTGAGCTTGCCCCAGCCCGCGCCCGCCCATGATGGGTGGGTCAGTTTGAATTTTCTTGATCCTGACACAAAAAGCCAAAATTCAGACTGACCCATTGCCCCATGATGCCGCTCCTTGACCAACACCCCATGCTCCCATTAAGGTATGGGCGGCCATCCGGCGCCCGCTCCACCTTGGGAGGAAACCATGCTGGAATTCGACCCTCACGTTCTCGAAGAGAAGCCGATTCCCCCGCCCGAGGAATTCGCCAAGCGCGCCCGCGTTCGCTCGCTCGACGAGTACCGCAAGATGTACGACCACGCCCAGAAAGACCCCGTCGGCTTCTGGGCCGAGCAGGCGAAGATGCTCGATTGGTTCGAGCCGCCGCACCGCGTCCTCGAATGGAACCTCCCGCACGCCAAATGGTTCACCGGCGGCAAGCTCAACGTCTCCCACAACTGCCTCGACCGCCATCTCGAAAAAAACGCCAATAAGCCCGCGCTCTTTTGGGAAGCCGAGGACGGCGCCACGCTTCAGCTCACCTACGCCGAACTCCACGAGCGCGTCTGCAAGTTCGCGAACGCGCTGAAAGCGCTCGGCGTGAACGCCGGCGACTGCGTAGCCATCTACATGCCCATGATTCCCGAGCTGCTCATCGCCATGCTGGCCTGCGCGCGGATCGGCGCGGTCCATTCCGTGGTTTTCGGCGGATTCAGCGCCACGGCGCTGGCCGACCGCATCGCCGACGCCAAATCCAAAATCCTCATCACCGCCGACGGCGGCTTCCGCCGCGGCAAAATCGTTCCGCTCAAGGAAACCGCCGACGCCGCCATGAACAATTGCCCCACCATCGAAAAATCCGTCGTCGTGCGCCGCACCGGCGAAAATATCGCCTGGCGCGAGGGACGCGACCACTGGTGGCACGATCTCGAAAAAAGCGCCTCGAAGGATTGCCCCGCGCTTCCCTTCGATTCCGAGCATCCGCTCTACATCCTCTACACCAGCGGCACCACCGGCAAACCCAAAGGCGTGCTGCACACTTCCGCCGGCTATCTCCTGCAATGCATGTGGACCACGCAGCTCGTCTTCGATCTCCGCGACGACGACATCTACTGGTGCACCGCCGACATCGGCTGGGTCACCGGCCACAGCTACATCGTCTACGGGCCGCTCTCGAACGGCGCGAGCATCGTGATGTACGAAGGCGCGCCCGATCAGCCGCGCCGCGACCGCTTCTGGGAAATCGTCGAGCGCTACAAGGTCACGATTTTCTATAGCTCCGCCACGGCCGTGCGCGCCTTCATGTCCTGGGGCGCGGACTGGATCAACGCGCACGACATCAGCAGCCTGCGCCTTCTTGGCACGGTCGGCGAGCCCATCAATCCCGCGGCCTGGAAATGGTATTTCGAGGCCATCGGAAAAAATCGCTGCCCCATTGTGGACACCTGGTGGCAAACCGAAACCGGCTCGATTCTGATTTCGCCGCTCCCCGGCGCCACTCCCACCAAGCCCGGCTCCGCCACGCTCCCGCTTCCCGGCGTCGCCGCGCGCGTCGTGAACATGAAGGGCGAGCCGGTCGGCGCCCGGCGAAACAGGTTTTCTCACCATTCAGAAGCCCTGGCCCTCCATGCTGCGCACCATCTATGGCGACGACGAGCGCTACCAGCGCGATTACTGGAGCCGCATCCCCGGCGTCTATTTCACAGGCGACGCCGCGCAGTGCGACAAAGACGGCTACATCTGGGTCCTCGGCCGCGTGGACGACGTCATCAAAGTCGCCGGCCATCGCCTCAGCTCCATGGAAATCGAAAGCGTCCTCGTCAGCCATCCCGCGGTAGCCGAAGCCGCCGTTGTCGCGCGCCCGGACGAAATCAAAGGCGAGGCCATCATCTGCTTCGTCACGCTGCGCTCCGGCTTTGCGCCGAGCCCCGAATTGCGCGCCGCGCTCATCGAGCACGTCTCCAATGCCATCGGCACCATCGCCCGCCCCTCCGACGTCCGCTTCGCCGATCTACTTCCCAAAACGCGCAGCGGCAAAATCATGCGCCGCCTCCTCCGCGAAGTAGCCTCCAAAGGCAACGTCTCCGGCGACACCACCACCCTCGAAGACCTCTCCGTCATCGAGCGCCTCGCCAAAGCCCAGGGCCAAGCCGAAGAAGAGTGACCTGCGCCAGCAGCCCTCGCGGTATCCCCGGCCGCAGTCGGAGGGAGCTAAACGAGCCCCCAACTACTCGCTCCGCCCCATGCGGGACGCGAAAACGCCCGAAAAGAGGCATATAATGCGCAGCATGGCCTCCAGCGCTACCAGCCCCAGCCGGCCAGAGCCGGGCTCGAACCTTCGGCTTGTCATGGACTCATGTCCCGCACTGATACACACTGCCCTGCCTGACGGCTACATTGATTTTTTCAACGAAGCCTGGCTGAAATACGTGGGACTCCCGTTGGAGGATCTGCGGGGCTGGGCCTGGACCGTGGCGATTCATCCTGAGGATGTCGAAGGAATCCTGGAAAAGTGGCGCGCATCGTTGGCCAGTGGGGAACACTTCCTCCATGAAGCGCGCGTGCGGCGGGCGGATGGAGAGTATCGCTGGATGCAGCACCACAAAGTGCCCCTGCACGATGAGCACGGGAACATCGTCAAATGGTATGGATCCAGCATCGATATTGAGGACCGAAAACAGGCCGACGAAGCCCTGCGGGCCAGCGAGGAGCAATGGCGGAATGTTTTTGAAAATAATCCGACCATGTACTTTATGGTGGATGCCGCCGGCATGGTTAAGGCAGTCAACCCGTTTGGCGCCGACCAGCTTGGCTATAGCGTTCGTGAGTTGGTCGGCCAGCCGGTGCTCAATGTGTTTTATGGCCCGGATCGCGAGGCGGTCCAAAAAAATTTCGCCCAGTGCCTGAAACAACTCGGCCAATCGTTCAGTTGGGAGCTCCGCAAGGTGCGCAAGGACGGCTCCATGCTTTGGGTTCGCGAGACGGCCAGAGCCGTCCCTGGGTCGAACGGTCCGCTAGTCTTGATCGGGTGCGAGGACATCACGGACCGCAAGAACGCGGAAGAGAGAATCCGGGAGCAGGAAATAGAACTCCGGCAGGTCCTGGATCTTGCCCCGCAGCACATTGCCGTATTGGGGCCCGACGGAAGCCGTCTTTATGTCAACCAGCGCACGCTCGATTATTACGGTCTGACACTGGAAGAGTGGCAGACCTGCGGGCCTCACAAGTTGGTTCATCCAGAGGATTGGGACCGCTTTGATCGTGAAGTTCAGGATGCACTCTCGACCGGGTCCCCGCACGAGGCCGAAGCGCGCTTATTGAGAAAAGACGGGAAGTATCGCTGGTTTCTTTTACGCTTCAACGCGCTGCGAGATGAACGCGGACACATCACGCGTTGGTACCGCGCGGGCACCGATATCGAGGATCGCAAACAAGCGGAAGAGAGGCTGCAGCACGAAAACGTCGCGCTGCGCGAAGAAATTGATAAGACGTCCATGTTCGAGGAGATCGTTGGGACGTCTCCCGCCTTGCAAACGGTGCTTTCCCGGGTAGCCAAGGTCGCTCCTACTGATTCCACCGTTCTGGTCACGGGCGAAACCGGGACCGGCAAGGAACTCGTGGCCCGCGCCATTCACAAGGGGTCTCACCGCTCCTCACGGGCCTTTGTCAGCGTAAACTGCGCCGCAATCCCCCGTGACCTGATCGCCTCGGAGTTGTTCGGCCATGAGAAGGGAGCCTTCACGGGAGCCATACAGCGCCGGGTCGGCCGCTTCGAAATGGCTGACGGCGGAACGATCTTCCTGGATGAGGTGGGCGAACTCTCGCCTGACACCCAGGTCGCTCTACTCAGAGTCCTGCAGGAACGGGAGTTCGAACGGGTCGGGGGAGGACAGCCTATCCGCGTCGACGTTCGCGTCATCGCTGCCACGAACCGTGACCTGGAAGCGACCATCGCTGCCGGTTCATTTCGCAGTGATCTATTTTATCGCCTCAATGTGTTCCCCATCGCGATCCCTCCTCTGCGCGAAAGGCGCGAAGACATTCCCATCCTGGTCGAGTACTTCATCGCCCGCTATGCAAGGAACGCCGGGAGAAAGATACGGACCGTAGAAAAGAAAACCATGGAATTGCTGCGGTCGTATTCCTGGCCGGGCAACATTCGGGAGCTACAAAACGTCATCGAACGATCCATCATCGTTTGCGATGGGGAGACCCTCTCGGTGGATCAAAGTTGGCTCTCTCGCGAATCCTGCCAGGCTGATCGGGTGAGCCGTCCATTCGCTGTCAAGTCTGTCACCCAGGAGAAGGAGATAATCGAGGCGGCTTTGGGGCAAGCTGGAGGCAAGGTGTCCGGACCTTCGGGCGCGGCTGCCGCGCTGGGAATTCCCCCTTCCACTTTGGAATCAAAGATCCGGTCGTTGAAAATCAACAAGTTTCGCTTCAGAGTTGTCTAGCCCAAGAATTTCCCCCTGAGAATACGCGTGGCTGTTCGCGAGAGATTCACGAATTCGCGAACGTCGCAAAAATTAGGTTTACTGACCGCATGGCTTTTCAATGACTTACGACTGGCGATCAGATTGCTTACCCTAAAGAAGCCATGTTGAGAATCCGGAGGTCGGCAAACGGGAAGGTGGTGTTTACCCTGAGCGGCCGAATCGAAGCGGAGGGCATAGCGGAGTTGCAACGCCTCTTCTCCTTGGAGCCAGTCGGTCGCCATCTGGTTTTGGATTTGAGGGACGTAACACTCGTAGATCGAGACGCAGTTAGGTTTCTGGCGCGCTGCGAGGCGGATAGCATCAAGGTCGAAAATTGCCCGGCTTATATCCGTGAATGGATAGAGCGCGAAATCGAAACATCGTTGGATGCAGGTCATCGCTCCAAACACGCCTAGCAAGCTCCCGTAACCCCTGCCTGAATCACCCTCCCTTGAATAATCAACATGGGTTTTTTCACGAACTTCGCGAATTCGCGAAGAGATTGCGGCTCTGTGATGCGCGCGTCCCAGCATTTTCAAGGGCTTACCGATTGGCGCTTGCATTGCATTGGTGAGAACGAAGGGCGAAATCGAAAAAGGAGAGAAAACACCATGGATAGAATGCTCGTAGTTGTGTTCGATACCGAAGACAAGGCATACGACGGAAAGAAGGCGCTTTCTCAACTGGAAAACGAGGGCAGCATCGGAATCTACGCCTACGCGGTGGTTGCCAAGAATGTTGATGGCACCACAACCGTGAAGCAAGGTGATGATCCAGGACCGCTCGGGACCCTGGTGGGAACATCACTGGGAAGTCTCATCGGTCTTCTCGGCGGGCCCGTCGGCCTCGCGATTGGCGCGACCGTTGGATTGGTCGCCGGCGGCGCGGCGGACCTCAACAACGCCAGGATCGGCGACGATTTCATTGATGACGTGACCAAAGTGCTGCTGCCGGGCAAGTTCGCCGTAGTCGCCGACATTGACGAAGACTGGACCACTCCGGTGGACGTGCGCATGGAAGCGATCGGCGGGACGGTGTTCCGGCGGGCGCTGTCAGACGTGAAGCACACGATTCACGAAGAGAACGTCGCGGCCATGAGAGCTGACCTCGCGCAAATGAAGGCGGAGCAGGCCAACGCTCGCGCCGACCGAAAAGCAAAGCTCCAGGAAAAGATCAACCAGCTCGACTCCAAGATACAAGCGCGGCTGGAGAAAGCCAAGGAGCAGCGTCAGGCAGCGGAACAACAGGCCAAGGCCAAGGCCGAAATTCTCAGGACCAAGGCGGTCGCCCTGAAGGCCAAGGCGGCACAGACTCACATTTAGGACTGCGGACGTTATCGGTACCAGTTAGCACACCGGAATGTCGCCTGGGAGAGCTGATGCTTTCCCGGGCGACGGATCGGCAAACTTCGAGCGAGTGAGGTGGAACATGGACGACATCATAGATGCGGAGAGCAAGAGCAAATGCGCTTACGAGCACTGCAAGTGCGAGGTTGGATTCGGACAGGTGTACTGCAGCGACTACTGTTCGGAAGCCGCTGATCTGCGTGAAGTCGAGCTTCAGTGCGACTGTCAACACGCCCCCTGCGCGCTCGACGATGCGGAGGCCAAGGCTGCTCAGGCGTAATCACGCAATGGCTTACGTGACCTCTTCGCTTTGCTCCACGACAGGATGTCATTTCAACGGAGTCGCTTAGCAAAACGCGACACAAAAGGAGAAAGACATGAACACCGATACAAACGTAGCCAAGCACGCGATACACGACAAGCTTCAGTCTCAGGTCAGCACCGCCGAAGCCAGGCTTGAAACCCTGAAAGCGCGGGCTGAGACCGCCAAGGCAAACGCCGAGATCAGAGCCATCGCAGAGCTGTTGCCCCAGAAGCAGCTGATCCGGCAGAAACTGAATGAATTGAAGGATGCGGGCGGAGAGCGGTGGGAGCAGGCAAGAGCCGATCTCGAAGCGCGCATCGCGGACTTCGAGAAGTCAGTGAAGCGGCTCGAATCGAAAGCGCACGCGGCCTGAAGTGCGAAGGTTCTCGGACCATTCGTTGGCCTGTGTTCCCATGGCCAGGGGCTCTTGAGTCGAACTCCCGTAAGGATGCGAGGACCTATGCGCCTTGCATCCCGCGCGAAATCAGAAAAGGAGAAAGAACATGGCTAAACAAAGCATTACGGATGTATTCAAGGAAGCGACGGGGCTCTCGATCGGATGGTCTGTCGTCATGATCGCGCTGGGAATTCTGGCTGTCGTTCTGCCCACCGCGACGGGCATCGGCGTCTCGGTCGTCGTCGCTTGGATTATCATTCTCACCGGTCTCGCCTACCTTGCTTATGCCTTCGCTGCGCAGGGTGCCGGATCGTTTCTTTGGCGAATGCTGATAGGGCTCGTCTACGTCGTCGGCGGTGGCTATCTTGCATTCCATTCGGCGCTGGCAGTAGAGTCCCTCACATTGGTTGTTGCAGTAGTCTTCTTCCTGGAAGGTGTGCTCGAGATTGCGGCGTTTTTTCAGCTTCGCGCTCTCCCGGGAGCCGGGTGGATTCTCTTTGACGGCATCGTGGCCCTCGCTCTGGCCTATGTGATCTGGCGACCTTGGCCGTCCAGTTCAACGTGGGCCATCGGAATTCTCGTGGGCGTTAACCTCATTGTGAGCGGCATCACCGGGCTGTTGTACTCGGTGACAGCCCGCAAGGCGCTGAAGGCCATTGCCTGACGAGGACGCGCAAGAGGCAAGGGATGTCGAACGAGGCGAAGTGACATCCCTTGCCGGGCCGCGCAGAAAATTCCGGTCGGCGGTTCGAGTCCCTGAACTTGGGCGACCCTGGGAAGCAACCCAGAATTCGCGAAAGGAGAATTGAAAATGATCGACGTAATACTTCAAGCTACCCCCGAGATGATTCATAACTGGGGATGGTTCCTCGCGTTTGGCATCGTGTTGGTGCTGCTTGGCATCGGCGCGATTGTCCGGTCCGTAACATCCACCGTGGTTTCGATGATGTTTTTCGGATGGATTCTTGTGTTTGCAGGCCTTATCCAGTTTGTCGAGGCGTTCATGGTCGGCAGGTGGGCAGGGTTCTTCTTGCACCTGCTGATTGCGATTCTCTTCGCCATCGCCGGCGTCGTGATGCTGACAAGACCCGTGATCAGCGCCGAGGCTGTGACCCTTGTGATGTCCATGTTCTTTCTGATCGGCGGACTGTATGAATTTATCGCCGCGCTGTGGACTCACCTGCACGGCTGGGGTTGGCAAGCCCTGAATGGAGTCATCTCCTTCATCCTGGGCGTTCTCATCCTGGCGCAATGGCCCGTGACGGGGCTTTGGGTGATCGGTCTCTTCGTCGGTATTGACCTGCTTTTTTACGGCTGGGCCTGGATTACTCTGGCCCTTGACCTGCACAAGATGTGAGCGGAAGGACCGCTGCAGGCCAGTAATCGCGAGTTGAGCGGCTGGTTTCGAACCCTCGCGATTAGACTCGCGCGGTTCCATTCGTTTTTGTGTTCGTGCGGATCACCGTGATCTCGGCCGCGCTTCTAATTGGTTTTTGGTTTCTCATCCAGCTCTTTATCGTCGGGTCAGTGGCCACAGCCCAGAGGGGCGGAGCGGCTTACCTGGCTCGCTTGGAAGGAGCTATATTTGGCGCTGCCACCGCGCGCCTTTACGAAGACGCGCGGTGTCTCGCCGCCTAGGGTGTTTACCATGCCTCCTGCTGCCGATGAAACCCGCGCCACGATTGCCGGCTTAACGGCACAGGAAGCCGATGCACGGCTAAAGCAGTTCGGGCCGAATGAGCCTGCGGCGACACAGCACCATTCCGTTCTTTCCGATCTTTTGCACCCATTCATGAATCCGCTGGTATTGATCCTCGTGATTGCCGCGGTCGCATCGGCATTTCTGGGCGAAAAGGTAGATGCGGAAATCATCGGCGTCATTGTTTTATTGAGCGCGGCTATCGATTTCGGTCAAACCTATCGTTCTCAACGGGCCGTGGAACAACTGCGCCAACAAGTTGCCCCCACCGCAACCGTCCTACGCGGCGGAGATTGGAAAGAGATCAAGCGGCGCGACGTGGTGCCGGGGGACATCGTACGGCTCTCAGCCGGAGATCTGGTTCCCGCAGACTGCCGCCTTCTGGTCGCCCGCGACCTCTATGCCCTGCAAGCCTCGCTAACGGGCGAGTCGCTCCCCGCCGAAAAGGAAGCGAGCGGGGAGCCCGCCTCGACCAGAGCGGATGCGCGCAACATGGTCTTTATGGGCACATCCATCGTCAGCGGAACGGCAACGGCGGAGGTCGTCCAGACCGGCGCTCGAACGGCCTTTGGCGATATTGCGGCTCGCCTCGCGTCAAGACCCGAAGAGACTGCCTTCGATAAGGGCTTGCGAAACTTCAGCCAACTCCTCGCCCGCACTGTCTTGCTTCTCGTTCTTTTCCTGATTGTCGTCTGCATCGCACGCCACCGCGACGCGCTTCAATCCCTCCTGTTTGCAGTTGCGTTGGCAGTCGGTTTGACACCGGAGTTCCTGCCAATGATTACCTCGGTGACGCTCTCAAAAGGCGCCGTGGCCATGGCGCATAAGAAGGTCATCGTCAAGCATCTCTCCTCCATTCAAAACCTCGGTAGTTTGGATGTGCTTTGCAGCGACAAAACGGGAACCCTTACCGCTGGAACAATGTCGCTCGATCGCGCTCTCGATCCCTTTGGGAATCCCTCCCACCGCACGTTGGAACTCGCCTATCTCAACAGCAGGTTCCAAACGGGTATCCGCAGTCCACTCGATGACGTCATCCTCCTTCAGTCTGTGCCAGGAACGGAAGACTACACAAAGTGCGACGAGATCCCGTTCGATTTCCAGCGGAGGCGCCTCTCGGTCGTTGTGCAGCGGCAGTCCCAGCGGGTTCTCATCACGAAGGGCGCTCCAGAAGGCATTTTCCCGCTCCTCTCCGGTTACGAGCTCGACGGCAAAGTGCAACCCATGAGCCAGGACTCTACCAAGCGCATCCAGCAAACCAGCAGTGACCTGAATAACCAGGGATTCCGCTCCCTCGCCGTGGCCTATGTCGCTGTTCCTGCTTGCGCGAACTATTCGGTGGCGGACGAGCGCAATCTGATCTTGGCCGGGTTTTTGACCTTTTCCGATGCGCCGTTGGCTGACGCCGCCCGGGCTCTGGCTTCGTTAAGGCAGGATGGGGTTGAGCTCAAGGTCATCTCCGGTGACAACGACCTCGTCACCGCCCACGTCTGCGCCCAGGTAGGAGTCGTCCCAGGCCACATCATCACTGGCGACGATCTGGACAAGATGACCGACCCTGCGCTGTTGCACGTCGCCGAGGGGACGGACGTATTCGCGCGTATTTCTCCTATGCAGAAGAACCGGATTCTCCTGGCTCTCAAGCACAACGGCCACGCGGTCGGGTTCATGGGTGACGGCATCAACGATGCGCCATCGCTTCACGCGGCCGATGTTGGCATTTCGGTGTCAGGCGCTGCGGACGTGGCTCGCGAGGTCGCCGATGTCATTCTCATCGAACCTGGCCTGCGCGTTCTTCATGATGGCATCCTCGAGGGGCGCAAAGCCTTTGGTAATGTCATGAAGTATTTGTTGATGGGCACAAGTTCGAACTTCGGGAATATGTTCAGCATGGCCGGTGCTTCGCTTTTTCTGCCGTTCTTGCCGATGCTCCCCATGCAAATCCTGCTGAACAACCTCCTTTACGACTTATCCCAACTCACTATTCCTACCGACAATGTTGACGAAACTTATCTCCAAAAACCCCAGCGCTGGGATATTAGTCTGATCCGCAATTTCATGGTGTTCATCGGACCGATCAGCTCCGTCTTCGATTTTCTAACCTTCTATGTCTTGCTCCATGTTTTCCATTCGAGCGAAGCGCAATTCCATACCGGTTGGTTTGTCGAATCACTGACAACCCAGACGCTGGTATTGTTCATCATCCGTACATCGAAAAATCCACTCCGGAGCCGCCCTAGCCCTCCCTTGATAGCATCATGCCTTGCGGCTGTAGCAGTCGGGATTTATTTGCCGTTCAGTCCTCTTGCCGGCGTGCTCGGCTTCACGGCGCTGCCAGCCGGATACTTCGCTTTTCTCTCCGTAGCCACGGGAACTTATCTCTTGATGGTGGAAGCCGCCAAGCGGCTCCTTTTCCGCGTGGCAACCCAGAAAAATGCCGCCAGGCCTGGGAATATCTTAGCCGTGGCAGTACACGATATCCAAACGCCTCCAGCGCCGTAGGTGCGACACCCTCCTAGCGCTTTACCCTCAGCCACCTGGCAATGGCCCGGCAACTCCCCGCCCCCGCGCGGACATGCCGCAACTCCCCTGGGCACCGCTGGTCAGAACGGTTACACGGGTGCGGCGAGGATGCAATTTTTGCGGGGCTTTGGCAGCGGCACAACTCCGCTCTTGCATTTGCCCTTGCTGTTGAGGTTTAAATGTAGCGCCGCGGCCTTTTAGCCCGGCATCTTGCTTTTTTTGCCTTCGAGGTTCAAATGTAGCGGCCACCTTTCAGGTGGGCCTGCCGGGCCGACGCAGATTCATCGCATAGCCCGGCATCTTGCCTTTGCTCGCCGCGCCGAAGCAGACTCAATCGTGAAGGCGGGCCTTTGCCCTCGTAGCGGCCGCCTTGCTTTTCGGGCGGGCATCTTGCCTTTGTCGTCGTCTTTGCAGGGCACCTCAACCCTGCGTTTGGCTTTTCCCCGCGGCAACGGCGTCTCCCAGGCGATTTTGCGCGGGAATGGCGCGAGTGTAAGAGTCCTAGGGAATTTCGTCGCTGGCCCTCGCCGTTTCAATCGATCTGGAGAGGGCGATGGGAATCCAGACCGCGTGTGATGCTAAGGAAGCCTCTAGGCGGTGATGTCCTAACGACGGAGTATCTGCCTGAATGGTCTGCACTATTCAATCTTGTCTCGTTTCAGGAGATTGTGCCTCGCGCATAAAAGTTGAATGTTCCCAGTCAGCAGGGAGGTGCCTCCTTTAGAAAAGGGGAGAACGTGATCGAAGTGAAGATTTTCCTGACTGCCACAAAGCACGCATTTCCCTTTGTCTCGCTTCCATACTTCCTTCTTCACTTCTGTGGGAATTAGGCGGGTGTGCGCAATTCCCTCATACTCCTGCCCGGATGACTCTCTGGGGTTATCGGAAACGCGAAGCTTGAATTTAAAAATTCGTCGACGGCTTTCGTGGTGCAGCCATGCGTCCACCAGTTCAAAAACACCAGCGTATGCCCATATTCCCGTTTTAATCTTATCGTACACCTTGACCTGAGCGGCAGGTGCGCGGCCCTCCTTGTAGGTCGTGACCGCTCTCCGGAATAACCCGTTCTGCGTGAGCGCACCGGTTGTCGAATATTCAGGCTGGTCTACCTTTTTAGGGTCGGGACAATCGCGTGTTCGTGGCGCGTCGTGGCCCTCGTAAATTAATATTTTCCCCCATCTTCAATTCTATCCGCATAGGGCGCCCCAGCGCGACGGCTCATTAGAATGACGCTCATGGGCCCACAAAGCTGAAAATTCATTCCCCTCTGAAGGCTTACGCCCTCTTGCCTACACATTTCCATATACGAAATGATGTCTCCGGGTTGGAACATTGGTTGCCTCAATCGAATGCGAGCCCTGGAGAGCGAGCAGGGAATGGTGCCCGAAACGTGGGAAGCTTTTATGCCGCAATTATACGACGGTTGCTCCGCCACAACTGCTCGCAGATTATCACCGCCTCCGTGCCCCGCACAAGATCCCCGCATTGGCTCTTCCTCTTCCGCGGCCGGGCGTCGCCGTGGCAGCTGCGGGCGTGGCCGTCGGGCCGGACCTGAGATTGCACCCGACGCTTCTACGGGAGTCGACGGCAATCGTCACTCAGCGGTAGATTTCCTTGCGGTGCCCCACGCGGAGGACGAGGACAATCAGGCGATCGCCCTCGATCTTGCAAATGAGCCTGTAATCGCCCACGCGGCATTTCCAAAATTCGCCGAGCCGCAAACCCTGCAACGCCTTACCGATGCTGCGCGGATTCTCGAGCCTCGCTACTCGTTCGTGGAGGAATTTCAGGATGCGCCGGGCGTGCTGGGCGTCGAGCTGTTTCAGTTCGCGCTCCGCCGTGGCCGAAAGCTCAACCTGCCAGGCCATGACGCTTCATGACCCTTTTAAGCGGGATGGTGCGCTCTTCGCCGTCGCGGATGCGCTCGAGAACGCCTTCGGCCAGATACATATCTTCGAGGTCCTCAAGATGTTCGAGGATGGCTTGCCGGGCGTAGTACGTCTTGGTGCGCCCGGTCCGCCGGGCAAGCTTATCGAGACGCTTTTCAATAGACCGCGGAAGCCGTATGGCCAGCATGGGAGTCCTCCCTTGCTATACGCGTATACCTGAGTATAGCACATTCAGCGCAGCCATCGCGTTCCCCTCGCGCCGGTTCGGTTCCGCAGTTGTAGCACAGGCACTCCTGCCTGTGTGCATTTTAAGCGCGCAAAAACGTGCAAAAAGCTGCATTTTTAGGCCGTTTAAGGCCTTAAATTACTTGAACTTTCAAGCCATTGTTCGAGGAATTCGACCACGAACCTTAAGGGAATTCGAGGGCTTAAATTACTTTGATACCTTCGAGGAATTTCTGGCCCCAAATGGGCGTCAATTCGCGCTCACAGCAAGGGCCTGAATTGCCCGAATACTTCAAGCAATTCCAGGGCTTGAAACGCTTGAATGCTTAAAGCAATTCGCGGGGCCAGGCGTTGGCGGCTTTTGCTGCGCCCCCAGGGTGGCGCGAGGAATTGTGGGTGGAGCGGGCGCGCGACGTCGTTTCTGGATCGCGGCTCCCGGCAAACCATGGCTCTTAAAAAATGTTTCACGTGAAACAAAATTTATCTCAGCAGCCACGCCCCAAAAATCATGGCCGCGGCGGGCGAATTTTAAGCGGGTTTAAGCGCGCAAAAAGCTGCATTTTAGGGCCACTTAAGGGCAGTTAATGAACGTCAATTCACGCACGATATCGAGCGAAATTTGGGCGGGCCGGGTAAGGCGTTGCTGCCGTCAGGCGTTGGCGGCTTTGGAGAGGCCGTCGGACTGGCGCGAGCGCGTGTAGGCGGATCGGCCGAGCGAGATCCTGGGGCGGGGCGTTCCATCGAAATCGGCGATATCCGTGCTTCGATAGGTGTTTTCGTATTCGCAGGCGCGGCAGCGGAGATGGAAGGCGCGCGCGGGATTTTCTTGCCGCGGGTCCTTGTCCGCGGCGTTTTCGAGGCTAATGACGATGGCAGGAAGCGGAATCGGCTGCCTGCAATTACGACAGAGTACGCCACGGTACCTTTCCATTTTCATCTCTTGAATCATGGTAAGAACTCCCCCTTAAAATTTGGCCCTGGGCTTTCTCGAAGGGGGCTGATACTACACCTTCGCGCCTACGGTGTCTAGTCCACTTCAGCACAGTTAGAGTGTAGGCCCTTCGAGGTGGTGACCGCTCTTGTGAAGCGCCGCCATATTAGACTTATCGTCTGTGCTGTCAATAACTTAGGGGCGCATCATCTTCGCGGCCATTCTCGAAATAAACTGCCGCGGCGCGAGGCGCTCGGCCTCGACCATCAGCCAATTCTTGCCGCCGGAAATCACCGAGCTCTTCCCCGCCGCCAAGGCCTGAAGTCCCACGCGCGCGACTTTTTCTGCCGACTCGGCGCCGCGAAATGAGCGGTCCGGCTGCCCTGCAACGGTTTGAAACTCGGTGGTCGTCGAGCCGGGGCAGAGCGCGCAAACTTGCACGCCGAACGGGCGCACTTCTTCCGCCACTCCTTCGGCGAACATCAAGTCAAAGGCCTTCGTAGCCGCATAGGTAGAGATGAACGGGACCGCCTGAAACGCGGCGACCGAGGCCACGATCAGGATGTCGCCGTGCTTGCGCTCGACCATGGAGGGCAGATACAGGCGCGTCAAATGGACCACGGCGGAGCAATTCACCTGCACCATTTCGAGCAGGCGCGCCTGGGGAACTTCGTGCGTGTAGCCGAAGGCCCCAAAACCCGCGTTATTCACCAGCAGCTCAATTTCGATCTTTTTGTGCGTTGTGAACGCGTGAATTTCGCCCGGCGCTTCCGGGCGCGCGAGGTCCGCGCCGAAAATTTCGATGTGGACGCCGTCGGCCGTGGACAACTCCGACGCAAGCGTCTGGAGGCGGTCGGTGCGCCGCGCCGTGAGGACCAGATGCGCTCCTGCCGCGGCCAATTGGCGGGCAAGCTCGAGGCCGATCCCGGCGCTCGCGCCGGTGATCAACGCCCATTTCCCGGCCCATTTTCTGGCGGGTGAATTATGCGAATTTCCGCTCAATCCGTTCCTCCTCAGTCGCTCTGATGTTCGACCAATTCTAGCCTCTTTTGAGTGCCGATTCGTGCGCGAATTCACGCTCACTGGAGCCCATAAAATTCCTCGAAACTTTCAAGGAATTTTCGCCTTTAGCTTGCTCGAAAGGCGCCGTCAATTTAGACAAGCACTTTGCCGCAATTTGCAGCATGGACTTTGTTGATGTTTGCAGCTTTTGGCGTCAGCAACAGCAGCATGGACTTTGCTCTCTTAAGCTGGTTAAACGGCCTTAAAATGTCGTTTTTTGCACGCTTTTGGCACGTAAGACAGCGTTAATTGCACACAGGCATCCCTCGGCTTCGGGACAAGGGAGTGCGTGTGCCACAGGTGAAGATTCCACTTGCTTACCGAGTGGAGCGAGGCGTAGACTGCGCTCGGTTACCGAGGAGAGTTGATGAGCAAACCATCCGATCTGGTGCAAGGCACGCTGGACCTGCTGGTGCTGAAGATTTTGGCGCTGGAACCGATGAATGGGTTCGCTATTGGCCAGCGATTGAAGCAAGTGTCGGGGGATATTCTGCAGGCGAGCGATGGGTCGCTCTATCCCGCGCTGCACAAACTGGAGGAGCGGGGCTGGATCGCGTCCGAGTGGAAGACGACGGAGAACAATCGGCGCGCGAAATTTTATGCGCTGACGCGGGCCGGGCGGGGACAGCTTGAAAAGGAAGCGGACAACTGGAGCCGGCTTTCGGCGGCTATTTCGCACGTTGTGAAGCTCGAGGAAACCTGATGCGGGCGGAGGGGTGGATGCACGGGCTGCGGGTGAGATGGCGGTCGATTTTTCGCCGCGAGGCGGTCGAGCGGGAACTGGATGAGGAGCTGCGGTATCACGTTGAGCGGAAGACCGAGGAAAATATCGCGAAGGGGATGAGCGCGGAAGCGGCGCGGCGCGCGGCGAGGATCGAGCTTGGCGGTATCGAACAGGTGAAGGAGCAGGTGCGGGCGGTGCGCGCGGGGGCGTGGCTGGGGACGGTCGTGCAAGATGCGCGGTTTGGGCTGCGGATGCTGCGCAAGAATCCTGGGTTTACCGCCGTAGCGGTGCTTACGCTCGCGCTCGGTATCGGCGCCAACACCGCCGTCTTCAGTCTCATCAACGCGGTCATACTGAGAGCGCTTCCCGTGGTGAGGCCGCAAGAGATGATTCTCTTCTCCGATTATCCTGGAGAAGGCAGCTCGTCTGGCGGCCACAGCGGTCATTGGACGGAATTTTCGAGCGAGAATTACACGTTCTTTCGCGACCATGACGGGTCCTTCAAAGAGCTCTGCGCGTTTGAGACCGATAGGGACAAACTGAAGGTTCGCGAGCCCGGCGCCTCGGGGCAGCCGGACACGGCTACCGGGGAACTGGTCTCCGGCAATTTCTTTTCCTTTTTTGGATTGACCGCCGCGGCGGGGCGCATGTTCTCGGCAGAGGACGATCGGCCCGGAGCAACGCCCGTTACGGTTTTGGATTACACATATTGGACACGAAAATATCATAACGACGACGCCGTGATCGGCCAAGTGATCCAAGTAAATGACACTGCGTTCACAATCGTGGGCGTGGCTCCGCGCGAATTCGCGGGAGTCGGTTACGGACGGGCGAACATGTGGTTCCCCCTGCTGTTCCAGCCGCAGATTACCTTGCGCGAGTCGTACGCCGAAAACCCGCAGCAATACTGGCTGAACATCATGGGCCGGCTCAAACCAGGGATTACGCTGCGGCGCGCTCAAGCCGCCGTCGACGTTCAATTGAAGCAAATCCTTGCTGCAGAGAAGAATCCTGGAATGAACCAACGAATGAAGGATTCTTATATTCAGCTTGCGCCGGGAGCTGGAGGGATCTCCTACTTGCGTACCAAGTATTCGGATGCGCTGCGGATTCTGATGGCAATCGTCGTGATCGTCCTTCTAATCGCCTGCGCCAACATCGCGAATCTGCTTCTTTCGCGCTCGTCGTCCCGCGAGAAGGAGATTTCCATTCGACTGGCGATTGGTTCGAGCCGCGGAAGGCTCATCCGGCAACTCTTGACGGAAAGTATGCTTCTCGCCGTCCTCGGAGGCGCACTTGGAATTCTGATTGCCAGCTGGAGCGCGAAATTCCTCGCCGCTCTCGTAACCGGAAGTGATTCGGCCGTGAAGCTGTCCATCGATTCTCGCGTGCTCATGTTTACGGCCGGCATTTCCATACTCACTGGAATCCTCTTTGGCTTGGTTCCGGCGTTGCTCGCCAGCCGAATGGATCTAGCAACTCCGATCAAAGGCTCCACGCACCTCCGGCATGGCTTCGGTCTCGCAAACGGACTCGTTGTGTTTCAGATCGCCGCATGTCTAATGCTGCTGGCCGACGCGGGGCTTCTCTTGCGAACTTTGCGAAATCTCGCGGACCAGAAACTCGGCTTTGACGAAGATCATATTCTTGTCGCGCAGATCGATCCGGAGATGGCAGGATACGAACCCGCTCAGACACCCGCTCTTTATCAGGCACTGATTGACAGAATCGAGGCGCTCCCAGGCGTCGTTTCTGCCACCGTCGCCAGCTCCGAGCCCCTCAGCGGCTCTAGTTCGTCGGGCAATTTCTCGATTGAGGGATTGCCCTATACGCTGGATCGCGATATGGATGTTCACAGGGAACTTGTCGGGCCGCACTATTTTCAAACGGAAGGCATTCCGATTCTTCTAGGCCGCGATATTGGACCTCAGGACGGCCCAGATACTTCCCTCGTCACCGTAATCAACGAAACGATGGCGCGGACATTCTTTGCCGGCATGAACCCGATTGGGAGAAGAATAGCGTTCGGCGCCCCGTTCGATGAGAAACAAGCAATGACTATTGTCGGCGTCGCTGCAGACGCTCGGTACTACTCTCTCCGGGACCCCATCCCGCCAATGGAATTTCGCGCTGCATTCCAGCGGCCCGGGCAGCCCCCGCGTCGCTGGAAATACGCCCGCGCCGTTGAGGTCCGAGTCAGTGGCAACCCAAGAGCGATCGCAACCGAGATTCCCGCGGCGATTGCGCAAGTTGCGACCAATTTGCCGGTGACCAGGGTGACTGTACTTAAGCAGGAGGTGAGCGACTCGATTAGACAGAACCGCAGCGCAGCCGAGCTTTCGACCGCTTTCGGCGTACTGGCATTGCTGCTCGCCTGCATCGGCCTGTATGGCATGCTTTCATATCGCGTGTCGCGACGCACGCAAGAGATCGGCATTCGCATGGCGTTAGGCGCGCGGCAGTCCAACGTGCTGTGGCTCGTAACGAAGGAATGCTTGGTATTGGTCGCGGCGGGACTTGCAATCGGCGCGCCGATGGCTTTGGCTTCCACCAGGGTCATTGCGAGCCTGCTTTTCGGTGTCGGTGCGACCGATCCGTGGACGTTCAGTGCGGTCACCGTCGTGATTGTGATAGCAGGATTGGTGGCGTGCTGGATTCCGGCGCGGCGGGCGATGCGGGTGGACCCGATGGAGGCGCTGCGATATGAGTGAGTTCTGGATGCTCGAGGCTTGATGCTGGAGGCTGGAGCGGCAAAAACCCGGGCAAAAGAGCGTGTTGACCGGGGCAGTTGGCTGTTGGGGTGAGAGGAAGAAGTGATGCAAGCGAACGCTTGGATGTACGGGCTGTGAGATGGCGCGAGCTTCTTGGCCGTGAGGCGGTTAACGGGCGAGCCAGCCGCCGTCTACGTTGAGGATGGCGCCGTTTAGGTAGTCCGCGTCGCGTGAGGCTAGGAAGAGTGCGGCGCCGGCGATGTCGTCGGGGTGGCCCCAGCGGGCTTCGGGAATGCGGTCGAGGATGGACTTGCTGCGGATGGGGTCTTCGCGGAGGGCTTTGGTGTTGTCGGTGGCGATGTAGCCGGGGGCGATGGCGTTGAAGTTCATGCGCTCCTTGGCGAGTTCGTTCGAGAATGATTTTGTGATGGCGGCGAGGCCGCTTTTGCTGGCGGCGTAGCCGGGCACCAGAATGCCGCCTTGAAAAGAGAGCAGCGAGGCGATATTGACGACTTTGAAGCGCGCGTCGGCGGGGGAATTTTTCGCGGCCGGCGGCGAGCCACCATTTGGCGGCCGCTTGCGTGAGGAAAAACGGCGCGGAGAGATTGATTTGGAGCACGGCGTTCCAATCGGATTCGGTGTGGTCCACGATGGGGGCGCGGCGGATGATGCCGGCGTTGTTGACGAGGATGTCGAGGCGGCCGCAGTCGGTGACGATTTGCGCGACGAGCGCGGCGGCGGCTTTTTGGTCGAGGGTCGAGAAATCGCGCGTATAGGGGGTGAACCTGGCGCCGAGCGATTTCATTTTGGCGGTGATGTCCGCGGGATCGCGGACGCATACGCTCGCGACGTGCGCGCCTTCGCGGGCGAAGGCCAGGGCGATGGCTTGGCCGATGCCACGGCACGCACCCGTGACGATGGCTACTTTATTCTCGAAGCGTTGCGTGGATTTCGTGGCGCTCTCGGACATGAGGGCAGTATAGGTTTTTGAGCCGCGCGGTCAATCGCAAATCACTTTTTCGGTAATGGGCCAGTTTGAATTTTAGCTCTTTGTGTCACGAACAAGAAAATGCAAACTGACCCACCACCACTTTTCCAATTGCCTGGGGTGGGCTTTGGCGGCAAACTAGGCGCATGAAATCCTACTTTTGGCGTCACGCCGCTACCGTCACGGGAACAGTTCTGCTCGCGGCTTTGATTTTCGGCAGCTTTCAATTCCGCGCGCAGGCCCTCCAAGGCGGGCAAGCCCTCCACAATGATGGCGGGCAGGCAATTTCAGGCGACATCACGCCGCAAGCCGTGCTCAACGCGATGCAACGAGTGGCCGACTGGCAGCTCGCGCATTTGAGCGACAACACGCGCGGGCCGACGGACTGGGTGGCGAGCGTGGGCGATGCGGGGCTGATGGCGCTTGAGGGAATTTCCGGCGACGCGAAATACCGCAGCGCGATGCTCGGGATCGCGGAAGCGAATCATTGGCAGCTTGGCCCGCGAACGTACATGGCCGACGACCAAGCCGTGGGGCAAACGTACGCGGAACTTTATTTTCTCTATCGCGATCCGAAAATGATTGCGCCGATGCGCGAGCAATTCGACGCGGTTCTGGCCAAGCCAGCGGCGACAACCAGCCTGGACTTTTCGCAGCCCGGGCACGGGCAGGATTTGTGGTCGTGGTGCGACGCGCTGTTCATGGCGCCCCCGGCGTGGGCGCGGCTTTACGCCGCGACGGGAGACGAGCGCTATCTGGATTTCGCGGTGAAGAACTGGCGGCGGACAGCGGATTATCTCTACGACAAGGACGAGCATCTCTTCTATCGCGACAGCACATATTTCGACAAACGCGAGGCGAATGGGCGAAAGGTTTTCTGGAGCCGCGGGAACGGCTGGGTGACGGCGGGACTCGTGCGCATGCTGCAATACATGCCGATGAATTATCCCGAGCGTCCGCGGTTCGAGCAGATGTTCAAGGAGATGGCGGACAAAATCCTGTCGAGCCAGCAGGCGGACGGGCTGTGGCGCGCGAGCCTGCTCGACCCGGCAAGTTACCCGGCCAAGGAAACGAGCGGGTCGGGATTATTCATCTACGCGCTGGCGTGGGGCGTGAATCAAGGGCTGCTCGACGGCACGAAATTCGAGCCGGCAGTGGAGAAAGGCTGGGCGGCGCTGGCCGGCTGCGTGGACGCGGACGGAAAATTGACGCACGTCCAGCCCATCGGCGCGGACCCGAAAAACTTCGATGAGAGTTCCACGGAACCCTACGGCGTGGGCGCATTTTTGCTGGCGGGGAGCGAAGTTTACCGGATGGCGGCGCTCGCGCCGATGACGCACGGCGAATTTCTGCTGTTCACGCACAGCGATAGCGGCACGAAACTCTACGGGTTTCACGAGGGCTTTGCCGTCAAGGTGAGCAATCCTTCGTCGTTTCGGCGGGAGAGCGAGACGGTTGAAATCAGCGGCAAGATGATCCTAGAAAATCTTTCGCTGTCTCTTACAGAGTTGATTGGACCCGGCTCCGATGCGATAACCACGAAATTATTCCAATCGAATCCACTCGCGGTGATGGACGGCGCTTCTTCGCGCATTCTGGATTCGCAGATTTATTCCTCTGAGCCGAATACAACGCCGGACAAGCTGCTTTTTCAAGTGGACCTTGCGCCGGGCGAGGCGCGGACATTTTATATTTTGTCCACTTCTCTGCTGGCCGCCGTGCCGCCGGCCATCGTGAAGACATTCGCGCGGTACGTGCCGGAGCGCCATGACGATTTCGCGTGGGAAAGCGACCGGATCGCGCACCGGCTGTTCGGCAAGGCGCTGGAAACTTGGGCGGAGGAGCCGCTGACGGGCAGCGGCGTGGATGTGTGGGTGAAGCGCACGCGCGATCTGATCCTCAACCAGATGTACGCGAGCGGCAAATATTACGACGTGAACGCCGAGTCACAGGATGATTACCGCACGCACGACTTTCGCGGCTGCGGCGGGCTGGGAATTTGGGATGGGCAGACGCTTCACGTGTCCGCGAATTGGCGGAAGTGGACGCTGATCACGACGGGGCCGATTCGTTCGGAATTTGAGCTGACGTATGACGCTTGGGACGCCGGGAAAGGCCGGATGGTGACGGAAACCAAGCGCATCAGCATTGACGCGGGGTCGAACTTGAGCCGCGTGGAAAGCATTTTCCATAGCGAGGACAAGGCGCCGCTCGAAATCGGCGTCGGCTTGACGGAGCGGCCGGGGGAAAATGTGATTGTGGCGGATGGTTCGCGTGACGTGGATGCATGGCAAAGCAGCACGGCCAAAGGGCTGGTGGTTCAAAATCGAAGCGAAGGCTGGATGGCGTACTGGCAGCCGCAGGATTTCGACAAGGGCACGATTGGGACCGCTATTATTTTGCCGAAGGGCAGCGTCGAGACGTTTACCAATGACAATCCGAATCTGCCAGCCAGCGCGTTTGCGGCGCCGACGCATACGTTTACGGAAGGCCAGCCAGCAATCCGCGATTTACTGGCCGTCACGCGGGCGGAAGTGGGCAAGCCGCTTGTTTATTATCTCGGCGCGGGCTGGAGCGAGAGCCGGGATTTTCCCGACGCAAAAACGTGGGTGGATACTGTCCGCCGCTTTGCCGAACGGCGTGACCAGCCGCTGCAGGTAACGACCGGTAATTGATTTTGCGTAAGGCGAGGCCACGAATCCTCGGCTGATTTTAGATTTGCAACTTTGAGGCGAGCCTCCCAACGCCGGCTCCCGATTCTTTTTCCGATTGTGCGATGACGTTCATCGCCTCGGCGGTCAAGGCGGTGATCCTCCCCCAAGCCTTTTCAGAAACGAGCTTGCGCCCGGCCATCCATGAACCGCCGACCGCGGCTACATGCGGCACAGCGAGATAACTTCCGAGCGACGCGGCGTTGATGCCGCCGGTGGGGATAAATTTCACGCCTGTGTGCAAGAACGGCCCGGCCAACGCCTTGAGCATGGCCACACCGCCGGCGGCTTCGGCGGGGAAGAATTTCAACTGCTTCCAGCCAAGCTCGAGCGCGCGAGCGACTTCCGATGGCGTCATAACGCCGGGAAACATGGGGAGATTGCTTTCGCGGGCGGCGTTGAGAACGGATTCGCACAAACCCGGTGACACGCCGAATTGCGCTCCGGCGTCCACGGCGTGCTTTACGTTGTCCGGCGTCAGCAAAGTGCCAGCGCCGACGGCGATTTGCGGGACATTTTTCCGGATGCGCGCGATGGATTCCGCCGCGCCGGCGTTGCGGGAGGTGACTTCGATGACGTGCAATCCGCCGGCGAGAAGCGCCTCGGCCAGCGGCACGGCATCCTCCGGCCTGTCAATAACTGCCACACAGATCAATCGTTGTTTGAGCAGAGAATCGGTCTTCATAAGGTGGCAGGGGGATAATACACGCAAGTCCGGCGGCGAGCGAACTGGAAATTCAGCCAGTCGCAATCATAATCGCTGTTCGAACACATCGCCGGGCGGCCTGCGTTTTAGAACTCCAGGCGCGCCTGAACGGCGATCATGCGCGGAGAGCTATCGCCGCCCAGGCCAACGCCAAGCAAACCCGTGGGCGGAGACGTGCTGTAACCAATCGCACCGAAGCCGGACAGGGTGGATGGCTCTCCTGGAATTCCGGCAAACACCATGCTGGGCAGGGCGAAATTGGGATGGTTGAGGAGATTGAAGAATTGGCCATCCAGGCGAAGTTTTACGCGCTCGCTTAGGGAGAACCACTTCGTGATGTAGAAGTCGGTCCAAAAGAAATCGGGGCCGCGGAGGGCGTTGCGGCCAAGCGTTCCGAACTGGCAATTTTGGGGAGTGTCGCCGCCGTAGCAGGCTCCGGTACTGGGATCAACGGTGGAGACGAAAGCGGCGGGGTTGAGCCATTGAATTGTGCCCTGCTGAGTGGCAGGAATGGTGTTGTGCTGATACAGCGGGACGCCGGGGACGAGAGTGGCGAACTGCGGGCCGCTGCCATTAAAGATTCCCATCGGAGTGCCGTCGCTGGCAGTAGCCGTGTAGGGGCTGCTGAGGACGGAGAATGGGATGCCGCTGTGCCAGAAGGCGGTTCCTGAAACCTGCCAGCCGTTGAGGGCAGCGCCCAACCAGCGGCTGTGGACTCGAATGGGGAGTTCGTAAGCGTATTGAGCGGTGAGATTGTGGCGAATGTCGTAGTCGCAGGGGCCATAATTGCGGGCCAATTCTCCGGGGAGAGGCGAGAGGATGGCTCCGGCGGAGAATGGGAGGAAACCGCCGTTGGAAACCTCGTCCATACAGCGGCTGAAGGTGTAATTGATCTGCCCCGCGAGGCCGTGGCCCATGCGCTTCATGGCCGTGAGTTGAAGACCGTTGTAGTGGCTGGTGGCGCCGGTGGAGAGCTGTGTGACAGCGCCGAATCTGGGGTCCAGAGGCTGGCCGTAGGGGAAGGGCGCAAAGCATCCCTGGCAGACGTTTTGATAGCCGTTGACTTCGGTTGAGTAGGGCTGGTCCAAGGCTCGCGTGCCGACGTATTGCGCACGGACGCTTGAGTTGCTGCCGAACTGATGCTCGATTCCGACACTCCACTGCATGAAATAGGGCGCGTGGAGCTTGCCATCCGGCACGGCGGTAATCGAGACGGGCGGAATCCGCCCGGTGCAATTGGTGTATGGAAAGGCGCAAGAAAGTTCACCTGTTGGAAAACCCGCGGCAAAGGCCTGATTGGCGGCGACAGTTGCGTCCACCGCACTGTTGGCGACTCCCGGCGCAATAGCTGTGCAGCCGAACATGGGGTCGCAGCCCGGAGAGCCCGCCTTGCCTACAGTCCCATGAACGCCGCTCTCGAAGGTATTGACGTAGGGCGGGTTCGCGCCCACAACGTCCGCAATGCTGCCGGGCAAAATGTCGCTGAAGAGGCCGAACCCGGCGCGGAGCACGGAATTGGGAGCGAACTGCCAAGCGAAAGCTGTTCGCGGCTGCAGAATGGCGAGCGGCGTGGATGCAAACAGATGGCCGAGATTGGTCTGAATGGCTTGGTTTAAGGGCTGATTGACGTCATGGGAGATGGAATCGAAGGAGCCACGGAGGCGCGCGACTTCACCGTGCGGATTGAGCGGATTCGAATTGAGGGTGTCGCGAATGCCGATGGTCCAGGTGAGTTTCGGAGTGAGTTTCCAGGTATCCTGCGCATAGAGATCGAGATTCAGGAAATTGAAAGGTTCGTTGGGTGATTGGGGAAAGGTTTGCGAGGCCGTGTTGGCGACTCCATAGATGTATTGCTCGAGATCAGCATAGGTGACCGTGGGGACGCTGCCTTCGTCGAAATCGAAGTCGTTGAGGCGAAAAATTCTGGTATTGGTTCCAAACCGGAACTCGTGCGGACCGCGGTTCCAAGCGAGGTCGTCGTTGATGAAGAAGCGAGTGGCGCGCCTTCCTTGCAGCCAGGTGTTGTCGAGTCCCCCCACAGTGGTGAATGCATTCGCGCCCGTGCCCTGGAGAACAATCGGGAAAGCAGCGAGTGTTTTTTGAAAATCGCTGGGAGCGAAGAGGCTTGCGTACCAGGAAAATCCGGGATTGAAATAGTTCACGAGGTTCTGGGAAAAGACGTGCGTATAGCCCGCCGCGAAGGAGTAGAGGGGTTGCGGAGAAAGCGCGTCGAACAAGGAGTTGATGGGATCGGTGAAGGCGGCTTGCAGGCCGTTGTCGGTCTGAAAGCGGAACCAGGCGGTGTTCGTCGAGTTGATGTTGTAATCGAGGCGGACGGTCTGGACCTGTTCGTGGTCATCGCTGGAATGCGAAACACTTTGCAAGTTAGCGCAGAAGTTTCCATCATTCGCAAAGTCTGGCGGAGGCGCGACTTGGCCCACGTCGTAGGGACATCCACGGACTCTTTGAGGGGCTCCGCCGGTGTTTCCGTAGAGGGAAAACATATTTTGATAAAAAGGCACCTCCTGCGGCGCGGGGGGATAGATAAATTTCCCTGGATTCATTGGGTCCGGGAGACCCAGCGGGAGCTCTTGAAGGACATAGTTCTCGAAAGGAACGGTGGGGACGACCGTGGGCGTGACGATGGGCAGCGCAATGCGAATCCATTCGCTATCGAAGAAGAAAAACAGCTTGTTGTGAAGAATCGGGCCACCCAGGCTGCCTCCGAAGTGGTTGACGACGGAGCGCGGCTTGGGAGTGCCTGCGAGATTCGTAAAATAATCGGCGGCGCTCAGGAGCGAGCCGTTCCAGATTTCGTAGAGGTTGCCGTGGAACTGGTTGGTCCCAGATTTGGTGACGTAGTTGACCTGAGACGCTCCATATCTTCCCAGGTCCACTGAGTAGGAAAGGGTGTTGACGGTGACTTCGGCAATGGAATTGAGACCCAGGACGAGGTTTGTGGAGAGGCCGCTATTGAGATTGGTGAGCGGATCGTTGGTTTCGAGGCCGTCGACGATATAGCCGTTCGATATCGCCGGAAGGCCATTGAACTGCACATTGCCATAGCCGTTCGTGCCTCCGACAAAATCGTTTCCGCTGCCGGCCGTATTGATCAGCGCCCCTGGCGCGAACTGCAAGGGATAAGTGAGGTCTCCGCCTGGATTGGGGAGATTTTCGAGCGTCGGGGCATTGAGATTGGTGGAGGTGTTCGCGTTTTCGGGATTGATGAGAGGAGGCGCGCCGGTTACCTTGACGGTCTGGCTGGATTGCGGGATTTGGAGCGTGAAATTTACCGTCTGCTTCTGTCCCAAACCTGCGAAGACGTCGTCGTTCCGCTGCGGATCGAAACCCTCTGCTTCGACGGCGATCGAGTAGGCGCCCGGCGTGAGTTGCGGAAAATCGAATTGGCCGTCGTCGCCGGTCTTGAGAGTGCGCTGCAAGCCGGTCTCGCGATTCGTGATGGTGACCCTAGCGCGGGGAATGGCTGCGCCGGTTACATCGGTGACCTGGCCCACGATGGCGCTGGTGGTTTCTCCCTGCGCCGGAGTCCGCGCCGGCAAGGCAAGGATCGTGGCCGCCAGGATGAGACCGAAGGCGGCGGTGCGCAACAGGAGGGGAAACTTCGGGGGTTGGGAGACGATGCGCATCGAGGAGGCGATCAAATGTCTGTAGCCGCGATTCCTGGGACAACCGCGCGTATATTAACCTAGGTTAATGCGGAAAGTAAATGCCAGTTTACATGAAGGACGGGGGCGGCAGATGCCGGTGAGAGCCGGGGCGGAAGTTCCTTTCTCGGTCCCGCCCTTCCACCGGCAAAGCGAGTCAATTCCGGGTCGCGGGGGGTCCATGCAAACGGAGGAACTGAGGCCCAGTGGGGCGGCGAGGAG
Organism: uncultured Acidobacteriota bacterium; assembly: GCA_963810625.1. Classification (GTDB taxonomy): domain Bacteria; phylum Acidobacteriota; class Terriglobia; order Acidiferrales; family UBA7541; genus Palsa-295. The sequence goes on along the minus strand of CAWEOJ010000003.1, from coordinate 136,106 downwards.
GGTCAGGCGGCGCGGTTGGCTGGGGGGAAAACCGCATCGCGGAGGCGGTCGGTTTGCATTTTGAGGCGGTCGAGGAGGCGGCGCGCCCAGACAAATTCAGCGGCAAGAACGCCCAGGGCAAGAAGAATGGTCAGCCAGCCGGGCCCGGGGGTGACAATCATGACCACGCCGATGGCAAGGAGAGTGAATCCGAAGAGGATTTTCAGGAAGCGCGTGGCTTGCTGGAGAGTTTTTATCAACATGCTGATCCTAAAGCCAGCGCCGCAAAGAATTACGCCGGGTATTGGCCTCCGTGCCTTTAGATGCAACAGGCACAAACGAAGCTTCAAAAATTCGAGAGCACGTGGAATTCCAATGTGACACGCGCTTGCACGGCGAATAAGTGGTGTTGATAATGGACTTCGGCGAGAGTGGGCGTCTCGCGGCTCGCGCTAGATTCCAAAAGTGGAAAGTTTTTGCCGGGCAAGGAGCAAAAAATGGAAGTTCTGAGCGTGCGCATGGAAATTCCCGAAGGCGCGAACCTTATCCTGGGCCACTCCCACTTCATCAAGACTGCCGAAGACCTTTATGAGGTGGTGGTCAACACGGTGCCGGGAGCGAAATTTGCGGTGGCGTTCAACGAGGCCTCGGGGCCGTGTCTGGTCCGCGCCGAGTGGAACGACGAGGAACTGCGGGGCGCCGCAATCGGGAACGCCCAATCCATCGGAGCGGGCCACGTATTCGTGATGCTGATCCGGCAGGCCTATCCGGTGAATCTCCTGAGCCGCATCAGGGACTGCTACGAGGTGTGCACCATCTATTGCGCCACAGCCAACCCCGTGGAAGTGATCGTGGCGCAAACGCCGCAAGGACGGGGCGTGCTCGGCGTGGTGGATGGAAGCGCGCCCAAGGGCGTGGAAGGGCCGAAAGACGCCAAGCGGCGCCGGGAGTTCGTCCGCAAGATTGGCTATAAGCTATGAAACCGGAAGCGGGGCGCGCGACAGAAGCGATTTAGAACCTGTAAACGATACCTGCGGAGATTTGCAGGCTGCGCTGATAGGTGCTGAAGAAGTGTGTTCCCACCAGGTCCCCTTCCACGCGTACGCCGATGTTATGGAAGCGAGTGAAGTAGTCAGCCCCACCGCCGATCTGATAGGCGAATGAGGTCTGGCCGCCAAAGGACGTTTGGGGCAGGATATGCGCCATATCCAACGTGCCGTGGGCCCAGAGTTCAAAACCATTCGGCCACTGCACACGGATGCGTGCGCCGCCGCCGATCAGGGCGAATTTCGAGCATTGAATCGGGCCGAAGGTTCCCACAGCGTCGCCTTCAAAGCCGACCCAGTTTATGGTGGGCAGATAGTAGACCCCGGATACGTTTAATCCATTGGTGTTGAAGGTCAAGCCGTGGGGGAATGAAGGAATTTTGGGGAGTTCGTAGAAGCGCACAAAGGTGTAGCCGATATACACCTGCCAGTTATATTCCGGAGGGGCTATAGCGGGCCCGATCGGCGCAGATTCCGCCGGATTGGCGGGAACAGCGGCACTGGCCGTTGCGGGCGCTGGGAGCGAAGGGGTGGGGGAATTGGGCGCCGAAGCGGCGGCTGTCACGCCCGGCTCGGAGGATGCCAAGAGCAGAGAATTCGCGGGATTTAATTGCGCCCCGGCGCTCAAAGCGAAAAGAAGAACAAACCCACAAGACCATGCGATGAATCTCATCACGTTTCTCCCAAGTCCGTGCCGCATTCAGGCCCAATAATAATCTGACCGAGAATGGGTGGTCTTGTCCACAAAAATCTGAAAACACTGTGCAAATGGCGGAGTCCTAAGGGATACCCGGGAAGGCTGGCGACTCGATGTGCCGCCGCGACTGGCGCTCCTAGTGCGAAAAGGGACAAAAGCCATCATTTTGCGGGTCTCTCGATGCAGCCGGGTGTACAATCTCGCGAGGTTGGGACCGCAAATAAAGTCCATGTTCGAATCGCACGCCGCAGGCTGGGGCTTGCCAGGCGACGCGCTCGCGGGCGTGCGCACAATCTCGTCAAAAGAGGGAGAGTGATTCATGGCTGCTGAAAAGGGAGTGGGAAGCACACCGCGAACGGGGTTTTTCGTTACCATCATTTCGGCTGTTTCCGCACTGGCGGGATTGCTCTTCGGCTACGACACGGGAGTGATTTCCGGGGCCCGGCTCTTCTTTCGAGAGGATTTTCACCTAACCACGCAGCAGGACGAGCGCGTGGTGGGCGCGGCGCTGCTGGGCTGCGTGATCGGCGCTGCCATCGGCGGCAAGCTCGCCGACCGGTTTGGGCGGCGCAAGGTTCTGATCTGGGTGGCGCTGCTGTTCATCATTGGAGCCATCGGGACGGCTCTCGCGCAGGGGGCGCTTTTGCTCTCCATTGGCCGCGTGGTGGTGGGAATCGCTATCGGGATTGCGTCGTTCACGGCTCCGCTTTATATCTCGGAAATTTCGCCGGCGAATGTGCGCGGCACGTTGGTCTCGCTCAACCAATTGATGATCACGATCGGAATCGTGTGCTCCTACCTTGCGGCCATTACGCGCTGGCGGACGCGCGCGCGTGGCGCTGGATGTTCGGCGTAGCGGCCATTCCGGCGCTGATCATGCTGATCGGGCTGCTGTTCGTGCCCGAGAGCCCGCGCTGGTACATGCGGCAGGGCTTACGCGACATTGCCCGGACCGTGCTTTCCCGCATCCGGTCGGGTTCCGACGTGAATGTGGAACTCAACGATATCGAATCCAGCCTGGGCAAGCAGGAAGGGAGCTGGCGGGAGTTGCTGAGTCCCGCGCTGCGGCCCGCGCTGATAATCGGGATCGGGCTCGCGGCCTTTCAGCAATTCACGGGCATCAATACCGTGATCTACTACGCACCGACGATCTTTCAATTGGCCGGAATGAAATCGAACTCCGTCGCCATCCTGGCGACGGCCGGCGTGGGGTTAGTGAACGTCCTGATGACGGTGGTTGCGCCTTGGCTGCTGGACCGCGCCGGGCGGCGGGCGCTGCTCCTCTGGGGAATCGTGGGGATGATTATCAGCCTAGGGGTCCTCGGGTTCGGGTTCCACTCAGCCAGCCCGTCGCACGTGCTGGCACAGCTTTCCGTGATCAGCGTGATGTTCTACGTAGCATGCTTCGCGATCAGCCTGGGGCCCGTCTTCTGGCTGATGATCTCCGAGATATATCCGCTGAAGATTCGGGGCCGGGCCATGGGGGTGGCCACGGTGTCGAACTGGGGCACGAATTGGATCGTCACGGTCACGTTCCTTACCCTCCTCCAATGGCTCGGGAACGCATGGACATTTTGGGTCTACGCACTGGTGGGCGTTGCGGCGTGGATCTTCGTTTACAAGCTGGTCCCCGAAACGAAAGGCAAGACGCTCGAGGAAATCGAAGCGGATTGGAGGGCGCGCGGGCGTATTGCCTGAGGGTGCGTGTCATTCCCCGCGGGAGTTTGCGAGCACTTCCGCGCAAAAATCCACAAGCCGCGCTTCGGCCCAGCAGCGCGCCTCGCCGCGCTGCCGTGAGATAAACGCGCAATGGCCGCCGTGGGGCGGGGCGAGCAGGGTGATCCTCGGATTCTCCCGCAATGCCGCATTGCCGAAAATTGAAAACGGGACAAAGGGATCGTCCTGCGCGGCCAAGATCAGCGTAGGCCTGCGGATCGCTCCGACGAGCGGGCCGGCGCTCATGCGGGCGTAATAATCGGCGGCATCGCGGAAGCCGCAGAAGCGAGCGGTGATGCGGTCGTCGAAATCGCGGACGGTGCGAATTTCCTTCATGTCGCGGGCCAAATCGTTGCGCGAATAGATTTCAGGGAACAGTTCCGACTTGCGGAGCATGCGGCGCTTCAATCCACGGACAAAACGGCGGTTGTATAGGAAATTGCGCGGAGCGGTGAGCGCGTCCACGCAGGCGGCCAAATCGAGCACAGGCGCCACGGCAGCGAATCCGCGAAGCTCGCGAGGAGCGGAGTCACCGAATTCGGAGGCCATCTTCAACACGAGATTGCCACCCATCGAAAACCCGGCGGCAAATACGGCGGGCAAGGCGTCGCGCCCGATCAGTTCGAGCGCGACGGCGCGAATATCGCAGCTCAGGCCGGAATGGTAGAGCGACGGGGAGAGCGCCTCCGTGCCGCCGCAATTTCGCTGATTGAGGCGCACAGCATTGAATCCCGCAATCCAAGCCTTCTCGGCGGCGCCGAGGATATAGGACGAGGCGCTCGATCCCTCCAGCCCGTGCAGCAGAACCAGCGTGGGATGTTCGCGCGGATTTTCCTGCCAGTGGCAATCACCGCGGACTTCGGTTCCTGGCTCGGTTTCAAATAGCCTGGGAACACTTGGAGGCAAGCGGGGATAGCGGCGGCGCCAAAAGGCCGCGGCGATAGTCATCAGATGCGGATTGCGAAGGGGCCAGAGCGGTTGGAAGTGGTTCACCGCGAACCATGGTAGGCACTTCGGGGTGTTCGCGCAACCGCGCGAAGGATTGCGCAGCGCACTGGAAAGAACCAAATTCGGCCTAGCCGAAGATTCGAACCCAAGCCCACTCGAGGAGCGCCAGGACCGCGAATCCGGCGGCAATGTACGCGGCCACGTAAAGAAGCATGAGGGCGCCGGCAGCGAATGAATCCTGAATCCCGTACTTCGCTGACGATGGCTCCCGAACCTGCCCGATCATGCCCCGCGGACATGCAGCCGACGGCGGTAGAAATGCGCCGGCCTGTTCGGCCATTGCCGGATGATGGCTCATGAGGCGAGTCTAGACAAGGACTGGGAAACAAGCCAATTCAAGTTTGTGTTCGAAAACATCGGAACTCGCTATGGATGGGGATTGCGAATGGGGGATGGGCGATGCGCTATGGTTTCTCTTTTTTCGCGTCCTTGATTTCGGGCGGGGATATGCATAAGATTGCGGATGGTTCATGACGGTCTTCCTCTACAAGGGAAATATCATCGAGCCCAGCTTGCCCGACTTCCGGCGCGCTGGGCTTTCGTGTTTATGAGGCCAGCAAGAAAACCAGGGCTTCAGGGGCTAAAGCCCCCATCGTTTGGCCGGCTCTATGTCGTGGCTGCCCTTCGAGGCTCAGGGTGAAAAAGCCACGACCTAAAAAGCATCTCGAATTTTCACTAGTGGACAGGAGAGAGGATGATTGACGGAGCGATCCCCGAGGCGCTGACGTTCGACGACGTGCTGCTGCTGCCCGGCAAATCCGCCGTGCTGCCCACGCAGGCGGACACGCGCACGCGCCTTTCGCGCAAAATCGCGCTCGATATCCCCATCGTCGCGGCGGCCATGGATACGGTGACGGATTCGCGGCTGGCCATCGCCATCGCGCGGCAGGGCGGCATCGGGTTCATTCACCGCAACATGACCATCGACCGGCAGGCCGAGGAAGTGGACCGCGTGAAGCGCTCCGAGAGCGGGATGATCGTGGACCCGGTGACGATTGCCCCCGAGATGTCGGTGCGGACGGCGCTCGACATCATGAACAAATACAAGGTATCGGGCCTTCCCGTGACGCGGGGGCCGCGCCTGGAGGGCATCCTGACGAACCGCGATCTGCGCTTCGAGCGCAATCTGGACCAGCCCGTAAGCGCGGTGATGACCAAGGACAATCTCATCACCGTGCCGGTGGGCACGACGCTCGAGGAAGCCGAGCGCATCCTGCAGCGGCACCGCATCGAAAAGCTGCTCGTGGTGGACAAGGATTTCAACCTCAAGGGCCTGATCACGGTGAAGGACATTCAGAAGAAAATCGAGTTCCCCAAAGCGACGAAGGACGAGCAGGGGCGGCTGCGCGTGGGCGCGGCCATCGGCGCGACGGGCGATTTTCTGGAGCGCGCCGAGGAGCTGGCGCGAGACAAAGTGGACGTGCTGGCCATCGACACGGCGCACGGCCACACTACTCGCGTGATGGAGGCGATTCGCGAGGTCAAGCGCAGGCTCCCCGAAATACAACTGGTCGCCGGGAACGTGGCCACGGGCGAAGGCGCGCGCGATTTGATTGCGCTGGGCATAGACGGGCTGAAGGTGGGCATCGGGCCAGGCTCGATCTGCACGACACGCGTGGTGACCGGAGCGGGCGTGCCGCAGATCACGGCCATACTCGAAGCGTCGCGTGCAGCGAAGGACACGGGCGTGCCCATCATCGCCGACGGCGGCATCAAATTTTCCGGCGACATCACCAAGGCCATCGCCGCGGGGGCCGCGGCCGTGATGATCGGCGGGCTATTTGCCGGCACCGAGGAGTCGCCCGGCGAAACGATTCTTTATCAGGGGCGCACGTTCAAGTCCTATCGCGGCATGGGTTCGCTCGGAGCCATGGAGGCAGGCTCCGCCGACCGCTACGCGCAGGAAGGCGCGGAGCAGGGGAAATCCGTGCCTGAAGGAATCGAAGGGCAGGTGCCATACAAAGGGCCGCTGGCCGGGCTGGTGGAGCAGCTCGTGGGCGGACTGCGAAGCGGGATGGGATATTGCGGCGCTTCGAATCTGAAGGAATTGCAGGAACGGAGCAAGTTCATCCGCATTTCGCAGGCGGGGCTGCGCGAAAGCCACGTCCACGACGTGATTATCACGCGGGAAGCGCCGAACTACCGGCTGGAATAGAGCGGTGGCCCGGAATTAGCCGGCGGCGACGGCTTCTTTTTCTTCCTTCGCTTCCTTTTCCTCGGGGGCTTCTTCCGCCGCTTCCTTGCGGGGCTTCTTTTCCTTCTTTTTCAGGTCCGAGCCGATAAATTCGAGGATGGCGAGTTCGGCGCCATCGCCAATCCGCCAGCCGGTCCGCACGATGCGAGTGTAGCCGCCGGGACGGTCGGCAAAGCGCGGGGCGAGATCGGCGAAGAGCTTCTTGGTCGCGCCCGGAGTCAACAGAAAGGCAGCGGCCTGGCGGCGGGCATGGAGCGTATCGCGTTTGCCGAGGGTGATCATGCGTTCGGCAAGAGGGCGAGCCGCCTTGGCGCGGAGGATGGTGGTCTGGATGCGCTCCTTCTCGATGAGATTGGTGACGAGGTTGCGAAGCGTGGCGCGGCGGTGCGCCGGGTTGCGTCCGAGCTTATGTCCTGATACGAGGTGTCTCATGTTTTCATTCCCTGGCTCTGGCGCTCGAGCGCGCTAGAGGGCCGTGGTTTCCTCCGGCGGAGGAGGAGCGGTCTGGCTCGGGAGCGGCGGCCAGATGATGCGGCCGTGCTCGTCGAACTTCATGCCCAGGCTCAGACCCATTTTCACCAGGATCTCCTTGATTTCATTCAGCGACTTGCGCCCGAAATTTTTGGTTTTGAGCATCTCGGATTCGGTTTTCTGGACCAATTCGCGCAGGTTCTGGATGTTGGCATTCTTCAGGCAGTTGTAGGAACGCACCGAGAGTTCGAGCTCCTCGACGGAACGGTCGAGGAATTCCAGGCGCGGGTCGGCGTAGCTCTCGATGACCTCCTCGGGAAGGTCCGGCTGCTCTTCGAAGTTAATGAAGATGCTCATGTGATCCTTGATGAGCTTGGAAGCCAGACCGATGGCGTCCTGCGGGGTGATGGCGGCGTTCGTCCAGACTTCGAGCGTGAGCTTTTCGTAATCGGTCATCTGGCCGAGGCGCGCGGCTTCGACGGCGTAATTGACTTTGCGCACCGGCGAGTGGACGGAATCAATGGGGATGTAGCCGATGGGCAGGTCTTCGTCGAAGTTGCGATCGGCGGCGACATAGCCGCGGCCGTTCTTGATGCGCAGTTCGAGCTCGAGCTTGCCGCCCTCGCTCACCGTGGCGAGATAGACGTTTTTATCGAGCACGGCGATGTCGGCGTCCTCTTCGATCTTCGCGGAGGTGACCGGCCCGGGCGTGTCCACACTGAGCGTGATGGTCTTCGGCTGGTCCGTGTTGAGCTTCAGGGGGACCTGCTTCAGGTTGAGGATGATGTCCGTGGCATCCTCGACCACGCCGGGAATCGGAGAGAATTCGTGCAGCACGCCTTCGATCCTCACGGCCGTGATGGCCGCGCCCTCGATGGAGCTGAGCAGAGCGCGCCGTAATGAGTTGCCGATGGTGGTACCCCAGCCCCGCTCAAAAGGCTGAGCCGAAAACTTTCCGTACTTATCAGTGAGTGTTTCAGGTTCTGCCGCCAAACGCTTTGGTTTCTGAAAGCCCTTCCACATCTTTGACCTTCCTCCCGGCCCACAGGGGGCCGACACACAAACTTTTGTATCCGGCAAAAATCCAGCGCTACTTGGAATAGAGTTCGACGATGAGCTGTTCGTTCATCGGCGGCGTCTGCACATCCTCGCGGCGCGGCATAGCGACCACGCGCGCCTTGAAATTCTGGCGGTCAATATCGAGCCAGGGTGCCACACCCTGGGTCTTCGCCAGGTTGCCCGCCTCGAGCACCATGGCGTTCTGGTGCATCTTTTCCTTGAGCGCCACTTCGTCGCCCACGTCCACGAGGTAGCTGGGAATATTCACTTTCCGCCCCTTCACGCGAATGTGGCCGTGCAGAACCAACTGGCGAGCCTGCGCGCGCGAGCCCGCCAAGCCCATGCGATAGACGACGTTGTCGAGACGCCGCTCGAGCATGACCATCAAGTTCGCGCCCGTGGGACCCTTGGCGCTGACCGCCTTTTCGAAATAGGTGCGGAACTGCCGCTCGAGCAGCCCATAGGTGCGCTTCACCTTCTGCTTTTCGCGCAACTGCACACCGTAGCCGACCATCTTCGGCCGGCGGGCCTGGCCGTGCTGTCCGGGAACGAAATTGCGCTTTTCGATGGCGCACTTTTCCGTAAAGCACCGCAGCCCCTTCAGGAAGAGTTTCATGCCTTCCCGCCGGCATAGCCGGCAAACCGCTTCACGATGTCTTGCCAATTGCTTTTCTCCTTTTGCCCTGTAAAAGCCTCAGGTCCGAAAAACGGACCCTTCGTTCCTCAGGACAAGCCTGAGCTACAAAATCATTAGACGCGCCGACGCTTCGGTGGACGGCAGCCGTTATGCGGAACGGGCGTCACGTCCTTGATGGCATTGATGTGCAGCCCCGAAGAGGCCAGGGCGCGAACCGCGGATTCGCGTCCCGCTCCAGGCCCCTTCACGCGCACTTCGACCGATTTCATCCCATACTGATCGCGCGCCACGCCCGCAGCGGTCATGGCCGCCTGCTGCGCGGCATACGGCGTGCCCTTGCGCGAGCCTTTGAAGCCGACCGATCCCGCCGAAGCCCAACTGACCGCGCGGCCGTCCGGATCGGTGAGGGTGACAATCGTATTGTTGAACGTGGCCTGAATGCACACGACGCCGTGCGGCACCACGCGCTTTTCCTTCTTCTTGCGAAACTCCTTCTTGCGCTTCGATTTTTTGTCCGGAGCTGCCGGAGCTGCGGCAGCGTCTTTCGGTTCCTTTGCCAAGATAATTTCCTTTCCGCTTACCTCGTGAAAAGCCTCGGGTCCGAAAGGCGGACCCGAGCTACATTAAAACCGATGAAACCCGCAGGTCCGAACGGCGGGCCCTTCGTTTCTCAGGGTGAACCTGAGCTACATAAACCCCAAAGGCCCGGAGATTACTTGCGGGCCATGGTCTTCTTCTTCGCGGCGACCGCGCCCTTCCGCGGGCCCTTGCGGGTGCGCGCGTTCGTGTGCGTCCGCTGGCCGCGCACGGGAAGATTCCGGCGGTGACGCAGGCCGCGATAGCACTGGATTTCGATGAGCCGCCGCACGTTCATCTGCATTTCCTTGCGGAGATCGCCTTCGACGCGCCCTTCGGATTCAATGGCCGCGCGCAAGCGCGTGACTTCCTCCTCCGTAAGGTCCTTGATCTTTTTCACCGGATCCACCTTGGCTTTTTCGGCCAGGGACCGCGCGCGCGCCTGCCCGATGCCGTAGATGGCCGTAAGCCCGACCCAGAGCCGCTTGTTGGGCGGCAGATCCACTCCTGCGATGCGTGCCATTCGTTTCGCTCCTAGCCCTGGCGCTGGCGGTGCTTGGGGTTCACGCAAATCACGCGCACGACGCCGCGCCGATGGACGATCTTGCATTTCATGCAAATTTTCTTGACCGATGCTCGAACTTTCATCTCTTCGACTCCTTCTCCGGCCCCCGCTACTTGTAGCGGTACACAATCCGCCCGCGCGTGAGGTCGTAGGGCGAGAGCTCGACCGCCACGCGGTCTCCGGGCAGGATGCGTATAAAATTTTTCCTCATCTTCCCCGAAATGTGGGCGAGGACCTGATGCTTGTTTTCGAGCTCGACGCGAAACATCGCATTGGGAAGCGGCTCAATCACCGTGGCCATTACCTCGATGGCGTCTTCCTTCCCGCTTCCTTCGCCGGGCTTCTTTTTTTCCTGCAAAGGCCTTCTCGCCATGCGCTCCTTTTCCCCAGCCGGACCCTAGCTTTTCGAGGCCCTCACCAGCACGGGCCGGCTGCTTCCTTCGGCCGCGTCAGAATCCACGGCCCATTCGAGGTGACGGCGACAGTATGCTCGAAGTGCGCCGAATCGCTGCCGTCCTCCGTCACCGCGGTCCACTGATCCTCAAGCACCTTCACGCCCGGACCGCCCGCGTTCACCATCGGTTCGATGGCGAGCACCATGCCTTCCTGCAGACGCGGGCCCTGACCCGGCGGGCCGTAGTTGGGTATCTGCGGGTCCTCATGCATACGCGTCCCGATGCCGTGCCCCACAAACTCGCGCACCACGGAATAGCCGTTCTTTTCGACCCACAGCTGCACGGCCGCCGAAACGTCCCCCAGGCGGTTGCCCGGCCGGACTTTCTCGATGGCGCGTTCGAGCGACTCGCGCGTAACGCGCAGCAGCTTCTCCCGCACAGGTGCAACGGTTCCCACCGGCACGGTCAGCGCGGCATCCGCGAAGTAGCCATCCAGCTCGACGCCGAAATCGAGCGACAGGATGTCACCCGCGCGCAAATGCCGCGTGGAGGATGGTATCCCGTGCACGACTTCCTGGTTCACCGACGTGCACACCGATCCCGGATATCCCCGGTAGCCCTTGAAGGCAGGGCTCGCTCCGTGCTGCGCCGTGTAGTCCTCCGCAAATTCATCCAACTCCTTGGTCGAGAGGCCCGGCCGCGCCATGGCGCGCATGGCCTCGAGCGCGCCCCAGACGATCAATCCGGCCTCGTGCATCTTCTCGATCTCCGCGGGCGATTTACAGATGACCATCTCGCCATCCCGCGCGGCTTAGAATCTCGCCGATTGCGCGGCTCACGTCTTCCGCGCCGCCTTCGCCATTCACGACATGCAGCAGGCCTTGCCGCCGGTAGTAATCGGCGAGAGGGCGCGTCTGCCGCTCGTAGGCTTCGAGCCGCGCCTTCACAACTTCGGGCCGGTCATCGGAGCGCTGCACGAGCGTTCCGCCATCGGTATCGCAAATGCCGGGCACTTTCGGCGGCGCATCGTACACGTTGTAAATCTCTCCGCCGGTGCCGCATGTCCAGCGGCCCGAAAGACGCCGCACAAGCGTTTCCGGGCTCACCTCAATATCCACGACGACCGGCTTGCGGAAGCCTCCGCGCTCGAACATGCGGTCGAGCTGTTCGGCCTGCGGCAGCGTCCGCGGAAACCCATCGAGCACAAATCCCGCGGCGCAATCGGGCTGCGCGAGCCTTTCTTCGACAATCTTCATCACAATATCGTCCGGAACCAGCCCGCCGCTTTCCATCACCGGCTTGGCCAGGCGGCCGGTTTCCGTTCCGCGGGCGACCGCATCTCGAAACATGTCGCCGGTCGAAAGATGCGGCACGCCAAAGCTTTTTGCGATGCGCTTGGCCTGCGTACCCTTGCCCGCCCCGGGAGCGCCCAATAAAATCAAAGCCTGCTTGTGAGCCATCGTCGCCGCCCAGCGGCCGGTATCAGCCGCGACGGCTTCGTACCCGGCCTTTTCGCACGAACCCTTCGTAATTGCGCATCACCAATTGCGCTTCGAGCTGCTGCACAGTATCCATGGCCACTCCGACGACAATGAGAAGCGACGTGCCGCCAAAATAGAACTGCACGCCCAACCCGTCGAGCACGAAGCGCCACATGTGCTGATCGAACCAATTGCCTCCCAGCCAGATCGGGAGGTGCTGCAAATGAATGCCGGAAATCATCCATTCCGGCAGCAAGCAGACGATGGCCAAATAGACGCCGCCGACAAAAGTGAGGCGCGTCAAAATGCGATTGATGTATTCCGACGTATTGCGCCCGGGCCGGATTCCCGGAATGAAGCCGCCGTATTTCCGCATGTTGTCGGCAAGCTCCGTGGGATTGAAAATAATCCCTACATAGAAAAATGCGAAGAAGATGATCAGAGACACATATAAGAGCGTATAGAGCGGCTCACCCCAGCTGATGGAGCGGGCGAATTTGTCGAACACGGGAGATCTCTTCTGGAGAAGCAGCGCGAGCGTCTGAGGAAACGTCAGCAGCGAACTGGCGAAGATGGGGGGAATCACGCCGCCGGAATTGACGCGCAGCGGCAAATAGGTCATCTGGCCGCCCATTACCTTGCGGCCCATGACGCGCTTGGCGTACTGAACCGGGATGCGCCGCTGCCCGCCTTCGACGAAAACGATGAAAGCCACCACCGCAGCCATGAGAACGATCAGTCCGATTAGGGCAATGGGAGTGAAGGGGCCCCACGCCTCCGTGCGGGCCTTGTCGAAAAGATCGCTCACGGCACGGGGCAAGCCCACAACGATGCCGGAGAAAATGATGAGCGACATTCCGTTGCCAATACCGCGATCGCTAATCTGCTCGCCGAGCCACATGATGAACGCCGAGCCGGTCGTGAGCGTCAGCATGGTCATCAGAATAAACCGCCAGCCGGGGTTGTAGACCAGCGCCACACCACCCATATTTTGGAACGTCAGAGTCCTCGCGATCGCGAACGACTGGATAGCGCTCAGGATAATCGTCAAATAGCGCGTGTATTGCGTGATTTTGCGCCGGCCAAGCTCGCCTTCCTTCTGCAAGCGCTCGAGGTAGGGCCATACGACCACGAGCAATTGCAGGATGATCGAGGAGGTGATGTAGGGCATGATACCGAGCGCGAAAATCGTGAGCCGGCGGAAGTTGCCGCCGCTGAACAGGTCCATCAGGCCGAGCACGGAACCCCGGCTCTGCTCGAAAAGCTGCTGGAGGAGGTCGGTGTTAATCCCCGGAGTGGGGATGAAGGCGCCGAGGCGGTACACACCCAGCAGCGCCAGCGTAAAGAGCACACGATTACGCAGGTCAGGCGTGCTGAAGATGTTGCGAAACGCCTCGATCAGCTTCCTCATTTCAAGCCTTCCTTCAAAACTTCCGCCTTCCCTCCGGCACCCGCGATTTTTTCGCCGGCCGACTTGCTGAAGGCATGCGCGCGCACCGTCAACGCCACGCGCAAATCGCCATCGCCCAGAATCTTCACGCCGTCGCGAAGCGCGCGGACGATCCCGCGCCCGGTGAGCGATTCCGGCGTAACGGTTTCCCCGGCGGCGAAGACATTGAGGGCCTCGACGTTGACCACGGCGAAGGTTTTCGGGTTCGGGCTGGAAAAACCGCGCTTCGGCAAGCGCCGGTGGAGGGGCATCTGACCGCCCTCAAATCCAGCGCGGCGGGAATACCCGCGGCGGGACTGCTGCCCCTTATTGCCCGCGCCCGAGGTTTTGCCGAGCTTCGAGCCCATGCCGCGCCCCACCCGCACCTTGCGGTGGCGCGAGCCACGCGGCGGCTTCAAATTCGATAGCGATGATTTCTCCGCCATTCCTAGCCCTCAATCTCCACAAGGTGATGCACCTTCGCGATCATGCCGCGAATCGCCGGAGTATCCGGGCGCTCCACCACCTGCTGCATCCGCCGGAAGCCCAGGCCGCGAATCGTCTGGCGCATGCCGCGCGGACAGCCGATAAAGCTGCGCACCCACTTGATTTTCAGCGTGGCCGATTTCTTCTTGGTCATCCTATATCCTTAGGACCCTTCGGCGGCGCGGGTCGCTGCCGCCGCTTCTTCCGCCGCCGGACCCTTGCCTCGCGATTCCGCCACGCTAGCCGCATCCTTCAGATGCAGCAGGGCGTCGAACGTCGCTTTGATGACGTTGTGCGGGTTCGACGTGCCCAAAGATTTCGTCAGCACGTTCTGAATTCCCGCAACCTCCATCACGGCCCGTACCGGGCCACCGGCGATCACTCCGGTTCCTTCCGGCGCGGGCTTCAGCAGCACCTGTCCCGAGCCGTAGTTCCCTGTAACCTGGTGCGGAATCGTCGAGCCTTTCAGGTTGAGCTTGACCATGTTCTTCTTGGCCTGCTCGATGGCCTTGCGGATGGCCATGGGAACCTCGCGGGCCTTGCCCATCCCGAAGCCCACATGGCCGCCCTGATCGCCGACGACGACGAGCGCCGAAAAGCTGAGATTCTTTCCGCCCTTCACGACTTTCGTTACGCGGTTGATGGAAACCACCTGATCCTTCAAATTGGCCTGATTCGCATCCACCAGCCGGCGAACGGAAAGCGTGTCCTTGAGCTCTTGTTTGGACATGGTTTTCAGAACTTCAGGCCCGCCTCCCGGGCCGCTTCCGCAAGCGCTTGCACGCGGCCGTGATACTGATAGCCGCCACGGTCAAACACGACTTTCTCGATGCCTTTCGCGCGGGCGCGCTCGGCAATCGCCTTGCCGACTACTTTGGATGCGGCCACATTGCCTCCGCCCTTGATCGTCGCGCGGACATCTTTATCGAGCGAACTGGCGGAAACGATGGTGCGCCCCGTATGATCGTCCACCACCTGCGCGCGAATATGCCGAGTCGAGCGGTGCACGCACAGCCGCGGACGCTCGGAAGTGCCGGCTATCCTCTTGCGCATGCGCACATGAATGCGCCGGCGGTGCGCCTGGCGCGATAATTTTCTTACTGGTGCTGCCACGCTGGTTCTCCTTTTCCCGCCGGTCTGGCTGATCTCTAGGCGGCGGCCGTTTTGGCGCCCGCCTTGCCGGCTTTCTTCTTCAGCCGCTCGCCGCTGATACGAATGCCCTTCTGCTTGTACGGGTCGGGTGGACGCAGGGCGCGAAGATTCGCAGCCACCTGGCCCACCTGATTCTTGTCCGCGCCAGAAACCGTCATGTGCGTCTGCTTCTCGACGGTGATCTGGATGCCTTCGGGCACCGGGAACTCGATGGGATGCGAGTAACCAAGGGCCAGCACGACGTTCTTGCCCTTGACCTCGGCGCGATAGCCGACGCCCACGATGTCGAGGTCCTTCTTGAATCCCTGCGTGACGCCGGTGACGGCGTTGGCCACGAGCGCCCGCGCCAACCCGTGAAGGGCGCGCTGATCTTCCGTTTCCCGCTTGGCCACGAGCACGCCGTCTTTCTGCTCAAAGTGAATTCCACGAGGCAGAGGCACGGCCATCTTGCCCTTGGGGCCTTGCACCTCGATCAAACCGTCCTTGATCTGGACCTTTACTCCGGACGGAACGGGAATCAGTTTGTTCCCAATGCGCGACATGGATTCCTCGAAAGCCTTTCTTTCAGCCGGATTCTCTAAAAAGACCTTTCTACCAAACTTCGCACAAAAGTTCGCCGCCCAGGCCTTCCCTGCGCGCCGATTGACCCGTCATCAGTCCACGGGGCGTGGAAAGAACGGAAATGCCCAATCCGCCCACGACGGGGCGAATCCCTCTCTTCCCGGTGTAGCGCCGCGAGCCGGGCCTGGAAATCCGCTTGAGGTCGGTGATCACGCTGCGGCGGTCCGGCGTATAGCGCAAGAAGACGCGCAGAGTCTTCTTGCCCTTCTCGTCGATAACCTTGAAATTCCCGACGTAGCCTTCGTCCTTCAGGATGCGCGCGATTTCGATTTTCAGGTTCGAAGACGGCATGTCCACGCGCGCGTGCTTTGCGCGCACGGCGTTGCGAATTCGCGTCAGCATATCGGCAATGGGATCGGTGGTCATTCTTCCTTCCTTCGCGCTTCCCGGCCTACCAACTGGCCTTCACCACGCCGGGAATTTCGCCCTTGAGGGCGAGACCGCGGAAGCAGATTCGGCACATTTCAAATTTGCGCAGAAAGCCGCGCGGGCGGCCGCAAATGCGGCAGCGGTTGCGCGTGCGAATCTTGTATTTCAGCTTCCGCTTCATCTTCGCGAACTGGCTGGTTCGAGCCATGCTGGTTTCCTCTCTCCCTTACGCCCGGAAAGGCACGCCGAGCAGCTTGAGCAGCTCGCGCCCTTCCTCGTCGCTGCGGGCCGTTGTGGTGATGGTGACGTTGAGCCCCTTGATTTTGTCCACGCGCGTGTAATCAATCTCCGGAAACACAAGCTGGTCCTTCAAACCCAGCGTGTAATTGCCGCGGCCGTCGAAGGAATTCGGCGGCAGGCCCTTAAAGTCGCGCACGCGCGGCAGCACGATGGCGGCAAGCCGGTCGAGAAATTCATACATCCTCTCGCCACGCAGCGTGACCATGCAGCCGATGGGCATGCCTTTGCGCAGCTTGAAATTCGCGATGGACTTCTTCGCGCGCGTAATCACAGGCTTCTGCCCGGCGATGAGGCCGAGTTCCTGCGCCGCCGTATCGAGCAGCTTCACGTTCTGGCTCGCCTCGCCCAGCCCGATGTTAACGGTCACCTTGGAGACGCGCGGCACGGCCATGGTGTTCGTATAGCCGAAGCGCTTGGCAAGGGCCGGGACGGCCTCGTTGCGGTATTTTTCATGCAAACGGCTGATCATTTTCTACTGGCCTCGTCTTCGCTCGGCACTCGCCTTAGCTCCGTTTTTGCCGGACCGCTTCAATTTTCGAAAGTCGTATTGCATCGGCGGCAGATGCGCGTCTTCGTGCCATCCGGCAGCGTGGTGTGCCCTGCGCGCGTATGCTTGCCGCATCCGGGGCAAACCAGCATCACATTCGAAACATGAATCGGGCCTTCCTTATCCAGTATGCCGCCTTTAACATTCTTCGACGGATTCGGCCGCGTATGCTTCTTGATCATGCTCGCGTGCTCGACCGTCACGGTGCGCTTCCACGGATTGACCGAAAGCACTTTTCCGGTCTTGCCCTTCGACCGCCCCGCCATCACCATCACCATATCGCCGTGACGGATGCCGGACGCCGCCGGCTTCGTATTTTTCTCTCTCATAGTCACCACACTTCCGGAGCCAGCGAGATGATCTTCGTGAACTTCTTGTCGCGCAACTCCCGGGCCACCGGGCCGAACACGCGCGTGCCCACGGGTTCGTTCGCGTCGTTGATCAGCACGGCGGCGTTGTCGTCGAAGCGGATGTAGGTGCCGTCCTTGCGCCGGTGTTCCTTGCGCGTGCGAACCACGACGGCGCGCACTACCTTGCCCTTCTTGACCTGGCTATCGGGCGCGGCTTCCTTGACCGACGCCGTGATCACGTCGCCCAGCCCGGCCACCAGACCCGTGTCTCCTCCGACAGGAAGGATGCAGGTCAACTGGCGTGCGCCGGAGTTATCGGCCACCGTCAGCCATGTCCGCATCTGCACCATGTTCGCGCTCCCTCGTTCGTTTCGGGCTTAGGCTGCGCGCGTCGAGCGCGCTACAACTTCCTTGAGCCGCCATCGCTTCAATTTCGAAAGCGGACGCGTGGCGGCAATCCGCACCGTATCGCCCACGCGCGCCTCGCCCGCCTCATCATGGGCGTAATACTTTTTCGCCGTACGCACGACGCGGTGATACAGCGGATGCTGCGTCGCGCGCGTCACCTTCACTACGATGGTCTTCTGCATCCGGGCGCTGGTCACCACGCCCACCAATTCCTGCCGCGCGCCGCGCTCCCGGGCGCCTTCGCGAGCGGCTGCCGTATCGTTTGCCATTAAGCCTTCCTCAATTCGCTCTCGCGCAGCAGCGTCTTCACGCGCGCGAGGTCACGCTTCGCTTCCCGCAACTTCTTCAAGCCTTCGGACTGGCCCGTGGAAAGCTGAAATCGCAGCCGGAATATCTGTTCGGCCAGCTCGCGCTGCTGGATCTCCAGCTCGTTCGGGTTCATCTCGCGGTATTTTTCCATCTGGCGCGCCATCAAAGCTCCTCCGCCCGCGAGACGAACTTCGTCCTGATCGGCAGCTTGTGCGCCGCAAGCTCCATGGCCTCTTTCGCCGCCGCCAGGTCCACTCCGGCCATCTCGAACATCACGCGCCCCGGCTTCACCACGGCCACCCAGTGCTCCGGCGGTCCCTTGCCCTTGCCCATGCGCGTCTCGGCCGGCTTCTTCGTGAACGGCTTATCCGGAAATATGCGGATCCAAAGCTTTCCGCCGCGCTTGATAAACCGCGTAATCGCCACGCGCGCGGCTTCGATTTGCCGGTCGGTGATCCATGCAGGCTCAAGCGCCTTCAGGCCGTACTCGCCGAACGCCAGCGAGCCGCCGCGCCACGCCTTCCCGCTGCGCCGGCCGCGCTGCTGCTTGCGGTACTTCACTTTTTTGGGCATCAACATAATGCGTTCGCCTCTTCCCCTACGCCTGGACTTCCGCGCGCGGCGCGGCGTTTCCCCGCAGCGGAATTTTTTCGCCCTGATAAATCCAGCACTTCACGCCGATGATGCCGTAGGTCGTCAGCGCCTGGGCGAAGCCGAAGTCAATATCGGCGCGCAGAGTTTGCAGCGGCAGACGCCCTTGCAGATACCATTCCTTGCGCGCGATTTCCGCGCCGTTCAGCCGCCCGGCGACGCGTACCTTGATGCCCTTGCACCCGAAGCGCAGCGCGGAGTCCACGGCCTTGCGCATGGCCCGGCGAAACGCCACGCGCTTTTCCAGCTGCAGCGCAATGGATTCCGCCACGAGCTGCGCGTTCAGCTCCGGCCGGTGGACTTCCTGGATATCAATATGGACCTCGCGCTTGGTGCGCTTTTGGACTTCGTTCTTGAGCTTGTCGATTTCCGAGCCTTTTCGCCCGATGATGATTCCGGGGCGGGCAGTGTAAATCCGCACCACGAGTTTGTTCGCGGCGCGCTCGATATCAATCATGTCCACGCCCGCCGAGCGCAGCTTGTCCTTCAGCTGGTTCCGCAGGGCCACGTCTTCGTGCAGCAGGTCGGCGTAATCCTTCTTTGCGAACCATCGCGACTTCCAGCCCTTGTTGTAGCCCAGCCGAAAACCGTACGGATGTGTTTTCTGCCCCAAAATTGCCTCCTACTTCCTCTTCGAGCCCTTGGCGCGCTTCTCGAGCGCCTTGCGAGCCTTTCTCACGGCGCCCTTGACGCCCTTCGACGCCTGCGCTTCCGCAGCAGCAGCCGCCGCGCGATCGGCCGCAGCGCGGTGGTGCTCGGATACTTCCACGACGATATGGCTTGTCCGCTTCTGGTACCGGAAGCCCCGCCCCATCGGCGCGGGACGCATGCGCTTCGACCGCGGGCCCTCGTTCACGAAGCAGCGCGTCACGAAGAGAGCGTCCACGTCGAGCGATTCGCCCGAATCGTCGGCCTTGCGCCCGGCATTGGCGATGGCGCTGCGCAGCGTCTTTTCCACTTCGCGCGCCACGCGCTTTTTCGTGAAGCGCAGGGTCTGCAAGGCATCTTCGGCGCGCTGGCCGCGAATCAAATCCACCACCAGCCGCGCCTTTTGCGGCGAGACGTGAATGAACTTCGCCTGCGCCACACCTTCGATCTGTCCGGGAGCCTGTGTTGCCGTGGCCATCTTCGATTCCCCACCTTATGCCTTGGGCGCTGGAGCCGCGCCGCCGCCCGCCGCTGGTGCGCCCGCCGCCGGGGCTGCGCCCGGAACCGGAGCTCCTGCCGCCGCGGCCGCTCGTTCGAGCGCGGCCTTCACCGCGTGGCCCTTGAAAATACGCGTCGGAGCGAATTCGCCGAGTTTGTGCCCCACCATCTGCTCGGTGATGTACACGGGAATGAATTTTTTCCCGTTGTGTACGGCGATCGTGTGCCCCACCATCTCCGGCAGAATCGTCGAGCGGCGCGACCACGTCTTCACGACCTTTTTTTCGTTCCGCGCGTTCAGCGCTTCCACCTTTTCGCGGAGGTGACCGTCAATGAACGGGCCCTTCTTGAGCGAGCGCGGCATCGGCGGTCCTACTCCTCCACCCGGCGCAGCTTCACCCATTGCGCGCGGCGCATCTTGCGGAACCCCCGAACGGGGCCCGCTACGCGGTGCGATTTCGGGCAGAAGGGACACACAAACCGTGTCCCCTGCGCATTCGGTATTTTCTCGACAATCACGGCCCACCCCGCACGGCACAAACGGAATAGCACCTGGGGCGCAGGCATGAGCTTCGAAACAATCTTCACCGCGGGCTTCGCTGCGGGCTTCGCCGCGCGCCGTGGAACAGCTTTCCGCGCTCGCGCCGTTCTTCGTGGTGTACGCCTGGACGTTCGTATGGCTGTCATTTGAGTGCTCTCAATTCCCCGCCGCGCCGGGTTCATTTTTTTACGCCTCACTCCGAGAGCCGGCAGAGCCGATCCTCGGGATGCTTCTTGTTGCTATGCTTTACGCCGTTCGACAATCATCCGGTCGCTCTTGCGCTTCTTTCGCGTCTTCGCGCCCAGAGTCGGAAAACCCCAGGGAGTCTGCGGGTGGTTTCCCTTCACGCGGCCTTCACCGCCGCCGTGCGGATGATCCACGGGATTCATGGCGACGCCGCGCACTGTGGGGCGCTTCCCATGCCACCGCGTTCTCCCCGCCTTGCCGTAGGTCACATTCTCGTGGTCCAAATTCCCGAGCTGCCCGATGGTGGCCATGCAATCCACGCTGAATTTTCTCACTTCTCCGGAAGGCAGCTTCACCAGAGCGACTTCCCCCTCTTTGCTCAGAAGCTGCGCCGCTCCGCCCGCCGCGCGAACCACTTGTGCGCCTTTTCCAGGAAACAGCTCGAGGTTGTGGACCATCGTGCCGGGCGGGATGTGCCGGAACCGGAGCGCATTGCCGGGAAGGATGTCCGCGCCCTCGCCATTCTGCACCGTCATGCCGACTTCGAGCCCCACCGGCTGCAGGATGTAGCGCTTTTCGCCGTCCGCGTAGTGCAGCAGGGCGATCCGCGCAGAGCGGTTGGGATCATATTCGATGGCGGCCACCTTCGCCGGGATGCCGGTTTTTTCGCGCCGAAAATCAATGGAGCGATACCGCCGCGCATGGCCCCCACCGCGATGCCACGACGTGACTTCGCCGTGGGCGTTGCGCCCGCCCGTGCGCTTTTTCGATTCCGTGAGCGCCTTTTCCGGGGTTTCCTTGGTCACCTCGCTCTTGTCGAGCATGGTGAGAAACCGCCGTGACGGCGTGTACGGTTTAAATGTTTTTAGCGCCATGGTTGCCTCATGCTTTCCGGAGAGCGCCATCGCCCTCGGGCCTTGCCGAAATCACAAATTCTCGGCGTATTCGATCATTTTTTCGCCGGCGGCCAGCTTCACGTAGGCCTTTTTCCAATCGCTTCGGAAGCCCGCAGCGCGCCCCCGGCGGCGAAACTTCCCGTGGCAAATCGTGGTGCGCACGGCGTCCACCTTCACTTTGAAAATGCGCTGCACCGCTTCCTTGATCTCCGTTTTTGTGGCGCCCGCGGCGACTTCGAAGACCACCGTGTGCTGCGTCTCTTTCACACCGAGGCCTTTTTCGGTGATGATCGGCCGCCGGATAATCTGATAGAAACTCGTCCCCATGAACTATTCCTTCTTCGCCTTGGGCTTGGCCTTCGCTTTGGCCTTCTTGGCCGAGGCCGGCTTCTTCGCAGCCCGAGGGGCCGCATGCGCCGCGGCGGGCTTCGCTGCGCCCTCTTTGGCCGGCGCCTTCTTCGGCGGATGCGCCGGCTCGATTTCGACGGGACTTTCGCCCGGTTCGGCCGCGGAGAGCGCGCGGCTCAACTTCGCGGCGGCTTCGCGCGAAAGCATCAAGCGATCATGCCGCAGCAGGTCGTAGGCTTCGAGCGCCGTTGTGGGAACCAGCGTCACGCCTTCCAGATTGCGGCTGGCGCGCTCGAGGTTCACGTTTGCGGCGTTGTCCACCAGCAGAATGGTCCGCGTCTCGCCACCGAGCTTCGCAAGCGCCTGGCGGAATAGTTTCGTCTTATGCGATTCGAGCTGCCATCCATCCACGACAGTCAATTTCTGCTCGGCAAACTTCGCGGACAGCGCCGAACGCAGCGCGCCCAGAATCATCTTCTTCGGCAGCGCGTATGCGTAGCTACGTGGCACTGGACCGTGCACCGTGCCGCCATGCCGCCATAGCGGCGAGCGGATCGAGCCGACACGCGCCCGCCCCGTTCCCTTCTGCTTCCAAAGTTTCTTTCCCGAGCCGCTTACTTCGCTCTTATCCTTGGTCTTGTGCGTCCCCGCGCGCTGCCCAGCGAGATAGTGCCGCACGGTCTCGTGCAGCAGGTGCGGGTTTACCTTGGCCTCGAACACGTCGCCGGCCAATTCCATCGTGCCGACCGTCTCGCCTTCCAGATTGATCACGTCCACAACAGGCATCGTCGTCTCTCGATTTCTCGTCGTTTCTTTACAGCGCCGCTTTCGCCTTGCGAATAAAAATGTAGCTGCCGGCCGGACCGGGAACAGCGCCGCGCACCAGCATCAAATTCTCCTCGGCATCCACTTTTACGACCTTTAAATTCTTCGACGTTTTGCGCTCGTGTCCCATGTGCCCGGGAAAGTGCTGCCCCTTCCACACACGCGAAGGGAACGAACTCGCGCCGATTCCGCCGGGCGCGCGATGGAACATCGAGCCGTGCGATGCCTCGCCCCCGCGATAGTGCCAGCGCTTCACGCCGCCCTGAAATCCCTTGCCCTTGCTTACGCCGGTCACATCGACGTATTCGCCGGGCTGGAATCCGTCCACGAGCACGCGATCACCGGCCTTGGTCTCGTCCTTCGATTCCTCGATGCGAATTTCGCGGACGTAGCGCATGGGAGCGACGCCGGCCTTTTTGAAATGCCCGGTCATGGGCTTTGTGACCCGCTGCGCCTTGATGAATTCCACGAGGCCCAGCTGCACGGCGTCGTATCCATCCTTATCCTTGGTGCGGCGCTGCACCACCACGCACGGTCCCGCCTGCAGAACGGTGCACGGCACAGCCGTGCCGTCCTCGGCGAACACTTGCGTCATTCCGAGCTTGATTCCGAGTATGCCCTGGACCGCCATTTCTCTCGCCCTTCCTCGCTATTTCGCCGCGTGTTCTCTGCCAAATGCCTTGATTTCGACGTCCACTCCCGGCGGCAGATCGAGCTTCATCAGCGCGTCCACCGTGTCCGGCGTGGGCTCGAGAATGTCAATCAGCCGCTTGTGCGTGCGCATCTCGAATTGTTCGCGTGACTTTTTGTCCACGTGCGGCGATCGCAGCACCGTCCAGCGGTTGATCACCGTGGGCAGCGGGATCGGCCCCGCCACGTCCGCGCCGGTGCGCTTCGCCGTGTCCACGATCTCCTTCGTGGACTGGTCGAGAATGCGGTGATCGTACGCCTTCAGCCGAATCCGAATTTTTTCTCCGTTGGGCATAGGTTACTCGATGATCTCGGCGACGGCGCCTGCGCCCACGGTGTGGCCGCCTTCGCGGATCGCGAACCGCAAGCCCTTCTCCAATGCCACCGGCGTGATCAGACTGATCTCCGCGCTCACGTTGTCTCCCGGCATCACCATCTCCACTCCCGCCGGCAGCTTCACGTCTCCCGTCACATCCGTGGTGCGGAAGTAGAACTGCGGACGGTATCCCGTGAAAAACGGCGTGTGACGCCCTCCCTCTTCCTTCGTCAGCACGTACGCTTCCGCCTTGAACTTCGTGTGCGGCGTGATTGATCCCGGCTTGGCCACCACCTGCCCGCGCTCCACTTCGTCCTTCTCCGTACCGCGCAGCAGCAGCCCCACGTTGTCTCCCGCCATCCCTTCGTCCAAGAGCTTCCGGAACATCTCCACTCCCGTCACCGTCTTCTTCATCGTCGGACGAAAGCCCACAATCTCGATCTCTTCCCCCACCTTCACCTTCCCGCGCTCAATTCGTCCTGTGACCACCGTGCCGCGGCCCGAGATCGAGAAAATATCCTCGATGGGCATGGCAAACGGCTTGTCCACGTCCCGCTGCGGCAGCGGTATGTTCTTGTCCACCGCCTCCATCAATTCCAGCACCGACTTCTCCCACTTCGCATCTCCCTCGAGCGCCTTCAGCGCCGAGCCTCGAATCACCGGCACCGTGTCTCCCGGAAACTGATACGTCTTCAGCAGCTCCCGCACCTCCAGCTCCACCAGCTCCAAAAGCTCCGGGTCCTCCACCATGTCGCACTTGTTCAAAAACACCACGATGTACGGCACGCCCACCTGCCGCGCCAGCAGAATGTGCTCCCGCGTCTGCGGCATCGGCCCATCGGTCGCCGCCACCACCAGGATCGCGCCATCCATCTGCGCCGCGCCCGTGATCATGTTCTTGATGTAGTCCGCGTGCCCCGGGCAATCGATGTGCGCGTAGTGGCGGTTGGCCGTCTCGTACTCCACGTGCGCCACCGCAATCGTGATGCCGCGCTCCCGCTCTTCCGGCGCGTTGTCGATGGTGTCGAAGGCGCGAAACGCCACCTTCGGATTGTTCTTGCTGAGCACCTTGGTGATCGCCGCCGTCAGCGTGGTCTTCCCGTGGTCGATGTGCCCAATCGTCCCCACGTTCACGTGCGGCTTTACCCTCTCGAATTTCTCCTTCGCCATGTTTCTCAGCTCCTCAGCCTGCTTTTTTCAATCTTTACGTCGTTATCTCACCGCTTTGCCAGTGGCTCCGCCTATCACTTCCTCGGAGACGTTCGCCGGCGTCTGCGCGTAGTGCGAAAAGTGCATCGTGAAACTGCCGCGGCCCTGCGTGCGGCTGCGAATTTCCGTGGCGTAGCCGAACATCTCGGCCAGCGGAACTTGAACATTGATAATTTCGCTTCCGGCGCGCGATTCCCGGCCCTGCAACTGCCCGCGCCGCGAGTTCAGATCCGCGATCACGGTTCCCATGTATTCCTCGGGCACCACCACTTCCACGCGCATGATAGGCTCAAGCAGCTTCGGATTGGCCTTCTTGCAAGCTTCCTTGAAGGCCATCGAACCTGCAATCTTGAACGCCATTTCCGAGCTGTCCACGTCGTGGTAGCTGCCGTCTTCGAGCACCACGGCAACGTCCACCATTTCATAGCCCGCGAGCACGCCTGTTTCCATGGCCTCGCGCACGCCGGTCTCGATGGGCGCGATGAACTCCTTGGGAATCGAGCCGCCGATGATTTTGTCAACGAACAGCAGGCGGTGCTCCTTGTCGAAGTGCCATTTGCCGCCCTTGCCGGCCACGCTTTTGGCCAGCGCGTCAATTTCGTCCACGGACATTTCGTGCATGTCCTCGTGCCCCGAGTTCGGCAGCGGATGCACGGAGAGCTTTGCGTGGCCATACTGTCCGCGGCCGCCGGTCTGGCGGATGTATTTCCCTTCGCCACCCGCAACCTTCAGGATCGTTTCACGGTAGGCCACCTGCGGCCGACCCACGTTGGCCTGCACGCCGAACTCGCGCATCATGCGGTCCACGATGATCTCCAGATGCAGCTCGCCCATGCCGGAAATCAGCGTCTGCCCGGTATCGTTGTCCGTGTGGACGCGGAAGGTAGGGTCTTCCTGCGCCAACTTGCCCAGCGCGGTGCCCATTTTTTCCTGGTCGGCCTTGGTCTTGGGTTCGATCGCGATGGAAATAACGGGGGTGGGAAAATCGATGTTTTCGAGGACGATGGGCTTCTCTTCGTCGCAGAGCGTGTCGCCCGTCGTGGCGTTTTTCAATCCCACGCATGCCGCAATGTCGCCCGCTTCGACCGACTCGATTTCTTCGCGTTTGTTCGCGTGCATTCGCAGCAGGCGTCCCATGCGCTCGCGCGTCTTTCGCGTCGAGTTGTAAACGAATTGCCCGGTCTTCAGCACACCGGAATAAACGCGGATGTAAGTCAGATGCCCCACGTAGGGGTCGGTCATGATCTTGAACGCCAGAGAGGCAAATGGCTGATCGTCCGCCGCGCGCCGCAGTTCCGGTTCGGTTCCGTCCGGCGACGTGCCTTCCACCGGGGGAACGTCCACCGGCGATGGCAGATAATCCACCACCGCATCGAGCAGCGGCTGAACGCCCTTGTTCTTGAACGCCGCGCCGGCCACCACGGGCACGAGCTTCAGCGCAATCGTGGACCGGCGTAGCGAAGCGCGCAATTCCGCGGGTTCGAGCTTATGTTGTTCGAGGTATTTGGTCAGGATGGCGTCGTCGTGCTCGGCGATGTACTCGACCACTTTCTCGCGGTGCTCCTTATAAAACTGCGGGGTGAGCGCCGAAGCCTTCACGGCCATTTCCAACTCCGGCCGTGTCTTCAAATAAGCCGCGTCCCACAGCTTTTCGAGCGCCAGAATTTCATACTCCGCGCCGAGCGTTTCGTCCTTCCAGATGATGGCGCGCTCTTCGATGAAATCAATTACGCCGATGAAGCTGTCTTCTCTTCCGATGGGATATTGCAGGGGGACCGTGTGGGCCGAAAGCCGCTGGCGCATGGAACGGATGGAATGGTCGAAATCGGCGCCGATGCGGTCCATCTTGTTGATGAAGGCGATGCGCGGCACGCGGTATTTGTCCGCCTGTCGCCATACCGTCTCGGTCTGCGGCTGCACGCCCGCCACCGCATCGAATACAGCCACCGCGCCGTCCAGCACGCGCAGCGAGCGCTCGACTTCCACGGTAAAATCCACGTGGCCCGGCGTGTCAATGATGTTGATGCGATACGTTTTGTCCCTACGCTTCCAGGAAGCGGTCGTCGCCGCGGACGTGATCGTGATGCCGCGCTCGCGCTCCTGTTCCATCCAGTCCATCACCGTCGTGCCGTCATGGACCTCGCCAATCTTATAGGTCACACCCGTATAGAACAGGATGCGCTCCGTGACGGTCGTCTTCCCCGCGTCAATGTGCGCCATGATCCCGATGTTGCGGATTTGATCGAGTTGGACCTGTCTTGCCATTCAAGAAATCTTCCGCGCTACCAGCGATAGTGCGCAAAGGCCTTGTTGGCCTCCGCCATGCGGTGCACGTCCTCCTTTTTCTTCACCGCTCCGCCGCGCCCATTCGCAGCGTCCAAAATTTCCTCAGCCAGCTTATCCGTCATGGACTTTCCACCGCGCGTCCGGGAATAGAGCACCAGCCAGTGAATCGCCAGCGACTGCCGCCGGAACGGATTCACTTCCACCGGCACTTGGTAATTGGCGCCTCCCACACGCCGCGTCTTCACCTCCAGCACCGGCTTGCAATTTTCGACCGCCTTCTTGAACAGCTTGAATGCGTCGTCGTTCGCTTTTTTCGCCACCTGGTCCATGGCCTTGTAAAAAATCGCCTGCGCCGTGGATCGTTTGCCGTCGTACATCATGCTGGAAATGAACTTCTGCACGAGGTCGCTCGAATACACCGGATCGCCCGGTATCTTGCGGCGAAGAACCCAGCCTTTGCGTGGCATCGTTCCGCTCTCCTACTTCTGCGCGGCCTTGGGCCGCTTGGCGCCGTATTTCGAGCGCCCCTGCTTGCGATTTTCGACTCCCGCGGCGTCCAGCGTTCCGCGAACCACGTGATACCGCACGCCCGGAAGATCCTTCACGCGCCCGCCGCGAACAAGCACGATCGAGTGCTCCTGCAAATTATGTCCGATGCCCGGGATGTAGGTGGTCACTTCCGCGCTGTTTGTCAGCCGCGCGCGCGCCACTTTTCGCAGCGCCGAGTTCGGTTTCTTCGGCGTCTGCGTATAGACGCGTACGCAAACCCCGCGCTTTTCCGGACATCCTTCCAGCGCCGGCGATTTCGTTTTCGTCTTTACTTTTTCCCGCCCGTTGCGCACCAGCTGTGAAAACGTCGGCACTCTTTCTCTTCTCCTTGCCACGCAAAACTATGCGCTGTTCTTTGCGCGCCAAATATGGCTCGCGCAGAACTCGGTGAATGCACGGAAAAGGTCGCCCCAACCCGAAGGAATTACCAGGTACTCCGCTCGGACGCTTCACCCCAAGGAGTGAACTGCATCTACCTACTGCGGAGAGGCTCACACGGCTTTGCGGGGCTGGCGCCCCATTCCGGCCGCCCTTCCCTACCCCGTTCCTTCGTTCCTTGTTCCGGGGCGGGAAGACTTCTCTTTCACCACAACCAGGCCCAAAGGCCTCTAGACAACCGCGCAAGTATAGGAAAAACAAGGCCTCATGTCAACTCGATTCCCTTCGATATAATTGACTCTTTTTGCCAACAAGCCTTTTGGGGCAGTGAGACGGCAGGGGGGACGCTGATATCTGCTATAATCCTTCGCGCGATAGGTGGGTGTGAGGCGCCCGAGCCCTTTCTAGGCCCGGCATCCAAGCCGCGCATCACCCATGTTTTCTATAGGATGGGCCGCTAGCTCAATGGTAGAGCAGCTGACTCTTAATCAGCGGGTTGCAGGTTCGAGTCCTGCGCGGCTCACCACTTCTTCTGGTTTGTTCTTTGTTTTCAATTCACTGACTCCTGCCGCTGCTCTTGCTGCCCCTCCTGCGAGGGAACAGAAGGGAACAATAAGGCCGCGACATTCGCTACAGCACGCCGTTTCGACTCTGGAACCGAGTGCGTGTACACCCTGAGGGTAGTCTCCACGTCGGACTGCCCGAGGATGTCTTGGGCTGCCCGGATCGTCGCTCCTGACTCGCTGAGCCACGTTGCATGCGTATGTCGCAGCACGTGCCAGGAGATCGGGCGCAACCCTAACTTCACGCACGTAGGCCGTAGGACTCGATTAGCGAGGTTCTTTGGCCCCATAGGCGTGTTGGCCTTGCTGGTGAACACCGGGCCCGCTGCGTCCGTATGGGCGCAATGGTGCCTGTGTGCCAGCAAAGCCGCTCGGACGGGTTCACTCATCGGCACGTCGCGGACGCTGCTCCGCGTCTTCGGCGTGCCAAAGCCGGCCTCTTCCGAATACGTCTCTTTTACCTGTACCACGCCACGGAGGAAGTCTACTCGTCCCCAGCGAAGCGCCGCGATCTCTCCGATGCGTAGCCCGGTGAGTACCGCGACAATTACAACCGTGCGGCATGGCTCGGGCAAAGCTTCGATGAGTCGGAGCGCATCAGGCGGCTCAAGGAAGGCTGGCTCCTTTTTCGGAACCCGCTCTCCAATGGTGAGTCCGCGTGCTGGATTTTCCTCTGCATATCTCCACGTCACGGCTTGGCCCAAAACCTTGCTGAGCGTTGTACGTATTCCGTGGAGCGTTGAGGAAGAGTAGCCCTGCTGCTTTTTTCCGGTCACAAAGGCCTGCAACGTCTCGTGATCGAGATCGCACAGGCGCAGCGGACCGAACATCGGCAACAGATAGCGGTGGAGTTGATATCGGTAATAGCGTGCAGTAGCCGGTTTGATGGTGGGCAGGGCCAGCGGCTCCCACTTCTCACGTGCGAACTGCTCGAACGTGATCATAGCAAGCGGGCGCTTGTGGCCCTGATTGGTGGAAAGAAGGCAATTCGCCAGGAGGTTGCGGGCCTCACTTTTGGAGACCTGGCTCACAGGCCCGAGCACCTTCGAGCGAAGCACCTTGCCCAAAGTGTTGTCGGGCTGAAGCACCGTTTCACGCCAACGAGCGACCCACATCTTCTGACCTTTCCCCTTGATGGTCAAACAACCGTTCTGGAATCTGCGTCGAATCACGGTTCTCCTTTCCGTGATTCGTCCGCTCGTTCCCGCGTCAGCAAGTAGTGTAGCCCGCATGTCAAGCAGCATGCGAGTCTCGCCGATGGGACTCGACCCACGCCAACACTTCGTCCTGACGGAAGCGCCAGTACTTTCCAAGCCGGTAACCTGGTATTCGCTCCAAGGATCGTTTTCGCGTGCGTCCATATACCCAAGACACAGGAACCTGCAACAGCTTGGCTACTTCGTGAACTGTCAGAAGGTGGTCTTCGTGTTGTTCTTTTCCCACTGTGCCCGCGCGTTGTGACGCGGCATGCAGTTCGTCTTGAAACTCTGCTGCTTGACCATCGTTGCGGATCGAAGAGCGTTCTATTTCCGAGACGCCTTCGTCAATGCAAAACGCATTCGAGTCGGTACCTGTTGAAAGGCGCGGGGCATGCTGTCTTGAGGACGCTGTATTCTCGCGCACACCGAGTTGGAATGGACGAGACTTCATAGGATTAGCGCGTCTTGGTGAGGACTCCTCCTTCGGTCGTCTGGCGGTCGTTATTGGGGCCTTGCCGATCTAGCCAGTGCTTGAACTCTTCGTCTTTCTTGAACAACAGTTTGAGGGCTTCGCTCACGACATAGGCTTGGTTGCCGCCGATGAACTCGGCGTATTTATCCAGATTGAGTTTGATGCTGTCTTCAACTCGGACCTGGATCATTGCATTCTTGGACTGTTTTGGCGGTGGTTTCAGAATTGGCAATTGTTTTCTCCTTTCGGCTTACAAATCCTCAGACTCAGTGTCTGACAAAATTCATGTTTTCTGCCGCCGTGGAAAAAACACCAGGCACGGCACCTGTGCCGGAGGGCGGGAGCGACCCCACGATTCAATTGGGCGGCTGAAAGCCGCACAAAGTGGGGTCGCTCCCGCCCGATTCCGTGTTTTTTTCCACGGCGCTTTTGCTCCTCGCCGTGTTTGTATCCCTCTCTCGGCCAAAGACTTCGCCGCGCAATGGGCTGAAGAAATTGCTGAAGACGAGCTTGCAGGGGTTCATTTCCGGCCTCGTCACCCTTTCTCACCGAATTCAGCATTCGTCGGGGCCATGCGCTGCAGGATTTCAGCGGCAAAATGGACCGTATGGGGCCGCCCGTCTCCCCCGAATTCGTAGCGGATGTTCGCCTCTGTCACTCGCCCGGCCTTCCATCCTCGATACAGGTGCTCGAACTGGTCTCCTGTGAACCGCCCCTTGGCTTTATTGCGGAAGATCAGGTCGGCTTCGGTGAGAGACGCGTATTGTTTCAGGTCCCAACCCCTGCGAACCTCGAAGTACCGGATGATGTCTTTTGCCGCGTCCGACTGGAGCGGAATCGTGACCAGAGACTCAAACAGTTCCTTCGCCCTTTCGAAGTGGGAATCTACGCGAGCGACATACAGGAACCGGAACTCGGAAAGGTGGCGGAAGAGTGGCAGATAGGCTTCGAGGTGGTGAGCGAACGCGGTGATGCTTGCCTCGCTCCCCTGGATATAGGTGAACGTCACCACAGGGGAGGGAGAAACTTCACTGGCTAGATACATCGGGAACTTGTCCACGAAGTAGCGAACCGTGGGCTGAGACGTACGCTGTCCGTGATAGGTTTTCGAGGGCAGAAAGGGATTCGGCACCTTCAGTTGGTCGCAGAAAAAGCGGACCTTTTCCGGCTCGGTTTCAAGGTACGTTCGGTCCTGATTTGCCAGGACAAAATCGAGCATGGCGATGCGTTGCCGGATGAACTCAATATCATGTTCACGGCGATTGCGAAGCTTCTCTCGTCCGATCTGGCGATAAAGCCTGCGTGAGTAGAGGTGATGGATGACTCCGCTCTTGGGAAAACATTCGGTGCGGGCGTGTTTCTTGGTGTGGAGTTTGTTCCAAAACGTGGTCGTGCGATTGCCCCAGTAAGCCCCTGTGAAGGCAAGGAACTGGCGGGCGACAAAGTAGCCCGAGTGGGTCGCAACGATGTAAAGAAACCGCGCTTCCTCCTCGGTGTAGCCGAAGGCTTCGAGAGCATCGAGATGTGAAGATGAGATGTTCATAGCGCGAGGAATTCCGCGGTAAGGTCAAGCTCCTGGTTGGGCATTGAGCAGAAACTCCCCTCATCTATACAGAGGGGAAAAAACGGGAAAAACGCACCAACAAAATTCGATTTGGGCGGATCTCTTGTGGTTGGGGTCATCGCCTCCGCTCCGTTCAGGTGCGAGATATAGTGCCGGGACGCCTTACGAAAACCGCTCTCGGAGCTTGGAACGCGGCGCAGACAACCGCGCGTGCAGCCCGTATTGGGGGGCAGCGACCCCACAGGCGCCCGTGCGCGACGCCCGGTGGCTCACCGTTGCGGTTCGGGGGCCGTCGAACTCCTGGGGAATGTCCGGCGAGAACTCCCCTCACTTATAAAGAGGCAAAAAAACGGGGAAATGTCAGGAGGAATTTGACTTTCTTCAAGTATGGCTTCTGGAATCAGCCCTGTGAGCCTTGGAAGCTCTACTGGCGAGTCATTACCTGTCCCTTACCAGACGTAGAATCAGCAAACTACGATATCATCCGACCAAGATGCCGGTATAACTCCGGGCCATGTTCAATCTGCTCTTTCTCTGGTTCGGAGCGCTCGCTCGGGCCTTTCATGGCCGTCGGAGTCTTGTCTTAGAGAATATCGCGCTCCGACAACAACTCATTGCGCTGAAGCGTCGCCACCCGCGACCCAGACTGGGTCGCTTTGACAAGTTTTTCTGGGTTATCGCCCGTCGGCTCTGGTCCACGTGGGAAGAAGCCTTGATCGTCGTCACGCCCGAGACGGTGGTTCGGTGGCATCGAGCCGGA
This sequence comes from uncultured Acidobacteriota bacterium, assembly GCA_963810625.1. Lineage (GTDB taxonomy): Bacteria > Acidobacteriota > Terriglobia > Acidiferrales > UBA7541 > Palsa-295. Next base: position 103,732 of record CAWEOJ010000003.1, on the reverse strand, counting down.
TTTCGCCTGTACTGGAAATGGCTCTCGCGGCACCGAGTCTGTATCGGGAGAAAACGAATTAGCAGGGAACTGCGCGATCTGATCTTCCGAATGGTTGCAGAGAATCCCACCTGGGGCGCACCACGGATTCACGGTGAACTCTTGATGCTCGGTTTCGATGTTTCGGAGCGCACCATTTCCCGATGGATGCGCCGGGCACCCAGGGATCCTGAACCGGCCAAACGCTGGCTTGCGTTCTTGAAAAACCATCGAGAAGCCATCGTTGCGATGGACTTCTTCACAGTCCCAACGATCACCTTCGGCATGCTCTATTGTTTCTTCGTTATCGGCCATGACCGTCGGCGCATTCTGCACGTCAACGTCACCAGACACCCGACCAGCTTGTGGATCGTTCAGCAGTTGCGGGAAGCCTTCCCGTATCAGTCAGTCCCTAGGTTTCTTATTTTTGATCGCGACGCGAAGTATGGGATTGAGGTCCTAGCAGCGGTTCGGTCCATGAAAATCACCTCTGTGCAAACCTCATTTCAAAGCCCTTGGCAAAACGGGGTTGCGGAACGTTGGATCGAAAGCTGCCGGCGTGACCTCTTAGACCACATCATCGCAGTGAACGAAGGTCATCTGAAGCGGCTCCTTACGGAATATGTCCGCTACTATCACGAGGACCGCACCCATCTTGGGCTTAGGAAGGGAACACCAACTGGCAGAGCTTGCGCAACAACTTCCGGTCGTATCACTTCTCGCGCGCGACTCGGAGGTTTGCATCATCGCTACGACCGGGCCGCAGCATAGAAGGCCCAAAGTTTTGAAGATTGACCTGTTTTCATGACGGAGATTTCTGTCTTGTGATGCTTATTGTGTCTCTGCCGAGATATGACGGCTCGAAGAACGAGGCTTCAAAACCCATTCTCACGCTCCAGCAACACTCATTCGGCCAAAGTCGCGTGTCATTTTTCACTCGTTTTGAGTTTTGGCGAAGGACAATGACCCAATCTTCTCCCCCGTTTTGAATTTTGGCGAACCACACCGATCAACATTTTCAAGACCGTCGAGTTTCCTGGCCCTACGGGATCATCGGTGTTTCTATGGCTTTCGCGAGTGGAATAGCGAAAGGTCATTTGGATCACGCGCTCCGGCAGAACGTCGCGCGAGGCGAAACCAATAGAGGTAACCCAGGTTACCGACGAAATGAAAGATAAAGGGAGGCAGCAGGGAACCTCGCCACAGGAATAATGAGCCAGAAATAGCCCCTAGAATTGCTTTCCTGAGCATTTCCGGGCGGTGTTCAAAGTGCAGAGCGCCAAAGACACAAGCCGTCAAAGTAAGGGCAAGGGCGAGAGAGTGACCAGCCCCTCGAAATGTGACAAGGCAAAAGGCGATCCAGAACTCCTCAACAAGAGCGCCTGCAAAAAAATTTGTAAGCCAGAGCCGGACTGACCCCCTACGTACACGGTCCGCACTGGCACTATATGGGCGTCTAGGGAAGAGGGCCAAACTGAAGGTGAGGATAACTACTCGAATGAGTCCGGCGCTGATGCCTATCGCTAGGTTGATTGCCCATTGGTTCCAGAAGTGCAGTCCCAACACCGCAGGGGGAATGGATTGCCACCTCATCATGGCGACCAGCACAACCGCCATTGAGCCATATGTCATGAGGTATGTGTAGCGATCGAAGTGTTCAGCCCTGTCGCGGACTTCCGGAGGCATTGGCTCCATACCGTGATGTAGCCCCCATGAAAACCTTGTGGGATTCGGGGCTAGCCAGACGGCGAGTGGTGCGGTGGCGAGAGCCAGATAAGGAGTTACCGAGGATAAGTCACTCACAGGATGAGTCCAGGATGCGACTACTATGGCGTCCCTCCGCGGGTGGCCGATCCTTGGGCATTGCGTAGTTTCCTCGACTTGACCTAAGGGCGCAGGCGGATAATATCACACCGAAATTCGGCTAGGGATCGACGGAAAATTCAGGGGTGCCGCACTCTTCGCCGGTGTCGCGAAGGGTGCGGCTGTTCGATTCAATCCCGCGAAGCGCGGATTGGTGAAGCATCCGATGGAGTGGTTGTGGAGCAGCTATCGCTTCTACTGGCGCGGAGAAAAAAGCCTCTGCACCCCGAATCCGGGATGGAAGCCTGGGAACGGGAGGGACGTATTGAAGGTCAAAAAACCGCACCCTTTGCAGAAAGGAAAAACGCAAAGGGATGCGGCACCCCTCGATATAAAGCTGTGCCCTTAAATAGGGTGGGGTGCGGCGTGTTCGTTCCTGCCCCCTACGGGCTAGAAAAAATAGGGTGCGCCACCCGCCATACACGCGCGCGATCGTCCCCGTAACCGAATCCACCGCCTGGGTTAGATGATTTCCTGCATCCGAGGGGATTTTCAGGATGCTCAGTGCAAATCTCGGCTAAGTGCAGGCTCGCTTTTCGATCCTTAGCGCGAAAGAATCGCGGCACTTTCGGGGCAGATGGAATTTTGGCGAATGACAGCGACCGAGCTGTGCCACACGGAAATCTCCATATGGTTCACACTCGCGCCGGCCTAAATTTCCTAATCCAGATTCTTAGAGCTGCAAGCATCAAGAGCCCCGTGAAGAAGAATGTTCCACTAACGGCTTCATGCCCTCTGTGCAAAATGGCATCCGCCACTATCCCCAAAGCGCCACCTATTGCGAGCGCACACGAAGCCAGAAACCAGTATCGCAAAGGATATCTCATCATTGGCCAAAAGGGCTCGTGCCATGAGAAGGGGGCTGACCAGTTGGCGTCCTGCCTAAAGCGAATCGCCGTCAACCAGCCGAACAGAGCGAGTGATGACAGGGTGCTGATCAAGACGCACGCGGGCCAATCTAAGTTGGATCGTTCGCCTGGGATCATTGCGATTCCCAATGCGCTGACGCCCAACAAGAGCACCCTAATAGCCAGCCACTTGCTCTGAACGGTGGATGACATCTCAGAAATAGGCCGTTCCGCCAACGCCGACGACCACTGACTCACCAAATCCAATTGTTGGTACGGTGACGCCCTCAGTGCCGATTGACCCGCCAACCGGTGTCCCTGGGATATTGCCATTGATGTTCCACCAAGGGTCTGTGCCCACGTGAGCCTCTGCCTCGACCTCAGGCCCAAAACCGATTTCGCCGTTTCCCTCAACACCCCAGTTAAGTCCCTGCTGGTGACAGCCTCTGTTATAGATGTCGATATCTAGGGCGAGTCCCTCGCCACCGCCTCCATAGAAACCAAAGTTCCATTGGCCATTGAAAAAGCCGCTCCCGCCATTGTTCCCGATCGTGATTCTAGCTCCCCAGCCTGCGCCTCCACTGAGGGTCAATTGCCACATTCCGAGCGGATCAACTCGGTTTACGGGATTGTCTGAGACATAGCGGTAGAGGTTGAAACCACCTGCGAACCCGATCGGGTCCTCGCCGATGAACCGTTGCAGCGTCGGCGAGTAGTATCTGGCTCGATAGAAATACACTCCCGTTCCATCGTTCTCTCGACCGGTGTACTGGTAGGTGCTCGCAGAACTGCCGGTCGCTGTCGTATTGCCGAAAGGCTCGTATGTGTAGGAGGCGAGGGTGTTACCGCTCGGGTCCGTCAGAGCCAAGGTGCTGCCCAGCGCATCGGTGAGGAAGTTGGCTGCGCCAGTGGAATCTGTGCGCTGGAAATATTCGTCCACGCCGCCGGTGAGCAAGTTTGCAGTTGGCGTGGTGCCCGAAAGCTCCTGGACAGGATTTGTGCCGTCGTAGAGATAGTTCGTCGTACCGAAGAGCACGGTCTTCCCCACGCGGCGACCGAAGGAATCGTACTGGAAGCTCGCGGCACCCATGTTCATTGACGCAAGCTGGTTGCGCCCGTTCCAAGCATAGCTGTTCGTGCCGTCGCTGAGCGTGTTGCCATTCGCGTCGTACACTGGCGTGGCCACGCCCCACTCGGTGAGCTCGTTCGCGGCGTCATGGGCCATTGATCGTGTCAGCCGCGCTTTACTTGGCGCAACTCGTTCTCTCGGTGTCTAGCCCTCACTACCTGACCTACAGCCAGCAGGACCATGGCCTCGGCCGGGAATAGGAAAATACAGAAGAACAAATTGAAATCGAGTCGGGTGAGAAATCCATAGACCACAAGATGCACTGCTAGCCATGCGGTCAGCAGTAATCCGGACCCCCAATGGTTAAACCACGTCCGGAATCTCCAAATTACAACACCACAGAATCCAACGTTTAGGAGCAGGTAGAGGCGCCACTTCCCCTCGAAATGCAATTCGTCGCTAACCCAGAAAAAACCTACCCCGAGACCGACTACGAGACACGCCGTACCCCACAATACAACGGAGTCGGCAAGACTCCTCTTCGTCTCTCCCGGATTCTTGGCCATAGTCATTGCCCGAATATTATGATCCTGAGGGCTTCCTGCTCTGGAATGCAAGTTCCGTTTCTCACAGCCTCGACCTCCGCTCCTAGGGCGTTGCCCAAGAGGACATCAACCGTTGCAATTCCGGCCTCGCCCGCAACTGCCTCGCTAGTCACGCTCTCCGCAAGGTTAGACAAGTCCTCGGTCGTATTCAGAAGGCCACGCAGAATAGAAGAACGTAGCCCGTAGGATATGGTTCCGGCGGCGGAAGCAGAAGACGCCAAACCGAAGCCGTACTGCAATGCTTGGTTGTAGACTTGTCCAGCAGCGTAGCCGAGCCCGGCACCGGCAGCTTGAAGCCCGCCCTGCACCGCCTGGGTTGCATCTTCGACCTCGTTGCCCAGCGGCCCCTCTACTGGATTTGTAAAAGCATTTGCAAAAACCTGCAAGCATGTGCAGGGTCCCCTTCCAGTTGTCGAACTTAGGCCTGAGGGATCACGATATGTTGTCGGGTTGCTGAGAGTATAAGCATATTTGTTAATTCCACCCACAATTCCAATCGGATCCTCGCTGACGAATCTTTGCAGCGTCGGCGAGTAATAACGTGCTCTGTAGTAGTACACCCCCGTCCCATCGTTCTCTCGGCCGGTGTACTGGTAGGTGCTCGCAGAACTGCCGGTCGCTGTCGTATTGCCGAAAGGCTCGTAGGTGTAGGAGGCGAGCGTGTTGCCGCTTGGGTCCGTCAGCGCCAAAGTGCTGCCAAGCGCATCGGTGAGGAAATTCGCCGTCGCGCTCGAATCTGTTCTGGTAAAGCGTTCGTCGATTCCCAGGCCAGTCAGCAAGTTTGCCGTAGGCGTCGTGCCTGCGAGTTCCTGGACGGGGTTTGCGCCGTCGTAGAGGTAATTCGTCGTGCCAAATAGGACAGTCTTCGCCACGCGCCGGCCGAGGGGATCGTACTGGAAGCTTTCGGCACTCGAATTCATTGACGCGAGCTGATTGCGCCCGTTCCACGCATAGCTGTTCGTGCCGTCGCTGAGCGTGTTCCCATTCGCGTCGTACACCGGTGTGGCCGCGCCCCACTCCGTCAACTCGTTTGCGGCGTCGTACGCCGTGAGGGAGACAGGCTGCGGCAGATTGGCCGCTGCGTAGCTCCCGCCCTCACTCGTCCGCCGACCGGCGAGATCATAGGTATATGCTAAATTCCCGAGCGAGTTCTGGCCGGGGGTGTAATTGATGCCGGTGAGTTGCGACGCGTTGTCGTAGCTGTAGCTCATGGCCACGCCATTCGGCAGAGTCAGCGACGTGCGCCGGCTGGCCGAATCGTACACAAAGGATACCGCCGATGTGCCCTGCGCGACGCCGGTGAGCCGGCTCGCGTTGTCGTATGAATAATTCACGGCAGGCTGGCCCGCGACCGTCATGCTGGTTCTGCGGCTCGCCACATCGTAGCCGTAGCTGACGCCGCCCTGCGGCGTGGTCTCCGAGAGCAAATCGTCGAGGCCATCGTAGGTCCGCGCGATAGTCCCCGTGACCGAGTCCACGGCTTGCGTCAGCCGGTTGCCTGCGTCGTAGCTGTAGCTGATCGTGCTTTCGTAGCTTGGCCCCGCTTGCGTGTTGAATCCCGCGAAAGCGCGGCGATTCAGATTGTCGTAGGTGTAGGTTGTGGCCTCGCCCCGGCGGTCGGTGAATTGGGTCAGATTGCCGTTGCCATCGTACTGATAACTCTCGCCGCGGCTGAGCGGGTCGGTGCGCGTCGAGAGGCGATCCATCGAATCGTAGGTATAGCTCGTCGCGTGGCTATTGGCATCGGTCACGCCCGTGAGGTTCCCATTCGGATCGTAGGCGAGTGACGTCGCGTTCCCCAGCGCGTCCGTCACCTGGGTAACCTGATTCAAATTGTCGTAGGCATACTGCGTCTTCTGGCCCAGCGGGTTCGCCACACTGATGAGCCGGCCCGCCGCGTCGAACGAACGTGAAATAGTCCGGCTGAGCGGGTCGGTGATGGATATGAGGTCGCTGCTCGTGTCGTAAGCGAATTGGGTGGAGTGGCTGAGCGGGTCAACGGCCGTCAAGGGCCGGCCTTCGGAATCGAACGTGAACGTCGTCTGATGGCTCAGCGGGTCTGTGATGCTTGTCGTGTTTCCGCTGGCGTCGATCGTAAAGGAGGTCGTGTTGTTCAGGGGGTCGATTAGGCTCGTAAGCTGGCTGAACGTAGGGTCGTAGGTGAAGGAGGTAGTAGCGGACAGGGTCCCGGCCGTCCGGTTGATGCTGGTCACGTTTCCGTTTGCGTCGTAGGAATAATTCGTGGTGCGGCCGAGCTGGTCCGTGACCGATTCGACGAGATTATCGGCGTAATAGGTGTAGGTAAACGTCTGCTGCTCGGGCTTGCCCAGCGCATAGGTATCGCTCGTCATCTGCCCGGTCGAACCGAACTGCACTTGCCGGACGACACCGCGCGGATCGGTGACGTTCACCTGCGAAATCAGAGGCATATATCCTTCCGAGCATGTGGTGCAGGTGCGAAAGCTCTCGATGGCCGATGACGATCCGCCCGGAGGGAGACTCCCATCGACAAAACTGGTTAGCACCGTGCTTGTTCCGGCCGTCCATGCGAATTGATACGTGCTCCCGTCGGCGAGCGTCTGCTGGGTTACGCGGTGGTTGCTGTCGTACTGGTTCGTGAGGTAGGTGATGCCGCGAGCGTCTTTGATCGTGAGCATGTTGTTGTTGGAATCGTAGGTGTAGGTGGTGACGCCGCCGTTCGCGTCCGTTACGGTCGAAAGCCGCCCGCTGGAATCGTAGGTGTAGCTAACAGCGCGGCCAATGCTGTCCACCGCCTGAGTGATCCGGTTGCTCGAATCATGCCAGAAGGTGAAAACGCGCAGGTTCGGCGAAACAACGGTGAGGACGTTCCCGTTCGAATCGCGATGAATCTGGACCGTATTGCCATAGCGGTCTCCAATGCCGATAAGCGCTTGCTTCGGGGGGTTCGTAAGATCTTCCGACTCAGGGAAGTAGTAATTCGTCCCATCCCTCTTCCTCAAGACCCAATCCGCGCCGGGATAAGCCGACACGTTCCATGTGATGGTCGCGCCGTACCACTCCGAATGAGTGGATGTGTGCGCGTAGACGGCATTGCCATAGCCAGTCCCGGAAGAAGTCCTGTAAAAATAAACCCGCGAGCCATCGGGAAGAATAAGCTGCATATATGAGTACGGGTTGGTATCGCCCGTGAGGAACATTTCATAGGAATCGGACGTACCGATTCCGAAAGGCCGCGACCAACTGTCATTCGTCCGGTAAACGCGTTGCAGCACGAGCGGAACAACATCCGGCAACACAAGATCTGTCTTCTCGTAATGAAAGAGTCCCGACGAAAGGTCAACCGGTTCACCTGCCGAAACTGGGTCTGTTGATCCGGTGGTTGGAGCTCCGCCTGTGGTACCCACCATTGCTCCAGTAAACTCGTATATCTCGACGCCGGGGTTCGGTACGACACTGAGTCCGTCCTGGCTCACCTTGCCTTCGCCATAGACGTACCATCCTTTCTGTTTCGCGTCGTAATTCCAGAAATCAAAGGGTGCACCTGGTCTGTCGTGGTACGTGTTCGGGTAGAACAGTCTTGCTCCCGTGTATGTGTCGCCTGTCCCGCCGACCTCTATGTAGCCGCCTCCAGGTTGAATGGTGAAATAGATCGGGACCTGGACGCCTTGCGGCAGCGGGAATGGGGGCTTGTCGAGCGGGATCGGCGTAATGCTGATTGTGCGAGCCACGTTCCACTCGTGATCATAAATCACGGTATCGGCGGCCAGATGGAGTTCAAGCCCCGGGAGCCGCGGCGTCGTGATCACCGTGTCTTGCGCTACTGTCGGCGACGGGATCGTTACCGCATCTTGCGTGTCGATGCTTGTCATCCAAATCGTATAAGGCAAGGTGTACGTTTGGCCCGCGACGATATTCACGCCATCTTCGTATATGCCGTAGGTTCTGTCCCCTGTGTTGGCCGTTTGCCCATTAATCAGCATAACCTGATGGCCTGAACCAACGTTCGCAAGCAGGAATCGGCCCGTACGATCCGTTTTTGCCGACTGGCCCCCGATTGTAAGAGTCACGTTTTCTAGCGGGAGACCATTCAATCGAAGAGCTCGTCCTGCGACCGCCGTCACCCCCGACGGAGCTTCGAGCGACGGCAGCTTTAACCAAGGAGATTTGAATGCCTGGTTCCCCGTGTCATCCGGGTCCGCACCTGACATCATTTCGGGGGCACCCCCAGTACTATCAGGAGGCGTTCCTGCCGTCGTGAATGAAATGGAGGTCTCATTCAGCGCGTTTGCGCCATCGGTGAGACCGGACAATGAAACCGTATAAGTTGTGCCGGGAACCATAGCCGAATCCGGGGTGACGAACGCCAACATCCCGCCTTCCGCAGGAACAACCGTGGCGATCACCGGGCCTTGCGAGCCAGATAGAACGACAGTTTGGGTATTTACGGTCACGACGCTCAGCGGCTTTGAGAAACGCAAGGCGATGAGGGAGTTTACCGGCACGTTTGTCGCATCGTCTGGCGGTAACGATGCTTCAAGCTGAGGCGGTTGAGTGTTCTGTGTTGACGCAGCGGCAGTAGTCTCCATCGTGGTGCGCTGTGTCACGGGGTCGAACACTTCGCCGAAATTCAGCCCAGCGCCAGCCGCGTTGTATCCTCCCCAGAAGAGAACTGTGCCGTCTGCGAGCAGTGTGGCTGTGTGCCCTCTGCGAGGGACGAGGAGCCCAGGAGGCAAGTTCATTGCGGTATTGGTTTGAAAGTTCCATGCCTCGATTGATCCCAGGGTTTCCCCAGTGGCAGAGACTCCCCCGGCAATGAGAATCCGCCCATCGGTGAGAAGTGTGGCGGTGTGATAGGCGCGCGGAGTTAATCCCACAGGCGGTAGATTTGTAAATTTTTGTGTCGTCGGGTCAAACAGTTCTGCAATCGCTTGCACATGGCCGTTTGCGCCCACGCCGCCGAAAATCAGGACCGTTCCATTCGGCAGTACCGTCGCCGTATGCCACGCGCGAGGCTCATGGAGCCCGCTTCGAAGTGTGGTCGTTGTACCTGTCTGTGGGTCGCGAATCGCGGCCGTTGCCACAGGTCCCCCAGGCCCTTCACCACCAACCAACAGCCACTCACCGCTCGAAAGAAGTGTCGCCGTTTGGCCGGCGAGAAGAGGAGAAGAGGGATTGTCCTGGGCCTTTCTAGAGCGAAGCGACCTTGTTTTACCTGCGAATGAGGCCGGGCATAAGAGCATCGCCAAACCCAAGACCAGCCCCAGAGCCAAAAGTGAGTCAGAATGCCTGCGGTGCTTCATCGCTCTCTCCGTTCCTTTCACTGGTTCTTCACGGTGTATGAAGCGCTGCTAGTTGCCGTTCCGGCGGAAGTGTTCACGCTGATGGGACCCGTTGTCGCCCCCATGGGTACCGTCACCACTAGCTGAGTCGCAGTCGCTGATTGAACGGTGGCGGCGGTACCGTTAAAGGTCACTGTATTTTGGCTCGCTGTGCTGCTGAATGCGGTGCCGTAGATTGTGACGGTAGCGCCCGGTGCGCCACTCGCAGGCCCGAACGTTATAATGGAAAGCTGGTTGGAGCTTTGCCGAGAGATTGATGCCAAGTTTCCAACGGCATCATAGTTGTATACGGCCGTGTCGCCGTTCGGATTGATTACTCCCACCAATCGGCCAAGCGCGTCGTAGACGTAGCTGATTGTGCCTGCGCCCGTGCCGTGCGCTTGGAGCGAGAAGTTCGCTGTTGTCGTGGAATTCCCGGTTACCGACTCCGATTGAGTGGAGGCCACATAGCCGTTGGCCAAGGCCTGGACGTTATAGTTGCCTGTATTCAAGCCCGCGATGCTGTAATTTCCGTTCGAATCCGTAGTGACAGGTGCCGCTGAAGCTTCGCCGACAAACGCCTGCACGGTCGCCCCAGGAATTGGCGTTACTCCGTTCGCTCGAGTCACAGTGCCGGAGACTGTGCCAGGCGCAGACAGACTTACATTCAGGGTTGTAGTCACGCCCGCAGGAACAGAGATGGCACTATTGAGTGAAGCCCCGAATCCAGAGGCCGAGACTTGGATATCGTAGGTACCGGCAATCAAGCTTAAGAACTCGTAGTTGCCGTTACTGTCTGACTGAGTTGTGGCCTTCATCTCCCCCAATTGTCTCAGCTGAATCTGGGCTCGGCTGATGGCCATGCCAGAACCAGAAGAGGTGATCGTCCCGGAGAGAGTACCGGTCGTGATGGCCGTGAATATCACCCCGTTGCTGCTTTGCCCATTCACAGTAACCACAACGGGTCCAGTTGTTGCCGGGTTCGGAACAGTTGCTACGATGCTCGTGTCACTCCAACTCGAAATCGTTGCGGTCACCCCGTTGAATTGCACGACATTATTCCCTCGTATTGCCCCGAAGTTGGACCCGGCAATGGTTACGGAAATGCCTGCAACGCCATTTGAAGGGGTGAGGCTTGTTATAACCGGTGATGCGAGCGTTGACGTGACCGAAACATTGTCGAAGATGGCGGCAGCAAGACTTGAGTTGCTGTCGCTGGACACAGCAAGGCCGATGCTTACGTTCTGGGCCATCGTGATAGTCTGAGCGGATCCAATCTGCGTCCAGTTCACCCCGTCTGGAGAGGCATACCCGCTGAAATTGTTCCCGCTTCGCACGAGCTTCACCCAGTTAGGTAATGTTCCGAACACAGTTCCCTGGCTTGAAGTGCTGCCCCCCGTGCTGGGGCGGTAGTAGAGATAGAAATCTGGTGAAACGTAGTACGTGTACGCATTCTTCGATCCCGCACTGAGCGTCTCCCGAATCATCACCCCGGCTAGCATACTCGGACTACTTAAATTGATTACTCGCGCCGCGATCGTCCCGTCACCGGACAGCGGCACGTACACGAAATTCAATCCGTCTGCAGTTCCCGAGATATCCCGTCCCGACCCCTGAACAGTGAATCTTCCGCTGGCATAAGTGGCGCTTCCAGCGAGCCCTACTGAGCCTATATCCACATCCAGCCACGAGGGCAGAGGCTGAGTGCCAATCAGGAAAACGATGGGATTACTGGCGTTCATGGTTGGCGCAACCAAAACCGCGAGCGGTCCGGAGGCAGCTCCCGATGGGATCGTAGTCGTGATCGAGGTGGCGCTCCAAGTGTTGACTGTCACGGGGACACCGTTCAGTGTTACGGCACCGCCGCTTTGCGCAGATCCGAAACCAGAACCTGAGATAACCGCTTGAGTCCCGACCAATCCACCCGGGGGAGAAACACTCGTGATCACAGGTGCCGGGGACGCACTCGAATTGATCGAAACGTTGTCGAATGTGGCCGTGGCAAGGCTTGAGTTGCTATAGCTGCTCACCGCTAATCCCACGTACACGTTCTGCGCCATTGTGATCGTCTGAGTCGAACCAAGCTGTGTCCAGATCACGCCATCTGAGGAGTAATATGCGCTGAATGCATTCCCGCTTCGGACCAGCTTCACCCAAGAAGGTAAGAACCCAGAAGCAGGCCCCCCGGGGCTAGAGGTATTGGCCCCGGTACTCGGACGATCATTGAAGTAGAGATATTGGTAGGTACCCTTTGTGTAGAAGACGTATGCATTCGTGGAATTCGCGTTGAGCGTCTCCCGAATCATTACTCCAGCCTCTGGGCTTGAACCACCCTGAACGCTCACGACGCGCGCCACGATCGTGCCGTCACCCGACAACGCCTGATACAAAAAATTCATTCCATCGGCAGTACCCCAGATCCCGGTACCAGAGCCCTCTACCGTGAACACGCCGTTCGAAAAACTCGCACTTCCAGCCGATCCTACCGACCCTATATCCACATCCAGCCACGAGGGCAGCGGCTGGGTGCCAACCAGGAAACTGAATGGATTGCTATCGTTCATGCTCGGGGCCACCGAGACCACAAGAATTCCGGAGGTTGATCCCGATGGAACCGTAATCGTGATGGACGTATTGCTCCAGGAGTTCACCGTAACCTGCATCCCATTCAACATCACTCCGCTGCCATTTTGCGAAGCTCCGAACCCGGAGCCTGAAATCACCGCTTGGCTCCCGACCGCTCCCGCTGCGGGAGAAACACCGGTGATCACCGGGGCCGGAGACGCACTCGAACTGATCGATACATTGTCGAAGGTGGCCGTCGCCAGGGCGGTATTATTAATGGCACTGGTCACCAATCCGATGTACACGTTTTGTGCCATCGTGATTGTCTGAGTGGATCCGATTTGCGTCCAGTTCATGCCGTCTGCGGAGGCATACCCACTGAAACTGTTCCCACTGCGCACTACCTTCAGCCAACGGGGTAGCGTTGTACTCAGGGTCGTAGAGGAAGCATTCCCTCCCGTCGTCAACCGATAATGGAAATATGCGTACCCGTTATTGTTGTAGTCTGTGTCTGCCATCGTCGCGCTCGGGCTAAGGGTTTCTCGAATCATTACTCCGGCTTGGAAACCGGCGGTACTTTGCACGTTTACGACTCGCGCCACGATCGACCCGTCACCCGATAGCGGCTCATACACAAAATGCATCGAATCAGCAGCGCCAGTGACCCCACTCCCCGACCCTTTTACCGTGAATACACCGTTCGCATAGCTCGCACTTCCGGCCATGCCCACGGTGCCTATATCCACATCCAGCCACGAGGGCAGCGGCTGGGTGCCAATCAGGAAAACGATGGGATTGCTGGCGTTCATGGTTGGCGCAACCAAGACTACGAGCGGTCCCGATGCAGCCCCCGACGGGATCGTGACCGTGATTGACGTAGCGCTCCACGCGTTGATCGTCATGGATACATCGTTCAGTGTTACGAGGCTGCTACCTTGCGAAGCTCCGAATCCGGAGCCTGAAATCACCGCCTGGCTCCCGATTGCTGCCGCTGGAGGAGAAACACTCGTGATCACCGGGGCCGGAGACGCACTCGAACTGATCGATACGTTGTCGATGGTGGCGGTGGCAAGGCTTGAGTTGCTTTCGCTGCTCACCGCCAAGCCGATGTAAACGTTCTGAGCCATCGTGATTGTCTGAGTGGACCCCAGCTGTGTCCAATACAGCCCATTCAACGACATGTAGGAACTGAATGTGTTCCCACTGCGCACCACCTCCACCCAGTAGGGCAGCGTCGCACTCAGATAGGCTTGCACGGTCGTACTGGCCCCAGTGGTCGCGCGGTCATAAAAGTAAATGTACGACGAGCGATAATGTGAGTACGCATTCGTAGCGTTCGCGTTGAGCGTCTCCCGAATCATCACTCCCGCCTGCAAATTTGAACCACCTTGTACGCTCACCACTCGGGCCACAATCGTGCCGTTGCCCGACAGCGACTGATACGCAAAATTCATCTCGTCTGCCGTGCCTGTGATGCCGGTCCCAGACCCCTTCACCGTGAACACACCATTCGCGTACGTCGCACTGCCCGCTATGCCCACCGACCCTACATCTCCGTCGGACCAACCTGAGGGAAGTGGTGTGATCGTGAAAGATGAGCTGTTAGCCCCCTGGCCGTTTACAGTCACTGAAAACGGTCCTGAGGATGCGCCAGAAGGAACCATCGCAACAATCGTCGTGGCACTCCAGGTCGTGGCCACAGCGTTGGTTCCATTGAGTGAAACGGTGCTGGTTCCTTGGCTCGCACCGAAGTTCGCCCCCGTGATTGTTACCGGAATTCCGACGGGTCCCGACGTAGGGCTCAAACTTGAAATGCTGGGACCTTGCGCCCAGCTCAAGCCGCCGAAGCCGAAGACTATAAGGAGCAACAGAACTCTGAAGACGAGGTGCATTCCGGCAATGCGACCGGAGGTCGTTGCCATCCAATGCCTTACTGGATATCGAAGACTTGCGGAACAATCTGAGCCATTTTTAGCACTCATCAAAACTCCTAGCCACAATCTTGACTCCAGATGGAGAGGCAAGATAAGCGTATGATGTGAAAATGTCAATGAAGATTAATAGATTTTTAAAGTTGTATGATCGGTGTGTCTCAACTACTCCGTTAACTGTTGCTCACTCAGAGCTCTCTGACGTTGGCAGACGAATGAACGACACCCCTGGTAACGGTGCGTTCTGATCGAAACGGTTGAATTTGTTATACCCCGATGTGTAGGGTGTCGGCCTGCTTTCAAGGATTGGCCTACTGAGGGGACTCATAGCAGCGGCGGCTCCCGCAAGACGGAGTAACTTCGAAGATTAGCTCCCGCCGCTCGAAAATACGCAGACCAGAATTGGCGAAGGCTTGCCCACTGCGCGGTGTCCTTGCCCATCGAGTCGGCTGACTCCATCCTCGCTAGGACCGAGCTGTCTGATCGGTTCGCTGCTTTATCTCACTCTCGGTTTTTGCAGCACCACCCGTCTGGTTCGTCCCCAGCGCTAAAGTTGACCGCGGAAGAGATGCTAGATCGAACGTGGCCGAAGGCTAGGTTTTGTGGAACTACGCGCCATCGGAATCTGCAGTTGGAGTTTTTGGTAAAGACATCTCCCCGTTACTTCATTCGCTATCTCTGCGCTGCCAGGACGTTTCCCTCATGCCAGTCACAAACAAAACTCCCCATCGCTATTCCACTGACAAAGACATTCGGAATCCAGAACGCATGGAAAACGGAGTGGCCCTCTTCGTTCCACCTGTTGTGGTATCCAACGTGATTGACCGTAGTGAAAAAGCCTATCCAGGCAAATCCCAGTCCCCACGTCGCCGCGCCGCTCGGATGGTGGCCGAGCCAACTATCTTGCTCGATGTATTGATTGGGCAGTCCATCTTCGAGCGAAAGGTCATGCCCGATTCTCTGGCAGCGGTTAGACGCGATAACGTCCAAGCTAATCGCCGTGGCTGTCATCGCATCCATTGAAAGCAGTTCCTTATTAAAAAGAGCAGCTGCGAAAAATTCAAAATGGGGCTCATAAAAAGTATGATGGCGAAGGGACCTGATCACCGTCCCTTTTCCAGACCCCACCACCTGCTAGACGAGAAGGCAGGCTGATTGGAATCTGCACATATACCCAAAGAATCTGTCCCAATTATGGCGGTTCTGCCCACGTCGCGGGGAACGATAAGGGAACATTAAACGCCGAACACCACCGAAAACCCGATACTGAGACGCGAGAACGAGCTAGACGAATCAACTACTTAGCATTCGGTGAAGTGGCAGCGGGTTGGAGGTTCGAGTCCTCCGCGGCTCACCACTCTTGGCAAATCCCGCGAGGAGGCGGAAGAAATCTAGTGGGTGGCCTCGGCGATGAGCTGGGCCACTTTGGAATTCGTGCCCACATCCTCAACGAACAGAATCTGGTTGGCATTCAGGTACATATGAGTCGGCTCGTGCAATTCCTTCCCTCGATGGACCAGGATATTATTCGTTTGCTTGGTCTCCGGATTGGTTTGGCTCACGATGTAATAAACATCCGTCAGCACCGGGTTCCGGCCGCCATAATCCTGAAGATGGCCGAAATATACCGAACCGTTGGTGAGCAGGACCGCCTGATAGGGCGTGCCGAACTTTACGGACGTGCCCCGGATTTGTCTCGCGATGTAACATCCGGCAGCCACAATCACCAGGATTCCCGCCACAATCCAGATGACTCGAACCACAGCAATGCCGCGTTGCTTGTTCTTCATAAGCACCCTTTCCATATTCCCATTCAGTATTCGCTGCCGAATGAGCCTTTGCGCCCCGAGCAAAAAATACCATTCCGCCTACCCCGTGTGATTATAAATCAGGGCAGATCGCGCAAGGAATACTACACCTCGTCCCGGCGCGTTCGCAAATAAGGCCCATACACGAAAGCGGCGAGTCCCCGCCGGGACTCGCCGCACCGCTCATCCATTCGTCAACACGGATTGCTTATCGCGTTGCCGCCGCGCCCTGCACCCTTCTCGCGTAGCCGCACAGGCAAAGCAAGCCCACGCCCAGGAGAGCTAGCGTCCCAGGTTCGGGACTAGGAATTCCTCCGCCGCCACCACCGGGAGCTTCCTCCGCTTCCAACTGGACCATGTCCATATTCGGGCCGGCGTCGTAGGAAGAGATCACCCACTCCTGGTCGCCCCCGAAGTCCGGATCAATTATGTCGAAGGTGCTCCCCGGAGTGAGCGTGCCATAGGTCAAGAAGTTGTAGGTGGTTCCGTTCGCGGGGTCGTAACCGCCCAGCAGTTGGATATCAAGAGAATCCGCCGGATCCAGGTTCACATTGCCGGACACATTGAGGACGCCGAATCCACTACTGTTGATGAGCTCATCGAACACGCCCGTCCCAGACTGCGTGTAGCTGCCAGTGATAGTGAGCGTGCCAGGAGTGCCCGTCAATCCGGGCTGGATGGCGCCGCCGCTCACGGTCACGTTACCTACGATCGTGCCGGTGCCCTGCAGGTTCGCCGTCCCGCTGACGGAGACGGTGGTGGGATCGAGAGTGCCCAGGACTGTGACCGTGCCGCCGCTGGCGCCCCAACTCGAGGAGTGGGCCACGCCGCTCACTTCAATCGTTGTGTTGCCCCCGGTCTGCGAAAACGCGATAGGCGTGCCGACGGTGCCGAAATTCCCGGAAATATCCGTCGAACCCGCGCTCTGAGTGTAAGTTCCACTGGCGGTGAGCGTTTCGCCAGCGCCCACGGTGACGGCGCCGGTGTTGGTGAAGGTATCCGTGCTCAGCGTGTCGCCGCTGCCGCTCATGGTCACGGTGCCACTATTCGTGAATCCGCCGGTGACGGAAACCGCGTCGCCAGTGCCGCTCATGGTGAGCGTGCCGGTGGCGTTGTTGGTGAATCCGCCGCTGGTGACCGTGAGCGTGCTGTTATCAACGCCCACGGAACCGGAGTTCGTCAGTGCCGTTGCGTTCAAAGTCCCACCGCTTTCAACCACGACTTCCGACGTGCTGTCGTTTGAGAGCGTCCCGTTAACGCTCAGCGTGCCGCTGTTAACGAATACCTCGCTGTCGATCTGGTTGGTCAAGTTTCCGCCGATCGTCAGGGTGGCGCCAGACAAGAAGGCTTCGACTTCAGAAGTACCGGTGTTGGTGAGCGCACCGGTTGTCGTCAGGGTTGCCCCATCCTCCACTTCGAGCACGCCGCCGTTTTCGTTGGTGGCCAAGCCGGCGAGGGCATTGTGATTACTGGCGTCGGTGATCTCCGAGTTGCTATCGGAGAGCTCAATCGTCGCTCCACCGTTCGTCACGATATCCCCCGGGAGCTTCAGCGTCCCGGCCGTCCCGCCGCCCTGGGCCGCGTACTGGCCACCAGTCAGGGTGCCGGAGGAAAGGTTCGTCAGGGTGATGCCGCTCAAATCGAGCGTGCCGCCGAGGGCCTGAATGAGATCGTTGTTGGTGACCGAACCCGCGCCGGTGATGGTGCCGAAGCCGATGATTGTGCCGTTGTTGGTCAGGGCTCCCGATTGGGTGAGCGTTCCGCCGGCAAACTCCAAAACACCGCCGTTGGTCGTGGCGCCGGTCACCGTCAGCGTGCCGCCGCTGCCAAGATCGAGCGTGCCGCCGTTGGTCTCGATATTCACGCTGTTCACGGTGATGGCAGCGGGCGTATCCGTGCTATCGAGCGTCAGGATATTGCCTGCGGAATTCAGCACCACGTTGTACGTCGTGCCGGAAGGCGTGCCGTTGTTGGGCACGCAGTTCGTGGCCGGGCCGCCCGAGGTGCAGCTCCACTCCGCGCCGGAGCCGCTCACTTGCGTCCAATTGCCCGTCGTGTTCGCCGAAGGCGCAACCGGGCCCCACGTGGCTGTAACCACCGAAGAAACTGCTTCCGCCTCGAGCTCAATCTCGTCGTCACCCATGTAGTTGTACGAGGCAATCGTCCATTGCTCGGTCCCGCCGTTGAAGGTCGGGTCGGTGATCGAAAAGGTGCTGCCGCCCGTGAGCGAGCCATAATCCAGAATCGTGTACGTGGTTCCCACCGTGGGATTGAAGCCGCCCAACAGATTGATGGTCAGGGCGCTGCCGGCGGTCAGGTTGACGTTCCCGCTGACGTTGAGGAGACCGTTCGCCATGCTGCCGATCTGCTCGCTGAACGTGCCGCCGTTCTGGCTGAAGGTTCCGGTGATATTAAGCGTGCCGGGAGTGCCCGTCACACCGGGCTGGATCGTGCCGCCGGTCATGGTCAGGTTGGCTGCGACCGTCCCGGTTCCCTGCAAGGCCGCGGTGCCGCTGATGGAGAAAGTGGCCGGATCGATGTCTCCCGCTCCCATCAACGTCAGCGTGCCGCCGCTGGCGTTGAGGGTGTTGACGGTGAGCTTGCCGCTAATCGTCGTATTCCCTGCGGTTTGCGTGTAGGTCCCAGTGGTCGTAAGGGTTTCGCCAGCGCCAATGGAGACGCTGCTGGTGTTGTCGAAGCTATCGGTATTCAAATTGTCGCCGGTGCCGGTCATGCTCACGGTACCGTTATTGGTGAATCCCCCGGTGACCATCACCGTGCTCGTGCCGTTGATGGTCAGCGTGCCGCTCCCACTGTTGGTGAATCCCCCGGTCGTAACGCTCAATGTGCTGCTGCTCGCGACATCCACGGTACCCGCGTTCGTCACCGCTTCTGCCGTCAAGCTGCTCGTAGTGGCATCGTCCACCTGGGAGGTGGCGTCGTTGGAGAGCGTGCCGTTGACGATGATCGTGCCGTTGCTGGCGTCGACGTAGCCGCCATTCTCGTTGGTCAGATTGCCGCCGATCGTCAGGACGGGATTACCACTTTGCACCGATATGGATGAGCCTGTGCCGGTGTTCGTAAGCGAGCCGGTCGTCGTCAGGGTCGCGCCGTCATCCACACTGAGCGTGCCGCCGCCTTCGTTGGTGGTCAAACCAACGAGCGCATTGTTGTTGCTTGCGTCAGTAATCTCGGAGCCGGCACCGTTAAGCATGATGTCCGCTCCGTCATTCGTCACGATATCGCCCGCGAGCTTCAGCGTGCTGTTTGTTGTCCAGAAGGCACCGGACGTGAGGGTGCCTGAGGAAAGGTTGGTTACTGTGATGCCGCTCAAGTCGAGCGTACCGCCCACGGCCTGTAGTATTCCCTTGTTGGTCACCGAACCGGTGCCGGTGATGGTGCCGAAGCCGTACATCCAGCCGCTGTCGGTCAGGACTCCCGATTCGGTGAGGGTCCCGCCGGAGAAAACTACATAGCTGCCGACGTTCGTGGCACCCATCGCCGTTAGCGACCCGCCGGTGTCGAGCTCGAGCGTGCCGAGGGTGGCAGTGCTCGTGGTGCCGTACACCGTTAGCGAGCCGCCGCTGCCGATATCGAGCGTGCCCGCCGTGACCGTCAGATTGTCGACCGTAATGCTCGGGACAGTATCGGTGTTGTCCAGAGTGAGGGTGTCGCCGAATTTGTTGAGAACCGCGCTGGTGGAGGACGAATTCGGGTAAGTGCCACTGCAGGAGCTCCACGCGGCCGCAACCGTCCAATGGTCGTTGGGGCCAGTCCACGTGCATTGCGCATAAGCCCCGCCCGCGCCAACCGACAAAAGGAAAACAAGCGTGAATAGAGCAGCTGCGAAGCTGCCCACTCGCCTTCCCCCACTGACGCCGAATTCGGCTTTCCTGAGTCCTTCTGGGCCCGTATAGCTAGCCATGACTCCCCCCTAGACATGCCACGCCCGGTCAAGTCCCTGTGGAAATTCGCGCAGGTACCATGCCATTTGTTCTAGAGTAATTTTTATAGCGCTAACTTGCTGAGCGAAAAGCAATTAGCATAATCTATGCTTATCACGATCCCGAGTGAGTGTGAAAAAATTTGCCTATTTAGCTCAACCTTTTCACTAAAATAACAAAGTCCCACGGACCTGAGGAAGAAGGCCGCCAGCCTACGGATTACTGCGTTCTTCGAGAGCCACGGTCAGGTCTCGCCGGCAAAAGTGCGACTCAATGGCCTGTTCGGTCGGCACCTAGAAACAGCAATCCTCGCGGCACACGTGTTCTGATGGGCGCCCTTAGAGGGGACAGTACAACACCACACCTAATTTGCGGCGCGCAAAGCCCCGTCACCCCTGGGAATTCTCATCGAGGGAAGGATGCGGTGGAAGGGCCGCACGCTGAAGAAAGTCTCCCTACAAGGGACGCACCGATAGGCGGGAAAGTCGAGGAGCCTCTTCAGGAAAATAAGCGTCCCCATTTCCACGTGTTTACGCGAGACGGCCTTGAGCTCGAAATTCCCGCATTTCGGACAATGAGCATATCGCGAAAAGGAAAGCGCCACGCGCCAGGCGTGGAAGCGCCGGTCGCAGCTACGGCATCGCCACGGCCGCAAGCCGGCGAGTGTGCCGATAAAATCCGATATGCCGCCGCGATGCGAACGAAAACAGTTGGCACTGCGGCATTGCGGACAGATCATTTCTCCGATTTACCTCCGACCTTTCGTCCAGCTTAAGCAAAGTCTTTTCCCCGGGCAAGATCCGCGCGGGTCACTCTTGTCGTGATGTAAACCCCTGGCGGTGTAGAATGTTTGCGGGAGGAGTTGCATGCCTGACTACACCGCCGCGCACGCGCGCGCGGGAATCGCCGCCAAACTCCCCGAGCTTGAAACATGGCCGAACCATTTCCCCGGCTACCACATCACCATCCGTTTTGCCGAGTACACATCCGTCTGTCCCAAGACGGGCCTGCCGGACTACGGCGCCATCACGATTCATTACCAGCCCAAAAAGCTCTGCCTCGAATTGAAAGCCTTGAAAATGTATCTGCTCGCGTATCGCAACCTAGGAATCTTTTACGAGAACGCGGTCAACCGCATGTTGCGCGACATCGTCGCTGCCGTTCGCCCCGTATCGTGCTGCGTCACGGGCGAATTCACGCCGCGTGGAGGCCTGACGACTTCCGTCCAGGCCCGCTGGCCCCGCGGACGTGCCACCGCAGGACGCGGGGGGGATGGACTTCCACCGCCGTCTCGGCGATAATTCCGCCGCAATTGGGTGCGGCGTTGGCCGCCCGTTTTAAGGAGGCTTGATGAGTTCGACACTGAGTACGCCCCATAATGGACCGTCATCCGATGCCGCGGCTTTGCCGCGCTGGGTTTCGATCCTCTTTGTGATCGCCTTCGCCCTGGTGGCTGGTCTTCTATATGCCGCCTTTGCGCAACGCCAAGCGCTCCACGAAAGCCAGGATGAGGCCGAGAAAAAGACCCAGGCGCTTGCCGCGGAAGTGGATAAGACGAACGCGCGGATCGCCGAGCTTAAAGGCCAATTGGAAGTCACCTCGCAGAAGCTGGGGCTGACGGAGGACGAGCTGGCGCGCGCCCGTGGGCTCGCCCAGGACATCCGCAAGGACCAGGAGCAGAGCGACGCCCAGCTTCGCGAGCAGATTGGCGCCGTCCAGACCGATACCTCCACGAAATTCGGCCAGGTGGAAACGCAAATCAACGGCACTCAGTCCGATCTTTCCGCCACCAAGGCCGATTTGGAAGCGACGAAGGGCAAGCTGCAGAGCACCATTGGCGACCTCGGCGTTCAAAGCGGCCTCATTGCCCGCAATCATGATGAGGTTGAAGAGCTGAAGCGGCTCGGCGAGCGAGATATTTATGAATTCACGCTGACCACGAAAACCAAGTCGCCTCAGCACGTCGGTCCCATCCAGGTGACTCTGCGCAAGGTCGATCCGAAGCGCAATACCTACACGTTGACCGTCATCGCTGACGACAGGAGCATCGAAAAGAAAGATAAGACCGTCGAAGAGCCGGTCCAATTTTACATTCACGGCGCCCGGGCTCCCGATGAGATTGTGGTCTTCGATCTTTCGAAAGGTCAGGCCAAGGGTTATCTCAGCGCGCCCAAATCCGATACGGAAGCTCCGCCTTCCGGCGGCGTGCCACCAGGCCAATAATCTCAACCGTGGATAATCAGCGGGGCCGAGCGCGACGGTCTTGCTTACCCTGCGGGGACAAAGCGGTCCTCGCCCCAGAGGAAGCGTGGTAAATTCGATTCGAAAATTATTTCCCGGCTGGCGGCGACTCCAGCGCGCTGCGTCCCTTCTGGCCTTCGTTCTCCTGCCCTCTTTGCTCCTTGCGCAGACTCCTCCGATTCCCATTCCCGAGCGTCTTCCTGCCGACACGGTCTTTTACATCTATTGGCACGGGAAGGCGTCCCTCACGGCCGCATCGGCGAGAAACCATGTACTGCAACTATTTGAAGATCCGGACATGGCCCCACTCTGGACGGGGCTCGAAAAAACCTTACTTGTTGCGTACAAAAACCGGGAGGTACCTCTTGGAGTTGCGCAGGTAGCCATGACATCTTTTCTTGGGAATCCTGCCGTAGTCGGCTTCGTCGCAAATCCAACCTCTCAAGCGACGGCTCCATCGCAAGGCCGCTCACCGGCCGGCGGATTCTTCGCGATCTACGATATAACGGGAAAAACCGACGTGATTCAGATGCTCATGGCTGCCGGTCAAGCCGCTGGCGCACCCGCCCCAACGCAATACGGCTTCAGTGGCACCTCCATCGAGGTCCGTACGGCAAACAGTGGCGCGATCTATTCAGCCCGCACGGGCGGCTATTTCCTTGTGGCGAACCAAAGACGAACCATCGAAGACCTCATCACCCGTTTCCAGGGAGCCGGCCTGCCGGCTGCATCCTTGGGCCAGCTTCCCGAATATCAGGCGATCGTCAAATATTTAGGCTCGGACACGTCCCTGGATTTTTTTGGCCGCGTTCCCGATTTCATTAAGTGGATACCTCCCGGCGAGAAATACGCACCTCTCGTGCATTTTCTTGAGGGCCTGCATCTCGAAGCCGTGCACGCCGCCGGGGAAGGAATCAGCTTCTCCGGTGAAGCAACGCGCCTTCGGGGCGCCATCTTGGGCGATGCTTCGCCAGGCAGCTTGTTTGATATCGTAGGCCCGAGCAGCGCCACGTTTCTGACGCAGCCCGTCATGGGCGCGGCTCCGGCCTTTCGGATTTCGCGCGTGGATTTTGCTGCGGCGTACCGCATAGTTTTCCGCGCCATCTCTGAAGCGCTCACCCCGCAACAAATGGCCAGCGTCGCAGCCATGGAAGGGATGGCTCAAAATTATCTGGGGATGTCCATTGACGATGCGCTCGCGCTTTTTTCAGGTGAGATCGCCGAGGCCTCGTCTTACTCCGATGACGGCACGCCGCAGTCACTGGTCGCCCTGACGATCGAGAAGCCCGACGACGTCCTGCGCATTCTGCGAGCTGTGGTGGGAAAAATGACAGTCGCGGAAGATACCTCGGGGAATACAACATACCTCGATCTCATGTTCCCCTATAAGGACCCGGCGACGGGCGCGCAACGCAGGATGTTTTATTTCGTGGCCGTCACTCCTCAAATGCTATTGGCCGCGCCGCGCAAGGCGATGCTGCAAGCAGCGGTCGAGCAGCTTGATTCCCCGTCCGGTGGCGCGTCTCCCGGCGGCATTTTTGCCGATCCCGAATACATTCAAATGCGGTCGCTCCTGCCTGAAAATCTTTCCGGGCTTACGGGCGCCGAAATTGACCGAATCCCTTGGGACAAGCTCGCCGCCAAACTCGAGAATCAGCGGGAGCAGACCCGGAAGCAATCAAATTCACGGGCGCCGGATTTCAGCTGGCTCAGCAGCATAAAGTTCGAAGTGATTTCCCGCCATCTGCACTGGAACGTCGGCGGATGGTGGAAGGATTCAACCGGCATTTATTCCGATTCGTACATCCAGTAAGCCAGCCCCTTGTAGCGCTCTGTATTTTTGCTTATCTCGCCCCGGCGTCTTTGCTCGTATAATCTCAGCCTGCGCTGTAAGATTCAGAACAGTCAGGGGGCTCGATGACCCGCCGGAAAGCGGCCATGCTCGTTTCATTCTGTGCGCTTGCTCTTGGGCTCCTCGCGGCGTCTCCCCAGCAGCCCGTTGCTCGCGCCCGATTCGCTCTCGGCGGAAATGCGGCTCAGCTTCCTGCGGAATTCGTCGGCAATCTCGTCTTCCTGCCCGTGCGCATCAACCAGACGCAACCCTCCCTCTTCGAGCTTGACTCATCCGCCGCGCTCTCTTCGATCGATCCCGGCCGCGCTTCGGAACTGGGCATCACGCCCGCCCAGCCGACGGCACTCGATTTCGCGGGCGTGGATGTTTCGCTGGCCGCGCTTCCCGCCACGGCCGACAGCGGCTTCGGCGCGCAAGTTGGCCGGGATTATGAAGGCACATTGGGCGCTGATTTTTTCAATGCCGTCGTCGTGAAGGTGGATTATGAGCGGCAAACGCTTCAGCTCTACGACCCGGCCTCTTACCAGTATTCCGGCCAGGGAAAGAGTTTCCCAATGACGTTTGCCGGAGCTGAACCTGTGATCCAGGCGAAGTTCAGCCTGTTGGGCGGGAAGCACGTCGAAGGCGAATTCGCGGTGAATACGGCGCTCGATGCCTCGATCGTCATCTCGGAACACTACGCGCAATCGCACGACCTCTTCTCGGCTTCGTTGAAAACGATTCCTGCGGCCGACCCTCTCTCGGACGAGGGCAAGGATGCTGCTCTCGGCCGCCTGAAGTCGTTTGAGATAGGCCCTTACGTGGCCGATAGTCCGCTCGCCGCATTTTCACAAGGCACCCTGCCGGCCGCCGGCTCCCGGATAGCAGGCGAAATCGGCGGAGGCATGCTGCGGCGCTTCACTGTGATTTTCGACTATCCCCATCAAAGGATTATTCTTGAACCGAATATCCACATCCAGGAAGAGGACGAAGAGGATAAAAGCGGGCTTACGATTATTGCCAAAGGCCCCGGCCTGAAAACCTTCGTGGTCACGGAGGTCGCGCCCGCCACTCCCGCTGCCGACGCCGGAATCCAGAAGGGCGATATCATTGCCGGAATCGACGACGAGGCCGCCGCTGATCTATCGCTCTGGGATGTGCGCAATCTTTTCCGCCAGATCGGCCACAAATACACGCTGCTCCTCGAGCGAAATGGGCAAACCCTTACTGTGACCTTCCAGATGCGCCGCCTGCTCTGACGCTTTGCTCGCGCAAAATTCAGGGCTGCTGTTATTTGTACTTCCGGAGAGTTGCGGCCATGTGGCGCAGGCGCGCGTCTACTCTCGCGAATACGCTCCCCGGCTCGAATTTTCCGGCGCCGCTTCGTTTGCCTGCGCGAACGCCCGTGAGGATTTCGATGCCCTGCTCGACCGTGGCAATGGGATACACATGGAATTGGCCTTTGGCGACGGCTTCGATCACCTGATCCCGCAGCATCAAATCCTCCACGTTCTCCGCGGGGATCAGCACTCCTTGCTTGCCCGTGAGGCCCTTCAGCCGGCAGACGTCGTAGAAGCCTTCAATTTTCTGGTTCACGCCGCCGATGGGCTGCACGTCGCCCTGCTGGTTCACCGAGCCGGTCACGGCGAGCTCCTGCCGAATGGGAAGGCCCGAAAGCGCGGAAAGCAGCGCGTAGATTTCGCTCGAGCTGGCGCTGTCGCCGTCCACCCCGGAGTAGGATTGCTCGAAGCAAACGCTCGCCGAGAGCGAGAGCGGTTTTTCCAGCGTGAACATGGCCCGCAAATAGCCGGCGATAATCTGCACGCCTTTGTCATGGAAGCGCCCGCTTAGATTCGACTCGCGTTCGATATTGATGATTCCCGCCTGGCCGGGCGCCACCGATGCCGTAATCCGCACCGGCTTCCCGAAGGCGTAGCCCCCGATTTCCATCAC
Organism: uncultured Acidobacteriota bacterium; assembly: GCA_963810625.1. GTDB lineage: Bacteria > Acidobacteriota > Terriglobia > Acidiferrales > UBA7541 > Palsa-295. Next base: position 77,756 of record CAWEOJ010000003.1, on the reverse strand, counting down.
GCTCAGGCCGTTCACCTGTCCCGCGCGCTCGCCGGTGGTATCAATGAAGAGCAGGTTTTGGTCAATCATCTCGCGGATTTTCGTTTCCAGTAGGTTGTGGCGCTCGATCTTGGCATCGAGGGCCTCCCGCACGTGCGCGGCCGTGATCAAGCTCTGGCCGTCGTGCCGCGCGGCGTAGGAAGCCTCGCGTCCCAGATCAGCGAGATCGAAAAATCGCGTGGTAATCTTCCCGCGCCGTCCCGCCAGCCGCACGCCGTGTTCCAGGATGGCGGCCACGGCCGACCGGTCGAACGGCAGCAGATTTTCGTCATCGGAGAGCTTGCGCAGGCGCCCGCCGTATTGCCGGAGGACTTCCTCGCTCCATTTCATCTCCTCGTCGAATTCCACGCGCACTTTGAAAATCTTTTTGAAGTCGTCCTCGTAGTCGTAAAGCAATTCGTACATGTCGCGGTCGCCGATCAGGATGATTTTCACGTGCACATCAATCGGCTCGGGCTTGAGCGCCGCTGTGCTGAACGGGAAGAACATGTCCACGGGCTGAATCTCGAGTTTGCCGTGGTTGAGCGTCCGTTTCAGGGTGCGCCATACGCCCGTCTCCGTCAGCGTATCGAGCGCATACATCACCAGGAAGCCCCCGTCGGCCCGCAGCAACGAACCGCCCCGCAAGTCCATGAAATCGGAGTTCCAGCCGCCACGCGCATCGTAGCTGCGATGGATCGTTCCGAAAAGATTCGCGTATGTCGGTATGGTCTCGAAAATCACAGGGCATTTTTCATGCTCGCTGTGCGCCAGAATCACGTTCACGCCATACACGCGGAAGGGATCGCGGTCGGAGCGCTCCGGCCGCGGTCCCGGAACTCCCTCGGGGGGCGGCTGCTCTTCTTCGCCCTCGCGCTCCTTGAACGGATCAAGATTGTCGAGAATATGATGCCGCACCTCCTCCAGATATTCGGCCAGTTGCGGGCTCGGATATTTTTCCTTGAGCTCCTCGATAACGCCGTCCACCAGCACCGAAGCCGCTTCCTGCTCGAGATAGCTCATCTCGCTCCCCAGCTCGCGCGAAAGTGAGAGCGTCTTCCGGTACACCACCGTGAATTCCTGTCGGAATTGATCGTACTTCCGCTCCAGCTCTTCTGCAGCCGTGCTTTCGAGCTTCCCCTCCTGCACCATCTTGGGAATTTCCTCGATCGGCACCATCTGGCCGTCGAGCACGGGGAAAATTTCCGGCAATGCCACGGCGCCCACCTGCATCCGGCCCAGCGCGAACTGCTCGCGCGCGATCCGCCGCGTGAAATCGTCCATAAGCTCCTTTTCGCGCTGCGTGAACCGCTCCACGATGCGCGTTTTCTGCCGCTGGAAGGGCTCGCCTTCGAACACTTGCGGGATGCGCCGGCGCAGGAAGTCAATCCCCGATTCCATCTCCTTCTTGAACGCGTTGGCCTGGCCGCGCGGAAGCGTGAGCAACCGTGGCCGGTCTGCGTTCTTGAAATTGTTCACGTAACACCGGTCTGGCGCGGGCTCGCATTGCGGGTGCATCTCCTCGATTAGGCGCACGATCATGCCCCCGCGGCTCGTTCCGGAAAGCCCGCAAACGAACAAGTTATACCCGGAAGCGGTCAGCTCCACTCCCATGCGCAGAGCGCGCAGCGCCCGTGCTTGTCCCATATCCCCACTGACGGGTTCCACTTCCGCCGTAGTCTGGAACGGTATCCTTCGAGGATCGCACCGCCAGCGAAGCTTTTCCGGGGGAAGGCTCACATGTTTCGGATTGGAATTTTTAGCCATAGGGTTCCGCGGACTCGTCCGAAGGGCGCTACTCTAGCACGGCGCTCGTCTTCCTCCCACTCGGTTTGGATGCGCCGCTTCCAGCAGGCGAGCGCGGAGCATAGAGTTCGAGAAGGCCTCCTGCGGCAGCCACGACGATCGGCCCGAGCACAATTCCCAGCAACCCGAACACGCTGATGCCGCCGAGGATACTAATAAAAATCAGAAGCGTACTCATCCGCGTTCGCCCGCTGATTAGCCAAGGCCGGAGCACATTGTCCGCGACAGCTACGCCAACGCCGCAAATTACGATCATCAGGATTCCGCGTCCCAAATGGCCGTTCACCATCAGAGTGATCGCCGCGGGTACCCAGATGAGCGCCGATCCGACGACCGGGATGAAGGAGAAGAAGGCTATCATTACACCCCAGAATATCGGCGCCTCGATTCCCGTCGCCGCGAATGCCAATCCTCCGAGTGTTCCGTTCACGGCAGCGCCTACCAGGCTGGATGCCACCGTCGCGTAGATCAGGTCTTGTGTCTCGTGAAACATACGGTCGCGGTGTGACGCCTCAAAGGGCAACAACTCTCCCAGCCGCGCGATTATCGAATCGCCATCGCGGAAGAAGTAGAACATCGCGAAGATTGTCACGCCCAGATCGAACAGAAGCACCGCTGTATGTCTCAGGATGACGCTGACTCGCCCGGCAAGATAGTCCATAGCTTGTTCTGCATGGGCCCTCACCAAGGCCGTCAACTCCGCCGGGTTCGCTTCAGGAAAGCGGTGCTGAATCCGCACCCATACACGGCTTACCCACGCGAAATGGCCCGCCGCAATTCCCAGCTGAATGGATTGGACTGCCACCACGCCCTGACGCACGAAGGCAATCATCACGAGCAATGCAGGCACAATCACTATCACCGTTACGCCCGCCGTGGCCGCCAATGCTGCCTTCGCGGGCTTCCAGCGCCGCGCCATCCGAACATAGATCGGATGGCAAAGCACAACCAGCACGGCGGCCCAGGCCAGCGCCCCAAGAAATGGCGCAAAAATCAGAAAGACGAGATACCCAAGCAGTATGACAGTGCCATAGAAAAGAACGCTGCCCAGCCGTTCCTGCGAACTCCGTTCGGAGGTCAAATGGCCGCCTTTCGCCACGCCAGCAAGGAGACTGATAGTTGCAATTGGGGCGTTTGTCAACTCCGCGAAAGGGGGCGAACCGGATCCCGCGCGAATGCTATAATGCACGCAGGTTCTTGCCGGGACAGCTGCCATGCCCGATCCTACCTGCAAACACGAACGCACCCGCTTGATTGCGCAGGATAAAGACAGCCGCTACGTGGAATGTCTTGGCTGCGGTGAGATATTCGAGGCGGGAGAATTGAAGGCCCTGGAACCGAATGCTGGTGAGCAAAAAGCCGCCTCCGGCTTCGATGAATCGCTCTCCGACGCCTAATGGGACGCTAAAACTTCCTTGTTCGTCCTGTTACTTCTTGGCGAGACTGCGGATAAAGGCGATCAGGTTTTTGATTTCTGTTGCACTCACGCCCTTTACCGGTGGCATCTTTCCCTTGCCATCCGTAATGACAACACGAATCTGTGCGTCGGTCAGGCTTTGGACGGTGTTCGACCGATAATCCGGGATCGTCCCGAGCGCTTTGGCGATGGCCGTGTGGCCGGAAGCGTCCGCGCCATGGCACACCGCGCACCGCTCCTGGAACGTCGCTTTCCCCTGCGCCGCATTCCCCGAGTTCCCGGCCAGCGCGCCCGGAGCTATCGAGAGAGCCACGAGAGCCATCGAGGTTGCTAAAAAGCTTCGCCGCTTGGCAGTACGGAAAATCTCAAACATTCGCACCTTCGGTCCCGCAAATTTGTTCGTCCCTTCTCTCGTTCGGATTTTCATAGGGGCGCCTCGCTCACTCAATGGATGCCGAGCTTCTCGATGATGCGGAGGACCGCAGCCGCGGGAACGTCATAGAGTGGATGTTCATCCTCCTGCTCAAGCCGTTCGCGCAGATACTCCGCGGCGATATAGCTTGCCTCGCGGTCGGTGAAGTCCCGGCCCGCACGAGAGCGAAACTGGACGAATGCGGGATGCGCCAGCCCGAGAATCACTCCCTTGCCGTCCACGAAAAACTTGCAATCCATCGTATCGCTGTGGCGCGTGGCAATCGCATTCCAGCAGTGTGAAAAGCGGCAATGATAGACGCAATCCGTCACCTTCGAGGGCACATCGAAAGCGCCGATGAATTCGCTCATCGCACCGGCATTCGGAATTGTCGGACTCGCCGTTTTCGCCATGGTTCCGTCCTATACTCCCGTCCTACTGGTCTGTCTACTTCGGTGCGCCCGCCGCAACGGGCTGCGCCGATTGCTGATAGCTACGAAGGGCCGCCGCCACTCCTGCGCCGGCAGGCGCGCGAAACCCCTGGTCGAGCAGTACTTTTTCAAGCGCGGCGAGAAATAGCAGCACATTGTTTTTTTGGCTTGAATAGCCCATCAAGCCGACGCGCCACATCTTCCCCTTCAGCGGACCGAAGCCCCCCGCGATCTCGATGTTGAACTCGTCGAGGAGATGCTGTCGCACCTGCCTCTCATCAATCCCCGCCGGCGATTTCACTCCCGTCACGGTCGCCAAGCGGTCCGCCGGATTCGTCACCAGCAATTCGAGCCCCATCGCTTCGACTCCGGTGATGAGCGCCTGCTGGTTGTGGACGTGTCGTTCCCAGCGCGCTTGCAAACCTTCCTCAAGCACCACACGCAGCGCCTCGCGCAATCCATAGATTAGAGAAATCGGCGGCGTGTGATGATACGTCCGCTCCTTCCCCCAGTAGTCCATCGCGGGAGTCAAATCGAAATACCAGCTTCGAACCGGCTGCTTGCGCTGGCGTATCAGTTCTTCGACGCGTGTGCTCACCGTGATGGGCGCCATGCCCGGCGGCGCGCTCAGCCCTTTTTGCGAACCCGCGAAGCAGATGTCCAGGCGCTGGCCATCCACATCGAGCGGGATGCCGCCAAGCGTCGCCACGGCGTCCACCACGAGCAGCGCGCCCAGTTCATCGGCCACTTTGCGGAAATCATCCAGACGCTGCACCACTCCCGTGGAAGTCTCGCCGTGCGCCAGGCCGACGAATTTTATTTTTCTGCCCTCGCCCGCGCGCCGCACATCCTCGGGATCCACCGCGCGGCCGTACGGCGCTTCCACGCGGATCACTTTCGCCGGGACGCGCTCCGCCATCAAAGCCATGCGCTCGGAAAATGCTCCATTCACGCAAACGATGCACTCGTCGCCCTCTTCGAGCGAATTCACCACTGCCGCTTCGATCCCGCCCGAGCCCGACGCGGAAATTGGATACGTAACACGGTTCTGCGTTTGAAACACGCAGCGCAGCAAAATCTGCACTTCGCCCATCATTTGGATAAACCACGGATCCAGATGGCCCACAAGCGGCGCCCCAAGCGCGCGGTAGACGCGCGGGTCCATGCAGGACGGGCCCGGCGTCAGCATCACCCTCACCGGAGGATTCAGTTCGCCCATGTTCTCACTCATGTTCTTCGCTCTCTCGCAAGGAAACATCTCTAGTCTCCCTAAATCAGGCCGCTGCGGTCAACCTCCAAAATTACCTTGATATTGTTGAGCGCGGGCGAGCCTTCTCCCACAGCATGAGATTACTGCCCCGTGTGTTCCCGCCTTCTTGCGGATCCGGTTCAATGGGGGGTAGCGACTTCGCAACTGCTTTCCCGGCGCATTGAAAGGCTTATATCCCTATATGTTAGATTGCGGAATCGGGCGGATACGACACTATGATGGACGCTAGAAACACGCACGCTGAGAAGGCCAAGATTTCGCGCGTGGAGGTGTATTGGCATACCGTGCGATACCGCACGGTCGTCCTCTACGTCGCGCTCGTCACCGTCATCGTGTTGGCCGCCGTCTGCATGGCCTTCCCGGGATTCACGGGCAATCTGGTTCGGCGCATTTCCGATGCCGTCACTCCAAATGGCGGCGGCGTTGCCAACATCACGGCGATGCAAGCGCGTTTCGTCAACCTGGACGGCAGAGTGCAAGTGAAGAAATCCAATTCCGTGCAGTGGGAAAATGCCGATTATCAGATCACGCTGGACAAGGGCGATCTGATTCAGACAGACTCTGGAGGAATGGCCCGCATCGCCTTCGCCGACGGAACAACCTACACCGTGAAGGGCGATACGCTTGTCACCGTGGAAGAAAATATTGTTGCCCAGGATCGCGCCACGCAGGTCGGCGTCCACATCAGCGCGGGACAGGTGGACCTGGCCACCGGTTCGTGGCCTGTCCCTGGGTCGAAGGCGGAAGTCTCCTTTGAAAACGCCGTCGCGTCCCTGCACGCCAATAGCCGCGCAGCTGTCAGCACGGATCCGGCTACGCAGGAGCAGCAAATTACCGTCGCCGCGGGAAGCGCGGAATTGAACCGCGGGAACGAACACGTGGATATCGGACAGTATCAGCGCGTCGAATTCCCCACGGGCGGCCCCATGACGAAATCCGATGTCCTCGCGCCGCCTCAACTTGTCGAGCCGCTGAATTTACAGCCCATTATCCTCGCCGATCCGAAGCACGACCCAATTCACTTTTCATGGAATCCTGTTCCCACTGCGAAGCTCTATACTTTTCAGGCCAGCGAAACGACCGTATTCAACAGCATTGTCATCGAAAGGAAAACCGCCGATTCCAGTGTGGATGTTGCCGGATTCGATCCGGGCGACTATTTCTGGAGAGTGCGCGCGGTGGACGCCAAGGGTAACGTAAGCGACGCAAGCGACCCATTCAAGTTCACGCTCGTGGCTCAGGGCAAAGAACAGGATATGATCCTCGAAGTGGACTCGTACGAACTTCAAGGAAATGTCGTCGAGGTCATCGGCCACACCGAGCCGGGCGCTGCCCTCATCGTCAATGGAGAGCAGGTGGCCGATATTCAGTCCGATGGCAAATTCCGGTATTTCACCGAGCCCATGCAGCGGGGCAGCCACGAAATCGTCATTACCGGACAAAACCGCCGGGGCGGCACGGCCATCAAACGTGTGGAGGTTGTGATCCCGTAAACGCTGCACGCTGTGGCATGCCAATGAAAACCTTGGGGGGAAGCAAGTCGTGACAAAAAACGGCTACAACATGCGGTCGGTCTTCAGCCTGTTCTCTTCCGACCTGGCTATTGACCTGGGAACCGCGAATACGCTCGTCTATGCCCGTGGAAAAGGGATCGTCGTCAACGAGCCCTCCATCGTGGCCATCAACAAGAACAGCGGGGAAGTCGTGGCCGTGGGCCGCGAAGCCAAAGATATGCTCGGGCGCACGCCGGGCAACGTGGTGGCCATCAAACCCATGAAGGACGGCGTCATTGCCGACTTCAAGGTCACCGAAAAAATGCTCACCTATTTCATTCAGAAGGCCCACAACCGCCGCGTGCTTGTTCACCCGCGCATCGTGATCGGAGTTCCCAGCGAAATCACGCCCGTCGAAAAGCGCGCCGTGCAGGATTCGGCCTACCGCGCTCGGGCCAGCGAAGTCTATCTCGTCGAGCAGGCCATGGCGGCAGCCATCGGCGCCGGCCTGCCCATCGAAGAACCGTCCGGAAACATGGTGGTGGATATCGGCGGCGGGACCACTGACATTGCCGTCATCTCCATGAGCGGAATCGTTTATTCGCGCTCCGTCCGCGTGGCCGGCAACGAAATGGACGAAGCCGTGACGCACTATCTGAAGCGCAAATATAATTTGCTGGTCGGTGAGCGCACCGCCGAACAAATCAAGATCGAAATCGGCTCGGCCTACCCGCTCGAAAAGCCTCTCACCCTGGAGGTCAAAGGGCGCAACTTGATCGAAGGCGTCCCGCGCACCGTCACCATAGATGACTCTGAAATCCGCGAAGCGCTTTCTGAATGCATCTCGACGATCCTCAATGCCATTCGCGTGGCTCTCGAGCGCACACCTCCCGAACTTTCCGCGGACATCAGCGACCGCGGAATCGTGCTCACAGGCGGCGGCGCCCTTATAAAGAATCTCGATAAGCGCATCCGCGAAGAGACCGGCTTGCCCGTCTCCATCGCCGACGATCCACTCGCTTCCGTCGTGCTCGGTACCGGGAAAATGCTCAGCGATTTCCGGCTGCTGCGCCTGGTTTCCATCGACTGACATGCACGCGATTATTTCCCGGCGGCGACCGCTGACTCTCCTGGCCGGCGTTGTCCTCGCGCAGATTTTTCTGCTGGCCTTCCAAATCAAGCGAAACCGCGATGTGCGTTTGATCCGCTACTGGGCCGTCCAGGTGACTTCGCCGGTGGAGCGCGCCGGCACCTGGATTTTCTCGCGAGTGGGCGCTTTGTGGGGGGGCTATGTGGCCCTGCACAATACACGCGCCGAAAATCAGAGCCTGCGCCGCGAACTCGACCAATTACGGTTGCGCAATGCCGAACTCGAATCCCAGGCCGCCGAAGGGCAGCGTCTGGCCGCCCTGCTCGATTTTCGCGAAGCCCACCCCGAGGCTCCCATGCTCGCGGCCCAGGTGATTGGAGCGAGCGCCGATCCCGTCTCGCATACGCTATTCATCAATCGCGGCGAGCGCGACCACGTGCGGCGCAATATGGCCGTGATCACTCCGGACGGAGTGGTGGGCAAGATCGTCGAGGTCTTTCCCGCTACGGCCCAGGTCCTGCTCATCAACGATAAGGACAGCGGTGTGGGTGTCGTCTTTGCGGAAACACGCACGCACGGGGTCGTGAAGGGAACGGGAGACATCCTGCCGCGCATGGACTATGTGGTGAACACGGAAAACGTCCATGCGGGCGAAACGATTCTTACTTCCGGCGAAGACCGCATTTTCCCCAAGGGGCTGTTGGTTGGCACCGTAGCGGACGCGGCGCCGGGAAATCCCTTTCAGACAATTCACATCGAGCCGGCCGTGCGCCTCGACCGCCTGGAAGATGTTCTCGTCCTCCTCTCGCTTGATGAATTGGCGCCCGAAAAGACGGAAGCGCCTCCCGCTGCGGCTGAGGCGCAACCCACCTCGCCCGCGCAACCCGCTGCCGTTCCGTCGAGAAACCCTTCCGTGGCCCCTCCCAAACCGAGTTCCGGAAAGCCGGTCACGGATACTCCCGCTTCCGCTCGGGCTCCCCATTAATAAAATGGCCTATATGCTGAATACCCGAGTACGGTCCGAAGACAATATCGAAGTACACAGATATTATATCGGCGCGGTCATCCTCGTTTCTTTTCTCGCTCTGGTCCTGCAGGCGTTTCTTCACAAGTATGGCCGATGGGCGGAATTACTGGATCTGCCTTTGCTCGTCACAATCTATTTCGGAGTTAGTCGGCGCAATCCCGTCTCCGGCATGTTCCTGGGAGCAACCATCGGCATCCTTCAGGACGCCCTCAGCCACGGCAATCCGATCGGCCTCTACGGAATCGCCAAAACGCTGGTCGGCTATCTGGCGTCCTCTGTCGGCGCGCAAATTGACACCGAACGTCCCGCCAGCCGCTTCATACTCGTGTTCCTCTTCTTTCATTTTCATCAGGCCGTGCTGGCCATCACCGAGCGCGTCCTCCTGAACCATTCGGAGCCATTCTTTACGTTACGCCTTTTGCTCGATTCGGTCGTGACCGCCGCTTTCGCCATCCCGCTCTTCGCCGTCCTCGACCGTCTCCGGCGAACCTCTTAGCTAATACCCGCATCCCATTCCCAGGCAGACGACCGGCCCGTTGACGGAAAGGGCATGGACGGCTTGCAGCTTGCGCACAGCAAGTGATAGCGTAAAAGCCGCTTAGTTCCCCTCCGGATTCAGAGCTGAAGCGTACGAGGGCCGGGCTTAACCCGCCGCGCAGGAGTTCAGTTGGCGCCTTGGAACACGAACGACCAGAGAATTCCTCAGGGAAGGCTCACACTTATCTCGTATGTGTCTGTGAGTCTCGTCGCCATTCTATTAGTGGGCTTCTGGAAACTTCAGGTGATTCAGTCAGGGCATTTTGCCGACCTCGCCGAACGCAACCAGATTCGCTATATCCCCATCATTGCGCCGCGCGGAGCGATACTCGACCGCGAAGGCCGCGTTCTCGTGGATAGCTACCCGTCCTTCAGCGTTTTGCTCCTCCGCGACGACCCTAAACTGGTGCAGAAGAGCCTTCCGCAAATTGAAGATGGCCTTTCCATCTCCGCGCCGGATTTGCAGCAGCAGCTCGATGCCGCCAGGAACGAACCCAAATTCCAGCCGATCGTCATCAAGCCGGCGGCAAGCGATGCGGATATCGCTTTCGTCGAATCGCACCGCACCGACCTGCCCGTCCTCGAACTCATGATGGTCCAGCGGCGCCACTATCCCTACGCTGAAATGCTCGCCAACACCATCGGCTATGTCGGCGATGTTTCGCCGCAGGAAATGGAGCAAAGCGACGGGCGCTATCGTCCGGGCGACATCGTCGGGAAAGCGGGCCTCGAGAAACAATACAACGACCAGCTCGAAGGTACGGACGGAATGCGCCGCGTCGTCGTCAACAGCGTAGGCAAGCCCGTGCGCACGCTCGATAACCTCGATGCCATTTCCGGAAAACCCATTCAACTCACCATTGATTATGATTTGCAAGCCGTCGCGGAAGCCGATTTAGCCAATAAAGTGGGCGCCGTAGTTGTCATGGACGCGCGCACCGGCGAAGTCCTCGCCATGGTGAGCCACCCGACTTTTGACCCCAATGACTTTGCGGTGCGCATTCCACCCCAAGAGTGGCAAGCGCTCAACTCCGACCCCAACACGCCGCTCCTAAACCGCGCCATTCAGGCGCAGCTTGCTCCAGGCTCCGTCTTCAAGGTTGTCTTGGCCGCCGCCATGCTTGAATCCAAGGCCATCCCGGCGAATTTCACCGTCTTCTGCCCCGGGCACGCCGATTTTTATGGGCGCACATTCCACTGCGATCACGCCCACGGCCTTGTGGATCTCCACAGAGGTCTCGTGGCTTCCTGCGACGTCTACTTTTACAATGTCGGCCAGCGTCTGGGAATCGACCGCATCGATCAATACGCTTTCGGTCTCGGTCTTGGCCGCCGCACCGGAATTGACTTGCCCGGCGAAGAACCTGGCCTCATCCCCTCCGAGGATTGGGTCGAGCGCACCTATCATCACAAGTGGTACCCCGGGTCTACAATTTCCGTCTCCATCGGGCAGGGCGCTGTGATGGTTACTCCGATCCAGCTCGCTCGCATGATCGCCGCCGTTGCCAATGGCGGCACATTGATTCCTCCGCACCTCATGAAAAATGCCACAGACCTGAAGTTCGGGTCCTTTCCTCTTTCGGATGACACAGTCCAACAGTTAACCGACGCTATGTGGGGCGTCGTCAATGAACCTGACGGCACCACCTCGGAGCAAGTCAAGCTGCAAAACGTGGACTTCGCAGGCAAGACCGGCACCGCCCAAATTGAAAGCTTCGACCTGCAGAATAAGCTAGGCAAGAAATTAAAGGAAAACGGGTGGTTCGTGGGGTATGCTCCCCGTCGCAATCCGGACATCATCGCTGCGGCGCTGGTGCAATCTGGAGGATGGGGCAGCACTTCGGCCGCGCCCGTTGTACGTGACATCGTGAAGGCCTACTACGATAAGAGGAATGGCCAACTCCACCCGCCTGCCACAGCCGAAAATTTAGCCCAGCCGAGCGCCGTCCCTGCGGTTGCGGAAGCTGCGGGAGCCGTGCGCCCGTGAAAGATCGTCCGCACATCAAAGATTTCGATTGGACCTTGCTGGCCATTGTGGGCGCGATCAGCTTTCTTGGCCTGCTCGAAATTTATTCTTCCACTCACGCGAGCGGCATGGCGGGCATGCAATGGAAACAGGTGATGTGGATCGGGATCGGTTTGATCGGCATGTTTCTCATTTCTCTGATTGACTATCACACTCTGATGGACCAGGCACCCGCACTCTACCTCTTCGGTGTTGCTATGCTTCTGATCGTCCTGGCCGTCGGTCACTCGCGATTCGGGGCCAAACGCTGGGTCGCGCTCGGTGGCGGAGTGAATTTACAAGTGTCGGAACTCATGAAGTTGATTATAATCATTGTGCTGGCGCGCTACTTTACGGAAGTGCGCACGGATCGCCTCACGCTGGGGGACCTGCTGAAGGTTGGCATTTTGACTCTGATTCCGGTAGGCTTAATCCTGAAACAGCCCGACTTGGGAACCGCGATGGTGCTGGTTCCAGTTGCAGTGGTCGGAATGTATCTCGCAGGCATCAATTGGAAACATGCGGCAGCGGGCCTCGTGCTCATAGCTTTGATGGTCCCTGTCGGCTGGAATATGCGGCGTCATCTGAAACCCTACCAGCAGCAGCGAATCCAAACGTTCCTCCATCCCGAGGAAGACCAGCGCGGCGCCGGCTATCAGATCCTGCAGTCCGAAATCGCCGTCGGCTCCGGTGGCTTCTGGGGAAAGGGATTTGGCAAGGGCAGCCAGAACCAATTGGGCTTTGTGCCCGTCCGCTATTCGGATTTCATTCTTGCGGCGATGGCTGAAGAGCAAGGTTTCATCGGAGTTTGCCTCGTCTTACTTTTGTATCTCGGCCTGATTTTGCGGCTGGTGGACAATGCCCAGAAAGCGAAGGATCGCGCCGGGATGTATGTGGTGATGGGAGTCACGGCGATCCTGGCATTCCACGTTCTGGTCAACGCCTCGATGGTGATCGGATATATGCCAGTCACTGGCATTCCCCTGCCGCTGATGAGCTACGGTGGATCGGCAACCGCTTTTGTTTTTTTGGCTTTGGGCTTGGTGATGAACGTCCGCATGCGGCGTTTCGTCAATTGAGCCTCGATGATCGAGTGCAGTACTTGCGTCCCGCTTTGCCGGGACCTGGATTTCAATTCTGATTATGGAACAACGCATCGGGTGAGCACGGTGATCCAGCAGCGCAATAGAAAATTTCTGCGCGGCTCGTCGCGGCCGTCACAAGGTTCTGCCTTGCGCCGCAACGCTCCAGTACGTGCGATTCCCAGGTGCGCCGTGAGGAGTTTACATGTCCAAAGAAATGGTGATTTCGGCGAATCCGCACGAGACGCGGGTCGCCATTCTCGAAGAAGGTCAGCTCTGTGAATATTACGTCGAAAGAGAAAAAGAGTTTGCTTTAGTAGGCAGCATTTACAAAGGCCGCGTCACGCGCGTTTTGCCGGGGATGCAATCGTCGTTCGTGGATATTGGATTGGACAGCGACGCGTTCCTTTATGTGACCGACTTCCTCGAAGGTATCGAGGAATTCGACCATGTAGTCACGACGGTCGAAGACAAGCTACACAAAATGGAAGAGCAGGGCGGGCAGGTGTTTGCGCCGACGGGCGCGCCGGTAGCCGTGGAGCCTGTGGACGTCGAGGCCGAATTGCCGCCTCCGGCGAGTCTTGCACCAGAGACGAACATCGCGCCCGCGGCGAGCATTCCGCCAAGTGCGAACGTCGCGCCCGCGAATAACGCTTTCCGATCCGATCGGCCGCGGTTTGACAACCGTTCGCGAGGCGGGCGCGATTTTGGACGGCGTGGCGGAGGCCGCGGCGGACGCTTCGGGCGCGGCGGCGGGCGCGGAGGCAATCAGCGCTATGGCCGCGACCTGCCTTCCTCGAAATATGCCTCGCCGCATCTCCCCGAAGACCGGCCGGACGAATCCGGTCCGGCCAATGGCAGCATCTCCATCATTCTGCCGGGAGAATCACTGGCAAAATACCGCGACAAGGTTCCCGAAGCCGCTGTTCCTTCTCCTCATGTTGAAGAGGTTCTCAATACGGCGGAGTCGAGCGCGGCAGTAGAGCCGGTCCGCGAGGAAGAATCCGTGGCGCCTGCCGAGGCTCGCGCCACATTCGATCAACCGTTGCCCACTGGTCTCGAGCCGCTGCCCGGTGAGTCGCTTTCAAAATGGCAGCGGCATGAGCCGCTCGTGGAAGAGCACGAGGAAGAGACGGCGGCAGCGGCGGCGCCGCTTGATGCGCCGGTGGAAGCGCTGCCGGATACGCAGCGAATGCAGCAAGAAGACGAGGACGACCTAGTGGAGGAAGCGCAATACCTCCACGAAGCCGCCATCGCCAATGAAGCGCATACGGCGGCGGAACTGAGCGAGGACGAAGCGGCAACGCTGGCCGAGCACGTGGCCGAAGCGCAGATTGAAGAAGAGGCGCGCGAAGCGCAGCGCAGGGATTACGTCGCAGCGGCGGAAGCAGGCGACGCGGACATCTCCGAATCGGAATTGGATGAAGCAGCGACTTCGGAGGAAGAGCACGAACTTGCGGAAGAGGAAGCCGAGGCGGAAGGCGAAGGGATGATCGCGCCGCCCGCCGAGGAGGTCCACGCGAAAGGATTCGAGGTGGAAGCGGCGCACGCGGAGAACGGTTCGCCCGATGTGGCTGAAAATCCCGCGCCGCAGGAGCCACAAATCCAGCAGGCTCGCATCCGCGACGATTTCCGAGCGCGGATGCAACATCCCGCGAGGCGCGGGAATCGCGACCGCGGCCGGCGCGACGACCGCGGACGCCGCCCGCAGCACGGACATGGAGGGCCGGGCCATCATCGGTTTCCTCCACGGCGGCCGCAGTTGATTGCGGACATGCTCAAGCAGGGGCAGGAAATCATCGTGCAGATCGCCAAGGAGCCGCTGGGCAAGAAGGGCGCGCGGATCACGAGCCACGTGGCGCTGCCGGGGCGCTTTTTGGTGTATATGCCGACGCTCGATCATACGGGCGTATCGCGGAAAATCGCTTCGGCGGAGGACCGCGCGCGGCTGCGCCATTTGGTGAACGAAGCGAAGGGCGCGGCGGGCGGAGGATTCATCGTACGCACGGCGGCGGGAAGCGCCACGGCGGACGAAGTGCGCACGGACGTGGAGTTCCTGACGCGGACGTGGGCGGAAATCAAGTCGCGCTCGGAGCAGCGCAAGGCGCCTTCGATATTGCACCGCGACCTGAATCTGGTGGAACGCATTCTGCGCGATTACATCACTCCGGATTTCCAAGCCATCTGGGTGGATTCGGAGGAGGAGTACACGAAGGTGGTGGAGTTCATGAGCCGCTTTCAACCGCAGATGGTGAACCGCGTGAAGCTTTACACCAAGGAAACGCCGGTGTTCGAGGAGTTCGGGATTCAGCAGGAGATTGACAAGGGGCTGAGGCCCAAGGTGTGGCTGAAATCGGGCGGATACATCGTGATCAACCACACGGAAGCGCTGGTGGCGATTGACGTCAACACCGGGAAATTCGTGGGCAAGGGATCGAACCGGCTGGAAGACACGATCGTGCGGACCAACACCGAGGCAGTGAAGGAAATCGTGCGGCAGATGCGGCTGCGGGATTTGGGCGGGATCATCATCATTGATTTCATTGACATGGAAGAGCGGCGCAACCGGGAAAAAGTGATGGCCGCGCTTGAGGATGCGCTGCGAGCCGACCGCGCGCCGTCGAAGGTGCTGCGGTTCAACGAATTCGGCCTGGTGGCCATCACGCGCAAGCGCACCAAGCAGGCGCTGGAGCGGACGCTGTGCCAGCCGTGTCCTTATTGCACGGGTTCGGGGATGGTGAAATCCATCGCCACGCTGACCTACGAAATTCAGACGGAGGCGCGGAAGATGGCTCCGGAAATAGATTCCGGGAGCATCACGTTGCGCGTGCATCCGGAGATTTCGAAGGCGCTGAAGACGCGCGAGTCGTCGCTGATCGAGGAGTTGGAACGGTGGACGAAAAAGAGCGTCATCATCCAGGCCGATCCGACGCTGCATTGGGAGCAGTATGATATTTACTAGGATATAAATATAATTGGATGGGGCGAAGGTTTGTGTTAGTGTTTTAGAAAAGGTGGGAAGTGGACTTTATAATCCCTCGGATGCAATACGCGATCATAAGGAAAAGGAGGTAGTGGCAGAGTGGAGGCGCACCACTCACCCTAGTACCCGATGAGCATAGCAGTACTAATAGGCGTTCATGATGGACTCGTGCTAGCCGCCGACAGCGCCTCGACACTCGTGTTCAATGTCCCTCCAGGCCAATTGGTGTCGAACGTCTATGACAATGCGAACAAGATTTTCAATCTTATTAAGGGCGAGCCGATGGGCTGCGCGACATTTGGGTCGGGCAGCATCGGGAATGCTTCTATCGGAACGTTGATTAAGGATTTTCGGGTGAAACTGTCCGTAAAGGACACTAAGACTAATGAATTCGGCTTTAACATCAGCAAATACAATATGGAGCAGGTAGCAGAACTCCTGGCAGATTTTTTGGGTAAGGAGTGCAAAAAGCTTAGGCCTCCCGAACTAACGGCCATAAATATTGGGTTCCTTGTCGGCGGTTACTCCAGCGGCGAAAGCCTCGGAGAATCTTGGTCGGTTGAAATAAACCAAGGAGCGGCGAGTAAGCCAATTAAGTTACGTGAGAAAGACCAAGCGGGCATCAACTGGGGCGGTCAAACTGAGGTTCTTCAGCGTCTGGTGCTGGGCTTTAGTCCACGAATCTTCCAAACCCTAGCCGATGTTAGTAAGCCAACGAAGACACCCGAAGCGCTTATGCAAGAACTCGGGCCGCTATTGAGCGCTAAAGTGCAGGCGCCGATAGTATTTGCCCCGATGCCGATTCAAGACGCGATAGACTTAGGGCGGTTCCTGGTGCACTCCGCAATAATGTTCAGCCGCTTTTTGCCTGGTCCGCAGATCGTTGGTGGGCCAATTGAAATAGCTGCAATTACGAAACACGAGGGCTTTAAGTGGATAAGTCGAAAACACTACTACGATCAATCTCTAAACAGGGAGCCAATCCATGTTGTTAACGATTGACGAAGCAAAGGTTAGAGAATCCTTGGCGGCCTTCGGTAAGCCGTCATACGTAGTGACGGCATCACATCTTGTCGCCGTCGAGCCTCCTCCCGCTGCGCCCCCCGATTTGTGCGTCGGCGGAACGATGACGCTCAGCGCGCCACGGGTCAGCACAGCCACCCGGGAGTACGTCACGTCTTTGCGTCGCAAGATTGAGGAATCGGGCGTGCCATTGAAAAGCGCTGATGAGTTGAGTAAGGAAATTGATGAAACGAGGGGCAGGGGCCACTAGCTTAGCCCTGTGCATCGTTGACTCTCACCTACGTAGATTCAGGCGTGCTGATTTTTGCGGCTAGGGGAACCACCGAAGCAGCCGCCCTAGCCCTACCCTTCCTTCAAGACCCCAATCGCGAATTCGTTACCAGCGAATACGTACGCCTTGAGGTTCTTCCTAAGGCGACCCACTTCCAGAACGGAGCTGAAATCGAGTTCTATAACACCTTCTTTCGTCTGAACACTCGCATGATACCAACTAGCGTGGCACTCCTGGAGTTTGCGATGGAGGAGGCTTGCAGAACGGGCCTGAGCGCTCTCGACGCCATCCACATCGCGTGCGCTGTGTTTGGTGGCGCTGAAGAGCTTGTCACGTCAGAAAAGTCCACGAGCCCTATGCATCGCACCCGCGTCATCAGAGTTGTGTCGATATTCCCGGAGGAACCTGCAGAACAAAATGGGGCTGCGGAGCCAGCACGATGAGGGGCGAGAACGGTGGACGAAAAAGAGCGTGATCATCCAGGCTGATCCGACGCTGCATTGGGAGCAGTATGATATTTACTAGAGGCTGGATGCTGGAGGCTGGAAGCTGGAAAAGAGAAACTGGAAAGTAGAAGATGGAGAATGGAAGATGAAGGCGCCGCGGGAAGCAATCCGCGGCGCTTTTTTTTTGCGCTGGTGCCTGCCGCTTACGTGTTGTGCCGCCCCTACGGGGCTCGAACGAATTTGTTACTCCTACCCAGGGTTTCCACCCTGGGCTAACTTCTGGTACAGACCGGGGACATTCCTGACAGATCGGACCGGGCACATTCCTGACACTCCATTTGACAGGGCGTGTACAAAGGCAGGATGCCCTGGAAAGCGAGCAGTGTCGTGGACGAGAGGATGCGATTCTTGTTGGAGCAGGAACGCGGTGTGCATACCATGACGGAGTTGTGCGAGGCCTACAACATCACGCGAGAGACCGGTTACTACTGGCTGCGGCGGTACCAGCAGGGAGGGCTGGAGGCGCTCGAAGATCGGGACCGGGCTCCGCGTCAACACCCCAACCAAACGCCGCAGGAGATCGAGGAGGCGGTGCTGGAGCTGCGGCGGGCGCACATGAGTTGGGGTCCCCGAAAGCTGAAGCGCGTGTTAGAGCGGGAGAAACCGCAGCGGCCGTGGCCTGCGGTGAGTACCATCGGCGCGATGGTGGCGCGGGAGGGGTTGGTGGTACGGCGCACGAAGGGGCGCCGCGCTCCGCCTTACACCGAGCCGTTTGCCTCGGCCGATGCGCCCAATCGGGTGTGGTGCGCCGACTTCAAAGGCTGGTTTCGCACCGGAGATGGGGAACGGATCGATCCGCTGACGATCACCGACGCCTGCAGCCGCTACCTCGTGCGCTGCCAGCAGGTGGAGAAGGCCGACGGGGAGCGGGTGCGGGCGATCTTCGAGTCCGCGTTTCGCGAGTGCGGCCTGCCGTGGGCCATCCGGACCGACAACGGCGCGCCGTTCGCATCGCGAGCCGTGGCCGGGCTTTCGCGACTGGCGGTGTGGTGGATGAAGCTCGGGATTGTGCCGGAGCGCATTGCGGCCGGGCATCCGGAACAGAACGGGCGGCACGAGCGCATGCATCGCACTCTGAAGCAGGAGACGGCTTCGCCGCCCGCGAGGAACCGGCGGGCGCAGCAGCGGGTTTTTGATCGCTTTCGCCGCGAGTACAACGAGGAGCGTCCGCACGAAGCGCTCGCCCTGGAAACCCCGAGCGCGGTGTACGCGCCGTCTTCGCGTCCGTATCCGGCCCGCGTGCCGGAACCGGAATACGGCAACGCCCTCCAAGTGCGGCGCATACAGAAGTGGGGCCAGTTTCACTGGAAGGGCCAGCGCGTGTTTCTGAGCGAGACTCTGATCGGGGAGTTGATTGGCTTGCTGCCGGTGGACGATCGGTTCTATACCGTTTACTTCGCGGTGTTTCCGATTGCGCGCTTCGACAGCCACAGACTCATGATTATGCCCCAGCGCGAAGGGAAAGATTTCTCCGGGGGTGGGGCAGGGGAAGAGGAAGTCTCCCCTTCCCCTGCACCCCATCCCCTCGAAGCACCGGAGGAAGAGGAAAAAGTGTCAGGGATGTGCCCGGTCTAAAGTGTCAGACATGTCCCCGACCGTATATTCTGCCGCCCCTACAGGGCTGGGTGAAGCTGGGACGACGCTATTTTTTCTCGAACTTAGGACACTGCACCCCCTGGATTGACTCCTATTTACTTTAATATTAAAGTATCAATTGCTTGAATACTGGCTTGAAAGTTCAAGCAATTTAAGGGCTTAAAAGGGGCTAAATGGCGCGTTTTTGCACGATTTTGGGCCGTTAAGGCGGCTTAAGGGGTGAAAGGCAGAATTTGAAGGAAAGGAGAGAGACATGACGGAAAATACAAAAAATAATAGGAAGAACCAGGGGGCGTTGGGCGCCTATGCCGAGCTGATGCGGGCGACGGACAGGGTGAACGCGCTGCTCGAAAATCAGCTTCAATCATTTGAGCTGACGACGAGCCAGTTCCGGGTGCTCGAGGCGGTGAAGGATCACGGCCCGATGAGCTATACGGGACTGGGGGAAAAACTGCTGTGCACGGGAGGGAACATCACGCACCTGGCCGTTAATTTGGAACAGCGCGGGCTGGTCCTCTTGAAGGCGGACGAGAGAGACACGAGAAAGAAGATGGTTCACCTGGCGCCGGAGGGAGAAAAGCTGCTCGGAAAACTTTTTCCGCTGCGCGCGAAGCTGGTGAGGGCGCAGATGAGCACGCTCGGAAACCGCGAGCAGGAGACGTTGCGGCGGCTGTGCCGGAAGTTGGGCGAGGGCGATGCGCTGAAATTCGTGTATGAAATGACGAGATGGGATGCGGAGGAAATGGAGGCGGCGGGATAGGAGGCATAGGAGAGAGATGAAGCAGAGGAAGTAAAGGAGGCAAGGAGGCAGGGAGGCAGGGGTCTTCCCGGCATGACATTTCGGTGGCGTCTATTCATGAAGAATCGAGATGTGATAGGAATGTGGGCAAAATCGAGGAGGGCGAGGGATGGCGCGCACGAGCGGGAGCATTTTTTCTGCGCCGGCGATTTTTACAGGCAGGATGTTCGCGGCATTGTTGGGAACGCTCGTGGCGCTGGCAGCCGTTTTGAGCGTGGCAAGCGCCGCGCGCCGCGTGCATGCGCAGGAGCAAGCCCCCGATGCCGCTGCGTCCGCGTTGGCCCGCGCGAATGCTTTGGTGCTCGCGGGACAATTCCAGCAGGCACTCGATGCATTTCGCGAGGCGGATAATCTTTCGAACCACACTTGCGCCGATTGTTATCTCGGCATGGTGAAAATGGAATCCGAACTGGGAGATCTGCCGGGCGCGTTGGCGGACGCGCAGCGTGCCGCAGGGGCTGCCGGCGACGATCCCATCGTCCGGTCGCAGGCGCTGGTGGTGCGGGCGGGGCTGCTCATCGCAACCTCGAGCGGCCCCACGGACGAGAAGATGCAAGAAGCCGAACGGGAATACCGCCAGTCGCTTTCGCTCGATCCCAAGAGATCCATCGCGCGGTTCGATCTCGGCATGCTGCTGTTGGAGGAGGGGCGCGACACCGAGGGCGTTGCCGAGATGAAGGCGTACGTTTCGGGCCCCTTCGCAAGCCCGGCATATGTTGTGAAGGCCAACCGGCTGATTGCCGATCCGAGCCGCGCGCGAGCGCTGCCAGCGGAGGATTTTTCGCTTTCCACGATTGACGGGGAAACGATTTCAAAGGCGGGGCTCCGGGGCAAGGTGGTTCTTCTCGATTTTTGGGCCACGTGGTGCCAGCCGTGCCAGGAATCCGTGCCCATCATGGCCGAGCTGCATCGGAAATTCGCGGGGCGCGGATTCGAGCTCATTGGAATCAATGTGGATGCAAACGAGGAAGCCCTCAGAGATTTTGTGGCCTCAAACCGCATGGACTGGCCCGAATTCTCCGACCAGGACGGACAGATCCAGAACTTATTCGAGATTCAGGGGTACCCCACCTACGTAGTGTTGCGGCGCGATGGCACCATCGCGTTGCAGCAGACGGGGCTTGGCGCGGACACAGCCGAGGAGCTGACGGGCATCATCACGCGGGAGCTGGAGAAGGCATACGTCGCGCCTGTTGAGCCGTCCGCGCCGACGGCCAGCACACCGCCGCCTCCAGCGTTGGCGGCAGCACGGACGAGCAGTGCGAGCGGCGCGGAAGCCGCATCGGCGAGCGCGGCAAGTGCTCCGATCGAACTCGTCTTTCCGCCGAGCGACGTCGAGAACGGCGATGCGGAAGGAAACATCTACCGAAATGAGTTTCTCGGCCTATCGTACAAATTTCCGGCCGCCTGGACGGCGGCGACGCCGGAAATCCTCGACCAATTGAACAACATACAATCGCGACAGATGCAGGCGCGGGGGGCGAGCGAAACAAGCGCGCCGGCTGGGCCGAACGGATTCGTCCGCGTTCCTTTTCCGGAGATTATTTTCCGGGCCTCGCCGGACGACCGGGGCCGCATGCCCGCGGTGACGCTGAAGGTGGCGCAAACGAGTGATTCAGCGCAGGAGTGGGCGCGGAGGCAAGCCGAAATGCTCAAGCAGCAGGGCTTGGCGATTCTGGCGCCTCCGCAGGGGCTCACTATCGGCAAGCGGCAATTTTTCCGCACGGATTTCGAGGCCGCGCAGGCCGATCCTCCGGGGTGGACGGCAATGATCGAAACATCCCTCGGGCAGCGTTATGTGGTCACACTCGAAATCCGGGCCCGCTCGAGGCAGGAGTTGGAAGAGCTGGCCGCAACCGCGCAAACGATTTCGGTCTCGAAGCCATAGTCCACTTCGGCGGGCCCAATGCACAGCCCGCCACGGCGGGCAGGCGCCGGGGGTCAGGTGTGGCGCGGAAACCGGGAAAGGCAAGACCCACCCTTTGCAAAAGGCGCAAAGGATGGGGCACCCGAAAATTCAAAGGCAAGATGCCGCTCTAAAGGGCGGCGCCTGCCTGCCGGCAGGCAGGCTACATTCAAACCTTAAAGGCAAAGGGCACGAGCGGGCGCGCGAGGGATTTGGCTAAGGGCGAATTCTTGCGGGCCTTGGGTGATCCGCGCAGACATGGGATGCGAACTCCGCGTCGCGCTGCTGCTTGTAGATCTCTATTACTTCATCGAGCGATTTGCCGGTGGGCGCTCCCGAAGGATTGAACACCCACGCGCATTCGGAGCAACCCCACCCCCCCATGTACTTTCTATCGATCCATACGAGTTTGCGGGGCATGGACGCGCTGAAGATTACCGAAAGCCAAGGGCTGCTGTCTGTGGGGTACACAACACAGGGAGGAACTGCTATCTCAATCCGAGGTCGTCTTCGAACTGATGAATGACGCCGTAGCACTCACAGGCGGATTTTTCGAGTTTCCTGCGGTTCACGATTTTCACCGCACCGCGCACGTAATCTATAATTCCCTTTTTTTGGAGTACGGACGCCGACATGCTGACGGTGGAGCGGTCCGTGCCCATCATGGTGGCGATGAAATCGTGGGTGATGGGAAGCGTCCCGGAACCCACGCGGTCCTGGGTCATCAGCAGCCACCGCGAGAGACGCTGCTGTATATCGTGAAGGCGATTGCACGCCGCGGTCTGCGCGACCTGCATTCCTTGAAGACCCGTGTGCCGGTTCAGGATCTCCTGCAACTGCGGTGCGAGGCGCAGAATGCGTTCGAGCGCGTTGCCCATCATGCGGAAGCCGTCGCCGGCGATTTGGATGATTTCGCGGACGGAACTTCTGGTCAAGCCGGCCGCCAATCCCGCCCCCACGTAGCCCTCGCTGCCCACGACGCCCACTTCCACGGTTCGGCCGTCCTTGGTCACTACAACTTGAGAGACCATCCCGCGGTTCGGGAAATAGACGAACTCGATTTTTTGAGTAGGCTCATGGAGGCTGAGGTGATGCGGCAGGTCAATATAGGTCAGGTCAGGGCGCATCAGCTCGAATTCATTATCGGGAGCAG
Source organism: uncultured Acidobacteriota bacterium (assembly GCA_963810625.1). Taxonomy (GTDB): domain Bacteria; phylum Acidobacteriota; class Terriglobia; order Acidiferrales; family UBA7541; genus Palsa-295. Next base: position 54,931 of record CAWEOJ010000003.1, on the reverse strand, counting down.
CCAAGAGGACTTTGTTGCTTATCGGTTTTCCGTCGGTGGAGGTCCGCTGGCCTGGCCGTACGACTCGAAAGTTTTTTCCACTCATGTCAGTCCAGGGATTTTACCGGCGTCCGGGACCATGGGGAACTCTTTTCGTCTCCATGGCCTCAGCGGCGGAAAGCTTCCTGTCTACGTGTGAATCCGAGCGCAGGCCGCCAGAATGCAGCACACAGCGCTCGCCGGGTGCGGCACCGCACGTAGGACAGGGGACAGACATCAACTGAATCGCTGTCATGTCGCTCACTCTCACAGTTGTACCTGCCTCCCCGCCGGATCGTGCGACCGGTTCAATTGCAGTTAGGGTCTAACGTATACGCCGATATCAAAACGGCTGTGATCCCAATCGGCATGATGGTTGCGGCACCAATTGCGGTCGCTATCCATGCGTTCGACGTCACGGTTCACTTGCCGGCTGCCTTGGCCGTGTCTTGAAGCATCGCGATCGATTCGTGCGCGATCGTTTTCAAGGCGATTGTGGCAATCGCCGTTCCCATCGCCCAATGTGGCGTGGGCCATGGTGAGACTGAACGCGATCGCCAGTGCAGAGGCGAGGGCTAGACGAATGATTTGCTTTTTCACGAGTTTCCTCCAAAGAGAAATTACACTGCCTAGGCAGTGAGGTTGTTACGGATGCAGGATAGCCGACCTCATTCGCGGCTGTCTGTGCTGTTTGAGACACATCGGGGATTAGCATGGGTGAGGTGCGGGAAGCGCAAAAGCGGATATACTGCTGGACCGTGAGCGACATTAAATTTGGGACGGACGGCTGGCGCGGCGAGTTCGCCGAGGATTTTACGGTCGAGAACGTGCGCAAGGTGGCGCACGCCATGGCGCGGTACGTGGTGCGCGCGGAGCGGGCCGAGCGCGGCGTATTCGTCGGGTATGACACGCGATTCGGCTCGGAGCGGTTCGCGCGCGTGGCGGCGGAGACCGTGGCGGCGACGGGCACGCCCGTGTGGCTGGCGAAGGACGCGTTGCCCACGCCGGCGCTTTCGCTGGTGGTGCGGCTGCGCGGGGCGGCGGGTGGAATTCAAATCACGGCGAGCCACAATCCCTACCAATGGAACGGGGTGAAATACAAAGCGAGCTATGGAAGCTCGGCGTCGCCGGCAATTGTGGGGCAAATCGAGGCGGAACTCGCGCGGGTGATGCGCGAGGGAGTGCCGGCGCTGCCGCCGCGCGCGGGGCTGATCCATTCGTTCGACGGGCGCGCGCCGTATCTCGTAACGCTCAGTCGGCTGGTGGACTGGGAGCGGCTGCGCGCGTCGAAGCTGCGGTTCCTCGTGGACCCGATGCACGGAGCGGGGCGGGGACTGCTCCGCGATCTCTTCCGCATGCGCAAGATCGAAGCGGGGGAAATTCGCGGGACGCGCGATCCGATGTTCGGGGGGGTGAATCCGGAGCCTATCGAGCCGAACGTGGAGGCGCTGCAGAAGGCGGTGCGCGAGGGCGGGTACGACGCGGGGTTTGCGATGGACGGCGACGCGGACCGCATCGGCGCGGTGGATAGCGATGGGACGTTCGTCACGCCGCACCAGATATTTTCGATTCTGCTGTGGCATCTGGCCGGAACGCGGGAGATCGCGGGCGACGTGGCCAAAACATTTTCGACGACAAAAATGGTGGACAAGATTGCGGCGAAATTCGGGCGCAAGGTGTGGGAGACGCCCATCGGATTCAAATACATTTGCGAGCGGATGCTAGAGAGCGACATCCTGCTGGGCGGCGAAGAAAGCGGAGGCATCGGAACGAAGCTGTACCTGCCGGAGCGCGACGCGTGCGTGAACGCGCTGCTGCTGGCCGAAGTGATGGCGTGGCACGGCAAGCGGCTGGGCGAATTGGTGGCGATGCTGGAGCGGGAGTTCGGCGAGCACCACTACGGGCGCGTGGATTTGACGCTTGCGGAGGGGCAGAAGGAGAAGGCGCTCGCATATTTTGCGGACGAGAAATTGACGAGGCTCGCGGAGTGGCCCGTGGCGCGGCGCGAGAATTTGGACGGCGTGAAAATGTATCTGGGGGATGCGGGATGGGCGCTGGTTCGGGCGTCGGGCACCGAGCGGATGCTGCGAGTTTATGCCGAGACGACGCGCGCGGAGACGACGCGGCGCGCGCTCGAGGAAGTGAGCGCCATCGCAAAGAGGATGTGAGGGATGAGGGGTGAGGGTTGCGTGGTAGTTGGCACAAAATCAGTGCGAAGCATCTACAATCCTACCTCGAAGAAATGAACTTCCGATCTAACCACAGAAAAAGGGCCGATTTGTTCATGGATACGCTGCGCCACATGATTACCGCTCCGGTCCTCACATTCGAGAGGCTGACCGCATGAGACAAAGATGGGAATAGATGAAAAACTAAGAATCTTGGCCGAACTATCCATAGAGGGCTTTAGGGCTCTCGATTCTCGATTGCTCGCTTATATGACGGTGTTTTTAATGGTGAAACAGATTGATCCGGTTCTTTATGAGATTTTGGTTCGCAGGCTTCAAGCTGTGTCAGAATCCGAGGACCTTCAGCACTTGATGCAACAGAAATACGCTCTGATTCTAGAGGTCTTGAAACAATCCTCTGATGAATCCCAGGATCAGGACCTTTTTAAATGGTTTCAGGAATGGAAGCCAGAAGGTCCCAAAAATTAATTTGGTCTGTCGTCATTCGGGCACCTTTTTCGGGACTAGTTGCTCCCAGGGATCGGGTGCTGGGGTGGCCGCTGGCGTGGCCGCCGGAAGCCATCCATGCTGCCCATCGTTCCACTGGGCGTTGCCAGTGATCCGGCTGATGCGCACGAGCACGGTGCATCCGCCATCGCCGCAACCGATGCTCCGGTGAAGGACCACGTACCGATACGGTGTCGGCCAGCCGAAAAACAGCACGATTAACAGAAGGAGAGCAGCCAAGACGATTATAACTTTCTGGTTTGTGTCGCTCATTGGTTTTCTCCTGCCGGCCGTTCTCGTCTGCCAAATTCTACGAGCTTTTGCGGTTAGAGTTTAGATTCGTTCTCCGAATTGCTACAAATTATGTTCGAGCCCTCGATTACTTTGAGTGCTTTTTTTGGAACTCTCGGTTGCCCGCTGCGTTCCCATATTTCTCTAATTCTCGATTCCAGGGTCACTGGACTGCTGCATGTATTGCAACCATGCTTCTGCACAAAAAAATAGGTATCTTTCCCTACGCCTGTAGCTGATTCAGACATGAATTTTGCCTCGAAGCAGTTGTATACCGTCTCGGCAAGAGAGAGCCGCTTGTTTTGCCCGCGAAAAAAAAGCATCCCCAACGCTGACTGACTGCCCGATCCGATAGACCAGAATCCGGGCAAATCGAATGTTTCAGCCACTCCGGGGTTTGCCACTGTGAAAATATGGGGCAATTCCCACTTGTCAGATCCCACCACCAGAAACGTACATTTTAGGTCTATTCTGGCAATCCGGTCGCAGAGTGCGTCAAAAACGTCGGGAGTGAATCTTTTGCATCCTTTCTCCAGAAATTGATTCATAGTCAGATTGAACCTGCCTAGAACTAAATCTGCCGCGTGCCCGGAAAGCTCTTGTTTGTAGGCGTCCTTGAATGCCTGCATTGCGTTTTCTAATCTGTTTTCGCGAAGCTCACTGAAATTAGCGGAGGCTCTTCGTACAATAGGCAAGGCGTGGGACACATCGTCGCCTGCGATCATCGCGGCCCATTCCTTGTGGAATCCTCGTGATTTGACTACAGACGAATCTGACGAGAACATTCCCGTCGAGAGTTTCTTGTCTGCAATCGTCACAATCAGATTGTCGCTCGTGATGGCCGCAATGCAGACGGTCATGCCGTAACCCCAATCCGCTGGCCTCGGCTGAGGCAGCTCTGAGAGGAACGGGGCAATCATACGCCACCCTCTCTACCTGCATCACGTAAACAATCTTGCTCGCGATAAACAAGAAAAAGCAGATCCCTCCCTGCGTCCCCCGCCCCCCCCCAAAAGACGGGGGGGGGAAATCAAGACGGGGGACTTCGCTCGGGATGACAGACGGATGTTTTTTAGCGAGGTGCTACGGGGCGAGGGATTTGCGGGCGGCGTCGAGGACGCCGTTGAGGAAGGCGGGGGCGTCGGCGGAGGAGAATTTTTTGGCGAGTTCGAGGGCTTCGTTGATGGCGACGGTGGGCGGGGCGGTGGCGGAGCGGAGTTCAAAAATGGCGAGGCGGAGGATGCAGCGGTCCACGGTGGGGAGGCGTTCGATGCGCCAGTTGGCTGAAAGTTTTTCGACCAGCCTATCGGCGGAAGGAGCGCCGGCGACAGCGCCTTCGAACAACTGATTGGAGAACTTACGCGTGGATTCGGCGGCGCGGGCGGATTTCCAGAAGAGGCGCTTGATGCGCGCGGGGTCCTGGCGCGCCATATCCCACTCGAAGAGCATCTGCAGGGCGAACTCGCGGGATTTGCGGCGGAGGGTCATCGCCGGCGTGAGCGCGGCCGGGTGCGTGAGCGCGAGGCGCGGGGAGCGCGGGATGCACGGCCGGGAGCGGCGGAATTTTTCGAAAGTTTGCGGAAGAGGCGGGCCATCTCGATGGCGCCGAGGGCCGCTTCGTAGCCTTTGTTGGCGTCCTTGAGCCCGGCGCGTTCCATGGCCTGCTCGAGCGAGTTGCAGGTGAGGACGCAGAATGACATGGGCACGCCGGTATCGAGCTGCGCGAGCTGGATGCCGCGGGAAGATTCCGTAGCGACGTATTCGAAGTGCGGCGTCTCGCCGCGCAGGATGCAGCCGATGCAGATGAGGGCGTCGAAGCGGCCGGAGGAGGCGAGCTTCCGCGCCGCGACGGGAATTTCGAACGAGCCGGGAACGCGGACGATCTCGATCTGGTTTTCGGCGGCGCCGGCTTTGGAGAAAGCGTCGAGCGCGCCGGCAAGCAGGCGGTCGGTGATGAAGCTGTTGAACTCGCTTACGACAATGGCGAAGCGCAGCCCGGCGGCGTTGAGATTGCCGCGCGGGGGGGCGGATTTGCGAGATTGGTTCACTCGTGGCGTCCTAATTCGGATAGCAATATCCTCACGGGTTGTGTCGCCCCTACCCTTCCTGCGTCAGGGCAGGCAGGGCTCACACAAATTTGTTATTCCTACCCAGGGTTTCCACCCTGGGCTAACTTCTTTCGCCCCTACAGGGCTGAGCAAAGCTGGAGCGAAGAGTGATTCCTTCGGCTACGCTCGAAAGCTGCGTGGACACAGGCGACCATTTAGCCATTGATCCACGAATTTTAGGACAATACCGGCTCACGGTGGTCTTCGCCATTTTCACACGGACCGGGTAATTTCGCTTGTCAAGGTGTCGCCAGCGGGACGAGTGTGTCGCCGCCGCGCTGGCGCACCTCGTCGAGCCCCGCTTCGGCGCGGTTGATCCATTCCGTGACGCGATCCTCGATATCGTCTTCCTGCCGCGACGTGGATTCGGCCACGACCGCACTCACGGTAACATGCCCCGCCGCCCACGGAGGTGAAACCGTGGCGGCGACCTCGCGCAGCTTTTCCGCAAGAGCGGTGGCCTTATCGAGGGAGGCGTCCGAAAGGATGAAGACCAGCGACCAGGCCGTATACTTCACGGCAATGTCTGTTTGGCGCGTGGCGGAAGAAAGGGCGCGCGAGAGTTTTTCCACATAGTTCTCGACCGCGGCGTCGCCGTGCTGGCGCAGGAGTTCGCTGCCGTGATCAATATGCAAAATGACCAGGGAAATGGGCATGGCCTGCTCGCGCGCGCGTTTCGATTCCATGAGCAGACAATCCAGGTATGCCCCGCGGCTGACGAGACCCGTCTTTTCGTCCGCCACGGCCAGGGAGCGAGCGAGCGATTGCAAGCGCGTGTGATTCACGGAGAGGACGAGCTGGTCGCCCGCCGCCTGAAGGAAAAAACTTTCGTTGGGCTTCCATTTTCTGGCGTTGGAATCGCCGACGAGCACGGCCCCCCAGGGGGCCTGCGTCTCCTTGTCCGTAAGGATCACGCCGAGGGCCGATTCGAATCCGAATTCGCGCAGGGCAGGTTCGCCGGAGGCTTCGAGGGCGACGCCTCCCAGCTCGTCGGGCGTAGCCTTGGAAACGAGCGGGATGATGGAGGGAATGAGCTGCGCGCCCAGGGCCGGCACTCCGGGTGCGGAGTATTCCGCTATGAATTGCGACGTTTCGCCCGCAGCACCGAGGGCGGCCAGGCATCGCGTGACTTTGAGGTGTTTTCCGATCTCGGCTGACATGGCCGCGAGGACCTCGCGCGGGGTGACCTGGCGGTACATGATGCGGTTGATTCCAGCGATGGCCGCAAGATCGCGGTGCGTCTCCGCGGGCGTGGGGGCCGCGACGGAAGAAGAAGGCGGGGAAACAGGGGGCTTTTCCGGCGCGGGCTTGGGCGGGGCCAGCGAAGGTGGCGCGCCCTGGGGCCACCAATTGGCGCGGTCGCAAAGGGCGCGCAAGCGTTCGTTTTTTTCCTCCTCGCCGGGAAAGAGCTCGGCGATACGCTGCAAGCGCTCGACGGCCTTGGGCTGGAGGGAATACTGGAGAAAGATTTCCGCCTGCACGATCAAATCTTCGAGGGCATTTTGGGCCTGCGCTTCTTCCGGAGCGAGCGCAGAGCCGGCGCCTTCGTCCGGCGCGCCGCCGGAAAAGCCGCCGGCGCGAGTGACGACAGTGGCGGCCTTGCCCGCGCGCGCGAGAATATTTCTGAGGAACGCAGGATCCACCTTCCCTTCGAGCGCGGCGATGCGTTCCTGATTGCGGGAGTCGTAGGGGTCAATATCCACCAGGCGTTCGAGCGACTCGCAGGCCTCCTTCATTTGCCCGGCCACAAGGTAGAGATCAAAGAGGCGCATGAGCGCCTCGAAATATTTCGTTTCGCGATTCAGCTCTTCATAGGTGGCCGAGATGGTCTGGGCCAGCGGGAGCGAAGCGGGAAAGGCGGCGGCGAGGTGATCCATTTCCGACGAGAGTTCGCCGTCGCGGCGCGAATCGCGCATCCATCGCTTGATCTCCGCAATCCAGGAGACGGCTTTTTGGTCCTCGCCGGCGCGGAGGTAAGCCGCGGCAAGCTCGAAGAGTCTCTCGTAGGTGTCCGGATTTTGCTTGTAATGCTCCTCGATAACTTCCCGCGCGCGGCCGAGGTGTCCGGCAAGGAGCAGGCTTTCGCCGAAGAGCGCGAGAAAGGGGGCGTCCCTTTCCGCGGGCCAAAACGGCTCGAGCAGGGCCACGGCGGCTTCCGCTTCGCCATTGCGCAGCCGGGCCTCCGCGAAGAGTAAAGCGACGCTGCGATCCTCGGGCAGCAGCTTATGAGCGCGGCTGAAATATTCGAGGGCCGGGGCGAGCGAGCCGGAGGCCAGCGTGAGCTGCCCGGCACGGAGATAGCTGCGGGCAGCAAGATCGGCGTGCCCGAGCCCCTCGGCGAGTTCCGCGAGTGAGGCATGTCGGGCGGAATTTTCCGGGTCAAGGAGGGCCACGCTTTCGCAGCATGCCAGCGCTTCTATATCGGAATTCTGCCGGCGGAAAAGCTCGGCGGCGGCGGTATAGTGCTCGATGGCTTCCGCCGGCTTGTTTTGCCGCTGCAACAACATGGCGTATTGCATGATGCGCGCGGGGGGTTGCGGGAAGGAACGGAGGAAGCGGGCGAATATAGCGGTGGCTTTGGCGGCGTCGCCTGTTTGGGCATAGCGATCGAACTGGTATCCATAGTACTCGGCGGCGAGAGCAGGCTCGTTCAGGCGGGTATAGATATCGGCGAGAGCCTGCAAAGCCTCCGGGTGCGCCGGCTCTTCGTTGAGGACTTCCTGAAAAGCGGTGACTGCTTCTCGAAGTTTGTTCTTTTCGAGGCTGCGTCTGGCGCGGTCAAGATTTTTGTTGACGTCGTGGTTCATGAAGGTCGCGCGGGCTAAAAACCACACTATATAACGGACGGGCCACCGCCCTCAAAATGAAATCGCGGGTATGTGCGAAGACGATTGCGGGGTCGGCTAGGCGATGCGGAGCCAGGCGGCGGAGGCGGCGGGCAGTTCGATTGTAACGGCGCTATCGGTGTGATCGGGAGCCTCGGTTTGTGACGGGGACCAACCGCCCGAGGGGGAAACCTCGGCGCCGCCGAAGGTGACGCCGGATTTGCTGTCCACGGCGGGCGCGGCGAGCCGCAATAGTTCCGCGCGATGGACAGGGACGATGGGATTGACATTGAGGCGCAGCGTCTTCGTTGCGTCCTTGTTAATTATGGCCACACCGAAGGTATCGTCCGGCAGGCGCACGGCATAGGCCGTGGCGTTCGCGCCGCCGGCGTCAAATACGCTCTGGACCAGCGTTGCGCCCAAGGCCTGTTTGAAGAGCAGCATGCCATAATAAATCGGACGAGCCAGAAAGCCGGCGTCGAGCGAGCCAGCAATGGGGGTGTAAATGCCGTTGCCGCCGCCATGGAAGTTGATTCCAGTCTGGCCCACATCCGCGATATGAAACATGAAGTCCGCGCCCCAGAGCGCCGAAGCAAATGTGTCGCTCACGCCTTCTTTGCCGCCGTTGTAGCAGGAGTTTGTCTCGCATAGACGGACCGGCAGCTTGGACGAGCGCGATGCCTGCTGAATTTGAGCGAGGTCGGATTCGAATTTCGGATTCGGATGCAACAAGCGGTCTATGTTCATTTCGGGTTTGATGGGCGGGCCTTCCGCGTAATAGTGGTACGTGAGGAAAATGACTGTTTGGCTGGCGTGCTCCGCGAAGTCAACGACCCAATCTGTCTTGCTAGCAACATCGGGCGCGGCAAAGCGGGCATGGTGCACTTGATGCCGGATGGCGCGCGCGAACTGCACCCATTCAGCAAGGTAGGCGTCAAAATTCCACGTGGGGGGACGCAGACCATTGTGCCCATAGAGGTCCGGCTCGTTCCCGATCTGAAAAGCGATGAGGCGTGGACCCATAATATTTTGTACGAATTTCGCTTCGGTGGCGGCCTGCCTGGGCTTGCCACGGCCGAGGTTGAGGCCATAGATAAGTTTCCAGCCAGTGGCGTCGAGGAAGCCCGCGAGGTTGCGGATGGCGGACGGCGTGATGGGTGTGACCGGCTTTGTCTTGCTGGCGCCAGTGTCAGGCCCCGCAGCTGTGGGAACTGGAGCGGCAGTTTCCTGCTCGGTCCAGTGAGTGAACTCGCTGGTGTTGCCGCCGATGCGCAGAACGCCTTGCTTTCCGAGAGTGCGGCAGAAAGCAACGAGAGCGGTATTCTCGGCGGAAAAGAAGGGGGGATAGGCAAGCTGCGCGGACTCGTAGCTTAGTCCGGTGAAGTCAGCGGGAATCAACAACACGTCGTTCTCGGGTCTCACGGTGAGCGAAGCTGCAACGGTGCTCGCGTCCTGCGCCCAGCCGCGCAGAACGGGCGAGAGCACAGCAGCGGCGGTCGCTTTGGCAGCTCTGGCGAGAAAATCACGTCGGCGCATCGAGGCCACCCTCCTCGTGAGCGGCAAGCATATACCAGGCGAGCTGGAGTTCAAATTGAGAATTATGGATTAAACGCCGCCCTTTCTCGCGAGGGGGCTGCTCAGGATTGGGCACGCACGTCCACCGCCTGCTGCGGTAAACCGGTGACCCTTTCTCGCAGGGACCGGAAGGAAAGGCCGCTCCTCAGCAGGGCCGCGAAACCGAGAAAAACGAAGGGCAAAGTGAGGGCCAGGAAGGCGAAGATGGAAAAGCCCGTGGCGGTGGTCTTTTCCACTTGAAACACGCTCAAACCCAGCACGCAAAAAAACTGGTAGGAGCCCACGTTCGCCGGCGCGTTCGGCAGGGACACGCCGAGATTGATTACGAGGAGGACGACGGCCGCCGAGAGGAACGACAGGCCCAAACCGTACGACCGCATCATGCACCACAGCGCCAGAGTCTGACAGAGAGGCATCAGCAACGAGGTGAGCACGGCCGGATAGAAGCTGGGCGCCGTACCCATGGCGTGCAAGCCCAAAAGCACGGCCAAGGCTTTTTCCCGCAGGGAGGGCGGTCCGGTTTCGGGCTCGGCGTCCACCGGCTCCGGGTCCACTTTGCTGCTGAGCTTCAATTCCAGGTAGAGAATCAGGAGCACGACGATGGCGAGGACGATCAGAGTGACAATTCCCATGGTGTCCGCCACATGCTTGAAGCGGCGCGGCATGCGGTCTTCGACGAAGAGAGACACGACGGCCAGCGAGGCCGTGGCGATCACAAGATCCACCAGGCGTTCGACTCCCACGGACACGAGAACGCGCCCGAGGCTGATGTTTTCGGAATCAGAGATCAGGTAGCTGCGCAGGAACTCGCCGGGCCGCAGCGGGAATACGAGATTGGCGAAGAGCCCCGCGAATACGGCGCGAATCGCGCTTCTGAGCCTGATTCTGCCAAAAGGGGTCAGCAGGAGTTTCCAGCGGAGGGCCTGGACGCCGTAGCTGAGAACGTCGAAGCCGATTCCCAGGACGACCCATCTCCAGTCCGCATTGGCCATGTCGTGAAGCGCCCTGACGACATGGAAATCGTGAAGGAGCCAGACGAGGCAGACGATAGCAAGGCCGTAGCCAAGAAGGCGAAGAACGCTCGACCTCTGGCGAGGCGCGATGTCGTGCACGGTGCTCAACGCAACGACCCCGGTGGGCGCAGGGCCTTTTCTTCCATGATGTTAACTCCGGATTCAAACGGCCGAAGCGTCTCTCCTTTGGCCTCTTCGAACCCGGCTACAGCCTACGACATCAGCCTTTGCCAGGCAATGCGTGAGTCTCGCCGAGGTTCGCTCCCGGCGTGGGAACGAAGCAGAAGTGCGCGATTCTCCGGTGCTATTGGTGATATTCGTGCAGCTTGGGGGGGCGCGCCATTCGTAACTGAGCTTGATTCTGTAAGGGAAACTGGGCGGAAAACAAATGCGGGGAGACCGAAGTCTCCCCGCATTCGCTGAGGTTGCCCGAGCCGTCAGTCTATTTCGATGCCGTTCACCAGCGAGTTGTTGACCACTGTGGTGAACACGATCACGTACTGCCCGCTCGAATTCGCCGCTTCCGAGAACTGCTGGATGTTGGCGATGTTCTCCCCTCCGGCCGTGCAGAGGATATCGAAATCGGTCAGCACCGTCGTGCTGTTAATGCTCACGTTGAACGTGCGCTGCCCACACGCCGTCCAGTAGGTTTCGGCAAAGTGCAGCCGCACGGTGTGCATCGAGCTGGCCGTGAAGCCCCCGATGGTGTAGGTGAAGTTCCCGTCCCGTCCCTTTTGGTATACGGCCATCGGAGCCGGGTTGGTCACGTTGTTCAAATTGATCGTGTTGGCGTGGCTGATCGTGGCGCCGCCCGTGTAGTCTTCATCGGCCACGAACGGAGTGACCGTGGTCGTCGAGCCGGAGTCAATGCAGATGCTGGTGCATGACCCCGAAGAGGCGCTGGTTGTCGCGCTGGCCTGGTTCGACGCCGCGGATGAGCCGGCTGAATCCACGCCTTCGACCAAATAGTAGTACGTGGTCGAAGCCGCCAGACCAGTGTCCGGATATGCCGTGGACGTGACGCCGGTGGCGATCTGGTTGCCGCTTCCGGCTGTGAATCCTGACGTCGTGCTGCGGAACACGCTATACGTGATCGTGCAGCCCGTTCCCGCTGTGCTGGCGGTCCAGGTCAGGTTGATCTGGCTCGACGATATCGCCGACGCGCCCAATCCGCTCGGAGCCGTCGGCGCCGCAGCGCATGAAGAGGCCGAAGTGGTGGCGCTGGCCTGGTTCGACGGGCCGGAAGTGCCTCCGGAGTTCGTGCCCTCGACCAGGTAGTAGTAGGTGGTCGAAGCAGCGAGACCGGTGTCCGAGTACGTCGTGGTGCTCACGCCGGTGGCGATCTGGTTGCCGCTGCCGGCCGTGAAGCCGCTCGTCGTGCTGCGGAACACGTTGTAGGTGACTCCGCAGGAAGACGAACTGGCCGTCCAGCTCAGGTTGATCTGGCTGCTCGATATTGCTGTCGCACCCAGCCCGCTTGGGGCGGTGGGCGCAGTGCACGAGCCGCTCGGTTCGATTTGGATGCCGCTGACGAGCGAGTTATCCAGGACCGTGGTGAATGTGATCACATACTGCCCGCTCGCATTGGCGTTCTCGGTGAACTGCTGGACGTTGGCGATGTTTATGCCCCCGGCCGTGCAGTAGATATCGAAATTAGTGAGGACCTGGGTGCCGTTGATGCTGACGTTGAATTCGCGCGTCGCGCAGGCGGTGTGGAAGGTCTCGGCGAAGTGCAGCCGCACCAACTGGCTCGAGTTGGGGGCGAAGCCAGGAATCGTGTAGGTGAAGTTGCCGATGCGCGCCGTCTGGTAGACCGCGGCCGGCGCCGGATTGGTCACGTTGCTGGTGTTGATGGTGTTGGCATGGTTGATCGTGCTGCCGCCCGTGAAGTCCTCGTCAGCCACGTAGGGGCTCACAGCGGAATCACCGGCATTGATTTCGATGGTGGTAATCGGCGCACCCGTGGTGGCGGTGGCTTGGTTCGAGGGTCCCGAGGTAGCGCCTGGCACGGTGGCCTCCACCAGGTAGTAGTAGGTGGTAGAAGGCACTCCGGTCGTATCCGAGTATGTGGTTGCGAAGAGGCTGGAAGCGATCTGGTTGCCGCTGGAGGGTGTGAAGCCCGAGGTTGTGCTGCGGAAGACGCTGTAGCTGACCGAGCAGCCGGACGAGGTGCTGGCTGTCCAGCTCAGATTGACCTGGCTCGAGGAAACCGCTGTGGCGGTCAATCCGCTTGGGTTCGTGGGCGTGGGGCAACTCGTGGGGAATAAGCCATAGATGCATAGCTGTCCCGAGCCCGCATTGGCCGTTCCGAAGCTGCCGAGGTAGACCTTGCCATTGGCGATGGTGGGATAGCCGTTCTTGGCGAAGTTGTTGCAGCTATCGCGGCTGGCATTCTGCTGATTACTGTAAAGCAGGTTGGAGAGGGTATCTGCATCGTAGGCGTAGAGAACGCCGGGCACCGAGCCGTGGTTGGCATTGCCGCTTAGGACGCCGTTGGCCCATAAGATACCGTTCGATGTGCCGTTGGCCGAGAGCGAAAGATAGGCTGCCGGCTCGCCGCCGATGGTTATAGATCCGGCCTGGAAGGCGGGCGTGTTCAAATCGTTGCCGTTGTACTGGAAAGCCTTCAGGGTGTCGCCGATGTCCCAAGTATAGACTTCCTGCCCATTCACGGCGCTATTGAAGTAGACGGCGCTGCCATGGAGCGCTCCCGTGAGCTTCACGGTTTGCACGGCGCTCGCATCGCCCAGATGGCCCAAATTGGCGCTGTTGATTACATAGCCTGTGGAGGATTTGCCGACCATGAATAGGCGCGTAGACCCGGGAATGAGGAGCGGACCAGATGTATCGAGGTCCAAATCGCCGCCATCAAGCGTGGAATGGTTCGCGGCCGTGAACCAGTCTTCGAGCGCGAGCGCGGGGCTGAGCTTGATGAAGCTTTCACTGAAGTTGGACGTGCCGTCCCAAGTCCCGTTGCTGGTGCCGAAATAGATGTTCCCGGAGGAGTCCACGGCGGGGGCTTGCCCGGATTCCCAGAGGCTGTCGCCGTTGCCGCTAGGAGAGGTGTTAAACACAGCGTTCTGAGCCAGAGTCGTGGGGTTATAGGACATTAAATACCCGTGATAGGTCCCCATGTCGCAGTGCGAACTGAATGGCACATAGACATTACCGTTCGCGAGCAACAGGCCGGCGCGCTGATTCTGCGCCGTGGCCACGAAACCGGTGGCAGAGATCTGCTTGGGGCTTCCTGAGTTGTCCGCGCCGGTGGTCAGGCTCAGTGCGTGAAGCTGGAAGGAATACGTGCCGCTGGGATTGTTGAGGGAATTCACGACATAGATCGTGTTGTTGGCCGTATCAATCACAGGCGTGCCCACAATTCCGGCGTTGCCGTTGATGTCCACGCAACCCGTTCCGTACGCTGCGTTCGATATCGGAGTGCCTAGATTGACGTGCCAGTATTGCGTGCCGGTGTCGGCGTCGAAGGCGTAGACGCTGTTGCTGGTCGTGGCCACGTACACCACGTTGTGCGTGCCGCCGCCGATGGTGAGGCCGGAGACGACCAGGGGCTGCGCGTAAACCTGGTTGTCCACCGTGATCTTGTCGAGGAGGCCGAATGTCGTAGCGTTCACGTTGGACTTGGTGAGGATAGTCTCGCTCAGATTATCTCCCGAGCGGTTAAGGTCATTATGCTGCGTTGTGACGTTGACCTGCGCCAGCGCCGGAAGGCTCACGGCGACCAGAAACACAGCTAGGCCCAAGGCATAAAAAGCGAATCCATGCTTTTTCATTTCGGCACCCCTTACGTTGCTCATTTTCCAACCATTTTCGCCGCCCATTGCGGGAGCGTGTGGGCGGAGGCTATACCCTTATTTCCGGGCAGTCAAGCCCTAATAGATTAATTTTATGCGAAGGAAGGGTTAAAGGCCGGCATCCGCTCCATCATAAGCGGCGTGCTCTCGCACTATGAGTAATGGTTCGTACAGGAAAACGCCCGTCATTTGTGAGTGATCAATTCCGTGAGGGGAACTTCGCGGAAAAAATGCGGGGAGACCGGATGGTCTCCCCGCATTTCCTCGAGTTGCCGGAGCCGTTAGTCTATTTCGATTGCGCTCACCAGGGAGTTGTTGACCACCGAGGTGAACGTGATCACGTATTGGCCGCTGGAATTCGCCGCCTCCGAGAACTGCTGGATATTGGCGATGTTCTTCCCGCCAGCCGTTGCCTCGATATCAAAGGCCGAGAGCACCTGTGTGCCGTTGATGCTCACGTTGAACGTCCGTGAGCCGGCGGTCGAGAAGTACGTCTCGCAGAAGTGCAGGCGCACGGTGTGGCTCGACCCGGCCGTGAAGCCGCCGATGGTGTAGGTGAAGTTTTGGTCGCGCCCCGTCTGGTAGACCGCTGCCGGCGCGGGGTTCGTCGCCTTGCTGGTGTCGATCGTGTTGGCGTGGTTAAGGGTTGCGCCGCCCGAGTAGTCCTCATCAGCCACGAATGGACTCACTGCGGGGCCACCTGCATTGATGCAGATGCTCGAGCACGACGTGGATGCGGCCGACGTTGTGGCGCTGGCTTGGTTCGACGCCGCGGACGTGCCGCCCGTGTTGGTTGCCTCAACTACGTAGTAGTAGGCAGTGGAGGCCGTGAGACCTGTATTGGAGTAAGTCGTGGTGGTCACGCCGCTCGCGACTTCATTGCTGGTCGAAGGCGTGAAGCCCGAGGTCGTGCTGCGGAACACGTTGTAGGTGACCGAGCAGGAGGACGAGCTCGCCGTCCAGCTCAAGTTGATCTGGCTGCTCGATGTGGCCGTCGCCGTCAGCCCGCTCGGAGCCGTTGGCGCCGTGCAGGAAGCGGCCTGCGTGGTGGCGCTGGCCTGTGCCGAGGCGGCCGAGGAGCCGAAAGAGTCCGACGCTTCCACTTTGTAGTAGTAGGTAGTGGAGGACGTAAGACCCGTATTCGAGTACGACGTAGTGGTCACGCCCGTGGCAATCTGGTTGCTGGTTGAGGGCGTGAAGCCGGAGGTCGTGCTGCGGAACACGTTGTAGCTAACGGTGCAGGACGACCCGGCGGTGCTGGCGCCCCAGGTGAGGTTAATTTGGCTGGAAGAAGTTGCCGTGGCGGAGGGCGTTCCGGGAACGCTGGGAGCCGCGGTGCAACCGCCGCCCGAACCTCCGTAGGAGGTTACATAGCTGGTGATGGATCCGGAATGCACCACCGTGCCCGCATTATCGACCGTGCCGCTGTCTGAGGTGATGGTGTAGGTGATTTGACCGCTTCCGGCGAGGAACACGGATAGCGCATCGGTGACCGTGACTCCGGTGGCCATCGGGACGGTGATGCCGCTGTTTTCAACGATAGCCACTCCCTGATTGAAGTAGGAGTAGACACCGAGGCCATAGGCCACGTGAGTCGTCACCGGAGCTGAAACCGAGTAGGACGCGTAGCCATCCACGCTGCCATTCATCCATGCACTCTGGCTCGGCACGTCGTAGGGGATTTCGCTCTGATAGAAGATGGTTTCGCCGCCTTGACCATTCCACACCACCTGATTTTGCTCGAAGTGCTCGACGGCCAGACCCAATGCTGTAACGTCGTCTCCGTTCACGATCAATCCGTGGTCCGCGACGTTGACAGTCCAGCCGACTCCATTGCCATGGTCCGCGCGCCACGCCCAAATGTTGTCCAGGATGACGTTGTCGCTATCGATTTCCAGGGCTGTGGTAGCGGTACCCGCGGTAGCGCCGCCAATGCGGAAGAACGTATCGCTGATCGACGTCGGGTTGCTTGCGTGACTAACGCGCGATGCACCCTCTACTCCGACCTGGAATAGCACCGACGAGTTGACCGGGCCTGCGTCTATAAGCAGTCCGGCAATCTGAACTCCGTCCACGTCAGCCACGGTGATCGCAGCTGTCCCCGTCTGCGGGACAAGAGTCGGGTAGCCGAGTCCGAGCACGACAGTGTTCGCGTTGACGACATTGATGGACCCGCTGTACTGATAGATGCCGGGCGTCAGGATGAGATTTTGGCCCGAAGACAGGGCCGAGTTGATCTGGGCCAGCGTGCTCGAGGGCGTGGCGATGAAAAAAGTGCTAATCGCCAGAGAATTGCCGGTCCCCAAGCCCCCGCCGGACCAGCTTGTGCCCGACGAATTGGTCCTCAAGCCCGGTGAGAACACCCAGTAGTTGCTGCTGCTATCCATATAGAGGAAGGGCTTTTCACGGCTCACCGGAGTGTCGGCGAGCGTGGTGTATTGAGGGCTGGGAAAGGACTGAGCTGGGGCCCCTGAGACGCCCGAGAAGACCATGTTCCAGACGTGACCCGACCAACTGCCTATGGAGCTGTTGCGCGTATACCACTGCTGCTGGGAACAGGCGTTGACGTTCCCGGTGACCTCGCTATCGCTGATGAATCCACCGCTGGCCTCGCCGCAAGCGCTATTCGTCAGTTCCAACCCGCCATTCACATACATGCGACGGAAGGCGGCACCCTGCGAAACGCCCCATCGTTCCAGGGCCCCTGAGGGCGGCGTGACGGACATGTTTTCAATGGAACGCCAGAAATTTGTGGTTATATTGCCGTTGGAATCGGTCTGAGTTGAGTCCAGGTAGCCGTTGCTGACGGTGACGGCGCTGGGCGTCTGGCCGAGGCCCGCCACGGATTCGTAGTAGCCCACCTGCGATTCGACGCCGGTGTAGGTGCCCGGCGCGAAAAACACCGCATAGCGATTGGTACTGAACTGGGCGTTGCCGGCCAGCGTGGTGAGCGTCGTATTAATTGACGAGACCGAATCGCTGGGAGTGAAAACGTAGACGTTGCGGCCAAAAATCGTCGCGTTCTGTGCCAGGGCTGAAGGGACGGCCAAGAGAAGCGCCGCGACCATCAACCCGATGAGCCCCAACCCTGCTCGAAGAGCAAATGAAATCTGTCGCACCGGCAATTCGCTTTTCATTGAATCCTCTCTCCCAGTTCTTCAGAGCCTTAAGGGGCTCACTTCCCACGCTTCCTAGCGTCCTGCCCAGCAACCGCGTCGTGCAGTTCCCAGGTACACAGTGAGTTTTGCTGAGAGCCTCGCAGGCTGGAATGGCTAGAGAGGTTCATCCTAGGTAGGGCGAAGGTACTGCCATAGTACTAGGACTGTTCTTAAACGATTGATATTGCAAGGGAAACATAGCGGAATTGGACAGCGCCTATTTTCGGCGTGCAAGCAAAGCGATAGAAGCTATAAGGATCCGGAATGGGGCTCTACTTCCCGCAAACGGGCTTTTGAATTTTTTCGGGCTCGTCTCGCGCGAGTTTGACTGCCTTCTGGTTCGGTGCTACTGTGTGGGTATACGTGGCACCGGCTGAATGCCGGTTTGCTGAGACGTTCGGATGCGGGGACGCCAAAATCCCCGGCTGGGCGTCTGGCAACAAACCCCACCCACCCCGGGAGGTGGAATCCTTAGGGATTTCGCCTCCCGTTTTTATTTGTGGGCGGCGCGGGGCGCGAAGGCGCGTGGTTACTTGCCTGACTGCATACCTCAAGAGTTATAATGCCCGCCGATTGCATGGCCGAGGAGGAGGGCCCTCTCATGGCACGTATCGCGCAACGACGTTTGATGCGCATGTCGCTCGCTTTGCTCTTGCCGCTCGCGGCGGCTGGTTCGGCACGCGCGCAGCAAACTACGATGGATATCGCCGCAGCCCAGATGGCCGCTGCTATTGAGCATTCGAACCTGGCACCCGCAAGCGTGGCCGTTTTTGACTTTATGGGCCCCGACAAGCAGTTGAACGATCTGGGCCGGAAACTGGCCGATGATTTCAGCGCCGCCCTGGCCAAATCAGACGCAAACCTAAAAGTCGAGGATCGTTCGCGGGTCGCGGACGCAGTTTCGAAAGGCGCCCTCGTGCCAGCCGTTCTGCTCGATCCCGTTTCGCTATCGGTTCTGGCCGAGGATCTCGGCGCGGATGTCTTCGTCATGGGAACGGTTGTGGCGGATGGAGAGACTTTGAGAATAACCGTGGAGTCATTTTTGCGCGCCGAAGACAGGGAACAAATCGCGAGCGCGGATTATTCGCTTCCGCTCGACGATGAGGAAAAAGGGCTGCTAGCCAAGAAAATCTTAGACGACCTCGATCCTGCGTTTCCGGCATCCGGTACCCATGGATATGGGTACCCGCGCTGCTTGTATTGTCCCGCGCCGAGTTTTACACAGGAGGCCATCCACCACCATATCCAGGGGACGGTCGAGATGGAGGCGAAAATCGGGCTGGACGGGACCGCGCAGGAAATTCGCGTCTTGAAGCCATTGCCCTATGGACTTACGCAAGCCGCAATCGAGACAGTTCAGTCGTGGAGATTCACGCCTGCGAAGGGACCAGACGGCAATCCGGCCAGCGTGCGGCAGCTCCTTGAAGTCGGTTTTCACCTTTCCGAGGGACCTTAGGCGTTCTTTTTGAGGTCGGCGAGGACGAGCTTGGCGAGTTCCTTGAGCGTCTCGAAGACGCCCTGACCCGAGACGGCCACAGCTTCGACCAGCGGCTCGCCCTTGACTCCCAGCTGCTTCTGCAATTCTTCCGCGGGCAGGATATTGGGCAGGTCGCGTTTATTGAGCTGCAAGACATAGGGAATGGTGTCGAAATCGAGGTTGTGATCCTTCAGGTGCTCGCGCAGGTTATCGAGCGTTTCGAGATTGGCGTCGAGGCGCTCTTCCTGCGAATCGGCGACGAAGGCCACGCCGTCCGCGCCCTTCAGGATGAGCCGCCGGCTGGCTTCGTAAAAGACCTGGCCGGGAACCGTGTAGAGGTGGAAGCGCGTCTTGAATCCGCGCACGGAGCCGAGATCGAGGGGAAGAAAATCGAAGAAGAGCGTGCGGTCCGTCTCGGTGGCCAGCGAAACCATTTTGCCCTTCTGATTCGGCCCCGTATGTTCGTAGATCCACTGCAAATTGGTGGTCTTCCCGCCAAGGCCGGGACCGTAGTATACGAGCTTGCAGTTGATCTCTCTCGCGGGGAAATTGATAAATGGCACGATGTCCTCAGGAACGCGTAGCTTGTTACTTATAGCATACGCTCGCATTACAGGCCATCGCGCCCTTCCCGCGCTGCTTCGCAATCGGCAATGCGGGGCGGCGCACGCGCGAAACGTTCGCGGCGGGTGAAGTTCCGGCCAGTGATTGCGGATTAAGTCCGGCGAGCTTGCGCGTGCGCCGCGGGAGCCTGGGAACTCCCCTCCACCGAGGGCAGACCGAAATACTCGTGGGCGTTATCGAAGGCGATGCGACGGATCATGTCTCCCACGAGGTGCTCGTCGTCCGGAAGCAGGCCTGCTTCGACGTCGTTGCCGACCAAATTGCACAGCACGCGGCGGAAATATTCGTGGCGCGGAAACGACATGAACGAGCGCGAGTCCGTCACCATGCCCACGAAACGCGAAAGCAGCCCGCAATTCGACAGCGCGTTGAGCTGCATTTCCATCCCTTCCTTCTGGTCGAGGAACCACCAGCCGCTGCCGAATTGAATTTTGCCCGCAATCTTTCCGTCCTGAAAGCTGCCGATGAGGCAGGCGAAGGCGTAGTTCTCCTTGGGATTCACGTTGAAGAGGATGGTCTTCGGCAGCTTGTTGTCGCGATCGAGCATATCGAGAAACTGGATCGCCGGCACGGCCTGCGGCCAGTCCGCCATGCAATCGAAGCCTGTGTCGCGCCCGAGCGCGCGGAACATGCGCGTGCTGGCGTTGCGATAGGCGCCCACGTGGAGCTGCATGGTCCAGCCCCTTTCGGCGTTGAGGCGCCCGACGTGCAGCATCACGTAGCTCGCAAATTTCGTCGACTCGTCGGACGACACTTCCCTGCCTCCGTGCGCCTTCGCGAAGATGGCCTCCGCTTCGCGCTCCGTGCACGGCTCCGCGTAGCACCAGTCCAAGCCGTGATCGGAACAGCGGCAGCCGAGCGAGTGAAAATATTCGTGGCGCTTGCCGAGCGCGTCAAGAAAATCGGAGAGGCGCGCGATTTCCGTGTTCGCGCTGGCGCCGAGCTTGCCGGTCCACTCGTTGAACGCGGCGGCGTCCTGCGTGCGCAGCGCGCGGTCGGGGCGAAACGTGGGGAACACGCGCGTGGGCAGGCCGGAGGCGCGGATTTGCTGATGGTATTCGAGGGAGTCGGCGGGATCGTCCGTGGTGCACACGGCGCGGACGCGAAACTTTTTCAGGATTCCCTGCGTGGTGAGCTCGCCCGACGCGAGTTGCGCGTTGGCCTGCTTCCATATTTCCGGGGCGGACGTCTCGTCGAGCAGGCGGTCCACGCCGAAATAGCGCAGGAGTTCGAGATGCGTCCAATGGTAGAGCGGATTGCGCAGGGTGTGCGGGACGGTCCGCGCCCAGGCCAGGAATTTTTCGTAGGGCTCGGCGTCGCCGGTGCAATATTTTTCCGCAACGCCATTCGCGCGCATGGCCCGCCATTTGTAATGGTCGCCTTCGATCCAAATTTCGCTGAGGTTGCGGAAGCGGCGGTTTTCAGCAATCTCCTTGGGAGAAAGATGGCAGTGAAAATCGAGTATGGGCTGCTCCGCCGCGTAGGTGCGATAGAGATGCCGCGCCGTTTCGCCGTGCAGCAGAAAATTTTCATTGATGAATGGCATGTCCCACCCCCAAGCCTCAGCAGTATACATTC
This sequence comes from uncultured Acidobacteriota bacterium, assembly GCA_963810625.1. GTDB lineage: Bacteria > Acidobacteriota > Terriglobia > Acidiferrales > UBA7541 > Palsa-295. Next base: position 33,780 of record CAWEOJ010000003.1, on the reverse strand, counting down.
CGGAGGCTGGAAACTGGAAGCTGGAGGCTGGATGGGTCGCGGCCGGAACTTCAACCTTGACACAGACTTCGCAATCTGCGAAGATTTCTCATGCGGGTCGTCAGCCGCAAAGCCATTCGAGAAGCGGCCGCCAAGCACGGCGAATGGAGCGCATCGCTCAATGCCTGGTACAAGATCACCAGGAATGCGGATTGGAAGAATTTCTCCGACGTTCGCAACAGTTGGAGAAACTCGGACGTCGTCGGGCCCTTTGTGGTGTTCGATATAAGCCACAATCGGTGCAGGCTGATTGCGACGATCAAATACAAATGGAGAATGGTTTACATCCGGCGCATTCTGAGCCACGCTGAGTACGACGAGAAGGAGTGGCAAGAATCATGATCGCAGTATCGGAAAAATACGCGCTTGAAGTTGGTTCGCCGACGCCGATTACGTGCGAGCGCCAACACGAAGAATATCTTTCCGTTTTGGACAAGCTGGCGAGCAAGAATAATCCGACGAGTGAAGAGGAGAAGTACGCCGAAGTGCTGATGGCCCTGATCGAAGCATACGAGGAAGAGCATCATCCCGTTGCGGATGCTTCCCCCGTGGAAGTCCTTCGCGCGTTGATGCACGCCAATGACCTCCGCCAAAAAGACCTGGTCCCCATCTTCGGCTCCGAGAGCATCGTATCCGAAATCTTGCACAAGAAACGCGGCCTCAACAAAACCCACATCGAGAAATTGAGCAAACGATTCCGCATCTCCCCCGCAGCGTTTTTCTAGACTTGCGGCACATCCATTCAGATGGATTTGGGGGCAATGGCAACGCTCTTTAGCGCGCAGCCTCGGCCGACGCCTCCCTATCTTGCAACGTGATCATGGATCAGGCGGCGCGAAGGGCCTTCAATAGCACGTCCCGTCGTCCACGAATTTCTCGCTGGCGATGATGGACGCCAGAGAGTGCGCGCAATTCAGGATTCTGTCGTTCAACGGATCTTTCGTCATCGCGTCGGTGGGTATATATTCCCTGGCTTTGCTGTTCGCAACAATGTTGCCGCTCAACTGCTCCATGTCATTGAATTCGGCGCTGAGCAGCCGCAAGGCGCTTCGATCGTTGTCCGTCGAGGCTGCCACGGATGCCAGCGAGACACTTTTAGAGGCTTGCATGCGGCTGTTCGACATCCAATCCTCCGGCAGCGGGTATCCGTGCTGGACATCACTGGCAAGGCCGCTTTGCCATTCCCGGATGGCCGTCATGGCCTCGACGCTTGCCTTCAGGAAATCTTTCGAGAATGCGGGTGGTTTGGGCTGAGCCGCCGACGCGCCGGCGGCGGGAGCGGGTATTGTGAGTATGATCTGATTTCCGTTAAATCGAAGGGAGCCGTTCACGAGTCGCGCAAGGCTTTCGATCTCGACAAAAGACCGGCCGTTTATCTCAACAACCTTCGCAGCTCCAGGCCGGCCGCTTATCACCAAGGTCTGGTTCTCCTGCTTGGCTTGCGAGGACGCGAGTCCGGGCAACAGGAGGAATGCCGCCAACACCAGCCAGACACGGAACGCCCTTCTTCGCATAAGCTAGCTCCTTCTGGATGCGGCCCGGAAACACAACAACGACAATGTAGAGCGCCATCCCCACTCCCTTGGCCGGCGCATATCCCCATTGACGGCATTGGGACCACGTCCTCAGTACATTCCAAGAGTGCCATCACCAAAAATCGCAACCGCAATAGTCGCGCAGCGTTTCTCCAGGCTTGCGGCACATCCATTCAGATGGATTTGGGGGGCAATGGTCACGCTCTTTTTAGTGCGCAGCCTTGTCCCGAGGGGCCGGAAAAGTAGAAGACGCGCGGGGCGGCCGGAAAGGGAGCTCGCTCGATCAACTTCCATCAAGCTCCCAAACCGGCGCGCAACGCGGAACCGCATGTATTCCGACAGCTAGTTGCTTGCGGACTCTTTCGATTCGTTCACGGGTGAATGTTTCTGCAACACGGAAACCAAGAGACGGCCGGACATAGGTATCCGCGCCGCGCCTTCTAATACGATGTCCTTGGCCGTAAGCTTGCGGCCATAGACGTCCGCCGTGGCGTCATCGTCGGGGCGAAGCGTGGATCCCTCGAGCGAAATGCCGGCAAAGAGACCGCGTGAACGCGAGTAGCTGAGCACTTCCGCTCGCAAGGACGCGTCGGTATCCGCAGATGCATCCCGGCCGACGGGGCCAGCCGCGACAGAGGCGTCGCCACCCAGTTTAACTTTGCTGCTGAGAATCGAGCGCGCGCCTTCCTCGTTCATGACAAGCAAAACGAGGTCGGTGGCTTGTCCGCCGATTTGAAATCCAATGCTGCCGCCTTCGAGAGCCATCATTGCCGGCGCGCCCCATGGTCCCCTGAAGTTCTTCCCTGTGCGGCAAACCATCGCGCCGCGGCCGTAGCTTGCGCCGATCCCGAACGCCGCCTTGAGCACCGACGGAATCACGATGACGCAGTCGGCCTTTTCCATCACCGATTGCGGGATGTTCTCCGGGGTGTTCATGATTTCCTGCATCACGACGCCGGCATTGTGGAGGCGATTTTGTTCCTTATTGCCCGCAAAAAGCGGCGCGGTTGCAACCAGTCCCAAACAGACAACGAGAATTGATTTACGTAACATCGCTGACCTCCCTGATCAGAATTACGGCCACGGAAAATTCGGTCTCTCCGGAGCCTTTGTGGCCGAAAATTTCTTTTAAGCCTTTTGCCTCGCGCCAGCAACAAGCAGACCAACCCCTCCCAGGAGCGCGAGGGCCCCTACGATGGGAGGAAGTGGTATTTGCTTCTGAGTGTCTTCGGTGGCGTGGAACGACCCTACGTCCAGGATCTTCTCCCGATGTGTGTAATTGATGCCTTGATAGGCAAGGGCCAGCGCACCCAGAACGATCAACGCAATTCCCGCTAGAGAGATGGGTTTCATATTGTCCGCTCCCCGATCAGGAGACGATCCTTCGGCCCATAATGACCCTTATCAGAACGGTCACCACCGCCAGGACCAACAGAATATGGATAAACCCGCCAAACGTGTAAGAAGTGACCATTCCCAAGAGCCATAGCACGATCAACACCGCGAAAATTGTCCAGAGCATGTTGCCCCCTTCCCTTTTCCTCTGTGCAGGGTTGAAGCCGAGACGGTCAGGCTGGAGCGGGGTGGGCCGGTCTGCGAAACCTCTCCTGCTTTCCCGCACCTCAGAATACTAGACGGGTTCGGTGAGGTTATCTGTTCACTTGTGCACACATCCGTGATGCGCCACCGAAAGATTGGGAATCACGCTCAGCCTGTTTCGTTAAGAAACAGCGAGGTCCAAGTTTACTTGTGCCGCCGGTCTTGGGCATGGTCGGAATGTCCATGAGCGTCCAACCAGACCAACAGTTTGCGAATGCTGCCGTGAGCCAACGCGATGCTCGAATCGGCGGCTCCGTAATAAAGATTGATGGCATCGCCATCCGGCGCGACGGTGTAGCCGCAGGGAAAGACGACGTCCTGGACATCCCCCTGATGTTCGTAGCTCGCCTCTGGCCCAAACATCCAGGAATCGCCTCGAATCAGGCATCTTTCCGGGTGTTCCAACTCGAAGAGGGCGAGGCCAAGCCGATATACGGAGCTGGAGGGTGTTCTTCGAACACCGTGGTAGATCATCAGCCAGCCCCGTGGCGTTTCGATCGGCGGAGGGGACATGCCGATCTTGTTGGCGTCCCACCATGCGCCACGGCGGGCTTCCAGCATGAGCTTGTGATTCCCCCAGTGGCGGAGATCCGGGGAGTAGGAGATCCAGATGTGAGCGCCCAATGGAGTCATGGGCCGATGGATCAACGCCCAAAATCCATCAATTTTTCTGGGCAGGAGGGCTGCATCCTTATCGTCGGGCGGCATAACGACGCCGAGCCTCTCAAAGGCGCGGAAATCCCTCGTAAGGGCCAGAGACACACCGGGGCCGCCGCGCGAATAGGACGTGTACGCGATGGCATACTGCTTAAGTTCCGGCACGTAGGTGATGCGCGGATCTTCGATGCCCCATACTTCCTCGGGGTACCGCACGGGGTCCGGCAGGAGTGTGGGTTCGCCGTCAATCCGCCACCCATCCACGCCGTTTGCCGAACGCGCAGCGGACAGGTGAGAAAGCCCGCGGCGATCTTCCACGCGGCAGAGCAGAAGAGTGGATCCATCGGGCAGCAGAGTGGCGCCTGGATTAAAGACCGTATTCACAGAGTAGGGCCAGTCTTTTGCTGTCAGGATGGGATTCGCAGAGTGCCGGAGAAACAAAGGGTCGTGTTGTATCATCATTCCTCTCGAAAGCAATCCGGCAGCAAGAAACCGCGGGCTCTCACCCGGCCCATCAAGACTTGCTGTCCGTCACGTGCGATTCTTCCAGCTTGCGCATTTCCAGCAGCGCCATGAGGAATGACAGGGTTGACTCCGCTCCTTGATTTTCATTGGCCCGGTCGGGATGCAAGCCGTCTCGACACCCGCCCGTCGAGGGATCGTACAGAGCAATCTGCAAATCGTTATCTCCGAGGAACCAGTTGAAGGCCGTCCACGCCTCTTTCCGCCAGCGGCTTTTTCCCGTGGCGCGATAGGCTTGCAAATATGCTGAAACGGCCGCGCACGCTTCAACGGGTTGCTGGTCGAAGCGCGCCTTTTCCGTTTTGTTCGAGTAGAAGCCGTGCGATCCGACCGGCACGAAGTGGCCCTTTCTATCGCAACGCTGAACCATCGCCAGCCAATCGAGGGCTTCGAGTCCGGCGGAAACCACTGCGTCGTTCGAGGCGCGCATCCCCTCGCGAATGAGCGCCTGCGGCAATCGGGCGTTGGAGTACGCAAGCTCCTTCTCAAACCATTTCCAATCAACCAAGCGGTTGGCCAGGTAGGAATCCAGCAGGCGATTTGCCAGCGTATCCGCCGCGTTTAGAGCGGCGCGATCTCCCGGGAACGATTCGAGGTATTCCTGCAATCCGAGCAAAGTGAAAGCGCAAGCCCGAGGGCTTCTAAACTCGATGGCTGCGGGAAGCGCCAACTCGAAAAGACGGCCCGCAGCTCCCCGGAGCCCGGCGCGCTTGGTCCTGCCGAGAACGGCTCCCAAGCCCCACAGCGCTCGCCCGTGGCTGTCTTCGGAGCCTTTGGGCTCGTGCCACTGGTGTTCATAGCTCAGGCAGTCTTTGAACCGTTTGGTGATGGGATCAAAGGCATGCCATAGGAAGGCTAGGTACCGGGAGGCCAGGTCGTCCGAGCGCGCCGGTTCGTGCATTCCCATCTCTTCCAGAAGTATAGTGACGATCAATGCGCGGGCGTTGTCGTCGGTTGAATAACCTTCAGGGTAGTTGGGGACGACGAAAACCGCATGCTCCAGGATTCCCGTGTGGTCCGTCATGCGATACAGATGATCCAGTTTTACGGCCGGAAGCCGGTCAAGCGCTTTTTCCGTGTTCTGGGCCGAAAAGGTCGCACGGGGCTTCCGCAAACGGCCGTTATACACGCGTTCAAAGCTCCCCATGTATTGCTGAGCCACGCGGTTCCAAACCATGTCCCTCGCGTAGAGGTAGGCGCGTTTCCTCATGGCATGGCGCGCGGTTCCGTTGTCCAAAAGCTCGATCGTTTTTGCGGCGATGGCCTGCGGGTCATCGAAAGGAACCAGCACCCCGCGCTCGTCGTCCAACAGTTCGATAGCATGCAAATAGGGGGTGGAAATGATGGCTTTCCCGGCGCTCAACGCGTACGCGAGCGTGCCGGAAACCACTTGCCCCTTGTGTTTGTAGGGCGTGATGTAGATGTCGGCCGCACCGATCAGTTCAACCAGCTCCTGGGGACTCACGAAGCGATTCCGAAAGATGACGCTGGACTCGACTCCGAGATCTCTGGCGAGCTTCTGCAAATACAGCCGGTATTTATCGCCCTCTCGCCGCAGGACATGCGGGTGGGTGACGCCGGAAATCATATAAACAACATTGCTGTGGTGTGACAGGATGCTCGGCAGGGCTTGAATGACGTTTTCTACGCCTTTGTTCGGCGAGAGCAAACCGAAAGTGAGCAAGACATCCTTGCCTTCCGTTCCAAAGCCGTCCTTGTAGAAGCTGGAATCCGTGAAAGGCAAATCGGGGATGCCGTGCGGAATCAGGTCAATCTTGGAACTCGGAACGTGGAACACTTCCCGCAGAATTTCCGAAGATTGCCGGCTCATGACGATCAGGCGATCCGACAATGCCGCAATCTCCTCCATCACCGCGCGCTGATCGGGATCCGGATCACGAAGCACGGTGTGCAGAGTCGTGACGACCGGCATATGAAGGCGGCGCAAAAGCTCGAGGATGTGCGCGCCGGCCGCCCCGCCGAAAATTCCGTATTCGTGTTGCAGGCATACCAAATCAATGTTGCTGAAATTCAAGAAATCCGCGGCCTGCCGATACGAAACCAACTCATCCTGGGAAAGCTCGAAGCGGACACGGGCGGGGTAGGTGTACCCTTCGGGCGTATCGTTGACCGGCAGCGTCAGCAGTTCCGTGGCGTCATATTCAGCGTGAATCGCGTCGCACAAATCCGTTGTAAACGTGGCGATTCCACACCGCCTCGGAAGGTAGTTGCCGATGACGGCGACTCGGCTTGGCAGCGCGGGCCGCGGATGAGTGGGCCTCGGGAGTGATGGCCCTTCTTCCACAACGAGTGGAGAAAGCTCGATCACTTCGCCGGGACGAGGAAGGCCAGCCTCCCGATGGTCTGGGGCTTCGATAGGAGCCGTGTTCTTTAGTTGAGGAATTGTTTTCGGAAGGGACATTCTGTGCCTGATGTTCCTTTCTTCGCGACCAACCTGTCTGATCGTCCCAAGTGATGAGCACGCGGCGCTCGACCGTGCTCAAGTCGTTGTCAGGGTCGAAGCGTACTGTAGGCGTTCCGTCCGTTGTCTAAGCTATAGAAAATGCGGTATGCAGGCTACGCCGCTCTCCTGCCCGCTTGCACGACGGAATAGTAGACGGGTTCGGCGATGCTAACTGTTCACTTGTGCACACATTTGAATTTTGGTTCCGTGGCCCTTGTGCGATGCCTGCCGCGAGGGCTGGAGCCTCCCGGGGTCGCGGCCAGAGACGACCGCAATTCAACTTGGCTTTCGGAGGTCATTCACGATCTTCCTGGCTTCTCTCATTCTTTCCTTGTAGTACATGGGGCTTAGGAGGACTTCGCTGTCTCCCACTTGCACGCGTTCATTGATGCCTTCTTTTGAAAAGAATAAGGCCAGTGCTATATACGTCCTGATTTCCTTTTCCAGGAACTGAGCTGCTACTCGTTTGGATTCATCCATTTTTCACCTCAGGATTACCACCGACGGCCAAGTGCGCCACTAGATGCGGCCCAGAAGCACGATAGCAACGACAATGAGGAGCACCGCCCCCACTCCCTTGGTCGGCGCATAACCCCATTTATGGCTGTGGGCCCACGTCGGTAATACACTCAGGAACGCCATCACCAAAATCACGATCGCTATGGTTCCGAGCATCGTGCCCTCCACTTCTCTCTATTCAGCTGGCGCGGGAATGCACGCTGCCGCTCCTCCAGCGCTCCGGGGCGACTCGACGCGTATCCGTCTCCGTCGCCCCTGAAGCTGGAACGAAGAGACGGTTAGAGATCGACCCTAATCGCAATGCGATCCCTAGGGTAACTACGGTTGTACAGGTAATAGCCGTCGTCGGAGTAGACGATATACACATCATCGTTGTCGTACCAATCGTCCGACCAGTATTCCGGCCACGGGTCAACCACACTGAACCAAAGGCCGTCGTACTGGAAACGCGGATACCCGCGAACTACCTCCAGGCGATACCTGGAGATGCGGAACCCGTGATCCGAACCAAAGTAGCCACGGTAACGGTCCTCAGGAATACGGTAGCCATTGTAGCCGCCGCGTTGCTGCCAATCGCGGTGCTCGGATTGCCAGTTATGCGCACGATGCTCTTGCCAAACGGCCCGCTGTTCGCCCGGCTGTCCATTGCGTCCTTGTTGCGAGCGCTGATCAACTTGCTGTTGCCGTTGCTGGTTTTGCTGGCTGTGGGCTTGCTGCTGTTGCCGTTGCTGGTTCTGCTGATCCTGGGCCTGTCGCTGGCGTTGCTGGTTTTGCTGGTTCTTGTCCTGCTGCTGTTGCCGTTGCTGATTCTGCTGATCCTGGGCCTGCTGCTGACGTTGCTGGTTCTGCTGGCCCTGGGCCTGCTGCTGTTGCCGTTGCTGATTCTGCTGATCCTGGGCCTGCTGCTGACGTTGCTGGTTTTGCTGGTTCTTGTCCTGCTGCCGTTGCCGTTGCTGATTCTGCTGATCCTGGGCCTGCTGCTGACGTTGCTGGTTTTGCTGGTTCTTGTCCTGCTGCCGTTGCCGTTGCTGGTTCTGCTGGCCCTGGGCCTGCTGCTGTTGTTGTTGCGCGGGCTTGTCCTGCGCCTGCTGCTGGTGTTGCTGTTGCGCGGGCTTGGCCTGATCCTGTTGCTTTTCAGGCTTGGCCTGCTGCTCCTGTTTCGGGGCCTTCGCGTCCTGATCGTGTTGATCCTGCTGTGCGTACATGGGAGCGACAGCTCCAAAAAGAAGGAGCAGAAGTCCCGCGCCGATAGCTCTTACTGGTCTCATGTTTGTTTCCTCCGTTACGGTGATGCCAGGCGCCGCTCGCTCTTCGCGTGGAGCGCGGTTTGTTGTTTGCGTTCTAATAACATACAGTTCACCCGCCGCCATTCACTCAGGCTTGCCTACGCCCCAACGTGCATGCGGGAAAGCGAATGAAAAAGTCCAAAAATGTTCATAAGCCACAAAACCGTGGCGATCACCACCACTGCGTTCAAGATGGACTTGATCGTTCCCTGCATTGGTATGAAGCGGTTGACCAGCCAGAGCAGAACGCCCACCACGAGCAGAACCTCCAGTATTTGAAGTAATGGCATTTCCTTGTTTCCTTTTCTTCGCAGGCAGACACTCCGGCCGGTCCCAAGGCCTTGCACCATATTTCCGTGTTGAACCGCGAACCGCTCGTGCCGGATGGAGTGGGAAGGAACCTGCGATTTCCAGCTCTATTCAGGCGGAAGCCGCTGGACCTGTTCTCGCCCCGGTCCTCCTGCTTCCCCCACAGGCCAGCATATTAGAAGAGGAAAGGACGAGTGTCTGTTCGATTGTGCACACATGCGCGCTCCCCTTGCGGATTTATGACGATGGCCAGGGGACCCGGGACGGAGGGGTGGATCATTTTTGAAGCATCACGTAGGCCGCAGCTGCAAAAATGGCATATCTGGGTATGCTGGTAACTATGGACAATAGCCGCCTTACCGGCGAATCATCAGAGGAGTTCCAGAAACACGCCTTCCCGAAGTGGCGCCAATCCAGTCGCGGCCAAGATCGAATGAAGGCTGCCGCTAGCCGGAAGGCACTCCCGCGTGCGTGACTGGGCGGCGGGTCACAATCTGATCAGCGTGTTTATCAGAGTTTGCTTGCGTTCCAAACGTACAAAAAATTCTCGTCCGTGGCTGTGGCGATGTTGCGTTTGGCGTTTCGCGTAGCGCGGTTCAACGCCGAACGGACGTTTTCCTTGGTGTCTCCCAGTTCGGCCAAGGGCACCCTAAGAGCCGAACCGCCCTTGAGTTGGTCGAGGTCGCGCAGGATCAGGGAAACAATCACCTTGTGTTTGCCGTTTCTTGAACGCGGAACTTCGCTCAAGTCCATCGTCCTGAAGTGGGATGCCGCTGGGTTGGCTTTCATTCTGTTCCCCTCCGACTGCAAACATATAACTAACGCTGCCTATTAGTATCACAAGCGTAGTGTGACGTACAACAGAAATATGCAGACATAAACGTACCCCCCCCCCCCCGCCCTAAGTCGACGCCGTCTAGGGGAAACCGACTCCCGGTCGCGCTAAGGCCGACTGACTTCCCCTTAAGGGGAACTGCGTTGACACCAAGACATACAAAAGATTTTCCCCGTATGACTTGGAGACTGGTACGGTGCATGCATCCACGGGAGCGGCTGCGATGCGAAACGGGGAAACACATTTCGAGCGGGTTCCAATTGAAGTGGTCAAGGCTGTTGTCCGGCAGGCCGCGGCGCTGGCAGCAATGCGGGAGGGATCGCCCGCGCCAGTTTCGGAGCAAGAACGCCAAGCCGCAGAGGAATTGGTAAAGCAATAGAAAAAGCCCATCGTCCCGAGGGCGGCCATGAGGAAGATGATTTGGGTCGAAACCGCGCACAGCGTGTGTTGGGCTTGCTCGGAATGCGCCTGGGCGTTTAACCCTTCGGGGCCGCCGCGTGGCGAATCTCTCGACGAGATGAAGCGGGACTTCGAACGCCAGCGCGACAAAGAGTTTGCGTCTCATGTTTGCGCCCAGCACCCGAGGGCCAGGAGCGCCAAGGGCTAAGGGCTTGCCCCGGAAGGTTATGGAGTTCAGGAAAAAGGAAACGATCTTAAGGAGGGGGTAGCCATGGCAACTCAAGCAATCACTCGTCTGAAGACCAATGCCAAGAACACTTTCAACGCCCAGGATTTTCTTGATTCGGCGGGTGTGGCCCGGAGAGTTGTGGAGTTCAAGAAGAAGGAGACCATCTTCTCGCAGGGCGACTCCGCGAAGAATGTCCTATACATTCAAAAGGGCGGGGTAAGGCTCTCGGTCGTGAATGAGACCGGCAAAGAGGCTGTCGTGGCGGTTTTGGGGCCGGGCGATTTTTTCGGCGAGGGATGCCTGGCTGGTCAGCCGATTCGGATCGGGACGGCAAGTGCGATTTCGGCGACCACTGCGCTCATCATTGAGAAAAACGAGATGATTCGCGTCCTCCACGTGGAACACGCGTTTTCCGACCGGTTCATCTCCTACATGCTTTCGAGGAACATCCGAGTCGAGGAGGACTTGGTTGATCAGCTCTTTAACTCCAGCGAGAAGCGCCTGGCTCGCACCTTGCTGCTGCTCGCGCGCTATGGCAAGGAAGACAAGCCCCAAAAGGTTCTCCCCAAAATATCGCAGGAGATGCTGGCGGAAATGGTTGGAACAACGCGCTCCCGCGTGAATTTCTTCATGAACAAATTCAGGAAGCTGGGCTTCATCAAGTACAACGGCGGACTCCACATCAACACTTCGCTTCTCAGCGTTGTCCTGCACGACTGACGGACGGCCTTTAGGCGTCACGCCCAATAGGGCGTCCACCTGACCTCAACAGTTTCCAGGCCGGACCCTCGTGGTTGTGTTCAAAAGAGAACAGCCATCTATTTTCGCCCCTTCTAAGATGCCCTGCGAGTGGCGAGGCCAGGACGAAAGGATCCGGAATCCATGGCTGGGGCCGGCACTTTCATCCGCCTCGCCATTTCTAAACTTCGATTCCCGGAAAACTTGAGATACAGCTCCCTCCGAAGGTAAAGAGAAGAAACCATGACAATCGGACCCGTAGCAAGGCAATGCGGGACGGGAACGGCAGTGATAATCCTGGGACTCGGCCTTCATCTCTTCAATCCGGGCGAGGTTCTGATCTCCCTCATTTTTTCAGGCATTTTGGTTTCATTGCTGGGGCTGGCGTTGCTGAGCGGCTTTCTCGTCTGGCAGGGAGGCAAGCGGATGGCGGCCTGGGTCGCATCCTGGAACTCGAGGGAGCCTCTGCCCCATCCTGCCGTGCCCGTGAGCGTTGGGAACAACGCATAGCCTGGTAAGAGAGCTAGCCGGCGCGAGCAGCTTTCGGCTGCTTTACCTTCATCGCATAGAGAGCCTTGTCCGCCGCATACAGTAGAGTCCCGATGGTGTCCGCATCCTTCGGATAGCTGGCAACTCCCACGCTGACGGAAAGCAATGGTTCTTCGGCATCCTTCGCAAGAAGATCGCAAATTCGGCTGGCTACCGCCGCAGCGGCCTCCCCGCCCGTCTCCGGCAGGACGAGGGCAAATTCGTCCCCGCCTTGCCGCGCTGCGGTGTCCACGGACCGGCAGCAATCAGCCAGGATCTGCGCCAGCCTGCACAGCGCCCTGTTTCCCACCAAATGCCCGTAACGATCGTTGATCTCTTTCAATCCGTCCAGGTCCAGCAATAGAAGCGAGAAATCCCGTTCGGTGCGCTGGGACCGGCATATCTCCGCGTGCAACACCTCGAAGAGCCGGCCATGATTGGCCAAGCCGGTCAGCGAATCGCTCAACGCCTGGCGGCGCAGATGATCCTCAAGCGCGCGCTGCTCCGTGATGTCCACAACAATAATTTCATGGCCGGCAAAGCCTCCACGCTCGTCGAAGACGCTACGCCCGCTGAGCCGGGCTTTCAAAGTGGTGCCGTTTTTCCGCTTCCATTCTGTTTCGACCGGCTCGATTCGCACGGGTTCGGGGGAGCTTCCCGTCAATGGCATTCCCTGACCAAGATCGGGCATGATTTTAGATGCACGGTTCGCCGCCAAAAGTTCCGCTTTGGCTGCATAGCCAAGCATCGCCAGGAGGGCCTGATTGACCTCGAGAATCTTTCCTTCCGTGTCGCACCGGCATATTCCGTAAGCGGGGTTCTCCACGAGCGCGCGATACAGCGACTGCGAATGCCGCAAGGCCTTCCCGGCCTTTTCCAGCTCCGCGCGCAGCTTCCTTTCGTTCAAGGCCCGGCGAACAGCCATGGGCAATTGAGCGAGATGCTCTCGTCCCACATAGTCGAATGCCTCATGAGCGGTCAGCTCCGCGATGGATTCACTTCCGGGGCCTGTGGCCACAAAGAGAAGCGGAATCTCCTGCACAGTCTGATGCAGGAGTTGCAAAGCCTGGGTTCCCTTCCAACTCGTGCTTGGGTATTCGGCCACTACGACATCATAAGAGTGGGAGCGGAGCTGCTCTGTGCACTGCTCCAAGGTCAAAACCACATCCGCCCTGACTACGAATTGCGCTTTCTTCAACTCGTCCAGGCAGTTGTGAACTATCGTTGCATCGCTGTGGACAAAAAGAGCGCGGATGGAGCGGCGTATGTGAGAAGCCGTAGCCTCCGTCGGGAAGGCCGCCGGGCCAGAGTGCAAATCGCTATGAGTCAGGTTCGGTATAAAGACCCCCCAAGTGGTCCACAGAAGCCCTCCGTGCCTATCCGGATGAGCGGCTTGGGGGTGCCCCCCTTTTCCGCCTTACCATATTTCGGGAAGGAATCGGATTCTGTTCCATTTTGAACACTGTGCCAAAAAGAACAGGTCGAGTGTGCGTATTGGGACAGACTTCGCAATTCCGCCTCACTAGAATGATTTTGTTAGCGGCGATCGAGTCTTCACCCTTCGCGCTAACTGAGGCGGTAAATGAAACGAAGGCTCACTCTTCTGCTCGGCGTGTTTCTGGGCGGCTGCCTCTCGGCGGCGGCGCAAACACCCGCTCCACGGACTCTCGCGGAGCAAGCCCGCACCGCGCCGATAATGGCCATGGTTCAAGCGGTACCGGCGCCGTTGCTCGCAGAGTCCCTCCCGCTGTCTGGGAATCCCGGAAATTCCGCGCCTCGAACGCTACCGGCGCCACTGCGCGCGGCATCCTTCCCTGCGCACAGGGATCCGGCGGATTCCGCTGTCCATTTCAGTTACGTGTTAGCGGGGCCTTACAAGCCTGACCAGGGCATGGACGGTCTCGAAAGCCAGTTCCAAGTCGAAGAAGTTGACACCGTGTTCCTCGCGCAGTCGACCGTGCCCTTCGCGCAACTCTGGGGCGGACGTTTGCGGTTTGACGGCTTTGCGAACAAGCTGAACATCCAGAACGTGCAGATGGGTCCATCAGCCGCTGGAGGTCCGCAGGACTTTCGTCCCTGGCGACAAAGCTATCTCGGCGCGCCGCCCTCGGTGAATTTCTACGGCGTCAGCATGACCTTCCATTTTGGGCGCGATGCGCAGGCCGGGCGCCCGGCGCAGATATGGCATTCCGTCGCGCGCTTGATTGGCGGCGCTCAGTAGCCTCGCGCAGCTTCCTCTTATTTCTGCTCAAGTACCCCGTGGCCATTTCCGTTTCCTTGCGCCGGAACCGTGAACGGCTGTGAAACGAGCATCAGATTGCGGGCCACGGATTGGCGGTGGAGAGCCGCGGCGATAGCGTCTTCCTCGGCTCTTCGCGGGGGGTGGCCGAACGCCCCAATCGCCGGCATGGAAAGAAATTCTTTTTGCGAATCATTTTCGAGCAATCTCAAGATTTTCACTTTCAAATGGGAAAACACGGTCCGCGCATCGGCCGACGCATCCACCGTCTCGAATTTGAATTCCTCGCTCAGCCGGTCAAACTCGGCGAGAAGCCTGGCCTGGTAGCTGCAAAAGCTGTCGTACATGTCCTGTCCCGGATAGAGGTCCATCCCCGATTCCCAATAATCGAATCCTCGCGAGAGAACCACTCGCGGAACGAGCTGCCTGATCCCCAGCCGCAGATAAAAAACCGCGTCCGGTTTGAGCGCCACGCTGTAGATGCTGCGAATCCACTTAGGGTCCATGCCCCGCACGATCGCTCGCGCCATCAGCGAATACACGTAGCGGTCCGTCAGCACGATGAATCCCGCCCGCAGCGCCGGCACGATTTCATTTTCCAGCCGGTCCACGAAATCGGTGGCGTAGAAAAGGCTCTGCGTCACGCGCCCGAGATTGTTTCCCTCCTTCGCTCTGCGGATTCCGTTGCCGGCCAGCGTCGAACGCGTCATGCCCGTATCGAGCACGGCGTGGCCCAACTCTTCGAGCCACGGCCTCAGAAGATTGATCTGCGTTGACCGCCCCGCCCCGTCCGTGCCCTCGATGACGATCAGTTTCCCGGCCGCGTGCGAAAGGTTCATCCCGGGCAGAAGTTTTCCGTAGGTCTCTTTCACGTTGGAATCCTCAGGTTGGCCGCTGTGGCCATGTGCGTTTGCACAATTTGCCTCACTCGTGCCTGCTGAATTTCGATGGGCAGCGTGGCGTCAATCACCGTCAGTCCGAATTCGGGGATCATCTTTTCGTATTCCTCGATGATGCGGCCCTGAAACAGCCGGAAGCTCTCTTCGGGATCGTCGCTCAGTCCCAGGTCCATTCCCGCCTCGTAAAATTTGAAGCCGTCGCGCGCGTCGAGCAGGCGCCGGATGGCCGTCTCGAGCGGAACGCGAAAATAGAAGGCCACCGTCGGCTCGACCGCAAAACCGTAAAGGTCGCGCACCCATTCGCGGTCCATCCCTCGCGCCACGTCGCGCGCGAAGGCCGTGTACATGTACCGGTCGCACAGCACCACCGCTCCCGCTTTCAGCAGCGGCAGGATGCTTCGTTCCGTGCGGTCCGCAAAATCCGTGGAATGGACCAGCGAAAATGTCGCCGGCGTCAGCAGCTTTTTCTTTTTGCCGAGCTTCGTCGTGTCCTTCACCAGCGGCGACGAATTCCACTCGCTGAACACCACGCCGTAGCCTCTTGATTCCAGCCACTTGTGCAGCAAGCTGAGCTGCGTGGATTTGCCCGAGCCATCAATTCCCTCGACCACGAAGAGCTTGCCGGGAAAGGCGCGCTCGCCATTTTTCATTAACGCCGATGCCGCCGGTTGTGCCGGCCCGCAAACTTCAAAAGGTCCGATCCGAACGCCTGGAGGCGTGCCCATTTGAGTCCCTTTTACCTAAATCAATCCGCCCTGCCTATAGTGAATCCGTAAGGCCTCGCGAAATTGGAGTGAAACCATAGTCGTCGCCGGCCTCTGAGTTCCGGCTCGCGACCACCTAAAATCCGCCAAGCGCGCTCGAATGTCAGTAGAAATTCCCATTGCGTGTATCGAACTTGAGACGGCATCGTACTAGAACTCGCCAGCGACACGCCCAAGACATTCGCGATCCGCGTGGACGGCGGAGTCGTCCGCGCCAAATTGCCTGGGGCGGCGTCCATCCGCAGCCCCGGTAAAATTATTTCTTTCGTTATCGAATTTCTAGTAATGTCGCCTATCAGCGGAGACGGCAAGAATGACCCTCGAAGACGACGAAATCCAAGCTGCCAGAGAGGAAGAGGAGAGGCGAGGGCGCAGGCCGAAACATAGGACCTCGCCGAGCCAGCGACAAAGAATTCAAGCGAAGATGCGGCAAGCCCTGCGGGAGGGCAATGAAGCGCTCTTTATCGAGGCGATTATCGAACTCGGGCAGACGCCTGGCTCTTTGGAGTACGAACAGTCTTTGAAGGCCTGGCGCGCCTTTTCCGGCTCCCGGTTGAAATGATCCTCTCAAATGCGACGATCCGCTTTTCTCTTTCGTCGGGAGGGAGCGTATCGAGATGGCGCACGGCAATTGTCGTCAATTTCCGGGCGGCTTGAGCGAGGCTGAGTTTCTTTGGTTTGGGCACTTTTGCACCTTCGCGATAGTAGCAGCGCTGCTTTAGGTTTGACAAGCTCCGCTTCGCCGTGAATTGCTGTTACTCTTGACGTAACACGCGTGAGGATTTAACGCGGGGGCTTATGTCCGATGAAATCGATCGCCAGTCAATCATTGACGAAGAGCATCTCAAGCTCCTATCGCTGGGCTACATGATCTCAGCCGGCGCGGCCAGTCTTCGGATCGAGGCCTTGGCCCAGGTGATTTTCTGTAGGGGCGCGCTGGAAATGAATTTTCCTGGGCATCCGCTGTCTCGTGCATGGACCACGCGTCTAGCATCGTTAGGATGTGCTCCACTCGTGATATAAGTAGCGATATACGGCCTCACTACGTCATTCGCATATCGAAGGTGACTCATGTCCGTAATCAAGTCGGGGTGGACGTACATTGGGCGGTTCGTCGGCTGGGTACTGATTGGAGTTCTCTACCTAGAACTGCTCATTCTGATCGTATGGATCGTCGTGGCCCTGATCGTTTCTCTCGTTTGGGGAGAGGTCGTCGCGCCCCCCGCCGAATTAGCTCTGATTCTCACGTGGATACCATGGGCGGCGCTGATCCTTCTGGGTGTCGCCTGTTTGGCATTGATCAGTTCGATCGGTCTCCTCATACTGGATTCTCTCCTTAATTTTGTCATCAATTTGTTCACGCCGGGTGTTCGCTCCTTGCCTACATTGTGGAACGATATTAAAGCAGGCGCCAGCCGTGCGATTGACGGAATAAAAGACGGAATAAAGGATGGTGTCAAAGCTGCAGTGAAGCCCATCAAGGACTTTATTGACTGGCTAAGGTCGTAGACTGGTTGAATCGGCTATTGACATTTGGCGTGGGCCGCGTACACTAGGTAATTGTCCGTTGTCCTTCCAGCTGGCCTGGGAGTACCTGCTCTTTGACAATTGAATGAATCAAGCCAGAACCCGTTTGGTTTTTGGCTTTTGTTCCGGGTGTACTGGAACGAGGGCCATTTGAGAAAAGCCCTTTGTCCGCTTCGGCGGACGGAGGGTAAACCGAGCGATTTACAGTTCGTTCCGGTCGCGACAGCTTCACGCTGTCACGGCCGAAACTGCCCTTCGATTCCGACACCCTTCGGTCGCGCAAGCGACCTCAGGGCAAGCTGTCGGAGTCTCAGGGTAAACAGGTTTCAAACGAGAGTTTGATCCTGGCTCAGAGCGAACGCTGGCGGCGTGCTTAACACATGCAAGTCGAACGCGCAGCATTCTGTAGCAATACAGGATGTGGGCGCGTGGCGAACGGGTGCGTAACACGTGGATAACCTTCCTTCAGGTGGGGAATAACCCAGTGAAAATTGGGCTAATACCGCATAACATTGCGAGGGCACATGCTCTTGCATTCAAAGCCGCAAGGCGCCGGAAGAGGGATCCGCGGCCGATTAGCTTGTTGGCGAGGTAATGGCTCACCAAGGCATTGATCGGTAGCCGGACTGAGAGGTTGGCCGGCCACACTGGAACTGAGACACGGTCCAGACTCCTACGGGAGGCAGCAGTGGGGAATCTTGCACAATGGGCGAAAGCCTGATGCAGCAACGCCGCGTGGGGGATGAAGCTTCTCGGAGTGTAAACCCCTTTCGACCTGGACGAATGCCCGCAAGGGTTTGACGGTACAGGTATAAGAAGCCCCGGCTAACTACGTGCCAGCAGCCGCGGTAATACGTAGGGGGCCAGCGTTGCTCGGAATTACTGGGCGTAAAGGGTCCGTAGGCGGTGCGGCAAGTCGGAAGTGAAATCTCTGGGCTTAACCCAGAGGCTGCTCCCGAAACTGCCGTGCTCGAGTGTGAGAGAGGCGAGTGGAATTACGGGTGTAGCGGTGAAATGCGTAGATATCCGTAGGAACATCCGAGGCGAAGGCGGCTCGCTGGATCACAACTGACGCTGAGGGACGAAAGCTAGGGGAGCAAACAGGATTAGATACCCTGGTAGTCCTAGCCCTAAACCATCAGGACTTGGGGTTTGCCCTGTACGGGGCAAGTCCCGTAGCTAACGCGTTAAGTCCTGCGCCTGGGGAGTACGGTCGCAAGGCTGAAACTCAAAGGAATTGACGGGGGCCCGCACAAGCGGTGGAACATGTGGTTCAATTCGACGCAACGCGAAGAACCTTACCTGGGCTTGAACCGCACAGGACCATCTTTGGAAACAGAGACTTCCCGCAAGGGACCTGTGTAGAGGTGCTGCATGGCTGTCGTCAGCTCGTGCCGTGAGGTGTTGGGTTAAGTCCCGCAACGAGCGCAACCCTTACTCGTAGTTGCCACCCGCAAGGGGGAACTCTACGAGGACTGCTCCGGATAACGGAGAGGAAGGTGGGGATGAGGTCAAGTCAGCATGGCCTTTATGTCCAGGGCTACACACGTGTTACAATGCGCGCCACAAAGCGTTGCAAACCCGCGAGGGGGAGCTAATCGCAAAAAAGCGCGCTCAGTTCGGATTGCAGTCTGCAACTCGACTGCATGAAGCTGGAATCGCTAGTAATGGCGCATCAGAACGGCGCCGTGAATACGTTCCCGGGCCTTGTACACACCGCCCGTCACATCACGAAAGTGGGCTG
Organism: uncultured Acidobacteriota bacterium; assembly: GCA_963810625.1. Taxonomy (GTDB): domain Bacteria; phylum Acidobacteriota; class Terriglobia; order Acidiferrales; family UBA7541; genus Palsa-295. The sequence goes on along the minus strand of CAWEOJ010000003.1, from coordinate 14,948 downwards.
TACTAGAAGTCGCCGTGCCAACCGCAAGGAGGCAGGCGCCCAAGGTATGACTCATGATTGGGGTGAAGTCGTAACAAGGTAGCCGTAGGAGAACCTGCGGCTGGATCACCTCCTTTCTAAAAGAAAAGGGAGCACGGTCTGCCTCGGTGGCAGGCACGGCTCTCCATCCCGGATCTCACGAAACGGGACGTTCGGTTTTCTCATGCCTTCCGGGTTCTGGCCTGATTCATCCATTGTCAAAAAGTTCGCGGACAAAAACGAAAGCCCGCCAGAAATCTGGCGGGCTTTTTTTATTTTTTCTGGCACTCTGACCCGGAGATGATGTTCGAAGTCCAAGAGGACTGCGCATGCAACAGGACCAGGCGACACTGCAAGGAACCCTTCGGATGCTTCGAACAACTCACGGTTTATTGATGCTTTTTATTGTTTTTTGCGTGGTGCGCGTACATATGGTTCCGGCGCAAAACGCCGAACCGCTGAGCACCAACATACTCTTGCTGCTCGGCGTCATCGCCATTGCTCTTCTCGTTTTCGCACAGGTGATCCGCTCAAGACGTTTGCGGCTTGCCTTTGAAACGCTCCGAACCAAGCCTGACGACGCTGAATCGCTGGCTCGCTGGCGGTACGGAGTGATCTTCAGCGACGTCATGGCGGTAGCCGTCGTTTTGTACGGATACGTTATCCACTTCATGGGTGGAACCAACCGGGAGGCCGCGCCATTCTTCATCGCTGGCGCGGTGGCCATGTTGGTTTGGTGGCCTAGGGAGCCCTGAACCGAGAATCTAGAAAGGAATCCTACTGCGTTGAGGCTCGCGGTCGGGAGGTCCGGGGATCGTGGAAGACTGGCCTGGAGAAGTGAACTGCACCCTATCGGCATCGAGGAATAGCGGGCGGCTGAGGACCGCATCAATCGTGCTGCCGCGGGGCAGCTCGGCCTCCGGCCCGCGCGAAAGCAACACCGCCGCGAGCCCTGCCGCGGCTCCCACTCCCGCGCCGATGCCCGCACCTTTACCGCTTTGCGAGGCCACGCCGCCAATGCCGGCGCCCGCCGTCGTGGTCGTCAGCACGGTGCCGACGTCCGCCGCCTTGCTCGTATCGCCTTTCACTTTCCCTTCATTGTCCGTCGATTCGCCGCCGCCCGTGCCGGGGCTTCCTCCCGGTGAGCCAATCAGATTCACTTCATAGGCGTTCGGCAGAATCAGCGTGGTGAACCTGATCGCTATTTCGGCGCGGCCCTTCACGCGGCCCGGACGCTTCGATTCCGTCACTTCGCCGCTCAGGTAGGAGCCGGCGGGTATCGCCACGTGGCCGTCCACCATTATGGGAAAGAGCGTCTCGCAATATATAGGGTCGCCCGGCTGCGCGCTGCGCGTGGAAATGCCGTTGTGCAACACGAGCGGGATATGTGTGCCGCTCGGGACTTCGATCTTTGCCGACGCATTCTGCACGGCGGACGCCGCGGGGGAAGCTGTCGGAGTCGCGGGAGGCGCATTTTGCGCGGGTGTCGTTTGCGCGGCGCTGCTCGCGGGCGCCGGCGGGAGCGGGCCGGAGTCCTGCGCCGCCGCGGGAATCGCAAGCCCCCATGTCAGAAAAAGGATTCCCAGGGGATGCAAGCGCAGCGCGCGGCGGGTGGTCATGGCATTCCTCGAAATACTGCTGCTAACGGATGCGCCCTATATAGGACGAGATGCCCTGAGCATAGTCCGTTCCGGCGTCACCTGCAAGACCACGTGGGTTCGTGCGTTATAGGCGGGATTCCCACGGTGTTGAAAATATCGGGCAATTCGGGCGAAAATAAAATAAACTTACGGCAAGCGATCTGCGTCTTATAGGCACCACCGCCCGGAAGCCGAATGCCAAGCTGGCGATACGGGCTATTGTGCGGTGGTGAGGGGCGGGGGAGAGGGGAAGTGCAACTCTTGGAGCGGACAACGCATCGCATTGGTGGATGCGTCCCGGCGGGTAGCGTGGCCCGAACGAGACGAATCGAAGCTGGTGAGATGCCGGAAGCGGAAGCTATCCGGCGTGCCCAGCAAGGGGATGGGTCGGCGTTTGAACGGCTGTACCTATTGCACAGCCGGCGGGTGTATTCCTTATGCCTGCGGATGGTGGGAAATACGACGGAAGCGGAGGACTTGACGCAAGAAGCGTTCCTCCAGCTCTTCCGAAAGATTGCCACATTTCGCGGGGAATCGGCATTTTCAACATGGCTGCACCGGCTGGCGGTCAACGTCGTGCTGATGAAGCTGCGCAGAAAATCAGGGACGGAATCGTCCCTGGAGCAGATCACCGAGCCCGACGAAGAATCCGGAGGTCCGCGGCGGGATTTCGGCGGCCCTGATTTGAGGCTGAGCGGCTCGCTCGACCGGGTGAATTTGCAGCGCGCCGTGGAGCAATTGCCGCCGGGATACAAAGCGGTGTTCGTTTTGCACGACGTCGAGGGGTACGAGCACAACGAGATCGCGCAAATTATGGGCTGTTCAATCGGCAATTCCAAGTCGCAATTGCACAAGGCGCGCATGAGGCTCCGCGACCTGCTCCATGAGGCGGTGCGTGCGCGAGCCCGTGAAGAACGCAAGGCGGCGGGAGAAGCTTCCGCCGGCAAGGCTTAAAACAGATGGGCACCATGGGATGTAACGAATTTCTCGATCATCTCGACGCGTGGATGGAGGGCGAACGGCCTTCCGACGCCCGGGCGCACATCCGCGATTGCCCACTGTGCCGCAGCATGGCTGATGATATGGAGGCCATCCGCACGACCGCACGCGGCATGGCCTATCCGTTGGAGGAACCGCCCGCGCGCATCTGGACCTCGCTCGTGGCGCAACTCGAGCGCGAGGGCTTGATCCACGATGGCCGAGGCCGCGCGAAAAGTCTGTGGGGATGGTTGGATGGAATGCTCGCGCCTCTGCCGCGTCCCGTGCTGGCCGGAGCGTATCTGTGCGCGCTTGTCGCCGTGGCTTTCGCGCTGAGCGGACCCATCCATACGCGGCTCAACGAACATAGCTGGATCACGAGCACCGAGCGCTCGACGATGCCGCTCGACGCGCAGCTCGATTCCGCGGAAGAGGCGACCGTCGCCTCTCTCGGAAACTACAATCCCGCCGTCACGGCTTCCCTGGATAAGAACCTGGCCATCGTGAACAACTACATCGTTCTGTGCGAAAAAAACGTGCAAGAAGAGCCTGAAAACGAAATGGCGCGCGACTATCTCTTCGAGGCCTACCAGCAGAAAGCCGATCTGCTTGCGCAGATGGCGGAACGCGGAGATAACACCCGATGAGCACCCACCACTTTCTTGGAAACGCGTTCCACGGACGAGCGGGCTGGGGACGTCTAGGAAAGGCCGGCGTGCTGCTGCCCGGGCTGCTGCTCGTCTTCGCGTCGCCTGCCGCGGCCGATCACTTCGAGAAGCATTTCAAGGTGGATGCGCGCCCGGTGATCACGATTCACAATCCCACAGGCCTGGTAACCGTGAAAGCGTGGACGAAATCAGAAGTAGAAGTGATGGCGGAGCACGCCAGCACAGATATCGAAGTGGATGCGGAGCAAACCGGCAACCGCATTGACGTTATCACGCGCCTGCGTTCCGACAGCGCATCGCCCGATGAATGGCGCGCCGACTATGAAATCCGGGTTCCCGAAGACGCCGAGCTGCAGATTCACAATGATTCGGGTGGGGTGAACGTAAACAACGTGCTGGGCGATATGAACGTGGAAACGGTGGCGGCGGACGTGGATTTGGAGGATGCCGCGGGCTACCTGACCGTGAAGACGGTCTGCGGTTCGTTCCAATGCGAGCGCTGCGCCGGGCGGATCGAGGCTTCTTCCATCAGCGGCGATTTCAAGCTGATTGACCTTCACAGCCTGTATGTTCGCGCGCGAACTTCGAACGGGAACATCTTCTTCGGCGGCGAGTTTCTTCCCAACGGAATGTACAGCTTGAACAATTACAGCGGCGTGATTGAGGTTCGCTTCTCGCCCGGAGACTCCTTCGACTTGAGCGCCACTTCCCTGAAGGGCACTGTAAATAATGAGGCGAAGCTGACGCCGCATGCCCACTATAGCCACTCCTCCCCCAAGTTCGGCAATGCCCTTTTCGGGACGTTCAACACGGGCCGCGCCAAGGTGGATCTGACCTCCTTCGATGGTACAATCAACATCCTGAAGCGCGATTGACCGCGCATCGCGCGCAAACGCTTCGAATTCGATGACCTACGCTCCGCGCTCCCGCACGCTCGTCTGCCTGACCGGATTCATGGGCAGCGGCAAATCCACCACTGGGCGCTTGCTGGCCCGGCAGCTTGCCTGGCCGCATATCGACCTCGATATCCGGATCACGGACGCCGCCGGGCTCGCGATTCCCGAGATATTCGCGCGTCTGGGCGAGCCGGAATTTCGCCGGATGGAGCAGGAGCAACTGGCGCGCGTACTGGCGGAATTCGCCGAGTTGCCTAAACCGCGCATTGTATCGCTCGGCGCGGGCACGATTGTGCAGGCGCAGAACCTGGCTCTGCTGCGCGAGAGCGGCGCGCTGCTGATCTGGCTCGACTGCCCCATGGAAGAGCTCTTGCACCGCTGCGCCCAAGCCACCGACCGCCCGCTCTTCCGCGACGAGGCCAGCTTCCGCAGCCTTTACGACGAACGGCGGCCATTCTACGAACAGGCGGATTATCGCGTGGACAGCAATACCGAGCCGGTGCGCGTGGTGGAGCAGATATTGGCACTGGGAATCTTTCCGCGAGTGCCGGCATGAGCCGTGCGGCGAAGCGCGCGACGATGGCCGCATTATTGGCGGCGCTGGCTGCGTCGCTCGCCGCCGGTTCCAACCCGGCATCGATTTTCACCCGCGATAAAGGAACCTTCCGCATCCTTGTGAACGGCCAGCAAGCGGGCCATGAAGACTTCGAAATCGCGCCGAGCGGGAGCGATTGGATCGCGCACGGACACGCGGAAATTCAGACCGGCCAGGGTGTGACCCAAGTGACCGGGACGCTGGAACTGCACGCGGACGGCACACCGGTGCGGTACGAATGGTCCACCGAGGGCGCCAAGCAGGCATCCGGGGTGATTACTTTCGACGGCCCCACGGTCTCAACGGAACTCCACGTGGGAGACAAGCTGCCTTATACGCAGCAGTTCAAATTCAATTCCCCGCAAATCGCCATTCTGGACAACAATCTCTATGACCAGTATGCCGTGCTCGCGCGGCTCTATGATTGGGACAAAAAGGGGACGCAGACATTTTCGGTGCTCGTTCCGCAGTCGCTGACGCCTGGAACCGTGACCGTGGATTCCTTGGGGAAGCAGGAAGTGGGCGGCAAGGAACTCGATGAGTTGCGCGTGAAGACCGAAGACCTGGAACTCGACCTCTACCTCGATGGCCCTCGCCTGGAACGCATCGTGGCCCCTGCTTCAAACGCCGAAATCCTCCGCGATTGACGCCCCGCCGAGCGGCCCCATTCAGGATCCGCGAAGGACCTCGGGAAATTGGTGGCGAGAGCCTTCCGGACGGCCGTCTTCCCAATCCTCCGGGGGAGAATCCAAGCCCCAAAATCCAGGGGCGGGCTTGATGAATTCAACAGCTATCTGCGCCTTACCCATGAAGCTCGGACCCAGCGTGGTGATGCGGCAGAGTATCTCTTGCCCTAGCTTGGGATTTTCAACGACGACAAACTGATTCACGGATACCGGCGTGGCAAGAAGTATCAGCCCCCCATGCGCGTTCACCGTCATCGTGTGTGTCTGTTCAGCAGGGGACCTCTTGTCCTGGAATCGAACGACCACGCGGATTCTGAGTCGGAGGCGCCGGCTCCGCCGTTGGTATGCCGCTCGATTGTCCGCCGTGGGTTCGACCGCCATAGGTAGAAGCTAGCAATTCCGCGACGGATTCTCAATTTGGAATGCGGCGGCTGTGTTAGGAACGACAATGGGCGGGACAGTTTCTGGAAATGACGCGAGCTTTGCTCGCGAAGTCTTCGCAGTATAGTATGTTGTGAACACGTGGGGCCCGTAGCTCAGCTGGTTAGAGCAGCGGACTCATAATCCGTTGGTCCAAGGTTCGAATCCTTGCGGGCCCACCAACTGTTTTCAGATTCCAATAAGCTGCTAACGGGGAAAAAGGCGGGGAGTGGCGCCGGTCGTGGTGGAAATCGGCTCGAGCTCCGGATAGTGTTCGACCAAAGTGGGGGGAGCGGCAACGGGCCGCTTGGTGAGCAAGTGGATTAACTGCAAAGCGTTCACGATGGCCTTTCCCTGGAAGTGGTTATTGGTGATGACGAAGGTTTTTTCCCCGCCCGCGGCAACCGCCTGTATGCGCTTCACCCAGGGAAGCAGCTCTTCCTTCTTATAGAGGTAGTTATACCGCTCCGCGGAGGGCTGCTCCGGCGCGTCGCTGAACCAAGTGTCGTAGCGGCGTCCATGCAGGCGGACATAGCCGACGGGCGAGGTGGCGCGGCCGGAAGGCTCGAGCGAACGGCCAATCACGGGCTGGTCTATATTGCAGAAGCCGACGCGGCGCTCGCGCAGCATGGCGAAGAACTCCGGGTGATTCCATGTGGCGTGACGTACCTCGACGACCAGCGGGTACTCCGCGAAATTTTGGATAAGCCGCTCGAGGCGCGCGACATTTTCGGGCGTGCGGTGAAACGAGAAGGGGAATTGCATCAGCACCGCGCCCAGCCTGCCCGCCCCCGCCAAGGGATCGAATCCGGCGCGCACGGCGCGCGCGTCTTCGGCTGTTCCGGCGCCCTCGTGCGTGAACCGCTGCCACAGCTTGGCGGTGAAGAGGAATCGGGGATGGGACGCGATGCGTTCGACCCACTGCGCGGCGGTCGCCGGAGGAAGCGGCTGATAGAAGGACGTATTGATCTCGATGGTGTCGAAGAACTCGGCGAGATAGGCCGCCTCGTGGAATTCGCGGGGACGCGGTTTGGGATAGACCACACCGGCCCAGTCCGCGTAGGACCATCCCGCCGGCCCGACGCGGATTTCGGTGTTTTTGCGCCGCTCTTTACTTTCGCTTTTCATTCGCCTACAGTATAACCGTTCCGGGAGTTGCCAGGAGCTGATGGTAAACCGTCATGGTCTCTCTTGCCAGGTCCACACACGTGGACGCCTCGAACTTGCCGAAGCCCTGGGTGCTGCCCGGCGCGGGCCTTTCGTGTTCCATGGACGGCCGGAAACGCCGCGCCTATCGCATTATTTTTTGCCGCAGGCGTTGATGCGCGGCCGGCGCGTGCTCTACCTGGACGGCGCAAACCGCTTCGATCCCCTGCTGCTGGCGCGGCTGGCGCGCCACGGCGGGCAAGCGCCAGGCGACTTCAGCGCGCGGGTGCGTGTGGCGCGTGCATTCACCTGCTTCCAATTGACCGAGTTGCTGGCGCGCATACCGCGCATTCTCGGGCGAGTTCGCGGCGGACGCGCTTATCGTCACCGGGCTGCCGGAATTGTATTTCGACGAAGATGTGCGCGAGCACGAAGCGCAAGTTGCATTTCGCCGCGCCCTTGCCGCGCTGCGCGCCTTGCGCACTTTGCCTTTAGGCGTTGCGGTGTTCTCCGATGCCACGTCCTTTCAGACGGCGCGGCGCGAGATGTTCCGGCAGCTCGTCTCGCAGGCTTCCGATGTGTGGCGTTTTGAGCTTGATGGCGATGGCCGGCCGCGCCTGGTGGGCGAAAAGGCCGCGTTGCCGCTTCCGGCGTGAGGATGGGCGATGGGCCGCACTCTACCGACATTTGTCCAACTCGTGGAAGCGGCCATCCAGAAATGGCGGAAATTCCGCCGCGCTCTGCGCCGCGAGGATCAGGAACATTTCGACCGGCTCTTTCATCACGTTCGCTGCTACACGCAAGCGGCCACCTATCAATGCAACGACAATCCGATGGAGGCTATTTTGCTTTCCATCGCGCTCGACCAGGAAAAACGGATCACCAGGCTCGAAAAACTGGCGGGGTGCGGACATGCGCCTGACGGGATGGATTCTCGATCTTTACCCCTGCCCACAGGGGATGACCCTGTGGCTGCTGACGCCGAACCAGGCGGCGCACAAACTGATTGACGCCTCGTTCCGCCCCGCGTTCCACGTGCACGCGCCGGAATCCGCGTTACAAAAACTCGCGGACCTGCTCGCGTCGCGGTTCCGGCCGAGTGCCGCAGAGCGGAGCGCACCGACATCTGGCAAGCCAAGCCGCTGCGGACGCTCGAAGTGGTTGTCCGCGATCCGACGCGCTACCGCTCCGCCGTTTCCCTGGTGCAACAAGCGGACGCCGATGCGCGCCTGTACGATTCCGATTTGATGCTCGCGTCGCTCTACTGCTGGCAGAAAGACGTGTTTCCGCTGGCGCGCGTGGAAGTGGACGCCGATGAAGAAGGAAAAATTCTGGCACTCGCCTGCCTGGACGATCCGTGGTCGCTCGACTATGAGCTGCCGCCGCTGCGCATTATGGAAATGAGGCTGGCGGGACTTTCCCACGTCAACCCGGCGCACGGCCAGCGCGGCGCTCTGGAAATCGAGATCGAAGGCGAAACGCACGTCCTCGACGATTCTGATATACCCGCCGCCGAAAATTTCGCCCGGCTGCTGCAACGGTACGACCCCGATTTGCTGCTGACCAACTGGGGGGACTCGACCGTGCTGCCCCATTTAATGTGGCAGGCGAAACGCTGCCGCATCCGGCTCCCGCTCAACCGCGATCCACTGCCGGTCGCGCAAAGCCGCGCGCGAAGCTTCATGAGCTATGGCCGGATTCTCTTCAAGGAGTCGGCCACCACGCTCTTCGGCCGTCTGCACGTGGACACATCCAATTCGTTCACGGCCAGCAAATGCGAGCTGGCGGGGCTTTGGGAACTGGCGCGCGTGACGAAGCTGCCCGTGCAGTATGCCGCGCGGACAACAACGGGCACGGGAATCTCCTACATGCAGATGGAGCTTGCATGGCGCGACGGCGTGCTGATCCCGGCGCAGAAGGCGGAGCCGGAAGAGTGGAAGACGCCGGAGGAGCTGCTCTGCGCGGATCGCGGCGGGCTGGTCTTCACGCCCAAGAGCGGCTTCTTCGAGAACGTGGCGGAACTCGATTTCGTGAGTGAGTACCCGAGCATCATGGCCCGGTTCAATATTTCGCCGGAGACGGTGAACTGTGCTTGTTGCCCCGAAGCGCCCCGCGTGCCGGAACTGGGCTATCGCGTCTGCCAGAAGCGGCGGGGCATCACCAGCCGCGTGGTGGAACGGCTCATTTTCAAACGAACGGAACTGAAAAAACTCGTTCGCACCGCCGCCGCGGATGCGGACGCCGCGCGGCGGTACAAATTGCAAAGGGACGCGCTCAAATGGCTGCTGGTCTGCTGCTTCGGCTACACCGGATACAAAAACGCCCGCTTCGGGAAAATCGAGGCGCATGAAGCCATCAACGCCGTGGCGCGCGAAACCCTGCTCGTCGCCAAGGAAATCGCGGAGAGCGCAGGCTACGATCTGCTCCACGCCCTGGTGGACTCGATCTATGTGCGCAGAGCGAATGCCACGCCGGAAGACTACGAGAGGCTGGCGCGTGAAATCGAAGCGCGCACGAAGCTGCCCATGGCGGTCGAGGCTGCTTACCGGTACGTGGTATTCCTGCCGTCGAAGCAGTTTTCTAGCGTGCCCGTGCCCAACCGCTTTTTTGCCGCCGGCGGAGCGGACGGATGGAAAGCCAGAGGGCTGGAGCTGCGCCGCCACGATACGCCGCCGATGATTTCCCGGATGCAGCGCGAGATTTTGGACATCCTCGCGGAAGCGCACGATTACCAGGCGTATTGCCGAAAGCTGGAAGATGCCCGCATGGTTTTCGATCGTTACCTAGAGCGTGTGGAAGATGGAAGCGCCACAGTGGAAGAGCTGGTCATCAGCAAGCGGATGACGCGCGAGCCGCGCCTCTACAGCAAGGCCAGCCTCACGGCCATTGCCGCGCAGCAATTGTACGGGAGCGGCGTGAAGTTGCGGCCCGGGCAGACGGTCGAGTACGTGATTACGGATGCCAGCGCGGCTGTGCCGAATGATCGCGTGCGCGCCTATGCACTGTGGGAAGGCTGGCGCGGCTACGACCGCGCGAAATACCGCGCCATGCTGTGCGAGGCATTTCAACCCTTCGAGGCGTTCGCGCGGCCCGTTACCGCAGCGCGCGCTTCAGGCGCTCGGTAGTCTTCATCAACTGGCGCTTGAGAGCCTCCACCTGCTTCGAAATATCCTCAAGCTCGCGCTTGGCGACATGCCCCGCGCTGGCGATTTTGTGAGCCGTGCGATCGGCCTTGCCCATGGCGGATCCGATTTTCCTGGCGACATTCGTGAGTCTGCTCTTCTTGGCCATTTTTTTCCTCCGATTTTTTCGTCCGGCTGGGGCGGTTTTCATCCTATATGCCGCGGGCGCGTGGAGTCAATCGCGCGCATGCGGGCTAGCGCGTCAGTTTCCGATTAGCGCGTTTATCAGGACCTTCCCAACACTCGCGTCGTTTAAGGCGGCCTGCCTAAGGGTGGGGTTTTTCTGCCTCGTACTGTTTCTTCTGTTGTTCCTGCTCGGCTTGAGATGGGACGTGTAGCTGACGGCGGAGAGTATCGGAGATTAGGTCCCGATTATACGGCTCCTGCGTCACTGGACCATCGCTTGGAGTGTCGAACTGAGTCCCGTAGATTTGCGGTTGGTGAATTGATTGCAGGTAGCGGTCGAGAGTGGCAGCAGCAATCCATACGGCCCCACTTTGTCCTCGCGCAACCGCGACGATAGCCAATGTATGCGCCAGCAAGTAATCGTCGGGCGAATCACCATGTTGGAATACAAATGCCGCTCTCTCGAAATCCTCTCCAGTGTGAAGTTTTCCGTCCGATAGAAGTTTGCGTGTGGCGTCTCGGCAGGCTGCATCAGTTTTTCCCACTGTTTTCCAATCGATTTCTCCGAGGCCAGACTGACGTACCCTTTGGTCCTCGTCGAATATATTTTTCATCTCCAGATTGGAAACATCCGTGTCATCCAAGGAATAATCACGTGCGCTGTTCCAGTCCGTCGCAAGCACGATTGGACCTTTTTCCTTGGTCACTGGCCACGCCTGAAAGCTGGGTATATCAATTTTCAGCGTTCCGTGACCTTCGCTCATAACACAGAGTTGGAATTTGTCTTTGTCGCTTACGTCCCTTGGGTTTTGAGCTGTAAAGTTGAGGCAATTCTCGTTCTGGGTACTGGCGACGATAGGATAGTCGGACGCTGGACCCTCAATTCCGGAGAAGCTCATGCCACTCGTTGAAAAGTGCTGAGGGCGAACTAGTGAACCGCGAAAGTGGCCAACGCTTCCAGGGATTGACCTCAGACTCACTACGATGAAAGCGCGTTTGCCAAGCCTGAGAGTCCAGTTACCTGAGAAATCCGGGGACTTTTGTCCGAAAGCCGTTGTGCAGTATGTGACACTCAGCAGAAGTGAAAAACACAAATACTTGCGGATTCTAGTGATTAACATGGCTCGCATTATAGCTCTGCGGCCAAGCCTTGAGAAACTGGGCAGGCGTTGTGCCCCGTAAGTCCGCTTATCAGAAGCCGATGACCTACGACTGCGTGCGTGGGAGATGCGAGGCTCAGCCTTCGCGTTCGCGAATCAGGCGCATGGCCGCCGGCAAGAGCGAGTCCCTTTGTCCGCCGGGGCTCGCGCCCGGCTCCGCGTCGGTGGTGAGGGATTCTTCCGGCTCGTTGCCGCCTTCACCGGGAGCAAGCAAGAGGTTCGTTTCGACGCCGTGCTGCTTGGTGTAAAGCTCATAATAGCGGCCGCCAGCGGCATAAAGCGAATCGTGCGTGCCGCGTTCGATAATCTCTCCCGCTTCGACCACCAGAATCTGATCGGCGCGGCGGACCGTGGACAGCCGGTGGGCGATGACGAATGTGGTGCGTCCGCGCATGAGATAGCGGAGTCCCTCTTGAATCAGGGCTTCCGACTCGGAATCGAGGCTGGAAGTGGCTTCGTCGAGGATCAGGATGCGTGGATCGGCCAGGATGGCCCGCGCGATGGAGACGCGCTGCTTCTGGCCGCCGGAAAGCTTCACGCCACGCTCGCCGACGATGGTGTCGTATTTTTTCTCGAATGATTCCGCGAACTCGTCCACGCGGGCGATGCGGCAGGCGGCGAGAATTTCCTCCTCTGTAGCGTCGGGCCGCGCGAAAGCCACGTTTTCGCGGATCGTACCGTCGAAGAGAAAGGTTTCCTGCAGCACCAATCCCAGCTGCGTGCGGTAGGAATCGAGGCGCACCTGGCCGAGATCCACGCCATCCACCAGGATGCGTCCCGCGGTAGGCTGATAGAACGCGGCAATCAGTCCAATGATTGTGGACTTCCCCGCGCCGGAGGGGCCCACGAGCGCCGTCACGGTTCCCGGCTCCGATTCGAAGCTGATGCCGCGCAGCACCGGCTTGCCGGCGTCATAGGCGAAGCTCACGTCGTCGAAGATCACGCGGCCCACGATGCGATCGAGCGGCACGCTCCGCGCGGACACTTCCTCCTCCATTTTTTCATTCAGAATCTCGCGCGTGCGTTCGAGGCCAGCAAGGGCCTCGGTAATCTGCGGGCCCAGCACGACGACCTGCGAAACCGGCGCGATCAACATGCCGAGAAACAGCACGAACGTGAGGAATGTGCCGGTGGTCATTTGATGCGAAAGAATTTGCCGCACGCCGAGGAACATGACCAGCGCGCTCGCGATTCCCATGAGCGCCGTGGCCGAGAAGGACATCAGCGACGTGGCGTTCAGCGTTTGCAGCACATTTTCAAGCAGCCGCTGCACACCCGCCGCGAACACCCTTTCCTCACGCTCCTCGGCGTGGTAACCCTTCACCACTCGAACCCCACCCAGCGATTCGGTGAGCCGCCCGGTGACCTCCGCGTTGATTTTCGGCCGCGCGCGATAAATCGGACGGATCGTCCGGAACGCCCTCTTGAGACCCAGGCTGAAAAGCAGCAGGACAACGAAGGCCACGGCAGTCATACTCACATTGATCCGCAGGAGAAGCACGAGCGCGATCAGGGCCGTCATGATTCCGCCGGCGAAATCAATCAATCCCGTGCCGATCAGATTGCGCACGCCCTCGACATCACTCATAATCCGCGAGACCAACACGCCCGTCTTGTTTGCGTCATAAAAGGCCACGGGAAGGCGTCCGATATGCGCCTGCACCTTCAGGCGCAGCTCCGCGATCATCTTCTGCGACGATTTCGAGAGGAGCTGCGTCAGGGCATAGGAGGTCAGCCCCTGCACCATCGTGGCCGCTACAATGGCCAGCACGAGCGGCTTCAAAAGATACGCTTGATGTTTATTGATGACGTTGTCCACGAGATACCTCGTGGAACCCGGCAGCACGAATCCCGACAGCCGATTGATCGCCATCAGCCCGAGGCCAACGGCCAGCACTCCCCGCCGCGGCTTCAGAAGCGCCCAAACGTCCGGCAACAGTTTCCAAGCGTTCTTCGGGTTGGCAGGTTTGCCCGCAGCGTCGGGCTTGCCTGTTTCAGGGGATTTATTTTCGGAGGTCATGCGTTCCTGGGGTCGGGAGTCTCTCCCCTTTAGATGCCGGGACGCGCTTTTCGAATCTATTCCGAATCGTGGAATGCCTGTGCGCATACGTTCTTAGTTTGGCATACGTTCTCAGTTTGGCAGCAATCCATAAACATCCAATTCGGTCTTGGTGCCGACGTATACCTTGCCGTTGGCCACCGTGGGCACGCTAAACGACGCGGGTGGTCCGGCCGTATCGCGCGAGCCCTGTTGCGAGCTGTCGTAGAGCTTGGTGAGATTTGTGGCGTCGTACGCGCGCAGAATGGCATTCGCATGGCTGTAATCAATCGTCCATACGATTCCGTTCATCGCGCCCTGTGCCGAAACCGACGGCGTCGTTCCATGATCGGCGTATTTTTCCGCGGATTTATAGGCAGGGGTGGTCGCAAATTGCCCCGTTCCCGGATTGAAGCTTACAGCCATGAGCGGGTCGTTAACCCCGGCGCCGTAGAGCGTGTTATTAAAAAATGCCGGCGTGGCTCGGAAACCGTTCCCGGTATTGTCGCCGGATAATTTGAAGTACTGAACTACGCCGCCATTGGCGGCCTGGTACTTCCCCAGGTTGTCGCGGTTCATCAGATAGATATAGCCATCCTTCCCGCCGCAGAACATCAAGTGCGTGATGCCTGGGGCGGCTTGATCCGGGAGCAGGACCACCCCAGAAGAGCCCAGGTCCTCGTCATGCGCATTCAGCGTGGCCTGGTTGAAGGGCGTAAAGAAGTCGGAGATGGCCAGGAGATTCGTCAGTTTGAGGGCGCTGTCACCGAAATCGTCGTTGGGCGCCACCGGTGGGATTGCGTTGGCCGTGTCGTCGAATGTCCCGTTGCCCACTGAAATGTAGATGTTGCCGGTCGAGTCCGCTGCCGGCGCCGCTCCCGTCATCCAGACCCCGCCTTCCAGGCCATGGCTCGCCGAAGCGTCGGGGGTGACACTGAAGGCCGCCACTCGCTGCAGGTTGGACTCGGCGTAACCCATCACCCAGCCGTGGTAGGTCGGCGTGTCGTCGTTCGAGCCCCAAGCGATGTACACATTGCCATTGAGCAGCAGCAGGCCGGGCCGCTGGAAGCTGCGTAGCGGATCGAAAGACAGCATCCCCGCGCTGGCTCCCGAGCCCGAGCCGGGTACGGAAGCCGCAATGACCGCGGGCGTGGCGCTGTTCGCTCCCGTCGCGACGCTGATGGCATAGAGGCGGTGAATGTAGGCGCCCGCGTTCACCGTTTCCGCGACGACGTAGAGGGTGCCGGAGGCAGGGTCAATCACCGGAGTCCCGGTTATGCCGATCACCGCCCCTACACTTGCGTTACTTACATTGCTGGCGGTGACTGCGCTTTCGCCAGCCGGAACAAGACTGCGCTGCCACAACGGGGTGCAGGGAGCCATGTTTGTATCCGC
>CAWEOJ010000002.1:0-85389 GCA_963810625.1 uncultured Acidobacteriota bacterium | reverse complement strand
GGCCTTCGGCGTGTCGGCGGCCGCGGCGGCGCCTGTGATGGTGGCGGGCGGCGCGGCGGGAGCGGGCGCGGCGGCGGCGCGGCGGAGGAGAAGACGGAATTCGCCGTCGTCCTCACCGAAGTGGGCGCGAACAAAATCAACGTGATCAAGGCAGTCCGCGAAGTCACCAGCCTGGGCTTGAAAGAAGCCAAGGACCTGGTCGACGGCGCGCCGAAGACCGTGAAAGAGGGCGTCAACAAGGACGAAGCGGCCACCATCAAGAAGAAGTTCGAAGACGCCGGAGCCAAGGTCGAGATCAAGTAGTGGCGCCCGCGACGGCCATATGCCGGGGCTGCAAAGGGATTCGCGTACGCGCGTACTTCCTTTGGAATTTCGAACCTCAAAACATGTCCTTCCCGGAGCGGCGGGCGGGTGTCTATCCGCGCCGGCGTTTCCGGCGTCCTCTGAAAGGGGAGATTCATGAGCAATCGGAATGGTAATCGCGTTGTGCGGGAACGGGAGCGGCTGGATTTTGCCAAAATCAAGACGGCCGTCCAGATTCCCAACCTGATTGACGTTCAGAAGAAATCCTATCAGCGATTCCTGCAGATGGATCTGCTGCCGAGCGAGCGCGAAGATGCGGGCTTGCAGTCCGTGTTCACCTCCGTGTTTCCCATCCAGGATTTTCGCGGGCTTTCGCAGCTCGATTTCGTCGACTACGCCATCGGCAACTGGGAGTGCAAGTGCGGCCATCTGCGCGGCCTGCACCACCTGCGCGCCACCTGCCGCAATTGCGGCGCTTCGGTGGTCACCAATCCCTACAAGACCGGCGACGTGATCTGCGCGAAGTGCGGCACGTTCAACAAGAACACGCCCACGTTCTGCAACAAGTGCGGCGATCCGGTCACGCTGCAGCTGAAGTACGACGTGAACGAATGCCAGGAGCGCGGCATGACCTATTCCGCGCCGCTCAAGGTCACCATCCGCCTCACCATTTACGACAAGGACCCCGACACCGGCGCGAAGTCCATCCGCGACATCAAGGAACAGGAAGTCTTCTTCGGCGATATCCCGCTGATGACCGAGAACGGCACGTTCATCATCAACGGCACCGAGCGCGTGATCGTCAGCCAGTTGCACCGCTCGCCGGGCGTCTTTTTCGAGACCGCCAACAACCGCAGCTATTTCCTCGGGAAAATCATTCCCTATCGCGGCTCGTGGGTGGAATTCGAGTACGACACGAAGAACATTCTCTACGTCCGCATCGACCGCAAGCGCAAATTCCTCGGCTCGATTTTCCTGCGCGCGCTGGGAATGAAGTCGAATGAAGACATTCTGCGCACCTTCTATCAGGTGGAGCGCATCACGCTGCGCGACGGCGAGCTTCTACTGGAATGTTTCCGAAGGCCTGATCGACCGCAAGCTCTCGCACGAAATCAAGCACCCGCGCACCGGCGAAGTGATCGTCGGCGCGCACAAGCGCATCACCGAGCCGCTCTACAAGGAGACTCGTGAAGGCGCGCGTCAACCAGGTGGAAGTCGTCGCGTGGCCGATCTCGAAGGCGCCGTCACCGTCGGCGAGCTGGTGAACCGCCAGACCGGCGAAGTGCTGCTCGAAGCCAACAAGCCGCTGACTCCGGAAATGTGGGCGACCATCGCCGAAGCGGGCATCACCGAAGTGGATGTCTGCTTCCCGGACCGCGACGACGTCGGCATCATCGTCTCCCGCACGCTCGAAAAGGACACCATCCGCACGCCCAAGGAGGCGCTGATCGAAATCTACCGCAAGCTGCGTCCGGGCGATCCTCCGACGCTCGAAACCGCCACGGCGCTCTTCAACGGGATGTTCTTCGACGCGCGCAAATACGATTTCAGCAAAGTCGGCCGGCTGAAGTTCAATATCAAGCTGGGCCTCGAGACGCCGCTCGATAAGCGCACGCTCGATCCGGCCGATTTCGTCGCCGCCATCAAGTACCTGCTCAAGCTGCGCAAGAACATCGGCACGGTGGACGACATCGACCACCTCGGCAACCGCCGCGTCCGCGCGGTGGGCGAACTGCTCGAAAACCAGTTCCGCATCGGCCTGGTGCGCATGGAGCGCGCCATCAAGGAAAAGATGTCCGTGTACCAGGAAATGTCCACGGCCATGCCGCACGACTTGGTGAACGCCAAGCCCGTGATGGCGGCCATCCGCGAATTCTTCGGCAGCTCGCAGCTCTCGCAGTTCATGGATCAGACCAACCCGCTGAGCGAAATCACGCACAAGCGCCGCCTTTCGGCTCTTGGGCCGGGCGGCCTGTCGCGCGAGCGCGCCGGATTCGAAGTCCGCGACGTTCACCCCACGCACTACGGGCGCATCTGCCCGATTGAGACGCCGGAAGGCCCGAACATCGGCCTGATCAGCTCGCTTTCGTGCTACGCGCGCATCAACGAATTCGGCTTCATCGAGTCGCCCTACCGCAAGGTGAAGGGCGGGCGCGTGATCGACTACGTGCAGATCGTGAACGCGGGCGACAGCGAATTCAAGGCCGGCGAAATCGTCGAAAAGGAAAAAGTCGAAGAGACGAACGAAGAGCTGAAGCGCCGGCGCATCGTGGTCGAGCCGCACTGCTTCTATCTCTCGGCGTGGGAAGAGGACCGCTACGTGGTCGCGCAGGCCAACGCCTCGCTCGACGAAAAGCTGCGCATCACCACCGACCTCGTCAACTGCCGCCAGGCCGGCAACTTCGTGCTGAAGAGCCGCGACGAAGTCGATTACATCGACGTTTCGCCGAAGCAGCTCGTCTCGGTCGCCGCCAGCCTGATTCCGTTCCTCGAGAACGACGACGCCAACCGCGCGTTGATGGGCTCGAACATGCAGCGCCAGGCCGTGCCGCTGATCAAGGGCGAAGCGCCGCTGGTCGGCACCGGCATGGAGCGCGTCACCGCGCGCGATTCCGGCGCGGTCATCGTTTGCCGCCGCGACGGCATCGTCGATCAGGTGGACTCCGAGCGCGTGATCGTGCGCGTCGAATCCGACCAGTCCGGCGTGCTCAGCCGCGAAGTCGGGTCCGACATTTACCTGCTCACGAAGTTCAAGCGCTCGAACCAGAACACCTGCATCAGCCAGAAGCCGCTGGTGCGCGCGGGCGACCGCGTGAAGCAGGGCCAGGTGCTGGCGGACGGCCCCTGCACCGACCGCGGCGAGCTCGCTCTCGGCCGCAACGTGCTCGTCGCCTTCCTCCCGTGGCGCGGGTACAACTTCGAAGACGCCATCCTGGTCAGCGAAAAGCTGGTCGAAGAGGACTACTACACCTCGATCCACATCGAGGAGTACGAAATCGAGGCGCGCGACACGAAGCTCGGCCCCGAGGAAATCACGCGCGACATTCCCAACATCAACGAGAGCTTCCTGCGCAATCTCGATGAGAGCGGCGTGATTCGCATCGGCGCCACCGTCAAGCCCGGCGACATCCTCGTCGGCAAGGTGACGCCGAAGGGCGAAACCACGCTCACGCCGGAAGAAAAGCTTCTGCGCGCGATCTTCGGCGAGAAGGCCGGCGACGTTCGCGACGCTTCGCTCTATTGCCCGCCGGGCATCGAGGGCACCATCGTGGACGTCAAGATCTTCTGCCGCAAGGGCGCGGAAAAGGACGAGCGCCACAAGGCCATCGAAGCGGCGCACGTGGCCAAGCTCGAAAAGAACCTCGCCGATGAAATCCGCATTCTCACCGACGAGCGCCTGAAGCGCTTGAACGATCTGCTCGGCGGCCAGATGCTGCTCGCCGACCTGCACGACGAGCGCACCAACAAGCGCCTGCTCACCAAGGGCGCCGAGCTGACGCGCGACATCCTCGAAAAAATCTCCACGCGCAACCTGAAGCGCCTGCGCTTGAACGACAAGGACCCGCTGCTCATCGAGAAGATCGACGAGGTCGAGGAAATGACCTCGCGGCAGATCGACGTGCTGCGCAAGATCACCGACGAGCGCATCGCCAAGCTCAAGAAGGGCGACGAACTGCCGCCGGGCGTCATCAAGCTCGTGAAGGTCTACATCGCCATGAAGCGCAAGCTTTCCGTCGGCGACAAAATGGCCGGACGCCACGGCAACAAGGGCGTCATCGCGCGCATCGTTCCGAAGGAAGACATGCCCTACATGCCGGACGGCACGCCGGTGGAAATCGTTCTCAATCCCGCTCGGCGTTCCTTCGCGTATGAACGTCGGCCAGATTCTCGAAACGCACCTCGGCTGGGCTTCGAAGGAGCTTGGCGCAGCCGTCGCGAAGCTGCTGCGACACCGAAGCGCGCGCCGACGCCGTGCGCAAGTGGTTCAAGGACGCTTTCGGCCCCACATCGGTCTGGAAGCGCCATCTCCGACCTCGATGACGAAGCGATCCTCGACCTGGCGCACAGCTTCCGCGACGGCGTTCCCTTCGCCACGCCGGTCTTCGACGGCGCGCGCGAAAGCGACATCCGCCACCTGCTCCAATTCACCGAGCTGCCGGAAACCGGCAAGATCACGCTCTACGACGGCATGACCGGCGACGAATTCGCGCAGAACGTCACCGTCGGCTACATCTACATGCTCAAGCTCTCGCACCTGGTCGACGACAAGATTCACGCCCGCTCCATCGGCCCGTACTCGCTCATCACCCAGCAGCCGCTGGGCGGCAAGGCGCAGTTCGGCGGCCAGCGCTTCGGAGAAATGGAAGTCTGGGCGCTCGAAGCCTACGGCGCCGCGCACATCCTGCAGGAGCTGCTCACCGCCAAGTCCGACGACGTCTATGGCCGCGCCAAAATTTACGAGGCCATCGTGAAGGGCGAGCCGGGAATCGAGCCGGGCGTGCCCGAATCGTTCAACGTCCTGGTGCGCGAGCTGCAGTCGCTGTGCCTGGATGTCGAGTTGATGAAGCGGCAGAAGCCGCAGGCCGAAAAGGCCGAAGCGGCGGATTAGCGCGCGCCCCGCGAGATCTTCGCGAGCGCGCGCCTGGCAAAATTTCTAAACCGGTTTTTAGTCCGGCGTAGCCGGAGAGGAGGCAGCCCTTGTATCGATCTAGCCCTTATGATCGCGCCAGCCAGATTGCGGATTTCGATTCCATCCGCATCAGCCTGGCAAGTCCGGAAAAAATCCGTTCCTGGTCGCACGGCGAAGTCACCAAGCCGGAAACCATCAACTACCGCACCTTCAAGCCCGAGCGCGACGGCCTGTTCTGCGCCAAGATTTTCGGCCCCGTCACCGACTGGGAATGCTTGTGCGGCAAATACAAGCGCATGAAGCATCGCGGAGTCATCTGCGACAAGTGCGGCGTGGAAGTCACTCTCAGCAAGGTCCGCCGCGAGCGCCTC
Organism: uncultured Acidobacteriota bacterium; assembly: GCA_963810625.1. Taxonomy (GTDB): domain Bacteria; phylum Acidobacteriota; class Terriglobia; order Acidiferrales; family UBA7541; genus Palsa-295. The sequence goes on along the minus strand of CAWEOJ010000002.1, from coordinate 80,085 downwards.
GGCCACATCGAACTGGCCTCGCCCTGCTCTCACGTGTGGTTCTTCAAGGGCCTGCCCAGCCGCATCGGCTACCTGCTCGATATCACCATGCGCGATCTCGAGCACATCCTCTATTTCGAGGCCTTCGTCTGCGTCGATCCCGGCGAGGTGCCCGGGCTCGAGGAAAAGGACATCCTCCCCGAGGAAAAGCTCCGCGAACTCCAGCGCGAATATCCCGGAAAGTTTCACGCGGGCATGGGCGCCGAAGCCATCAAGGAACTTCTGCGCCGCGTGGATGTGGAAAAGCTCTCCGAAGAGCTGCGCGAAAAAATGAAGATTGACCCCAGCCTGCAGAAGCGCATCAAGTACGCCAAGCGCCTCAAGGTTCTCGAAGCCTTCCGCAAGAGCGGCAACAAGCCGGAGTGGATGATCCTCGACGTGATGCCGGTGCTCCCGCCGGAGCTTGCGCCCGCTTGTGCCTCTCGATGGCGGCCGCTTCGCCACGTCGGACCTGAACGACCTCTATCGCCGCGTCATCAACCGCAACAACCGCCTGAAGAAGCTCATGGAGCTCCACGCGCCCGACGTGATCGTTCGCAACGAAAAGCGCATGCTGCAGGAAGCCGTGGACGCCCTCTTCGACAACGGCCGCCGCGGCCGCGTCCTGCGCGGAACGAACAACCGCCCCCTCAAGTCGCTCTCCGACACGCTCAAGGGCAAGCAGGGCCGCTTCCGCCAGAACCTGCTCGGCAAGCGCGTGGACTATTCCGGCCGTTCCGTCATCGTCGTGGGCCCCGAGCTGAAGCTCCACCAGTGCGGCCTGCCTAAGAAAATGGCGCTCGAACTTTTCAAGCCTTTCATCTATCACCGCCTCGAAGCCGCCGGGACATTGCACCACCATCAAGCAAGCCAAGGAACTCGTCGAAGCGCAGGAACCCGTTGTCTGGGACATCCTCGAGGACGTGATTCGCGAGCATCCCGTGCTTTTGAACCGCGCTCCCACGCTGCACCGGCTGGGCATCCAGGCCTTCGAGCCTACGCTCGTCGAGGGCAAAGCCATCCGCATCCATCCGCTCGTCTGCACGGCGTTCAACGCGGACTTCGACGGCGATCAGATGGCCGTGCACATCCCTCTCTCGCCCGAGGCGCAAGTGGAAGCCTCCGTGCTCATGCTCAGTTCGCACAACATCCTTTCGCCGGCCAACGGCTACCCGCTGGCCGTGCCCACGCAGGATATGGTCCTCGGCATCTATTACATGACCAAGGCCAAGCCCAAGGCCAAGGGCGAAGGCCGCGCCTTCGGCACCACCGAAGAAGTCGTCATGGCTCTTGATGCGGGCGAAGTGGAATTGCTCACGCCCATCCGCATGCGCTACACCGGCGAAGTGATTGACCTCACCAACGCCTATGACGATCAGGACGTCTCGCACACCGAGCCTGTCCATCTCGAAAAACAGTTCCTGCACACCACGGTCGGCCGCGTCATCTTCAACGATCACCTTCCTTCGGACATGCCGTTCATCAACGGCCTGCTCAAGAAGAAGGGCGTCCAGGCGCTGGTGCAGTATGCCTATCTGCGCTTCGGTCTCGAGAAAACGGTCGTGATGCTCGACCGGCTGAAGGAGCTCGGCTTCCTCTACGCCACCAAGGCCGGCGTTTCCATCAGCATCAGTGACATGGTCATCCCCAGCGTCAAGTTCAAGCTGGTGGACGCCGCCGAGCACGAAGTGGTCAAGGTCCAGCAGCAGTATCTCGATGGCGCCATCACCAACGGCGAGCGCTACAACAAAGTCATCGCCATCTGGTCGGACGTCACCGAAAAAGTCGCGGACGAAATGTTCAAGGCCCTCGAAGAGCAGGATAAGGAGGGCGTGATCAACCCCATCTACATCATGGCCGATTCCGGCGCCCGCGGTTCCAAGCAGCAGATCCGCCAGCTTTCCGGGATGCGCGGATTGATGGCCAAGCCCTCCGGCGAAGTCATCGAGACGCCCATCACCTCGAACTTCCGCGAAGGCTTGACGGTGCTGCAGTACTTCATCTCCACGCACGGCGCCCGCAAGGGATTGGCCGATACGGCGCTCAAGACCGCCGATTCCGGCTATCTCACGCGCCGGCTCGTGGACGTGGCCCAGGATGTGATCATCAACGAATTCGACTGCGGCACGGCGGACGGCATTTACGTCGAGCCTATTCTCGAAGCGGGCGTCGAAGTCGAGCCGTTGCGCGATCGCGTCATCGGCCGCGTCTCGCTCGAAAAGATCAAGGACTACGAAGGCAACGTCATCGTCGACGTGAACCAGGAAATCACCGAGGAGCTGGCCAACACCATTCAGGCTGCGGGCATCGAGCGCGTCAACATCCGCTCCGTGCTCACCTGCGAATCCCGCCGCGGCGTGTGCGCCCGCTGCTATGGCCGCAATCTGGCCACCGGACGCTTCGTCGAAATGGGCGAAGCCGTCGGCGTGATCGCCGCGCAGTCCATCGGCGAGCCTGGCACGCAGCTCACCATGCGCACGTTCCACATCGGCGGCACGGCCACCCGCGTCACCGAACAATCCAAGGTCGAGGCTCGCAACAACGGCTTCGTCAAATTCATTGACCTCAAGGTCGTCGAAGGCCGCGGCAAGACCATCGTCGCCATGAACCGCTCCGGCCTCATCGCCGTCGTGGACGAAAAGGGCCGCGAGAAGGAGCGCCACCACGTCGTCTATGGCGCGCGCCTCAAGGTCGAGGACGGCCAGCCCGTCACCCTCGGCCAGATCATGGTCGAATGGGACCCCTACACCTTCTCGATTCTCACGGAATCGGGCGGCACCATCGAGTTCAAGGATTTGCAGCCCGGCATCACCATCGAAGAGCAGGTGGACGAAGTCACCGGGTTGTCGCAGCTTGTCGTCACGCTTCCTCCGGGCGACGAAAAGCATCAGCCGGCCATCGTGGTTCGCGATTCCGCCGGCCGCGTCAAGAAGAAATACCTCATGCCCTCCCGCGCGCACTTGATGGTCGCCGATGGCGATGAGGTGCAGCCGGGCGACGTGCTCGCTAAGATTCCGCGCGAGACCACCAAAACCAAGGACATCACCGGCGGTCTCCCGCGCGTCGTCGAGCTCTTCGAGACGCGCAAGCCCCGCGACCCCGCCGTCATCAGCGAAATTGACGGCGTCGTGAAGTACGGTGAAATCGTCAAGGGCCAGCGCAAGATTCACGTCGAAAGCGAGGATGGACGCACGCTCAAGGAATATTCCATCCCGCGCGGCGTCCACATCAACGTGCAGGAAGGCGAGCACGTCCAGGCCGGCGAGCCGCTTATTGACGGTCCGCTCAACCCGCACGATTTGCTCGCGGTCCTCGGCGAAAAATATACCCAGGCCTACCTCGTCAATTCCGTCCAGGAGGTCTACCGCCTGCAGGGCGTCAACATCAACGACAAGCACATCGAGACCATCGTCCGTCAGATGATGCGCTGGGTGAAGGTCGAGGATGTCGGCGACACTTCGTTCCTTCTCGAGGAGCAAGTGGACAAGTTCCGCTTCCGCGAGGAGAACGACCGCATCATCCACGATGGCGGCAGGCCTGCCACGGGGCGCCCTCTGCTCCTCGGCATCACCAAGGCCTCGCTCTCCACCGATTCCTTCATCTCCGCAGCCAGCTTTCAGGAGACCACCCGCGTCCTCACCGAAGCGGCCATCTCCGGCAAGGTGGATTATCTCCGCGGCCTCAAGGAAAACGTCATCATGGGCCGGCTCATTCCTGCGGGCACGGGTCTCGAGCGCTATCGCAATATCCAGCTCCTCACCGAATTGCCGCACGTGGATATGCGCGGCCCCGAAGCCGAGCTCACGCCCGAAGAAGCCGCGGCGCTCGATTTCCTCCGCAAGGATACCGACGCCCTCGCCGAAAGCTAGAACCACTGGTTGGGGGGCGCAAGCCCCCCGGCGGGTGCCGCACCCTTCGTCGTTCAAGGGTGCGGCTTTTTCTTGCCGTTAAGGTTTGAATGTAGCCTGCCTGGCGCATGGTCCAAACTATTTTCCTCGGCGGGTGGCCCAGGCACTAGCCTTTGGTTTTGAGGGTGCCCTACGCTCGGTTTGTGAGCGTGGGGTTTCCCCGATTGGCTACGGCTCAAAAAATGTTTCACGTGAAACAATTTCAGCACCAAGCAGCCGCGCGCGAAAATCTACCGCCCCGCTCCCGCAAACGGCGCGCGCAAATAAGGGCATTTAAGCCCTCAATTCGCGTCTTTTTTCGCACTTTAAGGGCATTTTAGGCCCTTATTTTACTCGAATCATTCGGGCATTTTAGGGCCTTAAATTACTCGAATACTGAGTCGAATTAAAGAGCTAAAATTAGTCGAATATCAAGTCGAATGTGATGGGTACGACTCACGTGAAAATCCGGACTTTAAGACCCTTAAATTACTCGAATACTCAATCGAATGTCTTGAGCACGACTTCTGTTGATATCGAGCGACTCTGCCGGGCCGACTCTTCTCATTTCCCCTTCGCGGCGGCGGCCTTCGCGTCCACGCCAAAATCCCAAACATAGAGGCTCATGACGCTCGCGCCGTCCTGTCCCTCGATGCTTTCCGCAAGCGCGTATTCGCCCGGCTCGAGCGTCTGGCCCAGCGTAAAGCGATAGACTCCCTGCGCGATCTCCCAGAGCTGTATCGGCACGGTGTCCCCTGTTTCACGCTGCTGGTCGACCAAAGTATCCAGATTTTCAAGCTGGCGGGCGTCTTTTCGCACCCTGGCTCGGATCAGCCTTAACTGCGGCTCGCGCGCATCCGTAGTGCGCATGTAGAACTCCGGCTCGGTGGTATTGACGCGCAATGAAGCGCGAATTCCCGGCAGGGATATCGTATGGCGCGTAGGCACCACCGGGACGGGCATGAAAATCTTCTCGGCCATTTTCCCCTTGCTCAGATTCGAGTTCGCCAGCGCCTGCGTAAGCGGAAGGACGGCCTTGCCATCGAAGACAAAAAGCCCCTCCCCGGGCGGCAGGAAGACTCCCGGCGCCACCTCCATGCTGGCATCCGTATCGAGCGGTCCGGCGCGGAGCCCTTCCTCCCGAACATGCGCCCTGGCAAGGATGGCGGCCTGGCGCTGAGCCTCGTCCGCTTCGATCCTTTTTGTCGCGTCCCAATCCACCAGCGCCGCGGGCATTTCTTCCCACTGCGAGCTATCCAGGCTGTAGAAGCGGAGGCGGTCGCCCTCCACGTGATATTCGCGCACAAGCTGGATGCTGCCGTCCTTGAGGACAAGTTTTTTTCCGCGGCCGGCTGCCGGGGCGGCGGGGGTTGCAGAAGATGGCGCTGGAGGTTTCGCTGCGGTAGACGACGGTGGTAACGGACCAGCGGGGGCTTGCGCGCCAAGCGCCGGCGCCGCCAGAAGAATCGCAGCAGCGACAAGCCCCAACGGCCGTTTCATCCCCGCGGGTTTCGATTCGATAGGAGCTTGGTGCATGGGTATTTCTACACCTGGTTCTGCCGGTTAGGATGCCTGGCGCCGCTATTTGGTTTAGCCGGCCTCAGGTGAGGATAGCGCCGCGCGCGGCGCGCCACAACCCGCCTCGGCAAATCGGACGCGGATTCCCGGAAGGTATCTGATGATGGTTCGGTTCTGGGGGAACACGGCTTACTGCTTGCAGCGCGGCTAAAGATTTTTCAAGAGCGATTGTGCATTCGAAGCCGCAGCCGACATTCAAGAGATGCAAACGGCAGGGGGCGGACCGGAAATAAAATGCGGGGAGATCCGAAGACCTCCCCGCATTTCGCCTGAGCTGTTAGTCTATTTCGATCCCGCTCACGAGGGAGTTGTTCACCACCGACGTGAACACGATCACGTATTGGCCGCTCGAATTCGCCGCCTCCGTGAACTGCTGGATGTTGGCGATGTTCTGCCCACCGGCAGCCGCGAAGATGTCGAAGTCCGTCAGCACCGTCGTGCCGTTGATGCTCACGTCGAACGTCCGCTTTCCGGAGGCTGTGAAATAGGTCTCGCAGAAATGTAGACGCACCGTGTGGCTCGAATTGGCCGTGAACCCACCGATCGTGTAGGTGAAGTTCTCGTCCCGGCCCGTCTGGTAAACGGCCGCAGGCGCCGGGTTGGTCACCTTGCTCGTATTGATGGTGTTGGCGTGGTTAAGGGTTGCGCCGCCCGAGTAGTCCTCATCGGCCACGAACGGACTCACGAGCGGCCCGCCGGAATTGATGCAGAGGCTGGTGCATGACCCCGAAGAGGCGCTGGTGGTCGCGCTAGCCTGATTCGACGCTGCGGACGTGCCGGCCGAGTCCACGCCCTCAACCAAGTAGTAGTAGGTGGTCGAAGCCGTGAGACCCGTGTTCGAGTACGTCGTCGTGGTCACGCCCGTGGCGATCTGGTTGCTGCTCGACGGCGTGAAACCGGAGGTCGTGCTGCGGAAGACGGTATAGGTCACCGAGCACGAAGCCGAACTTGCCGTCCAGCTGAGGTTGATCTGGCTCGAGGAAGTCGCTGTCGCGCCCAGCCCGCTGGGAGCCGTCGGCGCACTGCAACTCGAACCCGCCGGAATCACTTCAATGCCCCGTAGGCTGGGATTTTGGCTGCTGGTTCCTCCCGTTCCTACGGTCAGGGCAATCGTGATCTTGCCGGTGCTGTCGGCATTCGCCGAGAACGACTGGACATTGGCGATGTACTCGCCACCGGCAGCGGCGAAAATGTCGAAGTTCGTCAGAACCGTGGTCCCATTGATGGCGACATTGAAGTGACGATCTCCGGCCGCTGCGTATGCAGCTTCCGCGAAGTGCAGGCGTACGGTGAAGCTTGCTCCTGGGGTCAAATTCGGAATGGTATACGTCATAGGACCCCAGCGCTCCGTGCGGTATATATCTTCCGGAGCGGCGTTGGTAACACCCGTGGTCGTAATCAAGTTAGCGTACGCGTTGGTGGCTCCCGTGGTGCCGTAGCCGGCGTCTTGAACGAACTTCTGCCACCCGACCAAGCCTCCGACGTGAATCGCGATCTCCTGCACATTTGTGCCGGTGGTGGGGGTCGTGACCGTGGCTTGGTTGGATACCGGTGATTCACCCGATTCCTGGCCGCTGGCGGTTATTTCATAGTAGTAGGTCGTGTTGGGAGTCAGCATTGTGTCCGTGAAGCTCGTCCCCGTAACGCCCGTCGCGATCATGGGCGTCATGTTCGTGTTGGAGATGTTGTGTTCCGCACCGGACGTCGTGCTGCGGAAAACATTGTAGGTAAGCTCGGGATCGCTGGCGCTGGTGGAGCTGGCGGTCCAGTTCAATTGAACCTGGCTGTTGGATATCGTCGTCGCGGTCAAAGCCGAGGGAGCCGCGGGTGCGGGCGACGTGTACACGTCGGTATAGCTGATGTTCGTGTATTGCGGCATCACCGTGTTAGCTCCTGGTGCGCCGGGGAAGGCGCCGCCCACCGCCACGTCATACAGAATGTAGAACGGATGGCCATAGAAGGCCCATTCGCCCAGTGTCGAGGCGGTGCCGTTCATGCCCACGCCCATCACGTCCGCGGGCGTGTAATAGATATAGGGCGTTGCCGGAGTATCCACGTAGAATTCGACCAGGTAGGGCCCCCAGATCACGCCGTACGAGTGGTATGCGGCGGGGTAAGTGCAGCCGTTGGGGCAAAAGGAGTCGATCCCCAATCCGGAGTTCGCGTACCCAGTGGCATGGATCGTTCCACGGATATGCTGCGGCGCGGAACCATTTTCCTCCATGATGTCTATCTCGCCGTTGCCCGGCCATGTGACGCCGTTATCGCCCAGCATCCAGAACGCGGGCCACAGGCCCTCGGTCGTGGCAATCTGCATGCTGCTTTCGACTCGACCGTAGGTGAAGTCGCGGCCGAAGCTCCCGTTCACCTTCGTCTTGAAGCGGGCCGAATAATATGTCCCGCTCGTATCGTAGGTCTTGATAACAAGATGGCCGCTGCCATCCAGGTACGAGGTGGTGCCGTCGCTAATCATGTCTTCAATTTCGCCGGTGCCGAAGGTGCCCTTACCGGTGTCGAAGGTCCAATATGAGTTATTGCTGCTGGTGGGCGTAAAAACCCCCGCAGTTCCTGTGTAGACATTACTCCATGACAAGGTCCAGTTCGACACTTGTGCGTTCGCAGGCCGGGCAACCACCATCCACGCTGCGATCGCCAACAGCAACAGTGAAATTCTGATTTTCATTGGGCACCCTCCATGTAGCTCAAAGTACGCGAGGCACATGCGGGCCGCAATGGCCGGTTCGTACATTCCGGACCAGTACGTCGGTTTTTTTGGTATGGATTAAATCGTGAAGCCGCCGCTATTCTCAAAGGCGTGAGCGAGTTGCAGCACACGGCCCTCGCTGAAGTGCGGCCCGAAAATTTGCATGCCCACCGGCAGGCCGGCGCGAGTGTTGCCGCAAGGGACGGAAATTCCTGGAACACCGGCAAGCGATCCTGTAACTGTATATATATCAGCAAGATACATCTGGAGCGGGTCGGAGGTCTTTTCTCCCAGCCGGAAGGCAGGGGTGGGAGCTGTGGGCGTGACAATCACATCAGCCTTCTCGAAGGCGGCGGCAAAATCGCGGGCAATGAGCGAGCGCACTTTTTGCGCGCGGAGATAGTAAGCATCGTAGTAGCCTGCGGATAAGACGTAGGTTCCCAGCATGATGCGGCGCTTTACCTCGGAGCCAAAACCGCGTTCGCGCGTCTTGCGGTACATTTCGATGAGCGTGTTTCCCGGGACGCGCACTCCGTAGCGCACGCCGTCGTAACGCGCCAGATTCGAACTCGCTTCGGCGGTGGCGATGATGTAATAGGTAGCGATGGCGTAGTCGGTGTGCGGCATGCGCAGGGCCACGCGGCGGCAGCCCAGCTTTTCGAGCAAAGCAATACCGGATTCGACTTTGGTCTTAACCTCCGGGTCGAGTCCCGCGCCGAAATAGTCTTCCGGGATGCCGACGCGCAATCCCTTGATTGGCTTCTTGACCGCGGCCGCATAGTTCTCGACCGGGACGGCCGCGGATGTGGAATCGTTTGCGTCGTGGCCGGCGATAGCGCTCATCACGGCAGCTGCATCGGCAATATTCCCCGTAAGTGGCCCGATTTTATCGAGAGACGAGGCATAGGCGATCAGCCCATAGCGGGATACGCGTCCATAGGTGGGCATGAGGCCGGGGATGCCGCAGCAGGCCCCCGGCTGGCGAATCGAACCGCCCGTATCGGTTCCCAGGGCGGCGACGGCAAGGCCGGCGGCAACGGCGGCAGCCGAACCACCACTCGAGCCGCCGGGAACACGGTCGAGAGCGACGGGGTTCCGTACGGGTCCGTATGCTGAGTTCTCGTTGGAGCTGCCCATGGCAAATTCGTCGCAGTTGGTTTTTCCCAGGACCACGGCCCCAGCGGCTTCGAGCTTTTCGACGGCGGTGGCGTCATAGGGAGGGATATAGGTTTCGAGAATCTTCGAGCCACATGTGGTGCGAACGCCGCGCGTGCTGATGACGTCCTTTACGGCAATGGGCACGCCTGCCAATGGAGGCAGGGCTGCGCCGCGGGCGATTTCGGAATCCATGAGGTCCGCCTTGGCGTAGGCGCGCTCGGGGGAAAGCGTGAGGAATGCGTTTAATTCGGCGTTGCGGGCGGAGATGCGAGAGTAGAACTCGGCGGTCAGCTCGCGCGCGGAAATTTTTTTGGCCGCGAGCGCATGGCGAACGCCGGCGACGGTCCAGGGGGCGGCGGCGGTCAACGGTCGATCACCCGAGGGACGCGGAAAAAGGGCGTTGCTGCATCGGGCGCCTGCGCAAGGATGGCCTCGGATGCGTCGCACGGGCGGGGTATGTCGGCACGCAGCTCGGGATGGGCGTCTCCTGAGGGTGCGAAGAGGACCTGGGCCATGGGTTCGGTCGCGGCGACATCAAGCTCGTTCAGCTTGTCTATATAGGTGAGTATGTCGTCGAGCTGGCCGAGGTAAGTGTTTATCTCTTCGGGGGATAGCTCGAGATGGGCGAGCTCGGCCACGCGGATAACGTCGTCGCGGGTGATCTTCATGGGCGGGCCGCGGTTGAGTGGTTGATTCTCATTATAGATTCAATTTTGCTTCGCCTGAAGATAGCCCTTTTGCGCGGAAAAGTGAAGCGGAGACCCCCTTCAGTTTGCTCGAAAGGCTCCAGCAATTCAAGCAAGCACATTGCCGCAATTTGCAGCATGGACTTTGCTGATATTTGCAGCTTTTGGCGTCAGCAACAGCAGCATGGACTTTGCCGATGTTTGCAGCTTTTGGCGTCAGCAACAGCAACATGGACTTTGCTGATGTTTGCAGCTTTTGGCGTCAGCAACAGCAGCATGGACTTTGCTTTCTTAAGCTGGTTAAAAGGCCCTAAAATGCATTTTTTTGCGCGTTTTTGCGCCCTTAAATGGCCTTAAATGAGCTCATGTCAGATGCAAGGCGGGAGCGGGCCCTTGTCGGCGGGCAGGAAGGGAAGGGGCTCGAAGAGGGCTCAGTGACAATTGTAGTAGTGAACGAGACCCAGCGGTAAAGCCTGCATCTCAAGGGAAGGATATCTTCCGAGTGTCCGACGACACGGCGGGAATCGTGACGTCAGTTGGCAATAAGATCGGTTCTCCGGAATTCAGGGAAGTCGGCCGGTCTTATCCAGTTCGCGGTAAAAGCTCAGATCCTCACCGCGCACAAGCTTGGTGATAAAGAGAATCTACAAAATCAGAAACAGAAGCGGAAAAAAAGAAAGGAAGCGAACCGGGTGGAGCCGGTGTCGCTTCCCGGGGTGTGTCCTAGAAGCGTTTGATACATTAGACGCTCGGATGCGGAAAAGGTTGCCTCGAATTTGCGCGGTCAATAAAAAAGATATTTGCGCCACTTTCTCGTCGCGATGGCCGATGAGGCGCATCAATTGACGCGAGGTGTGCAGAGTGAACGGCCGGGGACGCCTTTGCAGCTTTAGTCCGGCCTCTTCCGGCGTGCGGTCGCCTTTGCGATTGTTGCAGCCGTAGCAGCAGGCCACGAGATTTTCCCACGACGACCGGCCGCCCCGCGAACGAGGGACGACATGATCGAGGGTCAGCTCCGAAGCGGGCAGGGCATCGCCGCAAAACTGGCAGGTGTTGCGGTCGCGCAGCAAAATATTTTTCCGCGAGAGAGCGCGGCTCTGCTGGGGAATGTGGCGGTAGCTCACCAGGCGAATCACGGAGGGCACCTGAATGGCGCGCGAGGCGGAGTGCACCTCGGCGTGGTTGGTTTCCTCGGCCTGGGCCACTCCCTTGAGCATCAGGACCAGGGCGCGGCGCACGGCGGTGACGTTGATAGGCTCGAATGTGGCGTTGAGGACGAGCACGGGCGCCTGCATCACGGAGGGCCTGCTGGGCGGGGCGGTCAATGGCCTCGGGCCGGCATGCTCGGGCGCGAGTCCAGCGAGGCCGATATTGGGCCGGGGGCGAAGGCCGGTCTTGAGACGGCTATCCATTGGCGTTGCGGCTTACGTTGCGCCAGCTTACATTTTACCTCAGGTAGTACTAGTGCCGGTCCAACTTTTTTAGCCAAGTATGCGAAGGCTTCCCTGCGTCATTCACATTGCCTTCCGCCATTCTGAGCCTTGCGGTGCTGAGTTGGAACGGTGCTAGAGATGCTTTTCGCAACCATCCGGTTTCCTGAAACTGCCTGGCTCGGCGCCGCTGCGACCGGCCTGCGGGAGACCCAGCCGGGAACGATGCGCGCAACCGTCAGACCGAAGACAGCCGCCGCGCCCGCCTTCTTGAGCGTGCGGGCGCAGGAATCGAGGGTCGCGCCAGTCGTCAATACATCATCTATCAGCAGAACGCGGAGGTTGTCAACCCGCAGACCTTCGCGCGTGGCGTAGGCGCCACGTACGGATTTCCAGCGCTCGTTGCGCGAGAGGAGAAGCTGGGGCGGGCGAGGCTTGATGCGCGTGAGAAGGCGGGATTCGAGCCGGAGGCCGAGGCGCTTGGCGAGAGGCCGTGCGATCAAGTCGGACTGGTTGTAACCGCGCTCACGCAGGCGCGCGGGAAAGAGCGGGACGGGAATGATGACGCTGGGGCGCCAATCGCCGGCAGCGCGCGAGAAGACTTCGGCGAGTCGCGCGGCGAACCAGTCGCCCAGGCGCGAGACCTCTTCGTATTTCAGGAGGGTGATGGCCTGTGAGAGCGCGTCGCCATAGATGGCGAAGGTGCGCGCTTGGTCGAAGGCGTAGAAATTGGCGCGGCAGAGGCGGCAGAGCGGCTCGATGGCCTGCGCCGCCACGGCGGAGACGAATGGCCGGCCGCAACAGCGGCACATCGGCTCGGCAATGCGCTCGAAGGAATCCAGGCAGGGGCCGCAGATGGGAATGCGGCTGGCGTTCGTGAGCGCTTGGCCGCAGATGCGGCACGGCGCGGGAAGAAGCACCGAGGCCAGTGCGTCGAGGGCGTTCCTTAAGATCACGGATGCGTTGTTAACCGATGGGGTACCGGGAGACGCTACTCCAAAACGGGCGGGAAGGGAAGAGCGAAACTCAGTGCGGGCGAGCTACTACTACAGCAGGCCCTGCTCCTTCTTTTCCTGGCAGGTAAGGCAGTAGCGGGTCCAGGGGACGGCTTCGAGGCGCTTCTGCTGGAGCTCGACATGGCAGGAGATACATTCGCCAAAGGTATTTTCACGGATGCGGGCGAGCGCATCGTCCACCAGTTGCAGCAGGGAGCGTTCGTTGTGCGTCTGGCCGAAGAGAAATTCCTTGGTGTAGGAGTTGGCGGCCTTGTCGGCGAGGTCCACGGTGGGGTCTTCGTCGGCTTCGCGGCCCTCCTGTTCGGTGCGGGCGATGCCGCGCAGCAGCTCCTCGCGCCGCGTGGCCAGCTTCTTTTTATAATATTCGAGCCGTTTCTTATCCATATGCAGGTTCCACAGCGAGCCGAATGCCTCACCAAAATCGAACGATTTTACAGGCCCGTTCCGCGTCTTGTCAAATCAGTGACGTTGCGCGGGATGCGGAATGCGCTACATCCCGGGGACGGGGCCGCGGGAGGCACTCGAACCGAGTGATAGTAGATGCGGCGGGAGCGACAAAGGATTCCGCGCGGCGCCGATGGTTTTAGCACGCTACTCGCGTGACGAGTAATGGGTCAGTTTGAATTTTGGCTTTTTGTGCCACGATCAAGAAAATTCAAACCGACCCACCACCGCGTGACGGCCGTGGTTGCGGCGGCGGAGTGCGGCTGCTAAAATCAATGTTCTGCGCGCCTGGAAGAGCCGCAATCGAGAAAACCCTTCCATGCATCGAATCAGCCGGACGGAAATAAGGTCCGCAAGGGGGTAATGGGTGAGTTTGAATTTTGGCCTTTTGTCTCACGATCAAGAAAATTCAAACTGACCCACCACCCGTGAGGGAGAACTGGCTTGGCCAAATATGATCTGGTGATCATCGGAAGCGGACCGGGCGGCTACGTGGCCGCCATTCGCGCCTCCGAGTGGGGATTGAAAACCGCCGTGGTCGAAAAGGACCCGTTTCTGGGCGGGACGTGCCTGCACATCGGCTGCATTCCCACGAAAGTGTTTCTGCACCACGCGGACATCTACGACTATTTTCAGCGCGCCGAGGAATTCGGATTCGAAGTGAAGGATGTGAAGGTGAATTGGCCGGCCATGCTGGCGCGCAAGGACAGAATCGTCAAGAAGCACGCGCTAGGGATCGCGGCGCTGTTCAAGAAAAACAAGGTTGATTCCATCACGGGATGGGGGCGAATCGCGGGGCCGGGGCGAGTGTCCGTCGAGAAGGACGGGAAAACGACCGAGATCGAAACGAATTACACGATGCTAGCCAGCGGCTCGGACGCGCGCACGCTGCCGGGCGTGGAGATAGATGGCCAGACGATTTTGACGAACCGCGAAATTCTGGCGCTTCCGAACATTCCGAAATCGCTGGTGGTGGTGGGCGCGGGCGCCGTGGGAGTGGAATTCGCGTCCATTTTTCGGACGTTCGGAACGGACGTGACCATCCTCGAAGCGCTGCCGCGCGTTGTGCCGCTCGAAGATGAGGAAATTTCCGCTGAGTTGCTGAAAGCCTTCCAAAAGAAGGGCATCCGCATCGAGACCGAGGCCAAGGTGAACGCGGTGAAGAAGGATGCCAAGGGCGCGACGGTCACGTTCACGGACAAGGCCGGAAAATCGCAATCCATCTCCGCTGAAAAAGTTCTGATCGCGGTGGGGCGGCGCCCGCTCACCGAAAATACCGGAATCGAGAAGACCAAGGCGAAGCTCGAGCGCGGCTTCGTGCACACGAGCGCATATCTTGAAACGGATGAGCCGCGGCTCTACGCCATCGGCGACATCGTCGCGGGGATGCCGCAACTGGCGCACGCCGCTTCGATGGAAGGAATCATTGCCGTGGGGCGCATGGCGGGAAAGGACGTGCAGCCGTTCGACCGCAAACGCTGCCCGAACGCCACGTACTGCGAGCCGCAAATCGGCTCGATCGGGCTGACGGAAAAGCAGGCGCGCGAGGCGGGCTACGAGGTGAAGACCGGGAAGTTTCCGTTCCTGGCCAACAGCAAGGCCACGATTCTGGGCATGCACGAGGGGTTCATCAAGGTGGTGGCGGAGGCGAAGTACGGCGAAATTCTGGGCGTGCACGCCATCGGGCCGCTGGCGACGGAAATTATTTCCGAAGCGACCGCGGCGCTGAGCCTGGAAGCCACGCTCGACGACATGGCGGGCGTGATTCACGCGCATCCGACCGTGTGGGAAGCGATGGGCGACGCGTTCAACGCCGTGCGAGGGCTCACCATCAACTACTAACGCCGCGGGGCGACAAAGACGGGTTGTGATCGAAGACCGGAAAATTTGCTGGATGGCGGACCTGGGCATGATTGCCTACGGCCCGTGCTGCGCCTTGCAGCGGACGCTCGTCGAAGCGCGCAAGGCAGGAAAAATTCCCGACGTGCTGCTGCTTGTGGAGCATCCGCACACGATCACGCTCGGGCGCAACGGCAAGCGCGAACACCTGCGCGCCGGGGACGGCTTGCTGGCGCAGAGGAAAGTCGAATTGCATGACACGGATCGCGGCGGCGATATTACATATCATGGCCCCGGACAGATTGTAGGCTACCCGATTGTGGACCTGGCCGAGCATCGGCGCGACGTGCGCTGGTACGTCGAGCAGATCGAAGAGGTGATGATTCGCGCGGCGGCGGATTTCGGCGTGGCGGCCAAGCGCGTCGAAGGGCACCACGGCGCATGGGTGGACACGGCGGCGGGCGAAGAAAAACTGGCGGCGCTGGGCGTGCATCTGAGCCGCTGGGTGACGTCGCACGGCTTCGCCTTCAACATCTCGACGGACCTGCGCTATTTCGACCTGATCGTTCCCTGCGGAATTCCCGGGAAGCGCGCCACGTCGCTGGAAAAACTGCTCGGCCGCGCCGTCGAGTGCGCGGAGGTGCGCGAGCGCCTGACCGCGCATTTTGGAGATATTTTCGAGCGGGAGATGGAGCGCGTTCCCCGGCGGAAACTCGAAGAAATCGAAAAGTTACTTCCCGGCGAGGAAAAGGGTGTCGCCGCCGCGCGAGAATTGGCACAATAGTAAGCGCGGAAGAAAGAGGGTGGTGCGGTTTGGGCAAAACAAAGGGTCTGAACCAGGCGGAATTCGAAGTGGGATCGGAGGTGCGCGTCGCGGACCGCGCCTTCCTGGAGGAGTTTCTCGAGGCGGGACAGTATCATAACGAGCTGGAGCCGGAGCAGCTCGAGTATGCAGGCCGAGCGGCGCGCGTGAGCGCGGTCACCTTCTTTCACGGCGGAGACGAGGTCTACACGCTCGAAGGAATACCCGGCGTCTGGCACGAGGAGTGTCTGAGCGCCGTTTGAGTTGCGAGTCCCCTAGGAGACAAACATGGCTGTAGACGTCATCATGCCCCAAATGGGCGAGAGCATTTTCGAAGGCACCATCACGAAATGGCTCAAGAAGCCGGGCGACAAAATCGAGCGGGATGAGCCGCTCTTCGAGATTTCGACCGACAAGGTGGACGCGGAAATTCCCGCGCCGACCGCCGGAGTGCTGAAGGAGATCAAGGTCAGCGAAGGGCAGACCGTGCCAGTGCAAACAGTCGTGGCGGTGATTGACGCTGCAGGCGCGAGCGCCGCCGCGGCCCCGTCTCCCGCGCCCTCGCCCGCAAAGGGCGAAGCGCCGAAGCCCGCCCCCAGCACGGCCAAGCCGGAAGCCGCGAAGCCAGCGGGTTCCGCGCCGCCCCCGTCCGCGACGCCTGCGGCGGCGGTTCCCGCAGCCCAGCGGGCAGTGGCCGGAGGCAACGGCCAAAAAGTGCGCAGCTCGCCGCTCGTGCGGCGCATCGCGCGCGAGCACAAAATTGATTTGACGCAAGTGCCCGGGACCGGAGCGGGAGGCCGCGTGAGCAAGCGGGACATCCTCGCCGCAGTCGAAGGCGGCGGGGCAGGCGCTCGCCCAGCAACAGGCGCAGCGGCCGCGCATGCGACGCTCGAGACAGCGGTGCCGCGCGAGAAAATTTACTTCGGCCACTACGAAGTGCAGCCCATGTCCGTGATGCGCCAGCGGATCGCCGAGCATATGGTGCTCTCGAAGCGCGTTTCGCCGCACGTCTATTCGGTGGAGGAAGTGGACGTCACCGGGGTGGCCGTGCTGCGCGCCAGGTCGAAGGAACAATTCGAACAGACGACGGGCACGAAGCTCTCGTTCATGCCATTCTTCATCCGCGCGGCGGTCGAGGGGCTGCGCGCATACCCCACGGTGAATGCATCGGTGGACGGCACGAACATCGTGCTGCACAAGGAGTGCAATATCGGCATCGCCGTGGCGCTTGACTGGGGCCTGATCGTGCCAGTGATCAAGGACGCCGAGGAGAAAAATTTTCTGGGGCTGGCGCGGGCGGTGAACGACCTGGCCGAGCGCGCGCGGTCGAAGAAGCTCAAGCCCGAGGAAGTGGCGGAGAGCACGTTTTCGATCACCAACCCCGGCGTGTTCGGCGGGCTGTTTGGCCTGCCGGTGATCAATCAGCCGAACGTGGCTATCCTGGGACTGGGCGCGATCGAGAAGCGGCCCGTGGTGGTGGAGGACGCCATCGCCATCCGCTCGATGGTTTACCTGACGCTTTCCTACGATCACCGCGCCGTGGACGGCGCCATCGCCCACCAATTCATGGGCAAGGTTAAGCAGACGCTCGAGCATTGGACCGAGAGTATTTTGTAGCGGATTGCCGAAGAACTGATTTGGGGGAACTTCAGGGGCTTCCCGATACAAACCATCGGGACGCAAAAGGCGCGAAAGCCCCGCTAATTTTGCAGGCTTTTCGTGGCGGCTAAAGCCGCAACCTACAAACCTCTCCCATTCTTCGACGAGGTGGTAAAGCATCCGACATTTTCCTCTTTCCTTCCATGACCTCTCCTGCCGCGCGCGATATCTGGGGCGCTCCGCCCTGGCGGATTGATTTCCAGCCGCCCAAGCAGGCTAACTCGCAGGCCGTGGACTTCGCCGTGATCGGCGGCGGATTCACGGGACTGGCTGCCGCGGCGTGGCTGCGGCTGCTTGCGCCTGAAAAATCCGTTGCGGTGTTCGAGGCCGGGCGCATCGGCGCGGGCGCGAGCGGGCGGACGGGCGGCATGGTCCTCGCGGAGACGGCCGCGGGCGATTTTCCGGATTTGGGCGATGTCCTCGCCGGGCTGAAAAATATTTTGGGGAAGCTAGGCGTCGAATGCGATCTCGGGCTTCCGGGCGCGTGGGAAATCGGGCGCAGCGGCGGCATGGAAAATTCGCCGATTGCGTGGCAGGATTCAGGAACTCTGCGGGTGGTGAATGAAGTTCCAGGCGGCACACTCGATCCGGGAAAACTCGTGAGCGGACTGGCGCGCGCGGCGCACCGACTGGGGACGGTCATCGTCGAGGAAGCGCGGGTGGGGCGCGTTCATGGGGGCGAACCCACGGAAATCGAATTCGCAGGCGCGCGGCCGGGGAAAATACGCGCCGGCAAAATTTTGTTCGCGACGAACGCGCTTTCGCTCCCGCTTTCGGGGCTGGGCCACACGACGCATCCGCGACTGACCCTGGCTGCTGCGACCGCTCCGTTTCGCGAGGAGCAGCTTGAGGCCGCCGGGCTTTTTCACCGAAGACCGTTTTATACCGTGGATTTTCCGTATCTCTGGGGGCGCGCGAGGCGGGACAACTCGATTGTGTGGGGCGCGGGACTCGTGACCGAGCCGGCTTCGGGCGATCTGCGGGATGTTGATATTGCGTCGGAAGAGCCGGTGCGAATGTTTGCGAAGCTTGAGAAGCGGATACGGGGGTTGCATCCGGCGCTCGCCAACGCCCAATTCACGCATCAGTGGGGCGGGCCGATTCTTTTCCGCGATAGCTGGAGGCCGGTGTTCGATCGGCATCCGGAGCACAGCAATGGAATTGTCCTCGGCGCTTATGCGGGGCATGGCGTGGCACTTTCGGTTTATCTAAGTGCATGGGCCGCAGAGGTTCTTCTCGGCAAGAGAGAGGTCCCTTCCTGGGGCGCGATCGCGTCTTAAGGATCGGCCGGTTGTTCCGGTTCGGGGGCTTCTAACCTCTACGGCACAGCACATCGCGGGTCCATTGCAAGGCCGGGACGGAGCTGCGAGAATCAATGAGTGTCGGCGCTCACTCACGTTACTTCCTGGGAGCGGATATCGCTGGGTAGACGAGTCCTAGGCGCGTTCGCGCGCGTGGCGGTACTTTTCGCAATCGTAATTTTTCTGATCAAACTTGTTGCGCCTCCAATCACGATATTCTTCATGGCGAGACGTGAAGCCAGGAAATTTCCAGGCGTAAAGGTCGCACCCCAGCCGCTCGTGGATTACTCCGTGTCCGATGCGCCGGGGACTGAAATTTCGTATTTCGGCTACGAGTTCGAGGTGCCATGGAATGGGATCTCCAGGCAAAAGGCAGGCAATGGCATCGTGCAGCTTGAGTTTGAATCGGGACAAAGTGTGACTTTCATTGTGCCCACGAACCAGAGCGGACTGCTGACCGAGCTCGTGCAGGATCCGTCCATGCACATGGAGAATTGGCGGCCCGTGTTTGGCGATTTGATGAACCGTTCGGCGTATGACCAACAAGCTGCGCTCTTGTACACGACGCCCCAGAGTGTTCGAGCCTTTGGGCCGCGAGCTGAGGCGGTTCGCGGGATGACGCTTCTGACGATAAAAGCCATCGCCACTCCTTCCAGTTTAGGAACGGGAGTGTTTTCGTTTGAGTTGCCAGACAAGCGCGGGTTTCAAATCGGTGATCCACATAAATCGACGCGCGTGGACCTCGAAGTGTTTGGCATGGGAGGCCATCACGTCGAGATTATCTGCGCGACCTTGAAGGACAACATTAAGCTCTCACAATCCGAACTCAAGCGAATGCTCACGAGCCTGCATCCAGTGTTGGCGGAGCCGTCTGCGGTACCTTCTCCCTCTATCACCGACCGGCAGAAGTCAGTGAGTGGTCCTCATTAACGCCCTCACCGGAAATTAAGCCACTTCTAAAAATCAGGAGACCTTGCAGGGGCGGCTTGTCCGCCTCTGCAGCAAGAGATTCGGACTGCCAGGATAGGGAAACGCCCCACTTCATTGAGACCCAGAACACCTAAACCCTACGAAAGACGACGCCGGAGATCCTCGGCGAAGCGCTCGATGTGATTGAGCGGGACGAGGGCGATGTTCTGTTCCTTAAACAGCCCCTCGATGAACTGATGCCGGGGATTGCCGGGGGCGGGGCCGGCCTCGGTGATGGCGGTGAATTCGCATTGAGGCAGGCGCGCGCGGATGCGCTCGGCGGTGTAGGCCAACACCTTGGCCTGCGAGGGATCGCGGCCGAGGGCCACGGCGTGCAGATAGCCGCGCACGCCATTGCGGTAGCCGTAATCGAGCCGCAGGGGATCGCCCGGCTGCGTAAATTCGTCCACGCGGATGCTGCGCTCGAGCCGGGGAACGCGGCGCCTGAGAAAAACGTCGTTGATGCGCGCCTTGATCCAGGCGCGGGTGCTTTCGGCAATCCCGCCGCGCGCGCGGGGCGGAGGCGCGACGTGGTCGCGGAAGAGGCGGTCGAGCTCGGCGTCGAAATCCTCGGCATAGAGAGCCCTTTGCGGGCTGAACTGCAAGGCATTTGATAATGTGTCGTCGAGCTTGGCGAGGTGTGCCGTGGCCTCGGCCGCCGGGGCGCCGAGCCGCGCCTCGAATTCCGCCGGCAGGGCGCGGAGCAAGGCTTCATCGGCCTGGGGGTGCAGCCGGCGGACACGGGCGAGCTCGGCCGGCTCTTCGATGAGCCGCGCGGCCAGCCGCGCGCCTTCCGTGTGTTCCAGCACGACTCCGATATTCACCCACTCATCGCGAATGGGGTCCGGCGTGTAGCGCAGGACGCGGTAGCGGAAATAATTTTTCTGTTCTTCGGGCATGGTTCACTTCCAGTTGGGAAATGGCTCGGCCGACGATTTCCAGGCCGAGACAATCAGTTCGCGGACCCGATTGCGCCGCCGCAGGAGATTTTCCAGCAGCTGCTCGAGCGCGTCCGGATCGAAATTGTACCACTCCGGGGGAATCTCGCTCGCGGCATCCTCGAGCGCGGCTTCCGAAATCTTCGTTTCGATGCGCGCGAGCCAGGGCTCGAAGGACTCGATCCCGCGCACCGATGCATAGACGCCGTGCCGCGCATACAGCCCGCGCAGCGGCGCATCAGGAAAATTCCACTCTCCCGCATTGAAACAGAAGCCCTGGTCGATCATCTGCGCACGGTAGGGGGCTTCGCTCCGCGCGCGGAAGAAGACCGCCTGGCGGCCGTTGGTGTTGCAGGTCCATTTGTCGAAGACGAGCATGCCGCAGAAATCCGAAAGATTCGGCGACGCGCGGAGCTGCTCCTCGGGAAGGAAATCGTAGACCACGGTTTCCGCGGGCGAGCCGGGATAGCGCGAGCCGAATTGCAGCCCGGGCTTGCACCGCGCGCGCCCGCGCCCCAGCTGAATTTCCAATTCATCGGTGTGTTCGATCAGCTCCTCGCGCACCTCGACCACAGCCGCACCCGCCGTGGGAAGGCCCAGGCGGGCGGCCAGACGTGTTCCGAGCAATTCATTCGCCAGAATACGAACGCCCTGCGGATTGTTTTGGAATTTCACGACGTAATACGCTTCGTCCGCGCAGCGCATCAGTTGCGCCTGCGCTCCACCGCGCATCCTCCGTATCTGTTCGACGGCCAGCGGCATCGAACGCGTATGCTAGCTATCCAGAGCGGATTACTGCAAGGGAAAGATTCCAAAATGGGAAACACGCCGGATGCGCCTTCCGGCGCGCACATCGAGGATCGCGCGAAGGAAAATCCCCGCAAGACTGCCCGCCGGAAGCCCGGCGGGCTGCGGCGCACCGCCGCGATTCAATCTTCCGAGGAGAACCAGGACGGCAGGACGGTCAGCGCTTCCTGCGCTTTCCGCCCTTCTTCGCGCGCCCTTTTTTGGCTTTGGCCTTGCCCTTGGCCTTCTTTTTCGGGCGGGTTTTTTTCGATTTCTTCGACTTTTTCGCTTTGCGTGCCGGCGCGCGCCGGCGAGGGGCGGGAGCTGCCGGGGCTTTGTGTTCCGGCTCCTCCTCGATCACAATCTCTTCCACCTCTTCCACGATCTCCTGCGGCTGTTCCTGTCCCTCTTCTTCCTCTTCGTAACGCGGCAATTCGTCGTCTTCCTCATCGTGCATTTTGGCGTGAAACATGCGTTCCTCCGTGGGGTGTCGGGCTCGCGGACGGCCTGGAACTCCTCGGGCGCTTATAAACGGAGTATCGGAGCTTTGTCAAGCCGCAATGAATCGAAAAACGTGCTGCATTCGAGAACCATTTCCGATGGATTCCCGGGTACCCGGAAGAGAAAGGCGCGCATATCCTGTAACATATAGATAAGGAATGGTTTATTGGATTTCCAGGGGTGACCGCGTGCGTTCTTTAGCGTTGCACGGTCAGGACATCGCCGGGCTCGAGCGGCCTCCCGGAGAGGAACGGGTTCGATTCGCGCAGGGCCGAAACCGTGGTGCCATACTCGCGCGCAATCGAATAGAGCGTCTCGCCCGGCTTCACGCGATGCTCGAGGGCGTCCGACTTTTCGGAAGCGTGCGTGGACACGTTGCGCACCGCCGAGCCGGAGCTCCGCACCGGCTTCGAGGGGGCGCGCGATGTCGCGGCCGTGTCGCCGCTGCCCGCATAAATCCTCAGCCGCATGCCGCGCGCCATGTGATGACCCGCGATGCGGTTCCATCGTTTGAGTTCCGCCACAGTCACGTCGAAGCGGTCCGCAATCCCTTCGAGCGTGTCGTCGCGCTGAACGCGATAATGGACCAACCGGATCACGGGCGGCGCCGCCGGCACGTCCAGCACGAAGCCCGCCGGCACGGAAGCGTGCGCCTCCAGATGATTGGCCGATTCGAGCGCCGGAAGAGTGACGCGATAGCGCTCGGCGATATCCGGAAGCGTCTCTCCCTCCACGACAGTATGCAGCCGCCAGGTGGTCCACTTGTCCTCGGGAACCTGCTGGATGTTTTCCTCGAAATTCCTGGCAGTGCCCGCCGGCAGGTTCAGTTCGAAGCCGGGTTGGTCCGGAGTGACGCCCCGCAGAAGTTCCGGGTTGAGCAGCCGCAGATCATCGAGGTCCGCGCCCGTGGCATCCGCAGCAAGACTCAGGCTGACGGGGTGTTCGAGCCGAACCGTTTCCACCTGCGGCGGCTTGTCCGCGTCGAATTGCACGCCATAGAGCGCCGGGTCCTTGGCCACCAGCGCCAGGGCGATGATGATGGGGACATAATTTTGCGTTTGCTTCGGCAGGGCATGGAGCCTTTGCAGCTCCCAAAAATCGGCATAGCCGGTGCGCTCGATAGCCCGGGCCACGGTCAGCGGGCCGGAGTTATACGCGGCCATCACCAGATACCAGTCACCGAACATTTCATAAAGGTCGCGAAGGTGCCGGGCCGCCGCGCGCGTGGCCATTTCCGGATCGCTGCGCTGGTCCACCCAATAGCTGCGTTCGAGATCGTACTCTTCGCCCCGATAGGGCATGAATTGCCAGATTCCACGCGCCCCGGCGCGCGAAACCGAATCCGGCAGGAACGCGCTTTCCGCCTGCGCGAGATAGATCAAGTCCTGCGGGACGCCCTCTTCCTTCAGCACGCGCCGGATCATGTCGCTGTAGCGTCCGGCGCGCTCCAGCCCCCGCCCGACGATGGCGCGGCCGCGCTCCGTAGTGAAAAAGCTCAGATATTGCAGGACGGAATCATTCACCGCGAGCGGCAGGTCGTGCGGAACGCCAATCAATTCGCTTTCGGCCTTGAGCGCCAGGCGCGGATCGCCCGCCGGCAATGTCAGGTCCGCGATTTCCTCGATCGGAGCGGGTTCGGAGGGTGTTTCCGATTCTTCGTCTCCGCTGCCCTGGTCGGCATCCAGTCCGTACGAAGCGACCGCATCGCCAATCTGGTCGAACAGCTTCGAAAGCCGTGGGTCGGAGTCTCCCTGAAAACCGCTGGTGAGGATCAGGTTCACCGCGCCGTCGAAATCCGCGCGCGCCTTGTCAAGATGGCCCGCCTGATAATCCTTCTCTCCCGCGTCGAAACCCGCCTGGACGCGGTCCACCAGGATGTCCATAGCCGGCCGGGGGTCGTGCGCAAACCATGCCGGGTAGCCAGCCTCGATCAAGGGAAGAGGCTCGCTCACTTCCGCGGGAGCAGGCTTCGGCGTCGCCGCCGGAGGCTGCACATGCACCTCTTTTTTGGCAGTCTCGTCGCAACCGGGCAGCGCGAGCACACCCGCCGCCAGAAGGACCCAAATTGTCGTTCGTCTCTTTATCATCCCCAAGGGCAGCCCGAGGGTGATCCTACAGGCCGCCGCCTCCAACCGAACGCAACCAGAATATTACGAGGGGCTTACGCCTCAGGTCAATGGACATGCCGTACAAGTTGTTGACCGGAACAGTACATTACGCCCTGCCGCCTGGCCAGGCAACGCTGCCCGGAATTTCAAGGGTGGCACTCGTGTACGAGATTTTAGATGCGCCCCGACGTCACATAGGCCGCACCCGGAAGGATCAGCCACGGGAGGCGGCGCTTTTCAAGACATGCCGAGTTGTGCCACTATCGCGGAACAGGAGCGGCCAACATGGAATTGACTCAAAGTCACATTGTGGCTGGGCTGTGGATTTTTTTCTGGCTCTACTGGCTCGCCGCGAGCCTGAGCGTCAACAAGATGCGCAAGAGAGAGCCCATGGGCCAGCGCCTGGGTTTTCTCTTGATCTTGGCGGGGGGCTGTTTCATTTTAATCCACGCGGGCGAACGCTTCGGAATCCCCAATCGGCGGTTCGTCCCGCCGCTGCCGTGGATCAAATGGCTGGGAATCGCGCTCACGGCCGCGGGAATCGCATTCGCCATTTGGGCGCGGAATCACATCGGCAAGTATTGGAGCGCGAGCGTCTCTCTGCGCGAGGGTCATGAACTGATTCGCAGCGGACCCTACGCCCACATACGTCACCCCATCTATACGGGCATCCTTTTGGGGATCGCCGGGACGGTCCTTTGGGCCGGGACATATGGTGCGCTCGCCGTGCTTGCGATCAATGTAATTGGCCTCGGGTTTAAGGCCAAAAAAGAAGAAGCGCTGCTCGCGGGCGAATTCGGCCCGGCTTTCGACGAGCATCGCCGCCACACGGGGTTTTTTCTACCGCGCTTTTCCGCGTAGCCCTCGGTCCAGGGTGGCGCCACCCGCGCGGCGGGTTCGATTGCCCATTTTCGTCCCGGGGTGCTACCGTATTTCTCGCGGCAATTTTTAGGAAAGGCGCGCATCGAGGTGAATGGAGATGACCTGGAGAAAAAGGCGGGCGATCGTAATCTGCTTGGTGATTCTATTTTTCGTGGCCCTCTTCTGGAGATCGTCGAAGCCGGCGCGGATCGAATCGAAATCCGTCCTGGTAATTGACGCGCAAGGCGAGATCGAGGAGCAGCAGCCTTTCGATCTTATGGGCTCGCTCACGGGCCAGACCACGCCCGTGCTCGAGGACTATCTCGACGCGATTGACTCCGCGCGCACCGACCCGCGCATCACCGGCATCGTGCTAAAAATCGAGCCGCTGGACACCGGCTGGGCCAAGATCGAGGAAATCCGCGAACACCTCACGGAGTTTCAGAAAAGCGGCAAGCCCAGCATCTGCTACCTGGGCTACGACGGCATCGCCAATCGCGAATATTATCTCGCCAGCGCCTGCCAGCAGGTGTGGCTGATGCCCACGGCGCCCGTGGACATCACGGGGATGATGGCGGAGGCGCTCTTCTTCCGCGGCACGCTCGACAAGCTGAAAATCGTTCCGGAGTTCTATCACACCGGGCAGTACAAGACCTATGGCAACACGTTTACGGAGAAGAAATTCACCCCCGAGCACCGCGAGGAAGTCGAGTCGCTGCTCGAGAGCATTTACAATCAGTATGTCGGCGACGCAGCCGAGGGCCGCCACATGAGCCGCGCCCAATTCGAAGCGCTTGTCGAACGCGGCCCGCTGCTGGCGAGCGACGCCGTCCGGAGCGGGATCGCGGACCGCCTCGCGTATTGGGACCAGGTGCAGGATTATTTCAAGAGCCGCGACCGCGTCTGGAATCCCATCTCGCTCCCGCGCTACCTCGCATTCCACGGTAGCGACGGTTTCGGAGGCGAAAAAATCGCCGTAGTCCACGCCACCGGGCTAATCGTGTCCGGCGATTCGGAAAGCTCGCCCCAAGGCGGATTCGTGATGGGCGGGGATTCGGTGGCTTCCGACATCCGCACGGCGCGGCAAGATCCGGACATCAAAGCCATCATCCTGCGCGTGGACTCGGGCGGCGGGTCGGTGGTGGGAAGCGAGGCCATCCGGCGCGAGGTGATGCTCGCGAAGGGAACAAAACCGGTGGTGGTCTCCATGTCCGACGTGGCCGCTTCCGGCGGCTACTGGATTTCGGCGCAGGCCAATAAAATTGTCGCCGACCCGAATACCATCACAGGCTCGATCGGCGTGGTGATCGGCAAGCTGAATCTCTCCGGGCTTTACAACCTTCTGGGCGTCAGCACCGATTCCGTGACCACCAGCGATAACGCCACGCTTTTTTCCGACCAGCAGAATTTCACGCCCGCGCAGCGCGCCTTCATCCAGAATTCCATCCAGGAAATGTACGGAGAATTCACGCGCAACGTGGCCGAGGGACGCGGCATGACTCCCCAGGCCGTGGACGCCATCGGCCAAGGCCGCGTATGGTCCGGAGCGCAAGCCAAGAAGCTGGGCCTGGTGGACGACCTGGGCGGATTCGACCGCGCCATCGAAGTGGCCAAGCAGCTTGCCGGCATTCCGGCGGACCAGCAAGTGCGCATCGTGCGCTATCCCGTGGGAAAAAGTCTTCTCGAACAGCTTTTCGAACGTGATACGGACGACACGGATGAATCGCACTCGCTCGCCGACATGGTCCGCCGCCTGGCCGGCGTGATGGAGCCGGTCGAGGCGCGCATTCCTTTTGAGCTGCACATCCAGTGATGGGGCATTGACGGCGTGGCCATGTGCGTTGCGCCAGCGGAATTCGGGCCGCCCCGCCTCCGATTCCGGGCTGAAACATGCGCCCGGTTCCGCTATAATTTCTTACGAGGGCGCGGTACCCAAGTGGTAAGGGAGAGGTCTGCAAAACCTTTATACGTGGGTTCGATTCCCACCCGCGCCTCCAGCAATTTAAACTGCTTCGTGTGGTATCGAGGATCACCTTCACCGCCGCGCGTTGGCCGGAAAGTCGAACGAAAAGGAAAGGCCGGAAGAGGGTGGGCCGCCTGCAAGGAGTTTCCGCTCCACGGGCCTCGTGGTGTTCGACAGCCTTAGGTGCGCATCGCGGGACGCGGCCTTAGTCGCCGCTCACTTGAATGGAAACCGTATCGGCCACCTGCAGCTGTTGCGCGAGATTCTCCCTAAACTTTTTCGGCAGATAAAAATAGAACGTGCCGGCACGGGTTCGCAACTCTCGGATCGCAACCTTTCCATGGTGACGAATGCAAATCAATTCGAAGTCCTTGCCTTGCTTCTCGTGATCGTCGAACATCTGCGGGCGCACCATCCCCATAGCGTAGGCTCCTCGATAAACGAAGATCGTACCGTCGAAAGTTAAAGAGTCGACCGAGAAGGCGTACTCGCCCTTGGGAAGCGGCATACCTCCCCATTGCGCATCGAACGGCAGTTTGAACCGGCCCGAGTGCACTGCGGTTTGTGCGCCCGGAGCCATTGCGTCGGGCGCAATCTCGTTATGAATCTGGTAGGACGGGCGCTGGGCTTGCAAGCTCGGTGCGAGCACTCCGGAGGCAATCACGGCGCTTAGAACGACCACAAAAGGCAACTTCCAAGAAGGCTTCATTGAATTTTCCTCCTTTTGTCTAATTAGGCCCAACCTATCGAACCGGGGCGCGAGCCGCTATCCGATTCCTGCGGTCAAAATGCGCGGAATTGCCTGCGGCAATCTCGCGAGCCGGCCCCAGGGCAACATCCAGAGGAGAAAATACAATTCTTCGGTTGTGGTGTACAGATTCAGAATTATGAATTTATAACCAGTACAGTTGGAGGAGGCTAGCGTTGTGATTGATGCTTCGGAATTAAAGTTGCCGGTCGCAGAGGCGTCCCAAGGTCAGCAGCGCCCGATCGTGCGCATCCGTCCAAGCATGGCCGCAGTTGATACGAATATAGTTCTTGTAGCGGCCCGTTGCGGAAAAAACAGTCCCTGGCACGATACAGATCCGCTCACCCAGAGCGGCATGATGCAGTTTTAGAGCATCGACCCTTTCCGGCAGTTCGACCCACAGCATGTAGCCGCCGGCCGGCCGGCTGATGCGCGTTCCCGCAGGGAAATACTTGGCGATTGCCTGCCGCACGCTTTCCATTTGACAAGCAACCGTCGCGCGCAACCGCCTCAAGTGGCGGTCGTAACTGGCTGACTCCAGAAACTCCGCCAGAACCAATTGCGGCAGGGGTGGGGCGGCTATACTGGTTACCAGCTTTAAGCGCTCAACCTCGGCGCGAAACCGTCCGGGCAAGGACCAGCCAATACGATATCCGGGCGACAGAATCTTCGAGAAGGAAGAACACAGCAGCACCAAGCCTTTGTGGTCAAACGACTTCGCCGTCAGCGGCCGAGGGCCATCATAGGCGAGGTCGCCATACACGTCGTCTTCAATGAGCGGCACGTTCATACGTGCGGTCAGATCAACCAGGGCTCGCTTATATTTATCGGACGAGACATATCCGAGGGGATTGTGGCAGTTGGGCATGGCAATGCACGCCTTGATTTTATGCTGACGGATGGCACGTTCCAGGCGCTCCAGGTCCATGCCACGCTGAGGGTGCGCGGGGATCTCGATGATCTTCATTTTGAGCGCCGCCACGCTCTGCAAAATACCGAAGAAGATCGGGCTCTCCACGGCAATCACGTCGCCGGGCTGCGCGACCGCGCGAAGACTCAAGTTGATGGCTTCCATCGCTCCGCCGGTGACGACTACGTCGCGCGGCGAAACCTCGCAGCGCATGGCCAGTGAACGCTTAGCGATTTGCCGGCGAAAAGCTTCAACTCCGGAGGGAAAGCCGTAATTCGCGCTGTGTAACGGCTGATGGCGCAGAATTCGCCGCATGATCAGATTCAATCTACGGTTCGGAAGCAACTCTGCGCTCGCGCCCCCAGTGCCAAAAGGAACGAACGCGGGATCGCTGCCAGACCTGATGACGTCCTCCAACACGGCGTTGATTCCCAATGTGGCCGGCTGAGTTTTGCCAGCCTCAAACTGTGGTTCGGGAATCAATTTTGCGAAAGGAGTCCGGATGTAGAAGCCTGATTGAGGGCGGGCCTCCAGATAGCCACGATTTTCCAACCACAAGTACGCCTGCAGGGCAGTCGAGAGACTTACACCCTGTTCCCGGCTAAGTTTTCGGAGCGAAGGAACGCGATCCCCGGCGCGAAAAGCGCCATTGGCAACCTGATGAGCAAAGGTTTCGGCGATCCTGATGTAGAGCGGGGTTGCGCTTCGAGCATTAACCTGCACGCCCTCGAGTATAACAGATGCGGGCCAGCGTGCCACTGTACTGGTTATAAAAACCCTAGTTAGGCACTGTACACCTCATAAGACATTGGAGACTCTTACAGTCATGGGAAAAACGATTCTTTTCGCCCTCAACCTTACTAATGCGAGGGCGGCGTGATTTCGCCGTGCAGCTCGATTTTGTGCGTGCTATGGAGCGGGATGCCGGATTGTTCGAAGGCCATTTTGATGCGCCGCCGCAGCTCGCGGGCCACATCGTCCTTGCGATTCAGGGCCGTGCGGACCTGAAGCCGAAGGTCCGTGCCATCGAGAGAAAGAGATTCCACGCCGAGGACGCGCGGGCCATCCACCAGGGCGGGAGACCAATCGGGGTCGTTGCGGAATTCGCCCGCGACCTTGTCCAGCGTGTCCAGGGCGCGCCCCACCATTTCGTCCGCGGGCACGGTCACGTCCACGAAGACCTGCGACCAGTCGCGGCTCAAGTTGGACACCTGGCCGACAAGCGAGTTGGGAATGGTCACGAGCGCGCCATTCGGATTGCGGATGACGGTGCGCCGGAGGGTGAGGAGTTCGACACGGCCGGTTTCGCCGTTCAACTGAATGAGATCGCCGATCACGTATTGATCCTCAAAGGCAATGAAAAAGCCATTGGTCATGTCTTTGATGATGTTCTGCGCTCCGAACCCGACGACGGCGCCGGCGATTCCCGCGGCCGCCAGGAGCGAGCCCACATGGAATCCAAATTCGGGGAGCGCCGCGAGGACGGCCACGACGGTGATCAACGCCAAGCCGCCGCTATAGAGCACGGCGGCCATCGTGCGGGTCTGCTGTTCGCGCATCTGGGCGGCGCGTGTGTGCGTCTTGGAGATTTCAACCAGGCGGTTGGTGACGGCCTTCAGGGCGCGGGCCAGAATCAGAGCGACTGCAAGGATTGCAAAGACTCGCAGGGCGCGCCCGGCAATTTCCGTCCACTGTGCGATCGAAAGAGTCATAGAATGTGCGGAGCGGGATTATACCATCCGCGCGCCCCCTTGCTCCCAGGGTGGTTCGCGCGGGTCAGGCTTCCCGCGTTCGCGGGCGAGGGAGGAACGGCAATGGACCGGAAGAAACGCGCATTTCTGCAGGTCATGGCCCCATTGGCAATCGCTGCGCCAATGGGAATTTTCGCTCACCGGACTTCCGCACGGCAGAGCTGGCAATCGGACGGCCAGCCGCATCCGTCTTCGCAGCGACCCGGCGAGATCCCTCCGGACTTCGAGCCGCCGGCCATTGATCCGAAAGCCGTGCTAAAGCACAACCAGCAGCAGATTCAGGACGACATCCAAAAACTCTACGCGCTTGCGGGAGAGCTCAAAGAACAGGTGGAGAAGACGGATTCGACGAACGTGCTGTCGCTGCCGCTCGTGAAAAAGGCCAAAGAGATCGAAGACCTCGCGAAGCAGATTCGGAATCTCGTTCTCGACTAGTGCCGTTCCAACTTCTTGGGGCGAAGGCACGCACTTCGCGTTCAGCGACCGGGGCACGACGGAAGCCGCCCCCCTTGCTTCATTTAGTTGGAACGGTACTAGCGCCGTTCCGAGTCGCGCGCTTCGCCGTGCCGGAAACGCTACGCCATGGCGATTCGCATTTTTCCTGCCGTCGCCGGTGTGCTACGCTATCAGTGGGTGGTGCATCTGTCCCTCAAAACAAACAGGAGCGCAGGACAGGAAATCCTCGGATTTGCGTCCGCGCATCTAAACTAAAGGGACGCCCAAAATTATGGCCACGACCACAGTCAATATTCCTCCTCGCAAGCGCGAGGTAATCGAAAAGGCGGTCATTCGCTTCTGCGGCGATTCCGGCGACGGCATGCAGATTACCGGCAGCCAGTTCACCAACACCGTGGCGCTCTATGGCAACGACCTGGCCACGCTGCCGGATTTCCCCGCTGAAATTCGCGCCCCCGCCGGCACGCTTCCGGGCGTGAGCGGATTCCAGGTCCATTTTTCTTCGAGCGACGTCTATACCCCCGGCGACAGCGTGGATGCCCTGATCGCCATGAATCCCGCGGCCCTGAAAATGAACGTGGCGGATCTAAAGCCCAACGGAATTCTGATCGTGAACCTCGACGACTTCGGCGAGCTGGATCTCCGCAAGGCGCAGATGACCTCGAATCCGCTCGAGGATCATTCGCTTGGCGCCTACCGCCTTTTCCCCACCGCGCTCACGCGGCTGACCCGCGCGGCGCTGAAAGATTTGGGGCTCGACGCGAAGACCATGGATCGCTGCAAGAATTTCTTCGCGCTGGGAATGTGCTACTGGCTCTACAACCGTTCGCTCGAGACGACGCTCCGCTGGATCGAGGAAAAATTCAAGAGCAAGCCGCAGCTGGTCCAGGCCAATCGCCTCGCGATGCAGGCGGGCTACAGCTACTGCGAAGCCACCGAGGCTTTTCAGGTCAGCTATGAAATTCCGCCGGCGAAGCTGGCGCCGGGCTTGTACCGCAATATCAGCGGAAATACGGCGCTGGCCATGGGCTTTGTCGCCGCCTCGCAAAAGGCTGGGCTTCCTCTTTTTCTCGGCGCGTATCCGATTACGCCCGCTTCGGACATCCTGCACGAACTTTCCACCTACAAGGATTTCGGCGTCATCACGTTTCAGGCCGAGGACGAAATCGCGGCCATCACTTCGGCGATCGGCGCGGCCTACGCGGGCGCCATCGGCATCACGGCCACGTCGGGGCCGGGAATGGCTCTGAAAACGGAGGCCCTGGGCCTGGCTGTGGCCGTGGAATTGCCGCTCGTAATCTGCGACATTCAGCGCGGCGGCCCGTCCACGGGACTTCCCACGAAAACCGAGCAAGCGGATCTGCTGCAGGCTCTTTTCGGCAGGAACTCCGAGGCGCCTGTTCCCGTGCTCGCGCCCGCAACGCCCGGCGATTGCTTCTGGATTGCTCTCGAAGCCACGCGGATCGCCATCAAGTACATGGTGCCCGTCATCATTCTTTCGGACGGGTTTCTGGCCAATGGCGCGGAGCCCTGGCGCATTCCCAACGTTTCGGACCTGCCGAATATTCCCGTGCACTTCGAGACGAATCCGGAAAATTTCGAGCCCTACCGCCGCGATCCCGAAACGCTCGCGCGGCCCTGGGCTATACCCGGCACGCCGGGCCTCGAACACCGCATTGGCGGCCTCGAAAAGCAGGACGTCAGCGGCAACATAAACTACGAGCCGCTGAACCACGAGCGCATGGTCCGGCTGCGCGCCGAGAAAGTCGCGGCGATCGTTCAGGATGTCCCCGACGCAGTTCCGGCGGGAGATCCTTCCGGCGAGCTGCTCATCGTAGCTTGGGGCTCGACGCACGGCCCCATCACCGCGGCGCTGAAAGCGCAGCGCGCCAAAGGGCACCGCATCGGGCACGTTCATCTCCGCCATCTGAATCCCATGCCGAAAAATTTGGGCGAGGTCATGAATCGCTACGACAAAGTTCTTGTCCCGGAAATGAATATGGGACAGCTCGTGATGCTGCTGCGCGCGAAATATCTGGTGGACGCGGAGGGCTACGGCAAAATTCAAGGGAAGCCTTTCCAGCAGGCTGAAATTGAGCGCAAAATCGAGGAGCTGCTCGACTGATGCGCGCACGCAACGAGAATCTGTTTTTTGTTTGGAGTCGCTCTCTGGGAGAATTTGAATGACCGTGGCTGAATTGCCGGTGCTCACAAAGAAAGATTTTCAGACCGACCAGGAAATTCGCTGGTGCCCGGGCTGCGGTGATTACGCGATTCTTTCCGCCGCGCAGTCGGTGTTCGCCGACCTCGGAATTCCGCGCGAAAAATTCGTCATCATTTCCGGCATTGGATGCTCCAGCCGATTTCCCTATTACATGAACACGTTCGGATTCCACACCATTCACGGCCGCGCCCCCGCCGTCGCCACGGGCTTGAAAATTGTGCGGCCGGATCTGGATGTTTGGGTCGCCACCGGCGACGGTGATTCGCTTTCGATCGGCGGCAATCATACGATCCACATGCTGCGGCGCAACGTCGGACTGAAAGTTCTCCTTTTCAATAATCGAATTTACGGACTCACGAAGGGCCAGTATTCGCCGACTTCCGAACTGGGCAAAAAAACAAAATCTACTCCATTCGGCACCGCGGATCGCCCATTCAATCCAATTTCGCTGGCGATTGGGGCGGAGGCGACGTTTGTGGCGCGGTCGGTGGATGTTTTTCAGCAGCATCTGCGTGAAACACTTAAGCGCGCGGCGGCGCACAAGGGGTCGGCGTACGTCGAAATTCTGCAGAACTGCAATATTTTCAACGATCGAGCGTGGGAGTCGCTCACCGAGAGGGACGCGCGGAGCGAGCATGTGGTCCAACTCGAGCATGGGCAGCCGCTGGTGTTCGGGAAGAATCGCGATAAGGGGATTAGACTTAGAGGCTTGGAGCTGGAAGTGGTGCAGCTGGGGAATGGGGTGACGGAAGCGGATTTGCTGGTGCACGACGAGCGTCATCCGCGGCCGGCGTACGCGTTTATGCTGGCGCACATGGAGCAGAAGCCGGGGTTCCCGACGCCCATCGGGGTGCTGCGCGCGTGGGAGGATGTGCCGCGTTATGAAGACCTTATCGCGGGGCAGATCGCGGAGGTGCAGTCGCGGCGGGGGAAGGGCGACCTTGAAAAGCTTCTTCGCGCGGGGGACACGTGGGAAGTGCGAGGGTAAAATTCTTCGATTTGGGCCTCGGGAAATCCGCAGCAACTGCAGCAAAGTCCTTGAAGCAAAATGCTCGAATGGTTCGAGTAATTTAAGGGCTTAAAATGCCCTTAAAGTGCGGAAAAAGACGCGAATTGAGGGCTTAAATGCCCTTATTTGCGCGCGAGTTTTGCGGGACCGGGGGTGCTTAGATTGGAATTGTTTCACGTGAAACATTTTTCGAGGGCCCGTTTGTCGGGCCGGCACGGAAGTCGAATCGGCGAGCCGGTTGATCACCTTCCGAGGGAGCGCGCGGTCTCCCCCCGCTCCCTTCCTCCGTCAGGGTAAACAGGGCGTAGAAAGCGCGCGCCGGAAGAGCTACGCCCTTCGCTCGAATCGTGTCGAAGGCTGCGCCACCCGCCTCCTCACAATCATTTTTCCTCGCGAGCCGACTTCCCGGAATTTGGGTCCGAGCTAGCCTTTAACTGGTTGGGAAGGCTATCCCTAAACCTCGCCATCCACCTCCCCAACTGATCCTGGGGATTCTTTCCGAACGGGCCGGGAATTGCGTAATGGACAGACTCATTCCAGTTGTCGTACCAGAACTCGTATTCTCTGTCGTCATCCGCGACAATTTGGTCTGATAAGACGGGCGAGATACGGATAGCTTTGAGCTCATTGAGACCGCGATAGAACGCTTCGAGAGGGAAGGAAGATCTGGTAACACTCACCTTCAGCTTGGCTACAATTTGTTGCTCCGTCACATTCGGGTTTTCGGCAACTGTCTTGGAGATGAGCTGGGAGAGTTCGCCTTTCCCCATGCCCTCTAGGGCATATTGAGTGATCTCACATCTTCTAACCCAGTATTTATCCTTGTCTGGGTAGGCGACCACCACGAGTTGCGTGTCCGAATCGCTAAAGCGCAAAACCATTTTCTGGAAATAAGGCCTCGGCGTAACGTCCAACGGGAAAAGGATGTCGAGAACGCGAGCCTTCATGTCCAAGTAACGGTTTCCCGGTTGAGCGCTCGCTGGCGCAGCGAAAAAAACGCATGAGAACAACGCCCAGGTTACGGCCATTCGATAAATCATCGCGTCCCCCCTCAGTGCGATGGCAGTTTGATGTATGTTTGTGTGGCAGGAACTGTCACGTACAGCGCACGTAGTGACCTTACGAAGTTTGGAACTGGGAAATTCTTGATGTCTGCGTCCGAGGGAGTCTCGCCCCTGCTGTTTCCGTGCGTATGCTCCACCGCTATCGTGTGCGGGTCTATTGTTAAGGGGACTTCGTCAGCATAGTTGGTACTATTGACCGAATCTACCTGGTGGGTGATCACAATTTTCCCTTCAATGTAATCGATGGAAAAGCCTGCCTCAGCTTGCCCATTGCGGGCGGTGCCGATTTTCGTCGTATTCGTAAAAGCGTCGTCGGAAGCCTTCTTCACTATCGGGTTCTGGTAGAGCGGCTTCCCTGGATTCGTGGGGTCCTCAGGACCAGTCTTCGATGGATCGTATGCTGGCTTCTGATCTTGCGCCTTCTGGACTGCCATCAACCCTATGGTCTCCGCGACGTTGCCGAGGTGCTGCTGCTCCGCGGATTCGAGGTTGTTGGCCCGGCCGATGCCGGTGGTGTCGGGGGCGGGGACGCCGATGCCCGTATAGTTCCAACCCTCTATGGTCATCGTGTTCATAGCTGCCTCAAGCTCGGAGAACCCGCATTGCATGACGCTCCCGCCGTTCACGATTCGTGCATGTGCCCTGTCGGGTCGACGTCGTTGATGGGATTATCCTGGACGTAGGCGTAGAGGTTGAGCGACTGGGGATCGTTCAACTGCCAGCCGACGAAGGGATCGTCGGGCGACGTGAATCTCCCGATGCTTGAGCCGTAGTAGCGGGCCTCGAAATTGTCGAGGCCGGATTCGGGGTCGCGCTCCTTGCCGGTGAATTTGTAGTTCTGCTGGCAGGAGTTGGTGTAGGCGCGCTCGCCGCCAAAGGGATAGAAGTCCGCGTCATAACAGAGCGTGGCGGTGGTTTGTCCTGACGGGATTTCGGCCATGACGCGCGAGGAGCCGAGATGATCGGCGAGGTAGTAGAAGACGTTGCCGGAAGCGTCGCGACGGGCGATGCGCGCGCCGCCGAAGAAAATATACTCGCTGGTGAGGTTGCCGCTCAAGTCCGTCTCGTCGAGCACTTCGCCGCCCGAAGTGTACCCTTCGGCTTCGCTCAGGGCGAGCCAATAAATTTCGCCATTGGACTTCGTTTTGTGCGTCAGCCCATGGTCGCAGGAGCAGGGCGAAGAGTTGCCGGACGGCGGCTGAAGCCGCCGGAAAAAGAAAAGGCCCGCCACGGCGGGCAGGCCCGGCAAGCGGTAGGCGCTGTGCGCGTTTGTTTATGGCACGGCTGAAGCCATGCCCTGACACGGACCAAGATGCGCGCGGGTTTTGCGGGACCGGGTCTGTGGATTTTCGCGTGCGGCTGCTTCGAGTAGAAATTGTTTCACGTGAAACAATTTTTTCAAGGGGCCGTTTGCTGGAGCGGCACGTCCCGATATGAGGCATCGGGACGCAAAAGGCGCGGAAGTCGAATCGGCGAGCCGGTCGATTGCCTTCCGAGGGAACGCACGGGCGAAACCCACGCACCCTTCCCTCTCCCTTCCCTCGTCAGGGCAAGCCTGCGGCGGGCAGGCAGAACCGGGGAAGAGTGGGGTCCCGCGGAGGAACTAACCCTTCACTCGAATCGTATCGAAGGCTGCGCCACCCGGGTTACGTCGAAGTCTTCGTTTCGCCATTGAAGAGCCTTCCGATGACGTTGAGGATGCCAAGGATGATCAGTATGTCCACGATGCAGAAG
Organism: uncultured Acidobacteriota bacterium; assembly: GCA_963810625.1. Classification (GTDB taxonomy): domain Bacteria; phylum Acidobacteriota; class Terriglobia; order Acidiferrales; family UBA7541; genus Palsa-295. The sequence continues at coordinate 43,541 of CAWEOJ010000002.1, read as the reverse complement.
GCAAACGTCACAGGGGCGGGAACCCAGCCTTTGTGCCAGGGAACGTGAAGGATGAGCAGCACGTGCAGACCTGTGATGATGGCCATTGTGACCCAAAACCACACGCGCCCACGCAATTCCCAATTCACCTTGATTACTGCAATTATAACCGCCGCCCCAGCGAAGGTAGGAATTGCAAGCTCGAGTTGTCCTATACGGTCAAACAACGGCAGAAGAACGCATGCTGCAAGCCCTGCAGCTACGCCCCAGATAATTAGCTGCTTCTGCCGCGTCATGGCCTTCCCCCTGCCACACATGCGTTGTATTGCTTATCTGCAGCGTACCCGTCGTAAACCAGAGAAAAGGCACCGAAAATTGTACCCGCAATCGGAATGGCCTCTGCGGCCTTGCTGGTGGTCCCGATTGCCTTGAGAGCCGTTTCGGTCGACGAAAGTGCGATGCCTCCGCCTGTAAGCTCGGTGCCTGTCTTATCGCTATAGTTGTTAGTCAGCGCGCTTAGCGTGGCACTCACAGGGCCCGAAAATTCGCCCAGGAGGGGAACCATGCCAAGCGCATCGATGGCTCCATGAAGGACGGCACTGCCCGTTGCCCTGGCCAGGCAGTGGTTATTTCGGGGCGTCTGCGGTCGCTGCGTTTGCGGCTTCTTTGGAGTTTGCGGCGGCGGGGCTGGCAGTACCCCCGCGGCGCGATTGACGGGGTAGCATGAGGGATCGTTCGTGCATGACGGTACCGTTGGGGGCGGCGTGGGCGGCGGCTTTGGCGTCTTCGGCGCTATTCCGAACGCAAATGCAATTCCATTGAACCGGGCCATGCCGACAGTGTCGGGGGCGGGGACGCCGATGCCCGTATAGTTCCAACCCTCTATGGTCATCGTGTTCATAGCTGCCTCAAGCTCGGAGAACCCGCATTGCATGACGCTCCCGCCATTCACGATTAGGCAGTGCCCCGTCGGGTCGACGTCGTTGATGGGATTGTCCTGAACGTAGGCGTAGAGGTTGAGCGACTGGGGATCGTTCAACTGCCAGCCGACGAAGGGATCGTCGGGCGATGTGAATCTTCCGATGCTTGAGCCGTAGTAGCGGGCCTCGAAATTGTCGAGGCCGGATTCGGGGTCGCGCTCCTTGCCGGTGAATTTGTAGTTCTGCTGGCAGGAGTTGGTGTAGGCGTGCTCGCTGCCGAACGGGTAGAAGTCGGTGTTCCTTCGGCTCCGCTCAGGACAGGCTCCGCATGGAGTCGTCTGCCCCGCCTCGACAATCTCGTGCGACGAGCCGAGCAAGAACCATGCCCCCCTTCGCTCCGGTCCACGCCACCTTACTCAATTGGCGTATTGTGCCTGTAGGTCCTTGAGTGCCGCCACTTGTTGCTCGGTTAGCTTTGCGCGGAGCAGGTCAGCTTCCATAGGATAAATGGAACCGTACTCGGCCTGCTTGTCCTTTGCCGGATACATCGCGTCCATGTACGCGTCCCGGTAGCTGACCCAAGCTCTTTCAGAAGCTTTGATCTTCGCGACGGCTTCGGGTTGGCTCGCGGCCTGTGACAGCAGTTTTCGATAGACCCCATTCAGCTCGCTATCGGCGCGCGCCGCTTCGTTACTAGCACAAGCGCTCATCTCTGTTTGAGTCTTTGCTTTCTCGTTGCACGCGCGATACTGTGCAGAATCTTGAGCAAAAGCCGGCAGTGAAGCGACAAAAAGCATGATTGCAAAATATCCATATCTCATCGGAGTTCTTCCCTCCCCTTGAAGTCCCCTCGCCGAGGCAGGTAAACATCGGGAAACCCGTCAGACTCACGGGCCACCATACTCTCCTTTGGAGTAGAGATTATACTCGTCGGTCCGCCGCGTCGTTAGCGCCCCGGGGTCTTTGCCAGCGCGACTCCAATCGGTGAAGTTGTTTTCTGTTACGTCCTTGCCACCGTTGATGTTCGACAATAGGGTCGACTTCCCGAAAGCTCCCGCACCTTCGTTGTATGTGAAGTCGACCAAGGCGTCAAACTGCGTCTGGGACACCTCGACTTTGAGATCGCTATTCACCGCGCCAACGGCCGTATTCGCGTCTTGTTGCAGGAGCGCGGCCGCATCTTTTTCGGTGATTCCCTTGTCGAAGTTCTCGGTCTTCTTGTTAATCAGATGACCATAGCCGATCGTGTCGTTTCCCGCACTATCCTTATACGTTTTACTGCTGAAGCCCTCGTGTCGCTTAATGAAGTCCAGTCCCTTGGAACTCAGGGACATCTTCTGGAGTTGCTTTTGGACCTCCATCGCACCTATGGTTGCCGCGACGTTGCCGACGTGCTGCTGCTCAGCGGCTTGGATGTTGTTGGTCGCGGCGATGCCGGTGGTGTCGGGGGCGGGGACGCCGATGCCCGTATAGTTCCAACCCTCTATGGTCATCGTGTTCATAGCTGCCTCAAGCTCGGAGAACCCGCATTGCATGACGCTCCCGCCATTCACGATTAGGCAGTGCCCGGTGGGGTCGACGTCGTTGATGGGATTGTCCTGGACGTAGGCGTAGAGGTTGAGCGACTGGGGATCGTTCAACTGCCAGCCCACGAACGGATCGTCCGGCGACGTGAATCTCGCGATGCTGGAACCGTAGTAGCGGGCCTCGAAATCGTCCAGGCCGCTCTCCGGATCGCGCTCCTTGCCCGTGAACTTGTAGTTCTGCTGGCAGGTGTTGGTGTAGGCGCGCTCGCCGCCGAACGGATAGAAGTCCGCATCATAACAGGCGGTCGTCTGGCCGGCCTCGACGATTTCGCGCGAGGAGCCGAGATGGTCCGTCAAATAGTAGAACACATTGCCCGAGCCGTCCCGCCGCGCGATGCGCGCGCCGCCAAAGAAAATATATTCGCTCGTCAGGTTGCCGCTCAAGTCCGTCTCGTCGAGCACTTCGCCGCCCGAAGTGTACCAGTAAATTTCACCGTTGGACTTCTCGACGCGCTCGCCATCGCCATCGTAGGTGTAGGCCACGCCCGCCGCGGAGGTGAGATGGTTCTCAGCATCGTACGTGTAACTGCCTCCGCCCGGAATGCCCGCGAGGTTGCCCGCAACGTCGTAGGTGAAGCCGGAGACTTGGTTCGTCGAGGTCACGGATTGGGAAAAGGCGGGTGGCCGATCCTTGGGCATTGCGTAGTTTCCCTGACTTGACCTAAGGGCGCAGGCGGATAATATCACACCAAATCTCGGCTAGGGATCGACGGAAACTTCAGGGGGTGCCGCACTCTTCGCCGGTGTTGCCTGCACGCGGCAGGCGGGCGAAGGGTGCGCGGTGTTAGTTCGGTAGGAGGAACCCCGCACCCTTAGACAGCAAAGGGTGCGGCACCCAGAGGTTTTTCGTTGAGCCGTTAAGTGACTTGAGGTGCGGTCCGGAGGTTCGTGCCTCCTTTGGGCGAGAAAAACAAGGTGCGCCACCCGCCGGGCTCGGCTCGTTTCTTCCGAGCCTTGGTCGGCTACCGCTGCCAAGTCTACTCGCCTGGAAGGGGCCGACAACGTCATCTAATCATCCCATTGACATTCTAGTCTTCAGGGTGGCCAAATCCCTCGATCCAGTGGTCTTGGTTTAACTCGTACTTTGCGCATTCGAACTTCCCGCTTTCGTCTGAGAACCCGGGCTTTGGCCTGACTCGCTCGATGGCTGCGAGAGCATCTTTTTCCGTTCGATATACCCCGATCAATTTTTCGTCATCGTATGCATCAGTGTGCCAAAGGATATACACGATATCTTCTGACATGCGACCCCTCCCCAATTGTCGTTTGGGTGTTTCATTTCTAGTGTTTGTTAATCCACTCCTGAGCCCATTTTTTAATCTTGCTGAATTCGCTTGCAGCACCGCTGCCGCAGCCAGCACCGTCAGGAGGATATTGATCCTTACAAACGCGGTCCGCAAACTGGTCCGCAGTTTCTCCCGGGTTAGGTCGGTTACCCAGGATGGCAGAGAGTTCTGGCTCCCACCGCCCTTTGAATAATGCTTGTAGATGTCGTGGGTTAGTTCCGTGGCGACGAATAATCCGCCGAAAATTAATGCGCCCGTGTCGACCGTTGCTCCGCACGGCTCCAGTATCTCGCATATTGCTATGGCGCCGACTCCCGCTTCCCCCGCATCAGTCGCGTTGTAACCGCAATTGGGATCGATGGGGCCGCACCCGCCGGCGCTGCCAGGAGAAAGCAGCCGTAACCAGTCGAGGGCACCGTCCGGAAGCGTAGGGACATAGGGGTTGGTCTCCGACCAATCGCCATTGCCGCCCCAACCGGTGCCGGTGGGCCCTCCTCCGCCTCCGCAGAGCGCAGCACGGCCACGGGCCGCGCGTCATTTTCGATGACGACTTCCGCGCCCGCGCGCACGTGCGCCAGGAGCGTGGCGAAGTCGTTCGCGGCTTCCGCTTCCGAGATGTGGATCACATCCTTAGCCATAATTGCATTATACATCGCGCGGAGGGGAAGTCGAATCGATGGGCCAGACGGGTAATGGGTCAGTTTGAATTTTGGCTCTTTGTGTCACGATCAAGAAAATCCAAACTGACCCACCACCGCCAGACGACGCCCTTCCGAGGGAACGCACGGTCAAAACCCGCGCACCGTTCCCCCTCCCTTCCCTTCGTGCCTCCCTTCCTACGTCAGGGCAAGCAGGGCAAGCCTGCGGCGGGGTAAACAGGACGCCCCGATACAAAACATCGGGGTGCAGAAGACGCACACCCGCAGGATTTTCGTTGATCCGTTATGTGACTTGAGGTGCGGTGCGCAGGTTCGTGCTTCGTCGGGGGCGAGAAAAATAGGCTGGGCCACGCGCCCAAGCGAGGGCGAGGGTGAGGGATGAGGGCAAAGGCAAGAGAAAAGATCCCACTCTCACACACACCGTGAGGATGGGGCACCCGAAAAACCAAATACTGGAATCCCCACGCTCACAAACCGAGCATGGGGCACCCGAAAAACAAAACGCCGAGCCCTGACACGGAACACGACGCGCTCCACAGAATTATCCGGAGCGCAAAGAGACGCGTTTTGTTCGGTGAGAGGATGGCCGGCGCCTCCCGCCACGGCGGGCAGGCGTGCGCAGGGCGGCGCGCGCGGGCCGGACTTCGAAGCGCACGCCTTCCGCTCGCTGCAAATGGACAATAATCTCAAACAGATTGCTGGCGGTGGGATTTCCCTTCGTGCCAAACATCTGGTGAAGAGTTTTCACGTGGATTTTGGTACGCGCGGCCAGCTTGGGAAAGCTGATTGTAGCGTTGATGTAATCACGCAAAAGCTCCTTGCCGAGCGCCACCTCGCCGGCGAGGAGGCTTTCGATTGCTTCGCTCACCATACCCCTTCGAAAGACAGGATCGCGTTTCATACGTGCTTGAACCGTTTCTCTGAAATCTCGCGTCAAGGCCATTTTCATTCCTCTTCTTTCCGCCGCTGCTTCCTCTGCTTATAGTCCTCCCAGCGGCCGAGCGCCAGGCGGATGTCATATTGCTGGCTTTGTTTGATTCCGCCGCCCAGGAGAATCACGATCTCCTCGCCGTCCTTTCCGAAATACACACGGTAGCCCGGGCCGAAATTGATCCGGCACTCAAAGACACCGGCTCCGACGCCTTGGACGTTGGAGAAGTTCCCCAGCTCCAAGCGATACAGGGCTGTCGTCACTTTGTCCGCGGCCTGGGAGTTCAGCCCGTCGTACCAACGTCGAAAAGGGCTGCCCCCATTCGCGTTCAGGTATTCGCGAATGGCGACCATCGTTGCGATGGTAGCATATATTGTACCATTGTCAATGGCTACCCGCCGCATGGGTACTGGGGATGAGGGCAAGTTCAGAGAAATTTTGGCTCTTTGCGTCACGATCGGGACAGAAAATTCACAAACCGACCCACGCGCCCGCGGCTGCTGGTTACCCGCCACACGGAAGATACACCCTTACGCCGCAAAGGGCGCGGCATACAGAGCGGGTAACCTCTTCGCTGATGTAAAGAAATTATCGGCCGGGCTGGACGACGAGGTTGTTGGTGACGGAGAAGACGCCGGGGACGGTGTTGGCGGCGATGCCGGCGGCTTCCTTGTCGCCCTGGCTATCCACGACGCCTTCGAGAGCGACCTGGCCGTTCCTGACGATAATGTGAATGGAGAGCACGGCTTCCTGCGCGTAGCGGTCGAGATTGGGCTGCGAATAGATGGCGTGGAACTCGGCGCGGCGGATTTGGTCGTCGGCGGCTGAAAGCGGGAGGACTTCGATTTCGTTGTCAACGCTTTCGACGCCCTCGATCTTCTTGACGGCGGCTTCGGCGTCGGCTTTAAGCGTGGGGTGAATCACCGCTCCCTTCAGTGTGACGTGATATCCCTGAACGCTGTACTGCAGAATGTCGAAGACGGAATAAAAGGGAAGCAGGGCCAGGACGTGGCCGACTTCGCGGTTGATATATTGCTCGGAGCGGACGTCGGGCCGGACTGGAGTTTGCTGTTGTAATGGCTGGAACGGCTGGATGGAGCCAATGGCGGGAGCGGAGAAAGCCAGGAAAATTCCGCCGAGCAGCGCGGCGATGGCGAAGCGCGCAGCCTTGTTCTTGTATTGGGATGTGCGCATGGGATTGGGAACCTCCTTTCGGTATCAGAACAGGCGCATGTTACGAGGGAACTCGAGAAAGAGAGAATATGGTCGAATCGTTAGATTTGGAGGGGATAAAACTGTAGATGGATTCTATTAGTGCGAAGAGGAGAAGGAGGCGGCGGGGGCGAAACGGGAATAATTTCCGAGCGAGGAGGGCGCGATGGCGCCGGAGGCCGCGGCGGACTGCTGCGACGAAGGAGAGTATTGCGAGAGGTACTGCGAAGGGTTCGCGGAATCGTCGTCGGCGAAATAATTGCGTTCGTAGAGGCCGCGATAGATGCGGCCGGCGATTTCGGAGGCGTGCGGGCCGCTAATCTTGCGGCTGCCGCCGTGGAGAAGGACGACAATCACGATTTTGGGATGGGCCTGGTCGGCGTAGGAGGCGAACCAGCCGAGGCGTCCGCCCATTTCTTCGTCATTGCAGGTGCCGGTCTTGCCGAGGTCCTGTTCGCCATCGGGGTCGTAACTGCGGCGCGCGGAGCCGTAGAGGACGGCGGCGAGCATGCCTTCGCGGAGGTCCGGAAGGACCGGGGCGATATCAAACTGCTGGCGCACGCGCGGCTCGAAATTTTCACGCTCGAGGGCGGTGCGGGGATATTGCAAATAATATTGCGTGCCGCCATTGGCGAGCATCCCGACGAGCGAGGCGAGCTGAAACGGCGTGATGCGGACGCCCGAGCCGAAGCTGGACATGCGCGCCGTGCCTCCATAGGCGGGAGGAGCGAGCGGGAGCGCGCCGGGCTGCTCTTCGGGAATGGCGTAGCCCACGCGCTGGCCAAGCCCCAGGAGGCGGTCATATTTGATTACGCGGTCGAAGCCGAGCTCGGTGCCGACGGTCTGAAAGAATTCATTGTTGGAGTGGGCCAAGGCCTCGGTGAGGTCCATGTAGCGGCGGGAGGCCACGCGAATCATGGTGTCGCGGGTGATGACGCCCTCTTCCAAGCCGGCGATGGCGATGAAGGGCTTGATGGTGGAGCAAGGCTCGAAGCCGGAAGAAAAGGCCATTTTCTGATTGACGATGGTGAGAATACGGCCGGTGGTGGGGTCCATGGCGACGACGGAGCCATTTTCGTGGCCGAGCGCGTCCAGGGCGACATCGCGGACGACGGGGTCGTCATATGTGGCGACGTCGTCCTTCGATGGGTCGACGGGTGGCGCGTAATGGTAGTGGTGATGGGTGCGGGTACGCGTGCGGCTGGCGGGCGTCGCCCCGAAGGCCGCTGCAAAAGCCCCGGCGAGAAAAAGACAAAAAACCGATACCGCTTGTTGAAAGGCTGGGCTGTGGCGCATATATAGCTGGTCTGTGGCGGCTCCCAAGAAAAGCAGTTCAAAGTCTATGCAAACGGCACATGCGAGCGCAACCAAAAAGAATCAACCCATTATCCAGCTCGACATGGGGCGGCGCAACTGGCCTGAGGGACAGGCTGGGGGTAAGTGTCCCATGGTCCGGATGTAAAATTTAGAGACTGGCGGACGCGGAAAGGTTGCATGGTGTTAGAGGCAAATTCAAAAGCAGATCCCTCCCTGCGTCCCCGCCCCTCAGAAAACGAGGGGGAAGCAAAGGCGGGGACTCCGCTCGGGATGACAACTCCGGAGTTACGTTAAGCGCTAGCGGGCGGAGCGGCCTTGCGCGGCGGCGACGGCCTTGGGGCCGAGCTTTTCGGCGTCGGGCGCGGGCTTTTCCGCGACGAGCGGCGCGAGGCCGAGGGCCTTGCGCAAGTCGTGGTCAATTTTGGCGCGGATTTCGGGGTTTTCGCGCAGGAAGACGCGCGCGTTGTCGCGGCCTTGGCCGAGGCGCTCGCCCTTGTAGGAAATCCAGGTGCCGGATTTTTCGAGCAGGCCCTTCATGACGCCGAGGTCGAGGAGATCGCCTTCGCGGGAGACGCCTTCGCCGTAGATGATGTCGAATTCGGCCTCGCGGAAGGGCGCGGCGACTTTGTTCTTCACGATTTTGGCGCGTGTGCGCGAGCCGACCACGCGGTCGCCTTCCTTGATGGACTGGATGCGGCGGATGTCCACGCGGATGGAGGAGTAGAATTTCAGGGCGCGGCCGCCGGTGGTGGTTTCGGGATTGCCGAACATCACGCCGATTTTTTCGCGAATCTGATTGATGAAGATGAGGCACGTCTTCGATTTGGAGACGATGGCGGTGAGCTTGCGCAGGGCTTGGGACATCAGGCGCGCCTGCAAGCCCATTTGCGCATCGCCCATGTCGCCTTCGAGCTCGGCGCGCGGGACGAGCGCGGCGACGGAGTCCACGACGATGATGTCCACGGCGTTCGAGCGAATGAGCGCTTCGGCGATTTCGAGGGCCTGTTCGCCATTGTCCGGCTGCGAGACGAGGAGGTTGTCCACGTCCACGCCGAGCTTGCGGGCGTAGGCGGGATCGAGGGCGTGCTCGGCGTCAATGAAGGCGGCCTGGCCGCCGAGCTTTTGCGCTTCGGCGATCACGTGCAGGGTGAGCGTGGTCTTGCCGCCCGATTCCGGGCCGTACACTTCGATGACGCGGCCGCGGGGAAATCCGCCGACGCCCAGCGCGGCGTCAATGGAGATGGAGCCGGTGGGAATCACGCTGACGGGGACGAGCACGTCGCGATTGCCCAGGCGCATGATGGAGCCTTTGCCATACTGCTTTTCAATTTGCAAAATCGCCAAATCCAGATTTTTAGTTTTTTCGTCGCTCATGGAGCACCTCGAGAGGGCGTTCGTTTTAGGTTCCACCTTCGTCCGCCACGGCGGATCTTCGACGCGCCAGGGCGGGCTACGGCGGACATGCCCGCTACTGCGGGCGGCCCGATTCTACCAGAGTGCGGGAAGGGGCGGCCCGATTGTTTGCGGAGAGGAATATTAGCATGGGGCGAAGAAAAAGCAAAGATATTTTTTGGGGGTTTTTCGGGCAAGCTGGTAAGATAGGGGGCGCTGAGAGTCTGTGTGGGACCTGCAAAAATCGGAACTTCAGCGGCTAAAGCCGTCCTGATTTTGCAAGGCTTTCGTCGTGGCTAAAGCCACGACCTACAAAGATTCTCGAATTCTCACACAGACTCGACGAGCGTCGAAGAGCGGCGATGAATCCCACGGGACATTTCGAGGAGGGGCACGCTTTGAATGCGGAGCAGCGCGCGGCGGTGGAGCACGGCGAGGGGCCGCTGCTCGTCGTGGCGGGCGCGGGAACGGGCAAGACGCGCGTGATCACCGAGCGCATACGCGCGCTGCTCGAGCGGGACGCGTCGCTGCAGGGCGAAAATATTCTGGGCCTCACGTTCACGGACAAGGCCGCGGGGGAGATGAAGAGTCGCGTGGTGCGGGCGGTGGGCGAGCGGGCCGAGGGAGTATGGCTCGGGACGTTCCACAAATTTTGCCTCGAGAAAATTCTGCAGAGGGTGAACCCCGAAATACAGCCGCTCGATGAGACTGGACCACCAAATCCTGCTGCGGCGAAACATCGCGGAGCTGGGGCTTGAGCATTTCCGGCGGCTGGCGGAGCCGGCGGAATTTCTGAAGGACTTCGTCACATTTTTTTCGCGCTGCCAGGACGAGCTGGTGACGTCGGAGGATTTCGAGAAATTTGTCGCGGAGCTGCGGCGGCAGCACGAGGAGCGCAAAAATTCGCTCGCTGCGGATGCGTGGGAAATCGCGGAAGAGGAGCTGCAGAAGAAAGAGGAGCTGGCGCGGGCGTATCGCGTGAGCGAGCGGCTGCTGCGCGAGCGCAAGCTGCACACCTTTGGCGCGCAGATCTTGCAGGCCGTGGAGATGCTGCGCGCGGACGCGGCGCTGCTCGAGGGGATGCGCGAACAGTATCGCTACATCCTCGTGGACGAGTTTCAGGACACGAACATCGCGCAACTGGAATTGCTCGCGCTGCTGGCGGGCGAGCGGCGGAACATTTTGGCGGTGGGTGACGACGATCAGGCGATTTACCGGTTTCGCGGGGCGTCGTTCGGGAGTTTTACAATCTTTCTGAAACAATTTTGCGGGGCGGGAGAGGGACTGCGCGGCGTGGACGAAAAGAAATTTCTGGTATCGCTCAAGCAGAATTACCGCTCGACGCACCGCATCCTGCGCGTGGCGGGGGAAGTGATCGGGCACAACGAGCGGTCGCCACTGCTGCCGGCGAAGAAATTGACCACGGAAAATCCGGAGGGCGAAAAAATCCGGGTGGTGGAATTCGGCGGGACGGCGGAGGAAGCCGAGTGGGTGGCGTCGGAAATCGAGCGGCTGCACGAAGCGGGCGCGCCGTGGCGCAGCATGGCCGTGCTCTACCGCAAGCACACGCACCGCGAGCAGGTGGCGGAGGCGCTGGCGCGCCGGCGGATTCCCTACGTGATACGCAAGCTTTCGATTCTTTCGAGCACGCTGGTGCGCGATCTGCTGGCGTATGTGCGGTTAATCGGCGCGCCGGGGAACGACGTAGCCTGCGCGCGCGTGCTGGCAATTCCCTACTGGCGTCTCGAGCCGCGCGATCTGGCGCGGCTGGCGGAGCGCGCGGAAAGAAACGAGCGGCGGCCGCTGTGGGACGAGGTGGAAGCGGCGGAGAACGATCCGGCCATCGGAAGCGGAAAGGCGCGGATTGCGGAACTTGTCGCGTTCGTCAAGGGGCTGCGCGAGAGCGCGCGGAAAAAAACGGCGAGCGAGCTGCTGGGCGAACTGATCGCGGGGCTGGGCGTGGCGCCGCTCGAATCGGATGCGGACCGAAAATATCTCGAGCGATTCGTGGAGTTCGTGAAGGAGTGGGAGAAGAAGTCCGAGGGGAAACGCCTGGCGGATTTTCTGGAATATCTCGGCTACTTCGACGAGCTGGGAGGCAACATCACGCTGGACGAGGAAATTTCCGGCGATGCCGTGCAGTTGATGACCGTCCATGCAGCCAAGGGCTTGGAATTTCCGCACGTATTCATCCTGCGAGTGACCAAGCGCGAATTTCCCTCGGGCGAGCGGCCGCAAGTGCTCGAGTTCCCGGAAGAGCTGATGAAGGAGGAAAGGCCCAAGGGCGATTTCTGGAAACAGGAGGAGCGGAGGCTTTTTTATGTGGCGCTCACGCGAGCCAAGCGGCGGTTGACGCTTACGACGATTGAGGGCCGCTGGCACAAACATTCGCCGTTCCTCGACGATTTTCTGATGAACGCGAAAATCCAGAAGCTGGATACGGAGCAGAGCGCGCCGAAGGTGGAGGCGGCGGCGCCGGAAGAGGCGGCCGGTCCGGCGGCGGACTCGAAAAAATTGCGGCTGGGGCGGCTATTCGGCTGGGCGCCGGAAAATGCGCGGGCGTATTCGCACGTGGCGCTGTGGGCGCGGGCGTATCATCCGCCGCGTCCGGAGCCGCTGCAATTGAGCGCGTCGGCCATCGGGGAATACGAGAGCTGCCCGATGAAATACATGTTCGAACACATGTGGAAGCTCCGGGGCGGGCCGCACGCGCAGTTTACCTTCGGAAACGTGATGCACGCGACGATCCGGGAATTCGTGCGGGAGATGCGGAAGCGGGGGAAAGTGCCGCTCGATGAACTATTTTCGATTTACGACCGCGAATGGCGCAGCACGGGATTCCCGGATGATTACCAGGAATCGGAATACCGCAAGGCGGGACGCGAACAATTGGAAGCTTTTCATAAGAGCTATAGCGAAGCGCCGGCGCATGTGCTGCATCAGGAAAAAACCTTCGAGCTGCCGATGGAAAACGACGTGGTGGTCACAGGCCGAATGGACCAGGTGAACCGCATCGAAAAGGACGAAATCGAGATCGTGGATTACAAGACCGGGAGGCCGCGAGGCGAAAAGAAGGCCGCGGAGGACCTGCAACTGAGCGTCTACGCGCTGGCGGCGCGGGAGGTGCTAGGTGCGGCCGCTCGGCGGCTTGTCTTCTACAATCTGGCGACCAACGAGCGCGTGGAGACGACGCGGGACGACAAGGCGCTGGCGGCCACCAAGGAAAGAATCGCGGAAGTGGCGGACCTGATACGCGCGGGAGAATTTCCGGCGAAGAAGGGCTACGGCTGCGGCTATTGCGATTACAAGCCGCTGTGCCCGGCGCACGAGCAGCTGCTTACCATCCGGCCGGTGCGGGAAAAATCAGAGTGAAAAAGGAAAAGCGGGGCGGCGGCGAGAGCCGATACCCCGCTTTTCGATTTACCGACGGACTTCTTTCGCAGAGCGAAGCCCGGATTCGTTTTGCGCTCCGTGAAATCGCGGAGCGCATATGCGCGCCCGATTCAAACCATCGGGACGCAAACTACGCGCATGAACTGCGGTGAAGCTTCTCCCCGCGAGGCGCGCGCCGGAAAATCAGCGCGCACGCGCTCGCTTCATTCATCTATAGATGGGCGAATAAACGAAGTCAAGCGGAAAAGGTTTCCGGTAATGGGTCAGTTTGAATTTTGGCTCTTTGTGTCACGATCAAGAAAATTCAAACCGACCCACCACAGATTTCCATGCCGCGGCGCGCCATGGCGCGCGAGGTTTAGTGGCCGGCGGAAAAGGCGCTCTGGTAGTAGCCGTTGCGGGCGCGGACGTCCAAATCGGGGCGGCGAACGCGCACTTCGATGGGATGAAAATCGTGGCTGCGATCAGCCGCATTGGGAGAGAATGTAAGCGTGTACTCGTTGCGCGCCTGTTCGGTGACGTCCGAATAAAGGCGCTCGAGATCATACGGCTTGGCGGCATAGAAGGTATCGCCGCCGGTTTCGAGCGCGTACTTATCCGCCTCGAGGGCGCCGCGCTCGAGCAGGCCCTTGCCAATCGGGAGCTGATGGCTGACGGAAATGGAATAGACGGAAACATCCGCGGCGAGGAGAGAGTGGAGCGTTTCGTCGAAGGTATGCTGATCCCGCCCGGAATCGGAGCCATCCGAAAGCAGGAATACAATTTTGCGCCGCCCGCGTCCACGCCCTTTGAGCAGGTCTCCGGCAGCGTACACAGCATCGCTCAGGGCGGTATCCACCTGGGGACGTCCCGAGCCATGGAGCGGAATGCCCAGCCCATTGGGCTGGCTCCGGCCGTTGATCATAGGGCCAGCGGTGGTGGGATCGGCGACAATGGCGGTGGTGTGTGAGCCGAGTTCGAGGCGCTTGAGCTGGGTAAAGAGAAGGTCATTGTCGGTGGAAAAATCGGAGACGGTGTGGGGAAACTCGCTGTAGGTTATCACGGCGACTTCGTCATCCGGGCCGAAGCCGGCAGAGATGGAAACGAGGCTTTTTTGCACCTGGCCGGCGGCCTTGTCCGAGAGATCATTGTCAATGACCACCACAGCCGAAAGCGGAAAGGGATCGGAGGTAAAGAGAAGGATTTGCTGTTCGATGCCATCGGCGAAGACGCGGAAGTCTTCTTTCTGAAGGCCGCCCACCAAATGGCCATCCTTATCCTTTACCGTCACGGGCACGAGAACAAGACGGCTCTCGACGACCATGCGCGAGCGAATGTCGGCCGGCGGGATGGTCTGCTGCGGGGCGGGAGGTTGAGTGGCAGGCGCCGAGGGCGGACCCGGGGGAGCTTGCGATTGCGCGCGCGCGCGAAGGCCCGCCGCGGCGGGCAGGCCCATGAAAGCGGGCAGGTCCAGGAGTAAGGCCATCGAAGCCGCGGCCAAAATTGTTCGCGCTAATGTTCGTGACATTGGCAGAGACATTGTTCGCGACGGAGGAGCGCGTGGCCTTCTACTTCAGGCCAATTGCGCAGGCTCTCCGTTTCTTTTCCTGCCCGGCGCTTGCCGGCAAACATCCGGAGGGGCATGCTCGGCATCGTACCAGCCGGAGCATTCCCCGGGAGAATTATACAATGCGACCGACCAGGCTTGCGGCAGTCATTATCATTTTGATTTGCGCGGCGTACGCGGGCACGGGCGGGACTGCGCCGCTCGTGGCGGGCGCCGCGCGGCAAACGATGCAAGGGCCTGGGCCGACGCGGCCGGCGGGCGAGGCAGGTCAAACCACCCCACAGGATAACCAGCAGCCCGCGCCCACCGGGCCGGCGCAGATCCCCCAATCGCCGGAGACACTGAAGGTGCAAACCTCGCTGGTGAACGTATTCGCCACGGTGCGGGACAAGCACAACGCCATTATCTCCGACCTGAAGAAGGAAGACTTCAAAATCTATGAAGACGGCCAGGAACAAAAAGTTGCCTACTTCGGGAAGGAAACGGATTTGCCCATCACGCTGGGAATGATGATGGACACGAGCGGAAGCATGGACCGGCTGCTTAGCTCCGAGCAAGACGCGGCCGTGCGATTCTTGAAGGAAGTGATGCGGCCGAAGGACGAGGCCATGGTCATGAGCTTCGACCTCGACGTGGACCTTCTGGCGGACTTCACGCAGGATACGTCCGTGCTGGAGCGGGCGATTCGCCGCACGGTGATCAATACAGCGGGCGGACTGGGGCCGGTGACTCCGGGCACGATTCCCAATAACAACGTGGGCGGCACGCTCCTCTACGACGCCATTTATCTGGCGTGCCACGATCAACTCGAAACGGAAGCGGGACGCAAGGCATTGATCATCATGTCCGATGCGGAGGACGAAGGCAGCCACTTGAGCCTGAAGGACGGCATCGAAGCCGCGCAGCGCGCCGATACCGTGATTCACTTCCTGCTAATGAACGACGTGGGCTTTTTCAGCGGCGTAGGAATGGGTTACGACGGCGCGAGCGTGGCCCAGAAGATGACCGAGGAAACGGGAGGGCGCGTGATCGACGTCCACAACGAGAAGACGCTCGAGAAGGCCTTCGATGAGATTTCCGAGGAGCTGCGATCGCAGTACGTCCTCGGCTACTACCCCACGAACACGAAGCGCGACGGCACGTTCCGGAAAATCAAGGTGGAAGTCGAGCGGCCGGATACGAAGGTGCTGGCGCGCAAGGGCTATTACGCGCCGGTGAGCTAGGCGGCGGACGCACCTCCATTCGGCGTTCCGGAAATACCTCGACGAACCCAAGAAAATCGAAGGGCGCTACCTGGGAATGGAAGGCGCGGGCGTGGCGTAATAGCCCTTGCGCGTGCGGACGATCAGGCCTTTGCGGTCGGTGCGGACCTCGATCGTACGATACTCGCTCTTCAACGGCGGGATCGCCGGGGCATAGGCGATGAAATATTGGCGGCGAAGTTCGTCGCCGATATCCATGAAGGATTGCGCCAGGTCGTCCACTTTATAGGGGTAGAAGACGCGTCCGCCGGTTTGCAAGGAGAATTGCTGCAGGACTTTGTCCCCTTCCGTCAGATGATATTTTTTGGGCGCGTTTTCGTCGTCAATGGCGAGCCATTCGGTGCTGGTGCTGACGGCGTAAATAGCGGATTCGGAGCGGATGGCCGCTTCGATGGAATCGCTCAAGGCGTGATCGCTGAGGTTGTCGTCGCCGTCGCTGATGACCACGATCACGCGGCGGACTTGGGGGTCGGGCCCCTTGGGGAGCGGCGGATCGGATAATTTCGCGGCCGCTTGGAAAATGGCGTCATCGAGCGCCGTGCCGCCGCCGGCGCGCTGATTGCGAACGGCGACCGTGAGCAGAGAGAGATCGGCGGTGTAATCCTGCACGATTTCGGGTTCGTTATCGAAGGTCATGACGAAGGCCATATCCTGATCCTGTCGAATCACGCGATCGAGAAAATCCGTGGCGGCGTCCTGCTCGAATTTCAGGCGCGGGCGGATGCTGTTGGAGGTGTCGAGGAGCAGGCCGATACGCAGCGGCAGGTTCGTCTCCGCGCCGAAGAAGCGAATCTCCTGGGGCACGCCATTTTCGAGGACGGTGAAATCGGAGCGCGTGAGATCGGTGATGAAATTGTGGTCGCGGTCCGTGACGGTGACGACCAGATGCACGAGCCGCGTGGTGACGGAGATGGAGGGCGCCTGCTGCGCGGGCGGTTGTGCCTGCGGCGCGGCGCCCTGCGGTTCGGTGGATGCTGGCGCGGCGGCGGGAGGCGCTGCAGGCGGGGCGGATTGGGACTCCCGCGGCTGCGTGGCGACTGCCAGGATTGCGAATAGGATGGCCGGGGCGAGAAGAGCGCGCACGCGTTTCACGAGAGCGATTATAGGAACTCCCGCAAGGCAGCGTCAATCAAATGGGAATCGGTGTTCGTCGCGCGGCCCACGAGGCGCAGGTAATCGGCCAGCTCGGCGGGGAGCGGAGCGCGAATCTCGACGCGCTCGCCGGTGCGTGGATGAGCGAAGGCCAGGCGCGCGGCATGAAGAAAATTCCTGCCGAGCGGCGGAAGAAGTTTTCCCTCTCCGGCGCGCTCCTGGCGCGGCGCGCCGTAGAGCGTGTCGCCCGCCACGGGACAGCCCAGCGCCGAAAAGTGCACGCGAATCTGGTGCGTCCTTCCGGTGTGCAGGTCCGCTTCGACCAGCGTGAAGCCGCCGAGGCGCAAAAGAGCGCGCCACGTCGTACGGGCTTCGCGGCCCTCGCGGCGGCGCGCGGTCATGCGGGAACGGCGGCGAAGATCGCGCGCGACGGGAAGTTCGATCGAGCCCGCCTCGCCCTTGGGGCGTCCGTGCAGAAGCGCAAGATAGGTTTTTTCGACGAGGCGGCCGCGAAACGCCTCGGCCAGCGCACGGTGCGCCGCGTCCGTGCGCGCCACCACGAGCGCGCCGGAAGTTCCCTTGTCGAGGCGATGGACAATCCCGGGACGCATGGGCGCGCCGATGGAAGAAAGTTTTTCCGCTCCGCCGAAATGGTGCAGAAGCGCGGCAACCAGCGTGCCGGAGTCCGCTCCGGCGCCCGGATGGACGATCATGCCGGCAGGCTTGTTGACGACGGCGAGATCGTCATCCTCATATAGGACTTCGAGCGGAATGGCTTCGGCTTCGACGCCCGCGGGCGGCGCGGGAGGAATCTCGACCGCGACCGTCTCGCCCGGCGCGACGCGATACGAAGGTTTGCGCGCGGCGCCATTCACGAGCACGCGGCCCGCGTCCATGAGCGCATGGATGCGCGTGCGGCTCATCTCCGGAAGCTGCGAGGCCAGGAAGCGGTCCAGGCGCTGCCCAGCGCTTTCGGCTGCGATCGTGAAATCTATCCGTGGAGGCGTGGTATTCACAGTGAGCCGCGATTCCGAGTGGTGCGTCATCAGTTTCCGGTAATCCAACTTTCCAGGAGTTAGCTCGCCGCTATCAAGGCGAATAGCCGGCTGCATCAGAATTTATCAACGTTCAATAGGTCGGAACATCTAGCTTGCTCTAATGATCCAATTTAGGCTTCAGGTCGTCCGGCTTGGCGGCAAGGTCGCGAGGTTTGAGACCGCTGTTAAACACTACTTTCTGGGTCCTGACGTCGGCCGAGCCAACGTCCTTGTGCGAATTCTTAAATCTGGCAGGGAAACGCACGCCTTGAACGTCCATCCATTCGAGTATCTGCGCAGGCAAGCATGTGGCGGGATCGAGCGTAATGTCAGTGTTTTTCCCATTCGATGAAATGCGGATTACGTTCGCAGCGGGAGAAGTGATTGTGGAACCTTCCGTGCGATCGGCCACCCACAGATTCAACATGAATCCGCGAAGGTACGTCTGCGCAAACTCCAGTTCGCCCCCGGCAAGATCCAATTCGCCCTTGTCGGGAACGATTTCCCAACCCTGTTTCCCGTCGAAGTACAAAACATACGTGTCGCCCGGACCTATCTGATCCAGGCGAAGATAATTCGGCCTGATCCAGCGCGTCCGCTTCGTCACCTCTCCGATCGGTTTTCCCTCGCGATCGAAAGTATGCGCTTTGATGGTCCAGTCCAGGTCGCGTATGGCAGCGATTTTGTCCGCGCCCCCAAGTGCCTCTTGCATTTTGTGCAGTAGCACCAGGCCGGGATCCTGGCCTCTTGCCAGAGGACTTACGAGGAGCCCGAGCGCAATGGTCGTTACAAATACTAGAAGAATGGGTCGTGACGGCATCAATGGGTTAGACACCATAGGTCCAGAACATGTTTCATGACCCAAAGCCTTAGCGAATCTAGGATTCCATTTACCTTTGCCTGGTAAACGCGGCAATCGGAAACTGATTCCGAATGCGCCGGCGCCAGGGATGGACAAATTTTCAGGAGCGCTGCGCGGCGGCGCGGGCTGGCGCGGCGGGCGGCTGAATCGGCGCGGCGCCGCGAAGTCCTCGCCACCACAGGAATGCGCCGGCGAGGATCAATCCCACGCTCACGATCTGCATCAGCGAAACTGCGCCGTGAAAGAGCAATGTCCGGTCGGGATCGCCGCGGAAAAATTCGATTGTGCCGCGCTCGAGGCCGTAGAGCATCAAGTAGGCGCCCGTGATTTGTCCCGTGAAGCGCTGGCGCCTGCCCAGCAAAATCAGGAGAAGAAAATTCATGAAACTCGGCGGCGGACTCGTAGAGTTGCGTGGGATGGAGCGGCGTGCCGAGCGGAGTGCCGGAAATGCGCGCGGCCGCTTCGCTGGTGAACGTGACGCCCCACGGAAGCGTCGTGGGCTTGCCGTAGCAGCAGCCGGCCGCGAAACATCCCAGGCGCCCGATGGCATGTCCGAGGGGGAATGCGGCGGCGTAAACGTCCATCAGCCGCAGCACGGGCATCTTCTGAAAATAAGCGTAGAGGAAGAATGGCCAGGATCGCGCCGAGGAGTCCGCCGTAAAACGTTCCGCCGGACTCGAGCGTGGCGCTCGAGAAAATTTCGCGCGGATTGCTCGGCGAAATAGCTCCACTCGCTGGCGATAAGCCAAATCTTGGCCAGCAGCAGAGCGGAGAGAATCCCGTAGATGCCCACGTTCCAGACCTTGTCGGGATCGAGTCCGGCGCGCGAGGCATGCTGACGCGCGTACCACAGGGTGAGTACCACGCCCGTGGCCACCAGCACGCCATAGGTGTAAATGGTCACCGGGCCGAAATGGAAAAGGATTGGATGCATCTTCAGGCACGCTCCCTCATGGGATGCCGCGCGTCGCGCAGCAGTTGCAGGATTACCAGGCCGGCGCCCACGACAATGGCCGAATCGGCGAAATTAAAAGTGTACCAGTGGTGGCTGCCGAGGTGAAAATCTATGAAGTCTGTGACGCTGTGGCGCAGCGCGCGGTCGAGGACGTTGCCCGCCGCGCCGCCCAGGATCAGCGCCAGGCCGCACTCGCCCAGCCAGCCTCCGGCGCGGCCCGTGACCAGAAGCCATGCCAGCAGAGCGATCACGGAGACAGAAAAAAGAATCAGCAGTTGGGCCAGGCCGGGCGTTCGCGAATCCGCGAGCAGGCCGAAGGCCACGCCGGGATTGCTGGTGTGCGCCAGATTCAATACGCCGGGAATCAGGACGCGCGACGATCCGACGGGAGTGAAATTCTCCACGGCATATTTAGTGGCCTGATCCACCGCGACCACGGCCGCGGCCAGAAGAGCCAGCGTGGGCCAGTGCGGATGCGGCGCGGGAGCCGTCATGACGCGGCGCTCCCGGCGCGATTGCCGCCGTCGCGCTCGATTTCCGCGAGCGCGGCGAGGCAGCGCTCGCAGAGTAAAGGATAGTCCGCGCTTTCGCCCACGTGTATCGAATAATTCCAGCAGCGCTCGCATTTCGCGCCGTGCGCGCGCTCGGCGCGAACCTGCAACTCGCCCGGCTTAGCGCCATCGGGCGGAATTTTTTCCCTTTCGACTTCGACCTGCGAAACGATGAAGAGCGCCGGGAAGATCCTTGGCATATTTCTGGAGCAAGGTTCCGAGTTCGCCCAATGCGCTGAGAGTGACGCGGGCTTCCAGATTCGCCGAAATGGTCTTGGCGGCACGCAGCGGCTCGAGCGCTTTTAAAACTTCCTCACGGACAGCGAGAAGGCGATCCCAGTTTTTCGCGCGGGCGTCGTCCATTGTGCTTTCGAGCTCTCCCGCGGCGGGGAAGGAAGCCATGTGGACGCTTTCGGGGCCACCCGCAGCTGCGCGGCAAATATTTCCACACTTCCTCGGCGGTGAAGACGAGGATAGGCGCGATGAGGCGAACGAGCGCGCCGGCGATGCGATAGACGGCCGTTTGCGCCGAGCGGCGGCCGATATTTTTCGGCGCGAAAGTGTAGAAGCGATCTTTCAGCACATCGAAATAAAACGCGCTCAAGTCCACGGTGCAGAAATCGCTGATGGCATGGTAGGCGCGATGAAATTCGAAATTCTCGTACCACGCGGCGCATTGGCGGACGAGCGAACCCGTGCGGCGAAGCATCCAGGCGTCTATTTCCCATAGCTCGGCATCGGGAACGGAATCGCGCGCGGGATCGAACTCGAAAAGATTCGAAAGCGCGAAGCGGAAGGTATTGCGGATTTTGCGATAGGCCTCGGCGAGCTGGACCATCATCGCGTCGGACATGCGCATGTCGGCGGTGTAGTCCTGCGAAGCGACCCAGACGCGCAGCAAATCCGCGCCCCATTTCTCGCAAATTTCCTTGGGGTACATGGCGTTGCCGAGCGATTTCGACATCGGCGCGCCCTTTTCATCGAGCGTCCAGCCGTGGGTGACGACTTGCTCGTATGGCGCGCGGCCGCGCGTGCCCACGCCGATGAGCAGCGAACTCTGGAACCAGCCGCGGAATTGGTCGGGGCCTTCGAGGTAAACATCCGCGGGCCATTTGAGGCCGTTGCTCGCGGTGAGCACGGCGAGGTGCGTCGAGCCGGAATCGAACCACACGTCCAGAATATCGGATTCCTTTCTCCACTTCGACGCGCCGCAAGAACATTTCGTTCCCGGCGGAAGAAGCTCTGAAGCGGAGTGCGTGTACCACGCGTCGGCGCCTTCGCGCTCGAAAAACGGCAGCACGTGGCGCAAGGCTTGAAAATCGCGGAGCACGCCGCCGCACGCGTCGCAATAGAAGACGACGATGGGCACGCCCCAGAAGCGCTGCCTGGATATAGTCCAATCGGGACGGCCGCCGACCATCTCGCGCATGCGCTCGTGTCCCCAGGCCGGCAGCCATTTCACCCTCTCGATTTCCTCGAGTGCGCGGCTGCGCAGCGGCGGCCCGTTCGGCGCTGGAATCGTGCCCGATCCCGAGTCCATTTGGATGAACCACTGTTCGGTGGCGCGGAAAATCACAGGATTATGGCAGCGCCAGCAGTGCGGATAGCTGTGCGTGATTTTCTGCTCGGCGAGTAGCGCGCCTCGCATCCTGAGCAGATCGATGATGGCAGGATTCGCTTCCCAGACTGTCTTGCCTTTGTATTCGGGCGGACCCACCGTGAAGCGGCCTTCATCATTAATAGGTGCGTAGGTCTCCAGGCCATAATTCTGGCCGGTGCGGAAATCGTCCGCGCCGTGGCCCGGTGCCGTGTGGACCATACCGCTGCCCTGATCGAGCGTGACGTAGTCGGCCAGCACGCCGGGCACGCGCCGATCGAGAAACGGGTGCTGGAACTGAAGACCCCCGAGTTCTTTTCCCTGCCACGAGCCGTGCGTGCCGCTGACTTCGAGCTTGAGTTCCGAGGTGATAGCGGCGAGGCGCTCCTTTGCGAGCACCAGCTTTCCCGCCGAGGTTTCCGCGACGACATATTCGAAATCGGGGTGAAATGCGAGGGCGCGGTTCGCCGGAAGCGTCCACGGAGTGGTAGTCCAGACGAGCGCGCTCACGCCGCTCGCGAGCATCTTCGACGATTTCTCGTCGGCGACCACGGGAAACCTCACCCAAATCGAGGGGCTTGTGTGGTCCTCGTATTCGACTTCGGCTTCGGCAAGAGCGGTGTGGTCGCAGATGCACCAATAGACGGGCTTGAGCCCTCGGTAGACGTAGCCCTTTTCGAAGAAATCGAGGAACGCGCCGGCGATGGAGGCTTCATCGTGCGGGTCCATGGTGAGGTAGGGCTTTTCCCAGCGGCCGAAGACGCCCAGGCGCTTGAACTCGCGCTTGTGGGCTTCCACATAGCGCGCTGCGAATTCGCGGCACATGCGCCGAAATTCCGCGGGCGCAACCTTGCTGGTCTTCCCGCCCAGCTCCTTTTCCACCTGCGTTTCGATGGGCAGGCCGTGGCAATCCCAGCCGGGGACGTAGGGCGAGCGGAAGCCGGCCATGGTCTTCGACTTCACGATCATGTCCTTCAGGATTTTGTTGAGCCCCGTGCCCAGATGGATTTCGCCGGTGGGATAGGGCGGCCCGTCGTGAAGGACAAACAGCGGCGCGCCGGCGCGGGATTCGAGGATGCGGTCGTATAGCCGCATGGCGTCCCACGCGGCCAGTTGCTCGGGTTCCCGCTCGGGCAACCGCGCCTTCATGGGAAAATCGGTTTTGGGGAGATTTAGCGTGCTTTTCAGGTCGAAGGATTTCGCCATCTCGAAGGATTCAGAAAACCCTTTCTACAGGCGCGAGCCGCGGAAACGCGGAAAATCGGGAGCGACCCGTATGTTACAATGTTTTCCCAGGCCTGTCAGCCATGCGGGCTGCAAGGTAGTGTCTCAATTTGAATTGCGAACATTCGTGTGCCGGGCATCCAATGCCTTTGCATGGCATGTGTGGGAGGGTATTGATGTATATTCCACAACATTTTAGGGAAGAGCGTGTTCCGGTCTTGCATCAGGCCATACGGCAGCTTGGTTTCGGCACGCTCGTGACAGCCGGTAAGGATGGTTTAGAGGCGAGCCACCTGCCCATGCTGGTGTACCAGGAACCCGCGCCGCTCGGAACGCTGCATGGACATGTGGCCCGCGCGAATACGCAGTGGAAAAATGTGCAGGCAGGCGTTCAAGCGCTCGCGATTTTTCTGGGGCCGAACGTCTACATCACGCCCTCATGGTATCCGACCAAGAGAGAGACAGGCAAAGTGGTGCCCACTTGGAATTATCTCTCCGTTCACGCTTATGGGGAGATCGTCTTTTTCGACGATCCAGCGCGATTGCGTGAGCATGTCACCAAATTGACGGATGCTCATGAAGCGTCGCGTGCTGCCCCATGGGCGATCACCGATGCTCCGCCGGATTATATCGATAAAATGTTGGGCCACATTGTGGGGTTCAAATTGGCCATCACTCGGCTCGAAGGAAAATGGAAGATGAGCCAGAACCGCCCAGAACAGGATTTGGCGGGCGTGCTGGAAGGGTTAAGCCGAGAAGGCAGCGAGCCTGAAAAGGCAGTAGCGGAAATTATGGCTGCATCCGTTGAGCCGGGAATTTCAAATTGAGACGCTACTGGCCGTGGACATCCTTTCTTCCGATGGTGCGTCTAACCTTTGAGTGGAAGCGCGGCGGGGGAGCCCATAAGCCGTATGCCGGATTTTAGCTCCATACTGGATGAAGCAGGGCGCTCGACGACGGAGCCTACGCTCCGGCTGGGGCGTTTGCGCTCGCCTGCGCATGATTCCCATCTGAAGAGCTTCCTTTCAAACCTGAGGGACTTCCTCTCCGAGCGCCCCGTGAAGATTCGGCGCGGCCAGCCGGAAAGCTTTGCCATGCCTCAATTTGGGGCTTCGCTGGGCGACAATTTCCGGGAATTTTTCCGTCCTTCGCCGCGCGGCGCCGTGAATTCCAGCCTGCTCATAGACTGGAAGCACGGAAGGCGGACTGTGGCGAAACCTGCGCGATACGTTTTTCCCGCGGAAGTTGCCGCCGCTCAAGGTGTCGAGCCAGCCGATTCCCGTGCCGGAAATCTGGACGAAGGACACGCAATTTACGCGCGTGCAGGCGCTTTCGGTTGCGGTCCACGTGCTGATTCTCGTGCTGATCATCGTGCCGCTGCTGCCGGGGGTATTGTCGCCGGGAACGACGAAGGCCAATAGCAACGCGGATGTTATGCTCATTGCGCCTTATATGCCGAAGCTGCCAGCCGGCGCGAAGTTAGCCCAGGGTGGCGGCGGAGGCGAGCACAACCCGCTGCCGGCGAGCCGCGGCCGCGCGCCAAAATTCGATTGGACGCAATATGCCAAGCCGGAAGTGAAGACGCCAGTGAATCCCAAATATCCCATGACGCCCACGCTTATCGGCAACCCCGCGATGGTTCTGCCCAATCCGAATCTGCCCAACTGGGGCGACCCGCTCGGCAAAACAATGAATGATTCGAACGGCCAGGGACGCGGCACGGGCATCGGCAATGGCACCGGCGGCGGCCTCGGCAATGGCGAAGGCGGAGGGACCGGCGGCGGCGTCTTCAACGCGGGGACCGGCGGATACGGTGTTCCCGCGTGCCTCTATTGTCCGGAGCCGCAATTCTCGGATGAAGCTGTGAAGGCCAAGTACCAGGGCGTGGTTGAGCTCGTGGCGGTGATCACGACGGATGGCCGCGCGATAGACATTCAGGTGGTGAAGGCTGTGGGACTCGGCTTGGACGAAAAGGCCATTGAAGCGGTTCGCACCTGGCGTTTCACGCCGGCACGAGGCCCGGACGGCAAGCCCGCGGCTGTGCGGCAATTGATCGAGGTTGGTTTCCACCTCTACTGAGTTTCCCCGAGCGGCGTTAACCACTTGGACCCATTTGCGCCGGAGCGCGCGGCGTTCTGCTACGATGAGCGGGATGAAACGCGCCATCGGTTTCGCTGTTGTTCTCGTCGCCGCGGTCATTGCGGCTGTGGCCGTCGCGGCCACGCTTCCCGCCGCCGCGCAAAACGGCTCCATCGAATTCGCCGCCCGGGCCACGCCCTCCAGCGGCGTGGAAGAGCCGGTGCGAGGCTTCCCCTTCTATCTTCTGAACAGGAGCTTTGAAGACATCCAGCAGCAAGCAAACGCCGCGTATCCAAAGCCCAATATGGATGCGTTCATTGACACGCTCGACGTTTCCCCTGAATTGAAAGCCTGGATGAAAAAGAACCACTGCGTTTCCTTCAAAGGGGAGGACTTCATTCACAAGCTGCACCCGGCGGACGTGATGGCCGTGCCGGAATTCTACCAAGCCTATCTCGAGAGAAATTCTGGAGACCAGTCCGTCAATTTCCCGAAGCCGAAGTTCAAGGCCTCGGATAAAACGAAGGATCCGGCGAAATACGAAAAGCTCTCGGCGGAATATCGGGAACAGGTTCGCCACTTCATGGAAGCCAATACCGATACCATTGACGGGATTGATCTGGGTCTTGCGGCCGTTGACCCGAGCGAGAAATGGCAGGCGCTCGAGGCGAAACGGACGCCTCAGATCGAGCGCCTGACGCTCGAGATGGCGCAATCGAAATACCGGGTGGCGCGCACGGAAACCAACCTGCAAGGCGAAGGCTTCCTCGCCGGCATCCCTCCCGGAAATTATTGGCTGAGCACGCTGGACGTGGCCGCCACGGTTGGCGACGTGCGGCTGCGCTGGGATGTGCCTGTGACCGTGCGTCCGGGCGAGACCGCGCGCATCGCGCTTGAAAACGTCAATGCCATCGCGCCCGCCCCCTCATCATCTCCCTGACGAATTCTCCGTGTGAGGCTCCCCGTGCCCGAAATCCCCGCCATGGCTTCGCTCATCCGCAGCCTGCACAGCGCGGACCCTTCCGAGCGCCAACGCGCGGCCCGGGAAATCTTCGAGCGCAGCCGCGAACTTGCGCGGCCGGCGATCGAGGAGTGGTTTCGCGATCCGGACATATTTCCAAACGCAGGCTTCGACCACGCCGATACAAAATCATGGCCGCCGGGAATCGCGGTGGGGCTTGCGGTGGAGCGGGAAACCTTCGAACGCATTCGCGCAGCGAACGGATCCCCACGCCTTGCGAACGTGCCGCCGGAACATGACGTAGAGGAGTTCGGCCTCGATTTCCCGGAGGGCGTCCGGCTGGGCATCCTCGCGGCGCGGCAGCCGGATGGAAACGGGGCCATCGCCCAGTATCTGCGGAAATTCGGCGAAGGCATTCAACAGATCGAAATCCCCGTGCGCGATATCGGCCGCGCGACGCGGATTCTGCGCAGGCGATTCGGCCTCGCGCCCATTTATCCCGCCGCGCGCGCCGGCGCCGATGGGACGCGCGTGAATTTCTTACTTGCGCCGGCGAAGGGAAGGAAAGTCCTCATCGAGCTTGTAGAACTGCCTTCAGGAAGCGCGCCGCCGAAGCAGGCGTGAACGCGGCCCCGGAAGAATTATTCCCCGCTCTGCTCGATCAGCTTGGCGACGAGCGCCGTCCATCCGGTCTGGTGGCTGGCACCGAGTCCCGCGCCGGTCTCGCCGTGGAAATACTCGTAGAAGAGGATCAGGTCGCGCCAGAAGGGATCATCCTGAAACAGCGCCACATCGCCGTAGACGGGCCGTCGGCCATCGCGGCGCAGAAAAATGCACGAAAGGCGGCGCGAAATTTCGCGTGCGGCATCCCACAGATTGAGCCGCATGCCCGAGCGCGCCGGAAACTCCACCTTGAAATCGTCGCCGTAATAGAAATGAACCCGCTGCATGGATTCGATCAGCAGAAAATTCATGGGGAACCACACGGGGCCGCGCCAGTTGGAATTGCCGCCGAAAAGGTCGCTCTTGGATTCGGCGGGCTCGTAGTCCACGGCGCTCGACATGCCGTCCATCGTGAGCATGAAAGGATGAGCGGCATGAAATTTGGAAAGCGCGCGCACGCCGCAGGGAGAGAGAAATTCATCTTCATCCGCGACGTAGCGGTAGATTCGTTCGAGCTTCCGGCGGTTGGCCAGCGTGAGGAGCAATCGCGCGCCGTGCTCCGTGCGCTGGCTCATGTCCACGTGCTCGCCCACGTCCGCGTGATGATCGAGGAACCACTTCATCCGACGGGTGAAGTGCTTCATCGGCGCGATGTCTTCCGGTTCGAACGTCTGCACGGCGAAGAGCGGCACCAGCCCGACCATGGAGCGCACCTTCATGGGGACGTGCTCGCTGTCGCCGATGTTCAGCACGTCGTAATAGAAGCCGTCCTGCTCGTTCCATAGCCCGATTCCCGAGCCGCCCATGTTGTTCATGGCCTGCGAAATGAAAACAAAATGCTCGAAGAATTTGCTGGCCACGTCTTCGTACGCCGGATTCTCGCGGGCCAGCTCGAGCGCGATGGCCAGCATGTCCAGGCAGAACATGGCCATCCAACTGGTGGCGTCGGATTGCTCGATGTAATTTCCGGGACCCAGGGGTCTCGATCGGTCGAAAATGCCGATGTTGTCGAGGCCCAGAAAACCTCCCTGAAACACGTTCATGCCCTCGGGGTCCTTGCGATTCACCCACCAGGTGAAGTTGATCAGCAGCTTATGAAACACGCGCTCGAGGAAAACGCGGTCCGGCTTGCCCTGGATGCGGCCCGCGATTTTATAAACGCGCCACGCCGCCCAGGCGTGCACCGGGGGATTCACGTCGGAGAAATTATATTCATAGGCGGGGAGCTTGCCGCTGGGGTGCATGTACCATTCGCGCAGGAAAAGAATGAGCTGCTGCTTCGCGAAGCTGGGATCAATCAGGGCCATGGTCACGCAATGAAAGGCCAGGTCCCATGCGGCGTACCACGGATATTCCCATTTGTCGGGCATGGAAATCACGTCCGCGTTGTGCAGATTGAACCAATCGTGGTTGCGGCCCTTCAGGCGCCGGGGATCGGGCTTGGGCTGCGTGGGATCGCCGCGGAGCCAGCGGCCCACGTCGTAGTGATAGCTCTGCTTGTCCCACAGGAGCCCGGCAAACGCCTGGCGCTGCACGTGCCGCGCGTCGTCGCTCGCGCCGGGGCCCGCGCGCTTGGCGTAAAACTCATCGGCTTCTTTCAGCCGCAGATCGAACATCCCGCCGAACGCCGGACCGAAAAGTTCCCGCGCCGCGCCGCGATTCGCGGCGGGGTTGCTGTCCATCAGGCGCAGACGAATCGTCCAGCTTGCCCCGGGCGCGATGGGCGCGGCAAAATGCGCGGCTGCCTTCGTTCCCTTCAGTGCCGGATTCACGGCGGAGCTCTCGCCGCGGAGGATGTACCGGTCGAAAGCGTCCTTTACGTAGGGCGTGCGGCTCTTCTGGCCAAAGAGCCGCTCCATGTTGGTTTCATTCTCGGTGAAAAGCAGCTCGGGCGCGCCTTCGATTAGCAGCCAGCGCTTGCCGTAGTGATATTCCGCGAGTTCCAGGAGCGCGGTTCCCGGCGGCCCTTCGATGCGCGCCACTTGCGGCGGATCGTAATTTTCGCCCCAGGCCCAGCGGTTGCGGAACCACAGGGATGGCAGGACGTGCAGCCGGGCGGGATCGGGGCCGCGATTCCACGCCGTGATGCGGATGAGAATGTCTTCCACCGAGGCCTTGGCGTATTCCACGAAAATGTCGAAGTAGCGATTCTCGGCAAATACGCCCGTGTCCACCAACTCGTATTCCGGTTCGAGGCGCGTGCGCTTGCCATTTTCGGCGACGAGCTGGTCGTACGGGAAAGCCGCCTGCGGATATTTATAGAGATATTTCAGGTAGGAACTCGTGGGCGTGGCGTCGAGGTAGTAATAGCATTCCTTCACGTCCTCTCCGTGATTTCCTTCGCGGTTGGTGAGGCCGAAGAGGCGCTCCTTCAGGATGGGGTCCTTCTCGTTCCACAGCGCGAGGGCGAAGCAGATGTGCTGATGGCGGTCGCAGAATCCGGCGATGCCGTCTTCGCCCCAGCGATAGGCGCGGGAGCGCGCATGGTCGTGGGGAAAATAATTCCAGGAGTCGCCATCGGGGCTGTAGTCCTCGCGGACCGTGCCCCATTGGCGCTCGGAAAGATACGGTCCCCAGCGCTGCCAATAGGCCTGGCGCTTGGCGTTGGCTTCAAGCCTTTTTTCTTCCGCGGTCATCTGGGATTGCCCTGGTGTGTCCGAAGCGGCGAATTTTGCTTCCGGCTGCGCTCAGCCGCGAAGCACTGTAGCGTTTCGAAAGGCTCGTTGGCAAGAACGCATGCGGCTTAGATGCGCCCGCGGCCTCGCAGGCGCATCCTTCCCCCAAACCCTTTGGCTGGTTCTTCTGATTTGCTATCTTGGTGAGATAATTAAGCTATATATGACGGGCTGAACCGAAGGAGTGGTAAGCGCGAATGCGAGAACGAAAGCAACACACACGCAGGGAGATTCAGAGTTACAAACCAGATGTAAGGAGGCTGCTTCAGTTCGGAACGGAGCTTGATCTTATGCAGTATTTGCGCGGGATCGGGATATTCGACGAAGACCCTCGGTTCGCGAAGGCCGTGAACGCTTACCGTGCGCTGAAGAAGGGGAAACTCTAAGAGCCAAATCGTGCAACTCTTTGCGCTTCGCTTCTGCTAAGGACGCCTGCAAAGTGTCAAGCTGCTCCTGAATGATCTTCGCCACAATATCCGTTGCTTTGTCGAGCTGTGATCTTTTCCTCGCCATTAGGATCATAGATTATCACTAAAAAACGACGAATAGCTACCCCCTAGCTATCTTAAGTTGAGGAATCAGCGGTGGCCTCAAAAATTACCCTGTCCGTGTGAGGCGCACGGCCGCCATTTTTTTTGCCTTTACAGATGCCGTGTGGAATTCATATCCTGAAGCGCGATGTGGTACGTCAACAAGATCTTCAGCCAGCCGCAGGTGGAATCCCTTTCGGCCAAAGGATTTCGTGTGCGCAGCTCGGGCGGCGTGGTGCGCATCGAAAGGTATGGCTGCGGCGCCGAACTCCGCAAGACGCCCCAGGGAAACTATCAGATGACGGTGATGCCTTCCATCATGATCGAGGGACAGTTCGCCCACCTGTGGGATGCCGGCTACCAAAAATTTCTCCTGAATCATGAAGGGAAGAAATTCCCGGTGCGCGTAAACCAGCTCGCCGACTTGCGCCGCTTCAACGAAGAGCTGCGCACGGCCCTCGGTGTGCCGGTCTTCTACAATGAAGCCCTCGGCTCCGTGTGCGACTACAGCGTCTACGACCGCATGGAAGGCCGCCCGGGCGATGTGCCGGACGAAAGCGTCGGCGCTCACGAAGAAGTCGAGAACTAATTTCGCCGTAAGTCCTTACGCTGCTCCGCCGCTGCCCTCAGCATCGGATACTTGACGACACAGGCGTGGAAATGGAGTACCTTGACAGGCTAGATGCCCGCCAGCTTCACGGACTGGGTGACCATCGCGCCAGACGTTCGCCCAGGCCGGTTGGGGAACGCTACCGTCCGCGCCCAGCAGTTCGGAGGCGTCCGGCTCCGGCTTATCCAATACAGCGCCGCCTACGCGGGTAACTGGTGCGTCAAAGGCCATATCGTGTTTGTGGTGGCCGGCGAGGTTGTGATCGAGCATCAAAGCGGTCCCACATTCAGTCTTAAGCAAGGCATGAGCTACCACGTGACCGACCAGGATGGGGGTGGCCATAGGCTTTCCTCTCAGGCCGGAGCGTCCCTCTTCATTGTGGACTGAGCGCTCTTTCCCAAATTGGCGAACAGCCGAAAACATCACTTACCCTTGTATTTGCTGTTGCTTACGCGATTCTTATATTTACCCTATTTACAACATAAGGATTTTGCCCCTTGGAGCGCGGACCACCGCTTCAAGGCTTCCGCGTGTAATAGCGCTCGAAGGGGCCCATCGAGGGGTAAAACGCAATCGCGCGATAGATTTCCGCAATCTGGCGGACATGACCCAGGTCGTGGCACGCCCACTCATTCAGCACGTTGCCGATGGTGATTTTCCCTACCTCGCTGTGCTGGCCTGTGCGTGAAATCATGACCGGAGGGACGTAGCGCAGCCACGAGAGGCTGCGGTCACGCTCGTGGCAGAAGCTTCTCAGGCGTTCGCGCGGCTTTCCTCCCGAATACTTCCCCGCGGCATAGGCGGCGTTCTGATCGTAATTTTCGAGAGCCGGGTTCTCGCTATCGAGCATCGCCTGGATGCGCTTGCGGATTACCTGTTCCACATCTGCCAGATGCGCCAGCACTTCGCTGATGGACCAGCGGTCGGCGGCGGGTTTCCACTGCATCTGTTCATCGTTCGCCGAGGAGAGCATTTTCTCGATGATGATGGGCGTCTGCTCAAGTAGAGGCAGTCCCGGCAGCGCCAGAGGACTCGGTACGGCGGCCATGAAAACCCTCCCGGAAAGGACGGAATGGCCCTTTTATACATCACGCCGAAGAATTTGTCGAAGGGCCGCTTATCTCGGCATGGTTGTGTCGCACCTACGGCGCTCGTGCCTATTTGCTATTCGTACCCCGGGCTCCCGCCCGGGGCTAACTTCTTTCGCCCCTACGGGGCTGGCGAAGGTTGCGGGACAGGGACCGTCAATTAAGGATCATTCGCCGAATATAGGACGCTGCGCTTGTGTCGCGGCTGGGGGCATGGTACAGGGTTAACGGGGAGGAATTGAGGATGGCGCAGGTCGTGGCCCTCGTGGACGATTTATTTTTTCAGGCCAAGCTAGCCGAGACCGCGAAGCAATTGGGCGTGGAATTTTCCGCGTGCTCGACGCCCGATGCGCTGGTGGCCGAAGTCGCCAAGGGCGCCGCGAAGCTCGTGGTGGTGGA
Source organism: uncultured Acidobacteriota bacterium (assembly GCA_963810625.1). GTDB lineage: Bacteria > Acidobacteriota > Terriglobia > Acidiferrales > UBA7541 > Palsa-295. Next base: position 11,735 of record CAWEOJ010000002.1, on the reverse strand, counting down.
TTTGAACGCGCGCGACCATCCGCTTGAGGCCATCGAGCGCTTGCAGGCCGCGGGGCTCACGATTCCGCTGATAGGATTCCTTTCGCACGTGCAGCAGGACCTTGCGGAACGCGCCCGCGCGGCGGGCTGCCGCGAAGTGATGCCGCGATCGAAATTCACGCGCGACCTGGCAACCATCCTGGCGCGGGCGAAATCCGAGTCGTCATGAAATCGCGCGCGAATTTCGGGATGGTGCTCCTCGCCGGGACGGCGCTCGTTTTTTTTGCGCTTTTCGCGGCGCAACCTGCGCGCGCACAGCAAGCCGCCGAATCCGATCCCGTCGCCGCGCTCTCCGGCGCGCTCGCCGCCGCATGCCGCGCCGATGAGGCGCAGTTTGCCTCCTATCTCACGGCCGACAACGCCGCCGCATTTCACGGCTTGCCGCTGGATCAGCGCACGGAATTTCTCAAGCGCTTCTCGCTTTCCGATGGGCCCGGCAAGCCCCTCCTCTCCACCGACGCGCAGAATCACATCATCCTGCGCTGCGAAACGCCGCAGCAAACGGCCGAATTCCGCTTTGGAGCCGGCCGAACGAAGGAAAATCTTTCCTTCATCACGGTCACGGTCGTTAACAGCCAGCAGACAGACTTCGGCTTGGTCCGCGAAGGCGGCGGTTGGAAACTTCTTTCGCTCGGGCTGGTGCTTCTTGACGTCCCGCAACTGGCGCAGCGATGGGCCGACGAGGATATCGCCGACCACGAGGATGCAGCTATCGCCGCGTTGCGCAATCTCGCGGACGCCGTCGAATCGTACCGCCGCGCGTTCGGCAATTTGCCGCAATCGCTCGCGCAACTCGGTCCTGCACCCAAGGATGAAGTTTCGCCCGACGAGGCGTCTCTCGTGGACGCGCAGCTCGCCGCTGGAAGCGAGGGCGGCTATCGCTTCAGCTATCGCACGGTTCCCGCCGCGGATGGCACGAGCACAACATTTGAGATCGCGGCAACTCCGGAGAACTACGGGAAGTCGGGCCGGCGCTCTTTCCTGCTGGACCAGGAGGGAAAAATTCATGGCGCGGATAGTCATGGCGCGCCCGCCACGGCGGAGGGGCCGCTCGTCGCCGGCGAAAAGACTCCGTAGGGCGCCGATGCTCGGGTATAATACCCGCTCGACATTTTCATAGAGGCTGCAGTCATACTCTTCTCACGTTCGAATTTTGCGGATCCAGCGATGTCCACGCAAACCGCATCACAAAAACAAACTCCGGAAGAGGCCCTGCGCCTGGCCAATCAGCGCTTCTATGCGGCGTTCGAGTCGCTCGACATGGCCCAGATGGAAGCCGTGTGGGCGCACGACGACGCCGTGCAGTGCGTGCAGCCGGGCTGGAGCATTCTCCTGGGCTGGGACGAGATCCGCGAGCGCTGGGCGCGCATCTTCGCCAACACCAAGCGCGTGCGCGTGGCCCTGAGCGGCGTGTGGATTCGCGTCGAGGACAATGTCGGCTGGGTGTCATGCACGGCGCACGTCACGACAGCGTCCGCGGACAGCTTCGACGACGCCGTCGTGCAAGCCACCAACATTTTCATCCTCCGCGAAGACCGCTGGCTCCTCGCCACCCATCACGCTTCGCCGCTCCCGGTTTCCTCCCGCTCGACTGTTCAATAATGGGAGCGCCACGCGTGGCGCGAGCGCGGGCGAATTGCGCCGCGAGATATCCTGCCCGCCAAGTAGCTCTCTCGTTTTCCACAGACGGCCGGTGTGCGCAGCGGCGCGGTATGGTATCCTTGTGGCGATTCGACGCGAAGATTTGAACACGAGAACGGACCAGGCCATGTCCACACCAGCAGCTTCGCCAAAGACGACGTCCCTGCGGTTGGCGCATTCTCCCGACAGCGATGATGCCTTCATGTTCTACGCGCTGGCCACGGGGAAGGTCCGGCTTCCGGGGGTCAAGTTCACGCATATCCTTTCGGACATCGAAACGCTCAACCAGGCGGCGCAGCAGGAAACATACGACATCACCGCGGTGAGCTTTTACGGCTACGCCTTCGTGGCCGATAAGTACGTTCTGCTGGATTGCGGGGCGAGCTTCGGCGAAGGATACGGCCCGGTGGTCGTCGCGTCCCATCCCATCGAGAAGGGGGATCTGGCCGGGCGCAAGATCGCCGTGCCGGGAACGCTCACAACCTCCTACCTCGCCCTGAAGATTTTCGAGCCCAAAGTCGAGATTGTAACCATGCCCTTCGACAAGATTCTGGGCGCCGTGCAGGCCAAGGAGGTCGAGGCCGGGCTGCTGATTCACGAGGGCCAACTGGTGTTCGCGCAAGTGGGCTTGCACCGCGTGGTGGACCTGGGGCAGTGGTGGCAGGAGTCCACAGGGCTTCCGCTCCCGCTCGGCGCGAACGCCATCCGCCGGCGCCTGGGCAGACAGATGGGACTCCAGGTGGCCCGCGTGATCCGCGAAAGCATCAGCTATGCGCTCGCGCATCGCGAGGCCGCGCTCAACTATGCCATGCAGTTCGCCCGCGACATGGACTCGGCGCTCGCCGACAAGTTTATCGGGATGTATGTGAACCGCTGGACGCTCGATTATGGCGAGGAGGGGCGCCGGGCGGTCCGCGAGCTCTTCGCGCGCGGAGCGGAGGCCGGCCTGGTCCCGCGGCCCTTCGAAGTGGAGTTCCTTTCCGAGGCCGCCGCCGCTTGACGAACGGGGTGCGCCCGCAGCCTGTTTGCGGTATAATGGAAATTCCTGGCAGGTGAAGCGCCTTCACAATATGCATCGTCTTTGACATTTCGTCCGGCGTCGCTGCCGGCCCCTCGTATCGAACAAGCTTCCATTCGTGCGTCGCAGCTTCCCCTTGCGGGAATTTTCACGGGATAATCCTGAACACATGAGAAACCTGATCCAACAGGGCCTGGCCCTCCGCGAACTTCTCCGCGAGCGCATCCTCATCCTGGACGGCGCGATGGGCACTATGCTGCAACAGGCTAACCTCACGGCGGCTGATTTCGGAGGACCGCGCCTGGAAGGCTGCAATGAGAATCTGGTGATGACGCGCCCCGATGTGGTGCTGGGAATTCACCGCAAGTATCTCGAGGCCGGCTCGGACATTATCGAGACGAATTCCTTCGGGGGCACGCCCCTGGTGCTCGCGGAGTATGGGCTGGGCGATCGCGCACGCGACATCAACCGTCGCGCGGCGGAACTGGCGCGGCAGGCCGCGGATGAATTTTCCAGGCCGGCCAAGCCGCGCTTTGTCGCCGGCTCGATGGGGCCGACGACGAAAGCGATCAGCGTAACCGGAGGGGTCACGTTCGACGAGCTTCGCGGGAATTTCCTGGAGCAGGCGCGCGGGCTGATTGAAGGCGGGGCGGACATTCTTTTGCTCGAGACGTGCCAGGACACACGCAACATCAAGGCCGGCGCGCTCGCAATCGAGGAGCTGGCCCGCGAGCTTGGCCAGCCGATTCCGCTGATGATCTCCGTGACCATTGAGGCCATGGGGACGATGCTCGCCGGCCAGGGCATCGAAGCACTGTGGGCTTCGCTCGATCATGTGGACCTTCTTTCCCTGGGCCTGAATTGCGCCACGGGCCCGGAATTCATGACCGACCACATTCGCACGTTGCAGTCGCTGACGAGCCGCTTCGTCTCCTGCTATCCGAATGCCGGCCTGCCCAACGAGGAAGGGCGCTACGGCGAGACACCGACGTCGCTCGCCGAACAGCTTGACCGCTTCGCCGGACGCGGATGGCTCAACATCGCCGGCGGCTGCTGCGGCACGACCGAGCACCATATTCGCGCCATCGCGCAGATGGCCGAAGGAAAGGCGCCGCGGCGTCCGCTTGGGCCGAATCACCGCGCGGTTTACTCCGGCATCGAGATTATCGAAGCCGAGGAGAGCACGCGGCCGCTCATCGTGGGCGAGCGCACGAATGTGATCGGCTCGCGCGAATTCAAGAAGCTCGTGGCCGCCGAGCAATGGGAAGAGGCCACGGAAATCGCGCGGCGGCAGGTGAAAAGCGGCGCGCACATCGTGGACGTTTGCTTGCAGAGCACCGAGCGCGACGAGATTAAGGATATTCCGCCTTTCTACGACAAGCTCATTCGCAAAATCAAAGTCCCGATGATGATTGATACCACCGACGCGCGCTCGATCGAACTGGCGCTCACGTATTGCCAGGGCAAGAGCATCATCAATTCCATCAACCTCGAGGACGGCGAGGAGAAATTCGAGCGCGTGTGCCCGCTGGCGCGCTCTTACGGCGCGGCCCTCGTTGTCGGCTGCATTGACGAGGACCCGCAGCAGGCGCAGGCGTTCACGCGCGAGCGCAAACTCGAAATCGCCGAGCGTTCCCACAAGCTGCTCACGGAGAAATATGGCATTCCCGCCGAAAACATCGTTTTCGACCCGCTGGTTTTTCCCTGCGCCACGGGCGATGAAAATTATATTGGCGGCGCGGTGGAAACCATCGAGGGCATTCGGCTGATCAAGCAGCGCATCCCGTACGTGCGCACGGTGCTGGGGATTTCCAACGTCTCCTTCGGTCTGCCGCCCGGCGCGCGTGAGGTGGTCAACTCTGTGTTTCTTTACTACGCGACGAAGGCCGGGCTCGACCTGGCCATCGTCAATGCGGAACGCATCGAGCGCTTTCCCTCGATTCCCGAGGGTGAACGCACGCTGGCCGAGAATCTTCTGTTCAATCATCCCCCGGCGGAGATACCGGAAAATCACCCGCAGGCGGCGCTTCTTCGCGGCGCGCCAGCCGATTGGCGGGCGCAGAGCCGCGAACAGAAAGCCGCCATCAACCAATTTCACATTGCGGCGATTTCCGCTCATTTCCGCGGCGCGGGCACGCGGAAGAAAGCGCGGCCGGAAGATTTGCCGCTCGACCAGCGGCTGGCGAATTACATCCTCGAAGGCTCGAAGGACGGATTGATCGGCGATTTGGACCGCAAGCTGGCCGAGGGCGTTGCGCCGCTCGACGTCATCAACGGGCCGCTGATGGCCGGCATGGGCGAGGTCGGCCGGCTTTTCAACAACAACGAGCTTATCGTCGCCGAAGTGCTGCAATCCGCGGAAGCGATGAAAACGGCCGTCGGGCATCTCGAGCAATTCATGGAAAAGGCGGACGTGGAAAAGCGCGCGCGCGTGATTCTCGCCACGGTTAAGGGCGACGTCCACGACATCGGGAAAAATCTCGTCGAGATTATTTTGAAGAACAACGGCTACGACGTGATCAACCTGGGCATCAAGGTGCCGCCCGAGGACCTGATCCGCGCCCACCGCGACCACCAACCCGACGCCATCGGCCTTTCCGGCCTGCTGGTGAAGAGCGCGCAGCAAATGGTTATCACGGCCGCCGACCTGCGCGAGGCGGGAATCCGCGTGCCTTTGCTCGTGGGAGGCGCCGCGCTATCGGAAAAATTCACGCGCTCGAAAATCGCGCCGCAATACTCGACCGCGGTCTGCTATGCCAAGGACGCGATGACCGGGCTTCGCCTGATGAACGAGCTGAGCGATCCGGCGCGCCGCGAAACCGTTCTTGACGCGCACACGCATGCGGCCACGGCGGTGATCGAAGAAGTCGCGCCCCGCCCGCTCGAGCCCGCTGGCGAGGAGCGTTCGCCGAAAATCCGCGTGGACCTGCCCATTCCGGCGCCCGCGTATCTCGACCGCAAGGCGCGGGCTGTCCCAAATATTTTCGAAATCTGGAGCTACGTCAACCCGTACATGCTCTTCGGGCGGCATCTCGGCTTTCGAGGCAACTTCGAAAAGGCGCTTGCCGAGCGCGACCCGCGCGCCCTCGAACTCTCGAACGTGATGGACGAAATCAAGCGCGAGGCCGCGAACTTCATGAAAATTTCCGCCGTGTGGCAGTTCTTCGAGGCCGAGCGGCGCGGAAACTCGATTGCGCTCTTCGCGCCGGGCGCAGGCTCGCCCCTGCATTCGTTTCATTTCCAGCGCCAGCGCGTGGGTGAAAAACTTTGCCTGAGCGACTATATTTTGCCGCCGCGCGATGCACGGCGTGACCATCTGGCGCTGTTTGTGGTTAGCGCCGGCGCCGGCATCCGCGAAAAATCCGAAGAGGCCAAGGCCGCCGGGCGCTATCTCTACTCTCATGGCCTGCAGGCGCTGGCGCTCGAAACAGCCGAGGCCGCCGCCGAATGGCTGCATCACCGCATCCGCGAGGACTGGGGCTTTCCCGACCCACCCACGCTGACCATGCCCGAGCGCTTCACCTCGCGCTATCGCGGCAAGCGCTACAGCTTCGGTTATCCCGCCTGCCCCAATCTCGAGGATCAGGCCGGCATCTGGATGCTGCTTCGCCCGGAAGAAATCGGCGTGCACTTAACGGAAGGGATGATGATGGACCCGGAAGCGAGCGTGAGCGCACTTGTGTTTCAGCATCCCGATTGCACGTATTTTTCCGTCGGCGACCAGCCGATGGACGCGTAAGTTGTTGTCCGCGCGCGCCGCAATCGGGGTTTACGCGCGCCATGCGGCGGGATTTGCGGCCAGCGGCGGAAATCCTCTATAATTCGGCTGTACGCGCAACCTCGAACTTAAGTGCGGCCGCGCCGGCCCGTTCACACGTTGCAGCTAAAGCCGCTATGACCGACCTTGCCGAAAAAATCAAGAAAAAGCTGAAGGACGAAATCGCCGCCCTCGAGCACGAGCTGCACCACGACCTTCCCAAGGAAATCAAAGTCGCCCGCGCGCACGGCGACCTTTCCGAAAACGCCGAGTACAAGTACGCCAAGGAACGCCAATCCTATGTTTCCGCGCGCCTCGGCCAACTCCATCAGCGCATGGCGGACATCTCCATGCTGAATCTCAATAACCTGCCGAAGGATCGCGCGGCCTATGGCTCGCGCATCGTCCTGCTCGATCTTGCCAAAGATTCCAAGATCGAGTACAAACTCGTTACTGTCGAAGAGGCCGACGCTACCAAAGGTTTGATTTCGACCACATCCCCCATCGGCCGCGCACTGCTTGGAAAAAAGGCCGGCGACGAAGTGCAAGTGACGACGCCGGCCGGCGTGAAGGAGTACGAAGTCATCCGCCTGACCACGATTCATGACGAGGAATAGACGAATTGCGGAGTGACGCTTTTTCCAGCCTGGCGCGCAACATCGTCCGGCGCATATCCTGGCCCATTGACCGTCTCGCAGCCCTTCTCGCAGCCGCTTCCATTCCCCCCAACGTCATCACCTGGTCGGCACTGGTCGCCAATCTCTGGGCCGGAATTCTGTTCGCGGCGGGGAGATTCGCCGCCGCCGGCGGGATGATGATCCTCGCGGGCCTGTGCGATCTGCTCGATGGTCCCGTAGCGCGGCTTGAACGTCGTGTTTCCCTTTTCGGCGAATTTCTCGATTCCATTCTCGACCGCTACGCCGACCTGATCCTTTTCCTCGGCCTCCTTGTCTATTACGTTGACGTAAACCGCTTCCGTTACGTGATTCTCGCCGGCGCGGCGATGGCCGGGGCCGTGATGGTCAGCTACGCCAAAGCGCGCGCTGCTTCGCTCGTTCCCGAATCCGGGATCGGATTTTGGGAGCGGCCGGAGCGCCTGGTCCTCATGATCCTGGGCGCCCTCACGAACCGCATGGAGGTGGTGCTCTGGATTCTGGCCATCGGTCCCAATATCACCGTGATTCACCGCATTTTGGACACCTGGAAGCGGACCGAAGGCGGCTTGCACTCCGAGTCCGCCCGTCCGCCTCACGACGCAGCGCACGCCTCCACCGGCGCGGGGACTTCGCCCGGCCACTCCGGCGCCCCGCATTTTTTGACTCGCTCCGCGGGCCGCGGCCGGAGCTAACTTAGCGGCTGCGAAACATTCGCGCTCAGGAGTTAGAATATTGCCGGATGGATTTTTCACCAGGGAGAAGAACCGATGGCCATACGCGATACATTCCTTCCTGAATTCGACCACGAAATGGCGCTCACGCGAAAGACTCTCGAACGCGTTCCAGAGGGTAAGCCCGATTGGAAGCCGCACCCGAAATCCATGACCATCTCGCGCCTGGCAGGGCATCTGGCCGATATACCGGGCTACGCAGTGATGGTGATGGAAAAAGATTCCTTCGACGTGGCCGCGCCGAGAGATGGAAGCCACCAGCCGACCGAAATGACTTCGCGCGCACAGCTACTCGATGCATTCGACAAGAAGGTCGCTGCGGCTCGTGCGGCCATCGCCAGCGCGAGCGACGAGCATCTGGGCAAAATGTGGAGACTCCACGCCGGCGAGAAGACTATTTTCAACATGCCGCGTGCCGGCGTCCTGCGCACCTTGATTCTGAGTCACACCGTGCATCATCGCGCGCAACTAGGCGTCTACCTGCGGCTCAACGACGTGCCCGTGCCTTCCATCTACGGTCCTTCCGCGGATGAAGGCTTGAGCTAGCTCTTCGGGCTGTGGGCGCTGACCATCTCTTCGATCCGATTCTGATGCAGGGCGGCTGAGGGCTTGGCGGGAATCGGGCGGGCGCGGTGAAGCTCTTGCCATTGCAGGACAAGGTCCGCGAGAGGTATGGCGAGGGCGACACAAAACCACACGGCGGTCTCAGTGGCGGCGGAACCGAGGTTTTCCCAGCCGCTGATGCCCAGGATCACACGGACTTCAAGAAAGACTAAAGCCATGGCATAGCTGCGCGTCATCCATTGGCGGTGCTGTTGAACTTTCCTTTTCAGGATGAACGCCAGGGCGACGCCGGTGGTCAGCATCCACAAGCTTCCGTCGGCGACGGTGGCCATGGTGAATGAGAACGGTTCTCCGAATCGCTCCTGGAAGTGCTGTATGTAAATGCCCAACGGAGCGGCCAGGAAAACCCCACCAACATAAAATCGTCCCACCACGCGATGCAGCTTGGTGAAACGCTGCCGCAGGCGATCCGAAAACTGCATGGGCCCGAGCAGGAGGGCACACGCGCCCATAAGGCCGTGCGGCAAAAGCCACCATCTGAACGGCGCGATGTGCTGCCATTCCGGATCCTTGGCATCGATCAGGAAGTGTTCGTTATGGTGGAGAACATAAGCGAGCATCAGTCCGACGAATGCAAAGAGGAGATACTTCGGGCGAAGCCATGGGCTGCGCCGAAGCGGCATCGCTCCGGTAGTAGATGTGGATATGGAAGCACTCATGAATGTCGTCGAATCCGCGGCCCAGTTTACGCAGGGCAGGAGGCCCATTTCAAGCAAGAATAAATGCGCTCACCCGCCACGTGGCTCCCGAGCTTGAAGCGCTGCCAAGGCCTGTGCTAGCATCCGCTTTTATTGCCCCGAGTCCGCTCCCCGCGGACGAAGGGCCGCGGGGTTCATCGCGCGCAACCGCCGGGGGGCGGCGTCGTGATGCGGAGTCCGACCGACAGCTCAAAATCGCCGCTTGCATTTTTCGACCGCGAAATGCCTATCCGCTCGGATTGTCGCGCGTTTTTCGATTTTCGTTCTGCTCGAGGTGAAACATGAAATCCTATAACACCGAATGGATCCGCAACGTGGGCATTGTAGGCCACGGCGACACGGGGAAGACCCAGCTCGTGTCGTCGTTGCTGTTCACCGCGGGAATGATGCCGCGCCTGGGCAAAGTGAGCGATGGCTCGGCCCCCACCGACTGGGACGAAGAAGAAATCGCGCGGAAAATTTCCATCAACACGGGCTTGGCTTACGCCGAATGGGCCGCCTCCGGCCAGCCGGAGAAAACGAAAATCAATCTCCTCGATACGCCCGGCTATTCCACGTTCATCAACGAAACGAAATCCTCGCTGATCGCCGCCGACGCTTCTCTGATTCTCGTGGATGCGGCCGCGGGCGTCCAGGTGGTCACCGAGAAAGTGTGGGACTACGCCACCGAATACGACCAGCCGCGCGCGTTCGTATTGAACTGGATGGACCGCGAGCTGGCCAGCTTCGAACGCGCGCTGGGCTCGCTCCGGCAAGTGTTCGGCCGCGGCGCCGTGCCGGTCCAATTGCCCATCGGCGAGGAGAAATCGTTTCGCGGCGTGGTGGACATTGTCTCCATGAAGGCGCTTGTGTATGCCCCCGATGGCGATGGCAAAGCGAAGGCCGAGGAAATTCCCGCCGAGCTGGCCGAGCAAGCGAAGGCCGCGCACGAGACACTCGTGGAAATGGTCGCCGAGGGCGACGACGAATTGATGCAGGAATTTTTCGACAAGGGCACCCTGCCGGTGGAGGATTTGAAAAAGGGCCTGCGCGGGGCGGTGCTGGCAAAGCGCATCTTCCCCGTGCTGCTCAGTTCCGCTCTGCACAACATCGCGAGCGACGCCATCCTGGATTTCCTGGCTGAGATTTTCCCCTCTCCGGCATCCCGCGGGAAGGCCGCCGGCCACAAAGCCCCAGATCACACGGGCGAGACGATGGAACGAAAGATCGCGGACTCCGAGCCGGTTTCGCTTTTCGTCTTCAAGACGCTTGCCGATCCGTTCGCCGGCCGCATCACGTATTTCAAAATCATGTCCGGGGTGGTGAAGAACGACGCGATGCTTTCGAACTTCAACCGCGGCTCGCAGGAGCGCTTTCAGCACGTCCAGGTGATGCAGGGAAAGACGGCCACGGCCGTCGCGGAACTCCATGCGGGCGATATCGGCGCCGTCGCAAAGTTGAAAGACACTACGACGGGAGATACGCTCGGGGACAAGAACGCGCCCATTTTTTATCCCCCCGCGCGCATCCCGGAACCCTCCATCACATTCGCCGTGGAGCCAAAAACGCGCGCGGACGAAGACCGCATCGGCCAGGCCATCCACCGAATTCTCGAGGAGGATCTCGCTCTTCGCTTTTCGCGCGACCCGCAGACCAAGGAATTTCTGCTCAGCGGCGCGGGGCAGCAGCACATCGAAGTGGTGGTCGCCAAGCTGCGCAAGCGCTATCACGTGGAAATGACGCTCAAGCCGCCCAAGGTTCCCTATCGCGAGACCATCCGCGGCAAAGCGGACGCGGAGGGCAAGCACAAGAAGCAGACCGGCGGCCACGGGCAGTTCGGCGTCTGCCGCATCAAGATGGAGCCGCTGCCGCGCGGCGCGGGCGTCGAGTTCGTGGACGATATCTTCGGCGGCGCGATTCCGAAGAACTGGATTCCTTCGGTAGAAAAGGGCGTCCGCGACGCCGCCGAGCGCGGCTTCCTGGCGGGTTTCCCCGTGGTGGATTTCCGCGCGAGCCTATACGACGGCAAATATCACGACGTGGATTCGAGCGACATGGCGTTCAAAATCGCGGGCTCGCTGGCGTTCAAGGAAGCCATGAAGCAGGCGCGGCCCGCGCTGCTCGAGCCCATCATGCACGTCGAGGTGTATGCTCCCGATCAGTACTCGGGCGACCTGATGGGCAACTTGAGTTCGCGGCGCGGACGCATCAGCGGGAGCGATGTGCGCTCCGGAAGCGTGGTTATCAAGGCCCAGGTGCCGCTTTCGGAAATGCTCAGCTACGCCAACGAATTAATCTCCATGACGCAAGGCCGCGGCAGCTACACCATGGAGTTCTCGCACTATGATTTCGTCCCCGCGGAAATCGCCGAGAAGGTGATCGCCGCGCACAAGCCCCACGGAGGCGATGAAGAGGAAGCTGCCACGGCATGATTTGGCGTCAGCGATTGCTCAGGAACCAGAAAACTGTGGAGACGTCCGCAAACGCCCGCGAGCATATATAATTGTTACACCGCGTGGGCGTGTAGCTCAGCTGGGAGAGCACCTGCTTTGCAAGCAGGGGGTCGCCGGTTCGATCCCGGCCACGTCCACC
>CAWEOJ010000001.1:0-627977 GCA_963810625.1 uncultured Acidobacteriota bacterium | reverse complement strand
AAGCAGGGGGTCGCCGGTTCGATCCCGGCCACGTCCACCAGAATTTTTAGTTCGCTTTCTTCCGGATTCACGCTGCAAGTTCGTCCTCCGATCTCACGGTAGCTCTACTTGGAGCACGTAGAGCGACAACATTCGGGTCCGCGGCACTCCGTGATGGCTATCACGTTGAAGTGTGACCCGCGCCACCGCGTTCGGACGCGCAAAAGAAGGACAGTATGCTTAATGAAGGGACTTGGGCTCTCGACGGAGTGGCACGGTGAAGGCGAAGTACCTGTAGAAATTTGATTTTGGCTTTCATCGAGTGCCGATTGCTCCAACTGAGCACGACCCTTCGCTTTGGACAGCGGCCAGCTTCAGAAAAGTGGCCAGGGTTGTAGGCTAGAGCCCTGCACACCGCCACATTCGGGGGCACCCAGGGCTGGCCGCTTCCTTTCAACCCATACCCAGACTCGCGCGAAGTGCCATTCGAGGAGAACCTCTACCCCGCCCCGGCATCGAAACACTGGTCGCGCAAGTAATCTTCGGAATTTCCCCGGCGCCGGATCAGACGATGCGCGCCGACCTTCGACCCAAACCTCCGGTGGCGATGGATGGCTGAGAAATCCGAGGGGACTTGCCGAGCGGGCATAGGCGCCGGATTGGAAGACGCCGACGAGGTCCCCCGCCTCCGCGCGAGGCAGGTTCACGCCGCGCCCCAAAACATCGAGAGGCGTGCACAGCGGCCCGACTACATCTACCGTTTCTTCGGCGGGCTGGCCGAGCTTGTTGACGAGAGCCAACGGATAATTGCGCTTGATGGTCTGGCCGAGGTTCCCCGACGCGGCCAGGTGATGATTCATTCCGCCATCGAGTACGAGGAATTTCTTGCCGCGCGAAACCTTGATGTCGGTAACGCGAGCGATGTAAACGCCGGCTTCTCCCACCAGGTATCGGCCCGGTTCGGTCAAAAAATGCGTGCCTGAAAAAAGCGGATCGTTCTCGACGGTTTTCGTCAGGGCGTCCAGCGCTTCCCTCAGGCTGCGCGTGTTGAGTGGCTGCTCGTGCGCGAAATAGGGAATGCCGAAGCCTCCGCCCAAATCGAGCGTATCGAGCGGCTTTTTCAACCGGGCGGCGACGCGCCGGGCAATCTCAATTCCTTTCGCGAACTGCGCCGCCAATATCCGAAAATCGAGAATCTGCGTGCCTTCGTAGAAATGTATACCGCGAAAATCGAGCGCGGGAAGAGCGAGGATGCGGCCGAGGACGTCGTCCAGAATCTCCTCATCCACGCCGAAGGGAGCGGGGCCCCCGCCCATACGCATCGCGCCGCCTTCGCCGTCTCCGCTGGGATTCACCCGCAAACCGACACGCGCCCGAATTCCGAGCCGCCCGGCAATCGTGGCGATACGTTCGGCTTCCCGCAGCGATTCGACGTGAATTTCTCCGATGTCCCGGGCCAAAACCAGTTCGAGCTCCGCTTCCGTTTTTCCGGGGCCGGCAAAAAGAATCTTGTCAGCACCGCATCCGGCACTGATTGCCTGGCAGAACTCTCCCGCAGAGGAGATTTCGATGCCCGCGCCCCGCGAGAGGAAGAACCGCAGGATGGTGCGATTGGGATTGGCCTTCATCGAATAATAGACGGAGAATCGCGGCGGCAAGGCTTCCCGCACGAGCGCCCATTTTTTGGCTATGATGCCGGCGTCGTAGATGAACAGTGGCGTCCCGTATTGACGGGCCAGCGCCGACGCGGAAATCCCGCCAATCAAGAGTTCGTCATTCAATCGAGCGTAATAATTCTCGAGAAGAAAAGTGAGCGGGTCCATTTCCTACAATCCTTCCCGGCGGCGCAGTGCGGGATAATCCACTTTGCCGCTGGAAGTTTTCGGCAGCTCGCTGAGCACTTCGATAAATTTGGGCAGCATATAGCGGGGAAGTTTTTCAGCGCAGGCGGCCAGGAGCGCCTTCGGATCGAGCGTTTCGCCGTTCTTGGGCGTAACGAAACATTTGATGGCCTGGCCCAGCACGCCGTCCGGAACACCAATCGCCGCCGCGCCACCGACCTTGCCGGTCTCGAGGAGAACATCCTCGATCTCCGTGGAACTGATGCGGAAGCCGGAGGACTTGATCATGGCGTCGCGCCGGCCCACAAAGTAGAGGAAGCCTTCCTCGTCCATTTTCACAAGGTCGCCCGAGAAGCAAACCTTCTCGCAATCGCCCATCTCCGGCGGCAGCAGCGGATTCGGGCGCAGCACGCGCGCGGTATCCTCCGGCCGGTTCCAGTATCCCATCGAGACGGTGGGGCCGCGATGCACGAGTTCTCCGGTTTCGCCCGGCTTGCAAAGCCGGCCATCGTCGTTGAGAACGAGAATTTCCGTGTCTGGGATAGCCTTGCCGATGGAAGTGGGGCGCCGGTCGAGCTCTTCCGGCGGAAGATAGGTGGAGCGAAATGCTTCGGTCAGCCCGTACATCAGGTAAATTTTCGTCGCTGGGAGCGCCTGGTGCAGGACTTTCAGCACGGGCTGGGGCATGGCGCCTCCCGTGTTGGTGATGTAACGCAGATCGGGGAGCGGCTGCTTCTGCAAAGTAGAGTTCGGCTGAACGAGCAGGCTCCAGAGCGTGGGCACGCCCGCAAGTCCGGTGATGCGCTCTTTCGCGAGTGCCTGGACAACTTCGCGTGCAAAAGCGAAATTGAGGAGCACGATCGTAGCGCCCTGCTGAAAGGCGGTCATCAATTGGTTCAGCCCGGCGTCGAAGCTGAACGGGAGAACCGCCAGAATGCGCTCAGCGGGCGTAATTCCCAGATACGAGGAGACGATTGTGCTTCCAGCCAGGATGTTGGCATGGCTCAGCATCACTCCCTTGGGCTTGCCCGTCGAACCGGATGTGTAAAGGATGGCCGCCAAGTCCTTGCTGATGGCCTGATCGCGCCCCTCCCGCGTAGCCGATAACTCGACCAGTTCTTCCAGGCGATGATGCGGAAGCGATATCGGCGGCGCATTTCCATTTCCCGAAAGCACGATGAATTCGAGCGAAGGAATACGGGGCAGAATCGCGGCGAGCATGGAGAGCTTCGCCGGCGTGGTTATCAAGGCTTTCATCCCGCAGTCGGCGGCCATGTGCGCGACTTGCTCAGGGAACAACGCGCCGTTGATGGGAACGAATGCTCCCCCAGCCTCGGATATGCCGAAAATCGAAATCACCTGGGCCACCGACGGCTCAAGATAGATGCCTACGCGATCTCCCCGGCGGAGTCCGGCGCGCAGGAGCCCGCTAGCGAGGCCGGCTGTTCGCCGGGCGACTTCGCGATAGCTGAGCCGCTGATTGCCGTGAACCAGGGCTTCTTTTTCCGGAGACCGCTCCGCAGTGGAACGCAAAATATGATGAATCAGGAAGTCCATGGTCAGGTGCCGCGATTCTTCTTTCTGGCGACAAAGGCGGCGATTCGCTCGATAGTCTGAAAATTTTCGGGCACGAGCTCCTCGTCGGTCATGCCGATCGAAAACCTCTGCTCGATGAAACTCACCAGGTCCAGCACCCCCAGAGAATCTAGAATGCCGGTTTCCACGAGCGTGTCCGTATCGCTCAGCTGCTGCCGGCGCGCTTGAGGAAATTTCTCCAGGATGAATTCCCGAATCTGTGCGTTCAGATGATTTTCAGCCATAGTCGTTTTCTGGCGAAGCCGTTTCCCCCGCTGCCATCCATTATGAACCTGGCAGGCATTTTCTCTGCGTCCGATGTCGCATTCCTGCCGCGAGCCTACCTACCACTCTACCTCAGCAATTGGCGGCCACGTGCGGCCCAGAGGCGAAGACGATTCCCGGCCTCAATGCTTGCGCCCTCACGCCGCATTTTGGCGGTTCGATGGCGTGGCAGCGCCCCTCCGCCGCTAATTCCCCAAGCGGCTGACCGCCAGGTATTATCTCCCTTTCTGCGGCGGGGCATGGCGAGGACCGCAGACTAATTGTGGGGAGTGGAAGAAATCGAGGCTTTATTGGCGAAGAAGCAATATAACAATTTCCAGTTGGATTTGAAGCGGATCGGGTCCGTATCGGTGAGGAGTGCTATCGCCTCGACGCGGCTTGCTGGTTCATGGCGGACGGAGACAAGGCTGCCGTGCTTCCCCGCGGGCGGCGCACGTACGTCCGGGGATTTAACCAAAGAACCCCGAGCCAATCAGAAGCGCGGCCAAGGACCGGATTTATCAGTCGAGCGGCGTTGGCCTTGATTTGTATCGGCCCTTGATCTTTTCCAGTAATATCCCTTGTAGATTCGACGATCGAGTAAAAATATCGGGGCCAAAGGTGAAGAGTCGAGGATTGAGGATTTAAGTTGCTCCCAAAGCCGAGGCGCGGTGGCCTGCATCAAAGTGGTTATGCACCACAACAAAAATGCGGGACCGAGTTGGCCTCCCCAATGCATGTTTCAGCCTCATATTATTAAGGAGCTCCAGCGAACGCTACTGCACCCTCGGCCAGTCTTAGTACAGGGTAAACTTCGACCATCGCCGGGCAGGGCATTTCGCCAAAAGTATTGAAGGTATCTTTTATGTTACGCGATGGCACCCAGGCGAGGCAGTTGGTCATAGCTGCCAACCGCCTCTCGGGACGACCGTGCACGCGTGTCGACGAAGAGACGGTGCAGGAGTTCCAAGGTTAACAGCTTATGAATCTCGTTGGTGTAATTGCGATTCCCCTTAAGGTGACCTCGTACAACCGCCTCGAGCTGTTTTCGTTCAATGTACGGCCCCTTCTACAGAACAGGCTTCAGTGGTCCATGGGCATGTGCATCGGCATGTTCTTGGTTGGCGGGGGAGCGGCCGGCGCCTGGGGACCGAACACCGCCAGGGCCGCGGGAGGGAGCTTCTCAATGTTGCTCAGGAACGTTACCACCTGCCAGATTTGTCCCTCGTTGAGTGTCCCGCCCCATGCAGGCATGCCCGTCCAGCGGACACCGTGCTGGATGATATAGAAGTTCTGATTATCCGACATGTCCGGCGCGTCTTTGAAAAATTCGGGAACCGGGGGATAGAAGGACCGTGAAAACTGGCTATCGGGATTGGACGGCACTCCATGGCAGCCTGCGCAGTGGTCGGCGAAAAGTTTCGCGCCTGCCGTCACATTTTCCTCCGTTGCCGGCACGGGGTTTTCCACCTTGGGGGCGCGACGATCCGTCGAAGCATCCACCACCGACATGGCGAATTCGGCTTCCGACGCGGAGGGTTGCTGATCCGCTTGAAAGTTGATGTAGCCCCGGAAGGCAACCAAGTAGACTGCCCCGCATAAAATGATAATCGTGCATAGGATTCCCAGCAGAAAGTTTCGCATCTTCTCTACCGCTCCTTCCAACCTGGCGGACCGAGCCGCTCCAGACGTGCTGAGCCTAATGTAGAATGCGCGAACTTTGCAAGGCCCTACCCACAGGCATCGAGCATATATTTCATCCTGAAAAACTATTCCAAAATCAGGCCCGTGACACGGATATCGGGAAGCTGCTGATTCCACTCCGCGGGAACATGTTCCAGCGTGACCTGGAAATCGCGTTGCTGGCCCGGGCCCAGGGGCGGGGAGGCGGGTTCGAGCAGGCGCTCCGTGTCGCGGAGGATCAGTTGGTTGAAGGGGTCGTGGAATTCGAGCGCGACATCGAGCCCGCGCACTGTGCGGGAGTCGCCATTCGAAAGTGTCCCGGCAACGTAGGTGAACTCCTGGTTCAACAAATTCGACGAGCGCGACATGTGGATGTCGTCAAAATGGATGCTGCCGGAATAGGCTTGTTCCGCGGGGCCGAAGGGCAGCTTAACGCCAGGCGCGGCCGGCCCGTGGCGCTGGGCGAAGTGCGTGGCCAGGACGACACCCCCCACCAATATAAGGACGATGCAAGCCCCGGCGGCGAAGGCCAGCGGAAACTGGCTCCTCTCTTTCCGGTCGGTATGCTCTCGAACCTCGATGTCCATTTATTTTGCCTCAGCGGCCGAAGGAAAGCCTCAGGATGAGAGGCTCGGGAAGGCCTGCCCGCGCCATGCGGTCCTGCACAGCTTCAATATCGTATGGAACGCGCCAGAATTCAACGGACTGGTTGTCGAGGTCCGCGATGGCGAAGGCCGCCCGGGGATCGCCGTCGCGAGGCTGGCCGATGGACCCAGGATTCAGCAGAAAGGGCGCGCCGGGTTCGATGGTGAGTGTCGAGAACGGATTGCCGCCGTCAGGCGGGAGGTACAGGATTCCCGCCTGGCCGTCGCGGAGGGTGAAACCGCCCTGCACGTGCGTGTGGCCGAAGAATGTTACAGGCGTGAGAGCTTCGAGCAGTCCGTCGAGCGCCAGCTCCGCCGAGAACACGTATTCATCCTCGTCAAATAGCGAACCGTGGACGATGGAAAAGCCTTCGAACTGCTTTGGCCCGCTCGGCAGTTTTATAAGATATGCGCGACTTTTGGGAGTCAGCTGCTCGCGCGTCCATAGCACGCTCATGCGCGCGATGGGGTTGAAGTCATCGGGGTCTGCCAGGCCGACCACCGCCTTGTCGTGATTTCCGCGAATCGTGAATGCTTTCAGCGATCGCACGCGCGCGATCACCTCGTTGGGGTCGGGACCGTAATCCACCAGATCGCCCAGGCATACGGCCTTCTGCCAGCGGCCTTTGGCTGCCTTGAGCGCAGCGTCGAGCGCCGTGAGGTTGCCGTGAATGTCGCTTAAGATCAAATAGCGCATGAAGCGGATCGGGCTGGAGGAATTGCGATCATAATGCGCGGACCATCATAGACGAACACTCACGGGCTTGCACGAGGCTCGCTGACCGGTGACGGACCAGGACCTGCAACGCCGTCAGTGCCATCTCGATGAGAATAGCTTCGACCTGATTGTTCACCCTTTCACATAGGCGAGCTTTGCCGCCACTCGTCCATCGCGCACGGCAAAAACATCCACGCCGCGCAGGTGCCATGGCTGGCCGTTGCGCATCTTGTGATACACCCAGCGCACGACCGCCCGGCTACCGCTCACGATAATTTCTTCAGCCTCGAACCTCGCGTCCTCGTTGCGCGCGAACCATCCCCGCCAGTGCTCGACCACTGCGGCTTTTCCCTCGATCCGCCGCCCGTCCGGCGCGGGCGACGTGTCCTCGAAAACCGTATCGTCGGTCAAAAGCCCCGCTAACGCATCGGCATCGCGCCGATTGAACGCTTCGTTGAACCTATCAATGGCCTTGCGCGTCGCCTGTTCTTGCAGCTGCACAGGCTCATTCGTTGGAGTAGACACGGTGCACCTCTCAAGCGTCGCCACAATTTATCTTTGGGCGAAGAGCGCGTCAATGGCGTCGCTGCTAGCTCACGCCGGAAGGTGCGATCTTCTACACCTACGATCTGGCCGGGAATGTCACCCAGATCTCGGCCAACAACACGGTCAACTACACCTACGACGCTCTGAACCGATTGAGCACGGTGACGGAGTCGAATACGGGCACGACGACGTATACTTACGATGCGGTAGGGAACCTCCAGAGCGTGACCTATCCGAACGGCGTGGCGCACACCTACGCGTACGACGCGAAGAACCGGCTGACGAATCTCGCGGCGGCCGGCGGCGCGGGCGCGGCTCCGGCGAATTTCAGCTATGCCTATACGCTCGATAACGCGGGCCATCGCACGTCGGTCACCGAGAAGAGCGGGCGCGTGGTGAACTACGCCTACGACAATATCTATCGGCTCACGTCGGAAGCGATCGCCGGCGATCCGGCGGCGAACAATGGAGCAGTGGGCTACGTCTACGATGCGGTGGGGAACCGCACGCAGGTGACCTCCACGCTAGCGGCGATTCCCGCGGGCGGCACGGGCTACGATGCCGACGATCGGTTGACGGGCGATGTCTACGACGCGAATGGGAATACGGTGAATTCGGGCGGGATCGCCAGCGTGTACGATTTCGAGAATCACCTGATTCAAAAAGGCGGCGTGACGATCGTCTACGATGGCGATGGCGAGCGCGTCGAGAAGATCGCCGCCGGAGTCACGACGAAGTATCTCGTCGCCGACCTGAACCCCACGGGCGACGCGCAGGTGGTCATGGAGAATCTCTCTGGCTCGGGCTCCCACGACACCTCGCGAAGCTACTTCTACGGCCTGGAGCGCATCAGCCAGTACCGGCAATTCAGCGGCGGCACGCAGACGAGCTACTACGTCTACGACGGGCACGGCAGCACGCGCGCGCTGACCGACCAGACTGGCAACGTCACCGACACCTACGACTATGACGCCTTCGGCAACGAGATTCACTCGACGGGCACCACGCCGAACGAATTTCTCCTTCGCCGGCGAGCAGTACGATTCCGACTTGCACCTCTATTACAACCGCGCACGATATTTGAACGTAAGTACCGGCCGATTCTGGACCATCGATACAGCGGAAGTCGATCCGTTCGCCCCCGCATTGCTCCATCGTTATTTGTATGCGCGAGCCGATCCGGTAAATGGGATCGACCCTGCCGGACTCCAGGATGATCTGGCTTCGTTGGGGGCCGAGGAGAGTATATCGGAGGACCTTGATGCTACAAACGCTGAGGAGGAATTCAGTGCTAAGAGAGCCCTTAGCGCCGAGCTCGTTGATATCTACAGTTGCTCTAAGCTTCAGGCGTACATTATCCCAATTCATTGTTGGGTCTATGCAAATGAACCAGGGGATGTTGGGGTTCGTTATGATTTCGGCGCCGCACCGCAAGAAAGGGGTCCTGGCCTGATCTTCGGGAGTGTGTCTGCGACTCTGGACGTCACCGAAACGAATCTCGCTGCCGTGCAGGGGGACGCAAATCTCAGTTTCGACAAACAGGCATCCTTGAGCGAATTGGGATACGTGGAATGGAACGCGGCTGTTGTTTCGGAGTTTGAATTTGTCAGCTACAGCTTCAATGATCTGCTCGGGAATTCGTTGAATTGCATAACGTTCACTGGCGTCGCTATCGCTATCGCGAAGCGCATCCAAGCTTCGGAGCAATAGATTGTTGTTTGGCCTATCTCCAGCGCACAAGTTTCTCGACGACGTCAGCTACCCATGTGTTGAAGAGTCGAGCCGCGCGCTTCTGGGTGCGTTCTGGCACGCGATGGGGGCCAAAATGATCCACTTATTCAAGGAAGAGTCGGCTGGCCTCAGCGATGGCTCGTGGTTCGACGTTAGCGGTACACGGTCTACTCGAATGCCAGCATGGCATCGCGCTCGCTTGTCGCATCTCGCGGAAGGCAAGCGCGACGCCGCTGGCCGATTGGAGGCCGTCCCTGCTGTTCCGAGACTGGAGACCGAGGCACTCCCCGCGGAACAAGCGGCTCGCGAATGTAGTCTGCGGATGGTCCGAACCGCCCGTGCTGTCGGCGCTTCGGGGGGCATCGTGTTTGGCATGAATCGGGCGCCGCTCAGCCCCAGTGCCAGATGGGAGCTTTACTTACACCGCGGCCTGTTGCCTATGCTGGAACTCCGCATTCCGGATGCAAGCGGGTTTAGGCCGAAACGTGATTGGACGACACCCATGCTGGCTACCGGAGCAGCAGACGTGCTCTATGTGGGGGGAAGCGGGTATCTCGGCGATGCCGCCCATATTTGGCTCAGTCTGAGCGGGAGGGGGTACCTTGGTCATGGTCACCATATCTACATTTTGCTAAAAAGGCAGGCCCTATTCCCATGGTCCGAGGGCGATTCGGGTGACGCTGCCATCGCAGCCGGCAAACGCCTCCAAGAAATTTGCAGGGAGATCTGGTCCAAGCGCGAAACCGGACGAGACAGTTCGCAGAAAGTCTCCGCGTGGCACTGGCGTCAGAGACAGTTCGTGCGGGAATTCGACAGCCGTTTGATGAAGTATGCGGTTCGTGAAGAGCTAGAGCATATCTTGCAGACAATGGGCACGGATATTAACCAATGGCTTCAGGCCCAGCCGTAAGTGCGCGACGATGTATCTGGTGACCTGTCCTTCGCCAAAATTCAAAACGAGTGAAAAATGACACGCGACTTCGGCTGATTGGGTGTTGTTGAGGCGTGAGATTGGATTTTGAAGCTTCGTTCCTCAAGCCATTATATCCCGACCGAGACACAACCAGCATCACAAGATAGAAACTCCGTCACGAAAACATGTCCATTTTCAGAACTCTGGGCCTTCTATGCGGCGGCCCGGTCATAGCGATGATGCAAACCTCCGAGTCGCGCGTGAGAAATGACACGACCGGAAGTTGTTGAGCAAGCTCTGCCGGTTGGTGTTCGCTTCCCGAGCCCAAGATGGGTGCGGTCCTCATGATAGTAGCGGACATATTCCGTAAGGAGCCGCTTCAGATGACCTTCGTTCACTGCGATGATGTGGTCTAAGAGGTCACGTCGGCAGCTTTCGACATCGTTTCTACGTTGACGAGCGCCTATATCTCCGTTTCGTTGACCATCAGCTCTTACCCAACAGCTGTTGCTGCCTTTCAGTTTGCAAGTGCCGCTCTGACGTTGGGATTATTCGCGACTGACGAGGATTTTAGGGCGGTGTATTTGGCGTCTGGCAACAATCCGGCGGAGGCACTTGCGACAGAGTTTTCGACCCTGCTTGACGAGGCTGGTGCCACTGTCGCGAAAGAAGTAGTTGAGAACGTGGCGACCGACGAATACTTGGCCGTGGGTGCGAAGTTTGCCCGAACGGATGCCGTCAAGCCCGGCGAGAGATTCGTGCGCGTTGCTTCCGCGCCGGAATACCTAAATTTCAGTTTCAAATCGCCCGGTGGCGCTCTGGCCCAAACGTATGCGTTTCCTGAGGACGTTTTCCAAGAGATCGGTCAGGATCCAGCGGCGCTTCAGGATTCCGGAGACCTCCCTGGCGATCCTCCGGTATACTATCGTGTTCTTACACCTCCACCGGGAACGGCAATTCAGCGAGGGATAGTTCCGGGAAGCCAGTATGGAGGCAGAGGAGGGGTGCCGGAAGTGTACTTTCCTGAGGAATTCTAATACGATGACATTGCCTACAAAATTTAATCTTCCGAGTCACTTGTCTGAAAAGGTTGTTTCCTTCGGGGAGTCGAGCTACGGCGTGACAATCCTTACTTTAGTCTTGAAGGACGGTACCCGTGTTCCCCATGTTCACGTGGCCTGGGGGCGTAACGTTATCAAGGCGACCGGAGCCGCTGAGGAGTCTCTCCTATCCAGGTTAAACTCCGCGGACATCGTGGATGTCTTGCCGGAGCCATGACCTACCCCCAAAATCCGCGCAGTCGACCATACGACTTACCTGCGCTTAGCCACGCGGGTATGATGCCGACGATCGGCTGACGGGCGACGTCTACGACGCGAATGGGAATACGGTGAATTCGGGCGGGATCGCCAGCGTGTACGATTTCGAGAATCACCTGATTCAAAAAGGTGGCGTGACGATGGTCTACGATGGCGATGGCGAGCGCGTCGAGAAGATTGCCGCCGGAGTCACGACGAAGTATCTCGTCGCCGACCTGAACCCCACGGGCTACGCGCAGGTCGTCGTGGAGAATCTCTCTGGCTCGGGCTCGCACGACACCTCGCGAAGCTACTTCTACGGCCTGGAGCGCATCAGCCAGTACCGGCAATTCAGCGGCGGCACGCAGACGAGCTACTACGTCTACGATGGCCACGGGAGCGTGCGCGCGCTCACGGACCAGACCGGCAACGTCACCGACACCTACGACTACGACGCCTTCGGGAATCTTACGCATTCTACCGGCGCCACCCCGAACGAATTCCTCTTCGCCGGCGAGCAGTTCGATTCCACCCTCAACCTCTACTACAACCGCGCCAGATACCTCAACACCACCACGGGAAGATTCTGGAGCATGGATACGTTCGAAGGTGATCCGCGATCTCCGCTGTCCTTGCACAAGTATCTCTATACGGAAGACGATTCGATAAACATCCTCGATCCCTCCGGCCATCAGGATGAGATCGAGGAAGCTGCAGCGGAGTCAATTGCGAGTACTCTGAACGGCATCGATACTCAAGTCGGTCTGAGCGCCCAGAGCAGTGTCGAAAGGTCGCTTGGCTTAGTTATCGAAACCCCGCAAGGTCAGGCGATACAGGAGGAAACAACTGAGGCCCTAGACGCTAAGGCGGCAGTTCAGAACGGCGCTCCGATTTATAGGCTCGGAACGATGGGGCAAAGCGGAGCAGCCGAGGCTCAGTATTGGGCGCTTGAGAATCCTCTTACGACGCCGGGCTACCCCCCCAAATACGGCATTCCTGAGGCCAACGTTGCGAACGCAGACTTCTTGGAAGTCGGAGTCATCAAGCCGGATTCTCGGTTTAATTTCATAACTCGGGTAGCTCCTGACGGAGAGGCCGTGGAAGTTGTCGCGGAGCCGGGCAGTGTTGAACTGCAAGGTTTCTTCACATTTGATGAGCTAGGCGAGTTGACGGAGGATTTCCTTCGTTTCTTCTGATGGCGCAGGAGCCTCATGAAAGAGGTACCGATGAAGATGCCGCCTGAGATTCTAGCTCGCCTCCTGCGGGGGGAGCACTTTGACATTGAGCAGCGCCGTGCGCTCGAACTGTGGCCTCCGGAGACTCTTCGCTACATGGAGGTGCGTGCTCACTTGTGTGAACTCCTAAAGGCCGAGGAGTGGTTTCCGCGTCTGCCGACCCCGTCCGAAGCTATCTATATTCACCGGCTTGCACCTGAGGAATATAGCTGCGTAATTTGGCCCGGTCAGGGTGCGAAGGCCGCGCAAAAGTATTTCTCAAGCGCGCAGGACGCCGCAGACTTCTACCTGAAACGAGAGCTTCACCTGCCGGGTTCGCTCGACAGCTGGCCTGTGGTCGATGATCGGTAGCCTCAGTGCCAAAGAGCTTTGGTTGGGTGAGCCCGGCAGCAATGGGACGATCAATTACGCGTACGATGCGGTGGGGAATCGCACACAGCAGACTTCGACGAATCCGGCGATCAGCTCGGGCGGCTTCGGGTATGATGCCGACGACCGGCTTGCGGGTGATGTGTACGACGCGAATGGGAATACGGTGAATTCGGGCGGGATCGCCAGCGTGTACGATTTCGAGAATCACCTGATTCAAAAAGGCGGCGTGACGATGGTCTACGATGGCGATGGCGAGCGCGTCGAGAAGATTGCCGCCGGAGTCACGACGAAGTATCTCGTCGCCGACCTGAACCCCACAGGCGACGCGCAGGTGGTCATGGAGAATCTCTCTGGCTCGGGCTCCCACGACACCTCGCGAAGCTACTTCTACGGCCTGGAGCGCATCAGCCAGTACCGGCAGTTCAGCGGCGGCACGCAGACGAGCTACTACATCTACGATGGCCACGGGAGCGTGCGCGCGCTCACGGACCAGACCGGCAACGTCACCGACACCTACGACTATGACGCCTTCGGCAACGAGATTCACTCGACGGGCACCACCGCCAACGAATTCCTCTTCGCCGGCGAGCAATACGACCCCGACCTCCACCTCTACTACAACCGCGCCCGCTATCTGAATGTGCCGACCGGCAGATTCTGGACCATGGACTCGTTTGAAGGGAATGGTCAGGATCCTTTGTCATTGCACAAATATCTCTATGGCGAGGCCGATCCAGTGAACTCCACGGACCCGACGGGCAAATCAATCTCGAACTTTGTGTACGGGCAGCAGGTGCACGCTGCCATCGGGACTGACTTTGAGGAAGGCGGGGAGGACGGGATTTCGGACGCGACTATAGAGACCATCCTTGAAGCGAGCGTCAGCGAGGGGGGATCTCTGAGGCCGGACCTGACGGATAGGGCCACACAGGAGGTTTACGAGATCAAGCCGGTAGAATCTACCACGCTTGGATACGCGCAGCTTGCGCTCTATCTCATCATCTTGAACCGCTATGACCCACAGAAGCGCACGTGGATTCCTGGGGCCACGTATCTTCCCCCACCGACGATTCAGCTTGGCGGAGGCGTAATCGCACTTGTGTACCCACCGGCAGGGGGCGTGATTATTTACGATATTCTTAATCCAGTTGAGATTCTAGGTTTAGCAGCCTTGGCTACGCGGTTAAGCGCGCCATCGCTTGACACCGATTTCGCCGCCGCGACATTGGAGGAGGTTTTCTGAAACTATGGGCAATTTTTATGTGAACATGACAGCAAAGGGAGCCGAACAAGATGAAGTTCTCGCAACCGTGACGAAGCTAGGGCGCAAGGCATTCGTCTTTCCAACGGTCAGCGGTTTCACCGTCTTCTGCGATGCTCAGGCCGAAACTCAGGAGCGGCGGATAATCGACGAACTCGCACGGAAGGCATCGCACGATCTCGGATGCCCAGTCTTTTGCGTGCTCAATCATGACGACGACATTCTGTGGTACGGACTTTATGAGCAAGGGGAGCTGTTGGACGAATATGATTCCTCCCCCGGCTATTTCGAAGGGCAGTTCAGTCCTCCAAAGGGAGGGAACGCAGCAAATCTCTGCAGGATCATGGGGGTTACTGACAGCAAGGCTGTGGCCGCCGTTGAAGCGGCCTTGCGGAAACCCCACAGTGAAGAAGGGTACATATTCGAGGTTGAGAGGCACGCGGCACTTGCAAAGGCCGTTGGGCTTCCCAGTTGCTCCGTTGGTATTGGCTATAGCTATCTCCAGCGAGGAGAACTTCCCGATGGCCTGCGGAGGGAAGATGTTAGGCGGTCATGAAGCTGATGTGCCAGTTCCGATCCTATGGGCAATCACACACAGCAGGCCTCGACGGCACCGGCGATTCCCGCGGGCGGCGTGGGCTACGATGCCGACGACCGGCTTGCGGGTGATGTGTACGACGCGAACGGGAATACGGTGAACTCAGGCGGCATCGCCAGCGTGTACGATTTCGAGAACCACCTGATTCAAAAAGGCGGCGTGACGCTGGTCTACGATGGCGACGGCGAGCGCGTCGAGAAGATCGCCGCCGGAGTCACGACGAAGTATCTCGTCGCCGACCTGAACCCCACAGGCGACGCGCAGGTGGTCATGGAGAATCTCTCCGGCTCGGGCTCCCACGACACCTCGCGAAGCTACTTCTACGGCCTGGAGCGCATCAGCCAGTACCGGCAATTCAGCGGCGGCACGCAGACGAGCTACTACATCTACGATGGCCACGGCAGCACGCGCGCGCTGACCGACCAAAATGGCAACGTCACCGACACCTACGACTATGACGCCTTCGGCAACGAGATTCACTCGACGGGCACCACGCCGAACGAATTCTCCTTCGCCGGCGAGCAGTTCGATTCCAGCCTCAGCCTCTACTACAACTGCGCCAGATACTTGAATGTAAGCACCGGCAGATTCTGGTCCATGGACAGCTACGAGGGCAATTCGTCAGACCCTTTATCGCTTCACAGCATCAGTCTGACGCGGCGATCTCAACGGATCAACATGGCATCGCCGTAGCTATAGAAGCGGTAGCCGGCGTCCACGGCGTGGCCATAGGCGCGCAAGACGCGTTCGCGGCCGGTGAAAGCGGCTACCAGGGCCAGCAAAGTCGAACGAGGCAGGTGAAAATTGGTGAGCAATTGGTCCACCACGCGAAACGGCTTCCCGGGATAGAGGAAAATATTCGCTTCAGCCTTTCCCGGCGCGATACGCGCCTGGCCCCCGGCGCATTTCTCTGCCGCGTCCTCGAGCGCCCTCACCACCGTGGTGCCCACGGCGAGTACGGGGCGGCGCCCGAGTTTGGCGCGCTCGATGGCCGCAGCCGAGGCTTCGGGGATATCGTACGATTCCACGTGGATCTTGTGGTGCTCGAGCCGCTCCGTGCGGACCGGCTCAAATGTGCCTAACCCCACGTCGAGCGTGATTTCTGCGATGGCGATCCCGCGGGCCGCGAGGCGCTCGAGAATCTGGGGCGTGAAGTGCAGCCCCGCTGTGGGCGCGGCAATGGCGCTGCCGTCGCGCGCATAAACAGTCTGGTACCGCTCGCGGTCGGCAGGTTCATCCGCGCGCCGGATATAGGGCGGCAATGGGATGTGACCGAGGCGAGGGAGTGCTTCGTCGAGCGCGCCGCTGGAAGCGAACCGCAGGACGCGCAAGCCATATTCTCCGCGAGCCTCCACACGCGCCTCCAGCTCGCCTTCGCCAAAAAATATACGCTCGCCGATATTTATTTTTCGTCCCGGCCGGACGAGCGCTTCCCACACCCCCGAAGTGATTTGCCGCAGCAGCAGAACCTCGATGCGCGATTCGAGAAACTCGCGCCGCGCGGGATTGTTGCGGCCCGGCTTCTGGGAACGCAGTCCGGCGCGCCGCCCGAAAAGCCGCGCGGGCAGCACACGCACATTGTTCAGCACGATGAGTTCATCGCCACGAAGAATCTCTGGCAATTCGCGGAAGTGGCGGTCATCCCATGCCCCCGTGGCGCGGTCGAGAAGCAGCAGGCGCGAGGCATCGCGCTCGGCGAGCGGACGTTGCGCGATGCTCTCGGGCGGCAAAACGTAATCGAATTCGTTTGGATTCATGCGCCGCTATTTTCCCATCCCGGCCCCGCTGCGACACCACTGGCACAACTTCCGCAAGTGTGTTAAGAGGAAAGCATCACCCGGCTTCGCTTGCCGTTTGCGTCTCCTGAATCTTCCCTGCTTGCAGCGGACCTCGGAGCCATTGTAGCGAATCCGCTGGCTGGTTTATGCGAGGCACGGACTGTGGCAGACTTCGCGGAAGGTTCGGTCGAGATTAGCCCGCGTGGCGTGGAGCGGCTTCGCTCCGGGCACCTTTGGGTTTATCGCAGCGACGTGCGCACGGCGCGCGCGGAGCCGGGAGCCATCGTTCGTCTCACGGACGAGCGCGGACGCTTCCAGGGCCGCGCCTTCTACAGCGACAAATCGCAGATCGCCGTCCGCCTTCTCACGCGCGACGACGTCCCCATTGACCGCGCGTTCTTCACCGAACGCATCCGCCGCGCCGCTGACTACCGCAAGCGCGTGGTGGATAATACGGAAGCCTATCGCTTGATCTATAGCGAAGCCGACCTGCTGCCCTCTCTCATCGTGGACCGATACGGCGAATACCTGATCGTGCAGACGCTGAATCAGGCCACCGACCGGCGCAAGGACCTCTTCGTCGAAATCCTCGTCGAGATGTTTTCCCCGCGCGGTGTCCTCGAACGCAACGACCCCAAGGTGCGCCTCCTCGAAGGGCTGGACCAGCGCGTGAGCGTGCTCCACGGCGAAGTCCCGGACGAAATTCAGGTGCGCGAAAACGGAGTGACATTCGCCTGCCACCTGGCCAAAGGCCAAAAAACAGGGTCCTTCCTCGACCAGCGCGAAAATCACTGGGCTGCGCGGCGGTACGCTTCCGGTGACGTGCTCGATTGCTTCAGCTATGACGGCGGCTTCGCCCTTACCATCGCGGACAAATGCAAACACGTTGAGGGCATTGAGATGGCTCCGGCAGCGATCGAAGCCGCGCAGCAGAATCAGCAACTCAACGGCATTTCCAACGCGCACTTCCGCGAAGGCAACACGTTCGATGTCCTCAAGGAGTACGACGAGGCTGGCAAGCGCTTTCAGATGATCATCCTCGATCCCCCGGCCTTCGCCAAGAACCGCGACAGCATTCCAGCCGCCCATCGCGGGTACAAGGAAATCAATCTGCGTGCGCTGAAGATTCTCGAACCGGGCGGCTTTCTCCTTACCTGTTCCTGCTCCTATCACATCACCGAGGCGCTTTTTCTCCAGATTGTCGCCGAGGCCGCGAATGACGCTAGGCACTCCGTGGCAATATGCGAGCGCCGGACGCAGGCCCAAGACCATCCTATATTGCTTACCATGCCTGAAACGCACTATATCAAGTGTATGATATTTAAGGTCTTAGAGTAGATATAGGACTAGAAGGCCTTTCCGAGGTTTGTGTTTGAAAGTACTTGACAATAGTACACGCATATAATATAATCCCATTGCGCTAATATAGCGACAACTTCTCTGGAGGACAACAATGAATTCCATTCTTCGTCGAGATGCTTTCCGCAACCTTTCCACCTGGCAGGACCAGGTAAACAGGCTCCTTTTAAATACTTTTCCAGCCCAGTCCGATAATGCCGCACTCACAACGTGGGCGCCGGCAGTGGACATATACGAAACCGAGAACGAACTGGTCTTGAAGGCCGATCTGCCGGACATCAACGAAAAGGACTTGGACGTTCGCATCGAAAACAACATGCTCACCATTCACGGCGAGCGAAAATTCGAACAGGAAGTAAAGGAAGACAACTACCTGCGCATGGAGCGCACCTACGGGTCATTCAGCCGCAGCTTCAGCCTGCCCAACACGGTGAACAGCGAAGCCATCAAAGCCGAGTACAAGAACGGCGTCCTGACCGTGGAACTGCCGAAGCGCGCCGAATCGAAGCCCAAACAGGTAAAGATCAACGTCACCAACAGCAAGAACTGAAGACGCTTAATGCCAGTAGGGGGCCGGACGCGTTACTCCGGCCCCTCCGTATCCAGTCGTTTTGTATCCCTATCGGGAAAATGAGAGAATTACGTCGTGCTGCGATTCGACAAACTTACGGTAAAGGCCCAGGAGGCGCTCCAGGCGGCGCAGGAAATGGGCGCTCGTTCCGGGCAGCAGCAAATCGAGCCGCTGCATCTTCTGTGGGCGCTCATTGCACAGGGAGATGGGGTGGTCCCGCCGCTGCTCGAGAAGCTGGGAGCTCCGCCCGCCGCACTGGCCAGCGAAATCGAAAAACAAATTGAGCGGCTGCCGAAGGTTTCCGGCGTCTCCCAGCAATACCTGAGCCAGGCATCGAACGACGTACTCGAGCGCGCCTTCGATGAGGCGCAGCGGCTGAAGGATGAATATGTCTCGACGGAACATATTCTTCTGGCCATCGCCGCCACGGACCGCGATCCGGCGGGCCAGCTCCTTGCGCGCCACGGCGCCACACATGACGCTATCTTGCAGGCCATGACGGCCATCCGCGGCAGCCATCGCGTCACATCGCAGAATCCCGAAGCCACCTACCGCGCGCTCGAGCAGTATTCACGCGATCTAACCGATTTGGCTCGACGCGGCAAGCTCGATCCCGTAATTGGCCGCGACGAGGAAATTCGCCGCGTGATGCAAATTCTGGCGCGCCGCACCAAGAACAACCCGGTGCTCATCGGCGAGCCGGGCGTGGGCAAGACGGCCATTGTCGAAGGGCTGGCGCAGCGAATCGTTGCAGGGGATGTGCCGGAAGTGCTCAAGCCCAAGCGCATCGTGGCGCTGGACCTGGCGGCGATGGTCGCGGGCGCGAAATATCGCGGCGAATTCGAGGATCGCCTCAAGGCCCTGCTCAAGGAAGTCACCGAATCCGAGGGCCAGGTGATTCTGTTCATAGATGAGCTGCACACGCTCGTGGGCGCGGGCGCCGCCGAAGGTGCGATGGATGCCTCCAACATGCTGAAGCCCGCGCTGGCGCGGGGCGAGCTGCGCGCCATCGGCGCGACCACGCTCAACGAGTACCGCAAATACATTGAGAAGGATCCGGCGCTCGAGCGGCGCTTTCAGCCCGTCTTCGTGGGCGAGCCCTCCCTCGAGGACACCATCGCGATCCTGCGCGGCTTGAAGGAACGCTATGAGGTGCACCACGGCGTGCGCATCAAGGACTCCGCTATCGTGGCCGCCGCGATGCTTTCGCAGCGTTACATCACGGACCGCTTCCTCCCCGACAAGGCCATTGATCTGGTGGACGAGGCCGCCGCCGGCCTGCGCATGGAAATTGATTCTCTCCCCGCCGAAATTGACGAAATCGAGCGGCGCATCATGCAATTGGAAATCGAGCGCCAGGCCTTGCGCAAGGAATCGGACGCGCACTCGCGCGAGCGCCTCGCTCAAATTGAAAAGGAACTCGCCGCGCTGCGCGAGCAATCGAACGGCCTGAAAGCGCACTGGCAGACGGAGAAGGACGCCATCGGCCGCATCCGCAAGCAGAAAGAGGAAATCGAACGCCTGAAGGCCGAGGAGCAGCGCTTCGAGCGCGCGGGCGACCTTTCGCGCGTGGCCGAAATCCGCTATGGAAAGCTCTCTGCCGCGGAAAAAGAACTGAAGAAGGCGCAGGACAAGCTCGCCGAACTGCAAAAGGACCACCCCATGCTGAAGGAAGAAGTGGGCGAGGAAGAAATCGCCAAAATCGTCAGCAAATGGACGGGCATTCCCGTGGGGCGGCTGCTCGAAGGCGAAATCGAAAAGCTCGTGCACATGGAGGAGCGGCTGCGCCAGCGCGTGGTCGGCCAGGACGAGGCGCTCGCAACCGTGGCCAATGCCATTCGCCGCAGCCGGTCCGGCTTGAGCGATCCGCACCGCCCCATCGGCTCGTTTCTCTTCCTCGGGCCCACTGGAGTGGGAAAGACGGAACTGGCTCGCGCCCTCGCGGAATTTTTGTTTGACGACGAACGCGCCATGATTCGCCTCGATATGTCCGAGTACATGGAGAAGCACTCCGTGGCGCGCATGATCGGCGCGCCGCCGGGGTACGTGGGTTATGAAGAGGGCGGCCAGTTGACCGAGCAGGTCCGCCGCCGGCCCTACTCCGTTGTGCTTCTGGATGAAATCGAAAAGGCCCATCCGGACGTATTCAATGTGCTGCTGCAAATTCTCGAGGACGGCCGCCTCACGGACGGCAAGGGCCGCACCGTGGATTTCCGCAACGCCGTGATTATCATGACCTCAAACGCCGGCTCCTCGGCCATATTCGAGCTCGCCGATAAGGACCCGAAGCTGGCGCGCGAACAGGCCATGGGCGCGCTGCGGGAACTGTTCCGCCCGGAGTTCTTGAACCGCATTGACGATATCGTGCTGTTCAAGCCGCTGGGCAAGGACCAGATCGAGCGGATTGTCGACATGCAATTGCAGCACGTGATGAAACTGCTCGCGGAAAAGCAGGTCACTCTGCGTCTGACGCCGGCGGCCAAGTCGCTGCTCCTCCGCGAAGGATACGATCCGGCTTACGGGGCGCGTCCCATGAAGCGGGCAATCCAGAAGCTGATCCAGGACCCGCTGGCTCTGAAGATTCTCGATGGCGAGGTGAAGCCGGGCGACAACGTGATTGTGGACGCCGATCCAAAGACCGGCGAGATGCAGTTCAAACGCGATACACTGAAGGCAGGCGCCGCCTGAAAAGGCGCCGGGGACACGGACAATGAAAACACTCAAAACGGCATTTTTACTGACAGCGTTGACGCTGTTGCTTCTCTTCATCGGCGAGGCATTCGGCGGCCGCAGCGGCATGACGCTCGCTCTGATCTTCGCCGTCCTCATGAACGGCACAGCCTATTTTTTCTCGGACAAGATTGCGCTGATGTCGAGCCACGCGCAGCCCATCAGCCGGGAGCAAGCGCCGCGGCTCTACGCCGTGATGGAGCGCCTCGCCGCGAAGGCCAATCTGCCCATGCCCAAGCTTTACATGATTCCGCAGGCGGCGCCGAACGCCTTCGCCACCGGCCGCAACCCCAGCCATGCCTCGGTCGCCGTCACGCAGGGATTGATGCAGTTGATGGACGATGAAGAGCTCGAAGGCGTGATTGCCCATGAGCTCTCGCACGTGCGCAACTACGACATCCTCACCTCCTCCATCGCGGCCACCATCGCCGGAGCGGTCACCTGGGTGGCGCGCATGGGCTTCTGGTTCGGCGGCGGTGGTCGCAATCGCAACAGCGGCGGATTGATCGCCCTCTTGACGCTGATTTTCGCGCCCCTCGGCGCGCTACTGCTCCAGCTCGGTATTTCGCGCCAGCGCGAGTATCAGGCGGACGCTTCCGGCGCAAGAATGGTCGGCCATCCCTATGGCCTGATTCGCGCGCTCGAAAAGCTCGGGGCTTACAACCAAAGAATCCCCTCGGACATTCCGCCTTCGACGGCTGCCCTGTGCATCGTGGCGCCCATGAGCGCGCGCGCGTTCTTTTCAAAAATGTTCAGCACGCATCCGCCTCTCGCCCAGCGCATCGCCGCACTGCAGAACATGACCATCACCAGGTAACACGGGCGGCGTCGGCTCGCGCAAGGCTTTATGGGTATGTGTCGCGCGAACCACGTAGGAATCATTGTAGCCACGTAAAAATTGCACTGTTTCTGACACACCCCCCAATACGATGTTGCCCGTCGCTCCGTAATAAGTCCTTATGCATCTGTAAGTTAAACAGGATTGAAGCACCGGCATACAGTTGGCCGGACGCGTGCTCCTGCCTCTATTCGCAAGGGGTTTCGCGACGGAGGAAAAGGACATGACCGACGATAAGCAGAATTACACAGTAGTAGAAGATTCGGGGGGTCCCCGCTGGGTGGGGATAGCAATCGTAGTGCTGGCGGTCGTAACGCTCATCGCCTTGGGCGTCGGCTGGTCGGCATCGAATCGCTCGAGTTCACTCGAGCAGACGATGTCTGCGCAGGCGCAGCAATCCAAGCAGAACGAAGACACGCTGAGCCAGCGGCTTTCGAAAGAAGAGGACATCAACGCACAGCTCCAGAGCGAGTTGGGCGTGGTCACCGACAAGTTGAAGCTGACCGACACCGAGCTGCATCGGACGCATGCACAGACGACCCAGGCAACCAAGCAAATCACGGACCTACAGACCAACGTCACCGGCCAATTGGCAACGAAGGCCAGCGTGGATGACGTGAATAAGCTCGGCACTGACGTTGATTCCGTGAAGTCGGACCTCGACGCCACCAAGAACGATTTGGGCATGGCCAAGGGCGAGTTCGGCACCTTGATCGCCAAGAACCACGACCAGATCGAGGAACTCCGCCGCATGGGCGAGCGCGATTATTATGAGTTCACGATCAGCCAAAAGGGCCAGCGCCAGAAGGTGGGCGACCTCATGGTCGAACTCCGCAGCGTCAACCCGAAGAGGAACACCTACTCCGTGGCCATTTACGTCAACGACCAGCGCTTCGACAAGAACGGCAAGTCGGTAGACGAGCCGCTCTATTTCTATCCGAACTCCACGGGCCACACGCCTCCCGATGAATTCACAGTGAACCAGGTCGGAAAGAACAAGATCACCGGTTACCTGAGCGTTCCGAAGTCTGCTCCGGCTCAGGCGAATAATTCGGGCATGTAAGCAATTCCTCCTGCCGGATCCCTGGCGGGGGACGGCGCGAGGAGACGGCCAGCGGGCGTCCCGGGAATCCGGGGCGCCCGTTTTTTTTCGTTCCTATTCCGCTTTCCTGAGCGCCCGCATCTTGCGGCTGAGGAACCTCTTGGCAAGGGAGGGAAGCTTGTCGTGGGGGATTTTTCCCTGCTCGTAGAGTTTCATTTTCGCCTTGGCGGTCTTGCGGCGCCGCCGCTGGCGCTTTTGCGCGATGTACCGCTTTTCATTGGCCATCCCGTTCTCCTCCGGCTCTCTGGTGACGCATGATTGTAGCGGAGAAGCGGTGGGGTTTATAGTCGGTTTTGGGATGCTCGTAATTCCTTGGTTTCGAGCGCTGTTATTGCGGTTCCGTTCCAATAGCATCACCAAGTACAATCCCCAGGCAGCCCGGCGCGACCATGCCCACAACCGCGATTTATGCCAGCCGCATCCTGACGCCGCTCGAGGAAATCAGCGAGGGCGTGATCCTGGTCGAGAATGGCCGGATCGCGGCCATCGGCCATCGCGATGAAATTCGCGTCCCGCCCGGCGCCGCCGACTATTCCGCCGCGGGATTGACCGTCGTCCCGGGATTCGTGGACGTGCACATTCACGGCGCCGGCGGCCACGACGTCATGGAAGCGAACGCGCGCGCGCTCGACTGCATTGCGTCCACGGTTGCGCGCTACGGCACCACTTCGCTCGTCGCTACCACCGTCACCGCGCCGCTCGACGAAACCTGCCGAAGCCTCGAAGGAATCGCCCGCCATATTCGCAGGCGCGAAAAGCCGCAAGCGAATCCGCAGCTTGCGGCCGAGATACTCGGCATGCACCTCGAAGGGCCGTTCATCAGCAAGGCGCGCCGCGGCGTTCATCCGCCGGACGCCATCGAAAAGCCCTCGGCCGAAGTCCTCGGCAAATTTCTCGAGGCGTCGGACGGCCTGGTGAAGATTTTGACCATGGCGCCCGAACTCCCCGGCGCCATTCCCTTGATCGAGTTTGCCGTCGCCGCTGGCCTCGTCGTCGCCATGGGACACACCGACGCGGACTTCGAACAGTCGAGGGCCGCCATTCGCGCTGGCGCTCGCCACGCCGTGCACATGTTCAACGCCATGCGGCCCTTCTCGCACCGCGATCCCGGAGTGATTGGCGCGATTCTCACCGACCCTGAAGTTACCGCAGAGATTATCGCGGACGGCGTTCATGTTGCCGGGCCCGCCATACAAGTCCTGCTCGCCGCCAAGGGCTTCGAAACCGTGCTCCTCGTAACCGACGGCATTGCAGCCACGGGAATGCCCGATCGCAATTACCGCCTCGGCAATTTCGAAGTCACCGTAAAAGAAGGCGTCTGCCGCAACGCGGAAGGAAAGCTGGCGGGCAGCACGCTAA
Source organism: uncultured Acidobacteriota bacterium (assembly GCA_963810625.1). GTDB lineage: Bacteria > Acidobacteriota > Terriglobia > Acidiferrales > UBA7541 > Palsa-295. The sequence continues at coordinate 603,582 of CAWEOJ010000001.1, read as the reverse complement.
CGCTCGATCGCGCCTTGCGTTACGTTGTGGCCTTGGGAGTGCCGCTCGTGGACGCCGTGCGCATGGCCACGGTGCTGCCGGCCCGGCGCCTCGGATTGGCAGGGAAGAAAGGCATCCTCGCTGTGGGAGCCGATGCCGACCTCGTCGCGCTCACTCCGGATCTGCGCGTTGCAGGTGTGATGACGCGCGGCGCCGGGCTAATCTGAAGCGGTCTCTTTCGGGTGGAGCGGAATTTTTAATTCCTCGGCGAGCCGGCTCGGATCAAACGGGCTGCACGTCACATAGCGCCCTTCGACTTCGATCGTGGGCACTTTGCGCCGGCCCTTATTGACGCGCAGCACGAGTTCCTCGGCGTCCGGCATCTCGTCAATATTCACTTCGCGGAAGGCCACGCCCCGCTCTTGCAGGAACCGCTTCACTCGCCGGCAATCGCAACACCACGTTGAGCCGTAGACCGTGATTTCGCCCAATTCAATCCTTTCTATTCCGCGACAAAACCCCCACCTTCCATTCGATGCCGCAGGCGCCGCGCGGATTCCGCGCCCTCAGTCGGGCGTTCGGCCGGCCCCGCCGTGAATAGCCCCGGCCGCCTGCAATCGAGCCAGCGCCCGCTCCAGCGCAAACGATGCCCGCTCCCAATCGTCACCCCCCGGCGCCGATTTGGCGAGTTCCGATTTCGCCCGATCCCGCGCCGCGCGGCTGCGTTCCACATCAATCTCTTCCGCCCGCTCGGAAAATTCGGCCAGCACGATCACGCGGTCGGGCAGCACTTCCGCATACCCTCTGATCACGCTCAGAACGTGCGCCTCTCCGTTGGTCCGGTATGTGAGCACGCCCGCGCCAAGCTCCGTGAGCAGCGGCGCATGGCCGGGCAAAATTCCCAGATAGCCCTCTTTCCCGGGCAGCTCCACCGACTTCACGGTTTCGTCGAGGACGTGCCGCTCGGGCGTCACAATCTCAAGTTCGATTTTATCCGGCAGCATATTTTCATCCTGGCCGGCGCATGGAGCGAAATCTACGCCAGCGCGGCCATCTTTTGCGCTTTCTCGCGCGCCTCTTCGATGGTGCCCACCATATAGAACGCCTGCTCGGGAAGATCGTCGTGCTTGCCCGCCACGATTTCCTGGAAGCCGCGCACGGTGTCCTCGATTTTCACGTACTTCCCTTCGAGGCCCGTGAACTGCTCGGCCACGAACATCGGCTGCGAAAGGAATTTCTCGATTTTCCGCGCCCGCGCTACGGTCTGCTTGTCGTCGTCGGAAAGCTCTTCGATTCCCAGGATGGCGATGATGTCCTGCAGCTCTTTGTAACGCTGGAGGACGCCCTTGACGGCGCGCGCCGTGTCGTAATGCTCCTGGCTCACGATGCGCGGATCGAGGATACGCGAAAAGCTCGCCAGCGGGTCCACCGCGGGGTAGATGCCGCGCTCGACGATTTGCCGGCTCAGGTTCGTCGTGGCGTCCAGGTGCGAGAACGTGGCCGCCGGCGCCGGATCGGTGTAATCGTCGGCGGGAACGTAAACGGCCTGCACCGACGTGATGGAGCCGTGCTTCGTCGAGGTGATGCGCTCCTCGAGTTCGCCGATTTCCGTGTTGAGCGTCGGCTGGTAGCCGACGGCCGAAGGCATGCGGCCCAGCAGTGCCGACACTTCTGAGCCTGCCTGCACGAACCGGAAAATATTGTCAATGAAGAGCAGCACGTCCAGGTGCTCTTCGTCGCGGAAATATTCCGCCACGGTTAGGCCCGTCAGGCCCACGCGCAGCCGTGCGCCGGGTGGCTCTGTCATCTGGCCGTAGACGAGCGCGCACCGCGATTTCTCCGAATTGCCCGCCACCACCACGCCCGACTCCTGCATTTCGAGCCACAAATCGTTTCCTTCGCGGGTGCGCTCGCCCACGCCGGAAAACACCGAGACGCCGCCGTGCTTCAACGCCACGTTGTGGATCAGCTCCTGAATCAACACGGTCTTGCCCACGCCCGCGCCGCCGAACAATCCGATTTTGCCGCCCTTCAGGTACGGCTCGATCAGGTCCACCACCTTGATCCCCGTTTCGAACATTTCCAGGTTCGTGGACTGGTCGTCCAGCGCCGGCGCGGGGCGGTGAATGGGATAGCGCTTGTCTGTTTTCACCGGGCCCAGATTGTCCACCGGCTCGCCGAGCACGTTCAGCACGCGGCCGAGTGTCGCCCGGCCCACCGGCACGGAAATCGGCCCGCCCAGATTTTCCACCTTCATCCCGCGAACGAGTCCGTCGGTGGGCTTCATGGCCACGCAGCGCACGCGGCCCTCGCCCATGTGCTGTTCCACTTCGGCGACGATGTCCAGCGGCTCGGGAACATCGAACCCCTCGCTCGTGATGCGCACCGCGTTGAAAATCAGCGGCAGGTGATGCTCCTGAAATTGAACGTCCACCACCGGGCCGATTACCTCCACCACGTGCCCCATTTTTGTGTCGTCACCCGCCATCTTGGCTCTCCCCGAATTCTCTGCGTCGTGACTCGTGATTCATAAACCGTAACTCGTGAACCGTGATTCGTGACTCGTGCAAATCCCTCACCTGGCGGGATGCTGTGTCTTAAGTGAACGGCCTAGAGCGCCTATTAACTGGCCGACAGAATCACATAGCCCCGACGCCCGGTCAAAATCCGCCTTGCCGACATATCCAAGATCGCGGCCTAGAATTAGGAAGTAGCGCGTCTCTTCCATTTCTCCCGCTGCGATTTGCAAAGACCGCAGCAATTCTCGTGTGGTTCGTCTGCCGAATCCCTGGGCAATATTCGCCGGAACCGAAGCTGATGCCCTCCGTAGCTGTGAAACCATGCCAAACCGCTCCGATCGCGGGAAGCCGCCAGTCAGCTTGTAAACCTCCAGCGCCAACTCGTGCGACCTCTGCCAAACAATCAACTCGGTGAAGCTGTTGATTTTCACGGTTCACGAATCACGAGTCACGGTTCACGGTTCACGATGTTGCCGACGCCGCCCCGCTCACAATCTCGATCAACTCCTTGGTAATGCCCGCCTGCCGAATCTTGTTCATCTCGAGCGTCAGCCGGTCGATGAATTCAGAAGCGTTCCGCGTGGCGGAATCCATGGCCGTCATGCGCGCGGCATTCTCGGCCGCGGCCGATTCCAGTAGAACGCGGAAGACCTCGGCATCCAGGTAGCGCGGCAGAAGCCCGCTGAAAATCTCCTCGATGGGCTCTTCATAAATATAATCCACCAGCAGCGGAGGATTCTCCTGCTGCTTCCCGGGCGCAGCCGCTTCGCCGCGCTCGTCGGCCGCCACCATATCCTTCTCGGAATCCTCTGCCTCCGAAACCAGGACGCCCGGATCAATCGGCAGCAATTTCACGGTCCGCAGCCTCTGTACCATCACATTTTTGAATTCGTTATAAATGGCGTACGCGGCATCTACTTCGCGTTTCGCATACATCTCCGCGATGCGCCCGGATATCTCTTTGGCCGTCGCGAATTCCACCTTGCCCGAAACATTCATGTATTCGGCCGCGAACGTCCGGCCGCGTCTGCGCAGCGTATCGCGGCCCTTTTTGCCTGCGGCGATTACCTGGATTTCTTGCGACGAGTGCTTGCGAAAGAATTCCATCGCGCGCCGGATTACGTTCGTATTGAAAGCCCCGCAAAGCCCGCGGTCACCCGTCACCACAACGACCAGTAAACGCTCCTCCGGCCGGCGTTCCAGCAGCGGATGCGCCGTTGTTTCCACGCGCGCCGCCGCCGAGCGCAGCACCCGAAGAATTTCCCGGGCGTACGGCCGCGCCGCGAACACGCCCTCCTGGGCCCGGCGCAGCTTTGCCGCGGCGATGAACTTCATCGCTCGCGTGATCTGCTGCGTGTTTTTCACCGAACGAATGCGGCGCCGGTAATCGAGAAGTGTGGGCACGGGAAATTCAGCCGATGGCTAAGCTTGCAAGCCTGGATTCCTTTCTTCGATCTTCGTCATTTTTCAGCTTTCGCCTGGGTGGCCGCCTGCTCGCCTGCCTGAAACCGCTGCTTGAACGCATCGAGCGCCTTCACCGTTTCCGCGCGCAGGGAATCGTCAAATGCCTTCTTCTCCCGCAGAGTTTTCAGCAATCCGCCGTAATTTGTCTCGACGAAAGGATAAAGCTCTCGCTCGTACCGGCCGATTTCAGATACGGGGATATCGTCGAGATAGCGGTTTCCGGCGGCGAAAATAATCAGGACTTCGCGTTCCACCGGCAGCGGCTGATACTGATCCTGCTTCAGAACCTCCACGAGCCTCTGCCCGCGCGCCAGTTGCGCCTGCGTGGTCTTATCGAGCTGCTCGGCGCCGAACTGCGCGAACGCAGCCAGTTCGCGATACTGCGCCATGTCCAGCCGGAGCGTGCCCGCCACCTGGCGCATGGCCTTGATCTGCGCGTTGCCGCCCACGCGGCTCACGGAAATCCCGGCGTTGATGGCCGGGCGGATTCCCGCGTTGAAGAGGTCCGCTTCCAGGTAAATCTGCCCGTCCGTAATGGAGATGACGTTCGTCGGAATATACGCCGAGACGTCGCCGGCCTGCGTTTCAATCACCGGCAGCGCCGTCAGCGAGCCGCCGCCCAGCGCATCGTTCAATTTTGCCGCGCGTTCCAGCAGCCGCGAATGTAAAAAGAAAACGTCCCCCGGATACGCCTCGCGGCCCGGCGGACGCCGCAGCAGGAGCGAAATTTCGCGATAGGACTGCGCGTGCTTCGAGAGGTCATCGTAGAAACATATGGCGTGGCGCTTCGTATCGCGGAAATGCTCGCCGATGGCGCAGGCCGCGAAGGGCGCGATGTACTGCATCGCCGCCGGTTCGGACGCCGACGCCGCCACCACAATCGTATATTCCATCGCGCCGTGGTCCGCGAGCGTCTTGATCACCTGCGCGATCGTCGAACGCTTCTGCCCAATGGCGCAATAAATGCATACCATGTTCTCGCCGCGCTGGTTCAGGATCGTATCTAGGATGATGGCCGTCTTTCCCGTCTGCCGGTCGCCGATGATTAATTCCCGCTGCCCCCGGCCTATGGGAATCATCGAGTCAATCGCCTTGATGCCCGTCTGCACCGGCTCGCGGACCGGCTGGCGGTCCACCACGCCCGGCGCCAGCCGCTCCAGCGGATTGCGCTGTTCGCTGGGCACGGGTCCCTTGTCGTCCAGCGGCTGCCCTAGCGGATTCACCACGCGCCCCACGAGCGCGTCGCCCACAGGCACGGAGTTGATCTTTTTCGTGCGCTTGACCGTGTCGCCTTCCTCGATTTCGGCGTAGTCCCCGAGCAGGACCGCGCCTACCTGGTCTTCTTCCAGGTTCAAGGCAATGCCCGTGACGCCGTGCGGAAATTCGAGCATCTCTCCGGCCATGCACCGGTCCAGCCCATAAATCCGCGCGATGCCGTCGCCCACCGCGAGCACCGTGCCGGTTTCCTCCACCGCGAGCGTTTGTTTATAGCTTTCGATCTGCTCGCGCAGGATCTGTGTGATTTCGTCCGCCTTGATTTTCGCCATCTGGCTCCTATTCCGCTTCGAGCTGCTCGCGCAGCCGGTTCAATCGCTCCCGCACCGAGCCATCGTAAATAGTGGACCCCACGCGCACCCGCACGCCGCCCAGTAAAGTTTTGTCCTCCGCGTAGCGCGCCTCGATCTTCTTCTCTCCCGTTTCCCGCATGAGCGTTGCGGTCAATGCCTCCTTTTCCGCGGCGCTCAGCTCACGCGCCGACGTAACCTCCGCCTCGGCGATACCCAGCCGCGCATTCAGTTCCTTTCCGAATGCCGCCTCGATTTCTCCCAAAGCGCGCATCCGGCCATGGTCCACAAGCACGAAAAGGAAGTTCCGGACCTCCGGCCCAAGCTCCATCCGCGCCGCAATCTCCCCGATCGCTTTCTGCTTCGCTTCGCGCCCCGCCGCGGGGCTTGCCAGGAAATTCCGCAAATCGGCGGACGAGAAATACGCCTCGGCGAATGCGCCCAGGTCGCGTTTCACCCCGGATTCATTCTTGTGCGCCTGCGCCACGTCGGCCAGGGCCTCTGCGTAGCGCGATGCCACCACGCCGTTCAATTGACGCTCCCTCCGATTCCCGCGACGAACTCGCGGAACAGCTTGGCTTCCGCATCCGGCGCCACCGCCCCGCGCAGCGCCTCTTCCGCCCGCTCGACGGCCAGCCGCGCCCCGTGCGCCTTCAATTCCAGCCGCGCCGCGCGCTCCGCCGCGGCAATCTCCGCCTGCGCGCCGCGCTCGACGGCTACCTTGTCCCTGCCGGCCAGCGCGAGGATTCTCTGTATCTCCGCCTCCGCCGCGCGCTTCGCTTCCACTCGCATTTCGCTGACTTCCTTTTCGATTCCCTCGAGCTTCGCCTGCGCTTCGCGGCGCTGTTTTTCCGCCGCCTCGCGCGCACGCGCGCCTTCCGCGATCTTCTCGGAAATTTCCTCCGCATGCGTGCGGAAATAGGGCGCGCCTTTTTTCACCGCGAAATAGCCGATCGCGCCGAACACGATCGCAAAATTCAGCCAGCGGAACACCCATCCGGTCGTGGAATCGGCGCCCGACGTTTCGCTTTCCTGCCCCAGCGCGGGCGCGGCCATCAGCGCGAACCACACGCCGAGAAACCCCGCAAAACCCACAGTCCGCTTCCAGGCCCTGAAATCGCGCAGCCTTCTCCGCATACGCACGCTCATTGCGCCGCCCCTCCGCCTACGGGAGACGGCTCCTCCAAAATCACGCGGGCAATCTCCTTCGCGAGCTCCGGCGTTTGCCGTTCGATTTCCGCGCGCGCCGCCTCCGCTTCCTGAGCGATCCGCTTTTTTGCCGCGTCCACTTCCTCCTGCGCGCGGGCGCGCAGCGCCTTCAGAAGCCGCGCCCGCTCTTCGAGCGCGGCTTGCCGCTCGGCCTCCTGTTCGCCGTAGATTTCCTCCCGCGCCTTGCTCATGGCCTCGCGATAGGATTCCATCTCCTTTTTTGCAGCGGCTTCCGCGGCCGCCGCCTCCGCGCGCGCCCCTTCAATCAGGGCGCTTCTTTCCGCCATGGCTTTTTGTATCGGCTGGAAAAACGCCCAGCGCAGAAAAAAATAGAAAAGCAGAACGATTACCACGGTGGGCACAGCATCGAGAAACAGTTCCCCAAGCTGGTGGAGGATATCCATCGTAAGAAAAACGGCGCTGCGGCCGCGCTCCTGATTATTCGAATTGATTGCCGGCGTGCAGTCTTCACCACCGGCATCCACAAGCCAAGCGAAGCAGACGATTATCGCATTGGCCTTTTCACGCGTCAACGCCTCCCGCTGCGCGGTTCCCGGCGTTCGCCGAACGGCTTCGCAGGATGATTGCAGTCTGCTTATTTTGTGTAAATTTTGTGTGAAGTCTGTGTGAAGGAAGTGGCGGGGAGGCTGGCGCGCCGTGCAGGCCGCGCCGGTCTGGTTCGTATGTTCTTCATGCCGCGGCGTCGCGCGCCGCAGCCGGCATCGTATCAGCGGTGAATGGCCGCCGCCGAATGGCCGGGATGCTGTTGGCGGCGGGGCATATGCGCCATCCGTTCGCCGATCGGCTGCGGGGGCAGCGGCCGCGCGTGATGATTCGTGCTCACGTGGTCGCTGATGGCCTGCAGCCTTTTCAGGATCCCCTGCCACTGCGTCCAATCGAGCTGCCGCAGAAATGGCCGAAGCCCCTGAATGAACGGGTCTTCGAGGACCGTTTCGCCATTCGTCTCCGGAATGAAGAAGCGGTTCAGCCCCACGCCCAGCGCTTCGGCGATTTTCTCGAGCGTGCCGAGGCTTGGCGTCATCTGTCCGCTTTCGATCCGCGACAGATACGACCGCGAGACGCGCGAACGCGCCTGTAGCTGGCTCTGCGTCATTCCCCGCGATTCCCGCAACTGCCGGATGCGCTGGCCGATGTTCTCCACGGTTTCGCGGTTCGGCCAGTTCTCGAACAGTTGACGGTCGTCCCCCGGCAAGTCTTGCGGCGACGGCGTCGGGATGACGAACGTCACCTTGGGGGGCAGCAGGCGCAGGCAGCGACGGCAGTTGCCCGTGCGTGTGCGGTACTGCACCAATCCGCATACTTGACAGCGGATTACTTCACGGTCCATTTCCATGCTTGATGCTGTGCTTACTTTTTCCGCCACCGGATCTCCTCGCAGACTTTTCCGGCGATGCGAAGGGGAGGACGTGCACTTTGCTGGGGAAGGCAGGAACGGCGCGCGGCAGTGATTCTCCACGCTGTGCCATTTCTTGTCAAGTCTTTTCTTGGACCCTTCGGCAATTAATATTGTACCGCCGACGGGGAGGAGGTTTCAAATCAATTGGATGCGTACGCCGAAGCGCCTCGGTTTCCTTCGCCGGACGTTTCGTGTCCATCCGCCGCGTCACGCGAATCCACCGCGCCTCGCTCAAGTGACAAATTTTGCGCGGGCATTTTTGGCGCACCGGCGTGGAAGGCCCTAGCCGTTAACGCCAAGCCTCTGCCGGAATGTCGAGCTCCCGCGCCTGATCTTGCAGGCCCTCGATCTCCGCTTCCAGTGCGCTCTTTTCTCTTTCGCGCATTTCGATGGTGGACCTGGGAGTGACCCCCACGGCAAGCTTGTCCAGAGAGACCGCATCCGTGATGCCCTCTCCCGTCTTCAGAATATTCTCAACGGTCTGAATTTCGGCGTCCGCTTCTTCGATCGTTTCGCGCAGGCTATCTATCTGCGCCGCGTACCACGCAGGATCGTCTTCCTTGACGTAGCGGACGTAGCGCCGGTAGCCGCTTGCGCTTTTATTCGCCTCAGCCGTTGGAATCGCCCCGACGATCGAGATTGGCGAAGTCGCCCGAAGCGCTCGCACGTCCGGGTTCGTCCATACCTTCTCTACGGGCAAATCCCTCGCCGCCCTTGGCGCCACGGAAAGAATCGATAGCAGGATGAAAATTTCAGGTCTCATACGCGCCCCCGTGCAACCGAAACCCCTATTTCCGGCCTGATTCTATCCCATAATCGCGTATCCTGCACGCCGGCTGCATCCGCGGTAGTGCGGGTCGTGGGTCGGTTTGAATTTTCTTGATCGTGACACAAAAAAACCAAAATTCAAACTGACCTATTACCGCATTCCGCGCCGAGGACTCCAGCCCGCCCTTCGCAGCCCCTACATTTCAGCGGAAACAACCCGATTGACAACGCCATCACACGATTGCAACATTGAACTGCCCCGCCACGGGGTCCAGCCGGAAAAAATCAGAGGAGATCGCCATGGCAAAATCCGTGAAACCGATTCCCGACGGGTATCATTCCATCACTCCGAGCCTCACCTGCCGCGACGCAGCCCGCGCCATCGAGTTCTACAAAAAAGCCTTCGGCGCCAGCGAAAGAATGCGCATGGGCGGCCCGGACGGAAAAATCATGCACGCTGAATTGCAGATCGGCGACTCCCTCATCTTCGTCAACGACCCAATGGGCCCCGCCGCCGCTTCGGAGCCTTCCGCGACCGTTCCCATGAGCATCTATCTCTACGTCGAAGAGGCCGACGCCGTCTTCAACCGCGCCATCGCCGCTGGCGCCCGCGTCAATGTGCCGTTGCAGGATATGTTCTGGGGCGACCGCTATGGCGCCGTGATTGACCCCTTCGGCCATCATTGGGGCGTTGCCACGCATATAAAGGATGCGAGCCTCGAGGAGATCGAGCGCGGCCAGAAAGCCATGATGGCCCGCATGGCGGGCCAAAGCTAAGATCCGCGCCTTTCGAGTCCCGATGGTGTTGACCGGGAGGCGCGGCGTTTTGCTCTTGCCTATGTAAGTCCGTCGCTGTTTTTTGCTAGCGACATCTCCGAGCTAGCCCAGCGGGAGAACCGCTATGGCAGGGTCTCGCCTTTCGCAGAATGGGGCAGTGCCGGCCTATGGCGTGAGCATCGGCTGCTTCAAGCCAGCCCCGGACGAACAGAAGCCGTTCGTAACGGGGCCAGGAGCGAAGCCGGCAAAATATACGTCTGCTAATCCGAGTGTGGGCGACCTCATTGACCTCTGGGAAGCGGAAGAAGCAAAAAGGGCGGCGTAAATAATTATGCCAAAAGGCTGGCGTTTATGGTTGCTCATTGCTCTATGGGCGTTCTTTCCGATTCTGCTTCATCCGTGGTGGCTCCTATTTATCTCCGTTGCGGCATATTCTTTATTGGTATGGCTACTACTTCCGTCGAAGGAAAATTCAAAGTAGCCCACTACCGCTAATCCTCGCGGGTACCTTGTCCATACCGCGTCGTGCTAGAATCCCCGAACCCATGGAACGAGCGGGTGAATTTCTCGGACGCGTCGTCCGGCGGCTCGACCGCCCCGAAGCCGCGCTCGCATGGCTCGTGGGCGCTTGGCCGTCCATCGTCGGACCGGCCCTCGCGGCCCACACGCACCCTGTCGCATGTCAGGCTGGTCGTCTCGAGGTATCGGCGGACGCCAAGGCGTGGCGCGCCCAGCTCGAAACCCTGGCGCAAGAGTTCTGCGGCCGCATCAATCAGGCCTGGGGCAGAAATCTGGTCCGCGAAGTGCGCTTCGTCGCCGCAAAACCTGGCCCCAAACGCGTCCCCCGCGAGTTCGATAATGAGCACACACCCTTCGTCCGCCGCCGCAAAGCCTAGCGATTTTCGGTTGTGGGTCGGTTTGAATTTTTTTGATCGTGACACAAAGAGCCAAAATTCAAACTGACCCATTACCCGATTTTCAGTAGTATGTAAGTTTGCAAGACAACCTCAATCAACCAGACCCAATCAAATCGCTGCTGTAAGAGAGAGACGGCTATACGCCGATAACCGTGAATTTCACAAGAAAGTATCCTTCCAGAAGATCATCGAGCCGCATCAGCCGGAGTCTCATCCTTGGCTCCGGAAGCCTCATCTGGCTGGTCCTATGTATTCTTGCCTGCGGTCTTCCAGCTCAATCTCAGCAGCCATCGGCCGTACCGGCTGCGGCAAGTGATCCAAGCGACCCTCCAGGAACAGGAACATCCGCCGCCCAGCAGGCGCCCGCCCAGCAATCGCCGGGAAAGATCATCGGAACGATCGTGGATCAAAGCGGAACCCCTGTTGCCGGCGCCCTGGTGACGATTAAGCCTGCCGAGCAATCCCCACTGCAGCAAGTACTATCAGGCGATACGGGTCAATTTTCCTTTGATGGCATCTCTCCCGGGCCGTTCCAGCTCGCAATTACGGCGCAAGGCTTCGCGGCCAAGACGTACTCCGGGAATTTGCACTCGGGTGAGGTTTCCATTCTCCCGCAAATCATTCTGGCGATTGCTACCGTCACCACGCAGGTGCGAGCCGAATCACAGGCCGAACTCGCCGAACAACAGATCAAGGTGCAAGAGAAGCAGCGCGTGTTCGGCCTCGTTCCGAATTTCTACGTCACCTACGTTGGCAACGCGGTTCCTCTCACTCCCAGGCAAAAATTCGAACTGGCCTGGAAATCCACGATCGATCCCGTCACCTTTGTAGTGACCGGCGCGATTGCCGGAATCGAGCAGGCGAACGATAGTTTCAACGGATACGGCCAGGGCGCGGCGGGCTACGGAAAGCGCTACGGCGCCTCGTACGCCGACCTAATGACCGGCACATACATCGGCAGCGCCATCCTGCCATCGCTCCTGAAACAAGACCCGCGCTATTTCTACCGGGGAACCGGCACCAAGCGCTCGCGCCTTCTCTATGCCCTCGGGAATGCATTCATCTGCAAGGGCGACAATGGACGCTGGCAGCCGAACTACTCCACCATCTTCGGAAACCTCGCCGCGGGCGCCATCTCGAATGCCTACTATCCCGCGAACGACCGCGGAGCGGCCTTGACTTTCGAAAGGGTCGGATTCGGGCTTGGCGCATCCGCCGGCGTCGGCGTCCTCCAGGAATTTTTCCTCCGCAAATTGTCATTGAGTTTTCACGTCCGCGGCGCTCCGAAACAATAGCGCGCGCGGCGCCGAAGCCACGCGAATTCCGCGTGGAAAGATCTCCGCCGGCGCTAGCCGAGCTTTCCGGTGGCGGCCAGACGGCCATACCATTTGCCGGATTCCTTGATCGTCCGCTTTTGATTCCGGAAATCCACGTAGGTGAGCCCGAAGCGTTGCGTGTAGCCTTCGGCCCATTCGAAATTGTCCATCAGGCTCCAGTGGTGATAGCCGCGAATGTCGGCGCCTTCCCGCATGGCGCGGGCCACCGCGCCGATATAACCCCGGCAAAATTCCGTGCGCCTCTGGTCCGGAACCTCGCCGCGGTCGTCGGGGGTATCGCCATAGGAGCAGCCGTTCTCGGTGATCTCCATCACGGGCTTGTTGTAATCGCGCGTCATGCGCGTAAGAAGTTCATAAAACCCGTCTGGCCACACCTCCCAGCCGAATTCGGTGAGGGGACCGTCACGGCCGAGCGATTTCCTTGCGTGTAAGGCTTTCAAATCGTCGGCGTTTTCCACGATAGTGCGCGTGTAATAGTTGATGCCCAGAAAGTCGAGCGGAGCCCTAACGGTTTCCATGTCTCCGGCCTTCACTCCGAGCATTTCCGGAGTGATGCGCTCGGCGAGGACTTTCGGATATTCGCCGCGAAGTGCGGGTTCAATGAACCACAAATTCAAAAACGCGTGATAGCGTTCGGCCGCTGCCTGATCGGCTTCGGAATCGGTTTTCGGCTGGGCATACGTCGTGCTGAAGGCTGTGCCCACCCGCGCGGACGGGCGAGCTGCTTTCACCGCGCGGAATGCGCTGCCCTGCGCCAGGTTCACGACGTGCGTAGCACGGAGAAAATCATCGAAGTCAGTGCGGCCGGGCGCGTGGTCGCCCAGATAGTAGCCCAGCGCCGTGAAGATCCATGGCTCATTGAATATCGCCCAGTCCTTGATGCGGTCGCCCAGAGATTTGGCGACGATTCCGCAATAGTCGGCGAAATAGCCGGCCACATCCCGCTTGGGCCAGCCGCCCTTGTCCTCGAGCGCCTGTGGCAGATCCCAATGATACAACGTGACGAGCGGCCGGATTTTCGCTTCCAGCAGAGCGTCCACCACACGGCTGTAATGGTCCAGCCCTTTTGGATTGGGCGCGCCCGTGCCCTCGGATTGAATCCGCGGCCAGCTTATCGAGAAGCGGTAGCTCGAGAGATTCATCTGCTTCTGAAGAGCGATGTCCTCACGGTAACGGTGATAGGAATCGCAGGCCTCGTCCCCGTTGGTGGCGCCCTTGATCGCCCCTGTCGTGTGCGAGAAGCGGTCCCATATGGATTCGCCCTTTCCGTCTTCTTTCCATGCGCCTTCGATCTGATACGCCGCCGTGGATGCGCCCCAATGAAAATCTCGAGGGAATTGAAAGGGCTCGGGAGGCACGCCCGGTGTCGCCCCATAGGGAGCCGCTTGCTCGGGCGTCCCTTCGAAACCCCGCGATGTGCGGGGAATAGTGAGCCCCGCACCGGCGATTCCCAGTGTGGCCCACAGAAAATTGCGCCGGCTCATTCCCTCGGAAGACATGCGCCTTCTCCTTCACTAGGCTTTACCCGGAGCTTCCGCTCCGGACCGTTCGTTCGCGCATCGTACGCTTCCGCCGCCCTCGACACAACGGTTTTGCCGCCAACGCAGGCCACACCTAGATCGCGCCGTTCAGATGCCTCTTTCTTTTTCTTCTTCTTCTTCTTCTTCTTCTTCTCGCCTTTCGCGACGCAACCGCCGCCTCGCTTTTCAGGCGGCGCGCCCGCCGGAGCAGGCTCATCGCGTAGGCCGGGCCTGCCGCGCCGAAGCAGTTTCATCGCGTAGGCCGGGCCGAACATCCGCCGTGGCGGACATCTTTTCTCTTGCTTTTCCCCATCACATGCACTCATACAAAAGGAAAAAACAGGGCTCATCGAAACGGGGCTTCTGCGTTTTTCCCATCCCGATGGGTTGTATCGAGAAGCCGCGGCGCAAGCAAGATGCTTTGTAGGCCGCGGTTTTAACCGCGGCATAACCGACATTAGGTGACGGGGCTTTAGCCCCTGAAGTTCCCCCCAATTCAGCTTCCCAACAAGCCACTACGTTACTTCCGAGCGGAGACCACTCCCAAGGCACGCGGCTGCTTTTTTGGCGAGACACAAGAAATCTTCGGCGCTGTTCCAGAAGACTTCTTGTGAGGAGCAGGAAAAGCAGAGGCCACGGGACGCGCCATAACTTATCCCACCCCTAAGGCCTGGGAAACTTTTGCCAACGGAGGAAAGACGCCCGCACCAAGAGACGTTGTTCCCCCATCCTATTCACCCATAGAGAGGGAAATATCAGTAGCACAGGCACTCCTGCCTGTGTGCCGTTGCCTTTTGCATACGGTTCACCGCATTAGACTTTCTACCGTTCCCCCACCCTCCGGCCCCTCCCCCAAATCAGTTCTTCAACAAGCCGCTAGGTTACTTCCGAGTGCGCCGTCATTTCGCGAACAACCACACTAAGTGCCGATAGCCGTTGGGTCGGGATTCCTTAGCTTGGAGTTCATGAACAATCACAAGTATCATCTTTAGCGTATGCCTGCACCTAGCGGTGGCATCCGAATTCAACCACCGTTAACGCGAAACGATCATGCTTCTGACGATTTCATATACTGGGAAACCAGCCACGGACCTGGGCTATCTGCTGCACAAGAGCCCGTTTCGCGTTCATTCGTTCGACCAAGCTTTCGGAAAGACGCACGTCTTTTATCCTGAAACCACGCCCGATCGCTGCACTGCTGCTCTGGTACTGGATATCGATTCGATTGGACTCGTACGGAACCGACGCGGGCCAAGCGGCGAGGCTCACGCCCTTGAGGAATACGTGAATGACCGCCCGTATGCGGCGTCATCCTTCCTAAGTGTTGCCATCGCACGTACATTCGGCACCGCGCTAACCGGCAAGAGCAAGGAGCGTCAGGAACTGGCTGATACGCCGCTGCTGCTGGAGACACGGGTTACCGTGCTGCCTTGTCGCGGCGGGGAAATTCTGTTGCGTCGCTTGTTCGAACCGTTGGGCTACGAGGTCACCGCCAAGCGCCACCCTCTCGACGAGAAATTTCCCGAGTGGGGAGAGAGTCCGTATTTCACGGTGACGCTCAAGGGCACAATTCGATTGAGTGATTTGCTGACGCATCTTTATGTCCTGATTCCGGTCCTGGACGACGACAAGCATTACTGGGTTGGCGACGCGGAAGTGGAAAAACTCCTGCGGCATGGCGAGGGCTGGCTTCGCGAGCATCCCGAGCGCGAACTGATTACGAATCGCTATTTGAAACATCAGAAGCATCTAGCCCGTGAGGCCCTGAGTCGCCTCATCGGCGAAGAGGAACCTGAAGCGGACGAAATGGCCGAAAGTCATGCACTCGAAGAAGAAGCTATTGAGAAGCCAATCAGCCTAGCTGAACAGCGCACGGGAGCGGTAATGGCAGCGCTTCGCAGCAGCGGCGCGAAGCGCGTCCTCGACCTTGGTTGCGGCGAGGGTCGGCTTCTGCGCGAACTTTTGAAAGACAAAGCTTTTGCGGAGGTCGTCGGTATGGACGTGTCTCACCGCGCGCTTGAGATTGCGTCACGGAAGCTGCGTCTTGAGGACTTGCCTACGATGCAGAAGGAGCGTATCCGCCTGATTCATGGATCGCTGACCTATCGCGACAAACGTCTCGCTGGTTACGACGCCGCGACGGTGGTGGAAGTCATAGAGCATCAAGACCCGCCGCGACTCGCGGCCTTCGAGCGTGTCCTGTTTGAATTCGCACGCCCGCAGACTGTCGTCGTGACGACACCCAACGTCGAGTACAACGTGAAATTCGAGACACTCCCTGCCGGCAAAATGCGACACAAAGACCATCGCTTTGAGTGGACGCGCACGGAATTTGAATCCTGGGCTAATAATATAGCTGAACGCTTCGGCTATTCCGTCCGCTTCTTGCCGATTGGACCTGAAGACCCAATCGTGGGTAGCCCCACGCAGATGAGCATTTTCACTCACCAATGAAGCTAACCGTTCCAGAACTCGCTGTTGTCGCACTGGTCGGCCCTTCAGGGTCGGGCAAGTCGAGTTTTGCCCGCAAGCATTTTCGGCCGACCGAGGTCCTCTCCTCAGACTTCTGCCGTGGTCTCGTGTCCGACGAGGAGAACAGCCAGGCGGCCACGAACGACGCCTTTGAGGTTCTGTATTTCGTTGCTTCCAAACGGCTGACGGCAGGCAAACTGGTAGTAATCGATGCAACAAATGTCCAGGCCGAAGCCCGGAAGCCAATTATTGCCTTGGCTCGGCAATACCACTGCATTCCCGTGGCAATTGTATTTGATCTGCCGGAGAAGCTTTGTCACGAGCGAAACCGCGATAGGCCCGATCGTGATTTCGGTCCACACGTCGTGCGCCAACAGTCTCAACAATTGCGCCGATCCCTACGCAACCTTGAACGTGAAGGTTTTCGCAGAGTCCATGTGTTGCATTCACCCGAGGAGGTTGACACGGCAGAGATCGAGCGCCAGCCGCTGTGGAACAACCTGAAGCACGAGCACGGCCCTTTTGACATCATCGGCGATGTCCATGGCTGCTTCGATGAGCTCGTCGACCTTTTAACTCAGCTTGGGTATTCCGTCGAGAAAAAGTCCGACGGTCAGAGTTTTTTTGAGTATTCAGTGAAACCGCCAGAAGAACGCAAGGTCGTCTTTCTTGGTGATCTTGTGGACCGTGGTCCGAAGATTCCACAGGTCCTCGCACTGGCAATGAGCATGATTGAAGCCGGCACAGCTTTATGCGTTCCAGGCAACCACGACATCAAGCTCATGCGCAAACTCCGCGGCAAAGACGTACAGATCACGCACGGGCTCGCTGATTCGCTGGAGCAACTCCAGAAGCAACCTCCTGAATTTCGCAATCAGGTCTCCGAGTTCATCGATGCGCTGATCAGTCACTATGTTTTGGACGATGGAAAACTTGTCGTTGCTCATGCGGGCATGAAAGAGGAGATGCAGGGGCGTGGTTCGGGAAAGGTCCGCGATTTTGCGCTATACGGCGAGACGACCGGCGAGACCGACGAATTCGGTCTGCCCGTCCGCTACAACTGGGCCGCTGAGTATCGGGGCAAGGCGATGGTTGTCTATGGCCACACGCCCGTGCCGCAGGCTGACTGGCTCAATCGAACAATAAACATCGATACGGGCTGTGCTTTCGGCGGCGCCTAACGGCACTGCGCTATCCAGAGAAGGAGCTTGTTTCCGTCCCCGCACGTGCGACCTACGCCCAGCCAGTCAGGCCGCTTGTCGCGGTCGCAGAATCCACACCCTCGCTGACGTCCCAGCAGGTCCACGACGATCTGCTCGATATTGACGATGTGATTGGGAAGCGAATTGTCGCAACTCGTCTCCATCACAACGTGACGGTTCGCGAAGAGAACGGATTGGCCGCGCTCGAAGTCATGAGCCGATTCGCAGCGAATCCGAAATGGTTGATTTATTTGCCCCCTACGATGTCGCCCACGGAGACGACCGCACAGCCGAGGCTTCTTGAGCACCCTGCCGAAGCATTCGGCTACTTTCGCCGTGAAGGCGTACCGCGCGTCGTTTGCGAAGAAAAGCACATGGGTTCGCGCGCCGTCGTTATCGTATGCCGCGACAGAGATGTTGCTCGACGGCGTTTCGGCATCGTCGAGCAAGACGCCGGGATCTGCTACACCCGAACAGGAAGACGATTCTTCGACGACGCAAAGATCGAGAAGGAATTCCTCGATAGAGTGCGTGCGGCTATGGACGCCGCCGATTTCTGGGGCCAGTTCCAAACGGACTGGGTCTGCCTTGACGCGGAATTGATGCCATGGTCAGCCAAGGCACAGGAACTGCTGCGCCAGCAGTATGCTGCCGTGGGGGCAGCAGCGCAGGCGTCGCTTACGGAGACCGTCGCCGCTTTCGAATGCCTAGCATCGAAAAGCGGTGACGCGCTTCCTCTCATCGAGCGATACAAACAACGCCTCGAAGCTGTGAATCTCTACGTGGATTCCTACCGTCGTTATTGCTGGCCGGTGCATTCGGTAAGCGACTTGAAGCTTGCGCCGTTTCATCTGCTGGCAACCGAAGGCCAAGTTCACATCCAGCGCGATCATGTCTGGCACATGGAAAAACTCGCGGAGGTCTGCAAAGCCAGTGACGGGCTGCTGCTCGCAACTCCTTACAAGCAGGTCGACGTGACCGACACTGCTAGCATTGATGAAGCTACCCGATGGTGGGAGGAGTTGACTGGTCGCGGCGGGGAAGGGATGGTGCTGAAGCCCTTCGACTTCATCGTGCGAGGACGCCGGGGCCTCGTTCAACCAGCAATTAAGTGCCGTGGACGCGAGTACCTGAGAATCATCTACGGACCCGAGTATTTGCTGCCCGAAAACCTGGAGCGCCTCCGCAGTCGGGCTGTATCGACCAAGCGCTCGTTGGCGCTTCGCGAATTCGCTCTTGGCATTGAAGCACTGGAACGCTTCATTCGGCAAGAACCGCTTCGTCGCGTTCACGAATGCGTTTTTGGTGTCCTCGCACTTGAGAGTGAGCCCGTCGACCCTCGCCTTTAACGCAGGAAGCGACAAAAGAGACCCAACTCCCGATTAGTCGGCAACTCGGAAGCTATCGCGGAGATGCAGGCTCCGGTACCCGGCCTCGCTGACTACTACAATCGTCGCTTTACCCTGAGCGAAGTCGAAGGGCGAGCCGTCTTCAAGCCCTACCCTCGCATCGGCCGACGACAAAGGCCCGCTCCCGCCTTGCATCTGACATGAGCTCACTTAAGGCCATTTAAGGGCGCAAAAACGTGCAAAAAGATGCATTTTAGGGCCTTTTAACCAGCTTAAGAGAGCAAAGTCCATGCTGCAAATTGCGGCAAAGTCCATGCTGCAAAATGCTTGCCCAAATTGATGGGCCTTTCGAGCAAACCGAAGGAGAAAATTGCGCGAGTCTTTCGACTACTTTTCTGCTGGATCGGAGGCTTAAATTGCTGGGGCCTTTCGAGCAAACTAAAGGCGGAAATTACTCGAACCTATCGAGCAATTTGAGGGCGCGACTGCTTCAAGGCTCAGCCATCAAGATGGCTGCTGGCGGAAAATAATTTTCAGGCCGCGGCGCCAGTTCTCGTTCAGGCCGATGCGCGTGAAATGAATTTCCGGCGAAAAATATTTCAGCAGCGTCTCCGTCGCGGAATGGAAGCGCAGCGCCGGCGCGACGAGCCACAGCAGCGGCGGCTGGGGATCGAGATCCACTCCCGCGAAATAGCCGAAGC
Organism: uncultured Acidobacteriota bacterium; assembly: GCA_963810625.1. Classification (GTDB taxonomy): domain Bacteria; phylum Acidobacteriota; class Terriglobia; order Acidiferrales; family UBA7541; genus Palsa-295. Next base: position 584,386 of record CAWEOJ010000001.1, on the reverse strand, counting down.
GCAAAAAATCACCCTCGCGCTGATGTCGCCGGACGCGCAGCCAGTAATCCACGGCCTGCACGGACATCTGAATATCCTCGGAGGCCTTCAGCTCGATGACCACGAGCCGCCCGCGCCGCGTCACGCCGAGAAGGTCGAGCACGCCGCGATCGCCCGCGGCCAGCGCGGGAACTTGGGAATAAAGGTGGCGCGGGTCGAGTTGCGCATCAAGACTGGCAGGGTCTTCGAGGACCAGCGTCTCGATCCATCGTTCCGGCGCGGCGCGATAAAGCGGGTGATTCGTCTCGGTCGAAAGCGAATTGCGATGGAGATCGAGCTGGCGAATCAGTTGGTCGAGCGCAGGCTCGGTCTCCTGCGTGAGTTTTTCCCTGGAATCGCCGAGGCCGAAAAATATGCCGTCGCGCGACCACCGGCCAAATTCGAGACCGCGAAAGCAGAGCGCCACTTCGCGCGTTTTCGGCACGATATGCACTCCGATCTCGCTGCCCGCCGGCGGCCTGTGCAGCGCCAGCGCATGGATTTTCGAAATAACTTCGCGCGCCTCGGCCAGCAGCGATTCCACGTCGCGGCGCGCCATAAGCCAGCTTTCGAGATTCGCCGCGTCCGCGTGCTCCTGCTTCTCAAAATGTCCCTCCGCTTCGCGGAACTCGAAAATTTCCGTTCGCGCGGCCGACGATAGCGCCAACACGCGCGCGCGCAGAAATCTGCTCGCGCCATGCGGAACGAAAATCCGCAAGCCCTCGACGGCGCGGCTCGCCTGCCGCGTGTCGCGGGCGTGGTTGCGCGTCCAATCGAGCCACAAAATCCCGAAGGCCAGAATCCCCTCGATGGCCGCGGAGTTTTCGCCCGGCGCGGCGGCAATGATCGCCCACGAGCGCGACCCTTCGTGCATCCGTCCGCGAACGTAGAGGCCGGAGAAGGAGTGTTCGAGATCGGGCGCGGCGCTGAGCGATTCGACCGTGGCATCGGGAAAATTTTCCGCCAGCGCGCGGCGGAAGCGCGCGCGAAATTGTTCGCGCGTGATGCGTCCGGCGGAGCGCCGCGAATCGCTGCGCAGGAATTCCAGCCGCCCGGGCTTGGCGCGCCCGAATCGCTGGACTTCGAGCACGATGCGCTCCGGCAAATTTTCCCTGACGCCCAACACGCGCCGCGTCAAATTCCGCTCGCCGGACCACAGATGAACGACCGAGCCTTTTCCCTTTCCTTCGCGCCGCAGCTCGCAATGCAGCGCGGCGAGTTCGGCGAGCCATTCGCCATCCTCGCGGACTTCGGCGCTGCCCGAAGCCGCCATGGCGTCGAGCGCCCGCCCGATTTCCGCCCAATCATCCATCAAGCGCCGCCGTGAATTGGTCGAATGTATCGATCAATTTTGTAGTTCTCCTCCGCTGCATATCAGGAAGCACTTTGCTCCTATTTGCAGCATGCATTTTGCCTATGATTTGCGGTTTTTATCCGCAGCAACAGCAGCATGGACTTTGCTGCAATTTGCAGCATGGACTTTGCTCTCTTAAGCTGGTTAAAAGGCCATAAAATGCCCTAAAATGGCCCCTAAAAGACCCTTATCTGCACGTATTTCGCCGTTAACTCAACGACCGGCACAAAGAGCGGCTCCTGCCAACTTTCGGCACGGTAGCTCACTCAGTGGGAGGCTGGATATTCGTAGTAATACGGATTTGCGCGGCGGTTAGTGAGTGAAGGGAAGGTGGGAGCGAGGTCGTTGTCGGCGGCGAGGCGGGGGTGGGACTCCAAGGCGGCGCAGTGACGATTATAGTAGTGGGCGAGGCCTGACGGCGAAGCCTGCATCTCCGCGATAGCCTCCGAGTAGGCGACTCTTCGGGACTTATCCCTGTTCAGCGGCAATCTGGTTGCTTCCATGGGTCTGTATAACGCGCGTAGAATAAGGGGACTCTAAGCCGTTACTTACGGCCAGTTGCATTGGGGGAAGGTATGCTCGTCTCCTGCATCATGCCGACCTACAATCGTCAGAATTTCATCCCTGTCGCCCTGAAATGCTACTTGTCACAGGACTGGCCTGATAAACAACTCGTGGTGATCGACGATGGCTCTGAGACGGTAGGAAGGTTGGTCAAACAGTTGGTTCCCGACGCGGTTTACATTTACCTCGCCCAAAAGCAGACGATCGGAACCAAACGGAATCTGGCCTGCGAAGCTGCAGGGGGTGACGTAATCTGTCATTTTGATGATGATGACTGGTCAGCAGCCGGCAGAGTCCGCGACCAGGTGATGCGCCTCCTTGAGTCCGGCAAGCAGATGACCGGATATCATTCTGTAACGTACTGGAACGGAATGAACGCATACCGCTATGTGTCTCCAATTCCGGAGTATGCGCTGGGGACCTCAATGTGCTACCGAAAAATCTTTTGGGAGACACACCGCTTTCCTGCCAAGAGCTACGCAGAAGACAACGCTTTGGTCTATAACGCCCGTGACGAGAAACAGTTGATCGCCGTAGATGCGGGCCAGATGATGGTGGTCAGATCCCACGCTTCCTGCACAAGTAGTCCCAAAATCTTACGACAGGACACGTGGCCAGAAGTGCCGCGCGCGAGCTTGCCGAGGGAATTCTTTGAGGCGATCGCATAGGGGAGACACGAGCTTCTGCCAGCGAAGGCTGTTGAAGCACATTGATGGATGTTTTGGAGTTGTTGTCCACCAAACGCGTCTAGTTACCCGTGGCCCGTCCAAAGTCCCCGGGTCGTGGCGGACTTGATAACGTAAAATCTGAATAAACCCAAACGCCGGCATCATCGTATAGCTTCTTGAGTTCATCTAGTGGTCGGCCGGTTTTCTTTTCCCACGGTAGAAGGTCCGAATCGGGCGTGCAAAAATTGACATCGGTTGCGCCGCCGTCGCGCAAGCTCCGACCTTTGGTCAGTACCGCTGTCAGAATCGCCCGATCAAACGTATCTAGTTTAATCTCCGTAAATTGCAAATCGATTGACATTTTCAGCATGGCATCGTCCAGCGGCAAGACCTCCACGCCCGCGGCGCTGGTAATGTCACGAAGCGTATCTTTCAAGCGGTCTAGTTCGGCTGTGATCTGCCCCTGAAACGTCGACAACATAGCCCTAGCGGATTCTGCAGTCTTGTCATCAAGAACCTTCTGTTCAACGGCCCATCGAACGAAGGCCCCCAACCTATCGGCTTCTCTCGGCTGAAACTTTGTCCGAATTGTGTGTTTGGCTTCTTGTATACAGCAGGCCGGTACGTAAATCCTAATGTGTCCTTCTTTAGCCCAATTTAGCAGTTCGATTGCAGCAGGAGTTCGTTGATAACTGGGAGCAGCAACTGTAAAAAGCCAGCTGGTTTCGAGAAATACGTGTCGCACCTCAAGCTTCCAGTGTGCGTGGGTGAACGACGCTGACACGACCACCACTGATTGAGGGAAGTATGTGCTCATCTATTGCGGACTTTAGGTGAACATCCTTCACTCGCGTCTGTCCTGTTTCGGCAACTTCTTCTAGCCATTCGACGAGAGCGGACTCAACCGCCGACTCTGTCACCGGTTTCCGTGCCTTAAAGAGCTCCTCTGACGGGAAATCGCCGACTAGCACAATAGATTCCTCTGTCCTTCCAAGGAATCGATCTTTGTAAATGCGAAGGACTTGTGGCGTGAGGATGATTCCAACGGGACAGCTCATCTGAAGCATGTATTGCTTCAGCGGCAGTGCGGCCTCGTCGAGGCTAACCACAGCGCCCTTTGCTTCCGCCACCAAGGCGATGGTTGCGGGTGAATAGTCTGTAGTCACGATTACGTCGGGGATGAATGCCATAGAAGAAGCTTATCACTATTCACTGGACGGGAACAGACTGACTCCCCTGCACGCAGCTCGTGTCTGCCACGCAAATTTGAGAGGTGTTGATTCACTCCCGAAAAACGGCGTACTCGGAAGTAGCCTAGCGGCTTGTTGGGAAGGTGATTTGGGGGAGCGGGGTGGGGGAACGGGGAAGAGCTAGGGATGAGGCGTGAGGGCCCGCCTACGCGATACATCCGCTTCGGCGCGGCAAGTGAGGGATGAGGGTCAGGGCAACGGCAACGGCGTAGGCAAAAGCAGATCCCTCGTCGGCCAGACTGCGGCCTCTGTCGGGATGACAACGTAAAGGCGGCCAAAGGCGAAGATTAAGGGGCGGCGAGACGCCGGCGCTACAAATACAACGGCAAAAGCAGATCCCTCGTCGGCCAGATTGCGGCCTCTGTCGGGATGACAACTTAAAGGCAAGGAAAGGAAAGGCAAGATGCCGCGCTAAAAGGCCGCGGCGGTACATTTAAACCTTAGCGGCAAGAGCAAGATGTCCGCCTACAATTCGAGGCGGCCGCTACGGAGGCAAAGGCCCGCCTTCGCGATGAAACTGCTTCGGCGCGACAGGCCGGGCTAAAAGGTAATGGGTCAGTTTGAATTTTGGCTCTTTGTGTCACGATCAAGAAAATTGAAACTGACCCACCACCGGATAAAAGGCCCCCTTCGCACCTCAGGGCGAGCCGACGCCACATTTAAACCTTAACTACAGGGGCAAAGACGGAGAAGAGCCGCTCTTCCCGGTCAAAACCACCGGGACGCAGAAAACGCGAAAGAGCGGCGCTACGCAGGCAACGGCAAGGACGAGGCAAAGGCCGGGCACAGCGTGCTGTGCCCCTACGCAGAAAAAGCAAGAGCAAGGTGCCGCGCCTGCCGGCAGGTTGAAGGGGCCCTTCACTGCGTTCAGGGTAAAGCCGCGCGGCAATGGCAAAGATACCAGAGCCGCTCGAAGAAGGGCTTGGCGCCGGGGTCAACCGGGAGATCACCGGAATATTGCGGCTCGCTGCCCGTGAGGTCCACGACGGCTATGTGCCCGCCGGGGTTTGCGAAGATGAAATGCAGATTCGGTTTGTCGTCACTAGCATCGCGGGGAATCAGCGCTCCATCCTCACACTGAAACATGGCGCCGAATGCGTCGTGGAAGTACGCGGGCGCGGTTTGGGCCACGCCAATATCGCCGATATAAGAAAGCTTATCGCCGTTCCAGTCGAGCGCGCCGGCTGCGCCGGAGCTGGATTGAAAGCCGATCGAGTAAACCGGCAGTGACGGAGGATTTTCCGGCACTTGAGCCGGGCTGGCAGATTCCGGCGGCAAGGCGGTGGGGGCTGCGGGCGGCACAGCGGCATTCTCGAAATCCTCCGGATGGACGTCGATGTCCAGAGCGCCGGTCAAGCCGGTTCCCAGATCCAGCACGGCGATGCGCACCCGCACCGTGCCTGCTTTGGGAGCGTCCAGGTAGCCGTGCAGCCCACCGGTCTCAATGGAATTGGAGTCGGCGTCGGAAAGGCTCCGACTGAGGTCTCTCGTCGTGAATCGAAAACTGGCGCCGTTGCCACTGTAGACGCAGGTAGCCATCCGGGCGCTCAGCTTGTGGAGTTGCCCGTCCGGCACGATGCTGAGCGCGCCCGGAGCCACGGACATCAAATAACGGATTTTGTCGGGATTTCCCGAGGGTATTGCCTGCGCCGCCAGAGGGATGCCCGTCGAAGGCAAAAGGTCGCGGCAGGCCTGCTCCAAAAGCGTGTCGGGAGGCTGCTGCTTCGCGAGCGCTCCCTCATCCAGGGCGTAGTAGCCGCGGCGATAGGTCAGCTTGACGCCGGGCCGCGTGGTCTTCAGGGAGATACTGTGAAAGCTACCGTCCCATTTGACGGTCTCGGGATAGTAGGCCAGTTCGTAGTAGGACGAGCTGTCCTCTACGGCCGACCGGACGCAGCCGGAAAGATCGTTCGTGTTGATGCACGTCCGGCCCCCGGTATCCTCGGCAATATGCTGCATCGTGGCCTTCGCGACGCTGTCGTTCAGCGCCGTCATATTCGGTTGCACGGGAAGCAGCCCTTCTGGATTAACCGGGTTCACAGCCACCTGAGCATCCGATAGGGCGTTGGCAGCCCTCTGAACCTGAGCGCTATAGTCAGCCGTCCCCGCGAAGGCCGAACCGTAGTCCAGTCTGGGAAAAAGAGAGAGGGGGAAGGATGACGAAAGCCAAATTAGATTTTTCCGTCCCGGATATCCCCTCAGGTAATCGGCGATTTCCTCGAGCGCGCTGGTCGTGATGTCAACACGGGCGGTCATTCCCTTTTCATATACTTCCTTATTGAAATCCGCATGAGCCGTGGCCATCGGGTCTGAGGATAGGTTGATATGGTTGAGCGCCTCTGCACTCACGTGGGCATTTGAAACGCTATCGGGATCAAGTTGCGGGTCGGTCTCCAAAAGCGCGGAGCGGCTCGGCGACCTATCGAGCGCGGAGCGCAACAGGGCGGGATCAGTGGTGAAGTCCTGAAGGAGGACCAGCCTATCATTCAACGTTAGGACTGCGACCGGGGTGCCCGCCGGAAGCATTGTAATCAAGCGCACCATCTGCGAGTGCGCCACAGCCTGGGCCTGAGCCATGGTGTTCAGTGCGTCCACAAGCAAAACCGTTGGCGGCGCCGCCAGCCCGGCGAAGGCGGCCTGATTGGTGTAGAAGCCTTTGGGGTGGGGCTGCGCGGCGCTCGCAAGCGTCGCGGTTTCGGTGCTCGCCGATTTGTCTATGAAGGTAAAATGCGCGATTTTCTGCGGGCCATTGTCGAAGACCTCAAAGTCTTCCGACTTGAGGTCGCGCACGGCGTTGCCGTGCGAGTCGGTGGCCACAACGTCCACGGTCACCACATGCGTCTTGACCCGCAACACGGAGCCAGACTGCTGTGATTGTGGACTAGACGACGGAGGCGGAGAAGCCGGGGATGGGGACGGGGATTGTCCGCCGGCAACCGCGACGATCGCTGCGGCCAGTAGGATTGCGGAAACGCTGAAGAATATTTTTGACGGCACGGGACCTCTCGTTAGGGAGCGGCCCGGCAATGGCAAAGATACCAGAGCCGCTCGAAGAAGGGCTTCGCGCTGGGGTCCACGGGGAGGTCGCCGGAATATTGCGGCTCGCTGCCCGTGAGGTCCACGACGGCCATGTGCCCGGCGGGGTTTGCAAAGCTGAAATGCAAATTCGGCTTCGCGTCACTGGCATCGCGGGGAATCAGTTGTCCCTCTTCGCATTGAAACGCGCCACCCAACATCTCGTGGAAGTACCCGGGCGCGGTTTGCGCCACGCCGATGTCGCCGTGGTAGGAGAGAGTTTCGCCATTCCAGTCGAGCGCGCTGGATGCGCCGGAACTGGAATGAAACGTGACCGAGTAAGACGGCAGCGACGGAGAATTTTCCGGCGCTTCATCGGAGCTCGTTGATTTCGGCAGCTCTGGAGCGGAGAGCATTGGTTCCGACAGCAAAGGCACGGGCGATGCGGGCGGCACAGCGGCACTTTCGAAATCGTCCGGATGGACGGCGATATCAAGAGCGCCGGTTAATCCCGTGCCCGAATCGAGCAAAGCAATACGCACACGCTCCGTTCCGGACTTGGGAGCGTCCAGATAGCCACGCAGCCCGCTGGCTTGCAAGGTATTGAAATCGGCATCGGAAAGGCTTCGGCTAAGGTCTCTTATAGTGAATCGAAAAGCACCACCATCTCCGGCGTAAACGCAGGTGGCCATTTGCGTATTCAGCTTGTGCGACTGCCCGTCCGGCGAGAGGCTGAGCACACCGGGCGGAACGGACATCAAGTATCGGATTTGGTCCTGCTTTTCAGATGGAACAGCCTGCGCCGTGATGGGAATCGCCGTCGAGGGCAGAAAATCCTGGCAGGCCTGCTGTAGCCGCTTCTCCGGCGGCTGGTCCTTAGCGAGCGTTTCGGCATCCTGCGCGAAGTAGCCACGGCGGTAGGCCAGCTTGACTCCGTGCCGGGTGGTCTTTACGGAGATACCGTGAAAGCCGCCGTCCCATTTGGCGTTCTCCGGATAGTAGGCCAGCTCATAGTAGGAGGAGCTGTCTTTCAGAGCTGTTTCGATACACCCGGAAAGGTCATTTGTGTTCTTGCAGGTCTTGCCGCCGGTCCCCTCGGCAAACTGGTCCATGGTGCCCTGGGACATCGTGCGCGCATCGTCCTCGTGATTGAGTTGGGCGAGCATGGTGCGGCTTGGGGAGTTCGACCGGATGACGGTCCGCTGGTCGGCGTCAAAGACCTGGTTCGTTTCAAGCCCGCGAGCATCCACGGGATAAACGGCCACTTGTGCATTGCTGAGCGCCATCGAAGCTTCCCGCACTTGTTCGCCATAGGTGCGGGTCCCATTGAAAGTGTCGTATTTCGTTCCCCAGTCCGTGTCCGGCTCAAGGGTGATGGGAAACGAGGCGGAGACCCAGATCAGGTTTTTGCGGCCCGGATAACCGCTGAGATAGCGCGCGATGGATCTTAAGGCATCGAGGGTGGTGTTCACACGGACGTCCATGACATTCGCATAGTTCCACTTTTCGAACTCCTCGAAGAACTTGGAGACGATGTCTTCCTGGCCGCCGTTCTCGTCGAAGGCCACGAGCGACGGAGCATCAGCATCATTTTCCGGCAATGGATCGAGGGGCGCACCGGGCTTCATGGCTTTGTCTATGGCGGCGCGGAGCACGGCGGGATCGCTGGTGAAATCCTGGACCGGAATCAGCGACTGCCCCAGCAGGAAGACGGCTATGGGAGTATTGACGGGAAGAGTCTTCAAAAGGAGAATCATGTCGCGCCGGGTTTGCAGCAGATTCACAGCGTCCGAATTGAGCGAATCCATGAGCACGACGGTAGGCGGCATTGCCATGCTATCGAATTTCGCCTGGTTGGCGTAAAAGCCATTGGGGCGCGGCTGCGGGGCATTCTTCGCGGTTTGGCTGTTCGCCGATTTGTCTATGAAAGCAAAGTGGGTGATTTTTTGCGGCCCGTTGTCGGAAACCTCGAACTCCTCGGGCTTGAGATCGCGCACAGCGTTGCCGTGCGAGTCCGTGGCCACAACGTCCACCGTCACGACATGCGTTTTGATCTGCAATACGTAGCCTGCTTGCTGGGCCTGCGGTAACGAGGGCGCAGAATTCGGCGACGGGGTTTGTCCCGCGGCAATCGCCACCATCAACGCGGCCAGCAGGATTGCAGACCCAGCGAAAAGCGCCTTGGCTCGCATGGGACCTCTCTTCAGAGACTAACGATAATTAATTAAATAACGGCTGTCACTTATTGTATCCAAAATTTGCAATTTGGAGTGCAATTCTGTCACGCGGTGGTGCGGTTTGGAGTTGAATTTTTCTGGAAGCCAATTCAGTTCGCCGGCCAGTCGCCGAGGAGCTTGCGGACCATGACGATTTGGCCCAGGTGATAGGAATTGTGGCCGGCGAGGAGGAGGGCCTCGCGGAGGATAGTTTGCCCCGAGCCGTGAGGGATGCGAGCGAAGAGATCAATTTTCGGATTGGCTGCGAGTTTGGCCATGGCGTCCAGGTCGCTTTGAAATTCCTTCACGGTTTTGTTCCAGGCAGCGGCGTTCAGTGGCGCCGAGTGCTTGGGCCAGTAACCCGAGGGCCATTCCGGCGAGACATATTTTGGGTTAATGCAGAAATTCAATATGTCGCGCTGCGCCAGGCGCATGTGCTCGAAGAGTTCCCACACCGAATGCGGACTGCCTGACGGACGGACGCCGCGATTTTTGGGCGAAAGGCCTGCAAGCGCGGCTTTCCAGTCGGCATGGGCGTCGTGCCAGCGGAGAGATTTTTTTAAATGGTCGCGGAGAGATTTGTCGTTCATGGGTGCGACGACCTCCAATCAGCGATTCCATTATAGGAGATCATGAAGCTTACGATCCTTGAGCCAGGGGACGATTTTGGCGACGTCCTGGGAGCGGTCGCGGGAGCAGAGGAGAATGGCGTCGTCGGTTTCGACGAGGACGAGATCGTGGACGCCGATGGCAGCGACAAATTTCTTTGTGCTCCAAAAATAATTTCCGCGCGCATCGAGCGTGAATGACGGTCCGGCGGAAACATTCGCGCCGGACCTTGCTCCAGTCTGGGCGGCCAGCAATTCGTATACGGCGGCCCACGAGCCGATGTCGCTCCAGCCGGCTTGGGCGGGAATCACGGAAACGCGCGGCGCAGGGCGCGATGTCAGGCGGCGCGTGGCGGGCCTGACCGCCGTGGCGGGTTCCATGATGGCGTAGTCCACGGAAATATTTTTGAGGCGTGGATAGATGCGGCGCAGGGTGCGCTGGTAGCGCGGCGTGCCGATGGTTTCGCCGATTTCGGCGAGGGCATGGTGCGTCGCGGGAAGGAAGCGGCGCAGGCAGTCCAAAAAGGACGACGCGCGCCAGAAGAACATTCCCGCATTCCAAAAGTATTTTCGCGAGGCGGAATATTTCCTGGCCACTGGAGAGCGACGGCTTTTCCGTGAATCGCCGGACGGAGTATGCGGCGATGCCGCGCGGCCGGGAAAATATGCCGCCGCGTTCGATATAGCCGAAGCCGGTCTCGGGGCGCGACGGAGGAATGCCGAGGACGACCAGGTTTCCAGGCTCGCGAGCGAGTTCGAGCGCGGCGTGGATTATTTTTCGAAACGGCGCGGGCCGGGCGATGTAGTGATCGGAGGGCAGGACGGCCATGAGCGCGTCGCCATATTCGCGCGCGAGATGGATGGCGGCGAGGCCGATGGCAGCGGCGGTGTTGCGTCCCACAGGCTCGGCGAGAACGTGCGAAGCGGGGACGCGGGGCAGCTCGCGGCGCACGCCCGCGGCCTGCTCGACATTGGTGACGGCCCATATATGGCGCGGCGGAATGAGAGGGCGGAGGCGCGCGGCTGTGGCAGCCAGCATGGTCCCGCCGCCGGTGATGTCCAGGAGTTGTTTTGGGGTGCGCACGCGGCTGCGCGGCCAGAAACGAGTGCCGCGGCCTCCCGCGAGAAGGACGGCGCAAGCGGGGAGCGAATCGCGCTTCGAATTGTGAGCAGGCGGCTTTTTCATGAATGAACCACGCGAGACAATTCGGCGTCCCTGACACCCTGATCTTCGAGCCGACGGACATATTCGCCGAGGTTTCCGGGCACATAGGTGCGCAGAAGAGATGTGCGCGCGCCGGGAAGGAAATGATATTCGCCGAGCGCGGCAGGCACCATCCAAACCTGCGCCGGCGCGTATGCGGCGCGTCCAGAGGGCCACTCGATGATGCCGCCGCCTTCGAGGAAAATCAGGAGATCGAAATGCTCGCGCGAAGACGCGGCGGAGATTTTTCCATGGAAATTCCCATTTCTCGGCGGCGAAATAGGGGCAAGCGGCGAGATAGGCTTCCCTTATGCCGCCGCGGACGGCGCGCCCGCCACGGCGGGCAGGCACCGGCTCGATGCGTCCGCCGGACTGTTTTCCGAAGCGGATCACTTCGAGCGCCTTCTCGATGTGCAGCGGGCGCGACTGGCCCTGGGCGTCGCGGCGGTCGTAATCATAAACGCGGTAGGTGAGATCGGATTGCTGCTGAATTTCGCAGAGCACCAGGCCCGGGCCGATGGAGTGCACGGTGCCGGCGGGGACGAAGATGGCGTCGCCCGCGCTGACCGGAACTCGTTCGAGACACTCCACGACCCTGCCCTCCGCGATGGCGTGGACAAAATTCTCGCGCGTGACCCAGGGCTTGAGTCCGGCGAGGACTTCCGCGCCGGGCCGCGCGCTGATGACGTACCACATTTCCGTCTTGCCGCATCCGCCGGCGACCTGCTCGTGCTTGGACGCGTAGGCGTCATCGGGATGGACCTGCACGGAAAGTTTGTCCTCCGCGAAAATAAATTTCACGAGCAACGGGAAGGGACTGCGAGCAGTGCGGGCGCGCTGCGCCTGCGTTCCGGCCCATTCGGGCGGCATTTCGAGCCAGGCCTGGCCGAGGGTTTTGCCCGGCGAAGTGGCCGTCGGCGAAGCGGGAGTCGCTCGACGTCATCCAGGCTTCGCCGATAGGTTCGGCGAGTTGGGATTCTTGGGGGAAGAGCGGGGCGAGCGAAAGCGCGCCCCAAGGCCGCAGATGGAAGACGGGATCGAGGCGCGCGGGAGAGAGAGTCACTGTGCCCGGCTGAAAAAGCGATGGAGCCGCCGAAGCCCCTCGTCAATGCGCTCGACCGACGTGGCGTAAGAAATGCGGATGTGCCCCGGCGCGCCGAAGGCTTCGCCGGGAACGACGGCGACGAGTTCGCGTTCGAGGAGGAGCTTCGAAGCCGCCGTGTCATCGGGCATCTCGGGATTAAAGTGCGCCGAAATATTCGGGAAGACGTAGAAGGCGCCCTGCGGCGCCGTGCAGGTGACTCCCGGGATGGCGCGCAGGCCGGTGACGATGCGCTCGCGACGGCGCGCGTATTCGGCGAGCATGGCCGCGACGGAGTCCATCGGGCCGCGCAGGGCCTCGAGCGCGGCATACTGCGCAATCGAGGTGGGATTCGATGTGGACTGGCTCTGGAGCTTGGTGATGGCGGCCACAAGGCGCTGAGGGGCGAGGACGTAGCCGACTCGCCATCCCGTCATCGCAAAGGTTTTCGAGAATGAGCCGGCTACGATCAAGCGGCCCTTGGAATCCGGCAAGCTCGCGATGGAGAATGGCTTTGCGGCACCGTAGATGAAATGCGAATAACATTCGTCGGAGAGCAGCCAGACGCCGCGGCGCCGGCACACGGCGAGGATTTTGGCGAACTCGTCAGGCGGGATCACGGCGCCCGTGGGGTTGCTGGGAGAATTGGCGATGACGATGCGGGTGCGCGGAGAGAGGGCCTTTTCGACGGCCGCGGCGCGCGGAATGAAATCGTCCGCGGCGCGAGTTTCGACGATCACGGGCGTGCCGCCCGCGTACTTTACGATGTCTGGATAGCTGACCCAGTAGGGCGCGGCGATTACGACTTCATCGCCCGCGCTCACGAGGGCGCAAACGGATTCGAATATGGCGTGCTTGCCGCCCACGGTGACGATGCACTCCGCGGGCTCGTACGAAGAGCCGAGCTGCGCGGCGTGCCAATCGCAGATGGCCTGGCGCAGCGGGGCAATGCCCGGCGTGGGCGTGTATTTCGTCAGATTTTCATCGAGGGCGCGGATGGCGGCGCGCTTGATGTGATCGGGCGTGGGGAAATCGGGCTCGCCCGCGCCGAAATCGGCCACGTCCTTGCCTTGCGCCTTCAGGCGTTCGGCGGCTTGCAGCACGACCATGGTGGGCGAGACGCTGATGCGGTTTACGCGCTCGGCCAGCGGAAATTTTTCCATCTCCTCGGTCTTAACGGTTGCGGCGGGTTCCATGCTCTTTCCCCCTGGGTCCCTTTTAGCGAGCGTTCGCGGCTCGTGCGGATCAATGCGAGACGAACTTGGCTCGTAATTTTTCTTCCACGACGGGCGGCACGAGGTCCTTCACAGAGCCGCCGAGCCGCGCCAATTCCTTCACCAGCCGCGAGCTTAGGTAGCTGTAGGCTTCGGCCGGCATCATAAAAACGGTTTCGATATCGGGTTCGATTTTGCGGTTCATCATGGCCATCTGGAGCTCGTATTCGTAATCGGAGATGGCGCGGATGCCGCGCAGGACGACGCGCGCACTCTTTGCGCGGGCATAGTCCATCAACAGGCCGTCGAACATCTGAACCTCGACGTTGTCCATGTCGTAGGTGACGGTTTCGAGCATGGCGAGGCGCTCTTTTACGGGGAACAGAGCGTCCTTTTCGTGGTTGTGCGTGACGGCGATGATCAGGCGGTCGAACAGAGATGCGCCGCGGCGAATCAGATCCAAATGGCCATTCGTGACGGGGTCGAACGAGCCCGGATAAATGGCAATCACCGGCTTGTTTTTTTCGAAGGCCATCCGTCGAGCAATTCTATCCATTGTGTGCGAAAATTGCCATGAAGTTCGCTTTCGGACGCGTTCGCGAAGGGCCGGAAGAGCTTGCGTGGGAACTGCAGAATCGGAACTTCAGCGGCTTCCCGACAGAAGGCGTCGGGACGCAAAAGGCGCGAAAGCCGTCCTGATTTTGCAAGGCTCACGTCGTGGCTGCCCTTCGAGGCTCAGGGTAAAAAGCCACGACCTACAAAGATTCTCGAACTTTCACGCACACTCCGGAAACCCTTTTAGGAAGGCGAGGAATGAGCATGGCCGTGAAGCTTCCCATCTACATGGACAATCACGCGACGACGCCGGTGGATCCGCGCGTGCTGGACGTGATGCTGCCCTATTTCACGGAGAAATTCGGCAACGCGGCCAGCCGCAATCATGAATTCGGCTGGAAGGCCGAAGAGGCGGTGGAAAATGCGCGCGGGCAGATTGCGCGGCTGATCAACGCGAGCCCCAGGGAGATTGTCTTCACGAGCGGAGCGACGGAATCGGACAATCTGGCCATCAAGGGCGGGGCGGAGAAGTACGGCGGCAAGGGCCGTCATATTGTGACGCAAGCGACCGAGCACAGGGCCGTGCTCGACGTGTGCAGGCACCTCGAGAACTCCGGCTGGGAGGTGACCTATCTGCCCGTGGATAGCGGCGGGCGCATAGACCCTGATGGCCTGCGGCGCGCGATCACGCCGAAGACGGTGCTCGCGACGATCATGTACGCGAACAACGAAATCGGAGTGGTGCAGCCGATCGAGGAAATCGGGAAGATCACGAGGGAAATGGGCGTGCTGCTTCACGTGGACGCGGCGCAGGCTGTGGGCAAAATCCCCGTGGACGTGGAAAAGGATGGCATTGATCTGCTCTCGATTTCGGCGCACAAAATTTACGGCCCGAAGGGTGTGGGGGCTCTCTATGTGCGGCGGAAGAACCCGCGCGTCGAGCTCGCCGCGATGATGGATGGCGGCGGCCACGAGCGCGGCATGCGATCCGGGACGCTGAACGTTCCGGGAATCGTGGGCTTCGGCAAGGCCTGCGAGATTTGCGGGAAGGAAATGGCGGCGGAGAGCGAGCGGCTGCGAGGCCTGCGGGACAGGCTGAAGGATGCCATCGCCGGCGGCCTCGAGGGCACAACCATCAATGGCTCGATGGCGTATCGCCTGCCGCACAACATCAATATCAGCTTCGCGCAAGTGGATGGCGAATCGCTGCTGATGGGGATCACGGACGTGGCTGTATCGAGCGGGTCGGCGTGCACATCGGCGTCGCTCGAGCCGAGCTATGTGCTGAAGGCGCTGGGCGTGCCCGATGAGCTGGCGCACTCGTCGATCCGCTTTGGCCTGGGGCGGTTCAACACCGAGGAGGAGGTGGACTATGCCGCAGCGCGCGTGATCGAGACGGTGAAGCGGCTGCGCGAGCTTTCGCCTCTATACGAAGCCGCCAGACCGCGCGCGATACGGGGATGATGGCGCGGCATTTTTACAGCATTCTCCTACATCCTTTCGATGTTTTCCTAGGTTGACACGCGCCCAAGGCACCGTATAATCGTGTGCTCGGCAGAACGGCGCGCGAAGCGTCTCCCAGCCCCCGGAGCAAAGGCAGGCATACCGTGACGTTTCCGTACGATGGGGCGATGTGTATCGCACTCGGCGGAAGTTCGCTCACGGCCTACTGGAACAAGCTGGCAGACCCGACCTTTCGCGGACTCTATCAAGCGAACGCCTTCGATCTGGCCATCATGCTCCCGTATTTCCTAGTGATGGCGATACTGGCGATGTACGGCGTGCATCGCTACGCGCTGGTCTACAATTATTTCAAAAATCGTAAGAACGTCCCGCCGCCGCCGCCGGAAGTGAAGCAGTGGCCGAAGGTGACCGTCCAGCTTCCCATTTACAACGAGCAATATGTGATCGAACGGCTGATCGAAGCCGTGGCGCAATTCGACTATCCGCGCGAGCTGCTGGAAATTCAGGTGCTCGATGACTCGACGGACGAGACGAAGGAAGTGGCGCGAGATTGCGTCGAGAAGCACCGGCGGCTGGGAGTTCCGATTGTGCTTCTCCACCGCGACAATCGCGCCGGATTCAAAGCGGGCGCGCTGCAGGAGGGTTTGCAATCGGCGATGGGGGAACTCGTCGCAATATTCGACGCAGATTTCATTCCGCCCGCGGATTTTCTCCGGCGCACGGTGCCCTACTTCGCCGATGCAAAGCTGGCCATGGTGCAGACGCGGTGGAGTTACGTCAACCGCGGTTATTCGGCGCTGACCGAAGTGGAAGCCATCCTGCTCGACGGGCACTTTGCCATCGAGCATTCGTCGCGCTACCGCACGGGCCTGTTTTTCAATTTCAACGGCACGGCGGGCGTGTGGCGCCGCGAAGCGATTGAGGATGCCGGCGGATGGGAACATGACACGCTGACCGAGGACACCGATCTTTCCTATCGCGCGCAGATGCGCGGCTGGCGTTTCCTGTATCTGCCGGAAATAGACTGCCCCTCCGAATTGCCGGTGGAGATGAACGCCTTCAAGGCACAGCAGGCGCGCTGGGCCAAGGGCCTGATGCAAACGGCCAAGAAAATCCTTCCGCGCGTGATGCGCGCCGACGTGCCGGCCTCGGTGAAGGCGGAAGCGTTCTTTCATCTGACGGCGAACATCAGCTATCCGCTGATGGTTTTTCTCTCCATCATCCTGCTGCCCGCGATGATCGTGCGCTTCTATCAGGGATGGGTCCAGGTGGCTTTGATTGACCTGCCGCTGTTCCTGGCATCCACGTGTTCGATTTCGTCGTTCTACCTTACCGCGGAGCGCGCCCTCTACCCGGAGACATGGAAGCGCACGTTCCGCTATCTGCCGCTTGTGATGGCCGTGGGCATCGGCCTTTCGGTGCGCAATGCGCTGGCAGTGGTGGAGGCGATCTTCGGCGTGAAGTCGGATTTCGTGCGCACGCCGAAATACCGCGTGGAAACCGGCGCCAAGGGACAACGCACGTGGACGAAGAAGGCCTACCACAAGCGCGCCGGGTTCATGCCTTACCTGGAAGTTCTGCTGGGGGTTTATTTTGCCTGTTCCGTCCTCTACGCCATCGAGAACAACAACTACGCCACGGTTCCCTTTCTGCTGCTTTTCGTTTGGGGGTATCTCTACACGGGCCTGATGTCGCTCGGGCAAACGTATATTGGCCGCATGCGATTCGGCGCCGCAACGCCGGAAGCGGTAGCTGCAGCGGCAGGCGCGCCCGCAGCATCCAGCAGCCCCGCAAGCGCCGTCCAAATACCATAATTTTTGCGATCCAAGCGAAACTGCAGCGGGTATCACGTCCGTTACGTTTTCCCTGCATCTAGCGCACCTGGGTGTAAAGGTGTGTGTCAGCGGCGAATGAAGAAGTAGAGAGACATGGCGAAGCCGATGGCGATCACCAGCCAGCGGATGCGCTGTGGGTCTATCCTTTGCGCGAAGTGAGCCCCGCCGTAACCGCCCAGCATCGCGCCCACGAGCATCAGCAGGGCTTGCGGCCATACGATGACACGCGCCAGGATAAAGGTGACGGCGGCCACGCCATTCACCACGCCCACCAGCACGGTCTTCAGCGCGTTCATGGCGTGGATATCCTCCATTCCCAAAAAGGCGAGCAGCGCGAGAATGAGGATGCCCACGCCCGCGCCGAAATACCCGACATACATGGCGACGAGGAGCTCGAGTAACAATCCGATGGCCATCAGCAGGCCCGACGGCTTGGTTCCACCATCACGCTGGCGCGCGCCCCGATCGGAGCGGCCGCGAGCCCAGTCATGCAGCGCATTTACGCGGGCCGTGATTGGGCCGCTTGCCACGAAGAGCAGTGTGGCTCCCAGCAAAAGCCAGGGAACGATGCGCATGAAAGTGGCTGGAGGCGTGCGCAGCAAAATGCATGCGCCCAGCACGCCCCCAATCACACCGGTTATCAATAGCGGGGGCAGCAAGCGCCGCGCCGCCGGCGTGATTCTGTTTCGATAGGCCACGGCGCTGGCCACCGATCCCGGCCAAACGGCTGCCGTATTGGTGGCATTGGCAGCGATGGGCGCCATGCCGGTGAATAGCAGCGCGGGAAAGGAAATGAAGCTGCCGCCTCCCGCGACGGAATTGAGCGCTCCGGCAACGAGCGCGGCGAAAAATAAAAATAGCGGATGGCTGAAGGGCACGCGAAAGAATAACCCGTGCTGGAATCGAAGTCATCCGGATTGCGGCAGGCGGGCTAGGGCGCCGACCGGGGTGGTGTGCTTAGGATTCTTGGCTGGCGACTATTTTGGAAGGCTGGCCCCAGCGGCCCGTGAAAACGAAGGAGTCAAGCGGCTTTCGTTCGCGCGGGGCGAGTTCGCGCTCGCGCAAGTGGTCCGGCAGTGAAGCCGGATCGCCGGGGTAGCCGACAGCGATTCCGGCCACGGCTTCGTAGCCTTCGGGAATGCCGAAAATCTGGCGCGCCTTCTCCGGGTCAATGCCTGCCATCTGGTGAATCTCGAGTCCCAGGGCCGTGGCTTGCAAGGCGAGATGGGCCGCAGCCTGGCCGACATCGTGAAATGCGTGGCGGTTCGGTTGTCCATTGTGCGCGAATTTCATGCCGGCAACGCTGAGTGCGACGACAGGCGCGTTTTTCGCCCAGCTCTGATTGAACTCGACGAAGCAATCGAGAACGCGCTGGAAATTTTCCGGGTCGTCCTTCGTGGCCACGATGAAATACCACGGCTGCGCGTTGTAGGAGGATGACGCCCAGCGCGCCGCCTCGAACAAGCTGCGCAATTTATCGGGCTCGACCGGGCGGCTGTCGAATGCGCGCGGGCTCCATCGGTGGACCATCAGGTCGTGAATCGGCGCCACGGTTTTCGCCGGTTTGTGCAGGGCAGGCATCGTTCCTCCCGGGAACTGGAAGAAAATTGAGTACAAACATGGGATGCGGAGGGCCAGGCAGCGGATTCATTGGCATCCGCCGCCGGCCGGTGATTCGGATTATCCCTGGGGAAAGACCCTCACGCTGGTTTGGCCGCGCATTTGGAGTCCACGGAACAACCGCCCGGACCAAAGGAAGCGAGCAAGAGAAGCCCTCCCATAATCGCCAGGTTCTTCATGAAGTGGACTTGGCTATCCATGCGTTCCGTACCCTGCATCGCCCAGAAATTGTGGAGGAGGAGCGTTGTGGGAATCACATAGAGGAAAAGCAGCCAGGCGGCGATTTTGGTTTGGAATCCGATGAGAACTGCAATGCCAGCGAGCATTTCGAGAACCGCGGCGCAGGCAAGACAAAAGGCGGGCGCCGGCAGGCTCTTTGCCGCAAGAAAGCCGGTCATCATTGAGAAGTGCGCGAATTTGTTGATTCCGGCGAGAATAAAAACCTGACTGATCAGGATCCGGCCGATCAAGGCCGTGGTGCCGCATGACGAGTTGGCCATTCCATTCCTCCTGTTTGGAAATGTGGCGTTGCCCCGGGGAAAGATTTTTGTCCGATCGAGGCGCGGAAATTGCCTCACGCCAGATCGAAGAGCAAAATTTCCGACGGCTCGGTGGCCTTCACACGAATCGCGGTTTCGTTCGAGATGGCTGCGCCGTCGCCGGCTTTCAATTCGGCGGAGTTCGCACCGCCATTCAAATGAACGGCTCCGCGCGCAACCTGCACCCACGCATGACGCCCAACCGGCAAAGAGTGCTTCGCCTCGCCGTTTTTGTCAAGGCGCGCGATGTAGAGGCTGGCGTCCTGATGAATTGTCACAGGCGCTTGCGGGCCTGCGGCCAGATGAAACTGGCCGCGCAAATCGGCATCCGGAAATGCGAGCTGTTCGTATTCCGGCTTGAGGCCCTTGCGGTCTGGCAGAATCCAGATTTGCAGAAGGTGGACAGGGTCCTTCGAGGAGGGATTGAACTCGCTGTGCATCACTCCCGTGCCGGCCGTCATGTGCTGCAATTCGCCCGGACGCAGGACGCCCCTTCCTCCCGAACTATCGCGATGTTCGAGAGAGCCTTCGAGAACCCACGTGAGGATTTCCATGTCGCGGTGGGAATGCATGGGGAAACCCTGGGCGGGCGCGACGACGTCCTCATTGAGCACGCGCAGGGAACGGAACTGGATGTGCTCGGGATCGTAATACTGGTCGAACGAAAATGTGAAGCGCGTATCGAGCCAGGAAAGTTTGTTGTGCCCGCGCTCGTTATTGGGCCGAACCTGTATCATGTTGTTTTTCCTTCCAGCGGAACGTTCGGATAATGCAAGGGTCCGCAACCCAACCCTCGACAGCAACTATTTCTAAATTTGATGCTCTTGGTGCGAAAAGGATTCGGCGGGGGGAATCAGGGCTTCTGCGTCGGGCGGAGCAGGATTTCGCTGAGGAAACTCCGCGGCGATTGGGTCACGATGGCCTCCACCGCGTGGGCTACATCCTCGGGTTGCAGCATTTTGCCGGGGTCCTTTGCGGCGTGCGGCGAAAAATCGGTGGCCACGCTGCCGGGACAAATTGCGCTCACGCGGATTCCGTGGGCCCGAAGGTCCTCCGCCATGCACTGCGTGAGGCCCAGCAAACCCCATTTCGAGGCGCAGTAAACGCCTCCGCCGGTGAAGGCATTCTTCCCGGCAAGCGAGGCGATGTTGATGATATGGCCGGCGCGGAGGCGGATCATTCCGGGAGCCACGGCCTTGCTCAGCAGGAACACAGCTTTCAAATTCGTGTCTAACACGGTGTCCCAGGTTGTTTCGGACGCCTCGTGCGCCGGCCCGAACCACCCCACACCGGCGTTGTTGACGAGGATCTCGATGGGACCTAGCGATCGCTCCGTTGCTTCGACCAGCGAGGCAATGTCGCCCGGACGGGTTAGGTCCGCGGGAACGGCGTGAACGCGAATCCCTTCGCGCTGAAGCCCGTTCGCGGCACTTTCGAGCCTTTTTGCGTCGCGGGCGCAGACGCACACGCCGACTCCCATGCGCCCCAGGCTTCGCGCGATGGCCAAGCCTATGCCGCGGCTCGCCCCGGTAACCAGCGCAACCTTGCCTTCGAGCGGCTTCCCAGTGGTCATCGGTTGACTCCTGCCACGTCACCTCCCAGCGTAGTTCACCATCTTAACATGTGGGCGCGGACGGCAACGGATGGCCCATGTGGATGCGAAACCGGAAAGCGGGATGGATTCGGACTTGCGCGTGTAATGGCCATTCCCTATAATCCATTGGATTTCCTTTCCACGCGGTCCTTGGGGCTGTGGCCTTGAGTTTCACAGTTTGCCGGAAGCAACGCTACCCAGGAGGCAGGAACAAAATGACGCGAATGTGTTTCAACCGGATAGCGATGCTTGTGAGCGCTGCCGCACTGTGGATGCTTTTTCCCGTGCGGCCGGCCGTTGCATGGGGCGCGCAACAGAGCCAGCAGCCGACATATACCATCCCGGAGTACAACGCCTTCCAAGCCTGCCAGACAGAAAAAGACCTGCCGGGCAAATTGAGTTGTCTCGACAGTTTTTCCACTCAATTCCCGAACTCGACGCTAATGCAGTACGTGTATCAGCTCTATTACCAAGCGTATTTCCAGCAGAAGAATTATTCGAAGACGATCTTCTACGTGGATAAGCTCGTCGCTTTGGACGGCAAGGTAGACCAAGGCACCCTCTTTAACGCGCTCCAGACTCGTGTCCAGGCTTTCTCCGCGTCGTTTGACCTCAAGGCGCCCGACGCCGCCGATCAGCTTGCCAAGGAACGGGATGCCGCTCTCCAAGGGGCCACGATCACGCAGCAACTTCCCAAACCGGCGAATTCGACGATGTCGGATGCGGACTTCGCGCAGCAGAAAAAACCCTACATCGCGTTTTTCTATGCCGCCGCCGGCTCCGCGGATTTCGAGTTGAAGGATTACCCAGCCGCCGTGCAAGCCTTTGAATCCGCGTTGGCCAATAATCCGACGGATGCGGTTTCGGAATATAGCTTGGGCCTCTCCTATCTCGCATTGAATCCTCCGCAGTCCCTGGACGGTTTTTGGGCCCTGGCCCGCGCCATCAACCTGAAGGTGCCCGAGGCGGACGAGGTCCAGAAGTATCTGCGGGCAAAGATTCTCGCTTATGAACAGCCCAACTGCGAAAACCTGGCGGACGCGCAGTTGAGCGAACTGCTGCAGCTTGCCGCCAATTCGCAGGATCGCCCTGCGACCTACTCGATTCCCAGCGCGGCCGATCTCCAAAAAATTGCGCAGGCCAGCACCATACTGACCGTTATGAGCGACCTGCAGGCCGGCGGAGGCAAAGCGAAAATGACGTGGCTCGCGATCTGCGGCGCGGAATTCCCCGAGGTGGTGGGCAAAATCATTGACGTGCAAAAAGCCGATCCCACCGTGGATATCATGGTCTTCTTCGGCGCGACGCAGGAAGAGGTGCAGGCTGCCACGGCGGCGAACATGGACGTGAAAGTGTGGACTTCCGCTCCCCCTGCCGGCGGCACGGCCGCACAGGAAACGCCGCAGCCCGACGTCCTGCGCCTACAAAAGGACGACGAGATTCGCTTTTCAGGAACGCTTGTCAGCTACGATCCTTCGCCATTCCTTTTGCACTGGGATCAGGTGAAGGTTGATCCGACGATCATTCCGCCGGAGGAACCGGGCAAACGCCACGTGGTCCACAAGCCGCCCACACAATAGCGGGCGGACACGGGATTTCTTCCAATTGAAAAGGCCGGCCGGTAAATAGGCCGGCCTTTTTTTGCGTGGTCAGCGGCGCTGGCCCGCGCGATCGAGGTGGTATTCGGCGATCTTGCGGCTGAGCGTATTGCGGTGAATCCCGAGGACCTTGGCGGCGCGGCACTGGTTTCCGTTGGAGTGTTCGAGCACGCGCCGGATGAATTTCTTTTCGAATTCCGTGAGGGCTTCTTCGAGCAGGATGCCGCGCTCCACCATCATTCCGACCAGCGACTCCAATTGCTCTCTCACGTTGGCACGCTCCGCGGCAGCGCCGGACCTCGGCCCGGCAAGCGCTCCCTCGCCCGTTTCCGGCGCGGCTCACAATGCGCGGAACCAGGGTGTTACGTTTCGTCGAGTGCGTGGCCGGTGATGCGTTGATACGACTCCCTGTATTTGTCCCTCGTGGCTTCCACCACATCGGGGGGAAGCGGAGGGGCCGGGGGCTGCTTGTTCCAGCCGACCTGCTCGAGATAGTCGCGAACGTATTGCTTGTCAAAAGAGGGCTGGGCGCTGCCTGGTGAATACTGCGCCCGCGGCCAGAAGCGCGAGGAATCCGGAGTGAGCGCTTCGTCAATCCAAATCAGATCGTTCCCCAGAAGCCCAAATTCGAATTTCGTGTCGGCGATGATGATTCCGCGGGCCGCGGCGTGTTCGGCGGCGCGGCGATAGAGCGCGAGGCTGGTCGCCCGCAATCGTTCCGCGAGCGGACGCCCAATCCGCGAGACAGTCTCCTCGAAGGAAATATTTTCGTCGTGCCCGGTGGTGGCCTTCGTGGATGGCGTGAAGATCGGCTCCGGAAGGGCATCCGACTCGCGCAGTCCCGCGGGCAGAGGAATCCCGCAGATGGCGCCTGTCCGCTGATAATCCTTCCAGCCCGAGCCGGAAATGTATCCGCGCACGACACATTCGATGGGCACTGGATCGGTGCGGCGCACGAGCATGGCGCGGCCTTCGAGCGCGGCGGCATAGGGCTCGAGTTCGCCCGTGAAATTCGAAGCCGAAAGCACATGGTGCTGCACGACGTCGCCCAGCTTTTCGAACCAAAAAAGCGAAAGCTGCGTAAGGACGCGTCCCTTATCGGGAATGGGAGTGGGAAGCACCACGTCGAAGGCCGAGAGCCGGTCCGTGGCCACGATCAGCAGGTGGTCTCCCAGATCGTAGATGTCGCGGACCTTCCCGCGCCCGCGCAGGCGAAGTCCGGGAAAATCCGTTTCGGAAATGACAACACTCATATGCGGAGAAGCCACGGAATCTCTATCCTCAAAGTTGAGAGGCGGGTATTCTAGCGCAGCTTGAAGCGTTGTCAATCGGTAAGAAGACTTATTTCAATTCAAACTTTCTATTCGGCTGCTCACGAAATTTTTAATTGCGGCTTTTGCGGCTTCCGGAACGGTCTGTAGGAGCAAATGTGGCGCTTCCATTTCCGCAATCACGACGCTCGGCAGGATTTCCCTAATGTGATCACAGGAAGCGCGAGAGATAAGACGGTCGTGCTTCGCGCAGAGATATAGCGCGGGGACCGACACGCCGCGGAGCTTCCCCGATACGTCGGTGCACGCGACAGCTTCCGTGCGAGCCTTGATTGTCTCCGCCGAAACCTGGCTGCGAACCTGGCGTAGTTTCGCGCGCAGGTATGGGGAGTTGAATCTGCCGAACAGATTCGGTTGCTGAATAAAACGCGGGACTCGCCGGGCCGGCAACGGCTTGAGGATCGCGCTGACCAGAGGTAGTAGCGGATGGGGATTGCGCGCGAACGTAACGCAGAGTATCAGTCCGATAAGCCCCGGCGGATTGGAGGCCGCAATCGAAATGGCGATGGGGCCGGAAAAAGATTCGCCGAGGACAAGATAAGGCTCGTTCTGAGGCAGCGCCGCGCGCGCGAGCGCTTCGAGGTCACCATAGCTGAGGGACGGGTCGTCCGGATACGCGACGACGACCGGTTTGAAATCCGGCTGGAGTACAGCAGCGAAATCCTCCAAAAACACGCCGGTGCCGTCCATACCGGGAAGGAGGACGAGAGTGATCATCGAAATAGGATAAGAGAGATCCTTCGGCTCCGCGTCCCGCCGTGGCTTCGGCTGGAAGAAAAGCCGATGGCACGCTCCGCTCCCCTCCTATGTCGGGGCAAGCAGGATGACAAACTCTTGAGCGCTATGCGGCGTTGCTGGCCGCGCCGGCGGCCTTCTCGGCGGACGCCGATTCGGCATCTTCCCATCGTACGGAAACGAGCTTGGACACGCCCGGCTCCTGCATGGTCACGCCGTAGAGCACCGAACCCATTTCCATGGTCTTGCGGTTGTGCGTGACGACGATGAACTGCGTTTGCGCGCACATGTCCGCGAGCAGCTTGTTGAAGCGGCCGACGTTGGCTTCGTCGAGCGGCGCATCTACTTCGTCGAGGATGCAGAACGGGCTGGGCTGATACCGGAAGACAGCGATCAGGAGCGCGAGCGCCGTGAGCGCCTTTTCGCCGCCCGAGAGCAGCAGAATATTTTGCAGGCGCTTGCCGGGCGGCTGCGCCACGATGTCAATGCCCGACTCGCCGGAACTGTCCGGCTCGCCCAGGCGCATCTCGCCCGTCCCGCCGCCGAAGAGCGATTGGAACGCGACGGCGAACTGCGCGTTGATGAAGCGGAACGCTTCCTCGAACTTTTGCTGCGACACCTGGTCGAGCTCATGGATGGTGAGCTGGGTATTTTCGATGGACGCGACCAGATCGTCGCGCTCGCGCCTTAGGAAGCCTTCGCGCTGCTCGCACTCCTGGAATTCCTCGAGAGCCATCAGATTCACGGGGCCCATGGCCTCGACGCGCGCCTTCATTTCGTTGTAGTTCGTTTCGGCCGCCGCGAGCTCTTCGCCGATCAAAAGCCGCGCCTCTTGCGCCATCAGCTCCTCGGGTTGCGCATTCAGCTCGGCCACACAGGTCTGGCGCAGGTATTCGCGGTCGGCATCGTTGCGCGCTTTTTCGATTTGGCGCTGGCTGCGATCGGCGCGAAGCTCGTCGAGCGACAAGCGCTTGCCGCGCAGCGATTCCTCGATCCTCCCTGCAAGCGCGCGCGCCTCGTTCCACTCCTTTTCGTGCGTGGCCTTGTTCTCTTCGAGGCGACCTTTATCCCTGCGCAGGTCTTGCGCCTGCCGCGCAAGCTGCTGGCATGAGGATTCGAGGCCTGCCTTCTCGCCGCATAGCGCCGCGTGCTGCTGGCGCAACGCACTCACACGCGCGCTTCCCTGCGCGATTTCCTCCATCAGGCGCCGTTCGATGGCCTCGGCGCCCGCAAGCCGTTCCGACGTAGCCGCCAGCTCTTCGCGGCGCGCGACAGCCTGTTCTTGCAACGCCTGAAAATCGCGGCGCAAATCCCCCAGCCGCGTAGCCGATAGGGCCGCCTCCGCCTCGGCAGCAGCGCGCGAACGCAGGGCTTCGGCATGTTCACGCCGGGCCTGGTCAGCGCGCGCGCGGGCTGACTCGGCTTCGGCACGGAGCCGCGAGATTTCTTCGCGCTCCGCATCCCGCCGCTGTTCGGCACGCTGGAATTCGCCGCGCCATTGCTCCCGCAGATGGGCTGCCGCCACCAGAGATTTCTCGGCTTCCACATGCGCGGCCATCGCGGACGTAAGTTGCTCCTCGTTCGCGGCGATTTCCGCTCCCAGCCGGGCGAGCTCGGCCTGTTCGTCCTGCGCGATGCGCTCGAGCCGCGCTACTTCGGTTTCGCGCCGGCGGAGTTCGCGTTTGAGCGCGAGCGGACCTGCTTCGTCCTTGCGTCCGCCGGAGACGGTTCGTCCGTGGTAGCACGTGCCGTCCGGCACGAGGAAATAACTGTGGGGATTGTCGTGCGCCATGCGCTCGGCGATCGCGGAAGTTTCGACGATGTAGGCGGTGCGCAGCTTTTTCAGGAAATTCTTCGTGTTGGCGCCCAGCGGCTCGCGGAATTCAACGAGCCGGTCCAGCCGCGCAATAAAATCTCCCGGCATCGAAGCGCCGCCCTCGATCCCGTCTTTGTCAAGCGTTGGGGCGGAATCCACGAAGAAGGTGGCGCGCCCGCCCACTTCCTCGCGCAGCAAAGCGACGCCGGCGCGCGCTTGATCGAACGATTCGACGACCACGTACTCGAGCTCCTCGCGCAAGAACTGCTCGACGGCGGCTTCGTATTCTTCCTGGACCTCGGCGTAGTCGGCCAGCAAGCCGATGGCGCGGAAGCCCCGCGCCGCACCTTCGCCATTGGCATGAAAAAGTTTTTGCACGGCATCGGCCGTGTAGGCGCGCTCGCTCAGGATCTGTTCGATGGAGGCGCGCCGCGCTCGCTCGCCGGAAAGCCCTTCGCGCGTACGCTCGAGCCGCTGGCCGATTTCCTGCTGCGCGCGTCGGGAATCCGCCAGGCGCGTGTGCGCCTCGCGAACCGCCGCGCCGGAATCGAGCGCGCGCTGCTCCGCCTCCGCGAACGCGGTTTCGGCGGCGTTCCGGCGCCCGCCGAGCGCCTGGCATTCCGCTTCGATCGCGTGCATCGCCTGGGCCCGCGATTCTTCCGCTGCCGTGTGCCGCGCGGCCGCTTCTTCGGCCTGAAGCGATTCGGCGTGTTCACGCACGGATTCCTCGGCCAGGCGGCCCGCAAGCTGCCGCAGTTCTTCCATGCGGGCTTCGAGCTGCTCCTGTCCAATGGCGCTTGCGGACGCTTGCTCCGTCGTCTCGCGCAAGATGGCCTCAAGAGCCGCGGCCTGCCCGCGGAGCGATGCCACCGCTTCGCGCTGCCCGGCCATGCGCGCGGCGAGTTCCGCTGCTTGCCGCTCCGCTTCGGCGATCTCCGCGGCCAAGCCCATGGCGCGCGTCTCGAGCTGCGCCATCTGCTCGCGGTTGAACGTGATGCGGTTCTCGGCGCGATCGAGGTCGAGCGCGGTTTGCCCCAGGAGGTTCTGTGTCTGGCGAAGCTCCGCATCCAATTCGTACGTGCGCGCGTTTAGGCGCTCCTGCTGCGCTTCGAGATCGTGCACGGAGCGGGATTCGCGCTCCTCCGCCGCGTCCATTTCGCGCAGCAGGTTTTCCAGCCGCGCCGCCTCGATATCGAGGTGTTCCGCCTTGCTCGCAAGGACGGCGCCCAGCAGCCCGCGCATCTGTTCGCGCAGCTCCGCGTAGCGCCGCGCCTTGGATGCCTGGCGCTTCAGCGAAGCAAGCTGCTTTTCCACCTCGACCAGAATGTCGTTGACGCGCGAAAGATTGATTTTCGAGGCTTCGAGTTTTGTCTCCGCCAGCCGCCGCTTGGTCTTGTACATCGTGACGCCCGCGGCCTCTTCAATGATGGCGCGGCGGTCCATGGGCCTGGAATTCAGAATCTGGCCGATGCGGCCCTGCTCGATGATGGCGTAGCTATCCGGGCCGAGACCCATGCCCATGAAAATTTCCTGGATGTCGCGCAGGCGCGCCACGCGCCCATTGATCAGGTATTCGCTTTGGCCCGAGCGGTAGAGGCGCCGCGCCACGACTACCTCGCCCGGTTTCAGGTGCATGGCCGGTTTCTGCGCCGCGCGCTTTCGCAAGAACCTGGGGGGCGCGCCCGCGTCGCCCGTTGGGCCATCCTTCGCGAAGTCATCCGGCAGAGCTCCGCTGCTCTCGGGAGCGGACGCGAGGCCCATCGCGTCGGCAGCTTCGGCAGCCGGTTCTTCTTGCGCCTCGATTACCTTTGCGACGGCATCGGACAACTCAGGGTCCACAAGCGTCAGTGCTACTTCCGCAAGTCCCGTCGGCAGCCGCTTGGCCGTGCCGTTGAAGATGCAGTCCGACATGCGTTCGGCGCGGAGCATCTTGTGGCTCTGCTCACCCAGCACCCAGGAGATGGCGTCCACCACGTTCGACTTGCCGCAGCCGTTCGGCCCCACGATGCACGTGATGCCGCTGCCGCTAAATGTGATCGGCGTCTTCTCGCAGAACGACTTAAAGCCCAGCAATTCGACCTTGCGGAGTTTTAGCACGCGGCTCCTCGCACGATTTGCTTCCCCCTGGCCTCAAGGGTTCGTCCCGAATCTTCGGGGCCGAAGAAGCTTCTGTCTAATTTTATGCTGGAGTTCGTCCGAGACGGAAACGTAGGCAAGCCTGCGATGGTAGGCCCTGCCGCCTGGCGCTGTCGGATCGGCGGTTACGGGAATACAAACTAGCATGGTCATGGGAACGTGTAAAGCGCGGTTTTCCAGATTGTGCGAAATCTGCAGCGCTTCGTCACGCCTTGATGTACCAGGGGACATTGACGAGGACAATGCGGGTGCAGCCATTCAGGAGGATCAGGGCTTTCAGCAGCTCCGCCCTCTGATTGTGCAGCGGGTAGTGGTACCAGTGCTTCTCAACCAGCTCCGGCACGATAATGGCGATTTGGCTGTCAGGGTTTTCCTTCTCGGCCTGCTGAACGTAATCCAAAATCGGCGTCAGAACCAGCCGATAGGGCGAAGGCAGGGTGATGAGTTTCGGCGGCTTGCCTCCCGCGCGTTCGACGGGAACCTCGACCATGCGATGCCATTCCTTTTGGAGTGCGTTCGTTTCATCCTCCGTCGCAACGTGCACGACGCGGACATTCTGCGATAGCGTCAAAGCGAATTGCAACGCCCTCTGCGCCACTCTTCCCCATTGATTGATGGGCACGATCACAAGGGGCGCTCCCAAGCTGACTATGCTGAGAGGCGACGAAATGGCCACCTCTTGCGACACCTGATCGTAGTGGTGCCGCACCCAGAGCATCAGAGAGATGAGGCCGACGATCAACAGAGCGCTCACCCAGGCTCCCGAGGCAAATTTCGCCACCAACACAATCAGCAGGGTTATGCCCGTGGCCACGGCTCCCAGGCCGTTGACGATCATGCTGTGTATCGCGCCCCGGCCTTTCACTCTTTTCCAGTGGGCCACCATTCCCGCCTGCGACAATGTGAAAGCCAGAAATGCGCCGATGGCAAAGAGCGGGATCAGGCGGTCGGTGACACCGCCGAACACCAACAACAAGATTCCCGAGAGGATGGCGAGAACGACGATCCCTTCGGTATAGACCAGACGCCGCCCCCGGAATCCGAATGAGTGGGGCAGAAAATTATTCTGGGCCACGGCACGGCAAAGCCGCGGAAAATCCGCGAAGGCCGTATTAGCCGACAGGGACAAAATCACCAGGATGGATCCGATGGTCACGTAGTAGAACCAGCCGCGCCCCGCCACTGCTGCCACAAGCATCGAGAGCACGCTCTGATAGCCGGATTTTCCGGGGTCGGTGGCCGCGATGCCATACGCGCGGACCAGGAATGCGATACCCGCGAGGAGCACGATCAGCAAGCCGATGATTACACTCAGAGTCCGCTGCGCATTGCGCACCGTAGGCTCCCGAAACGCGCGCACGCCGTTGCTCACCGCCTCAACGCCGGTCATGGCCGTGCAGCCGTTGGCGAACGCTTGCAACAAAATCCACGCGCTTGCCACGGTGGCCAGCGGGACAACGAGCGGTGGCGGAGGCGCGGCGACGGCAACGGGATGCCCCGCCGCGAATACCGTCTTGACCGTCCCTACGAGCACTGTCCCCAGCAGCGTGGCCAGAAACAGAAACGTGGGAGCCATGAAAACAATCCCCGCCTCGCGAACGCCGCGCAAGTTCACGAGCGTGATGACAGCAAGAATGCCCAGGCACAATGACAGCGTGTGCGGCTGCAGCTTCGGCACGGCGGACACGAGCGCACCCACTCCGGCGGAAATCCCCACAGCCACCACCAGAATGTAATCAATCATCAGCGCCGCAGCGGCGACGAGTCCCGGAAACTTACCGAGGTTTGCGCTGGCGACCGTGTAGGACCCGCCGCCGCCGGGATAGGCCGCAATCGTCTGCCGATAGGAAAAGTGAACGATGGCCAGGAGCACGATGATGCACGCGCTGACCGGCACGATATAGCGGATTCCCATTGCTCCCAGCGGAATCAGCAGCGTCAGTGCGGCTTCCGGCCCGTATGCCGCGGAACTGAGCGCGTCGAGACCGAAGATCGGTATTCCAGCCGCCGTCCCGATTTGTTCGGCTCGCTCATCCGCAGTGGCCAGGGGTTTTCCGAGCAATATATCCAGAAATGACATAATCCCTCACGCTCCCGTTTCAGCGCTTCTTCAAAACCGTCCCGCCGCGGCTCCCGACCGTCTGAATCGCAGCGGCGAGAATTTTCCCCTTTCCCCATAGCGCGCCGCCTGCCCGCGCGTAATCCACTCGCGGACGAGCCCAGCAGTCGCCGGAGCCAGAAGAATGCCATTGCGAAAGTGGCCCGTGGCTGCGAAGAGGCCTTCGATCTCCGTTGGGCCGATGATAGGGAGATCGTCGGGCGTGCCGGGGCGCAGCCCGGCCCATGTTTCGACGATCTCCGCTTCCTCGAGCGCAGGCATCATGTCCAGCGCACCGGCGAGAATCTTCCGCACTCCCGCTGCGGTGACGTGCTTTTGAAAGCCCGCCTCTTCAAGCGTGCTTCCCGCGAGGATTCGGCCATCGTGCTGCGGCACCAGATAGCCTCGCGGCGAGCGCAAAACTCGGCGCAAATGGACATTCTCCGGACTCTTTAAAGCCACAATCTGTCCGCGCACGGGCCGCGTGGGAGCGTAGTGCTTGAAACCATCCGCATGCGCCAGCTCTCGGGTAATCTCATCCGCCAGGCCGATCAAGCCCGAGTAGCACCCGGCCGCAACCACCACATGCCCCGCCGCGATCTTCTCCCCGCCGGCTACAACTCCCACGCACCGCCCACGCTCGCACAGCAACGAAGTCACGCGGCAATCCGCACGTATTTCCACGCCGCGCTGCCGGGCCGCCTCGAGCACCGCGTCCATCAGCATGCGAGGCTCGACCGTGCACTCCTCGGGAAGCCATGCGGCCGCTCGAGCGGATGGGCTGATCGCGCTCTCGAATTTTCGAGCGTCTTCGAGAGATACCGGCTCGGCGGCCAGCCCTAGACGGCGATGCTCGGCCACCATTTTGTCGCGTTCGACCTCACCGTGCGGCGCAAGGAAAATCTCCAGCGCCCCCGCGCGCGCAAAACCGGCCGATCTTCCCGACGCCTCTTCCAAGGCGCCGATAAACTCCGGATAGAGCCCGAAGCTCTCCTTTGCGAAAGGGACAAGCGAAATGTCCTGCGGCGAATGCGGCGCGGGTGAGAGCATCCCGCCTGCGGCCCAGGAAGCCTCCTGGCCGGGTAGCTGCCGGTCCAAGATGGCAACACGCAGTTTTTCGGCCGCCAGCTCGAACGCCGCCGACGCGCCAATCACTCCTCCGCCCACGATTACGACGTCCCACGTTTTCACGGCGGCATTTTAGCAGCAAAGTGGATTTTGCGGCTTCCCCGCAACCTGCATTCGCCCGGGCTCGCCGCTCGCAAGCTCCTTCGCGCATATGACGAATGTCCGGAAGGGAAAGTGAGAAGCCCGGGTCCGAACGGCAAAATCAGAGTGACGATCTTACAGTGACGAAGCTACAGCGAATTAATCAACTCCACGGAGAGCAGCCGGGCCTTCTGCGCCAGTGTCTGGGCGCGCGCCCAGTCGCCATCCTTGCTGGCCTCGAGCGACTCGGCCAGGAAGCTGCGAATCTTGTCTACCAGGTCCTGCTGCGCGGCGTTCCACTTTTTGCCGCTGGCGTGTTGCAGATTTTTTTCGGCCACGGCGATGTCGTCGCCGGTGCTGCGTTCGTAACTTTCCTGATCGTGCGGAGAAATCTCTGGAGAGATCTGCGGCGCAGGCGCGTGCGCGGGTGGTTCCGAGGATACGTCCATCGCAGGCTGGTCCGCGGCCGGCCTGTGAGGCGCGGGGGGCTTCTTCGAGGGGATGGGAACCGGCGGGGGAACCGCCTCGGCGGCAGGAAGCGCTGGAGGATTCACGGCCTGCACCGGAGGCTCCGCGCTCGTATCCGGCGCCGTATTCATTGGCCGCTCCGCTTCCGCGGAGGGCGGCGCAGGCGCCGCGGGCACCGGAGCCCTGGCCTGCGCGCTTTTCCTGGCGCACCCCGCCGCCACGAGCGAAAGACCGCAGGCCACCAGCACGCTTGCGAATCGAAGACGCTTTGCGCCGCTCGTCATTTACCGCCTCTCCTCCGCGAAGGGTTGCGCAAAATCGCTTACCCTCGCCGCCGGCATTTCGGCCAGACGCGCGAGCGGCAGCTCCACGCGGAACGTCGTGCCGCGCCCGGCCTCGGATTCGAATTCGATCCTGCCATTGTGCAACTGCACGAACCGGAAAGTGTTCGCCAGGCCGATCCCAGTGCCTCCCGGCCGCGTGGTAAAGAAGAGCTGGAAGATTTTCTTCTGGTTTTCCGATGGAATGCCTTTCCCTGAATCCGCCACGTCAATCACCGCAAATTCCCCGTCGCGCCGCAGGCGGACCGTGACGTGTCCGCCGGATGCTGTAAAGTCGCAGGCGTTCAGCAGCAGATTGAGCACCGCCTGGTGAATCAGTTGCCGGTCCAGCAGCACGGGAGGAAATTTTTCAGGCAGATCGGTGCGCAGCTCGAGCCCTGCCCTCGAAATCGAGGGGCGCGCCGCATCCAGAACATCCTCCAGCAGCGTCCGCAGGTCCGTCTCCTCCAGCTTGAGTTCCAGCGGCCGCGTGAAATTCAAAAAGGTCTTCACTGCGCGGTCCAGCCGGTCAATTTCCGTGTCCAGCATTTTCACGGCCTGCTGCGGCTCGGGGTCCACCGGCATGTTGGACTTGAGGACCTCCAGCCACAGCCGCATGGAATTGAGCGGGTTCTTCACTTCGTGCGCCACGCCAGCCGTCACCCGCCCCAGCGCCGCAAGGCGTTCGGATAACTCCAGATGGCTACCGATGCGTTCGCGGGATTCCAGGTCGTGCAGCGTCACGAGCGTCCCCATGCGTGTGCCGTGCTCGCGGATCACCTGCGCGCTTACCCCTGCGCGCTGCGCCCCTCCCTCTGGTCCAAGCGTCACTTCCCTCCCTTCGGCCGCCCCGATTTCGTCTCCAGTGATTTCGAGCGCCACGCGGATCGGATGGTCCGCGGGAAATATCTCGCTCGCGAGCTGTCCGCGAAAATTCTCCGCACTGCCGCCCAGAAATTTCTCGACCGATGGGCTTACCAGCACGGCCCGGCCTTCGGCATTGAAGAGCAGCAGGCCGTTTTCCAGCCCGCTCATCACCTGGTTCAGGTTCTCCCGCAGCGTGCCGAAGATTTCGCGCACGTCGCGCAACTGTTTCCCGATGCCCGTAATTTTCGTGCTCACTGCGCCGAATTCGTCGCCGCGCTGCACGGCCGGCTCGAGATCGAACTCCCCGGCGGAGATGCGGTCGAGCTGCGCGGAGATGCGTTCGATAGGCGCGAGCGAAACGCGGCTCACCACGAACGCCAGCAGCGTCGAGAGCAGCACGGAACACGCCGCCCAGGTTCCCGCCGACACAAGCCCCGGCGAAATTTCATCGCGGATCAGCACCGAGGAAAGCCCAATGCGCACGTCGCCAAAAGGACTCGTTCCCAAATTGAAGGGCAGCGAGAACTCGTACGTCTGCGGCGGGCCGTATAAAGCACGCAGCTGTTCGAAAAATCCAGCCTTTACGAGCGAAGTCACGCTTGGCCGCGCCGGAACCTTCGCACCGCGCAGCGATGGGTCGCTCGATACCAGAACGACACCGTCGCTATCGCTGATCGTGATTTCGTAAATCGTCGGCGAGTATCCCAGATCCGATTCGATCAGGGAATTGAGGGTGCTGCTGTTGTCCAGCGCCTCGTGTACGTACTCGCGCACGTCCGCCGGATCGGCCGAAGCGGGCGTGTCACCGCGCTCGGCGGCTTCATCCAGCGCGTTCCGGCAGGCTTCGTACACCTGCTGGGCCACGAATTGGGCGCGGTCGTTCGCCTGGCGCAGCGTCTGGCGCGTGAGCCGCACGATGTACAGGCTCGAAACCACCGTCACCACCGCGAGCACCAGCAGCGAAAACGCCAGCGTGAATCTAGTTTTCAGGCTGAGACGCATCTTCCCGCCCCGCCTCGTATTCCTTGAGTTTATTGTGCAGAGTTTTCAGACTGATGCCCAGCAGTTCGGCCGCGCGCGTCTTGTTCTGGCCCGTCGCCGCGAGCGTTTGAAGAATCAGCTCCTGCTCCATGGCGTCCACAGTCGCCCCGATGGGGAAGCGCATTCCGCCCAGCCCCGCGGCCGTGGTGGCCGGAGCGCGCCCGAAATCCGCGGGAAGATGCTGGCGCGTGATCGTTTCGCGGTTGCTGGCGATGGCGCCGCGTTCCAGCGCGTTGCGCAGCTCGCGGACGTTCCCCGGCCAGGGGTACGATTGAAAGATTTCCATTACGTCCGCTCCCAGCCCGGAAATTTTCTTGCCGTGTTTTTCCGATATTTCCTCGAGCAACCGCTCGGCCAGCAGCGGCAAATCCTCCTTGTGTTCGCGCAGCGGCGGCAAATGAATGTGAAACACGTTCAAACGAAAATACAGGTCCTGGCGCAGGCGGCCGTCCGCCACGGCCTGTTCGGGATTCTTGTTGGTCGCCGCCAGCACCCGCACATCCACCGCCGTTTCCACTTTGCTGCCGAGCCGCCGCACTTTGTGGTCCTCCAGCACGCGCAGCAATTTGGCCTGCGCGGGCGCCGGCATTTCACCGATTTCATCGAGCAGCAACGTGCCGCCATGGGCCAGCTCGAAGCAGCCGATGCGCCGCTCCGCCGCGCCCGTGAATGCGCCTCTCTCGTGTCCGAAAATCTCGCTTTCCATCAGGGATTCTGGAATGGCCGAGCAATTGATGGCCACGAATGGCCGCTCCGCGCGCGGCGAAAGCCTGTGGATCGTACGAGCCACAATCTCCTTGCCCGACCCGGTCTCGCCCGTAATCAACACGGGCGCCGTCGAAGGCGCCGCCATTTCCACCTGCCGCATCACGTCCTGCATGGAGCGTGACGCTCCCACCAGCTCTCCCAGTTTTCCCGCCTCGCGCAATTGCCGCGTCAGCGCCGCCACAGCTTGCCGGTCTCGCAGACGACCCAGCGCGCGATCCAGCAGCGCCCGAAGGATGGGTGGTTTCAGCGGTTTTTCGATGTACCAGAAGGCGCCGGACTCGATGGCTTGCGCCACTCGCTCGTCGCTGCCGCGGCCGGTGATGATGATCACGGGGACGCGCTGGATTTCGTCTCCCAGTTGGCTCACCAGATCGAGCCCGTTCATGCCCGGAAGTTCCACGTCAACCAGAATCACATGGGGGGAGAATTCAGAAAATTTACCGAGCGCCTCTTCGCCGCTGCCGACACCCAGAACGTCGCAATTCCACTTTCGCAGCAGGGCTTCGTAGCCCTTGCGGGCGTTCTCCTCATCTTCCACGATAAGGATTCGTTGCGAGGAGTGATTGCTCGAGGCCATCCACAGTCAAATCTATCAGCAGTCCTAGCTTAATGCCAATAGAACCCGGCCCTTCACTTCGCAACCACGGACTATGCTTCCCAGAACCGCACGCCGTTACTACTGGCCGAAATAGAGCGGCCGCTCGAGCACCAGTTCGAGCTTTGTATCCTTTTCGAGCGTCAATTCCTGCCCCAGCCCTGAAGCCGCCATGAATGCCGTGGCCGCCCCCGCGGCCGCGCCCATGGCCGCATCCTTCTTATTTTTTGCCACCACGCCCGGCGCGGCTCCCACAAGCGCCCCTTCGGCTGCCGCTTGGGCTTCTTCCTGTCTCTTGCTCGTTTGCGTCTCGATCGCGCCCTCCTTGCTGTAATCCACGCGCACGGAGTGCACGCCCGGAATGTCAGTGACCACGGCGACGAGTGGCAACGGCCCATCCGGTGTTCGTATGTCGTCGAAGGTCAGCCACATTCTGGCCCTGCCGGCCGCGTGAGCCTCGTCGACCCTATCAACATGGCCGCGGATTAAGGCGCCTGGCCGCAGAACAGTCCCGTCGGCTGCTATGAGGGGTTCGAGAGTCCGAGCCATGAACCGGTCCCCGGCCTTGGCCTCGCTGGTGCTCAGCGTCTCGTCCAGCCCAGCGAGAAAATGCGTCCCGGTGGCGACTTGGTTCGGTGCGCCCGCTGCCGCTGCTTGCGCTTGGTCTTGCGCATACGCTGGCAGGACTTGGACGCCCAAAAGCGCCAGCGAAGCAGCCAGAGCCAAAAATATACTTTTCCGAAATACGGTGATTCGCCGCATGTGACTCTCTCCCATTGTCAAAGTGGCTTCCCGCCTTCCGCCGGGCTGATGGCGGACAGAAAGCAGTCGCCCGAGGCAACATGGCAGTTCAGATGACGCGAACCGCCGCAGGGTGGCCCTATAAGGATGTCGTTAGTGCTCAAGAAAGCAAGGAATCCCAAATCGGGATTTATGCCCTTCCCAGAATTGCACCCGCCAGATGCAAAATGACTTAGAAGGATACGTAAAGATACGGACTTGTAGACAATTCCATATTGGAACTAAGCTCACTCCTGCGCTGCGCCACTCATGGCCCGTAATGCACTTATTTTTAATAGTTTCTAATGTGAAATGAACTGTCCCCATTTGGTGTTGGTCTTGCACAAGAAGCGCTAGGACTCGAAGGCACATTCGATAAGGGGCTTCTAGAACCACCTCGAGAAGGGGGATATAAGCGATGGCCAGTGGGATGGGAGCAGCTGTAGCCGCGGATCGGCCCATGGCCGTTACCGTTTTGATTGTGGATGATGAAGACGCCACGCGGGACTTGTGCCGTGACGTGGCCGCCGATTCCGGATTGCGCCCACGAACCGCGTCCACCACCGAACAAGCCATTGAAATCCTCGAACAATATCCAGTGGACATCGTCATCACTGACTTGCGTGTCCCCGAGCGAGGCGGAATCGAGCTCCTGAAAATCATCCGCGAGTCATATCCGCAGACGGCGGTCATCGTCCTCACGCAGTACGGCACCATCGAGAGCGCCGTGGAGGCCACCCGCATGGGCGCCGCGGATTACGTCACCAAGCCTTTCCATGTCCCCGAGCTTCGCGGGAAACTCGACCGCGTGGTCCGCTCCCTCGAAATAGACCAGGAAAATCGCGTTCTGCGCGAGCAGCTTCGAACCCGCCCGGGATTCGGCGGACTCGTCGGCACCTCTCCCCGGATGCAGAGGGTCTACCGGCTGATCGAAAAAGTATCCCAGCACAATTATCCCGTCCTGATTCTCGGCGAAAGCGGCACGGGCAAGGAGCTAGTGGCGCGTTCGATTCATTTCTCCGGGCCGCGCCGGAACAAGCCGTTTGCCCCCGTGGATTGCTCCGCTCTGGTCCCCACGCTGATCGAATCGGAGCTGTTCGGTTACGTCAAGGGGGCCTTCACAGGCGCGCAACACTCCCGGCACGGTTTGATGGAATCCGCCGGCGGGGGCACGCTCTTCCTCGACGAAATCGGCGATCTCTCCGTGGACTTGCAGGCGAAACTCCTGCGCGCCCTGCAGGAAAAGGAGATCAGGCCGGTGGGTTCTACCGAGCGCATTCCCATCTCCACGCGCGTGATTGCAGCCACGAACCGGGATCTCGATGCCGCCGTGCGGCAGGGCAATTTCCGCCAGGACCTTTTTTTCCGGCTCAACGTCGTGCAGATCAAGCTTCCACCCTTGCGCGACCGCAAAGGCGATATTCCCCTCCTGGTGCATTCCTGCCTGGAGAAATTCAGCGATCCCAATCGCGAGGTGCGCACCATCTCCGAAGACGCCATGGCTCGCATGATTGTCTACGACTGGCCGGGCAACGTCCGGGAACTCGAAAACGCCGTCGAACGCGCCGTGGCCCTCGGCTCCGGGCCTATCCTGCACGTGGGCGACCTCCCCTCGAGCCTCCATTACGGCACCGGGGAGCGCATCCCGCAAAGCGATGAGCTTCTGCCCCTCGAGGAACTCGAGCGCCGGGCCATCTTGCGCGCCCTGCGGGAATCGAGCGGAGACAAGCTCGCTGCGGCGCGGTTGCTGGGCATCGGGAAGACCACGCTCTATCGCAAGTTGAAACAGTACGAGGGGCAATCGCCGGCGGAATCGCCCGCCTCGGGCGAGCGCCCCAATTGATGATTGCAAATGCTTTCGAAGCTAGGCTGTCGTTTTTTGCCGCGGGATTATACTGGCGCTGCTTCGCGCCTGCAAATGTTCGGCGCGGTCGCGCAACTCCTCCACCCACGCATCGGAGAGCCCCGGCACGTCGGCCAGCGCAAGCGTCAGCGGCAAGTCCGTCTGGCGGTGATGGAGGATTTCGTTGGCGCGGGCGACGGGCCAGGCGGGGTTGGGGCGCTCGATCAGCTCGACCGGCATCCGCGCCTCGATCCAGCCCTCCTCGAGAACACGGAAATACCAGCCGCTGCGCCCGTTGTGGACCACCAAGCGCACCAACTCGTGCATGCGCCAGCGCCGGGCAAGCTTCCAGCAAGGCTGCCGTGGCTGGCTCACCTCGAAGGTCACCTTTCCAATGCGGAATATGTCGCCGATGCAGACCGATTTTTCGCTTAAGGCCGGAAATCGTGAGGTTTTCGCCGAAGGCCCCGTACGGCATGTCGGGCATGCGCAGCTCGTCGCGCCATTTCGGATAGTGGTCCGCGCTGTACGCCAGCACTGCTTTGTCAACGCCGCCGTGATTTTCGAGGTCCGCCTGGCCGTCGCCGACAAGGTTCATTGTGCCGGCGAACACGGGGCCTTCGACCGGCGTCTTGAAAAAACCGGTCGTCCACGGCTTATCGTGGGCGTCCACGGCATCCTCGCGGCCATAGCTTCTCGGTGCTCCGACTTGAATGGAACAGAGAATGGTGGGCGCGACGTCCGTGGGAATCATCAGACCACGGTAAGTGTATCACCGATGCGAATTGTCTCGGTCTGAGCGACCGGCGCGGATGGCAGCACCGGCTTCATTGTGCTGCGCAGCGGGCTTCCCGCCATGCGGGCAGGCTCGGGATAAACTCCGGCAGGTCTCCAACTGGTTCGAGGGGAAGGTGGTCTGTGTGACGCGGCCAAACGTCTCTAGTAGAACGTGGCCGCGTGGCCATTCGCGTCCGTGATGCAAGCTCACGGAAGATCGAAACTCGCACCCTTGCAGGGGCCGCAAGGGACACGGCGCCCCCGAAATATTAGGTTTGCCTTGAAGGAACTCCCGTGTTACATGCGCACGAGGTTTGCCGCGTGCAAAACTCTAAGGTCGCGCCACCCGCCCTCGCGTCGGGCGTGTCATTTGCGCCTCTTGTCGCCGCCGGTCCCGCTCGGCGCCGAAATCCTTTTCAGCCTATGGCTCGCCCGTCCTGCCGATACCGGGAGAAGTGCAGCAATTTTCTGTCTGGACAATACCATGACGGAAAGAATTCAGGGGCCGCCTTCCGAGTTGACAACAGCAAGTCCCTGATTTTCTTACGTCGCTCGTCGAGCCTTGCGAGTAATCGCGCAAGTGAATCGGCGTCGCCCGGATACCATTCGGGAGGAATCTCTTCAGCGGCTCGGTCCAACACGTCCCGATTCACGTAGCGATCTAGGCGCATGAGCCACAGACCGAATGCCTCCATGCCCCAGACGTTCGCATAGACGGCGCGGTGTGGGTATAAACCACGCCTTGGGGCGTCCGGGAAATTCCACTCAGTGCCGTTGAAGCAGAGACCCTCATCGATCATCAATACGCGGTAAGGGTGGCGGAGGGAGTGGTTACGAATGAAGATTGTCTGGCGCGTATCCGTGTTCCCGATCCACTCGTCGAATACGAGCATGCCAAGAAAGTCCGAGAGATTGTGGACTTTTGCTAGCTGGCTTTCCGGGAGCGCGTTGCATGCGTCGCTCGGATTCGCCGGGGAAGATTCGCCGTTGCCGTAAAGGGAGCCGAAGCACAGCCCCGGTCGGCATCGTACACTCCCATGCCTCTGTTCGATCACCAATTCCCCGGTATAGCGAACCAAATCGGGGTGGACCTCTACGATCGCCGGTTCTGGCACTGGCAAATCGAGCCTCTCTGCCATGAGCGTTGCCAGTAGCTCGTTAGCCAGGGTCTTGACCCCCTCAGGGTTGTTCTGGAATTTGACCACGTAATATTTGCCATCCGAACACCGCATGAGCTTGGGTTGCGACCCTCCATGCATGCGACATATGTACTCGAGCGCGCAGACTCGCGCGACCGCTTCACTTTTAGCAAACATTTTGGCTCCTTCTTGCATTTAGCGAACATTGTGCGTCCTTGCTA
The DNA here is from genome assembly GCA_963810625.1 of uncultured Acidobacteriota bacterium. Lineage (GTDB taxonomy): Bacteria > Acidobacteriota > Terriglobia > Acidiferrales > UBA7541 > Palsa-295. Next base: position 543,845 of record CAWEOJ010000001.1, on the reverse strand, counting down.
GGAGAGAAGCACGGCTGAGGATTATTTTGAAATTGTTGGGCGTCTTCCCTCTACGACGTTCGGTCACCCATGAGGCCTAACTAGTACCACCATGACCCACCGAAAAGCAATTTATATTAACGCATAACATATTTTTACAGATGCGCATTTAATCTGTGGGGCCATCGCCCAGTTCATTGTGATGACCTGCCGCTCTGACGTACGTACAAATACGGACTCCAAGGCGTGAAAGATATTGCGCGGCGCTATACGGGCGTAGTTGGCGCATGGCGGGGCGAGCGTTTCTCGTTTTGGAACCGCTTCCCGACCTTTGTTCCGCAATGAACTCGTTTCAATCGCGCCTAAAAACCTAAGAGCTTTCAAATGTGTAAAAACGCGGCACCTGCGCGTTGGCATTGGAACTGCCACATAGGGGCTCTAAGGTCCGCTGGGGGAGGACGATCATGAAACAAGCGGTGGTAATAGCTTCGTTGTTGCTAGCAAGCGGAGTCGCGCGGGCGAACGACTCAGCTGCAATAGTGGCCTATCACAGTCATCACCACAACCCGATTGCCCACATCTTTCACTATGTCGCCACCCACAAGGAGCTGCTTTCAATGGACGCGATGACGGCAACGGCGATCAGTTTAGACGTCATTGCGACGAATCGCTGCGAACGAATCGGACATGACCTATCGTCGGAAGATGGGCTGCCCAACCAGTGCGTCGAGACAGACAGTATTCTCGGACAGCATCCAAGCGGCGCTAAAACTTGGACGTTAGGGCTTATCTATATCGGGGGGTTTGTTGCAGCCAATCACGTGGGGCATTGGGCGGCGTGGGACGAAGAAGGGCATTCGACATTTCACGCTTTTTGGGCACCAAATGTTTTTATCACTGGATTGGCGATTGGGGACTTTGTCTGTGATTGGCACACAGGCAATGTCCTCGCTGCGCAGAGATCGGGAATAGTGAGGCACTGACGTGGGCTAGCCAGCCCCTGCGTGTAACATATCGGCCGGGCGGGAAATCAAAGTAACGAGCCCGTCGTACCGCTATGGAACGCCTTTCATGCAGGGCTATTGACATGGGTTGACCCAGTACGCATAAATTGTATGGTGGTATTGTGGAAAGTTTTGCGGGGCAGCTATTGACAGAGCGAGCTTGTGCCCCTAGATTAGTCAAGGCACCTCATTCGGAGGAAGCAGTGCGATTATTTTGGCGTTCCGTCGCTCGTTCCTTCCTTGTCGCAATGCTTGCGGCCAGTCTGGTGGACGCACCCTGCCTCGACGCCGCCGACAAACCTTTGGGCAGCATCGTCCTGGCCCAGAGCTCATTCCTCGGCGATGTAGTGGCTGTGGCCGGAGCCGACGTCTATCCCGGCGATACTCTCCGTACGAATACCGACGGTTTATTACGCCTCAAGATACGCGAGAATCAGCTTTATCTGTCGGGCAATACCACGGCAACTTTGTCTCAAGCGGAAAATGGGCTCCACGCCACTCTCCAGGGCGGGACAGCGGGTTTCTCCGCCGTCGGCCCGCAGATCGAGGTTGAGACGCCCATAGCGACGGTTCGTGCTGCCGGTAACCAGCGCGCTTATGGCCAGATTACTCTCACGGGTCCGAACCAAATGATTGTTTCGGCCTATGAAGGCTCCCTTGCTTTAGAGGGAGTGGAAGGAAGCGAACATACCATCAATGCGGGCCAATCCTACCAGGTGAGTCTCGTTGCGGATGATTCGTCTCCTCAAGTGCCAGAAGGTGCGGGCGCCCAGAATCCCAGACCGATCCAGGCCTACAAGACCGGTAAGAAGAAACTCATTTTCACGCTTCTCCTTTTGGGGGGCACCATAGGAGGCGGCATCTTGATCTATCACTTTTTCTCAGAAAGCTGCTCCGACCCATCCTGCTGATTTCTCCGTGATTCGTTTTCCTTCTTTCCGCCCGGCCCACGATTACTGCGCCTTTTGCGCGTCTTCCTCGGAGCGCGCTGGCAATTCGGGCAAAAATAACTGCTCCGCCCCGCCACCTTTTTCCTCCGGATCACGGCGCCGCACCGCGGACACTTTTGCCCTTCCCGCCCGTAAACGCGGTGGCGCTGCTGAAACTTCCCAGCCACTCCCTCGGAATCCACATAATCGGAAATGGAAGAACCCCGGAAGCGAATCGCCTGCGTGAGCACGCGCCGCATGGCAACATACAGTCTGTGGAGTTCGTTGCCTTTCAGTTTCACTCCCAACTGCATCGGATGAATCCGCGCGTGCCACAGGCTTTCATCCGTGTAAATGTTTCCCATGCCCCGAAGAACGCGCTGATCGAGAAGCAGCGCCTTGATGCGCGCGGCACGTCCCTTGATCCTGGCGCGAAATTCTCCTTCCGTGGCTTCGAGCGGATCGAGGCCCAAAGGGCCGAGGACGCCGGTGGGCGGGCCCTCCGCCAGAATCCGAATGCTGCCAAACCGGCGAATGTCGCGGTAGCGCATTTCGCTGCCGTCGTCGAAAGCGAAGTACGCATGCGTGTGCGTGGCGATGGGCGCCTCGGGCTTGCAGGCGACAATCTGGCCGGTCATGCCCAGGTGAATCAGGAGCGCGAGCCGTGGCGAATCTCCATCCGGCGACTCAAGGTCGAAGACGAGGAACTTTCCGTATCGCCTGACGCTTGAAATCAGGCGGCCGGGCAAATGCTCCTCGAGCGCGGCTGGGTCCTCGATGAAATCCGTCTTCCCCAGACGCACCCCCATGATGCGCTTCCCGGGGAGCACGGCTTGCAAGCCGCGCACGATGGTTTCGACTTCGGGCAGTTCCGGCATGTTCGCGGCTCAAAAATTAGCACAGCCTACCGGGATTCCGGCTGGGCAAGATTGGCATCGGCATTTACCGCGTTTTCGGCGCTGGTTGCTCTCGCGCACTCAGTAATTATGCGTATATCACCTATCTTGACAACAGTGCGCATAGATGCGTAGGCTCACGTGCAGGCATACCTCTCGATGGACTCCGGCCGCTACTTGGGATGGTTGGCGCTGGCGTTGACGCCCGGCTTGGGCGCGCGCATGGCCGGGAAGCTTCTGCGCGAATTCGGCAGTCCTGAAGCAATCTTCAGCGCTTCGCTGACCGCGCTGGAGGCCCAGCGCCTGCCTGCAGCTGTGGCGCAAGCGATCCATTCGCACCAGCCGTGGAGCGACGCGGCCAAGGAATTGGCGCAAGTTCAGGAGGCTCGGTGCCGACTGCTAACGTGGGACGAGCCTGCGTACCCGTCGCGTCTGCGCGAGATTTATGACCCTCCGCCGATCCTCTATGTGCGCGGAAACATTGAACTTCTGAATCGCCACATGATTTCCATCGTGGGGGCGCGACGCCCCACGCCCTACGGGAATCAAATGTCCCTGAAGCTCGCGAGGGATCTGGCAGACCGCGGCTTGATCATCTCAAGCGGCATGGCTCGCGGGATTGACGCCAGCGCACATAAGGGAGCGCTCAGTTCAGCGGCAGGAGTGACGATTGGGATTCTCGGGTGCGGGATAGACGTGGTTTATCCAAAGGAGAATAGGAAGCTATTCGAGGAGGTCGAGCAGCGCGGCGCCATCATCACGGAATTCCCGATGGGAACTTTCCCGGCGCCCCAGAATTTTCCCATTCGCAACCGGATTATCGCGGGGATGGCCCTGGGAGTCGTGGTCGTCGAGGGTGAGCAGTACTCCGGTTCGCTGATCACGGCGCGTCTGGCGATGGAATTCGGCCGCGAGGTGTTCGGCGTGCCGGGCAATGCCACGCAACCGTCTAGCTTCGGACCGAATCAACTCATCAAGCAGGGTGCGAAGCTCGTGACGGGCTGGGAGGATGTGGTCGAGGAGCTGCCTACTCCGGTTCGCGCCGAGCTGATGCCCGTCGAAACGGCCTCGGCGGAAGAGCGCGCCGCGCTGGTCGAGGCAGGTCTGGGCCCCGCTGAGAAGCCGCTTTACGACCTTTTGAGCGTGGACCAGGCGCGCCACGTGGATGAATTGGTGGAAGTTTCGGGGCTAAGTTCTTCGGAAGTGCTGGCGGCCCTATTTGACTTGGAGATGAAAAGCGTGGTACGCCAGTTGCCTGGGAAGCAATTCCTGAAAGTCCTGTTGTAATCATCACCTCGACAGCAGGTTAGGATGGTAGCCTCGACGGGGGATGCCGCCCGAGTTCGGGCGGGCGAGCTTTTCGAGAAAACTGAAGAAATCGTTGCACGGGAAACAAAAAGGAACATGGCGCGATCACTCGTAATCGTCGAATCTCCGGCCAAGGCCAAGACCATCAACAAATATCTCGGCCGGAAATACACCGTGAAGGCGTCCTTCGGCCACGTGATGGACCTGCCGAAGAAGACCATCGGGATACTCCTGCCCGGCGAACAAAATAAGAACGGCAAGAAAGGCAGAGTCAGGCGCAAGGGCAGTGTGAAGGGAAAGACCCGGGAAAAACAGGAAAAGAAGGTCCCCAAGATTGTGGTCACGAAAGAAAACATATTCGAACCCACGTATGAGATCATCCCCGACAAGATAAAGATTATCGGGCAGTTGAGGTCGGCCGCGGATGCCGCGCCGAACGTCTATCTGGCCACCGACCCGGACCGCGAGGGCGAGGCCATTTCGGCCCATTTGCTCGAGGCTCTGGCCACGAAAAAATCGGACCGCGCCAAGTTCTACCGCGTGATGTTCAATGAAATCACGCAAAAGGCCATCAAGGCCGCGTTCGACCACCCCACGCAGGTGGACACGAATCTGGTGGACGCGCAGCAGGCGCGCCGGGTCCTCGACCGCCTGGTGGGCTACAAGGTTTCGCCGCTCCTGTGGGACAAGGTTCGCCGGGGGCTTTCCGCAGGGCGCGTTCAGACGGTCGCTCTCCGACTGATCGTCGAGCGCGCGCAGGAAATTCGCGCCTTCGTCCCCAAGGAGTATTGGACGATCCATGCGCTCGTCGAGGCCGGCGAGCCGCCCGCGTTCGAAGCCAAGCTCATCAAGTATAAGGGCGAAGATCTCGAAATTCCGGATCAGGCCGAGGCGCAACGTATCCTCGCGGCTGTGGAACACGCCGTCTGGCAAGTCGCCAGCGTCGCGCAGAAGGAAAAGCGCCGCTTCGCTCCTCCGCCCTTCACCACCTCCAAGCTCCAGCAGGCCGGCTACAACCGCCTGGGCTTCACGGCGAAGCGCACCATGATGCTCGCGCAGCGGCTCTATGAAGGCGTCGAGCTGGGCAGCGAGGGTTCGGTCGCGCTGATCACCTATATGCGCACGGACTCGGTCCGCGTCTCGGGTGACGCGCTGGCACAGGTGCGCGAGCATATCGGCGTGAGCTACGGCGAAAAATATCTTCCGGAGAAGCCCAATTTCTTCAAATCGAAGAAGGACGCGCAGGAAGCCCACGAGGCCATCCGCCCCACGGACGTGGCACGCACTCCCGAAAGCATCAAGCCGTACGTGGAAGAGAGCGTGTTCAAGCTGTATCAGATGATCTGGCAGCGCTTCGTGGCCTCGCAGATGGTCCCCGCCATATTCGACCAGACCACGATTGACATCGCCGCGAACGACTACACCTTCCGCGCCACCGGTTCGGTGATGAAATTCGACGGCTTCCTTGCGGCGTACCAATCCGTGAAGGAAGAGGAAGAAAAGGAAGACGAGGCCGACTCCGAGTCCCGCAATCTCCCGCGCGTCCGCGAAGGCGAGCAGTTGCGCCTGGAAACGATCCGCCCCGAGCAGCACTTCACCGAACCGCCCCCGCGCTATACGGAAGCGACGCTCGTGAAAGAACTCGAAGAAAAGGGCATCGGCCGTCCCTCCACCTATGCGGCCATCATCTCGACCATCGTCGAGCGCGAGTACGTCACCAAGGACCAGGGACGGTTCACGCCCACGCTGCTCGGCGAGCGCGTCAGCGGGCTGCTGGTGAAGAGTTTTGAAGATATTTTCGACGTTGGCTTTACGGCGCGCCTCGAAGAGGAACTCGACGAGATCGAAGAGGGCAAACTACCCTGGCGCCAGTCGGTGCAGGAATTCTGGGACCGCTTCGAAGAGGATCTGGACAAGGCGCACGGGGAGATGGAATCGTACAAGGCGGGCATCCCCACGGGCGAGAAATGCGAAAAATGCGGCCAGGGCGAGCTGCTCGAGCGCATCAGCCGGCACGGCTTCTTCCTGGGCTGCTCGCGCTATCCGGACTGCGATTACACGCGCGACCTGGCGGAAACTCCCGGCGAGGTGATCGAAAGCGAAGGCGCCACACAGTATTGCGACAACTGCGGCAAGGAGATGGCCATCAAGCGGGGGCGCTTCGGCACATTTCTGGCTTGCACGGGCTACCCGGATTGCAAGACGACGCGCCGCATTCTGACCGGCTCAGCAAAGCCGCGCCAGCCCGACGTCCCGCTCGATGAAAAATGCCCCACCTGCGAGGGCCAGCTATTGCGCCGGCACGGCCGCTACGGCGAATTCATCGGCTGCCAGAACTATCCCAAGTGCAAATATACGCGGCCCATCACGCTCGGGATCAAATGCCCGAAGTGCGGCGAGGGAGAGTTCGTGCGTCGCGGCATGGCCAAGGGACGCGGCCGCGGGCGCATCTTCTACGGCTGCAGCCGCTATCCGGATTGCGACTTCACCACTCCGCACGAACCGATTGCCGAGCCGTGCCCCAAATGCGGCGCGCCGTTCGTGGTCGAGAAGCGCACCAAGCAGGGGACGTTCCGCTCCTGCATCTGCAAAAATTGCGATTGGGAAATCGCCGCGCCAGAACCGGCGCCCGCCACCGCGCCCGCACCAGCCGCAGAGCCCCAGCCCGTCGGCAAAGCCTAGCTGTTTTGTCCATTCGAAAACTCACGCTCAGGGCGCGAAAGCGCGAAGCGGCCGAGCCGCATTTCAACGCTACTTTTTCGGAGAGCGCGGATGCCCGTGAGCAGCGGAAGCGGGTTCGGGCTTCGCCTCTGCGATGCGGACCAGGTACTCATAGGGGATGTCAATGCGGATGATCTTATCCTTGCCGTCCTGTGAGAAATGTTCCTCGAGGGAAATGCGTTTCCCGGTATCCGAGACGAGAGTGGCGATGGCGGAAAGGTGGATGTCGCTTGCGCGGTAGTGCGCCTCCACGCGCTTTCCGAGAAGTTGGGAATACCGCCCCATACCTAGGCAGACTGGCCAAGAACTCGACAGTAAGCAATAGTACTAGTGTATGGAATGTAATAACAAATGGTATTCAAAAAAGCCGCTAAACCAGTGAAAATTCAACGCGATGGCGGAGGGGGTCTATGCGTTCGGCGCGCGCCCGCACGCGGTCCCCGAGCCGGAAGATGCGCTTTGGGCCGACGGTGCGCGCACCGCGATGCGGCTCGGTGAGAATGGCGTGGTCGCGGTCGCGATAGACGCAGCGCTGGCCGGTAAACTCCTCGAGACTGTCAATGCCCACAAGCCCTTCGACGAAAATCTCGACCAGCTCGATGAAGAATCCGAATTTCTGCACGGAAATAATCAGCGCGTCGTACTCCTCGCCGAGATGGCTTTCCATGAACTGCGCCGTCTTCCAATCCATCAGCTCGCGCTCGGCGGCGTCGGCGCGCCGCTCCGATTCCGAGCTTTCGGATGCGATTTCCTCAAGCTCGGTGAGGCGGTAAGGCCCGAGCGTGGCGGCGGGCGGCTGCACGCCGGGGCGCGGGTGCGGCGCCGCCGGATGCGCGGGCGCCGCCGAGGGATTTTCGAGCGCCCATTTCAAAGCACGATGAACGATCAGGTCGGGATAGCGGCGGATGGGCGAGGTGAAGTGCGTGTATTCGCGCGCGGCCAGCGCGAAATGGCCGAGCGGCGTGGCGGCATAGCGCGCCTGCTTGAGCGAGCGCAGCATCAAGTAGGAAAGGATGCGCTCTTCCGGCTTGCCCGCGATTTTTTCCGTCAGGCGCTGATAATGCTGCGGGCGAATATCCACGTCCTCCGCGGCGGGGACGGATACGGTCATGGGCCGCATGCGGCCATGGCTTGAGCGGCCCGCGCGGCTATCGCGGAGCGGCGCCTGCACGCGGCCGTGGCGCACGGCGACGCGGCGCTCGGCCAGGTCTTCCACGCCGAGCGAATAGCCGAATGCGTGGGCCAGCTCCTCGAATTCGAGCACCTTCCGGGGATCGGGCTTTTCGTGGACGCGATGCAGGGAAGCGATGCCGCGATTTTCGAGATAATTGGCCACGGCTTCGTTGGCCGCGAGCATGAACTCCTCGATGATGCGATGGGCGATGTTGCGCACGCTGCGGACGATGCTCAGCATGCGCCCGTCTTCATCGAATTCGATCACCGGCTCGGGGAGATCGAAATCAATCGAGCCGCGCGCGCCGCGGCGTTTGTTGAGGAGAAGCGCCAGCTCCTTCATGCGGCGGAATTCACCGGCGAGATGGCCGTACCGCAGGCCCATTTCGGGATCGCCTTCGAGCACCTTATGGACATTGGTATAGGTCATGCGCTCCGCGGAGCGAATCACGCCGGGGGTGAATTCCGCGCGAATGGTTTTCCCGGCCGCGTCTATTTCCATGATGGCGCTCATCACCAGGCGGTCCACGTGCGGATTGAGCGAGCAGATGCCGTTGGAAAGCTCTTCGGGAAGCATGGGCACGGCGCGGTTCGGGAAATAGACGGAAGTGCCGCGCAGGCGCGCTTCGCGGTCGAGCGGCGAAGCGCGGCGCACATAGTGGGCGACGTCGGCGATATGCACCTGCAACTCGAAATGTCCCTCGGGCAGCGAGCGGACGAAAACGGCGTCGTCGAAATCGCGCGCGGTTTCGCCGTCAATCGTGACGATGGGCAGATCGCGGAAATCGCGGCGCCCGGCGAGGTCCCGCTCCGGCACCTGCTGCGGGGTGGCGCGCGCATCGGCCAGCACGTCTTCGGAAAAAATATGCGGCAGATGATGCTTGCGGATCATGATCTCGACGTCCACGCCGATTTCGCCGGGACGGCCGAGAATTTCGGTGACGCGTCCCACGGGCCCGAGCCCACCCTTGGGATAGCGCGTTAGATGAACGTCCACCACCGCGCCGTCAAGCTCCGGCAGACGCGCGCGGCGGCTGGCGGGAACTTTGCTTTCTGGCTCGGCTCCCAGTTTTTCGCGCAGCGCAGGAGTGAGCTCGTCGCCGGGGGGTATGAGGATTTCGTGGAGAATGCGCGTGTCGTAAGGCAGGACGAAATTGCCGTGCGGGCCGTAGCGGAACAGGCCGACGACGGTGGGATGTTCGCGCTCGAGAATTTGGACGATGCGGCCTTCGGCGCGGCCGTCGGGGCGGCGGCGCTCGATGCGCGCGAGGACGCGGTCGCCGTGCATCGCGTCGCCGATATGATCGCGGCTGATGAAGAGATCGCCATCGACTCCCGGCATGGGCGTGTCCGGAACCACGAAGCCGTAGCCATCGCGGTGGGAAACAATTCGCCCTGAAATCAAATTGGGATCGCGAGCGCGCTGTGAAGAGGGAGGCGCGGGGGCGTGGGTCGAGGGAGCGGGCGCCGTTCGCGCAGAAGCGGGTCGTTGCTTGGACTGGGGCGCGGGCTTCTGGCCCGGAAGGCGATACCGCCCGCCGTGAATCTCTTCGATTTCGCCGCGCTTCTTCAGCTGCTGAATGATCCGCGGCAAAAAGCGCCGGCCGTGATGCTTCAGTCCCATGCCGTGGGCAATTTCACGGATGGACGCGGGCTGCGCCAGCGTGGCGAGATAAGCGGTGATCTCTCCGGGAGCGACTTCGCCGGGGTGCGGGTCCTTGGGCGGCTTTTTCGGCGTGCGCTTCATGGGCGAGCCGGAGGGTTCCGGCTGCCATAGGCTAACGGAAATTCGCGCGCATGGCAAAAATCGTTCGGGAGGACTTAGGGCGAGGGCGGCTCGACGATGGGAGTATCGAGGACGGTGATGTTGCCGTCGGGCTGGCGGGCGAGCGAAGGGGCATAGTCGCCGAGGAGCTCGCGCTGCCACCAGATTCCCTGCTCGCGCTTGGTTTTCATGTCCGTGAACCAGTAGCGGTAGATGACGGCGCGCACCTGCGTGGGCGGCGCGGAGGCAAAGGGATTCGCGCGGAACAGCGCGAGGACGTCCGGCTCGTTCTTCAGGAGCCGCTCCTCGGTCCAAACGACGAAGCGATATTCGGGCCATGCGCCCAGCGACGCAAACCACAAATTCCATTCGAAGCGCGGCTGATAGGGCGCATAGATTCCCGGCGCCTCGCGCGGGTCCTGCGGCTTATAGCGGAAGGGATAGGGAATCCATGTGGTCCCTCCGTCGGGCGAGCCCTGGAATTCGATTTCGTAGCGGGCGTGCGTCATCACGGCGAACAGCCCGTAGGCGTCCGCGATGCGGAATGGTTCGGTCCAGCGAAGCGGGGCTTCGGGAAAGGGAAAGCTGGGAAGGAACCTCACGCCGAATTGCACCACGGCCGTGCAATAGAAGATCAAGCCGAGGCCGGCGGCTGCAATCGCCATGCGCACGGGCAGGAGATACCTGCGCCAGCGCGCGCGCCAGTTGTCTGGTCGGGTGTCCAGTGGGGCGGGCGGCGAGGCCTCGATGGGCGCGGCGGACGGAGGCGCTTTCTCGACGAGGTCACGGATTTTGCGCGGGACGATCCATTCGATGAAGCGGTCGTCGAGCAGAAGAAAGCCGAGCGAAAAAACGATGTAGTTCAGGAAGGCGTAGTTGCCGGTGAGAATGATGCTGGTTTCGAACGGCGCCACGATGAAGAAAAGCGCGATGCGAAACCGCCGGGGGAGAAAAATCATCCATGCCAGCACGAGTTCGATGGCCAGCGTGTAGAACACGGCGGAGGCATGGAACCAGTGCGGAAAATGGCCCACGTACCAGCCGATCCAAGTGGGGAGAGGGGAGTTCTGGTAATAATCGTCCATGGCGGTGAAATTCCGCCAGGTGGGATCGCCGCTGCGCATCTTGGCCACGCCCGATCCGAAATAGATGCAGAACCACTCCCAGCGCAAGAGATAGAGGCTGGCGCGGGAAGGCGGACTCGCGCGGCCCAGGCCGGGACGAAATCCGTCGGGCGCGAAAAACAGGCAAAGGAATCCGGCTTCGAGCAACATTCCGTCGGATTGGTAGCTGGCAAAATCCTGCGCCGCGCCGATGAAGGAAAGAAAGCAGACGAAACAGATCGCGAGCATGGCGCGCGGCCAAATGTTCAAAACCAGGAGAAGCGACGCGATGGCTCCCACCCAGCAGATGAGCATCAGCGCGCGGTCGCTCGAGCCGAGCCACAGGAGCGTGGGCGCGTACCAGAATCGCTGCGCTTGCAGTGCGGCGGCAACCGCCTGGAGGTAATCGCGCGCCGGAAGAATGCCGTTGGGGCCGATAAGGCCCTTGATTTGAAACAGCAGCGAATAAAATGCGGAGAAGTAGATGAGTCCCAGGGCGCGCAGAAAAATCCAGCGGGGCCAGAGATGGCCGGGGCGCCTGTCGTTCGAGATCTCGGGCGCGAGCAGCCACTCGAGCGCCGCTTGCAGCCGCTTCAGCATCGGGTTGCAATCATGGAGAAAGTCACCCGCCAGGAATTCCGCCGTATTGATAACATAGCAGGCGCCGCGAGAGGGAAATTTTCAGAGCGGATGTGGGCGTGGCCGAGCGACGCGGCGGGCGCGGTTTATTTCACTTTTCCGGATGGCGCGGACAACCTGGCGGGATTAATATGAAACAAAATCTTGGGGGGCATGATGAAGCTGGCATTAAGATTTTTCCTGGCTCTTTTTGTGGCGGCACTTCTTGCGGCCGCGCTGGCCGTGCGCGCGGACGGGCCGAAGACGGATACGGTGCAATTTCCCGCAGGGAAAGACACTGTGAGCGGTTTTCTGGCCACGCCTGAAAAGGCGGGGCGCTATCCGGGTCTTGTGGTTATCCACGAATGGTGGGGGCTGAATGATTGGGTAAAGGACCAGACGGAGAAGCTGGCCGCGCAAGGTTTCGTAGCGCTGGCGGTGGACCTTTACCACGGGCAGGTGGCCACGAATCCGGACGACGCGCGAAAGCTGACCCAGGGCGTGCAAGATGACCAGGCCATCGCCGACCTGAACGGGGCGTACACCTATCTGGCGGCGCGCAGCGACGTGGACCACGACCACATCGGCGCGATCGGATGGTCCATGGGGGGCGCGTATGCGCTTGAGTTCGCCGCGCATCAACCGCGCCTGGCAGCTTGCGTGGTGAATTACGGCACGCTTCCGACGGACCCCAACGACATTGCGATGATCTTCGCTCCCGTGCTTGGGAACTTCGGCGCGGACGATCGAGGCGTTACTCCCGATGACGTCCATGCCTTCGAAAAATCAATGACATATATGGGGAGGAGAGCGAACATGAAGATTTACGACGGTGCCGGGCACGGCTTCGAAAACCCAAATAACACGGCCGGGTACCGTCCCGATGCCGCCGCGGAGGCATGGACGCGCACGATTGATTTCCTGAATAAAGCGCTGAGGTAACTTGTAGAGCGACAGGGGAATGGTATTACAGAACTATTACAGAACCGCCCGCCAGGCACTGCTATTCTGACCTTGCAATAACCAAGAAAAATAGAAATTCCGAAATTCCACGAAGCGATACAAAGGACGACTGCGAGCATGCGACTCGACGATCTAGGGAAGAAGCCCGCTGAAAAAGGCGAGATCAACTGGGTAACCGCGAGCTTCATGACGATGTTTCACATCGGCGCGGTGGCAGCGCTCTTCTTCTTCACTTGGAATGCACTGTTTCTCACAATCTTCCTGGTTTGGGTGTCGGGTAGCCTGGGAGTGGGGATGGGATATCACCGGCTGCTTACGCATCGGGGCTATAAGACCCCGAAGTGGGTGGAGTATTTTCTGACGGTTTGCGCGACGCTGGCGCTCGAAGGCGGGCCGATTTTCTGGGTGGCGACACACCGGATACATCATCAGTATTCCGACAAGGAAGGCGACCCGCACTCCCCGATTGACGGGAAGTGGTGGGCGCACATGGGCTGGATCCTGATGGGCAAATCCATGCACCACGATACTTCGACGCTGTCGCGCTACGTCCCCGACCTGGCCAAGGACAAGTTCCATGTGTGGATAACGAAATTCCATTACGTGCCGATGATCGTCCTGGGCGGGGTATTGCTGGCGATTGGGGGATGGCCCTTCCTATTCTGGGGAATCTTTTTCCGGACGGTTTTCGGGCTGCACTCGACGTGGCTGGTGAATTCGGCCACGCATTCATGGGGCTCGCGGCGGTTCCCGACGCACGACCTTTCGACGAATAGCTGGTGGGTGGCGATGTTCACGTGGGGGGAGGGCTGGCACAACAATCACCACGCGCATCCCAGCTCGGCGCGGCACGGTCTGGCATGGTACGAGATTGACATCAACTGGTACGGAATCTGGATGCTCAAAAAGCTGGGCCTAGCGAAAGACGTCTACCGGTATCAGCTCGCTCCAAAGGAACAGGAACGCGCCGCTGAACTCGAGGCTGCGGCGGACCAGAGAGCCAAGGAATTGGTTTCCGCGTAACAATCAGCGCCCGCCCGCCTCGCTCCGCTGTACAATCCAAAGAAGAGAGCCATGCGCATTCCGAGCCGACGCAAGAAGATCGTCTTCTTCCTGGTGCTGGGGATATGCCTGATCGTCGTGGCGGTGACGCTGAATGTCAGCTGGATCATTCTCCACTGGCGGCATGGCGTGGTGCTTTTCTTCGGTGTAATCCTCTTCGCGGCGATCATCCTGGGGCTGATCCTCAACACGACGTACCTGGTGCGGGAGATCCGGCTGAACGAACAGCACAACAGTTTTATCAACGCGGTGACGCACGAATTGAAGACGCCGATCGCGTCCATTCGCCTCTATTTGGAAACGCTGCAACGGAGGGAGATTGACGAGGCGCGGCGGCAGAAGTTCTACGGGCTGATGCTGGAAGACGTGGACCGCCTGCTGGGGACGGTGGATCAGGTGTTGAAAGCCGGCGAGGCGGATCACAGGCGGGGCGCGGCGAACCGAGCGGAGATTGATTTCGGCAGCCTGGCCGGGGAGTGCGTGGAGCTGGCGCGCACGCGGCATCGTCTAAGGGAGGGCGCGCTATCGATGGAGGGGCCGGGGAACGGGACCGCCATCAAGGTGCAGGGGGATGCGGCGGAGCTTCGGACGGCGTTATCGAACATCCTCGATAACGCGATCAAGTATTCCGGGGGCAACGTGGATGTGCGCGTGCAGATCGAGACGCCGGATGACAAGCGCGTGGTGCTGCGCGTGCGCGATCGCGGGATTGGAATTCCGGCGGAGGAGCTGAAACGCATATTCAAGAGGTTCCATCGGGTGAGAGGGAGGTCCGCAGCCAAGGTGAAGGGGACGGGGCTGGGGCTATTCATAGTGCGAGCGATTGCGCGCGCGCATGGCGGGAAAGTGTTTGCCGAAAGCGGAGGGGAGGCGCGCGGAACAACGGTTACTTTCGAATTGCCCAGGAGCGGCGCATGAGCCGCGTGCTGGTTGTGGAGGACGAAACCCACCTCGCCGAAGGGTTGCGGTTCAATCTGGAAGCGGAGGGGCACACGGCGGAGGTTGTGGGGGACGGCGAGTCGGCAATCCAGCGTCTTGTGGTGGCGAAGGAGAAATTCGACGCGGTCGTCCTCGACGTAATGCTCCCCGGAGTGGATGGATTCTCCGTGGTTTCCGCGCTGCGCAAGGCCCGGAACTATGTGTCCGTTCTCATCCTGACGGCGCGAAGCCGGCCGGAAGACGTGCTCGAGGGATTCGCGGCGGGCGCGGATGATTATCTTTCGAAGCCTTTCGAACTGCCCATCTTTCTGGCGCGGCTCCAGGGACTGTTGCGGCGGAGCGCGTGGCTCACCGGCGGAGGCAGTCCGGCAAAGGGAAGGGCCGCGGCGGGCAAGGCGGGGGAGAGCGCGGAAGACGCGGACGAGGAGGTGTTTTCGTTCGACGGAAAGACAATCGATTTCGGCACGCTGGAACTGCGCACAAAGGACAATGTGATCCAACTGACCCTGATGGAAGCGAAGCTGCTGCGGCATTTAGTCCACAGCAAGGGACGCACGGTATCGCGGAAATCCATTCTCGAAGATGTGTGGGGGCTGCGCGAAGACACCGATACGCGCGCCATTGATAACTTCATTGTGCGCCTGCGGCGCTACATCGAGGAAAACCCTTCCAAACCGCGCTATTTATTGACGGTCCGCAGCGTGGGATACCGCTTCGTGGCCTAAGCGGCCCTCCGACCAAATCAGGCAGACAGATGGACGCGTTCCCTCACCGCAGATCGTTGCATCGCGCGGCTGGAGGGTCACATCCAATTTCACGGCGGTGTAGTGGATCAGGCGGACACATTTGCAAGGAAGCCTTGCAAGTTTGCCTGTTCTTAAGTATGATGCCACTCCATGCCGCGAAAGAGCCTCGAAATCGCCGTAATCGACTTTATGCAGGCCATCGGCCTATTGGTGCGCCGCGTGCGCGCGGCGGCCGCCTCGCATGACCTTTCATGGACCGAGACCGCCGTAATGTGGCGCCTGGCTACCGACGGACCTGCAACGACGGCCGATCTGGCGCGCGCGGAAGGCATGAAACCACAGTCGATGGGAACCACCATCGCGGTGCTTGAAGAAATGGGCATGGTCGAGCGTAAGCCGCATCCGACAGACGGCCGCCAAGTGAATATTGATCTGACCGTCAAAGGTGCGGCCATGTGGAAGATCGCCGGCGATGCAAAACGGACGTGGCTGGTACAGGCCATCACCCAACTCAGCAAGCATGAACAGGCAACCTTGTTCGAAGCCAGCGAAATCATCAAGCGCCTTGCGGAGAAGTGACCAGCAATGGCAAAAGGGACGATCCCTGACGGCAATGAGTGGGGAAAATTACCATGCTAAAGGGACGCTCGTAAATTCCTACGCATGACTTCGGAGAAACCCATGATACGGAAGCGCGCGCTTTTTTACGTTCCGGCATTTGCCGCTCTGCTGGCGACGGCCGGCTGCAATAAAGGGAGCGCAGTGGCGGCGGGGCCGCAGATGCCGGCGCCTCTCGTGACCGTCGTTCGCGCGACGGCGCAGGATGTGCCTATGTATCTGGACGAAATCGGCAAGAGCGGCGCGTTCGAATCGGTGACCGTGACGCCACAGGTTGGCGGACGCATCACCGAGCGGCATTTCGAGGATGGCGCAGAGTTGGAAAAGGGGCAGCTTCTTTTTGTGATTGACCCGCGCCCCTACCAGGCGCAGCTGGACTCGGCGCAGGCCAGCCTGGCCCAAGCGAATGCGGCCATGGATCTGGCCAAGACCCAGTTCGAGCGCTACTCGGAACTTGTGGAGACGAAAGCTATTTCGAAGCAGGACTACGACACAAAGAAAAACGCGGTGGATTTGGACCAGGCGCAGATCGAATCGGCCCAGGCCGCGCTCGAGACAGCAAAGCTGAATCTCGAATATTGCTACATCCATTCGCCGATTGAAGGGCGCGCCGGGGCGCGGCTGGTGGACATCGGAAACGTGGTGCAGGCGAACACAACGTCGCTGCTGCTGATCCAGCGAATTGACCCGATTTACGCGGATTTCACGATCACGGAGGGCGATCTTCCGGAAGTCCAAAAGCAGATGCGCCGAGGGGCCTTGAAGGCGATCGTACGCATTCCGTCGGACCCGGAGAACCACGGCCACGCGGGAGAAGTGACGTTCCTCGACAATGCCGTGCAAAACGGCACCGGCACAGTCAACTTGCGCGCGACCATCCCGAATTCGGACCGTCATTTCTGGCCGGGAGAATTTGTGGATGTGAGGCTTGTGCTGGCGACGGATAAGCAGGCCATCCTGATCCCGAGTCAGGCCACGCAAATCAGCCAGCAGGGGCCGTTCGTCTACGTGGTCAAGGGTGACGATACGGTTGAGCTGCGCTTAGTGACGCTGGGACAGCGCCAGGGCGATGAGGTCGTGGTGGTGGGTGGAGTGGCTGCGGGCGAACGCGTCGTGGTGACGGGACAAATGACACTGAGTCCCGGCGCCAAGGTGCGGATTGACCAGGCCGCGCCCAGCGCCGCAGCTCCGGAGGACAATCAAACCTCCAGCACCAGTGCGATTGCAACGGAAGGCTTGAAGTCTTGAACATCTCCGAGCCATTCATACGCCGTCCGGTGATGACCGTGGTGCTGACCGCCTCGGCCATCCTGTTTGGCGTGCTGGCGTATCTGAGCCTGCCCGTGAACGACGTGCCTGCAGTGGACTATCCCGTTATCCAGGTGCAGGTGAGCTATCCGGGCGCGACGCCTGCAACGATGGCCAACAACGTGGCCACGCCGCTCGAGCGGCAGTTCATGCAAATTCCCGGGTTGGAATTGGTGACTTCCAACAGCGGGCAGGGACACACGAGCTTCGTGCTGCAGTTCGAGCTCTCGAAGAGCCTGGACGCTGCGGCGACCGACGTGCAGGCTGCCATCACGCGGGCGCAGGGACAGCTTCCCGTGGATCTGCCCAGCCCTCCCACATTCACGAAGACCAACCCCAACGATCAGCCCATCATGTACATCGCCCTCACGAGCGATACGGCGACCGCCGGGCAGCTCTACGACTATGCCAACACGCAAGTGGGCGAACGAATCAGCATTTTACCGGGTGTGAGCCAGGTTGCGGTGTACGGCACGCAATCGGCTGTGCGAATCAAGGCCGATCCATCGGCCATGGCTGCGCGCAACCTGACGATTGATGATCTTGCGAGCGCCATCAAGAACGGCACGAGCTATACGGGCGCGGGACAGTTCGACGGGGAACACAAGACTTTCCTGCTCCAGCCGCAGGGGCAACTGAGCGATGCGGAACAATATAACAATCTGATCGTGGGACAGAACAACGGCGCCCCGGTCTATTTGCGAGACATCGCGACGGCAACGGACAGCGTGCAGGACGAACGCATTGACATGCGATTCTGGGTGCGGGGGCATCACGTGCCTTCGGCAACGGCGGTCATAGCCGTGTTCCGCCGGGCGGGATCGAATGCGGTGCAGGTATCCAAGGCCGTGCGCGATCAGGTGCCCGTCATCCGCGCGCAGCTCCCCGGGTCGATTGACATCGTGCCGATTTACGACCGGTCGGTGACGATTGTGCACAGCGCGCAGGACGTGCAGACCACGCTGTGCATCGCGTTCGCGCTGGTGGTGATGGTGATATTCCTGTTTCTGGGCCGGGGGCGGGACACGCTGATCCCCACGGTGGCGCTGCCGCTTTCGCTGCTGCTGACGTTCATCGTGATGTCTGTGCTGGGCTATAGCCTCGACAATCTGTCGCTGATGGCGCTCACGCTGGCCATCGGCTTCCTGGTGGACGACGCCATCGTGTTCCTCGAGAACACGGTCCGCTTGATGGAACAAGGTCAGGGCGCCCTCGAAGCGTCCCTTAATTCCGCGCGGGAAATCAGCTTTACGATTCTGGCCATGACCATTTCGCTGGCGGCCGTGTTCATCCCGCTGGTTTTCATGAGCGGACTGGTGGGGCGCATCTTCCGGGAATTTTCGATCACGATTATCGTGTCCATTTTCGCGAGCGGAATCGTCTCGCTGACGCTTACGCCGCTGATGTGTTCGAGGCTGCTCGAGCCGCGCGGCGCGGGAGCGAAGAAAACATGGATGGAGCGAACGAGCGGCGCCTTCGAAAAGCGAGTGCTGGACCTATATGGGCGCTCGCTGTGGTTCTTTCTTCGCAACCGCTGGGTCTCGCTCTTGACGTGGGTTGTTTGCCTGGCCGGAACCGGGCTCCTTTTCTACGCGATTCCAAAATCGTTTTTGCCGGTGGGCGATAGTTCGTTCGTGCGCGGAGTGCTGGTGGCGCAGGAGGGGTCGTCGCCGGATCAGATGCACGCGTATCAAGTGGTGGCCGAGGACGTGGTGCACGCCAATCCGGCGGTGATGACGACGTTCACGATGAGCGGGAATTCTCAATTTTTGCCGGCGAATCAGGAATTCGTGATCGAATTTCTGAGCGATCCCTCCAAGCGTCCGCCCATCCAGGCGATCGCGGGGCAATTGATGGGCGCGCTCGACGCCAAAATTCCCGGCACGGTCACCTTCCTGCAGCCCAACCCGGTGCTGCAAATCAGCACCGGCGCCACGGCGAACACGCAGGGGCAGTTCGCGTATGCGCTATCGGGAATTGATCCTGAACGAGGTGTACGCCGTGGCCGGGAAATTCATGCAGAAGATGCGCGAATATCCGGGGTTTCTGTTCATCAACTCGGACTTGTTCAACCATACGCCGAACCTTCAAGTCGAGATTCTGCGCGATCAGGCCAAGCTCTATGGCGTGTCGGAAACGCGGATTTTGAACCTGCTCCACGAAGCCTACTCGCAGAACTACATCTACCTGATAAAGAAGCCCACCAATCAGTACCAGGTGATTCTGGAAGTGGAAGACAACGGGCGCTCGGATCCCGAGAACCTGGGCCTGCTCTATATCAAAAGCGACGACGGCACGCGCATGGTTCCGCTCAATGCACTGGTGACGTGGCACACGGTGATCGGCCCGCAAGCCGTGAATCACATCAACCAGTTTACGAGCGTTACGGTGTTCTTCAGCTTGAAGCCCGGGTATGCCATCGGCCAGGCCACGCAGTTCGTGGAAAGTGCCGCGCGACAGATCCTGCCTCCCTCCATTCGCGGCGGCCTGCAGGGAGAGGCGCTCGTGTTCCGCGACACGGTATCGAGCCTCACCATCCTGATGGGGTTGGCCGTGTTCGTGATGTATGTGGTCCTGGCGATCCTCTATGAGAGTTACGTGCACCCGATCACGGTGCTTTCCTCGTTGCCGGTGGCGCTGGTGGGCGGCCTGCTGACGCTGTGGCTCTTTGGCGCGGAGGCTTCGCTCTACGCCTATATCGGCATGTTCATGCTGATGGGAATCGTGAAGAAGAACGGAATTTTGATCGTGGACTTCGCGGAGCAGCGCGTGAAACAGGGAGTCGCGGACGATCAGGCGATCCACGATGCCAGCATGGAGCGCTTTCGCCCCATCATGATGACCACGATGGCGGCTGTGATGGGCGCGTTCCCGATCGCGCTGGGTTTTGGCGCGGACGGGGCGTCCCGCCGGCCGCTGGGGCTGGTGGTGATGGGCGGATTGATCGTCTCGCAATTCATTACGCTGTACATTACTCCGGCCATTTATCTCTCTCTCGAGGAATTTCAGGAGAAGGTGCTCGACCGCGTCGCTTTTCTGCGCGCGGGACATTCGCAATCGCCTTCGACGAGCGTCGCGCCCGAGGGCGGAGTGGGAAACTGACGCCCATGACCTGGAATAAAGATGGAGTTCGTGCCGCGCTGCGCCCCGTACTTCTCGTCTGCGTGGGCGCTGTCTGCCTTGCGGGTTGCGCCGTTGGCCCGAACTATCGAAGGCCGAGCACGGACACGCCGTCCTCTTATCGAGGATTGACACCGGAGGAGGCGGCCAAGACCGATGCCGCTTCGCTCGCCGATCAGAAATGGTGGGAAGTTTTTCAAGACAAGGAACTGCAGGAGATGATCCGCACGGCGCTTCAAAAGAATTATGATGCGCGCATCGCGGCGGCGCGTGTTCTGGAAGCGCAGGCGCAGCTCGGGATTACGCGCGCCAATCAATTCCCATCCCTCAGCGGCGGCGGCAACATCACCAATATGCGCGACGCGGCAAGCGGGCCAATCCCAGCATTCGAAGTCACCCAAGGGCAGGTGAGTGCGTCCGCGGCCTGGAATATCGATTTCTGGGGCAAGTATCGGCGGGCCACCGAGGAAGCAAGGGCGAATTTGCTCTCCAGCGAGTGGGCGCGCCAGGAAGTGATTGCTACGCTCGTGGCGAATGTTGCCAGCGGATATTTTCAGCTGCGGGAACTCGATCTCGAGCTTGAAATTTCCCAGCACACGCTTGATTCTCGAAAGCAATCCCTGGAATTGACACGGCAACTCACCGAACACGGAATTGATACCATGCTCGACCAGCGCCAGGCGGAAGAATTGGTTTACACGGCCGGCGCGCAGGTTCCCGATCTCGAACGCCAGATCGAGCAGCAGGAAAATTCCTTGAGCATCCTTCTGGGGAATAATCCGGGAGCGATCACGCGAGGGTTGCCATTGACGGACGAACCGCATCCACCGGACGTCCCGGCCGGGCTTCCCGCTTCGCTGCTGGAGCGCAGGCCGGACATCCGCGAAGCCGAAGAAAATCTCATTGCAGCGAACGCGCAGATCGGCGTGGCAAGGGCCGCGTACTTCCCTCAAATCTCGCTGACCGGAGAGGGGGGATATCAAAGTTCGGCGCTGGAGAATTTGTTCACCGGACCGGCCGGGCTGTGGACACTCGCTGGATCGGTGACGCAGCCGATCTTCGAAGGAGGAAGGCTTCGGTCCGGCGTGCGCCTGGCGGAGGCGCAACGGCAGGAAATGATCCTGACCTACCAGAAGACGATCCAGGGCGCGTTCCGGGATGTTTCCAATGCGCTCATCGCCTATCGCAAGGACCGTGAATTCCGGATCCAAGAGGAACAACTGACGGCGTCGGCGCAAGACGCCGCGCAGCTATCGGAGACACGCTTTCTAGCAGGAGTCACCGACTATCTGGAAGTGCTTACCAACGAAACGAATTACTTCAGCGACGAACTCGCGCTCGCGCAGGCTCAGCTCAATGAGTTGCAAGCATTGGTGCAGCTCTATCAGGCGCTCGGAGGCGGCTGGGAGCAGTGACCGCGGGACGCAATGGGCGGCGTGGTAGGCCCGTGCGGGCTCGAACCGCAGACCTCGTCCGTGTCAAGGACGCGCTCTAGCCAACTGAGCTACGGGCCTATCGTGAGGTCGCTTATTTTAGCACAGGGGTTCGGCGCATTGAGCGTAGCCTCTCCTTAACGCTTCGCGCCCCCGGCAGCCGCATGGCAATCCCTTCGCCCTTTCGCAAAAAGAATGCTTGACAGATGTGCCCTCTTCTGTATGATTATACATTGGGGTGCATATTCACGCATCGAGATAAAATGGCTGCACACAAACGATTCCGGCAGGGACAGATTTTGAAGCTTCTCGCGGGCCGGCCCGTGGCGAGCCAGGACGAGCTGCGCCGCCGCCTGGGGCACCTGGGGATGCGCGTGACGCAAGCGACGCTTTCGCGCGACCTGCGCGAGCTGCGGCTGGTGAAAACCGCGGAAGGCTATCGTTCGCTCGCCGCGGCGGGCGGCGAGGAAGCGTCTCCTTTGCCGACGCTCGAGCACGCGCTCAAGGAATTCCTGCTGGATATGCGCGCGGCGCAAAACATGCTCGTGCTGAAGACGCCTCCCGGCGGCGCGCAGCCGCTGGCCGCCGCCGTGGACGCCGAGCACTGGAAGGAAGTTGCCGGCACGCTTGCGGGGGACGACACGGTGCTGATCGTTTCGCCTTCGCGCAGCGCGTCGAGCGCCATACAGAAGCGCGTGGAGGAAATGCTCCGATGAACGACCCGTCCAGGGTCGCCGTCGTCGGAGCAACGGGCTATGCGGGATTCGAGTTGGCCCGGCTCCTTCTGCGGCACCCGCACATTGGCACAACTACATTCTATCTCCGCGAGGGGCATGCGAACGTCCGCTGCCTGACGGAGCTTTATCCGCAGCTTCGAGGATGGGGCGAAGCGCCGTGCAAGCCGCTCTCCGTCGAGGCTGTGGCGAAGAGCGGGGCGCAGACCGTGTTCCTTTCGACGCCCCATGAGGCTTCGCTCGAACTCGCGCCCGAATTGCTCGCGGCGAATCCGGGATTGCGCATCGTGGATTTGAGCGGCGCGTTTCGCTTCCGCCGGCCGGAGACTTTCGCGCAGTGGTACAAGCTTCCACCGCCGGATGCCGGGATTCTGGCGATGGCCGTGTATGGGCTGCCGGAGCTGTATGGCGACGCGCTGCCGCAGGCGCGCCTGGTGGCCAATCCGGGTTGCTATCCGACATCGGTGATTTTGGGCCTGCGGCCGCTCACCGAGTCCGGCTGGATCAACCGCGCGCGGGGGATCGTGTGCGACTGCAAGTCGGGCGTGAGCGGCGCGGGCAAGGAGCCGAAGCGCGAAACGCATTTCGTCGAGGTGAATGAGAATTTTCGAGCCTACAGCCTGTTCACGCACCGGCACACGCCGGAAGTGAGCGACCACCTGGGACTGGCATCCGAGGATTTTGTTTTCACCACGCATCTGCTTCCGGTGGAGCGCGGAATTCTTTCGACCATTTACGTGTGGCTCGATTCCGCGCGCAAGGCGGAGGAAATCGAAAGTCTCTATCGAAAGTTCTACACGGGCCATCCCATGGTCCGGGTTTTGCCGGCGGGAAGTTTGCCGGAGTTGCAGCACGTGGCGCACACGAATTTCTGCGACATCGGCTTCGCGCTCGATGCTTCGGGCGAGCGGCTGGTGATCGTCGCGTGTCTCGACAATCTGGGCAAGGGCGCGGCGGGACAAGCGGTACAAAATTTCAACGGGATGCACGGGTATCCGGAAACGGCGGGGTTGCTATGAGAATGGTCATCAAGATTGCAGGGGCGCTGCTCGAGCGCGATGAATACGTGCAGGCGCTGGCGCGGCAGATTACGGAGCTCGCGCGAGCAGGCCACGAGATTCTGGTGATTCACGGCGGCGGGAAAATATTTACGGCCACGCTCGCTCGCATGGGAATCTCGAGCCGGTTCGTCAGCGGGCTGCGCGTCACCGACCGCGAAACGCGCGACGCGGCCATCATGGTCTTTGCCGGGCTGCTCAACAAAAAGCTGGCGGGCGCGATTTCGCTCGCCGGGCAGCCGGCCGTGGGGATTGGCGCGAGCGACGCCGCCTGCTTTCTTGCCGAGCCGATGCAGCTCGATGAGCGGGAAGGCGGGCTGGGTTTCGTCGGCTATTTGACGGAGGTAAATGTGGATTTTCTGCGCTCGCTGTGGCGCGCGGGCGTGGTTCCGGTGGCCTCGTGCATGGGCCTGGGCGCCGACGGCGAGCTTTACAACATCAATGCCGACCACATGGCCGCGGCCGCCGCGGAGTTCATCCGCGCCGACCGGCTGATTTTCGTCACCGATGTGGAGGGGGTGCTCGACGGAGAGAAGGTGCTGAGCGCGGTGCGCGGAACGGACATCGAAGACCTGATCCGCCAGAACAAGGTTTCCGGCGGGATGATACTCAAGCTCGAAGCCGCCAAGCGGGCGCTGGCCGGGGGCGTCTCCGAAGTGCGCATCGTGGGCGGCATGAAGCCGCGCGCGCTGTTGGCTGCCGCCAGCGGAGGGCGCTGCCCGGGCACGCGGGTTCTGCCCGTGATCCGGACGGCGACAAGGACCGCGCACAAGGCTGCGAGTTGCTGAACGAGCTGCTGAAAATGACCAAAAAGAAAATTGCATCCAGAAAGGGCTCTTCTCCGGCGAAGATTCGCGCCGAGGAAGCGCGCTACATGATGAATACCTACCGGCGGCCGCCGGATGTATTCACGCACGGGCATGGCTGCCGCCTTTACGATTCAGAGGGCCGCGAATATCTAGACTTTCTGGCGGGCATCGCCGTAAACGCGCTGGGGTACGCGCATCCCCGGCTGGTGCGCGTGATACGGCGCGAAGCGGGCCGCGCCACGCACATTTCGAATCTTTTTCACAATCCCTATCAGGGGCCGCTGGCGCGCAAGCTTGCGGAATGGTCGGGGCTGGACCGCGTGTTCTTCACCAATAGCGGCACGGAGGCGGTGGAAGGCGCGCTGAAGATCGCGCGAGCCTACGCGCACGCAAAATCCATCAATGGCCGGGCGCCCAAGACCGGCATCCTGGCGCTTGAGAATTCCTTTCACGGGCGGACGTTTGGCGCGCTTTCGATCACACACACGCCGAAGTACCGCGAACCCTTTGCCCCGCTCGTCCCCGGAGTGGAATTCGTGCGCTTCAACGATGTGGCCGACCTCGAAACGAAATTCGACGATTCGATCTGCGCCATCGTGATCGAACCGGTGCAGGGCGAGGGCGGAGTTTTCGAGGTGAGCGAAGCGTTTTGGCAGCGGGCACGCGAGCTGGCCACGCAGCACGACGCCGCGCTCATCGCTGATGAAATCCAGAGCGGCCTGGGCCGCACTGGCCGGGCGTTCGCCTATCAGAAATACGGATCGCTGCCGGACATTGTGACCGTGGCGAAGCCGCTGGGGGGCGGATTGCCGATGGGAGCCATCCTGGCGAGCGAGCCATTCGCATCCGCGCTCACTCCGGGAATGCACGGTTCGACGTTCGCCGGCGGCCCGCTCATCTGCGCTGTGGCGCTTGAATTCCTTAGCGTCATCGAAGAGGAAGACTTATTCGAGAATGTACGCGCGCGTGGCGCCGAACTCCGCGCGGGGATCGAGAAGCTGGCGGAGCGGTTTGATTTCATCCGCGAGGTGCGCGGCGAAGGATTAATCATCGGCATTGATCTTGCCGTGGAAGGCGCGCCGTTCGTCGAGGAAGCGCTGCGGCAGGGACTGATAATCAATTGCACGCATGACCATGTGCTGCGGCTGCTCCCGCCTTTCATCATCGGGCGGCGGGACGTCGCGGAGTTTCTCAAGAAGCTCGAAGCGGTGCTGGCCCGGGCGCCGAAATCCGCCGCCGGGCCATCCGCTGCGGCGCAGAAGGCGAATGTGCAGCCGATGGCTTTGGCTGCCGCGAGATAATCATGACCGTCGCCGCCACACCGCTCTCCTTGAAGAACGACCTGCTCACGGGCATGGAGTGGAATCCCGCGCGGGTGCGCGAGTTCTTCCGGCTCTCGACGGACATGAAGGCGCGCCCGCAGCATTACCAGGGCGCGCTCGCGGGCCGTTTTCTGGCGATGATTTTCGAAAAGCCGTCGCTGCGCACACGCGTGACGTTCGAGGTGGGCATCGCCAGCCTCGGCGGGTCGGCCGTTTTTCTCGACCATACGCTTACGCACCTCGGCGAGCGCGAATCCATCCGCGACATCGCAAAAAATCTGGAGCGCTGGGTGCAGGGAATCATTGCGCGCGTCTTCGCGCAAGAGGCGCTCGAAGAGATGGCGGAAAGCGCCTCCATCCCCGTAATCAACGCGCTTTCCGACCGGTTCCATCCCTGCCAGGCGCTTTCGGACTTCTTCACGCTCGAGGAGCGCTTCGCCGGACTTCGCGGGCTTAAGCTGGCTTATATCGGCGACGGAAACAATATGTGCCACTCGCTTCTG
Organism: uncultured Acidobacteriota bacterium; assembly: GCA_963810625.1. Taxonomy (GTDB): domain Bacteria; phylum Acidobacteriota; class Terriglobia; order Acidiferrales; family UBA7541; genus Palsa-295. Next base: position 517,734 of record CAWEOJ010000001.1, on the reverse strand, counting down.
ACCATCGGCGCGCGCGTGGGCGCGCATATCCGCGTGGCCACGCCCGCAGGCTACGAGCCCGCCGCCGACGTGGTTGCCGAAGCGAAAGCCGTAGCGCGCCAGACCTCGGGGAAAATTGAGCTCCTCCACTCGCCGGAGGAGGCCGTCGCGGGGGCGCAGGCGGTTTACACGGACGTGTGGACGAGCATGGGACAGGAAGAGGAGGCCGCAGCGCGCCAGGCAGCCTTCGCGGGCTACCAGGTGAATGAAGCGCTTTTCTCGCAGGCCGCCAAGGACGCCGTCTTCCTGCACTGCTTGCCCGCGCATCGCGGGATGGAAGTCGCCGCATCGGTGATGGATTCACCGCGCTCCATCGTTTACGATCAGGCGGAAAATCGCCTGCACGTCCAAAAAGCGATCCTGTACACACTGCTTACCTAGAGGAGAATAAATTGCCGAAAAAAGTCGTCCTCGCCTATTCCGGAGGGCTGGATACCTCCATCATCATTCCCTGGCTGAAGGAAACCTATGGCTGCGAGGTGATCGCCATGATCGGCGACCTGGGCCAGCGTGAAGACCTGGAAGCCGCGCGCAAAAAAGCCCTCGCCACCGGAGCCAGCGCCGCGTATGTCGAAGACCTGCGCGAGGAATTCATTACCGGCTACATCTGGCCGACGCTTCGCGCCGGCGCGGTCTATGAGCACAAATATCTGCTGGGCACTTCGTTTGCGCGTCCACTGCTGGCCAAGAGGCAGGTGGAACTTGCCAAAAAAGTTGGCGCGGACGCCCTGGCCCACGGCTGCACGGGCAAGGGAAACGATCAGGTGCGGTTCGAGCTTGCCGCCAAAGCCCTCGCGCCGGAACTGGCCATCATCGCGCCGTGGCGCGAATGGAAAATCGCGTCGCGCGAAGAGGCCATCGCCTATGCTCGCGCGCACAACGTTCCCGTCGAGCAGACGACCAAAAATATTTACAGCCGCGACCGCAATATCTGGCATTTGAGCCACGAAGGAGGCGTGCTCGAAGATCCCGCGAATGCGCCCGAGGAATCCATGTGGCAATGGATTGTTTCGCCGGCGAAGGCGCCCGACCAGCCCGTGAACGTCGAGATCGGCTTCGAGGCGGGCATCCCCGTTGCGGTAAACGGCAAAAAGCTCGCCCCACTGGCCCTGCTCGAGGAGCTCAACGAAATCGCGGCCGCGCACGGCGTGGGACGCATGGAACTCGTGGAGAACCGCCTCATCGGAATCAAATCGCGGGGCGCCTACGAAACGCCGGGCGGCACTTTGCTTGTGGGCGCGCATCGCGAGTTGGAATCGCTTTGCCTCGACCGTGAGACGGCGCATTACCAGCAGATCCTCTCGCTGCGCTACGCGGAAATGGTTTATTACGGCATGTGGTTTACGCCTCTGCGCCATGCCCTGGACGCTTTCTATGCCAGCTCGCAGAGCCGCGTCACCGGCTCCGTGGGGCTTACGCTCTTCAAGGGCAACGTCAGCGTGGCCTCGCGCCGGTCTCCCTATTCGCTGTATCAAACCAATCTCGCAAGCTTCACCATGACCGGGTTCAACCCCAAGGACGCCGAGGGATTTATCAATCTCTTCGCGCTGCCCATCACCGTTCCGCTCGAGGCGCCGAACGAGGCACCCCATAAGCCGCCCAAAAAGGCGAATGCCTCATGACCACCGCGGATGGGCAGAAAATGTGGGGCGGCCGCTTTGAGCGCGCCCCCGACGCCTCATTTTATGAATTCGAGCGCTCCTGGCAGTTCGACCGGCGGCTATTGCCCCAGGAATTGGCGCTCGACCGCGCCTGGGCGCGCGCCATCGCCGCCGCGGGAATTCTCACCCACGAAGAGAGCCAGCGGATTGTAGCCGCACTCGATGACATCGAGTCCCGCGCCGAATCCGACTCCGCGTGGCTCGATGCCTCGAAGGCCGAAGACGTCCACCATTTCGCCGAGATGGCGCTCGTCGAGAAGCTGGGTCCGCTGGGCGCCAAGCTGCACACGGGCCGGAGCCGCAACGAAATGGTCGCGACCGAATTCCGGATGTACGTGAAGGAAGCCGCGCGGGAGATGAGGGCCGCAATTGCCTCTCTGGCCCGCGCCATTGCAACCCAGGCCAGGCAGAATCTGGGCGTTCCCATGGCGGGGACCACGCACATGCAGCACGCGCAGCCGCTGCTGCTTTCGCACTGGCTTCTGGCGCACGGCGAGGCGCTCCAACGCGACGCCGAACGCATGGCTTGCGCCGCGGCGCGCGCCGATGCTTGCCCGCTCGGCTCGGGCGCGCTGGCCGGCTGCGCCTTCCCGGTGGACCGCATGGCGCTCGCGCGCGATTTGGGCTTTTCGCGCGTCACGGCAAATAGCCTGGACGCCGTCGGAGACCGCGATTTTGCGCTCGATTTTCTTTTCGCTCTGGCGACGCTCGCGATGCATCTCTCGCGCCTCGCCGAGGACATGATTCTTTTTGCTTCGCCGGAATTCGCGTTCGTCGAGCTGCCCGACGAATTCTCCACCGGCAGCAGCCTGATGCCGCAGAAAAAAAATCCCGATGCATGGGAGTTGATCCGCGGGAAGACGGGCCGCATCTACGGCTCGCTCCTCGCGCTTCTTACGGCGTGCAAAGGCCTGCCCTCGAGCTATCAGCGCGACTTGCAGGAAGACAAGGAACCCGTGTTCGAGGCTCATGACCAGGCGCTCGCCATGGCGCAAATCGCGGCGGGCGCGCTGACAGCCACGCGGTTCCGCGAGGCGCGGCTCCGCCAGGCGGCGGAGGACCCCGCGCTGGTCGCCACGGAACTCGCCGATTATCTCGCTGTTCGCGGCGTCCCCTTCCGCGAGGCGCACGAAATCACCGGCAAAGTGCTGCGCGCGGCCGAGCGGGAAGGAAAAACGATTCGCGAGATGCCGCCCGCACGGCTGAAGGAATTTTCGCCCGCATTCGGCGGCGACCTGGGCGCCGTATTGACGCTCGAATCCGCCCTGGCGCGCCGCGCTGTGCCCGGCGGGACGGCACCGGCAGCAGTCCAGGCCGCGCTCGAAAACTTTAATGCGCGGCTCGCGAAGCTTGAGGAAAATCCATGAGGGCGGTCACCACCTCTGTATCAGACGCTGGGGCGATGCCCGCCGGTGTGCTATGAATTCGCCCCTCTCCCCTAACGAGATTCCGCGGGGATTCTCGTTCGCGGCTACGCGCTGCGGCCTGAAAAGATCGAGGCTCGACCTTGGAATTCTCGTAAGCGAAACTCCCGCCGCGGCGGCGGCCGTTTTCACCACCAACCAGGTCGTGGCCGCGCCCGTGACAGCCTCCCGCGCGCACCTTGGGCAATCGCGGCGCAAGATGCGCGGCGTGATCGTCAATTCGGGCAACGCAAACTGCTGCACCGGCCGTGCCGGCACTGCCGCCGCGGAAGCGACATCGCGCAAACTGGCACGGGAGCTGGGAGGCCTCGATGCCTCACAGATTGTCGTCTGCTCCACGGGCGTGATTGGCGCACCCCTGCGCGTGGAGAAAATTCTCGCCGCTGTGCCGCAGCTCGTTCGTGAGCTGCGGTCCGAAGCGGGAGCTTTCGAGGACTTCGCGCGCTCGATTATGACCACGGACACGCGCCCAAAGTGGGCCTCCGCCAGGTGCCGCATCGGGAGAAAGCAGGTGCGTGTGCTTGGCTGCGCCAAGGGTTCGGGCATGATCCAACCCAATATGGCCACGATGCTCGCATTTCTTTCTACCGACGCGGCAATTTCACCCGCGCTGCTCGCCCGCGCTCTGAAGGCCGCCGTGGGACGCACCTTCAATTCCATATCCGTTGACGGCGACACCTCGACGAACGATACGGTGGCTGTGCTGGCCAACGGCCAATCCGGCGCCCGCAGAATTGCCGGCGCGGACGGCTCCGATTACAAAAAATTCCTCGCTGCCTTACTCGAAGTTTGCAAATCGCTTGCACTTGCGATTGTCGAAGATGGCGAGGGGGCGCAGCGCGTGATTGAAATCGAAGTGCGCGGCGCGCCTTCCGATCGCGCAGCCGATCAAGTGGCGCGCACGATCGCGAATTCGCCTCTGGTGAAAACTGCGTTCGCCGGCGCCGACCCCAATTGGGGACGCATCCTCGCCGCAGCCGGACGCGCCGGCGTAGCCTTCGATTTCGAGCGCGCCGATGTCTGGATCGCCGGAATCGCCGTTTGCCGCCGCGGCCACGAACATTCCTTCAGCGAGCGCGCCGTGCACCAAAAAATGCTCGCGAAATTTGTCCCCATCGTCGTGGATTTGCGCTCCGGCCGCGGCTCGGCGCGCATGTGGACCTGCGACTTCACCGGCGAATACGTGCACATCAACGCCAGCTACCGCACCTGATCCGCAGTCTTGCATTTTCCAGCGTTTGGGCGTTTAGTTAGCCAAGGGAAATCGGGGTGAGTCTCCGCGCGTACGGGCTGACGGTTATTCTCATCTGTTATCTCGCTCCAGACTGCCCCGGCCAGACACACGCCAGCAATGCCGCAATAACTGGAGCAATCAAGGAATTAACTTCCACTCCGTCATCTGAGTCTCCAGACCTTCATTTTCAAGTTTTTTATCAAAATCCAGAGCGAAGCACCGAACTCCTCATAGCAGCCCTTAAACCAACGGCCCGCGGGCGCTATCGCAGTGAGCATCACCCTCAAGCTGTGTGGATCGTTCGAGCTCTTCGGTCCCTCACTGGGCTAGATTTCAGGGCGGCTACCACCGCAGATTTGTCCAGCGACGAGGCGCACTTCCTAGACCAAGACGCGCAAGACCGAGTCCCTTTTTTCGGCACATGGATGTCTCGCGATTCAGTTTGGGTTGCACCGAGAGACGCCCAGGTTTCAATTATTAAGCAATGGCGAGACTGGTTCGCGCAGCACGGCCACGGCTTCAAATACGTAAACGACCGAAATTTCGACGACTGGTATTTTTGAGCTGGCAGGACTGACCCTTACCAGCCCAGATGGTTGACTGCGCGGGCCATTTGCCGCAAGATGCTTCCTGAGTTGCTGGAGCGCTCGCTTCAGCCCGGAGTGGCCGGCGCACTGCTGACTTCCCCGCGGCCCGATCCTGCCTCTTCAGCCTCGCAGTGCGTGCCCTGGGACGAACGGGGGCACAGGGAGAGCGGCCGTGAAGAAACTGTACGTGGGAAATCTGTCGTTCAAGGCTACAGAAGAGCAGTTGCAGGCGCTGTTTTCGGAAATCGGCGTGCAGCCGGACTCGCTTACGCTGCTGCGCGATCGCTTTACGGGGCAACCGCGCGGGTTTGGCTTCGCTGAGATCCGGGATGACGGCGAGGCCGAAAAAGTAATCGCGGCCTTGAACGGCAAGGATTTTCTGGGCCGCGCCATCGTGGTCAACGAAGCGCGTCCGCAGCGGGAAGGCGGCGGAGGCGGTGGTGGTGGGCGCGGCGGCCATGGCGGTGGTGGAGGTGGCGGCCGTGGCGGGGGTGGCGGAGGCCGCGGCGGTCGAGGCGGATACGGCGGCGGTCGCGACCGGTAACTTTCCCTTCGAACCCTTATTCACCAGCAAGCGATGTAGTTCCGGGCTTGCCGATTAGGCAACCGCGCTGCGCTGTTTTCCGGCCGGCGCGAGCGGTCTTGGCTCGCTCGCTTCCACGTGTCCCTTCGAGTACACAAATCGCTCGATGGACGTGCCGACAATTCCCTGCCCGATGAGTTCCGCGACATCGAGCTTCGCTTCCGCTTCATCGAGTTCTTCCGCGCTGGCATGAAGCGCCGGCGTTCGCGGCATAAAGACGGGGCAGCAATCGTGAAAAGGCTCCGAGGAAATATCGTACGTCCCGATCTTTCGCGCGGTTGCAAGGATTTCCATTTTGTCCGTGCCGATGAGCGGGCGGAAGACGGGCATTCGCGCCACAGTATCCACCGCCACCAGATTGCGCAACGTTTGCGACGCCACCTGACCCAGACTGTCCCCGGTCACGAGCGCCAGCGCCCGATCGCGGCGTGCCAGCGCCTCAGCGATCCGCAGCATCATCCGCCGGTATAGCAGAATGCGCGTGTTTTCCGGGGCGTAGCGCACGATTTCGCGCTGGATGCATTCAAAGGGCACGCGATACAGCCGGGCGCGAAATTGATAGGGCGCGAGACGCGTCACCAGCCCGCTCGCCACGTGCACCGACGATTCTCCCGGCCGGGCGCCCGTGCCGTAGAAGTGTACGAAGCTCAGGTGCGCGCCGCGCTTCATCATGTGATAGGCGGCCACGGCCGAATCGTATCCGCCCGATAGCAGGCATATCATTCGTCCCGCGGTGTTCGCCGGCAAACCGCCCGCGCCGGGAATTTTGCGCGCATACACCAGGGCGGGGCCGGGCGTGATTTCCACGTGGCAGGTGAGTTCGGGATCTTTTAGTCTCACGCGCGCATCCCGGCCTTGCGCGCGGAGCTTTTCCAGCAGGAAGCGGCCTACGGCTGATTCAATCTCCATCGTGGGGTGCGCAAACGATTTGTCGCTGCGCTTGGCGCGCACAGCGAATGTATGGAAATCGAGCGGCTCGATCTCGTCCCACGCCGCGCGGCACAGAGCTTCCATACTCCGCTCCACCGGCCGCGCCACGGCATAGTATGCGATTCCAACGACTCGCTCCACGCGCGCGATCGCGTCTTCAAGCGACGCCCCGGCGCCGAGCCGCACGAGAAAGCGGTCGCCCGGCTGCTCGATCCGCTCCACGGGAATTCCCTCGAGCGCTTGCCGCAGCGCGGTAAAAAGTTTGCCGAGGAAAAATCTCCGGTTGCGGCCCTTGAGCCACAATTCGTGGTAATGCACGACGATTACGGGGTTGCTCATCGAAAATTCGCGCCGCTCACACAATCTCTTGACGGGCTTTTAACAGGAAGGCCATCCAATAATAATGCCCCGGGCCTTTCCTGAAGTATACCAGCCACCGGTGCGTAGGGGGAGATAACTCAATGGATACATCGAGCGTTCAAATGCGGTTTTCCACAGCCTAGGGGGTTAGAATCTCGGTCGTTCCGGTCCCCGGAACGAGATCGTCGCGGGACGCTCATCTTTAAGCTACCCGAAGCGCTCGCGCCGCATCCAATGAGTTGCATCAGGGTATTCGGCAGGAGAGATGATATGTGGAACCGGCGAGATTGGGACGACTTCTTCAACATCGTGCGGAGGCGCTGGCATAATCGTTTGCCGCCGCGCCCGCTGGACATGTCGCGCCGCAACCGCCTGACCCCCGCCGAAGGCTACAGTCTGACTGAACTCGACGACGCCGGCCTGAGTATCGAACAAGCGGAGCATCTCGGCTTGCCCGTGGACGCGGGCCGCGTGGGCTCCTACGGACCGAACGTCACCACGCTGCGCGAATACATCCGAGCTACGCGTTCCCGGCGGTGATCAACATTCAAATCACATACATTGGAACGCTTTAGTCCGGGCGTTCTCGCCTGCCGCAGCAGCTCCCTTCGTTGTCATCTATTCTCGCTTGCGCTATCCTGCCGGGCAAATGGTTGACATTCATTGCCACATACTTCCGGGCCTCGATGACGGCGCCGAGTCTCTTGAAGTCGCCTGCGCCATGGCGGAAATGGCCATTGAAGACGGGGTTACGCACGTCATTGGTACTCCCCACGCGAATCAAACCTACCGTTTCGATCCCGCATTGATAAAACAGCGCCGCGATGAAATTCAGGCTCTCTTTGAGGGACGCCTCGTTCTCTCGACGGGGTGCGATTTCCATCTCAGCTTCGAAAATCTCCAGGATATTCGCCACGATTCCGCCCGCTATACGCTCAACCAGAAAAATTATCTTCTTGTCGAATGCGCCGATTATTCCATTCCTGCATCGCTCGACCACGCCTTCCACGAATTGCACCTGGCGGGGCTTTGCCCCATCATCACGCATCCCGAGCGCAATCCACTGATTCGCACGCAGCCCGCCCGGCTGCTCAACTGGCTGCGGCAGGGCTGCTACGCGCAGATTACGGCGCAATCGCTCTCCGGGCATTTCGGCAAGCTGGCGCAGGAGGCTGCGGAGCATTGGCTCGATGCCGGAGCGGTCCACTTCATCGCCAGCGACGCACACAATGTCACTTCGCGGCCGCTGCGGCTGAAGGAAACGTTTGAACTGGTGGCCAAGACACGAGGAGAAAGCCTCGCTCGTGCGCTGCTGATGGATAATCCGCTGGCAGCCTTCGAAGGCCGGCCGCTCCCGTATGTGCCCGAAATCGCGGAGCACGCGGGCGCGCACCGCGCCGCCTCTCATGCGACTCGCCGCCGAAAACGCTTCTGGATTTTCTAAAGCCTTGCTCCGGCGGCACGCTCAGCGGAAGAGTTCGAGAATTTCCTCGTAGCGCTTGAACGGAGGAATCAGGTACGCGCCCGCAATCCCGCAATCGCGGGCCGTACGCGCCCAGTCCAGCATTTTCCGCGCCAGCGCGAACCCGCGCTCGCGCGCCCCGTCCCCGGCCTTCTCCATCTCGCCGAGCACCGCTTCGGGAATCACGATCCCGGGAACTTCATTGTTCAGCCGCAAGGCCTGCTTGTAACTCGTGAGCGGCCACAGCCCCACGAGCACGGGAATCGGCGTTTTTCCGCCCAGGCGCTTCAGAAAGGCCATCCAGTGGTCGGGGTCGAAGATCGGCTGGGTCATGGCGAAGTGGGCCCCGGCGTCTATCTTCGCTTCAAAACGGCGCAGTTCCCGGTCGAGGTCATCGGCCACGGGATTCACGGCAACCCCAATCGTGAAATTGGTCGCGCCTCCCAGGCTTTTTCCCGCCCAATCGGTTCCCTGATTCAGCCGCGCCAGCACCTTAACCAGTCCGATGGAATCCAGCTCGTAAACGCCGCTCGTCTCCGGATAATCTCCCACGGACGGCGGGTCGCCCGTGATCGCGAGCACGTTGCGCACGCCGCCGATGGACCACGCGCCCAGCAGCATGGCCTGCAAGCCGATGATATTCGCGTCGCGCGTGGTCAGGTGCGGAATGGTTTCGAATCCGTGCGCTTCGAGCGCCCCCGCCAGCACCAGCGCATCCATCCCCACGCGTGCGAGCGTCCCGCTGTTGATGTCGATCACATCCGCTTCGCCAGAGGCCATCACGCGCCCCACCTGCTCGACGATGCGGTCAATCAGCACGCCCTTCGGCGGGTCAATCTCCACGGACACCACGAATTTTCCCGCCTGAATCTTGCCCCACAGCTTGCTTTCCGGCTCGCGCGAGGCCATCCGCCGGACGCGCTCCGCCGCGCCGATCACCTCCGTCGTCTCGGCTACGCCGGTCGCTCCGCCCTTACCCTTGCCGGACTCCGTCCCGCGCAGTTTTTCGACCGCCTCCGCCATGGCGCGAATGTGTTCCGGCGTGGTCCCGCAGCAACCGCCCAGAATGCGCGCGCCGAGTTCGGACGCCTCCCGCGCGAAGAGCGCGAAATAGGCGGGCGACGATCGCGGATAGACGATGCGGTCGCCGACCCGCTGGGGAAAACCGGCGTTGGGCATCGCCGAAAGCGGCAACGTCGCGCACGCGGCCAGCTCTTGCAGGATGGGCAGCAGCAACTGCGGACCTACGGTGCAATTCGCGCCGATGGCCTGGATGTCCTTTTCCCTTAGTTTTTCCCATGCATCCCGCGGCCGCGTCCCTCCGAATGCCGTCCCCTCTTCCGAATACGTCAACTGAGCCACAATCGGCAGCCGCGAAAACGACCGGATGGCGTCAATCGCCGCCAGCAATTCTTCGATATCGCTGAACGTCTCCAAAATGAACAGGTCCACGCCCCTCTCTTCCAGCGCTCCGGCCTGCTCCTTGAAAATCTCGACCATCTGTTCGTGCGGCAGCGCGCGCACCTGGCGGACGATTCCCAGCGGGCCAATCGACCCGGCGATCAGCACCTCGTGCTTCGCGGCCTCTCGCGCCTCGCGCGCGATTTTCACGCCGCGGTGATTCAACTCCGCCACGCGGTCGCCCAACCCCGCCTGCGCGAGCTTGTGCCGGTTCGCGCCGAACGTATTCGTCTCGATGAGCTGCGCGCCCGCCTCGATATAGGCCTGATGGATGCGGAACACCGCCTCCGGGTGTGACGAATTCAGCTCGTCCACCGTGCACTGTTGGCCCACAGCGTCGTAGAGCAGCGAGCCCATCGCGCCGTCGGCGACGACGACCCCCTGCCGCACCCGCTCGTTGAAATCTTCAATTCGCATCGTGAATCCCGTTTGCTTGCGTTTCGGCCGCCTGCAAGAAATGTTTCAGTATACCATTCGCCGCTCGCGCACCGGCCCACTGCCCGCGACTCGTTACGATCATTCGTTGCATATAGCTCGCTTTTGTCCGGGGTTTCCAGCGCTTGAGAAACTCGAACGGGTGGAACGGCAACCGATGTGATTTCAGGCGAAATGGCGGGGCTATTGACGCAGCGTTGCGGCGATTTCCTTGGCGATCCGGCGCGCGCGCACAAGATCACCCGGCCCGAGTGAGATCGCCGCGACTCGTGCGTGCCCCCCGCCGCCGTATTTCTCGCACAGCGATGCAAGATTGAGATCCACGGGGGCTTCCTTCCAGGGATTCGTGCCCACGGAAATTTTCGCGCGTGCAGGCGAGGCGCTCACACCCACGGAGTAAAACGTGTCCGGGTAGAGATAATACGGGATGAATTTGTTGTAGCCTTCCAGATCCAGGTCGCTCACGTCGAAATAGATCACTCCGTTGCGGGCTTCGGCGCGCTCGCGCAAAATGTCCACGGAGCGGCGGTGGCGCTCGAGCAAGCCACCCAGGTGTTTCTGGACGGCCGGCAGCTCGATCATTTCGCTGAGGGAGCGCACGGCAAGCTCCGGGATCAGGCGCGGAACCAGGTTCGGTTCCGGCGCCGCTTCAATCACCAGCGCGAGTTGCGTGGCCGGCTCGGCCAGGCCCACGGCCTCTTCGGGCGAAGCAAATTGCGCCCCGTCAATGATGTCGCCCCAATGAATCAGTTCGGCCATGGGCTTTGCATCGAAGCCGAATTTTTCCGAAGCAATCGTGGCCAGAAATTTCGTGCAGGATTTGTAACTCGGGTCGTAAAATTTTTTCCCGGAGCGGTCCTGCCGGAAATGCTCGGCATCCTCGGGCGTCAAGAACGCGCTCTGATGATGGTCGAACCACCAGGTGAGCTGCGGCGCGCTCGAATATTTGAAATCCACGATGGCATTCTCATCGCCGTCGAAAATGCCGTCTTCGAACGGCTGAGAGGCTTTGTGCGTCATGCCCGTGTAATGGAATTCCGCGTCTCCATGGATTCGCTCGCGATAAAAGCGCGAAAAGACGGCGGCGGAAGCGGCCCCGTCGAAACATCGGTCGTGGAAGCAAACGCGAACCTTCACTTATGATCTCCGCTGACCCGCGCTGTGATAGATCACACTTCGCAAGGGAAAGCCAACTAAGATGGACGCTCCCTCTTCTATTGTCAAGAGGGATAACGCCGCGCGGGAATATTCTTCCCCTTCGCTTCGAACATCAAGAAGGCAATCTATTACGAGGCCCTCGGAGTGGTGCGTCCGAGAAGAGAATAGAGCACGGGCATCACGAGCAGTGTGATGAACGTCGAGAGCAGCAGCCCGCCGATCACGGCAAGTGCCAGCGGCTTTTGCAGCTCCGCTCCGGAGCCGATTCCGAGCGCGAGAGGCAAAAGGCCGAAAAGAGTGGCGAGGGTGGTCATCAGAATCGGGCGCACGCGAATCTTTCCAGCCGCCACGAGCGCCTCGTCCAGCGGCCGATTGCCCTCCGCGCGCAATTTGTGTACGTACTCGAACAGGATAATTCCGTTCTTCACCACCAGACCAACCATTAAAATGATCCCCATGAAAGACGATACGTTGAGCGCCGTGCCCGTGATCAACAGCATCGCGAACACGCCGGCCAGGGAGAGCGGGGCCGCCGAGAGAATGATGAGCGCCGGCGCGAACGCGCGGAACTGGATCACGAGCACGATGAACACAGCTCCCAGGGCAAGCCCCAGAACCGAAAGCAAATCATGAAACGAGCTTTGCTGGCTCTCGTATTGCCCGCTGATTTCGTAGGTCGTTCCCGCGGGCAGCGCGATGCCGCCCATCATTTTTTGCACGTCGCGAACGGCGCCGCCGAGATCGCGGTTTTCGAGCCGCGCCGTCAAATCCACCATCAACCGCAGATTTTCGCGCTTCAGTTCATTTTCGCCGTGTACCTGTTCGACCTGCGCCAGCGACGAGAGCGGGACGATCTGTTTCCCCGGCGTGATGATGGGAAACTGCTGGACGCTCCCATAGTCGTATCGGAAAGAGTCCGGGAAACGTACGCGGATGTCCACCGTGCGGTCGGCCTCGCGCAGTTGCGTCTCGGTCAGCCCCAGCAGGCCGGCGCTCACCTGCTGCGTCACCTGTGTGGAGCTGAGACCCGCGCGGCCCGCGAGCGCCGGATCCACGTGAAAAACGATCTCCGGGTTGCCCTTCTGCAGGCCCTTGTAGTCCACAATGCCGGGAATTTTCTGGAGTTTTGGGCCGATCTCACCCGCCACTTGTTCGAGCACGCCCATGTTGTCCCCGAAAATCTTGAGTTCGACAGGCTCGGGCGAACCTTCCAGGTCTCCCAGCATGTCCTGCAGGATTTGCGTGAACTCGACTTCGATTCCCGGCATATTTTCGGCAATCTGCGCGCGCAGATCGTCCATCACTTCGTTGATGTCCCGCTTGCGTTCGTCGGCGGGGCAACCGATCCACGTTCTTGGCCAGTGGCAGCGCGGCTTCAGTCTCACAAGGACATCGCCCGTGTTCTGCTCCGTGGCGTACAGGCCCATCTCCGCGCCCGTGCGCCGGGAGTACGATTCGGTCTCCGGCATTTTGGCGATGCGCTGTTCGACTTCTTCGAGGATGCGGTTCGTTTCCTCGAGGGACGTTCCGGCGGGCGTGCGATAGTCCAGGACGTAGCCGCCCTCGTCCATCTCCGGCAGAAAGCCCGTTTCGAGATGCGTGTAGAGAACCACGCCCAGCACAATCGAGGCGAGCGCCGTGCCCGTGACAATTGCGCGGTGCTTGAGCGACCAGCGCACGGCCCTTTCATACGCGCGGTTTACCGGCTCGATGAATTTCGCCGACTCGGCCCGGTGCGTGTCTGTCGAAAGGAAGCGCTGCGAGAGCAGGGGAATCAGCGCCACGGCGTAGACCAGCGAAAGCAGGACGGAAACGCCCAGAGTCAGGCATAGCGCCGAAAAAAATTCCCCCACGACGCCCTGGAGCAAACTGAGTGGCAAGAAAACCACGAGAGTCGTTGCCGTCGAGCCCGTCACGGGGCCCAGCAATTCCTGCGTGCCGCGCTCCGCCGCGAGTTCGCGGGACTCGCCCAGTCCCAGATGGCGGTAAATGTTTTCGATCACCACGACGGCGTCGTCAATGATAAGGCCGATGGCCACCGCCAGGCCGCCGAGCGACATCAGGTTCAGCGTGCCTCCGAAAAGCTTGAGGAAGAAGAATGTCCCGGCCACGGAAAGCGGCAGCGACGTGGCGGCGATAAGCGTGGTCCGCCCGTCGCGCAGAAAAATGAAGAGGATCAGAACCGCGAGCACCGCGCCGATGGTGATGGCATCGCGCACGCTGCCGATGGATTCCGAAACGAACTCGGCCAGATCGTAGACCACGGAGATATGCAGCGTCCTGGGAATCGCCGAGCCGAGATCGGCGATCTGGTCTTTGATCTGCCGCGTCATCTGCAGAATGTCTCCGCCGATTTGCCGCGAAATATTGATGATCGCCGCAGGCTGGCCGTTCCCGGTGATGATCGTCGTGCGGTCCGCCACGCCATAGCCGACCGCCGCCACATCGCGCACGCGAACGGGCGACCCATTGTCGGTTGCCACCACGTCATTGCGAATGTCATCAAGGTCCGCGAACTGGCTCGTGGAGAGAATCAGATACTGCAAATAATCCTTCGGCAGCCTTCCGACGGAGGTGACTTGATTCGTGGCGCGCAGCTGGTCCGCAATGTCCACGAGCGACAGCCGGTGCGCGAGCGTCTTTTGCGGGTCGGCGATCACGGAAACTTCGCGCCGGTCGGTGGCCTGCACCTGAATGATGCCCACTCCCGGGACACGGCTGAAAAGCGGGCGAAGGATGTAATAGCCGTCATCGTACAAATCCGCATCCGGCACGTTCCCGTTCAGGATCAGGCTGAGCACGGGATAGACCACCGGCGAAACGCGCTCCGTTTCGAGTTCGGTGTCGGATGGCAGGGTACTGCGCGCCTCGCTCACGCGCGTCTGGACGAGCTGCAGCGCATACTGCATGTCCATATCCGGCTGGAAAAGAATGTAGATTTCCGAGTTCCCGCGTATCGTTTTCGAGTCTACGCGTCGCGCACCGAGCGTGGTGCCGACGGCTTCCTCGATCGGCCGTGTAATCGTAAGTAGCATGGCATCCGGCGCGAGGTCGCCCGAATGCGCCAGAATCACGATGCGCGGAAAATTCAGCTCGGGATAGATGTTGCTCGGAAGCTGGAAGACGGCCACGACGCCCGCCATAGTGAGAAATGCCGTCAGCAGATAGACGGCGTAGCGGTTTTCGCGGCAGAAGCGGACGACGTTCATTGTTCTGACGGGGACTCGGACCGTGATTGCACCTGGATTTTGGCTTGGTCGCCGAGGCCATAGCCCCCCCTGAGGATGACGGTGTCGGCCTCTTTCACTCCGGAAAGCAGCTCGATGCGGTCCTTCGTTTCGATGCCGAGTTTCACGGGAACCGCCATCGCCGTGTCCCCGTTCACAATGAACACGCGCGGCTCGCCCGCCTCATTGCGATAGATGGCTTCGGGAGGAACCACCAGGGCGTGCGCGTGCGTCTCGATGGGAATATCCGCGCTCAGGTAAACCCCCATGCGCAGCACTCCTCCGGGATTCGGCACGCGGATGCGAACCAGGCCCAGGCCCGTTACCGGATCCACGGCGGGCGAAATCGCCACGACGCGTCCCGGAAAATTTTCGCCCGGCATGGACTGGCTGGTTACTTCCACGAGGTCCCCCGGGTGCATTTTGGCCAGATACATCGCCGGGGCGTTGCCGAGGAATTCCACGTCGCGCAGGTTGGCGACCTCGACGATCGGCTGCGTGCCCGTGCCATCCACTTGCTCGCCGACGCTCACGAATCGCTTGACCACCTCGCCATTGAGCGGCGAAAGGATGCGCGTCCGCGCCACTTGCAAATGCGCCAGCTCGAGCGCCGCCTCGGCTTGGCGCAGCGCGGCTGCCGCCACGCTTTGCTCGGTTCGCGCGTCTTCCATGTCCTTGCGCGCGGCGATGCCTCGATTGAAAAGGTCTTCATTGCGCTGGAAAGCGAGCTGCGCGTTTTCCCAGCTTGCTTTGGCCTGCTGCGCGGCTGCCTCGGCCTGCTGAAGCTGATCGCGATAGGGGAGGTCATCGAGCTTCGCGAGCAGCTCGCCGATCGCCACGCGGTCGCCCTCGGCCACCTTCAAGTCCACGATCCGGCCGGCAACGAGCGCGCTCACGCGCACGTCCTGATTCAGCAGAGCGCCGGCCGTGCCCGTAAGAGTGACCACGCGGGAAATATCGGCGCGAGCGACGCGCGTGAGCGTCACTTCGGCCCTGGCGGAGGCCGCCGCGCCGCTCTCGTCATCGGCCGCGTTATGCGAACACCCCGCCATCGCGGCCGTCAAAATAGCCGCCCCAAGTAAAAGGCGCGGGATGCGAGTTCGCCGGAGCGTCACCATCGTCTTCCCCTAGTCGAGCGGAGCGCCCACCGTCTCTTCCAATTGCCCGAACGCGGCTTGGGCTGCCAGCAAGCTATCCAGGTATTCGCTCTGCACTTGCTGCGCATCGCGCTGGGCGCTGAGTACGGTCAGGATGTTTGCCTTGCCCGCGCGGTAACTTTCTTCCGCCATTTCCTCGAGGCGGTCGGACGTCGGAATCAGCGTATCGCGATAGAGCTGGACCTGCGTCCTGCGCGCTTCCAGGTCGAAATACGCCGATTCGACCCTGGCGTTCGCCGCGCGCCGCGCGGCCTCGAGTTCCCCATCGAGCGCAAGCGCACTCGCCTCCGATTGAGCAATTTCTCCCTGGTTGCGCTTGAAGAGGGGCAACTCCATGGAAATTCCCCCGCGCGCGCCCAAGTCGAAATCGTGAGGGGAATTGAGGTCCGCGCCGAATTCCAGCCCGAGGTCTGGAATGCGCTCCGCCTTGAGCAGCGCCGTCTGGCTTTGCTGCACTTTCATTTGCTGGATGGCGCGCGAGATGACAGGGTTCGAGTTTTCGGCCCGCGCAAGGAGATCTTCGAGCGGCATCGGTGGCGGAAGCATAGCAAACGCGTCTCCCAAATCCCAATCCGTTGTGGCGGGCTCATCGAGGAGGGCATTCAGCTCGCTGAGCGCCACCTTTTCCTCCTGCTGGGCGACGGCAACGCCGGCGCGCGCGCGGGCGGCTTCCAGGTCCGCCTGTGTGACTTCCAGTTGCGGAATATCGCCGGCCTGGAAACGCGCCTCCGCAATTTGCTCGAGCCGTTCGGCGAGCTTCAGGGCCCCGGCCTGCTGCGCCGTCACGCCGCGCGCGTGCGCCAGCCCAAAATAGGCTCCGCGTACGGCCTGCCGCACCTGCCGCTCGACCGCCGTGATGTCCGTCTCCGTCAAAGCGCTTTCCTGCCGCGCGACTTCGATCCTCCGCTCGCGTTTAGGGCCTATTTCCAAGGGCTGATCGAGGAACACGCTTTCGTGGGGTTCATCGCGCGTGGCGCTAAAATTTGCCGTGGGATTGGGCCGTTCCCCCGCGATGCGCACCCCCGCCAGCGCCACAGCCCGCTGCGCCCGCGCCGCCACAAGATCGAGGTTCTGCCTTTCCGCGAGATCGAGCGCGGCGGCAAGCGTCAGCGATTGCGCCGGCTGTTGCGCACCTAGGGGCGCGCAAATCGCGGCCGCCAGGAGCGTTGGCAGGAAAAGCAAGTGGAAGAGCTTCACCGTTCGACCCTCCTTTCACACGGCGCGAAGCGCATGCCCTTTGCCGCCCATCGGTCGCGATTTTGGCCCATGGACGCTATCGGCCGAGCCCCTCGATCCAAGGGAATATACCGCATGTGAGACGCTGCCGTTAGGCAAGGTGGCCGGCCTGGATGCGCGTCTGGAGAACGCGAAGGATCGCGTCGCGTGGGATCATCCCCACGATCTGGCCATCGGAAATCACGGGCATCTGGTTGACGTCCTCGCTCTGCATGCGCTCGAGGACGCCGAGCACAGGCTCCTCCGGGGAGGCCGAGTGAACGCGTTCCATCGGCACCATGACGGCCTGGATCGCCGTGTTGGCCCATTGTTCGCGCGGCTCCATCCGCGCGGCATGGAGCGTGACCAGCCCAACCGGCTTTCCGGACCCTGTGACGATGTGGCACCTGCGTCCGGTGCGCAGCACTTCGTGCACGTATTCTTCGATGGACATGTCGCGCGAGACCGTAGGGATGTCGCGCGTCATAATGTCCTCGGCGCGCACGCCGGCAAGCGTGTTGCGCATCGCCACATGCGCGAAGCTCTCTTGCGCCGCGCTCAGCAGAAACCAGCCGATAAACGCCAGCCACAGCCCGCCCACCCAATTCCCGTGCAGCGCCTGCCAGACGCCGCCAAAGATCATCAGGTAGGCGAATACCTTCCCGGCCATCGAGGCAATGCGGGTTGCGCGCGTGAAATCCCCGGTGGCTCCCCATGCGATTCCTCGCAACACGCGCCCGCCATCGAGGGGGAATCCCGGCACCATATTGAAGAGCGCGAGCATTAGATTGATAAATGCGAGCCACCCGGCTACCGCCTCTACCATGTCGTTCCCGTGCCAATAATGCCCCACCATCCAAAAGCAGCCGGCCAGGAACAGGCTGGATAGGGGCCCGGCGATGGCGATATTGAACTCTTGTTTGGCCGTCGGAGCGTCCCGCTCGATCCGCGAGATGCCTCCGAAAACGAATAGCGTGATGGATTCCACCGGAATCCTGTAGTGCATGGCCACCACGCTGTGGCTCAACTCGTGAAATATCACTGATGCGAAGAAAAGCAGGCTCGTAAGGATACCCAGCGTCCAATCCTGCGCGGACGTCCACCCCTGATGCTGCGAAGTGAACTGCATGCGCAAGGAAAGGGTGATCAGTAGGAAGATGATGAACCAGCTCGGGTGCAGGTAAATCGGAATGCCGAAAACACGCCCAAGCCGAAAACCGGAACTGTGCCCCGTCTGCGCCATCGAATGTGCTCCGCCGTGCAGTTTAGCAAACCCGCCGAACGCGTGCCATTTTCCACGCCGTGTTCCCGCCGCCACAAGTGAATACTGCGATTCCCCGGGCGCATGTGCGCCGTGACGTAAGAGCCTGCGCGCAAGCCATTGAAAACGCGAGACCAGCCGTCCCGCTGCCCGCGCGCCATCCTGGCTTTTCGTTTGGCCATGCTGCTGCTTCTGCTCGCCTTGATAGCGGCACGAGCGGAGGCGGCCATGGCAAACTTCATCGCATTCGCGGAAATATCGAGCGCCATCATCGCGGCCATCGGCTTGGCGCTTGGCCTTGAATGGCTCAGCCTGCACTGGCTGATGCGCATGATGCCCCAGCGCCATGGCCGCGGGCCCGCCGGCCGCCTGTAGCGCGATAGAGGAAGGAGGAAGAGATGCTTTTCATCAAATTTCTGCTGCTGCTGACAGCCTTCGGCTTTCTGGCATGTGCCGTGGGCATGGTGCTGTACGACGTCTATCTGTCGTTCGAGCTGAGCCGCATTCTCCGCCGCGGCGAACGCCCCGCGGAACCCGCGCCCCCGGAACAGACTCCCGCGCGCGTGCCTGCACTGCCCCGCCCCCGCCACGTGATCCGCTGGAATACAGCGGCAAAGTTCGTGGCGATCGCGGCGCTCACGGGATTCTTGGGGTCGAGCATCGTCGTCGTGCCGGATGGCCAAGCCGGCGTTCGCGTAAGCCAGATTTCCGGCGTGCTTCCCGGGACGCTTTACGCCGGCACGCACTTCATCGTCCCGCTATTCGACCGCGTGGTGCTTTACGACGTCCGCGACAAGGTGCTCTCAACGGCTGCCTCCGAAGGCCCTCATGAGAAATTGGAAGTCCTCACGGTAGAGGCGCGCGAAGGATTGCCCGTCGGCCTGGCCGTCACGGTGCGCTACCGCATTGACCCGAAGCGTCTCGACTACATCCAGGCCAACCTGCCGCAGCCCGTGGACGAAGAAATCGTCGAGCCGGCCGTTATCAGCGCCTTTCACGAGGTTGCTCCCAACTACATCGTGCGCGACATGTTCGCGGTCAAGCGCGAGGAATTTCGCCAGCGCGCCGCGCAACTCATCACCACACGCCTGGCCGGCAACGCCATTATCGTCAAGGAAGTCCTGCTCGGCAAAATCGAGCTTCCTGAAGAGTATGCCAAGGGCCTGGAAGACCTGCTCCTGAAAGAACAGGAGGACGACGAAACCTCCGTGGACGCCGAAATCGAACAGAAGCGTGTCCAGATTGCCGGATCGCAGGCCGAAGCCTTGAAAGTCCGCGAGGTAAAGCATGCCGAAGCCGATGCCCAATCCCGCGTCATCATGGCCAAGGCGGACTCCGACTCCATGCAGTACACGCTTCCCCTTAAGCAGAAGGAGATCGAGCAGTCGCGCCTCGAAGCCGAAGCCCGCAAGGAAAGCACCATTCAAAACGCCGAGGCGGATGCTCAAGCCAAGGTGATTGATAGCAAGGCCGAACAGCAACGCCAGGACCTGCTTGCGGACGCCGAGGCGAACCGCATCCGCGTCACCTCACGGGCGCAGTCGGACGAACTGCAACTCGAAGCAGCTGCCCTTAAAGCCAATCCGCTTCTCGTGCAGTACACCGTCGCCCAGAAGCTTTCGGACAAGGTGCAAATCATGCTCGTGCCCAACGACGGGAAATTCTTTTTCACGAACGATGTGCTGCGCTCCGCCATGGCTTCGGACGCGTCGGCAGGATCGAGTGATCCGCCTGTGAGTGCCAACGCGAAACCGTAGAGATTCCCGGCCGGCCTCCCCTCGGACCCAAGCCAGGGGCCCGTGGGCTGATTCAGGCTGGCAGAGGGAGTGACGCCGGCAAAAACCCTTGCGAGTGGCTCGGCTGCCGCCGCGGCCGCGCCACTCGCCGGCGCTTCGCCTGTCCCTAAAGGCGACCCTGCAATTTTGCTCTCGTTGAGGTGTGCTATGATGGCCGTCCATGAACTCGTTGTGGAATTGACGCAACTCCATGCGGCCGCTCTTTCGAATCCTTCCTCGCCTGCGTGTCACGATTATCGCCGCGTTTCTTGCCGTCACTTCCAGCGCATCCTTCGCCCAGGTTCCGTCCCAATGGAATGACGCTGTGCGCGCACTCGCCGAAAAAATCGCCGCCGCTGCCGCCTCGGCACATTCGCTCGCGCTGAATACGACGAATACGTCCTCGCTCAGCGCCGCGGACGTCTCGGGCATATCCAGCGCCCTTATAGCGGAACTCGCGCGCCGCCATTTCACAATCCTCTCCCCCGCATCGCCCGCGGACGCGCAGGTGCAGATCACGCTGAGCGAGGGCGCGGAGGGTTATGTCTGGGCGGCGCAAATTCGCCGCGGCGCTGAAAATGGCGAGCAGGTGGCGATGGTGGCTGCTCCCGGGCCGGCCGACAGCTTTCCAGGCGCAGCCCGAAAATCTCTTGCGCTCAGCCAAAAGCTCATTTGGCGGCAACCGGAAAAATTTCTCGATTTCGCCCTGCTTCCCGCTGATCCCTCCAGCTCAATCCGCCTCGTGATTCTCGATCCTGAAAAACTCGCGTTCTATGCTCCCGGTGAAAGCCAGTGGCAGCTGCAACACGCGGTCCGCATCCCGCACTCGGCGCCCTGGCCGCGCGACGTGACCGGCGAAATAGACGCTTCAGCCGGAAAGGCGTCCTTGCCCGGCGTCAATTGCGAGGGCGATTTCGCGCGTCCGGAGACATTGCAATGTGTCCCGGTTCGCCAAGCGAAGGGTTCCACCACCGTTGCGGATCAGGAGCAGCTCGAAATAGATGGGCGCAGCGCCGATTTTGTCGCTCTCGGAAAAGTTTGCGATTCCTTTGGGCCGATCGCCCTCGTCACTGGCACGGGAGATTGGACCGAGCCCGATCAAATTCGCGCCTACGATGTCGCCACAGGACCGCCTGTCGCCGTGAGCCAGCCCATTGAATTTCTCGGGCCCATCCTGGCGCACTCGCCTGCGGATGACGGTAAATCGGCGCGCGTTGTTTCACGAAATCTACAGACAGGAATGTATGAAGCCTCGATCGTTTCTGTTTCTTGCGGTGATTAGCATCGTGCTCGCGGCCACTGCCCCGCTCGAAAGCGCCCGGCGGCCGCATTACGGCGGCGCGCTGCGCGTCGAAATCGGCGCCGTGGTTCATTCGCTCGATCCCGCCGTGGCCTCCGCAAATTCGGAAGAAGCCGCCGCAAAGCAACAGATTGACGCGCTCATTTACGACCATCGCAATTCCGACGGCACATTCGCGGGTTCCGCCGGCTCGGGGCCATTTCGGATTGCCGAATGGGAACCTGCGCAGCGTGTGGTCCTGGCCGCGAACGACGACTATCGCGACGGGCGGCCTTTCCTCGACTCAGTCGAAATCCAGATGGGCCGCGCGCCCCACGACCGCATCCTCGATCTCGCGCTCGGCAAGGCGGATTTCTCTGAAATTCCGCCCGAGCAGGCGCGGCATGCCTCGGAAAGCGGCGTGCGCATCAGCGCCTCACAGCCGGATGAGCTCTTGGCGCTCGTCTTTCTCCCCGGCCGCCCCGTGGCGGAAGACGCCCGCGTGCGCGAAGCTCTTGCCCGCTCGGTGGATCGCGCTGCCATCGTGAATTTCCTCCTGCAAAAAGAAGGCGAACCCGCCGGAGGCTTGCTGCCGCAATGGTCCAGCGGCACTGCGTTTCTGTTTTCGACGGCTACCGATGCTCCCGGCGCGAAGGCACTCGCGTCGCAAATCGCCCCTTCACCCAAGATTTTGCTGGGATATGATTCCGCCGACAGTCTGGAGCAAACCGTGGCGGAGCGCATTGCCGTGGACGCCCAGGAGGCGGGCATTGCCATCACACTAGCGGCGCAAGCGGCGCCCGGCGGCGCGGCGAATCCGGCCAACCCGGATGCGCTGCTCGTTCGCTGGAAAATGCCGTCTTCCGACCCGCGCGACGCACTGGCGAATTTTCTTAACGCATCCGGCTCCATGGCGGGCCTCGATCCGGCTCCGCTGCCCGGCGCCGCCTCGCCCGAGCAAATCTACTCGCGCGAGAGTGCTGTCGTAAGCAGCTACCGCGTCGTCCCGCTCGTGTGGCTGCCCCAGGTATACGGCCTGAGCGCGCGTGTGCGAGACTGGAAGGCGCCCGCGCCCGGCGATGGCTGGCCGCTCGCGGATGTATGGCTCGAGGGGGATGCGCCGTGACGTTTCGCTCGAAACTCTTTGTCGTATTCGCGCTCGCGCTGCTCGTCTCCGTGGGATTGATTGCCGCGGGCGTCACGGTGGTTACGCGCAGGGCCTTCGCCGAGCTGAACCGCCAGCACACCGACGCGCTTGTCGCGCAATTCCAGCGCGAGTTCGAGCGGCAGGAAGAAGAGGTAACCCACCGCGTGCAAGCCATCGCCGATGGCGAAGGCACCGTGCGCATGGCCATTGATCTCAACCGCCCCCAGGCCGATGTTTCCGTCTACGTGAACGACGCCCGCGGCGTCGCGCAATCCCACCAGCTTGATTTCCTCGATTTCGACGGCAGCGACGGCGCGATTATTTCCTCCGCCGAATGGCCCGCACGCTTCGGCTATAAAATGACCTGGGTGACGGAGCCGCAGGACTGGGCCGCGCTCGGCTCCTTCCTGATGAAAGTGGATACGCAGGACGGCCCCGCGCTCGGCCTGATGGCTGTTTCGACCGTGCGCGTCGGCGACAACGACCTCTACGTCGCCGGTGGCCAGCGCCTCGGCAAGGAATTCCTCGGCTCGCTCGTTCTCCCCGCGGGGATGCGCGCCCTCCTCTATCTCAATATGGACCCGACATTTCAGCCTGCCAGCCTGCTCGATGCTTCAGGGCCCGTGGCGGACGCGGATCGCTTCGCTCCCATCATCAATCAGGAGCGCCAGCAGCCCAGCGAGCAAACATTCAAAATCTCCTGGACTGCGGACCCAGCGAGCGCGGAGATGTTTCACGCGTTGCCGCTGATGGGCCGGCAAAACGATCTGCTCGGCGTCCTGCTTGTGGGCAGCTCGCAGCATGACGCGGTCACGCTCGAACGCCGCATTCTCCTGCTGGCGCTGGCGGTGGTCGGCATGGGCCTCTTTTTTGGCGTCCTTTTGAGCTGGTGGGTGGCCGCGCGAGTCACGCGGCCGGTGCGCAAGCTGGCCGAAGGCGCGCGCGAAGTGTCGCAGGGAAACTGGGGCGCGCGCGTGGATGTCCGCGGGCGCAATGAAATTGGCCAGCTCGCCCGCGCCTTCAACCAAATGACCGGGCAGTTGACCGAGCAGCGCGAGCGGCTGGTTCAAGCCGAGCGCGTGGCCGCTTGGCGGGAACTGGCGCGCCGGCTGGCGCACGAACTGAAAAACCCGCTTTTCCCGCTGCAAACCACGGTGGAAAATCTCCAGCGCGCCAGGGAGCAAAATCCCGGCCAATTCGACGAGGTCTTTCGCGAGTCCACCGGCATCCTGCTCTCCGAGATCGAGAATTTGAAGAGCATCACCGGCCGCTTCAGCGATTTCGCCAAGATGCCGCAGCCGGAACTCGCGCCGGTGAATCTCAACGACGTGGTGCGCGGCGCCATCAAGGTCTTCGAAGCCCAGTTCAACGCCGTCGGACGTCCGCCCATCACACTCGAGCTGCATCTCGACGAAAACTTGCCGGTGATTCAAGCGGATGCGGCCCTGCTTCACCGCGCCATCGAAAATCTCATCCTGAATGCCATGGACGCCATGCCCGCGGGCGGCGTCCTGATGCTCCGCACCACGCACCAGGATGGCGAGGTGCACCTGGAAATCTCGGACACGGGTGCGGGACTCACGCGCGAGGAATGCGAGCGGCTCTTCACGCCCTATTACACGACGAAGCAACACGGCACGGGTCTGGGCCTGGCCATCGTCCAATCCGTGGTCAGCGATCACGGCGGGCGCATTTCCGTCGAGAGCGAGGCCAGCGTCGGAACCACTTTCCATATCTATCTCCCGGAAAAGCCGCCGCGGCGGCCCGTTCCGTTTCGCAGCTCACGCCGCGCAAGACCATCGAGAAGGGGCGTAGCCGCGCATGCCTCCGAGCGCACGCATCCTCATCATTGATGACGATCCCAACACGCTGGCGTCTCTCGCGCGCGCCTTCCGGCTGGCCGGGCACGAAGCAATTGTTTCGGACAATGCCGCGCGCGCCACGGAACTCGCCAAGACGGAACGCTTCGATCTGATCCTTTCCGACGTGGTGATGCCGGGCCGGGACGGCATCGCGCTGCTCGAGGACCTCAAGAATCTGGGCGTGTCGTCGCCCGTGGTGATGATGTCCGGCCAGGCGACAGTGGAAATGGCCGTGCGAGCCACGCGCCTGGGCGCCGCTGATTTTCTCGAGAAGCCCATCTCCACGGATAAGCTGCTGCTCACGGTGGAGAACGCCCTGCGCCTCTCGCGCCTGGAAGAAGAGAACCGCGACCTCAAGCGGCAGCTGGGCCGGCGCCAGATCGTCTGGGCCAGCGATGCGATGCGCGAGGTGATGGCGCAGGTGGCGCACGTGGCCGCAAGCGAAACACGCGTTTGCATCCGCGGCGAGACGGGAACGGGCAAGGAACTGATCGCGCGGACGCTGCACGACAAAAGCGCGCGGCGCGCCGGACCCTTTATTTCGCTCAATTGCGCCGCCATTCCCGCCGAGCTGATGGAATCGGAACTATTCGGCCACGAAAAGGGGTCCTTCACCGGCGCGGCCGCGCGCCACATCGGAAAATTCGAGCAGGCGCATCACGGGACTCTGCTTCTCGACGAAATCGGCGATATGCCGCTCGCCATGCAGGCCAAATTGCTGCGCGTCCTCGAAGAGGGCGAAATCGAGCGCATCGGAGGCACGCACCCATTTCCCGTGGACGTGCGCGTGGTGGTGGCCACGCACCGCAATCTCGAGCAGCAGGTAGGCACGGGAACGTTTCGCGAAGACCTCTATCACCGCATCTTTGTTTTCCCCATCGTGCTTCCGCCGCTGCGCGAGCGCCGCGAAGATATTCGCGCCCTTGCGGAACATTTCATGCGGCAACTGGCGGAGCAAAATAATTGGAAACCCAAAACGCTCTCTTCGGAAGCGCTCGCGCGCCTGGAGAATTATTCGTGGCCGGGAAACATCCGCGAACTGCGCAACGTGATCGAGCGCGCGCTGCTTCTCGCGGCGGGCGACGTGGTGGACGTGGCCGCCGCCGCGCGCGCGCTGCCTGAATCCACGCAACCCGGCGGCGCGGAGTCGCCGGCATCGGCCGCCGCAGCGCCCTCCGATGGAACGCTCGCGCAACGCGTGGAGGCCTTCGAACGCGAAACGCTGCTCGCCGAGCTCAAGCGCCATCATCACCACATGACCAAGGCGGCGAAGGCTCTGGGCCTCGAGCGCAGCCATCTCTACAAGAAGTGCCAGCAACTTGGCATCGATCTTCGCGCCATCCGCCACACCGAATAATTTCCAGCGAAATCCGGATTCAGCCGCCTACATTAATCTGCGAATTCCGCTGCGGCGGCGGAAAGAGCCGCCGGAGAATCAGGTGAGCGGGAAGATATGCGACGAAAATCATGAAAAGTGTGCTGGTCACAACGTGGACGGCCGGCAGTCCCCAGGCGCGATGGAAGAATGGATCGGTGAAGGCAAAATTTATGTTTTCCGCCGGCGGCGTGAATCGCGAAGCGACGAACGCAAAAAACGCAATCGCGGATTGCAGCGCCCAGCCGCGCCGGTCGTACCCCGTGCGTCCGAGCGCCCAGAGGAGGAGCAGCGGAAGAACGATGTGAAACAGCGAGAGCAGCCGTATCCAAAGCGGAAAGCGCGGATCGAAAAGATATTCCGTTCCGGCGATCAGGCGGCGGCCCAGGAAAAATTCGCAAGCGGCGCCCGCCGCCCACACGATGCTGACGGCGAGCAGCCCAACCGCCTGACTCGATATCAGCAGGGCGCTGCCCGACCACAACCCGATGCAGCCCAGGATTACGGCGAGGTCGCACAGGTGCAGAAAATTTTCGGGGCCCCACGTGCGCCAGTACACGGGAATCCAGACGAGCAGCCAGACGAGCGCTGCCCATCGAAGCCACTGCGGCAATTTTCCTTGTGATGTCCGAGACGAAGCCATATTCCCGTTTTTTCGCGCGCGTTGGCCGCAATAGTATCAAAGCGCGTTCGAGAATCCCATTGCACGCCATTCGTTCATCTCCAGAAGCGCGGCCTCGACTTTCGCTGGCCGAGCACGTCCACACGTGCGAAAATTCCCGCGACCATGCGACTGATTCCCGCGCTGCTGGCAACGCCGCTTCTGGGTCCCACGATTCGCCGCACCGGCGACGAGTCCGTGATGGCCCTCACGTTTGATGACGGCCCGAATCCCGCCATCACGCCGAAGCTGCTCGATCTTCTCCATCGCCATAATGTTCGCGCGACATTTTTTCTGATTGGCAAGTATGTGCGCGCCTCTCCTTCCCTGGCGAAGGAGATTGCGGAGCGGGGCCACACCATCGGGAACCACACGGATACGCATCCGGCGCTGACGTTTCTTCCCCTCCGGCGCATCGCCGAAGAGCTGAACCGCTGCGATGATGCGCTCGAGGCGGCCACCGGACGCAGGACGCGCTGGATGCGCCCGCCCTACGGCTTTCGCGGTCCGCAGCTTGCAAAAGTGGTCCGGCGGCGCGGATGCGCGGGCGTGGTGATGTGGTCGGTGTGGGCGTGGGACTGGAAGCCGCAGGACCCCCGGCGGGTGATTCGGCACTTGCGCCGTGCGCGGGGAGGAGATATCGTCCTGCTGCACGACGGGGACCCTCACGTGCCGGATGGCGATCGCCGCCACACGCTCGCGGCCCTCGAACACTGGCTGCCGCGCTGGAAGGACGCGGGCATCGGCTTCGCGACGCTCGACATTTTGTTAAAGGACTTGTAGCCAGATAGAGACGAAATGGACGAAAAAAGGTTCTACGACGAAAAAGAAGAAACGAAGCAGATCCCGCTGAATTGTCCGCACTGCCGCCAGGAAAATACGTATCCTGTCCGCTGGATGGTGCGTACGAAGAAATCGCAGGCGCCGGCGGGGGCGAATGAGGAAGACCGCAAGCAGTTCGCGAAGGCGCGGTCGTACATGGTCCGCATTGATAACATGGTCGCCTGCCGCAACATTCGCTGCCGCAAACGCTTCGAGCTTACCGGCCAAACTGTGTTCCTGATTTGACCTCCTGCTATTCAGTTTTCAAAGAGCAATCTGACCCTCGCATGGAGGGCTGAGGTTCCCGAACGGCCACTGGTCAGAGTCGCCAGTCCGGCTAGGAAAGGCCCCAATCTACGGGTGGTGAGCTAATAGCCCAAAACTCAGGGGCAGGTTGAAGGAAATTGACGCCCACTGTGGCTAGGCCGGCGTAGGGCGGTCCAAGAAAGGCAATTATGGCTTCGCACTCGTCCCGGGTCTTGGGGTTCGTCAACACAACTTTTTGTCCCAGGGCTACGCGGTTTGCCAAAACCACGAGCCCGCCATGAGCGCTCACGGTGACTGTGAATGTTTCCTCCTGAAAAGGGCGCTTGTCTTCCGCTTCGCCGCGAATCACAAGCGGCACATCCAGGATCAGGCGTTTGCTGCGTCTCAATCGAGATGTGGGAGCTAAACTCTTCGCATCGGGGATTTCGGTTTGCCGCGGTTCTCTCCGCATATATTTCTCCCCCTTCGATTCAAAGCATCGTCCGGCCCCTGAGAAACTATCTACAGCCCACTCTATGCGGACGTTCCATCCGAGGCAATCCGCCATTGCCATGCATTGTTCACATCAAAACCTGACCGCAAGGACAGGCGACTGCTACCCTTCGCGGCTCCCTTCCCTTCGTGCCTCAGGGCAAGCCTTCGTCAGGGCAAGCACGGTAAAAAGCCGCGCCCCGACACAAACCAGACGGCTTCTGGTGCGGTTCGAAGCAAATGAGGCATACTGGATGGACACTCGCGGGCTGGGGCGACATTTCACGGGCGCTTGCCGCGATTCGCGGGAAAAGCATTAGAATCATTCGCACCGGGGATTGAGCCGCAACCAAAGGCAAGGGCAGGGGTTCTACCACAGGGGCGCCCGGAGCGCGGAGAATACGGGGAAGAAATTCGCAGGAGAGCGGGTTGGAACCGATACTCAAGACCGAAAATCTATGGAAGGTGTTTGGCTCGGGCAAGCTGCAGGTTCCGGCGCTGTGCGGCGTGAACCTGGAAGTTCCCCCGGGGGAGTTCGTCTCGATCATGGGACCTTCGGGCTGCGGAAAATCCACGCTGCTGCACGTGATTGGTGGCCTGGCGCGGGCGACGCAGGGGCAGGTGCTGCTCGACGGGAACGACCTGGCGTTGATGAGCGACGCGGCGCGGACGGCGCTGCGGCGGCACAAAGTGGGATTTATCTTTCAGCGGTTCAACCTGCTGCCAACGCTCGATGCCTATCACAATATCGCGCTGGCACAGCACATCCACGGCGATGGATTCGATCCGCACCGCTTCGAGGTGGTGACGAGCCTGCTGGGGCTGGGCAAGAGGCTGCGTCACAAACCCTCGGAGCTTTCCGGGGGAGAGCAGCAGCGCGTGGCCATCGCGCGAGCCATTATCAACGAGCCGAAGATCGTGCTGGCGGACGAGCCCACGGGGAACCTGGACACGAAGAATTCCGAGGCGGTGCTGAACCTGCTGCGGCAGCTCAATAGCGACCTGGGGCAGACAATCGTGATGATCACCCACAATCCGGAAGCGGCCACGTACGGGCATCGCCTGGTGCATATGCGCGACGGATTGATCGTGGATGGCGCGGCGGCCAACTGACATGGGCGCGTTCTGGCGAGGGCTCGAGCGCACGGTTTTTTGGTCCTACGAGCGCATGAGCTGGCCCTACGATTTGATGGTGCTGGCCATCGTGCTGTTCGTGATGCTGACGCCGCGAAGCTGGTTCCACGATCAGCCCGTGGCGAGCGTGTCCACCAGCTCGCACGTGGAATTGATCTCCGAAGACTCCGCCGGCCGGACGCGCACCTACCGGCTGGATGCCAGCGTGCTGCCGCCCGGAAAGCGCGCCACGCAATCCACGCCGGAGTTGGAGCGCGAAATGCATGACGTGCTGGGCCGGACGGTTCAGGAGCTTGAGAACCGCACTTTCGAGGTGCGGCGGATTGACGTGGCGCGCGCCGCGGATGGCGAGGCGCTCTACTACGATGTGACCGTCGAGCCGCAGTAGCAGCTCCTCCCGTATTTTCGCCAACAGGCGCCGCGCGCCCGTATCGGAAAGGACCAGGAAACCGGGCGCACTCCCTTTGCGTCGTATTGATTGTGATATCATCAAGGCCCCAACCCCCTCTGGGCGCCAGATTCTTAGGAGGAAGTGATTGATCGCAAAGTGGATAGCGGCGATTCTTGCCGTCTGGATGGCGTGCGGGCTGGCGCTGGCGGGCGCGCGCGCCCGGGCGAATCATGGGGCATGGACGGTCGAAAGCGTGCTCGCGCGGCTGGATGAAGCGTCGAAGACTTTCCGCAGCTTGTCGGCGGACGTGGAGCGCACAAAGGTGACCGTGGTGGTAAACGACCAGTCCACGGAGACCGGAACGATAGTCGTTCGTGGGGACAAAATGCTGCTGGATATGAAAGACCCGGACAAGCGCACGATTCTGCGCACGGGGGATACGGTGTACGTCTATACACCCGGACTCAACCGCGTGGAGGAATATAACCTGGGCAAGAACCGCACGCTGGCGGACCAATATCTCCAGCTTGGCTTCGGGATGTCCGGAAACGAACTGCGGAAGAGCTATCTCATCACCGTAGTGGGAGAGGCCGCTGTGGGGGACAAAAAGACCGTGGAAGTGGAGCTCACGCCGAAATCCGAACAGGTGCGGCAGCAATTTTCCAAGATCGAGATATGGTTCGACGAGGCGAATTGGCTGCCCGCGCAACAGCGGTTCGACGAAACAGGTTCGGGAGATTACGTGGTGATTCACTACACGAATGTGGCGCTCAATCCCGGAGTGAGCGATTCGCAGTTCAAGCCGCACTGGCCCAAGGGCACGGAGCGGGTCAAACCCCAGCAATTAAGCGGTTCGATGTAATTCCCTATCTTTCCTTATTGCGGCGATGCTCACGCCCGAGCAGCGCCTGTTTCCGGTGAATGCCCCAGCGATAGCCGCCCAGATCGCCATTCTTGCGCACCGCTCGATGACAAGGCACAACGAGGGCAACGGGGTTCGCGGCGCAGGCGCCGGCCACGGCGCGGATGGCGGACGGCCGGCCGATGGTACGTGCGATTTCGGAGTATGTCCGCGTGGCGCCATAAGGAATCTTCCGCAACTCTTCCCAGACGCGCCGCTGAAACGCGGTGGCCTGCACGTCGATCGGCAGGTCAAGATTGGGCTCATGTCCTCGCAGGTGCGCCAGAATTTTCTCCACCGATCCTCGAAGGCCGTTGGCGTCATGAAAAATCTCTCCACGAGGATATTCCTTCCGCAGCGCTTCTTTCAGGCGCGCATCGGAATCCCCAAGGCAGACAGCGCTGATACCACGCGAAGTCGCCCCGACGAGCAGGCGGCCGAGCGGTGAAGGGACGATCGTGTAGTCGATGCGCATCCCGGCGCCACCCTGGCGGTATTGCGCGGGCGTCATGCCCAGATGCGTGGGGGCGCGCTCATATAGACGGCTGCTCGAACTGTAGCCCGCGTCATAGAGCGCGGTGGTCACGTCGGTCACCTCCTTCAGGCGCGATTTCAGGCGGCGCATGCGCTGGGAATCGGCATATTGCCGCGGAGTAATGCCCATTACATTTCGGAATGCGCGCCCGAGCTGATGCGTGCTCATCCGCGCGGGAACGCTCAGGCGGGCAAGCGTCAAATGTGCCTCTGTGCCTTCTTCGGCGCCGGAGAGAATGCGGGCGTCAATCTCGCGGCAAACGCGCGCCACGGTCTCGGTCCTTGAATCGCGAAGCCTGGCGCCGCGAGGCCGGCAGCGCCGGCATGGGCGGAAACCTTGCTGCTCCGCGGCTTCCGGGAGCGCGAAGAAAATCACCTGCTCGCGTCGCGGCTTGCGTGAAGGGCAGGAGGGGCGGCAATAGATTCCAGTCGAGCGCACGGCATAGACGAACTTGCCGTCCGAGGCGGAGTCGCGTGCTTGCACGGCGCGCCAGAATGCATCTCCGGCTTTGCGCCGCATTCTTGTCCGCGCCGGAATTCGATTTCGCGCCGCACTTTGCATGGTCTGCCTCAACTCCATCAACATCTTTAAGCTATCGAACCGCGGCGTGGAAAACTATCCGATTCTTGCGCGCAAAGTCCGCCAACTCGCGCACGGCGAGAGATGGCGGTCGCACCATGTGGGATTCCTGCATCGGCCATCGAGGGTTACATCATACGGCAACTCGATGGGATGATTCTTGACCAGCCGGGAGGCATCCTTCATATTCACGACACCCGCCCGGGGGGGAACCAGGCAGGCTTGGGGGGATGGGTCATGGGGGCTCAACCGTTTCGTGAGCCGCAGCAGAGTGCGCCTTCGCCGCTGCGGGAATTCGAAAGCCGTACGGAAATCATTACAGCAGCATCCGGGAAGCCCGGGCCGCGCCATTTTCCGCGCGTTCCCACGCACGCCATCGGCGTGGCGCGGGAGAGGCGGAGATATCCGCGGGCGTGGCTGAGTCTGCCGCTGCGGTTGACGCGCGTGGGGGAAAAAGTGGAGCCGATACCGGTGACGCTGGTGACGCAGAACATCAGTTCGAGCGGAATTTATTTTCTGGCGCCGCGGGAGATCGAACCGGGGACAGCCATCGAGCTGGAAGTGGCGCTGGTGGAGCGTCCGCTGGGCATGGGCAGCGTGCAATTGCGCACGGCGGCGCACGTGGTGCGGGCGGAAGAGACGGACGAGCCCGGATGGCGAGGATATGCCGCGAGCTTCGATGATTTCGCTTTGCAGCGTGACGACGTGCTCCCGCTGCGTTATCGCGGGAATGAGAAGCTTGCCGGCTGATTCCAGCGTGGCGGAAAAGTCCGTCAAGTTTGTCTTAATTCGCCGGCACCGGATTGGGTGGCGGCGGTGGCGAAGCAGGCTGGAGCTTGAAACCGGTCGCGCGGATGATGAGGCGCAGGTGGAGCTGGGCGTCGGGCGGCTGGTCCACGTAATCGTCCGAGGTCGTGTAGGTGGGAAGCCAGTATTTCTCCTGAAAATTTTCCCGATAGGTTTCGAACATTTTGAAGGGAAGGGCGTCGCGCTCC
This sequence comes from uncultured Acidobacteriota bacterium, assembly GCA_963810625.1. Lineage (GTDB taxonomy): Bacteria > Acidobacteriota > Terriglobia > Acidiferrales > UBA7541 > Palsa-295. The sequence goes on along the minus strand of CAWEOJ010000001.1, from coordinate 485,346 downwards.
GCGTGAAAATCGCCCACAAGCTTGCCGTAGCTTCTGACGATGGCGAAATCGTGGTCGTCCACCCAGATGACGCCTTCAAAAAAACGGCGCGTGAGGCTCAACTGCTTGGGCTTGACCTGAAAGACGTAGGTATTCAGCTCGTCGAGCTTGTCCTGGCCGGCGTAGAGGAAATTGTAATTGGCGATTTCGTTCGAGGTGAGGACGAAAAGAGGAATCGTCGCCATCGTGCGGACCTCTTCGAGAGAGTAAATGGCCGACTTGAGCGTGGACGCGATGGGAGTGGCGACGTGCCAGGCGCGCTTGCCATCCGGCAGCGTGTAGACGTCGCCGGTCGCGGTTAACTTTCCGCCGGACTCACTCCACCTCCTCGATTCGAAGTGTCTGCGTAAAATCATACGTGTCGTAGGCCTTCTTCATCACGTCTTCATTGGCCGCGAATTTCTGGATGATTTGCTCCTGCGGAATCGGCGGCGGGCCGGGGTGCGGCACGGAGGGGATGCGCTTTACATCATATGTAGGCGGAGGCGCCATCGGCCCCTGATCCTGCTGCCCCTGGGCGCGCGCCGCGACGGCTGCGCCGAAAGGCGCGGCGGCAAGCGCGACTGCGATAAATAGGAATCGCCGCATGGCACAGTTCATTTGACCTATTTGGATGCCGCGTGCGCTCGCCGCGTTCCTTCGCGCTTCGGCATGGCGCAGAAAATAGCACGGGTTAGGGGCTTGGTGATGCAAAAGATTGCTCGCGAGGGTAGAATCTGCTGATTCTCATGAATCCTTTTCCCAGCGCCCGCGAAGCGAAGGAATTTCTCGTTGCCAGGATCGTCGAAGAAGCACGGCGGGAAGGAGTGCCGCTTTCCGAAGTCGAGCGGAAGATGCTCTATTTCTCCGAGACTGGTTGGACGCTCCCGGACATGATGCAAGTAAGCGACGCCTTTGATCGAGAGTATGACCAGAACGAATATGAAAAGAAAATTGAAAAACTTGCCGTAAGTCTGACAGAACGAATCCGCAAGGAGAACCCCGAAGAATGCCGGCGCTGGAACGACGCCATCCGCACGCTCGGCAAAGAAGATCACTACATCCTCGTGATGGTTGAACGCACTGATGCGTCCGTGCGATCGACAAGCGGGAAATGGATGAGCGTAAGAATCGTCGTGATGGTCTGTATTCTCATCGCTGTTCTCTTCGTTCTTGGGACCCTCATGAGTCATTTCGGCTTATGGTCGCCCGGGGCGCGCCACCCATATTTCGGCAGTTACACATACGACGAGAGACTCGGCAACCTTGTCGGTTACATATGGCTCAGCTTCATTGCTCTTGTGCTCTGCGGCTTGGTGTATTCACATTTTGATCCTAAGTGCAGGGTTTACAAGATATTCGATCTCATCGTGGCGAGGGCGTTTGATTTGTTTCGACCCCGCAAGAAGGGAATCAATTAATTTGCGTTAGCTTAGGCCCCTTCCCTCCCCAAGCGCCGTCTCCATGTGTTATATGTCCCCGGAGCCACGGGTCTGCTAAAATCGCGCGTTTACTGCATGCGGGGCCAAAGTGCCGTGCGCGAAGAACCGGAAGCAAGGCGCTACTACGTGAGCGGAATGGTGCAGGGAGTGGGGTACCGCTATTTTGCCCGGGGCGCGGCGGGGCGGCTGGGCTTGGCGGGATACGTGAAGAATCTGCGCGACGGCCGCGTGGAGATTTACGCGGTAGGGCCGGCGAAGGCTCTGGCGGCGTTGCGCGCGGCACTTGAGGCCGGGCCCGGCGGAGCGGTCGTCTCGAGCGTGAGCGAAGAAGAGGCGGCGCTCGATGCGCGATTCGCGCACGGCTTTTCAATCGAGCACGATTTTTTGTGAAAGAGGAGACGATGGACGAACTGAAGAAACTGATCCGCGAAATTCCCGATTATCCCAAGCCGGGGATATTGTTCTACGACCTCACGACGCTGCTCCAGGACCCGCGCGGGTTTCATACGCTGGTGGACAAGCTCTGCGAGCACTACAACGGCAAAAAAGTGGACATCGTCGCGGGCATCGAGGCGCGCGGCTTCATCTTCGCTCCGGCGCTGGCATACCGGCTGGGCGCGGGGTTTGTCCCCGTGCGCAAGCCGAAGAAGCTGCCGTGGAAGACGGCGTCCTGCACGTATCAGCTCGAATACGGCAGCGATTCGCTCGAAATCCATCAGGACTCCGTGCGCCCCGGCCAGCGCGTGCTGCTGTGCGACGACCTGCTCGCCACCGGCGGCACGGCCGCCGCGGCCATCAGCCTCATCCGCCAACTTGGCGGCGAGGTGGTCGGCGCGGCCTTCGCCGTGGAGTTGAATTTCCTTCATGGGCGCGCGAAGCTGCCGGGCTTCGACGTATTTTCCCTGATCAAATATGACAAGTGATCCCGAGCCGTGTGTGGTGGCCTCCAAGAAAAAACCCAGAGGGAGAGCGAAGCGATGAGCAAATATGACCCGCTTTGCAAATGGTTACAGGCCAATTCAGCGCCGAGAATCTCGGCTACATTCAAACAAATTGAAGAGATACTTGGTTTCGGGCTTCCAAATACATCCCGTAGAGACAGTGCATGGTGGGCAAATGAGAGGTCTGCGGCCTCTCGTCACGTTCAATGTAAGGCGTGGCTCGACGCGGGATTCCATACCGAAAACCTGAGTATTACTGGAAAGACGGTCGATTTCGTTTCGTGTATGTCGAAGGGATGATCATGGGATTTCTATCTTGCGCCCGCTGACTTGCGGCGCTGGCGGACGGCTTCGAAAAGGATAATTCCGGCGGCGAGGGCGACGCGATTACCTTTCCGTCCTTGAACCTCGCATCTCTACCTCTTCTTAAGGCTTGTGCGATTGACCGTGGTCGGCTAAAGTACCCGAAAACATGGTTAGATGAGGACCGCGATTTGAAGATCGAGAAGCTCTACTCTCACCTGAACGGTCACGAGTGGATGCTGGTCCATCAGCCCCACGTTCGTGAAGCGCTCTGCCCCAGTCACCGAGCATACGGCATGGCGTAGAATTCCGAGCCGATGCCGAACCCTCGAAAACTCAAGCTCCTCGACGAACTTCGGGAGCGCTTCGGCGAAATTCGAAAATTGAGCGGCAGCGAGTCCCTCTACGTAGTTGGAAACGAAGCCGCACGAATCTATTTCCGCTACTCCAAAGCGCACGAGGGAGGTCGCAGCTTTTTTGGGCTGAGGCAGGTGGATTTGCATCAGCTTGAAGGGCACAATTCGTATCTTTGCCTCCTGCTCGGCGGCGAATGCCCACCGCTTTTCATTCCCTACGCGGATTTCGAAGAAGTCTTTGCCAATTCACAGCCGGCGCGCGACGGGCAGTATAAGGTTCAGCTATTCACGAAGACGAGCGCCATGGAGATGTATGTCGCCCGGCAAGGAAGGTTCAACGTGGAGGGCTATGTTGGCGTAGAGACCATTGAGCGCGGGCTTGAACCCGACCGTCTGCGAGAGGCGCAAAATCTCTCTCACTCGCAGGTACAGACTCTAATCGCGAGCATCGGCCACGCAAAGGGTTATGACATTTATGTGCCGGAATGTGACGTGGGCAGGCTGGATTGGTCTCTGACAAAGAGCTTTGCATTGCGGCGCGAGATACCCAAGGGATTCGACCAAGTGCGTGGCGTTCTCAGCGAGATTGACGTGGTATGGGTTGCGAGCGGACGCAACGAAGTGGAAGGTCTATACGAGGTGGAACACTCGACGCCTGTCTACTCAGGGTTATTGCGGTTCAATGACGTACTGTTGTCGAACCCACGCGTCAGGCGATTCGCGATCGTGTCGAACGACGGCAGACGCGAGCTATTCTCTCGTCAGCTTGCGAGACCAACGTTCAGGAAGAGCGGGCTTGCCGAGCTTTGCAGTTTCCTGGAGTACGCTAACGTCTTTGCCTGGCACAGTCGCCTTTCGAAAGGAGATGAGAATGCAGAGGGCAACCGTTAATCCACACATTTACACGGTGGTCGAGGTATGGCGTGGGATGGCGCAGGGTGCGAGGGTCTTCAGGCGCATGAAAGACGCCGAAACATATATGCGGCGCGTTCGTCGCCGCCAGAATCAAATGCAGGACGATGTTGCGATCTTCAAGCGCCGACTGCGTTAGTCAGCGCCCGCACTTAGAATCCCTATCGGGTCCGACTCAGCAACATCTCGTGGCCCGAGTTTGACCTGGGCGGACTTTAACCCTACCTGCCGTTACGCAGGAGTGGCGTGGTTTCCTCTCTCCGCTGGCGGACGGCTGCGAAGAGAATCACGCCAGCGCCGAATTCCACTTATCAACATTGTTAGTCCCATAGGTGATTGCAGATCCCTGTTCAAAGGCCCGTTCAGTAAGCGTCGACATCAACGATGGCTTGCGCAAAGGCTTGCGGGGCTTCTTGCGGCAAATTGTGTCCGACGCCGCCCGTGATAATCCGGTTTGCATACTTGCCGGAGAATTTTTTGGCATAGGAACTGGGGTCCGGGTGTGGAGCGCCATTGGCATCCCCTTCGAGGGTGATGGTGGGCACGGTGATGAGCGGACCTTGGGCAAGCTGTTTTTCCAGATCATCGTATTTCGGCTCGCCTTCAGCCAATCCGAGCCGCCAGCGATAGTTATGGATCACGATGGCGACGTGGTCCGGATTCTCGAAGGACGCCGCGCTGCGATCGAATGTGGCATCATCGAAGGCCCATTTCGGCGAAGCGAGCTGCCAAATAAGCTTCGCAAAGTCGTGCCGGTATTTGTCGTAGCCGGCTCGGCCGCGTTCGGTGGCGAAATAATATTGGTACCACCATTGCAGCTCGGCCTTTGGCGGCAACGGCACCTTTCCGGATTCCTGGCTGCCGATCAGATAGCCGCTCACGGAAACGAGCGCCTTGCAGCGTTCAGGCCAGAGCGCCGCCATGATATCAGCCGTCCGCGCTCCCCAATCAAAACCGCCGAGGATTGCCTTCTGGATCTTCAGAGCATCCATAAGAGCGACGATATCGAGAGCAACCACCGATTGCTGGCCATTCCGCATCGTGCCCGCGGAAAGAAAGCTCGTCGAGCCGTAGCCGCGCAGATACGGAACGATCACTCTGTAGCCCGCCAATGCCAACAGGGGGGCGACATCGACAAAGCTGTGAATGTCGTACGGCCAGCCGTGCAACAGAATGACCGGCGGACCGTCACTCGGACCGGCTTCGGCATAGCCAATGTTCAAAAGCCCAGCGTCGATCTGCTTCAGGGAGTCGAACGATGTGTTCGTGCCCGGTTTTGTGGCCGCATCTTGCAAGTCTATCTTGCTAGGTTGGGCGTCCGCAGAACCAGTCATCATGAGCTTGGCGGCAGCAACGGACATGACCATTGTGCCCAAGAGGCTGCGGCGACTACGGTTAATTTCTTCGGACATTTTGATCGCATTCATTGATGAATCTCCTTTCCCGGTCAGATGGTTTGGTCAAATGTAAAGTGACGCCGAACCGCGGCGCAGCGCGTATCGGATGCCGATGCCGGTCCTAATCCTGTTCGCCGAGGGTTTGGACGTACGTTTTGCCGTAGGGATAGAAGAGTTCCTTGCGGCCTTGCTGCCACGCCGCTTTGAGTTCCGGCTTTGTGATGTCCCAGTCCGGCCGACATTCTTTGGTGATGGCGCGCAGGTCCTGGCGAAGATCTTCGAGAGTGGGCCGGCCGAGGAACCAATAGCCGTTGTAGATTTTATAAACGACGAGACCGAGCTTGAGGACAATCACGTGGGGAATCATGGGATTGTGGACCGGATCCGTGTACTCGGCGATGTCGAGATCCTTTTGGACCATGCGCCCCGGGTCGGAGAGGAAAGGCCAGTGGGCATCGACTCCGCTGCGATATTCGTTTGTCTCGGTGATATTGTCGGTGCTAATCGTAACGAGCCGGCAATAAGCAACCTCGAGCTCACGATGGAGTTCAACTAGCCCTTCCGCCTGCCGGCGGTCCTTGGGGCAGAAACTTCCGCGGCTGAGGACGAGGACCATGGGATGTTGCCCTTGCAGTTCGGAGAGCTTCCGGCGTTTCGCGGCATGATCGGAAAGCTCATAGTCGGGGAAGACACTTCCTGGAACGACGTCGGGTCGCATAGGAACTCCTCAACAGTTGGATGCGCGCCACCAGTTTACGCTCAATGGTCGCTGGGCGACGTTCTCATAGCGGCCTCAGCCCACGTGCCGCGCCAGGGACGCTCAACGTGAAGAACCGAGAAAGCCTCGGACCAGTGCGGCGATCTCGTCGGCAGCCGTGTCCAATGCGAAATGCCCGCCATCGACGATGTGCACTTCGGCTTTCGGCACGTCGCGGCGATAGGCTTCCGGCTCGGAGGGATCGAACGAGAGCTCATATTTACCCCAGATCACCAGCAGCCGCGGCTGCTTCTCGCGCATCCACGCCTGCCACTTGGGGTAATCTTCGACGTTCGTGCGGTAGTCGTAGAAGAGGTCGCTTTGAATGTCAGCCTGGCCGGGCTGATTGAGAAAGGCAAATTCATCGGTCCAGAGATCCGGGTCGTAGCGTTCCACGTTGGGATCGCTGCCGACGTGGCGCGTCCGCGTCGTCGCGAGAGACAGGAGATTTGTGCGAAGCGCGCTTTCGTTGGCGGCGCGATCGGCCCAGAAGGCGCGCCGCGTCTTCCAATTCGCCCCCAGGCCTGTGTTGTGGGCCACGGCGTCCTGAACGATGAGAGCCTCGATGCGGTCCGGATGGGCCAAGGCCATGCGAAAACCTACAGGGCCGCCGTAATCCTGCATGTAAAGCGTGTAGCGCGAAAGGCCGAGCGCTTCGGTGAAGTGATTCATGATCTCGGCGATGTGATCGAACGTATACGCGAATTTTTTCGGGTCCGGCCAGTCGCTATGCCCGAAGCCCGGGTAATCGGGCGCGACTAGGTGATAGCGATCGGAAAGCCGGGCGAAGAGAGGCTCGAACATCCGGGAGGAAGAGGGAAGCCCGTGCAGGAGGAGAAGCACAGGAGCGTCCTTCGGGCCGGCCTCCCGGTAAAAGATCGAGAGCCCGTCGATCTGTATCGTGCGATAAACAGTCGGGTATTCCACTGGACGTTCCTTTCTCTGGGCCTGAGCTGGTAATTGGGTCGGCAATCGAAATAATGCGAGCATCACGGAAACCACTAACGCCGTGCGTGATGCTCGCAGGCATCTCGTCAAACCGGGCGATGTGAAAAGGCGCATTTGCTTGGCTCCGTTATGCGAGCTTGTGGCACGCTGCTCGATCGGTTTCTGCATTGCGCAGTCGGGGACCTCAAGGTTGACGTAGGTTATGGCTGCGTTGGGAGCGAAGACTCGATCATGCGCCAGCCCCCTGACTTCTTCTCCGGCTGAGTGCCGGTAGAAGAAGTTTCAGAAGCGCTTCGTCCGAGAACGGGTTCTGCCCTGAGATCAACTCGCGATCTTGAAGGACGTGGCTCTTCCATGGAGCGAGCACGCTTACGTCACCGCCCGCCGTACGCAAGGCGAAGTCCGGGTAGAAGAGAACCTTACCACCAATCTCAAGCGGCTCCCGCTGCTGCTCTTCCGCCGTCGAAAAGATGGTCATCTTATATCCTGAATAAATCCATCCTTGAGCCTTTGCCCGCGCCCCGGCGGCATCGCCCGCTGCCAGCGCTCCGACCACCTCCGTCGAATTCGGAAGAGCTGAGAGAAGTGAAATCGGGCCATGGCAGAGGGCCGCCGTAGGCTTGGATGTTTCATGAAAGTGTCTCATCACGGTGCCGGCGTCGGGATCATCGAGAAGATCCATCATCGGGCCATGGCCGCCGGGGACGAAAACAGCGTCATATTGATCCAGGCCCGATGCGATGACATCCGAGATGCGAGTTGGATTTTTGAGCCCAGTCAGGCTGTCGCGGAATTTTAGATAGTCCTGAAGCCTAGCCTCGTCCCCGCCGAAGAAGTCGGCGACAGCTGAATGGACATCCATTTGCGGCGTGTTGCCTTTGGGGTTGGCGAAAGTGATTTCGTAGCCTTCCTTCATCAAGGCGCGAACCGGAACCGTCAGTTCGTTGAGATAGTAGCCCGCGCCGGCATAAACCTTGCCATCTTTCAATGGCAAGCCGTGACCGCTCGAGACTAGCACCAAGACTTTTCCTTTTGTTGTCATCTTGTTCTCCTCTCTGAAATCGAATCTGTTTCCCGAGATCTTAGCTTGTGCCGATCTGCAGTACGATCTTGCCAGGCTTGTGTGGTGCACCCGCAAGCATGCGTTGCGCCTGGCGCGCCTCCGAAAGCGGCAGGATTGAGCCCACACGCGCTGTGATTTTGCCCGCGTCAAATAATGTCGTGAGTGTCTGCAGGCGCGCGGTGGTCACCTCAGCGTAGAAGAAAATGGCCTCTGTTGGGAGCGGTTGCGCCGAGACCGAGGTGACGAGTTTGCCTCCAGGTTTCAATGCAGCGACGCACCGTTGAAGCGTACTCCCGCCGACCGTGTCGAGGATAGCATCCACCTGTGGGAGGTCACGCTCGAATGCGGGCTTACTCGAGTCGATGATGGATTTCACGCCCAATGATCGGAGCAGGTCCTCGTCGTCGAGGTGGGCGATGGCGACGACGTGGATTCCGGCGTCTACGGCCATTTGCACGGCGTAGGCCCCGACGTTCCCCGCGGCTCCGACGACCATTACCGTTTGTCCGCGCATCGCCTGTGCATACTGGAACAGCATTTGCCAGGCGGTTACGGCGATGACGGGAGCCGATCCTGCTTCTATGTGGTTCAGCGATTGCGGTTTGCGAGCGACCGTCCCGGCCGTGGCCACGGCGAACTCGGCCTGGGCGCCACAGAACTGCGGATTGGTGACGCCATGGACTTCGTCGGCCGGTGCGAAGACCGTAACGCCGGGGCCGATCCTCTCGACGACACCGGAGAAGTCCGAACCAAGGGTGAGGGGAGGTTGCGGGCTAACCTTGCTCTTCCCCTCCCGGATGATCGCGTCCCAGGGAGCGACGCCCGCAGCCATCACGCGCACCAGAACTTCGTTCGGGCCCGGCGACGGCGTCGGCACATCCTCGACCACCACGACGTCGGGCGGTCCGAAGCTATGAATCCTGGCTGCTTTCACGGCCAATTCCTCCCCGGGCCAAGCGTTAACCGTACGTGAGGGTCGTGCTCTGTCCGACCTCGATAATGTAACCGTCAGGATCGCGGATGTAGCAGCGAATCTCGCCGTACTTGGGTATCGGCTCGCGTGATGAACTCGGCTCCTCGGCTTTTCCATAATTTGTAGCACGCGTGAATATCCGCAACGCGGAAATTCATAAAGCTATTGATGTGATTCGGGTCGGGGACGCTGAGCGTTACCGTCGGCTTGTCCGGGGTCGGCCCGCCCCCTACGTTCAGAATCATCCAGATATTCGCAAGCTGAAGGTACGGAGGCGCGTTGCCATCACCCATGGTCAGAATGCGAGCGCCGAAGACCTTTTCGTAGTAGCGAGCCGATCGCTCGACATCGAGGACGGTGAGAAAATGCGCGATGGTAATCCCCTCGCGCGGGGGCATCTCATAGCTCTTCTGTTCGACTTGTACCGCGTTCATTGATGGCTCCTTTCGATACGGCGCTCATTGCAAATACAGTGTCCGGGGAGTTCCGGTTTCCGCTGGAGGTGAGGGACGGCGATCGCAGTGCTCATAGTTGCTCCAATCAGCGGCGCATTGATTGAGCCAGAAGCGCGACGACGGATCTAGTATGAAAGTATCGATCCATACCAAAGTATTGGTTGGACATTGCGGTGAGGAAGGCGCATCCCTATCGCGCACTCCACTATACTGCTCGTTCTTCTGATGGTCGTTCATCTTGAGCAGACTCCTGCTACGAGTCATTGTTTCGCGGATCGTCCTTCGAGCTTATGTATTCAAGGCCAAGCGGCCCGATCGCCGTCACCTGCGTTACATATTCACTGGATTTCGCCCAATGGAAATGAGACGGGTCGCCGGGCAAAACGATGACGCTACCGGGCGGATACGCCTGCAGCTTATCGGGGTCGAATCGATCGCCCAGGCCGATGTAGAAAACGCCGGAAATAACCGTGTAGACTCGATCCTCCGGGTGCCGGTGTGGCATCAGCTTCACGCCGTGGGGCACTCTGACCCTGATCGTGTAGGGGCCGGCCTCCGAAGGCTGGCCGACAACGACTGCCAGGAGGACCGAAGGTGGGAACGCTGCGAAGGGCTTCCAGTCGATTTCTTCGGATAGGATCGATCTGAAGGCGTCTTGGCCCGGCTGGTGGGGTCGAACCGTACCTTGTTGTGCTTCCATGGCGACTGCTTCTTTCGTGCCTGACATGCGAAACCTCCTGTTCAGAATCTCGGCTTCAATGCGCAATTTCGATGAAGCCACAGGCGTCGAGACCTACATCGTTAGAACGACGCGGAACTGTGCCTTGCCGCTCATCATGCGCGCGTAAGCCTCGGCCGCTTTTTCGAGCGGATATGTTTCAATCATGGGACGCACGCCGGTTAGATCGGCGAAGCGCAGTGTATCCTCCTCATCAGCTGTTGTTCCCGAGGCCCAGCCTTGGATACTTTTACTTCCATTAATGAGTTGTAGCGGCGTCACCTCAATCGGATCAGTTGACACACCGATCACCATAAGCCTGCCGTTCGGCGCCAGGCCGTCAATTAGCTCCGACATCGATTTCGAGCTTGGGGCCGTGGCGAGAATCACCTGTGCGCCGCCCAATTCTTGCAATGCCTCTGCTGCGTTTGTCACTTTGTTATCGATGTACACGCTCGCTCCAAGTTTCTTTGCGAGCGCCGCGCTTTCCGACCCGCGTCCGACCGCCGCGACCTTATAACCAAACTTGTTGGCGAATTGAATTCCGAGGTGGCCGAGACCGCCGATGCCCAGTATGGCAACGAGGTCGCCGGGCATGGCGCCACTATGCCGCAGCGCATTGTAGGTGGTGATTCCGGCGCAGAGCAGCGGCGCCGCTTCAATGTCGGTCAGGCCTTCCGGCATCGTCGTCAGCGCCTCGACGGGAGCCACCATGTATTGCTCGTATCCGCCGTCATAGCTGATGCCCGGAACTTTCAGATTCTGGCAATTGCGAAAATCTCCGCGCCGGCACGCGAGACAGGTCCCGTCGTGGCCGCCGTGCCATCCAACGCCGATGCGCTGACCCTTCTTCCACTCAGACACACCAGCGCCCAATTCATCGATGATGCCCACGACCTCGTGTCCCGGGACGCGGGGGTACTGAATGCCGGGCCACAGGCCTTCTTTCGTGAGCACGTCGCTGTGGCAGACGCCACAGGCCTGGACCTTGATGCGCACTTGTCCCGGGCCCGGGGTAGGAATGTCGCGCTCGACGATCTGGAAATCTGCCCCAGGCTGGGGAATCTGCGCCGCCTTCATTGGTGCTATTCCGACTTTTGTAGTTGCCATGACTGCCTCCCTCTTCCTTGGTTTGATGGTTGAGTCAAATTGAAGGTGACGGTGAACCGTGCCGCAGCCTTCGTGAGCTGCTATTTCGCGCGGCGCTGGCGGACGGCTTCGAAGAGTATCACGCCGGCGGCGACGGAAACATTGAGCGAACGCACCGGGCCGGCCGTGGGAATCGAGACGAGAAAATCGCAGCGCTTGCGCGTGAGTTCGTGCAGGCCCTGGCCTTCTCCGCCGAGCACAATGCCGACGGAGTCGCTGAGGTCCACATCGGTGTAGCTTTTTTCCGCGCGCTCGTCGAGGCCCACGAGCCAGTAGCCCCGCTCCTTCATATCGTCCATGGCGCGAACGAGATTTTTCACGCGCGCCACGGGCAGGTGCGCGAGCGCGCCGGCGGAAGCGCGTTCGACCGTGTCGGTCAAGCCGGCGGCGCGGCGTTCGGGAATCACGACGCCCTGCGCGCCGGCGGCGAGCGACGTGCGCACGATGGCGCCCAAATTGTGCGGATCTTCGACGCCATCGAGCAGGACCAGAAGGCCGCGGGGATTTTTCGCGCGCAGCAAGTCTTCGAGCTCGACGGCGGGTTTTGCGGCCGCGAGCGCGGCGATGCCCTGATGTTCGCGCGTCCCGGCGAGGCGGTCGAGCTGCGGGCGGTCCTCGAAGCGGATGGGAACGCCGCGAGATTTGGCGAGCTGGACGACTGCCGCGATGCGTTCGCCGTGGCGGCCGCGCGCGATCACAATGCGGTCGAGTGGGCGGCTGGCGGCGAGCGCTTCTTCGACGGCGTGAAATCCAGTGAGCCAGTTCATCGGAATGGGCGTCTCAATCGAGTGCGGCGCAAAATTCGAGCATGCGCTGGCGCGCGCCCTTCACGGGCACGGCGAAATTGAGCGTAGCCGCGCCGTCGAGCAGCAGGATCACGCGGTCGAGCTCGCCCTCGCCCGCGCGGCCGGCGAGCGCGAGGCGAATGGGGTGAAACATCGCACGGCTGCGATACGGTATGGCTGTTTTCATCCCCTCGATAATCTCCTTGAAGCGATCCGAATCCAATGCGCCGCCATCGAGGACGCGGTTCGCGAGCTCACGAATCACCTCGCGCGCGCCCTCGCGGGCCAGCACGCCCTGGTTCGCGGCGTCATCGAGCAGCGCGCGAGCGTCATAACTGAAAATTAGCGCGAGCAGAGAGGCGAGCGCCGCGCGATCCGCGGCGTGCGGCCCGAGAAGTTCAGCAGCGCGACCGAGCCAGCCGTCGAGTGCCGGGTCTGCGCCGAGTTCAGGCGTGGGTCCGAGCCAGCCGCGCTCGCGCAGAATGGCGGCGATGTCCACGGCGGTAAAGGGCGCTGCGGACGATGTCGGGATGACATGCAAGGAGAATTACTCCTCGAGAGTGGCGATCACGTAGGCGGCGAGGGCCTCGCCACGGCCGATTTCGCCCACGCCTTCATTGGTTTTGGCTTTTAGATTTAGCTGTTCCGGCGCGATGCCCAGGGATTTCGCGAGCGCCGCGCGCATGCCCGGAAAATGGGGGCCGAGCTTGGGCCGCTCGCAGAGGACGACGGCGTCAATGTGGGCGATGCGCAGGCGGCGCTCGCCGAGAAGTTTGCGCGTGTGTTCGAGAAAAAGCAGGCTCGAAACGCCTTTCCATTTGGGGTCTGTGTCCGGAAAGTGCGTGCCGATGTCGCCGAGGCCCGCGGCGCCGAGAAGCGCGTCGCAGAGCGCGTGGCCGAGGACGTCGCCGTCGGAATGGCCGACGGAACCCTTCTCGAAGGGGACTTCGATCCCCCCAATCATCAGCTTGCGCCCTTCGGCGAGCCGGTGCAGATCGTAACCGATGCCGGAGCGCGTCATTTTGCGCGGCGCTCCTGACCGAGATAGAAGCGGGCGAGGTCCATGTCCGCCGGGCGCGTGATTTTCAGGTTGCGCTCGGAGCCGAGGACCACGAAAACATCGTGGCCGAGGCGCTCAACGAGAGCGGCTTCGTCGGAGGCGGTGATGCCGTCCTGCTGGGCCTTGCGAAAGGCGTCGCGCAAGAGCGCGAAGGAAAATGCCTGGGGGGTTTGCGCCAGCACGATGCGCTCGCGCGGAATCGTGGCGGAAATCAGGGCCACGTCTTCGGGCAGGCTCGCGCGCTTCACTTCCTTCACGGTGTCAATCGCGGGGATGCCGAGAATGGCGGCGCCGCGGGCGCGCGCTTCCGCGATCACGCGGTCAATCTGCGCGGGGGTGACGAGCGGGCGCACGGCGTCGTGCACGACGACAATTTCGGTCGAGGGGCCCGCCTGCGCCAGCGCGTTGGCGACGGATTGCTGGCGCGTGTCGCCGCCATGGACGACGCGCGCGGGGCGGCCGAGCCCGGCCTTGGCGACTTTGTCCTCGAGAAACATAACGTCGTCGGCGCGCGTGGCGATGAGGAATTCCGTGATGGCTGGGCAAGCCGCCAGGCGCCGCAGTGTGAAAAGTATCAGCGGCATGCCGTCGAGTTCCAAAAATTGCTTGGGGAAATCCCCGCCCATGCGGGTGCCCAGACCCGCGGCCGGAACGATAGCGACAATTTTGCTCATGGAAGGGCCAACAGTTTATCGCAATTCAGCCGCCGGGGGCGAGCCAATACCTGCGATAATCGCTATAGCGCCTTACCGCCAACTAAACCCACCAGTGCTCCAAAGCCCATTTTATAGGTTGTCGAGCAGGTTTCGAACAACGCGCTAGCCTGGTCGGATTTGAGCGCGGCCAGCGCTAGAAAAACGCACACGGCAAGCGAGAGAACCGTGAGTCCCGTGACGACTAAAACAGCGAGTTTGAAAGCAGGGCTAAGAGGAGGAGGCATTGCGCCTATCTACGCACGGCCTGAATCCTTCCATTTGCTTCCCTCAACTCGGTTGTGCGGAAAGGATGGAGCAGGGACTCAAGCAGTATGGAACGCGTTAGCCGTGGCACCAACAGCAGAAGGAGCGAAATAACCGGAACGGCGACATCTAGGATCAATTGCCAGTTCATTTTTCGCTCCTTAATGATTAGGCTATGCTAACTTACTCCGTTTGTTAATGACCCTAGCGCGTTAGAGGTCATCATGACCGGCCGGATTCAGGATAGACGGGGCGCGGGGGACGGTCGCTGCTCGCGGCCTCGGAGGGGTGCGCGCCCGCCGGCGAATCCGCGGGGCGTGGGGGCGCGGCGTCTGATGTTCGCCGCGGTCGTCGTAACGGCCGAAGATCATTTTGCCCGCGGTGGTCTGGTGGACCGAGGTGACGCTGATATCCACCGTTCTGTTGATCATGCGGCGCGCGTTATCCACCACGACCATGGTGCCGTCGTCGAGATAGGCCACGCCCTGGTTGTACTCTTTTCCTTCGCGCAGGATGAACACGCGCATGGCCTCGCCGGGAAGAACGACGGGTTTGAGGGCGTTGGCGAGCTGGTTGACGTTCATGATTTCAATTCCCTGAAGCGTGGCAACCTTGTTCAGGTTGAAATCATTGGTCACGATCTTCGCGTCGTAGCGCTTGGCCAGTTCGATCAGCTTCATATCCACGCCGGCAATCTGCATGAAATCGTCTTCGGCGATTTGCACGTCGAGGTGCGGCATCTTCTGAATGCGCTGGAGCACTTCCAGGCCGCGGCGGCCGCGCTGGCGTTTCAGCGGGTCGGCGGAATCGGCCACGAGCTGAAGCTCATGCAGGACGAACTGCGGGATGATGACGGTGCCGTCGAGGAATAGCGCGTCGGCGATGTCCGCGACGCGGCCGTCAATAATCACGCTCGTATCCAGCAGCTTGAAGGAGTGCTTGGTATTGCGCTCGCTGCCGAAAACGCCGCCGAAGGCCTGCAGGTTGAGCATGTCGCCTTTGTTCGCGCCCAGCACCAGGCCGATGTAAGCCATGACCAGGAAAATCGCGAGGCTGAAGAAGGAGCGCGTGCTTTCCGGCATGGTGGTGTGCGTGAGGATCAGGGACGTGAGGTAAGCGCCCAGAATGCCGAGGATCGAGCCTACGGCGGCGCCGATCAGCCGGCGGAGGCTGGCCCGCTGCAGCCGCACTTCGAAAAAAATGATGAAAATGGCGAAGAAGAAGCCCGCCAGCGCGCCTGTCTCCTTCGATATGCTGAAGGGACGGAAGTGATAGCCCGCCGCCGTGCACGCGGCCGTGAAGACGACGCGGAACGCCAGCATGTCCCAAAATGTTCCCACGCGATCCTGCGACGAGCGGGAGGGAATCAGCGGCTTGATTGGCGGCGAATCCTGGACCGCACCGGCTGGCACTCTGCCGAGCGGGTTAGAAGTCCTTTGCATGGTTGCACCTATGAAAAAACTTATGAACGTATGAGTTCGGTATTGGGCCGAACCTTGTCGCTGATGAAAAACTCTCCACCTTGCTTCCGGCTTTATAAAGAGACTGCCTGGCCGCCGGTAAGAACGGGAACCGTATAAAACTATATGATAGGGCAGATTATAGCACCGCGGGCAGCGCCCGCCAACGGCGGGCGGGGGTGGGTGTGCGGCTATCTTGAGATTATCCTGCTCGTCCATGCGCCAGCCTGTACGCGGCTAACCGCACTTGTCGGTGATTAAATCAGGAGGATTGCAGAACTTTTAAGTTTTGGTAGAGTTCATGCTGCAGGGAGAAACACTTCGGAGGATGAACAGCATGCGACTTACAACCATCCTTCTTCTAATCTCCTTCTGGTGTTTTCCCGTTCATGCACAGAAGGAACCAAAGTATTTATCCGCGCTGGCCTCTGGCTACGCCCCCGAATGTCCTGAGCACGTCGGCACGCTGAAGCTTCAAAAGCGAAGTAGCCAAAATGGGAAACGCCGCCATTTACGTCACGGGCGTATCCACTCGCAATAATTCTGGTTGTCAACAAAGGGCTGACCTTCACATCGAGCGCGATACTGTGGCTCACTCCCATCAACTCCCCGATCCGGACAAGCAGGAATACGACATTATTGATTTTTCGTCCGACGGCTCAAGCTTTTTGTTATCTACGGACCGCTTTCTGATGTATGCGAAGGGGGACTTCCGGAACGTCGAAATAACGGTTGTTCCGATCGTCACAGGAGAAACAGTGTGGCGAAATGGCTGGGACATTTTCCAATGGCATGATTGCGTTGCAACCGTCGAACCACAAGGATTTGCGAGCGACGGCTCAGTCGTCCTCCAAGCGAGACCCTCAGTCATGTATTCCGCAGTCTTCCGAACTGCGTGCCGGACGACGCGCTGTACTCAGTGAACCTAGAAAGGGAAACCGTCAAGCGGCTATCGCCTGAGGCGAGAATTAGCAGATACGGTAGCTCAGTTGGGGCTCAATGTCAGACTTGCAAGTGGGACCCAGACATCGTGGGTGCGTGCTTTACAGTGCACGGACGCATGCGGTGTACAACGGAGGTCCAGCGTACCGAATTTGGAGAATCGGGACCGATCGGTTCATGGACTCGAAGATTTCCTTGTCTGCCCGAAGAATTGGGCTAATCCGCGCTCTGTCACAGGCAGCTTTTGGAGATGTTCTAGTCTGCCGCATGCACATTGAGAAGACAGGGGAGTATGCGAATGTGGACTGGATGCGTTGGAGACGACCGGCAAAACATCTTCGGGAATTGGTGGAACGCAAAAGATCGCCGCCCAGTCTGCTGCGCCGGGAATTCTATATCTGCTGCGACACCCACAGGAGGGGCTGGCGAATCGGATAGTTGCGGATGATTTCTTCGACGGTGGGATCGGGATCGAGGCGTCGCCACACCTTAAAATATTCAGGCCGCGCGAGCGCGATGCCAGCGAAGAGCAAACTCGGCTGGCGGATCGGGCCAATACTCGAAGTATTCGACGTCGTGGGGATAGGGCCAGGAGCTTTTGTCCGCGATGAACGGAAACATGAAGGCCATGGCGCGGGCGAATCCCCGTCCGTCGGGAAGCGCAAAGGAGAAAAGATTGTCCTCGGGCGTGGAGAGAATCTGGCAGACGGTGGACATCGCGTCGAGATTAAACAGGCAGTAGCCGTAGGGCTTTGTGCGACGCAGCTCGAGTGGGAAGCTGCCGTCGGCGGCGATCTGCCCCGGAACGATTACTTCTTTGAAGCGCGCGCGGCAAAATTCCGTCAGGTCGCTCGCGCCGGTGAAGGCCGCGAATTCCGATGCCTGCATAACCCAGCATGCAGCATGATTGTTTTTGGTGTCGCGCTCGGCCATGCCGTTCTTCGAGGTGGTCATCCAAACGAGGTAATCGGAGAACCATTTTTTCAATTGGCTGCGCTTCGTCCGCCGAAAGCGCCGCCGACTGCTCGATCACGGGGATGGAGCGAACGACTTCGACGAGGTGAATCGTGTCTATGATTCCCGTGCCGCGGCCCGTGGTGACGCCATGAATCGCCTGGGCATATTGCAAGTTCGGATTCATCATCGTCGCGGGATCGAGAAACCAGGCGCGCAGATGCTTCGCGGCATGGCTCGAATAGCGCTGGTCGCGCGTGAGCAGCCACGCCGCCGCCAGCGCGGGCACCTCGACGCTCAGGCGGATGAGGGCGTGGCGATGCGATGTGAAATTCGCCGGGTTGGACATGCCGTCGCGGTTGACGTACGGGCCGGAGGGATTTTTCGGATCGGGCCAAAAGTAGTCGGCCTCGGAAAAATAATCGTGCGCGCCGCCGGCGCTGCGCGGGCTGGGAAAGCTCGTGATGGTTACGGGCCGCTGCCGGAGGTAACGGTCGGCGGCGGTGAGGATGCGGCGCCGGTCGATTTTGGCGACATCGGGAACCTCACGCTCCGCGCCCTCGCCAAAAACTCGGAAGGGCGTGGCAGCCGCCGCCAGGCCCGCCACGGCGCAAAATTCTCTTCTGGATAGCAAACTCACCTCGCCCGCTCCTCTTATGAGACTACTCCAATTCTAGAGGTAGTAGCGAGGGACGCGGTGGCCGAGGGCGCAGAGCAGGTCCGAGGTGACCGTGCCGATTTCGCGCGCCACGTCAGAGACCTGAATCTCGTCGCCGCCATCGCGGCCGTAAATCGTGACCACATCGCCGAGCGCGGCTTGCGGAACATCGGTAACGTCGACCGCCGTCAAGTCCATCGAAATCGCGCCGACGAGCGGGGCGCGGCGCCCGCGCACGAGCGCGCATCCGCGGTTGGTGCGCTGGCGCAGAATGCCGTCGGCGTAGCCGGCGTTGATCACGGCGATGCGCGAGGGCCGCTCGGTGGTGAATCGCGCGGAATATCCCACGCTCTGCCCCGCGGGAAGATCGCGCAGGGAAATAATCCTCGCGCGAAGCGAAAGACTCGGCTGGATGGGCAGGCGGCTTCTCACCTCCTGCCCCTTGCCCGGCGGATCGAACGACTGGAAATAGCCGTAGAGAATCGCGCCGGGCCGGACCATGTCCGCCCAGGTGGAGGGACGCGCGCAGATGGCGCCGCTATTGGCCATGTGCACGATCCCGGGCGCAATTCCCAGGGCGCGCAGGCGCGCGAGGCAGGCGCGGAAGAGTTCCTCCTGGTCGTCGGTTTGCCGCGCGCTGAAATCCTCCGCCGAAGCGAAGTGCGTGAACGTGCCTTCCAACTCGATATGCGGGCAAGCGGCGAGCGCGGCCGCGAAGGCTTCGATTTCGTCCGGAGAGATGCCCAGGCGGTTCATGCCCGTATTGATTTTCAGATGAAAGGGCGCGCGCGCGCGGCAATGGGAAACTTTTCCGCCGCGCAGGGATTTTGCCGCGCGCTCGAGATGGCGTAGGTCGTCCACGCGCGTGACCACGGGCGTCAGATGATTCTCGAGGATGCGCTTCTCCTCGCCCGGCCAGAATCCCGTGAGGATCAGGATTCTTTTTCGGATGCCCGCCTCGCGCAGCTCGAGGCCCTCGTTCGCGCAAGTGACTCCGAACCATTCGACGCCGGCCTTCTGGAGCGCCTTCGAGATCGGAACGGCGCCGAGGCCGTAGGCGTTCGATTTGACGACCGCCAGAATCGCCGGGTGCGGGCCCACGTGCCGCCGGATCGCGCGCAAGTTGTGCAAAATCGCCTTGAGCGAAATTTCCGCCCAGACCGGGCGTCCCTGGTTATGCGTTGCCTTCCGCCATCATGTTTAGAATGCCAGACTCCCTGCCAGCCGCGCGACGAAAATTCGAGCCTTCGCGCCGGTATGCGCTGGTTTTGTAAACTCCACTCTTTGCTTCGTGGCAAGCCGTGGGCCATCCAGTTTCCCTCTGAGATTCTCAGCGAAAAGCGCCTATTTTAGCCGCTTGGACGAGCGTGGCAGGATGTCGCCCGCAGGGTTCTGCGCGGCCACGGCGACACACACGTGGCAACTGGGATACACCGAGGAAAGGGAAGGAATGCCAGGTCACGTCAACGGGTACGATTCACCGAATTCTTCGCCACGTGAATCAAGGTACGTAGCGCAGTGTTGACGGACCTTTCGTCGGGGAAATATGGGGCAACGTCCGGCGATAGCAGCACGACATTGGTGCCTGCTCGATAGCGGGCAGCATACTTACCTCTGACGCCGCCTTTTAACTTCGCGAAGTCATACTCTCGGCGCAGCCCGTTCTTAGTTTTCTGTCTCTCAGTTCTTTTCTTCATAGCGATTTCGCTCGTGTCGTGTTGCTCTACGGGCGCTAATGATCCGCACGCCGTCGCCACGGTCTGTATGAGCTATGACCAGGACCCTATTCCTGTTCGACATTCCGATGGTGATAAAACGCTGTTCCGACGTGGAATGGTCAGGGTCGGGATACGTTAGGGCCAAGGCATCACCGAACACCGTAGCAGCTTCTTCAAATGAAATCCGATGCTTCCGGCGATTTCGCCCAGCCTTGGCCGGATCCCATTCAAAATACACCTCCTCATCTTACGCTGCCGCGTTCCATCGAAGCAACTACTCGGCCCGGATACCGCTATTCGTCGCCTCCGGAGGAACTCCACGCGTCGGGGGCGGCTTCTTCGAAGCGGGTGTGCCGGCTCAGGAAGACGAAATTCAGGTTCCCTGTGGGGCCATTGCGCTGCTTGGCGATGAGGATTTCGGCCTTGGCGCGGTCTTCCTCGGGGAGATCGGTCTTATAGAAGTTGGGGCGGTTGATGAAGATCACGACGTCCGCATCCTGTTCGATGGCGCCCGACTCGCGCAGGTCGGCAAGCTGGGGCCGGCGCTCTTCGCGCTCGGGCGCGCGCGTCAACTGGCTGAGCACCACCACGGGCACCTTCAACTCCTTCGCCAGGCCCTTCAGCGCGCGCGACATGCTGGAAACTTCCTCCTGGCGATTGGTGCCGCGCCCCGAGTTCGAGGGGACGACGAGCTGGAGGTAATCCACGATCATCAGCGAAAGGCCGCGGTCGCGTTTCAGGCGGCGCGCCTTGGCGCCCATTTCGAGCACGGTCGAGGAGGCGGAGTCGTCAATCCAAATGGGGGCTTCGCCGAGATTCGAGAGCGCGCCGGTAATCTTGCCCCAGTCCTCGCGGTTCATGTGGCCGGTGCGAAATTTGTGCGCGTCCACGCGCGCTTCGGAAGCGAGCAGGCGGAGCAGCAGCGACTCCTTCGACATTTCCAGGCTGAAGATGGCCACGGGCTGGCGCGAGCGCAGCGCCACGTTTTCCGCGATGTTCAGCGCGAGCGCGGTCTTGCCCATGGAAGGCCGCGCTGCGAGGATGATCAGCTCGGAGGGCTGCAAGCCCGCGGTTTCGTTGTCGAGGCCCGGATAGCCGGTGGCCAGCCCGGTGATGCGGCGGCCCTCGCTGAAAATCCGCTCCAGGCGCTCGTAATTTTCCCTGACCAGGTCCTTCACGCCCATCAGGCCGGCACGGACGCGGTCTTCCGCCAACTGGAAAATTTTGGATTCGGCGCGGTCGAGAATCACGTCGGCGTCGTCGGCGGCCTCGAGCGCCTGCTCCTGAATCGCCGACGCGGAATAAATCAAGCTGCGCAGCACCGACTTCTCTTTCACGATGCGCGCGTAGTGCTCGACGTTGGTGACGCGCGGCAGGCCGTCGGCGAGCGTCGAAATGTAGGCCAAACCGCCCGCGGCTTCCAGCTCGCCGCTGCGCGTGAGGTCCTCCATCAGCGTGACCGTATCAATGGCCTGCTGCTTTTCGCCCAGATGGATCATGCGCTCGAAGATGCGGCGATGCTGCGGCAGGAAGAAATCGTCCGTGTGCAGCTTTTCGACGGCGGTGTTGAGCGCGTGATTATCGAGCAGCACGGCGCCGAGAATGCTGCGTTCGGCTTCGAGATTTTGGGGGAGCGGGCGTTCGAGGGTTGTGTCGCTAGCCATTTAGATTCGCTTTATTTTCGCCCAAGACTCATTTCCACGCAAGAGGCCATTTTCCGCGCCGCAGCGCCGGCCGTTTTTCTAATTGTGGCTGGGGATGAATTCACGGGAACGCGCACCATTGTGCCATCAAGAGCGCGAACGTCAACCGCACAGGACCTGTGGATGTTTTCGGAAAAGTGGAAATCGCGGAAATGATCGCGCGCGGCTACTCTTCTTTCTTTACCGTGAGTTTCACCGTGGCGGTGACTTCGCGATGCAGCTTGATGGGCACATCGAATTCGCCCACCAGCTTGATGGGATCGGCGAGCGAGATTTTGCGCTTGTCCACGGTGTACCCCTGAGCCGCGAGCGCCTCGGAAATATCCGCGGAGGTCACGGAGCCGAAGAGCTGGTCGTTCTCGCCGGACTTGCGCCGCACTTCGAGCGACACGCCGGCGAGCAGCCCGGCGAGCGTCTCGGCGTCTCCCTTTTCCGTGGCTTCCTTCTTGGCAAACGCGGCGCGCATTTTTTCGAGCCGCTTCATGTTGCCGGCGTTCGCTTCGAGCGCCAGCTTGTGGGGCAAAAGAAAATTGCGGGCGTACCCTTCGGCCACTTCCACGATCTGGCCGCGCGTGCCCAGTTTTTCCACGTCTTCCTGAAGAATGATTTGCATGATCCTTATTCCTTGTCATCCCGAACCCAGCCCCAACGCTTTCTGTCGGGGATGGTGTGAGGGATCTGCTTTGTGTTTTTCAGTCTCGGCCGTCAGAGCTCCGCGGCAAAGGGCAGCAGGGCGATATTTTGCGCCCGCTTGATGGCCACGGTCAGCCAGCGTTGATGCCGCGCGCACGTGCCGGTGATGCGGCGCGGAAGAATTTTCCCCCGCTCCTGAAGAAAGGGCGCGAGAATCTCGGCCCGTTTGTAATCAATGAAGTCGGCCTTGTCCACGCAGAACCGGCAGACTTTCTTCTTGCGCACAAAACTGCGCTTGCCCCGCTTGGCGGGACCTCCCGGACGGCCGCCCGGCGGCCGCGGACCTCCCGGTCCGCCCGGCCCGCCGTGTCCCGAGTGCCTCGGTGGACCGGAGGGTGCCGCGGGCGGCGCTTGCTGCTGCGGCGCGTTTTCTTCTGTCATTCGCTTTCTCCCTCGCTAAAGTGTTGCGGCGGATGGTTCGCTGCTGCCCGGCGACGGCGGCGCCGCCGGAGCGGGCGCCGTCTTGCGCGGGCGGCGAGCGGCGCGGCGCTCGCGATGGCGCTTCAGTTTTTCCTGCCGCTTCAATTCCTCGTCCAGGCGCACGGTCATATACTTGATCACCGGATCGGCGACCTTCAGCCGCCGCTCCAGTTCCTTGACCACCTCACCATGGCTCGAACGCACGACCATGTACACGTAGAATCCCTCGCGCAGCCGTTGCACGCGATAGGCCATGCGTTTGCGGCCCCATTTCTCCGTCTTCTCGATTTTGGCGCCCTTCTCGGCGGCGGCATGCTCAATCGTGGAGATGATTTTGTCCACGTCCGTCTCCGGCGTGTCCGGGCGGCAGATGAAAATCAGATCGTACTGGCGCTCTTCCATGTGTCCTCGATTCCTGGGGCTTCGATTCCTGGTGTTGCGCGCGGCAACCGCAAGCCGCTATTGCGAATCCTCTTCCTCCGGCGTCGCGCGGCGATTCCATCGCGTCATGGCCTTGTCCACTCCCTCGGTCAAAATCAATTCCACCGCTTCCGCCGCATCCGATGCCATTTGCCGGGCGACGGGAAGCTCCGCGGGCCCCATCGAGCAGAGCAGATAATCCTTGCGGTCGCCCCACAACCGCTCCGGCTGGACGCCCATGCGGATGCGGATGAATTCATCCGTGCCGATCGCCCCGATCACCGACTTCAAGCCGTTGTGCGTGCTGCCCACTCCCCGCGCGCGAATCCGCAGCATCCCCCAGGGCAGATCGATCTCGTCGAGCAGCACGATCATTTCCGCCGGATCGCATTCATGCCGCTCGAGCAGCATGCGCACGGCCACGCCGCTCAGATTCATCATCGTCTGCGGCTTGGCCAGAAGCACTTCCTCGCCGGCAATCTCGCCGTAACCGGCCTGGGACTTCGCTTCCGGCCGCGTCACTCGAATCCCCGCGCGTTCAGCCAGCGCATCCACGGCCAGGAAACCCATATTATGCGGCGTCCATTCGTACTCGGAGCCGGGATTGCCAAGCCCCACAATCAATCGCATTGGGAAAAAATCCATTCGCGCGCGCACTGTCTA
This sequence comes from uncultured Acidobacteriota bacterium, assembly GCA_963810625.1. Taxonomy (GTDB): domain Bacteria; phylum Acidobacteriota; class Terriglobia; order Acidiferrales; family UBA7541; genus Palsa-295. Next base: position 461,479 of record CAWEOJ010000001.1, on the reverse strand, counting down.
TCAAGGACGCGCCATTCCTTGCCGCGGCGTTCGAAGCGCAGGGCTCGCTTACTTCTCCTTGCCCTTCTTTTCCTGCTTCTCAGCCTTGGGAGCGGCCTCCGCTGCGCCTTCTTCTTCGCCCTCTTCTTCCTTCTTGCCCTTCTTGATGACCTCGGGCTCGGCGGGAGCGGCTTCGGTGGCCACGGCGGCTTCCGCAGCCGGCTCTTCTTCCTTCTTGAGCATCACCACGTGGGCAATCACGCGCTGCGGGTCCGTCAAAAGCTTGATTTTTTGCGGGTCAATCGGCAGATCGGACGCGCGAAGCTGTTTCCCGATCAGCAGCTCGGTCACATCCATCTTGAACTCCTCCGGGATATCGCCCGGCAGGCATTCCAGCTCAACCTCGCGTGTGACCATCTCGAAAACGCCGCCCTGCATCTTCACGCCCTGCGGCTCGCCGAAGGTGTGCACCGGCACCCGAACGCGCATGCGCACATCCATGGCAATGCGCAGAAGGTCCACGTGCAGCAGCGATCCGCTGGCGGGATCCACCTGCCAATCCTTCAGCATGGCCTTCTCTTCCTTGCCGCCCTCCACGTGCACGCTGAAGATGGTGTTATGGCCCGTCTCGGAGCGAAGGATGCGGGCCACCTGCTTGGCGTTTATGGCCAACGAGATCGAATCCTTGCGGCCTCCGTAGAGAATCGCCGGGACCATCCCGGTCTGGCGCGTGCGCCGCGCCGCGCCCTTGCCGCGCTCCTCGCGAACTTTTCCTTCGACTGTGAATGTCTCCATGCGTCCTCTTATCTGCCTGGTCCCGCGGAAACTTAAATAAACAGCTCGCTGATGGAAGTCTCTTCGTGAATGGACTGGATGCCCCGCGCGAGCAATTCCGCCACGCTCAGCACGGTAATCTTGGGCATCTTCCGGGCCGCTCCGTTGAGCGGGACGGAATCCGTGACCACCACTTCCTCAATCTGCGACTTCATGATGCGTTCGGCCGCGTCCCCGGAAAACACCGGGTGGGTGCAGGCCGCAAAAACCTTTGTTGCGCCGTGATTGAGAAGCGCCTCCGCCGTCTTCACCAGCGTGCCGGCGGTGTCAATAATGTCGTCAATCACCAGCGCGGGCCGGCCTTCGACGTCGCCGATCAGATTCATCACTTCGCTCACGTTCACGTCAATGCGCCGCTTGTCCACGATGGCCAGCGGCGCGTCAATTCTCTTGGCGAAGAGCCGCGCCCTCTCGACGCCGCCCGCATCGGGCGAAACCACCGTGATGGGCCCGAGCTTTTTCTTCTGAAAGTACTCGACCATCACCGGCGCGGCGTACAGATGGTCCACCGGGACGTTGAAATATCCCTGAATCTGCGGGGCGTGCAGGTCGAGCGTCAGCACGCGGCTCGATCCCGCCGTCTCGAGCAGGTCGGCCACCAGCTTCGCCGAGATGGCCACGCGCGGCCGGTCCTTGCGGTCCTGGCGCGCATACGGGTAATACGGAATCACCGGCGTGATGCGCCACGCCGAGGCCCGCTTGAACGCGTCAATCATCAGTAGCAACTGCATCAGGTGGAAATCCACCGGATTCGAGCAGGGCTGCACGACGAAGACATCTTCTCCGCGCACATTCTCGAGAATCTGGTAGCGCGTCTCGCCGTCGGAGAATTGGCCGTGCTCGGCCTTGCCCAGCGGCACTCCCAGATAGCGGCAAATGGCGTTCGCCAGCGCCGGATTCGCCGTCCCGCAGAAAACCTTGAACTTGCCGTCGGCCAAAGTTTTCCTCTCAGCCGGTCACGCGCCATCCCATGGCGCGGCCATATTTTTCCCTGGATAGAGTTTCCACGGAGAAAACCGAATCTTCCGGGAACGCACGAGCGGCTCGGCGCGCCTGCGCTGGGTTTCGGAATACTCCGAACACCGCCGACCCGCTACCCGCCAGCGCGGCTTCTGCGGCTCCTCGCTCGAGCAATCCGTCGCGGATTTCTCCGAGTCTCGGATGATGGCCGAAGACGGGCTTCTCAAAATCGTTCGAAACCCCGCCCCGCCGGCTCCAGCACAGAGCACAGAACGCGTAAATGTTAGGCGGTTCCGGGCGGTTTGTCAATTCCGCGGAAAGCCAGCCGTAGGCCTCTTTCGTGCTGACGCCGATTTCCTTCGGCGAAACCACCAGAATCGCACGCGGCGGCGCGTCCGCCAGAGGATAGATCTCATCGCCGCGATTCACGCCGAGCGCCCGCCCGCCGAAGAGAAAAAACGGCACGTCGGCGCCCAGGCCGGCGGCGATTTCGATCAGCCGCGCAAGCGGAAGCTTCCTCTTCGTAAGCCGGAGCATGCCGATCATCGCGGCCGCCGCATCGCTCGATCCGCCGCCCAAGCCGCGCGCGATGGGAATGCGCTTCTCGAGCCGCGCATGAATGCCTCCGCGAAACTCCAGCTCGCAGCCCATGGCCTCGATGGCCCGGTACACCAGGTTTTCGGGACCCACGGGCAAACCCGGATCATCAGTCTCCAAGCGAATGCCCGTGCCGCGCTCGAGCGAAAGTTCCAGCGTGTCGCGCAGAGAGATGGCCTGAAAAATCGTGCGCAACTCGTGATAGTCGTCCGGAAGCCGCCGCAAAACGTGCAGGCACAAATTGATCTTCGCGAATGCCGGAAGGCGAACGCTATTTTTCATCCGGGGAGCTTACTGCGAATTGGGTGTTCCCGGCGCCGTTTTTTGCGCCAGGCGGCGCTTCAGGGTTTTCAACTGCGCCTCGACCTCGCTGGCCTTGTCGGCTTCGTAATCGGCCGGAAGCACCTTCTGCCATTCGGCCAGTGAGTGCTCCAGCAATTGCGCGGCGCGTTCGTTTTGCCCGAGCTTCAGATACACGTTGCCGAGGTGGCTGAGGATGGTGGGATCGTTGCCCTCGCGCGCCACGGCCTTGCTCAGATATTCCTCCGCCTCGGCGAGTTTGTTCTGGCGGTAGTAAGCCCAGCCCAGGCTATCGAGATAGGCGCCGTTGTTCGGCTCCTCTTTCACCGCCCGCTCGATTAGCGAAGTGGCTTCATCCAGCCGGACGCCGCGGTCCGCCAGCATGTAGCCGAAATAATTCAGCGTGGCGGCGTTGTTGGGATTCACTTCCAGCACTTTGCGGAACTGCTCCTCGGCTTGGTCGTACTTCTTCTGCCGCTCGTAGATGGCGCCCAGCATGAACCACGCCGTTTCCTTGTCGGATGGCTGGTGTGCCATTTGCTCGGCCTTCTCGGCCGATTGCTCCGCATCCGCATATTGGTGGCCGCTCTCATCCACTTGCGCGATGTCGATATAAATTTCCTGATCGCTGTCATTCCCCTTGAGGAGTCCTTGAAGGAGCTTCGTCCCCGTGGCCGTGTCGAACTTCTCGCCGTACAGCATTGCCAGCGTGACCGTCAAGGTCGCATCTCCGGGAGAATTTCCGAGCGCCGTTTTCGCTTCGGCGATGGCGCGGTCAATGTCGCGGCTCTCGCGATACGTGTCTATGAGCAGCAGTTCCGCGCGCTTTTCCGAATCCGGGCCGAGCTTGCCCATCTCCTCGAATGCTCCGATGGCAGCGGGGTAATTTTGCTGGCCACGGTATGCCTGGCCGAGCCCCTCGTAAAGAGCCGCGAGAGCATCCGGATTTGCCCCGCTGCCGGCCTCTCCGTGACTCTTGACGCCGGCGATCGCGTCCGTGAGCGCCTTGACGGCATCGTCGTAATGCCCCTGATCTTCGTCGAGCTGCGCCTGGTTGTAGAGAACCTCGAGGCTGCCGGGAGCAAGCTGCTTGGCCCGCTGCAAACTCGTCTCCGCCTCGTCGTACTGCCCGAGCTGGCGTTCCAGCTGCGCTATATGCAGGTAGTCGTTCGCGGTTCCCGGCTCAAGCTCCGCAAGTTTTTTGTACTGCTCGAGAGCGTCGGCGTATTTGTCTTCCGATTCCAGCGCCTGCGCGAGCCCATGGCGATGGCCCGGATCATCGGGATCTCCCTCGACGGCCTTGCGGTACGCCGCTTCCGCCTCGCTCGGCTCTTTCGCTTGCGAATAAGCCTCACCGAGCAAGTCATAGTCCTGCGGAGAGGAAGAATCGCTGGCGGCCTGTTTGAGCAGGTCTATGGCGTCCTGGAAGCGATCCTGGTCCATCAGAAGCTGGCTCAATTGTTCGAGCGCGGACTCATCGTCCGCATTGCGCGCCAGCACGCCGCGCAGGATTTGCTCCGCCTCTGCGTGTTTGCCCTCGAAGCTGTAAAGCCGCGAGAGCCACAACGCCGAATACGAATCGTCCGGCTGGACTTTTAGGATGGCCTGAAATTGCTCGATGGCTTTATCGAGGCTGTCCTGCTGCACTTCGCCGGCTGACAGGTCGCCGAGCGTTCGCACGTAGATTCGTGCGAGCAGCCGGTGCGCCTCCACATTGTTGGGGTCCGTCTTGATAACTTCCTGCGCATCCAAGACCGCGTCGTGGGTCTCCTGCGACTCGGCTTCGATCTCTGCAAGCTGTTCCCGAATGACCACCGAGCCGGGATTGAGCCCGAGCGCCTTCTTATAGGATTCGATGGACTCGGTGGCCAGGTCGGCGCTGCCGGTCGTCTCGAACTCCTGCTCATCGAGATGCCCTATCGTGAAGTAATAATAGGCGCTCGCGCGGCCGGATGCGTCCGCGCCGTGCGCGCTCGCAGGAGACTGGCTTGGCGCGGTATTCTGCGCGAGCGCCGCGGGCGCCGCGAAAAGCGCCGCCAGGATGGCCGTATTCAGAATCTTCTTCATATCACTCTTCGGTGGTGGGTCGGTTTGAATTTTCTTGATCGTGACACAAAAAGCCAAAATTCAAACTCACCCATTACCCACTCTTCATTGGAATGCACAATCTAACGATTATCTTATAGCAGGCGCGGGAAGGTCAAAGTTTTCGCTGCCCGCGCGTTCCTTCGCATCTCCCGCCTTCACGTAAGATGCGCCAAACCTGTTTTCGGATACCACTATCCAGAAAGTTGTCAATTGTGTTTAATAGTCGCGGGACTCTCTGCGACTTCGCATGCGTCAAATAAAATCCATCATGGATACGCCGATTTCAAGCGCGCGCCGCTGCGCCTCTCGCAAGATCCTTCGATCCGCTTTTCCGAGTGCTGTTCGATCAGCCCTTGGCGCTGGGCTGCTGCTCGTCGCGCTTCTGGGCGCACTGCCGGCCGAGCAGGCTCCTGGTGTTCGCGCGCGAACAGCTTCCGCCGCGCCTCCCTCTGCCGCTCAGGCCTTCGCGTCCGGTTCCGCCGCCCCCGCGAAATTCACGCTTGCGGACTTCGCCTGGCTCGAGGGGAAATGGCGCGGCGATTGGGGCCCGCGGCTTGCCGAGCAGGTGTGGACGGCGCCGAGGGCGGGCGCCATCGAGGGCCTGTTCCGCGTGGCCGAGGGCAACAAGACTCTCGTCATCGAACTGGTCTCTCTGGTGCAGCAACCGGACACCATCGAATTTCATCTGCGCCATTTCACGCCGTCTCTCGATCCTTGGGAGACTTCTTCGCCCGCGGTCCTGAAACTCACCGCGCTGGACGCAAAGAAAGCCGTCTTCGACAATGCCGTGAATGGAGAGCCGAAGCGCGTCATCTTCAAGCGCCTCGACGCGGATACCTACGTGGCGCATTCGGAAATCGTTCCCGATAAAGGCGAGCCCGAAGTCATCGAAATCATCTATCACCGGCAAAAATAATCCGGCCCCTATCAGTGCCGGAAGTGCCGCACGCCCGTAAAGACCATGGCCATGCCCAGCCGGTTGGCCGCGGCAATCACATCCGCGTCGCGCACCGAGCCTCCCGGCTGAATCACGGCTACGGCGCCCGCCTTCCCCGCTTCCTCCACGCCGTCGGGAAACGGGAAAAAAGCATCGGACGCTACCACGCTGCCCTCGAGTGACAATCCTGCCGTTCCCGCCTTCATCACCGCAAGCTTCACGGAATCAACGCGGCTCATCTGCCCCGCGCCGATGCCCACCGTCCGCCCATCGCGCGCGAAGACGATGGCGTTGGACTTCACGTGCTTCGACACTTTCCAGGCGAACACGAGCGCGCGAAGCTCAGCATCGCTCGGCGGGCGCTCCGTCACGACTTTCAGTTCCGCTTCGCGCAGTTCGTGGCGGTCCGGCTCTTGCACGAGCACCCCTCCGGAAATTCGCTTTAGCTCAAGTTCGCTGCTCCCCTCCCGTTGCTCGCGCGTCTCGCACGGCATTTCCAGCAACCGGAGATTTTTCTTGGTCCCCAGCTCGGCGCGCGCGGCAGGCTCGTAACCCGGCGCTACCACACACTCGACGAAGAGTTTCGCAATCTCCTTGGCCGTCGCCGCATCCAGCGGACGGTTGAATGCCATCACCCCGCCGAACGCCGAGACGGGATCGCAGGCGAGCGCCTGCACGTACGCCTCGCGCAGCGTTTCCTGCTCCGCCGCGCCGCACGGATTGTTGTGCTTGATGATTGCCGCCGCGGGACGCGCGAATTCCACCGCCAGGCTCCATGCGGCGTCCAGGTCCACCAGGTTGTTGTACGAAAGCTCCTTTCCCTGCAATTGTGCCGCGCCGGCCAGGCCCGCCGCGGGTCTGCCCGCGGGAATGTAAAGCGCCGCGGCCTGATGCGGGTTTTCGCCGTAGCGCATGGCCTGGCGGCGTTCGAGCGCGATGTGAATTCGCTCCGGCAATTTTTCGAGCGCGCCCAGCGTGACGTCTCCATCCGCTCGCAGCCGCTCAAGCTCCGTGGCGATTTCGCCGTCGTAACGCGCCGTGCGGGCGTAGGCCTTGCGCGCGAGCGCGAGCCGCGTCGCGAGGCTCAATTCGCGCTTCTCGCGCAGTTCCGCGGCGATCGCCGCGTAGTCCGCCGGATCAGTCACGACGCCCACGCTCTGAAAATTCTTCGCCGCCGAACGCACCATCGCCGGCCCGCCGATATCTATATTTTCGATGAGCTCTTCCGGCGTCACCCTCGGCTTGGCCGCCGTCGCGGAAAAGGGATACAGATTCACAACCACCAAATCAATCGGCACGATGCCGTGCTCGCTCACCTGCTTGCGGTCTTCGGCCTTTCCGCGCTGGAAGAGAATCCCGCCGTGTATTTTCGGGTGCAGCGTCTTCACCCGCCCGCCCAGCATTTCCGGCCAGCCCGTCAGCTCTGCCACATCGCGCACGGAAATTCCCGCTTCGCGCAGCAGCCGCGCCGTCCCTCCCGTGGAAACAATTTCAATCCCGAGCGATGCAAGCTCGCGCGCAAATTCCGCCGCCCCGGTTTTGTCGTAGACGCTGATTAACGCCCGCTCGACGGCCACAGTTCCGCCTCCTCAGTTGCAAGAGCCGTGTAGTTTATGCGTTTCCGAAGAATTTCGAAAGGGTGTGCCTGGAGAGGTGGGTCAGTTTGAATTTTCTTGATCGTGACACAAAAAGCCAAAATTCAAACTGACCCATTACGCGTGGAGAGTCTGGATTTACGCTGTGGAAAAGTATGGCAAGATGGGATTGCCGCCGCGCCCGGGCCGTTTCGCCCGGCGGCGGCAAACACAATCAATTTTGAATGCGCGCCTTCAGCTTCACGCGGCCGCCTACCACGGCCACGCTGTATTCGATTTCGTGCCCGCCCTTCTTCTTGAGTTCCTCCGTTTTTTTGCGCACGAATTTTTGAAAATCCCCCAGGCTCGGCGCTCCCGCGCTCTCCCCGGTTTCGGACCGCACCTCGATCAGCTTCCGGTAGAGCCTCTCGACCTTTTCCATTTCCTTTTCAGGATCGGAAAGAGAAAGCGCGAACGCGGCCTCCTTTTCTCCGGCGCGCCTGCCGGCGCGGTGAGCCGCGGCTCCCGGCGCAGGCGCGGAATCGGACGGGGCGGCCTCACGCTCGCGAGCCGCCGCGCGCGCCCGCTCCGCTTCGATGATTTTTGCGGCGGCACCGAAGTGGTGCTGGGCCGTGGCGGCCTCCCTCTGCATCACCTTCTTCCGCCACATGTCCTGGTACTTGGCATAGGTTTGCGTGAGATTGTTGAACCGGAAGCGCTGCCCGGAGCTCATTTCCGCGCCGCGCTCGTTCCATCGCCGTATCATGCTGTCCACGCGCCACTGCGTATCCGCGGGGGGCCGCGGACGTCCGCCCCCGAAGTATTGCTCGTATTCGATCTTCAGCGTGCGAACGTCGCGCTCGATCTGGTTCAAATCATCGTCAATCGGGGATTTGGCCCGAATAACCTCAGGCATTCTTCCAGCCTAGAAGGATGGGGCAGGCGGGTCAACGTGAGCTTCCGCCGGCTTGTCGCAAAGTGAAAGTCCGCCTTGTCCTGTTCACCCTGACGAAGGAAGGGAGTGACGTGGCGAAGGCCGTGGCGGGCCTGCCCCCCACGGCAGCTTTGGCGGGCCTGCCCCCCCACGGCAGCTTTGGCGGGCCTGCCCCCCCACGGCAGCTTTGGCGGGCCTGCCCGCCGAAGCGGATTCATCGCGTAGGCGGGCTCACTCATAAGAGAGCGCTTCCACCGCGTCCTTGCGGCTCGCCATCCACGCCGGATAGGACGCACCCAGGAATCCGCCGAAAATGGCAATCAATCCGGAGATGGCAATCCACTTCGGAAGAATCAGGATCGTCATCGAGGGGAAAACCCTGATGAAAATAGTTTTCATCACATAGCTCAGCCCAATTCCAAGGCCCATCCCTGCCAGGCACAGCAGCATTGTTTCGCTCAGGACGTTTGCGACGATATAGCTCCTCGATGCGCCCAGCGCCTTCAGTACGCCAATCTCCCGCGTGCGCTCGAGTACCGTGGTGTACAGCGATAGGAAAATCACCAGAAATCCGATGGTCACGGCGATGCCGATCATCACGCTGATAAAAGCGCTCAGCCCCGGCAAATTCGACGACGTCATCAGCGAGATGAAATCCTTCAGCGGGCGAATTTCATATCCGGGCAGCAATCCCTTGATTTCATCTGTCACGGCCGGAGTGTGATCGCTGCGGTCGCACTTCACGTAGAAGATCGAAGCCTTGCCCGTTGCTCCGGACATCTCCTGCAGCCCATTCAGCAGGACGAAAAGCCGCGCGCCCTTCCCATGCTCGACGATTCCCGCCACATGAAAATCGTGCCCCAGGATGTGCAGCGTCTGCCCCACCTGCTCATGTTTTCCCCGGGCGTATACGTCGTCCACCAGCATGTCGTCGGGATTCTCCAAATCATGGCCGGCATGAAAGACAAACCCGCCCGAAACCGCCCGAAAACTCTCCGGATCAATCCCGTAGACGATGTCCAGCCCGTTCACGGAATTGAATTGTACGAGTACGGGAGCCACGGCTTGGACATACTCCAGCCCCCGCAGCTTATCCGCAATGCTGATGGGCATGGGCGCCCCGCCGAACGCCTGGAAAATGGACGCCGAGGGCGGCTGCACCATCACGTCCGCTCCCACTCCTTCGGTGCGCTTGGCGGATTCCGTCAGCAGGCCCGTTGTCAGCCCCACCACCACGATCACGAGCATCACCTCCACAGCCACGCCGATCACCGTAATCAGCGTGCGCAGCGGCCGGTGCAGCACGTTCTGCACGATCATGTACGCGATCAAGGCTGCGGCTCCTTGGCGCCGGCGGCCCCGGCGGGAGTTTCCTCGGTGGTCCCGCTGTCTTCGCCTTCGCGCACCAGTTTCGTCCCCTGCGGCTGCTCCAACGCAAAATGCGCGGCGGCAATCGGCTCGTCCAGCGTCAATTTTTGGATCGTGATCTGCAGCTCATAATTCCCGGCCGGACGCACGAGCGATATCCCGCGCGGATATTTCTGCGCGCCAAACGTGTCCCAGCGGCTGTACTGCGCGTCCGAACCCAGCGCGCCTCCGGGTTCATAGATCTCCACCCGCGACACATTCAGATCAGCGCGGTCGAACCAAATCTTGCTCGCGATCTCCCAATCGGCCGCATCCGCCGCGCTCGCCGCCCGGACGACGGTGAGCACGTAATAGCGCGCCGCCGCCCCATTCGTCCCCTCCGCCTCCTCCAATAGCACGGGCGCTCCCGCCGGGATTGCCCGCCAGAAAATCGCATCCAGCAAATGCTGCGGCCGCAGATTTTCAATCGGCTTCGCCGCCGGCCGCTCCAGATTTGCCGGACCGGTAATGAACTCGTTCTTCGACGGAATGAAAATGCGGAACGTTTTTCCGTCGCTGGTCATGTCGAAGATGTTCGTGCCCACCACCGGCGCCTGCCCGATCACGCGAATTTCGGAGGGCTTCTCCGCCAGAATGAACCCGTTGATTTCATGATACTGCTCGATGAACCCCGTGTAAGCCGCGCCCGCCGTAAGTTTCATCGTCACCGTGGCGTTCATCGACGTAACGGCGCCGGCCTGGCGATTGTACTCCGCGATCAGTTGGGCCTTCGTCGCCGTCTGAAGCTGCACGGGAGCCCCGGAGGGCGCGACCGCCGTCTTTTGGCTCGCCGCGCAGCCGCAAAGAAAAGCCGCCGCAGTCGGCGGCAATCGCTCCCGTCAGGCAAATTTTGATTTTGCCGTTCATCCTGCGCACCAGCTTGGCAATCCGCCGGCCCCTTGTCAACGAAACCGCGCGCCAGCTATTCTTCGTCCGCTCCGCCGGTGACCTTCAGCACCGCTAAAAAAGCCTCCTGCGGAATGTCCACCCTGCCCACGCGCTTCATGCGCTTCTTGCCTTCCTTCTGCTTTTCGAGGAGCTTGCGCTTGCGCGTGATGTCCCCGCCGTAGCATTTGGCGATCACGTTTTTCCGGATCGCGCTGATCGTTTCGCGCGCGATCACGCGGCTGCCGATCGCGGCCTGTATCGCGACCTCGAACATTTGCCGGGGAATCAGTTTTCGCAAACGCGTCACGAGTTCCCGGCCGCGCTCGTAGGCCTGCTCGCGGTGGCAAATGATGGTCAGCGCGTCCACGGGTTCCCCGCCCACCAGCACGTCGAGCTTCACCAAATCGGATTCGCGGTAGCCCGAGAGGTGGTAATCGAGCGAGGCATAGCCGCGCGAAACGCTCTTCAGCCGGTCGTAGAAATCGAGCACGATTTCATTCAGCGGCATTTCGTAGCTGAGCATCACGCGCGTGGGCGAAAGATACTCGAAGTTTTTCTGCACCCCGCGCTTTTCCTCGCACAATTTCAGTACTCCCCCCAGCGATTCCTCCGACGTGATGATCATCGCCGTCAGAATCGGCTCCTCGATTTTCAGGATCGCAGCGGGCGGCGGAAATTTCGTGGGGTTGTCCACTTCCGTCGTTTCCCCCGCGCCCGTCGTGATGCGGTAACGCACGCTCGGAGCCGTCGTGATCAGGTCAATGTTGAACTCGCGCTCCAGCCGCTCCTGCACGATTTCCATGTGCAGCAAGCCCAAAAATCCGCAGCGGAAGCCGAAGCCCAGCGCCACCGAATTCTCCGGCTCGTAAAAAAACGCCGCATCATTCAGCTGCAATTTCTCCAGCGCGTCGCGCAGCATTTCGTAGTCGCTGGCATTCACCGGAAAAAGCCCGGCGAACACCATCGGCTTGATGGCCTCGAACCCCGGCAGCGCCGCCGCCGGCCGCCCGGCCTCGACCACCGTATCGCCCACGCGCGCGTCCGCCACGCGCTTGATATTCGCGATGATGAACCCCACGTCGCCGGCGGCCAGCTCTTCGAGCACGATGGGCTTCGGCGTCAGCACGCCCAGATTTTCCACTTCGTAGACTTCATTGTTCGCGCACAGCCGGATCTTCATGCCCGGCGCGATGCGCCCCTCCATCACCCGCACCAGCACCACCGCGCCGCGATACGCGTCGAACCACGAATCGAAAATCAACGCGCGCAGCGGCGCGTCCGCCGAGCCTTCCGGCGCAGGCACGCGGTCCACGATGGCTTCGAGGACCGACTCAACGCCCAGGCCGCTTTTGGCGCTGATGGCCAGCGCGTCCGTCGCGGGAATCGCCAGCACGTTTTCGATCTGCTCCCGCGCGTTGTCCGGCTGCGCCGCCGGCAGGTCAATCTTGTTGATCACCGGAATGATTTCCAGCCCGTGCCGCGAAGCGAGAAACGCGTTGGCCACCGTTTGCGCTTCCACGCCCTGGCTCGCGTCCACCACCAGCAGCGCGCCTTCGCACGCCGAAAGCGCGCGCGAAACTTCATACGAAAAATCCACGTGCCCCGGCGTATCAATCAGGTTCAGGCGATACTCGTGCCCGTCGCGCGCGGTGTAGTGCAGCCGGATGGACTTTGCCTTGATCGTGATCCCGCGCTCGCGCTCCAGATCCATCGAATCGAGCACCTGCGCGGTCATCTCGCGCTGGCTGAGCGCGCCAGTCAGCTCCAGCAGACGGTCCGCCAGCGTGGATTTGCCGTGGTCAATATGCGCGATGATGCAGAAATTGCGGATGAAGCGGGGATCCATGAGTCGTTGTGCGATTGGCCGGCGCCGCCGCGAGCAATCGTCGCTCTGCGCGCGCCCGCCGCGCCTCTCGAATCATCGAGTCTGCCACAGTTGCGCGCGCCCCGCCAGCAGCGCCTTGGCCGGGTAGTGACTCAGTTTGAATCGGACCGAAAGGCAGCCTAGACCTTGATATGCTCTAGGAATGGCCGAAGTCCCTTTTAGCCGCCAACATAGCGCACAACGAGGAAAACGCTTGGAGCAGTTCACTATTCTATGGAATAGCCTGGAGGGATTGGTGGCTGTGGCGATTGGAGCGACTGCAGGAAGCATTTCCCTGGTCGGCTTCGGAATCGATAGCTTCATTGAGGTCGCATCCGGCGGCACACTGCTCTGGCGAATGACGGTTGATTCCGACACTCAAAGTCGAGAACGGAATGAAAAGCTCAGTCTCAGGATTGTAGGCATATGCTTTCTTACTCTCGCCGCCTATGTGGCTTATGAAGCGGTCTCTGACCTCATCAGCGGAACACCTCCTGACCGCAGCATTCCAGGAATCATTCTGGCCTGTGTGTCTCTTGTTGTTATGCCTATTCTCTCCCGGGCAAAGAAAAAAGTGGGCAACGAACTCGGCAGTGCCGCCATGAGCGCCGACGCCAGGCAGACGGACTTCTGCGTGTATTTGTCAGCTATTCTCCTGGTCGGCCTTCTTCTCAATGCAGCTCTGCGATGGTGGTGGGCGGACCCCACCGGCGCCCTGGTTATGGTTCCCATTATCGCCAAAGAGGGGTTCAACGGAGTGAGGGGAAAGGCCTGCTGCGCTTCTTGCGATTGAATTTCATGCTGGCCCACTATCTGGAACATCAAAATGAGTCACTACCGCGGACGGATCATGATTCACTTCGACTTTTTGCGCGGCTTCTTTGGCCTACCCTTCGTTTCTTCATGGGTCCCAGGGGATTGCGTCACACCAGGGGACAACGTGTCGACGATTGCGCGCTCGTGGACAAAATTTCGCGGGTGCCGCACCCTTTGGTGTTTAAGGGTGCGTGTCTTTCGATTCCCGTTCTAACGGCTTGGCACCGCGCCTTCACCGGTTCCCGGCGGATGTGCGCGCGGAAGCAGCCAGCACCGTCTCGGAAAGAAATTCGCCCAGGCCGCGCCCTGAAATTTGAAATTCGCGATCCCGAGTGGCGCGGTCGAGCCACCCCAGGCACACCAGCAGCACAACCTCCGACCACGATTCCGCCGCCGCCGCCTGAAAACCCACCTCGCGCAGCACGTCCGCAATCCGCGCGGCCTTCTTCCCTTCGATTGCGGCCACACGCCGCGCCACGTGTTCATCCCGCCGCGCCCACGCCCGCAGACTAGCCTCCATCTGAATGCGCGCCGGATCGGCGGTTCGCTCGATGAATCGCGCCCATCGCGTCGCCGCGCTCCCGCTGTCCGCGTCCTCATCCTTCCCGCTACCCTCTTCCGCTTCCCACAGCGCCAGCATCCTGCCAAGCAGATCCTCGCGGTCGCGAAAATGCCAATAAAAGCTCCCCTTGCTCACGCCCAAGTCCCGCGCCAGCACCTCAACGCGCACAGCATCAATCCCTTCGCGAGACAAACGGACGAAACCGGCTTCGATCCAATCCTTGGGCTGAAGGTGTGGACTTCGAGCTCGGGCTGGACTCGCCATACGCCTCCGTATGTACGCCCAAACAATAGCCCCCTGCCGCCTACCCCGTCAAGCCCATTCCGCATTCCGGTGGTGTCTTAAATTGAGCGAAACGTATTGTTCGGTCATTCTGAGCGGAGTCCCGCGTTCTTGGTTTTCCCGCCGCCTTTTGGCGGGCGCGGGACGCAGTCGAAGAATCCCTCTTCCCGTCCTCAAAAACTGGGGAATTCTTCAGATTAGGACACAAACCGTTTTTCGGTATTGGGTCAGTTTGAAATCTGGGGGGGGTGAACTGGCTTCGGTGCCTAGGCGCAAAGTCGCCGTCTCATTTCCGGTGGTGCGTTTCCGGCGCGGAGAAAATCCCCATCCAAAAACCTTTGCCTGCGGGCAGCGCACGCGTTGTCTCATGAATCAGCCGAAATCCACGTCCTGCGAGTGATTCGCACAGCCAGTCAGGACTAATCAGGGAAAAATGAGGCTTCAGTCTTTGAATCGAGGAAAACTCGCTTGCGCCCACTGTTTCCCCGCTTTCCGCGGGCAATTGCAGCACGACGGACAAATTCCCGCCTGGAGCAATCATTGCTATGGCGTTCTCCAGGCAACAGGCGACGCCAGCGTGCTCGAAAACCAAAGCCGCGTGAACAAATTGAACCGGGTCCAATGCGACGTTCTGTTCAGAGAGGTCCACGCAGTGGAGCTCAAGACCACGCAGATGCGAGTAGCGCTGCCCGACGGCCTCGAGGTAAAGCGGGTTTATGTCCAGCCCTACGACGCGTACAGTCGTGCTGCTATCAATGCGGTCGAGTCCGTTTCCACCGGCGATTCCCAGGATCGCGATTGACGACGGGCGGCAGCGTCCTATCGCTTCCGCGAATAGATCGGAAAGCGCGCCTAGTTGCCGAACCTCCGCCGATTTCATGTGCTGTTCGTAATCAGCGAGAGGTACAGCCAGCCAGGGGTTTGACATGCCCTATGCTACCTTGCGAGGAGTGCGAGTCACAATTGCGCGTAATTGAAGGCGGCCTCCACGACGCCAGGCTCGTCGCCAAAGCCGGAAAGCCAATGCACCCCCTGCTCCTTGCGGAACCATGTGATTTGCCGCTTCGCAAACCGCCGCGTGGCCTGCTGAATGCGCCGAAGGGCTTCTTGCCGCTCCATACGCCCTTCCACGTGCTCCCGCAACTCAGCATAGCCGATGAATTGAAACGCTTTCACATCCGATGGCACTCCGGCGGCGATCAGCCCGCGCACCTCTTCGATCCAGCCCGCCTCCATCATGGACCGGGCGCGCGCATCAATCCTTGCGTAGAGCGCCGCGCGCGCCGGCAGCAGCCCGATTTTCCTCACCTCGTAGCCTGCAAGGCCCTCGCGTCCGCCGCGGTGAATCTCGCCCACGGGCTTCCCCGCCAGGACCCTCATTTCGATCGCACGTACGATTTTCTGCGTGTCGCGTGGAGCGATGCGCGCCGCCGCTTCGCCATCCACGCGCGCCAAAATTCCGTGGAGATGCTGCGGCCCGTGCTCGCGGGCCTTGCGGCGAAGGCGTTCGCGCAACTCCTCGGAGCGCCCCGGCGCATCGGCCAATCCTTCGAGCAGCGCGCGAAGATAAAGCCCCGTGCCCGCCGTCAAGATGGGCACCCGGCCGCGCCCGCGCAAGTCTTCGAGCATTGCCACGGCGCGCCGCCGGTATTCGCCCGCGGTGAACACCTCCGCCGGCTCGACGAGGTCCACCAGATGGTGCGGAATGCCGCGCTGCAATGCGGGAGGAACTTTCGCCGTGCCCACATCGAAATGGCGGTACACCTGCGTCGAATCGCAGACCAGGATTTCACCGCCGAGCCGTTCGGCGAGCGCGATCCCCAGCGCCGATTTGCCCGAAGCCGTTGGCCCGAGAACCACCACGAGCCGCGTGAGATTGCTCATCCTGAAAATTTCCAGAAGCGCAGCAGCAGAATGGCCAGCAGTATGGCCGCAAGCAGAAGCGCGCCCAACACCTGATTACGATGGATTCCCACTAGGCTCCGCCATTCTGAATATTTATGGTAACAGGTTGGAACGTTACTGGAAATTCCACTGGTCCTGCGGAATATTATAAATGAAGACGATTCGCAATCTCAGGTAGGGACCGTGAAACTGCGAAGGCAGCGGCTCGAACGGGTTCGAGGCGTGGATGGCGGACATTGCCGCATTGTCGAGCGCATCCTTGCCGGACGTTCTTTCGAGTATCGGGTCGGGCGGGGCGACGCTGCCGTCGGGATTGATTTGGAACGTGGTGAAGACCATGCCCTTGTCTCCCATCAGCGCCGATTCCGGCATCACCGCCATCCAGTTGCGTTTCAGAGTGGCGAGCAGCCGCTGGATATAGGGGTTGAAATCCACGCCCTGCGTATCCGAAAGTATCTGAGCGCCGTTCCCCATTCCCGGCCCGCCGTGCGGCCCTCCCCCTCCGCCGGCCGGAGGCGAAGCGCGGTAAATTCCGCTATTTCCGGCCCCATGGCGGACGGCATTGTCGAGTTGATCTTGCAGCATCTTTCCCGGTGATGCCTGCGGCAGATCCAAATTGAGCTTGGGATTCTGCTGCGCCGGACGTATCGGTTCCAACTGCGAGGGCGCGGGCTGATTCGGCGTAAGATTCGCGGTCGGCGCTTGCGGCAGACTCGATGGCGCCTTCATCGGATTCTGCTGCGGAATGGGCGGGAGCGCCGGTTGCTCGATGGGCGGAGCGACCCTATTGAGCGTGTCGGGACTAATTCGAACCTTGGGCGCGGGCGCGGGCGGTACCGGTGGCCCCTTGGGCTCGGGCGGCAAGAGGTAAGTCAGTTCCCTCCTCGCCAGATCAATCTCCTGCTGCGTCGGCGTGTGCGGCGGAAATAATTTCGGTATCGAGATCAGGAATAAAATCAATCCTACGTGGACCGCGATGGAAACAACCCGTGTCGCCAGGTCCGCTCTTGGATCCCGTTTATCCTCCGGCTCCATCAGGAGGTTCGCGTCACCCGTATTGAAAATATCCGGCTCGACGATCTCGCGCAGCTCGCGCGTCATCTCCGGCGCACGCTCGGGTTCCTTGATTTCATCCGGCGCGAGCGGCTCCACGTGAGCGGGCACGACCGTGCGCGAGCCCAGGACTTCGAGCGGAAAAGTGTCTGAAACGTGCTCCGGCCTCTCGATCCGCTTGGCCGGCAATCCGCGCGGCACAAGCGTCCTATTTACAAGCACGTCGAGTGGCAAATGAGAAGGTATGGAAGTTTTGCCGTCAAGCGGAGCGGCATCCGAAAGTTCCGTGGGCACCACCGTGCGGTCGTCCATATACGTCGAAAGCCGGCGCGGCGGCTTCTGGGCATCGCCGTCCTTCGCGGGACGCACATCTTTGGGAACCAGGGTGCGCGGGATCATGGGACTTCCAGTGGAGAGAATGCACCCAATTGGACGCGCTGCGCGTGCTCGAGGATGCCTGCCATCACCCGGTCTGCAAGCTCGAGTGCGCGGCGTCCCGCGGCCCCGTCCACAAGCGGAGGCTTGCGCGTGCGCACGCATTCGAGGAATGCGCCCAGCTCCGCGCGCAGCGGCTCGACGCGCTCTGCCGGCAGCTTTTCAAATTCAATTTTCGGGCCTTGCGCGTCCGGTCGCAGGGAACTCGCCTCGACGCGCACGCGCAAAATATCCTGGCGCGTAAAATCGAGCGAGATGTATTCGTGCTCCTGAAAAAAGCGCATCTTGCGCACGCGCTCGGTCGAGACGCGGCTCGCCGTCACGTTGGCCACCGTTCCGGTGGAAAATTCGATCCGCGCATGGGCAATATCCACCTTGCCGGTGATCACGGGGATTCCCACGGCCTTCAGGTCCGTCACCGGGGCGTTCACGAACGCGAGCAGAATGTCGAGATCGTGGATCATCACGTCGTATACCACGTCAATATCCAGGCTCCGCGGCGTGAAGACGCCGAGCCGGTGCACCTCAAAAAACATCGGCCGCGAAACGATGGCTTGTGCCGCCGTCACCGCCGGGTTGAACCGCTCGACATGCCCGACTTGCAGGATGCGCCCGGCACGCTCCGCGGAGGCGATCAAGAGGTCCGCCTCATCGAGCGAAGCTGCCATGGGCTTTTCGACCAGCACGTCAATTCCCGCTTCGAGCAGCGCACAGCCGATGCGCGCATGATCCTTGGTCGGCACGGCCACGCTCACGGCATCCACGCGCTCCGCGGCCAGCGCCGCAATGCTTGGAATCACGCGCGTGCCGTACTCCGCAGCGATTTGCCGCGCGCGCTCGGCGTTCGTATCCACAATCCCGGCGAGTTCGGCGCCCTCGACTTCGCGCCACACGCGCGCGTGGTTTTTTCCGAACTCTCCCACGCCCACGACGGCCACGCGAATTGTTTTCCCTTTTCCGCTCACGATTTCCTTTTGGGCGCCGCGTCTTCTGGCGCAAACGCCTCGATGGCGATTCCCGCGTCGTCCGCGGTGCGAATCATTTCCTCCCGCTCGAAGAGCAGCGTGCGCCCGGCGTCAATCCCCAGCGCCGTGGCATTCGACTGCCGCATCACCTCGATCGTCTTCATTCCCACCACCGGCACGTCGAATCGCATGTCCTGCCGGGGCTTGCTCACCTTCACCACCACCAGCCGCTGCCCGCCTGCGATTCGCGCGGCGCGCTCGATGGTCTCATCGGTACCTTCCATGGCCTCGATGGCCACGCAGGCGCGGTCGCGCACCACCACGGTCTGCCCCAGGTCCAGCGCCGCAATATGCCGCGCCGTCTGCCTCCCATAGGCCAGGTCCGCGGCTTCCGTTTCGTCCGGCTTGCGGCGCGTAAGGATTCCCGCCGCCGGCAGCAGCGGCCCCAGAAATTTCGTCGAATCCACCAGCTCGATGCCCTCGTCTTCCAGCACGCGCGCCACCGCGCCGATCAGCGCATCAGTGTTCTTCGCGGGCAGTGCAAAGAGCAGCTTCGCCAGGCGCCAGTCGGGCCGTATCGAGCTGAAAATTTTGTTGTGCTTCACCTGCCCGGCCATCACCGCGCGCTTCACTCCCTCTTCATGAAGCAGCGCGATGGCGCGGCCGAGCTCGCCCAGGCTCACCCAGTGCAGCCGTTTCGCCGCGCGTTCGAGCGCTGGCGAAGCCTCTTCGCGGATGGCGATCACCGCCATCTCGATGCCCCGGCTGCGCGCCCCTTCCAGCACAAGAAATGGGAAATCGCCGCTTCCAGCGATCAGCCCCCAGTTCCCGGACGTGTTGTCTGCCGCCGCGGCCATGGCTCGCCTATTTCGTCAAGCCGCGCTCGGCCGACTCGATGAACCGTATCAATGTTAAGACGTCCTCGGATTGCGACAGGGTTTCGCGCATTTTCCCCACCGCCTGCGACGTATTCAACTTCGACCGCAGGAGCAGCCGGTACGCCTGCGCGATCGGCTCGATTCGCTCGGGCGAAAATCCCTGGCGTTCGAGTCCTATGGTGTTCACTCCGTAGCAGTGCGTCTCGCGCGTTGTCGCCACGATCGCAAATGGCGGCACATCCTGCGGCACAATCGTGCCCGCGGCCATGTACGAATGTGCGCCGATGCGGCAAAACTGATGCACCAGGCAGTACGCGCTCAGCGTGGCGTAATCCTCCACGTGCACGTGCCCCGCCAGCGACGCCCCATTCACGAAAATCGTGTGGTCTCCGATGACGCAATCGTGCGCGATGTGCGCGTTGTTCATGATCAGGTTCCTGCTGCCGACGTGCGTCGTCCCGCCGCCCTTCACCGTGCCGCGATTCACGGTGCAGAATTCGCGGAACTGGTTGGCGTCGCCCACCTCCAGCGACACGCGTTCGTCCTTGTAGGTCAGGTCCTGCGGATCGCCGCCGAGCACGCTGAAGGAGTACATCCGGTTGTCGCGGCCCAGCCGCGCCGGGCCGTGCACCACGGCGTGATGTTCCACGACGCAGCCATCGCCCAGCTCGACTTCATCGCCGACCACGGCGTAGGCCCCGACGCGAACGTTTTGCCCCAATCGCGCCGACGGTGAAATCACAGCCCGGGAATCTATCTCGGTCATTCGGCCTTCTCGACAGTTTCCCCGGTCGGCATCTCTTCGCTATCGAGGTCCACCATCTTGCACATCATGGTCGCTTCGGCCGCCAGCTCCCCATTCACGGTCGCGCGCCCCGCGAGCTTGCAGAAAGTCCCGCGGCAGCCGATGACCGTCAGCTCCAGCTTCAACTGGTCGCCCGGAAAGACCGGCCGGCGGAAGCGCGCGCTATCAATGGCCACGAAATAGAGCAGTTTGTTCTCGCGGTCGGGAACATCCATGAGCAGCAGCACGCCTCCGGTCTGCGCCATGGACTCGATAATCAGCACTCCCGGCATCACCGGCTTCCCCGGGAAATGTCCCTGGAAATAGCCTTCGTTGATGGTGACGTTCTTGATTCCCACAATCCGCTTCTTCGGTTCCATTTCTTCAATGGCGTCCACCATCAGAAAGGGATAGCGGTGCGGGAGAATTTTCTGTATTTCGATTGAGTCGAGAATCATCGTTTACCTCAGTGCCAGTCTGCTGTTTTGCCGCAGCCGAATCGAACAATTCTATACGAATCCCCGCCCCCTGGGAATCGCGGGTGGTGGGTCAGTTTGAATTTTCTTGATCGTGACACAAGAAGCCAAAATTCAAACTGACCCACTACCGAATCGCGCGGCGAATCCCCGTTGCCCCCGCTCTATGCCGCTGATAGCATACCTGCTCCATGTGCGCCTTGTGCATCCCGATGATTTGCATCGGGACGCGCCGGGTGCCCCATCCTCGGTTTGTGTGCGTCTTGTGCATCCCGACGATTTGTGTCGGGAAGGGTGGGGTCTTTCTCTTCGCCTTTGCCTTTGTAGCGGCCGCCTTTTCGCGCTTTTTGCGTCCCGACGCTCTGTGTCGGGAAGGCGGGCCTGCCGGGCCGAAGCGGATTCATCGCGTAGGCCGGCATCTTGCTTTTGCTTTTTTCTGTGTAGGGGCACCCGCCGCGGCGGGCTGTGCCCGCCTGCCGTCAGGCAGGCGCATTTGACTTTGGCAGTTGTAGCACAGGCTCACCCTGACGAAGGCTTGCCCTGCTCGCCCTGAGGGACGAAGGGAGGCACGAAGGGAAGGGCACTCCTGCGTGGGTGGTGGGTCAGTTTGAATTTTCTTGATCGTGACACAAAAAGCCAAAATTCAAACTGACCCATTACCCCTGCCTGTGTGCCGTTGATTTTTGGCTTTTCGGGTGCCCCATTCTCGATTTGTGAGGGTGGGGTATCAATCTTCGCCTTTGCCTTTGTAGCGGCCGCCTTGCCTTCCAGGCGGGCAGCCTTTCTTGTTGTGCGCCGTTGACATTTGCAGTTGCAATCAGCTCAAGGATTCCATGAAGGAACAACCCACACCCACGCTGAAAGTCCTGAGCGGAATCGAAGGTCGCACGTTGCTCCGCGCTCTCCAACACCGCGAAAAAGAAATGCTTCGCCTCCTCGCCCGCTTCGTCCGCTGCGAATCCCCGAGCCGCGAAAAACCCGCCGTGGACGCGATGGCCCGCATGGCCGCCGCCGAATGGCGACGCCGCGGCGCCCGTGTGCGCATCCTCCGCCAGCCTGAACGCGGCAACCACGTGCGCGCCGAAATTTGGCTCGGCCATGGCCGCCCCGCAGGCGTGCCCGCCGTAGCGGATTCATCGCGTAGCCGTGGCGTGCCCACCGTAGCAGCCTTATCGCGTAGGTGGGGCCTGCCCGCCGTAGCAGAATTATCTGCGAAGGCGGGACAAATCCTCGTCCTCGGCCACATGGACACCGTCTATCCGCTGGGCACTCTTGCCAAAATGCCCTTCCGCATTTCGCGCGGCCGCGCCTGGGGCCCGGGCGCATTCGACATGAAAGGCGGCCTCGTAATCGCGCTTTTTGCCGTGGACGCGCTCCGCGCCGCCCGCCTCCATCCGCGCAAGCGCCTCGTATTTCTGTGGACCTCCGACGAAGAAATCGGCAGCGAAACCTCGCGCCGCTCAATCGAAGCTGAAGCGCGCCGCAGCGACGCGGTCCTCGTCCTCGAGCCGCCGCTCGGCCGCGAGGGACGCCTGAAGACCGCGCGCAAGGGCGCATGCACCGCCGAGATGATCGTCACGGGACGCGCCGCGCACGCCGGCATCGAGCCGGAAAAGGGCGTGAACGCCGTGCACGAGCTTTTTTTTCAAATCGGGCGCCTGATGAAATGGAATAATCCCCGCCGAGGCATCACCGTGCAAGCCACAGTTATAAGCGGAGGCACCGCGTCAAACGTCGTCCCCGCCCACGCAAGCGCGCAAATTGACATCCGCTACGTGCACACAGCCGACGCGCGTCTAATCAAACGCAAGCTGCAAAACCTGCGCCCCATCCTGAAAGGCGCGCGAGTAGACGTGCGCACCGCGCTCGGCCGTCCGCCGCTCGAACGCACCGCCGCGGTGCAAAAATTATTCCGCCAAGCCCAATCTCTGATGCGTGAAATGACGAGTGAAATGACGCATGAAATGAAGCGTGGGAAAACGCGTGAAATGGCGCATGAGACGACGCCTGAAAAGATGCGCAAAATAACGCATAAAATGACGCACGAAATGGCACATCAAAGGAGGCGTGAGATACCGCGTGGAACGACGCGCGAAATGGGAAAGCCCCTAGGCGAAGCCGCCACCGGCGGCGGCTCCGACGGCAACCTCACCGCCGCCCTCGGCGTCCCCACACTCGACGGCCTCGGCCCCGTCGGCGACGCCGCCCACTCCCCCCGCGAACACATCCTCATCCGCGCACTCCCCGCCCGCGCCGCCCTCCTCGCCGCCCTCCTCGCCACACTCTAACGCCGCGAACAATCTGCGACAAGCTCCGCGTTGCTAAATTATTGGTGGACCAAAACAAGGGGCAGGTCGATTGCACAAAACACTAGCTTGACGCGCATAGTAGTTATAGTGTATATAGAGTTTGCGATAATCCTTCCCTGGCAATGAGCTTGGAGGTGCGACCCATGAAACCCAGCCACAGCCAAGATGGACTCTCCTTACCCTGTGAGTCGAGGCGTACAAACATTCGTCGCGTGACCGGACTGCTACTGTGTTCCATTTGTTGCCAGTGGGCAGTGGGTTGTGGCGGGGTGATGAGGGTAACGCGCGCACAGCCTATAACTCCGCAATCTCAGACGCTTGAGGCATGCACACCCACGAAGGGCCATCCTTGCGATCTACCGGGGGTGCCCTTTTATCTTGTTGGTTACAGATGCCAGCACACGAGCGTGTGGCTTCAGCATGTGTATGTCGTCACGTTTTCTGTAACATCCTCGGACGGAACGCCCATCCCGCCGCTCACTCGGTTTCTGGGGAGGCGCGAATTCGAGGACAAAAATACGCAATCGGCCCTCTCGGACATCAAGACCAACTCCGCCGCAGCAGTGGGCGAGGACAAATACCAAAGTCTGCGGGAGAAATTCAGCGCCATCCCAGAATTCAATCCCTTGTTGTTCGATCCGATGAAAATCCTGACACCGGGATCAAATGAAGCGAACGAGGTTCTCTTGGTATCAAATTCGGTCGCGCCGGAGCGTTACGTCGATGCCACGACTGTTTATTTCTACAACGTCAAGAAGCCCTTCGTTGGCCCTGCGAACGCAGAGATTGATCTGACCAATGAGGGCATTCTGTCAAAGTTGTCGGGGCAGTCGGAAGACAAAACGCTGCCCACGATCCTTTCTGCCTTGCCCACCTCCAATCTGATCACGAGTGCCGCAGGAATTGGCGCCGCGGCCGTTGAGGTTCAGCCAACACAACAGTGCGAGCCGGCCGAGTACAAAGTGGATGTCCAGGTTCAAGAGAGAATCTACAAACACACGCGATCCAGCACCGACTTGACGCAAAAACCGCCTTGCGCGCCTACACCAACTCTCGTCGGGGCGAATGGCGCCACCGACTTTAACTTCACGGTGGAGGACATCACAGTGCCACCAAAACCTCCCGCAGCCCCAGCGAAATCGGGGACTGCGCCCGGCGGAACTGGGTCGGACGGCACGCCAGGGACGAATTGAGCTGGAAGCGCCCCAAGCTGACCCAGAAACCTCTGGAATGAGTTACAGCCGGAACGCTATAATGGAGGAGCCGAAGGCTTCCTAGGCAAAAGGAACCTTTTGGGTGGACCCATGGCTGACCCCGATCGCCGCCAATATCTCATCCAGATCGAACGCAAGGGGAAATCTCTGACTCTGAACCAGATTTCCGAGGTCCTGGAAAAGGCTGGTGTGGAACTCGACCCGGGTTACGGTCCGATTAAAGTGAATCCAACTCTGCCACGTTACGTGGTTCGAGGCTGGGCCAACAAATCCGCGCGGGCAAAAGCTGAGAAGATTGCCGGAGTGCAGTTCTTCAGCGACTTGGGCGTGGGCTCAGTTGCTAATCATTCCTGATAAGTCCCTCTAAGTTATTGCCAAAAATTTGATTGACTTCCCATATATGTTCAGGTATTCCTCACCCAGCATCTTCGCTATGCTGCGGAGATCGACTTCCCACCCTATCGAGCGGGCAGGCTTTCAGACAAGCGGCTTCGCTGCGATGTCTGCATTAGGCATGGCCAGAGAATTGGGGCTCCTATGTTACGGCGCATCGTCCTACTGAGATCTCGGGATTGGCTTCAAGCTGGCTGGGTTCAGCGCTCGTTTGCCGCGGCAGGCGTGGGCCTCACGAAGCAAGTCCAGGTAAAGGGACTTGAGTTTTCGCCTAGCCTTCCTCCAATTCGCGCATTCGGCAGGAGTCCGACGTACCTCTCCAAGCCACTGGGGCGGACGAACTACGCCCTTCTGGGGGCCGCGTGGAAACGTACCACGTCTCCATATGCCGTAGTCGGCATGTTCGAAGATGAAGAAGCCGTGCAAAGACTGAAACAGGATAAAAAAGAGGAAGTAATTGGTGTGTTCGCCGATCCTCGAATTAACGCCTGTCCGGGGGGCTATTGCCGGACTGGACCTTCGGGAGATTTCCAGGATGTGATCAAGGGACTGGGCGCGGACAAACTGCGGGGTCCCGGAATCACCGGCAAAAACGTGCGCATTGTAGTAGTGGATACAGGTATCGATGGGACGCACGCTGGCCCTACGGGACAACCTCTGCAGAAAAACATCTCCAGCTCCTTCAAATCCTTGCCCGGCTACAATCCTGGGTCGGCAGGAGCGGATCATGGAACGATGGTGGCCTTTGACTGTTTGCTCGCAGCTCCCGATGCTGCCCTGTGCGACTATCCATTATTGCAGGCTTCCGGGAAATCGTGGCAATCATTCCTCTCGGATGCGCTTTCAGCGTTCGCGAATTTGATGGATCTCATACAGAAGGAACCTGGCCCGCTGGTCGTAAATAACAGTTGGGCGCTGTATAACCGCAGCGGCGATGCGCCGGTGGGCTCTCCCGAAAACTACAGCGCGAATCCAAATCATCCCTTCAATCAAATGGTGGGCTCGCTGGTGTCGGCGGGAGCTGATGTGTTGTTCGCCGCCGGCAACTGCGGGGAAGATTGCCCCGACGGCCTATGCGGCACGAATGACGTGGGCCCCGGCCAAAGCATTCACGGAGCTAACTCACATCCTTCAGTGATCACCGTGGGCGCGGTCACCGTGGGGAAACAGTGGCTAGGCTACTCCTCTCAGGGACCGGGTGGCCTGGCGCGGCAAAAACCTGACCTTTGTGCCTACAGTCATTTTGTCGGCTCGGGTATTTTTAAAGCAGACGCCGGGACCTCCGCGGCATGTCCCGTGGCCTCCGGCGTAGTCGCGGCGCTCCGTCAGGCTTGGCCTAAAGTGACCCCGGAAGTCGTGAAGGGCGCCCTGGAAAAGAGCGCCGAGCCGATCGGATCTGGATGGAGTTACAGCACCGGATACGGGCTCATCAGTGCATATCGGACCTGGGCTGCGGGGGTCACAGGATTCACGGTGGCAGGAATTGTAAAAACGAAGCGAACCGCGACGAAAAAGAAAGCTCGGAGGAAAGTGGGTTGGATGCATGAGCCGACTCTACCAGAGAAAAAAAAGAGCACGTCGAAAAAATTAACACGCTTGGCAAAGAATTGAGTGTGGTCGTCCCTCGGTGGTATGGCAACACTCCGAAGAATGCGTGTGCAGAGCCTCTGGGACGACTGGGACCGGTCTGCAATGTCTTAAAATTTAGGATAAAGGAGCGAACCCAATGACCTTCACGCAAACCTACCTGATCGTGGCTCTGGGAATCGTCATCAGCGTGTTGTTGCCCATCTTACGGCAATTTCTTCCGAGACCACCCAAAGCCTTCGGTGTAACAGCCCCGGACCAAAAGATGACTATTGTCAGACAGTTCGCGGTACTAGGATTAGTTTCTTTGCTGACGGCTTTGCTAATCATGGCCTTTGCTGCCGGGTCGCTGAATACCTGGAGAGACGCGCTTCTCGCAGGGTACGCGTGGGACTCCACTCTGCAAAAGATTGGCCAATACAGCTAGTCAGTGCCCACCACGGCGGGGACGCCACTGATATTTCACGAGCCGACCGAATGCATGTGACGTGACCGGACCATAGTTACGAACATTGAATCGTTGCTGAGCCATGTCTAGCGGCTCAAGATTCTAGCAATCGCTTGGAGATCGTGACCTGCCCCGCGAAAACTAGCCCAGCCATAAGCTAGCTTCTCCGGGATATAAGACCACGAGCAGATTGTGGGGGTGTTGAAAGAAGCCTCGTGCAGAGCGCGATTTTGGACTCCGCAGTGAGGCCGGCCGTGATTGTACGCCGCCCCAGCGGGCGATGCCACCCGCGCCTCTAGAAGACTCCGCCGCCAAGCCATACCTCTTAAAAAATGTTTCACGTGAAACAATTTTTACCTCAGCAGACGCGTCCGGTAAGTCCGCCTGGCCGTGGCGCTGTTTGCGCGTCCTGAGCGTAGTCGAGGTCGCCGCCGTTAAGCCGATTTTACGGCGCAAAAAGTGCCAAAAGCGTGCATCTGGGGGGCCACTTAAGCGCAGTTTATGAGCGTCAATTCACGCTCATTTCAATGCGAGAATTAAAGTGATATCGAGCGAAATATTCGTTCGATATCGAGCGTTTTACGCTCGATATCGAGCGAAATGCATGCTCGATATCGCCACGAAGAGGAACCAGCAACCGGCGCGACGCTGGCGCCGCATAACCTCAATTCCGGCGCCAGAAAATCTTTCCGTTTCAACTTGCGTATCTGTGTCAGCGGTCTTATCCTACTTCGTCCTAAGCGACCTTCGAGTGTGAACGCAATATAAACGCGGCGCGAGAGTGCGGAATATCCGCGCGGCGCTGGCAGCCCGCGAGCGCTTGGGACTCGAATCATCGCCGTCACGGGGTGTGCGGCGATGACTTCGAATCAAAAAACATGCCCCCTGCAGTGACTCACGAGCATCCTTAACTTACGGGGAAACCTGCGTGGACTCTGAGGGCCCACAAAACATAGCCGCAAGCGGGAAGCCGGAGCCTCTGCTGGGGCCGGGGCACACGTTTGCTTCCGTCACGGACAAAATCAGCTCCATCGTGCTTACGCGCGGCACGACGCCCGGGTGGGTGTTCGGCTTTCTGATCGGTTTTTCGCTTCTGATGCTGCTGAACCTGGTGATCACGCTCCTGCTGGTGAAGGGCGTGGGCATCTGGGGAATCCGGGTTCCCGCGGCGTGGGGCTTCGCCATCGTCAATTTCGTCTGGTGGATCGGAATCGGCCATGCGGGCACTCTGATTTCGGCCATCCTTCTCCTGCTGCACCAAAGATGGCGCACTTCCATCAACCGCTTCGCCGAAGCCATGACGATTTTCGCCGTGATGTGCGCGGGGATGTTCCCGCTGCTGCATATGGGCCGGCCCTGGCTCTTCTATTATCTGATGCCCTATCCCAACCCCATGTGGATGTGGCCGCAGTTCCGCAGCCCGCTTGTATGGGACGTTTTCGCGGTTTCCACGTACTTCACCGTGTCGCTTCTATTCTGGTTCGTGGGAATGATTCCGGATCTCGCCACGCTGCGCGACCGCGCCACCAGCCGCGCCAAGCAAATCATCTACGGGATGCTGGCCATGGGCTGGCGCGGGTCGGCGGTGCACTGGTCGCGGTATGAGTTTGCGTCGCTGCTGCTCGCCGGCCTGGCGACGCCGCTGGTCGTTTCCGTGCACACCGTCGTGAGCTTCGATTTCACCGTGGCGATTGTGCCCGGATGGCACAGCACGATTTTCCCGCCCTATTTCGTCGCCGGAGCGATTTATTCCGGCTTCGCCATGGTGCTCACGCTGGCCATCCCAATCCGAAGATACTATCACCTGGAAGACCTGGTGACCGACCGCCATCTGGACATCATGGCCAAGGTGATGCTGGCGACGGGGCTCATCGTGGCCTACGGCTACGTGATGGAGACGTTCATGGCGTTTTACAGCGCCGACGTATACGAGCGCTACATGATCATGAACCGCATGACGGGGCCTTACGCGGGACTCTACTGGACGCTGATCGCCTGCAATCTGGTGATCCCGCAGGCGCTGTGGTCGCGGCGTGTGCGGCGGAATATTCCGGCGCTGTTCGCGATTTCGCTGGTGGTCAACGTGGGGATGTGGCTCGAGCGGTTTGTGATCGTGGTGGTGAGCCTGTCGCGCGATTTCACGCCCTCGGCCTGGGGGATGTACTACCCCACGAAGTGGGATTGGGCGACTTATGCGGGCACGTTCGGTTTATTCTTTACGCTGTTTTACCTGTTCATACGCTTCCTGCCCATGATTTCGATCGTGGAGGTGCGTTCCCTGGTGCACGAGACGTCCGAGGAGAACCATTCATAACACGTTATTGGAAAACCGATTCAGAGGAACTTCAGGGGCTAAAGCCCCGCTGGTTTTGGAGGGTTTACGTCGCGGCTAAAGCCGCGACCCACAAAACTTAACGATGGCACAGATATTTCATCGCAGCACCAACCTGATCGCCCGCGCCAGCATCTTTGGCGGCGTCCTGATCATCGGGGGGCTCGCGTACGCGCTCTATGCCGTCGCCATGTCACCGTGGTACACGGAGCAAAACATGGAGCGGCAGCAGCCCGTGCCCTTCAGCCACAGGCATCACGCCGGTGAACTCGGAATTGACTGCCGGTACTGCCACACATCGGTCGAGAAATCGTCGTTCGCGGGGCTTCCACCGACGGAAACGTGCATGAGCTGCCATTCGCAGATATGGACGAACGCCCCGATGCTCGAGCTGGTGCGCGCGAGCTACCGGGATAATACTTCGCTCGCCTGGACGCGCGTGAACGCGTTGCCCGATTTCGTCTATTTCGACCACAGCATCCACGTGGCGAAAGGAATCGGCTGCACCACGTGCCATGGGCCGATCGCGACGATGTCGCTCACCTACCGCGCGGGCACGCTCTACATGTCGTGGTGTCTCGAGTGCCATCGCCAGCCGGAAGAATATGTGCGGCCGAAGTCCGAGGTTTTCAACCCGTATTACGAGCCGCCTTCCCACGCGAACCCGTTGACCTTCGAGGGAAAAACGTACACGGACCAGCTCGCATTCGGACGCGTGGCTGTGAAGGAATACAAAATTCAATCCTTGCAGTATTGCTCGACGTGCCACAGGTGAAAGCCAAACTATGAGCGAAGACACCAACGCGAAAAACTCGACAGTCCTGGCAGCGGCGCGCGCAAAGCTTGCGAGCCAGGGCGGCAAGCGTTTCTGGCAGAGCATCGAGGAGCTGTCGGACACGAAAGAGTTCCGCAACTTTCTCGAGAATGAATTTCCCGCGGGGCCGGAGAAAGAATCGGATGGCATCAACCGCCGCGATGTGCTGAAGCTGATGGCCGCGTCGGCGGCGCTGACGGGCTTGAGCGCCTGCACCAAACTCCCCACCGAGAAAATCGTTCCCTATGTGAGGCAGCCCGAGGAAATCATCCCCGGCAAGCCGCTCTTTTACGCCACGTCCATGCCGCAGGCGGGCGTGGGAACGGGCGTGCTGGTCGAAAGTCACATGGGCCGGCCCACGAAGATCGAAGGCAATCCCGAGCATCCCGGGAGCCTGGGGGGCACGGACGTGTTCCTGCAAGGCTCCGTGCTGAATCTCTACGATCCCGACCGGTCGCAGGCCGTGATCTTCGATGGGCGCGTCAGCACATGGGCGGACTTCGCCGCGGCCATGGACAACGAGCGAATCGAGCTTGCTCCGCGCGGCACGGGGATACGCATCCTGACCAAGACGGTGACGTCTCCGACGCTTGCGGCGCAGATTCGAAAACTGCTCGCGCAATTTCCCGAGGCCAAATGGCATCAGTACGAAGTGTGCGGCGGGGATTCCGAGCGCGAAGGGACGCGGCTGGCGTTCGGCAAGCCGGTGAATCCGGTGTATCACTTCGAGCGGGCGGACGTGATTGTCTCGCTCGACGCGGATTTCATCGCGTCGGGGCGCGGGCACGTGCGCTACATCCGAGAATTTTCTTCGCGGCGCAATCTGGCCGCCGGCCCCGCGAGCAATTTGAACCGCCTCTACGTGGTGGAAAGCACCACCACAAGCACCGGGGCGATGGCGGATCATCGGCTGCCGCTCTCGGCCGCCGACGTGGAGGATTTCGCTCGGCAGCTTGCCACAGCCGTGGGCGTGAAGGTGGCGCCGGGCGGCGGCATGGAGCTTCCGCGGGATTGGGTCGGCGCAGTGACGCGCGATCTGGCACAGCATCGCGGAGCGAGCCTGATTATCGCTGGGGAGCAGCAGCCCCCATTCGTTCACGCGCTGGCGCACGCCATGAATGCGGCGCTCGGGAACGTGGGCAAGACCGTGGAGTATACGGAGCCGCTAGAAGCGAATCCCGTGAACCAGATCGAATCGCTCGGCGAGCTGGTCAGCGATCTGAACTCCGGCCAGGTGGAATTTCTGCTGATACTGGGCGGCAATCCCGTCTACGATGCGCCCGCAGACTTCGATTTCGGCACGGCGCTGATGAAAGCGAAATTGCGGATTCATACGGGGCTTTACAACGACGAGACAGCCGTGCTCTGCCACTGGCACGTGCCCGCCACGCACTACCTGGAATCCTGGAGCGATTTGCGGGCGTACGACGGCACAGTGGGCGTGGTCCAGCCGCTCATCGCGCCGCTTTATGACAATCATTCGTCCCACGAAATTATCGCGTTGCTCACGGGAGACGGAGGCAAGTCCGGGCACGATCTGGTGCGCGATTACTGGCAAAGCCAGCGGCCCGAGAAGGACATGGCGTTCGAGGCGTTCTGGGAGACGTCGCTGCACGACGGGCTGATGGCTGGGACGGCGCTGCCGACGATTTCCGCCGGGCTGCGCGTGGATTTTTCGAGCGAATTTGCAAGCCAGGCGCCGTTGCGGGCGCAGTCCGGCGGCACGAATGGGCTGGAAGTGGTCTTTCGCCCTGATCCGTCGATCGGGGACGGCGAATTCGCGAACAACGGTTGGCTGCAGGAGCTGCCCAAACCGATCACGCACCTCACATGGGACAACGCCGCGCTCGTCAGTCCGGCCACGGCGCAGCGATTGGGGCTTGCCAGGGGCGATTACGTGAAACTCAGGTTCGCGGGGCGCGAGGCCAAAGCGGGAATATTCGTCGTCCCTGGGCATGCGGATAATTCCGTGACGCTCCATCTTGGCTATGGCCGCAGCCGCGCGGGAAAAGTGGCTGCGGGCAGCGGATTCAACTCCTATTTGCTGCGCACGTCCGGCGCGCTCTGGATCGGGCAAGGGCTCACCATCGAGAAAACCGGCGACACGTTTTCTTTCGCGTGCACGCAGCAGCAGAACACGATTGATGTGGATGGCCATCCCGCGGATGTGGAGAGCGATAGCGCGGCGCGGCGCGATTTGGTGCAAATTGCCACGCTCGAGGAGTTCAAAAATAATCCCAGCTTCGCGAAAAATCCCGACGACCAGATCGACAGGGATTTCACGCTCTATCCTAATTACAAATACGATGGCTACGCGTGGGGCATGTCCATTGATTTGAACCGCTGCGTGGGCTGCAACGCCTGCGTGATTGCCTGCGTCGCGGAAAACAATATTGCCGTGGTGGGCAAGGACCAGGTGGAGCGCGGACGCGCCATGCACTGGATTCGCATTGACACCTACTTCCACGGTGGCCTGGACAATCCCGACATCTATTACGAGCCGCTGCCCTGCATGCAGTGCGAAAACGCGCCGTGCGAGTACGTTTGCCCGGTGGGTGCGACGACGCATAGCGCCGAAGGCCTGAACGACATGACCTACAACCGGTGCGTGGGGACGCGGTATTGCTCGAACAACTGCCCCTACAAGGTGCGGCGATTCAATTTCTATCTTTATTCCGATTACGCGACGCCGAGTCTCTTCGGAGTGCGCAATCCGAACGTGACCGTGCGCAGCCGCGGCGTGATGGAAAAGTGCACGTATTGCGTGCAGCGGATCAACGCGGCGAAAATTCGGTCCGAGGAAGAAAATCGCAGCGTGCGCGACGGCGAAATACAAACCGCCTGCCAGCAGGCGTGCCCGGCCGAAGCCATTATTTTCGGCAATATCAACGACCCGAAGAGCCGCGTGACGCAGCTCAAGGCTCAATCGCGCGATTACGGCTTGCTCGAGGATTTGAATACGCGCCCGCGCACGACGTACTTGGCGCGCGTGCGGAACCCGAATCCGGAGATACACGATTAGTGCCGTTCCAACTTATTGCGGCGAAGGCTTGTGTACGTCGTTTGCCACGAAGCGCGACGCGATGGAGATCGCCACGTTTGCTTCATTTAGTTGGAACGGCATTAGGATCCATGGAGCGCCACTAGCAGGATGAAGCGGAAACCCATCTACGGATTGCTGGCGGAATTCGAGTCGCCCGAACAGATTCTTCGAGCGGCGCAGCGGACGCACGACGCCGGCTACAAAAGCATTGACGCCTTTACGCCCATTCCGGTGGAAGGGCTGGCGGAGGCCGTGGGTTTCACCTGGACCAGCCTGCCCATCGTCGTTTTCCTGGGCGGGCTTTTCGGCGGCCTCACCGGATTCGGGATGTGCTGGTACGCGAATGTGATCAGCTTTCCCTTGAACATCGGCGGCAAGCCCTACAATAGCTGGCCGTCGTGGATTCCGATCACGTTCGAGCTCACCATCCTCGGCGCCGCCCTTTCGGCCGTCTTCGGCATGCTGGCCATGAACGGTTTGCCGACTCCTTACCATCCCGTTTTCAACGTGGATAGGTTCGCGCTGGCTTCGACGGATCGTTTCTTCCTTTGCATCAAGGCGCGCGACGAAAAATTCGATTTGAGCGGGACAAAAGCGTTTCTCGAGGGCTTGCATCCGCATGGAGTGTTTGAAATTGAGGAGTGAATGGATTGCTGGCAACGCGCGGCGGGGCAGTGCGCCGCAGCGGGCTGGCGCGCGCGCGCGCGCCGCGTCGCAAGCCTGGGCGCGATCGCCATTTGCCTGTGCGGTTGCCGGCTCGACATGCACATCCAGCCGAAATATTTGCCCGAGGAGCCGACGGATTTCTTCGGCGACGGGCGTTCCGAGCGCGCACCTGTCGCCGGAACCGTGGCGCGCGGGCAATTGCGTCTGGACGAGCTGATCTACACGGGCAAGGTGAACGGGGTGGAGGCGGATGAATTCCCGTTTCCGATCACGCGAGCGGACCTCGTGCGCGGCCAGCAGCGTTTCAACATCTATTGCACTCCCTGCCACGACTACACGGGCAGTGGGTACGGCATGATCGTCCAGCGCGGCATGCCGCATCCGCCGTCGTACCACATTCAGCGGCTCCGCGAGGCGCCCGCTGGGCATTTCTTCGCGGTGATGACCAATGGGTTCGGCGCGATGTACAGCTATGCATCGCGCGTGGATCCCGCGGACCGCTGGCGCATCGCGGCCTACATCCGCGTTCTGCAGTTGAGCCGGAACGCGAGCATGGACGACGTTCCCGAAGCCGAGCGTCAGAAATTGACGCAGGAGACGGCAGCGAATTCATCGGGGCCATCGAAATGAACTCATCGGACGCACTGCGGACGCAGATCAAGCGGCGCGAGAATCAGGCCATGGCCGCGGGCGCGGCCGGCGTGATTCTTGCCGTCATCTGCGGCGTGATAAGCATGCACGGGCAAAATCCGTGGCAGCAGTTTTTTCGCTCCTACCTGGTGGCCTACATTTATTGGGTCTCGATCCCGCTGGGATGTCTGGCCATCCTGATGCTGCACCACCTGACGGGCGGCTGGTGGGGACTTCCCATCCGGCGCATTCTCGAGGCGGGTTCACGCACGCTGCCTCTGATGGCGGCCCTATTTATTCCGATTCTCGTGGGGATGTCGCGCATTTACCCTTGGACGCAGCCGGGCGTCATCGCAGACGACTTGGACAATCAATTCAAGCGCGCCTATCTGCAACCGCATTTTTTCATGGTGCGCGCCGTGGTCTACTTCGCCATTTGGCTCGTGCTGGCCTATTTGCTGAACAAGTGGTCGGCGGAACAGGATCGCACGGGCGATCCGCGGCTCCAGCACCGCATGGAAACTCTGGCTGGCCCGGGTGTAATCCTGTGGGGGCTGGCGGTGACGGCCGCGGCGATTGACTGGGTGATGTCCCTCGAGCCCCATTGGTTCTCGACCATCTACGGGTTCCTTTTCATCGTAGTCGAGGTGCTCGCGGCCATGTCGTTCACGATCTTCGTATTGAGGATGCTCTCGGATTATGAGCCCATGAAGGACTCGGTGGATACGAAGCAATTGGGCGATCTCGGCAACCTCATGCTGACGTTCGTGCTGCTATGGGCCTATCTTTCCTTCAGCCAGTTGCTGATTATCTGGGCGGGAAATCTGAGGAACGAGATTCCGTGGTATACGCAGCGCGCTTTTGGCGGATGGGCGCCGATCGCAGTGATTCTGCTGGTGCTGCATTTCTTCGTGCCATTTTTCCTGCTGTTGCAGCGCACCGTGAAGCGCCGTCTGCGCACATTGTCCCTGGTGGCGGCCGCGCTGGTGTTCCTGACGTTCTTGGATGTCTACTGGCTGGTGGCGCCTTCTTACAGCATGCGCCCGCATCCGACACTGATGGACCTCTTTGCCGTGATCGGAATCGGCGGCGTGTGGCTGGGCATGTTTTTGCGCCAGTTGAATAGATTGCCCCTTTTGCCCGTGCATGATCCCAGGTTTGAAGGAGCGCTCGAGCATGAGCATGGAGACTAAGGATCGGCGCAGCGCGCATCCCGAGCCCGACCGGGAAGCCGGTTACGAGCGGCGTGATGCGAATATCCGAGGTCTGCTCGAATTCGCCTTCTGGCTGGCCATGGTGCTGGTGGTCACGCTCCTCGCCATGAAATTGACTTACCATTTCTTTGCCAAAATGGAGCCGGTTGGCCCGCCCGCCTCTCCCTTCACGAATGTGCGCGAGATTCCGGCGGGTCCGCTGCTGCAGGCTGCGCCGCACCTCGATCTGCAAACATACTGCGAAGGCCAGGAGCAGCAGGTGAATACCTACGGCTGGATTGACCAGCAGCAAGGCACCGTGCGGTTGCCGGTAGATCGCGCCATGGATTTGCTCCTCGAGCGCGGCTTGCCAACACGGGCGCCGAGCGAAACGCCGCCGGGCGCATCGCCGGAGGTTGAGGCGCCGTTCCTCCCGGCCACCGAAGACGCCCAGGGCCAGTGCAGTTTCGTGGAGGACCAGAGGATGTCGGAGGCGCCCATCGAATAGCGCGGCGACGGACATCGCAGTAGCGCGTGCGAGGAAAAATGGAGAAGAGGGAGGGCAGAATGCAGGGCAGGTGGAAAACAACAGCCGGGCGAATGTGGCTTGCGAGTGCGGCTCTCGCGGCCGCGCTTGCGGCGCTCTGCCTGCCCGCGGCGGCGCAGTTCACCGACCCGCTGCAAAACATCGGCGTGCGTCCCGAATTGCTCAAGGACGTGGGCATTGACCAAAAACTGAACGACCAGATTCCGCTCAACCTCGCGTTTCGCGACGAGCACGGCAATCCGGTCGAGCTGGCCCAATATTTCGGCGCGAGACCCGTCATTCTTACGCTCGTTTACTACGACTGCCCCATGCTCTGCACTCAGGTGCTCAACGGCCTCGACCGCAGCCTCAAACTGATTCCGCTGGAGCTGGGCAAGGATTTCGGCGTGCTCACCGTGAGCATCGATCCCACCGAAAGGCCTGTGCTTGCCGAAGCCAAGCAGGCGCTCTACACGGGAATGTACGGACGCCCCGGCGCGGCCGAAGGCTGGCATTTCCTCACGGGCGACGAGCCTCAAATCAAGCAGCTCGCGGACGCCGTGGGCTTCCGCTACGCCTACGATCCCGATTCGAAGCAATACGCGCATGCCAGCGTCATCATGGTCCTCACGCCGGAGGGAAAAATCTCGCGCTACTTTTACGGCATCACGTATCCCGAGCGCGATCTGCGCCTGGGACTCGAGCAGGCATCGGAAGGAAAGATCGGTCCGCGCGTGGTGGACCAGATTCTGCTCTTCTGCTACCACTACGATCCGCATACCGGAAAATATGGCCTGGTAATTTCGCGCGTCATCCAACTCGCGGGAGGCCTGACCGTCCTGGTGGGCGGACTTTTTCTCTTTTTCCTGTTCCGGGGCGAGCACTATTCGCTCCCGCGGAGCAGGGCATGAATCGCGCGCCGCTCAAGCGCGAACGCCTGCAAGAAGGGGGTCGTGCGCAACGGTGATGATGGGTCTCGTTCAACTCGGCTCGGAAGCCCGCATGGCTGCGGCCATGATTCCGCTCCAGCCCCCTTCGGCTTCCACGATCTCCCAGGGCGTGGATGAGCTCTACTATCTGCTGACGGGCATCACGCTTTTCTTCACCATTCTGATCTTCTCGATCATTTTCTACTTCATGGTGAAATACCGCCGCCGGTCCCCGGACGAAGCTGCCGAGCAAACCCACACCAGCATGTTTCTCGAGCTGAGCTGGACAATCATCCCGTCGCTGATTTGCGTGGTGCTGTTCGTCTGGGCCTCGGACCTCTACGTGCGCAATTCGCGCCCGCCCGCGGCCTCCACGGAAATCTTCGTCACCGGTAAGCAGTGGATGTGGCACATCCAGCATCCCGAAGGCCCGCGCGAAATTGACGAATTGCATGTTCCCGTCGGCGCGCCCGTCAAATTGACGATGACATCCCAGGACGTGATTCACGATTTTTATATTCCCGCGTTTCGCGTCAAGAAAGACGTCCTGCCGGGGCGCTACACCTCGCTGTGGTTCCAGCCGACGCAAACCGGCACTTTTCATCTCTTCTGCGCGCAATATTGCGGCGCGAATCATTCGCAGATGATCGGCTGGGTGTACGTGATGACGCCCGCCGATTACGCCGCGTGGCTCGCCGCCGGCGAAAAAACCGAATCCATGGTCCAGCAGGGCGGCGAATTGTACACACGGCTTGGTTGCACCACTTGCCACGTGGAGAATGGAACGGGCCGCTCGCCCTCGCTCGTGGGGCTCTACGGTAAGACGGAAAAGCTGGCGACCGGCGAAACTCGCGTCGTGGATGAGTCCCTGATACGCCAGGCAATCCTCAATCCCAATTCCATTCTGCTCCCCAATTACGCGCCAATTATGCCCACCTACAAGGGACAAATAGACGAGGAGCAGGTGCTGGAGTTGATCGCCTACATAAAATCGCTCGCTCCACAGCAAGAGGCGCAGGAAAGGAACGACAAATGAGCACGGCCACCGCGGATCTCCACGATGCCCCCGCCGAATCCGGCGTGAATTATCTAAACGCGAGCTACGGCATCAAGTCGTGGCTCCTGACCACGGACCACAAGCGCATCGGGCTCCTCTATCTTGCCGTGATCACCTTCAATTTCTTCGTAGGAGGCACCGCCGCCGTCCTCATGCGTCTGAATCTCATCGAGCCAACAGGCGCCCTCGTCGAGCCCAGCACCTACAACAAGCTCTTCTCCATCCACGGCATCATGATGGTATTTTTCTTCCTCGTTCCTTCGATCCCCGCGACGCTCGGAAATTTTCTGATTCCCTTGATGATCGGGGCGCGCGACGTCGCCTTCCCCAAGCTCAATCTGCTGAGCTGGTATCTCTTCGTCGCCGGCTCGCTCTGCGCCCTCTTCGCCGTTCTCTCCGGCGGCGTGGATACCGGCTGGACTTTCTACACGCCTTATAGCAGCACCTATTCCCATGGCCACGTCATTGCCGCGGCCCTGGGAGTTTTCATCGCGGGGTTTTCTTCCATTCTCACGGGGCTGAACTTCATCGTCACCATCCACAAGATGCGCGCACCGGGCATGACCTGGTTTCGCCTGCCGCTCTTCATCTGGGCCATGTACGCCACGAGCCTCATTTTCGTTCTGGGCACGCCCGTCATCGCCATCACGCTCTTCCTGCTGGGGCTCGAGCGCATATTCCACGTCGGCATCTTCGATCCCGCCCTCGGCGGCGACCCGCTCCTCTTCCAGCATCTTTTCTGGTTCTATTCGCACCCGGCCGTGTACATCATGATTCTTCCGGGCATGGGCGTGGTGAGCGAACTCATCACTGCTTTCTCGCGGAAGAGGATATTCGGCTATTCGTTTGTTGCTTTTTCGAGTTTGTCCATCGCGGTGATCAGCTTCCTGGTTTGGGGCCATCACATGTTCGTCACGGGCCAGTCCATTTATGCGGGCCTGGTGTTCTCCGCGCTCAGCTTCCTCGTGGCGATTCCCTCCGCGATCAAGGTATTCAATTGGACGGCCACGCTCTACAAAGGCTCGATTTCCTATGAAGCACCCATGCTTTACGCCCTGGGCTTCATCGGCCTCTTCACCATGGGCGGACTCACGGGATTGTTCCTCGCTTCGCTGGCCACGGACGTGCATCTCAACGGCACCTACTTCATCGTCGCCCATTTCCACTACATCATGGTGGGCGGCGCGGTGATGGCCTATCTCGGCGGAATCCATTTCTGGTGGCCGAAAATCAGTGGGCGGCTTTACCCCGACCTCTGGGCGCGCTTCGCCGCGCTCGTGGTTTTCGTCGGCTTCAACCTCACCTTCTTCCCGCAATTCGTCCTCG
Source organism: uncultured Acidobacteriota bacterium (assembly GCA_963810625.1). GTDB lineage: Bacteria > Acidobacteriota > Terriglobia > Acidiferrales > UBA7541 > Palsa-295. The sequence goes on along the minus strand of CAWEOJ010000001.1, from coordinate 422,494 downwards.
GCTATCTGGGGATGCCGCGTCGCTACGCCGTCTATCCCGCCGAATTTCAGGTGCTCAATGTGATGTCGTCCGCCGGCGCTTCCATTCTTGGCATCGGCTATCTGATCCCGCTCGTCTATTTGATCTGGTCCATGCGCTATGGCCCGCCCGCCGGGCCGAATCCGTGGGGCGCCAAGGGGCTCGAATGGACCACCCCCTCGCCCCCGCCCACGGAAAATTTCGAGGAGATTCCTGTCGTGACTGAAGACGCCTACAACTACCCCTCGGCGAAGGCGGTGGCCCGTGGCTGAAATGGCCGCGCACAGCACGCATCCGCAGGGCTTCGCGCATCAGTTCGCCGACATCGCGCAGCAGCGCGACGCGGGCAGGCTCGGCATGTGGATATTCCTGGCCACGGAAATCCTCTTCTTTGGAGGGATGTTCACCTCCTACACCATTTATCGCGAACTCCACCTCGCCGCCTTCGAAACCGGAAGCCGCTTGCTCGAAGTCCAATTCGGCGCCACGAACACCGCCGTTCTCATCTGCAGCAGCTTGACCATGGCGCTCGCCATCCGCGCCGCCCAGACGGGCAAAAAGAAGGGCTCGATTATCTTCTGGCTGATTCTGACCATGATTCTGGGCGCGACATTCTTGTTTCTCAAGTTCCGCTTCGAGTGGTATCACGATTACGTCGAGAACATCATCCCGGGCGTCGGCTTCAAAAACAGGGTCGGATGGGGTTCGCTCGCGCCGCAAGTGCAGATGTTCATGGTCTTTTACTTTTTCATGACCGGTTTGCACGCCCTGCACATGGTAGTGGGCATCGGAATTCTCACTGTGCTGCTCATCATGACCGCGCGGAACAGGTTCTCGGCGGAATATTACGCGCCGCTCGAAATCAGCGGCCTCTACTGGCACTTCGTGGATATTGTCTGGATTTTCCTGTTTCCGCTGCTCTATCTGATTGGCGGACGCTACACGCTGGGAGGCCATTAAATGTCCGAGCATCCGCATTCCGAGCATCCAGATTCCGAGCACATTGTTCCCGTGAGCGTTTATGTAGGCGTATTTCTCGCCCTGCTCGTCCTCACCGCGCTCACCACCGGCGTCGCTTTCATTGATCTCGGCCCGCTGAACACCGTTGTGGCGCTCACCATCGCCGTGATTAAAATGTTGCTGGTGGTCCTTTTCTTCATGCACGTGCGCTACAACAAGGGCCTCACACGCATCGTCATCGTGGGCGCCTTCTTTTGGCTCGGCATCATGATGGCGCTGATGCTCGCCGACGAACTCACGCGCCACTGGGACATGAATCCCGAACCCTGGAGCGTTCTCCTTCCCCACATCTCCCGCTTTTTCTGACGATGCGAGCATCGTCATCCTGCCTGCCCTGACGAAGGAAGGGAAGCCGACGCTTTTGGTCTTGGTCGGCCGAAGGATCCCCCTTCCCACTCCGCCCGCACGCAATCCAAAGAAGGTGTCATCCCGAACGAGTCCGCGGTTTTTTTCGCGGACGACGAGGGACCTGCTTTTGCCCTTGCCCGCACGCTTTTCCGTTGAGGCATCGCCCAGCGGTGGTATCCTCAGGCCGGAATGGCCGAGCCTAAAAACCCGACGCGGCGCTACGAGCGAGTCAAGCTGAAGAAGGGCCTGGCGGTCGGCTGGCGGAGCGGCCAATTGCGGGGACTCAACCGCGCCGAAATCGTCGCCCTGGGCGGCCTCTTCATCCGCACGGCGGAGCCGGCGCCCGTGGGTGCATCCGTGGAATTGGCCTTCAATCTGCCGGACGGTGAAGTCCGCGCACGCGCGGTCGTCCGCAATTCCGAACCGGGAGAAGGAATGGGCGTGGAATTCGTAGGCATGGACCAGGTCGCGCGCAGCCGCCTTCAGGCAGCGATGAAACGCCTGCTGACCGGGCTCGAACAGCTCCACGCAAAGAAATGAATGTATGTCTCCCATGCTCTTGTAGCCTGCCGGCAGGCAGGCGGTCGCCTCCCCCTAAAAAACGAGAATTTCCAAAATAAATAACTTCGCTTGACTTCACGTACGATGCGTGTTACACGTAATATACGTGTATGGGGGGAGTTCCATGGCCACAACCAAGAGCAACGGAAAGCAGAATGTAACCGTGAGCCTCGACCGGCAAACCATTCAAAGGGCAAAAATCATCGCCGCGCGGCGTTCCACCTCCATCAGCGGTCTTCTGGCTCATCAAATCGAGATCCTCGTAGACGAAGAAGAAGCCTATGAACGCGCGGAACGGCAGGCTTTGAACCTGCTCGACCAGGGCTTTCACTTGGGCGGCGTGGTTCGCGCCAGCCGGGATGAACTCCATGAGCGGTAAGACGTTCGTGGACACGAATGTTTTGATCTACGCGCACGATGTGGATGCAGCCGCGAAGCACCAAATCGCGAAAGCGTTCCTCCGCGATCTCTGGACCGACCGAACAGGCGTTCTCAGTGTGCAAGTGCTCCAGGAATTCTACGTCAACGTCACACGAAAGATTTCCTCTCCGCTGCCGAGGGATTTGGCACGACTTGTTGTGAGCAGCTACACGACATGGTGCACGGAAACCACTCCCGCGGAACTTTCCGCGGCATTTCGAATCGAAGACGAATCGCGAATCGGTTTCTGGGATGCCCTGATTGTTTCCTCCGCCGCCAAATACGGCGCCACCCGGATTCTCTCCGAAGATTTGAGCGCGGGCCGGCGCATTGACGGCATCCTGATTGAGAATCCCTTCGCTCGAATCCGCTGAAGCGCCGGGGCGAAGCACCCCTCAGTGCGGGTATGCACGGAAGGCGAGGACGGCGTTCAGCCCGCCAAACGCAAAAGAATTCGAAAGCGCGGCTTCCACTTGCAGGGCGCGCGGCTGGTTGGGGACGTAGTCAAGGTCGCATTCGGGATCGCGTTCGTTGTAATTCGCCGTGGGCGGCAATATGCCGTATCGCAGGGCCAGGATCGTGGCCACGGCCTCGAGAGCGCCCGCCGCGCCGAGGGCGTGTCCGTGCAGCGATTTGGTGGAGCTGACGGCGAGCTTGTCCGCGTGCGCGCCAAAGACTTCGCGGATGGCGCGCGTCTCGACCGGGTCATTTCCCGGCGTGCCGGTGCCGTGGGCGTTGATGTAGCCGATGGCCTCCGGCGCAAGCCCCGCGTCGTGGAGCGCGCCGCGCATCGCACGGGCCGGGCCTTCGACAGTGGGCTGGGTCAGATGATGAGCGTCCGAGGTCATGCCGAAGCCGCAGATTTCGGCGTAAATTTTCGCGCCGCGCGCACGGGCCGCATCGAGCGGCTCGAGAATCATCATCGCGCCGCCTTCGCCAAGAATCATGCCGCGGCGGTCCTTGCTGAAGGGGCGGCAGGTGTCCGGAGCGATCACGCGCATGGCCTCCCATGCCTTCAGCATTCCGAGCGTGAACGGGGCCTCGCTGCCGCCGGTGATGGCTACGTCGGCATCGCCGTCACGCACCAGGCGAAATGCCTGGCCGATCGCGTGATTCGCGGACGAGCACGCCGTGGATACGGTGTACGACGGGCCGCTCAGGCCCGTCTCCATGGAAATGTGGCTCACGCCGGCATTGGCCATCGTCTTCGGAATGGTCAGCGGATGGACGCGGCCGCGTCCCGAAACCCACAAGTCTTCGAATCCCGCTTCGATCGACGCTTGTCCGCCCACGGCCGAGCCGCAGACAATCGCGCCGTTTTGCTTCTGTTCCGGCGTCAGCTCGAGCCCCGCATCGCGCATCGCTTCCCTTGCCGCCACCACCGAAAATTGCGCGAAGCGGTCGAGGTAATTTTCCCTGCCGCCCTCGAAGTGCTTCGCCGCGTCGAAGCCGCGGACCTGCGCGCCATTTTGAATCTTCAAGGCAACGCTGGACAATGCGATGGATTGGATGGGGCCGATGGCGCAGCGCCCTTCGCTCAAGGACTTCCAGTTGTCCGCGAGGTCGAGTCCCAGCGGCGAAATGATTCCCAGGCCCGTGATCGCAACGCGCCGCGCCATTCCTCAGTTCACTGGGGCGGCCGGCCCGGGGGCCGCATCGGGCGGAGGCGGCGCGGCGGCAAGCAGTTTCTTGATGCCGCGGACGATGTCGCCCACGGTTTTGATCGAGCGGACGTCCTCGTCCGGAATGGAAATTTTGAAGGCGTTCTCGAGCTCGAAGAGAAGAGTAAAAACGTCGAGAGAATCTATGCCCAGCCCCTGCAAATCGGTTTCCAGAGTGATATTGTCCGCCGGAATCCGCTTCACGGATGCCAGCGTCGCAATCACCTTCTCCACCACTTCATCGGGCATCGAGTTCACCTCTGCTTGCGGAATCCACGGCCAACGACGTGCAAAGAGAAAGATTTTAGCAGGAGTATGCGCGGCGGCCCCATGTTTTTGCGGCCCATTTACGGAGTGAGGGCAACCTTCCCGGAAAGCTCGATGGTTGCCGAGGAACTCCCCACCAGAATGCCGGAATCACCGGGATCGACCGTCCACTGTTTCTTTTCGACGTCGTAATATGAGAACGCCCTGCGCCCGAGCGTAACGCTGGCCTTCTTCGTTTCTCCCGGTTTCAAATCGAGTTTGGCGAAGCCCTTCAGCTCTTTATCGGGCCGCTCGACCTTGGCATGTTTGTCGCGGACGTATACCTCGGCGACTTCCGCTCCCTCGCGTTTCCCCGTGTTGGTGATGTCGAACGAGACCGTGACCGGGCCGCCGCCATGGAACGACGGCGGCGTGATTTCGAGGTTGCTGAACTTGAACGCCGTGTAAGAGAGCCCGTAACCGAAGGGAAAAAGCGGCTTCGTGCCGTTGTGTTCGTAGCCGCGATAGCCAACGAACACTCCTTCTTTATAGACCACTCGATGCGTCCCGGCCACAACAGCGGGCACGTCCGGGGTGGGCCTGCCCGCCGTGGCGGGATAGTAGCTGTCGTGCACTGGATTGTCTTCCCAGCGGCGCTCGAAGGTTATCGGCAAGCGACCGGATGGATCCACGTCGCCAAAGAGAATCTCGGCAAGCGCATGGCCGCCCTCCTGCCCCGGATACCATGCCTCGATGAGCGCCGGGACACGGTCCAGCCACGCGTTCATATCCACGCTGCCCCCGGAGGTGACCACGACGATGGTCTTCTTGTTAGCTGCGGCCATAGCTCCGATCAGCGATTCCTGCCCCGGCGGGAGACGGAACGTGCGGTCGGAGCCTTCGCTTTCGGTCTCGGCGTCGAAACCCACGGCAACCACGACGACGTCCGCTTTGGCGGCAAGCGCCTTGGCATCAGGAGCGACAACGTCTTCACGCCCCGCAATTCCGAGTCTCAACCGTAGGCCCAGCCAGCCGGGCCGCCCGCGGTGCTCGAGAACAATCTTGTGGGGCACGGCCTCAAGCGAAAGCGTGGCGTAGTCCGCCGTGGCGTATGCCGTGGTCCAACTATCCAGCACGAGCTTGTCGTCCACGTAGAGGCGATAATAACCGCCGGCCTCTCCCGTGGATTGCACGAAGACGTCGTACGAATCGGCGCGCGCGGGCGTGTAATAGCCGGTCCATCGCTCCGATGACGCATCGGCCGGGAACGATGCCGCCCCCGAATCCCGGGCGAAATTGATGTGTGCGTCGGTGCGGGTGACGACGGCGGCGCCGGAGAGATCGTTGCTCGAAAAATACTCGCCGACGAGGCCGGGCTGGCCATTCGCTTCCGCCGTCGAGAAAATGGTCGCCGCGGCCATCTCGGCAAGTGTGGGAATGCCCGGCGAGTAATAAACCTTCGCCGCCGATCCCGGATAGTTGCTCATGCCTTCAAGGAAGCTCGTGGCCGCGAACGGCAGCACGCGCGCGCTGCCGCCTCCCGTAGGCACGGCAGGATAAGCATCGGGGCCGATCACGGCAACGGATGGGATGCTTTTGCTGAGCGGGAGCAGATTGTGTTCGTTTTTCAGCAGGACCATGGCTTCGCATGCGGCGTCGAGAGCCACGCGGCGCCCTTCCAGGCTGTAGCGCGCAATGGAAAGGTCAGTCTGGTCGCGGTCGAGCCAGCCGAACTCCGCGGCGGTTCGAAGGATGCGGCGTACTTTGTCGTCAATCGTGGCCTCGGAAACTTTGCCGTCCTGGATCGCAGGGAGGAGATTTCCGCGGTTCATGAACTTGGCGGAAGGCATTTCGAGGTCCAGACCGCTGTTCGCCGCAGCCACACCGTCATAGGTGGCGTCCCAATCGGACATCAGGATTCCCTGGAAATTCCATTCCTTCTTCACGATTTCCGTGTCGAGGTATTCGTTCTGCGTCATGTGCTCGCCGTTCACGAGGTTGTAGGAATCCATCACCGCGCCCACGTGCGCTTCTTGGACCGCCGCTTCGAATACCGGCAGGTAAATTTCACGCAGGGTGCGCTCGTCGATCACGTCGTCCGTATTATGACGATCGTATTCGGAGTTATTGCCCATGAAATGCTTCACCGTGGCGCTCACGCCCTGGCTCTGCACTCCCTCGATGTATCCCACGACGATGCGCGAGGCCAGGAACGGGTCTTCGCCGAAATATTCGAAGTTTCGGCCGTTCATGGGCGCGCGGTAGATATTGACTCCCGGGCCGAGCAGGAAATGCACGCCCCTCGCGCGCGCGTCTCGTCCAATCTGCGCGCCCACACGCCGGGCCAGCAAGGGATTCCACGTGGCCGCGAGCGCAATTCCCGCCGCCATGGTTGTGGACGGCCCGTAGTTGCGGACGCCCAGCGGGCCGTCGGACATCTTGAATGCGGGAACATTCAGCCGGGGTATCGCCCGGATGTAGAAACCGTCGATACCGCCGATATAGTCGAGTTTCTCCTCGAGTGTCATGCGGCTCGCGATTGCCTGGGCGCGCTCGTCGGGGCTGGATTTGGCCTCGGCGGCACGGGCGGTGGAAGACTGCGCGAACAACGGAACAGCAGGAAGCCAGAAAAGCAACGCCAGCAGTAATAGCTTCGTGATTTTCATTGGCAAATTAGATGCGTCCTTTGGCGCGAGAATTCGGCACAGCAAGCGAATACAAAAAGAAGGCCTGCTAATTTATCGTAAAGCTGGCCTCCGATCCTTCCACGGAACTTCCTCCCACCCAGACGGTGACTTTCGCCGGCTCGACGACATCCTTCATATCGATATTCCAGAAAGCGAGCTCATCCCGCCCAAGAGTGAATTCCACGCGCTTGTACGTGCCGCGGGGCAGGAGGGCGACTTTCTGGAAGCCCTTGAGTTCGCGGACGGGGCGGGCAACGCTCGTGCCCTGTTCGCGGATATAGAGCTGCACGACCTCTTCGCCGAAACGCTCGCCTGTATTCGTGAGTACGACCGAAACGCGGAGAGTGGCCTGGCCTTTGTTGAGATCATCGGCGGAAAGCGATGTGGCGCTGAGTGTAATCGGCGAATACTGGAACGTGGTGTAGGAAAGCCCGTAGCCGAAGGGATAGAGCGCCGAGTTGGGCACGTCAATATATCGCGAAACGTACTTCTCGTCCGGCGTCTCGGGCGGGCGCGACAAATCCGTTTTCCTGTCCCAGATTCCGCCCTCCGCTGGCCGGCCCGTGTTCAGCGCATCATAATAGAGCGGCTCCTGGCCCACGGCGCGGGGAAACGAAGTGGTCAGCCGGCCGCTGGGATTCGCATCTCCGAAGAGCGTTCGCACCAGCGCGGGGCCGCCCTGCACCCCCGGGAACCACGCTTCCAGTATGGCCGGCACATGCTCCGCCGCCCAGTTCAATACCAGAGGGCGCCCGCTGAAAACGACCAAGACAACAGGTTTGCCCGTGGCCACCAGGGCCTCGAGGAGCTTCTCCTGATTGCCGGGCAGATCTAAATGGGCGCGCGAACCAGCTTCGCCCGTCATCCATTGCGCGTCTTCGCCGAGAGCGGCAATGACAACATCGGCCTGCTGCGCCTGAGAAATGGCTTCGGCGAAACCGGATTCGGAATCGGTGTTGATTTCGGTCCCCTTTGCGTAGAGAAGCGGGCTTTGACTCGCGGCGAGGTGTTCGGCGAGGGCCGCGCGGAGGGTGACGACGTCATCGGCGTGGCCATCGAGCGCCCATGCTCCGAGCATTTGCTTCGCATCGTCGGCGAGCGGGCCGATGACGGCGACTTTGCGCGGCGTGTTATCGAGAGGGAGGAGAGGCGCGGCGCCCGGCGATGGCGGATCGTTCTTCAGCAGGACAAAAGATTCCTCAGCGGCCTGACGCGCAAGCCTGACGCGCTCAGGATCAAGCTGCTGGATGGGGCTTTTCGATTCATCCGCATACGGGTGGTCGAACAAGCCCATGGCGAATTTCACGCCGAGGATGCGGCGCGCGGCATCGTCAATAGCGGATTCGGGGATTTTGCCGGAGCGGACCTGGTCGGCCAGAACGGTGGCGTAGAGATTCCCCTGCATGTCCATATCCACGCCGGCTGTGAGGGCCTTGCGCGCGGCCGTGGCATCATCCAGGGCGATGCCGTGGTTGATCAGCTCGGGGATCGAGGTCCAATCGCTGACAACGAACCCGCGGAATCCCCACTCCCCCCTAAGAATTTGGGTCAGCGTGAAGTGATTTGCTGTCGCGGGAACCTCCTGCAGGGAATTGAAAGCGCTCATGACCGTAGCCGCGCCTGCTTCGACGGCGGCTTGAAAGGGCGGCAGATAAATTTGGCGCAGCACGCGCTCGGACATGTCCGCGGTGTTGTATTCACGGCCCGCTTCCGCCGCCCCATATCCCACGAAGTGCTTGGCGCATGCAAGCATCGAAGTCGGGTCGCTCAAGCTCGGTCCCTGGTAGCCGCGCACATAAGCCTGAGCCATGGCCATGCCGAGATATGGGTCTTCGCCCGCTCCTTCCGCGATGCGTCCCCAGCGGGCGTCGCGCGCGATATCCACCATGGGAGAAAAAGTCCAGCGGACGCCCTCGGATGTGGCTTCCACGGCGGCCGCGCGCGCAGCCTGCTCCACCAGTTGGGGATTCCATGTGGCGGACATGGCCAGCGGTATGGGAAAAATCGTGCGATAGCCGTGGATCACATCACGGCCAAAGATCAGCGGAATATGCAGCCGCGACTTTTCCACAGCGATTCTCTGCGTGGCGTTCACTTCCTGCGCACCCGTGAGATTGAAGAACGAGCCGACCCGGCCTTGCGCCAGGAGCTGGGGATAATCGTTCCGCGTGGTGCCCGGTCCTGTCGCCGTGCCGAAGGAGTACTGCACCAGCTGCCCGATTTTTTCGTCAAGCGTCATGCCCTTCAGCAAGGCCTCCGCGCGGGCGTCATTCTTGGGATCGGTCAGATCCTGGCGCGAGGATTGCGGCAGCAGCGGAATCGCCAGGAAGACCGGGAAAAACAGAAAAATCCAGCGAGCGAGAGAATGCCTGGAACTATTCATATGACCATCCCACCCCCATTGAAAGCACCCAAGAATCGGCATTGTATACCCGCTTGCCTTTTTTCTTGCGCGGTTTGTCAATCGGTGAGCAATCTCCGGGGAAATTAGCGGGCGGCGACGGCCTATTTGCGGCGCTTGTCTGCTTCCTTGAGGAAGGTGCCTTCGCGGAGTTCGGTGAAGGCATCGCGAAGCTGCTCCTGCGTGTTCATGACGATGGGTCCATACCATGCGACGGGCTCCTCGAGCGGCTTGCCCGGAAACGAGCAGGAAGCGAACTCCATCGTCGCCGGCTTGCACCATCACTTCATCGCCGCGGTCAAAGAGCACGAGCGAGCGATCCTCGGCCTCCGCAGGAGGCGCCGTATCAAGCCAGGCGACCGGCTCGGTGGGAACGGCGAGCGGCTCGGAGGCATTGCAGAATTTTCCGGCACCCGCGAAGACGTAGGCAAAGGCGTGGCGCGTGGTCTCGATGGGAAGGGTTTTCCTGCGGCCGGGCGGGACAGTGACATCCACGTAGATGGGATCGGCGGCAATGCCATCCACCGGGCCCCGCTTGCCCCAGAACTTTCCGCAGACGATGCGGACCTCGGTGCCGTCGTCATCCTTCACGATGGGAATATCGCCCGAGTTTATGCCCTGATAGCGAGGCGGCGTCATTTTGAGCGACGATGGAAGGTTCGCCCACAACTGGAAGCCGTGCATGCGGCCAGCGTGATCGCCCTTGGGCATTTCCTGGTGGATGATGCCGCTGCCCGCGGTCATCCATTGGACGTCGCCGGCGGCAATGGCGCCGCTATTGCCCATGCTGTCGCCATGTTCGACCGTGCCGGCGAGGACATAGGTGATGGTCTCGATGCCGCGATGCGGGTGCCAGGGAAAGCCCGCGAGATAGTCCGCGGGAACATCGTTGCGGAAATCGTCGAGGAGCAGAAACGGATCGAAATCGGAGCTATTGCCGAAGCCGAAGGCGCGGCGCAGGTGCACGCCCGCACCCTCGAGAGTGGGCTTGCTCTTAATAAGGCGCTTGACCGGCCGCAGCGACATAATGACCTCCCGTACAAGGTGATCGCCCGCTCATCCGAGCCACTGTGGATTCATGACCGTCCCGTCGAAGTGGTGGCTCGTTTTATAGAGTTCGTACTTGCCGTCTTGCGCCACCTGAGCGGTCTTCGCCAGAAGGGCTTCCACCTCGCTCGCTTTCATGGGTCGGAAAGTTCGCGCTGTGTCGAGCGCTTGCTGGAGAATCTCCATCGAGTCGCATCCCGTGATGACCACGCTGGTGGGAAGATTCATGGCGTATTGCAAACATTCCACCGCGCTCGCCGTGTTGCTGGCGAGTATGAAGTGATCGCCCAGCGGCTTCATTCCCAGGACGCCGATTTCCTTTTTGACGAGCACAGGGAGCACTTTCGCCTCGAAGCTGTCGTAGTGCGCGTCCATCACGTTGAGAGGCATCTGCACTGTATCGAAATGGAAGTGATGGCTCGCGGCTACTTCGAGCATGTGCAAATGGATTTCGGGGCTTTTGTGCCCCGTGAAACCGATGAAGCGAATTTTGCCCGCTTTCCTGGCCGCCAGCGCCGCTTCCATTCCTCCACCGCGAGCGAAAATTCGCTCGGGATCGTTCATGCGAATCACTTCGTGGAATTGCAGCAGGTCAATGCGATCGGTCTGTAGCCGGCCGAGTGATTCTTCGATCTGCCGCGCGGCCGTTTTCTTGTCGCGGCCGTCAATCTTGGTCATCAGAAAGGCGCGCTCTCGGTAGCCCTCGCGCAGCGCCTTGCCCATGCGGATTTCGCTCTCGCCACCGTTGTAGTCCCAGCAGTTATCGAGGAAATTCATTCCATTGTCGATGGCTGTTCGGATGATTCGGGTGGCGTCCGTTTCCGTGACGTCGCTCTTGCCGATGTGAAATCCGCCCAAGCCTATGGCCGAAACTTTTTCTCCCGTGCGGCCGAGCGGCCGGCGCGGAATCTCGCCTATCACCTGATCTGCGCTCGCGTAGCCCGGCAAGCTCATCAGCAGCGAGGCCCCGCCGGCAATTCCCAAAAAATCTCTGCGGGTCACCCCGGCGGTGGCCGCGCGTTCGCGTTCTTTGATGCGCTCATCGCGTGAATTCATGATTTTGGGTCCCCCCTTCTGAGATGCCCCATTGTATCTCTCTCAAGGCTTATCGTCCTGAATTCGGCTGACAGTCTCCGGCACGTCACCGCGTGGCCGCCAATTGCGGGGTCTGGGAAAGTTTTTTGTATTCCTCGTCGGTCAACTGGACCGAAGCTGCGGCGACGTTTTCCTCGAGATGTTCCACGGAACTGGTGCCCGGGATCGGCAGGATCACCGGAGAGCGTTTCAGGAGCCAGGCAAGCGCGACCTGCTTGGGGCTTGCGCCATGCGCGCGCGCGATCTGGTCGAGCGCTTCGCCGGCGACCCGGCCGGCGCCGAGCGGGAACCAGGGAATGAACACGATTCCGTTGCGCTGGCAATATTCCACCACGTAGTCCCATTCGCGGTCGGCAAAGCTATAGCGGTTTTGCACCGAGACAATGGGGACAATGCGCCGCGCCCGCTCGATGTGTTCTTGCGTAACGTTCGACAGCCCCACGAGGCGAATTTTACCTTCGCTCCTCAATTGCGCCAGCGTCTCGACCGACGCTTCGAACGGTATGGCGGGGTCCGGCGTATGAAGCTGGTAGACATCAATCCGGTCGAGCCGCAATCGCTTCAGGCTGCCCTCCACCGCCGCACGAAGGTGCGATGGACTTGAATCGTGAGTCCATTGGTTCGGGCCAGGCCGGTTCCAGCCGCCTTTCGTCGCGATTACCAAGCCGGACGGATACGGATACAACGCCTCCGCAATCAGCTCCTCGCTTACGTGCGGGCCGTAGGAATCCGCCGTGTCAATGAAATTCACAGCCAGTTCGACGCCGCGGCGCAGCACCGCCAATGCCGCGTTACGATTCTTTGGCGGGCCCCAGATGCCGTCTCCCGTGAGCCGCATCGCTCCGAACCCCAGCCGATTCACGGAAATTTCGCCGCCGAAAGAAACAGTCCCAGCCAGAGATGCGGACACGCTTTTCGTGTTCATCTTTTCCCTCCTCAACTCCGCTCTGCCGATTATTTTGGATGCTGCGGCCTCACGGTCGGAGTCAGCCCTAAACCTTGTCAATTTTCGCGCTTTCTCCGATAATCGAAGCTCTCCGCGTTTTGGCTCGCGAGTGGCGCCATGGTGCAACGGTTAGCACATCGCCCTTTCAAGGCGGTAATACGGGTTCGATTCCCGTTGGCGCTACCAGATTCGCCGGTGGTGGGTCAGTTTGAATTTTCTCGATCGTGACACAAAGAGCCAAAATTCAAACTGACCCACTACCGAATCGCCAGCCCGCTAGGCGCGTGCGCTGGCCAGTGATAAAATAACTCCGTTTCACCCTCGAACGAGAAGGGCCTGTAGCTCAGGTGGCTAGAGCGCGCCCCTGATAAGGGCGAGGTCGACTGTTCAAGTCAGTCCAGGCCCACCAAGCCTAACGATGCGCACATGCCTTTCTACGTTTATATCCTTAAGAGCAGCTCGACAGGCAGGTATTACGTGGGTCACTCTTCCCATCTTGAGCGAAGGCTTGCAGAGCACAATCGGGGCCACACCGTTTCGATTCGCGGAAGGGGGCCTTGGGAGATCGTGCATACCGAAAAGTTCGCCACGAAGTTAGAAGCTGCGCGGCGCGAAAGACAGATCAAGGCAATGAAGAGTCGCGTTTGGATCGAAGAATTGATTCGAACGCAAGGTGGCTAGAGCGTCCCGATGAAGTGAATCGGGAAGGTCGACTGTTCAAGTCAGTCCAGGCCCACCAGCCTTCGCTCGCCGCAGCGCCGCGAAGATTGGCGTCGCATCCGCGAGCTACGGCTCGGCGGGCCAGCGACGATAAACGACAGCGAGCGAAGGCTGCCGCGCCGTAGCCCGAAGGGCGAAGGCGGGCGTCATGTCGCGAGCTTCGGCCCGGCAGGCCTACATGACTTACGTATATATTCTTCAAAGTATCGAAACCCCGACGCACCACTACGTCGGGGTAACAACAGACTTGCGAGCTCGCCTCCAGAAGCACAATGCCCGCGACGCACCACACACATCAAAGTACGCGCCCTGGACCCTGAAGACCTACATCGCATTCACCAATGAGAAGCGGGCCCTCGCGTTCGAGAAGTACCTTAAGTCGGCGTCAGGTCGAGCCTTTGCCAAAAAGCGTCTCTGAAATCCTTTCTCTCTGGACGCAGTCTTAACGCGCCCAACGCAATTCCTGGCTCCCATCTCCCCCAGCAAGCTAGCCGGCACCCTGTAAACCGCGTTCAGGTCTGTTACGTTTCTACCCCGCGAAATATGGAATCACGATGAGCAATCCTTGTCGCACAGACTAACCCTCATGTTGCCAGGTGATTAGCGCCGCCCAAAGCTGGCCTGAGACATGCAGTATTAGAAGCAGATTAGAGTCTCAGCCTGCGCAATCCCAGGCGATTCGAGGGTGTGAAGCGTGAACAAACGCCGAACGAAGTCGCTCATGGCATACCGAACCGCGAACCCCGAGCGCGGCTTTTCGATCATTGAACTGCTCGTTGTGATCGGCATGCTTTTAATCATCTCGGCCATAGCAATTATCCATTTGCAGCCGACGCTACAGCAGTTCCGCGCCAATGCCGGATTGGACCAGTTGAAAGTCGCGCTGCGCCAGGCGCGCGAAACGGCGATTTCACAGCGCCGCACGATTGTCATCAAGTTCGTGGGAAACAACACCATTCAAATGTATCAAATGGTGGTGACGGTCAACGCAGCGCCCCCGCCACCCGTTACTGTCACGGAGGCCATAACCCCGTTCAACACGGTGGTGCTGGAAGGCACCGTGCAATTCCTGACTTACGCCACTGAGACGGACACGCCCGACGCGTATGTTCCGGGCGGCCTCACCGCACCCAATGGAATCTACACCGAAAACGCCGCGGGCGCCGTCGTGATTGGCGGCCCTACGTCGGGGATGCAGTTCCAGAGTGACGGAACCTTCACGGACGGAAACGGCAACCCGATCAACTGCACTGTTTTTATCGGCGTGCCAAACATCAATAGCGCCGCGCGTGCGGCGACGGTCCTCGGCGGCACGGGGCGCGTGCGAGCCTGGACCAACAACGCCTATGGATGGCTCCTACAATGAGAACGAGAGCACGCAAGAGTCTCCGGATGCGCCGTGATTCGAACGCGGGTTTCACACTGATTGAAACCTTGATCGCCGTGGCGGTCCTGGCCGTGGGCATTCTGAGCTTGGCAGCCATGCTGGCGACCAGCCTGGCGTACATGAGCACGTCTCAGAACGACTACATCGCGCAGGAAAAGGCGGCCGAAGCGGTGGAATCCATTTTTACGGCCCGCGATATGGGCCAGGCCACATGGTCCACCATCTGCGACGTGGGTGCGACCACGGTGTGCAGCAGCGGCATCTTCGTTGCCGGCGCAATGCCGTTATGCGGAGCGGGAGCGGACGGAATCATTGGCACGGCGGACGATTTCAACGGCACCTCCTGCGCGGGAGGGGCGCTGGCGCAGCCGGACTCGATCATTATGCCGGGCGGTACCGGAGCGGTGAACGTCACTTTGGCTGCCGCGCCGGGCAACAGCAACGGGGCCCTGATACCGCTTTCCAACTACAATTTCAAGCGGACCATCGCAATCACGAACGTCCTCGACGGCGGCGGAAATGTAATACCTAACCTGCGCCAGATCCAGGTCACCATCACGTACACGGCGGGCCAATTCAAGCGGCAGTACGTGCTGACCACGAACATTTCGAATTTCTCATGAGGCGCGCCGCGAAGGGAGACCCAGAATGAAGCGGGAAGCCGGATTCACCCTGGTGGAAGTGCTCATTGCCATCACCGTGATGCTCATCATCGTGGGGGCCACGCTGGGCACGCTCACGGAAGCGATGCATGCCACCGAGGGCGTTACGCTGATGGCGGACACGCAGGAAAACCTTCGCGCGGGCATGAACTACATCTCGCGAGACTTGATCCAGGCTGGAGAAGGGATCCCGCAGGGGGGAATCACCATCCCGAATAACGGCGCCACTTCGGCCGTCAACCGCCCGGGGCCGGTGATCGGTGCGGCCGCGGGAACATTCGACACCAACCTTACGGCGCTTCCTCCCGTTATAGCCGGGTATCAGCTCGGGCCCATAACCACCACATCCGGCACTGCTTCGGACATCGTAACGCTCCTGTATGCCGATACGACGCTCGTGGACGCTAACAACCATTGGCTGAATGAATATCCGATTAAGGGACCATCGGGCACGGCGGGGTGCGCGGCGGGAAACCCGAATCCTGATCCTGCGGGAAGCATCGCCACAGCGGGTACGACCACGACGGTGACCTTCGACAGGACCTGCATCGTGATCAACAACGGCAACACCGGAATCAACGCCGGAGACTTGATCATGCTCCAGAACAACAACACCATCGGCAACGACTCCGACTTTACCTCCAGCGACGCCGATACCAGCGACAGCACGGGCAGCGTGGCTCTCCTGACGGTATCGAGCATCAACGCGGCCGCCAATACCATCACGTTCAGCGCCAGCGACGCTTTCAATCTGAACAACTCGGGCCAGACAAGGGGCACCATCTCGCAAATTCAATTGCCCGTGGGCTCCGGGACCTACCCGACGACCACGGCCACGCGCGTTTGGATGATCACCTATTACATTAACAATGCGAATCCGCAGCGTCCCATGTTGATGCGCCAGGTGAATCTGAATACGCCGCAGGCCGTGGGCGAAGTGATCGAGAACTTTCAGATCTTCTACGACATCCTGAACGCGGGGGCTTCTCCTCCAGCCGTCACCACGGGACAGGAATCGCTCACGGACGCGCAATTGCCCTACATCCGCGATGCTTACGTGGTGCTTTTCGCGCGTTCCGAGTCTCCCGGCAGCCAGACCCAGCAGTATTTTCGCAACAATTTATCGTCCGTAGTCAGCATGCGCGGCATGGATTTCTACAATGAATTCACCAACTGAATGGACCGCTGGAATTTCCGATGAGGCGTTGCCAAGGAGAGCTTCCGTGAAAAACCGTCAGGACAAGGGAATGGCTCTGATCACGTCGCTTCTGGTGCTCCTGCTGACATCCTCGATGATCGTGGGGCTGGCGTGGCTGACCATGACGGACCAGAAGCTGGGCGGCAACAACAACGACCGCCAACTGGCGTTCTACGGCGCCGAATCAGGCATGGAAACCCTGACGGCCCGATTGGAAAACGAATTCAACTCCAATTACGCGCCGACAGCCACCGACATCAATAACCTCCAGCTCAACCCGCCCACCAATGTTCCCGGAGTTCAATATCTGGCTCCGGGCAGCACCACCAACGGCTCCGGATTCACGATCGCGTTCAATAAAAAAGCGAATGGGGACCCGGCATCGGCCAATGGCACGCTTACCACGGGACAAGAATCGGGACTTGTGTCACAAAATACTCCTTATACCCTCACGGTAACCGCCCACACCTCTTATGGATCGGAAGTGAAGCTCCAGCGCGTGGTGCAGACGGTAGCTATCCCGGTTTTCGAGTTCGGGATATTTTCGCAAATGGACATCGCTTTCTTCTCGGGCACGAACTTCACCATGGGCGGCCGCGTTGCCACCAACGGCAACCTGTGGCTGCAGGAATTGGCCTGCTGCACCCTGAAAATATCGGGCAAAACGACCGCTGCCGGAGAAATCGTCACAGGCTCATTCGAATAATGGCCGGAAGTGTGGCCGGATATAACGGCACGGTAGACCTCGCGGACGCTACGGCCGTTTACCACAACCTCCTGACCCAAACACCCGCGCAGAGCATCACCGGCACCACGTGGAACGCGGGCACGCTGACTGCGGCGGAGGCCGCCTCTCCGGTTACTTACACGTACAACTCGGGTTTCAGCACGGTTGCGAGCAGCACCTATGGCGGAAACGTCGGCGTGAAGGAAACGGGCGTGAAGCCGCTCAATCTTGCCATTGCCACGGCCGCCATCGGCGGCCAGCCCATTGACCTGATTCGCCCGCCGGTGCATGGCGAAGACACGTCGAATCCCAACAAACTTGCGGAACGGTTTTACGGCAACCAACAGACGAGCGTGCGGTTTCTGCTCTCCGATTATGGCTCGAATGGAACTTGCTCATCGAGCGACATCAGCAGCACCAGCACCAGTTCGACCGTTCTCCCGGGCCTCGCCACGAACGGCACCAACTCACCCGTGGATCTGGCCACGCTCGCATGGGTCGTCCTCTGGCGCCAGCAGGCGATGGCAATATAACTCTCCCTTACCATTCACCCCCTACCGGGCTCACTGCGGCGAACCTGGGAGTGACAGTCTTCCCGTTGCCTGTTTCTTACGCGCAGGGCGCTACGTACAATGCCGGGGCCCATCCAGATGGGTATTGGGTCAAGCAGTATTATCCGATCATCACAGGCTGCCTCAAGATCGAATATCAGGACAATCAGAGCCCTCAGGTCTGGCACGACATTACGTGGACGGTCCTGAACCTCGGATTTACTGGCCGGAACATAGACCCACTGATAGGCGCTAACAACGTCCCGGCGTATGCCACGTGAGGGCGCCGCCGAATCAACCCACCCTGCCGACGTGGGCAAGTTGACGCCTCTGGCCCGATTGTAACAGCAACTTTGACGGTTGGATGCACCGACCCGAGCCCGAATGCGGTCATCCGGCTGGCGCGGCTTCGCGACAATCCGTCAACAGCCGTTGTTGGGAACAATTATTGCGGCAATAATCCCAGTAAAGGCGGCGCCGGGCAATGGTACACGGGCGGGAGCAACCAATCGGCCGCGACCTGCACGACTGCTGGCTCCAGTCCGAATTGTCCCTCGCAAAACGGAATAGACTACTGGCCTAACGTCCTCTTTGACGCGCGCGAAGGAGTGATGAATCAACAAAGTACAACCTCCCCTACGCTCACGGGCCCAACGCTGGCTGGTTCGATGTACTATGTCGAGCTCGATGTCGCCAACCTGGCCAAGTGCCTGACAGGCGTTACGTGCTCGGGCATCAGCAACATCGAGAACACGACGGGCTATGCTGTCTATTTCTCCGACCGCCGCAGCGAACAGCCGGACCCGAACCCTCCCGCTTCTGTGGGAACTACGCACAATGCTGACGGGCGGATTTGGCTACGACGACTTTGTGAATTCTGCAAGCGGCTATGCATGTCCCGAATGGCACGCTGGATACGGGAGAAGACGTGGAATCCGATTACGTCAACGGTATCTCCACGAACACGGCTACGACCCCACGCACGTATGGCAATATCCTGAATCCCCCCTCGCCGGCTACTGCGCCGACGGGGTTGTGGCGTCAGCCCGGCACCAGCAGCACCTCACCGACCTACATGCAGTTGGGAGCTTTATCCACGCTCGAAACACTTGTGCTCACCTACTATCCCTACGACCCCACGAACTCCCACTGCTCGATGGGCCGCACATGGCCGTTTGCATCCGCCACACAGGCGACGACGTGCGCGAAAATCCGCCGATCTTCTTCCGCCGCGCTCTCAAGCTGGTTGACGGCCGCCACATCGGCACCAACAGCACCACGTCTGCGTTCGGGAGCTGCAATAGCGTGCCCTGCGGCTTGGCCATCGCCTCGGAGAACCCGGTATATGTGCAGGGCGACTACAATAATAATCCCAACACGGACTCAACCCTCGGAGTTTCACCTAGCAATCCATCCACCGATCCACACGCGGCGTGCTCGATCATCGCCGACGCCGTCACGCTGCTCTCCGACAATTGGAACGACGTCAACTCCTTTCCTTCCCTATCTACAATTCTGCTAATCGCGTTCGCCAGTCACGACAGAGTTATCGCGTGGCCATCATGGCCGGGAAGCAAGTCCCGTTCCCCTTGCCGACGTATGCCACTCCGTTATCGCCACGTCAGACGCGGGCACCGACGGGGGAGTACACAACTTTCTACGCTACCTCGAGGACTGGGGACGGGACCGTCTATTACATGGGCTCGATGGTCAGCATGTATTACAACCACCAGGCCGTGGGCATCTACAAATACTTATCGACCGCGATGATCGTGTACAACGCGCCGACTCGCCAATATTCTTTCGACCAGGATTTCCTGACTCCGGCGAAATTGCCGCCGGAGACACCGATGCTGCGTGACATCAATGCCATCGGTTTCACCCAGATGATTCTGCCGACGCAATAGAGTCAGCTTTCGTCCCCGCAACACCCCGAGCGGCTCCCTCCACCCCGGGAGCCGCTTTCATTTTGCGCGCGGCCCGTCAAGGTCCGGCCGGACGAATGCGCGGATTGAAGTTCGTGTTCACCGCGGGCGTCGTGCACGCGGGAGCGCCTCCGGAGGGGCACAGATCGCCGAGCGCAATGCTGAAATCGCCCGGTGCCGCGAGCCCCACAATCGGCTCGGCGTAGATCATGTAGCTGTGTCCCACGGGCAGCCGCTCGATATCGAACGAGCCATCGAACTCGGGCGGAGGATTCGCGGCGCTGCAGCTCCAGCCGCCCAGCGTCCCGGCGATCACCGCGCCCGTGGCTGCGTCCACCGCCACCACGCTCGCGCCGAAAATTCCCGTCACGGACCTGCCCGCCGAGGGCGCGGGAATCGTCGCCAGCGCGAAGGGATTGGCGGGCAGCACCTGCCCGCGAATCGCGCCGATATTCACCGTGTCGTTGGGGTCGGGATAGAGCATGCGAATGCCCGCGCGATCGTCGTCCGCGAGCGGCCCATCGGGCGCCTGGGCGGTTGGCCGCTGGCCGAGGAATTGCCCGGGCGGCGGCGCGTAAGGCCACATGATCGAGCGCCACACGGCGGAATGGTCGAGCGCGAACCAGTGCCCCAGCTCGTGAATCAGCAGCGATTCCAGATCGTAGGCTCCCTGCCCCTGCGGCGTGGCCAGCGCCGCCGGCGTGGCGAAGGTCGCCTGGCCGTCGTTGCGGAAGAGCGTGTCCGCCTCGAGAATCTGGCCCGCGAATGCGGCCGTCTGGCTCGCGCCCACGGATACGCCCGGCGCATTGGCCGTGATGATCACCGTGAACGCGAGGACGCCGCTCGTGAATCCCATGCTCGCCTGGTTGAAGCAGATCGAGTTCAAGCCGTCCGCATTGCTCTCCCCATCGTTGATGCAGGAATTCGCGCCGCTCGAGCGCGCGAGCGGCGCAATCTCTCCCGGATACGCAGTGGCGTTCAATGTGGTTCCGGTCACGCCGGACCAAGCCCCGAATGAATCCGCAATCGCCTGCTCGATTTCCGCAAGCTGCGCGCTTGTCCCGGAAGCCGCCACTGTCAGAATCGTCGCCGGCGCGAGCGGCAGCGACGTGCTCCATCGCCGATTGAGCGGCGCCGCCGGCGAAAGATTCCAGCGATCGAATTGCGGGCATCCGCCCGCCTGCGGAACCGTGGTCTGCATCAGATAGCCGCTCGCCGCGGGGTCGAGCGCCAGCGTGCAAAAAAGCAGGCCTGCCATCGCCGTGGCCGCGGCGCGTTTCATGGTTTCCTCCCGCTCTGGCTCGAAATGGCTGCGTCCACCTGCGCATGCAGAAAATCCACCGGCATGCGCACGATTCCGCCCGCCTCAAACCGCCGCGTGGCCGGATCGAATGTGGCGAGCGACGCCGTATCCTGCGTCGCGCTTTCTCCTCCCGTGCGGATATCGCGCCGAATGCGGAATGTTCCCTGCTCCCAGCTCACGATGGAGAAGTCGCCGCGCGGCGTCCGCTCGAGGAACAGCACTACTTCCTCGCCCGGCCGGAAGCGCGGGATGCCCGCGACGCTCGAAGTCAGGTTTCCGGCCCTCCCGCCGAGCAGCCGCACGCTGATTTGCGCGGGCGCTTCGCCCCGCCACACCTCCTCCACACGGAAAGTTGTGAACGTCCATATTTCTCCGGCGTCCCAGCCCGTGCTATTTTCCTCGCACTGCGCGCGAACGATTACCTGCGCCGCGCGCGACATTTGCGCCACGGACATCCGCGCGAGCGTTGTCGCTCCCATCGTGGCCCCCAGCGATGCCACCATGGCCGCCGCCATCGCCGCGCGCCATCGTACAAAATTCCCGCTTCGAATTTTCATCATCAATGCACCTCCAGCATTCCCGTGGCCACGGCGCCGTCATTATTGGGCGTGGTGATGAAGAGCGTCCGCAAGCCCGGAAGTGTTGCGCTCGAAATCTGCAAATCGAGTTCGATCATGTTTGGAAAGAGTCCGGTTACGGCAGAGGCCGTCACGCCGATGTCGCCGCTGCCGGGCCCCGTGAACGCGTATGTGAACGCCGGGTCGAGCCCCGTGCCGTGCACGCAGATGCTGACCAGTAGCCGAGCCGGAGGCAGGGCGCGTGACCGCAAGCGGCGAGCCTTGTATCCCGCAGTTGTTGCCGCCGGTCAGCGGGCCCATGAAATCCACGTTGATGGGCGAAGAGGCCGCGGCGGTCGTGGGTTCCACCACGATAATATTTTCCGTCGCGGCCACCGGCGCGCCCGCGCTCAGCGAAATCGCGCCCTGCGAAACGTCAAAAGGCTCGACCACGAATGGCACAGGATTCGAAAGCACCACGGGAGGCCCCGGATTCTCCACCTGAATCGTGAACGTGCCTGCCGTTTCAACGTCCGACGGATTGAGCGACGTAAAGCATCCCTCCGCCGTGGCGCACGTCGTGCTTCGCGCGACGCCGTTCACAAGAATCACGGACGCGGACCCGCCATTTCCGGCTACGAAGCCCACGCCTTCGACCGCGAATGGAAAGCTTTCCACCGCGCCCGCCAGCACGCTCGAAGGCAGGATCTTTTCGATGGCCGGCCCGCTCGTCACCGCGACGGTGGCCGTGGCGAACTTCGTGGGGTCCGCCAGGCTTGTGGCAATTACGGAAACCGCGTTCGGCGAGGGAGCAATCGTCGGAGCATAATAAACGCCGCTCGCGTCCACCGATCCGCAAGCCGCTCCGCCGCATCCTTGCCCCGCGACGCCGCTCTGGACACTCCATGTCACGCCGGTGTTCGTCGTGTTCGTGACTGTAGCGAAAAATTGCCGCGCGCTCAGCGTGGCCCCTGACGGCGGCACAAACGCATATGGCGGCGACACGGTCACCGCCACGGGACCGGAAGCGACGGCAATCGTAATCACCGCCACGCCGCTGCGCGAAACATCGGCATGGCTCGTCGCCGCCAGTACCACTGGGTTCATCGCCGGTGCGAACGCCGGCGCCAGATAATCAATGCTCCCGGAAATAGGCCCCGCCGGTGGCGTGCAGGGGCTCGACCCGGATACGCACACCTGGCCCACGCTCGCGTTGCCATTGGGAGATATTGTTGACGGACCAGGTTACGCTCACATCCGGCGTATTCGCCGACCGTCGCCGTGAAGGACGCGCGCTGGCTCAATGCGAGATTCGCCGAGGCGGGTGAAACGTTGACGCTGACGTTGCTCGTAATCGTAACGCTCGCCGACGCCTCGATCGAGCCCCCGCCCGGCAAGGGCGCTGTCGCGTGAATCGTCGCCGGATCGGGAGCGGGAAGGTCGGCCGGAGCCGTATAAAGCGCCGCGCTGCCGCCGGTGCTCGCGATCGTGCCGATGGCCGCGTTGCCTCCTACAATGCCGTCCACGTCCCATGTGATTGCCGTGCCGCTCGCGACGCAGAACGAAACCGTGAAGGTTTGCGTCTCGCCCAGTGCGACTTGCGCCGTGGCAGGCGAAATCGAATCTGTCGCCGTGCATACCACCGTGGCGCTCGCTCTGCCGGATTTCGAGCTGTCCGCTGTGCTCGTGGCTGTTACGGTCTCTGTGGCGGGAGATGGAGGCACGGCCGGAGCCGTAAAGAGCGCCGTCGTTGTGCCATTCGACACGCCGCTCGTCGCGATTGTGCCAACGGTCGAATTGCCGCCCGGAATTCCGTTGATGCTCCATGCGACGCCCGTCGAAGCGCCGCCCGCGCCGGAAACGCTTGCCATGTAAACCTGCGCTCCGCCCGCCGGAACCGTCGCTGTTGTGGGCAAGACGCTCACCACGATGTCATCGCTAAGACTTACGGTGGCGCTCGCGCTGCCGGATTTCGTGCTGTCCGCCGTGCTCGTAGCTGTCACAGTCACTGTGGCGGGAGATGGAGGCACGGCCGGAGCAGTGTAGAGCGCTGTCGTCGTGCCATCGGACGTGCCGCTCGTTGCGATTGTGCCCACGGTCGAATTGCCGCCCGGGATTCCATTGATGCTCCACGCCACGCCCGTCGAGGCGCCGCCCGCGCCGGAGACGCTTGCTGTGTAAACTTGTGTCCCGCTCGCCGGTACATTCGCCGTCGCCGGCAAAACGGCCACCACAATGCCGTCGGTAAGGCTGACGGTCACGGAAGCGCTCGCTGTTGCGTCGGCCTGGCTCACGGCAGCCACCGTGACGCTCGAAGACGAGGGCATAACAGCGGGCGCCGTATAGAGGCCGCTCGCCGAAATGGTGCCTGTCGCCGTGCTGCCGCCAATGACGCCATCTACTTCCCAGGTCACGCTCGTGTCCGATGTTCCCGTGACCGTCGCTTGAAATTGTTCCGTCTCGCCGAGCGAAAGGCTCGCACTCGTCGGTTGAATCGACACCTCCACACTGGGTGGTGGGGATTTGGATGGGCTTGCGGCCCCCACGCAATTGGCCAGCAATATAATGGGGATAATAAGAATGAAGGTTGCCAAAAAATTAAGAAAGCCGAGCCTGTGGGGGCCGCAAGGAATTGCGCGCTCACCGCGCGCGTGATGTGTGTACCACTTTTGCCGTTGCGTGACGATTTGCATACGCACACACGGCCAGCGCAATGGATGTGCCAAAGCGGAGCAGTCCTCACCGAAGCCCTGCGAAAATACGGACCGCCCAGAAGATGCTCCTTAAGTGATTGTCACGCGGTCAATTGCGACGTTTGCGGGCAACGCGTCTCACCGGATGGGGTTATCTCACTCATTGCCCCAGACGCTTCCCTCCTCGAAATCTGTTCCATAGTGGCATACACGCGGTCCTATATCGGGAATGGACATCTCGCCAGCGCTATGCCGCAAGAATCGCTTCGAGGGCAGTATCGAGGGTTTCGAAGCGGAAAGCGTAGCCCGCGACCAGCAGGCGCTCGGGACGCGCCCGCTGGCTCGCGAGCAGCAGCTCATCCGCCATTTCGCCCAGCACCACCCGCAGCGCGAACGCCGGCGCAGGGAAGATCGCGGGGCGGTGTAACGCATGCGCGAGCGTGCGCGTGAATGCAGCATTCTCGACCGGGTTCGGAGCGGCTACATTCACCGGGCCGCTTACGTCCGCATTCGCAATCACAAATCGAATCGTGCCGATCGCATCCTCCAGCGCAATCCACGGCATCCATTGTTTGCCGCTGCCGAGCCGCCCGCCTGCACCCAGCTTGAATGGAGTGAGCATCCGCGGCAGCGCGCCGCCCTCCGCCGAGAGAATCACGCCGAAGCGCACAAGCACGGTGCGGATGCCGCTCGATTCGGCGCGCATCGCCTCCGTTTCCCAGTCGCGCGCCAGCTCCGCGAGAAAACCCGCTCCGGCGCCGCTCGATTCCGTGAGAATTTCATCGCCGCGATCGCCGTAATATCCCACCGCGGACGAGGAAACCAGCACGCGCGGTTTCCGCCGCAGGCGCGCCAGCGCATCCACCAACGCGCGCGTGGCATCCACGCGGCTGCTGCGCAGGATCGCTTTTCGCTCGGGCGTCCACCGGCCTCCGGCGATGCTCGCTCCGTTGAGGTTTATCACCGCGTCGGCGCCCTCCATCGCGGATGAGTCCACCGTCCCCGTGGCTGGGTCCCAGCGGATTCCGCCGTCCAGTGCCGCGCCTCCGGGGCGCACCAGATGCGCAACCGTTAAACCCTCCGCGCGAAATGCCTTCGTCAGCGCCGCGCCTACCATCCCCGACGCCCCTGAAATCAGTATTTTCATGATGCCGCCTCGCACCGTTATCTTCGCTCGAAGAATTCGCAAACCCACACTATGGCCTGCATTCCCTGCCGTCAAGCGAACCCCGCGCCCGCGCGGCATTCACATGCAACAACCCGAGGTGCGATAGAATCAGTTGCTTTCGCGCGAGGTGCGCATGAATCGGCTCGAGCGGTGGTTCGGCGCCACGGTTTTTCTCCTGAGCTTGTCTCTTTTTTCCCTGGCGATTTCCGGCCGCGCGCAAACTGACGGCGCGATTCCCGGCTTCGCGCCCGCACGCGTCGAAGCGGAGCAGCAACTCGAGGCCAAGCTGCGCAGCATTCCCGATGCCGCGCACGCCGAAGCGAATCTCCGGCATCTCACCGCCGAACCGCACATGGCTGGAACCGAAGCGAGCCACCGCGTTGCTGAGTGGCTGCGCGACCAATATCGCAGCTTCGGCTTCGACGCCGAAATCGTTACCTATACCGCATGGTTTCCGCTCCCTCGCACCGTGGAACTCGAATTGATAGCGCCCAAGCGCGCGCGCCTCGCCTCGCCCGAGCCGCCCATCCAGGGCGACAAGGATACCTACGACAAGCGCGCCGTCGTCGGCTTCAACACGTATTCGCCGTCCGGCGAAGTAACCGCGCCAGTCGTTTACGTCAATTACGGCATGCCGGACGACTACCGCGAGCTCGATACCCTCGGCGTGAGCGTTGAAGGCAAAATCGTCCTCGCGCGTTATGGCCGCGGATATCGCGGCATCAAGGCCAAGCTCGCCGAGGAGCACAAAGCTCGCGCGCTCATCCTCTATTCCGATCCGCAAGACGACGGCTTCGTGGCCGGAAATCCTTACCCTCACGGCCCCTGGCGGCCGATGGGCGGCATTCAGCGCGGCTCCATTCTGTACGCGCAGATTTATCCCGGCGATCCGCTCGCGCCCCGCGCCGTTTCCACGCCCGATGCAAATGCGAAACATCTTGCTCCCTCCGATGCCGCCAATCTCCCGCACATTCCCGCGATGCCCATCAGCGCCAAGGACGCGGCCGTGATTCTCTCGGCGCTCGGCGGCCCGCCAGCCCCGCGCGGCTGGCAGGGCGGACTTCCGCTCACGTATCACGTCGGGCCGGGAAAAGCGCAAGCGCACATGAAGGTCGTGATGGATTTCGCCGAGCGCCCGGTCTATGACGTGATCGCCACGTTGCACGGGTCGAGCGACGATGAATGGGTCATCCTCGGCAACCATCACGACGCCTGGGTTTTTGGCGCCGCCGATCCCGGCAGCGGGACCGCCTCCATGCTCGAAACGGCGCGCGCCCTGGGCGAGCTTGTGCGCTCCGGCTGGAGGCCGCGGCGCACAATCATTATGTGCGCATGGGACGCGGAAGAGCCCGGACTCGTCGGCTCGACCGCATGGGTGGAGGCCAATCTCGCCGCGCTCCAAGCCCACGCTGTCGCCTACATCAATACGGACGTGGGAGTTACCGGCCCTAATTTCAGCGCTTCGGCCACGCCGTCTCTAAAAGAGCTGGTGCGCGATGCCACGCGCGATGTCCCCGACCCGGGTACGGGCGCAAGCGTGTACAAAGCCTGGCTCGTACACGACACGCGCGCGGATCGAATGCTGTCTCCCGAAGCGCCGCTCGGTGCTCTCGGCGCCGGCTCGGATTTCTGCCCGTTCTTCGATTACGCGGGAATCCCTTCGATGGACATCGGCTTCGATGGAGACTACGGCGTCTATCACTCGCTCTATGACGATTTCTCCTGGATGAAAAAATTCGGCGATCCCACGTTCGCGTATCACGCCGCGCTCGCGCGCGTTCTGGGCACCCTCGCCCTGCTCCTCGACGAAGCCGATCTCCTGCCATTCGACTACGCGGCCTACGCTTCGGAAATCGCTCGCGCGGCGGACGCTTTGGCTTCTCGCGCCGCGAACCAGGAAGCGCAAGCTGCGATCCTCAAGCCTGTCCTCGATGCCTCCGCGGAATTCTCAGCATCCGCCGCCCGCGCGTCGCATGCGCTTGCCGCGATTTCTTCCCAATCGCTCGATCCCGCGAAGGAACAGCAAATCAACCGCGCTTTGGCCGGCGTCGAACAGTCACTGCTTTCGCCCGACGGCCTGTCGGGGCGGCCGTGGTTCAAGCACACGGTGTACGCGCCCGGCAGTTATTCCGGCTACGCCGCCGAAATCATGCCCGGCGTCAGCGAAGCGCTCGACCGCGGAAATTTGCAGGTGTTGCGGCGCGAGGCAGATTCACTCGCTGCGGCTTTGCGCCGCGCCGCTTTACGCCTCGACGACATCGCGCGTCTGGCCCAGCAAGCCGCCTCATCTCCCGCAGCCAACTAAGCTTCACCACCGGTGGCGGGTCAGCTTGAATTTTCTTGATCGTGACGCAAAAAGCCAAAATTCAAACTGACCCATTACCTCACGCCGGAGCGCCCTTCTCGTTCCCCCCGCCGCGCGATAGAATGGACGCGATGCGAGTGCGCGTCCTCTTTTTCGGCCAGCTCAAGGAAATCACGGGCATCGCGCAGGAAGACGCCGAACTCTCCGAAGGCGCCCGCGTCGAAGACCTCTTCGAGCGCTATGGACGCCGCTTTCCGCGGCTCGCCGAGTTTCGTCCCTCCGTCGCCGCATCCGTAAACCAGGAATACGCGGTCTGGCGCGCTCCTCTTTCGAGCGGCGACGAAGTCGCGTTTCTTCCTCCCGTCAGCGGCGGCCAGCAGGCAGCCGTTGCCGAAGATATTTTTCAACTCGTGCGCCAGCCGATCCAGCCGCGCGAAATCATCGAAAGCCTCAAAGCGCCCGAAGACGGTGCCGTCGTGGTCTTCGACGGATTCGTGCGCAACAATTTCAAAGGCCGCCGAACCCTCTGTCTTGAATACGAGGCGTACGAACCGATGGCCCGCGCCCAAATGCGCCGGATCGCCGCGGAGATTCGCGCAAAATTCGCCATTCACAGGTTCGCCATCGTTCACCGCCTCGGCCGCGTTGAAATCGGCGAGATCGAGCGTGCTGATCGCCGTGAGTTCGCCGCACCGCGCCGCGGCCTTCGACGCCTGCCGCTGGGCCATTGACGCTCTGAAGCGCACCGTCCCCATTTGGAAGCGGGAATATTTTGCCGGCGGCGCCGCCTGGGCCGAGGGCCAATTGCCGCCGCAGGAAGCCATTTCCAGCGGCAATGAATCTACATCCTAGATGAAAAAATATTTTGCAGCGATTGCTCGCTCCCTGCGCTGGGCCGTTCTCCTCGCGGGCGCGATCGCATCGGGCGCATGGCTCGCGATTCCCGCGCGCGCCCGGCAGCAGCAGAGCGCGGGCGCAATCCGCGTCCAGACGGATCTCGTCAACATCCTCGCCAGCGTGACCGACGCCAACGGCCGCCCCGTCCTCGGCCTCGGCCAGGACGCCTTCCAGCTCTCCGAAGAGGGTGTGCCGCAGACCATCGCGCGCTTCGAAGCCCAGACCAACCGGCCCCTGGACCTGGCCTTGATGGTTGACGCCAGCGCCAGCACCTACAAAGACCTGAAATTCGAGTTGGACGCCGCGGCGCATTTCATCGCTCAGGTCGTGCGGCCGGGCGACACCCTCGGCGTATTCGAAATTACCGAGAACGTCACGCAACTCTCCGATTTTTCCGCGGACGTTCCCCAGCTCCAGCAGGCCGCGCACAAAATTGCTCCCGGCGCGGGCACGTCTCTCTATGACGCCGTCGTGCTCGGGTCGCACGCGCTCAGGCACCGTCCGCCGGGGCGGCGCCGCGCGATCGTGCTGGTCACTGACGCGGGCGAGACCACCAGCGTTTCGAAATTCGAAGATGCGCGCCGCGCGGCCATTGCCTCTGAAACCTTGCTCTACGCAGTGGTCATCCGTCCCGTGAAAAACGAGAGCGGGCGCAACACCGCCGGTGAGCACGCCTTGATCACCATCATGAACAGCACCGGCGGCGGAATGTTTATCCTCGACGACCTCTCTCAGCTCGACGCCATGTTCGGCCGCATCAACGACGAGCTGCGCACGCAATATCTCCTCGGCTACTATCCGCAGCCCACTCCGCCGCCGGGGAGCGACCGTCACGTGCACGTCACAGTAAAGGGCGGCTACGACATGCAATATCGCAGCGAGTACTTCACGGCGCGGTACGCCAGCCGATGAACGAATTCCTCGAAGCCGCCGTCGAAGCCGCGCGCGAAGCCGGCGCCATCCTTCTCGCCGAATTCGGTCGCCCCAAGGAAATTTCCTACAAGGGTGAAGTGGATATCGTCACGGAATCCGACCGCCGCTCCGAAGCCGCCATCGTCGCGCGTCTCCGCTCACGCTTTCCGGCCCACGCCATCGTCGCCGAGGAGGGCGGCGGCGCCAAAACCGCCGGCGCGAAATATTGCTGGCACGTTGACCCCCTCGATGGCACCACCAACTTCGCGCACGGCTATCCCTGTTTCGCCGTGTCCATCGGTCTTCTTGAAGAGGGCCAGCCGCTCGTTGCCGCCGTGTTCAATCCCGTCAGCGACGGACTTTTCACCGCCGCGCGCGGCGAAGGCGCCTATCTCAATCAAAAGCCCATTCACGTATCGCTCATCGAAACGCTGGCTCACAGCCTCGTCGCCACCGGCTTTCCCACGCACCATCGCAAGCGCAGCGCCAACATGGGCTACTACTGGGAGTTTACCCTGCGCTCGCACGGCGTCCGGCGCGACGGCTCCGCTGCGCTCGATCTCTGCTCCGTCGCCTGCGGCCGCTTCGACGCCTTCTGGGAGTTCGGCCTGAATTCGTGGGACACCGCCGCGGGAATGCTCCTCGTCCAGGAAGCCGGCGGAATGGTCACCGAACTTTCCGGCGCGCCCTATCATCCCGGAGGCCCCGACATGCTCGCCTCCAACGGACGCATCCACGCCGAGATGCGGCAAGTCGCCGCCCGCGTCAGTTCACCCTGAGCCTGACCGCCCGCAGGCAGGAATCCCTCTTCTCCCGTGTCAAATTCGTTGTGGCGCGGGCAGGGGAAGCGTACCATGCGCGGAACAGAGGTCTGAAAATGAATACGCCAAATCGCCGTGAATTCCTGGGATTGACTGCATCTCTTGGCGCAGTCGCAGCTATGGCAGGCACGGCTCGGTTGCACGCCGAGCTCCGAAGCCGCTCCCGGACCCGTTCGCGCCTGGATTACGACCCAGGATAAGAAGTTCCAGCCGATCGAATCGCCGCCGCAATGGAAAGCCGGCTCGGAAGTTTCTCCCCTGGGCATTCAACTTGACCCCGGCGCTCGCTATCAGGAACTGATCGGATTCGGAGGCGCCTTTACGGACGCCTCCTGCTATCTCATGAACCGCATGGCGCCCGAGGCCCGCCACGCCCTCCTGGCGGATCTCTATGGGCCGGCGGGACTCGGCCTGTCCGTGGGACGAACCTGCATTGGCTCGAGCGATTACAGCACCGAGTTGTATAGCTACGACGATGGCCCCGAAGACCCTGAATTGCAGCGTTTCACCATCGACCATGACCGCCCCTATCTCCTTCCCACACTCCGCGAGGCGAGAGAGATCAATCCCGATCTTTACCTCTTCTCGTGCGTCTGGAGTCCTCCCGGATGGATGAAGGCCGGCGGTTCGATGCTGGGCGGTTCGATTCGCGAGCGCTGGTTCGACCCGCTGGCGCAATATTTCGTCAAATTTCTTCAAGGTTACGCCGACGCCGGCGTGAAGGTCCAGGCGGTGACCGTCAACAACGAAGTGGACACCGACCAGGATGGCCATTTTCCGGCCACGCTCTGGGGGCAGGAATTAGAAATGCGTTTTGTGAGGGATCACCTCGCCCCCGCTCTGCAAAAAGCCGCGCTCAACACTAAGATATGGATTCTCGATCACAACTACGACCTTTGGGGCCGTGCCGTCGATGAACTGAGCAACCCCAGTGTGTCCCAGTACGTGGATGGCGTGGCCTGGCACTCCTACGCGGGAACGCCGGATGCGATGACTCGCATCCACGATATGTTTCCCACGAAGCACATGTACTTTACGGAGGGTGGCCCTCTTCGCCCCGACTTTGTGGAGCCACGGCCTCCCTACGGGACAGGCTGGGCACGATGGTCGAATGCCTTCACGGACATGCTCCGCAATTGGGCGCGCATGATTTGCGTCTGGAACCTTCTCCTCGATGAAAACAGTCGCCCGGATATCACCATCCCGCCCCGTCCCTCCCGGCCCGGAGGCCTCGTCTGTGTTGATACCAATTCACAGCAACTCTCCTACAGCGGGAACTACTACGCCTTCGCTCATTTCTCAAAACTCATGCAAAGAGGCGCGCACATTTTCGCATCTTCGGGCGACTTGCCCGGAATTAATCACGTCGCGGCGGAGAATACGGATGGCAGCCGCGTCCTGGTATTGACGAACAGTGACAGCAGCCGGGAGCAGCCAGTGCAGTGCACGCTGGGTCCCAGCACCTTGGACCTTGTGCTTCCCCCGGACTCCATCACTTCGCTCCTTTGGTCATAAGTGATAGCGGTAGGCGCGCCATCTTTGCTTTCGTCTCTGCCTCTCCTTCGTCTTAATGTAGCCTGCCTGCCGGCAGGCAGGCGCCGCCTTGCCCTGAGGTACGAAGGGGCCTTCAGAGCGGCATCTTTCGAACTTGATCTATGATTTCGCCGTACCGCCAATTTTGATCGGCAAGCCGCGATATAAGCAAGATGCCTTGTAGGCCGCGGTTTCAACCGCGGCATAAGCGACATCAGCTGACGGGGGCTTCCGCGCCTTCTGCGTCCCGGCGATTTTGACCGGGAAGCCCCTGAAGCTCCGATGATCGCCCGCACCCGACTTTCCCCCGAACGCGCCGTATGCCCATCGGCATTACTTCCGACTGCGCCGTTACCCGCCCGCTCCTCTCGCATTCATGTTGTCATCCTGCCCTAAGACTTAAATGTAGAGCCGCGGTCTTCAGCGCGGCATCTTGACTTTGCTTTCGTCTTTGCCTCTGCTTCGTCCTAATGTAGCGCCGCTCTTTCGCGTCTTCTGCGTCCCGGTGCTTCTGACCGGGAAGAGCGGCATCTTGCCTTTGCTCGCCGCGCCGTAGCGGACTCAATCGCGAAGGCGGACATCTCGCCGTCAGGATTTAAATGTAGCGCCGCGGCCTTCAGCGCGGCATCTTGCCTTTGCTTTCGTCTTTGCCTCTGCTTCGTCCTAATGTAGCGCCGCTCTTTCGCGTCTTCTGCGTCCCGGTGCTTCTGACCGGGAAGAGCGGCATCTTGCCTTTGCCTGCCGCGCCGAAGCGGACCCACCGCGTAGGCGGGCCGTTGCCCTTCAGTGACGTGATCCCCTTCCCCCATCATATGCACTCATAGAGGAAACATTCTTTTTCTCCCAAGGCGAGCGGCTGCTTTTTTGGGTCGTCACAAGAGGTCTTCGGCGCTGTTCCAGAAGACTTCTTGTGACGAGCCGGAAAAGCAGAAGCCGCGAAGCTCGCTCTCTTGCCCTGAGCGGAGGCGAAGGGCCGCGCCCCGAATGGATCCGCGGGGCCGCGTGCCCCACCCTCGCGTCTTCTGCGAGGGTGGGATCTTTTTCTTCGTCTTTGCTTTGCCTTTACGTTGTCATCCCGCCTGCCCTGACGCAGGAAGGGAGCGGAGTTCCGCTTGCCCTGAGGTACGAAGGGCGTCTTCGCATTTCCCCTCGCCTTCTGAGGGGCGGGGGACGCAGGGAGGCCTGCCTGCCGGTAGGCAGGGATCTGCTTTTCGCCGTCGCCTGCCGCGCCGAAGCAGATTCAATCGCGAAGGCGGGCCGCTGCCCTTGTCCTTCGCCCCCACCCCTCACTCTCACCCCTCATCCCTAGCTTGCCCCTGCAGCGACGTAATCCCCTCTCCCCATCATATGCACTCATAGAGAGGGAAATATAAGATTTGTCGGACCAAAACTCCCCCCGCCCGCCCGTTTACCCTCACGCAGAGTTTACCCTCCAGCAGTGCGCCGGGCATGCCCATCTGCATTACTTCCGATTGCGCCGTCATCCGCCCGGAATCAACATTGGCCCTTGTGGCCAACTTTTCAGAATCAGCCTGCGGGGCCCGCTAGGGGCGATTCCACTTGTCCGGCTACCACGTTTACCAGGCGCTTGAGCCCTCGGTTGCAGCGATTTGTTAGATCGCCTATTCTTGTTTCTTCTCACTTGACTCAAAATTTCTGATCTTTTTTTTCAGCGCTCCCACCCCCTGCTGACGATACTCGTCTGGATAATAAAACCGGAGACGCCGAAGGGCGGGCCCGTATCCCCACAAATCCTTGCCGGCACGCGCATCTGCCAGCAACGATGCCATGTGTTCATTGGCGTCAATGTCACCCCAATCTCGCTTCACTTCCTTGATGAGAACGGGAGCCTCAATGGGAGAGTTGACGACGAGGCCCGCAGTGGGCTGGTAGCGAATCGCAAGAAGGTAGCGATTAACAATCTGGCCGATGAGCGCGTAGCAGACATCGCCCACTCTGACCGTGTACTTCCCGTCAAAATTCTTTTCGAGTCCAACGCGCCGCCCTCGGTGAGCCCGTGTCTTTGGGTCGTACTCATCACTGAAATATTCGAACATGAAGAATTCTCCGCCAACTGTTAGCTTGGTCGGTCGCTTGTCATCAAGGTGCTTGATGAGCAGCGGGAGCGAGCTGACACCGCGACGAACCAGTTCCGTCATCTGTGGAAAGCTTTTAGGAGCAGCAGAACCAATTATGCCTTCTTCAAACTCGGCAGGCGAATTGTCAGCAATGAATGCGCTAAACAAAGCCGTGCTGTGAAGACCGGGAGCTTGGGCGTCGATGTTGACAAGGTCGTCGATAAGCTCTGCAACCGGCACATTCGTGTCGCCAAGTGTCGAATCTGCAGCGGGCGCACTGTACTCGCTGGAAGGAGGTGCAGTTGGCTTTGAGAGAGGCGCGGTTTCCTCTTGAGTCTGAGGAACGGCGGGGCTAACGAAGCAAAGAAGGGAAAACCAGAGCAAATATGCTTTCTTGCTCCTTCCAACGAACAGTTCAGAGCGGCTCATGTTGCCGATTCTACGCCGAAGTCGCTGTCAGTGCCTGACCAGTCGCCCACCCGGAAGCTATCGCGGAGACTTACGCCTCGTCGCCCAGTCTCACTCACTACTACAATTGTCGCGAAGGCGTCCCACAACCCGCCCGGCCTCGCCTCTGCCGTCAACTCACTTAAGGCCATTTAAGGGCGCAAAAGCGTGCAAAAACGTGCATTTTAGGGCGTTTTATGAGCGTCAATTCACGCACGATATCGAACTAAATTAATTGCTCGATATCAAGCGAAATTCACCCGCGATATCGAGCGTCAATTCGAACTCACATTTGAGCGAAATATCGCTCGATATCAAGCGCGAGCGTCGCTCAATTGAAGGGCTTAAATTGCTTGATAGATTCGAGCAATTCGGGGCGGGGCGGGCGGGGCTTGGCTGATTGAGTGCGTGGCGCCGTGATGACGGATGGCGGGCGGAGGCGATTCAGTCTAACCTGATATGACTGGAGCGATTTCGATGCCCAAGGCAAACCGGGGAGTGGAAGTGCTCGGGACGCTGGCGCTGATCCCGCCGAAGCTCGAGAATTTTCAGCACGTAAAGGTCCGCGTGGAGGGCGAAGTCGCCTGGCTCACGCTCGACCGCCCCGACCACAATCTTCTCAACGAACGCATGCTCTCCGAACTTGCCACGGGAATCAGCGCGCTCGGCGATCAAAGCGCCATCAAGCTGATCGTTCTCGATTCGGCCGGAAAAACTTTTTGCGGCGGCATTGAACTGGGCGAATACACGCAGCGGCGTGTGTTTCAATTGCTCGACGCATTTCACGCGGCCTTTTCGGCCATGCTCGATACGTCGAAGCCGCTGCTGGTGGTCGTGAACGGCCCGGCGTTCGGCGGAGGCGCAGAGCTTGCCGCGCTGGGCGATTTGGTGATTGCCACTCCGCGTGCGCGGTTCGCGCAGCCCGAAATCAAGCTGGGCGTCTTTCCGCCGCTCTCCGCCGCAATCCTTCCCTATATCCTCGGGCCGAAGCTGGCGCTCGAACTCGTGCTGACGGGCGAGACGATCTCCGCCGAGCGCGCGCTCGAAATCGGCCTCGTGAACTGGCTCGTCCCCGAAAAGCGAATTGCAGAGCAAGGTAAGCGAAGTGATCGGCAAAGTGACGGCGCAATCGGGGCCTGTGCTGTCCATGGCAAAAAAAGCCGTCATTGCCAGCCTGGGATTGCCCCTGCGCGAAGGCGTCCGCAATTCGATGAAGGTTTTCCTCAACGAACTCGGCGACCTCGAAGACTCGCAAGAGGGCCTGCGCGCGCTCGTCGAAAAGCGCGCCCCGAAGTGGAAGAACCGCTGACGCCCTCCGCAATATTTTTCGAATTGCTTGATGCCCTCGAGCATTTCAGGCCTTAAATGAGCGTGAATTGACGCTCGAAAATGCGCGTCACTCTCGCTTGATATCGAGGGTTAATTTCGCTCGAATTTGAGTTCGAGTTGACGCGCAATTTAAGCAAGCACTTTGCCGCAATTTGCAGCATGGACTTTGCTTTCTTAAGCTGGTTAAAAGGCCCTAAAATGCACGTTTTTGCGCCCTTAAATGGCCTTAAGTGAGCTCACGCGGAGGCAAGGCAGGCGAGGGAGAGGGACGAGGCGTGAAGGTAAGGGGGGCTAGGGACGAGGGTTGAGGGTGAGGGATGAGGGACGAGGGAAAGGACAACGGCAACGGCAAAGGCGAAACCGAAGATGCCGGGCTAAAAGGCCCCGGCGCTACATTTACACCTTACTGGCGAGTTCCTGCGGCGAGGGTCATGGCTTCAAGTCCGCCGGCCAATCGAGGACCACGGTAATCGGAGCGGATGGCGCGGCCTCGCCGGCGGGCGTGAGCATGAGAAAGCGCTGGCCGTCGGCTGACACGAGGTAGCGATTTCTCCAGAGGAAGCCTGAAATGAGCTTGAGCTTGAAACAGGGGCTTGGGAATGCCGGCCTGGAAGTTCGCCGAATCCGTGTTGACCTCGACCGCCATCACCTTGTTGTCAGGACTCAGATAGAACAGCTCTTTGCCGTCGCGCCGCCACGCGGGTTCGATGCCGCCCGTCGTTGAAACTTGCCATTTCCCCAGATGCTCCGGGAAGGTCTGGACGTAAATTTCGTACCTTCCGCTCTCGGTAGAGGCGTAGGCAACGTATCGGCCGTTCGGCGAGAATCGCGCCGCGCGCGCAGCGAAATTGCCTTGGACGAATGGGACGGGCTTTCGTTCGCCTGTAAGCGGCAGAACCCACATATCAGTCAAATAAGCGCCTCCCAACGTGTCGTAGACGACGTAGCGGCCATCGGGCGCCAGATCGTCCACGGCCTTGGCTTGATCCTTCGATACGTAAATCGGCTCGGCATTCCCCAAGCCATCCGCCGCTTGCTCGTAGATATCGAACTGGCCGGCACGGGTTGACGTGAAGATGATCCGGCTTGCGTCCGCCGACCACAGGGGATTCAGATTGTCGGCAGAATTGGCCGTCAGGCGCGACGCAGTTCCTCGCTTGAGGTCATATATCCAGATGTCGCGAGCGCCGCGTTCTCCCACGCCGACAGCGAGCCTCGCTCCCATCTGGCGAGAGGGACAGAGCTCGTGTTCAGCGCCGGGTTGTCCGACGGTCCCGAGCTTTTCACCATTGCGGTTGTACCAGGTCATTTGGCTGATGACTGCCGCTCGGCAGCCGATTGATATGCCACGGCACCGGTTTCGGAGACCGAGAAATACCCGAAGCTGGTGGTATTCAACCCAATTCCTGCGGCTAGGGGGACGGCCGAGCCAGCGAATTTCAACCCATTTGCGTCAAAGGGCTGGGCCAATAGCGTCCCTTGCCTGGCATAGAATAAGTAGCCCGGCAGAGCGTAGAGGGCTTGGGAGTCCGATCAGGAACAAACGCTCGGTCCTCGTTGAATCGAGCGAGCCAGCTTCGACGTAGAATCCGGCGACGCCATAGCCGCCGGATTCGGTCCCCGTAACAAGGAAGAAGAGAAAGTGTCGCCCGTCGGGAAGGAACTGCGGAAGATCTGTACCGCAATTCCTGGCGCGCCGCGTCTGGTGCCGCTACAAGGGCAGGCGTACCACCTGCTTCGGAGACGCGGTAGAGCTTGCTATATCTGGAGAAAAGAATGACGCCGTCGCGGTTCCAGGTTCCACCGCCCCCATCATTCGCATCGCACAAAACCTGGGGCGGGTCCGCCGGAAACGGGGACCTTCGCCAGTTTGCCATCGTCTGTAAAAAAGCCGATGTACTGGCCCTCCGGCGACCAAAACGGATGAACGGCGCCCTCAGTGCCCGGCAAGGGCTGTGCGGCGAGCGAATCGAGGGAGCGCACCCAAAGCATGACCGGGTACTCCCCTCGCCAGCTGACCTCCGGTGACGAACGCCAGTTTGCGCCCGTCGGGTGAAAGGCTCAAGTAACCACCGTACGGGAAGAAATTCTCACCCGCCGGCGGCAGGACCGAAAAGCGCACTACATTGGCGACATTTTTCGGTTGGAGCAGAAAGTAGCCCGCAATCGCGGTGCCGAAGAGCAAGCCCGCGACCGCGAGCGCCCATGCCATTCGTTCCCGGCTCCGGCGGCGCGCGACGACGGGCGCGGCTACCCCTGCCTGCGAGCCGCCTTCAGCAATCCACGCGAGTTCATCATGCAAGTCGCGGGCGCTCTGCCAGCGATCATCGGGCTCCTTCGCCAGACATTTCTTTACCAACCGGTCCAGCGCCGGCGGCGTCATGGGCTGGAGCGACGAGATCGGCGGCGGATTAGTCTCCAATATCTTCGCGATCAGACTGGCCTGGCTCTTCCCTTCGAACGCTTTCTTCCCCGTGGCCATCTCATACACCACCACTCCGAATGCGAAAATGTCCGTCCGCGCGTCCGCCTCCTTGCCTTCGAGCTGCTCCGGCGCCATGTATTGCAGCGTCCCTAGGATCGTTCCCTGCGCCGTCAACGGCTCGCTCGCCGTCGGAAGTTGCGAGAGCTGCGCGTTCGGCGCCATCTCCTGCTGGAGCTTCGCCAGCCCGAAATCCAGCAGCTTCGTTCCCGACTTCGTCAGCATGATGTTGCCGGGCTTCAGATCGCGGTGCGTGATTCCCTTGCGGTGCGCCTTGTCCAGCGCGTCGGCAATCTCGATGGAGTACTGCAACACCTGCTCGAGCGGCAGCGGCCCTTTTCGCAGCCGCGCCGCCAGCGTCTCGCCTTCGACATACTCCATCACCAGATAATCCGTGCCGCCCTCGCGTCCCACGTCGTGGAGGGTGCAGATGTGCGGATGATTCAGGCTGGCAATCGTTCGCGCCTCCCGTTCAAATCGCTCGCGCACTCCGAGCGCGGTCGGCAAGATGATCGCGGAGAACTTTGATCGCAACGGTCCGGTTGAGGCGCGTGTCCCGCGCGCGATACACTTCGCCCATCCCGCCCACTCCCAGGCGCGCGACGATCTCGTAAGGCCCTAGCTTGCTTCCGCTCTTCAGCGCCTCGTTGCTTCCCATCGGGGGGCGCTCCATAAAACTGCTCCCTGCTTTCTCCTGCGCCGCGATCAGCGACTCGACTTCGCGGCGAAGCTCCGGCTCCGCGCAGGCCTCGGCCAGGTACGCGGATCTCTGCTCCGGCGTCCGTTCGAGGGCGCCCGCGAGCACTTTTTTGATCTCCTGCCAGCGTTCCGGTATCACTTCTCTGCGCCCTTCTCCTTTTTCAATTCGCGATGCAGCCGGGCTCGCGCCGTGAGCCTAGCCCCAGAAGTTCGGCTCACGTTTCCTCCAACAGCGCAGGGCCCACTTCCCATCAACCGGGGCTACTGAGGGAAGCCGATCCGACGGACCAAGTCCTGGAAGCGGGGGTCGGAGCGCAGGGGGTCGAATGTGGGTTCGCCTTTAAGGAACGTGAGCCAGAAATCCCGCTGCTGATAGCCCTTTTCAAGCCAAGCGAAGGCTTGATCCTTGTCGCCCAGACCAATGTAGATTATCGCGAAGTTCATAGGGGCTACATACATTTTCCTCGACTGCTCCTGCAAATCCACAATCACCTTGCGGGCGTCGGCGGCTCGGCCCATTTTGCCGTAAACGTAACCGATCGTCGCGTAAGGTTCTGCCGTAAAGTCTCCCGCTTTTTTCAATTCCTCGATGGCCTCCTGAAACTGACCCTGCTCGGCGAGCGTCTTGCCGAGGTAAACATGCGCGGGCCAGAAGCGTGGCTCGAGATCCAAGGCCGCGTGCAGTTGGGAGATAGCCTGGTCGTAGCGCCGAGCCTCATATAGGGATTGCGACAGGATAAACATTGCCCGGTAGGACACCGGATCGAGTTCGAGCGCTCGCCGTCCTTCGCTGATTGATTCCTTGGTCTTGCCTTCCTGGCGGAGAAAATGTGCATAGTCCTCATGCACGAGGGAGGAGTTTGGATTCAAATGGAGCGCAGTTTGAAATTCTCTCTCGGCACCCGCCCAATCCCAGTCGAAATCCGCCAGGTTGGTGGCCAGGGAAGCATGGCCTTCAGCAAGCTGGTCGTCAATCTCAAGGGCGCGCTTCGCGGCAGCCTCCGACTGAGGAAGAACGTCCGCTGGAGCGGCATTGCTATTGAATATGAGGGCCCGGTAGGAATCCGCCAAGGAAACGTAGGCCGCCGCGTAAGCCGGATCCTTCTTGACAGCGGCCTGGAACAGCTCGATGGCTTTTCGTTCGTCAGGACCGTCACGTAGATTCAGGAGGAAGAGGCCGCGGAGATAGTCTTCGTGGGCTTCGGGATCAATCACGTCGTCTCGGGCGAACCGGGCCTCTTCCTGCGGGGTGAGTTTTAATTGGATTTCATCCACAATCGCCTGCGCGACTTCGTCCTGGAGACGGAGCGAATCCCGGAAATCACGTTCGTAACCCTTGGCCCAGAGGTGCGTGTCGGTGGGACCTTGAACCAATTGCGCGGTGATGCGCACGCGGTCGCCATCGCGCTCGACCGAGCCTTCAACCACAGCATCCACATTCAGCTCTCGGGCAATCTCTGGGACCGACTTCTGCGTTCCCTTATACCGCATCGCCGAGGTGCGCGAGACGACACGCAACGAACCGACCTGCGATAGCTCGGTAGTCAGTTCTTCGGTCATGCCATCGGCGAAATATTGCTGTTGCGGATCGCCAGAGAGATTTTCGAGGGGGAGCACGGCGAGCGAGCGAATGCCGGCAGCGGAGGGGCGATAGAATACCCTGTCACGCAAGCCACCGACGTTGGCGACGAATAGCGCGGAGGCAAGGACAGCCAGGACGATGACGCCTGGAATCCACAGGCTTCGCTTCGCAGATTTTGGAGGGGCCACGGAAACAGGAACCGTGGGAGAGGACGTGCCCGGCTGCGTGTGAACCGCTCGACCCGATTCAGCGTCCCTCTTCAGCCGCTGCAAATCCGTGCGAATATCAGCAGCATGCTGGTAGCGCAGCCTGCGATCTTTCTCCAGCGCCTTGGCGATCACTTCCTCGAGCTTCGCGGGAACGTCCGGATTCAATCGCACCGGCCCAACTGGCGTGCGATTCAGAATCGCTTCCGTGACCACGCCCGGGGTTTCGCCGCGGAAGGGCGGGCGCCCGGTGGCCATCTCGTAGAGCACTACTCCAAACGAAAACAAATCCGTGCGCGCGTCCAACTCTTCGCCCCGCACCTGTTCGGGCGACATGTAGGCGACCGTGCCGATAGCCGTGCCCGCTTTCGTGAGGTTTGCCGGCACGCTTGTCGTGGGCACTGCTGAAAGATTTACGGCGCCGCTCGGCGGTAAGAGCTTCGCCAGTCCGAAATCCAGCACCTTCACGTGGCCCCGTTTCGTCACAAAAATGTTCGCGGGCTTGATGTCCCGATGGATGATCTCTCCCGCATGGGCCGCGTCCAGAGCCTCCGCGATCTCAATACCCAATTCCAGCAATTGCTCCATGGCCAGCGGCTTGCCGGAAATCAGGTGTTTCAGTGTGCGTCCGTCCAGGAACTCCATGGCAATAAAGTGCTGGCCGTCGTGCTCGCCCACGTCGTAGATCGTGCAAATGTTGGGGTGGTTCAGCGATGCCAGTATTCTCGCTTCGCGCCGGAAACGAGCCAAATGCGCGGCATCGTAGACCAGGGCCGCGGGCAGAACCTTGATCGCAATCTTGCGGCCGAGTTTGGAGTCCTGCGCTTGGTACACTTCCCCCATGCCGCCCGCACCCAGGCGTTCGAGGATGGTGTACGACCCGAGCGTCACGCCGCTCACGAGCGCTTCGCCTGTTCCCACGGCGCGCACGAACAGAGCCGTGTCCGCTTCCCCGTGCGCAGCCAGAAGAGATTCCACTTCGCGGCGCATCTCCGGCTCCGCGCAGGCCTCGGCCAGATACGCAGACCTTTGCTCCGGCGTCCGTTCGAGGGCGCCCGCCAGCACTTTTTTGATCTCCTGCCAGCGTTCCGGTATCACTTCTCTGCGCCCTTCTCCTTTTTCAATTCGCGATGCAGCCACGCCCGCGCCGTCGCCCACTCTCGCTTCACCGTGGCCGGCGAAACGCCCAGGACGACCGCGGTCTCCTCAATGGAAAGCCCTCCGAAAAATCGCAATTCGATCACGCGGCCTTGCTGTGGGTCCAGAGTCGCAAGTTTTGCGAGAGCATCATCGAGCGCGACGAGGTCGATCTCCTGCTTCTGTGCCGGAGCCAACTCCGGATCGAGCGCGAGACGCGGCGCTCCGGCGCCACGCTTGGCGGCGAGGCGATTGCGCGCATGATCCACGAGTATGTGGCGCATCAGTTGCGCAGCCACGCCGAAAAAGTGCGCGCGGTTCTGCCACTGCGGCGCGTCCTGCCGGACCAGACGCAGGTAGGCTTCGTTGACCAGGGCGGCGCTCTGGAGCGTGTGGTCGGGGCGCTCGCGCCACAGGTGGCGGCGCGCGAGACGGCGCAACTCGTCGTATACCACGGGAATCAGCGCTTCCCGTGCCTCTTCATCGCCCCGGCCCCAATCGGCGAGCAGCCTGCTGACCCGTGTAGACGACGCCTGCACACTACCTCCCCTCGGCGCCAAGAAGGCACCGCACATTAACGCAAAAGGTAGCTTCCCTCGCACCTAAAGTCAATTTGCGCGTGGTGGGGTATCGAAGCGGCGTGGACGGGGTGCGCGCCATAGGCCCCCAAAAAATCTTCATTTCAAGTGAGCCGATTTCCTGCGCGTTCTCGCTTTACAGGGTGAAGGCACGATGCGGACCGCGGAAGGCTAGGCCTGATGGAGCTCGCCGAGCCCAGCGCGGACGCACCCAGCCAAATTCAGAAAAGGAGAACCCCAATGAAGGCTAACCATAAAGGCTACGCAACCATGTTGATGCTGTCCCTGGGGATCCTGGCAGCGGCTTGCTTGCTCGCGACCCCAGCTTCGGCCAATCCCATGTACAAGGGCACGTTCACGCTGACGAACGTCGTGCACTGGGGCCAAACCGTGATTCCCCCGGGTGAATACACCATTACCCTCGACCAGCAAACCCGCACCGTCGTGATTTGCGACGCGGGAAACCATGTGGTCGCCCGCCAAACGGCGACCATCAGCCCCGACTCACAGACGAGCGATAGCAAGCTGCTCATCTACGCCAACGGGGACCAGCGGGCCGTTTATTCCATGCGGCTGGCGGGTTTCGGGGAAATCTTCGTGTCGGGGCGTCAAGCTGCGGCGTCTCGAAGGGCTGCTGAAGAAACCGGCAACCAGGAAGCAGTTCCCATCGAGGGTTCGCGGGTTGCAGAGAAGTAGAGGACTCGCGTTCGCTCGCGCGATAGGGGCCAGCCTTCACCCCGCTGGCCCCAAATTTCCTGCAATTTTACAATCAAATATTCAGCGGGCCCCGGATCGCTCCAGGGCTCAAGCAGCTACCACGCTGGCACGGATTGACAGTGCGTGGCGGGCGGCATACACTCACGGCGAACAATAGAACTGGCACGGGATAAACCCTTCGAACGCTCCGCAGGAGCGTGCTGAGGGTAAGCCCTTTGAAACCCACACCGTGGGTTTCTCAGTGTAAATGGAAGGCCGTGAAAATCGGCCACGGTCCCGCCACTGTGATCGGCTTGCGCTGCGCATGCGCGAGGCACGAGCCGAGAGTCAGGAACGTACCCGAGCCAGTTGAAGCTGACACTCTTCGCGAGAAAGGGTGCGGCGATGAGCCTCGCTATTTCTCGCGAGGCTTTTTTGTTGGCGTTTGATGCGGGGGAATGATTGTTTACGCCGTGGCGGAGGATATTCGCGGTGGGGATCGCGAGCGCGCTGCTATCTAGCGCGGCGCCGCAGGTGTCCGCCTGGCGAGGATTTTCCACGCAAGCCACGGCGCAGGGCGATGCTGCGCGCGTGGTGACGGATGAGGTGGGCCGCACTGTTTCGGTGCCGGCGGATGTGAGGAGGATCGTGACGCTGGCGCCAAATTTGACGGAGACGATTTACGCGCTGGGACTCGAGGACCGGCTCGCGGGCGACACGAATTATTGCGACACTCCTCCGGCGGCGAAAGACAAACCGCATATCGGTTCGCCCGTGAGTCCAAGCCTCGAAGCGATTGTAGCGCTGCACCCCGATCTGGTTCTGGCCACGACTTCGATCAACCGGCGGCAGACGGTTGACGCGCTCGCGCGGCTGGGCATCGCGGTTTATACCAGCGACCCGCGGACTGTGCGTGGGATACTCGATTCCATTGCGCGCATGGCGGACTTGATGGGCGCGGCTGCGCAGGGCACAGCGCTCGTTGCACAGTTGCAGGCGCGGCTCGATGCGTTGAAGGCGCGGCTCGGGGACCGGCAGCCGACGAACGTGCTGTTTGTCGTCTGGGAGGAGCCGCTGGTGACAATCGGACAGAACACGTTTATCGCCGATGCGCTGCGCTGGGCCGGCGCTCGCTCCGTGATCCAATCGAAGCAGAATTATCCGCGCGTGAGTTTCGAGGAAATCGTGCGGCTCGAGCCGGATTACATTGTCCTCACCGCGGACCATGAGGGCGCGGAAGAAAGTGAGGGCGCGTCTTTGCGCGCGCGGGATGGGTGGAAGCAGATTCGAGCAGTCGAGCAGGGGCACGTCGCCGTGGTCGGCAGCGAGATGGACCGGCCCTCGCCCGGATTGATTGACGCCATTGAGCAGCTTGGGCGCGAACTGCACCCGGAGGCATTTGCAATGAAAAGCGC
Source organism: uncultured Acidobacteriota bacterium (assembly GCA_963810625.1). Classification (GTDB taxonomy): domain Bacteria; phylum Acidobacteriota; class Terriglobia; order Acidiferrales; family UBA7541; genus Palsa-295. The sequence goes on along the minus strand of CAWEOJ010000001.1, from coordinate 378,036 downwards.
CACCACGAATGACACGGCGATGGAGTGCGCATGCGTCCGCTGACGCCCCGGCGCGTATTTTGGGTTTGCAGCGTGCTGGTGGCCGTGCTGTTTGTGATGGTGGTTGTTTCCCTGCGCATGGGCGCCTACCCGATTTCCGTGCGCGACATTGTGATGACGCTATTCAACGGCGCTGTGGGACGGAGGGACCGAATCCCGTCGGATTTTTGGCTCGTGGTGTTCGGGCTGCGGCTGCCGCGCATCGCGCTGGGAATTTTGGTGGGAGCGGCGCTGGCGACCTCCGGCGCCGGTTATCAGGCGCTGCTGCGGAATCCGCTGGCGGATCCGTACGTGCTGGGAGTGGCGAGCGGCGCGGCGCTGGGCGCGATGCTGAGCCTAATGTTTGCTCCGCAAGTGCCGGGCGCGATTCAAGCGGCGGCATTCGTGGGAGCCGCGGCAACGACCGGCGCCGTTTATTTTCTCGGCCGGCGCGGGGGACAACTGGACAGCGCCACGCTGCTGCTCGCGGGAATTATCTCAGCGTCATTTTTATCGGCGGCGATCATGTTTCTGGGAACGACGCTGAGCGGGCGCGACCAGCGCGGGATGGCGTTCTGGATTATGGGCGATCTTTCGTCGCCGCCGTCGCTCGATTTGCACTGGCTGTATCTGGTGCTGATCGTGGCCGTAGGCTCGATCTACACAACTTCGTCCGACCTCAACCTGATCCTCACGGGCGAGCAGGAGGCGCGGCACCTGGGCGTGAACGTGAGCCGCGTGAAGCTGGTGGTGTACATCGCGGCGTCGCTGCTTACGGGCCTCGCCGTTTCCGTGGCGGGCGCGATCGGGTACGTGGGGCTGATCGTGCCGCACGTGATGCGCATGATCTTCGGGACGGATTACCGGCTGCTGATTCCGGCGTCGGCGATTGGCGGCGCGATCGCCATCGTGTTCGCGGACACTCTGGCGCGAACCGTGGTGGCGCCGACGGAATTGCCCGTGGGCGCGATGACGGCGCTGGCGGGCGCACCCGTGTTCATTTATCTGATGCGGCGGAGCGTGCGATGAGCGCAAGCGCGGAAAACGGCGCGGCCGTGGCGCCGCTAACGGCCACTTTGGGCCAGGAGCGGCCGGTGCGCCTGAACGTGGAGCAGGCGAGCTACGCGTATGCGGCCACGGGGCGTTCGGCGCCGGATTTCACGCTCGGGCCAGCCACATTTCAAGCCCAGCAGCGCGAACTGGTGGCCATACTCGGTCCGAATGCGAGCGGAAAATCCACACTGCTGAAATTGCTGGCGGGAATTGTGAAGCCGCTTTCGGGGCGGATTGAAGTGGACGGCGCGGAAGTGGGCGCGCTCGATTTGAGGACGCGCGCGCAGAAAATTGCGCTGGTGCAGCAGGAAAGCGAAGTGCTGTTCCCGCTGCGCGTGTGGGAGTACGTGCTGCACGGGCGATATCCTTACGGACGCAGGCTGCGCTTTGAATCCGACGAGGATTGCCTGCTCGCTGGAAACGCGCTGGCGCAGGTGGGCGCCGAGGCGTTGCGCGACCGCTGGATGGACCAGCTTTCGGGAGGCGAAAAGCAGCGCGTGATCCTGGCCCGCGCGCTGGCGCAGCAGCCGTCGCTGCTGCTGCTCGACGAGCCGACGCAACACCTCGATATCGGAGGCAAAGTGGAATTATTGCGGCGGCTGCGGCGGCTGGCGGATGAAAACCGCTACACCGTGCTCGTGGTCACGCACGAACTTAATCTCGCGGCGGAATTTTCCGATCGCATCGTGCTGCTGCACAGGGGCAAGTGCCTGCGCGTGGGAGCGCCCGCGGACGTGTACGACCGCGATTTGCTCGAGGAGGTTTTCGAGGCGCCGCTCGAAATTGAAGTTCGCGAGGGCGGGCGGCCGCGCGTGATTTTGCGGGGAAATTTGTAGCACGCGGGAAGAGTTTCATTGGCAAGTTGGCGGGGGCGCGTTTGTGGCCTCCGCAAGCGGCGCTGATTGCTGACGTCGAGCGCCGTCCACATTCACCGGAGACTCCGCGCAAGGGAAGACGGTGAAAAGCCGTCGCCGCCGCGCGACTGTAAGGCGGAGAATTTTTCGGCGCAGGCCACTGTCCCGGGCAGCGAATTTTTCCCAATTCGATGCCGGGATGGGAAGGCCGCGCCGCCTGCTCTGATTTCATCAGGGCATTCCGCCAAGCCAGGAGACCGGCGGAGTCTCAATCCCGGTGACGATGCAGCCCGCATCGCAACCTGGACAACCTTCAACTCCCGCGCGAGAGGGAGAGGGGGACACCATGAGACTCGAATGCCTTCCGGCTATTTTTTCAGGAATGCTGCTTTCCCTGCTTTCGATCCACGCTGCATTTGCCCGAGGACAATCCACTGCCACGCTTACAGGAAAAATCACCGATCCCAGCGACGCCGTCATAACGGGGGCAAAAATCGCCGCTCAGCCGCTCGACTCCGCCGGCAAACCGGCCACGACGCAAAGCGGGCGAGAAGGGAATTTTTCGCTCGCGCTCGCGCCCGGACGATACCGCGTGAGCATCGCGTATCCATCGTTCGAACGCACCGAGCAGGAATTTACGCTCGCGGCCGGAGAAACGCGGACGTGGGAGGTGCGGCTCATACTGGAGACATTGTCATCGAACGTCATCGTGACCGCCCAAGCCGAGCCGGAGCTGGCAGGAAGCGTTGTGGCGCCGGTGGACGTGATCACACGCGAGGAGCTGGACGACCGGCAGGAGATTTTTCTCACGCCGAATCTGGCTTCCGTGCCTGGCGCCAGCTTTTCGCAGCTCGGCCCCGAGGGCGGCATCACGTCATTCTTTCTCGACGGCGGGAACTCGGAATATGCAAAGGTGCTCGTGGACGGCGTGCCGGTGAACGAGCCGGGCGGCGCGGTGGATTTTTCGAATTTCACGAACGACGACATAGACAAAATCGAGGTTGTGCATGGCGCGGCGAGCGCGCTCTACGGCTCGGACGCCATGGATGGCGTCGTTCAAATCTTCACGCATCGAGGGAACACACCGACGCCAGAATTGGTGCTGGAAGGTGACGGCGGAACGTTCGACACCGGGGACGGAAGCGGGCAATTGAGCGGCCTCTTGGGCCTGTTCGATTACTCGGTCGGCGCGGCGTACTTCGATGCCGGCGGGCAGGGACCGGGCGACTACTTCCGCGACACAACGCTTTCAGGGAATTTCGGATGGAAGTTCTCGGACACGGACACTCTGCGGCTCACGCTCCGCAATAGCGCGAGCGACGCCGGCCAGCCGGGCCAAACGCTGTTCCCCGACGTGCCGTTTGCAGTGAATATCGGGCAGCACAGCAACTTGCAAGATTTCTCGTCAGGCCTGGTGTGGAACTTTACCGTTGGGCAGCATTGGCAAAACCAGCTCAATGTCTATGAATCGCGCTTCCAGGATATCGTCACATTCGCGCCCGGCCCCGGCGGAAGTATCACGGATAATTTCAACAGAGCCGGACTTGATGGCCAGTCTACGTATCTTTTTCACAATGGCGGCATCACACTCGGCTATGTGAATGAGGACGAGACAGGCGACGCGCACCACCGTCATAACCAAGCTGGCTACGGTGAAGTGCGTTACCGGTTTACGCGCCGGCTGGTGGTCGTTGCAGGGGGCCGCGCCGAAGATAACGCCAGTTTTGGGATTAGCGTGGCGCCTCGGATTGGCGCTTCCTATGCCTTGCGCTATGGACAGGGTTTTTGGGGAGCTACACGTCTACGTGCTTCCTACGGCCTCGGAATCAAGGAGCCCGATTTTATCGATTCGTTTTCGGCGGATCCTTGCTTTCGGGGCAACCCGAATCTAAAGCCGGAACGCAGCGCGACGGTGGATGCCGGCATCGAGCAAATGTTGGCTTCGGATCGCGTGAGGATATCCATCACCTATTTTCACAACGATTTTTACGACATTGTGAGCTTCCAGCCAATCACGCCTCCGCCGGGATGCCTGTTCGGCGCGGGTATGTTTTTCAACACGGATAAAGCGCGCGCGTACGGCACGAATTCGACTATTGAGATGAAGGCGGCAAAATGGCTTAGCTTCCGTGCCAATTACAGCTACGACGACACGCTTGTGCTATCGTCGCCGAATGCGACCGATCCGACCCTGGTACCGGGCAACCGACTGCTCAAGAGGCCGCTCAACTCAGGGAACGCCAGCTTGAACGCACATTGGCGCGGCGTGGACTGGAATTTGTTCGGCACGTACGTTGGCACGCGGACGGACAGCGATTTCTTGGGGCTCGGCATCACCCGCGACCCCGGCTATTTCCGGCTCGATATGACCGCGAGCGTGCCGCTGCGTCACGGCCTTTCGGCAACGGCCTTTTTCGGCAATCTGCTCGATCGGCATTATCAGGACGCGGTCGGCTATCCGGCGCTTGGGTACAACTATCGCGTGGGCCTGAAATATGTTTGGGGCGGTGAGAGGGGCCTAAGCTTCTAGTTTCTATATAGTGGCGAGTTTCCCGGCGATGTCCGCCGCGCGGCCAAGTGCTATAATTCGCGGTCGCCATGACCAGGACCGCACAGGAAGCGCCGCGCGTCGCGCCCGAAGTGATGGCGCGCTATGAAGCTGTCATCGGGCTGGAGGTGCATGCGCAGCTCGAGACGCTGACGAAGGCTTTCTGCGCTTGCTCGACGCGCTTCGGCGACGCGCCGAATTCGAACACGTGTCCCGTGTGCCTGGGACTGCCGGGGGCGCTGCCGGTGCTGAACAGGCGCGCGCTCGAGCTGGCGCTGCGAGCGTCGCTCGCGATCCACTGCACCGTGCAGGAGCGGTCACGCTTCGCGCGCAAGAATTATTTTTATCCCGACTTGCCCAAGGGCTACCAGATCTCCATGTACGAACTGCCGCTGGCGACAGGAGGGTGGCTCGAAATCGAAGCGGAGGGCGGGCGCAAGCGCATCGGCATCACGCGCCTGCACATCGAGGACGACGCTGGCAAAAGCCTGCACGAAGGATTTCCGGACTCGGCTCGCTGGAGCTACATTGACCTGAACCGCTGCGGCGTGCCACTGGCCGAGATCGTGTCGGAGCCGGACCTGCGCACTCCGGCCGAAGCGTATGCGTATCTGAACACGCTGAAGCAGGTGCTGGAATATACGGACGTGAGCGACTGCAACATGGAGGAAGGCTCGCTGCGCTGCGACGCGAACGTCAGCGTGCGCCTGCGCGGTGCGGCGAAATTCGGCACCAAGGCCGAAGTGAAAAATCTGAATTCGTTCCGCTATCTGCAGCACGCGCTCGAATACGAAATCGAGCGGCAAATCGGCGTGCTGGAATCGGGCGGAACGGTGCCGCAGGAGACGCGGCTCTGGAACGTGGCGGCAGGGCGCACGGAGCCGATGCGCTCGAAGGAGTTCGCGCACGATTATCGCTACTTCCCCGATCCCGATCTGCTGCCCGTGTCCATTCCGCGAGGGATGCTTGAGGATGTGCGCCGCTCCATGCCCGAATTGCCGGGTGCGAAGCTCGCTCGGTTCGAGCGCGACTATGGCATCACGCCGTACGATGCAGGTGTCCTGACGGCGACGCGCGCGCTCGGCGATTATTTCGAGGCTACTGTTCGGGCAGGGGCGTCCGCCACGGCGGACGCACAAGGCGCGCCCGCAAAGGCCGCCGCAAACTGGATTTCGGTGGAGCTGCTGCGCCGGCTGAACGATGCGGGAAAAGACATCGCGGATTGCCCGGTTTCTCCCTCAGCGCTCGCGGAACTTCTTGCCAAAATCGAGAGCGGCGAAATCACCGCCACGAGCGGAAAGAAAGTGTTCGCCACGATGTTCGACACGGGCAAAAGCGCGGCGGACATCATCGCCTCCGAAGGCCTCGCGCAAATTACCGACGCGGGCGCGATCGAGAAGATTGCGCGAGAAGTGGTGGCGAAAAGCCCGGAGAACGCCGCGAAATATCGCGCGGGAAGCGAAGGCGTTTTCAAATTTTTCGTCGGCCAGGTGATGCGCGAGACGCGCGGCCAGGCGAACCCACAACTTGTGAATGAAATCGTGAAACGTATCCTTGGTGAATCGTAACTCGTACTCTCCGAAGGAGAAGCCAATTTGCTAAAAGAAGGCGAACAAGCTCCTGCATTCCGCGCAACCGCCGACGACGGGAAGACGGTTTCTCTCGCGGATTATCGCGGCAAGAACCTGGTCCTCTATTTTTATCCCAAGGCCGATACGACCGGGTGCACGCATCAGGCCGTTGAGTTCACCGCGGCGATGGAGCAATTCAGGCGCGCGAATGCGGCGATCGTGGGATGCAGCGGGGATTCCGTCGAGGCGCAGGCGAAATTCAAAGCGAAGTACAGCCTGAATTTCCCCCTGCTCGCGGATACGGAATTTAGCGTGATCGGGCCCTATGGCGCGCGGCGAATGAAGAGCTTCTTCGGAAAATCCTTTCTCGGAATCGTACGCTCGACGTTCTGGATCGGCCCCGACGGAAAAATCCGCAAAATCTGGCCCAAGGTCACGCCGAAGGGGCACGCCGCCGAAGTCCTCGCCGCGATCAAGCAGGGCTGAGCGCGCAAGGCAACGCCGCGCCGTCCATTTCCATTCCCCGCGTGCCGCGAGCGGTTTATAAAGTTACGCGGAACGAATCGCCCACCTGCTCGATAAGGGCGTTGTCAATCAGGCGCACTCCCGCCACGCGCGCAGCGACCAGCGCGTAGCATGTCTTCTGCAATCTGCTAACCGGCTCGAACGTTTCCAAGTCCACGATTTCCGCGTAGTCGAGCGCCACGCGCGGCTCGGCTGCGATCACGCGCCGTAAAGCTGCGAGCAAACGCGCCACGTCATGCTCGCCGGATTCGATTTCTCGCCGCGCGGAATCGAGCGAGCGGTAGAGCGCCGACGCAGCCCGGCGGTCGTCTCCTTTCAGGTATACATTCCGCGAAGATAACGCTAGGCCGTCCGGCTCACGCACGATGGGGCACACGACAATTTCCGTATCGAGGTTCAAGTCGCGGGCCATCTGCTGGATGATGCGCGCCTGCTGCGCGTCCTTGCGGCCAAAGAATGCGAGTCGCGGCTGCGCGATTTCGAAGAGCTTCAAGACCACGGTTGCGACCCCGTGGAAATGGCCCGGACGCGAACGCCCTTCGAGCTTGTCGTTCAAGCCCTCGACCATCACTTCGGTGCGGAATCCGCTCGGATAGATTTCCTCGGGAGGCGGCGCAAACAGGTAATCCACTTGCAGGTTTTCCAGCGCGGCGCGGTCCGCGGCGAGCGCGCGCGGATATTTTTTGAAATCCTCGCCGGGACCGAACTGCTTCGGATTCACGAAAATGGAAACGGCTACCGCGGAACACTGCTCCCGCGCCCGGCGAATGAGCGAAAGATGCCCCTCATGCAGCGCGCCCATCGTCGGGACGAGGCCGAGTGTGCGCTCGTTCGCGCGCGCCTCGCGCGCTGCCTGCTTCATTTGCGCGACTGTTTGAATCGTTTCCATGCGGCATTCAAGCAAAAGGACGCACGAGCGGCGACGCGTTCAAGGGCGTTCGCGCGCGCGTACGTCCTCTTGCAGCTCGGCGGGCGAATGGTACGACTCCGCATCCGAGGGGAAGCGTCCACTGCGAACATCCTCGCAATATTCCGCGATCGCGCGCGATATATCCGCGGAAAGATTGGCGTACTGCCGGACGAATTTCCGCTTGCGCTCGTTCCCGAACGCGATAAGGTCGTGGAAGACGAGCACCTGGCCATCGCAATCCGGCCCAGCGCCGATGCCGATCGTGGGGATGCGCAGATTTTCCGTGATGCCGGCGGCCAATTCGCGCGGGATGGACTCGAGCACGACGGCGAAGGCGCCTGCCGCTTCCACGGCGCGCGCGTCGCGCTCGATCTGCCGCGCCGCGTCCTCCGTTTTTCCCTGCACGCGGAACCCGCCAAACGCGTTCACCGATTGCGGCGTGAGGCCCACGTGCCCCATCACGGGAATCTCGGCTTCCACAAGCCGCGCGATCAGCTCGATGCGGCGCTCGCCGCCCTCCACTTTCACCGCTTCCGCGCCGCCTTCCTTCACGAGGCGCAGCGCGTTGCGGACCGATTCTTGGAGCGAAACGTGGAAGCTGCCGTAGGGCATGTCGGCCACCAGAAGTGCGCGGCGTGTGCCGCGGCGGACGGCGCGCACGTGATGCAACATCTCATCGAGAGTCACCGGCAGCGTGGTGTCGTAGCCGAGCACGACCATGCCGAGCGAATCGCCCACGAGCAGAATGTCCACGCCGGCTTCATCGAGCAAACGCGCCGTGGGATAGTCGTACGCCGTGAGGCACGTGATCTTCGGATTTGCTTCAAATGGACCGCCGGGCGAATTCGATTTGCGGGAGAGAATGTCGGGCACGGTGACTTTACCGCCTGCCTGCCGGTCAGGCAGGTTGCCCGCGCGGGGCGCAACACTCATGTTTTCCTCCGGTGCCGCTCCGAGACTTCAGGATGCAGCCCGCCAAGAGATCCATGCTAGCAGAGTGGAGAGAATTTTCGCAAAAGAGATATTTTTCTTTTGCGTTCGGATGAGGCCAGAGCGCCGGCTCAAACCTGGGCGACGGTTACCGGTGGCGGGGCGGGTAGTTGCGGTTCGACGCCGCGCCAGCCTACTGGGCGTCCCTGTAAAGCTTCCTTGAGCGCGCGGAACAGCACCACGTACATCATCTGGCGGTAGTAAAAGCGCTGGAGGATCAACGGAGCGAGCAGCGTCCAGTCTTCGTGTTTCTCGAGCGCGAATGCCACCACGCACGTGAAGAGGTCAATCAGCATGAACAGCGCGAAAAATATCAGCGAGCGCTCCACGTCCGCCGACGTCCAGAGCTGCGGCAGCCGCGCGATCTGCAACTGCGCCAGCGCCCACAACACCAGCGTCAGCAAAAACAGCAGGTCAATCAGGGGCGAAACCATGGGAAGAACAATCTGGAAGAGAAAAATATTGGGGATGGCCACCCACCCGAGCGTCCCGTAACGCGCCTTGCCGACTGTGTCGCGGTGCTTCCACACGGCCTGAAGCGTGCCATACGTCCAGCGGAATCGCTGGCGGATCAGGGCGTCCACTGTTTCGGGAACTTCGGTGCGGCCGATGGCGTCCTCGTCATAGAGAATCTTCCAGCCATTTCGACGGATGGTCAGAGTCAGGTCCGTATCTTCCGCCACGGTGTCGCCCGAAAATCCGCCGTTGCTTCGCAGCACGTCCGCGCGCCAGGCCCCGGCGGCTCCCGGGACCACGGGAATGCAATTCAGCAGATCGAAGGCGCGCTTTTCCAGATTCTGGCTGGTGATGTATTCGAGCGCCTGCCAGCGCGTGATCCAGCGATTGCGATTCATCACTTTCACGTTGCCGGCGACGGCGGCGACCTTCGGATTGGCGAAGTGCCGCACCAGGCGCGGAATCGTTTCCGGATCCACGACCGTATCGGCGTCAATCGAAACCACGATTTCGCCCAGGGCCTCGGAGAGCCCATGATTCAGCGCCGAAGGCTTTCCTTGATTCGACTGCATGAGCAGCCGCACGCGCGGGTCGCGCCCGAATTTCGACCGCACGATTTCCGCCGTGCGGTCCACCGAGCCATCGTCCACCACGATCACTTCGAGCTTGGGATAATCCGAAGCGAGCGCTGCGCGCACCGTCTCCGCGATTACAGCCTCCTCGTTGTAAGCGGGGATCAGCACGCTCACCTCCGGCTTGTAATCGGGATGGTCCAGCGGCGCGGGGCGCAGCTTTTCGGCCAGCGCCAGCAGTCCGATTACCAGCGCGCGCCCGCCCACCAGCAAAATCCCCGCAACGAAGATGAATGCGATGCCGGTGCGGAACCAGCGGAACATGTCGAAGATGAACGCATCCGCGCGCGCCAGCAGCCATTCGCGGTGGCTGAGCGGCATCATCACCTGCGCGCGCGATTCTCCCAGCAGCTCGGATACCGGGACAATCTGGTAGCCCGCCGCGCGCAGCCCGTCAATGATTCCCGGAAGCGCCGCCACGGTGCGGCTGCGGTCTCCTCCGCCATCGTGCAGCAAAATGACGTTGCCCGGCCCGGCTTTCACTTGCGCGAGCACGCGCTGGACGATCGTTGCCGGGGGAGGAGGAGGGCCACCGTTCAATTCGCCCCAGTCGTGCGGATCGATGCGCGAGCCGATGATGATGTAGCCCATGTCCTGCGGAACGGGAAGATTCTGAATCTCGGACGCGGTTTCCGGCTGGTGGTCAATTCCGTAAGGCGGGCGGAACAGCACGGTTTTCACGCCCAGGCTGCTTTCCAAAAGCAGCTCCGTGACGTTCAATTGAATCTGAATCTCCTCCTTGGAAACGGTTTCGAAATCCGGATGCGTGAAGGTGTGATTGCCCACCTCGTTGCCGAGCCGATACTCGCGCTTCAGGATGCCCGTTTCCAGATTCGCGGACTCGCCGATCACGAAAAATGTCGCCGTCGCCCCCTTCTGCTGGAGGACGTCAAGCATCTTCGGGGTCCACTGCGGATCGGGACCGTCGTCGAACGTGATCGCCACTTTGTTCGGCGACGCGCCCATCTGCTGGATGCGCCACGAAAGCGGCAGGCTTTGGAACTCCTCGTCGTCGAATACGTCCGACGAAGAATCGTAGTCGAAGGTTCGCCGCCCGCTTTGCGGCGTCGCGGTAATTTTCCAGATATCTCCGTCGCCTTCGAGGATCAGGTCGTAGCCGGGCGGGACCTCCTCGAGCTCCGCGCGTGTGGCGTCGTCCGGATGCGTCGTATCCCAGATGTCCCACATGGAGGGATCTTCCATGCCCAGCCGCCAGAGGACCGTGCCGCGCACGCCGGCGCGCTCGGCGGCGCGCAGTTCGTTGTAGGCCGTGATGCCGTCGAGCATCCAGACGGTGTGAACCTGGTTGTTGTCATCCTCATACGAATAGTGGGGATTGTACGAAGCGTTGTCGAAATCAATGTACGCTTCGGATTCCGCGGCCGTGACCACGGCCTGCTGGAATGTCTCCACTTGCGCCACGGGATGCGGCACGCGCTTCGTCTTGGCCGGCCAGTCGTAGGAGTAATTCCCGATGCCCATCACGATTTTGTCCGCCGGCACGATTTTCAAGATGTTGTCAATGTCGCGAACAAACCAATCCTGCGGCGCGATGGGCCCCGGCGCGGAAGTCGGCCAGCTAAAATCGTAGTTCATCAAAATGATGGCGTCCGATTGCGAGGCGATATATTTGTAGTCGTAGCTCCAGTCCGCCGCCGGCAGCGCAACCATCAGCTTCAGGTTCTTGGCGTGCAGCGCCGCACCCAAATCGTGGATGAAATGCTGAAAATCCTGCATGCTGGATTCGGGCAGCGATTCGAAGTCCACCACGATCCCGGGTTCGTGCTCCGCATCGGCGAACTCCTCGATCTGCGCCGCCAGATGCTGCCGTGCCGCCGGGTTCGCCAGCATCGCGAGCATTCCCGGCGAGCCCCATACGTTCGTCTTGGCGTCGTAGTTGTTGATCATGGACATCACCGGCAAGTCCACGGGCGGCGTGCGCGCCTGAAGCGACTGTAAAAACGCCGTCAGCTTCGGGTCCGGCTCGGCATCCAGGCTGCCATCAGCGGAAACGGAATGCAGCGCATCGGGAATCAGCAGGTCAATGTCGTGGTAGTGCAACTGCAACGAAGCAAGGCTGGTGCTGTCGTCGCTCACGTAAAACGCGGCCCGCAGCGGAATATAATTTTGCGGCACCTTGCCGAGAGCCGCTACTTTCTGTCTGCGGCCACGCCCCGGGAGCTTTGCTTTTGCGTGAAAGGGGATGGCGTGCAGGCCGCCGTGCGTGTTCGGCCGCAAAATCTCCGGCAGTTCCGGGTTGCGGCCCACGTTGAGCAGGAAGATCACCAGCACCAGCGTGAAAAAACCGCCCGTGATTTCGAGCAGCAGGCGCGTTCGCCGCCAGCGCCGCCGCTCTTCGTCGTAGAAAATGGGCTTGCTTTCAGACATTCGGACATTCCAAGCTAGGGCCGTTCCATGCCGCCGGCCCTACGCACATCTCGTTTCCGCCGCGCATTTGCGGCACGCGCCCGCAAGGCTCTTTCCCTATCGCAACCGGAAATGGGAGTCACCGGGGATGGCGCGAACCCTCCATCGAAAACCGCCTCATGACCGAAACCTATAAGATGCGCGCGAACGCGGCTTTCGCTGCTTTCACGGGGCTGATCTTGCGGCTGTTCTTCGTCCTCAAATTCCCCATGACGAACTCGGGCGACGGCCCATTCTACATCGAGCTGGCCTGGAACTGGCTCAAGTACGGCGTATATGGCCTTTCGGTTAACGGGCACATCATGCCGGCGGACATCCGCACCCCCGGCTACCCGGCGTTTCTCGCCGCGGTCTTCACCTTCGCGGGAAACTCCGCGCGGGCCGTGATGTTCACGCAGGCGCTGGTGGACCTGGCCACTTGCTTCTTGATCGCGCTAATTGCCGCGCGGCTGGCGCCCGAGCGTTCGCGCCCGCGCGTGGCGCTCGCCGCATTGTGGCTCGCGGCGCTGTGCCCGTTCACGGCGAACTATGCGGCCGTCACGCTCACCGAGACGCTGGCCACGTTTTTCACGGCGCTCGCGATTCTGGTGCTGGTCGAAACGCCCGCAGGGGCGGCGGACGTTCGGGGCAGCGCGTCCCTTTTTCCCGGCTCGAATTTGAGCCGGTGGTTTCTCGCCGGCATCGTCGCGGGTTTTGGAACTCTGGTGCGCCCGGAAACGCCGCTCGTGCTTCTTGCCGCGGGCCTCGTGCTGATGGCGAAGTGGCGGAGGCCGCCCGATTGGCCCAAGCTGATGCGCGCGGGCTTGTTGATGGGCACAGGCCTCCTGCTGCCGCTGCTGCCTTGGGCCGCACGCAATGCGCGTACGCTCCACGAGGTGCAATTCCTGGCCTCGCGCAATGCCGGTCTGCCCGGAGAATACAATCCCTCCGGCATCAATGCGTGGACCAGAACTTGGCTCTGGCGCTTTCGCGACGTCTATCTCGTCCCCTGGAAACTCGAGGACGAGCAAATCTCCGTGGACGACCTGCCGCCCTCCGCCTTCGATTCGCCCGCGGAGCGCGCCCGCGTCGCGCGCCTGCTCGACCAATACAACGACACGCTGATCGTTGATCCCGCTCTCGACAATTCGTTCCGCGAGATTGCCCGCGAGCGCACGGCGCGCCAGCCCGCGCGCACGTGGGTTGAAATACCAATGTTGCGTTCGCTCGCGATGTGGTTCACGCCGCGCGTCGAGCTGCTGCCCTACTCCGGCCAGATTTTCCCGCTGGGCGACGAATGGGAATACGACCGCCAGGATTTCGTGGTATCGCTCGGCCTCGCCGCGGTGAATTGCATCTACGTGGCGCTGGCGCTCGCCGGAGCGTGGATGGCGCGGCGGCGGCCGGGCTGCGCGCTATTGATTGTTTTTATTCTCGTGCGCACGCTTTTCTTCGCCGGTTTCGTGGACACGCCCGAACCGCGCTACATGCTGGAATGTTTTCCCGCCGTGATTGCGCTCGCCGCGCAGATATTTGCATCGAGCCGGCGTCAGCTTTCTTCCACCGGCTCGGGATGAACCGTCAGCCGGAAAATTTGCGGGAAATGCTCCTTGGCGCGATTCTCGAGCGCGGCCGTGAGATCGTGGACTTCGGTGATGGGCAGGCTCCCATCCATGGCGCAGTGGCACGAGACGAGAATTTTGTGCTCCACGCTGCGGACGCTCACTTCGTGGCAGTCCACCAGTTCGCGGTACTCCGGCTGAAGCGAATTCAGAAATTCCTGCACCGCGCGCGCCAGTTCTTTCATCTCTTCCGCGCCGGGAATGCGCGCGCCCAGCGGTTCGATGTGAATATTCACGAGCGCGCCGGGATCCGTGGCGCCGCGAATATCGTCCTCGAGTTGCGTGGCCTGGCGGTGCGCCTCGCGCAGAGTGGCTCCCTCGTCCACTTCCAGGTGCAGCTCGACGAAGAGCCGGTCATCCAGATGATGCGCGGATAATTCGTGAACGGCGAATCCGCGGCGCTGCGCGATGGCGCGAATAGTTTCGAAAAGAGGCTCGTTGCTGCGCGCGCGCGGCTCGACGTGCACCACCACGTCCGCGGGAACGATTTTTCCGATGCTGCGTTCGACGGCGTCGCTGGCCGCATGGGCCTGTTCGAGGCTTGCCGTGCGCGGCACGCTGATGGTGACGTCCACGAAGTAGCGCTGCCCGGCGCGGCGCACGCGCACGCGCTCGGTCTCGAGCACGCCCTCGGTGGCGCCCACGGCGCTGGCGATGCGCTCGCGGAGGCCGCGCGGGGCAACATCCATCAGCGCGTCCGCCGTGCGCTTGCCGAGCCGCGAGCCAATCCAGATGATCACCCCCGCGACGCCCAGCGCCGCCACGGCGTCAAGCATGCCCAGCGAGGCGATGCCGAATTTCATTCCCAGCCATGCGCCCGTGATGCCGAGGATCACGACAAACGTGCTCCATACGTCGGTTGAGAAGTGCAGCGCGTCGGCTTCGAGCGCCTCGCTGGGATATTTCTTCGCCACGCGCTTGAGAGAGCGCGCGCGGACGAAGTCCACTCCCATGCACAGGGCCAGAATCAGAATCGCCGCGAGGCTTGGGCGAATCTGCACGCTGTGGAAGAGCAGCCTTTGAAACGCTTCCCAGATGATGTAGAGCGCGGTGAGGAGCAGCAGACCGGTCTCGACAAACGCGGAAAAGCTTTCCACTTTCTCGTGGCCGTAAAGGTGCTCTGCGTCAGCGGGCTTTTCCGCGACGCGAACCGAAAGGTACGTGATGACCGCGGCGATCAGGTCCAAAATCGAGTGCAGCGCTTCGGAGAGAATGCCCAGGCTGCCCGTCACCGCCGCCAGGAAAACTTTCAGAAGCACGAGCAGGACGGCCGAGCCCACCGAGCCGAGCGCCGCCAGGCGCTTTTCACGATTCGCGTGTTCGATTGCTTCGGGCATCGTTCGGGGGATTATACCCTCTGGCGTGTTGCTGGAAGGGGGGCAAGGCGCAGGAACTTGTGCGCGTGGGCGGTGTCTAACAATTTCAGGGATTGCGCGCGACCTCCGAAGTCAGGCGTTTGGCACACATCTTGCACTATGTGAGGTGTACTGCGCTCGGTCCATCGGTTTACGGATTTTTGGACGAGAGGAGGGCTGCAACCATGAGCGATCTAGGAAACCTCTCCCAATGCATGATGGATGGCGCGCTGGAAACGAGGGCGCAAAGGCGGGCGTTGCGGAGGAGAGCCCTTGCGGCTTCCATCTGTTTTCAGGCAATTGTGATGACCGCGCTGATTTTGTGGCCGCTTTTCACTCCCCCGGCGCTGCCTAAAGCCGTTGCCGTAACGCCCTTGCCGCCATTTCAGGGGATGCCGGAGCCAGCGGCGACCACCCCGGCTCCCGACGACGAGAGCGCCAGCCCACGCCCTGCGATTGTGGTGACGAATGTGGCTCTCACGCCACCTGTGTCTATTTCCCGCCACATAGTTTCCACTGGCGGCCCGGCGGCTCCAAGCATGCCGATGAGTCCCGCCGCCCCCGGAGCTGGCCCGTGGATTCCGGGCGGGAGCGGCAACGGCCTGGTCGTGGTCGAAAGGCCGTCGCCGCCACGCATTGTGCGGCGGAGCGCGGGAGTGATGGCCGCGTCGCTCGTCCACAGGGTCGAACCGGCATATTCGGCGGTCGCGCGCGCTGCGCGCATTCAGGGCGCGGTGCGATTGCACGCGATCATCGGGACGGATGGCGCGGTGCAGCAGATCGAAGTTATCAGCGGAAGAGAGATTCTGGCGCAGGCGGCGATTGATGCGGTGCGGCAGTGGCGCTATCGCCCTACGTTATTGAACGGCCAACCGGTGGAAGTGGATACGGAAATCACCGTGAATTTTGGTTTGGAATGAATGCGAGGGACGAGGGGCAGGGACGAGGGGAGTGCGGCGCTGCCAAGAAGCATTTCTCATTTGAGGCTCTTTTGTTGTAGACTCCGCCACTAAACTTAGAGAGAAAGGGGTGCCCAAGCCATGAAGCGGCTTTCCTGGATTGTGCTCCTATCGTTCCTTGCCGTTGCGAATCCGGCCTCGGCGCAAGATGCCACGGCCGTGTGGAATGCGGTGTCACAGCCGGCGTTTGATGCGAGCAAGTTCGCGACCGTGAATGGAATTCAGATCACGCGCGACCGCATTCACATCACGCTCGTCAGCGGGACCATTCAATTCGCGCAACCCGCCAACGGCGAGGTGTTTGCCGCAGCCTTCGAGGGGCAGGGCCGTGTGCAGATCGAGCCGCCGAACGCACTCGAAGCCCATCAGCTGAACCGTTTCATCGGCAAGGACACACTCGACATGGAGTTTTCATCCGCCACGTTCTGCTTCACAGACGAAATGTTCGCGGAGCTTTCTCCCCAGCTTCATTGGACACCTCCTTCCGGCGACGATCTTGGCAAGCTTTACCTCTCTAGGCAGAGCGACCGCGAAGATGTGGGAGACGAGATCGTTCCTCGTCTGTTTCAGGGCGTGTTCTCCGCGAATCAGAAACGGACGGCGTTCTTCCTCGCCGACTTGAAAACATCCGATAAGGGATGGGTGGAAGTGACCTTCGACGCTCTCGATCCCGAGACAATACAGGTAGGCCGCTTGATCGCATGGCCCGGCTATAAAAGTTTCGACACCTGGCTGCATTTTCCCGCAGGGGACCGCAGCGCAAGGGAAGTCTTTCAGGATCCGCAGGCGCTCGACGATTACGGTGTCGAAGATTATCAAATCGACGCGACCGTGGCGGCAGACACGGAATTCAGCGCGACTACCCGCGTGCATATATTGCAGCGCGCGTCGGGAGAGCGCATCTTTCGGTTTTCGCTCGATTCAAACCTTCGGGTGGATAGCGTCAAGGACGAATCGGGCGCCGCGCTTCCATTTTTTCAGGCGCGCGAACAAAAGGATCGGAATAATTCCTATGGATATTATGTCGCGGTAGCCCTTCCCCAGGTAACGAAGGCCGGACGCGACCAGACGCTCGAATTTCATTACGCGGGCAAGAAGGCGGTCCGCAAGATGGGCAGCGGGAATTACTTTTGCGAAAGCAGCCTCTGGTATCCAGAAGGCAACGACGGCGGCTTTAACAATCGAGCCGGCTTTGAAATGACGTTTCACAGCCCCAAGCAGTATCTCTTCGTGGCTACGGGCACGAAAGTCAGCGAAGCCAAGGACGGCGATTGGCTCGTAACGAAATGGAAGAGCGACAAACCGCTCGCCGTGGCGGGCTTCGCTTTTGGCGACTACCAGCTGTTCACGGACAAGGCGGGGGACGTCAGCGTGGAAGTGTACGCGAACCGGAATCCGGATGACGTGATGGCGGCCCTTCAGAACGCGTACATAACCCCCGTGGAAGGGGCGAGCGAGAACCTCTCCATGCCCCTGGGTTCGTTCGCGCCATCCGCCATGGGCAAACACATTGGAGAAGAGGTGGCGAATGCCCTGCGGGTCTTCCAAAATTATTTTGGTCCTGGCCCCTACTCTCGTTTGGCCGTGACCAATATTTCGGGCGACTATGGGCAGGGCTGGCCCATGCTTGTATATCTCTCCGAGGCTTCCTTTCTTGATTCAGCGCAGCTGAACACCTTGGGGGTTGGAAACCAGCTCGACCTTACCGATTATTTCCGCGGCCATGAGGTTTCGCATCAGTGGTGGGGCCATCGCGTGGGCTGGAAGAGCTATCACGATCAATGGCTCTCCGAGGGTTTTGCGACATTTTCGGGGAATTTGTACGTGCAGTACCGCGAAAACTGGAAGGCCTACCAGGCGGAATTGCAATCGAACAAGGAGGCTCTCTTTGCCAATGATAGCCGCGGCCACACGCTGGAATCGAGCGGCCCCATCTGGATGGGCACACGCCTGGCATCATCCGATTCGGCTGACGCGTACGACGTTGTGGTCTACAACAAGGGCGGTTTCGTGCTGAACATGCTCCGCATGATGCTATACGACCCGCACAACCCGGACCCGGATGCGCGCTTCAAGGCCATGATGCAGGATTTTTGCCAGACCTTCGACAACAAGGCTGCATCCACGGAAGACTTCAAGGCCATCGCCGAAAAGCATATAACGCCGCAGATGGATCTTGACGGCAATCAACGCCTCGATTGGTTTTTCAACCAGTACGTTTACGGCACGGGGATCGCTCAATATAAGCTTGCATACTCCGTGCAAAACGGGGGCCCCGGCAAATGGAATGTCAGCGGAACGGTGACCCGCACAGGAGGTCCGGACGGATGGAAGGATGCTCTGCCCATATACATTCACACGGGCGGCAAAACGCTTCGCTTGGGCTGGATTGGAGTCGGGACAACTGGGGAAACACCCTTCGCTGTGACCCTCCCCATGCAGCCAGAAGGGCTGTCACTGAACGACAACCACGACATCCTGGCGGACGTGAAGTAGCAGAACCCGAGGGCGTCCTTCATTTCAACGGAGGGGCGGGGACGAGGGGGGTGCGGCGGGGCTCGCCGTGAAAGCCGCGGACTTCGATTTCGTCGAGCAGGAGAGACGGAGCGACGACGGTGCTGGGAATGCCTCCCTCGGCGGAGCCGAAGGCGCCGAGCGCCGTTCCCGCGAAGCCGTCCGCGGGATTTTGCATGTAGGTGAAGACGGTTGCGTCGTCGCCTACGCCAAGAACATTGCGGAGCGAGCGCGGGGCAAGGTCTTCAATGGTCGCGCCGCGAACCAGCTCCTGGTGGCCATCGGCCACGTACACGCGATAGACGAAGAGCGGGGCGCGCTCGCCGCTGGCAATGCCTCCGCCAAGCTCGGCGAGAAAATCGGAGAAGTCCTCCTCACGAACAGAGGACAGGGCCGGATTATCCATCTGCCTCACTTCGAGGCACCACTGCTGCCCATCGCTCTTGCATTCGTCGAGGAATTTCTTGCGCAGGTCGGCGGCATTGACCGCGTCGCTGGCCTGAAAGAAGAGATTGCTGCTGAGCGGCTTGGGATCGGAGAGCAGCGCGGAGCGCGCGTGTCCATTTGAGACCTGGAACTCGGGGCCGGGGCGGCGCGACATCAGAAGATTGTTCAGCAGGCCGTCTTCCACGAGCGAGACGCGCTCGGCCGGCACGCCTTCCGCGTCCACGTCGTAAGCTCCCAGGAGCGGCTGGCCCTGGAAATCCTTTAGCGTGGGATCGTCCACGAGCGTGACCGTCGCGGGCAGCACACGCGTGCCGACGCGGCCCTCCCATGCGCTTTCGCCGCCCATGCGCTCGAGGAGCTCGTCGAACGAGGTCGTCATCGAAACTGGAGCGCGCGCGCCGGCAAGCGAGGGCGCGAGCACCTGAGCCAGCACGGATGCGGCTGCGGGCGCGTCGAAGAGCACAGGGCCCGTATAGTCCGGCACGAGGGGGCTCGCGCGAAGCGCGACCAAATCGCTCGCGGCCTTCGCGAGCGCGTCGCCAACGGCCGGCGCGGCGGGGAGGTCCGCGGGACGGGCGACGTAGACGGCATAATAATTGTGAAGCGGCATGCCGTCGTCCGCCTGCGTATCGAGCGCGGCTTCGATGGCGGCGATGCTGCGCGATGCGCGGATGAGCGTGCCCTCGCTGGTCATCAGGTACGTGGTGGCATAAATGATGGAGTAGTTGACGCGCGTGCCGTAGAGGTCGGGAAAATCGGCCAGCGCCGCGGAGGCGGTGCGCGCTTCGTCCTCCCAGTTGCGCGAGGTCCAATCCGCGTCGAGGCGCGGGTCCACTTTCACGAGCGGCGTGGCCTGGGAGAAATCGTCAATCTCGGGCGGCTTGGTGAGGCTGCGCAGAAACGCCTGCTTGAGCGACATTTGCGTGAGGGCGGACTTGTAGGCCTGGTCCGTGGCCAGCCACAAATCCTGGCGGAGCGAATTGTAGTCGCGGTCAATGCCGACTTCGCCGGCAGACCCGAGAAATCCCTGGAAGCCGTCGTCGCTGACGAAATTGGAGCTATCAAGATGATAGTCGCCCACGCGAACGTCCACGGTCATGTAGCGCGTGCGCGACGTGGAGCTCGAAAGCAGCGCGCCGAACGACGTCGTCACCGTCCGAATGTCGAGATCGAGCAGGCGGTATTCGATGAAAAAAGGCTTGTCCGCGCCCTCGAGCGCCAGGCGCGAGCGCGAGCGCTCCATCTCATCGCGCATGGCGAAAAGGGTCTTGTCGGTTTCGCCCGCAGGGATAGTAACCGGCGGCGCGGGCTGCGCGGAAGCCGGGGCCGGCGGAACGTCGCGCCGGGCGCCGGGCACGGCGGCAAGAAGAGGCGCGGCGAAAATCGCGAGCAGGCCCGCCACGGCGGGCAGGCAGAATATGGCGAATTTCTTCAAGGCTGCGGCTCCTTCGCTTCCGGATCGTGCGCGGGCTGCGGCAGGATGGGCGGCCTATCCGTGGAAGTCTCTTTTTTCTGCACTTCCATTTCCGATATCAAGATGGCGGGAGAAACGGCGGAAACGGGCACGGAGCCGGATTCCGCGCCGCAATAGCCGTTGAAGATTTCAGGCGTGTCGCCGGTGGCCACGATTTTTGTGAGCGAGACAAGCGGCGTGCCCACGATGTCCACTCCGCGCACGAGCTGGTCGGGACGGCCATCCGGAAAAACCTTGTACACGACGAGCGGGAGCACCTGAAACGCCTGCGGCTGGCCGCGCCCTGTGAAGGTGAAGCCGCCGGCGATGTCGTCAATCAGAAGGCCGAAGGGCTTGCCCTGCTCTTTTATAAGCTCGATCAATTTCGCGCGAAGCTGGTCGTTCGTCACCGTGCGCGTGCTGGATACGATCAGATTTCCCTGGCGCGCTACGGGAACGTAGCCGAGCTGGCGGCGGCCGTGGCCATTGGACTGCGGAATATTAACGAGCGGCGAGCGCGACATCAGGAAAGTTTTTAAAATGCCGTTGTCCACCAGGTGGACATCCTCGGCCGGCACGCCCTCATCGTCATAGAGATAATTGCCGAGGAGCATTTCGCCGCCGAGCGTTCCTTCGGTGGGATCGTCCTTGATGGAAATGAAATCGGGGAGAATCTGCTCGCCGATCTTGCTCGTGAACGTTTGGCCCTCGTTGATGTCCTTCTGGCGGAAACCTTCGGCGCGATGGCCGAAAACCTCGTGGAAGTAGACAGCGGCGGCGCGCCCGGTGAGGAGCGCGGGACCCTCGTAAGGATCCACCAGCGGCGCATTATCGAGCGCCGCGGCTTCGTCAATCATCGTTTGGATGCGCGCGAACACGGTGGAATCGTCCGGGGCGTCTTTGGGATCGAGCCAATCAAAATTCTCGTAGCGGTCTATATCCATGCCGTCCGGGGCCTTGCTCTGGAGCGTGAGTTCGAGCCGGTAATGCACCTGTCCGAACGCGAGCTTCGTGCCTTCGGTATTCACCTGGTACTGATTCATGCCCAAAGCGGTGAACGTGACGATGGAATTCAGTACCGCGGGAGATTTGCTGAACGCAGCCGTGTATTTCCGCACGCGCTCTTCCCAGGGCGCGCGGTCCACGTGAATTTCAACGCGCGGGCCCACGAAGGTGTGCGGATCCTCGTGCGAAAAATCGGGCGCGGCGCCTTCGGTGGTCTGCACCTGCACCTGCTGGCTGGTCTTGACCTTGATCAGAGCCTCGGCGGCGGCGCGGTATTGCCGGTCGGTCTCGCGCCAGATTTCGCGGCGCAGGACGGGAATATTGTCGTCGAGCGTCGCCGTGGCGCCGGCGCTGGTCCAGCTGGGGGCCTGGTCACCCAGCGGATGCGTGTTGTCGAGCTGATAGCTGCCGACGCGCGTTTGCACCTCGAGCCAGCGACCGCGATCTTCCGCGCTCGTGAGCAGAGCTCCGTTCGATCCGGAAACCTCGACGTACTGGCGGTCGGCCACCGTGTAGCTGATGAAATAGGCGGCGGGGTCGCTTTGTGAAAGAGCCTGCATGGAGCGGTCGAGCTCGGCCTGCATGGCCGTGAGGACCGGCGGAGCAAGGGCTTGCTTGGGAGGGCCCGCGGCCATCGAGGCGCAAGACGCCAGCAGGATGGCGATAATCGAAGATAGTGCCTTATGTGCGTATTCGCGTTTCATCGCTGTGCAAAGTCCAATAGTTTAAGTTAGGATGCCCTCGATTCCCAAATGAAAAGCCGAGGCGCGTTCCAGCTCCTCCGGCTCGACGGGAAGGCGCAGCCACATATGGCCGTGAGATCCGGCAGCAGGAGGATTAGATGCGCGCGCTGGTCATAGGGCGGTATGGGGCACCCGAAGTTTTTGAGCTGCGCGAAATGCCCGATCCGCAGCCGAAACCGGGAGAAGTGCTGATACGCGTGAAGGCCATCGGCGTGAACTTCGCGGACCTCCTCCAGCGCATGGGAATCTATCCCGGCTCGCCCAAGCCGCCGTTCGTGCCGGGCCTGGAAATTGCCGGCGTGGTGGAAAAAAGCGCCGCAGGCGGAGGCGCGAGCGAAGGGCCGTCGCTGAAGGCGGGCGACGCCGTGACCGCGCTCACGCAATTCAACGCCTACGCGGAATGGGCCGCCGTGCCCGCGCGGCAGGTGTATCGCCTGCCGTCGGGGATGAAATTCGACGAGGCGGCCGCCATCCCCGTGAATTATCTGACGGCGTATCATTCCATGTTCACGATGGGCAACTTGCAGGCGGGCGACCGCATCCTGATTCACGGCGCGGCAGGAGGCGTGGGAAACGCGGTGGTGCAACTGGCGCGCGCGCGTGGACTCGTGGTGTTCGGCACGGCGGGACGCACCAAGCAGGAGTATCTGCGCAAGCTCGGCGTGGACCATGCCATTGATTACGAGAAGAGTGATTTCGTCCAAGTCGTGCGCAAATATGCTCCGGATGGCATCGAGATGGTGATGGACGCCATCGGCGGAAAATCCTTTTCGCGCAGTTGCGAATGTCTCGGACCCACGGGCCGCCTGGTGGTGTTCGGCTTTTCGGCTGCGGCAGGGCCGGAGGGCAAGAAAAACTGGTTCCGCAGCCTGCGCGCGCTGGCCCAAACGCCGCGATTTCATCCGCTGAAGCTGATGGGGCGGAACATTTCCGTTATCGGCGTGAGTCTCGGAGGATTGCAGTCCCGCGGCGCGCTGGTGCGAAGCGAACTCGACGAAATTTTTCACATGTACTCCGCGGGCACGATCAAGCCCGTGATCAGCAAGAAGTTTCCGCTCGCCGAGGGCGCCGCGGCACACCAGTACATCCACGAACGTAGAAATATCGGGAAGGTGATTCTGTCCGTGAAATAGCAGATGGAATGATCGCCGGAGGGGTGGATGGACTGGTTCTGGCGCGATTTGCGCTTTGGGCTGCGGAGCCTGAATAAGGACCGCCGCTTCGCCCTGCTCGCGATTCTCGCGCTGGCGCTGGGCATCGGCGCGACCACCGTCATCTTCAGCGCGATTGACAGCATCCTCCTCGAGCCGTTTGCCTACAGGGATCCCGGCAGACTCACGGATTTCTACATCCACGATGTGACTCGCCCACCGGACTATGGCCGGGGCGGATTCTCCGTTCCAGAATTCATGGACTTCCGTGAACAGAACCATGTGTTCGAGGACATTGCCGGCTCTAGCTATCAGGACGTCCTGTATGCCGGCAAAGAGGGAACACAGTTCTTCGAAGGCGCCTGGGTGACGCCGAATTCCTTTGAATTGCTGGGAATGAAGGCCCTTCTGGGCCGAGGGATCACGTCCGACGACGGAAAGCCCGGTGCGCCGCCCGTGTTCGCGATGAGCTATCGTCTCTGGTCGAAACAGTTCAACCGAGATCCCAAGGTCGTGGGAACGACCATGGTCCTAAATAATCAACCAAGGACGCTGGTCGGCATCATGCCCCCGCGGTTTCTTTGGGGCGGCCATGACATATGGATGCCGACCTACTGGACACACAACGACATCCCCGGAATATTTGGCAGCCCGCGCATCTTCCTTTATGCCCTGGCCCGCCTCAAGCCCGGCGTCAGTCTGAAGGCTGCCGCCGCGGATTTGAACGTCGTTGCGCATGGCCTCTCCAAGGTCTATTCAAAGGATTACCCGCCGCGCTTCAACGTGACTACGAGGACCCTCACGGATGACGTAGTCGGAGATTTCCGATTCACCCTCTACGCCCTCATGGCTGCCGTGACCATGCTTCTCCTGATTGCCTGCTGCAATGTTGCGAATCTTTTACTGGCCCGCGCCACGGCCCGCGAAAGGGAAATCGCCATCCGTGCCTCGGTGGGAGCAAGCCGTGGACGCTTGATTCGCCAGCTTCTGGTGGAGAGCCTTCTGCTGTCCGCTTCGGGCTGCATCGTCGGCTGTCTGTTCGCTTACTTCGGGTTGAAATGGATTGAAGGGCAGGCTGCGTCCTTGGACGTTCCGGCCGAGGCGGTGATCGCGCTGAAACCGGCGGCGCTATGCTTTGCGCTCGGCGTCACCGTTCTCACGACTATTCTCTGCGGCCTGGCGCCCGCTCTCCACGCCGTCCACGGCGACCTTTACCCTCGGCTTACAGGAACCGGAAGAGGTGCGGGCGGGGGATTCCGCCACGGAAAGCTCCGCGCCTGCCTTGTGATCTTCGAGGTGGCGCTTTCGCTCCTCTTGCTGACTGGCGCGGGCCTGATGATGCGCACGCTCTTCGCGCTCAGGCATGAGGACCTCGGTTTCGACCCCAAGAACGTTCTCGTCCTGCGGCCGGCGCTTCCCCCCGGGCGTTACGATACGGGCGCGCAGAGAAGAGTTCTCTTCCAGCAGGTGCTCCAGCGCCTCGCGGCTTTGCCTGGGGTAAGTGCCGTGGCGTCGACCACCGACCTGCCGCCCTATGGTGGGATCGGCAGCGAAGTGACCATACCCGGGAAAACACATGCCGATCGCTGGGTCGCCGAATTCGAATTGTGCAGCGCGGACTACTTCCGAACGCTGGGAATCCATTTGCTGCGCGGCAGGGTGCTTTCAGACGCGGATGTGGATTCGGCAAGCCATGTGGTCGTAATCAATCAGACGCTCGCGCGCATGTACTTCAAGGACGGGGATCCCATCGGAAAGCAGATCAAGTTCAACCGGCTCGACAAGATAGCCGATGCACCCCACGACGCCTACTTTGAGATCATCGGGATCACGGGGGATATCAAGAACCAGGGCCTGCGGGAGGCGCCCATCCCGGAAGCCTACTTGCCCTATCCCATCACCGGGGTTTTCTATGAAAGATTTCTCCTGAAGACCGCCATGGACCCCCTTCCGATGCTCGCAACCGTTCGCCGCGAGATCTGGGCCGTGGATTCCAATATCGCATTCGCCCAAGCGGAAACGGTCGAAGGTAATTTGGAGCAATGGACATATGGAGAGCCGGAATTCGCTGTGATCACGCTGGGCATTTTCGCCGGAATCGGGCTGGCGCTGGTGATCATCGGGGTGTTCAGCGTGATGGCCTACACGGTCTCGCTCCAGACGCATGAAATTGGAATTCGCATGGCGCTGGGCGCGCAGCAGGATAATATTCTGCGCATGGTGCTGTTGAAGGGGCTGCGTCTGATCGCTGCGGGAATCGTGGTTGGATTGCTGGCGAGTTTCGGGCTCACACGCTATCTCTCGAGCCAGATTTGGGGCGTTTCGCCGACTGATCCGCTGACGTTCGCGGCGGTGGTGCTGGCGATCGTCACGGTGGGCGTGGCGGCCTGCCTGCTTCCCGCGCGACGTGCCACTCAGGTTGACCCTCTCATCGCCCTCCGCTACGAATAGCCCGGCCAAATTGCCGCGCGGCGCAGCCGGCTGAATCCATCCGGGAAGCTAGGGCAGGAGGTATAATGGCTTTTGAGTTTCAGGGCTTCTGGGAGACAACTAAGGTGGAGCAGGCTGGAGTGATGACATGAGCATACACATCGAGCTGAAACCCGAGATGGAGGCCGAGTTGAAGAATCGCGCGCAGAAAGACGGACTCCCTCTGAGTCAATACGTTCAGCGAATTCTGGAGCAGCACGTGCCGGCGCAACCTGTCGAATCTGCCATGACCCCCGAGGAGAGGGTGAAGGCCTTCCGGGAGTGGGTGGGGAACTTTCCTTACCGCCGCAATGAGCCTCTTTCTGACGACGCGATCAGCCGGGAAGCCTTCTACCGAACGGATCACGAATAGAGATTCATGGAGCACCTCGCCGATACCAACATTCTCCTTCGCAGTGTTGACCAAACTCACCCCATGCATTCGGATGCGGCCACTGCCTTGAGCAGCCTTCTCCGCGCGGGTGACCGCGTTTGCGTGACGCCGCAAAACATCATTGAGTTCTGGAGCGTATGCACGCGGCCAGTGGATCGAAATGGATTGGGGCTTTCACCTGGCGAGGCCAACCGTGAAGCTTCCAGACTCGAAGGCGTTTTGACTCTTCTCCCTGATGTCCCGGCAATCTACCCGGAATGGCGTCGTCTTGTCGTCGCCCACTCGGTTTCAGGTGTCCGAGTCCACGACGCGCGCATCGTTGCTGCCATGAACATCTATGGAATCCGAAATCTCCTTACCTTCAACGGCCCGGACTTCGCCCGATATCCGGGTATCCATGCAGTACGTCCGAACGACGTAGTGAAACCAGCAAACCCGTAGATGCCCAGGCCACCGAACCGCGCACTATCTGATTGCGAGCCTCTCCGGCTTTCCGACGCGTGTCATGGAGCGGCGCAGGCTGCAAAGGCGTGGGCGTGCGCCCTTTGAAACCCAAACCGTGGGTTTCTCAGGGTAAAGCGGGCTTGGGCGCGGGCTTCGGCTTTTGCAGTCCCGGCGCGAGGACGTCAATCTGATCGAACGGAATCTCCACATACTGCGCGTCGGGGAACTGTTTCTTCAGGGCGTCGCGGAAGGCGCTGACGTTTCCAGCGAGGACGATATCGAGATTGTCCGCCTGCAGATAGCGCTCGGCCATCTCCCGCACCTCGGCCAGCGTGACGCCGCGGATGCGGTCCGGATACGTGCTGTTGTAATCAGGGGGCAGGCCGAACGCCGCCACGGTGAGAACGCGGTCGGCCACCTGTTCGGCCGTCTCCGATTGAATGGGGTAGACGCCGGCAAGATAATCGCGCGCGAAATCCAGCTCCTTCTGCGTCACGTCGCCGGTGGACATCTGCGCGATCAGGTCCACCACGAGCTTGGTGGCTTCCACGGTGGTTTCGGTGCGCGTAAACGTTCCCACGGCAAACGACCCGGCATAGCGATGCGGATTGAAGGAGGAGTACGCGCCGTAGGTGAGACCCTTTTTCACGCGCACTTCCGTATTGAGCCGGCTGTTGTAACCCCCGCCGAAAACGCGGTTCATCACCTCGACCGGAATGTAATTCGGGTCGCCGCGCCGGATGCCGATTTTCCCCACGCGGATTTGCGTCTGCACGGCATCCGGCTTGTCAATCAGCCAGATGCGCAAGCCCTGCGAATTCGGGGGCGCTGGCGGCGCGCTGGCGGCGGCCTCCCGCTTGGGCCACGCGCCAAAATATTTTTCCGCCGCAGCGAAGGCTTTCTCGGGCGTGATGTCGCCGGCGAAGGCCAGAAGCGCCTGATTGGGCGCGTAATTGGCGTCGTGAAATTTTACGAGCACGTCGCGGCCAAGCTTTTGCGCCGTTTCGGGAGTGCCTTCCGCCGGCCAGCCGTAGGGCGAACTCCCGTAAACCACGCGGCCGAAAACAACCGAAGCAAGATAATCTGGATCCGAATATTGCACCGCGAAGTCTGAAAGAAGCTGCTGGCGCTGCCGCTCCAATTCCTCGGCGCGAAAGGAGGGATGCAGCACCACGTCGGACATCAAATCGAGGCCAGTATCCAAATCCTTCTTCACGATGTCGAGCTTCACGATGGTTGCGTCTTTGTCCGCGGAGGCCTCAAGCTGGCCGCCGATAAAATCAATCGCCTCGGCAATCTCCTGCGCGGAGCGCTTTTCCGTGCCCTGCGTCAGCAGGTTCGCGGTCATCTCCGCGACGCCCGGCATCTTCGCGGGGTCCCGAATGCTGCCCGCCGACAAAATCACAAGCTGCGCCGCGATGGCCGGCTCGCCCGTGTCGCTTACAACGATTACGCGCAGCCCATTGGCGAGCGTTTTCGTGGCAGCTTGCGGGAAGTGAAACGGCCTCGGCGCGCTGGGCGGCGGCATCTCGGGAACAAGCCTCACGCCCGGAGGCACAATTCCGGTTCCGTTCTTTTGCTCCTGCTGGCCCTGCGGCGCGGGATTCGCATGCGCCGCGGCCGTCTCCGGTGGGGCGGCGGATTGCTGCGCGAGCGCCGCCATCGCCAGCATCGCCGCCGGGACAAGCACCATCCACCGCTTGATTGCATTCCTCATCGCTGCTCCTGAAATCATGTCCTCGCGAGAATTCGCGCTACTCTCCGGCCGCAGGCTGCTGGGCGGGCGTCACAATCAGCACGGTGGCGTGCTGCGGGACGAAATAATCCTTCGCCACGCGCTGATGTCCGCCGGCGTTATATCCAGATACTTGTCCAGCTCGGTGTTGACCAAATTCGGATTTTTCCCGATCACGGCTGCATCTTCGAGGGCTTCGGCTTTTTCCTCGTCGGTGTCCCGGCCGAGAATGAATGCGGAAATTTCCTGGTTTTTCGCCTTTTCAATTTCCTTGGCATCCACGGGCTGCTCTTTCAACCCGTCGAGCACGCCCAGAACCGCCTTTTCGCCTTCATCGGCCGTGTGTCCCTGATTCATGATGGCGTAGGCCCAAAAAAGATTGGGGTCCTCGGTGAAATTTCCGAAGCCCGCGGACTCGACGGCAATCCGTTCCTTGTAAACGAGCGTTTGATAGAGCCGGCTGCTCTCGCCTCCGGCAAGGATATTCGCGGCAAGGTCCAGCGGGTAGGAGTCGGGCGCGTATCGCGCGGGAATTTTGTAGCCAATCACGACGGCCGGAAGCGGCGTGTTCGTGTAGGACTTGTTCACCACGCGTTCCTCGGTTTGCGGCGGCTCGGGCGGGTTCGGCCGCGGGATGGGCTTCGCCGAGGGCGGGAATGCCTTCGAAATATTTCGTGGTCCACGCGAGCGCCTGTGCGGAATTGAAGTCGCCTACAATCACGAGCGTGGCATTGTTCGGCTTGTAGTACGTGTCGTGGAACTGGCGCACCTCTTCGAGCGTGGTCTTGTCGAGGTCCGCGATGCTGCCGATCGGCAAATGATGGTATCCGTGCACCGTGAAGGCCGCGGCGCGAAGATCCTCCTCGATCGAACCGTAGGGCTGATTATCCACGCGCACGCGCCGCTCTTCTTCGACCACCTGCCGCTCGGATTCGAAATTCGCCTCGTTCACGTTGAGGCTGCCCATGCGGTCGGCTTCGAGCCACAGCACGCGCTCGAGATAATTGCTGGGGAAGGTTTCGAAGAATTGCGTGGCGTCGTCTTCCGTTTCGGCGTTGTCGTATCCGCCGACGGCTTCGATGATGCGCGAATGTTCGTCCGGCCCCACGTGCGCCGAGCCTTTGAACATCAGGTGCTCGAAGAGGTGCGCGAAGCCCGTGTGGCCGGGCAGCTCGTCTTTTCCGCCGACGTGATACCAAACCTGAAGGTCAATCACCGGCACGGTGTGATCTTCGAGCAGAATCACGTGCAAACCGTTCGCAAGCGTGTGCTCGGTGAATTCGAGCTTCGGCGGACGTACCTCGGCCGATGATGAATGCGCCGAGGGCGCTTGCGCCGCGAGCGGCGCGCCCAGCGCCGCCACGAAAACGAGCACCGCCACGCATTCCAGCCATCTCTTCATGTTTCGCTCCCGATCAAAACGCATTTGCCGCACGCAAAATATTCAGACATGCGATTCCTCTCGCGCGTTGTACGCCTGAATTGTCCGCCTGAAGAGTATCGGGTGCCACGGGGCAAGTGTCAAACCAGCCCAGCGCCGGGCACTCGCTGAATTAGCGGACCGCGCTACGAATGTCCCGGCACGCTATTGATCTGCACCAAGTTCCGCGTTTGTCCATCCGATGGGGGAACAAATCCGGGCCGCATGAACCGAATTGCCCGGCGGCTTTCAGCTTCCAGAGACTCGGCGACCTGCCGCGCATAGCGAATGAAGTGGTGACCGGAGAGCGCAAGCTCGAACCCCAGCCGCCTTTTCCGCGCGTGCAATCCCCAGCGCAAGACGAGCCGTCGCAAAAAGCCCCAATAAGCCCGACGATAGACGGAGAGCACGCCTTGCTTCCAAAAAGATTTAAGCAGCACTCTCGATAAATACAGCAGAGAAAGCGCCGGGGCTCTCTGTTCCGGCTGAAGTTGCCAGCGTTCCAGGGAATCGAGCACGCGTTCGTAGAAGCGGCGCGGGTCGTAAAGCGCAAGCAGCATCCGCTTCGTGCCGTCGAGCAGATCGGGCAGCGGCAGCACGGTCCGGAAGTTCGGAGGGTCGAAGTTGCTCGGTTCGGGGTTGTTTTGGAGGAGCCGGCCCCCATTTTTCATGCGTTCATATAGCGGAGTGGTAGGCGGCGCCTGCAACATACCCGCCATCGCCCAAGGGATGGCGGCACGCTCCACGAACTCAATTTGCCGGTCAAAAATATCCGGTGGATCGCTATCAAAGCCGACGATGAAGCCGCCCATCACCCAAAGCCCATGCTGTTGAATCAAGCGTATGCTGTCCAACGGGTCCCGGCGGAGATTCTGAAATTTTTTCGTTTCCTTGAGCGACTCCGCGGAGGGCGATTCGATCCCGATGAACACACGGCAGAAGTTTGCCTTGACCATCGCATCCAGCAGCGCCGGCCGCGCAGCAAGATCAATGGAAGCTTCGGTGAAGAACGCGAAGGGATACCGGTTGCGGCGCTGCCACCGTTCCAACTCCTGGGCGAGCTCCAAGGCGGCCTTGTGATTTCCGATAAAATTGTCGTCCACAACGAATACGTCCTTCCGCCAGCCGAGCCGCAGAAGCGCATCGAGCTCTCCGGTCAATTGCGCCGGAGATTTCGTCCTCGGGCGGCGTCCGTAGATCGTTATGATGTCGCAGAACTCGCACGTGAACGGGCAGCCTCGCGAAAATTGCACCGACATCAAGGTGTATTTGTCGAGCGCCAACAGGTCGAAACGCGGCACCGGAGTGCGGCTCACGTCGGGCTTTTCCGTAATCGTGTAGAGCCTGCGGGCCGTGCCGCGCTCGAGATCCGCGGCGATCTCAGGAAAAATTTCATCCGGCTCACCCACCACCACATGGTCGGCCAGCGGCAATAACGCATCCGGCTCGCTGCTGGCATAAGGGCCTCCGATCATGGTTCGCCGATGCAGCCGGGAAGCGCGTTCGAGCGTTTGGCGCACGCCTTCGCGCTGAACCGCCATCGCGCTGACCATCACAAGGTCGGCCCAGAGGATGTCCTCATCGCTCAACTCTTCGAACGCAAGGTCCACGAGACGGATTTTCCATTGCTTGGGACAAAGCGTGGCCACGGTGATGAGCCCCAGCGGAGGCACCAAGGACCGCTCTGGGACGATTTCCATTACCTCCGAAAGGCTCCAAAAGGAGGCGGGAAACCGCGGCCAGACCATGAGAACTTTGATCGCAGGTCCGAGCGGCGGGAAAGGCGTAATCTCTTCTGGGTCTCGCTCCATCAATGAATCTCTCAGTTGAGTTGTTCTGGAATCCGGTATCCGAGGATTCGTAGAAGCGAATTATAGCACGGGCCGCAACGGGACCCAGCAGCGACACGGGGTATCTGAATTGACACCTACGTCATTCGCGCGCACGCGCCGGACGTAGAATGGGAGCGTGAGGTGCTCATGCGCAGCCTGGGAGGGTTGATCGGTCTTCTCGTTGTGCTGTTGATCGGCGGCTGGATCTACACAAAGTACTTCACGCAGTCGTCCGCGGGCACGGGTGCGGCTACACCCGCCCAGACCATTGATGTGGTCGGAGTGAAAAACGATTTGCTGGCCATCGCGCAATCGGAGCGCGTGTATCAGGCCGAGCACGGCTCCTATGCCTCGCTCGACGAACTCGTTTCCAGCGGCGCGATGACCATGGCCAAATCGGGCCGTGACGGCTACACATACGATGTGGAGACGTCCGCCGATAGCTTTACCGTCGTGGCCCATTGCCCCTCCGCCACCAGCCCCGGCTGCGCGAATTATTCCATTGACCAAACAATGGAAGTCCAGACGGCGCCGTAATCCACCCGATGCGCGCCGGGCGCCTCTCGCCGCTGTGCTAGAATGAATCAATCGTGCAGAAGGTTCTACAGGATCTCCTCGAACTTCAGAGTGTGGATGTGCGGCTCAGCAGCGTTCGCGCGCGGCTGGCCTCGTATCCCAAAAAACTCGCGGATACAGATGCGCGCATAGCCGCCGCCAAAGCGGAAGTGGCGGAGAGCAAGGCCGCGCAGCATGCCAATATCAAGGACCGGAAGAAATACGAGCTGGACGTCGAACAGTGGAAGGAAAAAGTCCGCAAGTACAAGGACCAAACCGCGCTGATAAAAACGAACGAGGCTTACAAGGCCCTCCAGCACGAAGTGCAGATGGCCGAAGCCGAAATCTCGAAGGCCGAAGACCGCTTGCTCGAGCAGATGGTTTCCGCCGAGGAATATGACCGGCGAATTAAGAGCTCCGAAAAAACGCTGAAGGAAGTGGAAGAAGTCGCGCGCGCGGAGCGCTCCCAAATCGAAGGCGAAAAGGCCGCGGCGGAAAAAGAGCTGGCGGAGTTGAGCGCCGAACGCGCCCGCGTGGCCGCGGAAATCCCGGAAAATACGCTGGACCACTACGACCGCATCGTCAAGAAGCACAACGGCATTGCGCTGGCCGAAGTGCGCGAGGAGAAATGCGGTGCGTGCGGCATGCGCGTCCGCCCCCATGTGTTTCAGGAGATGCGCCGTCCCGGCACCAAGGAAATGTTCCACTGCGAGACCTGCACGCGCATCCTTTATTATGTCGAACCTGCCCCGGCCTCGGGGCCTGCCGCATCCGCCTCTCCGGCCGCCGCTTCCGCTTCCGCCGCAACCCAGGCCGGCGGGCTGCCCCATGAAACGTAACCTTTGTCTCTATAGCTCGCCCCGGTTCTGCGGGGCGAGGCTTTTGTATGTGGATGCCATTCCCCAATGACGCGCCCATCGAAAAATCCGCCGCCCGGCAGCACGCGCCTGTTCTCGGATTCGCGTCCGCCCGCGCCGCCCTCCGCCGTCCACCTTGCGAATATTGACGGCGCATCGCGCGGCAATCCCGGGCCCGCCGCTTACGCCGTTGTGTTGCGCGACCCGGCGGGCAAAATCATCCTCGAGCTCGCGAAGAAGCTGGGCCGCGAAACAAACAACGTGGCCGAATATTACGCCTTGCTCGCCGCGCTCGATGCCGCCTCGAGCCGCGGCGTCGCGGCGCTGCGCATCCGCAGCGATTCTGAATTGCTCGTCCGCCAGATGCAGGGCCGCTACAGGGTTAAGAGCGCGGACCTCAAGCCGCTCCACGAGCGCGCTGCAAAACTCGCACGGCAGCTTGCCTACTTTGCCATCGAGCACGTCCCGCGCGAGAAGAACTGCGAAGCCGACGCCCTCGCCAATCTGGCCCTCGACGGGAATCCCGCCAGTCGCACGCCGTCACCGGGCGAAACTCGAAGCCCGAAGCTGGAACCTCGACGCGTCCGCGCCCGATTTGCGAAGGGCGTTCTGACGCCCGCCGAGCCGCTCGACTTGCCCGAAGGCGCCGAAGTCATCATGGATGTCCGCCCTGCATCAAAGGGGTAGGGACATGGAAGGCGTCGAAGGATTTCGCGCTATCACCCGCCTGCTCTTCATTATTGCGCTGGCTGCTTCTGCTGTCCCCTCGTACGCACGAGGAGAAACTGCCTCGCCCGGCGCAGAGGTCCTGCCCAATGGTGACGTTCGTGTGCAGGGATCCGGTGCGCGGCCGGAATTATTTTTCGCTTGCGACCTGAAGACGGACCAGCTTGAATCCTTCTTCTCCAACACGGCGATGGTCGCGAACCTGAAGGAACTAAACGCAGGCATCGCGCTCGGGATCAGTGATTTCAGCCCTGCCCGTGCGCAGGTTGTGCGCCAGTTGAATCAAGCCGGAATCCCCGTAATCGCCGGGTTGATGCTTCCAGGGCAGGGCGTTTACCTGAACGCCGGAAACGCGCCTGAAGCCGCGGCGCGGTTCGCAAAATTCGAAAGCTGGACAACGGCGTACGGACTGAAATGGTCCGCCGTCGGACTCGACATCGAACCCAATCTGAAAGATTTCGCCGACATACGAAACCACAGATTGCGTCTCGCCGCGAGGCTGCTCCGTCGCAGCTTCGATGCGCAGGGAGTCCGTCGCGCGCGCGAGGCCTACGCGGCGCTCATTGCCACGATTCACTCCGATGGATATCCGGTCGAAACCATCCAGATGAACTTCCTCGCCGACGAACGTAGGGTCCACACGACGATTCTCGAGCGGCTCTTTGGAATCGTGGACGCCCGAGCCGACGACGAAGTGCTGATGGTTTATTCGAGCTTCAATCACGCGGCGGGCGGGGCCGTGGTCTGGAGCTATGGGCCGGACGCGCAGGCGATCGCCATCGGCAGCACGGCGGGCTCGGGCGACCCCGCACTCGACGCCAAATTCGGGCCGCTCAACTGGGACGAATTCTCGCGCGACCTGATCATCGCGAGCCATTTCTCGCGCCTCGTGGGTGTCTACAATCTCCAGGGGTGCATACGCCAGGGGTTTCTCGAGCGATTGAATACTCTCGATTGGAACCAGTCCGTCACTATTCCCGCAAGCTCGATCCGGGGGGTGAAGCATTTCCGCCAAACCGTCGAGGCCGTTTTGTGGCTCGTCTCGCGCCTGCCGTATTTCCTGGCTGCGGGATTCGTTCTCATAGCCGTGCTCATCTGGCGGCACCGCGCAAAGAAACCAAGCGAGACCAGATCCGTTCGAGCATAGTCGGCCAATGCCATCCCGCCGAGTTCAGGCCCGATTTGCGAATGGAGTCCTGGTACCTTCTGAACCCCTGGATCTCCCCGATGGCTCCGAAATCACCTTCGATCTTTTTTATCCTTCCGAAAGCGTAAATAAGAGGCCCTTTTGTGACATTTAAGGCGCTTTTAACCAGCTTATAAGAGCAAAGTCCATGCTGCAAATTGCAGCAAAGTCCATGCTGATGTCGCTGCAGCATTTTTAGCTCAATCCCTCGACCTGTTCAGTCAGCATTTGACTCCAAAGTCCATGCTGATGGCGGTGCAGCACTTTCGTTCAATCCCTCGACCTGTTCAGTCAGCATTTGGCTTCAATGTCCTTGCTGCCGTTGCCGCAGTAAACGCAGCCTACCGGGCTGCGGATTCGAGCGGCTGCACGCCGCCACCGCACCGTTCAAAGCACACACTCCACGGCTCGTTGATGCGAATTTAGAAATATCTTCCGTCGGCGAAGCGCAGGTGTTTCGTGTAGCTGATATCCTCGATAGCGCCGTTCGTGAGGCGCGTGCCGAAAGTCTCGACCAGAAGATCGTAGTAGTCCGGATTATCGCCCGGCGCGAATTTCAACAGGCTGACGTAAGCGTGGCAAGGTGTCGTTCCCTTCGGCGGGCAAGCGCCCAAATTGTTGTCTTCCGTGTCGGTCTGAAATACGTTTGTGAAGCTGCCGGTCCAGGGCGCTAGCAGGGAAATCTCCGTGACTCTCTCGCCTTGCGCGCTCGTGGTGACTTCAAGCTCTATGCCGAACTGGTGCGGTCCAAACTGAACAATCTCGGCGCGGGGAGGTTTGCCCCATTCGCCGAACGCGAAATCCGGGAGCCGGGAAGCCTCCACGGTCCAGCCGCTCGTGCCCGTTTTAGACAGGGCTTCGCCGGTCCTTCTGAACAAGGCTTCGCCGATCAGGGGTCGGCAGTCACGGCACTTGAAGCGGCCCGTCGCGGGAACAGCGAACGTAGCCAGCAAGATCTGATCCTCATCCGAATCCCGAAAGCCCTCGACGAAGAAGATGCGCACATTTTCCTTTTCGGTTGGCTCAGACGTTCCATGTGGCGCGACAATCGAAGAGCTGCGGCTCGCGGGATCGTAGTTGCCGTAGAGCGCGGTCATTCCAGCGGCGAGATCAAAGCCGGGCGGGATTTTTAGCGCGGGAGCTGGTTTCTGAGCAGGGGCGGCCGCAACGATGACGAGCGAAGCCGCGCTCAGAAATGCAAGGCCGGCCCACAGGCGCCATTGCGACACGGGCATATTTCTTCGCCCGCCGCCTAAGATGGGTTCCGGGCGGCGGCTGCGGCGCCGGCCAGCCGAGAACCGTTGCCGTTGCGCGGCTTCCAAACATACGACCGGTAAAGCGTGTCGCGCTGGGCGGGGATGTAGCCGGCGTCGGAGATAATGCGGCGCAGCTCTTCTTCATTCGTGCGGTTGCGGACGCCGGCGGCGTACACCACATTCTCTTCGATCAGGATGCTTCCCACGTCGTCCGCGCCGAACTGCAAGCCCACCTGGCAAATCTTGATTCCCGGCGTGAGCCAGCTCGACTGGATGTGATCCACATTATCGAGATAGAGGCGGCTGATGGCCAGCGTCTTCAGATAATCGAATGCCGTGGCTTCCGGGACTTTCTTTCCGAGAGGCGTATTTTCCGGCGCGAAAATCCAGGGGATGAACGCGGTGAACCCGCCGGTATCCTGCTGAATCCTGCGGAGGCGTTCGAAGTGATTCACGCGGTGGCGGAACTCCTCGCCGCAGCCGAACATCATTGTCGCCGTGGTGCGCATGCCGAGCGAATGCGCCGTGCGATGCACGGCCTCCCATTCGTCCGCCGTGCACTTCAGCCGGGAGATGCGCGCGCGCACTTCATCGTCGAGAATTTCGGCGCCGCCCCCCGGGATGGAGGCCAGCCCCGCCTCGCGCAGGCGCGCAATCGTCTCGCGCAGCGAAAGCCCCGACACTTCCGCGATGCAGGTGATCTCCGGCGCGGAAAAGCAGTGCAAATGGACCCGCGGAAAGCGCTCGCGGATGGAACGCAGCATGTTTTCGTAGTATTCGATCTTCAGGTCCGGGTGCAGCCCGCCCTGCAGCAGCACGCCCGTGCCGCCGAGTTGCAGCATCTCTTCGATCTTTTCGTAGATTGTCTCGATCGGCAGAATATAGCCGTCCTTGGCGCCGAGCGGGCGATAAAACGCGCAGAACGAGCAATATTCGGTGCAGAAATTCGTGTAGTTGATGTTGCGGTCGATCTGATAGGTGGCTACGCGCGGATCGGTCTTCTTGCGGCGCACTTCGTTCGC
Source organism: uncultured Acidobacteriota bacterium (assembly GCA_963810625.1). Classification (GTDB taxonomy): domain Bacteria; phylum Acidobacteriota; class Terriglobia; order Acidiferrales; family UBA7541; genus Palsa-295. The sequence goes on along the minus strand of CAWEOJ010000001.1, from coordinate 340,928 downwards.
CGCCATCCCGATGCCGATCAGGTCATCGGAGTTGAAAAGGTCGAGCGCCTCTTGTGGTGTCAGCCCCATTAGGTTAGATCAAAGTTTACCGTTGAAAGCGGCAAAACCAAAGCGCTCGATTCTCCATGGCGGATTTCTACTTGCATTTACACCAAGGAGTGTGGCGGCTCGCCTCTTGTAAACCCACCCCTTGGTATCCGTCGTAGTCCATACACAGATTGACGCTCCCATAATCCGAGAATCGAAACCACAATGATTCTACTGGCTTGCCGCGAGAGTCGATTACGGCAAGAAGATGGCGCTCGCTGAGATCCAGCCCATCAATTTTGAGGCTTTTCCTTTGCGGCCAGGCAACCGCTGGGCGCTTGTCGATTTTGACCTGAAGTCCACCGGAACTGACTTCGCCGGTCGGAGGAATTACCTGCCCCCGGAACGGGTCATCGGCCCTTGAAGCTACGCAAACCGTACCACCTCCGGGTTCAGCAGAGCCGGTTTGAGAAAGCAGAAACGCGAGCGCCAATCCAATTGATAAGAATCTCAAGGACTCCTCCAATGTCTACCGCTGCATGTCCTTCGCGGCCACCCCGCCTGCAAATTCGAGCGCGCGGGCGCGCGGCGCGAGTCCCATCGCGGCGGCCTTCTCGAAAAAGAGCTGCAAGCCCACGAGATTCTCGGCGTCCAGATCGTAATTTATGTTCTCGGTCAAATAGCGCTCGAGTGCGCGCGGCGGCAGATCGAGCTTCGCGGAAGCGGCCCCGGCGATTTCGCGCACGCGCGCGAGGCCATATTGCTTGGACGCCTGAAAATCCGCCACGACCTCGGGCGTGATGGCGCCGCGCCGCCCCGCCCAGAAGGCCAGGACGCACGGTTTTCCGGTCAGCTCGCGCCACTCATGCGCCACGTCGTAGACAAACAGCATCTCGAAGCCCGGCACGGGCACGTCATCCGGGTCGCCCTGGCAGCACTCATCGCTCGGGGCTTTACCGGCGAGGGCGTCCAGCTTGAGCGCGATGCGCAGAGCGGGATCGCCGATCACGAGGGCCGCGTCCGCTTCCTTCAGCATCTCCGACGGCACGGGCGGGGCGGCGATAAACTCCGGCTGGATATTCCAGCGCTCCGCGGCGAGCATGCGCACCAGCGCCGTGGAAGTGAGCGAGCTGGTATCGAGCGCGATGCGCTTGGCCACCTCGATGGGCCTTTTGGCCACCACAAGAATGCTGCGGACTTCTCCCTTGGCCGCGATAGCCATATCCGGCAGCACGACGATATCGTCCATGCGCAGCCATTCGATGGAGGGGATGATGGCGATGTCCACGTCCTCGACGCGCAGAGCCTCGGCGCATTCGGACGGCACGTCAAACGACAGGTCGTACTTGCCCGCGAGCGGCCCCTCCGTAAATCCCCAGACGAGCGGCGCCGTATTCAAATATTCGACGATCGAGATGCGCAGTCTCTTCAAGTTTGTCTATTTTGCTCCCGCGAAATCCAATATAGCACAATCGCGCGGCCACGCCCCGGACGCCGCGATCCGCGCGCAAATTCGAGCCAATGAATTGTGTCCGTTGCGGCGGATTTTCGGACGAATGAATCGCTAACTTTGCGCCCTGAAATTGCTCGATAGGTTCCAGGAATTTAAACCTCCGAACTCGCGCGAGTTCGAAGTAATTTAAGCCCTTAACACGAGCGTGAATTGACGCTCATAAAATGCCCTAAAATGCGCATTTTTGACGCTTTTTGACGCGTTTATTGCGGTACTGGGACCAAGAAGCAGCGGAGATGGGCGGGGTTTGATTGGCGGGCAAGGCTGCTCGGGTACAAAATTGTTTCACGTGGAACAATTTTTAGCAGGTGCGATTTGCCAGGAGCTGCTGCACTGACTGTCCGCGTCGCCGCCTCCGCGCAAAAAATCGCCTCCTCGCCGCGCCCCTTCGCCTGTCACGGCGGGCAGGGCCGGAATAGGGGGCTCAAGGTAAAGCAGACTTAGGGCAGAGGGATGCCGGGGGACGCAACGATTCCCGCCATGCGCAGGATCTCGGCGTATTCTTCGTCGGCCAGCGGGCAGATGGTGAGCCGCGTGTTCTTGAGGAACTTGATTTTGCGCAGGGCGCGATTTTCGCGCATCTCGGCAAGCGTCACCAGGCGGGGCAGGCGCTCGATGGCGCGCAGGTCCACGACGAGCTTTTTGGCGTCTGGGTGGTGCGGATCGGGATACGGGTCGCGGCTCACCTCGGCGAGCGCGTAGACGGAATGTTCGGGCTTGCCGTGATAGCAAAGAGCGCGATCACCTTTATGAGCTTGCTTGAGTTGCCGCAGTACATCGGGACGATGGCCGGCTTGCCGCCACATCTCCTTGCCCTTAACGAAAAGGGTGTCCCAGTGATATATGCGCGGGTCAACGACCAACAGCCAACGTCTTGGTTTGGCGGGAGTTTGCGTCATTCGTGAGAAGTGCCGCGCGCAATATACACGCAAGGGAAAGGAAATGGAAGATTTATGCTTAGAATTTTGAATAACGTGCGGGAAGAGATAACACAGAACCGTCGTAGGTAAATTAAGCCATTAAGAATCAAACATCTACGAAGATATCGTCGCCGCGTACCTCAACCGAGTAGGATTCGACTCCTTCGGCGGGGTTATTCAGGAGCTTGCCGGTCGTGACGTCGTATTCCCAGCCATGCCAGGGGCAGGTGACGGTATTTCCCGAAAGATCGCCATCGCCGAGGGGGCCGCTCTCATGGAGGCATACATTGTTGATGGCATAGAACTTACCGTCCACGTTGGCCAGGGCGATGGTCTTTTCCTCGAGGTCAATCTGGCGGATTGTCCCCGGAGGCAGGTCGGCCATTTTTGCGGCGCGTACGAAAGCCATTCATTGCTCCTCTCTCATCAAACGTGGCCTACTTGAACTTCAGCTGGGTAATGTTCCTTTCGTTCTGTCTCTCCTGCCACCACCATACGCCCCTGCGGAAGAAGATGAAGAGGCCGTACACCGTGCTGATCGCGCCCGCCCACACGATCGTGTCAGCGAGCGAGGTTGGGGACCAACCCCCGACAGCGGCAAAGACCGCGCTCGCCTTCTCGAAGGAGGCTGGCGCAACGCGCGGCCAGTAATACCAGGCGGCGATGAGAATCGAGCCCACGATCACAAGGTTCACCCCGAGCCGGGTTTTATCCGGCACATCGTCAAGATTTCTCAAGCGCCATATCCACATCTTTCGGTCGCCTCCTGGCAGCTAATTTTTTGATGGACGGCCTGTTGGCGGAAGTCCTTAAGGGCTAGCGCCCGGCGGCCTTGGATGCCTCTGATTCATGGCTTACCTTGGCGAGAAGCTGGGCGAATTTTTGTTCGCGATCCTTTTGATCGAAGCCCTGGTAGATTTCGGCGATTTGGGTTGCGTTCATGGAGCAGAATTTCGGGCCGCACATGGAGCAGAATTTTGCTTCCTTGTAGAAATCGTCTGGGAGAGTTTCATCGTGCATGGCGCGGGCGGTTTCCGGATCGAGAGAAAGCTGGAACTGCTTCTCCCAATCGAAGAGGAAGCGGGCATAGCTGAGGGCGTCGTCGCGGTCGCGCGCGCCGGGGCGATGCCGCGCGACGTCCGCGGCGTGGGCTGCGATTTTGTAGGCGATGACGCCCTGGCGGACATCGTCGGCGTTGGGGAATCCGAGGTGCTCCTTGGGCGTGACGTAGCAGAGCATAGAAGCACCATGCCAGCCGATCATGGCCGCGCCGATGGCGCTGGTGATGTGGTCATAGCCCGGGGCAATGTCCGTGACGAGAGGCCCGAGGGTATAAAACGGGGCTTCGTGGCAGAGATCGTTTTCTTTTTGGACTTGCAGCTCGATCTGGTCGAGCGGGATGTGGCCGGGGCCTTCGATCATCACTTGGACGCCGTATTCCCAGGCCTTGGTGGTGAGTTCGCCGAGGACGCGCAATTCGGCGAACTGCGCTTCGTCGCTGGCATCGGCGAGGGAGCCGGGGCGCAAACCATCGCCGAGGGAGAAGCTGACGTCGTGCTTCTGGAAAATCTTGCAGATGGCGTCGAAGTTCTCGTAGAGGAAATTCTGCTTTTTGTGGTAGCTCATCCACTGGGCGAGAATCGCGCCGCCGCGGCTGACGATCCCGGTGATGCGATTGCGGACCAGCGGAAGAAATTCGCGCAGAACGCCGGCGTGGATGGTCATGTAGTCCACGCCCTGCTCGGCCTGCTCTTCGATCACTTCGAGCATGACTTCGATGTTCAGGTCTTCGGCGCGGCGGACGCGGGAGATGGCCTCATAGATGGGCACGGTGCCGATGGGGACAGGAGAGGCAGCGATGATTTCTTTTCGGATGGCGGGAATATCGCCGCCGGTGGAGAGGTCCATGACAGTGTCGGAGCCGTAGTGCACGGCGCGGTGGAGTTTTTCGAGTTCGTCGGCGATATTCGACGTGGTGGCGGAATTTCCGATGTTGGCGTTGATCTTGCAGCAGAAGGCGACGCCGATGCCCATAGGTTCGAGATTGCGGTGGTGAATGTTGGCGGGAATGATGGCGCGGCCGCGGGCTACTTCGCTGCGGACGAGTTCAGGTGAAATATTTTCGCGCGCGGCGACATATTGCATCTCCTCGGTAACGAGGCCCTGGCGGGCGTAGTGCATTTGCGAGACATTTACCGGTCGCTCGTCCCCGCTCGCGACACCCATCACGCGCTCGCTGTTGTTTGAGATGGCGCTCGCCGCCGCGGCACGCCTTTCAATCCACGCATCCCTCAGAGCCATAGGAGCCCCCCGTTCAAACCCGCGGCCGCATGGCGGCCTGGCGAGGCGGCTCATTATCGCACTGGTGATTGCGGGCGGCAACATGGACCGTCGCCCCCTCCCCAAATTCTTCGCGATTGGAAATCAGAAAATGAAGGAGGTAGGGGGAAAGGGAAAGTGACGAGGGACGAGGGTGAGGGATGAGGGGCTAGCAAAGGCAGGATGTCCGCCACGGCGGATCTTCGACCGGCCAACGCGATGAATCCGCTTCGGCCTGGCAGGCTCGCGACGGCGGGCAGGCCCACGGTGACGAGGGATTCCTGCCTGCCGGCAGGCAGGCTTCGTCCGCCGCGGCGGACTCCCTTCCTTCGTCAGGGCGGGCAGAATGACAGTGTAAAAGCGAGAGCAGGATGGCGCGCTTCCCGGCGAACCCGACGGCCCTATTTCGACCGCTATTTCGACGAAGACAGAGTTAACGAGTGGCCGCAGCGCGCTTGGCTTCGGGCTGGATGGGCTCGCGTGCGGGCTTGACGGGCAGCCCCATGAGTTCGGTTTCAGCGGCGAGCCAATCCTCAACGTCGTGGCCGTCCTGACAGCCGCGCTCGAGATAAAGTTCGTAGGCCCTTATCGCGATTCGGTCTTGCAAGGGAGCTGGATCTTTGAAATCGGTTTTTGGATCTGACATTTGCCATCCTCCTTTTTCAGAAAAATTGCTGCAAACCGTTTTATAGGTCGGCTGACGGCCTGCGTTGACTGCCCTCAGGGGTTAAAACCCCTGAATGGCGGGCACTTTTCGGCGCGGCTAAAGCCGCGCCCTGACACGCACCATCAGACGCGCTTTCGGCACAGCCCAATGCGGGCACAGCGCGCCGCAGCGGATCTTGGACATGCTGTGCTCCTATCAGGGAACAACAAGGCTGTGCCCTGACAGAGGCCATTTGTGAGATGACCGCTCGATCACGAACGATTCTTCGAATCGGCCTAATTGAACGTGCACGGTCCCACATGCGCCTCATTAAAGGGATGAGTCAATCGGTAGTTTACTGTAGTTTCAAGGCTGGGCTACACGCAATGAGCTGTGCACTGGCCGGGAGGGAGCGGGCCTTACGTCGCGGCTACCCTTCGAGGCTCCCTACCCTTCCTTCGTCAGGGCAAGCCTACGCCTGGGCAGGCAGGATGAAACGCGCGGAGGTGAGGGGTCTGAAGAGACGCGAGTCAGCGAAAGTGGCAGGGATTTTCCACATTTCCACACGTTGTAAGGGAGCCGGATCGAATGCGGAAGGGGGGCTTGAGAAGGTGCGAGGAGCCAGGAAAAGTAAGTTATTCTACGTAGAATCAGTAGCTTATACAGGTCATGAGAGAAATGGGAGTGAAAGTAGAAATTAGGGTTTTCGCGAATTTTGCTCTTGATTTTCAGTTTTTGGCGCTATAACCTCTACCTCGCTTGTGGTGATTTTACTTTGGGGAGACCGAACATGGAATGGACCACTCCGCAACACGAAGAGATTTGCCTGAGCTGCGAAATCAGCTCCTACGCCAACGCCGAACTTTAGTCCTGAGTTCGAATGCGTGTTAAGGTCCTCGGCTCTGCCGCCGGGGGCGGTTTCCCGCAGTGGAATTGTGCCTGCCGAAACTGCCGCCGATTGAGGGACGGCAGTGTGTCCATGCATCCTCGTACGCAAACCCAGGTGGCAGTGTGTTCCTCCGCGAATGAATGGTTTCTGCTGAACGCTTCGCCGGATCTGCGTTCCCAAATTCTCTCCACACCGCAGCTCGCTCCGGCGAAGGGCCCGCGGGATACGCCGATCGAGGGCGTTTGGCTCACGAGCGCCGACGTGGATTCCGTGGCGGGGCTGCTTCATCTGCGCGAGTTTCAACCTCTGAATGTTTACGCGACGCCGTCTGTCCGGCGAGTTTTGCTGGAAGACAACCGCATTTTTCGCGTTCTGGAGCGGTCGAGTCCCCCTGCCTGCTGGCAAGAGATACCGCTCAACACGTGGCTCCCGTTTACTCCGGGCGACGACTCCAGCGACGAGGGTGCGATTCGAGTTCGCGCGACGCCGCTGGGCGGCTCGTATCCGGACTATGTGAGCGAAGGGCTGCGGCGTTCGCTCGACCCCGAGGAAGCCGTGATTGGATTGGCGCTGGCCTCGGGGAAGAAACAGTTTTTTTACGCGCCCTCTATCGGCGGGCGTTCCGGCGAGTGGAAGGAATGGGCACGCGCGAGCGACCTTTGCCTGATTGACGGAACGTTCTGGGACGACAAGGAATTGATTTCCGCGGGCGCCAGTTCGAAAAGCGCGCGCGAGATCGGCCACATGCCGCTTTCGGGAAAAGGGGGCTTGCTCGAGGAATTCGGGACGGGCAGGCGCGGCAAGCGCGTTTTAATTCACATCAACAACACGAATCCCATTCTGGATGAAGAGAGCGCCGAATATCGCGAGGTGCGGCGCGCGGGATGGGAAATTGCGTATGATGGTATGGAGTTCGAACTGTGAGCAGTGCCATGCAGAGCGCGCCCATCCCGGAAGCGGAATTCATCGCCGGCTTCCATGCCATCGGCGAGGAGCGGTATCACCATAAACACCCGTTCCATCTGCGGATGCACGAAGGCAAGCTCACGCGCGGGCAGCTTCAGGCCTGGGCGCTCAATCGCTACTACTATCAGAGCAGGATTCCCATCAAGGACGCGGCGATTCTGTCGCGGGCCGAGGACCCGGACTTCCGCCGCGCCTGGCGCAAGCGGATTCTGGACCACGACGGCGACGGCACGCATCCCGGCGGAATCGAGAAATGGCTTCGGCTGGTGGAGGCGACGGGGCTGGCGCGGGAGCAGGCTATACAGGGCGAAGGAATCCTGCCGGCCACGCAGTATGCGGTGCAGGCGTATGTGGATTTTGTGTCCACCCGGCCGCTGTGCGAAGCCGTGGCGTCGTCACTGACCGAACTTTTTTCGCGCAAGCTGATCACGCTGCGCATGGACGCGCTGCGCAAGCACTATCCCTGGCTTTCAAGCGGGCTGGATTATTTTACCGGGCGGCTGACGCAGGCGCCCGAGGATGCCGCTTTTGCACTGGACTGGGTGGTGAAGCACGCGCGGACGCGCGAGGAGCAGGAGAAGGCGTACAGCGCGCTGCGCGCGAAATGCGATATTTTGTGGGCGCAGCTCGATGCGCTCTATTTTGCGTACGTGGAACCGGGCTGGCCGCCGCCGGGCGCGTTCGAGCCGGCGCTTTCGCGGGAAAAAGAGGCGACGTGACAGTGGAACTCGATAGCCGTCCGTGCCTCGCCGTGGGCTGCCGGCTGAGCGAAAACAGCGGGCAGGCGCGGATGCTGCTGATGCCGGAGCGCGCGCTGCGATTGAACGGCCCGAGCCTTGAGATCGTCGAGCGGTGCGACGGGCGGCGCACGGTGCGGCAAATTATTTCCGAATTGCAGGGGATTTATTCGAAGGCGGAGCCGGAAAAAGTGGAGCAGGATATTCTCGGTTATCTCGCTGTGTTGCGCGACAAGCGCGCGCTGGATTTCGCGTCCGGCGCGGGCGCGATCGAGGATGAAGGCAAAGGCTGAAGGCGCAAGATGAGTGCAATTTCCCCACCGCTGGCCCTAATCGCCGAGCTGACGCATCGCTGCCCGCTGCACTGCGTCTACTGCTCGAATCCGCGCGAGCTGAAGCATCGTGCGGATGAACTTTCCACGGAAATCTGGACGCGGGTGTTCCGCGAGGCGACGGAGGCCGGCGTGCTGCAGGCTGATTTCACCGGGGGCGAGCCGCTGGCGCGTCCCGACCTGGTGAAATTGATTCGCGCGGCGCGCGGGGCAGGGCTGTACGTGAGCCTCATCACGTCCGGGGTGCCTCTCGATGAGGCGCGGCTCGACGCGATTCTGGAAGCGGGGCTGGACCACATGCAGCTGAGTTTTCAGGGCGCGCACGAAGAAATCGCGAGCGAAATTTCAGGCACGAAATCGCACGCGCATAAACTTCGCGTGCTCGGGTGGCTCGCGCAGCGGCGCGTGGCTCTGACGCTGAACTTCGTGATTCACCGGGGGAATATCGAACAGCTCGAGGAGATGCTCGAGATTGGGGAATCGTCGAGCGCGGGCCGCATCGAGTTCGCGAACGTGCAGTATTACGGCTGGGCTTTCGCGAATCGCGAGCGGCTTCTGCCAACGCGGGAGCAGCTCGACCGCTCGGTGGGGCTTCTCGAGAGCGCGCAGCGGCGGCTGCGCGGGAAAATGAGCGTGGAGTTCGTGGTCCCCGATTACTACGCGAAATATCCCAAGCCGTGCATGGGAGGGTGGGGCCGCAAGCTGATGCTGATTTCGCCCGATGGCGAGGCGCTTCCCTGCCACGCGGCGCGGATGATTCCGAGGTTGCGCTTCGACAACGTGAAGGAGCGCGGGCTGGCCGACATCTGGGAAAATTCGGAAGCGTTCCGCAAATTCCGCGGCGAGGGATGGATGCCCGAACCGTGCAAAAGCTGCGACCGCCGCGAACAGGATTTCGGCGGCTGCCGGTGCCAGGCGTTCCTGATTACAGGGGATGCGGCGGCCACGGACCCGGTGTGCTCGCTTGCGCCGGAGAGAGCAAAGGTGGACGCGGTGCTGGCCGGCGTGAATGGCCGAGGGGCAGCGAGCGCGGAGTGGGTCTATCGCCCCAATCCCGCCTGAGCATCGGCGGAAGTTTGCGGCAGCTGCGGGCGCGCGACCTCGCGAAAAATAAAGAGCAGGCTCCCGAGCAGGCATACGGATCCAAACAGTGCGAGCGCGTGAGGCGCGCCCATGCGCCTGGCGACGCCTCCGACAAGCAGCGCGCCCAGCGGTTGGACGCCCATGAACATGGTGGCGTAGACGGCCATGACGCGGCCGCGGAGATGGTCGGGTACGCGAAGCTGCACGATGGTGTTGGTGGCCGCCATTTGGGAGGTGACCGCAAAACCGATTATAAGCAGCAGGGCCGCCGAGAGCGGGAACAGGCGCGACTGCGAAAATAGAATCAATCCCAGAGAGCACGTGACGGAGGCTGCGCCGATCCAGTGGACGATATTTTTGTAGTTCGTGCGGGCGGCGAAATGGAGCGCGCCCAGCACGGCACCCACTCCCGCGAAGCTCATCAGCAGGCCCAGGCCGCGCGCGCCGCGGTGCAGGACGTCGTTGGCGAAGATGGGCATGAGAACCGAATATTGCAGGCCGGCCATGCTGAGCAGGCTGAGCAGCAGCAGGGCCGAACGCATGGGCTGGTCGTTCATCGCATAGCGGAAGCCTTGCAGAAGATTTTGCAGCGGCGACCCTTCGGCGGGGCGGGGCGCCGCGCGTTCGATGCGCATCATGAGCAGTGCGGCAATCACAGCCAGAAAACTGACGCCATTGATAAAAAAGCACCAGCCTTCTCCAACCCAGGCAATGGCGAAGCCGGCGAGCGCGGGACCCACGACGCGCGCTCCATTGAAGATGGAGGAATTCAGTGCGATGGCGTTGGGCAAGTCGTCCTTGCCGGTCATCTGGACGAGGAATGCCTGGCGGATGGGGACGTCGAAGGCATTCACGGTGCCGGCGAGAAAGGCGATGAGGATGATTTCCCAGACGCGCTCGATGCCGGGCAGAGTGAGCGCGGCCAGGGCGAACGCCAGGATGGCGGATATGGTCTGCGTCCAGAGGACGCCCTTTCGGCGGTCGAAGCGGTCGGCGATATAACCGCCGAAGGAGGACAAGAGCAGGATGGGAATTTGGTTGGCGAAGGCGAAAACGCCCAGCAGGGCCGCCGATCTCGTGAGGCGGTAGACCAGCCAGAGCTGCGCGGTGGATTGCATCCACGTGCCGATGAGCGAAATAAGCTGGCCCGCGAAGAAAAGCCGAAAGTTGCGGTGTTGGAGGGCGCGAAAGCGGGTGGACACGTGCGGGATATTCCTCTGATTGCCGGTGCGGAAAGCCGGGAGCAATCACGATGCCGCGAAAGGAGTGGTTTTGTCAACGGCGCGTGAAAGATTGAACGACTGAGGTTCACACATTATACTCGCGCGCGCGCAACGTCGCGCTGGGCAGGATTGCACCCGCACACAAGGTTGAGGAGCTGATGAAAAAATGAGGCGGCATGGCCACGGGCCGTGGACCTGGCGGTTGCAAAGTGGGCAGGCGAGGCAGAGATATCTTGCCGTTGGCATCCTGCTGGCGGTTTCCGCAGCGCCAGCTTTGGTGGCCGCGCAGGTGGCGGGAGGCCAGGCGGGGGTGCGCGTGGAAGGGGTGGTGCGCGACACGAGCGGCGCGACGGTCGCGGGCGCGGGGGTGGAGTTGCGCGCGAAATCGTACGCGGCGACCGCATCCACGGGGGCAGCGGGAACATTCGAGTTCGACCACGTTCCGGAGACTTCCGGAACGGTGCGGGCGACTGCGAAGGGTTTCAAGGAAGTCGAGCAGGCATGGAGCGCCGTGTCGGGCGCTGCGGCGCAAGTGGAGATTGTGCTCGCGCCCGCGGCGGCCAGCCAGCAGATTCTGGTTACGGCGGCGCGCACGCCAACGCCCGTGGGAGAATCCCCGCTCAGCGACATCCAGCTTACGCGTGACGATCTGCAAACGGCGCCTCCGCTGACGCTGGATGATACGTTGCGGGAAGTGCCGGGCTTCAGCCTCTTTCGGCGAACGAGCAGCCTCACCGCGAATCCATCGACGATGGGGGTCTCGCTGCGCGGACTTGGCGCGAGCGGCGCAAGCCGCACGCTGGTGCTCGAAGACGGCTTTCCTCTCAATGATCCGTTTGGCTCGTGGGTTTATTGGGACCGCGTTCCGGCCGAATCGGTGGAAAGCGTGGAAGTGGCACAGGAGGGCGCGTCGAGCCTTTATGGAAGCGAAGCCCTCGGCGGAGTGGTGCAATTTCTGACGCGCCGGGCCGAACCTGCCAGTGTGACGCTGGAAACGTCGTATGGGAACCAAAATACGCAGGACATGTCGCTTTCGGCCGGAGGCGGGCTGGGAAGATGGGAGTCGACGTTTGGCGGCGAGGTATTTCACTCGGATGGCTACTACCTGGTTCCGGCGGCGTATCGCGGAAGCGTGGATACGAAGGCTACGACGCAACATGGCACCGCCGATCTGATGATCGGGCGCAAGATCGGGGCGCAGAACCTGGTGTTCGCGCGGGGATGGTATCTGGACGACTCGCGGAACAATGGCACGGTGGGCCAGATCAATAATATCCGGCTGGGCGAGGGAGCTCTGGGCGCGAACGTGCAATCGGAGACCATGGGCTCGCTCACAGTGCGGTTTTACGGCGACTTCCAAACGTACCACCAGAGTTATTTCTCCGTCCAGCCGAACCAAAACAGCCAATCGCCGACGGATTACCAGACCGTGCCGGCGCAGGGAATCGGCGGATCGGCGGTGTGGTCGCGCGGCCTGGGAAAGCGGCAAACGATTGTGGCGGGATTGGACGCCCACCAAGAAATCGGCCGGAGCGATGAGCAAAAATTCTCGGCGGGAACGGCCACGACGGATGCATCGGCGGGAGGCTACCAGCGGACCATCGGGGTGTTCGGAGAAGACCTGGTGCAGATCGCACCGCGATGGACGCTCGCGGTGAGCGGGCGGTTCGACGACTGGAGCAATTACAACGCCTCTTCGCTCTGCAGCATCGTCGGCGCCGGTTCCAAGTGCCCGGATGCGAATGGTATCCTGGTGCCTCACGCAACAAATGTGTTCTTCCCCAACCGTTCTTACAATGTATTCAATCCGAGAGCGAGCCTGATCCATGAAGTGAACGAGCACGTTTCGTGGTCCGCTTCGATCTATCGGGCGTTTCGAGCGCCGACGCTCAACGAACTCTACCGGCCGTTCCGCCAGGCGAGCAACCAAACAAATGCCAACCCCAATCTTGTCGCCGAGCGGCTCACAGGGGGCGAAGCGGGGATTGCCGTGAATGGACTCGATGGGCGACTGGAGGTGCGGGGAACCTTCTTCTACAATGAAATCATCAATCCGGTTTCCACGGTCCCTTGCCCGGTTCCGAACCCCTCTCCCTCATACCTTTGTCCCAAACCTCCACCCAACACAATCGAATTCGCGCATGAAAACCTGGGCCGGACGAGCGCGCCGGGATTCGAAATCAACGCCACGGCGCGGATCACCAGCCGATTTCAGTTGTCGGGCGGATACGAATACGTGGACGCGACGGTCATCAGCGCTCCCGGGCAGCCGAAACTGCTGGGCACGTGGGTGCTGCAGGTGCCGCACAACGTGCTGACATTTCAGGCGCGCTACGACAACCCCGCGATTATCACGGTGTCGGTGGACGGGCGCTTGGTGGGGAAGCAGTACGACACGGGGTATCTACCCATGGGGAACTTCTTCGTTCTCGATGCCATGGCATCCCGCAATATAGGGCTGGGCACCCAGGTGTTCGTCGGCGTGCAGAATCTTCTGAACGAACAATACGTCACAACGGCCGCTACATCCATCTCCCCCGCGCAGATAGGTTTACCGATCGCGGCGCGGATCGGCATTCGCTTTCAATTTCCGAAGGATTGACTGCCTCCGCCGCGGAAAGCCGTATTTCTTAGAAGGACACGTAGCGTCACTTTCCGTGCGGCCTCCTCCGCCAGGCGTGTATTGTAGAATGAACGGAATTTCCGGAGAGATGGGAAAGAGCATGAAAAAGCTCAAGTTCCTGGTTTCGTTAAGCACCGAGGATAACGACTACCAGGTGGAACAGGCCCTGGCCGCGGAAGAGGCCGGGCGGCGGCTGCACGTGGACACGGAAATTATCTTTGCGAACAATGATGCCATCAATCAAAGCCAGCAACTGCTGAAGGTGATTCAAGGGGACAAGGCTTCCCATCCGGATGCCGTAATTTTCGAGCCTGTGGGTGGAACGGCGCTGCCGCATGTGGCCGCTGCGGCGGTTTCGGCGGGCATAGGGTGGGTGGTCCTCAACCGCCAAGCGGACTATTTTCAGGAACTTCGCCAGAAAGCGCGCGCCCCGGTCTTCTCCATAAGCTCCGACCATCTGGAAATTGGGCGAATCCAGGCACAGCAAATTGCCACGCTCCTGCCGAAGGGCGGGACGGTGGTTTACATCGAAGGGCCTTCCGACAACTCAGCGGCCAAGCAGCGCACCAGCGGAATGCAGCAGCGTGTGCCCTCGAACATCAATTTCATCACGATGAAGGGAAAGTGGACGGCGGAAAGCGCGCACCGCGCGGCCACGAGCTGGATGAGGCTTTCCACGTCTCAAAAAGTTCCGGTGAGCCTGCTTTGCGCTCAGAACGATGCGATGGCCATGGGCGCTCGAAGGGCGTTTCAGGAGCAGGCGGATGAAAGCGCGCGGTTAAGATGGCTGACCTTGCCGTATATCGGCGTGGACGGCCTGCCGAAGACGGGGCAGGCATTCGTCCGCAGCGGACTGCTTACGGCCACGGTGATTGTTCCGCCCAACACGACGATGGCCATGGAGATGCTGGTGGAGGCGATTCCGAGGGGCTTGCAACCGGCGCCGCTGGCGTTCACGGTGCCCGTGTCGTTTCCGTCCATCGAAGAGCTGACTGCCAGGAAGACGGAGCGAAGCCGCGTGCTGGCGTCGAGTTAGCTGCTCACAGATTGTAGCGCACCTGCCGTCACTCGGATTTCCCAAGTCTACTACTGCATAAAACCAACGGCACACAGGCAAGAGTGCCCTTCCCTTCCTGCGTCAGGGCAAGCCTTCGTCAGGGTAAACCTGTGCTACTAAAACCTGCGCCGTGCCCTGACACGAACCATTTACGAGACATCTTCTAGCGAGCGGAATAGAAATAGATCAGGATTGCGCCAAGCAGGGCAAAAATCCCTCCCCACAAAAAGCCGGCCGCGGGACTGACGCTCGACCATAGAGCGCCGACTGCGATGCTGGAGACAAGATCACCGATGCCGTTGGCCGTAGCGAGTACACCAAAACCGGAGCCGCGGACCGCGGTGGGGAGGAGTTCCGCGGCCAGGGATTTCTCAAGGGACGCCTGGAGGCCGGCGTGAATTCCCGCGAGGCCGAAAAGAATGACGAGAACGGGCATCGTGGGAGGCGCGAGGATGAACCCCGCAAAGGCGACGGCGCCGGTGAGGTAGCCCGCGGCCAAGAGGCCTCGTTTGCCGAAGCGGTCGCCGAGCGCACCGGCGGGATAGGAAGCGGCAGCGCTCGTGAAATTGAGAAAGGTGTAGAGGCCGACCGAAATGGCGGCGGCGCGCGCGATGCCGTCGCGCGGGGCGAGGATTTGGCTGGCGCGGAGAATCAGGAGCGTGGGGGCGAAGTCGCCGATGCCGTGAGCGAAAACGCCGGCGAGAAAGCGCCAGTAGATTTTTGGGAGCTGCGCGAAACTCGAGGCGAGATTCGGGGCGCGACGGCCATCCGCTGATTTTCCCGCCGGGACGAGGAGCGCGAAGAGGAGCGCGGCTGCGAGTCCGGGGACGAGGGTCCATCGGAAGACGCCGCGCGCGCCGAGGGTGCCAAGCAGGGCGGCGGCCGAGAGCGGGCCGAGGACGGCGCCGAGATTGTCCATGGCGCGCTCGAAACCAAAGGCGCGGCCTGCCTGCGAAGGCGCCACGGAGTCCGCGAGGAGCGCATCGCGCGAGGGACCGCGGCTGCCGCGTCCGATCCATCCGAGGGCGCGCACGACGAGGACGGTCGGCCAGCTTGCGGCGAATGCATACGCGAAGGTGGAAAGGGCCGTCGCGAAGTAGCCGATGATTCCGGTGGGCTTTCTCCAGCGCGGGCGATCGGCGATCCAGCCGCCCGCGAGTTTGGCGAAGCTCGATAGGCCGTCGGAGACGCCTTCAATTATCCCGAGGGCCACGGCGGGCGCGCCCATGCCGGCAAGGAATGCGGGAAGAATCGCGGTGCCCGCTTCGTGGCCCCAATCGGAAAAAAGGCTGGCGAGGCCGATGCCGAGAACGCCTCGGGTGAGCCAGCGTTTTGGCGGCGGGGATGCGATGGTGGAGTCGGTCATGGGTCCGGGGGAATCTTGTCGAGGCTACGCATGGTCGGGGATTTTTGCAACTGGGGCGCGGGCGGCAGCGGGTTGAATCCGCGGGCGGCGGCGCATAGAATCGGGCGGCGCGAGTGTGGAGCGAGGCGGGACGGCGCGAGGCGAAGAGAAGCGATGCGAGCGGTGGTGCAGCGAGTGAGCCGGGCGCGGGTGATGGTGGGCGGCCGGGTGACGGGCGAAATCGAAGCGGGGCTGGTGGTCCTGATTGGCGTGGGGCGCGAGGACACGCCAGCGACAGCGGCGACGATGGCCGGGAAGATCGCGAATTTGCGAATTTGTGGCGGCGCGCAGGGCAAGATGGCCGGCTCGGTGCTCGACACGGGCGGCAGCGTGCTGGCGGTGCCGCAGTTCACTCTTTATGGCGACGCGCGCGGGCAGCGAAGGCCGAGTTTTGTCCAAGCAGCGCCGCCGGAACAAGGGAAGCTGATTTACGAGGAATTTGTGAGCGCGATGAAGGCGCTGGGCGTGCGTGTGGAGACGGGCGTGTTTCAGGCACACATGTCGGTGGAGATCGTGAATGATGGGCCGGTGACGATCCTGCTCGATTCGGAAAAGACTTTTTAGCAGGGGATCGCCCTAATCCATTGACGAATTTCTGTAAGGCTTGTGTCGCACCTACGGCGCTCACACGAATTTGCTACGCGTACTAACTTCTTTCGCCCCTACGGGGCTGACCAGACGTAGGGCAGGAATGATCCCCCGCCCACGGTTGAAATTTGCGTGAACCCGGACGTGCGTAGAGAACAGCATGACATTCGTTCTTGATGGGCCGCGAGCGATTGCACTCTGCGTGGTGGCGGCGTGCTGGGTGGGATTTGGCGCGATCCTCGTGGTGGGAAAGAGGGGCGCGTCGAAGACACAGACAAGGCAGGACGCAAAATCACATCTGGGATTTTTGATTCAGGGCGTGGCCTATGCGATTTGCTTGTGCTTCCCGCGAGCGTATTTTTTTCCATTCGCGCCTGCATCGAAGATAGGCGAGGAAACACTGAGCGCGGTGACGGCTGCGATGGCTATTGCGTCGGTGTGGTTCTGCTACACGGCTGTGCGGGCGCTGGGAAAACAGTGGGCGCTCGTGGCGCAGGTGGTCGAGGGGCATGAATTGATTACCGAGGGGCCGTACGCGGTGGTGCGGAATCCGATTTATTTGGCGATGTGGGGGATGCTCGTGGCCACGGGGCTGGCGGTGAGCAGGTGGCAGGCGTTGGCGGGAGCGATTATTTTGTTTTTTGCGGGGACGGAGATTCGAATTCGGAGCGAGGAAAGGCTTCTGCGGGAGGCTTTTGGCTCGAAGTTTGAGGAGTATGCGCGGCGCGTGCCCGCGGTTTTCCCGCGGATATTTTGAAGCGGGTTGTGGCGCGAAGAACCCACCCTCACAAACCGAGGGTGGGGCACCCACAAACGCATCCGCTGCGGCACAATATATCGTATTACGATATAATGGGACGCATGGGACGAAAGATTGATTATCGGGCGCTGGCGGATTTCCGGTATGAAATCCGGCGCTACCTGAATTTCAGCGCGCGAGCGGCGCGGGCCGCGGGCCTCGAGCCGCAGCAGCACCAGGCGCTGCTGGCCATCAAGGGGCTGGGGGATGAATCGAGGGCCACGGTCGGCTGGCTGGCGGGGCGGCTCGATATACGGCATCACAGCGCGGTGGAATTGGGCGACCGGCTGGAAGCGCGCGGACTGGTCCGGCGGACTCGCGGCGGGGCCGATCGGCGTAAAGTTTTGCTGCAGTTGACGCGGGCTGGAGAAGGGCTGCTGCGAGAGCTTTCGGCGCCGCATCGGCGGGAGTTGCGAACGGCGGGGCCGAGATTGGTGGAGGCGCTTAGGGCGGCGATGGTGCATGGAGCGAGGGCGCGGGGCGGGACGAAACGGCGGCGCAGGAACAAATAAAGTTCGAGGAGGATTGGAACGTGGCGTTTTTTGCGTGGCTGAAGAAAGATTCGGAGGGCGGACCGACGGCCGGCTACCGGCTGGGATTTATTTCGCTGCTGGCGGCGCTCGTCGGCATCCTGGCCGGATTCATCGCCTATATTTTGTATGACCTGATCGGGCTGTTCACGAACCTCGCCTATTACCACCAGTGGTCCTTCCAATTTCGCAGCCCGGAACATACGACCATCGGAGCGTGGATCATCGTGACGCCGGTGATCGGCGGAATCATCGTGGGGTTCATGGCCAAGTACGGCAGCGAAAAAATCAAGGGGCACGGCATCCCGGAAGCGATGGAGGCGGTGCTGACGTCGCGCAGCCGGATCGAAGCGAAAGTGGCGATCCTGAAGCCGCTATCGGCGGCGATCGCCATCGGCACGGGAGGGCCCTTCGGCGCGGAAGGACCCATCATTCAGACGGGCGGGGCGGTGGGGTCGCTGGTGGGGCAGGTGATCTCGATGACGGCCGCAGAGCGCAAAGTGCTGCTGGCGTGCGGCGCGGGCGCGGGGATGGCCGCGACGTTCAATACGCCGATTGCGGGCGTGATACTGGCGATTGAATTGTTGCTGTTCGAGTTTCGGTCGCGGTCGTTTATTCCGCTGGTGATCGCGAGCACGCTGGCGACGAGCGTCCGTGCATTGCTGCTGGGGCAGCACTCGATGTTCGGCATGGGCAACGTGGATTTCGGAGTGCCGCGCGGGCTGGCGTTCTATGTGCTGCTGGGCGTGCTCTGCGGCGTCGCTGCGATTGGATTCACGAAGCTGCTGTATTGGGTGGAGGACCAGTTCGACCGGCTGCGGATTGACGACTTGTGGAAACCGGCGATTGGGGCGCTAGGGCTGGGCATCATCGGATTTTTTGTGCCGCGGGTGCTGGGCGTGGGGTACGACACGATTTCCGACATCCTGAACAACAACCTTGCGCTGAAGCTGCTCTTGCTGATCGCGGTGTTCAAGGCGCTGGCGCTGGTGATTTCGCTTGGCTCGGGGACTTCGGGCGGGCTGCTCGCGCCGATGTTTATGTCGAGCGCGGCGCTGGGAGGCGCGTTCGCGATGATCGTGAACATGATTTTTCCGAGCGCGCATCTTTCGCCGGGGGCATACGCGCTGGTGGCTATGGCGGCGGTTTTCGGCGCGGCATCGCGCGCGACATTCGCGTTCATCGTGTTCGCGTTCGAAATCACGCGGGACTACAACGCGATTTTGCCGCTGATGCTCGGTTGCGTTGTCGCGGACATGATTGCGATCCGGTATCTGCCGAGCTCCATCATGACGGAAAAGCTGGCGCGCCGTGGGCTACTGGTGCCGGAGGAATTCGAGGCGGGAATTCTGAAAATCGTGCGCGTGGGCGAAGTGATGAGAAGGGACGTGCAGCCGATTCCCGCGGAGATGACCGTCGCGGAGCTGGCCGAACGCATCGGCCACGCGAAAGTGCCGGCGGGAGGTCTGGCAGGCGCTTCATCAGGCGAAGGAAGCGCGAGCCGCGTAACACCGGCGCTCAATTTGACGGAGGGATTGCCGATCGCGGCGAGCGACGGGCGGCTAGTGGGCATGGTGACGCAAGGGGATTTGCTGCGCGCGCTGGAGGCCGACCCGCACGGGAAAATCACGGTGCTGGAGGCAGGGTCGAACAAACCGATCGTGGCGTATGAGGACGAGCTTGTTTTCGACGCCATGCACCGGATGCTCGCGAACAACATCGGGCGATTGCCGGTGGTGAGCCGCGAGGAGCCGGGGAAGATGGTGGGTTACTTTAATCGCGCGAGCCTGCTGAGCGCGTGGGCGCGGCAAATCGAAGAGGAAGGTATGCGCGAGCATGGTTGGTTCAAACGCTGGCGCGCAGGCAAGTCCATCCAGCCCGGCCGGACGTAGTCCGCCCTCCTACGCGGCCGAGGAGTATCACTAGCGTGAAGTGGCGTTTTGGGTTACGCTCGACGCCGCAGGGGTTGCCCCTCACGCTTGGGATGCTCTTCAAAACATTCAGCGCCGCGGTGTTCGGAATTGACGCCTACCTCGTCGAAGTGGAGGTGGACGTCGGGCCCGGCAAGCCGGGCGAATTCAACGTAGTGGGCCTGCCGGACATCGCCGTGAAGGAAAGCCGCGAACGAGTGAAGGCGGCGCTGCGAAACTGCGGCTTCGATTACCCCTCCTACCAGGTTGTTACCGTCAATTTGGCGCCAGCGGACATTCGCAAGGAAGGCTCGGCATTCGATTTGCCGATGGCGCTGGGACTGCTGGGCTGCCAGGGAACATTTTTCGGAAAGCTTCTGGATACGCACGTTTTTTTGGGCGAGCTGTCGCTGGACGGCGGGGTGCGGTCGGTGCGCGGGGCGCTTTCGGCGGCGCTGGCGGCGCGGGAGCGGGGGATACGCAATCTGGTGGTGCCGGAAGCGAACGCGCGGGAAGCGGCGGTGGTCGAGGGAGTGAAGGTTTTTCCCGTGAAATCGCTGCCGCAGGCCGTGGACCTGATGAATGCGCCGGAATCGTTCGAGCCAATCGCGGTGGATACGTCGCAGATGCTGGCCGAGGCGAGCCAGTATGCCGTGGACTTGCGGGACGTCCGCGGGCAGATGGCGGCGAAGCGGGCGCTGGAAGTGGCTTGCGCGGGGAGTCACAACATTTTGCTGATTGGGCCGCCCGGCGCGGGGAAGACCATGCTCGCCAAACGCATTCCGACGATTTTGCCGCCGATGTCGCTCGACGAGGCCATCGAGACGACGCGGATCCACAGCGTGGCGGGGTTGCTGGACGATTCGCGCGGGCTGGTGGGGACGCGGCCGTTCCGGTCGCCGCACCATACGATCAGCGACGCGGGATTGATCGGCGGCGGGGCGATTCCGCGGCCGGGCGAGGTTTCGCTGGGGCACAATGGCGTGCTGTTTCTCGACGAGCTGCCGGAATTCCAGCGCAATGTGCTGGAAGTGATGCGGCAGCCGCTCGAGGACGGATGCGTGACGATCGCGCGAGCGGCGCTTTCGGTGAGTTTTCCTTCGCGGTTCATGCTGGCCGCGGCGATGAACCCGTGCCCGTGCGGCTTTTTCGGCGACGGCACGAGGGAATGCCACTGCTCGCCGCCGCAGATACAGAGGTATGTGTCGAAGATTTCCGGACCGCTGCTCGACCGGATTGACATTCACATCGAAGTGCCGGCGGTGAAGTACAAGGAACTGCGGGGCGATAGCGAAATCGAGAGTTCGGCTTGCGTCCGCGAACGCGCGCTGCGGGCGCGGAAGATTCAGATCGAGCGATACGCCGGGGAGAAGAAAATCTACGCCAATGCGCAGATGCCGCCGAAGCTGATCCGCAAGCACTGCGCGATTTCCGCCGAGGGCGAAAAGCTGCTGGAAACGGCCATCCAGCGACTGGGGCTTTCCGCGCGCGCGCACGATCGCATCTTGAAAGTGTCGCGGACGATTGCGGACCTGGAGGCCGCGCCCATGATCCTGCCAAAGCATTTGAGCGAAGCGATACAGTACCGGACGCTCGACCGGACATACTGGGCGTGAAGAGTCCGTGCAGGAAACGCA
This sequence comes from uncultured Acidobacteriota bacterium, assembly GCA_963810625.1. Lineage (GTDB taxonomy): Bacteria > Acidobacteriota > Terriglobia > Acidiferrales > UBA7541 > Palsa-295. The sequence continues at coordinate 319,724 of CAWEOJ010000001.1, read as the reverse complement.
GAATCGGAACTTCAGCGGCTAAAGCCGTCGTGGTTTACGAGGCTTACGTCGTGGCTAAAGCCACGACCTACAAACATTCTCGCGTTCTCACACAAGGGGCGCGTAACTCATCGAGTGGACGGCGGATTGACGGAGGCTCGCGCGGTGTGATAACGGTATGTAGCAAATCAATCAGGGAATAACGGGCTTCCATGCCGGCCACCACTCAACGTCTCGAGGTCACGCTGGAGACAGCGCTCGAAAGCGTGGACCTTGCTGAAAACATCGTGAAGCGCGTCGCAGAAGCCGCCGGCTTCAGCGCGGAAGAGACCGACAAGATGGCCATGGCCGTGCGCGAGGGAGTGATCAACGCGTACAACTATGGGAATCGGCATGACCCGCGGAAGAAAATCGGCCTGCTCGTGGAGTTCGGTCCGGACAAGATGATTCTGCACGTCCGCGACGAAGGCGCCGGATTCGATCCCGCTGAAATCCCGGACCCGCTTGCCGAAGACAACCTGCTGCGCACTTCGGGGCGCGGACTTTTCCTGATGCGCGCCTTCATGGATGACGTGGCCGTCCGGCGGCGGCCCGGCGGGGGAGCCGAGCTGGTGATGTCCAAGAAACTCCCGCACCCCCTTTTCGGCGACGGCCGCTCGCATACGGAGTAAGATCGAATTCCGAGGCCTTCTTGCGTTTCCAGGGAACATGCCGCGAAATAGCCGATGTGGCCGTGGTGGATTTCAGCGGCCAGATCACGCTGGGTGAGGGCAGCGCCAAATTGCGGACCATGATCCGCGAAATCGTGGCCATGGGACACCGCAAAATTCTTCTCAATCTAAGCGACGTGGACTACATAGACAGCGCCGGCATTGGGGAACTCGTCAGCGCTTGCACGGCGGTGCGCAACGTCCACGGCGAACTGAAGCTTATGAACCTCAGCCGCAGGCTGCGCGACATTATCTCGATTACGCGGCTGTACACGATCTTCGACGTGCAGGCCGACGAGGAGACCGCCCTGCGCAGCTTCAAAGCTTCTTCCTAACCGCTTGCTGAAAAACACATTCAGGCAGCTTCAGGGGCTTCCCGACAAAGGGCGTCGGGACGCAAAAGGCGCGAAAGCCCCTCTCCTGTGGTGCTTTTTCGCCGGACCTAAAGGTCCGGCCTCCTAAAAACCATTCCGGAAATAGACTGCGATCAGAAGCAACACGTAATTGGAGCACTGTCGGAATTTCTGTGCGTAACGGTTTTGTGTCAACTCTACGCTACTGTTCCTGGCAGGAGGGCGGAGGGGGAGGGAGCGGCGTGATGGCGCGATTGGACAGGAAGCAAAAGTCCACGAAGGGCTTGCCGTAGCGGAGCGCGACATCGCGGGGCACATCGTCTTCCGTGATTTCCTTAAATTCAAAGGAGATTTGGCCGTCCGGATGGACCGTTGCCAGGAGGTATCCGTACGTGTAGGTCTTGGCCAGGACGTCGTTCCTCGATGCCAGTTCCGGCGGCAATGGATAACGCTTTGCGCCCGCCGTGCCCACAATCCATCCCGGAAGAACGACGCCGCCGTGGCTGGGACTGCGCCAGTAGGGAGTGTCGTAGACCTGCTCCATCATGATGAAATGCGAATGGCTGGCAAGAACGTAAACCGATTTGTTGGTTTCCTTCTTCCAGTTAGCGAGGTCGGTGTACGCCTGACGGCCGCTTTCGGTGCTCTCGCGATTGGTATCGTCTATTTTCTTTTTCTCTGCGTCCGTATCCGTGGGAAGCGGCGAGTCGCCACTCATGCTGTGGCCGCAGGCCAGGCTATTGGGCAAGGCGCGGTGCATGCCCACAACCACGGCATGGACATTCGGGTCCGGCGCGTCCTTGGTGAGGATATCTTCGAGCCAGAGGAGCTGGTCCTTATCGAAGCCCGCATCCATGGAGTTATCCAAATAGATGAAATCCACGTGATGCGACTTCCAGTGGTAGTAGGCGGTGGGGGAGCCGCCCATCCACTTGCTGAACTTGGGGATGAACTGCGCGTGGCTTAGATCTTCGTCCGCCTGCGCAGGCCCACGCATGTAGAGTTCGTGGTTGCCGATGCCCAGGTGCACGGGGAGCGGGCCGAAGGGGTCAACCTCGCGGGCGATGAAATCGTCCCAGGCCTTGGAGTGGTAATCATCGAGGGTCATCTTACCGGCCGCGAGCTGCTGCATATCTTCGTCAATGCCGAACCCGAGGCGGAAATCGCCTAGGTGCCAGTAAAACAGGGCGCCGTGCGCGAGAACGCTTTTTGCGATGGCGGGCATGACCACGTCGCCGCAATTCCGGGAATCGCCGGAGACGGCGAAGCGCCAGATTTCGTCCGCGCCTTGCGGCGCGCGTGCGGCGAAGCCTGCAAGCAAGATGACCGCGCATATCACGAGAAAATTTCGCGCCATGAATCGCTCCTAATTTTATCGCCTGCCGCAAAAAGGCCCGAGGCGGCCTTCGTGTCGCGCCTACAATGCACCACTATAATCCCGCTTCTTATGCAACGCCATACTGCATCGGGGTCTCCAGTCAAATGCAGACCGGCGGCGGGTTTGTGATACCATTGGAAACTGAACGCTTCCCTTCGGGACATTAAATTTGGCGCATATATCACGCAAAGAACTGAAAAAGGATGAATTTCGGGAATCGCTGGCACACGGCGCGGACGCCGTGCTCTCCCATCAGCAGCTCACGCTCTACCTGCTGATCGCCGCGCTGGTCATCGCGCTGGGCGGCTACGGCTGGTGGACTTACTCGGAACGCCAAACATTGAAGGCGTCGGTGCCGTTCGACGCCGCCATGAAGATTTTCGAGGCTCCGATCGCTACTCCGGGCGCGCCGCCCACACCGGGCGTGCCCACGTACACGGACGCCGACAAGAAGTACGCAGATGCGGCCCAAAAGTTCGGCGAGGTGGCGGCAAAATATCCTCACACTCGCCCAGGGCAGCTTGCCAAATACTATTACGCGCTCAGCCTCGAAAAGCTCGGCAAGAATGATCAAGCGAGGAGCCTGCTTCAGCCGCTGGCGGGCGGCAATGGAGAGTTCGCAGCCATGGCAAAGTTTGAACTGGCTGAGCTCGACGACTTCACGGGCCGGGGCGACGAAGCCGTGAAATTTTATCAGCAACTGATGGACAAGCCGACCTTGCTCGTGCCCAAACCGGTGGCGATGCTCGCACTCGCCGAGCACTATCGCGAGAAGGACCCCGCCCAGGCCGCCAAGCTCTATGGGCAGATCAAGTCCGAATACCCCGACACGAAGATCGCCGATCAGGCCAGCCAGGAACTCGCACTGCTGCCCGGCAAGTCCTGAGCGGGCCGAGCGATGCCACTCGCATTCTGCGCCATGGACGTGCGGAAGTCGCGCGGGCGGCGCCACCCTGAACCGCAACATCCCTATCGAAATGAATATGCGCGCGACCGCGATCGCGTGATTCATTCGCGCGCGTTCCGTCGACTGGAAGCAAAGACACAGGTTTTCACGACACGCTACTCCGATCATTTCCGCAACCGCCTGACGCATACGCTGGAAGTGGCGCAGATCGCGCGCACCGTGGCGGGGGCGCTTGCGCTCAATACCGACCTTGCGGAAGCCCTGGCGCTGGCGCACGACGTGGGGCATCCGCCATTCGGCCATGCGGGCGAAAAGCAGCTCGACGCGCGAATGCGCGAACACGGCGAACGCTTCGATCACAATCTGCACGCGCTGCGAATCGTGGAACAGTTCGAGCAGCGCTACCTGGATTTCCCCGGATTGAATCTCACGTTCGAGGTGCGCGAGGGCATCATCAAACATTCGCGCGACTACTCCGCGGCGGAATTTCCCGCGCTGGCCGAATATCTACTTGAGGAGCGGCCGCCGCTCGAAGCGCAGATCATTGATCTGGTGGACGAAATCGCCTACAACACCGCCGACCTCGACGACGGTTTCGAAGCCCGCGTGCTGGATTTCGACCAGCTTCGCGCCGAAGTGACGGTGTTCGACGCCGCGTATACGGACGTGGACCGCCGCTATCCGCAGGGACGCCAGAAGCTGAAATTCAATGAGGCGCTCAAGCATGTTCTCGACTACCTGGCGACAGACTTGATCGAGAACACGGCGCTCGAAACCGAGGCGAGCGGCGTTCGGGGCACCGAGGGTGTGCGCCGCCACGCGAAGAGGCTTGCGGGATTCTCGGAGGAGGCGGCGCGTCACAACGGCGATCTGAAGCGCTTTCTGCATTCACGGTTGTACTCCCATCCGGCAATTTCCGAGGAGCGGGAGCGTTCCGTGGCGGCTCTCGATGGACTTTTTAGTTTCTATCTCGAGCACCCCGGCCGGATGCCTGCGCACTATGCGGAACTGGCCGGAAACGAGCCGCCCCACCGCGTGGTCTGCGACTATATCGCCGGCATGACGGACCATTTCCTACTGCGGCAGTGCCGAGAGCTGCTCGGCGCGGCGGCGTCACGCGCCACTTCGCCTTAGAGCGGCGAAAAACCGGGCATGGGCTTTCGTGATGTGAATTTGCGCGGGGGAACAAAACAAAAACGGCGGGCGCCTGTTAGAGGCCACCCGCCGTTCGTATTTATGGGTATGAAATTGCTAGTTGCCGGTTCCCGGCGTGAAAGAGACGCCACGCAGAACTTCCAGATTGCCGGCTGCGTCGAGAGTCGTGAAGCTTTCGCCAGCAGGCAGAGAGGTCGCAGCCACGTTGTCGGTGATCGTGACGAGTTTATTCGGATCCGCGCCCTGATCGCCATTTCCGCTGACCGTGGAAGTGATGGCGTAGATGGTTGCAGTCGAGCCGTCCGAGCTCACGGAGCCGGTGAGGTTGCGAAGACCGTCTGTCGCGGGAGCCCAGGGAAGCCCGGTCGCTGGATTATCTCCAGTCGGATAGCCGGCCACGGTATAGGGCACGCCGAGTTGCAACCCCGCCTGCAGGGTATAGACATGGACCCACACACCCGACTCCAATACCCACTTCTGGAGTCCTGCTGTGGTCTGAGCAGCAGCCGCTGTGTAGGTCATTGTGATGGAGGAAAAGGTGGCAGTTCCATTGCCTTCATCCGCGACGTACATCGTGGTGGGGTTGGCAAACCAGATGCCGAACGGAAAGACGTTGGTTGTTTTCTTGGCGGTCTTGGTATTGAAGCCATTCAGGACGCACATGTTGTAGGGAACCACGCCCTGCGCCTGGATCACCGAGGGGTCAGTGTCGTACACGATCCCTGCTGTCGGTAGGGTTGCGCCAGATGCAGGGAGGCCGACTCCCGTCGAACGGTTGCATACGGTGCCCGTAGAATCGATAAAGTAGACCGTGTTGATGCCGTTGCTGCCGCTGCCCTTGGAGGTGTAGATGACATTGTCGAAAATCGTAAGGCCCCGGAAGTTGGTATCTTTCCCAATCTTATCCGCGGCGTCGCCCAGTTGTGTAATGTTAAAGCTCCCGAGGGGTGTGGTATCTCCTGGGTCTTGCGCGACAAGGGCCTTGACCTCCGGAGTGAATATCTGCATGCCGGTTCCGGTAATGATGCCATCCGGCTGGGGATTGGCGCCGTTGCCGGCGTTGCCGGCGGTGTAAAGGACATTGGCGCCGTCGGAGTCATTCAGAATTGCCGCACGGCCGTTGTTGCCGCTATAGGCGTTGGTTTTCGTGAACTTGAATTTTCCCTTCTGGTCGACCTCTGCCACGACGCGATATACATTTTCACCGACCGGGTTTGTGGGGTCGACGGCGCCGGCAGTGTTGGCGTTCGATACGTCGAGAGCGCCGACGGGCGCGAGGTAGCCCATAAATGTGATGTAGCTATGGTCAGTCGAGAGGTTCAGGGCTACCTCCGATTTGGAGCTGAAACTGGTAACCATCTGGTCTTTGGTTGGGGGAACGCCATTTTGGGTGCTGTTGGGAACTTCCAGCGTGTTGACGAGTGCGCCGCCTGTTGTGATCTCGTCAAGGAAAATCACTGAGGTGATGCCGAAGCTGCCGTCGACAGAGTCGTTGTTCCAGACATATGGGTACGTACCGTCGCTAATTGCAGTGGTGGGCGGGGTGGTGCAGGAGCCAGAAGGAGCCGAGCAGTTGGGCGGGAGTTCGGTTTGGCCCACTACGATATTGCCCGCGTTTTGGTAAACGCTGCGGCTGACAACCAGGTTCCCGGGGGTAAAGCCTTTTTGTGCGAACGCCGTGCCAATTCCGACCGAAACGATGAACAAAATTATAAGAAGCTGCCGCGCAAGCACACACGTAGCGTTGTGCTTTTCAAGCTTAGTCATTTCGAGGCTCCTTTTTTTGATTTTGGGCGAACGCCTGACGCTAGCGGCGCAATGTTGTGGGATTGTGAAGGGGCGGTGAACCTTGCAAAAAAAGGCGCGCCGCTTGCTCTGCCCTGAACACAACGAAATTCCCAACATGGCACGCCGCGGCGAGCGAAGGAGCCATTGTCCATTTCGCGTCAGTGGAGGAACGTTGGCCCGCCGGCTTTCTTGACAATAGGCGCGCGGGTTTTATAATCTCGTTTACGCGCGAAAAACGCGGGGAAAACGATGTTTCTCGACGTCAACGAACTGGCCGTCCGAAAAATTCGCATCCGTAAAAGCTATTCGGCGGGGACGCTCGACTTTCATTCCGGGGAATTCCGTCAAGTAGAGCCTCTCGAGGTACGCGCCACGGCGGAGATCGTGGACGGCCAGATCCGAATCTACGGGAACCTGCATACGCGCGTGGAGCTGGTTTGCGCGCGGTGTCTCGACACGGTGGTCGAGGAGATCGGCCGCGATTTCGATCTCTTTTACCGGCCCATGACCTCGATCGCACGCGACGAGGAAGTCCACCTGAATCTGGACGATACGGAAATCGCGTTCTTTGAGGGCGATGGGCTCTTTCTGGCCGACGTGCTTGCCGAACAGGTGAACCTGGCTCTTCCGATGAAGGTCATCTGCCGCAGCGACTGCCGGGGCCTGTGTCCGCACTGCGGCGCCAGCCTAAATAACGAGGAATGCCGCTGCGAGAAGCACCCCTCCGACGCCAGGCTTGCCCCGCTGGCCCGACTGAAGCAGGACTGGTTCAAAAAGCAATAACAGGCTACACTAAGCGTTCCCATTCGGGCCGCGTGCTGTAGCGGCCCGCCACGAGGAGCAGGAATGCCCAATCCCAAGCGACGACACTCGAAGCGCCGGACGAGCAATCGGCGTGCGCACGATCATCTTCACACCATGTCATTGGCCGAATGCCCGCATTGCCACGAAAAGAAGCTGCCCCACCGGGCGTGCCCCAAGTGCGGCTATTACAAGGACCGCGAAGTGATTGACACCGCATCGAAAGCATCCTAAGTTTCCGTTACCTGCCAATCCAAATCGGTGCTCGTTGGTGCCACGATGACCACAGTTGCGCTCGATGCCATGGGAAGCGACCACGCGCCACGCGCGGAGGTGGAAGGCGCGATTCTGGCGGCGCGCGAGCAGGACGTTCGCGTGATTCTTACAGGGGCCGAAGCGGCCCTCCGCCAAGAGCTGGGGCGGCATAAGGTTCGCGGGCTGCCCATCGAGATCGTGAACGCCACGGACGTTATCTCCATGACGGATTCACCCTCCCAGGCATTTCGGCGGAAGAAGGACAGCTCACTGCACGTGGCCGCGCGGCTGGTTCGCGACGGCCGGGGGGATGCGCTGGTGAGCGCAGGGAATACGGGCGCGGTGATGACGGTGGCGCGGTTCGTTCTCGGCACGCTTGCGTCGGTGGATCGGCCGGCGCTGGCCGCGTCGTTTCCCAATATGAAAGACAAGGTTTCCGTGATCCTCGACGTGGGCGCCAACGTGGATTCGAAGCCGGAGCAACTCGAGCAGTTCGCCGTGATGGGAGAGATTTTCTACCGGACCATATGGGGAGTGAAAAGGCCGCGCGTGGGACTGCTTTCCATCGGCGAGGAAGAAATGAAGGGCAACGATCTCACGCGCGAGGCTTCCAGCCGCCTGAAGCAAACCACGCTGAATTTTGCGGGCAACGTGGAGGGGCGCGACGTGTTTCGCGGGAACGTGGATGTGATCGTATGCGACGGCTTCATCGGCAATATCGCGCTCAAGATCAGCGAAGCGGTGGCCGAACATCTGGGCGGCATGCTGAGGAAAACCATCAAGGGCAGCTTGCGTTCGCAGCTTGGCTATGCCCTTTCGAAGCGCGCCTTCGACGCCTTCCGCAAGCGCACGGACGCCTCGGAATACGGTGGAGCGCCGCTGCTGGGGGTCCGCGGCATCACCATCATCGGCCACGGCCATTCGAATCCCAACGCGATCAAGAACGCCATTCGCGTGGCCGCGGAATTGTGCCGCGCGCGCGTGAACGAAAAAATAGAGCAGGAGCTTTCCGCCCTGCCTGCCGGCAGGCAGGTTTCGCCCCAGGTTGGCGCGCGTTTCTAGGCGCACGGAAAAGTCACGAACCGCCATGAGCAAGCTCGCATTCCTCTTCCCGGGCCAGGCTTCGCAATACTCCGGCATGGGCCGCGACCTGGCGGAAAATTTCCCCGAGTCGCGCGCGGTTTTCGAAGAGGCCGATGAGGCGCTGGGATTTCCGGTCTCGAAGCTGTGCTTCGAGGGGCCGGAAGAGGCGCTCAAGCTCACGGAAAACACGCAGCCGGGAATCCTGGCCGTCTCCGTGGCGGCCTGGCGGGCGCTCGAAGCGCGAGGAGTCACGCCGGATTTTGCCGCCGGGCACAGCCTGGGCGAGTATTCCGCTCTTGTCGCCGCGGGGGCGCTGGAATTTTCCGCCGCGGTGAAACTGGGTCGCCAGCGCGGACGCTACATGCAGGAAGCCGTTCCCCCGGGCGAGGGCGCCATGGCCGCGATCCTGGGGCTTGCGCCAGCGGAAGTGGGGGAAATCTGCCGCAAGGCCGCGGGGAACGAAGTGGTATCGCCCGCGAATCTGAATTCGCCCGAGCAAACGGTGATATCCGGGCACGCCGGGGCCGTCAAACGCGCCGTGGAAATCGCATCGCAAGCCGGAGCCAAGAGGGCCGTGATGCTTCCCGTCTCCGCGCCATTTCACTGCGCCCTGATGCTTCCGGCACAGCAGCGCTTTGAGCCGGATCTGCGCGCCGCGCCATTCGGTCCGCTGCGCTTTCCGCTGATCACCAACGCGGATGCCGAAGCCATCACGTCGGGCGAGGAAGCGCGCGACGCGCTGATCCGCCAGATCACGCTGCCGGTGCTGTGGCTCGACTCGATGCGCGAGATGATCGGACAGGGTGTTACCATCTTTGTCGAAGTCGGCCCGGGGAAAGTGCTCTCGGGGCTGCTACGGCAGATTGACCGTTCGGTGCGCTGCTTCAACGTGGAAGACTCTGCGAGCTTGCGGGCGACGCTCGACAAGATCACGCAAGCGCGCACCGAGGGGCCCGAAAATTGATGATGTTTTCGCTCAAGGACAAAATCGCGATTGTTACCGGGGCCTCGCAAGGCATTGGCCGCGCCACGGCGCTGGTGCTGGCCGAGGCCGGCGCGCGCGTGGCCATTGCGGCGCGCAACAGGGAAAAGCTCGCAGCGCTCGACGTGGAAATCGAAGCTGCGGGCGGCACGGCGCTGGTGGTTCCGATGAGCGTTGCCGACGCCGCAGACGTGAAGGCCGGCTTTCAGCAAGTGCTCGCAAAATTCGGCAGGCTCGACATCCTGGTGAATAATGCCGCGATTACGCGCGACACGCTGGCGCTGCGGATGAAGCTTGAAGACTGGGACGCCGTGCTGCGCACGAACCTTACCGGCGCGTATCTCTGCATCCAGCAGGCGCTCGGGGCGATGCTCAAGCAGCGCTCGGGGCGGATTATCAATATCACTTCGGTGGTGGCGGAGACGGGGAATGCGGGGCAGGCGAATTACGTGGCGTCGAAGGCCGGCCTCATCGGCCTTACGCGCGCGATAGCCGTCGAAGTGGCGTCGCGCAACATCACCGTGAACGCCATTGCGCCCGGCTTCATCGAAACGCCGATGACCGACCCGCTGCCGCAGGAGCTGAAGGATAAAATGAAATCGCTGATTCCGCTCGGACGTTTCGGGACGGATCGCGATGTCGCTGCCGCCATCGCCTTCCTGGCGAGCGATGAGGCCGCTTACATCACGGGACAGGTGCTGGATGTAAACGGCGGCCTGCACATGGGCTGAGTGCGGGGCGGCGCCGCCTGCCTCCAGCACGGACACGGAAAATGCGCGGCACGGTTGACCCGGCAATAAGGCGCGCATAGAATGGGCAAGACAATTTCGGGGCGCAACCCCCGCCTGCAGTGTGGCCCGGGGGAACAAGATAGCCGATATCGGAGGAACGATCAGAATGGCCAGCGTTGAAGAGCGCGTAAAGCAGATTATCGTCGAGCAACTCGGTGTGGATGAAGGGGAAGTGACGGCCACCGCATCGTTCGTGGATGACTTGGGCGCCGACTCGCTCGACACCGTCGAGCTGGTGATGGCCTTCGAGGAATCTTTCGGCATCGAGATCCCGGACGAGGATGCCGAAAAGATCGCCACGGTGAAGGACGCCATCGAATACATTGACAAGCACGCCAAGGCAGCCAAGTAGCCGCCCACGGGTAGCCCCATTCCAAACAGGAGAAGTTTCGCTTGAACCGCCGAGTGGTCGTGACGGGCGCTGGTCTGGTTTGCGGATGCGGCATCGGGACCGAAGAGGTCTGGCGCAACCTGCTGGCCGGGAAAAGCGGAATCGGCCCGATCACGCACTTTGACGCCACAGGTTTCGAATGCCGCTTTGCCGGTGAAGTCCGCGGATTCGATCCGCTCAACTGGACTGAAAAAAAAGAGCTGAAGAAGATGGGCCGGTTCATCCAACTGGCCCTGGCCGCATCGGATTTCGCCGTGCGCATGGCCCGGCTGGAGGTCACGCCGGAAATCGCCGATTCCACGGGCGTGTATATCGGCTCCGGGATCGGCGGATTCGATGTAATCGAGCGCGAACATTCGAAATACCTGGAGGGCGGCCCGGGCAGGATATCTCCCTTTTTCATTCCCGGTGCGATCGTCAACCTGGCGTCGGGGCACGTCTCCATCCGCTACGGCGCGAAAGGCCCGAACTCCGCCACAGCCACAGCATGCTCGGCTTCGGCGCACGCCGTAGGCGACGCGTATAAAATCATCCAGCGGGGCGATGCCGAAGTGATGATCGCGGGCGGCTCCGAAGCAGCGATCACACCGATGGGCGTTGGCGGGTTCGCGGCCATGCGCGCGCTTTCGACGCGCAACGACGAGCCCGAGCGCGCGAGCCGCCCTTTCGACGCCGGGCGCGACGGATTCGTGGTGGGCGAAGGCTCGGGCGTGCTCATCCTCGAGTCGCTCGAATTCGCCGAGCGCCGCGGAGCCAATATTCTGGCCGAAATCGTGGGATATGGCATGTCCGGCGACGCGTACCACATCACGCAGCCTGCCGAAGGAGGAGATGGCGGATATCGCGTCTCCATGGCGGCGATCAAAGACGCAAGGATTTCGCCGAACGATGTGAGCTACGTGAACGCGCACGGTACGTCCACGCCCATTGGAGACGCCGTCGAGACCACGGCGCTCAAGCGCGTCTTCGGCGAGCGCGCGAAAAAAGTTCCCATCAGCTCGACGAAATCCATGACCGGGCATCTTCTGGGCGGGGCGGGCGGCCTCGAGGCGGGCATCAGCGTCCTGGCGCTACGGGATCAGATTCTTCCGCCCACGATCAACTATGAAAATCCTGATCCGGCGTGCGACCTGGATTACGTTCCCAACCACGCGCGCAAGGCCGAAGTGCATTTCGTGCTCTCGAATTCCTTCGGCTTCGGCGGCACCAATGCCTCATTGATCTTCAAGCGCTGGGAAGGCCGCACGCCGTGAAAATCGGCGTTTGCGTGAAGCAGGTGCCCGCCAAAGACGCGCCGCTTGCGATTGCCGAAGGCGGCGCGTGGATCCGCGAAGCCGACATCACATTTGAGACCAACGAGCCGGATAGCTACGCGCTCGAAGCAGCCCTGCGCCTGAAAGAAAAGCATGGCGGCGAAGTCGTGGCGATTTCGATGGGGCCCGAGCGCGCCAAGCAAACCATCAAGGAGGCGCTTGCGAGGGGCGCCGATCGCGGCATCCACATCGCCGAGAGCGAATACTTCAAGCTCGACCCGCTTGCAGCGGCTCGCCCTCTGGCTGCGTCGATTAAGGGCGAAAACTTCGGCCTGATTCTCACAGGCCTCCAGAGCGACGACCAGGGCTTCGGCCAGACCGGCGTGCTGCTCGCCGAATTGCTCGGCTGGCCGCAGGCGACAATCGTCATGCAGATCGAAGCGGCGGACGGCCGCGTAAAAGTGAAACGCGAGCTCGAGGCTGGATGGTTCCAGTGGGTCGAGCTGCCGCTTCCGGCGGTCCTCACGATTCAGTCGGGCATCAATAAGCCGCGTTACGCCACGCTTCAGGGCATCATGGCCGCCAAGAAAAAGGTGATCTCGACTGTCGAGCGCGCGTCGCTGGGTGTGCGCGGTTCGTCCACGCAACGCGTCGAGCGCATTTACGTCCCCGCAAAAAACAAGAAAACGGAATTCATCACCGGGTCGCCGAAGGAAGCTGCCGCTAAATTGCTCGAGAAACTGCGCCACGAAGCCCGCGTACTCTAGAACGACGAACTGTTTCGGCTTCATCCCCAGGTAGCGAAAATGAAAATTCTCCTCATCACCGAGCAGCCCGAGGGCCAGTGGAATAAAGTCAGCTTTGAGACGCTGGCGGCCGCGCAGCAGATCGTGCAGCAGACGCAAGGGACTCTCGCCGCGGCAGTCGTCGGCAAAGGCGTGGCGCCGCTCGCGGAGGAACTCGCCGGCTACGAGCTTGACGAGGTGCTCCTCATCGAGCATGCCCTGCTCGAAAAATACACGCCCGACGGATTTTCGCTCGCGTTGCGGCAGGCGATTGAGGGCGCGAGGCCGGACTTAGTTCTACTGCCGCACACATATCAAGTCCGTGATTTTGCGCCCAAGCTGGCCGCATCGCTTGAGCGAGGAATGATCGGCGACTGCATCGGCTTCCGCCGCGAAAATGAAAAACTGATTTTTGTGCGCCCGATATTTCAGGGGCGCATGGCCGCGGACGTTGTGTTCGAGGGGCATCCTCCGTGGTTCGCGTCGTTCCAGGCCGGCGCATTTCGCGCGGACCTCACTCGAAAGCGCGCGAGCGGCAGAGGGCCCGTAAAGTCCGTAGGCGTGGAGTTGAAGCCAGAGCAGATTCGGACGAAGCCACTCGAAATTTTCCGCGAAGCCAGGCAGACCGCGGACCTCACGCAGGCGCCCATCCTCGTCTCCGTGGGCCGCGGAATCAAGGGGCCCGAAAACATTCCCATGATCGAGAAACTCGCCAGGCTCGTGGGCGGCGAAATTTGCGCCTCGCGCCCAGTCTGCGACGAAGGCTGGCTGCCGATGGACAAGCTAATCGGCAGTTCGGGCGAGACAGTCGCGCCCAAGCTCTATCTCGCCATCGGCATCAGCGGGGCGATCCAGCACGTGGTGGGTATGAAGGGTTCGCGCACTATTGCCGCCATCAACCAGGACCCTCGCGCACCTATTTTCGAAATTGCGGATTACGGTGTGGTCGGCGACCTCTTCGAAATCGTCCCAGCACTCATTGCCGAACTCGAAAAGTGAAAAATCCTCGCGTCTTGCCGACAGAACCCATCGGGACACAAAAAACGTGAAAGCCGCGACCTACAAAACTTTCGGACTTTTTCAACGAGTTGTTAGTGCGCGGCGGGTTCGGCGGCAGGATGCATGCCGTGCTGCGGAACTTCGTGGACTCCGCGCGCCGGCGGTTCCTGATGGAAGCGGAAGAGCTGATTGAGCGGCCCGGGGCCTTTGCCGGTTTGATAGGACTTCTCGATGGCCTTGGTGACATAGGCCTTGGCGAGGATCACGGCATCCCGAAGCTGCTGGCCGCACGCGAGCTGCGCGGCGATCGCGGAGGAAAACGTGCAGCCCGAACCGTGCGTATTGGGACTCTTCACATGATCCCCGCCGAAAGTCTCCGTATTGCCGCCTTCGCACAGCACGTCAATGGGCTTCTCGAGATGCCCTCCGGTGACGATCACGGCGCGCGCGCCCATTTCCAATAGCCTTTGCCCCGCCGCTTTCATCCCGTTCAGGTCTTTCACTTCCATTCCTGTCAGAAATTCCGCTTCCGGGATGTTTGGCGTGATCACGCTTGCGCGCTTGAGAAGTTCGTCGCGCACGAATTTCAGGCCTGCCTCGTCGAGCAGCTCGCCGGTGCCCGCCGTGGGACGCGAAACCGGATCGAGCACGACGTGGGCGTATGTGTGACTATCGAGAAAATCGGCGATCGCGGAAGCGTTGGCGCGATTGGCGAGCATTCCAATTTTTACGCCCGCAATCGTGGCGTCCTCGGCCAGCGCGTCGAGCTGCCCGCGCAAGATTGCCGCGGGGGTCGCGTGCACGGCGCGCACTCCCTGCGTGGATTGCACGGTGAGCGCCGTCACCGCCGCGACGCCATAGCAATTGTGGGCTGCGAATGTTTTTAGATCGGCGGCGACGCCCGCACCGCACGAGGGGTCGAATCCCGCGATGGTGAGAAGAATCGGTGGAGTGTGGTTCGCGTGGCCGTTGTGATTCGGGTAATTGCTCAAATTTCGCGCGCCCTCCGCGCCAGGCACAAATGCCGGCGACACCCTTCTGTCTGGGTGCACCGGCAAGCTGAAATGTACGCGTGTTGTCCGTCTCCGCGCAATAGGAAACTTTATTCGTGAGGCGAAAAGCCTCGGGCGCTCGGAGTTGACTATCTATTTTCGATTTCCTTTATGAATTGCGCCACCGCCGGTGAACTCCAGTCCGCGCCGCCAATCTGCCTTTCGGCGAGGGTTCCATCCTTTGCGAAGATGAACGTGGCAGGATATTGATTGAACTTCATTATGGAAGGAATGTCCGAATCACGAACGGTATAGAACGGGAGGTCATAGTGGCCGTGCTTCGCGTACCAGCGAACCCTCCCCGGCGGATCGAGACGGGAGGCGATCACAAAAGTGATGCGGGGGTCGTTCCGAAAATTGTCATATAGCTTTTGGACCGTGGGCATCTCAGCGATGCATTGAATACACCACGTTCCCCAGAAATTGACGAAGACAACCTTGCCCTTCAATTGGGAGAGATGGAGAACCTGTCCATCCAATGTGGAATACGGAAAGTCATAGTCGGCCAGCGAATTGGCGCTTCGCGGGAGCGCCTGATGAAACTGAGGGGCGGTGAACCTCCTGGAGATTCTGGCTTCGAGAATCCTCAGCGCGAAAAATCCAGTCGCCGCAGCAAGAGAAATTGCTACCACAGCTCCCAGCAGCAGCCGCTTCCAACGGGCTTTCATCATGGGATTCAAACCGTAAAGGACCAAACTACGGGAAGAGGCCGCGAACCATTGTGGCATCAGCCACGCGGCCCACGGCGAGCACGTATGCGCCGGTGCGCATGTGCGTGCGATGCTTGCGCATCGCTTCGTACACTTCGTGGAACGCGCGCCGCATCACGGACTCGAGCTTCGCGCTCACTTCCGCGACCGGCCAGAAGAAACTCTGCAGATCCTGCACCCATTCGAAATAGCTGACAGTGACGCCGCCGGCGTTGGCAAGAATGTCGGGCAGCAGAAGGATGCCCTTGCGCGCCAGCACCTCGTCCGCGTGCGGGGTGGTCGGGCCGTTGGCGGCTTCGGCCACGATTTTGGCCTTGATTTGGTCGGCGTTGTTAAGCGTGATCACATTTTCGAGCGCCGCAGGAATCAAAATATCGCATTTCAATGTGAGCAAATCGTCGTTGGATATTCGCGAGGTTCCCGGCATGCCCACAACCGTGCCGGAGCGCTCTTTATAGCGCGCGGCCTTCAGCGGATCGATTCCGCGCGAATTGAAAACGCCACCGCGCGAATCGCTGATGGCCACGATGCGCGCTTTCTTCTCCGAAAACAGCCGCGCGGCGAGAGATCCGGCGTTTCCGAAGCCCTGAATCGCGACGCTCGCGCCGCGAAGCGACATCTTCTTCACCTTGCAAGCCTCTTCGGTCACCACCAGGCAGCCGCGCGCGGTCGCGTCGTTGCGCCCTTCCGAGCCGCCGATGGAAACGGGCTTCCCCGTCACCACGCCGAGCGATGAATATCCTTTGGTCATCGAGTAGGTGTCCATGATCCAGGCCATGGTCTGCGAATCGGTGTAGACGTCCGGCGCGGGAATATCTTTTTCGGGTCCGATGAGGGGCAAAATCTCGGAGGCATAGCGGCGCGTCATGCGCTCGAGCTCCGTCTTGCTCATCCGTTTCGGATCGCAGATGACACCGCCCTTGCCGCCGCCGAAGGGAATATTGACGGTCGCGGTCTTCCACGTCATCCACATCGCCAGCGCCTTCACTTCGTCCAGCGTGACGCCCGGATGATACCGGATGCCTCCCTTGGACGGCCCGCGCGCCACATTGTGCTGCACGCGATAACCCGTGAACACTTTCAACTGGCCGTTGTCCATCTTGGTGGGGATGGAGACCTCCAGGACACGTTTCGGCGAGCGCAAGATCTGGCGTAGCCCCGGATCCAGCTTCAGATACTCAGCGGCGAGATCGAACTGGATTTGCGAAATGCGATAGGGGTTGAGGTCCTCGCGCGGCGCGATGCGCGGTATGGGCTGCGGCACGGCCTTGGCAACTGTGGCCATCGTCTTTCCTTCCTCCTAACGTGGATATCCGCGCCGCGCTCGCCCGGAATTATGGATGTTACCCACGACCCGATGCACCCCTAAGTGATGGGCCAGACGAAGTTTAGCCAAGCTGAGGAGGATGTCAATGAAAACCACTTGTAATTCCATTAATTGAGAGGGTCAAAAAGGACGGGCCCAGCTTGCGCCGATGGCGCCATGCCCTTGCTAACTAGCTGCAAATAATAGGCTTAACCATATGTGAGAGTATTGGGCCGCACCGCAATCCTTTTGGGCACAATTGCGCGGATATCTGACGGTTGACCTTTACACCCCCCGGCAGTTGTGGCTCGTCCCGAAGAAGGGAAATCCGATCAGCGCGGGATTTTTCAATCCCACGGCGGGGGAATACAGCTCGTGGATGGCGGCCTTCCCGAAAGGCGTTGCGCCGATGGCGTTCGCCGTCACCATCGAGCCTGCCGGGGGCATGCCTCATCCCACCGGGCCGAAAGTGCTTGTGGGCCCTGTCTCTTAATCTTTTTTCCCCGCAGGGATGCGGTCAATCCCCATGTGAGGACGCAGAAGCTCGGGAATCACGATGGATCCATCGGCCTGCTGATAATTTTCGACGAGGGCGATCCAGGTGCGTCCGACGGCGAGACCTGACCCATTGAGCGTGTGCACGAATTCGCTTTTGCCGCCCTTGGGCTTCGAGCGAATTCCCGAGCGGCGCGCTTGAAAGGCTTCGCAGTTCGAGCAGGAAGAAATCTCCATGAACTCGCCCGCTGATGGGAGCCAAACTTCGATGTCGTAGGTTTTTGCGGAAGCGAAACCCATGTCCGCGGTGCAAAGCTCGACGACCCGATAGTGCAGCCCGAGCCACTGAAGCAGCAGTTCCGCGTCGCGCACGAGTGATTCGAGTTCGGCATAGCTCTCGTCGGGGCGCGTGAATTTGAAAAGCTCAACTTTCTGGAACTGGTGCTGGCGCTTGATTCCGCGCGTGTCTTTTCCTGCGGCGCCGGCTTCGGAGCGGAAGCAGGCGGTCCAGGCGCAGAGCTTGATGGGCAGTAAAGCGGCGTCGAGAGTTTCGTCGCGATAGATGCTGGTCAATTCGACTTCGCCGGTGGGCGTGAGCCACAAGTCGGTATTTTCCACGTGAAACATGTCGGCGGCGAATTTGGGGAGCTGGCCGACGCCGGTGAGCGAAGCGGTGTTGACGAGGAACGGCGGAAGAATTTCGGTGTAGCCGTCTTCGCGCGTGTGCACATCGAGAAAAAAATTGGCGAGGGCGCGCTCGAGCCGCGCGCCCCAACCCTTGTAAACAGCGAAACGCGCGCCCGCGATTTTCGCGGCCGCGGAGAAATCGAGGATGCCCGCGGCTTCGCCAAGTTCCCAGTGGGAACGCGGCGTGAAATCGAATTTCGGAGGCGCGCCCCAGCGGCGCACTTCCACATTGTCCGCGGCGCTTTTGCCGACGGGGACGCTGGCGTGCGGGATATTGGGGATGACGAGCAGGAATTGTTTCAGGCGCTCGTCGAGTTCGGCAATGCGCACGTCGTCGCGCTTGATTTCGTCGGAAACCTGCTTCATTCGCGTGAGAAGTGCTTCGAGCTCATTCGGGCTTGAGCTTGAGGAGGATGCCGATCCCTTTCGGACCAGGCCTGCCAAGCCGCGTTTCATTCCTTCGGCCTCGCTCGACCCCGAGCTTGGTGAAGGGGCAGGAGCCTTACCACCTAGACCAGCAGCAAGGCCGGCTCGCATCGCCTCCCCTTGCTTGAGGCGCGCGATTTCGTCGCTGGCCTTGTTGCGCTCGGCCTTCAGGCGTTCGGTATGGGTGATGAGCTGGCGGCGCTCGGTGTCGAGCTCGCGGAAAGGGGCGAGGTCGAGCGAGAGGCGGCGGTTGCGCGCCATCTGTTCGATGGCGTCCAAGTGCTCACGGACGAAGGCCAAGTCCAACATAAGCGAACAAGAATAGCCGAAAGCGGCGCTTGGTGAACAGGAATTGGTGCTGGGCCGTGGCGGATTGGCGGGAGTTAGCGGGCGATGCGGGCGCCTGAGCCTTTCATCACCTGGAGGACTTCCTTGAGAGTGGCCATGGTGGTGTCGCCGGGAGTGGTCATGGCGAGGGCGCCATGCGCGGCGCCACATTCGACGGCCCATTGCGGGTCTTTGCCGGCGAGGAAACCGTAGATCAAGCCGGAAGCGAAGGAATCGCCGCCGCCGACGCGGTCGAGGATTTCGAGATTTTCGCGGTTGGTGGCTTCGTAGAATTTGCCAGCGGTGTAGCAGATGGCGCCCCAGTCGTTGAAGGTGGCGGTGGTGGCCTTGCGAAGAGTGGTGGCGACGACCTGGAAGGGAAAATCTTTGACCACCTTTTCGATCATGCGCTTGAAGGCGTCCACCTGAAGATTGGAAAGATTTTCGTCCACGCCAGAGACTTCGTAGCCGAGGGCGGCGGAAAAGTCCTCTTCGTTGCCGAGCATCACGTCCACGAACGGCGCCATGCGGCGATTCACTTCCTGGGCTTTCTTTTTTCCGCCGAACGATTTCCAAAGGGATTCGCGATAGTTCAAATCGTAGGAAACGATGGTGCCGTGGCGGCGGGCGGCCTGCGCGGCCTCGATGGCAACCTCGGGCGTAGTGGG
The DNA here is from genome assembly GCA_963810625.1 of uncultured Acidobacteriota bacterium. Taxonomy (GTDB): domain Bacteria; phylum Acidobacteriota; class Terriglobia; order Acidiferrales; family UBA7541; genus Palsa-295. The sequence goes on along the minus strand of CAWEOJ010000001.1, from coordinate 300,443 downwards.
CGAGAGGGCGCAGAAGATGCCGCCCGTGTGGAACCAACGGACGCCGAGCTTACCGAAGATGTGGTCCCAGTCGTAATCGCCGGGCTTGAGTTGCGAGACGGCGGTGTGGCCGCGGTCGGAAGAGCCCAGCGCCGGGCGGACGCCGAATCCACGCTCGGTGAAATTGAGGCCGTTGCGGACGGTGCGGCCCACGCCGTCGAATTCGACCCAGCGGACGAGCGAGTGGTCCACGCCGCCCTGGTAGATGAGGTCCTGAAGCAGGCGACCGACGGGATTATCGGCGAATGCCGTAGCGATGGCGGTGTCGAGGCCGAAGCAGCGCTTGAGGCCGCGGGCGACGTTGTACTCGCCGCCGCCTTCGCAGACTTGGAACGAGCGCGTGGTCCAGATGCGGAAGTCGCCGGGGTCGAAGCGGATCATCACTTCGCCGAGGCTGAGCTGGTCCCACCGGCAATCCTGCTTGGGCTTGATCGTGAGTGGCATCATCGCTCCTGCCGCTCGAAAGAGCGGCGCAGCATTCGCCCGCGCGGCGCAAAACGCCAGACACGCGGCGCAAAAATACGAATTTGGTTATACTATTTTGGAAGCGGCTAGCCAAGGGCATCCTGCACGAAAGCACGCAAACCATGCACGACCGGGAGTGCCGTTCCAACTGGTTGCGGCGAGGGGGCCTGCGGGTCGTTCGCGACGAACCGCAGCGCGGCAGAGCCCTTCAGGTTAGCCTCATTTAGTTGGAACGGCACGAGGAGAGAGAAATCGGCATGAGCACACGGGATGCAGCGGCCCTCGGCGATTTCGAGCCGCGGCACAAATTTTTTGTGGGCATTGATTCGGACGGCTGCGCATTTGACAGCATGGAGATCAAGCAAAAGGAGTGCTTCTGTCCCAACGTCATCAAATATTGGAGATTGCAGGCGGTCTCGAAATACGCGCGGGAGACATATGAGTTCGTGAACCTTTATTCGAAGTGGCGGGGGACCAACCGGTGGCCCGCGCTGGTGATGACGTTCGATCTGCTGGAAAAGCGCCCGGAGGTGGCGGAGCGGCATGCGAAGGTTCCGCGGGTGCCGGCCGTGCGCGCATTTCTGAAGTCGGGCAAGCCACAAAGCAACGAGGGGCTGGAGGCATGGAAGGCGGAGCATCCCGATGCGGAGCTCGACCTCGCGCTCCAGTGGAGTAAGGCGGTGAACAAGTGCATCGCATGGATGGTGACCGGGCTGCCGCCCTTCCCGCATGTGCGGGAGAGCTTGATCGCGCTCGAGACCAAAGCGGACAGCGTGGTGGTGTCGCAGACGCCCACGGAGGCGCTGGAGCGCGAGTGGGAAGAGCACGACATTGCGAAATATGTCCGCGCGATTGCTGGCCAGGAATTGGGCACGAAAAAACAACATCTGAAAATGGCCACCTCCGGGAAGTACGCGCCAGACCACGTGCTGATGATCGGGGACGCTTTCGGAGACCTGGACGCGGCGCGCGAGAATGGCGCGCTATTTTTCCCCATCAATCCGGGGCACGAAGAGGAGTCGTGGAAGCGCTTCCACGACGAGGGTATTGCAAAGTTCCTGGCGGGGAAGTATGCAGGAGCGTATGAGGCGGAACTGCTCGCGGAGTTCACGAAGCTGCTGCCGGAAATTCCGCCGTGGCAGCGACGGGACCATTGCTGAAGCGAGAAAGGCGGAAATGGTAATCGGAAAAGGATCGGCGAGCCAATACCTGACGGAGGCCCAGGCGGGCGAGATTGTGGCCGAAGCAGCGGCGTCGATTCCCATCGAAGGCAAGCGCGTGCTGATCCTGATTCCCGACGGGACGCGGACGATGCCCATGCCCATGATGTTTCGGCTGTTCGAGAAAATTCTGAAGCCGCGCGTGCGGAAGATGGATTATTTGGTGGCGCTGGGCACGCATCCGGAGATGAGCGACGAGCACCTCGGGAAGCTGGTGGGACAAACGGTGGAGAACGGGCGGGTGGGGGAGACGCGCATTTTCAATCACCACTGGGATGACCCTTCGAGTTTTGCGCTCCTCGGGACGATTCCTGCGGTAGAGACAGCGAAAATCACCGGCGGACTGATGTCCGAGGACGTGCCGGTAAAGCTGAACAAACTGATTCTGGATTACGACTATTTGATTATTTGCGGGCCGGTGTTTCCGCACGAGGTGGTGGGGTTTTCGGGGGCCAACAAGTATTTCTTTCCGGGCATCGCGGGGCCGGAGATCATCAATTTCACGCACTGGCTGGGCGCGCTGATCACCAGCTCGAAAATCATCGGTTCGGGATACACGCCGGTGCGCGCGCTGATTGACCGCGCCGCTCGTTTCGTTCCGCGGCCCGTGGGATGTTTTGCGCTGGTGGATACGTACGAAGGCCTGGCGGGTTTGTACTTCGGCACTCCCGAGGAGGCCTGGACGCCAGCCATGGAGCTTTCGGCGCAGAAGCATATCATTTATGTGGATAAGCCGTTCCGGCGCGTGCTCTCGATCATGCCCGAGATGTACGACGACCTGTGGACGGCCGCGAAGGGCATGTACAAGACGGAGCCCGCGGTGGCAGACGGCGGCGAAGTGGTGGTCTACAGCCCGCACGTGAAGGAGATCAGCTATACACACGGGAAGCTGATTGACGAGGTCGGGTACCACGTCCTCGAATACTTCACGAAGCAATGGGATCGTTTCAAGCGCTATCCGGGAGCCATACTGGCGCACTCGACGCACGTGAAGGGGTTAGGAACGTACGATGCGGCCACGCGCGTGGAGACGCCGCGCATCCAGGTGACGCTGGCGACGAGCATCCCGGAAGAGCGGTGCCGGCGCGTGAATCTCGGTTATGTCGATCCGGCGGGGATTCGGGTCGAGGAATGGCGCGGGCGCGAGAGCGAAGGCGTGCTCGTGGTCCCGCGCGCGGGAGAAACGCTCTACCGGTTGAAGAAGACGAGCGCCGTCAAGGTCTAGCGCCGTTCGAGCGGGCGGCTACTTGCGCTCCATGCTTTTGCGCAATCGACGAATCTCGACGACAACGAAGCCCAGCAGCACGATGAGTGCTCCTGCATAGATGTGAAAGAACGGAACGGCTGTTTCCATCATTGTTGCCTCCTCGAATTTAATTCCACAGCAAAAAAACGGCCTGCCTCGAAAGATTTGTTGGTCCCAACGGATGTGCGCTCATTGCGCAATCACCATTTGAGAGGCGCTGGTCATCACCAATGTCGACTTGGGCAGAAACGGCAGAATGAACTGAAAGCTGTATTGCACTTTCACTTGAACCGTGCTGCCGGGATTGTTGTTGGGGGTCCAAGTAGTGGTGACGGTGACGTTGTTTGGATTGATTCCCAGCGGCACATTCCTCAAGTAGGTCTGGATGTCGCTCGCCGCGGCCGGGCAGGCTGTGCCCCAGCTCGAGCATGTGGAGCCACGGACGATGGCGTAACGCGCGCCTTCGCGGGCGGCGTTGGCGACGAAGTGATAGGCGTAGAGGGCGCGGGCAAAATCCATCACGCCGAAGAGAAACATGAAAAGGACGGTGAGCACAACGGCAAACTCGACGAGAGTGCTGCCACGCTGGCGGGAATCGGTCGAGATGGTTTGCGGCATCGCTATTTGCCCACACGCATGATGGCCTGTCCGTTCAAACCGGCGGACGAGGGAATGCCCGGGCAAACGAACCAGGGTTTATAAGTGGCCGTGGTGACGACCTTGACGTAGTAGACGAGATGAGTGGAGGCGCAGGCGGGCGGAGCGGCGCAACTGGCGGAGACACCGGAGCCGTCGGAGCACTGGCACCAGTAGGTGGCGGTTGCGGCGAGATTGCCGTTCGCGGCTCCGACGAGGTCGGGAGCGTCGTTTGTGGCTGCCGTTTGCATCGCGGCGGTGTTGGCGGCGGTGGTTTGGTTTTGGCGTCCATATTGGGCGCCGGCGCGGGCGGCGCTGGAGACTTCGACGCTCATGTAAGAGAAGCGGCCGAGATCGATCACACCGACCAGAGCGGCGGAGAGGATCGGGAGCAGGAAAGCCAGCTCCACGAGGCTCGCGCCGAGATCCGAGCGTGCGAGCGACCTCATTCGGCCAATATCCCGCCGCCCTTAATGGGCGAGCCATTCGAGAGAGAGGTGTAGTTGTTGGTCATGCCGGAGGCGGAGAAGGTTTGCCCGCCGATGGCGATGCTCGAGAAATCGATCGTGTAGGCGTCGAGCATATTGTAGGCGGCAGAGCCGCTGTAAGCGATTTGGACGGCGGCATCGGGGAAGTAGTACGCGCCCTGAAGGACGGTGTTGTCCGCGGTGCTGCCGAAGATTTCGGCGGCGGCGGCGTTGCCCGGGTCCTGGAAGAAAAGGATTCCCTGATACGTTCCGGTGGTGGGCGCGATGAGGGAGACTCCCTCGCCGGCGGTGTAGGCGATCATCGTGAAGGTGATGGAGCCTCCGGGGCCGTAATTGTAAAAAGTGACGCCGTAGGGAGAGCTCGACGTATTGGTCGTGACGTTGCTTCCGATATCAATGTTGAGACCGCCGGGCGACTTGGATGATGTGAGGATGTAAACACCGGGATTAAAAACGACATAGGCTCCGGACTGAATGCGAATACCGCCGCAATAGACGGCGGGGCTGAGGACGCAAGGCGTCGCCTTTGGGCACGCCACGGGGCTATAGGTTTGGCGGCCGCTGAAGGTGCAGGCGCCGACGGCTGGTTTGGGCAGATAGGCCAGCGGATCAGCGGGCGATGGAGTGTTGATGCCCGTGGTCGGGGTGGGAGAAAGTGTGCAAGCGGTGCCTTTCGCACCTCCAACGATGCCGATGTAAGAAGCGGACATGGAAGTGCCGCCACAGTTGAGCGCGTTAAGATTTGACGATTCAACGACGAATCCACAGGCCGAGGAAACTGTGGTACCAGCGTCCGACGTGAGCGTGCTGGCGGTACTGGAGCGGAGAGAGAGCACGCAATTGCTGGCGCTTCCCAGATGAGCGACGGCGCGGGCGCTGATGGTGGTGGATTTGACGCCGAAAGCCTTGGCAAAGAAGGTGGAGAAGGCGCTGGAGACGATCACTTCGACGTAGTTCGAGTCGCCATTATGCGGGCCGGATAGCGGCGGGTTGTTGACCGTGACGGTGGCGCCGTTCGAGCCGTCGGTGAAGCCGTTGGCGGCGGAATCGGTTTTGGCGGCGGAGACGACGTCCGTGTAGGAGAGTTCGGAGGCGCCGGCGAGGGCTGCGGCGTCCGCGGCGGTTTGAAGCTGTCTCTTCTGATAGCGGAGGTATCCGACATCCACGGCAAGGGCCACGAAACCAAGAAGCACAAGCAGAACCAGGGCTACAACTACGATTGCTTGGCCTTTCTCAGATCCGTTGCATGTGGAGGAAGCGCATCGCGGGCGGAGTCGCCCGACTCTCTCGCATGGATTTAATTCGCACTTCATAAGTTGTGCCCCCGAGCAGAACCTCGACCGCAGGGCGAGCAATAGCCGTTGGGATCGGGAGTCCAATACTTGTTAGAGCAACCCGAATTCCACGGCGTTTTGCGCTTAGTTCTTCCAAATCAATGCGTTCAACGGTGCCTCCCGCATCGCGGCATGCGCCCGTTGTTCCAAAATTGAACAGGAATCCCATTCTGACGTTGAAGGGCGCGCGCGGAAGTTACAGAGGAGGAATCGAAGGAGTTCAGGCGACCTGCAATCAATTGATTTCAAGAGCCTTTTTAGGATGATCGGCGATTCGAAGAAACGGTGCGAAAACTGCTGCAACTGTGGCCAAGTACTTGCACGATTTGCAATCTCCAACAGGCTCAATGAAATGACCGGCTTGCGCGGAGGCAATCAAGTTGGATGAGCGCGAATCCGCGCAGGGCATTTGGGAACGAGCGCGAGTCTGGCGGGATGACGAGGCCCAATGAGCAGCGTCGCTCAGGTGGAGAGTTCCTTTCTGCGCCAGGTTGCTCTGCCGGCCTTACTTGCGGCGCAAAACAGCGACGGAGGGTGGGGATTCTCCACCGAATCCAAGAGCGCGGTCGAGCCCACGAGCTGGGGTCTGCTGGCAATTTCCGGGACGGATGCCAATCACTCGCGCGCCCGACGGGAATGCCGGGCGGCCCGCTTTCTCAAAAGAGCGCAACTTCCCGAAGGGTCATGGCCGGCCGTAGTCGGACAGAAGGAAGGGGGATGGGTGACCTCGCTTGCGTGCATGGCGCTGCGCGCATCCGAGGGCGCGTCGCCGGTGACCGACCGGGCGCTCGAGTGGCTCTGCCGCGAATGGCCAGGAGAAGGAGACTTGTGGTGGCGCATCCGGCGGCGTTTATCAGGCGACACGCGCCGGGAACAACCAAGCGACCGGCTGCGCGGATGGAGCTGGACGCGGGGGACAAGCAGTTGGGTGGAACCGACCTCGCATGCCTTGCTGGCGCTTCGAGGGGCGCGCCTATCGCCTGCTACTTTGCGGCGGGCAAGGCGGCGTCGTGAACTCGGGCAAAAAATGCTGTGCAATCGGACATGCCCAGGCGGCGGATGGAATTGCGGCAACACGGCCGTCTACGGAGCGGCGGGAAGACCGCTGGTCGGGCCGACGGCGTGGGCGCTATTGGCGCTCGGCGAATTCGCGGAGCAGCCGGGGGTGAAGGACTGCGTGCGACTGAGCCTCGATTGGCTGGAGCGCGGCTCGGACGAAATTCGAGGTCCGGGTTCGCTCGCACTGGCGCATCTATGCCTGCGTGCGTTTGGCCGGGCGGCAGGTTCGCTCGATTCGCAACTTTTCGCGCGGTGCGAAGGAGGCCGATTCCTGCGGCAGATTCCCGTGCTGGCCTGGATCACGCTGGCGCTTCAACCTTCGCCCGATTGGCTTCGTCCAGGAAATTTCGAGAGCGTTTAAAACATGTCTTTTTCGACTCCATCCATGCAGCCCTCCTTTCGGAGGCCGCGGTCGCGCGTGGCCATACGGCAGGTAAGCTCCTACGACGCGGACCTGCGAGATCTGATTCTCGAAACGCTCGGTGAATTCAAGCTGGGAGTGAAAGGGAAAAGCGTCCTGCTGAAGCCGAACTTTGTAGGGGCTGATCCCAACGGTGCGGTGAATACACATCCCGCGGTGGTAGCCGCGGCGCGCGAATGTTTTTTGCACTTGGGAGCGTCGAGAGTGCTGGTGGGGGAGGGTCCGGCGCTCGATCGGGACACCGAGGCAATTGTGGAAGCCATCGGCTTACGCGAATATCTGGGACCCCTGGAAAGCACATTTGTGGACTTGAACGTGGACGAAGTGCGTTTGGTTTCTCTGCGGACGCGCGCGTCGCGCTTGAAGAAAATGTACTTGCCGGTGTCTGTTTTGCGGGCCGATATCGTCGTCTCCATGCCCAAGCTCAAGACGCATCACTGGGCGGGGGTCACACTATCGCTTAAGAACATGTTCGGAATCGTGCCGGGACGTTGTTACGGCTGGCCGAAAAACATCCTGCACTGGGCCGGGATTTCGAAGTCCATTCTCGATTTGAACAGCACGGTGCGGCCGGATTTCGCGATTGTGGATGGAATCACCGGCATGGAGGGAGACGGGCCGCTTGAGGGACTGCCGAAGTCGAGCGGAATCCTGGTGATGGGAGACGATCCCGTCTCCGTGGATTCCACGTGTGCGCGCGCGATGGGACTGCTCCCCGAGCGGGTGGGATATCTCGAGCGCGCTTCGCTGTTCCTGGGAAACATGAAAAAGGAAAAGATCGAACAGATCGGCGAAAGCCTGGCGCGCGTGACGCAGCGGTTTGCGGTGGTTCCCGAGTTCGAGCATTTGAAAGTGAAGAAGGCATGAGCGCTTCGGGTGAAGTCGCCACCGCCCGCCACGGCGGGCCCTTCGTTCCTCAGGGCAAGCAAGCGCGCGATAGCGCCCGATCCGCGAGCGCACTGGGCCGTCTTCTCGGCCGACTTTTCTCCTTTCCTGTGTTCCTCGGTGTTCTGCTCTTCGCCGGCGCGTTTTTCGGGACGCTCGCGGAAGGGAAGAAGGGAGGCACGCTCTTCGGCGAGGGAGACACGTGGTGGCATATTCGCGCCGGCGAAGAAATGCTGGACACGTATCAAGTGCCTCATCGGGATTCCTATTCGTGGACCGCGGCGGGGGCGGAATGGATCGCCTACGAATGGCTGGGCGAAGTTGCCATGGCGGCCGTCTATCGCGCGGGAGAACTTCGAGGGCTGAAGGTTTTCCAACTCCTGCTGACCGGGGGAATGCTCGTGCTGCTTTATGCGTATGCAGCGATGCGATGCGGAAACGCGAAAGCGGCATTCGTGGTATGCGCCCTCGCAGTGCCGGTGGCGGCGGTGTTCTGCTCGCTTCGGCCCCAAGTGATGGGCTACATCTTTTTCCTTGTCGTGCTAATGATTCTGGAACAGTTCCGACGGGGGAAAAGCGGCGCGCTGTGGTTTCTGCCGCTGCTTTTTGTGGTGTGGGTGAATACGCACGGAACGTTTGTTTTTGGCCTGCTGGCCATCGGTGTGGCCTGGGCCTGTGGGCTTAGGCCCTTTCATCGGGGCGGAATCGAAAATGCCGTGTGGACCGGCGGCCAGCGCCGGCGGCTTGAACTTGCGGCGCTCGCGAGCATGCTGGGGTTGTGCTTGACTCCGTACTCCACGCGGCTCGCCGCTTATCCGCTGGATATCGGATTTCTTCAACCCCTGAATATCGCCAGCATCCAGGAATGGATGCCGCTGCCAACGGAGCGCTTTCTGGGTTTGGTTGTTTTCGGCTCGCTTCTAGCCCTTCTTCTTTTCCAAATTTTGCAGCCGTTCCGTTGCCGGCCGGACGATCTGATTCTTCTGGCCATCGCTGCGATTCTGGCGATTCTCCATATTCGGTTCGTGCCGCTATTTCTAATAATTTCCGTTCCGTTACTCTCGATTCCCGTGGCGCGCTGGCTGCCGCGCTATGACGCGGGCCGGGACCGCTACGCTCTGAACGCGGGACTGATTGCCGCGCTTGCGGCTGCCATGGGATGTTCCGTACCCGCGGAATGGCAGTTGCAAAGGGCGTTCGCGGCCAGCTTTCCTGTCGCTGCCATCGAATATTTGCGGGCACACCCTGACGACGGGCCCTTGTTCAACGAATACGGCTGGGGCGGATATCTTGCGTGGGCGCATGTTCCCGCCCGAGGTGTGTTTATTGACGGCCGCGCGGACATCTACGAACGCGCGGGCGTGCTTGGAGACTATTTGACCATCACGGGTCTTGAGCCGGGGGCATTTGGGCTGCTCGGAAAATACGGCATACGAGCATGTCTCCTACAGCCCGACGCGCCCCTTTCGACGGCGCTGGCGGAGTCGCCGGAGTGGGAAAGAGCTTATAGCGATTCCGTGAGTGTGGTGTATGTGCGGCGAGTGATTCCGCCCGGGACGAACGTCTCGGCTCTCGCGAACCCCTGATTTCTCCAAACGTGCCGGCATGGTTCAAGCGTTCCAGATTGAAGCACGACGGAACTCCAGCGATTTTGTAACTACCACAGCCTTCAACACTTCCCGAGCGGACTCTGGCATGTGAACTGCAATTTCAATCCTCGGCGAGAAGGAAGTGCTCGCCCACATAACTGAGGAGGATACATGCAAGCGCTACTGACTAGGCTGTGGCAGGACGAATCGGGCCAGGACTTGACCGAGTACGCGTTGCTCGTCGTATTGATTGCATTGGCTGCCGTTGCATCCATGAAGGCGCTCGCAACGGCGATCAGCACGGTGTACTCAACCGCCGCGTCGAATCTGACAAACGCCACATAGGGAAAGCGAAATCCTGGCGCTTGGACCGCTGGGAGGCAAGCCATCACAGCACTCGGCGGTCAGGTGCCCGCGGAGAGAATCGCCGCGGGGGCGGACACCTTCGGGATGCCGCGGCGTGGCGACGAGTACGTGTGCGTATAGGCAGCGGAGTTTTCCGGGACATGGAACGGTGAGGGAGTGGATCGGTGAGAGAAGAAGCGATGTGGTTGTGTGCCGCGTGGATCGCGGGAACCGCGGGGATACTCGACTGGCGCAGCCGAAGAATACCCAACTGGCTGACGATACCCGCGCTCCTCGTAGGGCTGGCCGTGAACCTCGCGACGGCCGGAATTGCCGGCGGCCTTCAATCCTTGGAGGGCGCCGTCCTAGCTCTGGCGGTGTTGTTGCCGGTTGTGTTCCTGCGCGGCCTTGGCGGAGGCGATTGGAAGCTGATGGGAGCGCTGGGGGCGTGGCTGGGACCTGGCCAGGTGCTGATGATTTTGCTGGTGACGATTTTCCTCAGCGGGCTGCTGGCTCTTGTACAAATCATCCGGGCGAAGCGGTTCCTCGCGACGGTCCGAAACGTTTGGGAGCTTTTGCGCGGATTTTTCATCTTCGGACTCCAGCCTCATCCTGAAATCAATCTCGACAATCCCACTGCATTGACGCTTCCGTTTGGAGCGGCGGCGGCGCTGGCTACGCTGGCATGTTTCTGGATCGGCTGGCACGGGCAATAAATCTCAACGGGGAGGGGCGATGGACCGGCGAAGGATTCTGATGGCACTGGGAGCGGCGCTGCCGCTGGCCTTATTGGCCGCATTCCTGGTGCATCACGAACTTTCAAAAGCGACCGCGCGCCGGGCGATACCGTCCATTCAGGTCGTGATCGCCGCAGAGGATTTGCCTCCGGGGACGCTTCTGGGCGCGGAAAACCTACGCCAGGTGGACTGGCCCGCTGCGCAGGCCATGGAAGGAATGCGCACGCGCCTGGAGGATTGCCAGGGGCGCGCGGTCTTGAATGCCGTGGTCGAGAATGAACCGATTCTCGAGGCCAATCTGGCGGCAAAGGACTCCGGCGCCGGTCTTCCCGCGATTATCCCGCAGGGCATGCGGGCGGTATCCGTGGCCGTGAACGACGTAATCGGCGTGGCAGGTTTTGTCCAGCCGGGAACAGCGGTGGACGTGATCGCAACCGGAACGCCGGCGGGCGGAGGAAGCACGACGGTCGCGCGCACCGTGCTGGAAGATATTCATGTGCTGGCCGCGGGGCAGAAAGTCGAACCCGACACACAAGGAGCGCCGCAATCGGTCTCCGTAGTCACGCTGCTGGTCCGCCCGGAACAGGCCGCTGTGCTGGCCCTCGCGAGCGTGCAGGGACGGATACAACTGGCGCTGCGCAATGTGAGCGACACGGTGATGGTGAATCCACCTGCCGCAGATGAGGCTGCGGTATTTGGAACCGTGCTCCGCGAGGCGGCTCCGGCGGAGAATTTTCACGCGAGGGAAACCGCAAGACGGGTTGAGCCCGAGTCGTCCGGCGTGGAAGTGTTTCGAGGGACGAAGGAAGAAATCTCCGAGGCTCCCCAAAAGTGATGAAACGTTCCATGCATGCCGCTTCTACAATCCGGGCGAGGGCGCGGAGGCGGAACGCCGGCGCGGCTCTTTTGGTGCCGGTGGCGTTTCTTTTTTTCGCTTGTGCCGCCGGTATCCGCGCCCAGACGAATCCCCAGCCGGCGTCCGAAATGCTGCACCTGCTCGTGGGCAGGTCCGTGGTGATCAATTCGCCCGCACCCATTCATCGTGTTTCGATAGCCGACCCGGAAATTCTGGACGTGGTGGTTCTTAGCTCCACGCAAATTCTTGTAAACGGGAAAGCGCCGGGAGGGGTTTCGCTGGTGCTATGGCTGGGATCGGGCGAGAGCAAGACATATGAGTTCAGCGTGGATTTCGACGTCTCGAGCCTCGACGAAAGACTGCAGCAGGCGTTTCCGAACGATCACCTGCATCTCGATGCTTTGAACGGAATGGTGATGCTGACCGGGTCAGCCTCCACGAGCGATGAAGCGGACAAAATCTATCAGCTTGTTTCCGCCGTAATTCCTAAGACGGTGAACCTGCTGAAGATTTCAACGGTGGCCCAAAGCCAAATCCTGCTGGAGGTGAAGTTCGCGGAAGTGGACCGCGGGGCGCTGAGCAATTTCGGATTCAATCTCTTCAGCCTGCCGGGAGTCACGAAGACTCTGGGAACGACGAGCACGCAGCAATTCGGGCCGATCCAATTGGGGCAAGGGGGAACCACGGGATCCGCTTTGCAGTCCAATCTCACGCTGAGCGATCTGTTGAACATTTTCATATATCGCCCCGACATCAATCTGGGAGCCACGATCGCGGCGCTCGAGCAGAGGAACGTGCTGCAAATTCTGGCCGAGCCGAACCTGCTGACGGAAAACGGGAAGGAAGCAGAGTTCCTCTCCGGCGGGGAATTCCCGGTTCCCATCGTGCAAGGCGGCGCCGTGGGTTCGGCGCCCACGGTCACCGTAATGTTCAAGCAGTTCGGCGTGAGCCTGAAATTCACGCCGGAGCTGACCGACGACGGCACGATTCATCTGAAGGTCCGGCCCGAGGTGAGCGCGCTCGATTACACGAATGCCGTGACGATTTCGGGATTCCTGATTCCCGCCATTTCCACGCGCCGGGCGGATGTACAGGTGGCGCTTCAGGACGGACAAAGCTTTGCCATCGCGGGACTCGAGGATGACCGGGTGACGAACATCAACAGCAAAGTGCCGGTGCTCGGCAGCATCCCGCTTTTCGGGGAACTCTTTAAGAGCGATTCGAAAAACAAGACGAAGACCGAACTGCTCGTGCTGGTGACGCCGCATATCGTCAACCCTATTTCCAAGGGCGCACCGTTGCCGAGTCTGCAATTTCCGGTTCCGTTTACGGCCCCGCAAGTTTCCCATACGGAGCCGACTCCAGGGCAAAAGTGAGGCTGGCGGCTGGATCCGGAGTCATGTACGCGCGGAAGAGATTGCCAGAGGAAGGGTGAAACCATGCTGACCGCTGTCGTGGTTGGAGCCGATCGAAGCAGCACCAGCGCGTTGCGCGCGGCCTTGCAGGAAACCGGCCTCGTGTATTCGGTGCGCGAATGGGATTTGTTGACCGAAAACCATCCGCTGGCGGGGGAGGCCATCCCGGACATCGTCTGGCTCGATTTGCCCCGGGATCCGGGAATCTTTTTTTCGTTTGCGGCCCGTTTGCGACAGTTACGCCCGGGAGTTCACATCGTGGCCTGCTCCGCCGCGCCGGAACCGAGCCTGCTGATGCAAGCGATGCGCAGCGGCGTGCAGGAATTCATTCCCAAGCCCATCAGCACGGAAACTGTTCGGGATGCACTCGTCCGCTATACAGAGGTGAAAACTGAGGGGGGAAAGGAACCGGACAAAGTAATCGTGGTGCTGGGATCGAAGGGAGGAGTGGGAACAAGCACCGTGGCCGTGAACCTGGGAGTGCAACTGACTCAAATAACGAAAAAGCGCGTTCTGCTGCTGGATTTTGGCAGGCCGCTCGGGCACGTCTCTCTTTTGCTGGATTTGCAGCCACGATTCACGCTGCGGGACGCGGTGGAAAATCTGGAGCGGCTCGATCAGCACTTCTTGAGCGGGCTCGTGACGCGGCATCACACGGGGCTTGAAATCCTCGCCGGGACCTCCCATCCGGAGGAGTGGCAGAAGATCAGCCTTGCCGCGCTGGGAGGAGTGGTCAACATCGCACAAGGCGGCTTCGATTATGTGCTGGTGGATGCGGGCGTGGTGGATCCCTCCGAGTGGGCGCCCATTCTGCACACCGCGCGTTCGATTCTAATGGTTGCGGAGCCGACTTTGCTTTCGCTCTGGACGCTCGAGAGACACCTCTCGACCATGGAGAGCGCGGGCCTGAGCCCCGCGTCAACGCATATGGTGATCAACCGCTGGCGCCGCAACGATGACAACGCCCTGCGGAACGTCGAGGAGCGCCTGCACCGCGTCATCGCCGCGCGCCTGCCAAATGACTACCGCCAGGTGAGCGAATCGGTGACGCAGGGAATGCCTCTGACAGGAAGCAACAGCAACCCCTTGGTCGTTTGCTACCGGCAGCTCGCCTCCGAACTGGTCAAAGAACGGGCGGAATCCGTTGAGCGCCAGCAACCGGGCGCCAGCAGGTTTGCTCCGGTGCGATAGGAACACGCGATGAGAACAGTGAGCACGGCGCCAGCACGAGCGGATTACACGGCGGTAAAAGCTGCGATCCACCGCAAGCTGATCCAGAACCTCAATCTGGAGCGCCTGGCGCAGATGGACCGGGGAGCGGTTCTTGGCGAGCTGACGCAGATCATCGAAACGCTGGTAGAGAACGACGGTACGCCCATCACGGGATTGGAGCGGGAGCGGCTGGCCCGCGAAGTGCTCGACGAAGTTTTCGGGTTGGGGCCTCTCGAACCGCTGATGAGAGACCCGACCGTGGCGGACATTCTTGTGAATGGCTATCGGAATGTGTACGTGGAGCGGCGCGGAAAACTGGAGAAAACCGATATTCAGTTTCGCGACGACGCCCATCTGAGGCTGATCATTGACCGGATCGTTTCGGCCGTGGGCCGGCGCGTGGACGAGTCGTCACCGATGGTGGATGCGCGGCTGGCCGATGGCTCGCGCGTCAATGCCATTATCCCTCCGCTGGCGCTCGATGGAGCGTGCCTATCCATCCGCCGGTTTGCGAACGTCAAGCTTTCCGGCGCCGAATTGGTGGCCAATCTCACGCTCACAGCGCAGATGCTCGACCTGCTGAAAGCGTGCGTGAAGGCGCGGCTCAACATCGTGATTTCGGGCGGCACCGGCGCGGGCAAGACCACCCTCCTGAATCTTCTTTCCTCCTATATCTCGGACCGCGAACGCGTGGTGACCATCGAAGACGCGGCCGAATTGCAATTGCAGCAGGAGCACGTGGTGCGCCTCGAGACGCGGCCGGCCAATGTCGAAGGCAAGGGGGCTGTTATGCAGCGCCAGCTCCTGATCAATTCGTTGCGGATGCGCCCGGACCGCATCGTCATGGGCGAGGTGCGCGGAGAGGAAGCACTGGACATGCTGCAGGCCATGAACACGGGCCACGACGGTTCGCTCACGACCATCCACGCGAATACTCCGCGCGATGCGGTGAGCAGGCTCGAAACCATGATCGCCATGGCGGGACTGAATCTGCCGGACAAGGCCGTCCGCAGGCAAATTGCATCGGCCGTGGATGTGGTCCTGCAGGTGTGCCGCCTGAGCGACGGGACCCGCAAAGTGATTTACATCTCGGAAATAACGGGAATGGAGAGCGACACTATTTCCATCCAGGATATTTTTCAGTTTCGAAAGAGGGGAATCGGGCCGAAGGGCGACGTGCTGGGCGAATTCCTTCCCGTCGGCATTCGTCCCAAGTTTGCGGACCGTCTCGAGGCCGCCGGTTTAAGACTTCCGCCGGACATGTTCAACCGTCCGCCGGACGCCTGAGGACACGACCGTGCTCACGATTACAGTGGTCACATTTCTGGCTTCGCTGCTCCTGGTCTGGGGCATCGCGATGGCCCTGGCAGCCGATAAGTCGGCCGATGTGGCCGGGCGGCTCGACAAAATCTCAAAAAGACACGGTGGCACCATCCAACCGCTCGCGCCGCAGCTTGTGCGCGACGAAGGATTGAGCGCCGTCCCGCTGCTGCACCGGTTGCTGCTGCGCTGGTCCTGGTCCAAGGGCTTACAAACATTCCTGGCGCAGGCGGGATGGGAGATCAAGCCGGGCAAGTTTCTTCTCTTGAGCGGAGTTTTTGCGTTCGGTTCGTTTCTCTTGTTCTCGATCCTGCAGGGTTTTCTTCCCGGCGCGCTTTTGGCCGGTTTTGCCGCCGGACTCATTCCTTTTTTGGCGGTGTGGTTCCGGCGCGCGCGCCGGTTGGCGCGCTTCCAGAGCAGTTTTCCGGAGGCCATTGACTTGCTGACCCGCTCGGTGCGCGCCGGCCATGCCTTCACAACCGGCCTCGAAATGATTTCCAAGGAGCTTCCCGAACCGGTGGCCGGAGAATTTCGCACGACATTCGACGAATACAATTTCGGCCTGCCGCTGCGCGAGGCGCTCGTCCATCTCACGGAGCGCATGCCTATCGCCGACGTGCGATTTTTCGCTACAGCGATGCTGATTCAAAAGGAATCCGGCGGAAATCTGGCGGAGCTTCTCGAGAGTCTGTCCCGGATCATTCGGGAGCGGTTCAAGATTCTGGGCGAGGTCCGGACGCGCACGGCCCAGGGCCGCATGACGGCAGGAATCCTGATTGCGCTCCCTCCCCTGCTGTTTATCACTCTGAATTTTCTGAATCCAGGGTACGCGCAACTGCTCCTTACGGACCCGTTGGGGCGCAAAACCCTCGCCATTGCCCTTTCGTTGCAGGCCATCGGTTCGGCTTTGCTGTGGAAGATTGTTCATATCGAAGTCTGAGATCTCACGGGAGCCCATGGGATGATTTGGGTGACAACTGCGGTCATCTTTTTCGCCGTGCTGGCGGTGGGAGCCATCGTGTACCTGAGTTTCGCTCCCTCGGGCGACGTTCTCGACGCGCGCCTTTCCCAGCTTTGGAGTCCTGCTTCGCCCGTCGGGGGAGCCACGACATTCGCGGAGAAACAGCTCCAGCGGCTGGAACGCGCACTGGGAGGCCTGGGCCAACTCCTGCCGTCGTCCGGAAAGAAGCTCTCCCGAACCGTTCGGCTTATGTTGCGCGCCGGGTTTCGCAGTCCGGAGGCAGTGAAAATTTTCCAGGGATTTCGAGTGCTTCTCCCCCCTGTGCTTATGGCTGCTGTTTACTTCACGCATCTGTTCGTATGGAATCCACCTTTCGTATTCGGATTCGCCGGAGCGGCCGGATTCCTCCTCCCCGATTTCTGGCTTTCCTGGCGAGTAAAGCGGCGTCAACGGCGCTTGGTCCGGGGGCTGCCGGACGCGCTCGATCTCCTGGTTGTTTGCGTCGAGGCGGGCATGGGCCTGGACCAAGCCATCTATCGCGTGGCTCGAGAACTTCGCATCGCGCATGCGGACCTGAGCGACGAGCTTCAACTCGTGAATCTCGAGATGCGCGTGGGAAAGAGCCGCCCGGATTCCCTGCGCGAACTGGGTGTGCGAACCGGAGTCGAGGATATTAAGTCGTTTGCGGTGATGCTGATTCAGGCGGATCGCTTCGGAACCGATTTGGCGCAGTCCCTGCGCGTGCACTCGGACAATCTCCGGACGAAACGCCGCCAGCGCGCGGAAGAATCCGCCGCGAAAACCTCGGTGAAAATGGTGCCCGCACTCGTATTTTTCATCTTTCCGGCCTTGTTTGCTGTGCTTCTGGGACCGGCTGTGATCAGCCTCCTACGAGAGTTTCACGCCGCGGGAAGCGGGCTCTGATGCGCCGCACGAGGCACGAGCGTTTCGCGAAAGTTTGAGGAGGAAGCCATGGACACAACCACATGCATTCGCATCGCAGCCACCGTGCTTGCGGTGATCGTCGCCGGAATAATCATCTGGCGGCGCAGCAAACACGCCGCAGAGTAACAGGCCGGTGCCCGGCAGCGGTGAGCGGCGAACAGCTCCGGCGTTCCACAGTCCCGCGGCCGTCGTGAGAGGGGGAAATGTGTCTGCTTACAATCGGACTCGAGACGCATGTCTTGCGGCGGATGTCGCCGTGGCGGACACCTTTTTCCGGAGATTGAAGGGTCTGCTGGGCCAGCCGAATAGCTGGCTAAAGGCGCACAGAGGGCTATGGATCGTGCCCTCGCGAGGCGTCCACATGTTCGGGATGCGCTTTGCCATTGATGTGCTTTTCCTGGGCCGGGGAGAAATCGTCGTGCACCTGGAACAGAACCTTCGTCCCTGGCGCGTCTCGCGCGTGGTTCCATCAGCGCAAAGCGTGCTCGAGCTTCCTGCGGGGACGATTGCACGCACGGCGACACAGGCTGGCGACCAGATCGAATTCCTTTCGAGAGATGAGGCGCGATGAATACTTCGCATGTTTTTCGCGGCGAGACGCGCGGACCGGAGGAAGGCCCCCGCCCCGGCGCATCCTGTTCCATTCGGGCGGACATGAGGCGGGTGGAACGCCGCCAATGGTGGCTGTCGTTTTCGAGCGTGATAGTTACTCTGCTGCTGACCCTCGGAATCGTTTCATTTTCCTTCGTCGTGTTCCTCTACCAGAGGGATTACTGGGATGGGGTGGGCATTCACGCAGCCATACGCACGCTGGTGGGAATGGTGCTGCTCTTTGTCGTCTACGTAGTCTACCAGCAACTGCAGATTCACCGCTTTCGATTGTATCTGGTGGAGCAGGAAGAGATTTTCCGGCTGATCGGCGAAAACGCAGCGGACATGATCGCCGTGGTCCATGTGGACGGCCGGCGCCTCTACAACAGCCCCTCGTATCAAAAGTGGCTGGGCTACTCCGCGCAGGAGCTCCAACAAACCTCGCCCTTCGAACAAATCCATCCCGAAGATCGCAAAAAGGTGGCCGCAGCGGCCGAAGAGGCTCGCAACACCGGCGTGGGCCGCCGCGTGGAATACCGCATCCGGCACAAGGACGGCCCGTGGCACGTGCTCGAATCCACCGCCAGCGCGGTTCGCAATGCGCATGGGAACGTCGAAAAACTCATCATCGTGAACCGCGACATCACCGAACGCAAGCAACTGGAGGAGCAACTTTTTATGTCCCAAAAACTGGAAGCCGTGGGAAGGCTTTCCGGCGGAATCGCGCACGATTTCAATAATCTTCTGGGCGTTATCATCGGCTATAGCGAGGCGTTGCAACAGAAAATAGGCCCGGAGGATCCCTTCCGGGAGGCCGTGGACGAAATCGAAAAAGCCGGCCAGAGGGCCGCTTCGCTTACACAACAGCTCCTGGCATTCAGCCGCAAGCAAGTGCTCGAACCGAAAATTCTGGACCTGAATTCAATTGTGCGCGACGTCGATAAAATGCTGCGCCGCCTGATCGGCGAGGATATCGAGCTGAGAACGATCATGTCCCAGGATTTGGGGCGCGTAAAAGCGGACCGGGGCCAGATCGAACAGGTCATCTTGAATCTAGCCGTGAATTCGCGCGACGCGATGCCTTGCGGAGGCAAGCTGACACTCGAAACCTCGAACGGCGTGTTGACCGAAGCAGACGCCGCGCGGCATCGCTACGTGATACCGGGGCCATACGTGATGCTGCAAGTGAGCGATACCGGTATCGGTATGGATGCAGAGGTACAATCTCACATCTTCGAGCCGTTCTTCACCACCAAGGGCAAGGGAAAAGGCACCGGTCTGGGCCTGGCGACTGTCTATGGCATCGTCAAACAGAGCGGCGGCTACATCTGGCTTGAAAGCGAATCCGGCAAGGGCACCAAATTCAATATATGCCTGCCCCGTGCGGAAGGGGTCGAGGAAGAAGCCGTCCGCGAAACTGTGAAACCTGCCCGGCGCGCTGCGGGGCCGCAACAGATTCTCCTGGTTGAGGACGAACCTTCTCTCCGCAAACTCACCCGCCGTACCCTCGTCGAAGCCGGGTACACTGTGCTCGAAGCTGCTGATGCGACGGAGGCCATGGAAGTCGCGCGGCGGTCAGATTCCCCGATGGACCTTCTGCTGACGGACATCGTGATGCCCGGAATGAACGGCCATCAATTAGCCGCGCAGATGTCTCCCGGGCGTCCAGACATGAAAGTGCTCTTCATGTCGGGATACACCGATGGAGCGGTGGCCACGCACGGCGTCTTGAAGCCCGGAATCGCGATCCTTCGCAAGCCGTTCTCGCGCGACACACTCGTGAAATATGTGGCCGAAATTCTGGCGGAAAAGCGCGGCGGAAGCGCGCCGGAATCAAATACGGCGCATGCCGAAACCCACGAGTACTCGATCTAGGACCCAAAAGGACACAAACCATGGACAAGCTACTGATCATTGACGACGATGAATCCGTAAGAAAGGTGCTGCGATTCCGGCTGAAGGATTCCTATGAAATCACGGATACCGGCTCGCCCGAGGAGGCCCTGGCCCTCGCGCTGCAAACCAAGCCGGACGCAATTCTCCTGGACCTGATGATGCCGAAATATTCCGGTTTCGAAGTCTGCCGCACACTTTCTTTCCTCAGCTTTACGCGACATATTCCCATCGTGGTGGTCTCGGGAGAGCCGACCTCGCGCTACCAGGATTTTTGTGAAAGCCTCGGCGCCAAGGCCTACTTTCAGAAGCCGGTGGACATTGACGCGCTTAAGAGAAAGCTGACCAAGCTCATGGACGAAGCCCGTAAAGACGGACACGGCGAGCCGCGCGTCCTCTTGCGCGTAGTGCTCAAGCTCCGTTGGAAAGGTCCCGCAAGCCAGCCGGTCGAGTTGCTTACAGTCTCGGAGTCGGTGAGCGCCAATGGGTTTGTTTGCGGATTTCAAGAGCTGATTCACGAGGATGCCGTCGCGGAGGTCTTCCTGGCAAAGGACGCGCAACATTTCGTGGGCAAAGCGCGCATCGCCCGCCTCGATTGGCCCGGAACACCGGGACAACGAGCCGAATTCCAATTCGTCGAAAAGCCATTGGAGTGGATTCTGCGTTAACGCCTGCGTTTATGTCCTGTACCCGCGGAGCGCGCCGTGGCGCTCCGCGGTCCTGCCCCGCCCTAGGCTTCCCGTTCGCGGAGCCGGCTCGCTCGAATTTCCGCAGGCGCCACGAGGATGTCCACAGGGCCGGATCGGTTGTAGAATCTTTCTCGCCAATCGTGTCGGACACTCACACAGAAATCGTCATTCCCGCCCGGCCTCTGGAATCGGCTCCGGCGCGCCGCCGCACGGCTACCCACTGGCCGAAGCGGCTGCTTGTGCTCCTGGCTATCCTCTGGCTTGCCGACACGGGGATTTCCATCCTGATCGATCACACCAGCCTGCGCACGGACCTGACCGCCCATCTCGAAGCCGCCTTCGGCCGGCCGGTGCAGGTGGGCAGCTACGATTTCGCCCTGTGGAGAGGGCCGGCACTTGAAGCACAGTCAGTGACCGTGGATGAAGATCCACGCTTTGGACGTGAATATTTCCTGCGCGCCGAATCCCTGAGCTTGAGGCTGCGCTGGCGGAGCCTGCTGCGCGGACGCCTCGAATGGGGAACGCTTTCGCTTACACGCCCGACCTTGAATCTGGTTCGCAATGCCCGGGGAGAATGGAATCTTGCTGCGTGGCTTCCCCAGTCCGCGGATACGACTTCCCAGGGTCTGCCCGCCGTGCCACCTGCACCGCGCTTCCGCAAGGTTGAAGTGGACGGCGGGCGCATCAACTTTAAGCGTGGCGATGAGAAGCTTCCTTTCGCTTTTGTGGCCGTGTCGGGCTCCATCGAAACAGAAAGCACCGGGCTATGGCGCTTGGACCTCGAGGCGGCCCCATGGCGCGCCGGCGTGGTGGTGCAGCAGGCAGGCGTGCTTCGGCTGGCCGGGCGCGTGGGCGGAACTTCCTCGCGCCTTCTGCCCGCCATGCTCACTCTTTCCTGGGGCAACGCTTCGATCTCCGATGTGCTCCGTCTGGCATGCGGCAATGATTTCGGAATACGCGGCGGGCTCGGTCTCTCGGTCGCCGCTCACGCGATCGCCGGCGGATGGAGTATTCAGGGACGCGCGGAGCTCCAGCAG
This sequence comes from uncultured Acidobacteriota bacterium, assembly GCA_963810625.1. Taxonomy (GTDB): domain Bacteria; phylum Acidobacteriota; class Terriglobia; order Acidiferrales; family UBA7541; genus Palsa-295. The sequence continues at coordinate 279,060 of CAWEOJ010000001.1, read as the reverse complement.
CTTCATCGCTGGGACCTCCCGTTGCGGCCCGATAACCCCTCTCTCAACATCAACGCCGACGGGAAACTCGACCCCCAAGTTTCGAGTTTGGAATTCGACCATCTGGCGCTGGAGACCCCGTCCTCAAGCGCTCATGCCTTCGCGCGAATCGGCTGGAACCGCGCAGGAATCTTCGCAGCGCAGGAATTTTCTCCTGTGATGTTGCAAGTTTTCTCCTCGAAGATCGGCCTCGACGACATCCTGGCATGGCTCCGCGCGTTTCATCCCGGAGTCTCGGGCGCACTTTCTGTCCGCGGATGGCTTGCTGCCTCCGGTGTTGTTGCCGGCTGGCCGCCGCATCTTGTGAACGCGACTGTCTCGACCGACCACGCGGAACTCTGGGGGCCTCCTCTTCGAGTTCCTGCCCGCTTGGACAGAGTCAAATTCCGGTATGACCGCGGATTCGCTTGGCTGTTTTCCGCGGCCCTCTCCTTCGGATCGTCTGCGAATGCGCTTTCCGCGGAAGCGTCGGCGAAACTCGCGCCGCACGCATCGAGTTCCGGACATATCTCCGGCAATGTCGCCGACGCGGGCGACCCGTTGGCCACGACAAGTTCGCTGGGTTGGGACTTTGCACGAGGCTACGAGCTTCGCGGGCCGTTCAGCTGTGATTTGCAGTGGAAGGGTGCGCGATTTCCCTGGCAGGCACGGCCCTCCGGGTGGATTGAATTGGGTGGTGCTTCGCTTCGCGTACCGTTTCTGAATCTGCCGGTGGAACAGATCCAGGCTCGCGCGGAATTCCAACGGGAAGCGCGCCAGGTAACACTTTCTTCCGCCGAAGCATTCGGCACTCACTGGAGCGGCAGCTTCAGCCGTCCCGGCTCGCCCGAGGAATGGCGGTTCGCGCTCTCTGCCAGCCGGTTATCCGCCGCGGACCTCGACCGCTGGGTCAATCCACGCTGGCGCGAAGGTTTTCTAGGCCGCATTCTTCCGTTTTTGAATTATCCTTCGCCGGCGGTGGCCGCCGCGCCTGAAAACCTGCGCGCCGGCGGCCGCCTGAGCATTGCCGAATTCACTCTGCCGCCCGTATCCATTGATCGCTTTCAGGGTGACTTGGAAATCGAAGGCCGCCGCATTGAACTCACGAACGCCACGGGCCAATTCTATGGTGGAGGCGTCACCGGCTCGCTCGATGCGCATTTGTTGCCTTCGCCGCTTTACTCCGCCAGCCTCGATTTCTCCCGCGTGGATTTATCCGCGCTCTCTACCGCCTTCCCCTCTCTCGCTGGCTTCTTCGCTGGAGAGGCCTCCGGACGCCTATCTTTTGTTGCGCGGGGTGCGACCCGCGCCGATTTGCTCGCCTCGCTCGAATGCCGCGGTGCGGCCCGCTTGACTGGACCCACACTATATTTCATGGATCTCAAGCAATCCTTGCGCGCGGCGACGGCCCTTCCCGGAACGACCGTCTTCCGCCAGGGCTCGGCTCGATTTACGTGTGGCCAGGGCAAGCTTTTGTTCCAGGATCTCTCGTTGGCTGATCGGGGGGCGGGAGTGAACGCTTCTGGCAGGGTGGATTTTGCCCGCCACCTCGATTTTCGACTGCGGCTTTTCTCTCCGGCCGCCTCTGCCGCAGGAGCGCCGCTGCCGCTCGTGGGCCCCACGCGGGGGTTCTATCTTGGCGGATCACTCGCCGCCCCGCAGATTATGCTTTTCCCCCCGCCCAGGCGTTATCGATAGGGGCACGCCGTCATATTTCCCAAAGCCAGATTTTATTTATCAGCGCGGTTGCTGCGCGCTGCATCGTGCGGAGGATCGAAACGGTAGCCGACCCACGGCTCCGTGTGGATATAACGTGGGTGGCGGGGGTTGGGCTCGATTTTCTTTCGCAACTGGTTGATGAACACGCGCAGATACTCGGTTTCCTCTCCGTAATCGGGACCCCACACGGCTTGCAGCAACCGGCGGTGCGGCAGGGCCTTCCCTTGATTGGCGGCCAGGTAGCGCAGCAATTCGAACTCCTTGGGGGTCAGCCGGACGGGCTGACCCTTCACCGTCACCGCGCGCGACGAGAAATCAATCGTCAAATCGCTCGAAGTAAACGGCGGCGGAGAATCCACCGGCCCGGAGCGGCGCAGAGCGGCGCGGATGCGCGCCATCAGCTCCTCATTGCCAAAGGGTTTCACCACGTAGTCGTCGGCGCCGGCGTCGAGCGCCATCACTTTGTCGCGTTCCGTGTTACGCACCGTGACCATGATGATGGAGACGTCGCTCGCGCGCCGGATTTCACGGCATGCTTCCAGCCCGGACATCCCCGGCATGTTGGCATCCAAGAGGACCAAATCGGGGCGTTCGCTGCGCATCTTTTCGAGCGCCTCATCGCCGCTCTTCGCTTCCACCACGGCATACCCTTCCGAAGTCAAAGTCGTCAGCAGCACCCGGCGGATCTGGGGTTCGTCATCCACAATCAGGATGGTGGCGGGATTCATGGCCGGGCCGCGCGGCCGTCCTCCATGGGCAATGTAAACGAAAAGACGGAGCCGTGGCCGCGCTGGCTCGTCAGGCTGATGACGCCGCCGTGCGCTTCCACGATGGCTTTGGCGATGGGCAGGCCCATCCCGGTTCCTTCCACGCTGGTGCGCTGGTCCCTGCCGCGATAAAATTTTTCGAAGATCAGGGCCTGCTCAAGATCCTCGATTCCATTGCCGCGGTCGGCCACGCTGGTCACCACACAATGACCACTCGCTTCGGCCGTGATGGTGATGGGCTGGTCGGCGGGTGAATACTGATCGGCATTCTCAAGCAGATGGACGAGAACTTCCCGGGCACGCGCCAAGTCCACGCGCACGCGCGGCAGTCCTTCCGCGATGCGCACGTCCACAGTACGTTTCGCCAAAGAGGCTTTGCAATAATCGAGAGCGGCGGTGATGACGTCTTCAATGGGATGCGGCTCTAGCTTCAATTTCGTCTCGCCGGCGTCGAGCCGCGCCATTTCTCCCGCCTCGCCCACCAAGCGGTTTAAACGGTCGCTTTCCTCGTTAATGATTGTCAGGAGCTCGCGCTTCTGCTTCTCCTCGAGGCCAGGATTCGAGAGGAGGTTTGTGACGGAGGCCTTGATGGATGTGAGCGGAGTGCGCAGCGCATGCGTCACAGCGTCGAGCAGCGCGGTTCGAAGCTGTTCGCCCTGCCGGGCCGCCTCGGTTTGTCCCAGCTGTTCCACCGCGCGCGCGTGCTCCATGGCGATGGCAATCAGCGTCCCGAGCGCGTCGAGCGTCTGGCGCGAAAGCGCCGCGCCCGAGATTCCCAGGCTGCCGATCGAGCGCACGCCCACTCGCACGGGAACGAAACACAGGCCGTGGGCGGCGTCCACGAGAGGCTCGTCGCGCGCCACAATAGCCTTCAAACTGTCGGTGTCCAGCTGCGGAATCACCGGGCCGGAGCGGTATACTTTTTGTTTGTCAGCCAGGAAAATGGCGGCTGCGCCGACCTCGAAGGTGTTTACGATCTGGGCAGGAATGCGGTTCAGAAGCTGGATCACGTTGCCGGATTCGAGCAGGCCTTGGCTGAACGCATATAGCCTCTCGATATCGTGCTGGCGCGCGGAGGCATCCGCCGCCTGCTGCCTGGCCCGCGTCGAAAGACGGCTGGCAATCACGGCGACAACCAGAAAGGCGATGAGCGCCACCCAGTCGCCGCGGGCGGCCACCGTGAAAGCACCGACAGGTGGGATAAAGAAGTAATTGAACGCCAGCATGGCGGCCACGGACATGAAGAGGGAAACCGCCATGTCCCAGACGGCGGAAACGGCTAGAATAGCGAGAAGATACGTGAGCGCGATGGTGGTGTGATTGGCGGGAAGCCCCTTGTGATAGAGGATGCGGTAAAAAATCGTGATGGCAGCCACAATGCCAAAAGAGGCTGCGAATTGCAGGATGCGGATGAGGACGGGCCTGCGCACGCGCCCATTCTACCGTAGCTTTCCGCAGCCCTGTAAAAGAGAATAGACCCATGCCCAAGACTCCCGAACAATGGCTGGCTGCAGCGTCGCCCGCGGAAAAGACCAAGGGCTCTCTGAAGCTTTTTCTCGGATACGCCCCCGGCGTGGGAAAGACCTACAGCATGCTCAGCGAGGCCATCCGGCGGCATAGCCGCGGCGAAGACGTGGTTATCGGAATCGTGGAAACGCACGGCAGAAAGGGGATCGCTGAACTGGCGTGCCAGCTTGAGACCGTTCCCCGGCGCAAAATGGAATACAAAGGAACGGTCTTCGAGGAAATGGATGTGGACGCAATCCTGGCGCGGCGCCCGCAGGTCGCCCTGGTGGACGAACTCGCGCACACGAACATTCCCGGCAGCCGCCACCGCAAACGCTATGAGGACGTTCTCGAACTCCTCGATGCGAAGATTGACGTCCTTTCGACCGTAAATATCCAGCACATAGAAAGCGTCGCGCCCACGGTCCACGCCATCACCGGCATCATTGTCAGGGAAACCGTGCCCGACTGGGTGCTGCGGCTCTCGGATGAGACCGTGATGGTGGACCTAACCCCGGAGGCGCTTCAGAACCGCATGAAGCGCGGTGATATATATCAAAAGGAAAAAATCGAACAGTCCTTGACGAATTTTTTCCGCCGCGGAAACCTGATCGCCCTGCGCGAGCTCGCCCTGCGGCAAGTGGCCGAACAGGTGGACCGCAGCCTGGCTTCTTATTTGACCGAGAAGGATATTCAGGAGAATTGGGCGGTCCGCGAACGCATTGCCGTGTGCATCAGCGCGAGTCCGCGGGCGCAATACCTGGTGGCGCGGGCGGCCCGCATGGCCCGGCGGTTGGATGCGGAGTTTTACGCCGTGCACGTGGACGTGGCTCGCAACGGCCATGAAGACGAAAAAGTGCTGGCCGCCAACATGCAGTTTGCTGAAAGCCTCGGCGGGCAGGCGGTGCGTTTGAAGGGAAACACGGTGGCCGGCACGACGGCGCAATTTGTCCGCGAAAAGCATATCACGCAGGTGATTTTCGGAAGGTCGGCGGTCGAAGGCTGGCGGAAGTTTCTTTACCTGAATGCCATCAACAAGTTCCTCCACGAAGCGCCCGCCGTGGACGTCCACATCGTGACGCAAAGCGCGGACTAACGGCCGCGGCTTCGTTCTTGGGCGTGCAACTCGGGAGCGTCCGGCTTCGTTTCGCGAAGCGGCAGTTCCGCCTGGACGATGTTCCAGCCCGTGATGACGAGCCGCGCGCCTCGCTCCAGGGCATCGGACGCCAAAAACTGCGCCGTGATTTCACGCGACTCGCCCGGCATCAGCTCGATATAGTTGTCGTCCCACAATACAGGCAGAATTTCGTCGTCCCCGATCTTGCCCTGAATTCCGAGATGAATCTGAAAGGCCAAGTGATCGCCGGGATTTTGAATCTTGACGCGAACCAACGGACCCTCCGGGGCTCTTTCGACGTTCGCGGAAACCGCAAGCGCGTGCGCGTTCGGCAGCGCGGAAAGCGCCGTGAGATCTTCGTAGGAGGAAACGGGAGTGTACGCGTAGGTGGTCTTATCCCAATCGTACTCGTTCTTCTTCGCGGAGAGCCAATAGAAGTTCGTGCTGACTACGGACCCGGCGCTATCCTCAAGAGTGAGTTGCAAAAAATAGACGGGTGAGACCGGCTGGAATGCCTGTTCCGGAAGCTCGAGCACCTTTGCCACGGCGTCCACCGCGAGATCCGCGCGGGCCTCGCGGGAAAACCTCTCGTGCAGGTCGCGATCGTAGAGCTTCGCCGTAACGATGAGGCCAGAGACATCCTGATAGCCGCTGTTCACGACCACAATGCCGCGATCGTCATAGGAATATTGCACATGCAGCTTTTCGCAGGCCTTCTTCGCCCCGAAATACCCGCCTGCGGGCTGCAGATAGTAATCGTAAAGGTGCCAGATCAGCGATGGCCACGCATTATTCAGCATCCACTGAATGACGCCGGTCGAGCCGTATTTGTTGCCGGAATATGCCTCGAACATGGCGCGTTCGCCGTCGTAGGCCATGGCCTGGGCCTTTCGTTCGTAGTCATCCATTCCGGCCGGAGCGCCGTAGATGGCGCTCATGGCGGCATCGAAGCGGCTCAGGTCCTTGAAGCCCTCCGAACCGGCATGGTAATTCCACACCGGATCACCGGCATGAATATCAGCGGCGGGCAGCATTTTCTTGAGCGAACACAGCGGCGGGACAGCCGGCCCCGGAGATGTCTCCGTGTTGAAGCCATACGCACCGCCGTATTTTCCCTTGTCGGCCAGCCAGTAGTCCGGCGGGACATAATCATACGGCCCCATCATCTTCACCCCCGAGGGGCCTGTGAGCTCTGCCGGCTTTTCGGATGCAGATGAGATGTAGGGATTGGGCCAGTCCGATTCCTTCAGAACCTCGATGTAGGCTCTCTCGACGCTTTCCGGAGGCGGATTATCGCTGCCCTCGAGCCAGACCATCATGCTCGGATGGCTGCGCACGCGCATGATTTGCGAACGCAGAGAAGCGGTGGCGATCTCGAGATCGCGGGCTTTCCATTTCGGCCAGCGTTCCCAGTAATCGCAGCAGCACCAGCCGGACATGATCAGGATGCCGTTCTCGTCCGCAAGATCGTAAAACTCATCGGTCTCCATTTTTCCTTCGAGCCGGATGGCATTCAAGTTCATGTCGCGGATGTAGCGAAATTCTGTTTTTAACCGCTCGGGCTGCTGGCGAAGGAGCATGTCCGGCGCCCATCCGCCGCCGCGAATCAGGATTTTCTTTCCGTTCACGCGGAACAGCCGATGCCCCTGCGCGTCCAGTTCGGAAGTGATTTCGCGAATTCCAAAGTGGATCGTGGCGGAGTCGGATAGCTCGCTTCCCGCCAAAAATCGGAGCGAAAGCTCGTGAAGATCCGGCTGGCCCATTTGCGCCGGCCACCAGAGCGCCGGATTTTCGACGTGCAGTTGGGGAAATTGGTCCGGCGTGAATCGAACCTCGCGAGTTTCTCCCGGAGCGAGCGTCACGGTCTGCTGAAACGCGGTGTCTTCGATTTGGCCGCTCAGTGTGCCGGTGACCCCGAGTGCGCTTGCATTTTGAAGTTCCGCCTCGACGGTCAAATCGGCGCGGCCGAGTGATGCGTCCGGAAAGTGCGTAATCACCTGCGGATAACGAATCACCACTGGCCCGGTCGTGCGGACGGAAACCTCGCGCCAGAGCCCCATGTCCTTGTCGGGAGGCTCGGGATTCCAGTCCACCCAATTGATGCCCAGGTCTTTTTCGGTTGGCGCGATGGTTTCGACCGCCAGCACGTTCCATGGACTATCCGAGAGGTACGGCGTCACGTCGAATTCATAGGTTCTGTACGCGCCTGCAACGTCCTTGGCGTCGGCGAATTTGCGCCCATTAATCCAGATGTTGGCCCGATAATTGATGCCGCCGAAATGCAGCCATACATGGCGGCCTTGATAATTCGCAGGCAGGCGGAACGCGGTGCGATACCACCACGAGCAGCGAAACGGGCTGTCGAGGGGCATAGGAAGGACCGAAAACATTTTGCCGATGGGATACTCTGTTCCTGGAATCGAACGCAGGTTTTCGCCGAAGTAAGGATCGGGATACGTCCCATCGGCGACGAGCGCCGCGAGCACGGTGGAAGGCACAGCCGCCGCGTGCCATGCGCGTGTGGGATATCCCGGCGAGGAAATCTCCTTTCCTCCCGCGCCGATCACGCAGGAGGAGCCAAGCGTCCAATTGGTGAGGAAAACGGGCTTCGAATCCGGCTGCGCAGGCGTATCCGGAAAAATTCGCGGAGAAAAGGCAAAAAAAGCGAGAAACGCGAGCCAAACGGAAACGAAAAAAAAGGATGCGGGAGATTTTCGTCGGCTCGTCATCGGGTGACTGAAGGATTCGGCACGCCAGCATCCTACATCGAAGCGCTACAGCGGGGGAATCTGCGAGACGTTCCAGCCGCCGCCGACCGCCTTGACGAGAAGGACACTGGCGGTGATGCGTCGCGTCAGGATGCTGACGGCGGTCACTTCATCGGAGAGCGCCGCGGTTTGTGCGACCGTGACCTCGAGGTAATCGGCGACACCCCCCTTATACCGGCTGTTCGAAAGCGAAAGAGAGTGCTCGGCCGCGGCGACGGCGGCATCTTGTGTCTGAGCCTCGTCCTGCAAAATTCGCAGCGCCGCAAGATTATCTTCCACTTCCTGAAAGGCCGTGAGCAGCGTTTCGCGGTAATTCGCCACCGACTGATCGTAGGCCGCTTTGGCCTCCTCGGACATTCCGCGGCGCTCGCCGCCGTCAAAAATCAGTTCGGCGGCCGACCCGGCCAGCGACCAAAAACCACTGGGGCCTTGTATGAGTGTTCCAATTGCGCCGCTTTCAAATCCTCCCGTTCCAGTGAGTGTAACTACGGGGAAATAGGCAGCTCTCGCGACTCCGATTTGCGCGTTGGCTTCCTGGACGCGCCGCTCCGCGGCGGCAATATCCGGCCGGCGCTCGAGTAAATCCGAAGGCAGGCTTGGCGGCACCGGCGGCGGAGGCGTCGTGAGAGGAAGCGGAGAAAGGCTGAACGTGGAGGGCGGCTGCCCGATGAGAACGGCTATGGCATGCTCGAAGGCGGACCGGCTGACTCCCACGTCAATGGCCTGCGCGCGAGTGGTCTCGAGCTGCGTTTGAGCCTGAGCCACATCCACATCGGACGCGATTCCTCCATTGTGGCGGCTCTCGGTAAGTTTTAAAGCCTCGGTGAACGAGTCGACCGTCGAATCAAGAAGCTGTTTCTGCGCGTCCAACCCGCGCAGCTCGAAATAGTCCATGGCCAGCTCGGCGTGCAGCGTCAAGCTGACCGAAGCGAGGTCTGCGGCGCTCGCCTGTGCTTCCGAACGGGCCGCTTCCACGGTGCGCCGCACACGGCCCCATACGTCGGGCTCATAGGCGACGTCCACGGGAATGAGGAAATCATTGTAGGTCGGCGTCTTGCCTGAAAAGAGAGGCTTATTGCTCGACTGGGCCGTGCGCGTGGCGGATGGGCTGGCTGTCACGTCCGGGTAGTATTGCGCCCGGGCCACGCGGACGGCGGCGCGCGCCTCGAGGAATTGCGCCTGCTGCGCCTTCAAAGTCTGGTTCGAGACGTTGATCTGCTGTTCCAGAGAATCGAGCTGCGAATCATTGTAAATTCCCCACCACGAGCCCTTCGCAAGCTGGTCGTTCGGCTCCGCGGTTTTCCAATTCGGCGATTCCTTGTAAGTCTGCGGGACTTCCGCGGCCGGCCGGACATATTTCGGGCCAACCGTGCAGCCGGAAAACAGAAGCATAGCGGGGCCCAATAATTTCGCGCTGCGAATCGGCGCCCGGCCGCTAGGGCGCATTGGCACCCCCTCCATTCTCTCCCGGCGCGGCGACCCGCACGGTCTCTCCGGAGACAAGGGAGTCCGGAGGATTCACGATCACCAGATCGTTTGCCGTCAGGCCGGAAACCACCTCGACATCGGCGCCAAAATCCCGGCCGAGAGTCACGTCCTTCAGCTCGGCTCGATTGCCATTCTCGACAGTCCCCACCTGCAATCCTTGCGAGCGGAAGATCAGCGCGCCGGCCGGAACGATGGCCGCTGGCGCGCCCGAGGGCATTTTGAGATGTACCTCGGCGTATGCGCCCGGAAGAAGCGTCCCATCGGGATTTTCCACGTCCACTTCAACCAGCAGAGTGCGCGACGTGGGATCAATGGCCTTCGCCGTGCGAACCAGCTTGCCCGGGAAACGCCGCCCGGGAAATTCCTCGAGCGTCAGGTCGGCTGCCAAGCCGGGCCTGGCGGATGGGGAATCCTGCTGTGGCACGTTGACGTAAACGCGCAGGACCCCGGTTGATGCGATGTGGAACAGCTCCATGGCCGTGCCGCCGCTGGCGCCCGAATCAATCAGGTGCCCAATATCGGTATTGCGGGCGGTGATGACGCCATCGAAGGGCGCGTAGATTTTTTCGAAGGATTGCAACTCCTCGAGGCGCTTCACATTGGACTCGGCGGAGGCCACCATGGCCTTCTTGGCCTGAAAGTCGCCTACGGCGTTATCCACGTCCTGCTTGGATACGGAGTCGGTCTGCAAAAGGCCCTGGTATCGCTTGGCCGTGATTTCGGAGAGGCTATAGTTCGCTTGCGCCGTGTTCAAGTCCGCGCGCGCCTGATCGAGTTGTTGATCCACTTCGGGGGTTTCGATGTCGGCGAGCAACTGGCCTTTCTTCACATGCGCGCCGATGTCCGCGTACCAGTTCTTCAGATATCCGTCGGTGCGCGCATAGATGGGCGAATCAATGAACGCCTGGATATTGCCCGGAAGAACGATTTCCGTCTCCGGCGCGCCGAGCTTGGGATGGATGGCGCTGACAGTCGGAACAGCCAGATCATACGTCTCGGCGCGCAACGCGGCCCTGGCTCTCAGCCGCGGAATCACTCCCGCGATCACGATGCATGCCACGACAATCAGGATGGCGATGGCGACGAGCTTGCCGTGCCTCGATGGCGCCGCGTTTTCTCCTCTCTCAGCCATGAATTCTTTTCCCCATCTCCCTTTCCCTCAAAGATGTCCCGCGTTTCGCATTCGATTCACTCGCTGGCTTCCTCCGGCTAGCGCCCCCGGCGCAGATCGTGCACGATGCTGAAGAACACCGGAACAAAAAAGAGCGTTGCAACCGTTGCAAACAGCAGGCCGCCGATCACGGCGCGTCCCAGCGGCGCATTTTGTTCTCCGCCTTCCCCGAGTCCCAGCGACATGGGAAGCATGCCGATAATCATCGCCAGCGCGGTCATAATCACCGGGCGAAAGCGCGTGAATCCCGCCTCGACAGCCGCTTCCGCAGGCGTCTTTCCCGTTTCAAGCCTTTCCTTCGAGAAGCTGATCACGAGAATACTATTCGACGTAGCCACGCCCATGCACATGATTGCACCGGTTAGAGCGGGAACGCTAAGCGTCGTATGTGTGATGAATAGCATCCACACGATTCCCGCCAGGGCCGCCGGCAGCGCCATCAGAATGATAAAGGGATCGAGCCAGGATTGGAAATTGACGACGATGAGCAGATACACCAGGACGATGGCAAAAAAAAGCCCCCACAGTAGCCCGGAGAAAGACGACTGCATCGTCTCAATCTGCCCGCGAACGATAATCTGCGATCCGCGCGGCAGATTCTTTTCGCTTTGGCGAATGATCGGCGCGATGTCGCGCGCCACGCCGCCGAGATCGCGCTGATCCACGGCCCCGAATATATCTATCACCGGCTGGACGTTGTAGTGGGAGACAACCGCCATTTCGCTGCCGCGGCTGAATGTGGCAAGGCTGGCCATGATCTGCGACTGCGAAGTGCCGGGGCCGGTGATGGGAATATTTTGCAGGTCCTGCAGCGAATCGGCGCGGTACTGGGGGGTCTGCGTCGCGATGTTATATGTCACGCCCGTCTTAGGGTCGAGCCAGAACGTGGGCGACGTTTGGAAGCTCCCGCTGAGCGAAATGAGCAGGTTTTGGGCCGCGTCGCGCGCGGTCAAGCCAACCTGCTGGGCCTTGGTTCGATCCACGTCAAAATGCAATTCAGGTTGGTTGAACTCCTGCTGGATGCGCAAGTCCACGGTTCCCGGAACGAATTTCAGCCGGTTCATCAGGTTGTCGGCGAACTCACGGTCGGCGTCCAGATTTCTGCCGACGATTTGAACGTCAATGGGAGCCGGCAGGCCAAAGTTCAGAATCTGGCTCACGATGTCCGCCGGCAATTCGTAAAACGTGATTCCGGGAAAGTCGCGCCCCAGCTTCGGCCGGAGTTCGCGCACATACTGCTCCGTCGGATGGTGCTTTTTCTCGAGCTCCACCATGATGTCGGCATCGCCCGGCCCGATTGGCGCGGAGTTGCTGTAGGAAAGGTTGATGCTGCTGTAGGGCAGGCCGATATTGTCGGTGATGGTGGCGAGTTCCGACGGAGGAATCAGCGTGCGCATATCGTTCTCGACGCGATCGCAAATCGCGGCCGTATCCTCGATGCGTGTGCCTGTGGGGGCGCGGAGATGCAGCTTGAATTCGCCGCTGTCAACCCGCGGGAAAAAGTCCTGTCCCACCATGGGCAGCAGCAGGAAGGAAAGCGCGCAGGCAGAGAAAAAGAGGATCGCAAACACGCGCCGGTGGCGGATAGCGCCATTGAGCAGCTCGTGATAGCGCCCCCGCAGACGCTCAAATCCCCCTTCGAACTTCAGTTGCATTTGCACCAGGGGATTCCGAGACCTCTGCGTGTTCTCGCGCGCCTCTGCCGTCTGCGAAACCAGCAGATAGCGAGCCATCGTGGGCACCAGCGTGCGCGAAAGCAGATACGACGCCAGCATGGCAAACGAAACGGCCTCGGCAAGCGGCACGAAGAGATAGCGGGCCACCCCGGTGAGGAAAAACATGGGCACGAAGACGATGCAAATCGAAAGCGTGGCCACGAGCGCCGGCACGGCGATTTGCGACGCGCCATCCAGGATGGCCTGGATGATCTCTTTGTTCATAGAGAGGTTGCGGTTGATGTTCTCGACTTCCACCGTGGCATCGTCCACAAGAATTCCCACGGCCAGCGCCAGGCCACCCAGAGTCATGATGTTGATCGTTTCTCCCAGAGCGCTGAGCACGATGAGAGACGTTAGAATCGAAAGCGGAATGGAAACGGCGACAATCAGCGTGCTGCGCCAGCTCCCGAGAAAAAGGAGAATCATTAAAGCCGTTAGGCATCCCGCAATGGTCCCCTCCCGTATGACGCCTCTAATGGCCGCCTTCACGAAAAGCGACTGGTCCGAAAGAGGTTGGATGTGCAGTGCGGGGGGAAGGCCCGCCTCAATAGTGGGCAGCAGCGCCTTGACCCCGGAAATGATGTCGAGCGTCGAAGCATCGCCCGATTTCAGAATGCTCATCAGCGCGGCGCGGTGTCCATTCACGCGCACGATGTTCGTCTGCGGCGGAAATCCGTTGCGGACGTAGGCCACGTCGTGCACGTATATGGTGGAGGTTCCCGCCTGCTTCACCGGAAGGTCGTTCAGCTCCGCAATGGTCTGCGGAGCCCCGTTCATCTCCACCTGGTATTCGAACGGGCCGATCTTCGCCGTACCGGCGGGAAGTATCAGGTTTTGCGCGCCGATGGCGTTCGCGACGTCCACTGGCGACAATCCCTTCGACTGCAAAGCCGCCGTGTTCAGGTCTACTTGCACCTGCGGCATCTTGCCGCCGTAGGGGTAGGGAACGGCGACGCCCTGAATAGTCACCAGCCCCGTGCGCAGGAAGTTCACCCCAAGGTCAAAGAGCTGCTGTTCAGAAAGCGTCGGGCTTGAAAGGCCCAGCTGCAGAATGGGGACGGTGGAAGCGTTGTATTGAATCACCAGCGGCGGCGTAGCTCCTGGAGGCAGCGCCCGTATGATGGTTTGGGAGACGGCCGTGATTTGCGCCACGGCATTTCCGACGTTTACGCCCGGGTGAAAGAAGACCTTCACCACGGCGATTCCATAGAGGGATTGCGACTCGATATGCTCGATGTTGTTGACCGTGGTCGTAAGTGCACGCTCGTAGACATACACAATTCGGTCCGCCATGTCCTGCGGCGCAAATCCGGAGTAATTCCACAGAACGCTCACAACCGGGATGTCTATATTCGGAAAGATGTCCGTGGGCGTACGCACGATCGCCACCGGCCCGAGGATGAGCAGCAGGATGGCGGCTACGATGAAAGTATAAGGGCGGCGTAGAGCGAGTCGGACAATCCACATTTATGGACGGCTCCCAAAATCGCTTGCGAAGAAGCGGGAGTTCTTTCCTTCGGCGAAATCAGCCGGCATTGCGGCGCCGCTTATTATCGCACGCGGAATCCCAAATCCGAATCCGCGGGGGCGCGATACAATGGAACTGCCTGAGAAATCTTAGACGAGGAGAACGCAATCATGGAGTACGCAAAGATCACCGAGACTCAACTGAACGTCTCCCGGATCGGCCTGGGCACATGGGCCATCGGGGGATGGATGTGGGGCGGCACAGACGAACAGGAATCGGTTCGCACCATCCTTGCCGCGCTCGGCATGGGAATCAATCTGATTGATACCGCGCCCGTCTATGGCTTCGGACGCTCCGAGGAAATCGTCGGAAAAGCCATCGCGCAATTCGGACAGCGCGATAAGGTTATCATCGCCACGAAGGTGGGACTCGAATGGCGCGACGGCGCCGTGTTTCGGAATTCCTCGCGCACGAGGATTCTGCGCGAAGTGGAGGACTCCTTGCAGCGCCTGGGAACCACATACATTGATGTCTACCAGGTCCACTGGCCCGATCCACTGGTCCCCATCGAAGAAACCGCCGGGACCATGCAGGAGCTTTACAAATCGGGGAAAATCCGGGCCATCGGCGTGAGCAACTATTCGCCCGAGCAAATGGACCGCTTCCGCCAGACCGCGCCGCTGCACACCGATCAGCCGCCCTACAATCTCTTCGAGCGCCAGATAGACGTGGATGTGCTTCCCTATGCGCGGGAAAACAACATCGGCGTGCTGGCCTATGGTTCGCTCTGCCGCGGACTGCTGGGCGGCCGCATGAAGCCGGACACGCAATTCACCGGCGACGATCTGCGCAAAATTGACCCCAAGTTCCAGCCGCCGCGTTTCGCGCAATACCTGAAAGCGGTCGAGCGGCTCGATCGCTTCGCGCAGGAAAATTACGGCAAGCGGGTACTTGAACTGGCCGTGCGCTGGGCGCTCGATCAGCCGGGGATTACCACCGCTCTCTGCGGTGCGCGCCGTCCGGAGCAGCTCGCGGCGTTCGAAAATGCCGTCGGATGGAAGTTGGACGGGGATGCAATGAAAGCCATTCTCGGAATTGTTGAAGAATGCGTGACGGATCCGATTGGACCAGAATTCATGGCGCCCCCTGCGCGCCCCGCGGCAGCCCAGGCGTAGTTTTCGCGGGTCCCAATGCGCGGGGCGAGCCGAATTCACGAGCGCGCGCAAATCCTTGCGGCCCGCAAAAATTATTCCCGGCGGGAATGTTTCTCGGTTGTGACCAGACCCTCTTGCGCCGCTTCCATGATCCGGATTGTCGAGGTCAATCCGTTTCGCTCGAAGTGACGCGCAATCGCCTTCCCGATTTCATCGAACCGCTCCGTGGCCAGACCGACCACGCTGGGCCCCGCGCCGCTCAAGGCCACTCCGAGCAAGCCGGGCATGCGCGGCATGGCCAGCACGCCGTC
The DNA here is from genome assembly GCA_963810625.1 of uncultured Acidobacteriota bacterium. Lineage (GTDB taxonomy): Bacteria > Acidobacteriota > Terriglobia > Acidiferrales > UBA7541 > Palsa-295. Next base: position 263,855 of record CAWEOJ010000001.1, on the reverse strand, counting down.
AAGCCCTGGAATCAGCGATTGGCGATCGGTTTGATGCAAGCGGTCGTCCATGGCGTCCCACAGCAGGTCGAAGCGGCGCTCTTCCAGCGAGGCCACAAAAAGAGCCGACCGCTGGAGGTTGTGCACCGCATCGGCGCGCTGCACGCTGGGCGGCAGAACGGCTCGCGATTTTTTCGTTTCCAGAGTTAAAGCCGGCGTGACGATAACCAGACGGACCATCTTTGGCCAGCGCTTCTTCACGGCCACAACGCTCCCGTCCTTGCGCGTGAACGTCACCACAAATCCTCCCAAAAGCGCGGCGCCCACGTTGTCGGCATGGCCTTCGATCTCCGCTGCGTAGCGCAACGCCGTTTCCTTCGGCATAGGCCGTCCGCTGACGGCAAAGCTCAGCGCGATGCCTGCCACGGTAGCTGCTGCACTGCTTCCGAGTCCACCGGCCACGGGAATTTCATTCTGGACGGCCAGCCGCACGGCGGGCAGTTGAAAGCCTTCGCGCTCGGCCGTATGGCGCATGGTTCGAAAAATCAGATTTTCATCGGGTGAGCTGGGAAGGGAAGAACTGCTCCCCACGCCGCGGCTTCGTGCCAGCGCGCGCGCGCCGGGCCCTGATAGCACCGTGGCCCGCACGCTGAGGTAAAGTTCCACGGCAAGACCGAGGCAGTCGAAGCCCGCGCCCAGGTTCGCCGTGGACGCGGGGACGCGTACTTCGAACGAATTCTGTCGTGGAACACTCATGGCTGATTATTGTCTTCGCCGTTCCAAGCTTTCGAGGATGGCGGCCTTCGACGCCGCCACGCGCTCCGGAGCGTTGCGAAATGCGCCGGTGCCTTCAAAAAGTGTGCCACCATGATAGCGGCTCACGTAGTCAGGGTCCTTCAACACATGCCCGGTGAGCACGCCCACCACGGATTCCTCGCGAAGGATGTGGCCCGCGGCCACGAGTTTACGCATGCCCGCCACCGTCGTGGCGGAAGCGGGTTCACAACCGATGCCGTCGCGGCCAATCATCGCTTTCGCGTCTGCGATTTTCTGTTCGCTTACGGCGATTACCTGCCCGTGCGAGCGCAGGACTGCGCGCAGCGCCTTTCTCCACGAGACGGGCGCGCCAATCTTGATCGCCGTGGCCAGAGTCTCCGGGCACTCGACGGGTTCCAATTTGTCCGGCAGATGCAAGCCGTCAGCCGACGCATCCTTTTCGAGACTGGCAAACAACCGCGCCAGCGGTGCCGCACCTTCAGCCTGAATGATATGGAGCTTGGGCAGACGCCCAATCAGGCCGAGACCTAGCAGCTCCTCGAACCCCTTGGCCAGGGCCGAGCTGTTGCCCATGTTTCCGCCCGGAACCACAACATGATCCGGCGCATGCCAATCGGACTGCTCCATCAGCTCAAAGGCAGGCGTTTTTTGCCCCTCGATGCGAAACGGATTGATCGAGTTGGCGACGTATATTGATGGGTCGTCGCCCAGCTCCTGGATCAGGCGCATGCAAACATCGAAATTGCCGTCAATCTCGCAGATTACCGCGCCGTAATCCATGCTCTGGGCCAGCTTCGCGGCGCTGATTTGTCCATGGGGCACAAGAATAGCGGCCTGCAATCCCGCCCGAGCAGCATAAGCAGCAAGGCTCGCCGCCGTATTGCCCGTGCTGGCGCAGACGGCCGTACGCGCGCCGAGCAGAAGCGCCTGCGTAATCGCGGTCGTCATGCCCGTATCCTTGAATGAGCCGGTGGGATTGCATCCCTGGTGCTTCAGGCGCAGGCCGAGCAGTCCGCAGTATTTCGCCGAGCGAGGCGCATCGTAAACCGGCGTGTTGCCCTCTTGAAGCGTTACCACCGGCGCGGAATCGTCGAAGGGAAGCAGTTCGCGGAAGCGCCACACTCCGCTGCGGTCGCGTGCCTTTCGCGAACCCGAGCGCGCCTCCCATTGCCTGCGCAGCGCCACCCCATCCTGAGCAACGCGAGCGGAGGCCTCGCTCGAGGCGCTGGGATGCACCTCGATCTCGAGTGGCCCTCCACACCGCTCACACACGTAAATCCGCTCGCCAAGCGCGAACGTGGCGCCGCAACTCGGTAGAATGCAGCGCTGGATTCCTCTTGCGCTCGTTTTTTCCGCCGCCCTCGCGGTCTTCTCGGCCATATTCAGGAACCTTTGGCGCTGGCGCTCGGCGCGCCCAGTGCGAACTCTCGGTGCGCGGCCACAAGCGCCGTCTTCATGTCCTTTTCCGCCACGACAAACGAAATATTCGATTCGGAGGAGCCCTGCGCGATGGCGATAATATTTACGTTCTCGCGGCCCAGCGCGCCGAACGTGCGCCCGGCGACGCCGGGTGTGCCGCGCATGTTTTCTCCGATCACGGCCACGATTGCGATGTTCGGGTCCACGGTAATGTGTTCCACTTTTTCATGGGCCACGTCCTGCGCAAACTCCTTGCGCAATGCTTTGACGGTGCGCTTGGCGTCCGCCGCGCTGACGATGAAGCAGATTTCGTTCTGCGAGGACGACTGCGAAATCAGCAGCACATTGGCGCGGACTTCCGCGGTCGTTGAAAACGTGCGGCCCACCACGTCCGGCACGCCCACGATTTCCGGCCCGCCTATGCTGATTAGCGCCACATCCGGGATGGCCGTGAGCGCCTTGACGCCCCCGCCGTTGCTGCGCCCCTGCGGCGTGATTTTTGTGCCCGTTCGGCCAGGCGCAAAGCTGTTGCGGATCCACACGGGAATGCCGGCCTGCACCACGGCCCGCAGCGTCTTCGGATGCAACACCTTGGCGCCGAAGTACGCGAGCTCCGTGGCTTCGCGATAGGAAATTTCCGGAATGGTGCGCGCATCGGGCACCAGCCGCGGGTCGGCCGTCAGAACGCCTTCCACATCCGTCCATATGATGATTTCATCCGCACCCAGTGCCGCCCCCAGAATCGTCGCCGAATAATCCGTGCCGCCGCGGCCGAGCGTGGTCAGCACACCGTCCTCGGACGCGCCGAAGAAGCCCGTGACCACGGGAACAGTCCCGGCCTGCAAGAGCGGCAGCAGGCGCGCCTGGGAGCGTTCCCGCGTGCGATCCATCAGGGGATCGGCGCCGCCGTGGAAGGAGTCCGTCACTATTACTTCGGTCGCGTCAATCGCTTCGCTGCGCGCTCCTATTTCGTCGAGCGCGGCCGCAACCATCGGCGCGGAAAGGCGCTCGCCCAGGCTCGATATCGAATCAAGCGTGCGCGGCGTCAGCTCCTGAAGCAGCGCCGTCCCCTTGCACAGGCGCTCGCCCTCCGCGAAAATCTTTTCCAGGCTTTCCGCCAGTCGTGCGCGTTTCTCTTCGGAGCGAACCAGCGCGCCCAGCGCCGTCTCATGCTGTTTGCGCAAGGCTTGAAAAATCGAGGAGACTTCGTCGTGTTCGCCCGACTTGGAACGCGTCGCGGCTTCCACCAGCCGGTTGGTGACGCCGCTCATTGCCGAGACCACTACAATCACGGGGCTTTCGCGCGACGCGTCCAGCACGATCTCCGCCACACGCGCGATGCACGACGCGTCGCCCACGGATGTGCCGCCAAATTTCATCACTCGCAATGGCTTTTTCATTTTTAGCAGGGTCCGGCGCGAAGCGATTGAAGAGGCTCGGAGCGAAAAACTACCCGGCATTCAGGATGGCCGCGCCTCTAAAAACTATACACCATTGGGCTAATCTTGCGCGATGGCTCTTGCCGCAAGCCGCCGGATGGGCAATCGCGATTGCGATTTTGCCCGCCGGGAGAACGGCCATTCCTTCTGCTGCCCGGTTCCGATACTATAGGCGGTTTAGTTCAGGCATCATGGAACGCGGGATGGCCGGGGAACGGAACCGGCACGGGATGGAAATGGACAAACCTGCTCCAATCAAAAGATTGCTCGCGGCCAATCGCGGCGAAATTGCCATCCGCATCTTCCGCGCGGCCACGGAGCTCGGTCTGCGCACCGTCGCCATCTATTCGCACGAAGACCGCCTCAGCCTCCACCGCTTCAAGGCGGACGAGGCATATCAAATCGGCGCCGGTAAAGGACCCGTCGAAGCTTATCTCGATATCGCGGGGATTGTTCAACTCGCGCGCGAAAAGAAGGTGGACGCGATTCATCCCGGTTACGGCTTTCTCTCCGAAAATCCGGCATTCGCCCGCGCCTGCCGCGACGCTGGAATTATTTTCATCGGTCCCACCGCCGAATTATTGGAGTTGCTCGGCGACAAAACGGCCGCGCGCAGGCTCGCAGCCTCCGCTGGCGCGCCGGTTCTGCCGGGAACGGAAGTGGCCGCGCCGTCCGCGGAGGAAACTCGCACCGCCGCGCGCAAAATCGGCTTCCCGGTAATCATCAAAGCCGCCATGGGCGGAGGCGGGCGCGGCATGCGCGTGGTGCATGACGAATCTCAACTCGATGATCGCCTCGAGGAAGCGCGGGGCGAAGCGCTTGCATCCTTCGGCGATCCTTCCATCTTCCTCGAAAAATATCTTCCCCGGGCGCGCCATCTGGAAGTGCAAATTCTCGGCGATAATCACGGGAACATTCTGCATCTCTATGAACGCGATTGCTCGGTGCAGCGGCGCCACCAGAAAGTCGTCGAAGTCGCTCCTGCCGCCAAGCTCGCGCCCGAAATTCGCAACGAGCTGTGCGGCGCGGCAATCCGCATCGCCCGTCAGGTGGGCTATCGCAACGCCGGTACATTTGAATTTTTGCTCGACGCCGACGCCGGAAAACTCTATTTCATCGAGGCGAATCCGCGCATCCAGGTGGAGCATACCGTCACGGAAATGGTGACCGGCATTGACTTGGTGCGCTCGCAGATACTTTTGGCGCAGGGCCACAAACTTCACGACCCGCCCCTTTCACTCCCCAAGCAGGAAGATGTTCCGCTTCACGGGTCGGCGCTGCAATGCCGCGTCACCACCGAGGACCCGGAAAATCAATTTGCGCCCGACTACGGCAAACTCACCACCTACCGCTCGCCCGCTGGTTTTGGCATTCGCCTCGACGGAGGGAGCGCCTATTCCGGCGCGAGCCTTGCGCCCTACTACGATTCGTTGCTCGTAAAAATGACCGCCTGGGACCTCACGCTCCCCCTGGCTTGCCGCCGCATGGATCGCGCCCTGCGCGAGTTTCGCATCCGCGGAGTCAAAACCAACATCCCGTTCCTCGAAAATGTGGTGAACCATCCCCGCTTCCAGGATGGCCAGGTCACTACGTCGTTTCTCGACGAATCCCCGGAGCTGTTCCGTCTGCCGGCGCGCGCGGACCGCGCCACGAAGCTGCTCTCCTATCTGGGAGACGTGATTCTCAACGGCAATCCCGAGGTGAAAGATAACAAGGCTCTGCAAATGTTCGAGCCGGCGGAGATCCCTCGCTCCCCGGTTGGCGCGCCGCCCCCCGAGGGCACGCGCCAGCTTCTCCAAAAGCTCGGGCCTCGTGGGTTCGCGGAATGGGTGCGCAGCGAAAAGTGCCTCCTGATCTCAGACACCACATTTCGCGATGCTCACCAATCGCTGCTGGCGACTCGCGTCCGCACGCACGATATGCTTTTGACCGCCTCCGCCGTCGCCCATCGCCTGGAAAAACTCTTCAGCCTGGAAATGTGGGGCGGCGCAACCTTCGATTCGGCCATGCGGTTCCTGCATGAAGACCCGTGGCGGAGGCTGCGGGAATTGCGGCAGCGCATTCCGAATATTTGCTTCCAAATGCTGTTGCGGGGGGCGAACGCGGTGGGGTACACGTCGTATCCCGACAACGTGATCACCGAATTCGTGCGCGAGGCGCACGCGCAGGGGATAGACATCTTCCGCATCTTCGATTCGCTCAATTCGATTGAAAACATGCGAGTTGCGATCGACGCCGTATTGGCAACAGGAGGCGTGTGCGAGCCGGCCATCTGCTACACGGGCGACATCCTGGACCCCGGCCGGCCGAAATACTCGCTGAAATATTACGTGGACATGGCCAAGCAGATCGAAAAGCTGGGCGCGCATTTTCTGGCCATCAAGGATATGGCCGGGCTGTGCAAGCCCTACGCGGCATTCGAGTTGGTGAAGGCGCTGCGCGAAGAGGTCGGCATCCCGGTGCACTTCCATACGCACGACACTAGCGGCGTGAACGCGGCATCGGTCCTCAAGGCGTCGGAAGCGGGCGTGGACGTAGCCGATGCGGCCATCGCCGCCATGAGCGGTGTGACCAGCCAGCCGAACCTGAACTCCATTGTGGAAGCGCTGCGCCATACGCCGCGCGACACGGGCCTGGACATCGAAGCGCTGAACGAAGTCTCCGATTACTGGGAAGTGGTGCGGACCTACTACGAGGCTTTCGATTCGGGGCCGCGGGCGGGGTCCGCGCGGCTCTATCAGCACGAAATTCCCGGCGGGCAATTCACGAACCTGCGCGAGCAGGCGGCGGCGATGGGCCTGGGGCATCGCTGGCGCGAGGTGGAGCAAACCTACGCCGAGGTGAACCAGCTCTTCGGCGATATCGTGAAGGTGACGCCTTCGAGCAAGGTTGTGGGCGACATGACACTGTTCCTGATGTCGCGCGAAATGCGGCCGGAGGACATTCTGAAGCTGGATGAACACAACGACCTCTCGCTGCCGAATTCGGTGGTGGAAATGTTCAAGGGCGCGCTGGGAGTTCCTCCGGGAGGATGGCCGAAGAAGCTGCAAAAGATCGTCCTACGCGGCGCGGAGCCCGAGCACGGGCGGCCCGGAGCAGAGCTCGCCCCCGCCGATTTCCACGCTGTAAAGCGGACGCTGGAAAAGAAGCTGGAGAGATCCGTCGGGCAGGACGAGGTTTTGAGCGCATTGCTTTATCCCGATGTGTTTCACAAATTCGACAACTTTCGCAAATTGCATGCGGACGTGGGAGTGCTGCCGACTCCCGCATTTTTCTATGGGCTGAGGCCGGACGAAGAGATTACCGTCGAAATCGAGCCTGGCAAATCCCTGATCATCCGATTTCTCACCATCGGCGAGGCGCATCCCGACGGCACGCGGACGCTGTTCTTTGAATTGAATGGACAGCCGCGGGAAATCCAGGTGCGCGACCGCGCGCTGAAGATTGCCGCGCGAAGTCATCCGAAGGCCGACCCGGCCGATCCGGGACAGGTGGCGGCGCCGACGTCGGGAGTCGTGACCGGGATAGCGGTGCAGGCCGGGCACAGCGTGAAGCGCGGCGAAAAGCTGATGACGCTCGAAGCCATGAAATTGCAGTCGAATATCTATGCGCCCGTTACGGGCCAGATCACGAAGATTCTCGTCACGCCCAATCAGACCGTGGAAGCCAAGGATTTGCTGCTGACGATTACCCCCAGCGCGTGAAAAATTGCGGAAGCCCGCAGTCTGTCCCAGCGGCTAAAGCCGGTACATACGAGACTCGATCGGTATGACTGAAAGTCATACCCTGACACGTATGCATTCTGACGCGAGCAATTTAATTCTGCAGCAACGACAGCAAGCACTTTGCGGTCATATGCTGGGTTAAGTGGCCTAAAAAGGCGTAAAAAGGACGCTTTTGGCACGTTTTTGCGACGTAAAAAAGGGATGCAGGGAGGCAAGGAGGCAGTGAAGCATGGAAGCGGGGAGGCAGGGAGGGCGCGAAGACGCCGCCTGACGCGTTTTTCGCCTGTGGACGTGGGCGTCCATTCGTCAAAAAATGTTTCACGTGAAACAATTTGGAGCGAAAAATCAAGGGAGAATTAGGTCAATGGTAAGGGAATGATCGGCTGATCGACCTGACGCTTTGGCGGGGTCGAATGGTTGAGTGAAATGCCGGCGGTGCCTCGGCGAGACCGAATCAAATTTCTTTCGCGCTTTCGGGTGCAGGGCGAAGCTTGACATATAGGCGAAGAAAAGGCGAAGATACCCTTGTGGACCGCGCGATTGGAACAAGCGATAGGATCAAGCCAACTACTGCCTTCCGATGGGCCATGGACCAGTTTGGCTGCGTATCATCATTTTTTGCTAGACTAGGAAAGTGAATTATTCTTAATCTAGAGGTCTAGATTGGGGTAATGTTCTCGAGTCAATGGATGGAGACTGCCAAGCCGATACGCCCAGTGGCAGAGAGCTTCAACATCTGAAACGCGTTTCGCGGATAAAACACATAATCCTCCAGAACTACTTTCCTCCGTGGGCGAGTATCTTGGGGTCCCGGCACCGCCAACTTGCATACTTCGATTGTTTCGCCGGACCTGGAGAGTATGAACTAGAGGGAAGGCCGGTCGCGGGCTCTCCTGTAATTGCAGTCCAAGAGGCAATCGGGTTCCTGCGGAATCGAAGCGATCAGAGTCTGCTAATGTACTTGGTCGATGATAGACCGAAGCAAGTAGAACAGCTTGTAGCAAGTCTTAAGGAACTGCAGCCGTATCCCCGAAATCTAGAGGTTAATGTCAGGTGCGCGGACTCCCGATTCTATATCCCAAATCTACTTGAGAGTCTCAGCGCATTCGCACCCTCCTTCTTTTTCATCGATCCGTATGGGCACCCTCTGCCGGTCCCGGTAATTAACAAAATCCTTCGTCGAGACCGTACGGAGGCGCTCATAAATTTAATGTGGTTTCGTATAAATATGGATTTGTCCAATCCGTTGATGCAGCCCAATTTGGACGAGCTATTCGGCGATGATGACTGGCGCGAGCAGTCCTTTACAGGTATGCATGGCGCAGAACGGGAGGGAGCTTTTCTCGACTATTTCAAGTCCCGTCTGGCAGGGGGATTTGTGCTCCCGTTTAGAGTTCGCTACGACGTCGAAGATAAGCGAGGCGGCGACCGGACCAAGTATTATCTTCTTCATGTGAGTAATCACGTGAAAGCCGTGCTCCTAATGAAGGAGGTCATGTGGCCTCTAGGGGATGAGGAAGGAACCTTTGACTTTTCTGGTGAATCGCAGGGGATTCTCATTTCAAGCACGCCGACGGTGGACCAACTCGAAGGCATCCTGCTGCGCGAGTTCAAAGGCAAGGAGCTAGGGTTCGATGATCTGCGTGAGCGAACCTGGATGCTCCCATTTGTGGAGAGACACTATAGGGAAGTAATCAAGCGTTTGGAGGGCAAGGACGTGGTGGTTCACAGAATTACTTCGAAGCGAACGGGAATCAGCCATCAGGACCGTATCCGCTTCAAATGATCGTCTGGAGGAATCTATGAGCTCTCAATCCGCGATTGAATGGACGGACGCGACGTGGAATCCGGTACGGGGCTGCACGAAGATTAGTCCCGGGTGCAAGCATTGCTACGCGGAGACGTTTGCGGAGCGCTTTCGCGGAGTGAAGGGGCACCCATACGAGCAGGGATTTGACATGCGGCTTGTGCCGGAGAAACTCGCGGAGCCGCTGCGCTGGCGCACACCGAAGATGATTTTCGTCAATTCGATGAGCGACCTTTTTCACGACCGGGTGCCAAATGATTACATCGTTGCAGTCGCGCGAGTGATGATCGCAGCGAATTGGCACACGTATCAGGTACTCACGAAACGTTCGGAGCGTCTCCGAAAATTGCTTAACTCCTCGCTGAACTTCGCATCGAGACAAGCGCACATTTGGTGGGGAGTAAGCGTGGAGGATCGAAAATACGGCCTGCCGAGAATCGCCGATTTGCGCGGCGCCGATGCGGCAATTCGCTTTCTCTCTGTCGAGCCGTTGTTAGAAGACTTGGGGAAGGTGAATCTTGCGGGGATCGACTGGGTCATCGTCGGGGGTGAGAGCGGGCCGGGGGCGAGGCCGATGAAAAAGGAGTGGGTGATTTCTCTTAGAAATCAGTGCCGCGAGGACCGAATTCCTTTCTTTTTCAAACAATGGGGCGGAGTTCGCAAGGCAACAACCGGCCGGCGGCTTGAGGGAAGAACCTACGACGAGTTCCCAAGACAGGTCCAGAATCCTATCGTCAATGCGGAAGCCTGCCAAGCGATGGCCTCCGAGATCGAAAATGTTTGGCGATCAGGCAGCGATGCGTCCTCGTCGCGCTCGCGAATACTCCAGCCCGCCATCGCTTGACCTGTGCTACAACTGCAAAAATCAACTGCACACAGGCAGGAGTGCCTGTGCTACAACTGCGAAAACCAACTGCGAACAGGCATCCCTCGGCTTCGGGACAAGGGAGTGCCCTTCCCTTCCTGCGTCAGGGCAAGCCCTTCGTTCCTCAGGGTAAACCTTCGTCAGGGTAAACCTGTGCTACTAAAACCTGCGCGGAATCGACTTTTTCCGCAAGCTGATGAAGAAAAGCCTCAGGTCTTCCCGGCAGAGGGCGCCGGAAAGACCTGAGCTACATTAAGAGCCGCGCGGGCTGATGGCCCGCCTGAAAAATCGAAATCGTAGGAGGCCGCGCTTGCCGGTCAGAACCACCGGGACGCAACCCTTCGCGTCCGCTCAGGGCAAGAAGGCGCGAAAGCCTGCCTGTCGGCAGACAGGCTCCGACCCCCTAGAAGGACATTTATGAGGCGGTTTCGAGTGTCCTCTCTTAATAATATGAATAATATATTCATATGATAACATATGCTAGCATTGTGCGTCATAATGCTGGCTTAAATGCTTCAGAAAAGGCGGAATCGTGGAGGGTTTTGCGCTATGAGGCGACGAGCGGGACAGGTTGGTGATTATCGGTCAGGACGAGTAAGGCCTCGCCGGGCTTGAGCAAGCGGATTCTAACCGGTCAAGACAGGTCAGGCTTTACCGGCTTGAAGAGGTGGGGCCCGGACGGTCTGAGCAAACGGGGCCCAAACGGCCCACACACAAGATGAAGACGCTGCGGGCGTTTGGGGCTTACCTGGACCTGCTCGCCGCGGCGGAGTATATGGGCGGATGGATGCGGGGGCAACTGGAGACGTTTGACGTGACGATGGGAGGGTTTCTGTTGCTGGAAATGGTGTATCGGGACGGGGCGATGTCCAAAAGCGCGATAGGCGGAAGACTGCAATGCACGCGGCAGAATGTGGACGCGATTGTCGAGCGGCTGGAGGGAAACGGGTGGGTGCGGCGCGAGATTGTGTCGCTTCCTCCAGCGGAAATCAAGCTGAGCCACATCACGAAGGTGAAAAGAGATTTGCCGAGACAGGGTCCGCAAGTGGGGCTTGTATGCCTTACGCCGCTGGGAGAGAAGTTCATTGGGAAGGTGTTTCCGAAGCACGCGAAGGTGGTGAAGGCGTTGATGCGCGCGCTCGACGGGCGGGAGCAGGAAATGCTGAGCCGTCTGTGCCGGAAATTGCGCGAGGGGGATGTGGTGAAGTTTTTCTCGGAAATGACGCACGAGGATGTGGAGGAGAGTGGCGAGTGATTAGTGGCTAGTGGAAGAGAAAACCAAGACCCGCCTACGCGGTGAAGCCGCTACGGAGGGCACGCCCACCCTCGCGGAAGACGCGAGGATGGGGCACCCGCAAAAGCAAATGCAAGACCAAAATCGGAGCTTCAGGGGCTAAAGCCCGCGGTCAGTTGATGTCGCTTATGCCGCGGTTAAAACCGCGGCCTACAAAGCATCTTGCTTGCGTCGCGGCTTCCCGATACAACCCATCGGGACGCAAGAAGCGCGAAAACCGCGGCCTACAAAGCATTCTTGCTTGCGCCGTGGCTTCCCGGTCAAAGTCGCCGAGACACAGAAGGCGCGAAAGCCGCGACCTACAAAGAATCTCGAATTCTCACACAGGCTCGAATTACACAGGCCCCGGCGATTGTTGAATCGCCGGGGCCTGCTGTTGTGCCTCCGCGGGTACATTCCAGGGGTGGTTAATTGGGAGACACGTTTTCGGATACGCCGCCGATGGTGGTGCCGATCACTTCGCCGGAGACGACGAGTTCGACGCGGCGATTCTGCTGGCGGCCTTCCGCCGTGTCATTGGTGGCGATGGGGCGCGTCTTGCCGAATCCCTGCGACGTCATGGACGTGGTGGGGACGTTTTCCTGGGCGAGGTAATCGCGGACGGAATTGGCGCGCTGTTCCGAAAGCGTCTGGTTCATGTCGTCGGAGCCGACGCTATCGGTGTGGCCTTCCACGGCGATTCGGAGATCCGGATAGGCCAGAAGGATTCCCGAAATTTGCGCGAGCTTCTCGCGGGCATCCTGGTGAAGCGTGGACTTGCCGGTGTCAAACAGCACGTCGGGCATGTTCACGATGAGGCCGCGGGCGGTGTCGCGCGTGACGAAGATGGCGTTGAATTGCGCGAGCAGCTTGGCGCGCAGCGCTTCGCGATCCTGCACGGCCTGGTTGAGCTGCTGGTCGGAGTTGGCGGCAGCGGCGCGGTCGCGGGCCGATTGATCTTCCGCGTTTCGTTGGCCCTGCTGAGCGTCCGCGGCAGCTTGATTGGCGTTGGCGGCGTTTTGATTTGCATCCGCGGCGGCCTGATTGGCGTTGGCGGCGTCGGCGCGATTGCGCTCCGAATCCGCTTCGGCGTTTTGCTGACGGGCCTGCGCATCGGCTGTGGCTTGCGCGGAGTCCGCGGCGCGACTGTTGGCGTCGTTGACCGCTGCCGCGTCGCGCTCCTTATCGGCGGCGATGCGGTCCGCGTCAATGCGCTTCACGGCTATTTCTCGGGAGTCATCCGCGGTCTGCACGACTTCGCGCGACTCGGCAATGAGCGACTTCCGATTGAAGTGTCCGCTCATGACCATGTTGTCCGCTTCCTTCATCTGGCCATCGGCCCTTTCGTAGCTCGAGGCCGCGTAGTTCTCGGCTCCGACCGACTTGGCGATACGCATGGCGTTGCGCGCTTCGAAGAATTCAAGCGGGAGTTTGGAATCCGGCACCACGGCCTCAAAGCTGTAGCCGGTGGGGATGTAGCCGCCGCGATCGATGAGTTCGTACTTGGCGTCCACGGCTTCGGCGGTTCCGGCCGTGTCGGACCGAACCGCGTTTTCGAGGATGACAACGTTGCTGGGACGGCGCACGGCATAATAAGGTTCGGCGGTGACGATCAGGGCAAAGGCCTGCAGGTCCGTGGTGACCTCGAGCTTGCTGCGATGGTCATCGCCGACCAGAACTTCACCTAAATTTATGGAGCGGCCTTCGGGGGAAATGGCCCAGATGACGTAGGTGAGATACTCGGGGCCGAACGACGCGGGCTGCTGCAGGCCGCCGAATTCGGCTTTCACTTCAATGGCGCCACGATGGCTGTCAACTTTGGCTTCGCCGGAGGCGCCCGGCATCAAGTCGGTGCCGCGGAAATCAATGTGCGTGGAGCCGCTGCGGTGCTCGTATTTCACGGCAGGCGTGGTGCGGCTAACTACGTTCACGCGGTATACGATGACCTGACCGTTGTCACGGACTTCGGTTGTCTGGGATTGCGCTGTCGCGGATGCGCCCAAGCACACGAGGACTGCCAAGAACAGTGCTGAAATTTTCACGTTGAGTCTCCTTGAAAAACTGTGAGCGCGTATTATCCGGCTGCACGAATGCCAATACTGTGCGCTATTGCACGTTTTCAGAAGTATCAGCGAAATAGAAAGCGAGTGTTCGACTGCACCGATTTGAAACAGTCGGGGAGATAGTGGCGAGTGATTAGTGGCTAGTGGAAGGGAGAACCAAGACCCGCCTACGCGGTGAAGCCGCTACGGAGGGCACGCCCACCTTCGCGATTAACTACGCTTCGGCGCGGCGAGGGCGAGTTTGCCGGTGTAGATGGCCATGCCGACGGCGGCGTTCATGCCGATTTTTTCGAGGGCGCGGACTTCGCGCATGGTGCGGATACCGCCGGCGGCGGTGATGGGGAGGCGTGTCATACGGCGAAGCTTGCGAAACCAGGAAAGGTCCGTGCCCTTCATGGTTCCTTCGTTATCCACGAAGGTGGAGAGAAATTCGGAGCAGAAGGGTTCCAATGCGGGAATTACGTCCTCGGGGCGGAGCTGCAGGCGTTCGCGCCAGCCGCGGACGACAATGCGGCCGCGTTCGGTGTCGAGGGCGATGATGACGCGCTTTTTGCCGACGCGGGCGGCCAGACGATCGAGAAATGCGCGATTGATTTTTCCGTCGCGGAAGGCGGCGCTGCCGACGATGATTTTCTCCGCGCCCCAGGAGAGAATTTTTTCGGCGCGCGCGGGGGTGCGAATGCCGCCGCCGACGCGGACGTTCATATTGGCGCGGCGGCAGAGCAACTTGAGCCACCGCGAATTCGCGCCTTTGCGCATGGCCGCGTCGAGGTCAATGACATGCAGGATGGGATAGTTTTCGAAGCGGGCGAGGAGGCCGAGGATGTCGTCCACGGCCAGAGCGCGCTTGCGGCCGCGAACCAGTTGCACGGCCTGGCCGCCTTGGAGATCAATGCAGGGGATGATCATCGGCATCCTGCCTGAAATAGACGCTGGATGGGATCGAGGTTTCCGCCGTTCCGGCGCCGAGATTCCTCGTCCCTCGCCACGGCGCCCGATTTCCGCGCAAGTGCGAGGACGAAGCGCGGAAATCGGGCTGCTCGGTCCTCGGAATGACACCGGGTGTGGGTAGGGGCGAGAGATGATGTCAACGGAGTTGTCATCGGGGTGAATTCGCGCGCATGGGCATGCGAACCGGGACGCCGCGGTCGGCCAGGAATTTTTTCAGCGCGGGGATGGAATGCGTCGCGCTGTGGAAGATGGAAGCGGCGAGGCCGGCATCGGCGCGGCCGGCGGTGAAGACGGCGAGAAAATCGTCGAATGTGTTCGCGCCGCCGGAGGCGATGACCGGCACGGAGACGGTGGCGGCGATTTTGGCGGTGAGTTCGCAATCGAAGCCGCTGCATGTGCCGTCGCGGTCAATCGAGGTGAGGAGAATTTCGCCCGCGCCGCGCGAGACGGCTTCGGCGGCCCATGCGGCAGCGTCGAGGCCCGAAGCGTCGCGGCCACCGCGCGTATAGGGCTCCCAGGACGCGCCCTTGCGCTTGACGTCGATCGAAAGAACGACGGCTTGGGAGCCGAATTGGCGCGCGAGTTCGGAAATCAATTCGGGGCGCTCGACGGCGGCGGTGTTGACGGTGACTTTATCGGCGCCGGCGAGGAGCACGGCCTGCCCGTCGCGCATGGTGCGGATACCTCCACCGGCAGTGAGGGGGATATTGAGTTTTTCGGCGACGCGGCGAATGGTGTCGAGAAAAGTGGCGCGTCCTTCGACCGAGGCGCTGATATCGAGGACGATGACTTCGTCGGCGCCTTCAAGATTGTAGCGCGCGGCAAGCTCGGCGGGGTCGCCCATGTCGCGCAGCGATTCGAACTCGACGCCCTTGACGACGCGGCCGTTGTCCACGTCGAGGCAGGGAATGATGCGGCGGGCGAGGGTCATGGCAGCGACTCCAGAAAATTGCGCAGGACGGCTGCGCCGGCGGCGCCGGATTTTTCGGGGTGGAATTGCACGCCCGCGAGATTTTTTTGCTCGATGACGGCGGCGAATGGGAAGCCGTGGTCGCACGCGGCGACGGCTTCGGCGCCCGTGGCGGGCGCGGCGTAGGAGTGCGCGAAATAGAAGTAGGCGTCGTCGGGAATGCCGCGAAGGAGACGCGTGGCGCGCATGCGGCGCAATTGGTTCCAGCCGATGTGGGGGCATTTCACGTTGGGCGGGAGGGCTCGCACTTGCTCGGGGAAAAAGGCGAGGCCCGGGTCGCCAGGGGCTTCGTCGCTTGCGGCGTACATGGCTTGCAGGCCGAGGCAGATTCCGAGAATGGGTAAACCGGAATCGAACGCGGCGCGGAGGGAACGAGTGAGATTGCGCTCGCGAAGGCCGGCGACGAAGGCGGAGAAATGTCCGACGCCGGGAAGAACGATGGCGCGCGCGGAGGCGAGCTGCTCGGGACGAACGGCGCGAACGGTTTCGGCGCCGAGGGCTGCGAGCGCGCGTTCGACGGAGGGGAGATTGCCGGCGCCGTAGTCAACGATGGCGATCATTACAGAAGTCCCTTCGTGGACGGCAGAACGCGGCGGAGGCGCTTGTCGCGCGAGACGGCAAAGCGCAGCGCCTTCGCGAATGATTTGAAAATGGCTTCGACCTGATGGTGCGACGACCGGCCGTAGAGCAGGTGCAAATGCACGTTGGCGGAAGCGCCCTGCGCGAAGGCACGGAAAAAATCCTCGAGCAGCTCGGTGTGGAAATCGCCCACCTGGCGCGCCGAGAGTTTCCATTTGCAGACGCAAAAGGCGCGGCCGGAAAAATCGAGCGCGGCGGCGGCGAGGCAATCGTCCATGGGCATGAGGAAATAGCCGGCGCGGAGAATGCCGCGCTTGGAGCCGAGCGCGCGCTTGACGGCTTCGCCGAGGGCGATGCCCACGTCCTCGACGGTGTGGTGCTGGTCCACGTCGAGATCGCCGCGCACGGTGAGATCGAGATCGAGGGCACCGTGGCGGGCCACCTGCTCGAGCATGTGGTCGAAGAAACGAATGCCCGTGGAGACGCGGGATTTTCCGCGGCCATCGAGATCGAGGCGGAGGCGGATGTCGGTTTCCTTGGTGGTACGGCGTAGATTGGCTTTTCGCATAATTTTATGTTCTCGCTAATCGAAAAAAGATGCCCGCCTCCCGCAAACACAGCGGGAAGGCGGCCGCTACATAACCTCCTCCAATTCGCGGAGGAGGCGGCGCATCTGCGCGGGCGTTCCCAGCGTGATGCGGACGTAGCCTTGGCCGCCGAAATCGCTGGAGCGGTCGCGGAGCAAGATTCCATTGCGAGCGAGCGCGGCGACTATTTTTTTGGCGCGCGGGCCGAGATGGGCTAGGAGGAAATTGCCGGCGCTTGGGAAATAGCGGACGCCGAGGCGCGCGAGGCCGCGCGCGAGCTCGCGGTGGCCGCGGCGAACCTCGCGCACGGTGCGCGCGATGAATTTGCGGTCGCGCATGGCCGCTTCGGCGGCGACGAGCGCGGCGGCGTTCACAGGATAGGGAGAGTGCGCCTTGCGCATGTCCTCCGCCGTATCGGCATTGACGAAAATGCAGCCGATGCGCAGGCCGGCGAGGCCGGCGGTCTTCGAGAATGTGCGCGTGACGATCAGATTTGCGTGGCGGCGGATGGAGCGAATCGCGGTGACGCCGGAAAATTCGAAGTAGGCTTCGTCAATCACGACCATGGTGCGCGTGGCGGCACGGAGGATGCGGCGCAAATCCGCGAGCGAGAGCAAGTTGCCCGTGGGACTATTGGGATTGGGCAGGAAAAATACGCGCGGGGCGGCGCGCAGGGCGGAGAGGACTTCGGTCCACGGAAATTGCATGGCGTCGTCGTAGCGCGGGGCGACGATGCGCGCGCCCGCAAGCTCGGAATAGAAACGGTACATGGCGTAGGTCGGCTCGACGAGGAGGATCGTGTCGCCGGCTTCGACGAAAGTGTTCACGACGAGGCTGAGGGCTTCGTCGGTGCCGTTGGTGAGCAGAAGCTCGGCGGGGCGCACGCCGAAATGGCGCGCGATTTTGCGGCGGACGCTTTCCTGCTCGGGATACGTCGCAATGGCGGCGCTCGAAAGACGCGCGAGGGCGCGGCGCACGGCGGGCGAGCAGCCGAGGGGATTTTCGTTGAAGTCGAGGCGCAGTTTGTGCCAGCGGCCTTCGAGGGGCGGATCGTAGGGGCGCATGCGCTGGACGGCGCGGCGCACGGGAATCGGCGGCTTCATTCGCGCACCTCGATGGAGAGCGCGTGCGCGGCGAGGCCTTCGGCGCGCGCAAATTCGCGAGCGACGGGCGCGAGGCGGCGGAAACCGGCGCGCGTGATTTTCTGCACGCTCATGCACTTCACGAAATCGGAGACGGAGAGTCCGCCGCGCGTGCGCGCTACGCCGCCCGTGGGCAGGACGTGGTTCGTGCCGGTCGCGTAGTCGCCGAATGTTTGCGCGCTCCATTTTTCCAAGAAAATGCTGCCGGCGGAATCCATGCGGCGGAGAAGCGATTTTCCCCCTTCCGGCAGGCTCAAGTGTTCCGGCGCGAAGAGATTCACGAAACTGGCGGCGGCCGAAAGATTGCGCGCAATCAGGACGGCGCCATTGTTCGCAAGAGAGCGCCACGCGGGGTTCGTCTTCGGAAGCTGCGCAAGCTGGCGCTCGATCTCGGCGGCCACGGCGCGACCGAGGCGCGCGGAGGTGGTGACGAAGAGAGAGATGGCGTCGGGATCGTGCTCGGATTGGGCGAGCAAATCGGCGGCGATGAATTTCGGATTGCCGCGCGCGGCGAATACGATTGCCTCGGTGGGGCCGGCGAGAAGATCAATGGCGCAGTCCGCGCTGACCAGGCGTTTCGCGGCAGTGACGAAGCGATTGCCCGGGCCGAAGATTTTATCCACGCGCGGAATCGAGCGCGTGCCGTAGGCCAGCGCGGCGATGGCCTGCGCGCCGCCCACTCGGGCAAGCGATGTGACTCCCAGCATTTCAGCCACGGCGAGCAGTGCGGGTGACTGGCTGCGGACTGGCGACGACAATGCGCCGCACGCCGGCGACCTGCGCGGGAATCACGGTCATCAGAAGCGTGGAGACGAGAGAGAAGCGCCCGCCGGGAAGATAGCAGCCGACCGATTCGATGGGGCGAACGCGCTGGCCCACGCGCACTCCCGGCTCGACCTCGAAGGTCCAGTCGAGGGGCTTCTGGCGGCGCGCGACGGCGCGAATGTTGCGTGCGGCGTGGCCGGCGGCGGCAAGAAATTCGCGCGGGACGGTCCGGCGCGCGTCCGCCAATTCGGCGCGCGATACCCAGACGTTGCGCGGCGTGAGCGCGAGGCCGTCGAAGCGCTTCGTCCACGAGAAGAGCGCGGCATCGCCGCGGCGGCGCACGTCCGCGACGATGCGCGCGGCGACGCGCTCGGCATCGCGCGCTGGCCGCGCGGCGCGAAGCCAGCAGCTTTTTCTCCGTGGCGCTCGTGAGTGGAAGAATGCGCATCAGTAGACGACCTTATTCAGCGGATATTCGACAATGCCTTCGGCGCGCGCGGCTTTGAGCTTGGGGATCAATTGCCGGACGGTTTTTTCTTCCACGATGGTGTTGATGGCCACCCAATTGGCGTCGCTCAATTGCGAAATGGTGGGATTGCGGAGCGCGGGCAGGGCGGCGAGAACTTTGTCGAGATCGTCGCGGCGGACGTTGAGGAGCAGGCCGACGCGGTTGTAGGCCTTGATGGCTCCGTCGAGGAGGAGCACGATATTTTCGATTTTTTCGCGCTTCCAGGGATCGCTCCAGGCGGCGCGATTGGCGATGAACCAGGGCGCCGATTCGAGCAGCGTATCCACAACGCGCAGGTGATTGGCGCGCAGCGACGAGCCGGTTTCGGTGACTTCGACGATGGCGTCGGCAAGCTGCGGGACTTTCACTTCCGTGGCGCCCCAGGAAAATTCGACGCGGGCCTTCACGCCGTTGCGCGCGAGATATTTTTCCGTCATGCGCACGGCTTCGGTGGCGATCACTTTTCCTTCGAGGTCGCGGACCGACTGGAAGGCGGAATCTTCGGCCACGGCGAGCACCCAGCGCACGCGGCCGAGGCTGGTCTTCGAGTAAACCAGCTCGGCGACCTCTTCGACGTCCGCGCCGGTTTCGAGGATCCAGTCTTTTCCCGTGAGGCCGGCGTCGAGCGCGCCGCTTTCGACGTAGCGCGCCATTTCCTGCGCGCGGACCATCATGCATTCGATTTCCGGGTCGTCAATGCCCGGATAATAGCTGCGCGAGCTTACGGAGATTCGCCAGCCGGCCTTGGCGAAAAGCTCGACGGTGGATTCCTGCAAGCTGCCCTTGGGGATGCCGAGTTTCAAGCTGGCTCATTATTTTTTCCCTTTCCCGTAGAGTTCCTCGGGCGTGAAGACGCGCTCGCCGATGACTTTGACTTCGCCATCGCGCTCCATTTTGCGGAAGAAGCAACTGCGATAGCCTTCGTGGCAGACGGCGCCGCCGGCGAGTTCGGCGCGGACGAGCAAGGCGTCCTGATCGCAATCGAGAAATATTTCGCGGACGAGCAATTTTTGGCCGCTGGTTTCGCCCTTGGTCCAAAGCTTTTTGCGGGCGCGGCTGAAGAAGGTGACGAAGCCGGTCTGCTGCGTGAGGGCGAAGGCTTCGCGGTTCATGAAGCCGAGCATGAGGACTTCGCCGGTGATGTGGTCCTGCACGATGGCAGGGATGAGGCCGTTTTCCTTTTCGAAGTCGAGGTCCATTTTGGCTCCTAGCAGCTAATTGCAAAACTGATTCGGGGACCTTCAGGGGCTAAAGCCCTCGTCACTCAATGTCGCTTATGCCGCGGTTGAAACCGCGGCCTACAAAACTTTTCCGATTTTCTCAGCAAGCCCCTTAAAAACAAAAAGCCCGCCGGCGCTTGCCGCGCCAGCGGGCTGATGAGTCCAGCTTTGTCGTTGCAGCTAGGCACACCGCCGCGGGCACGGATTCACGTGATGGTGATGGCTATGATGCGCCCGCAGCAGTTTCATGACGTTTTTTAAATTAGGGCAAAAAGGCGTTTTTGTCAAGGGCGGGATCGTGTGCATCGTGGGTGAGTTTCCGGCAATCCAACTTATCGTCCACTATCACTCAAGGCTATCCATAGAGGTGACGCCATGCTACGGGGCCTTGGATAAATCATCAACAGTCGCCGGCCGTTTCGTTCCGAGCTCTTTGCGGAGGTCGCCTAAGCTTCCCGAGTTTTCCGCGAAGAAGTCAATATACTCGTCATGGCTAAAGAAGGCGTTCACGTAGTTTGCGTGCGTCAGAATGTAACCTCCCCAGCCATTCAGCATAGCAATTTGCAGGAAAGATGTGAGGTCCTCTGCCTCGTACTCCAGAAAAAGGTGTCCCGGTGCCTCATGGAGCAGACGCTGGTCGCCATGGGTTTGGCGCAACTTATAATATAAGTGCCAGTTCTCGCTGCTTCCCCAAATGCCCCACTCAGTAAGCAAGAGTAAGGTTGGCTGCCGGTACGTCAATGTGGTTGCGAACCAATGGGCGATGTAGAAGATGCGGTGAGGATTGGGCGGATATTCGATCCGTTCCCTGTGCACTCCCGGAATCAAATCCGGCTTTATTCGTTCTCGGCCCGAAAGCCAATCGTCGCATTCTTCTTCTGTATAGAAGCGCAATTTTCCACCTGCGGAGAGGCTCTTCTTTGGTTCGAATGCTCTAGATAGAAAGTATCATATCGTCTCTTAGCGTCAAATCACAATTAACGTGTTAATCGAAAGGGATGAGCTACCGTCAAGTGGAAATGGCACTTGGCGCGTGCCCTTAGCGAAGGAGGTCTTCGAGTTGGAGCTTGGCGTCGGTTTTGGCGTCGCGGTACTTGACGATGACGGGCGTGTAGAGCGAAAGATTCAGGCCTGGGCCGAAGCCGTGGGAGATGGCGCGAGAGCCGGCGAGGACGACGGCATTTTCGGGAATGACGAGCGGCGAGTCATCGGTGGCGCACAGAATGTTTCCGGTCACCACGTCATAGACCGGCGTGGAGCGATTGAGAATCGTGCCGGTGCCGAGGACGGCGCGGCGCTTCACGACGGTGCCTTCGTAGACGCCGGAATTGCCGCCGACGAGCACTTCGTCCTCGATAATGACGGGCAGCGCGCCGATGGGTTCGAGGACGCCGCCGATCTGCGATGCGGCCGAGATGTGGCAGTTCTTGCCGACCTGGGCGCAGCTTCCGACGAGGGCGTGGGAATCAATCATCGAGCCTTCGTCCACATAGGCGCCGGCGTTGATGAACATCGGAGGCATGCAGGTGACTCCGCGCGCGACGTAGCAGCCGTCGCGGATGCTCGAGCCGCCGGGGACGATGCGCACGCCGGACGTGAGGGAAAAAGTTTTTAAAGGATACGTGAATTTATCGAAGAACGGCTGGGGCGAGGCGGCCGTGGCCATTTTCACCATCGTGCCGATACGGAATCCGAGCAGGATGCCCTTCTTCACCCATGCGTTCACGCGCCAGCCGGTCGAGGCGGAGGGGTCCGGCTGGGCGGCGCGAATCTCTCCGGAGTTCAAAGCATCCTTGAAGCTCTGAAAGAGGCGCAGGTGCACGGCGGCGTATTCGCGCGGGTTCTCGTCGAAGAGGCGCTCGATCTCGCGATGGAGGTCAGCGGGCGGCATGGACCTGTTGTGTGAGTCCGAGAGTATCAAGCACGCCGCGGATTTTGGCGAGATTTTCGGCCTTGGGAGGCACGAGCGGCAGGCGATAAACGGGTTCGAGAAGGCCCATCAGGCTCATGGCGGCCTTTACGGGGATGGGATTGCTTTCGATGAAGTTCACTTCCATGAGGCGGAAGTATCGCCGATGAATCTCGCGCGCGGCGGCGAAATCGCCCGCGAGGCAAAGCTGGGCGAGACGAGCCATCTCCGCCGGAATCTCATTCGACGCGACGGAAATGATGCCGCGTCCGCCAAGCGCCGCGAGCGGAAGCGTGATGGCGTCGTCGCCCGAGATGACGAGAAAGCGCGAAGGAACGGCGGCCACGATCGCGGCCATCTGCGAAATATTGCCGGAGGCTTCCTTGACGCCCACGATGTTGCCGATTTCGGCGAGGCGCGCGACGGTGGCCGGGTCAATATTCGCGCCGGTGCGCCCGGGCACGTTGTAGAGGATGATGGGCAGCGAAACCGCCGCGGCGATGGCCTTGTAATGCTGGTAGAGGCCTTCCTGCGAGGGCTTGTTGTAATACGGGCAGACGGAAAGAATTCCGTCCGCGCCGAGGGCTTTGAATTCGAGCGCCATCTCGATGACGTGCGCGGTGTTGGCGCCGCCGGCTCCGGCAAGTACGGGCACCTTGCCGCGCGCCTCTTCGATGGTGATTTCGACGAGGCGGAGCTGTTCCGAGCGGCTGAGAGTGGGGCTTTCGCCGGTGGTGCCGCAGGGGACGAGAAAATTGATGCCCGCGGCGATTTGGCGGCGCAGGAGGCGTCGCAGAGTTTCTTCGTCGAGAGTAAGATCGCGTCGAAATGGGGTGACAAGTGCGGTGCCGCATCCTGTAAACATGTTCAGCCTCCTTGCCGATTATGGCAGCTTTCAAAGAATCTGATTCGGGGGAGCTTCAGGGGCTAAAGCCCCCCTCAGTTATATGCCTTATGCCGCGGTTAAAACCGCGGCCTACAAAACATCTTGCTTGCGTCGCGGCTACCCTTCGAAGTTCACGGTAAAAAGCCGCGGCCTACAAAGCCCTCAACAATTCTACGACGAGCCGTTATGCAGCTCGCTCATGAAACCCACACAGGCAGGAGTGCCTGTGCTAGTCAAGCTCGTTCACAATATCGCGAAAATCGAAAAAACCTTTTTTGCCGGCGAGCCAGCGGGCCGCGCGGAGCGCGCCGCGCGCGAAGCCATCGCGGCTGCGCGCCGTGTGGCGGAGCGTGATGGTGTCGGCGGGGGAATCGAAGCCGATTTCGTGCGTGCCGGGCACCGTGCCGGCGCGGCTGCTGCTCGCGTCAATGGGCCGCG
The DNA here is from genome assembly GCA_963810625.1 of uncultured Acidobacteriota bacterium. Classification (GTDB taxonomy): domain Bacteria; phylum Acidobacteriota; class Terriglobia; order Acidiferrales; family UBA7541; genus Palsa-295. The sequence goes on along the minus strand of CAWEOJ010000001.1, from coordinate 240,553 downwards.
CGTAGCCGCTCTGCTTCATCTTTTCGATGAGGGCGAGGAGGGTGCCGGAGGGCGCGTCCTTTTTCGTGGCGTGGTGAATTTCCCAGGCCCATGCGCCGTAATCCGGCTGGCGCGCCATGAGTTTTCCAGCCTCCGCGACAATTTGCGAGAAAATGTGAACGCCCACGGAAAAATTCGGGCTCCAGACCAGGCCGGTGCCGTGGCGCTCGACCGCCCCGCGCGCGCGCTCGAGCTCGTCGAACCAGCCCGTGGTGCCGACGACGACGTTCACGCCGAGGCGCGCCAGGCGCTCGATATTTTCCGGGGCGGTCGAGGGAGTGGAAAATTCCACGGCGGCGGCGATGCCGCGAAAATTCTGCTCGGTGAAGCCTTCGAAATTCGCGTTGTTGTCAATATCGAGGCGCAGCTTCACGGCGAAGCCGTACTCGGGCGCCAGGCTTTCGATGAGGCGGCCCATTTTGCCGTAACCGACGATGGCGAGATTCATGGCCGTCATGCGGCACCCCGAGACTGAAGCCTTTTTACCATATCCGCGTAGATGGCCGCGGCATCGAGCAATTCCTTTTTGGCGATGCGCTCTTCCGACGTGTGCGCCACGTGGACGTCGCCCGGCCCAATGAGAAGCGGCTCGCCCCAGGTGCGGCCGAACATGGGGATGTCCGTGGTGAACGGAACGACGACGGTGGGAAGGCCGTCAACGGCTGCGAAGCGCATCGTCGGGATGCAGAGAATTTCCTTCAGTTCCACGCGGTCGTCAACCGCGGCGGCGAGCGATTCTCGCACCGGCGCGGGGTCGCCCACAAGGCGGACGAGGATTTCCGCGCTGGCCTGGTCCGCGATCACATTGGGCGCGCGGCCACCGGAAATAACGCCGATGTTCATGGTGCACGGACCCAGGAGCGGATTGCGCGGCAGCGGCACGCGGCGAATTTTTTCAAGGGCGTCGAGGAGGGCTTCGATGGCCGATTGGCCGAGTTCGGGATACGCGGAATGGGCCATGCGCCCGCGCGCGACCACTTCGAAGCGGATCGCGCCCTTCGATGCCAGCGCCAGTTTGTTGCCTGTTGGCTCGCCATTCACAAGAAAGCGCGAACCGCGGGGAGAGCGCGCCGCGACGGCGGCTCCGGCGCTGTTGCGCTCTTCGCCCACGACGAAGAGAAGAGCGAAATTGCTGACGCGCTCGGCAAGCAGTTTTTCCGCGGCGGCGATCATGGCTGCCATGATGCCCTTGGCGTCGCACGCGCCGCGTCCCCAGATGAATTCGGCGTCCTCGCGCGAGGGGAAGAAGGGAGGGACGGTGTCCATGTGCGTGGAGAGCGTGACGGCGGGGGAGCCCCAGATGGCAAGGACGTTCGAGCGCGCGCCTTCGACGTGCATCTGTTCCACGCGGCCGCCGGAATTCGCGGCGAGCGCGGAGAGATGGTCGTGGAGGTAGGCCGCGACAGCGGCTTCATTTTCCGTAATGGACTCGATATCCACGAGGGCTCGAGTCAGCTCGAAAACATGCATCGCTTTGCCTGCTTTGGGAAGGGAGCGAAAGGAGAAGGGAGGATGCGCCGGATAGCGGACAGGCGTCTTCACTTCTCGATAGCGCTCCATCCGCATAATTCGAAACGGATGACAGTGGATAGGCCTTGGACCTATCCCCCAATCGCCCCGAATGCAGCCATGGGAGCGATTTCGGCGGAGTGAAAAAGCTGGCCCCTTTTGCCTGAGTCTCCGAAGCTGCCCGGAACCGCCGACCCGGCTACTTGTGGCCTCCGCACCTCTACCAAGAACCTAATTAGTTTAGCCGCGGGGGTGGGCGATGTCAACAAAGTTGCCGCAGGCGCTTAGGCGGGATTATGATGGGCGCCAGAAGCGGCACGGGCAAGGAGGGAGCGATGAAGCGCAGGGAATTTATCATCGGCACAGCTTGCGGGCTGGGAGCGGCGTGGCTGGGCGCGAAGCGATTCGGTATCGGCGGCATCGCCGCGATGGACCTGCCTCCACTCGGGCGGAAGTTCAGCGCGTCAGATACGGTGCATATCGGCAAGACGGGAATTACGACGAGCCGGCTGGCGATGGGGACGGGCACCGTGGGCGGCGGGCACCATTCCAACCAAACGGCGCTGGGCGTCATGGGGCTTTCGCAGCTTCTGCTGAACGGATACGACCACGGGCTGCGATTTTTCGATGCGGCGGATTCCTACGGCAGCCATCCGCACGTGGCCGAAGCGCTGAAGCACGTGCCGCGAGATAAAGTTACCGTGCTGACGAAGACATCCTCGCGCGATCCGGAATCGGCGCGGGCCGATCTGGACCGCTTCCGCCGGGAACTGGGCACGGACTACATTGATATTTGCCTGATGCACTGCGTCATCGAAGCCGATTGGACCGAGCGGTACAGGGGCGTGATGGACGTTCTCTCCGAGGCCAAGGAGAAGGGGATTATCCGCGCGCACGGGTGTTCGTGCCATACCATCGAGGCGTTGCGGGCAGCGGCGGCCTCGCCCTGGGTGGAAGTGGACCTGGCGCGGATCAATCCGATCGGGTCGCACATGGATGCGGGCCCGGATACCGTGGCGGGCGTGCTGCAGCAAATGAAAGCCTCCGGAAAAGGGATCGTGGGGATGAAAATCCTGGGGGCGGGGGACATGCGGACGCGGCAGGACGAGGCGCTGAAGTACGCGCTCTCGCTGGATTTTCTCGATGCGTTTACCATCGGCGCGGAAAGCAAGGCGGAACAGGAAGACTTGATCCGGCGGATCGCTATGGCTGCTTGAAAAGCCGGGCGCGCGTGAGGCGAGGGGTCTTCTGAACGAACCAGGAAATGCCGGAGGCGCACGCCAGGACGCAAATGTGGAGGTAATACCGCAGAGTGACGAAGATGGGGACAGGGTTCATTTTGCGTCTTTGTCCTCCTTGCGGCCCCACAGCTTCGAAGATTTACGATCTTCCTCCTCCAGGCGCGCCAGCTCGATTTCCGCTCCCAGCAGGTAGCCGATCACCGAAATCAACTGAATGTCGCGCCGGCTATGGATGTGAGTTTTGCGGTGCTGCACGTTGATCACACCCACGAGCTTTTGGCGGCACATCACGGGCACGGATAAAAATGCGTGAAAGCGGTCCTCGGGCAGTTCGCTGAAGGACTGAAACCTGGAATCCTCGAAGGCGTTGCGCGGAATGGCCACGGCCCTCTTGTGCTGGGCCACCCAGCCGGTGATGCCGTGCCCCACGCGAAGGCCCAGCCGGCCGACCGCTTCCTTATGCGGATTGCTCGACGCCCGGAGAATCAGTTCCTGCCCCTCCAGAATGTAGATAAAGCACGAGTCGCACTTCACGAAATCCGAAATGAACCGCACGATCCGCGCAAGAACCTGCGAAAGCGGAGCGGAGGAAAGCCGCTTGCTCAATTCGTTCAGGAAATCTATGTCGAGAAATCCCTCGGAGCCGGCCTGTGGTTCCACGCGGAGAGTGTAGCCAGCGGAGCGGAAATGGGCCAATCCAAGTTTCGGCTTGAACGAATAGCTATGGGGAATAGCGGCGACTTCGCAAATGAGCTGTACGTCGGCCATGTGAGGACCACGGGCGGCCGCGCGTGAATCACTGGGGAAGGCCGCGCGATGGCTTTTCGCGCCAAAATTCGTATGATGGTTGGGATGAGGCATCGGAAACAACATGGACGGGGCGCGGATCCAACGCAATATACGCCTTTCTACGCGTATCGGTCTGCCGGGCGCGGGGCCTCGCCGAAGGCAGGAGCTCTATTGCGAGGGCGCCTCTCTCGCAGACATCGCGGAAGCCGCGGGAACGCCGGCGTATGTCTACAGCCGCGCGAGCATCGAAGCGGCGTATCGCCGGCTCGATCGCGCTTTCGGATCGCTGCCCCACACAGTCTGTTATTCCGTGAAGGCCAATGGGAATCTCGCGGTGCTGCGCGTTCTCGCGCGGCTCGGCAGCAGCTTTGACATCGTCTCCGGCGGAGAGCTCGACCGGCTGCGGCGCATCGGCGTCGCCGGGAATCGCGTGGTCTTTTCGGGCGTGGGAAAAACGCGCGACGAAATTCGCGAGGCGCTGCGCTATCCGGGAAAGGGCGCGCGGCGCGGCGGGATTTTCCTCTTCAACGTGGAATCGGGAGCGGAGCTGGAAGTTCTGCTGGGCGAGTCGGCGCGGCACATCGCGGCGGGCGGCGAGCGCCCCGCAGCCGCCATTCGCGTCAACCCGGATGTGATGGCGGGTGGACATCCGCACATTTCGACCGGCCATCATCACCATAAATTCGGCGTGGATTGGGCGGAAGCGCGTCGGCTATATCTGGCGAACAAGGATTCGCGGTGGATTCGCTGGCGCGGGATCAGCGCGCACATCGGCTCGCAGATTTTTTCCGTCGTGCCTTATTGCCGCGCATTGACGAGACTGGCGTCTTACACGCGCGATCTCAAGCGCAACGGGATCCACCTCGATACGATTGACGCCGGTGGAGGCTTGGGCATCCGCTACACGGACGAATCGGAGCTGGGCGCGTCCGCCTATGCGCGGGCGCTTGCGGCCATTGTGCGGCCGCTGGGCTGCCGGCTTTTGATCGAGCCGGGGCGCGCGCTTGTCGGTCCGGCGGGCGTGCTGCTCACGCGAGTGCTCTATGTGAAAAAGAATCGCGGAAAAACATTTGTGGTGGTGGATGCGGCGATGAACGATCTGATTCGCCCGGTCCTTTACGACGCCGTGCAACCGATCACAGCGGCGGCGCGCGATACCGGAGGCTCCACGAAAAAGGAAAAAGTGGACGTGGTGGGGCCGATTTGCGAATCCACGGACTTTCTGGCGCGCGATTGGCCGCTCGCGCCTGTGAAGGCAGGCGACCTGCTGGTGGTGTGGGCCGCGGGTGCATACGGCTTTGCCGAGTCTTCGAATTACAACGCGCGCCGCCGCGCCGCCGAGATCCTTGTCGAAGGCCGGCGCTTCCGCGTGGTGCGCCGCCGCGAAACGTATGATGACCTTGTCCGCAGCGAATTGCCTTGAGAACCGCTGTCAACAGATTCCCGGTACTGATTAGCGCCGGCAAACCCAACTTGTCTCCGAGTCACGGCGTGTTGGCGTTATTTTCTAGGATGCGGACGCAGGGAGATCACAGATGATCTCGAAGCAATGGGCGGCGATTGCAGCAACTGTCCTCGCATGTGGAGCGATCATCTATTTACTGGTGCCAAAGCAGCCAAAGCAGTCTCTTCAGGTGCGGCTTGTTAGGGTAGTCTCTGGGTCACAAGATGTAGGCGCTGACGGAAAAACCGGCGGCCTAACGGAGGACGAAGTAAATGAGCTGAAGTCCTTAGGCGTAACCGGCACGCTGCGGGCTTCTTCCGGGACGTCCGTATCCCATCGTCCTTTCACTCCACGAGCGAGCGTTATCGTTGTTTTCACGGGGGATTTGCGGTCGCCAATGGAACTTCGCGAACCGCAGGCCACACACGTAATGTACGTTCAACAGGGCGACGCGTGGAAGATGTATCCAGCGGATGCACCAACGGTGCGGTACGAGATCAAGTTTTGGCCTTCGGAAACGGACCCTAGAATTATTGAAGTGCAATCCGGTTCTTTTCGCGGCAGTTTTTCCTGGTATCCGCCAATTTTCTAAGGTCGGCGTAACTGCTACATTTACTCCGGGCGGAGGGAAAGGACGACGACCAAGCGGCGGGGGCCGTGCGCGCCGAGGACCATGATTTTTTCGATGTCCGATGTGCGGCTTGAGCCAGTGATGAGGCAGAGAAAGGAATTTTGCGCGGGCGCGCCGCGCTCGATCAGGTGGGCGAATGCTGCGTCGAGGTCGGGAACCAACTGCTCAACACTTGCCACGACGATGTGAACCGGCGCCACCACCGACGCGCCGCGCCCGCCGCATGCAGCGGAGACAAACACGGAGCCCGTTTGGGCCACGAGCGATTCCGCAAGCGTAATCGTGGCTTGCGAAGACTCGGCTGGGCCTTCTCCTCCAGAGAGCGCTGCATGCGACCAGTGAAGCTTTGAATCTTGAGGCCACAGCGGCGCCATGCGCCGCAGAACGGGCGCATCCTGGACGAAAATTTCTCCCGCGGGGAGCGATGCCAGCACGGAGGCGACCGCGGCGCCGGCCGCGTGCATATCCGGCGTGACGATACATTCGGTGTGATTTTCCGAGCACTCCTTTTCGAAGCGCGCAAGCGCGTCGGTGACCGGCGCGAAAACGCTGCGCGACGCTCCACTCGCGACATGCATTGGCGCAGGCTTGCGGAGCGCCGCGCGAATGCGCGCGAGAATGCGCTCGCGCCCCGGATTTTCAGTTTGCTCCATGCTGTTCCTTCCATAGCGCGCGGAACGATTTTTTAGGAATGCGGGGCGCACGGTGCACTTTCGTCCAAGGACGCAACGGATCAAGCGGCGTGCCTTCGAGTCCCAGGCCGTACGCCAGGCGCAAAGCCGCGCGTCCTATCCAGCCGAGGAGCGCGAACCTCCCTGCGCTCATCATCATCCAGCGCCACAATTTGAAAGCCGTGCGTTCGCTCCACGAGTGTTCGCCCGCGCGGACGATGTTGCGGCGTTCATGCAGCAGATGATGGTGCAAGTCTATTTTCACCGGGCAAGCGTCCGTGCAAGCGCCGCAGAGTGAGGACGCGAACGGCAGATGGTCGAACTTTTTCCCGTCGAGGAGATGCGGCATGAGCACGCTGCCGATAGGCCCTGAATACGCGGCGCCGTAGGTGTGGCCGCCAATCGTGCGAAAGACGGGGCAGACGTTGAGACATGCGCCGCAACGGATGCAGTGCAGGACGTCGCGCTGCTCCGCATCGGCCAGCAATTCGCTGCGGCCATTATCGAGCAGCACGACGTGAAATTCTTGCGGGCCGTCCAGCTCGCCGGGGGCTCGCGGGCCGCCGATCAGGCTGTTGTAGCAGGTGACGGACTGTCCCGTGCCGGAATTGGCCAGCATGGGCCAGAAGAGCGACAGATCGGCAAGGCGCGGAACCATTTTTTCGATTCCCGTGATGGCCACATGGATGCGCGGAAGAGCGGTGCCCAGCCGGTCGTTGCCTTCATTGGTGGTGATGGCAATCATGCCGGAATCGGCGACCAGAAAATTCACGCCGGTGATGCCCATCTCGGCGGAGAAAAAGGCCTTGCGGAGGGCGCGGCGTGCCACGGCCACGAGTTTTTGGGGATCGTCGCCGCCATCGCCGCCGAGCTTTTCCTTAAAAAGGGCGGCGATCTGAGCGCGCGTCAGGTGCATGGCGGGGGTGACGATGTGATAGGGAGGCTCGTGGCGCAACTGGACGATAAATTCTCCCAGGTCGGTGTCGAATACCTGGACGCCCTTTTCTTCGAGAGCGGGAGTGAGATGAATTTCTTCGGCAACCATGGATTTCGATTTCACGACGGTGCGAACTCCATTGCGGACGGCGAGATCGGTGATGTAGCGGCGCGCGTCCTCGGAAGTTTCCGCCCAGAACACGTGACCGCCCCGCGCGCGGACGCGCTCCTCGAATTCGACGAGGATAGCGATCGAGATGGTTGATCGCCTCCCATTTGATTTCGTGGCATCTTTGGCGGCCCGCCTGCCAATCGAGGAAGCGGGGGCGGGCGCGCTCGATGGCGGCATCGTAGTGGTCAATATTGCGGCGGATGGTTTGGCGGTGCGTGAGGTCAGCGGACTTTATCGCGGCGTTGCGCAGGAACTCTTCGGCGGCCGTTGCTCATCGCGATTCTCCTGGCGCGGCGAAGCTTGGCGAGCGTTCGCCGGAATTCGCAGACTGAGCGAGGATGCTGGCCAGGTGGATGGCGCGCACACGGGATTTGCGGCGGCGCAGAATACCTTCTATATGGAGCAGGCAGCTTGGATCGGTGGAGGTGAGGTATTCGGCGCCGGAGGCTTCGGCGTTGCCCGCCTTGGTATCGCCCATGGCGGAGGAAATCATACTGAATTTCGTGGCGAATGTGCCGCCGAAGCCGCAGCACTCCTCGCTATAGGGCATTTCGACGAATTCGATTCCGCGGACGTGCTGCAGCAATTCGCGAGGCTCGCGCTTCAAATGCAGTTCGCGCAGGGCGTGGCAGGCGTCATGATAGGCGACGCGATGCGGGAAAGCCGCGCCCACGTCGGATACTTTGGCCACGTTCACAAGAAACTCCGAAAACTCGAACACGCGCTGGCCCAGGCCCACCGCTTCTTCGAACAGGGGCGTTCCGGCGAGCAATTCGGGATAGAAATTGCGAACCATCGTGGCGCACGAACCCGAGGGACAGACCACGGCATCCGCGGCGCGAAACACGCGCACAAAATGTTCGGCCAGCGGCCGTGCGTCCAGCCAATAACCGCTATTGAAAGCGGGCTGGCCGCAGCAGGTCTGCGCGGGCGGAAAATCCGTTTGGAATCCGATGCGGTGCAACACGCGTGCCATATCCAGGCCGACCTCGGGGGTCAACTGGTCCACGAAACATGGAATGAACATGGCGACTTTTTTCATGCCAGCCGGGATGGCCCCCTCTCGAAGCATCGACAAGAATACACGAGAGGCGCGCTCGAGGACGCGCGTAACATCGGCAACTGCTTTACTCTGGATTGCGCGCGCCATTATATAGTACGGTTTCCGATGTTGCGCGGCTTTGGGTGCAAAGGGCCACAGGATGAAGTTGATTCGATTCGGCGAGCGGGGCAGCGAGAAGCCGGGGATATTGCTCAATGACCAGACGCGGCTTGATGCCTCCAGCTTTGGGCGGGATTACGACGAAGCATTTTTTGCGAGTGGCGGCGTCGGGGCGCTGGATCAATGGCTGACGCAAAATGGGGCCAGCGCGCCGCGCGTGCATTCGTCGGTCCGATGGGGGGCGCCGATATGCCGGCCGAGCAAAATCGTGTGCGTCGGGCTCAATTACCGGGACCACGCCGCTGAGACGAACGCAAAAATTCCCGAGGAGCCGGTGATATTCATGAAGGCCACCTCGGCGCTTGCGGGTCCGAATGACGCGGTGGTTATTCCCCGCGACTCTGAAAAGGTGGACTGGGAAGTGGAGCTGGCTCTGATTATTTCTAAGAAGGGAAGTTACGTCGCGAAGGAGGAGGCGCTCGAGTTTGTAGCCGGCTATGCGCTTCACAACGATTATTCCGAACGCGACTTTCAGCTCCACCGAGGAGGCCAATGGGTGAAGGGGAAGAGCGCGGATACGTTTGCCCCTCTCGGACCGTATCTTGCCACGCGCGATGAAATTCCGAATCCAGGCTCGCTGGGAATGTGGCTGAAGGTGAACGGCGAAATGCGGCAGAAAAGCACCACGGCGAACATGATCTTCGATGTTCCCACGCTTGTGAGCTACGTCAGCCAGTTTATGACGCTTCTTCCCGGAGACGTGATCAGCACGGGAACGCCGGGCGGCGTCGCGATGGGAATGAAAACGCCCGCGTATTTGAAGCCCGGCGATATTGTGGAACTGGGAATTGACGGGCTGGGAAGCGCGCGGCAAAAGGCAGCCGCCTGGCAAAAGTAGAGGCGGCGCGATTCAGGCGGAGGCGACAGACACGATGGGGCATCCTGATCTCGATCTGACAAACAAGACCGCCGTGGTGATCGGCGGGACCAGCGGCATTGGCCGCGCGATTTCGCTGGGTCTGGCGCAGGCAGGCGCGAACGTGGTGCCCACGGGCCGGCGCGAGGAGCTGGCCAAGTCGGTTGCCGATGAAGTGCGCAAGCTGGGGCGGCGGTCGCTGGCCGTGGCGACGGACGCGACCGAGCGCGCGAGCATCGAGGCGCTGTTGGCGGCTTCGCGCGCGGAGTTTGGAAGCGTGGAAATTCTGGTGAACTCCGCGGGACGCATCAAGCGCACACCGACGCTCGAAGTGACGGAAGAAGAGTGGAACGAAATTTTCGAGACGAACGTCAACGGGACGCTCGTGGGCTGCCAGGTTTTCGGACGGCACATGATCGAGCGGAAATACGGACGCATCATCAATATCGCGTCGCTCTCTTCCTTCGTGGCGCTGTTCGAAGTGGCGGCATACAGTGCGAGCAAAGCCGCCGTCGTCTCGCTGACCAAATCGCTGGCGATTGAATGGGCGCGGCACGGCGTTTGCGTGAATGCCATCGCCCCGGGAGTGTTCCCCACGGCGCTGAACGCGGCGCTGCTCAATGGCACTCCGCGCGGGAAGGAGTTCCTGATGCGCACGCCCATGGGCCGTTTCGGGCAGGTGGACGAGCTTGCGGCAGCGGCCGTTTTTTTTGCTTCCGAGGGCGCGCGGTTCACCACCGGGCAAGTGCTGGCCGTGGATGGGGGGTTGCTCGCGAGCGGCGTCAACCAGTGACGCACCGCCGGATGCATTTGCGCTGCCTTACTGATATTCCTGCGCGATAGCCGGATTTCTTCGCTGACTGTTCCATTTCGAGACGCCCGCCCGATTTGGGAAATTTCAATATGGTTCACTTCAACTAATCCACCTAGATTTTGCATTGCCTCCACTGGAAGTTCCTTTTGATCAAGCGCTGTGCGTGATTGCCGCGGCTGCTTCGTCTCCAATTCTTGGAGCGCGACGTGCAAGGGGAGTGCCGGGGATGACGCAGATGGCGCTGAAAAGTGTGCGGAAGCTCTTTTGCGTTCTTGGAGCGGCTTCGCTCGTGTGTGCGGGGAGCCGGGCGCAGAGTCCGCAAGGGTCCGCGGCGCCGGCGCGCGAAGCGTCCGCGTCCGAACTCGGGCGCGAAAATTTGAACCGCGTAGCGGCCTCGGCCATAGACATCAAGGCGGTGCTGGTGAAAGACGCGGGCCTGATGGTGGAACTGAAGCGCTGGATCGCAAAGGATGCCACCGACCACGGCCAGGTCGTGAGCGACGCGGACCTCACCGACGACGCGATATTCGAACGGCTAGAACTAGACGTTTCATTCCGGTCCACCGCTACCGAGCTTCTCCAGCATTACGGATATCTTCTTCCGAAGTTCAATCCCGGCTCGGAGCCTGCGCAGGAGCGCGAGGCCCTGTTCGAGCAGCGCGCGAAATGGCTCGCGGAAAACCAACAGGCGAATCGGCCACTTCCGGAGAGCTTTGAGGTGACGGGCTGGTGCGACCCGCAATTTGATCCGGGATCAGACTGCAACGCGCAGCCAATATTTCAGGCGCCGAGCGAAGCTCGCGAGCAGCAACAGCAGCAGCAACCATCACAACAGCAGCAGCAACCACAGCAAGAGCCGGGCGGACCTCCTTCGAGACCGGCTCCATCGGGACCGGGTGCGCCAGCCGCACCATACGGCGGCACCAACTCTCTAGAGCGGACGCAGCTTATGCAAACGGAAGGCGGGCCCGCCATGGCGCCATCCACGTCGCAGATATCCCAGACCAGCGCGTCCTACATTTCCGCGCCGTCTTTCAACGGCCTAGGGGAGAGCGCGTCCGGAACCTCACCGACGGGGAATGGATCTTTGGACGCTCAATTCGGCGATCTGTTGCCGGAGGAAAATTCCGGGAGCAGCGGCGCGGACAATGTATTCCCCGCGTATGGAGTGGGGACGGAAAGCCGCCGAACGAGCGCATCGCCAGCTCCTCAGATGGCGCTATTTCAGCCGGCGCGGATGGTCCGCGAGCCAAGCCCTTACGACGACATTCCCTCCATCTATGACATGTACATGCAGGCAGTGCCGCGGCCCGCGGTTCCGAGGCGATTCGGGGCGGAAATTTTCGAAAATGGGTCACGTGACCCTCAATTGATTCCCATGGACCTGCCCGCCGGGCCCGACTACGTGGTGGGACCGGGCGACGGACTGGCCATTAATTTATGGGGCGGAGTTTCCGAGCGTTTCTACCGCACTGTGGACCGTGAAGGCCGGGTGAGTCTTCCGGAAGTTGGTCCCATTCTGGTGAGCGGAAAGAGCCTGGCGGACGTTCAGGAAAACTTGCAGCAAATCCTGCGGACACAATTCCGCGACGTAAGCGCCGATGTGTCGCTGGGGCGGCTGAGGACGATTCGGGTCTACGTGGTGGGCGACGTGGCGAATCCCGGCGCATACGACATCAGTTCACTTTCGACGCCGCTGAACGCGCTGTTCGCGGCGGGCGGCCCGACGACGGGCGGGTCGCTGCGAATATTGAAGCACTGTCGCGGCAATCAACTGGTCGAGCAAGTGGACGTCTACGACCTTCTGCTGCACGGCGTGAAGGGAGACATGGAGCGGCTGGAGAACGGCGACACGGTTCTGGCGCCTCCCATCGGACCGCAAGTGATCGTCGAAGGGATGGTTCGGCGTCCGGCGATCTACGAGCTGAAGGACGAGAAGAATTTGTCGGATGTACTGGAGCTGGCGGGCGGCCTGCTGCCGGCAGCCACGCTGCGGCACATCGAAGTGGAACGCATCATGGCGCACGAAAAACGGACCATGCTGAGCGTGGATGTCCCCGAGGAGCAGGATGAAGCGGAAGCGGCGAAGACGCTGGACACATTCGAAATCCAGGATGGCGACCGCATCCGTGTGTATCCCATCGCGCCGTACAACCAGGACGCCGTGTATCTCGAAGGGCACGTTCTGCGGCCGGGCCGATATAGTTACCGGGCGGGAATGCGAGTGACGGACGTGATTTCGTCCTACCAGGACCTATTGCCAGAACCCGCGGCGCAATACGCCGAAATCATCCGTCTGAACGCGCCGGATTTCCGGCCGAGCGTGGAGGGCTTCGATCTGGGAGATGCGCTTTCGAATCCGGCGCAGGCGCCCGTGCTCGAGCCGCTGGATACGGTTCGCGTTTTCAGCCGGTACGACTTTGAGAATCCGCCAACGATTTCGGTGGGAGGCAGCGTGCGCAATCCGGGAACCTACCGGACATCGGGCGAGATTCGTCTGCGAGATGCCATCGCCATGGCGGGCGGACTCGATCCCGAAGCGGCGACGGAAAATACGCAGGTGTTTCGATACTTGCAGGATGGCCAGCTCGAAATCTTCAGCGTGAGTCTGAGCGGCGCCCTGGCGGGAGACCCGGCGGAAAATATTCTGCTCGAGTCGCGGGACCGGCTGCTGGTTCATCGGAACCCGGAGGCGGTGGAACCGGCAACGGTGTACGTGAAGGGCGAAGTGGCCAAGCCGGGCCGCTACCCGCTGACCGCGAACATGCGCGTAGCGGATTTAATTCTTGTCGGCGGAGGATTGCAACCCGGCGCGGATACGCAAACGGCGGACTTGACGCATTTCGAGTGGCAAAACGAGAAGCAACTGACCGGACAGAGCGAAGAGATCGCTATTTCGGGCGTGCTCGCTGAAGATCCCAAGGCCAACGTCGCACTTCACAACGGAGACGTGCTGACGATTCGGCAGCTTCCGGGGTGGAATGACCTGGGCGCATTCATCAGCGTGAATGGCGAGGTGGAACACGCAGGAAGTTACGGAATACGGCCCGGCGAACGGCTCAGCTCGATTTTGGAACGAGCGGGCGGTTTTCAGCCGGATGCGTATCCCTATGGCGCGGTGCTGGAGAGGCCGCAGGTCCGCGATCTGGAAATGAGGGCGCGCACGGAATTGATTCTGCGCGTCCGCGACGCGCAGACGAACCTGGAAACCTTGCCAGAGGCGGATCCCAAGCAAAAACAGGCCAAGGAGATGGCCGTCGAGCAATGGCAGACGACGCTGGATCAATTGGTGAGCACGCCGCCCGCGGGGCGCGTCACGATTCGCATCTCGTCCGATATCAAAAGGTGGAAGAACACGGCAGACGATATCGAGGTGAGGGCTGGAGATACGCTCGTCATTCCCAAGAGGCCCAGCTTTGTGATGGTGACCGGGCAGGTGATGAATCCCACAGCCATCTCCTGTCGTCCGGGAAAGTCCGCCAAGTGGTACCTGAGCCAGGCAGGAGGGCCGACGCAGCTCGCGGACAAAAAGGGAATCTTTGTGATTCGGGCCGATGGGTCGGTGCTGGGTTCGGGAAAAGGCATGTGGAGCGGGGATTCGATGGGCCGCACGCTCGAGCCGGGAGACGCCGTCGTGGTGCCGGAAAGAGTGCTGGGTGGCGGCTTGCAGTGGCAGAACCTGTTCGCGGCCGCGCAAGTGGCGTCGTCGGTGACCAGTTCGCTGTTCGTCGCGCTGAAGTATTAACGAGATTCGAGGATGATTCGAGGGGAGAAAAGATTTTTGTTGGGTTGCTGTTTGCTGGCAGCCGCAGAAGCAGCGAGCCAGAATTGCTGGGCAAAAGCCCAGGAGCAAGAGGCGCTTGCGGCGCAACCCGTGAAAGAAATCGTCACGAAGAAGGCTTCCGGGGATGCCGCGAAGCCGCCGGGGCAGCTTGCCCCCGAAAAAGAGAGATGGAGAGAGGGCGACAATTCGCTGGGGCCGCATTTGCTAAAGGATTTTGCCGGCGATCAAAAGGAGATCTGGACAAGCCCATTCCACCTGCGCATGGCCGACGCGGACTGGCTCGTGCCGTTGGGAATCGCGGCCGGGGGCATGTTCGCGACGGATACCGAAGTGAGCAAGCATTTATCGAATTCGCCGAGCCGGCTCGACAGATTCAAAAACTTTTCGAATTACGGTATCGCTTCGATGGCCGGCGCCGCGGGAGGGCTTTATCTGTGGGGACAGATTACGCATGACGATCACAAGCGCGAGACAGGGCTGCTGGCCGGGGAAGCCGCGGCCAACAGCCTTGCCGTGACCTACGCTCTCAAGTACGGGTTCGGCCGCGAGCGCCCGCTAGAAGACAATTACCAGGGAAAATTCTGGCGAGGCGGGGATTCGTTTCCTTCCGAGCACGCCGCGGCGGCATGGTCCATCGCCAGCGTCGTGGCGCACGAGTATCCCGGCCCGCTCACGCAGATTCTCGCCTACGGACTGGCGTCGGCCGTGAGCGCTTCGCGCGTGCAAGCGAAGCAGCATTTTGCTTCCGACGTGCTTATCGGCAGCGCAATCGGCTGGTTTTCGGGGTGGCAAGCGTATCGCGCGCATCATGATCCCGAGCTTGGCGGAGGCGAATGGCAAACGTACGCGGAATCCCAGGACGAAGGGCCCGGCCGGCCCTCCACGAGCAGCAAAGGCTCGCCGTATGTGGAGCTCGACAGCTGGATCTATCCCGCGCTCGAACGGCTCGCGGCGCTGGGCTACATCAGGTCGGAGTTTCTCGGATTGCGCCCGTGGACGCGCGCCGAGTGCGCGCAACTGGTCGAGGAGGCCGGCGACCGGATGGAGGCCGAGGGTGAGTCCGATTCGGGAGATGCAGCGCAGCTTTATGACACGCTGGAAGCGGAATTCCGTGGAGAGCTCGACGGAGGAAGCGAACGCTCTCTTCGGCTGGAATCTCTCTATACGGAAGTGACGGGGATTGACGGCCCTCCATTGAACGACAGCTATCATTTCGGGCAGACGATCATCAACAACTATGGACGTCCCTACCAGGAAGGGTTCAATACCTACGACGGATTTTCGGGGTATGGCACGGAGGGGCGCTTCACGATTTATGTGCGGGGAGAATATCAGCACGCTCCTTCCGCGCCCGCCTATTCGCAAACAGTTCGAAACGCGATTTCCGTGATGGATGCCAATCCAGTGCAGCCGGCGATTCCCATTTCAGCCGCAAATCAATTTCGCCTCCTCGACACGTACGCCGCCGCGAGCGTGGCGGGCTGGAACCTGACATTCGGCAAGCAGAGCCTCTGGTGGGGGCCGGGAGAGGGCGGACCCTTGCTTTTCAGCGACAACGCCGAACCCGTCTACATGTTTCGCGCGAGCCGCGTCGAGCCCTTCACGCTTCCCTCGGTACTTCACTGGCTCGGTCCCATGAAATGGGATCTTTTTGTTGGGAAGCTTTCGGGAAACGCTTTCCCGCCACGGCCTTTGCTTCACGGCGAGACAATCAGCTTCAAGCCCACGCCCAATTTGGAGCTGGGTTTTTCCCGCGTGGCCGAATTCGGAGGAGTGGGACGTCCACTGACGGCGGGAGCCATTTTTCACAGCTACACGGGGTTTTTTCAGTCGTCCGCGCTGTATGGGCCCGCCGAAAATCCCGGAAAGCGCATGGGCGGTTTTGATTTCTCCTACCGGGTTCCTTTTGTGAGAAATTGGCTGACGGTTTATGCCGGTTCGCTTTCGGACGATGATCCATCGCCGCTCGGCAACCCTCCGCGATCGGCCTACGATCCGGGCATTTATATGCCTCGACTGCCGGGCCTGCCGAAATTGGATTTTCGATTCGAAGCTGTATACACAAATCTTCCCACGCCCGGAAGCGCGGGAGGGCACTTCGTTTATTACGACAGCTTCTATCACGACCTGTACACGAACAAGAACAACATCATCGGCAGCTGGATTGGAAGAGAAGGCCAGGGCATGCAGGCCTGGAGCACATATTGGTTTAGCTCCCGGAACAGCCTCCAATTTGGATTCCGCCATGCGAGGGTTGCCAAAGACTTCATTCCCAGCGGAGAAACGATGAATGATGGCTCGGCAAAAATCAATTGGTGGGTGCACAACGACGTGAACCTTTCTGGTTCCGTCCAGTATGAAAGGTGGCTCGCTCCTATTTTGGCGCCGGGCCCACAAACGAACTGGACATCGTCGGTTGAAATCGCGTTTTACCCTCATTCGTGGAGTTGGTAATCGGAGCTGCCTGATTGGAACGGCAGGGAGCAATGAAAGTGACCCAAGACGTCGCCAAGCCGGAGCATGAGCTAGTCATTCGTCGGGAACTGCCTGAAAATCTCGAGCCGCTTGTTCATCCCGGCCAAACCCGAGAGCGAATCATCGCCAAGTTGCGTTTGATATGGCTCGAGCGGAAATTTCTTTACCGGTTGGTCGCGGCTGGGTTCGCACTCACCACTCTCGTTGCATTCCTGACTCCTGCTCGATACAGCTCCACGGCGCAGCTGATGCCGCCGGATTCCGAAGCGAACAGCGGGCTGGCGCTTGCGGCGGAGCTGGCAGGACAGGGCGGAATCGGGGGCTTGGCGGGCGATCTGCTGGGAATGAAAAGCACAGGTGCGCTTTTTGTGGGAGTGCTGGGCAGCCGGACGGTCGAGGATCGAATCGTCGAGCGCTTCGATCTGAAAAAAGTATATCGAGTGCGCCTGGAGCAAGCGGCTCGGCAGAAACTGGCGGAGAGCACGGGCATCAGCGAGGATCGCAAGAGCGGAATCATCAGCCTAACGGTGACGGATGGGGATCCCAAGCGGGCGGCGGCAATCGCCGGCGCCTATGTGGAAGAGCTCGATACGCTGATGGCGCAACTGACGACGTCATCCGCCCATCGTGAGCGGGAGTTCCTGGAACAGCGGTTGGAAGCCGTAAAACAGGACCTCGATTCCGCGGAAGAGAATTTCAGCCAGTTTGCGAGCAAGAACGGAATGATTGACATCACCGAGCAGGGTAAGGCGATGGTCGGGTCCGCCGCGACGCTGGAAGGCCAGCTGGTGGCTGCCGAGTCGGAATTGGAAGGCTTGAAGCAAATCTACACGGACAGCAACGTGCGCGTGCGAACGGTCCAGGCGCGTATCGCCGAGTTGCGGCATCAACTGGGAGTGCTGAGCGGCGGAGGAGCGCCGCCTTCGGCGGGCGATGCGGCAACTTCGGACAACACGTATCCTACGCTTCGCCAGTTGCCCATACTCGGCGTTCCCTATGCGGACTTATATCGCCGGTTGACGATCGAAGAGACCGTTTACGAGACCCTTACAAAGCAGTATGAGCTTGCGAAGGTGGAGGAGGCGAAGGAGATCCCCACGGTTAAAGTACTCGATTCTGCGGAAGTGCCCGAGAAAAAATCCTATCCACCGCGGCTATTTATGATCGTTCTGGGGACTCTTGGCACGCTCGCGCTGGGCATAATGAGCGTGATAGGAAAATCCCGGTGGCAGGAAATTGATTCCCAGGATCCAACCAAATTATTCCTGGAGGAGATTTTCCACGAAGTGAGCGCTCGAATGCCCTGGGTATCCACAAATGGAAATAGCCCCAGATTCCCAATTTGAATTTTCCTCGATTTTTATGCGAATTCTAGTCCTCCCAAAATTTAGCTGGCCTTCTTTGCAACTGTTCCATTTCGAGACGCCCGCCTCGATTTGGGAATGGTGCATGCCGCCCCCTTCAATCACCTTTTGTATTGCCCACTAGAAGTTCCACTTAATCAACCTCCATGCCTGATTGCCGCAGCCATTTCGTCGCCAATTCTTGGAGCGCAACGTGCAAGGAATTAAGCAGCTTCGCATATATGAAGACAGCGCGAGCGGGCGCGTGGAGAATGTGGCGGATGGCCAGGACTCTGGAGAAGCCGGTCGCGAAGCTCAAGAAGCATCGCTCGAACGCTGCATCTAACTGAATCTCTTAGAGTTAAGTCGTCTGGGAGCCTGTAAGAGACGGGGCGAAGCTGTGCGCGATTGGAGGCTCGAGAGCAGATGCAAGAAGTGACGGCGGCCACAAGCAATAGTTCCGTTGCGGATGATCCGATGTTCGCGGTGCCTGCATTTGACGAACCGCGCTGGTATGCAGTGTACACATGCGCGAACCGCGAGAAGCGAGTCGCCGAACAATTCGCCGAGCGTTCCATCGAGCACTTCCTTCCGCTGTATGAAACGGTCCGGCAATGGAAGGACAGGCGCGCGCGTGTACAGTTGCCGCTGTTCCCGGGATACATCTTCGTGAACCATATGCTGCGAAGGCGTCTGCAGGTATTGAGCGTCTCGGGGGTGGTGCGCCTGGTAGGATTCAACGGCATCGCCGCAGCCCTTCCCACGCGGGAAATCGAAACTCTGCGTAACGGCTTGAAGCGGCCCATTCGCGCGGAACCCCATCCGTATCTGACAACGGGCGAGCGAGTTCAAATCCTGCGCGGCCCCTTCGAGGGTTTCCAAGGAATCCTGCGGCGGCGCAGAGGACAGCTCCGTGTGGTGCTTTCGATTGAACTCATCAAGCGTTCCATGGCGGTGGAAGTGGGCATCGAGGACATTCGGCCCGAGTTTCGATGACGCCGTGAGCGCCGGCATCGAGAACAACCTGCGATGACGCGGCTGGGGCGAGATAGCCCCTCGGATCGGCTGGAGTAATCATGCAAATCACTGAAACCCGCAAGATCCTTGAGGCCGAATTTCACGATAAGCTGCGAGACCCTTCTCTCCGCGACGATCCCGAGCTCTATGCCAGGCTCACGTCAAACAAGAAATGGTACAGCGTGAATCGGACGAGCAGAGAATTCCTCCAAAAATATCTCCGGGAGCATAGCCCCGGCGCCTATGCGCTAGATTACGCATGCGGAGATGGAGTGCTGTCGTTCCTGATGGCGGAAGCGGGAGCGCGTGTGGTGGGGATTGACATTTCGGAAGTCTCGGTTCGAATCGCGCAGGAAGAGGCCAAGCGACGGTCCCTGCGGGCTACGTTTCATGTGATGGATTGCGAGTCCCTTGATTTTCCGGCTGGCACATTCGACCTTATCAGCGTCGCGGGTGTACTGCACCATTTGGATGTGCACCGCGCCTATCCGCAGCTGGCGCGAGTGCTCAAGCCCTCCGGCAAAGTGTTCTGCATGGAGGCGCTGGCTCACAATCCCGTTTTCCACGCATATCGAAGGCTCACTCCACATCTGAGAACCACGTTCGAGACCGAGCATATCCTCCGGCGGCGCGACGTTCTCGAAGCGAAGAACTTTTTCAGGCGTGTGGAATGGCGATTCTTTCACCTGGCGAGCCTGGCCGCCGTGCCGCTACGCAATACGCGCCTCTTCCATCCCGTTTTGTCGGCTCTTGAAAAGGTGGACGAGGCTCTGCTGAGCGTGCCGCGCATCCAGTGGTGGGCGTGGCAGGTTGCGTTCGTGCTGTCCGAACCGCGAACCTGACGAAGATCATTCGAGACCTCCGCCGGGAAGGCAAAAATACAGATTCATGGAAACCATCGAGACGGATACCTGCCTGGTCACAGCGCGGAGAAAACTTTTCTTCCTCGACCGTGCAACCAGCGGGCAGGCCAGGGAGTACGCCGGGACGTTCCTCACGGAATTCTCGGTGATGGCGAGCCAGATCGTTGTTTACAAGCTTGCGGCGCACTTCCTGGGCACGATGGGCTTTTCCGAGTACGCAGTCGCGCGCCGAATGATCTCATTGCTCAGCCCCTTGCCCGCCGTGGGACTGGGCGTGGCCTTGCCGAGATACGTCGCGTATGCGCAAGGGCAAGGCGACACGCAACGCGCGGCCCGCTACTTGGGAGCGACCATGTGGTGTGTTGGCCTCGGGACGCTGCTTTTTGTCCTGCTGATGAATGGATTTTCGGGGTTTTTTTCGTATGTCTTTTTTGGAAGCAGGTCGTACCGATATTTGATATTCCCCATAAGTTGCATCCTTGTGGCGCTGGGAGTGCATGCCATCGCCTACGGATACTTTCGGGGCCTGCTGGAAATGAAGCGGGCGAATTTGCTGCAATTCATAAATATCGGAATCGTGCCCCTGGCCGTATTCGCGCTGTTTCGTTCGAGCTTGAGCCATATGCTGGAGGCGCAAGGATTTTTGTCAACAGGAGTGGCTCTTTCCGCCATGCTTTTTACTCCCTGGAGAAATGCGGGAGCAAATTTTATCGCCGAAGCCAGGGAACTGTTGCGGTACGGAATGCAGCGCGTTCCGGGTGACTTCATCCAGGTTGCCCTGCTGGCCCTTCCCGCCACGATCGTGGCGCACCTTCGCGGCGTCGAGGAAGCCGGTTTCGTCGCTTTCGGTATCTCCATCATGACCATGGTCGGCTCCATGTTTGCGCCGATTGGCCTGATATTGCTCCCCAAGGCGAGCGGAATGCTGGCGGAAGGGTCTCTGGGAGATCTCCGGTCGCACGTTCACAAAATCCTCTTGGCAACCGTGATCCTCGCCGGCGCTTTCACAGCAGCGATCCTGCTTTTCGGCGGAGCATTGATCGGCCTCTATCTCGGACCAAATTTTCAAGGGGCGGTCCCGGTGCTGAAAATCATAGCGCCGGGAATGCTGCCGTACTGTGTGTACGTGGTCTTGAGAAACGTCGTGGATGCATTCCATGTGAACGCCATCAATGCGCGCAACCTGCTTATCTCGCTCGCGGCCTTCGCGTGTCTATCCATCGCCGCGTATGGAACATCGCACGCGCCCATCTCGATTGTGATCGGGCTGATTGCCAGCATTTTTCTGCTTGCAGGACTCACGCTCCAGGAAGCGCGAAGGATCATGGCCTGATCGAAAATGTGCTCCGCACCCACAACCCGGCCTCGGATTTCGTGGACCCGCGCTAATTTATCTCCCTGGATCCTTCCGATTCTTCTATCCATCGCCGCCTGCACGATTCTGCTACTCGCACAAATTCTGTACGCCTCTCTGGACGCGAGACAATGGGGCGGAACCCTTCTGCTCCTTTTCGCAGGCCTCGCGGCTTGGCCGATCATTCGCGACATTCGGAATAGAACCTTCGATCCCTTGGAAGTCCGAAACATGTTTCTCTGCTTTTATGCACTCTATGTCCTGACTCTACCGCTCCTCTCGTTCCTGGCCGGGCAATCGGCCTCGCCGAATGTTTCCATGCGAGCCATATGGTATGCCCTATTCCTGTGCACGCTGGCGCTGCCCTGTTTCTTTCAAGGATACAAGATTCCCTGGGGAGACACGCTGGCCCGAAGGCTGCGCTGGCCGCCGCGGGAATCGGTCGCGAGACTGCGGAAGGTCACTCTCTTCATCGTTGCGGGAGCCGGCATATGGTTTTGCCTTTTCCTCATCTCCGTCGGCGGAATCGGGAACTATGTGAATGCCGGATATTCGGGGATGTATCAAATCGAGCAGGGCAAGGAACACCTTGCATTCTCGATCGCCACGTTCCCGACCTGCGTCCTCTTGCTCTATCATTTGGCGCACCGCGCCAAGTTGATGCGGATGTGGATTCTCTTTGGCGCCGCCAGTCTGGCGGTGGCCGGGCTGCTGATGGCCATCGGACATCGCCGGTTGATGATCACCACGGTTCTCGGTCTGCTGGTGTATCACCATTACGCGGTGCGAAGGATTTCAGGGAAGAGGCTCTTTGTTCTTTCCCTGCTACTCGCTTTCGGATTTTCCGTGATAGGGCTCATTCGATTGTTGCCAAACAAGATGAGCTCCGAAGCAGTCGCGGTTCTCCGCGACCAATCGCCCGCCGAGCTATTTTATGCATATCTTGACCAAGGCGAAGCTGCGCCCATCTTTGAATCCTTCCCCTTGCTCATCGAGGAAATCTCCCACGGGATGCCGCACGAATGGGGACGGACCTACCTGTTGGCGCCCGCCATCCTGGTACCGCATGTGCTCTATCCCGGCCGGCCGCCGACACCGGCGGAGTGGTACACAGCGGAGTTTTTCCCGGATATCGCGGCGCAGCTGGGTGGACGCGGCCTGTTCTTTTTAGCGGAGGCGTACTGGAATTTCGGATTCATGGGCCCGCTCGCTCTGATGTTTGGCGTCGGAGTGGGCTGCCGGTTTTTGCACTCGCTCCTGAAGCAGCAGCGCTTCGATAGCAGGGCCGTGCTGTTGTATGCCACAGCCATCAGTTGGATTCCCAGCGCCATTCGAATTGATTTCGCGACGTCCTTCAAAGCTTCGGTTGGTTCGTCGCTGCCATTGGTCCTGCTGGTGATTTGGTACGGCGGGAGCAGGCGGCTGGTGGCCAACCCCGAAGGCGTTCGATGACTTCACGAGTCCCGCTCGAGATACACGGGGACAAATGACAGCCTTTGATTCTGCCGACCGTCTGGGAAACTGATCCCTTCCTGAAATTCGATCCGATGAAGATATGTTTCCTTGCGAATGCAGCGTCTATTCATATCCAGCGTTTGGCGGCTTATTTCGCGGAGCGAGGGCATCAGATTCATGTCGTCTCGCTCGAACCAGGGTCTGTTCCAGGCGCCGCGGTCCACTACGTTCGCTGGCGGCCGAAGGTCAAGCAGATCGGATATCTGGCTGCGTTGCCACGGATTCGCCGTGTTGTGGCGCGGATTCAACCGGACGTTCTGCACGCGCATTACGCCATCAGCTATGGAGTGCTGGGCGCCCTATGCGGCTTCAGGCCGCTGGCGATTGCGGCAATGGGGTCGGACATTCTGGTGACCCCTGGCAAGTCTTGGCTTCGCTGGGCTGTGCTCACATGCGCTTTGAAGCGCGCGGATCTGATTACATCCGCCGCCGGGCACATTTCACAAGTTCTGATGGACCATGGCATCCCCAGGGAAAAAATTGACACTTTCCCCAACGGTGTGGATACGCAGGTTTTTCGTCCTGGCCCGGGCCTCTGCCGCGAAAGGGAAATGGACATTATCTGCACCCGAAATTTCAACGAAATCTACAACGTTGAGCTCCTCTTGCGGGCATTGCCGAAGGTAGTCCGCCGAAACCCTGGGCTGAAATGCGCGTTAGCCGGCGATGGCCCGCGGCAAGAATCCTTGAAAGCCGAGGCTCAACAATTGGGAATCGGCGGAAAATCTTTCCTGGCTTGGCTGGTTATCTTCGAGCGAGCTCGCGCAGTGGCTGCAACGTTCGAAAGTCTACGTGAGTCCGACACTCTCGGATGGCACGAGTACGGCATTAACCGAAGCCATGGCCTGCGGATGCTTCCCCATTGCCCTGGATATCCCCGCCAACCGGCCCTGGATCCAGAACGGGAAGACCGGATTCCTCGCTTCCGCTGCAACTCCAGAATGCCTGGCGGACGCGATTCTCAAGGCGCTTGATCAGGACGTGGACCTCGAGGCCGCTGCCGAAGCGAATTCGGAAACCATACGGGAGCGAGCGGATTGGTATTCCATCATGCAGAGACTCGAAGAACATTACATTCGTCTCGCCGAAATGAAAAACCACAATCTCCCTATGCTCGGAATCGCGCCCTCACCCGGGAGAAATTATTTAGGCTGATACCGAGGGACGATTAACCATGAACATCTGGATCCTAAATCATTACGCGGATACGCCCGACCGGCAAACCACACGCAGCTACGACCTCGGAAAGCAACTGGTCGCACGCGGCCACGAAGTGACCGTGTTTGCAGCGGGATTCAACCACTACAGCCGCAAGGAAGAGCGCATTCGTCCCGGCGAGACGCACCGCGAAGAAGACTGCAATGGAGTGCGTTTCATCTGGCTAAAGACGTTTCCCTACCAGGGAAACGATTGGCGGCGCATTCTGAACATGGTGAGTTACTCATGGCGAGCCTTTCGAATCGGGTCGCATCTTGCAGAAACCCCCGACGCAATTATCGGCGTGTCGGTCCATCCGCTGGCCGGCCTTGCAGCAAGCCTATTGGCGCGAAAAAAACGAAGCCGCTTCTTTTTCGAGGTGACGGACCTTTGGCCTGAAACCTTGATCGCCATGGGCAAACTCAGCCGAAATGGTATGCCCGCCCGGATGTTGCGCATGCTTGAGAAGCATCTCTACCGCCGGGCGGAAAAGATCATCATGCTCCTGGGACACACCGAGGAATATGTCGCCGGACTGGGAGAATCTCCCGGCAAGATTGTCTGGGTACCCAATGGTGCGGACTTGTCCCGATTCGCGTCTCTCCCCGAGTACGATGGGAAACTTTCGGAACGTTTCACGATCATGTATGTGGGGGGGATTGTTCGATCCAACAGGATTGACGTAATCCTGCGGGCGGCAGCGATCCAGCAGTCGCGGGGCCATCATCATGTGAGGTTCATTTTCGTCGGCGATGGTTCCGACAAGGAAAATCTCGTGAAAATGGCTGCGCAACTTTCGCTCGAGAATGTCGAGTTCCGGGGGCTTGTGCCAAAGACAGAGGTTGTCCGAGTCATGGCGGAGGCAGACGCCTTTGTCTTTAGTCTCGCGGACCTTCCCTTGTACAAGTATGGAATCAGTCTGAACAAGATGTGCGATTATCTTGCCTCTGGCCGCCCAATCCTCTTCGCCGGAGATTCCACCTACAACCCCATACGCGAAGCGGGCGCCGGCATCCATGTCCCGGCAGAGAACCCGGCGGCCCTCGCAGATGCGGTTGATTGTTTAATCGCCCTTACGCCGGAAGAGCGCGTCCGCATGGGCCGGAATGGCCTGGAATATTTCAAGAAGCACCACGACATTCGAGTTCTGGCGGAGCGGCTGGAACAAACACTGAAGTCCCATCCAGCATCTACGGACATTCGAAGCTCGAAAGCCCTCGTATCGGATCTTAAATCGTTGAGCTGACTTACCGCTGCGAATGCGTTCATACATCCTTGCGGCCGCACAAGGGCGGAAGCGCAACTTCGGCCAGCCTTACGCCCGCGCTGCAAAACAGCGATTCCCGCGGAATAGCTAGCTCGAATTCTCAGGTCGTAATGAGGATATCCATTGAGCCCCATAGCCACTGGACAAAATGCAACTGTGCCCGCTGCGCTTCCGCCAAGTTTCCCGTTCCTCGACTTGCAAGCGCAATTTGCCGGGATTCGCGCGGAAGTGGTGGCCGCTGTCATCGGAGTTCTCGAAAGCCAGCGTTTTATTCTTGGTTCCGAGGTCGAAGCACTGGAGAAAGAGGTGGCTCGTTTGGCCGGCTGCCGGTTCGCGATTGGCTGCGCATCCGGTTCGGATGCGCTGCTGCTCGCAATGATGGCTCTCGGAATCGGTCCAGACGATGAGGTGATCACATCCCCATTCACATTCGTCGCGACCGCAGGCGCCATCGCCCGGCTGGGCGCGCGGCCCGTGTTCGTGGATATCCATTCGGATGACTACAATCTCGACCCGCATCGGGTGGAGAAAGCCATCACGTCGCGAACTCGCGCCATTCTGCCTGTTCACCTATTTGGGCAGGCCGCGGACATGGCTTCGATCATGGAGATCGCCTCGGCGCATCGATTGCCAGTTATAGAGGACGCCGCTCAGGCGATTGGCGCGCGCTATGGCAACAAAGCGGTGGGAAGCATGGGCACTGCCGGCTGCTTCAGCTTCTTCCCCACGAAGAACCTGGGATGCGCCGGCGATGGCGGAATGATCACGACCAACGACCGGGAATTCGCCGGCCGCTTGCGCGTGCTGCGAGTTCACGGCAGCAGAGCCAAATATCAGTATGACCTGCTGGGGATCAACAGTCGCCTCGATGCCTTGCAAGCCGCCATTCTCCGCGTAAAGCTGCCCCACCTCGGAAAATGGACCGCGGAACGCCAGCGGAATGCGGATCGGTATCGGGCCCTATTCGCTGAGTTTGGACTGGATGGCGTCGTGCAGTTGCCTGTCACCATGCCCGGTCGCGTCCATGTGTACAACCAATTCGTGATCCGTACCGATCGCCGGGATGAACTCCGCGAATTTCTCGGGCATCAGGGCATTCCGTCCGAGATTTATTATCCGCACCCCCTGCACCTGCAACGAGCTTTCACATACTTGCATCACCGCAAGGGTGATTTCCCCCACGCGGAGAATGCGTGCGGCCATGTGCTGGCTTTGCCGATTTATCCCGAGCTTTCGCAGGACCAGCAACGGAGCGTCGTGGCAGCCATCGCCAAGTTCTTCGCATAAATAGCAGGACTGCCGAGCGCGTCCTGGAAGGAGAAGGAAGTGAGCATTGAAAACCTTCGCGTCGCCGTCCTGGGATGCGGCTTTTGGGGAAGGAATCTGGTCCGGAATTTTCACGCGCTGGGCGCCTTGGAGTGCGTGCATGACGTGCGCATTGAGCCGCTTCTGCTGGCGCAACGGGAATATGGCGTACAAATCACCCAGGACCTGGGAACGATGCTCGAAGACCGGGAGATTGACGCGGTGGTGATCGCCGCTCCCGCCGTGGAGCACTTCTCGCTGGCCCGGCAAGCGCTTCTCGCGGGCAAGGACGTCTTTCTCGAGAAACCTCTGTCGCTCAAAAGCAGCGACGGAAGAGAATTGGTCGCGCTCGCGCGCGCTCGAAATCGAATACTGATGGTGGGTCATATTCTCGAGTATCATCCCGCGATTCTCGCGCTAAAAGCGCTGATCCGGGAAGGCGAGCTCGGAAAGATTCAATACATCCACTCGTCGCGATTGAACCTCGGCAAGCTGCGCACGGAAGAAAACATCCTCTGGAGCTTCGCCCCGCATGATATTTCGGCAATCCTCCACCTTCTCGGCGAGGCTCCCGTGCGCGCCTCCGCGCAAGGCGGAAGCTACCTGAATCCTCCGATTGTGGATACGACGCTTAGCACACTCGATTTTGCGAGCGGCGTGAAAGCGCACATCTTCGTCAGCTGGCTGCATCCCTTCAAAGAACAGAAACTGGCCATCGTGGGAAGCAGGAAGATGGCCGTGTTCGATGATGTGCAGGCGGAAAACAAGCTGGTCCTGTACTCCCATCATATCCATTGGATTGATCGCAAACCCGTGGCGGAGAAGGATGCGGGGCAGCCGGTCCCGCTTCCAAAAGCGGAGCCGCTGCGCCTGGAATGCGCCCACTTCCTCGAATGTATTCAAACACGCAAGAATCCCAGGACGGACGGGGAGAGCGGACTGCGCGTTCTCGAAATTCTGGAGGCATGCGAAGAGTCGCTGCTGGCCAAAGGAGCCCCCGTGCCCATTCGGGGTAGAAGCCCGAATTACTTTGCGCACGAAACCGCCGTCATTGACGAGCCCTGCGAAATCGGCGCAGGGACAAGAATCTGGCATTTCTCGCATGTGATGGCTGGCGCCAAGGTGGGCAAAGGGTGCAGCCTCGGACAGAATGTGGTCGTAAGCCCCGATGTCTCCATCGGAAATCACGTCAAAATCCAGAATAACGTCTCGATCTACACTGGCGTGGAGCTCGAAGAGGGCGTTTTCTGCGGCCCGTCAATGGTCTTCACCAATGTGAGTAATCCGCGCAGCCACATCAGCCGCCGGCACGAATATCAGAAGACTCTGGTGAAGCGCGGCGCGACCCTCGGTGCAAACTCGACGATTGTCTGTGGCGTCATCATCGGACGTTACGCATTTGTCGCCGCCGGCGCCGTAGTCACTCGCGATGTGCCCGACCATGCTCTCGTGATGGGTGTACCGGCCAAACAAGCTGGATGGGTTTGTTCCTGCGGTGTGCGCCTCCCCGAAGGCGCGTCGAGCGCCCGTTGCTTTTCCTGCGGCCGGAACTACGTGGTTTCCGCTACATCGTGTTCCGAGGCGGAGGAAACGGCTGCAACGGTTGTCTCGAACGCAACGGCAAGCGAAGAGATCACCTGATATCTCTCGACGGCTCACGCGATTCATTTTCATTGGAGTTCTTTGGCGTGAAGCGCCTTATGGATTTCGGCATCTCGCTTTTGGGGCTGGCGCTCCTTTCTCCGATTCTTCTGGCTACTGCAATCCTCATCAAGCTCGATTCCCGAGGGCCTGTTTTTTATCGGGGCGTGCGGGTTGGCCGACACGGAAACCCGTTTCGGATTTTCAAGTTTCGGACCATGGTAGTGAATGCGGACAAGATCGGCGGCTCCTCGACTCCGGAAGATGATCCGCGCTTGACCCGAATTGGGAGCTCCCTGCGAAAATACAAGCTGGACGAGTTGCCTCAGCTATTCAACGTGCTCGCGGGAGAAATGAGCCTGGTCGGGCCGAGGCCGCAGGTTTCGTGGGCCGTGGAGCGCTATTCCGTCGAGGAAAAGGAGCTGTTGAAGGTACGGCCAGGCATCACCGATTACGCTTCTCTGCGTTTCCGAAATGAAGGGGAGATTCTTCGCGGGAGCGCGGATCCCGACAAGGATTATCTGGGAAAAGGTCCAGCCCGAAAAAATGCGCCTGAGCCTCGATTATGTGCGGAACCGATCCTTCTGGCTCGACTGCAGAATTTTGATGGAAACGGTGGCCACCATGCTTTTCCGGCCGCAGCGATCCGCTTCCCAGACGCATTCCTCGAGTTCTCGCACGCTGGGATAATTTCTCAATCGCAGCTTCGTCGACGAACGCAGCACGGCCGCATTGAGAACACCAACAAAATGAAATCCTTCAAGACCGCAACGGAACACGAAACCGGGAAGGCTCTGGAGCGCATTTTCGTCAACTGCCCGGACGGCATCGAGACCAAGCTCGAAAATTTCCCGAAATATGTCCGCCGGCAGCACCTCAAGCGGTTTCTCGCCCTTTACGAGCTATTCAAGCTGGCGCTGCCCGTGAAGGGCTCCATTGTGGAATGCGGGGTCTTTCGCGGGTTCAGCCTGATGGCCTGGGCCAAGCTTTCCTCGATTCTGGAGCCGGAGAATTTGACCCGGCGCATCTACGGGTTCGACAGCTTCGAGGGATTTCCCACCGTCAGCGACGCGGACCGCGCCGGGGCGGGCATTGCCGAGCCGCGTGATTTTCAAACCTCGAGCTATGAGGAGCTCCTGGAGCTCATCCAAATCTACGATCAGGACCGATTCATTGGACACATTCCGAAAGTCCTGCTGACCCGCGGCGATGCGGAGAAGACGATCCCGGATTTCGTTCAGCAGAACGGCCACCTTCTTGTGAGTCTTCTGTTTCTGGATTTTGATTTATACGAACCCACGAGGGTTGCTCTCGAACAGTTCGTACCGCGCATGCCCAAAGGCGCCGTGCTGGCCTTCGACGAACTCGACAACCCGGTTTGGCCCGGGGAAACAAAGGCCCTGCTGGACAGTCTATCGGTGAACCGGCTCCGCGTGCAACGCCTGGAATGGGACCCTTATATCGGGTACGCCATTGTCGAGTAGCGATTCGAGCGGCCTCCATTCTTCGATTTTGAATATCTTTCCGGTCTGAGTCGTTCAGAAATGAAGCTTGCTGCGAAAGAAAATACGGAACTGCTCGCGAAAAGGATTCGAAGGAAGGCCCTGCGCATGATTCATCGCGCCAAAAGCTCTCATGCTGGATCGGCGCTCTCCATGGCCGATTTGTTGGCCGTGCTCTATGCGCGCATCCTTCGCGTGGACCCGGCGAGGCCTGATTGGCCGGAACGCGATCGCTTCCTGCTGAGCAAAGGCCATGCCTGTGCGGCGCTTTATGTAGTCTTGGCGGAGTGCGGATTTTTCCCGGCCGTTTGGCTGGACGATTTCTATCAGAACGGATCGCATTTGGCCGGCCATGCAACCCACCTGGGAGTTCCGGGTGTGGAAGTGTCCACGGGTTCCTTGGGACATGGCCTCTCCATCGCATGCGGCATGGCTCTCGCGGGCAAACGCGATGGGCGGTTCCATCGAGTGTTCACGTTGTTAAGCGACGGTGAGTGCGATGAGGGCTCGACCTGGGAGGCGGTCCTTTTTGCTCCTCATCATCACCTGGACAACCTGATCGCCATCGTTGACTACAACAAAATTCAGAGCCTTGGCACCGTGAAAGAGGTTCTGGACCTCGAACCGCTGGCTGCCAAGTGGCGCGCGTTTGGCTGGTCCGTTCAGGAAATAGACGGCCACAATCTTGAGCAAATCGAGGATGCCCTTTCGACGGTTCCCGCCGAGCCAGGCAAGCCGACGTGCATTCTTGCTCATACGGTGAAAGGCAAGGGCGTCAGCTTCATGGAGGACAAACTGCTCTGGCATTACCGCACGCCAGACCCGGATGAGATGGCCAGGGCCCTGGCCGAATTGGGAGATGCGCCATGAGGAGCGCCTTTTTTCGCGCTCTCGTGGAGTTGGCCGAACGCGACGAACGCGTGCACTTAATCGTCGGGGACATCGGATTTGGAGTTACGGAAACTTTTGCCCGCCGATTTCCCAATCGTTTCCTCGACGTGGGCGTGGCCGAGCAAAACATGACGGGAATAGCGGCGGGGATGGCCCTCTGCGGAAAAATTGTTTTCACCTATTCCATCGCCAATTTTCCGACCCTGCGATGTCTCGAGCAGGTGCGCAATGACGTTTGTTACCACCGGGCAAACGTCAAAATCGTCGCCGTGGGAGGAGGGCTTGCTTACGGATCGCTCGGTGCGACGCATCACGCCACGGAAGACTTGGCGATTATGCGGTCCCTTCCTCAAATGGTCGTTGTGGCTCCCGGAGATCCCGCCGAGGCTGCGGCTGCGACGCAGGCAGTCGCCGCGCAGGACGGTCCCTGTTATATGCGCTTGGGCCGGGCGGGGGAGCCAAACGTTCATCGCCGCCCGGTTGATTTGCATCTGGGAAAAGCCATCCAAATTCGCGACGGGAATGATCTCACGCTGATTTCCACGGGAGGGATGCTGGAAACAGCGGATCATGTTGCCGAGCGGCTTCGTATGGCGGGCATGCAGGCGCGCGTTCTGAGCATGCACACAGTGCGGCCCCTCGACGTGGAGGCCGTGCTCGCGGCAGCTCGCGAGACGTGCGCCGTTTTCACCATCGAGGAACACAGCGTGACGGGCGGCCTCGGAGGCGCCGTGGCCGAAATTCTTGCTGAATCGTGCGGGCGATCCATTACGTTTAAGAGATTCGGCCTTCCCTCAGCATTCTCCTCCACGGCCGGCAGCCAGGAATATCTTCGAGCACAGTATGGCCTTTCGACTGACTCCCTGGCAAAGGCGATCCTCTCGTTGCTGGAGAAGTCCCGTACCCGAAGCTCCGGCGCTCCGGATGACGCCGACCGTGTGGATCTGGAGGAAGCACATTTTTAGTTGAGCAAGTTTGAGCGCGCAAGGAGAGGGCATGGCGTACAAAGTTCCCTTCGTCGATCCGAAGGCGCATTACGGCAAATGGAAGAGTGAGATTGACGCTGCCATTACGGATTGCCTCGCCAACGGCGACTTGATTTGTCGCGGCCATCTCCGCGATTTCGAGGCGCATCTCGCTGAGTTTGTCGGCGTGAAATATGCGGTCGGCGTCAACAGCGGCTACCATGCGCTCTACTTCTCCTTGCTGGCAGCGGGCGTGAAGCCGGGGGACGAGGTCATCACCGTCGCTCACACATTCGTGGCCACCATTTCCGCGATTGTCCATTGCGGAGCCAAGCCTGTGCTGATTGATGTGGGCCGCGACTACGACATGAATTGCGACCTCATTGAGCGAGCCATCACGCCACGGACCAAAGCGCTTCTCCCGGTCCATCTCAATGGCCGCGTCTGCGATATGGGAAAAATTCTTTCGATTGCCGGTGAATACGGTCTGCACGTCGTCGAAGATGCGGCGCAAGCCCTGGGAGCGACTTTTGAGGACAAGCGCGCGGGCTCTTTCGGATTGACGGGCTGTTTCAGCTTCTACCCGTTTAAAATTCTGGGCGGATTCGGCGATGGCGGCGCCATAACAACCAACGATCCCGAGGCCGCGCGCATGGCGGCCCTGCTGCGTTACAACGGCGAGAACAGGGACTCCGGGGAATACTACTTTCACGGCTACACCGCGCTTCTCGACAATGTGCAAGCAGCCGTGCTGGACGTCAAATTGCCTCACCTGCCGGATTGGATCCACCATCGCCGCACGATCGCGGCCTTGTACCGGGAGGGCCTCCGCGGAATTTACGGCCTGCAACTGCCTCACTTCAGCGAGCACAATCACTTCGATAATTTCCAGAATTATGTGATCCGGACGCCTTTCCGCGACGAGTTGAGGGCACACCTGAAAGCGCAGGGAATTGAAACATTGGTTCATTGGCCCAAGCCGGTATGGGAGCACAAGGGGCTTGCGCTCGAAGCACCGCGATTGCCCGAGACGGAAAGTATTTGCCGGGAAGTGATTTCGCTGCCCATGAGCGCGGAAACGACCGCCGAACAGGCGAAGTTCGTCGTGGAGTCGGTCTGCGACTTTTATGCCTCGAAGGCCGCGGATTCATCCCTCGTCCACGCGCAGGGTAGCCCGATGGTTGACGCGCCTCATCTCCACCGATAGGCAATCCTGAAAAGTCCGCTCCCCAACTGAAGATCACGAATGTTTCCTCTTGCCATTTTGAGACGCAGGATCTGGTTCATCGCACTCTTCCAGACCATCCTTGTGCTGGCAGCCCTAATCCTCGCCTGGCTGCTGCGCTTCGATTTCTCCCTGCCGTACCGCAATCTGCTGTTCATCGCCGCGCCCATTTTGGTATCCATCCGCCTGTGCGCGCTTCGGCTGTTCAACCTGCACCGCGGATGGTGGCACTTCAGCGGGATCAACGACGCCGTGAACATTCTGAAGTCGGTCACGGCGGGCACAGTCATCTTTTGGCTGCTCATGATCGCTCTCAACGTCACATCGTTTCCACGGTCCATTTATTTTCTCGAAGCGGTGCTCACGGCCGGGCTGCTTTCCGGGGGCAGATTGTTTTCGCGGGTGCTGGCCGAATCTGTTCGCCCGGTCGCAAAAACCTCCCAAAAGGTAATCCTCATGGGAGCGGGATTCGCGGCGCAGATGGTAATTCGGGAAATTGAGCGGGCCGGAAGCGGTTACGAGGTTCTTGGCTGCGTGGACGATGATCCTTCGAAACAAGGAATCCGGATTCAAGGCACCTCGGTGATTGGCCGCGTGGACGAAATCGGCGCCCTGCTCGCCCGCTTCCCCGCGGACGAAATCCTTATCGCCATTCCGTCCGCAACAGGAGAGCAGATGCAGCGATTCACCGCCATCTGCCAGAAAGCCCGTGTCCGCTTCCGGACGGTCCCGGCGCTCCGCGACATCATCAACGGCCAGCTGACACTCCGGCAAATCCGCGAAGTCCGCATCGAAGACTTGCTGGGCCGCGACCCCGTGGAGACGGATTTGGGATTCGTCCGGCGCGAGCTGGAAGGCCGCGTTGTTCTCGTCACTGGCGCGGCGGGCTCCATCGGGTCGGAGCTCTGCCGACAGATACAGACGTACAACCCAAGCCGGCTTGTCTGCGTGGATCAGAGCGAAACCGGAATCTTCTATTTGCAGCAGGAACTGTCCGAGATACGGGCGGATGATTCGGGCGTATTCTGCGTGGCGGATGTCGGAGACATCCATCGGATTCGCGCCATTTTCAACGAGCATCGCCCCCATGTGGTGTTTCATGCCGCGGCCTACAAGCATGTGCCCGTCATGGAGCGCAACGCGCAGGAAGCCGTGCGGAACAACGTGATGGCGCTTCTGGGGCTGCTCGATATTGCCGAGGAACATCTCTGCCGGAGCTTCGTGCTGATTTCGTCCGACAAGGCCGTGAATCCGACGAACATCATGGGCGCCACGAAACGGCTGGGGGAATTGGTCGTGGCATGCCGCGACCCCAACTCCATGCGATGCGTTTCGGTGCGATTTGGAAACGTTCTTGGATCGAGCGGAAGCGTCGTCCCCATCTTTCAGCAGCAGATCCGGAACAACCAGCCGCTTACGATCACCCACCCCGCCATCCGCCGATTCTTCATGACCACCCGCGAAGCCGTTTCGCTGGTTCTGCAAGCCTTTGTGATCGGCGAACGGGGCGACATTCTTGTGCTCGACATGGGTGAACCCGTTTTCATCCTGGAGCTGGCGAGAACGCTGATTCGTCTCTGCGGAAAAACCGAAGATCAAGTAGGCATTCGGTTCACCGGTTTGCGCGAGGGAGAAAAGCTCTGTGAGGAACTCTTTTCCGCGGCGGAGCAAGTCAGCGCAACCTCGCGGCCCAAGATCAAGCGCATACGAAGCAAGCCCATGGCTTGGCCTGTCCTTCTTCATCACCTGGAAGAGCTCCGAGCCTCGATGACGGTTGACGGCGCCGATCCCGTTCGCGCCAAGCTCCGCGAAATCGTCCCCGAATATTCAACCGAAGCGTATGAGCGTCCCGCAGAAGTGCAGCCGTCTGAACGCGAAACGTCCCATCAATTTGCAGGCCGCGTTTAGAGTCTTCGCGCTTTCTCTGCTCTCTTCAGAAGTCCACCGTTTCATCCCCGTGAGTCTTCCCTGGCCTTTCCCATCCTTTCTTGCAGCCAACACGGAAAACCAACGCAAAATGATTTACTCTTTCCTGGGGGGATGTGCATGAATCTGTTTCCCGCATTCCTGAAGCTGGCGGGCCGCCGCTGCCTGGTTATCGGCGCGGGCGCCGTCGGCGAAGAAAAGATCGGGGGCTTGCTCCGCGCAGGGGCGGACGTGCTCGCGGTTGCCCCGCGCGCCACTCGCCGGGTGCGCGCCTGGGCGCGGGAAGGGAAGCTCCGCTGGAAGGCACGCAAATTCCGGCCGGGCGATCTTCGAGGAGTTTTCCTGGCAGTCGCCGCAACGTCTTCGGCAAGTCTCCACGAGAAAATTTACCGGGAAGCGAGACGGCGGGCGGTGCTCTGCAACGCGGTGGACGATCCTCCAAACTGCGACTTCTACTATGGCGCGGTGGTCCGGCGCGGCTGCCTGCAAATCGCCATTTCCACGGATGGACGCAGTCCCGCTTTGGCACAGCGCCTGCGAAAGCGCCTCGAACGTGAATTCCGCGCGGAGTATGGATTGTGGCTCGAGGAACTGGGCGAAGAGCGGGAGAAGCTGTTCTCAAAGCCAATGGACACGGCCCGCCGCCGGCGGCTGCTGCACGCCCTGGCAAGCCAGCAGTCGTTCGAAGCGTTTCTGCGCCGCCGCACGCCAAAGCTTAAAAAAGCGCGGAAATGACCCCTCCGAGGGCAGGAAGTACTATCGGCAGTACCTATAGGATCAATCCAATACTTGACGAATAGACTGGCGGGCCGAGATGTTAGTATTTTGCATGATTTAAGCGGCCAGGCGCGGCACCCACCACCCAACCACAAGTCGCCTGGCCGCTTTTTCTTTCGCGCAACCCGCACGCAGACTTACCCGCTAAGCTTCCCACGAAGGAGTTTTGAGCGATTCCCGCCGGCGCGTCACGCCTTACGCTACAGAAGGGCTTCAGTGATGGTTAATACTGCGACCCCTGCTTTCTTGAGACTCTCAACCGCGGCGCTCAGTGATTTCTGGGACGCCCCCAACCCAAGAAGATATTGCTCAGCATGATTCCAGCTCCGAAAGCGCAGAGACGGCACGGTCTGAAGCTTGCCTTCGGGGGGGTAAATTTCCCTGGGCAAACCAATTTCTGTGATATCGACCAACAGAGTGGTGTGATTCAGCTTGTGGATTAGGAATCTGTGGAATCCGTGTTTCATGATGGCTAAGTCTGCCACAAACTCGGGCTTTTTGCTTCAGGCGGGCGCGCGCTCCCGCTTCTCTCCCAGGAGTTTGCGGCCGCGCTCGGCCGCCTCATTCACGAGAAATCCCATCTTGGGGTGCGCCGGCTCGAAGTCGGGTTCCAGGCCCTGCCGCCGCAGCTCCTCCGATGTAACCGGGCCGATGGAGCCGACGAGGATGCGCGAGAAGGCGCGGCGCACGCCTTCCTCCAAGCCCATCTCGGCCACCATTTTCACCATGTGATCCACCTGGACCGAAGTGGTGAAGAGCGCGACGTCAATCCGGCCAGCGGCAATGGCCTCGATGGCTGCGCTCAAGGGTCCGGTATCTTCCGGCAGCGCCCATTGGTACACCGGCACGCGAGTGACCTGCGCACCGCGCGCGGCCAGCCCCTCGAGCAATTCATGGTTCGAGACGCCATACTCCTGCACGGCAATGCGCCGGCCGGCGAGCGGCAGCGCATCGGCCCTTTCGTCGAGCGCTCGCAGCAAATCCCGCCAGGTGTTGGGCTCCGGCACGGCCAGAGTGACCGGCACTCCGAGTTCCTTCAGCGCAGCCACGGGCTTCGGCCCGCGCGCCACGATAGCCACACGCCCCAGCGCAGCCGCGAACTGCTCGACCGGATAGAGCGTCGCCGCCACGCGAGCTAGAGCGCGCGTCCCGACCCCTGTAAGAAAAATAACCATGTCGAAGCCGCCCGCGGCGAGAGCGCGCGCGAAGGCCAGCGCTTCGGTGTTGGATTCGAGCGGCACTTCCCGCATGGAGGGCGCGAGAATCGCCTCACCGCCGTAATTCGAGATCAATTTCGCCATCTCGGCCGAGCGCCTGCTTTCGAGCGACAGCACGCGCAGCCCCGCGAGCCCGCCCGCTTTTGAGGTCTTCTCCACGCGCGCCATCATTGCATTTTTCCCCGCCCTCGCGCCAATCCTTCGCGCCACGCAGCCGCACCGCAAAAAACCGGCACGTACGTCGGGCGTCCTACCATTCGCGGCCGAACCTAAAAGGCAACGGAGCACGGTAAAAATTTTGTTATGCTGCCAACGTAGTTGTTGCTCACGCGTCTTCCGGCCGCGGAGCGGCGCATGCCTTGAAGGGGCTCATCGTCGTGACCATCGCCGCATATTGTATTCTCGGGTTTGCCGCTCTCCCATTCATCTACTACTGCATCGCGCTCTATAGCTCCGCGAGATTTTTCAACCAGCCGCAAAAGTGGAGCGCGCCGAATGCCGGCTTCACCCCGCCCGTGAGCATCCTGAAGCCCGTCCGTGGGCTGGATCCGGAAGCATACGAAAATTTCGAAAGCTTCTGCCGCCAGGACTATCCCGAGTATGAAATCCTTTTCTGCATCGGCGACGCCGGCGATCCCGTCCTGCCGACGATTGAAAGGCTGATCCGCAGCTTCCCCGAACGCCGCATCCGCGTGCTTTTCGGCTCCGGCCGCAGCGCGGCCAACGACAAGGTCGCTAAGCTGGTTCGCCTGGTCCATGAAGCGCAGCACGAGGTTGTGGTCATTAACGATAGCGATGTCCGCGTGAAGCCGGACTATCTGAGGACCCTGGTTGCTCCCCTTGCCGATCCCGCCGTGGGAGCCGTGACGTGCTTTTACGCGGCCACGCACGAAAAATCATTTGCCGAAAATCTTCAGACCATCGGCATGTTCTCCGATTTCTACGCCGGCATCCTGGTGGCGTGGCAGCTGGATGGGGTCAAATTCGCGCTCGGACCTTCCATTGCCACCACGCGAACGCGCCTGGCGGAGTTCGGCGGCTATGAAGCCATCGAGAATCGTCCGGCGGACGATCTGCTCGTCGGCCGTCTGATTGCCGATCAGGGTCATGAAGTGGCGCTCCTGCCGTATACCGTGCTGACGGTTGCGGATTATGAATCCATGGGCGCGCTTCTGCACAAACGCCTGCGCTGGATGGTGGTGATGCGCCACATGCGCCCATGGGGGCACTTCGGCTTGCTTTGCACGCAGGGATTGCCGTGGTGCCTCGCGGCCGCCGCCATTCATCCATCAGCGGCGGTGGCTTTCGGCTATTTCGGCATGTACGCGGGGCTTCGAGCCGCCATGACATGGATGATCGGCGTCCAGGGGCTGAAGCAGCGCGGCTTGTGGCGGAAGATGGCGCTGATTCCAGTGTGGGATGCGCTGGCGTTCGTAATCTGGCTGGCCAGCTTTTCGCGCAAGAGTATTCGCTGGCGCAACGCCAAATATTACATTCAGGATGGGCTTC
Source organism: uncultured Acidobacteriota bacterium (assembly GCA_963810625.1). Lineage (GTDB taxonomy): Bacteria > Acidobacteriota > Terriglobia > Acidiferrales > UBA7541 > Palsa-295. Next base: position 202,456 of record CAWEOJ010000001.1, on the reverse strand, counting down.
TGGTCCCGGCGGCCTCTCCCGCCGCGGAAAAATAACGGCCGGCTTCAGCGCGCTTGCGAGAGTGAAGCGGAAGTGGACGCACCCTTCGCGCGCCGCTCGTTCGTGGCATTGCGCCAGTTCACCTGCGGAAGGAAGAGAGAGGGATCGATGCGGCTGCGGTATTGGACGGCAATATTCATCAGCGAATCCAGCAGGGAATCGGAAAGAAGATGGGGCTTCAGACCCAGATCGGGCAGCTTGGAATGTTTCGCGTTGTAGTAGTGTTCCTCGGCCTCGACGCGAGGGTCCGGCAGATGTTCGATTTCCACTCGGAGGCCCAGCTTTTTGCCCTCCGATTCCACCATGCGGGCCAGATCGAGCACCGAAAACTGCTCGGTAAACTGGTTGAACACGCGGAATTCGCCCCTGGCCGCTGGGTTTAGGCAAGCCAACTCGACGCACCGCACCGTGTCGCGAATGTCCAGAAATCCCCGGGTCTGCCCGCCCTTGCCGTAAACCGTCAGCGGATGCCCCACGGCCGCTTGAATGCAGAAACGGTTCAGTACCGTCCCAAAAACTTCATCGTAATCGAAGCGGTTGATTAAAGCCTCATCGAGCGCGGTTTCATCCGTCACGGTTCCGTAGACGACGCCCTGGTTCAAGTCCGTGGCCCGCAGCTTCCAAATCTTACAGCAGAACATGATGTTGTGGCTGTCGTGCACCTTCGAGAGGTGGTAGAAAGAGCCGGGCTGCTTGGGATAGGGAAGCACGTCCTTTCGCCCATTGTGTTCGATCTCGATATACCCTTCCTCGATATCAATATTGGGCGTGCCGTATTCCCCCATGGTCCCGAGTTTAACCAGATGGCAATCGGGCTGGAATTCGCGCAGCGCAAAAAGAAGATTGAGCGTGCCCACCACGTTGTTCACCTGCGTGAAAACGGCGTGCTTGCGGTCAATCATCGAATACGGCGCGGAACGCTGCTCCGCAAAATGGACCACGGCTTCCGGCTCGAATTCCTTGATCACCGCGGAGAGAAATTCATAGTCGGTCACATCCCCGACAAATGTTTCCATCGTCTTGCCCGTGCGCGCGTTCCACGTCGCGAGCCGCTCGGGAAGCGGAAGGATCGGCGTCAGCGTCTGCGCGCCAAGCTCGAAGTCCCATTGGCGCCGGATGAAGCTGTCGACGATGGCGACCGAATGGCCCTTTTTCGATAGGTACAGCGCCGTCGCCCAGCCGCAATAGCCGTCTCCCCCTAGCACGGCAATCCTCATCGGTCCTCCTCAATGTCCATTCTGCTGGCGCCGTTCCAACGTATCACGGCGCGGCCCTCTGCGCTTCGTTTCTATCCCTCGCGTTGCCATCTCGCCCACGGAGGCAATCTGCGGCGCGGCGTTGTCCCTCAAACGCCTCATTTAGTTGTGGGCCCGCGCTGGAAAAACCGCCCGCCTATCGGCCGGCGGCGCCGGCTGTTCGCGGAGGCTCCATGCGGCCCGCGCCCTCGCCCTGGCGGCCGCGCAGCTCGCGCACCGTGTAGACAGGCTTGTTTTGCGATTCGTAGTAGGTGCGGGCGAGCAGCTCGCCGATCAGTCCGATGGCGATAAACTGGATGCCGCCCATCACCAGCGCCATGCCCAGAATCACCAGGGGGCCGTGATTGGCGAGCAGGCCTTCGTTGAGCAGCGCCTTGCGCACAAAAATCCACAGGCCGATGCCGAAGCCGCCGCCGAGGCACGCAAGTCCGGCAAGGCCGAAAAGTTGCAGCGGCTTGGTCGAATAGTCGAGAAGAAATTTCACGCTTACCAGATCGAGCAGGACGCGAATCGTCCGCGAGATGCCGTAATTCGATTTTCCATTCTTGCGCTTGATGTTCGTGATGGGCACCTCGGCCACGGACGCGCCCGCCCAGCTTGCCAGCGCCGGAATGAAGCGGTGCAGCTCGCCATAGAGGTGGATTTCCGAGAGTATTTCGCGGCGATAGGCCTTAAAGGTCGTCCCAAAGTCGTGCAGTTCCACGCGAGAAAGCCGGGCCATGATGCGGTTGGCAATGCGGCTTGGCAGTTGCCGCATGAGCCAGTGATCGGTGCGCTCCACGCGCCAGCCGCTGACGATGTCGTACCCTTCCTTCATCTTCTCGATGAAAAGCGGAATCTCCGCCGGGTCGTGCTGAAGATCGCCATCCATCGAAATGATGATTTCGCCGCGGGAATGGTCAAACCCTGCCTTGAGCGCTGCAGTTTGCCCGAAATTGCGGCGCAGGCGGACGACAACGACGCGCGCGTCGTCATTCGAAATCTGCGAAAGCACGCGGAATGTGCTGTCGCGGCTGCCATCATCCACGAACACGATTTCGTACGGATCGCCGACCGCGTCCATCACGTCAATGATCTTGACGTAGAGCGGGGTAACGCTCTCCTGTTCGTTGAACAATGGCACGACGACGGAATAAGATGGGGCGCTGATTTCCGGGCTCATGGGGTTGACCCCTGAAGTATAACAACTCGGCAAACATGGGGGCAACAAGTTTCCCTCAATGTTTAAAGGCCTACTGCCCCGCCGTGGCTTCCAGCTGCACCATGCCGCTGCTCTTCCCGGATTGCTTCCTGCCTCGCAGTTGGAAAAGCGCGCTCGAAACGCCGTGCTTCATGGCCAGGGAAGTTTCCACGCCGCATGTACAACCGGGGCACTCCCGGCGGATCATCGCCGCGGATTGGCGCATGTACGCATCCGACCCAAGGATCGTTCCAAGGCTGTCCCGCAAAATGTTGCCCACGGGTTTCAGCGGGTAACACCCCGTCAGCACGTCGCCGTTGGACAGCACGAACACCTGCGTGAAGCCGAGAACACACGGAGGTTCCGCGATGGCCTCGCGGTTGTAATACCGGGTTATGTAATCCACCTCGTACGCCGGCCGTTTCAATGTGTCGCGCAGGAACTTCGTGATCTTCACCACATCGCTTCGTTCCGGCCACATGGCATCGATATCACCGCCATCGAAAAACGGCAGACTGTGGCTCAGAATGTTGAACTCGAGCGCGGCTCCCAGCCGTTCAGCCACGGCCGCTATCTCTTCCAATTCTTCGGCGGAAATTCGATTCAAGGTCAGCGAGATGGCGAGCTGTTTGTTCCGGAGCAGCTGCATCCCTTCGATGGCCAGGTCATAATAGCCCTGAATTCCGCGAATCTGATCGTTCGTCTCCTTCAGGCCGTCAATGGAGACCGCGATTTTGGAAATAGGAGAGGCGTTAATGGCCTTGTGAAGCTTCTTGAGCAGCAATCCGTTGGTCTGAACGATGATCTGCTTGAAGGAAGACGTGTCGGCCTTCCCCAAAACTTCGAAGACGTCCCTCCGGAGCAGCGGCTCACCCCCCGTGAGCCGCAGCGTTCGAATGCCCAGAGCCGAGATCTCATTCACCAGCTCGATGGCGCGGTTCGTATCCAGCGCATCGTGCCACCGCGACTTCCAGTAATCGCAGCTGATGCATTTGGCCTGGCAATTTTCGGTCAGTTTAATGTGCGCGGCAAGCGGCCGGCTGGCCGAGGGCAGAAATCTGGTGGACACCTTGCTGCCCAGCCAGACCCGCGATAGATAGGAAGTGCGAGAAAGCATGGTTTAAAGGCCATAATCCAGCATGATAGCAAGCCAATCGAAATAAGCACAATGAATTCCCCGGAGGCCATTTCCGCATTTTGTTGGAGCGGCGCTAGGAACCTTCCAGCGGATGGTTGGTCAGGAGGAGCTTTCCGCCGCTCTCGGCCACCTGCACGATTTGTCCCGGTGCGACGAGCCCTTCGTAAAGAGGCATGTCTTTTGCATATATAAGAAGATACTGGCGCGCCGGCGACGTCCACAGCTCCTTCAGCCGCGCGCTGTCAATGAACACTTCCGGAGCGCCGGGCGCGGCCGCTCCATAATCCAGATTCATCCGGCGATTCGTAGCCAGTAGCAGCCCCGCGCGATTCGCGTAGAAGAAGACGGACGAGAATTCATAGTAGTGGCCTTCGGCAATCAACTGACCTGGCGGCGCCTGCATGAGAGCGGTAGCAAGAGGCAGCGAAGAAAGATACGGGTCGAAAGTGACCAAGGCCAGCCGCGCAGCATGGAAAAATACCACCATCATGAGCGCCGCTGCCAAAAATGCGCGCTGGCCCACCGCTCGAAAACAGCCGATGGCGCCGATCAGAAAAGCGGCTCCGGCGACGGCGAGCGGAATTCGAAGGTACGCAAATGAGTCGAGCGTGAGGTCCTGCATGTGCCCCAGCGAGAGTGAATACGCCTTGGGATGATGGCCGAGCGCATCGGAAATATCTCCGGGCGTCGGAATGCCGCGCACGTGGACGAGAATTGCGAACACGGCGATCGCCGCGCAAGCCGAAATGGCGCACAGCACCGCTGTTCCCCGCCGGACCCACTTGCCTCCCGCGGCCATCGCCGAGCCGAGCAGCAGCGTGAGGGCCGGATAGCACGGCATCGAGTAGTATTCCTGCGTGGTCGAAAATGTGAAAAAAACCAGCACAAAGCCCGCCCAGCACAGAGCGAGCAAGCGCGTTCTCCCGGCGCGGTCAATAGGCTTAAAAGAGAGCTTGGCGACGGCCGGGAAATAGACGCTCCAGGGGAACAGCCACACCAGGTGCAGCAGCCAAAACCAAAGGCGCGGCACGGTGTTGTAATCGCGCGGATAGCGCAGATTCAGGAAGCGAAGAACCTGCTCGTTGATGAAATAGAACCAGAGAAAGCCGTGGTACTGCCCGGGGCCGCTGTGGAACGTAAAAACAAAATACGGCGGATTCCGCAGAGTAGCCAGAATGTGCCACGGCGCCGCAATCAGCAGCACGATCGCCAAACCCGAGAAGAGATGGAGCCGCTTCCAGGTTCTTGCGGCAAACAGTTGCCGCGTCAAAAGAAGATAAATCAGCCCGGCGCCCACCGGAAAAATGACGGCGATCGTACTTTTCAGCAACAGGCCGGTTCCGAGACTCGCGGCCAGCACGAGCGCCCAGAGGCGCGCATGACGCTCCTGCTCATCGAGCGCCCGCAGGAACGCCCACATCGCGAGCGCCGTGGTGAACGTCAGCATCACGTCCGGAATCAGAATTCGCGTGAAGAGGAATAGCCCGATGCACGTGGACATGCACAGCCCCGCATAGAAGCCCGCCCGTTTTCCGAACGCCCACATCCCGAACGCGGCGGTGACCAGGGCGAGAGCGATCGCGGAGAGAGCGATGGGAATGCGCGCGGCCCAGTCGTGGACGCCGAAAATCTTGTACGAGCCGGCCATCGCCCAATATATGAGCGGCGCTTTCTCAAGGTAGGGGATGCCATCGAGACGCGCCGTGACCCAGTCTCCGGAAGTGATCATGTTGCGCGCGATCTGGGCCTGCACCGAGTCCACATCGTCCATCAGCGACGGCGGGGAAATAATGCAGCCCAGATATATGGCGGCGGCAAAGACCAGGACAATTAGTGTGAGGTGAGAACGCTTCCCGCCGGCTTCCAGCTCGCCGCGGGAATCTGTTCCGTCTGAATTTTCCATTTCCTCATCCACAAAAATAGAATCATCAAGCCCCACAGATGATAGCCAAGATTCGCGCGCCGCTCGAGATGATTGCGCAGGCACGTTTCGATTGCCTGCGGCCGAAAGAGGTTGGTGTGCTTCGAAGCATCTCCCAGTGCATCGAGCAAGAGCGGCCGGAGCGGGCCGCGCAGCCATTCATGCGTGGGGATGTCGAGGCCGATTTTCTTGCGGCGCAAAACGGAAGCCGGAAGCTTGTCCTTCATCAGCTCCTTCAGAAGAAACTTCAGCCGCGAGCCTCGAATCTTGAACGAAGCGGGCATCGAAGCCATGAATTCAACGAGGCGATGATCGAGAAGCGGCGGCCGCGCCTCCACGGCGTGCGCCATGCTCATCCGGTCCACCTTCATGAGGATGTCGTCCGGGAGATAGTATTTCTGGTCGAACCAAAGATACGGCGATACATCGTCTCCGCGCCCCAGCTTTGCACGCAGCTCGCCGAGGATGCCATCGAGCGCCCCCGGAAGCGGCGCCGTGACGAGCTCCTTTTTGAACGCGTCGGAGAACGTCCCGTTCCAGTGCACATGCGCCCGCTCGGGCGGCAATAGACTGCCCTCCAGGAAGCGCTTGGCCATGTACTCCAGGCTGATCTTGTCGTCCGACACGGGCCAGAAGCGAGTGGCTGCGAGGCCGGCGCGCGCCGCCGCTCGCGGCAGCCGCCGAACGGCGCGGGCGAGATGGTTCGCACGATATGTGAGATAGCCTCCGAAAAGTTCATCTCCGCCCTCGCCGCTCAGCGCAACCGTCACTTTCGCTTTCGTCATCTTCGAGAGAAACCAGAGCGGCAACGCGCCCGCATCGGCAGTGGGCTCGTCGGAGTAATACGCGAATTCTTCGATTGTACTGGAGAGGGCCTCCAGTGGATTGAGATCGAACTCCTCGTGATCGGTTCCGTATTGCGCCGCAACCTCGCGGATGTAGGAGGTCTCGTCAAATGTCCTTCCGCGAAAGGAAATGGAAAGAGTTTTCAGGCGCGAACTCGATGCGCGCGCGGCGTAGTGCAGCACGGTCGAGGAGTCCATCCCGCCGCTAAGCCAAACTCCCAGTGGAACGTCGGAAATCAGATGCTCACGTACCGCCTGCGCCAGCAATCCATCGAGCTCTTCTTTGGCCGATTCCAGAGTGACCTCACGGGGAGGGACAAACGGTAAGGTCCAATAGGCTTCGGAATGAATTTTGCCATCGCGCCATTCCAGCCAGTTCCCCGGCGGCAGTTTTTCGATCCCCTCCACAAGAGTCCACGGGCACGGCGGGTAGTTCACCGACATGTAGCAGTCCAGGCCGGCCATGCTCAACTGGCGGCCGATTTCCGGATGGATCAGGATGGCCTTCAGTTCCGAACCGAAATAAATGTCCTCGCCGTGCCGCGCGATGTAGAGCGGCTTAATGCCCAGGCGATCCCGTGCCAGCACCAGCCGCTTGGCCGATTCGGTCCAGAGCGCCACGCCGAACATTCCGCGCAGGCGCGAAAAACAGTCCGTGTCCCACTCGAGAAAGGCGTGCAGCACCGTTTCCGTGTCGCTACGCGAATGAAACTGGTGTCCGCGGCCTTCCAGTTCGGCGCGCAATTCCTCATGGTTGTAAATTTCGCCGTTGAACACAATCACGGCGTCGCCATTTGCCGCTGTGATCGGCTGGTCCCCCCCGGCGAGGTCAATGATCTTCAGCCGCGCGGCGCCCAGGGAGACGTATCTCGATTCGAACACGCCCTGCTGATCCGGCCCGCGGTGAATCAACGTGGCCGTGGCCTCCCGGATCCGGCCGGGATCGGGCACATGCTTCTCATGCGTAAATCCGGCGATTCCACACACCTTTTCGGACTCCTCTAAAAAGCCGCGCGGTCAAATCTTTCGGATGCCAAAACCATCGCTCGCGAATGCCCGGAAGCCATCCGGGCCATTACGCCCTAAACGCCGCAGTCCTCGGTAACCTCGAGCGAGTTGCCCTTTGGACTACAGCCCAGGCCATAATTGCTTGTCAAGCCTCAGTTTACACGGTAACCTCTTTTTACCCCTTCCCTTTGGTTTCACTGTAAAACAGGCCCTGTGGCGCGTGCGCTCCCGCGCATTTCTTGTGCGCGTGTGCGTTTGCCGCGGTTAAGTGCGTCGCCGTTCGAGGGAGCGATGGAAGGGAATATTCTCGATCAAATGTCAGCGAAGGCCCACGACGATGCCCCCGCGCGTTCGTCTCGAAGTGGAACATTTGCCGGGCCTCGGCTCCGCTTGGCCATCCTCGTGGCGCTGGCCATGGCGGCCTACGAACTCTTGAGCTGGCTCTTGTTCCCACACCTCGCGCTGTGGCAGACGCACATAATCACCCTCGCGCTGATCGCCCTGTTCTCGGCTCTTCCCGCCTCTTATCTGCTGCGACGGTCCGCCATACTCCCCCAAGCCGCCCTTACCCCTAACGCGCTGCCCCTGGAAGAACGCAAAATGCTGCGCACATTGATTGATAATGTCCCCGACTTCATGTACGTCAAAGACGCCGACAGCCGCTTCCTCGTCGCCAATCTCCCTGTGGCGCGGCAAATGGGCGTGCAGACGCCGGAGGAGCTCACCGGCAAGAACGACTTCGATTTTTATCCGCACGACCTCGCCGCTGCTTTTCTCGAAGACGAACAAAGCGTCATCCGCTCCGGACGCCCGCTGCACAATCGCGAGGAAACCGGCATGGATCGCATGGGAAACGTCACGAACATTCTCACCACCAAGGTGCCGCTGCACGATTCAAGCGGACGCGTGATCGGAATTGCCGGTATCGGCCGCGATATCACCGAACTGAAGAGAGCTGAAACCAAATTGATCCGCGCTCTCGAGGCCGCGGAAGTGGCCCGCCTAGCCAAAAGCGAATTCCTGGCCAACATGAGCCACGAAATCCGCACGCCCATGAACGGCATCATCGGCATGACGGAATTGACGCTCGAGACTCACCTGACTCAGGAGCAACGCGAATACCTGAAGATGGTCAAGGACTCCGCCGATTCCCTGCTTACGCTTCTCAACGATATCCTGGACTTCTCCAAGATCGAGGCCGGAAAACTCGACTTCGAAACCATCCGCTTCAGCCTGCGCAATAACCTCGACGATGCCGTCAATCTTCTGGGCTTTCGCGCCCATCAGAAGGGCCTCGAACTCGCCTGCCATATTCTTCCAGACGTTCCGGACGGCTTGCAGGGCGACCCGGGGCGTTTGCGGCAGGTGATCGTCAATTTGGTCGGCAACGCCATCAAGTTCACTTCCGAGGGGGAAGTCGTGCTTCGCGTCGAAACGGAAACGGTGTCCTCGGATCAGGTGGTCCTCCATTTTGCCGTCACGGATACCGGCATCGGCATCCCGGAACAAAAACAGCAGGACATCTTCGAGGCATTCACCCAGGCGGATGGTTCCACCACGCGTACATACGGCGGCACGGGTCTGGGTCTTACGATCTCCGCCCGGCTGGTCGCCATGATGGGGGGCAGCATCTGGGTGGAAAGCCAATTCGGGCATGGCAGCACGTTTCACTTCACGGCCCGCTTTGCGTTGCAGGAGGATTCCTCTGGAAGGGCTGAGCCTCTCACCGAAGAGCAGCTCCGCGATCTTCCTGTTTTGATTGTGGACGACAATGCCACCAACCGCCGCATCCTCAACGAAACCCTTCTTGGCTGGCAGATGAGGCCGGCCCTGGCCGAAGGTGGTAAGCAAGGGCTCGCCATCCTGCGCGAAGCCCAGGCGCGGGGAAACCCTTTCCCTCTGGTATTGCTCGATGCTCAGATGCCCGAAATGGACGGCTTTTCCATGGCGCAGGAAATAAAGCAGGACCCCAAGTTTGCGAAAACGGTCTTTATTATGCTCACATCGGCGGGCCTGCGCGGCGACGCTGCGCGCTGCCATGCCGCGGGCATAGACGCTTACCTCCCCAAGCCCGTCAAGCGATCGGACCTTCTCGAAGCCATCAAGATGTCGCTCGCGCCGCGAGAGCAAGCTGGGCGCAACGCCCCTCTCCTCACTCGTCATTCCTTGCGTGAGCGCCGCAGGCGTTTGAAAATCCTGCTGGCCGAAGATAATCCTGTGAACCAAATCCTCGCGACAGCGATTGCTCGAAAAAAGAGGCCACACGATTGTCGTGGTAGGGACGGGCCAGCGGGCAATTGAAATCCTCGACGAATTGCCCTTCGATCTTGTCTTAATGGACGTCGAAATGCCGGACATGGACGGTTTGGACGCGGCCGCGAAAATTCGCAAGCGCGAAAAGTCCACGGGAAATCGCATCCCCATCATCGCCATGACCGCCCACGCCATGCCGGGAGACCGCGAACGCTGTATTCAGGCTGGAATGGACAGCTACATTTCAAAACCCCTCCAAACGAAGCAACTCTTCGCGGCTATTGAAGCCCTCCTGCCAAATTCAATGGACCCTGCGCAGAATGAAGGTGCACGCCGCTCACCGCCTCGCCTCCCCTCGCCCGTCGGCCGCACGTGAAAAAACCGGCGGATCCAGAGTCGAAGGCCTAGGCGCAGGACCAGGTCTTTGACTCAAGCGAACAATGCGGCAACGACAACAATGACATTGAAGTCAAATGCTGGCTAAACGAGGCTTAAATGCACGAAAAAGACTGAAAAACGCACCTTAACAGGAGGAAGGCAAGGGGTTCCCCGGCAAAAACCACCGGGACGCAACCCGTCGCCTGCGCTCAGGGCAAGAAATCACGAAAACCTCTGAATGGGGTAAAAAGGTTACAGCGGGGTCCCTTCGGCTTCGCCTGCCTACCGGCAGGCATCCGCAGGTACCGGGTGCCCACGCGCGATCCTTCTCATTCCTGCAATAGCAAACGACTTGACATATGCAAGGCTTCATGCTATATGCAAAGACATGATTCCAGACCGCATCAAACGCATTCGCAAACTTCTCGGTTTCAGCCAGGAAAAGCTTGCGCAACTCCTCGGCGTGACTTGGACCACCGTCCATAGGTGGGAGTCCGGCGCTACGGGCCCGGCCGGGAACCCCTTGCGCATCCTGACCCTTCTTGAAAAGGCGAGCCAAGAGCCTCGCTTCCGGGGCGCGCTCGCCGATCCTCGAGCGTCAGACCCAATGTATGTCACGTACCTGCTTTTGCACCTGTTCTACGCCGGCGACACTCACGGCCAAATTCCTATGGGGGGCTTTCGATGAGCACTTTCTTAACATCCAATCGACCTAACATATTCTTTCGCCTCGGCCCGCACCTCGGGGGCGGAGGTTTCGCTGACGTTTACCGCTGCCTCGCCATCGAGTACGTTTTAAGAAGTCGCGTCTCAGCCTTGGCGGTAAAAATCTTGCGGAACGCCTGGGACCCCGAGGTCTTGAATCGTTTCATCGCCGAGGCGCACATTCTGAAGGGGGTCCGGCACCCGAATCTCGTACCCGTTGTCGACATTAACCTCAATCACGATCCGCCTTATTACCTCATGCCCCTCATGCGAGAAACCCTCGCTGATCTCCTAGCCCGACACCGGCGGGCGAACGGAATCCCACGTACAAGAGACGCTATCAGGAAAGTGATTTTGCCAATCAGTCGGGCGCTGGCCGTACTGCACTCGCGGGGCATCTTTCACCGCGACGTAAAGCCGGCAAACATTTTCTTCGATGCCAGAGGAGTCGCCATGCTCGGCGACTTGGGCATCTGCCACTTCCCGACAGTCTATTTTCCCAGCCTCTCGCTGCAGACACTTGGAATGGGGACCCCGGGGTACACCGCTCCCGAAACCCTAAAGTTCGGAATCGGGACCCCGCAATCGGATACATATTCGGTGGGAATCGTGCTCTATGAAATGATAACGGGTTTTCTTCCGCCGAAGGCTTGGTGGCACAATCCCGCGTGCCGACCTTCCCTCCGTCACCCCCGCAGTTGTCACCCTTACGTCGACGAGGTCATTGCCAAAATGACATGCTCCAATCCGCGCCTGCGGTACGCCACCATCTCGGCGGCTATCGAGAACTTGCAAACTATAGACAGGGATTACCTGTCGCGACTTCCGGCCTATGCGCCCCCAATTCCCCTCATCGGCGCAGCATACGGACTCGGAGCTCCGCAACTTCCGAGCATGGGCCCCCGACGTCGAGTTATGCGACTGGCGAATCTGATAGGCGCGCCCCGCGTCTTTCCGCAGCAACAGCATCGGCCGATTGGCTATGCGCTTCCGCCGGGACTGTACCGTGGGTGATCCTTAATCGCCAGTTGGCGCAGCTCCCTGGTTCGCGTGAGAGCTTCCCTCTGTTCTTCAGGGACGTTTCGCTGTTAGTGTCGCAATCGAAAACTGCGTGAACTTTGCTTGTTCAAAAACGTCGCCGGGCGTTAGGAAGCTGCAGCGTTCACGGCGGCTCTATACTTTTTGTCATCCTTGCGAAGCTGCCTATCTGCGCGACCAAGAGATCGCGGAATTTCGTCTCTGAGCATCCGCAGCATATCAGCAGCGACGAGATCGTCGAGGTTCGGCTCCGATAGGCATACGAGAGCAGCGAGTTGCGTCAGGGTATGGGCCGCGTTTTGGCCCGGTTCAGTCAGGCCGGCATTGCTCCGTCCCGCAAGCAGGCCTACGTACTGTTCGAGCAGGCCGAGCCTGACGAACATGCTTTTTATGCCCGCGTGGATATTGTCGTTCCCCATTTGATAATGGGCGCGCATTTCAGCCTTCCCGGCGCTAATTCGAGATCAGCGAAGGTTGGTTTGTCTTTTTTCAGGTGCGATGCTGCCCATCCGTAGTCTGACTTGAACGCTTTTCCGTACCGCGCGACAGCGTGGTGATACGCTTTTACAATCTTTTTTTGTTCGCGAGCCGATATAGGTCTATAGCCAAGCCGCTTACAACAGACAAGATATTTGTCCAACGCACGTTTCGATTCCACAGCTTGGTGCGCGATTTAACGTTCAGCAATACTCTCCCATGCAGGAGATGATAGCGGCCACAACGGCGATTTCATGGACCGCCCGCCACGAGCCATCGCGCCGTCGGCGAATCCGTTCTCCAGGAGACAGATTATTTCTTCTGTCACCTGCAGCCCTCGGCCCATCATTCGAATCAAGATCTGCCGAAGCTGTTTGTTCGTTTCCCGCTCGAGGGGGTCCTCGCGATCAATTACCCACTGGCACCATTCACGGGACATGGCAAGCAGCATCCGCAGCTGGCCGAGCGGTTTACCCCATCTCTCTTCCAATCGCTTGCGGAACGCCGACAACTCGGCACTCTCAGGGCCTGTTGTTTTGTCCAGCGGGATTTAGGTCCTTGAGCACTTTCTTGGAGAATCGGCGCGCAATTTCAGGAAGTAGCTCGAGGACCCGGTTCGGCAGTGCTCAATCGCCTGGGAGATTTCGTTGGCATCGGCCTCATTGAACGAGAGCGTGATATTTCCAGCGTCTCGCGTCCCCTGTATTTATACGCTTGGTTGTTGCCGCTTAGGATATGCTTCGCAAGCTTTTCTGAAAGCGCTTTCGTTGGGGCAACGCCCTGCTGTTTCAGTTTGTTTGAGATCGCCTGCTCAAGAACGAGCGCCGGCTATGAAGCGATTACGTCTTCCAATGATTGTTGGAGTGAATCCATGTCGCGTGTCCCTTTCTGATTTGCGGGGAGGGGCGGGATTCCCGTTCAGCGTGCCGCTAAACATCTTACCCGAGACCTGCCTTTGCGAGGCTGTGGGGAATGTGCAATAGGGCGGAGGAGAGGGCCGGCCTATGGGATGAATCCGCTCCGGCGCGGCGAGCGGGGGTCGGATTTCTAGCCGCGGGCGCGTCTTCGAGACGATTTGCGGGGCAGGCGGCTTTCGGATATCTCGGCGAGGGTGACCGGGGCGCGATCGGGAAACTCAGCGATAATGCGGACACTGCCGCCCATAGCCTTGACCGTTTTTCGCAGCGTGGAAAGCAATAGGTCGCTGCGCTTTTCAAGCCGCGAGACGCTGTCCTGCGTGACTCCGAGAGCTTTGGCGACGCGGGCCTGGGTAAGCTTGCGAGCCTTGCGAAGATCGCGAAGGCTCATTTCTTCGGCGATGAGATCAGCGGCGCGGGCCTCGACCTTCTTGCGCTCGGCAGGATTCAGCTTCCGAATGATTTCATTCACGTTCACGGGCAATAATATGGCACTGAGTCCATTATGGTGTCAAAGACATATTTACAGGGTTTGTCGTTTTGGTCGCGCGAAGAGTTGCCGGGCGGCGGCTGAGCCGCCGGAAAGACAAAGGGCCCGGCAAGTGGTAAGGGGACTGGGGCGGTCTCTTTATGTCGGAGCTGAAGCTCCGACCCCCTAAACGGCGGTAGGCGCTGCGCGCGTCTCTTTACGGCACGACTGAAGTCATGCCCTGACACGGACACCGCCCGGCAAACCCAGCGCATGCCCGCCCCAGACACGCATTTTCAGGTATCATGGGGTAGGGATGTGCCCCTCCGGCAGCCGGAATTCAGGGAGCCATAATTGATCGCACGTTACACGCGCGCGGAAATGGGCCGCGTCTGGAGCGACGAGAATAAATTCCAGAAGTGGCTTGAAGTCGAGCTGGCCGTCACGGAAACGCTGGCCGAAGCGGGCATCGTCCCGCGAGAGGCCGCCCGGAAGCTGCGCGAGCGGGCGCGCGTGGACGTCGCGCGCATCAATGAAATCGAAGCGAACGTCCGCCACGATGTGATCGCCTTCACCGTGGCCGTCCAGGAAACCGTGGGCGATCCCGAAGCGGCGCGCTGGCTGCACTACGGCCTCACATCGAACGACGTGGTGGATACGGCGCAAGCCCTGCTGGTCCGCGACGCCTCGCGCCTGATCGAACAGGGAATCGCGCGGTTCGGCGAAATCCTCGAAAAGCGCGCGTGGGAATTCAAGGACACGCCGGAAATCGGCCGCACGCACGGCATCCACGCCGAACCTATTACGTTTGGTCTGAAGATCGCCAATTGGTTTGCGGAAAATCGGCGCGACGCTTTACGCTTTGAAACGGCCGCCCGCGAGATGGCCGTGGGAAAAATTTCCGGCGCGGTCGGCACATGTACGCACCTCGGCCCCGAAATCGAGCAGAAAATCTGCCAGCGCCTGGGCCTCGCGGCGGCGCCCATCACCTCGCAAGTGATCGAGCGCGACCGCCATGCGCAATATCTTTCCGCGCTCGCCATTCTCGCCGCGTCGCTCGAACGCGTCGCGCTGGAAATTCGCCATCTCCAGCGCACGGAAGTCCGCGAAGTGGAAGAGCCTTTCGGCGGCGAGCAGCGCGGCAGCTCCGCCATGCCGCACAAGCGCAATCCGGTTTCGAGCGAGCAGGTCTCGGGCCTCGCGCGCGTGGTGCGCGCGAATTCGCTCGCGGCCGTGGAAAATATCGCGCTGTGGCACGAGCGCGACATCTCCCACAGCTCCGTCGAACGCATCATCCTCCCTGATTCCACGATTCTCGTGGACTACATGCTCCACCGCACGGCCGAAATCGTCGCGAATATGAGAGTTTTCCCCGAGCGCATGATGCGCAACCTCGACGCCACGCACGGCCTGGTTTTTTCCGGGCAGCTCTTGCAGGACCTGGTCGAACACGGCGCGCCGCGCGAAGACGCCTATAAGTGGGTGCAGAGCCACGCCATGGCCGCATGGGAATCGGAAAGCGAGCCTGCCTGCCGGCAGGCAGGTTTCCAGGACCGCGTCGCCGCCGACGCCAACATTCGCAAATTCCTCGACGAAAAGGCGCTCGCCCACGCTTTCGATTTGCGCCGCCAGTTGCGCGCCGTGGATGCCATCTTCTTCCGCGTTTTCGGCCGCCGCTCTGCAGGCGAGAAATCCTCTGCTGCGCGCTAACCAGCCGAAAAAGTCAAATGCACACAGGCATCCCTCGGCTTCGGGACAGGGGAGTGCCTGTGCTACCAGAAGCGGAGCCTGCCTTCCGGCAGGCAGGCCGGCAAAAAAAACAAAACAGATTAAATCTCGTGGCGGTTGGATGTCGAGGAAACAGCGGTCGGATGCTTACTGGATGCGCTGAATGTAGCGGCCTTCGGAAGTGTCCACCTTCACTTTGTCGCCCTCGCCCACGAACGGCGGCACGTTGATGACGAGACCCGTCTCGAGCTTGGCCGCCTTCATCACCGCGCTCGCCGTCGCCTTCTGGATGGTCTGCTCGGTTTCGACAACCATGAGGTCCACCGTATCGGGCAGCAGCACGCCAATGGGCTTGCCATCGTAGTATTCAATCTTCACGGGGAGGTTGGGGATGAGATAGTCCTTCGTGTCGCCCACGATATCATTCTGCAATTGGAGCTGTTCGTAGTCCTCGGTGTTCATGAAATGATGGCCATCGCCGTCGCTGTAGAGGTATTCGAAGGCAACTTCGTCCACCACCACTTTCTCGACGAATTCCTCGGCGCGGAAGCGGTAGTCAATCATCGAGCCGGTGCGCAGGTTGCGCATCTTGGTCTGCATCGCGGCGCGCTTGTTTCCCGGCGTGCGATGGTCCACGCTGTAGACCACGCACAGGTCGCCCTCGTGTTTGATGATCATTCCCGCGCGCAGCAGGGTTGCCTTGAGCATGAGTGCTCCTGAATTCGTTTCTGGAGTTTTCCCGCAGCGGGAGTCGAGCCAGGCGGCCGCCGAATCCGCGAGCGCTTTACGCGTCGCAATTTCTAGAACGGAACGCAATTCGGATTATAGCGGCCCGCGCCGGATCGGTCAAACGAGGCCCCTCGAAGGTAATGGGTCCGTTTGAATTTTGGCTTTTTGTGTCACGACCGAGAAAATTCAAACTGGCCCGCCACCCCCTCGAAGGGCGCCTTTCCCCGGCGTTTGCGCGGGCTAGGATTTGCCGAAGATGCTTTCGGCAATATCGGCCGCGATGGGGACGCGGAAGCGCTCGCCGTGGTGCGCCTTGATCATGAGGAGAATCCAAAGAATAAGGCCAACGAGCCACAAAAGTTCATCGACCAAAGCGAAGAAGGAAAAGCCGCCTCCATACCAGCCCCAACCCCAACCATAGCCGATCGCAAAGAACATGACGAGCACGCGGTCGATGATGGCCAGCCCGCCGAAGAGCACGATGGATTGCGCCGCGTGGAAACGCACGAAGGGCCGCTTGTCAATGATATAAAAGATGAAGCCCGTGACCCATAGCCCCAAATAGCACAGCGCGCCGGCGACGTTCTCGGCCATCTGGGTCTGCGCCGGCGCACCCGGAGAATTCGCGGGAGCGGCGCTGGGCGCAGGGCTCGCGCCTGCTGCCGCGTTTGGAGCGCCGCAGGCCGCACAGAAACTCGCATTATCCGCCACCACGGCCCCGCACTTTGTGCAATGCGCCATCTCACACCTCCCCGGGAGCACCCGTTGGCCGCGAAGCCTAGCAAAACCCGCCCCCGTGGGCAAGCGCAATCCTTTTCCGTCGCCGCAAAAGGAGCCCGCGGGAAATCGTATGCCCGGCCTCCGGATGTTATACTGACCCTCCGACGCGGAAGTGGCGGAATTGGCAGACGCGCAGGACTTAGGATCCTGTGGCCGAGAGGCCGTGGGGGTTCAACTCCCTCCTTCCGCACTTGTGCTCCGCCGAAAATAAGCGCGCGATCGCGCCACGGTAATGGGTCAGTTTGAATCTTGGCTTTTTGTGTCACGATCAAGAAAATTCAAACTGACCCACCACCCGCGCCACGGCGCGGTTGACGCTCGCAAGCGCATTTTCTATACTGTAGATTCTTTCCTGCGCTTCTCCTTACAGGATCCCGAACAGGCGAAAGGCGGGCTGAGCAGAGGGTTTTGCCGGCGTGTTTCCCGGAGAGTTTTCCCATGACAGAAGCGACTTGCAAACGCGAAATCGAGCTGGAAATTCCCGCTGAGAACGTTCAGAAGGCGGCGGAAAAGGTCGCGCGCGATATCGCGCGCGTTGCCCGCATCCCCGGATTTCGTCCCGGGAAGGCGCCGGTGACGCTGGTGCGGCGCCGCTTCGCGGACGATATCCAGGGCGAAGTGGTGCAATCGCTCGTCCCGGAATATCTTGAAAAGGCGCTCGATGAAAAGAAACTCGTTCCCGTAACACGCCCGGAAGTGGACCAGGTGCACTTCAAGGAAGGCGAGCCGCTGCGCTTCCGCGCCATCTTCGAAGTCCTGCCGGAATTCGAACTGGGGGATTACAAGAATTTGCAAGTCCAGGTGGACGAGATCGAAATCGGCGATGCGCAAGTGGACAAAACCCTCGAAGAGATGCGCGAGCACGCCGCGAGCTACATTCCAGTCGAGGGGCGCGCGGCCGCTGACGGCGACTACGTTCTGATCAAGCTCATGGGCACCCCCGCCGGAGGCGGCGACCCGGTGCAGGCGGACAATATCCTCTGCCACATCGGCGCGGAGGAAACGCTCGAAAGTTTCACGGAGAACCTGCGCGGCGCGCTGCCCGGCCAAACCAAGCGGTTCGAGTCGCGCTACCCGGACGATTTTCCCGATCCGAAGCTCGCGGGGAAGACGTATGACTATTCCGTGGACGTCCAAAGCATCAAGGAAAAGAAACTGCCCGAGCTGAACGACGAGTTTGCAAAGGACGCAGCGGGCGCGCAGAGCGGCGTCCAGACGCTTGAGGAACTTCGCAAGAAAATCCGCGAGAATCTCGACGCGGCAAAGCAGCAGCAACAGGAAGCCCAGGCCCGCGAGAAAATCCTCGAGGCGCTCGTGAAGCAGCATGATTTCCCGGTGCCGGAAGCCCTGATCGAGCATCAAATGGATATCCGGCTCGAACGCGTGGTCCGATCCCTGGCGTCCCAAGGGGTGGACCCTCGGGCCGTGAACGTGGATTGGGTTTCTTTACGCAAGCGACAGCGCGAGCGCGCGGTTGACGACGTGAAGGCCGAGCTTCTTCTCGACCGCATCGCCACGGAGGAAAAAATTGAGGCCACGGAGGAAGACGTCGAAAAAGAGATTGCCGCGCTCGCCGAGAGCAGTGGCGAGTCGGCAACGGCTTTGCGGGCTCGCTTGACAAAGCAAGGAGCGCTCGATAGGATTAAATCGAAGTTGCGCAGCGACAAAGCTGTCGCATGGCTCTACGGTACCTCCCGGATCGAGAAGACAGCCGCAAGTGAAAAAGTGATTTCCGATTCGGATTCCTCTGCGCGCTAAAATATTCCCGATGAGACAAACTGACGACGCGAATCCGCACGCTACAACGCTCGTTCCCATGGTCGTCGAGCAGACGAACCGCGGCGAGAGGGCCTACGACATTTATTCCCGGCTCCTCAAGGACCACATTATTTTCATCGGCACGCCCATTGACGATCATGTGGCCAACCTCGTGACCGCCCAACTGCTCTTTCTCGAGTCCGAGGATCCGGAAAAGGATATTTCGCTGTACATCAACTCGCCCGGCGGCTCGATTTCGGCGGGGATGGCCATTTACGATACGATGCAATTTGTGCGTCCCGACGTGGTCACCTACTGCATCGGCCAGTCCGCCTCGATTGCCGCGCTGCTGCTGGCCTCGGGCACGCCGAAGAAGCGCTATGCGCTGCCCAACTCGCGCGTCCTGATTCATCAGCCTTGGATGTCCGGCCTTTCCGGCCAGGCCACCGATATTGACATTCACGCCAAAGAGATTATTCGCACGCGCGCATCGCTCAATAAGCTGCTCGCCGGCCACACCGGCCAGCCGATCGATAAGATTGAAAAGGATGTGGAGCGCGATTTCATCATGACCGCGGAGCAGGCGAAGGGATACGGCATCGTGGATGAAATCATCACCAAGCACCGGTAGTTCGCGGGAAGGGGCGTTCCAAAGGGTTAGTAACGAGCGCGATGATTTTTCGCCGCTCTTCCAGATTCGGTTTTAGAATGTGCAGTAGTTCCCTGGCAGGCGCTGGCAGGTTTACAGGCGAGGGGGATTATCCTTGAAGCGTTTTACCCCAGAAGAGGCTTTGCGCTGTTCCTTCTGCCATAAGACGCAGGAGCAGGTGGAGAAGCTCATCAGCTCTCCATCGGAGTACCCGCGCTCGTATATTTGCAACGAGTGCGTCGGCGTCTGTCAGCAGATTCTCGAGGACGAAAAGCGGGAGCAAACCACTCCCGCCAGCCGCCGTCTGCCGCGGCCGCCCGAGATCAAGTCGTTTCTCGACGGATACGTGATCGGGCAGGACAAGACGAAAAAGAAACTGGCCGTGGCCGTTTATAACCATTACAAGCGCATCTTCCTCAACCGCCAGCCAGGCGACGTGGAATTGACGAAATCCAATATCCTGCTGATCGGGCCTACCGGCACGGGCAAGACGCTGCTGGCGCAGACGCTCTCGCGCATGCTGGAGGTTCCCTTCGCCATCGTGGACGCCACGACGCTCACGGAAGCGGGTTACGTCGGCGAAGACGTGGAAAACATTATTCTGAAATTGCTGCAGGCCGCCGATGGCGACGTCCAAAAGGCGCAGCAAGGCATCATTTATATCGACGAGATCGACAAGATTTCCAAGAAGGACGAAAACCCTTCGATTACGCGCGACGTCTCGGGCGAGGGCGTGCAGCAAGCCCTGTTGAAGATTCTGGAAGGCACGGTCGCCAACGTGCCGCCCCAGGGCGGCCGGAAGCACCCGCACCAGGAATTCACGCCCGTGGACACGACCAACATCCTGTTCATCTGCGGCGGGGCATTCGTGGGTCTCGAGAAGATTATCGAGCGGCGCGTGGGGCAGAAGTCGCTGGGGTTCCACGCGGACGCCCAGCCATCCACGCCCACGCGGCGCAATATCGAGGTATTGGAGCAAGCTCAGCCCACGGACCTGATCCGCTACGGCCTGATTCCCGAATTCGTCGGGCGGCTGCCGGTGGTGGGCGTGTTGAGCGATCTCGATAAGGGCGCGCTGGTGCGCATCCTCACGGAACCGAAGAATGCGCTCGTGCGTCAATACCAAAGGCTCTTCGAATTCGAAAATGTGCGGCTGCGTTTCACCGATGACGCGCTCGAAACAGTGGCGGACCTGGCTCTGCAGCGCAAGGTGGGAGCGCGCGGCCTGCGCATGATCCTGGAAGACTTGATGCTTGAGATGATGTACCACCTGCCGGCGCAACGGAAACTGCGTGACTTCGTGGTGACGGCGGACATGGTCAAGGGACGCGAAATCAACTGGAGCCTGCTCGAGAAGGCGGGTTAGCGCCGCTCCGAATCCAAAAGGAACCAAATGTTCAGCCGTGAAAAAGCCGAAGTGAAGCGCGTGCCGATGATGCCGGTGCGGGACATGGTGATTTTCCCGGAGATGATGCACCCGTTCATCGTGGGCCGCGAGGCTTCCGTCCGCGCGCTCGAAGAAGCGCTGGCCGCCGATAAGAAAATTTTCCTGGTCACGCAGCATGATGCCTCCGTGGACGACCCCAAGCCGGAGGAAATTTATCAGGTGGGAACGCTTGCCAGCATCGTGCAGAGCGTGAAGCTGCCGGACGGCAATATCAAGGTGCTGGTGGAAGGCACCGAACGCGCGAAAATCGTGCAGATCACGAGCGAGGAAGGTTTCTTTCGCGCCTCCATCCGGCTGGTTCCGGTGAAGGCCGAGCCTTCTCCGCAGCTCGAGCAGGCCTCCAGCCGCGCGACGAATCTATTCGAGCAGTACGTAAAGCTCTCGCAGAGCCTGAACTACGACACCATGACGGCCGCGGTGCGCGTGGAAGATCCCAGCAAGCTTTCCGATGCGATTGCCGCGAACCTGCAAATCACCGTGGAGGAAAAGCAGGAGCTGCTCGAACTATTCGAGCCGCTCGAGCGCCTGAACCGCATTGCGGACATCCTGGAAGTGGAAATCGAAAAGCTGAACGTGGATCGTTCCATCAATACGCGCGTGAAGCGCCAGATGGAGCGCGCCCAGAAGGAGTATTACCTCAACGAGAAGCTCAAGGCCATCCAGAAGGAACTGGGACGCGGCGAGGCCAACGAGATCGAGCAGCTCAAGAAAAAAATCGAGTCCTCGGGCATGCCCACGGAACCCATGGAAAAGGCCCTGCAGGAGCTCAAGCGGCTCGAGATGATGCCGCCGATGTCGGCGGAATCCACCGTGTCGCGGAACTACCTCGATTGGCTGCTGGCCGTGCCCTGGAAGAAGCGCTCCAAGGAAATTCGCGATATCAAGCGCGCGGAAATAATCCTTTCGGAAGACCACTACGGGCTGGAAAAAATCAAGGAACGCATTCTCGAATACCTGGCGGTGCGGCAGCTGGTGAAGAACCCGAAGGGTTCGATCCTTTGCTTTCTCGGGCCTCCCGGCGTGGGCAAGACGTCGCTGGCCATGTCCATCGGCCGCGCCACCGGCCGGCAGTTCGTGCGCGTTTCGCTGGGCGGCGTCCGCGACGAAGCGGAAATCCGCGGCCATCGCCGCACCTATATCGGCGCCCTGCCCGGGCAGATTATCCAGATGATGCGCAAGGCCGGGACGGTGAATCCCGTGTTCGTGCTGGACGAAGTGGATAAAATGTCCATGGACTTCCGCGGCGATCCCTCGGCGGCGCTGATGGAAGTGCTCGATCCTGAGCTGAACCATTCGTTCACGGACCATTATCTCGACGTCGAATACGACCTATCGAAGGTGATGTTCATTTGCACGGCCAACGTGCTGCACACCGTTCCTCAGCCGCTTCAGGACCGCATGGAGGTCCTGCGCCTGCCGGGCTATACGGAGCAGGAAAAGCACCAGATCGCGCAACGCTTCCTGGTCGCCAAGCAGCTCGAGGCCACCGGATTGACCGCGGAAAATCTGCGGTTCACGGATGAAGCCGTCACGCACATGATCCGTCACTACACGCACGAAGCAGGGGTGCGAAATCTCGATCGCGAGATCGCCAACGTCTGCCGGAAACTGGCGCGCAAGGTTGTGGCCGAAGGAAAGAATGTCTCCGCCGAGGTTACCGTTGCCAATGTCGGCGAGTATCTCGGCATAATCAAGTTCCGCGACTTCTTCGCCGAGAAAAAGAACGAAATCGGATTGACAACAGGCCTGGCCTGGACGGAAGTCGGCGGACAGGTGCTTTCAACCGAAGCGACGCTGATGCAGGGCAAGGGCCGGCTGACGCTGACGGGGAAGCTTGGCGACGTGATGCAGGAATCGGCGCAGGCGGGAATGAGCTACGTGCGCTCCCGCAGCCATCTGTTCAGCCTCTCGAAGGATTTTTACCGCCACCTGGACATACACGTGCACGTGCCCGAAGGCGCCATCCCCAAGGACGGCCCTTCGGCTGGAATCACGATCTGCACTTCGATCGTCAGCGCGCTGACGCACATTCCGGTTCGCTGCGACATTGCCATGACGGGCGAAATCACGCTCCGCGGCAAGGTGCTCCCCATCGGCGGCGTGAAGGAAAAGCTGCTCGCGGCGCACCGCCTGGGCCTGCGCACGGTGGTTCTGCCGAAAGACAATGAGAAGGATCTGGCGGATATCCCGCCGGAGATTCAAGCCCAGATGTCCATTCATTTTGTGGAATCCATGGATGAAGTCCTGCAGCTCGCGCTCGAAAAGCCGCTGCCAATTCCAGGCCGCCCGCCGGTTGCCGGAGTGGAACCGAAGTTCGATGCGGACGCCGCGCAGGACAACGAATTGACCAACTGAAATCCTTCGGTCCCTATTCACACCCTGCGAAGCAGGTTCAGCCCGCGACCGAAGCGCAAGAATCGTCTCCACGGCGAGCGGAGTTTCAGCTCTTCGTGCGAGCCCGTTTGGAAGTCTGGACAGAGTGGCTGGTTCGAACGCGCACCCGCCGAAGTCCAATCACATCACAATCGCGCCTGAAAAATCAGGCTTGAAAAGGAAAGAACTCGATGAGCATTAGCCTTGCAGAACTGAAAGACAAAAACATCACCGACCTGGCGAAGATCGCCAAGGAGCTGAATATCCCCGGCTCCTCCGGCATGCGCAAGCAGGAGCTGATTTTCCAGATCCTTCGAGCGCAGACGGAAAAGAACGGCCTGATCTTCTCCGAAGGCGTCCTCGAATGCCTGCCCGACGGCTTCGGCTTCCTCCGCGCGCCGGAGTACAACTACCTTCCTGGGCCGGACGACATCTACGTCTCGCCGTCGCAAATCCGCAAATTCGACCTGCGCACCGGCGACACCGTCTCCGGCCAGGTGCGTCCGCCGAAGGACGGCGAGCGCTATTTCGCGCTGATCAAGGTCGAAGCGGTCAACTTCGAGGATCCCGAAGTCGCGCGAAACAAGATTTTCTTCGACAACTTGACGCCGCTTTACCCGCAGGACCGCATCCGGCTGGAAACCACCCGTGAAAATCTCACCGGGCGCGTGCTGGACATGCTGTGCCCCCTCGGCAAAGGGCAGCGCGGGCTAATTGTGGCCCCTCCGCGCACCGGCAAGACGATGATGCTGCAATCCATCGCCAACTCAGTCACCGCAAACCATCCTGAAATCGCGCTGATCGTGCTGTTGATCGACGAGCGGCCCGAGGAAGTGACGGACATGCAGCGCACCGTGAAAGGCGAAGTGATCAGTTCGACGTTTGATGAGCCGCCCCAGCGCCACATCCAGGTGGCGGAAATGGTGCTCGAAAAGGCCAAGCGCCTGGTGGAACACAAGCGCGACGTGGTCGTTCTGCTCGATTCGCTCACGCGCCTCGGCCGCGCCTACAACGCCGTCACGCCGCCTTCCGGCAAGGTTCTTTCGGGCGGCATTGACGCCAATGCGCTGCAGCGCCCGCGCCGGTTTTTTGCCGCCGCGCGGAATATCGAAGAGGGCGGCTCGCTCACCATCATGGCCACCGCGCTGATCGACACCGGCAGCCGCATGGACGACGTGATTTTCGAGGAGTTCAAGGGCACCGGCAACATGGAAATCAATCTCGATCGCAAGCTCGTGGATAAGCGCGTCTTCCCGACGATTGACATCAACCGCTCGGGCACGCGCAAGGATGAACTGCTTCTGCCCGCCGATGAGCTGAATCGAATCTGGGTGCTGCGGAAAGTCCTCAGCCCGCTTTCGACTGTGGAAGCGATGGAGCTGCTGCTGGGTCGCCTCTCGAAGACGAAAACCAACGCCGAGTTCCTGTCTTCCATGTCCAGCCCGACTTAAGCCTTCGCGCCGCCGTCTTCGCGGCCGTTTGCCAGCATCACCACCAGCCGCGCGACCTCTTCCGGCTCCATCGCCGTGCTGTCCACCGCTACGGCATCCTTTGCGCGGACGAGAGGCGAGGAGCTGCGTTCCTGGTCGCGACGGTCGCGCTCGTGAATCTCTTCGAGCGTGCGCGCAAGGTCCACAGCCTCGCCTTTTTGCTGGTGCTCGCGCCAGCGCCGTTCGGCGCGGACTTCGGGCGAGGCCGTAAGAAAAATTTTCAATTCCGCGTCCGGGAAGACCACGCTGCCGATGTCGCGCCCTTCCATCACCACGCCGCCTTCGCGGCCGGCGCGGCGCTGCTCGGCCACCAGCACCTGGCGCACGCCCGGCACGAGGGCCACCTTCGACGCCGCCTGCGCCACCTCCGGCGTTCGTATTGCCGCGGTCACATCTTCGCCGTCGAGAAGTACCTGCTGCGCGCCATCGTGCGCGCGCAGGTCAATTCGCGTTCCGCCGGCCAGCGCGGCGAGCGCTTCGCCGGCGTCGAGCGGCACGCTGTTTCGCAGCGCCTTGAGCGCGATCGCGCGGTACATTGCGCCCGTATCCACGTAGACGTAGCCGAGCAGCGCCGCCACGCGCCGCGCCAGCGTGCTCTTCCCCGAGCCGACGGGCCCGTCAATCGCGATGATTAGTTTCCGTGCCAAGACCATCCCACGATCACGTTGCTCCGCCGAGAAACAATGACAATATAGCCAGAATGACGAACACCACCCAAAGGACCTGGAAAGTTCGGAAGGCGCGGCGCTCCCACCCTCGCGGATAAAGGCGTTTGTAGTCCGCAATAATCGCTTTTCGCATATGCCGACGAGCCATAAACCAAGAAATGCGGCGCTCGCGAGGAAGTTGCTCATTTGCTCTCTTCCGCATAAGTTGAAAGGTAATCTCGATGGCGACGAAACAGAGCCCGGCAGCTGTTGCAAAGGCTTCAGCAATGGGGTTGATGTCCGGTACGCGCATGAGCCTAGATTCGCTTGAAAGCTCGCTCGATTTCGCGCATGGAATAGCGCAACACCACGGGGCGGCCGTGAGGGCAGCTCATGGGGTACTCGGTCTTCGAGAGTTCGCCGAGCAGCCATTCCATCTTTGCGGCATCGAGCGGCGTATTCACCTTGATCGCGGCGTGGCACGACGTGGAAGCGGCAATCTTCGATTGCAGCGAATCAATCGAGATGGCCTGGTTTTCGCGGGCGAGGCCGTCCAATATTTCGAAGAGCAGCTTTTCGGCGTCGCCGCCTGCGATTCCCGCCGGCGCGGCCTGAATCGCCACGCTGCGCGCGCCCATCAATTCGGCTTCGAATCCATTGGCGCGCAGCTCTTCGCCGATCTGCTCGAAGACCGCCAGTTGCCGCGGATTCAGTTCCACGACGAGCGGCACGAGCATGCGCTGCCCGCCCACCACTCCTTCGCGGCGCGCGCGCAGGTGCTGCTCGAAGAGCACGCGCTCGTGCGCCACGTGCTGGTCGATGATCCACAGGCCCTCGCTGTTGACGGCCACGATGAAGCTTGCGTTCACCTGCCCGAGCGGCTTCAGGTCGGCAATTTCTCCGGGGCCGGGGAGCGTCCCCGGCGCCGCAGGCGCGGATTCGGCCGCGGGAGCTTCCGAGCGTTGCGCGGGCAGCAAGAAATCAATCGCGCTGCTTGAATCAAAGCCCAGCCGCTGGGCGATGGGCCGGTCGGGCGCGCCCGTCAATTCAAAGGTTTCGGCGATTGCGGCGCTCGCGGCAAACGATGTGGGAATTTCCGCGCGCGGCGGACCCGGAAACGCGCTCGCATCGGGCATGGGCGCATAGCCACGCATCGCGCCAGACCCCGCGCCGGAAGCTGGCAAGCCGCCCGCGCCTCCCGGATTCGCCGCGGCTGCTGCGGCGCGCGCCGCGGGAAATCCAGGAATGGGCCGCGCGGTCGAAAGCGCATGGCGCAGCGCGTCGCGCGTGAAGTCGTGCACAAACTGCGGATGGCGGAAGCGCACCTCGATTTTCGCCGGATGCACGTTCACGTCCACCTCCTGATAGGGCAGGTCGAGGAACAGCAGCACGACGGGGAAGACGCCCGGCGGCGTGATATTGCGGTAAGCCTCGCCGATGGCGTGCAGCAGCAGGCGGTCGCGCACCAGCCGGCGATTCACGAAAGTGAAAATCCCGTTGCGGTTCGAGCGCTGCACTTCTGGGCGCGACGTGAATCCCGTGACGCGCAGTGTGGCCGCCTGCTCGTCCGCTTCGAGCTGCGGCTCGGTGATCGCGGAACGCACCGGCGCTTCACCCGCGGGAATTTCGACCAATTCATCGAGCGCCTGGCGGCCGAAAATCTGGTACACGCGGTCGGAGAGTTTTTCCACCGGCGCGCAATTCAAAATCTCCTGCGTCGGAGTCTTCAACAGGAACTGGCGGCCAGGGTGCGCCAGCGCATAGTGCGTCGCGAGTGAGGCGATGTGGCCCAGCTCGGTCGTTTCGGACTTCAGGAATTTCCGCCGCGCCGGCACGCAATAAAAAATATCGGCCACGCTGATCGATGTCCCGGCCGGCACTCCCGCTGGCTTCACGCCCAGGAGCTTTCCGCCCGCGAATTCGATGCGCGTGCCTTGCTCCTCTTCCGCGGTGCGCGTTTCGAGAAGCAGACGCGAAATGGCCGCAATCGAAGGCAGAGCCTCGCCGCGAAATCCGAGCGTGGCGATGGAAAGCAGGTCGTCCGCCGTGCGCAGCTTCGACGTGGCGTGGCGCTCGAAGGCCAGCAGCGCGTCGTCGTGGCTCATGCCGCTGCCGTCGTCGGTGACGCGGATCATGCGCTTGCCGCCCGATTCCACCTCGATGCGAATCGAGCGCGCGCCCGCATCAATGGCGTTTTCGAGCAGCTCCTTCACCACCGACGCGGGCCGCTCGACGACCTCGCCCGCCGCGATCTTGTTCGCCACGTTCTCAGGCAGTATGCGGATTCGGCTCATGAAGAGTGCATCTCTCGCTGCTCATTGTAACGGTGGACCGACTTGACCACTCGTGTCAGTTGAACCGGAGACAGTGCCAGGGCCGGTATGAGTCCGAAGGCAGACACGACGAATACGAGAGGCCAACTATGTTCGTCCCTCGGCCCAATGAAAAGTGATGCAATCGCAGCGAGCGTAAACCCTCCCCAGATGCCGCAGGCAAGGGGCGGAAGGAAAAATCGAACTTTACTGAGCAAAGGGAGTTTCGGCCACTCACGCGAACCGTCGTCAAATGGCATTCCGCAATTTTTGCACGTTCGCTGCCCGCTCCCAAGTCTGACCTTGGTCGGCCAAAAATCTCTGTGAAACACGCAGCCACAATAGGGACATTTGTAGCTGGTCCAGCGAGCAAAGATCAAGAATCGTTGATAGCCTGGAAACAGTCCTAGAACGCTGAAAGGGCTGTAGTCTTCACGAACAGCAGGAGGCAACGTCATGGGTTCTGGACAGAGGATATCATTCGGCGGCTTTCTTGACTTCAGGTTTGATGGCAATGCCGAGTTCATCGAGCTGCCCTGCATCAACCTCGCTCGGCGAATCGGCCATCAAATCCTGCGCGGCCGTCGTCTTCGGAAATGCGATAACCTCGCGAATGGATTTTTCGCCTGCGAGGAGCATCACCACGCGGTCGAGGCCGAGCGCGATGCCGCCATGCGGAGGCGTGCCGTAGGTGAGCGCGTCGAGGAAGAAGCCGAAGCGTTGGCGCGCTTGCTCGTCCGTCAGGCCGAGCGCCTTGAACATCCGCGCCTGCACATCCTGCCGGTGAATTCGAATGCTGCCGGAGCCAAGCTCGACGCCATTCAGCACCAGGTCGTAGCCCTTCGACCGGCACTCCCACGGCGCGGTTTCGAGCTTCTCCAAATCTTCCTCGACGATGCCTGTGAACGGATGCTGCGCGCTCACCCAGCGCTTGTCCGTCTCGCTCCATTCGAAGAGCGCGAAGCCCGTGATCCATAAAAATTCCCACCGTCTAGGGTCATACTCATTCGTGAAATCCTTGAGGCGATTCCTGAGAATGTCGAAGCAACGGTGTACCAGGTACTTTTGCTTTGGATCATTTTCCCCTCTTAGAGCACCAAGAAATAATATGTCACCGCTGGCTGCCCCGACTTCGCTTGATATCGCTGCTGCTAGCTCAGGTCTGCGCAATATCTGCTGCTGATCCCCGACAAGGCACCAGTCAATGAAAAGACTCGGCTTCCCGAGAGCCTTACTCCGCGTTGCTACTTCAGGGATCATCCTGTCTGCCTGCTCTATCACGGTCTGAACGAGGTTCTTAATCGCCGTCTTGGAAAGCGGGTTTGGGATCCTTAAATTCTGCTGAGAAAAGTGGAATCCAATGATCGGACCCGAGATACCCAAATTCGTAATAGCTCCTGCAGGTACCATCTCATCGAGAGAGAAAAACCCAGCCTTGTATCTCAAGTCGGGCTTGTCGCTGCCGTAACGGCGCATAGCTTCGTCATAGGTCATCATCGGAAAGGGAGTGCTCATAATGATCGGAGCATCACCTTTTTCAATATCTCTGTATTTATTCGCCAGGGCGCAGGCGCGCTCCATCACGCGTTCGATCACCTCGAAAATATCCTGCTGGCGCGGGAACGACATCTCCAAATCGAGCTGCGTGAACTCCGGCTGGCGATCGGCGCGCAGGTCTTCGTCACGGAAGCAGCGCACGATTTGGAAATAGCGGTCCATGCCGGAAATCATCAAAATCTGCTTGAAAATCTGCGGCGATTGCGGCAGCGCGTAGAACTGCCCGTGATGGATGCGGCTGGGGACCAGATAATCGCGGGCGCCCTCGGGCGTCGAGCGCGTGAGCATGGGCGTCTCGATTTCGAAGAAGCCCATCTCGTCGAGCGCCTTGCGAATCTCGAAGAGCACGCGGTGGCGCAGCTCGATATTGCCGTGCGGGCGCGGGCGCCGCAGATCGAGATAGCGGTGGCGCAGGCGCGTCTCCTCGCTTGCCGTCACCTCGTCTTCGATCGTGAAGGGCGGCGTCTTGGCATTGTTCAGGATGTGCAGCCGCGCGGCGAGGACTTCCACTTCGCCCGTCGGAAGTTCCGGATTCGGCTTTTGCCGCCGCAGAACGCGCCCTTCCACGGCCACCACGAATTCGGAGCGCAGCTCCTCGGCCTTTGCGTGCGCTTCGGGATGGAGCTCCTTGTTGAAGACGATTTGCGCGATTCCGGCGCGGTCGCGCAAGTCAATGAAGATCAATTGCCCCAGGTCGCGCCGCCGGTGCACCCAGCCCATCAGGACGACGTCTTTTTCGGCGTCCGCCGCGCGGAGATCGCCACAGTAGTGCGTCCGCTTCAAGTTTCCCATCGCGTCAAGCATGCGAGCCCCTTCGTTCCGATTCGAGATATTCGAGCAGATCGTTTTCACTCAATTTCTGTTGGTCCGCGTCGGCGAGCCGCTTAAGCGTGTAAGTGCCCGAAGCGACTTCGTCTTCGCCAATGATCAGGGCGTAGCGCGCGCCGAGTTTGTCCGCGAGGCCCAGGGATTTCTTGAATTTCATTTCCTCCGCTGGCAGTTCAACACTCACCCCGCGCTCGCGCAGATTGCGCGCGATTTTCACCGCCGTGGGATATGCCTTGGCGCCCATCCATGCCACATACACCGCGAGTCCTGGCAGATGCGGAAGCTTGCCGCCCTCCTGGAGCGACAGGATGGCGCGGTCGGTGCCGATGGCGAATCCGATGCCCTTCGTCGGCGGCCCGCCAAGCAATTCAACCAGGCCGTCGTAGCGCCCGCCGCCGCATACGGCGTTCTGCGAGCCGAGGCCTTCCGCCGTCACCTCGAATGTCGTCCGCGTGTAGTAGTCCAGGCCGCGAACGAGCCGCCAATTTTCTTCGTAGGCGATCCCGCGCAGCTTCAATTCTTCTTTCAGCTCCTCAAAATGCTCGCGGCAATCGGGGCAAAGATGGTCCGAAATGCGCGGCAGCTTCTCGATGAGCGGCTGCTCTTCCGGCAGCTTCGAATCGAGCACGCGCAGCGGGTTCGTCTCGATGCGGCGCTGGCTATCCGGCTTGAGCTGGTCCTTTACTTTTTGCAGCTCCGCACGCAGCAGCTCGACGTACTTCGGCCGGCACTCCTTGCAGCCGATGGAATTGATGTAGAGCGTGGTGCGCTCGAGGCCCACGCGCTTGAAAAACACGAGCAGCATTTCGAGCACCTCGGCGTCAATCGCGGGCGCGTCCGATGGCCCCAGCACCTCCGCGCCAATCTGGTAGAACTGCCGATAGCGCCCCTTCTGCGGCCGCTCGCGGCGAAACATTGGCCCCATATAGTAGAGCTTCACGTTCCCCGGCAGCGTGTGCATTCCATGCTCGATGTACGCTCGCACGACGCTCGCCGTCGCCTCTGGCCGCAGGCTGACCGAATCGCCGATCCTGAGTGTGGCAACGCGATAGACCCATATAAGTAGCGCTCGTTCGTTTTCGCCCAGTTGTACTCTGCCGTTATAGTTGCCCAATTCGAATTCGAGCTTCTGGATGAGGGACGGATCCGATGCGATCTCGCCAGAACTTATTAGATTCTTTACCGCTGCGATGTATGCGTCCGGGGTCAGGCCCACCGGGTCAGGTAGCTGCGGCCTGTCCTCGAATGTGTACATTTCCTTGCCGACAATGTCGGTCTCTGTTCCGACCGAGCGAGCAAAGAGCTCAGTCTCCTCAAAGATTGGCAGGCGGATATCGCGAAAATTGTAGGATTCAAAGACTTCGCGGGCGGTCTGCTCGAACCAATTCCACAGCGCGCTATCGGGCGGCAGAATATCGCGCGTGCCTTTGATTGCTCGGAACTGACGCTTTTCTGTCATGGGCAGACCAGCAGTGGCATGAGGTGAACAGCGAAATTAGCACACGCCCGATAGGCTGACAAGCAGAGGGCCTTTGCCGCGCCGCGGCTACAAAATCTGCACGACAGGCGCCCCGGCGGACGCGTTAACGACGGAGACGCGCGCGGCGACGTTGCGCGCCATCGCGTACATGCTTTTGCTTCCCGGCGCGTCCTCGCCGAGCGACGCGACCGGCTTCCCGGTATCGCCGCCGATGCGAATCTGCGGATCAATTTCGATCTCGCCGAGAAATGGCACGCCGAACGCCTTCGCCATGCGCTCGCCTTCGCCGTGGCCGAAGACGTCAATGCGCCCCTGGCAGTGCGGGCATGAAAAATAGCTCATATTTTCGACCACGCCGAGGATTTCCACGTTCACCTGGCGGAACATCTCGACGGCCTTGCGCACGTCGGCGAGCGCGACGATCGAAGGCGTGGTGACGAGCACCGCGCCGGTGAGGGCCACGGTCTGAATCAGGCTCAGCTGCACGTCGCCCGTGCCGGGCGGCAAATCCACGATCAGGTATTCGAGCTCGCCCCAGCGGACGCTGCGCAGGAATTGCTGCATCACGCTGTGGAGCATCGGGCCGCGCCAGATCAGCGGCTTATCGCCGGGGCTGAGCAGCCCCATGGAAATCATCTTCACGCCGTAGGCCTCGACGGGAATGATGGTGCGGTCTTCGAGCGCGCGCGGCTGCTCGTTCGAGCCGAGCATCATCGGGACATTCGGGCCGTAAACGTCCGCGTCAAGCAGCCCAACCGAAGCGCCAAGATTTTTCAGCGCAATCGCGAGGTTGACGGCCACGGTCGTCTTCCCCACGCCGCCCTTGCCGCTCGCGACCGCGATCAGATTCTTCACGCCTTCGATGGGCGCCTTGGCCATGGGTGGCGCTGGTGGCATTGAAATCCTTTCGTGTGATAGCGATTCCATCATAGACCGCCGTCCCACATGCGGCAAGTTGCAGCGCCGCCTCGAATCGCCGCTTTGCGCGAAATCATGCGAGCGGCTACAATGAAATAGACCGGAGACAACGAAAGCCGCATCGCATGGACATCGAAAAAATCATAAACAGCATCGTCGCGCGCTTCATCGGCACGAAGCACGAGCGCGACGTGAAGCGCATCCAGCCGCTCGTCGTGGCGATCAACGAGCTCGAGCCGGAGATGCAAAAACTCTCCGACGACGAGATCGGCGCGCGCACCCTCGCGCTGCGCTCGGAAGTGCAGGAGCGCATGCAGGGCGTCGAGGAAAGCAACGATCCCCAGCAAAAGGAGCAGTACAAGAAGCAGCTTCAGGAAGCCCTGGAACCCGCGGTGGCGCCCGCATTTGCGCTGGCGCGCGAAGCGGGGCGCCGCACCATCGGAATGCGCCATTTCGACGTGCAGCTCATCGGCGGAATCGTCCTGCACCAGGGCAAAATCGCCGAGATGAAGACGGGCGAAGGCAAGACGCTCGTCGCCACGCTGGCCGCCTATCTGAATTCGCTCACGGGCAAGGGCGTGCACATCGTCACCGTGAACGACTACCTGGCGCGGCGCGACGCCGAATGGATGGGGCCGATTTACAAAATGCTCGGGCTGACCGTGGGCGTGATCGTGAACGGCCTGGACGACGTGCAGCGCCGCGCCGCCTATGCCGCGGACATCACCTACGGCACGAACAACGAGTTCGGCTTCGATTATCTTCGCGACAATATGAAGTACGACCTGAAGGACTGCGTCCAGCGCGGCCACCATTTCGCGATTGTGGACGAAGTGGACTCGATCCTGATTGACGAGGCGCGCACTCCGCTGATCATCTCCGGACCGGCCGAGGAATCCACGGACAAGTATTACCGCATCGACAAAATCATTCCCAGGCTCATCCGCGAGATTGACTACACGCTGGACGAAAAAATGCGCACCGCCACGCTCACCGAGGAAGGCGTTTCGAAGTGCGAGCGCCTGCTGAATCTCGGGAACCTCTACGATCCCGAAAACATGGACATCATCCATCATGTCTTTCAGGGCCTGCGCGCGCACACGCTTTACCAGCGCGACGTGGACTACGTCGTCAAGGAAGGCGGAGTGGTGATCGTGGACGAATTCACCGGCCGCCAGATGCCGGGCCGGCGGTGGTCAGACGGCTTGCACCAGGCCGTGGAGGCCAAGGAGGGCGTGAAGATCGAGCGCGAAAATCAGACGCTCGCCACCATCACCTTCCAGAATTATTTCCGCATGTACAAGAAGCTCTCGGGCATGACCGGCACGGCGGAAACCGAAGCGCCCGAATTCGACAAGATTTACAAGCTCGAGGTGGTCGCCATCCCCACGAACAAGACGCTGATCCGCATCGAGAACTCCGACGTGGTCTACCGCACCGAACGCGAAAAATTCGAAGCGGCGGTGAACGGCATCATTCAGGAGGATGGTACGCGCGCGGGCGGCATCCGCCAATATTTCGAGAGCGGCCAGCCGGTGCTCGTCGGCAGCATCTCCATTGAAAAATCGGAGAAGATTGCCGAGCTGCTGAAGAAAACTGGCATTCCATACCAGGTGCTCAATGCCAAGCAGCACGAGCGCGAGGCCAAAATTATCGCGCAGGCCGGACGCAAGGGCGCCGTAACCGTCTCGACGAACATGGCCGGGCGCGGAACCGATATTCTGCTCGGCGGCAACCCCGACGCGATGACGCGCGAATACTGCCTGAAAAATAAGCTCGCCATGCCCTACGCTCCCGCGGGAGCGGTAATCGGCGCGGCGCCCGGCGCGGAGACGACCGCGCAGGCCGACGCAGCGCTGAACCCGGCGGCGTCGGGCAATGGCGCGGGCGCAGCGGAGAAAAGCGCCGCCATGGTGCTCTTCCAGCAGGAAGGCAAGATTTTCCAGGTGCCCCTCGAACAGTGGAAACCGCTCTACGAACAGTTTGCCGGGCAGTGTCGCGCCGAGCACGATGAAGTGGTGGCCATGGGGGGATTGCACATCCTCGGCACCGAGCGCCACGAGGCCCGCCGCATTGATAATCAGCTTCGCGGGCGCGCCGGACGCCAGGGCGACCCCGGTTCCTCGCGTTTCTTTCTCTCCCTCGAAGACGATTTGCTGCGCATTTTCGGCGGCGAGAAAGTGAAAGCCATGATGCACTGGCTCGGCATGACGGAAGGCGTGCCTATCGAGTCCAAGCTCATCAGCAAGCGCATCGAGAACGCGCAAAAAGCCGTCGAAGCGCAGAACTTCGAGGCCCGCAAGCACCTCCTCGAATACGACGACGTGATGAACAGGCAGCGCGAGACTATCTATTCGCTGCGCCGCTCGTTCCTCGAAGGCCGCGACCAGAAGGAGTTTGTCCTTGAACGCGCTGAAGCCATCGCCAACTCCCTGGCCGAGACCTATTGTCCGCGCGAGCAGCATCCCGACCAGTGGAACGTCACCCAACTCAATAACGAGATGCTGAACCAGTTCGGTTTCGATCTCAAAGCCGTGGGTGTGGACGCAGCCGGTCTGAATCACGATCAGCTCGCCGATACGCTGCTCGAAAAGGTTCAGGCGCGCTACGAAGAGAAGGAGAAACTCTTCGGCGCGCAGACGCTGCGCTGGCTCGAACGCCACATCTTGCTCGACATTGTGGACGCTCAGTGGAAGGACCACCTTCTCACCCTCGACCACCTCAAGGAAGGAATCGGACTTCGCGGCTACGGGCAGAAGGATCCCCTGGTCGAATTCAAGAAGGAAGCCTTCACTCTCTTCGAAGATATGATGGACCGAATTGATACTGAGGCCGTCCGCTTCTTGTTTCTCGTGCGTCCCGCAGAAAGGCCTGAGGGCGGAGCTGCGGCCCCAGCACCTGTGCTGGCAGGGTCAGGGACGCCCTCAGGCTCGGGAGCGGCCGCACCCGCGTCCGCCATTGCTCGGCAGATTGAGCAGCGCCAGAGGCGCCAGCAGCAAAATTTGCAGTTCCAAGCTGGGCCTGCGCAGGCCGAAGCCCCCAAGCCCGTCCGCTCCGGCGCGAAAATCGGCCGCAACGATCCCTGCCCCTGCGGCTCAGGCAAGAAGTACAAAAAGTGTCACGGCACAGCGGCATAGGGGCTCCCCAGAGGTTTCGCCAGAAGGGAACTCTCGCCTGATTCGCCTCTCCGCCCCGCCCCGCCATCCCGCAGTTTCTGCCTGTGAACACCCTCCTTTTGCTATCGAGGGGGGTATCTCGTACTGGTCACAATCCTGCAAAAATCGGTTGTTTTAGGGGCGGAAGGGTGGTAAAAAACAGGCCGGGGTGGTATTTCGGCTCAAGGCCTAAAAATAAAGACTCGTCCCGGGTTCCCGACGTGTCGAGATATGCGAAGTTTTGGCCGAAAAAAATAGGAGGATTCGATGAAAAGGTGGGGTTTGTTGTGCGCAGGCATTTTGCTTTTTGCTGGGATTGCTTCGGCTCAAGACACTCCGAAGATTGAAACGTTCCTCGGCTACTCGTACGTGTATTCAAGCATTGGGGGCACAGGAATCCCCGGCTTCCGTGGGACCAACTTCGATATTGGCGGCAACGGCTCCGTCGCCTTCAACCTGAATAAGTGGTTCGGCGTCGTGGGCGACTTCGGTGGCTATCACACCGGCAACCTTGGCTCGATAACCCATATCGGCGCCACTGTATACAGCTACGACGGCGGCCCCCAGTTCTCTTACCGGGCCGACAAGTTTACGGTGTTCGCGCACGCTCTGTTCGGTGGAGCACACGCGTCCCTTGGTGGTACGGGCATAAACAGCTTTGACATGAAGCTCGGCGGCGGCGCGGATGTCAATCTCAACGAACGCTTTGCCATTCGAGCCATTCAAGCCGACTATGCGCTGACGAGGTTCAACCTTTTTGGCTTCCTGAACCCGGCGTCGCAGAACAATCTTCGCATCTCTACGGGCGTTGTGATCAAGTTCTAGGTCTGCTGACTTTTTCTCTTCCGGGGCCGGCGGTTTCCCTCCGGCCCTTTCATTCCTAATCCCTTTCTCTGTTGCGTGAGACGCGACACAGACCCAGTCGGGGTGTTGCGCGTTCGAGCACCCATCGTTTGGCGCTTTCCCCCTCCCATCGCGCGAAAGTGTGGTAGTCTCTCGCCCAGTCTGGTAATCGGGTGGAGATTCGGGGTTTGTCATGAGCGCCGCACCATCGGGCCATTGCCGCAAGGCCATGTGCGCGAATACGATTCCGCCTACTCTTGCCGCGGAGCAGCTCTGCCTGGATCATTTTCTCGAGGAAGCATTTGTGCGCACCGCCGAGGCGCTCGAGCGATGCCGCGAGGGGCGCCCAATCCATCCCAAGGGCCTGGAATGGCTGCTGGCGGACGCGCTGGCCATCGTCAAGAACCTGGAGGAGGGAGCGGGCGAACCCAGTCCTGAGCAACGCGACAAGATGCTCGAACTGCTCCTGATTCTCTCGAACCTTCAGGAATACGCCGCACACCATTCAATCCGTTTGGATCTGCCCGCGTGAACTTGGGCGCCTGCCCGGGATCTCCTTTGCGAAAGCGTCAACACAGAGGCTGCCTCCCGTCTTGCAATTTCTCCGTCCGCCGTTCAATCTAAACATGCGGTTTCCGGCGCCATCGTATGCCCGACGACAAGAGACTCGATCCATTCAAGCCCCAGCAGCCGCGCATACCCGGTGTGCCGGCGAGTGTGAGCCAGGACAAGCTTGCGAATTCGCCGCCAGACGAGGGTCTTCCCGTTCCTGGCAAGACGGGAGCCGGAATCCGCAAGCTATCGGCTTCTCTGGTTGTGGCGGGCGTTCTGATCGTTGTCATTGCCGCATTCTTGCATAGCCGGATATCATCCCGTGAGCCGGACCAGGCAGACTCCTCTCCGGCAGGGGCCACTTCGCCATCTTCAGCAGCCGCCGCGGCGTCCAAGAGCGCGGAAGATTTGCCTGTTGCGCCCGGAGAAGTGGCGAAGGCGGATGAACTGGCGAAAGCGTGGTCCGCAAAGCGCTTCCTATTCCGCAATCCCGGAACGGGAGAGCTGGCTCCGGCGATGGTGGTGCGCCTGCCGGGCGGCGAGTATTGGGGATTTTCGTTGCGCGAGCCGTTCGGCAATTGCGACCTGGAATATGTGACGGATATGGCGGCGTTGCAAACCAATTACAATTTCAGCGCGGATCACCCCATGGTGGGGGATCCGTGCAACCACTCGGTCTTCGACCTGATGCGCTATGGCACAACGCCGAGCGGAACGCTCGTTCGCGGCGAGATCGAACAGGGTGGGGCCATACGGCCGCCGATAGCGATCGAAATTCGCAAGGATGGAAATGAGATCCGCGCCGTTCGCATGGAATAGAAATCCGGAGGCAGCCAGCCGCCCCGGCCGCACCGATTCGGAAAAAACACGGCACCCGCAGCCAGTAAACGCCACCGTCCCGCTCCCGACAATGCGGGACAGTGGCGCGGGTGCAGCGATTCCTGCACCCTAATCGGTCATCTCCTCGATGGATCGAGCCACCATCACCGGCTTACCCGTCGCGCCATCCACAAGTATGAATCCAACCACGCGAAGCGGAATCGGCTGAGCGCCCGTCAATGCTGCCAGGCCGCTCAGGTTGATGAAGTTCGTCGAGTTAAACGTGAGCACCGTGAGCGGCTGGGGCAAGAGGATGCCGGCAAGATAATCATCATTGAAACTGAACGAGCCGATGTTGCCCGATTGAATCACGGTGCTGCCGACCCGCCACGCGCCCCGCTGTCCCTGGCGCCGAAGGACGACGCGGTGCACGGTGATCGTCGGGGGATCCGCAGAGGTGTTCAGCTTGCCGCCAAATGCAAGCCGCTGGCCGGGAGTCAAGGCGTTCGGACCAAAAAGCACGGACGCCACCGGCTGGTTCGCGATGAAGTACTTTTCGTTTCCGGTCAAGGGAATCGTATCAATCTGCCCGAGCGGATAGCCGGCAAGATCGGGCAGCTCGGCCCAGGTATAGAGATTGACTCCGTCCACCTGGCCAGCGCTCGTCTGGACGAAGGTGTTCAGGCCGTCGGCGAAAAAGCGGTCTTGCGAGAGGACTTGCACCTCGTCGGCGTAAATGTCGCGCGTCACGGTGTTCAACGTTCCGGAAACCTCGACGATGGTGTTCGAGTTGAAATCGCCGAGCGACACATCATTGGAATCGAAGCTCGTGTTCGCGTCGGTATCCACGGTGTATTGGCGTCCGTGCGGCCCTTGAATCACGAACGTACCGTCCGCGGCGTTTACGCTCACGACGCCGGCTTCAAAGCTGTCGATGTGCGCGTCGGCATCGTCCGCGGAAAGCGCCTTCACGTCGAACGTGGGCGTGAAATTTCCGTTGAGGTTTCCACTGCCGTTCACTCCGATGGATTGCTTCAAGTCGAGATCCATGAAAAACCCGACCAGGTCGTTGTTGAGCACGGTGAGGGGCTGCGCGAGCGGAGTCGTCACGGTCGTCGGCTGCACCACGGGCGTGATTGTGTTCAGCACCGGTGGCGATTGAGTTGTGTCGAGATACTGAATCGTTACGCTGCCCACGGTGATGATCGCAGAGGTGAAGGACACGTTGGCCGGCACGTTATTCAAGTCCACGAGTTCGTGCAAGCCATTCAACTTGGCGAAGTCCACCGTTTCAGGGCTAGTGGTCAGAAGGTTCGCGGTTGTCGTCCCGTCGGTGAGCATGACGCTCGAGAGTTGGACCTGGACGGATACGACGCTCGGCAGGGGTGGGGCGCTATCGGTCCCCATGGTGTAGACCGCGCCCGTTTGCCGACCGGAATTTTGTGAAGTCGAAGACGAACTGGCGCCGCCGCAGCCGGATAACATGCATACAGCCAGAAATGCGCCGAACAGACCCATGGCTCTCGAATTTCGCATGAGGATTCTCCTTATCGAATAGTCTGTCTATAATGGCCGAGAGCCGGGGGTACTTCTTTCTCGGCACTTGGTATGGAACACAGGCGCAAAGGAAAAGTTGCGGCCATTTGGCGAGGGGGGCCGGGCGGGCCGGAGACAGCATTTCAACCAGGCGGCGCATCGTAGTGCACGGGGATTGTGGCATTCTAGCCGCGGTTCCCCGTCTTTCGAGCGCGCCAAGGGTCTGTGGGAATCAGGAGGAACATCTTATGCGCAACACGCCGGTGTTATGGATCGCGGTGCTTGCCATGGCGCTCGCTGCCGGCTGCTCGAGAAAGCCGGATGACGCGGCCCTCGTCACCAACATCAAATCCCAGATGTTTTCCGACGCGCAACTGAAGGATGCGAGCCTGCAGGTGACGTCCCAGAACGGCGAGGTTACCTTGAGCGGCAGCGTGCCCAGCGACGCGGCGCACCTGGAAGCATACAAAATTGCCACCGAAACTTCGGGCGTCACGAAAGTAGATGATCAAATCGTTGTCGAGCGGGCGTCGGCTCCAGAGGCGCGAGCCGTGCCGGCACCTGCTCGCGCCCCGGCCCGGAAACCCGCGCGCGAGCCATCCCGGAAAGCACATGAAGCCCGCGCCAAGAAACATCCGCGTGAAACTGAACCTGCGGAAACGGCGGAGAATGTGCCTCCGCTCCAGGAACAGGCGCCAATACAGGAGCCGGCTTCCCCGTTAGTTGAGCAACCCACTTCCGCGCCCGCTCCTGCTCCTGCTCCGCCGCCTCCGCCGCAGCCCAGGGAAGTGACGATTCCGTCCGGTTCCACGATGAGCATTCAAATGATTGACAGCATTGATTCGTCCGTGAACCAAGCCGGAGAAATTTTCCACGCTTCGCTCGATGTCCCGCTGGTTGTGGATAACGAGGTGGTTGTTCCCCGGGGCGCCGACGTGTACGTGCGCCTGGTGAGCTCAAGCAACGCGGGACGCATGACGGGGAAGAGCGAGCTGCATTTGGAACTGATCAAACTGGAATTTCACGGGCAGTCCTACCCGCTCGTGAGCAGCACATATTCTCTGGCGGGAAGCTCGCGCGGCAAGGGGACGGCTGAAAAAGTAGGCGGCGGCGCGATTTTGGGCACGCTGCTCGGCGCGATTGCCGGCGGCGGAAAGGGCGCTGCGATTGGCGCGGGCGTGGGAGCGGCAGGCGGGGGAGTCTGGCAGGCCTCGACGCGGGGAAAGGAAGTGAGAATCCCGTCGGAGACGAAGCTGGACTTCGAGCTCGACCAGCCGGTGACCGTGACTGTGACGCCAAGTTCCGCTCCGGCGAACTAATCGCCTGGAGGATCGCGCGATCCTAAGTCCTCGTCCGTTCAATTGTCAAAGAGCAAGAGAGCCCTTCCCTTTTCATCAGGGCAAGACTTCATCACGGTAAAGCTGTGCCACAACTACGAGAGTCAACTGCAGACAGGCAGGAGTGCCTGTGCTACTACAACCCGCACAGAATGACTGGCGCGGAATGCGGTGAGCGGGAGGTCCCGTGATAGGGTAGAAGGCTCGGCTGAGAGTGGCGCGAAGCATATGACCGCAAGCCTGCCATCCATCGTGATTGTCGGACGCCCCAACGTGGGGAAGTCCACGCTGTTCAACCGGCTGACCGGGACGCGGCGGTCCATCGTGACGAATGAGCCCGGGATTACGCGCGACCGGATCTACGGCCGGGCGAACTGGGAAGGCCGCGCGTTCGAAGTGGTGGATACGGGTGGAATCGTCCCCGAAGAGAAGGCCGGCATCCCGGGAGAAATTCTGCGGCAGGCGCGCATGGCGATTGAAAACGCGGCGCGCGTGGTGCAGGTGGTGGACGGACGCGTGGGGCCGACGGCGGTTGATGCGGAGCTGGCGCAACTGCTGCGGCGCGCGGGCAAGCCGCCCGTGCTGGCCGTGAACAAAGTGGATTCGCCGCAACAGGCGGACCTTGCGGCGCAGTTTTACGAGCTGGGCGGAGAGGTTTTCCCGATCTCGGCGGAGCACGGCTTCGGGATTGACGACCTGCTGGACGCGTTGACGCAGGATTTTCCGCAGGGTGAGGCGGCCGAAGCGCAGCCGTACGTCAATATCGCCATCATCGGCCGGCCGAACGTAGGGAAATCCACGCTGCTGAACCAACTGGCGGGAGCGGAGCGAGCCATTGTGTCGCCCGAGCCGGGCACCACGCGCGACGCCGTGGACACGGTGGTGGAGCGGCACGGCAAAATGTATCGCTTCCTCGACACCGCTGGAATCCGGCGCAAAGGCAAGACCAAGCTCGTGGCGGAAAAGCTGAGCGTGATCATGGCGCGGCAGCACCTGGAACGAGCGGACGTGGCGGTGCTCGTGGTGGACGGCGCCGTGGGAGTCACGTCGCATGACGCGACCATCGCGAGCTACGCCGAGCAGTCGGGCCGCTCCGTAATCATCGCGGTGAACAAGTGGGATTTGGCGCTCGAAGCGGCGTGGGAAAAAGCGGAGAGAGAGAAACAGCACGGCGGAAAGGGCGCGGGCGGGAATCCGGAAAAGCTGCTGGCGGACTACGAGCCGATGGTGCGGAGAAAACTGAAGTTTCTTTCCTACGCGCCGGTGGTGTTTCTATCCGCGCTCACGGGCGAACGAGTCGAGAAACTTTATACGTTGATTGACTGCGTGGCGGAAGCGCGCCGGCGGAGGATATCGACCGGAGAGCTGAACCGCTGGCTCGCGGGCGTGGACCTCGATCGCGGGACGTCACCGGCGAGCCGCAAGGTGAAAATCTATTACGTGACGCAGGCCATGGCATCGCCGCCGACGTTCGTCCTATTCACGAACCAGCGGAAGCCGCTGCACTTCAGCTACCAGCGGTTTCTCGAAAACCGGCTGCGCGCCTCGTTCGATTTCACGGGCACGCCCATTCGGTTCACGCAGCGGCTGAAGAAGCGCGAACGTCCCGAAGGGGAAAAACGCGAGATGCGTCCCGGCGGTAAGCGCACGCCGCGCCACAGCGAAAAGCGCGGGAGCGAAAAGCATCGCGGCCAGCGGAGACGCCCCGGCAGGGAGCGCGACTCCGACCGCTAGCCGTTATCTGATAGTAATGGTTCAGTTTCCGATGGGCGCGTTTTCCAGGCATAATAAATTGACCGTGGTCGGAGGCCTACAGAAGAGTGCTCCCATGAGAGCCGCAATTGTCACAACCTTTCTGCTACTGGTCGTTGCTGCGTGCGCGATGTGCCAAGACGCGGCCGCGCAGTCATCGCAACACCCGACAAGCGACGGCAGCGCAACTCCGACCGGTCAATCTGACAACGCCAACAAAGGCGCCGCAGGCACTCCTTGCACATTTGACTTCGAGCGTGGCGAGGTTCCCGACTGCGTCCGCGAAAACGCGAGGGGAGAGCTTTTCATCGCGTCGCAATATGTGAAGGATTTGTCTTTTGATAAGGGGAGTTCGAGAAAGAACTGCGACTATTGCATGGATTCGCAGGGTTTAGCCGCTGTGCTATCCCCAAAAGAGGGCTGGATGTACGTCAATCGCAAAGGAAAGGTCGTAATAACCGGTGTGCCGGTGATGGACAATGGGGCTGACTGGTTCAATGACGGGCTTGTTCGGACTGTAAAAAATGGGAAATACGGCTTCGCAAATAGCAAAGGGCAAATTGTAATTCCCCCGATTTATGACGGCGCTATGAACTTCGAGAAGGGCCGTGCGGAGGTCTGCAATGGCTGCAAGTCAAAGTGTGTGAGTGACTGTGAATACCATTACTTCGCCGGTGGAGAATGGTTTCAAATCGACACCAAGGGTAATATCGTTGCCCGCTTGCAACCGAGAAATTGACGTTGGAATTTCTCGTGTGAATCGGGAACATACGAAGCAAATCCCCTGGCCTACTGAGTCTTGAATAGTCGGATCGTCCGAAACTGACACACTGCCCATCTGACAGAAGGGTTGACACGGCGGGAAAACGGCTTAGGATACAGACAAAGACATGGCGAGTGCGGCGCAACCTTCGCGGGAAGTACCCGAGCAAAGCCTATTCCGCATCGGGGAAGTGAGCCGGCTGACGGCGACGAAGACGTTCGTCCTGCGCTACTGGGAGACGGAATTCC
Source organism: uncultured Acidobacteriota bacterium (assembly GCA_963810625.1). Classification (GTDB taxonomy): domain Bacteria; phylum Acidobacteriota; class Terriglobia; order Acidiferrales; family UBA7541; genus Palsa-295. Next base: position 159,131 of record CAWEOJ010000001.1, on the reverse strand, counting down.
CCACGCTTCAGCCGGTGAAAAGCCCGAGCGGCCAGAGGCTCTACCGGCGCGAGGACATCGAAACCGTGTTCGAGATCAAGCGCCTGCTTTACGAAGAGGGTTTTACCATCCCCGGGGCGCGAAAACACCTGGCGGAGCAGGTTGGCGGCAACGGGAAACGGCCGGAGGAAGAAGCGTCGCGTCCGGCGAAGCCCGAACGCGGTTCGCGGGCACACCGCAAATTCCTGCTCGATCTGCACGAAGAACTCCTCGCTGTCTTGACCCTTCTCGAACGCGAGTGATACGCTGAAGAGGCTCGAACGGGAGCCAAAGCAGTCGGGACGTGGCGCAGCCTGGTAGCGCGCACGCTTGGGGTGCGTGAGGTCGCTGGTTCAAATCCAGTCGTCCCGACCATTCCTTCCTTTTCAACCTTTACATTACCCTTCCTGATTTTCCGGGCAGCTTTTTCGCGAATCGCGAGGAACGGCGGCGGGCCTCGAGAGCAGTGCGGAGGCCAGCATGAACATTTTTTCCGCACTCTGAGAAACGCCGCGAAACCACGCAAGACGCAAGCCTTCGATGGGCGTGGAAGAGAAAGCCGCGAGAGGCAGCGCGGCATCGCGATTCATGGCGGCGGAATGCAGCTCCGCGTAAAGATCGAGAAAAGCGGGAGCGACGGTATCCCAGCGATACTGCGCGGCGGTTCGCAATGCTTCTTCCACGCGGCTGGTTCTCGCAGCGCCATCGGCCAGCAGATCCTCGACAGCCGCGGCGAAACTCTCGACGTCCGCAGGGGCAAGCCAGGCGTTGGCAGGGCCGGCATAGGACGCGACACCTCCGCTATTCGGCGCGACGAGAGGCAAACCCGAAGCCATGGCCTCAAGTGGCGCGATGCCGAACGGCTCCCGCGGATTCGGATGGATGAACGCATCGGCGTTGGCCAACAGATCGGCGAATTCATTGCGGTCCTTGATATGGCTCAGGAACGCGGCGTGGCCAGGAACGCGCCGCCGGCAGAATTCCTCCCATTGTTTTCGCTCGATGCCGTCCCCGGCGACGATGAGCCGATAGTCGCGCCTTCCGCCTTGAACCAAACAAACCAAAACCTGGAACAAGAGCGGCAGATTCTTTTCGGGCACCAACCGGCCGGCATACAGGAGAAGGACGCTGTCAGGGCCGCCGGCGCAGAGGCTCACAATGCGCCGCCGCGCATCGGGCGACCTTCGCGCCGGCGATAAATGGCGCGTGTCAACACCCATGGGCCGGATCCACACGTTGCGGCGGATCAAGTGGCCGCGAGAGGCAATTCTCAACTCCTCGGCTGTGTAGGCGGAATTCGCGATGTGATGATCGAAAAAGGGAAAGTACAGCCATTTCATGTAGGCGGCGCAGAACGCGCGCGCAAAGGGGACGCGCGCCAGATAGCTGCGAAAATTGTCCTCCATGCGTTCGCAACTGAGGCCGATGACGATGGGGCGAAAATGCAGTTCGGGCAGAAGTCCGCGCCGCAGCAACGCGCCGAAATACATCAGGGTGTACTTGTCGCAGATTTCGACGATGTCGGGGCGTTCGGCAATGACAATCTTCTGGAGCGCGCTTCCGCCGGGCAGAAATTGATCGGGAAAGATGGTGCGATAGCGGGAATTGAAAGGCGCCCGGCGGGCCTTGACATGGTAGATCTTCGCGAATGGACCCATCTCTTCGATGCGGTCCGATTCTCCGGGAACCACCAAGCGGATGCTGTGACCCCGGCGGTTTCCTTCGTCGATGAGGGCGCGATAAAACGTGGCGATGCCGCCGGAAGTCTCGTGCCATGAATTTGTGAGATGCAACGTCTTGAGTGTCATCAAGGACCTTTCGCTCCAGAGCCGGGCAATCCGGTGCGCCGCGAATCATCCCGGGAAGCCGCTGCCGTCTTTTTCGATTGCGCCCATTGGGCCGGCAAGGCCAGCGTGAAGTTCAACAGGAGCCTGGGGAGGCGGCGCAAGTCGGAGCCGAAACTGCAGCCTTCGCCTCCGACCAGGAGGGCGCCGCGCCGCATGGCGTACCAACTGAACAGCGCGGAGATCGTGGAGACGGACGCGGAGGCGATTTCCGCCAGGCGCAGATGCGGAGTTCCCCGCAGCAAGTGGAGCAAGAACTCGAGCGCCTGAAATGCGGCCGGAAGAACGACTGCCACGAAGAGCGCGGTGAGCCATGGCGGAGTGGCGTCGCGCACGTTTTGTACGATGGCGCCGTAGAAGCCCGCGGCGACGGCGCAAAACATACATTCCGTCAACACGGCAGACACCGTGGCGCCAAATCCGCGTGCGATGCTTGCGGCCAGGAAAATGGGGCCGCGCAGAATGACGCTCAGCCACGCGGACTTCCAGTTCCAGAGCAAGAGAATTCGCTGCGGGCGCAAGAAAAGTCCCGCCAAAACGCGGGGAAGAGAGGAACCGGACGGGATGGTCGCGGCGTCGCGGGAATCCTGACGAGTTGGCACCGGCACGGCTTCCAAGGCGGGAAGTATAGATGAAGGGGATTTAGTTACAGGGTTAACAGACGATTAAAAAGCCGCCGGTGGCGGCGATTTTGTAACTGGTGACCGATAGGGCGCTATGGCGAAATATTTACGGCGTGTGACTCACCTGTTGTGTGGCGAATGCGAATGTCTCCCGAGGAGCAAAATCAACGGGAGGCAACTTTGCAGAGCAAACTTACCTGCCTTTGGAAGGAACCCGGCGTTCACCGGACGTACCGCGCGGCTGTTTCATTGCATGGTCATACGAACCGCTCGAAAGAGGGGCTCACCTTCATTTCGAAATGTATTGAGCGGCACGCAGTCCTGCGGTTCGCTCTGGCCGCACAGGCAAGACGCGCCAGAAGGAGGGCCGCGGTCGATGTGGACTTCGGGAAGGCGTACTGGACTCCGCCCTTGCCGCCCCTGGCGGCTTTTCAGCTCGAACTCGACCAAATCCAGCGCGTGCTGGGGCTGGCGGGCATGGTTTCGCTCACGGACCACGACAACATTGAAGCGCCGATGCTGCTGCGGGTGGTGCCGGAAGCGCGGCGAATCCCGGTGTCGCTGGAGTGGACCGTGCCGTATCGAGGGGCCATGGTGCATTTGGGGATTCACAATCTTCCCAGCTCGAAGGGCGAGACGATTATGGGCCAACTGGCGGAGTACACAAGAAATCGCTCGCAAGGGTACCTGCACGATCTTCTCATGATGCTCGACAAGAACCCGGATGTGCTGATCGTCCTGAACCACCCCCTGTGGGACCTCACGGGGATAGGGAAGACGCGCCACGAACATGCCGTGCGCGATTTCGCCGCGGAACTGGGGATGTTCGTGCATGCATTCGAGCTGAGCGGCGTGCGGAGCTGGGAAGAAAACCGGGCGGTGCTGGAGTTCGCCGAGGCGTGGAACCAGTTGGTGGTTGGGGGCGGAGACCGGCACAGCGCCGAACCCAACGCGGTGCTCAATCTGACCAATGCGCAAAATTTCTCTGAATTCGTGGACGAAGTGCGGCGAGGAAGGCGCTCCCACGTTTTGTTCATGCCGCGATACGCGCAGCCGTATATCCTCCGGGTGTTTCAGTCGCTATTGGATGTGATCCGGGAATATCCGAACGCCCCCGGGGCTCGCCGATGGGACGAACGCGTCTTTCATCCCGATCGCAACGGAGAGGTGCAGCCGCTGGCGGCGCTTTGGCGGAGACCGCCCATATATATTAGGGCCTTTTTTGCCGCGGTGGGCATGCTTGAGGCCCCCATTATCCGGGACGCGATACAGATTGCATTCGCCAAACCCAACCCTCAGTTGCACTTCAACGTGAACAAGGGACAGGAGGTCCCATCCCCATGGAGCAGAACCTACGGGTCGCCTACTTTCCAGACACATACGACGAAATCGACGGGGTGGCGAACATCAGCCGCCAATTTGAGGCGTTCGCGGGAAAATGCGGGCTCCCCTTCCTGATCGTCTGCGCAGGAACGGAAAACGGGACTCGAATCGGCGGCTCCGTGATTCGAATGATGTGCCGGCGCGGACCCTTCAAGTTTCCTCTGGACAAGAAACACCGGTTCGATTTGGGCTTCTGGCGGCACTACGGACACGTCGCGCAAGCGGTCGAGAAATTTGATCCGGACGTATTGCACATCACGGGTCCGAGCGATGTGGGGCAGCTCGGAGCGCTCGTTGCGCGGCGGTTGAACATTCCGCTGGCTGCTTCCTGGCACACCAACCTGCACCAATACGCCGAACAGCGAGTGTCTCCATTCCTTCATCTGCTGCCCGTGGGATTGCGGGAGAGGGCGGGCTGGGCCGTCCGCGAATCGTGCCTCTCGACCGTCTTGTGGTTCTACAAATTTGCGCGGATATTGTTCGCTCCCAATCTGGAGCTCGTGCATTTACTCGAGAAAGGCACGGGCAAGCCAGTTCGCCCGATGCGCCGCGGCGTGGATACAACTCTGTTCAGGCCGGATCGGCGTGACCGAAAGGGCGGCGAATTCGTCATCGGTTATGTTGGGCGCTTGACCGTGGAAAAGAACATTCGATTCCTGGCGGAATTGGAGGCCTCTCTGCGGGGCAGTGGTGTTTCCAACGTGCGTTTCACAATTGTCGGTCAAGGCGCGGAAGAATCCTGGCTCCGAGCCAATATGAAGAGGGCCGATTTTGCGGGGGTACTGAGAGGCGAAGCTCTGGCGCGCGCATACGCCAACATGGATGCATTCGTTTTTCCTTCCCGCACGGACACTTTCGGGAATGTGGTTCTGGAGGCTCTGGCGTCCGGAGTTCCCGCCATCGTGACGGACAGCGGCGGGCCGCAATACGTTGTCACTCCCGGTGAAACGGGGTTCGTCGCGCGAAATGCCGGCGAGTTTGTTTCCTGCGTCCGCTGTCTTATCGAGGGGCCGGAACAATTGCAGAAAATGCGCGAGGCAGCCAGGATCAGCGCCCTCGACGCTTCCTGGGATATAATATTTGAAAAGCTATACGCGGATTATGAGGATGGATTGCGAGACTGTCCCTTGAAACAGAGAAAGGCCAAGCTCCGGCCACAACCGAGCGTTGTCGCTTCGCGACTCAGCTAACAGGACGTTTCCTTGTGGGAGCGCAGCAAGGAAGAGGGAGGCGTACACACATGCCGCGTATGAACCGACTGAGGGCCGCCGTGCTGCTTGTCGCTACGGGGCTGGCCCTCCTTTTAGGGCCGTTTTCATTGGCGAAACAAGCGCCCGCACAGCCGAGTGCCGTCGCCAAGCCCTCGCTGACCGTGGATGAAATCGTCAGCCATTTGGAGGAGAAAAATCACGAGCGGGCGGAGGCATTGCGGGGATTTCAGGGCACGCGCGTCTATCGGATTGAATATCACGGCTTCTTCGGCAATCGGGACGCTGAGATGACCGTTAACGTGTGCTATAAATCCCCGGACAGCAAGGAGTTCACAATCATATCGCAGAGCGGCTCCAAGTTTTTGATCGATCACGTCCTCAAGGGACTTCTGGATGGAGAAAAAGAGGCGGCCACGGCGGACAACCAGGAGCAGACGGCGCTGAACTCCCAAAATTATGATTTCACGCTGGCCGGCGTCGAAACAACGCAGGACGGCGCGCAGTATGTGCTCACCGTGAGTCCCAAGACCCGCCATAAGTATCTCTATCAGGGCAAAATTTGGGTGGATGGGAAAGACTTCGCTGTGACGCGAATTGAGGCCGAGCCGTCAAAAAGCCCGTCTTTCTGGGTCAAAAAGAGCGAGATCAGCCACAAATATGAGAAGGTTGACGACTTTTGGCTTCCCGCCCAGAATCGAACGGAAAGCTGGATACGCTTGGGAGGCCACGCCCTTCTATCCATTGACTATCAGGATTATAAGATTACGGGCCACGCGCCGCTGGAAGGAACGACGGACGCCGCAGGGATGCAGGTTTCCGATGCCGTTGCGGGTCAAAACTGAAAATATTCATTTGCCAAAACCCCTGCCGTTCGCCAAACTCAAAGTGACTCGAAGAGTTTCGTCCTTCGAGCGGACACAGGGTGGTCCTGCCTGAGATAGATTCCGATGCCCAATATTTTGATTACGAATGACGACGGGATTCATGCGCCGGGCCTGCGCGCGCTGGCCGAGGCGCTGGACGACCTCGGCCGGATTACCATCGTTGCGCCCTCGCAGGAGCGCAGCGCGGCGGCGCAATCGCTGACGCTGCGCCAGCCCATCTATTGCGACGAGATCGCCGAGCGCGAGTTCGCGGTGGAGGGCACGCCCGCCGACGCCATGATCCTCGCGTTTCACACGCTGCTCAAGGAAAAGCCGGACCTGGTGATTTCCGGAATCAATCGCGGCGGGAACCTGGGCGAGAACGTGTATTACTCGGGGACGGTGGGCGCGGCGATGGAAGCGGCCATCAATCGCGTGCCGGCCGTGGCGGTATCCGTGGCGCATCGCGGCAAGGAGTTCGATTTTGGTCCCGCGGCGTGCTTCACACGCAGTCTGGCGCCGCTGATTATGAAGGAAGGCCTGCCCGTGGGCGTGATTCTGAACGTGAACGTGCCGGCGCCGTGGACCGGGGCGGTGCGCATCACGCGGCAATCGTCGAAGATCACGCGCAACGTGCTGCGTCCCGGGTCCGACCCGCGCGGGCGGCGCTACTACTGGCTGAGCGAGCAGGAGTTCACCGAAGAGATTGACGCGGACACCGACCATGCGGCCATTCGCGACGGGGCTGTTTCCATCACGCCGCTGGTGCTGGACCACACGCACGGGCCATCGCTCAAGCGGCTTTCGCACTGGAGCGGCCTGCTCGAAGAATCCTGCCGCATGCTTTCCGAAGAGCCTAAAGACCGCTGAGGACTGTGCCTGCGGTTCCCGGTGGAGTATGATTTGCGGACTGCGGACGGGCGCGTGCGCGCGCGGCCGGCCCCGCGCAGGAAATTCGCGGAGAAAATCGTGAAGAATAGCGCCATCCTGCTCGTAAGCTGCCCGGACCAGAAGGGGCTGACCGCTTCGATCGCCGATTTCATTTTCAAGGCCAACGGGAATATTCTGCACGCCGACGAGCACCAGGACCACGAGCGAAACGTTTTCCTGATGCGCGTGGAATGGGACCTGGCGGGATTCGCGATCGAGATGCGGGAATTCGCGAAATCGTTCCAGCCCATCGCCGACCGCTTCGGGATGAAGTGGCGCGTGGCGCTTTCCTCGGTGCGGCCCAAGGCGGCGATTTTCGTTTCGAAGCAGGACCATTGCCTGGCGGACCTGCTCTACCGGCACCGCACCGGCGAGCTGGCCTGCGAGATTCCGCTGCTCATCAGCAACCATCCGGACGCGCAGCAGTGGGCGGATTTTTACGGCATTCCGCTGCACGTGATTCCCGTGACGCCGGAAACGAAGCGCGAGGCGGAGCGGCGCGAGCTCGAGCTGCTGCGGCAGAATGGGATTGACCTGGTGGTGCTGGCGCGCTACATGCAGATATTGTCGCCGGAATTCATCCGCGAATTTTCGTCGTCGCACATCATCAATATCCACCATTCGTTTCTTCCGGCGTTCACGGGGGCGCGCCCGCACGAGCGGGCGTTCGAGCGCGGCGTGAAGCTGATCGGGGCGTCGAGCCACTACGTGACGGAAATTCTCGACGACGGGCCCATCATCGAGCAGGACGTGGTGCGGATTTCGCATCGCGATACGCTGGAGGATTTGATCCAGAAGGGGCGCGACCTCGAGAAGGCCGTGCTTTCGCGCGCCGTGCGCTGGCACATCGAAAGCCGCATCCTGCTCTACGCAAACAAAACGGTGATTTTCGATTAGCGCCGAAGCGTCCATGCCGAAAAAAGCCGCCGCCACCGCGAAAACCGAGGAAGTAACCATCGAAGGAATTTTCGGTCCCGGCGGGCTGCTGGCGCGGGCGCATCCGGGATATGAGTTCCGCCCTTCGCAGCTCGAGATGGCTCGCGCCGCAGAAGAGGCCTTCGAAAAGCGCCAGCACGCCGTGGTGGAGGCCGGCACGGGCACCGGAAAGACGCTCGCGTATCTGATTCCCGCGATTCGCAGCGGACGGCGCGTGGTGGTCTCGACGGCGACGAAATCGCTTCAGGAGCAGCTCTTCCGCAAGGACGTGCCCTTCCTGCAAAAACATTTTGCTCCGAATCTGAAAGCGGCGCTGATGAAGGGCCGCGCCAATTTTCTGTGCCGGCAGAAAGTTCACCAGATGGACGGCCAGGCGGCGCTGAAGGGGATTGACGAGGTGGACTGGTTCGCCCAAATCCGCGACTGGGAAAAGCTGACGGAAACGGGCGACCGCAGCGAACTGGGATTTCTTCCCGACGACGCCGAGCTGTGGAACCGAATTGACGCGCGCAGCGACCTGTGCACCGGGAAGAAGTGCGCCGAATTCGAGCGCTGCTTCATCACCGCGATGCATCAGCGGGCGCACGAAGCGGACCTGGTAATCGTGAACCATCATCTTTTCTTCGCCGATCTGGCGCTGCGGCAGGACGATTTCGGCTCGATTTTGCCGGAATATTCCGCGGTGGTTTTCGACGAGGCGCACGAAATCGAGGACGTTGCCAGCGATTACTTCGGCCGGCAGCTTTCGAGCTATCGCTTCGAAGAGCTGGCGCGCGACACGGAGAACACCCTGCGCGTGCTGCGCATCGAGGCGGCTCCGCTGCGGCGGCATCTGGCGCGCGTCCGGGAGCGGGGGCGCAGCTTTTTCGAGAATTTTCCCGAGCGCGAGGGGCGCTATCCGTTTGGACCCGCCGAAAGGGGCGCGTTTCTCGAGCAGAATCGCGAGGCGTACGGGGACTTGTGCTCGGCGCTCAAGCGCGTCGAAGCGGAACTTTCGTCGCTTACGCCGAAGCCCGAGGAGGTGCTCACGCTGGCGCGGCGCGCCGCGGAGATGCGCCGCGAACTCGAATTCCTGCTCGAAAGCCAGGAAAAGAGCTACGTCTATTGGTACGAGCGGCGCGGGCGGGGAGTTTTTCTGGCGGCGACGCCGATTGACGTGAGCCAAATCCTGCGCGAACAGCTTTTCGAGCGGTTCGATACCGTGGTTCTGACTTCCGCGACGCTGGCCGTCGGCGGGAGCTTCGAGTATTTGAAGCAGCGCCTGGGAGTGCAGCCGGCGAAGGAGCGCGTGCTCGCGCAGGAATTCAATTTTCGCGAGCAGGCGCTGCTCTACATTCCCGGCGCGATCCCGGATGTGCGCCACGCTTCGTTTCCGGCTGGCGCCGCCGATGAAATCGCGCGCCTGCTGGAAATCACGCAAGGCCGCGCATTTTGCCTGTTCACGAGCTATGCGCAGATGAAGGATGTGCACGAGCGCGTGTCCGGGCGCGTGAGCTTTCCTCTGCTGCTGCAGGGGACGGCGCCGCGTTCGGTGCTGCTGGAGCGCTTCCGGTCCACGCCGAACGCCGTGCTGTTCGCGACATCGAGCTTTTGGCAGGGCGTGGACGTGCCCGGGGCGCAGCTTTCGTGCGTCATCATAGACAAGCTGCCGTTTGCCGTGCCCAGCGACCCGGTGGTGGCGGCGCGCGTGCGGGCGCTCGAGGACGACGGCCGCAACGCCTTCGCCGAATATCAGGTGCCCGAAGCGGTGCTGGCGCTGAAGCAGGGATTCGGGCGGCTGATCCGGTCGAAGACGGATCGCGGCATCCTTGCGATTCTCGACAACCGCATCCGGCGGATGCAGTATGGTAGAATTTTTCTCGAGTCCCTGCCCGATTACACAGCCACGCAGGACCTCGCCGAGGTCGCGCGCTTCATGGAAGGCCATCCGCAATAGCGAAAGCGAGCGGGCCGCGGCTTCCGGCTTTCGCGGACTCGAAGGACGGCTCATGTACGAAGTCAGCGTGGAAGAGACATTCGCCGCGGCGCACAACCTGCGCGGCTACCACGGAAAGTGCGAGAACCTGCACGGGCACAATTATAGGGTGCGCGTGACCCTGGCGGGCGCAGAACTCGATTCGGCGGGGCTGCTCTACGATTTCGTCCATTTGAAGGGCGTGATTCAGGGCGTGATTCGCGCGCTCGATCACCGATACCTGAACGAAATTCCGCCGTTCGACGCGCGGAACCCCTCGGCGGAAAATATCGCGCGCTACATCTGCGACGAAGCCTCGAAGCAGATTCCAGCGGTGCCGAATGGGGCGCGCATCGCAAGCATCACGGTGTGGGAGACGGAGACGGCCGCGGCCACCTATCGGCCGTAGCGCCGCGCGGCATTTTTCGGAGTATTGACGCCATGGTGATCACGGAAATCTTCAAGTCCATACAGGGGGAAGGCACGCGCGCCGGCTTGCCCTGCATCTTCGTGCGTCTCACGGGCTGCAATCTTCGCTGCACATGGTGCGATACGGCCTACGCCTTCCATGGCGGGACAAAATATTCGGTGGAAGGGGTTCTGGAACGCGTGCGCGAGCTGGCGGAAGAGGGCGCCGGCAGGATTTCACTGGTGGAAATCACGGGCGGCGAGCCTCTGCTGCAACCGGAAACTCCCGCGCTGGCGGAAGAGCTGCTCGCGCGAGGCTCGACGGTGATGATCGAAACGAGCGGCGAGCGCTTCACGGGCGTTCTGCCGAGCGAAGTGATCAAAATCGTGGACGTAAAGTGCCCGGATTCGGGCGAAGTGGATACATTCGACATGACCAATCTCGAAGTCGTGGACCAGAAGGACGAAATCAAATTCGTGATTTCAAGCCGCCGCGACTATGTGTTCGCGCGCGAATTCACGGCCCGCCACGGGCTCGCCAGACGCGTGGGCCAGGTTTTGTTTTCTCCCGTTTTCGCGGACCCGGCGGGCGGCTGGCCCGGCCTCGACGCGCGTGAACTTGCCGAATGGATTCTGGCGGACGGCTTGCCCGTGCGTCTGGGATTGCAATTGCACAAATTCATCTGGGACCCGGCGATGAAGGGGGTTTGAGGGAGGCATGGCGGAAAAACCCAAGGCGGTGGTGCTGCTGAGCGGAGGAATGGACTCCTGCGTTACGGCGGCCATCGCGCGCCAGACATACCGTCTGGCCCTGCTGCACGCCAGCTACGGCCAGCGAACCGAGCAGCGCGAGAGGCGTTCGTTCGAAGCCATCGCCGATTTTTACGGCGTTCGCGAGAGGCTGGCGGTGCGGTTCGACGCCTTCGCGCAGATTGGCGGCTCGGCGCTCACCGACCGGGGCATCGCCGTGCCCGAATCGGGTGAAGCGCTCGCACCGCGCGCGGGAATTCCAATAACGTACGTCCCCTTCCGCAACGCGCATTTTCTCTCGGCTGCAGTGAGCTGGGCGGAGGTCATCGGCGCGACGGCGATTTTCATCGGCGCCGTGGCGGAAGACAGCTCGGGCTACCCGGATTGCCGGCCGGAATATTACCGCGCGTTCGACAAGCTGATCCGGCAAGGGACGCGGCCGGAAACTCGGATCGAGATTCGCACGCCGGTGATCGCCATGCGCAAGAGCGAGATCGCGCGGCGCGGAGCCGAACTCGGCGCCCCTCTCGATCTCACCTGGTCGTGCTATCAATTCGAGGATGAGGCTTGCGGCGCATGCGACAGTTGCCGGCTGCGTCTTCGGGCGTTTGCCGAGGCGGGATTGCGCGATCCTATCGCTTATCGAGCGCAAGTTGCGCGAACTGTTCTACCCCCTGGGTTGTAGTGCGGCCTCCCGGTGCGTCTATTCATGGCCTGTTATACGCGTTTGTGGGAGTGGTGTCCAGCGAAATGTGGACACCTGGTGTCCTTTTTTCTTGGGTGGCTAGAGCGGGCTTTCGACCAGCCGTCCTTCGGGCTTCCAGTGTTCGACGGTGCGATGGCCGTCGCTGTGTTCCACGATGAAGTCGGGCGAGTCGAGTTCTTTGAGGTTGATGACGCTGCGGGTTTGGAGATAGTGCAGGCCTGCTTTGTGGACGCGGCGTTTGTCCCTGCGGCGGGATTCGCGCTCGCTCTTGGCGAGCTTTTGGGCGGGGGTGAGCTTTTGTTTTTTAGATCGTGCTTTGCACTTCGCGCGGACCTGCTCGTTGGAGTGGTAGAGGATGCGGCGGGAGTGGTTGATGCTGTCGGCGTTTTTGCGCTTTTGGTCGCGCTCGTAGCGACGGCGGGCTTCCGGGTCTTTTCTTGGCACCGGCGCTCGGTGTCCTATTTGGCGGGCGGGTGTCCGCTGAGCTTCTCGTCGCCGATGATGCGGCTCACGACGGCGAGGAGTCGCGGCCTTCCTTTGCGGGCGTAGCTGGCTGCCGTGGGGATGAGGTCGCGGGCGACTGCCATGACCATGCGCCGGGCCTGTGTGCGGGCGAGTGTGGCGTTTAGTTCCGCGATCTGCACGGCGCGTTCTAGCTCGTCGAGGGATTGGGTGACGGAGCGGAGGGCGTTCTTCTTGGTTGGCATGGTTGGCTGGTGTCCTCCTTTGTTGGCTCCCGCGCGGTGCGGAGCAACCCCGCGCGGGAGCGGGTTCGGACCGCGTGGTGGTGGGGCGCGCGGCCCGCTGGGCGGCGTAGGCCGGTTTTCTCTCCGGCCTTCGTCTGCTTCTTTCGGAGCGTGCTCCTGGGTTCCTTTGTTGTCAAGTGGGTGATGTTCTACCCTTCACCCTTCTCGCTGGGTTCGCCTCCGGGCTTCCCTGCGCTTTCTTTTTCGCGGATTTGCAGGAGTTGGAGCTTTGGTGCGGCTGCGGCGATGGCGCGCGCGGCGCGGCGCGCGGCCTGCTTTGCCAGTTCGAGTTGCTGCTTTGGTGTGAGGCCGAGTGGGTTCTTCATGGTGTCCTCTCTTTCTTTCGGGTTGAAGGGCAGCGCCCTTCACACTGGGCGGCGGGCGCGCGGCGTTGGGGTCGCCGCGCGCCTTCACGCACAGGGCCACGCGCGAAGCGGTTGCGCCTGTGGCCGTGGTGCGTGATCTGTGGCGCGCGCTGCGCGCCTCTTGGGTGCGCGGTGGCGCTTCGCAGCCACCGCGTGCTTGCCTGGAAGGCCCGGAAGCGGGCCGGGACCGGGAGATTGCGGGCGGGCGGACCGGAAGGATCCGCGCGGGCCGATTTGCTGCCCGCGCGGACACCGCGAGCGACGACGCGCCTGCGGCGCGGCCCGACTGCGAGGCGAGCGGGAAGCGAGCCGAGCGGCCGCGCGAAGGACGCGGGCCTGCGCTCCACAGCGATGAGGCCCGCGGACCGCACCAAGATTTGCGCCGGTGATTCCTGCGGCGAGCGGGCGACGAAGGATGCCCGCTGCCGCCGCGCTGGATATGCGCGGCGGCGAGCAGGACACCGGCGCGGAGAAAAATGGACGGCGCGGAGGACGCACCGCGAGGGAGCGCGACCGCCCGGAACGGCCCGCGCTTTTCCGGGCATGCCAGGCATCGACCGGGCCGGAGCGTGGGAGCGAGACGCGGAGCGGCGAGCGACGAGCGCGACGGCCCGCGAGCGCGCAGCAACCGCAAGCTTATTTCGATTGCGGAGCGCGAGCGGCGGCGCGCGAAGCGCGCTGCGCCGGTGTGGATGATGCCCGCTGCGCGGCACGGCGGCTGACGCGCTGATTTTGCGCGGCGGCCGACGATGCACCGCGCAGCGCACCGCAACTCTGGCTGGGCGCGGCAACCCCCGTCTCCGGCGCGTTTACGGCCGTTTTCTCGAGGCCGTGCGTCCGGGCGATGGTTTGCGCGGGTGTCCACGGCGACGGCCTGCGCGCCGAACCTGCGCGCGGCCGATACGTCCGGGCGATGGTTCGGACGCCGGCACGGACGCAGCCGCGAGTATGCCGAGCGGCGCGGTCCGGGCGCGTGGTGGCCCTGATGCACTGGTGCATGGCACTCCCTGCTACTGCGGGATGCAGGGCTGGCAAATGCGGGGTGAGGACTGCGGCGTGGCGCTGGTGTCCAGCGCGCGAGTTCGGCGAGCGGGATATCGCCCGCGGTGCTGGGGTAGAGGTGGTTCCCCGGCGCGCGGATGGCGGTGCGTAGGCACGGCGGAAGTCCGGGCGCGCAGCTGCGTCAACGGATTCGGCGCGCGAGGTCGCGCAGCACGTCTTGGGCTTGGACACCGAAGTTATCGGCGATTTCGCGGGCGCGTGCTGCGCACTCGAGGAAGAAGCGGTCGAGCCTGTCCCGCAATGCTTCGCTCGATGATGTGATTCCGCTCGTCGGTGGTTTGAGTGAGTGCGGGTCCTTCTTCGCGATCTCCTGCAGGGCGCGCAGCGTGTCGGATGGCTCGTGTGCTTTCTTCCTTCGGGGCATGGTGGTGTCCTTTTAGGGGAACAATCGCGGCTGTCGCTGCTTTGCTGCGTTTTGTTCTCGCTGCTTCTTCTGGCGTTTGCTTTGGGCCATGACTTGGTGCTCCATGCAGCGTCCTCGCCGTCCGTTGGACACGGCGTGTTGGGTTTGTCTGTTGCAGAAGTTGCACCACGCTGTGACGCTCTCTGTGTTCTTGGTGTAGTGTTCGGTCATGGTGTCCCCTTTGATTTGTTTTTGGTCTTGCTTCTATGCGCTCGCGCGTATGTGGCCTTTTTTGTTGGGGTCCTTCGACGCGGTCCACCAGGATCAGCGCTTTTGCGTGGTTTGCCCTGGGGGCCCCCATTCATGGGTAGTCTCCTCGGTCGTGGCGGAGGCGGCGCTCGATGAATCGTTGGGTGAGTTCCATGGTGATGTAGTCGAGCAGGTGCGCCTCAGTGATTCCGAGGCGTCTGGCTTCGAGGTTGCACTTGACTTCGAAGTCGGTGATGAGGCGATGGGTGGTGGTTTTTATTTCTTCTCGTCTGGTGGTGGCGGTTCGAAGCATGTGTGGTGTCCTTCCGTTTTGGCGCTGGCGTACTGTTGCCTGATGATTGTGGCGATGGATGCCTCCGCGAGGTCGTTGTAGGGAATTCCGAGTTGCGTGCTGACGCGGAGGCACTCAGCGCGGAATTGGCCTGCGATGGTGGTGCGCGCCTGTCTGAGTCTCTCGATGCTTTTGTTGATGCGGTCCCGCGCTTCTCCGACCTGCGCGGCGAATCTTTGGTGTCCTGTGTGTTCTTCTTTCATGGGTTTCTCGGTTGTAGTCTGGGTTCTGCTGGTGGGAGTGGTGCGAGGAGTTTGCTGTGGACCGCGTCGTCCTCGGTGTATCCCCATGATTGGTAGAGGTTGAGGAGCGTTCGGCGTAGGGAGTTCTGGTTGAGTGGATCGCGGGTGTACCATGCGGCAACGGCGTCCGCGAGTTGTTTCCACTGTGTGGCTGTGAGCCTGATTTCTCTTGGTAGTGGGGCAGTCTCTGTGGGCTTCATTGGACGCTTCCTCCTTTTGGTGTCCATCTGTGGAATGTGGTTTGGAGCGCCCTCATGGCTGCTGGTTCGTAGGGCGCGAGGTAGGTCGCGGTGGACGTGATGTCTTCGTGCCCGAGTAGGGCTTTGACGGCGAGCACGTCCTTGGTGAGGGTGTAGACGCGTACTGCGGCCGTTCGCCTGAGGTCGTGGGGGTTGAGTTCGTCGCGGACTCCTGCCTTTTTTTTCAGGGTTCGCCAGCGTTTGCGGAGGCTTTGCTTTTTAATCGGGCCTCCGTTTAGCTTCTCGATGTATGTGCCGGGATTGTCCGGTGGACACAGGGCGATGAGCTTGGACACCTCGTCGGGAACGGGGAAGGGCCTGACCTTCCCTCCTTTCGTTTGCACGCGGATGGTCTTGGTGTCCGCGTCGTAGTTGTCCGGCCCGATGCGATAGGCCTCTGAAAAGCGCAGTCCCATGGAGGCCATGAGGAGGATGAAGAAGCCGGTGCAGGGGTCGGCGTGGGCGAGGAGCCGGTCGATCTCCTCCTGGGTTGCGGTGACCTGGCGCGGTTGTGGCTGGCGCGATCGCGGGAGCGCCTCGCGCGTGCGTGCTCCGGTGGCCTCGTCGATATCGCGAAGGATTTTTCGGAGCGCGATGACGCGGTTGTGTGCTGTCCACGGCTTATGCTTCTTCTTCCAGTCGATGGACAGCTGGGCGATGAGCGGGGCGGGGATGCGCCCTTTTATGCCGTCGAGCGCGCGGACGAGCGCGCGGGCGGCGTAGCGGAGATGTGAGCATGGTGGCGCTGTTGCGGCGTAGGCTCGCGCTATCCCCTGCGCCGTTTGGTAGGGCGGCTGTCGCGGGCGTCCGCGCTGGCCTTCTGCATGCGGGTCTGGTGGGCGACGGCTGCTCGTTTGGTGTCAAAGGCTTTGCGTTTGCGTCGGCCTTCGGGGTCGCGCCAGTCGGCGTAGAACCTGCCTGCCTTTTTCAGCATTGGACACTCCGTGGACACCGGGTTGTGTTTGGCCTTTGTTTCGTGGGGTTTTTGTGTTCGGGCGCAAGTTGCGCGATAATGGAGCCAGGACTCGGGTGCAGAAAAAAGGAGATACTCACATGAGGCGATTGATTCGCGTTTGCAGCATTCTGGCCGCGGCCCTATTGTTCGCCACGATTGCGGCGGCGCAAATGACATCCGTCAGCGGCCAAATCATAGATCTGGACGGCAAGCCATGGGCGGATATAGACGTGATCATCCAGAACACGAGCAATGGCCAAACATTTGACGCGAAAACCGACAAGGACGGGCGGTATACGCAACTGGGCCTGCCTCCCGGCAGCTACAAGCTCACGGTTCAAAGCGAACCGGATGAAACGGGCCATCGCTTCATGTATTCCGAAATGCATTCGTTTCAAGGGGGACAGGACAACGAAGTCTCCATCAACTTCGAGAAGCTGAAGCAAGCCGCTCACCCCGATCAGGAGAAGGAGAAAGAAGCGCAAGACGAGGCAAACAAGAAATTTAATAATATGAAGGCGGAGTTCAACGCGGGCGTCGCGGCCATGGACGATGCCAGCACCCTGCGCGCCCAACTCGCCACCACCCCCACCGCAGACAAGGGCCCGATTCAGGACAAACTGACCGCCGATTACAAAACCGCGATCGGGGATTTCCAGCAGGCAGAGCAGGCGGATTCGCCGACCGACGTGAAAAATCAGGCCATGTTCTGGAACGACCTTGGCGTGGCCTACGAATACGCCGGGCAATACGATAACTCCATAGACGCCTATCAGAAGGCCATTTCGCTGCAGCCCCAGGCTCCTTATTACTTGAGCCTGAGCAAGGTGCAGGCCAGCGCCGCGCTGACGCAGACCGATCCGAACGCGACCCAGCAAAAACTGGCCGACGCCGGCGCCACCTGCGACAAGGCTACGGCGCTCGATCCCACGGCGGCGGCGAGGTGCTGGAAAAACATCGGCATCATCCTGAGCAACAAGGGGGATATGAAGGACGCTATTACGCCGTTGCAGAAGACGACGCAGCTGGACCCCAAGGATGCCCAGGCGTGGTTCCTGCTTGGCAGCGCGCTCGCCGCGACGGCCGAATCGAAGCAGGTGGGCAATCAGGTAACCACCGTCTTCCCTCCGGGAACCGCCGAAGCATTTCAAAAGTGCATTGATGCCGACCCCACCGGCCCATACGCCTCACAGGCCAAGGAGGTGCTCGATGGACTGGCTTCCCTGACCGCCGGCGAGAATACGTCGGATAAGAAAAAGAAGTAGCGGCGAAGCGGCCGGTAATAGGACTTACACTACGACTCTCTTCTCGACGCGGAATCAGCAAAGTGTTATGCTGCCGCAGGCGACGGGGAGGGGACCACCGGTGCCAGAAACGGAATCAGACCAAATCGGCACTCAACGCCGGCGAAGCGAACGCATTCAACTCTCCCTGCCCCTAATCGTTCGAGGAACTGACCTTCTCGGCCAGCCTTTCGAAGAGCGCAGCTCCACCGTGGTTTTGAACCTGCACGGTTGCCGGTACTCATCGAAGCATCATCTCCCGAAAAATACGTGGGTTACGCTTGAAGTAGCGCGGGGCGCGCATCGGCGCGGCGTGCGCGCGCGGGTCGCCTGGATTCAGCGCCCTCACTCCGTCCGCGAGATGTTCCAGATCGCAGTGGAACTGGAAGCCCCCATCAATATCTGGCACGTCGATCCTGTTCCCGCGGATTGGGCCTCATCCGGCGTCTCGATTGAGCCTCCGAACGCATTGCCGGCCGCTTCAGCGGCCCACACAGAAAGCACTGCGGGAGCGCCCGAAGCCGAGCCCGTTCCCACCACGCTCGCCAAATTCCTGGAAGATTTGAATAGCGGCGCCGCGAACCCTTTTGCGGGCTCTACGGAGCGAGCATCGCAAAAACCACCGATGCCTCCGGCGGATATGGCGGCCGCTACGGAGGGAGCGGCTGCGGGATGGCGCGAGCGTCTCGAGCGGGAGATGGGCATCGCGCAGGCGCAATGGAATGAGCTTTTGCAGTCGTCGCTCGACGGCAGCATCCAGCGCCTGGCGGAGCGATTGTCCGAGCGATCGCAGGAGGCGCTGCGCAACGCCGGGGAAACAATGTCCGCGCAGCTCGCCGGGCTCCGCGAGCCTCTGGCGCAGGCTTCTGCGGAAGCGCGCGACGCGCTCGGGGCCGTGAAGCAAGAGCTCGAACAGGAGATGGCCGGCGCGCGATCCGCCCTAGCCGAGATCGAGCAGTTGGCAGGCCGCATGAAGGATTACTCCGCGCAGCTCGAGGCCGCGAGCCACGATACGCTCAATGAACTGCATCGCCGGCTGGAAAACATCCTGGAGACCCGCACCAAGGAGATGAACCAACGCGCGGACGCGATTGCCGCGGAAGCGCCTGAGCGCCTGGCGGCCGCGCTGGAATCGCTGGGCCATCAGGTTTCCGAGCGCACGCTTGCGGACGTGGAATCGAAGCTCGTCCCGCATCTCGACCGCGTTTCCGGATTGCTGGGCGAGATGTCCGCCCGCGAAGCGCAGGCCGACGAGGGTCTGCGCCTGCACCGCGAGCGCCTGCGCCAAATTCTCGACAATAACCGGCGCGAAGCGGACGCGCAAATGGCCGCTTCGCTTGCGAACATTCGCGATGATTTCGAAAAGGCCCGCGAAGAAGCTCTCTTGAAGTGCAATGATGAACTGGAATCCGGCGTGGCTCGCGCTTCGCACGCGGCCGTCGAATCCATCAGCCGGGCCTCCGAATGGCTCCAGGAGGAGGCGCGGGCGCGGCTGCAAGTGCAAGTGGAACAGACGCTCGCGGCCGGAGCAAGCGGCCTGGAAGAAAAGACCGGCGCGGTGGAGCAACAATTCCGGGCGGAACTCGAAGAAAATTCCTCCGTGCGCCTCGCGCAGATTCGGCACGAGCTCGATGGCGTCGCCGGCGAACTGGCCGGACGGACGCGCACGCAGATCGCCCAGGCCGCGGAAACGGCCGCGGCTACGTTCGGGCAAGTCCTCAGCGGGATTTCCGAGCGCGAAGCCCGCCAATTCACCGACGCCAGCCGCGGCACGCTCGAAGAGCGCACTGCGGAGCTCGAACGCTTTTCACGGGAATTGCAGGGGCGTCTCGAGGCCGGCGCCGGCGAATCGCTCGAAACTTTCCACGCGCAGATCCATTCCCATCTCGAGGCCGGCATCGCGGAAGAGCGCGGCGCCCTGGCCGGCGAATTCGCCACGGCCATGGACATGTATCGCGCCGAACGCGAGGCGCGAGAGAAGGAGTGGGCCGAGAGCCTCGATCGCCTAAGCGCCGAAATCAAGGAAAAGTATCAGGAGCGCTTCGAGACCGCCTGCAATTCATGGATGGCTTCTTCGGTGCGCCGCCTCGACGAGCAGGGCCAGGCAGCCGTGGAATCAATTGTGAACGCAACAGGCCGGGCGCTGCGCGATTCGTGCTCGATGATTTTCGGGGCCCTGGCGGCAGCGCTCGGCGAACCTGCGCCAAGCGCTTCCGGTGTGGTTGCTTTCGCTCCCGCGCCGGGCCGGGAGGCCACCGAACCACCGCCACCCCTCACTGAATCCGCCACCAACCAACTGAGCGCCTGACGGCTTATTTCTCTCCCACAATTTCACGCATGGAACCAGCCACGTAGGCAATCTGCTCCGCCGTCAAACTCGGAAACATCGGCAGGCTCAGCACGCGTTCGCAGGCGCGCTCGGCGTGCGGAAAAATACCCGGCGGATAGCCGAGTGAGGAATACGCCGGCTGCAAGTGCACGGGCCGGGGATAATGCACGGAGGTTTCGATTTCGCGGTCGCGTAGCTGCGCGATCACCGCGTTCCGGTTGCTCACGTAAATGACGAACTGGTGGTACACGCATTCATCGCGCGGATCGTCCACGGGCATCTCCAGCCGCGTGCCCGCGAGCAGGCGGCGGTACTCCCGCGCGATTTCCTGGCGCCGGGCGGTCCAGGCATAGAGGCGGCGCAATTTGATGCGCAGCACGGCGCCCTGATACCCCTGCATGCGGTAATTGAAGCCCACGAATTCGTGCTCGTAGCGCGTCGTCTGGCCGTGGGAGCGGGCCGCGCGCGCGAAGCTGGCAATCTGATCGTCGTCGGTGGTAAGGGCGCCGCCCTCGCCGCACGCGCCCAGATTCTTGGTGGGATAGAAGCTGAACGCCCCCGCATGTGCGAGGCTCCCGACGCGCCGGCCGCGGTAGCGCGCGCCGTGAGCCTGGGCTGCGTCTTCGAGGATGCGGACATTGTGGCGCGCGGCAATCTCGCGAATCGCATCCATATCCGCGGGCCGGCCATAGAGGTGAACCGGCATGATGGCGCGAGTGCGCGGCGTGACGGCTCGCTCGAGAAGCCGTGCATCGAGGTTGGCTGTCGCAGGATCAATGTCGACGAAAACGGGCACAGCGCCGCAATAGGTGATGGCCTCGGTGGCGGCAACGAACGTATTGGGGCTGGTGATGACCTCATGTCCCGGCTGGACGCCCAGCGCGAGCAGGCCCACGTGCAGCGCCGCCGTTCCCGAGCTCAGCGCGACGCAGTGCCGCGTACCGCAGAAGTCCGCGAACTCGCGCTCGAAGGCTTCGACCTCTTCCCCCAGAACGTAGGCCGATGTCTCGCCCACATGGTCGAGCGCGGCCAGAATTTCGGTGCGCAGCTCCGTGTATTCCGCCTTTAAATCAACAACCGGCACTTTCATGCTGGGCCCCTCATGGTGTGGAGAGAACTTTACTGTAGGCAGGCTTTCGCCACAAGTCCACCGTGCGGACCTATTCGATCGTGGTGCACCCGGATACATGGATTGCTGTAGCCCGCGGCCCGAGGCTCCGCGGGGGACCGGAATTTTTACTGGGCGTGGGGACATTTTACCCGCTGCGTCGAATCGAAGTCCAACCGTGTCAACGGTTTAAATTTGGTTCCTGGCGTGCCCTGTGTTACGGGGTCAGGGGAAGGAAAGCCGAGAATCCCTATAAGGGGATTGAGGGCTGGGCCGGCTTCCTTCCCCAGGCCAATCGCCCCCGCTTGCAACCCCTCTACCCCTCCTGAATATGCAGCGGGGGTGTACGCCTTTTCGCCGAACGTCCGGAAGGAAAGCCGCACGACGTGGTTTCGACCGCGCTTCAAAGTCTCGATGAGATTCGCACACATTCAGATAGAATAGGTGGAATCAAGCCGGACGGATTGGGGCGTGGTCCAATCGGTAGGACACCTCACTGTTAATGAGGACGGTGGTGGTTCGAGTCCACCCGCCCCAGCCAACCCTTCTTCCCACCTTCAGTTCAACGGCTGCGCGACGTAGTAGCCCGGCCTTGCTCGAACCAGAACACCGGGCCGCGAAACCGTCACCTTGATGGAGTGAAACCCAGGGGCGCGCTCCGAATTTGGCCGGTAGCCGATGATGTACTGCGCGTGAAGCTCACCCCCGATTTTGTCGAGCGCGACGCCAAGCGTTGCAGAGCGGACAGCGCCATAGCGCACGCCTCCTGTCGCGGCTGCCGCAATTTCAAGCGCATGCCTTTTGTTCCTGTTTATGCCCTGCTGGAGAAGAAAAATTGCCGGAGCCGCCCAAAGTTCGGGGGCATCCTGAAAGAGGTCTCGCGCCATGCTGCTCGGTCCAACGGCGTAGATGGAGATATTGGCGTGCTGCGCGTCCCGGACGACTGCGCCCAACTGCGCTGCACTGCCATCATCGCGGGACTCACCGACAATGAGCATGATGCGCCGTCGCGTCGGCGCCTCACCCTTCAACATCTCGACAGCCAGCGCCATGGCGTCGTAGAGTTTCCTCTTCGGATCCACAAACTCGGCGCTCGCAATTGCCTTCTCGACGGCGTCGTGATCCTCGGTGAACGGTTGGCGCACCGCAACGGTCGAATCGTAGGTTATGACCGCCGCTTCGCCGTCGAGGGCCATCACCGTTTCGGTGAAAATACTTCCCAGGCCGTGAATCGCAGGAACCATCGCTTGCGCGCGGGAGCTTGTCTCAAGCACGAGGACAACGGCAAGGGGATCGCCTCCGAGGTCCCAATGATCGATGGTTTGCTCTACGCCATCGTCGAATACGTGGAAGTCCTTTTGAGAAAGGTCGAGTACAAACTCGCCGCTCGGGCCCGTCACGGTGACGGGGGCGATCACTTCGTTCGTGACGACGCGGATCGGACCATTCGAGAGCGGCGGTGGCGTTTGCGTCTGACTCCACTCAGAATTTGCAGGCGCCGCGGCGAGCGACAAGGCAAGCGCGCATCGAAACACGAACTGTCGGGGAAATCTCGTCACGGCTGTGTATGCGATTTAGTTCACGCCTGAGGCGCGCTAATCCTTGATCACCGGAAAGCCGGCTTCGGTCCAGCCGCGCCAGCCGCCGTCCATGGAAATCACGTTGCGGTAGCCCATTTTCTGGAGATTGTCCGCGGCCAGCGCGGAGCGAAATCCGCCGCCGCAATAGAGAATGATGGCCGCATCCTTATCGGGGATGGCCCTTTCGATGTCGCGCTCGATGACGCCTTTGCTCAGGTGAATCGCGCCGGGAATGTGGCCGCGCGCCCATTCGCTGTCCTCGCGCGTATCCACAAGAATTATTTTCTCGCTGGCATCGAGCCTCTTCTTGGTCTCGCGGAAATTCTCTTCCTTGATGCGCTTCTTGGCGTCCTTCACCAGGTTCAGAAAACCTTCCGGGTGATCCATGGCTTCGCCTCCCTCGCTGCTTCCCTTCGCGAAAAAACAGTAACACGGGGAACGCGCGCAACGGGACCTCATTTCATGTCGCGCCAGTTCGGCCCCACCTTGGTATCCACGAGCAGCGGGACGCGCAATTTCCGCGCGCCCTCCATCACTTCCTTCACCAGCTTCGTGAGCCGGGGAATTTCCTTCTCCGGCGCCTCGAACAGCAACTCATCGTGCACTTGCAGGATCATTTGCGATTCGAACCCGTCCGCCAGGCGCCGGTCGAGTTCGATCATCGCGAGCTTGATGAGGTCGGCCGCCGCGCCTTGCATGGGCGTGTTCATGGCCGTGCGCTCGGCGAAACTGCGCAGATTCGGCTGCGGCGAATTGATTTCTGGAATCGGCCGGACGCGCCCGAAGAGCGTTCGCGTGAATCCGGTTTCGCGGACTTCGGCCACCTGCCGGTCGAGATATTTTTTCACGCCGCTGTAGCGCTCGAAATACGCGGCGATGAATTTCGAGGCTTCTTTCGTGTCGATCCCCAGCTCCTGCGCCAGGCCGAAGGGGGAAAGTCCGTAAATCACGCCGAAGTTGATTACCTTGGCCGCGCGGCGATGCTCGGGCGTCTGCGCGAAGGGCGCCGCGCCAAACACCTCCTGTGCCGTGCGTGAATGGATGTCCTCGCCGCGGCGAAACGCTTCCACGAGCACGGGGTCCTCGGAAAGATGCGCCAGGATGCGCAATTCCACCTGCGAATAATCGGCCGAAAGAAGCAAGCGGCCCGGCGGAGCCACAAACGCGGCCCGGATTTCGCGTCCCAGTTCGGTCCGAACGGGAATGTTCTGCAGGTTGGGATTCGACGAGCTGAGCCGTCCCGTGGCCGTGCCGGTCTGGCTGAAGCGCGTGTGCAGGCGTCCCGTCGCGGGGTGAATCAGACGCGGCAAAGCGTCGGCGTAGGTGGATTTCAGTTTTGCAAGCTCGCGATATTCGAGCACTTTCTTCGGCAGATCGTGCAGCAGCGCCAATTCATCCAGCACTTCGGCGGCGGTGGAGCGCGCTTTGGCGCGGCTCCTGCGCGGCGGCTGCAAATTCAATTTGTCGAAAAGGACTTCGGCAAGCTGCTGCGGCGAGCCGATCTTGAACTCGAATCCGGCCAGCGCGTAAATGCTCTTTTCGAGCTTGGCGATTTCTTCCTGCGCCTTCGCGGAGATTACGCCCAGTTCCTCGGCGTCCACGCGAATGCCGGCAGCCTCCATGCGCGCCAGCACGGGCGCCAGCGGAAGATCAATTTTTTCGTAAAGCTCGAGGAGGCCCTGTTTTTCGACTTCCGCGCGCAGCACGGGCGCGAGGCGCAGGAGAAAATCGGCGCGCTCGCCCGCCGCCCCGGAAAGCGTGCCATTCAAATGCCGGAGCACGACTTCCGGGAACGCGTGATTGGCCGTCGTGGGCCGCAAAAGATAGGAATAGAGCATCGTGGCATCGCGGATTCCGGAAATATGTTTCGCTCCGCCCGGTGAATCCGGAGCGGCCAGGAGATGAACCAGCTTGGGATCGTGGACGATTTTGCGCGGCTTCGAGTCGGCAAGCCATTCCTTCATCGCCGTGAGCGCCTTATTTTCGGCGTCATTCGCAGCCGTGCGCGCCTCGCCCTGTTTCGCCGACACTTCGATTCCAAGCACACGGCTCCCAAAGCCCTGCTCGTCGGGATCGTCGGAGTCGAGCGTGAGCCAGAGCGATGCGTCCTGGCCGCGCGGAATCGAGCTGAGAAATTTTCGCAGCTCGGCCGGTGAATCGAGGGCTGCATAGTCCGTCGCGGCGCCGCCCGCAACGGGAGCGAACTCGCGCAGCAGGGAAGTGAAGCCCAGCTCCGCGTAGAGGCTACGCAGCGCGGGCACGTCCGGCTCCTGAATCCGCAGCGCATCGAGTGAGAGCGGCACGGGCGCGCTCGTGGGGATGGTAGCAAGCTGCTTGCTCAGCTTCACGAACTCGCCGTATTTCTCGAGTGCCTCACGGTAGCTCGCTCGCTTCACTTCGCCCGCGTGCCGCAGGGCTTCTTCCGCGCTGCCATACTGCTGAATCAATTGCCGAGCGCCCACTTCGCCGATGCCGGCCTTGCGCCGCTCGCCCGGTGCGGGCTTGTCGTTCGGATCGCGCGCGCCGGGAATATTGTCAATCGAGTCGCCCATCAGCGCCATCACGTCCGGCACCTTCCCCGGCGGAACGCCCATGATTTCCTCGACCTTGTGCTCGTCAATAACAAGATCATTTTTGGCTGGATTGAGAACGCGCACACGCCCGCCGACAAGCTGCATCATGTCCTTATCGCTCGTGACGATGAAGACATCGAGATCCTGCTTCGCCGCCTGGTGCGCCAGCGTGCCGATAACGTCGTCCGCCTCGTATCCGGGACATTCGAGAATGGGCAGCCGCATGGCCTCGCAATACCGACGGACGAAGGGGAGTTGCACACTCAGGTCGGGCGGCATGGGCGGGCGCTGCGCTTTATACGCCGTGAAAAGCTCGTCGCGAAACGTGGGCGCGGAGACGTCGAATACCACGGCCGCGTAGCCGGGCCGCAGCTCCTTGTGATTCAGCAGCCGGCGCATCATGGTGGCGAAAAGATAGGGTACCTTCGTGGGGATGCCCGCCGAAGTCTGCAAGCGGTCCATCGGAGCGTAAAAGGCGCGGAAGATGTAGCCCATGGCGTCAACCAGGAAGAGGCGTTTGGGGGCTGAATCGGGCATGTGGATTGGTTTCGCGCCGCCGGAACTTTTTTGCAATTGGCGTGCAGCAGGCGAGTATAGCAGACCAAGCGTGGTGTGGCCGGGCCGCTTCCGCTACAATCGCGGCGCAATCGTCCGCGCGGAAATCGGACCGCGCGAGAGGAACAGTTTTTTTATGAGCCTTCGCCAGCGCTGGATCGAGATTCGCTCCGGCTTCGACCCTGCCTTCTGGGTTGCCAACGTCACGGAGCTTTTCGAACGGCTCGCCTATTACGGAGCGCTCGCCGTCCTCGCCATTTACCTCCACGAGAGCTTGAAACTGTCCGTGCAGCAGACCACGAGCCTGATTGGCTTTTTCGGATTCGTGGCATGGTTCCTGCCGGTGTTGAGTGGAACTCTCGCGGACCGCTTCGGTTTTCGCCGCGCTTTGCTCTTCGCCTACGCCATCACGTCCGTCGGATATTTTTTGCTTGGTTCGCTTGCGGCGCCCTGGATGGCTCCGCTCAGGGGCGCCATCAGTCCCGGATGGCTGGCCGGCCCAGTCCTGTTTCTTTCGGCCCTGGGACCTTCGGTCGTCAAGCCGTGCGTGGCCGGCACGATTGCGCGCGCCTCGCGCGAAAATGTCCGCTCCGTCGGCTATTCGATTTATTACATGCTCGTCAACGTGGGCGGCACACTCGGGCCGATCCTAGCTTCGCTCGTGCGGCAACATGCCGGGATCGAGAATGTGTTTCGCATGTCCGCGCTCAGCGTCTTCCTGATGTTTTGGGTCACGCTCTTTTTCTACCGCGAGCCGGCCCGCTCCGGCGGCCCACCGGTCGAAAGCGTGGGTGCCGCGCTCCGGAATATGTTCGTCGTGCTCTCGAACCTCCGGTTCGTTGCGTTCCTGCTGATCTATTCGCTCTTTTGGGTGCTCTTTTGGCAGGAATTTCTTTCCGTGCCGCTCTTCGTCCGCGGGTATGTGAATCCCAACGCCCCGGTGGACGCGATGCTTTCAACCGACGCGCTCACCGTCATCTGCCTTCAACTTCTTGTGAATTATGCGACGCGGAAAATTCCCGTATTTCCCGCCCTCACGCTGGGCATTTTTGTTTCCAGCGTTGCGTGGATACCCCTGGCGTTACATCCAACCACAGGGACCGTGATCGCCGCGCTCGCCATTGTGGCGCTGGGCGAAATCATTCAGGCGCCGCGCTATTACGAGTACATCTCGCGGCTGGCCCCGCCGGCGGAACAGGGGCTCTACATGGGCTATGCCTTTCTTCCCATCGCCATCGGTTATTTCATTGCCGGAAGGCTTGCCGGCTATCTTTTGCACGAATTCGGAGAAATCCTGAAAAAACCTCGCGAGATGTGGTGGGTGGTCACGGCGATTGGAATTCTAACGACGATCCTTATGTGGCTTTACAACAGGATTGTGAAGCCGCAAGCGGCAGCCGCTTGCTAGCTCGTCAAAAGGTTTTTAGGGGGTCGGAGCTTCAGCTCCGACAAAAGGCACCGAAAAATAAGAGGGGCCTTAGCCCTTGACGTTCGCGAGCGCTTGCTCGGTCGAGATCAGCCGCACGCCGCGCGCCTGCAATTCCTCAAGCGTTCGCCGGCCCGCTTCCGGATCAAGCGCGGCAATCGCGTCTTCCACCACCGCAACCTTACGCCCACGTTCGGCAAGCCCCTTCGCAGCGAGCCCCACGCAGTATTCCGTCGCGACGCCAAACACCACGTATTCCGCGCCGCTGCCTGCCTGTCCGGCAGGATGGCCCAGCCGCTCGACCAGCGCCCCCGCGTGAGGATTATCGAACACATCGAGCGTCTGCTTCTCGATTACGGCCTGCTTGTAGTCCGAAAAATCCGCCGGCAACCGAAACGACGCGTCGTTCGGAATGTGCAGCGCATTCCCCACCATGCCTTCCGCAAGGATTCGCGCGCCCAAAGTTCCGCGAATGCAGTGCGGTGCAAATTTCTCGAATTCCGGGTCGTTCACCGCGTGCGCGTCGCAGCTCGAAACCAGAAACACGCGCCCATCACGCGCCGCGTCCACCAGCCGCCCGATATTCGGAATGATTTTTTCGGCGCCGGGAACGTAGAGCTTTCCTCCGGGCAACATGAAATCCAGCTGCGCATCCACTTCCCAGAAAATAATTTTCCGCAGAGCCATTTGCACCCGCCTTTCGCGCGCCTTCGCTCTATTTTACCGCCGTGTGCCGCACGCGCCGGCGCACCTGATCGAGCATGGTTTCCAGGAGCTTGCTGTACCGCACGGGATAGACCGCCGCGCGCCCAATCTGCCGATAGCGCCGCAGCAGCCGCGCAAGTCCCGCCGCGCACCGCTCGCGCAGCGCGCCCAGCGATTCCGCCGGAGCCACTCGCCGCCCGCCGCGCATCACCTCCACGAGCAGCGCCTCGGCGCCGTTCGCCGGCTCGTCCTCGAGCGCCACTTTGTCGTACGCGAATTCGCCGCCCGCGCGTGAGTGACGATACACCTGCTTGCGCCCCGGATACGTCACTTTCGCCTGGCTGAATTTCGCCGCCTCGCGCACTTTTCCCCCGCGCTCCACTTCCACGAGCTTGTAAATCAGGCTCAGGTGCGGCGCGTCTCCCGGCGTGGCCAGCGCGGTTCCCACGCCGAAGGCGTCAATCTTCGCGCCACGCGCCGCGAGCCTGGCGATCTTGTATTCGTCGAGATCACCCGACGCGAAGACCTTCACGTCCTTCCATCCGGCGCGGTCGAGTTCGCGCCGCACCCAGCGGCTGTCCCGGGCCACGTCGCCGCTATCCAGCCGCACGCCCGCCGGCTTCCGGCCCATGGCGATAATTTCCTCGACGGCGTTGCGCACATTATATGTGTCCAGCAACAGCACGGAATCCTCGGGAAACGCGGCCAGAAAATTCCGGAACGCCTCCGACTCTTCCTCGTGCGCCATCACCCAGGAATGCGCCTGCGTGCCGTAAATTTTCATCCCCAGCCGCAGCCCGGCCAGCACGTTCGACGTCCCCGCGCATCCGCCAATCGCCGCCGCTCGCGCGCTCCAAACTCCCGCCTCGCTCCCATGCGCGCGCCGCGCTCCAAAATCCACAATGGGGCGCCCGGCCGCCGCCGACACCACGCGCGCCGCCTTGCTCGCGACCATCGTCTGATAGCCCAGCGCCGCCAGCAGGTACGTCTCCATGATCTGCGCTTCGATAATCGGCGCGGTCACGCGCAGCATGGGCTCCCCCGGAAACAGCAGCGTTCCCTCGGGCATGGCCCACACGTCTCCGCTGAACCTGAATTTTGCGAGGTAGCTGAAGAATTCGTCGCGGATGCCGCGGAATACGCTCTGCTCGCGCAAATAGGCGATTTCGTCCGCGGTGAAATTTACGTTTTCGAGGAAATCGAGCGCCTGTTCGAGCCCGGCGGCCACAAGATAATTCCGATGCGGGGGCAGGTGCCTCGCAAAAAGCTCAAATGTGGCGCGCGCGTCGAAGCGCGTCTGCCAGTAGCCCGCCGCCATCGTCAGTTCATAGAGATCGGTGAGAAGGCCCGAATATTCACGCATAACGGCCTGCTTTTCTCGACGCCAATCCGCCATGGCAATGCCGTCTCGCGATTCTGCTTGGGGGAACGGCGCGGCTGCGCCTGCACGCAATCCAAATCAGGCCCCGCGCTGGACTCTTCTCCGCGTGCCGCAGCGGCGGGCGCATGAAAAGACAAACCCCCAGGCCTGCGTCGCATTGTGCGGGACCGGCCGTGCCTGGGGGTTTGTGTCGCGAAGGCCTACGCTCGCTCGCGCTACTTCAATACGGCGTCTTTGAACGCCTTTGCCGCGCGCAAGCGCACCACCGTCTTCGCCTTGATCTTGATCGCTTCGCCCGTCGCGGGATTGCGGCCCATGCGCGCCTTGCGATGCGCCTTCACCGCGCGCCCGATGCCGGGGATTACGAATTTGCCCGCGCTCTTGGCTTCCTTCACCGCCAGCTTGAACAGCTCCTCGAAGAAAGCCGCCACCTGCTTCTTCGATACCGGCTTTTCGGGAGTGCTCACCTTTTCCGACATGTGCGCGATAATCTTTGATTTGCTCAAGGGAGTTGCCATCGAATTTCTCTCGCCTCCTCAGGTTGTGATTGCTTGGGGCCCCGGTGTCCGGGATACCGCGGGGAACTATAGCCGTCCCGCCCGGTGAACGCAAGTGAAAACGTCGAAAAAAGCCCCGTAAATCGGGATTTTCCCGGCTCGGCTTCGCGGCCTACTGCGCCTCCGCCAATCGTTCGTAGAAGAGCGCCACGGACTTGATCCCGCCAAAATAATTTTCGAGCGCGATGTGCTCGTCCGGCGCGTGCGCATTCTCATCCGGCAGTCCGAATCCCATCAGCACGCATGGCACCTTGAACGTGTCGTGCATCTGCGTCACGAAGGGAATCGAGCCGCCTTCGCGAATAAACACCGCGTGCTTCCCGAACCCCGCTTCCAGCGCCTGGATGGCCTTCTGAAAAATCGGATGCGTGTACGCCGCCACCCAGGGCTTGCCCGTACTCAACACATCGAATTTCGCCGCGACCGTCTTCGGCAGCAGCTTGCGGACTTGCCGCTCCACCAGTTTCGCAATCTTCCCCGGGTCTTGGTTGGGAACCAGCCGCGTGGAAAATTTCGCGTAGGCCTTCGATGGAATCACCGTCTTCGCGCCCTCGCCCGTATAGCCGCCCCAGATACCGTTGAGCTCGAGCGTCGGCCGCGTCCAAAGCTGCTCGATGATCGTGTAACCCTTCTCGCCGCCGAGGCCCGGCGCTCCCACCGTCGCGCGAAATTCCTTTTCCTTCCAGGGCAGCGACGCGAGCGCCTTGCGCTCCTGGCGCGAGAGCGCGGCCACGTCGTCGTAGAACCCCGGTATGGCCACCTGGAAATTCTTGTCGTGCAGCTTGGCAATCGTTTCCGCCAGGATGGTGATCGGATTCGGCGCCGCCCCGCCGAATACGCCCGAGTGCAGGTCCTGCCTCGGCCCCGTGATTTCGACCTGATAATAATTCAAGCCGCGCAGCCCGTAGGTGATCGAAGGCACGCCCCTCGCCAGCATGGACGTGTCGGAGACCACGAGCGCGTCTGCCTTCAGCCGTTCGCGGTTTCCGCGCACGAAATCCCACAAGTTCACGCTTCCCACTTCCTCCTCGCCCTCGATCATCACCTTCACGTTGATGGGCAGTTTTCCTAAAACCTTCCGCAGCGCTTCGAGAGCTTTTATATGGATATGCACCTGCCCCTTGTCGTCCGCCGAGCCGCGCGCGAAAAGATTGCCGTCGCGCACCGTGGGCTCGAATGCGGGACTGGTCCATAAATCCAGAGGCTCGGCCGGCTGCACGTCGTAGTGCCCGTAAAAGAGAATGGTCGGCTTTCCCTTGGCGCCCAGCGATTCGCCGTAAACCAGCGGATGCATGTTCGTCGGCGTGATGGCCACATTTTCCAGGCCCGCTCCGCGCAGCTTTTCCGCCACCCAGCGCGCTGCCCGCTCGATATCCGGCTTGTGTTCGCTCTGCGCGCTCACGCTCGGAATCCGCAGGAACTCCTCGAGCTCCTTCAAATGCTCTTCCCGCCTGGATTCAATGTATTCGATCAGTTCCATCCATCTCTCCTGCGCGCGATTTGTTCTTGCCTTCGCCGTTGCTGTTGCTTATGTAGCGGCCACCTTCTTGCCCTGACGAAGGAAGGGTCAGGTGGGCGCCTTACTCTTTCTTTCGCTTTTTTGCTAGCGACACCCAGTGCCATCTTAGCAGGTGAATTGCTATGGCAGTGCGTCGACTTTCGCAAAATGGAGCAACCGCGCCCTATGGCGCGACCATCGGCAGCTTCAAGCCAGTAGCGGAGCCAGCAAAATATACGTAAAAAAGAAAAGCCACCCGGTGCTGCAAAACCAAAAAACGAACCCTTATTCGCCGCACCGATGCAATTCTACGGAAGGAGTACCCTTTTACATGACACTTTTCGCGACTACCCATTTGGGCACGCCTCGATTTCACGTCGTTGACTCCCCGGCCCGCGCATTGCACGATGGTCCTTGGCCATGGCGAGGACTCTCACCGATACCCCGCGGCGCAGTTCGCGTGTCTTCACGCGCATCCGTGTGAGCGCGGCCGGCAAAAATTCCCAGGGCCGCAATTTCCGCGAGAACAGCGAAACCATCGTCATCAATGCCCACGGCGGCCTGCTCTATCTTCAAGCTCCGCTCGAAGTGGGCGCCCAGCTCGTCCTTGCCAATCCGATCACCGAAGAGGATCAGGAATGCCGCGTCGTCTATCTGGGCGACGCCTGCGAAAAAGGCACGCGCGTCGGCGTCGAATTCCTCTCCCCCGCTCCTCACTTCTGGGGCGTCGAATTCGCTCCGCACGATTGGCCCGCCCGCTCCTCGCCATCCCAGCCCCTCCACTAAATAGCGCATATAGATCGAATGTAGTTCAGGTCGCAAGACCCGAGGCCTTTGTCCTTGCCCTTGCAGAGGCCGCCTCGTTTTGTAGGCGGGCCTGCCGGGCCGAAGCGGGCTTGCCGAAGGGCGGCCGACCCGCCCTCGCGATGAACCTGGTTCGGCGCGCCAAGTCCGCCGGGGACACAAAAGGCCCGGCAAAAGGAAGGTGCTTTGCGCGCCGTTCTATGTCGCGGCTCCGCTTCGTTCCTCAGGGCAAGAAGCCACGACCTACAAATCGAAGACCAAGGTGCACTCCCCGACAGGAGGCGCCGGGAGGCGATGCGCGCCCCCGAATAGTGAACGAAAGGGAATTTTGTGGTAGATAGGTACCATTCAATGAAGACCCGGCGAGCTCTCGGTCTATTTGTCTTGATTTTTTCCTGCCACGGCATTGCTCGGGCGCAAATCACCATTGTAAAGAACGTCGGAGACCGGACAGTCGTGTGTACGCTTAGCGGCCTGCAGAGTGATCTCAACGATTGCGGGGCAGATGCTGGCTGGAATAGGTATGTTTTCGTTGGTTTGATTTCCTCGGTCACTCCTGCCGAAAACTACGAAAAGAAAATTCAAATCGTTCCAGAGGAGGTTTTTCTGGGCGCGCCAGTGACCCCTTTGACGGTGTTGACCTCGCAGGGGGACTGCCTCGGAGACCTAAAGGTCGGGGACCGATGGCTTTTCTACTTGCGACCGAAAGAAGGCAAGCCGATTGTCCTGGACTATGGGAGTGGCAGCCGGCCCATCGCTGATGCACAGGACCAGATTTCCACTCTCCGGCGTCTCAAAAATATCGGTAACTCCGGCATCCTGAGAGGACAGGTCGTGCGAGGATGGTGGCCAGACGAAGGACGCGTCGTCCGGAATGCACATGTAATTGCGAAACGGCAATCGGATAACCAACAGTACGTCTGCATAACAGACGCCCATGGACGTTATGAATTCCCGCCTCTTCCTCCCGGCAAGTACGAAATAACGGTGCAACCGATCAGATCGTTTCGGCCAGACGGCCAGGAGGTCGAGATCACCGGCGGAGTTTGTTGGGATCTGAAGCTGTCGAGGTTTCGCCACACAGAGATCGGGGGACATGTTAGGCGGTCCGATGGCGCGCCTGTTGCGAACGTAGACGTTGTCCTCATGAGTGCAGATAACACGTCCTATGAGACAACGCAAACCGACCAAGACGGGCGATTCGTGTTCTCCGGAGAGGTACCTGGAAAATACGTGCTTGGGTTGAATTTTCCCGCCAGGCCTGATTGGTTCAATGGTGGCGGTGCGGGCGTAGGCGTACGAATTCCGCCTGCCTCTGTATTTTATCCTGGTGTGCCGGACCGATCTAAAGCGCGCGTTATTCGCCTAGCCACTGAGGAGAAGCTAGAAAACCTCGACTTCATAGTTCCAGCAAAGTAGCGAAGAGGAATGCGGTCGCGCTGTTTTGCGAAAGGCGATGCTGCGCCACAGCAATTCAAGCGCTTAGTAAAGCTCTTGGTGTCGCTTGCGAAGAGACAAGCAGAAAAAACACGGCATGACGCCGGTTAACGGCAAGGGCTACAAACCGAGGCAATGCCGGTAAATCCTACGCGCGGGCCTCAAGCGACCGCCGCCAGGCGATGCGCCCGGCGACAATCGTGGCCACGGGCCCGCCGCGAAACTCGCGGCCATCGAACGGCGTGTTCCGCGACTTGCTTGCGGACTCGGCGGCGCGAAACGTCCACGGCAGATCGGCTGAAAATATCGTCAGGTCGGCCGGCTCTCCCGCGGCGATTTTTCGCTCCATGCCGAGCACGCGCGCCGGGCCGGTGGTAAAAAGCTCCACGAGCCGCATCAGCGGGATTCGCCCGGTATGGACCAGCTCGCTGAGCCCCAGCGCGAACGCCGTCTCGAATCCCGTGATCCCGAAGGGCGCGCGGTCGAATTCCACGTCTTTGCTCCCGGGATGGTGCGGCGCGTGATCGGTGGCGATGGCGTCCACGCTGCCGTCGCCCAGGCCTTCGACGAGCGCGTCCCGGTCCGCGCGCGATGCCAGCGGCGGATTCATTTTGTAATTCGGATCGTAGCGCACATCCTCATCGGTCAGCGTGAAGTGGTGCGGCGTCACTTCGCATGTCACGCGCAGCCCGCGCCGCTTCGCCGCTCGCACGTGTTCGAGCGAACCCCTCGTAGACATGTGCGCGATGTGCAGGCGCGCTCCGGTCAGCGCCGCCACTTCCACGTCGCGCCCCGCGCAAATGGATTCCGATTCCGCCGGAATGCCTTTCAGTCCCAGCCGCACCGACTGCGGGCCTTCCCGCATCACGCCGCCCGCGGCCAGCGACGTATCCTCGCAGTGATCAATCACCACAAGGCCGAGCGCGTTGCAATAATCCATTACCTGGCGCACCAGCCGCGCCGTCGCGATGGGCTTGCCGTCGTCGCTCACGCCGACGATTCCCGCATCCTTCATCGCGCGAATCTCCGCCAGCGCCTCGCCCTTGCTTCCAACCGACGCTGCGCCAATCGGCCACACGCGCGCGCTGGCCGCCGCCGCGGCGCGCTCCACGATCCCGCTCGTTACCGACGCCGTGTCGTTCACCGGCTGCGTGTTGGGCATGCAGCATACGGCCGTGAATCCGCCGCGCACCGCCGCGCGCGTTCCCGTCACGATTGTTTCCGAAAGTTCCTGCCCTGGCTCCCGCAGATGGCAGTGCAGGTCAACGAAGCCGGGCGCCACGATCAAGCCCTTCGCGTCGAATATTTCCGCGTCACTTTTCGCATCGGGCGCCGAAAGATTCGCGCCGACTTTCGAGATGCGCTCGCCATCGAGCAGAATATCGAGCGCCGCATCTGTTTTGCTCGCGGGGTCGAGCACGCGCCCGTTCTTAATCAGCAGCATTGGACCGTTCCTTTGCAGGGTGCGGAGCGTCTACCGGCGCCCCGCCTGTAAGATGATAGAGAAGGGCCATGCGCACGGCCAGGCCGTTTGTCACCTGCTCGAGCACGCCGCACTGCGGTCCATCGGCGACTACGGGATCAATCTCCAAGCCGCGAATCATGGGACCCGGGTGCAACACCAGGGCATCGGGCCGCGCCAGCCGCAGCCGCTCCGCGGTGAGCTGGTAGCCCAAGATATATTCTTCCGCCGCTAGGGCCGGCTCGTGAATGCGCTCCGTCTGCACGCGCAGCACCATCACCACATCGGCTCCGTCGAGCGCCTCTTCGATACGCGGCACGCGCCGCGTGCCCGGCGACAGGGCCTCGAGTTCCCGGGGCATCCACATGGCCGGCCCGCACAGCGTGATCCTCGCGCCGAATTTGCCGAGCAAGTGCATGTTCGAACGCGCCACGCGGCTGTGCAGGATGTCTCCCAAAATCGTCACGTTCCAGCCCTCGAGTCTTCCCTTGCGGTCGCGGATCGTCAGCGCGTCGAGCAGCGCCTGCGTGGGATGCTCGTGCATTCCGTCGCCCGCGTTGATCACCGGCACGCCCAGCCGTTCGGCCACGAATTCCGGAGCGCCCGATGAGCTGTGCCGAATCACGATTCCGTCGGGCCGCATGGCCTCGAGCGTGCGCACCGTGTCAATCAGCGATTCACCCTTCTTCAGGCTCGACGACTCCGCTTGAAGATTCATCGTATCCGCGCCCAGCCGCGCCGCGGCCGTGGCAAAGCTGATGCGCGTGCGAGTGGAAGCCTCGAAAAACGCCAGCGCCACCGTCTTTCCGCGCAGCGTGGCCAGTTTTTTCAGGGGGTAACGCTGGAATTCCTGGAAGGGCTTCGATTGATCCAGAATAAAAAGGATTTGCTCCGGGCTGAGAGTCTCGATTCCGAGCACGTGTTGCAGGCGCTGGAGCACTGTTTCCCTTTGAGTTGCTGCCTCCGAGAGCACCGGCGAAAGTTCAGTCGACGCGGTCCACCAGCATCACGCGCTCCTCGCCGTCCACTTCCCGAAGGCGAACCTCCACGATTTCCGTATCGCTTGTCTCGACCTTCCTGCCGGTGAAGGCCGCCTCGATGGGCAGTTCGCGGTGCCCGCGGTCAATCAGGACGCACAGCCGGATCCGCCGTGGCCGCCCCAGGTCGAACAGGCCGTTCATCGCCGCCCGCACCGTCCGCCCGGTGTACAGCACATCATCCACCACCACAAGGTCGCGGTCGTCCACCGGAAAGGCAATCTCGGTGGACTGCACCACCGGCTGCGGACCGATCGTCGAGAGATCGTCGCGGTACAGCGTGATATCCAGCGTCCCCACCGGGACCTCCACGCGCGCTGTGCCCCCGATAATCTTTGCTAGGCGCTCGGACAGCGGAACGCCGCGCCGGCGCACTCCGATTAACGCAAGGTCTTTCGTCCCGCCGCTTTTTTCGACGATTTCGTGAGCGAGTCTTTGAAGCGTCCGGCCGATCTCTTCGGCCGAAAGAAGCTGCCTTTTCTCGACGACGCGCATCGGCTGCCTCATCCTAGCACAGACAGCCGTGAATTCGCAGCCGCCGAATCGCCTGTAATCTCTAACGAATCGCTTGACCTGTATGGTAGACTTTAGCTCGTTGAGTTCGCCCGAGCCGGCACGCATCTCCGAACGGCACTCGGGGGTTGACCTCCGAGTCACAGTCGGTACCCTTTCCCTAAAAAACCCCATTATCGCTGCCAGCGGTACCTTCGGCTATGGAGTCGAGTTTGCGCACCTGGTTGACCTGAACCGCCTCGGCGGGATTGCCATAAAAGGTCTCTCCATCGAGCCCATGGCCGGGGCCCCTGCTCCCCGCCTGTGCGACACGCCCAGCGGCATGGTCAACGCCGTCGGCCTGCAAAACATCGGCGTCCACGCCTTCGTGGCCGAAAAGCTCCCCCAACTTCGGCAGTATGACACCGCAATCATAGCTAACGTCTTTGGCTACAGCATTTCAGAATATACCGAGGTCATCAGAATCCTCGAGGATGCCCAGGGGGTGGTGGCCTATGAGCTCAACATCTCCTGTCCCAATGTCGAGAGAGGGGGGATCGAGTACTGCACTGATTCAGCTCTTACGGCCGAGGTAGTACGCGCAGCCAGGAAGGCCGCCACGCGGCCGTTGTGGGTTAAGCTTTCACCAAATATTGGACACATTGGACTTACAGCAAAGGTGTGCGAGTCAGAGGGAGCAGACGCCGTCGTTATTGCGAACACATACCCGGCAATGTGTATAGATGCACACACTCGGAGGTCACGTCTGGGTAGTACGACGGGTGGATTGTCCGGCGCGGCCATAAAACCTATAACACTCAGGCTGGTTTACGAGGCCAGCCGGGTAGTTAATATCCCGATTTTAGGACTTGGCGGAATTGAGACACCTTCTGACGTGGCTGAGTATCTAATTGCAGGAGGGACGGCAGTGGAGGTCGGGACGGCCCATTTCGAGGACCCACGGGCGTCGGAGAGACTGGTGGGGGCCCTCGAATTGTGGTGCAACGAGGAAAAGGTCAATAAAATCAGCAACTTGAGAGGGTCCTTAGAGGCATAAAGAGCTTGCTTCGACGCCCCTCAAAAAGGTACAATATACTGATTCAAAAAAGGTTAGGTGAAAATGAGAGTTAAGCTATTTGTAGTCCTGAAGACTGTGTTTTTAGGCTTGGGTCTGCTCGTCTTGGTCCCGTCGATTAATCCTACGTCGGCTGGCAGGATGAGCAACCCCCCTCAAACGGCAAGCCTTCTGCAGTCCTCCCCCAAAGCCAATTCGAACACTTCCGCCCAGCGCAAGCCGCTGGCAGTCTGGGAATGTACCTCAAGCTGGTATGGTGGAGATTTTGACGGTCAGACCACCGCAAACGGTGAGACATACGATATGAATGGCATCACGGCCGCTCACCCGACCCTGCCGCTAGGGTCTATCGTCCGGGTCGTCAATACCCGGAATCATCGCAGCCAGGTGGTCCGTATCAATGACCGCGGTCCTTACGTTGAGGGCCGTGAACTCGATGTCTCCTATGAAGTTGCCAGGAGATTAGGCTTCGACCAGCGTGGCGTGACAAAAGTCCGCATGGAGCTTCTTGAGGTGCCCTCACGTTCCACCTCGATTCATCACAATTAATCGTCGCCCTGGACGTTGACTCCATGGGGCCGGCCTGCGCCTTGGCGCGCGAGCTTCGAGGCGTGGCCGGCATCCTCAAGGTTGGCAGCCAGCTCTTTACGGCTGAGGGGCCGACGGCGATCGAAAGGCTGGCGGCCCTCGGGTTCGGAATATTTCTCGATCTGAAGTTCCACGACATCCCGAACACCGTGGCCGGGGCGGTTGCTGCCGCAGCCCGCCTTCCGAAAGTCCGCCTGCTGACCGTCCATGCCTCGGGCGGTCTCAAAATGATGCAAGCCGCGCGCGAGGCGGCAGGCACCGGGAAGAACCGCCCGTCGCTCCTCGGCGTCACAATCCTGACAAGCCTGGACGCCCAAGCCCTCCGCCGTGTGGGGTTTGCGGGATCGCCGCAATCACGCGCTCTCGCGCTCGCTCGCCTTGCGAAAACGGCTGGCCTCGACGGAGTGGTTGCATCGGCGCGCGAGGTGCGCGCGATTCGCCGCGCCTGCGGCCCAGGATTTTTGATCGTGGTTCCCGGCGTGCGGCCGTCAAGCGCTGCTCGAAACGACCAGGCGCGCGTGGCAACTCCATCCGAGGCCATTCGCGCCGGAGCGGACTACCTTGTGATCGGACGCCCCATCATCGCGGCCCCCCATCCGCGGCGCGCGGCCCTCGAAATTCTTGAAGGAATCGCCTCGGCCCAACTCCGCCCCCGGTAACACTCTTCACTGCAAGGGCATTTGACTCGAAGTCATCTATCGGGACCTTGTAGCGCGCCGCGCCCGAACGACTGTGTTATACTCCTCCAGTTCGATCTCGTAAAAGTTGGGGTGGGCCCGGTTTCGACGAATCCGGGCGCGAAAGGCAGGTGCCCTATGTGGGACAGTCCTATGCATTTGGTGATCATCGCAGTGGTCATCCTCGTTCTCTTCGGGGGCGCCAAGATTCCCCAAGTGATGCGGGGCCTTGGACAAGGCGTCCGTGAATTCAAGGAAGGGATGCGCGGCGATCAGCCAGATCAACCGAATCAGCCGGTAAATCCACCGGCCTCCACTTCGACCGAAGTGAAAAAGTAGCGGCTCGGAGTTTCTGTTAATCGAGCGACGGGTCTTTCATGCGCTTGCCGTTCGTTCCGATTCGAGCGCCCGCACGAGAGACCATACCCTCGAAAGCGGCAGCCCCATCACGTTGAAGTAGCAGCCTTCGATCTCCCGCACGAACTTGCCGCCTATTCCCTGGATTCCGTAGGCGCCCGCCTTGTCGAATGGCTCGCCTGTGGCGATGTAATCGTCAATATCCTGGTTCGCGAGCTCGACGAACGTGACTCGCGTCGTCTCCACATAAAGCGCCGAAGAGCCCTCCGGCACGCGAAGGACCGCAAGACCGGTAAGGACTTCGTGCGTTCTGCCGCTCAATAGCCGGAGCATTCTTTTTGCGTCCTCAACGCTGCCGGGCTTGCCGAGAAGCTCTCCCGCGACGGCCACCGCGGTGTCCGCACCGATAACAATTGCCTGGGTGTGCTTCCGCGCGGCGTGTTGGGCAGCGCCGCGTGCCTTCGCATCGGCGAGACGCCGGACGTAATCCTCGACGTTCTCGCCGGGGAATCGCGTTTCATCCACACACGCGGGCTGTACTTCAAACGTGAACCCCGCATTGCGCAGAATCTCAGCGCGCCGGGGCGAAGCCGATGCCAGGATTAGTTTCATTCCGTCAGCGGACGCGCCGCGCGCGCCGAAAGGCGTCCCAAGCGAACGCCGCCATCATCACGGCGTAGAGGATTGCAAAACCCATGAGCCACAGGGCGAAGTGAAGTTTCCATTGCCGCCAGGCGGCCCACGCGCCGTACGCGGCGAAAATCCCAAAGAGCGCGCCGGTGGATTCGTGGAAGAGCTGCCGCGCGGCGCGCCAAAATGCGCGCAACGTTACTCGGGCGGAGCGCCAAAGGACCGGAAGCATGCTCGTGGACATGCCCCCGATTTTAGTACATCCCGCTTCTCCCCGTCCTCTCCGGCCGCGAAGGCCGGGACGGTCGTCGCGAACCCCCGCCGCCATAAGTACCTTCTCAGTTAACGATGGACGATTTGCCATCCCCATTCTATACTCCGCCGCATGATTCCGAACGCGGACCTCCTCTCGGCCCTGCGGCGCTACTGGGGATACGATTCCTTTCGTCCCCTGCAGGAACGCATTGTGCGAAGCCTGCTGGAGGGCCGCGATACGTGCGTGGTCATGCCCACCGGCGGCGGCAAATCGCTTTGCTACCAACTCCCGGCGGCGCTGTTACCCGCACAAACCGTGATCGTGGTTTCGCCCCTGATCGCCTTGATGCAGGACCAGGCGGCGCAGCTTGCGCAGATGGGTATTCCCGCCGCGCTGCTCAATAGTTCGCTCGCGGAAAAACAGCAATCCCTGGTCGTGAAGAACGCATGCGAGGGTGAATACCGCCTGCTCTATCTTTCACCGGAGCGGCTGGCGCGCCCCGATACCGTAGACTGGCTCAAGCGCGTCCCGGTTTCGCTCTTCGCCATTGACGAAGCGCATTGCATTTCGGAATGGGGACACGAGTTTCGTCCCGATTACCGCCAGTTGAACCGCCTGCGCACCCATTTTCCCGAGCATCCCATTGCGGCGTTCACCGCCAGCGCCACGCGCCGTGTGCGCCACGACATCATCGAACAGCTTCAGCTCCGCAATCCCGATAAGTACATCGCCAGTTTTTACCGGCGCAATCTTCGCTATATCGTCAGGGAGTGCGGTGCGGAGGAACAGGCTGATCTTCTGGTGAGGGCGCTGCGGCGCCATTCCGGCTCGAGCGTGATCGTCTATGCGCCCACCATCGCCCGCGTCGAAGAAACCGTGGATTTTCTCGGAGAACGGGAAATTCCGGCCATCGCCTATCACGGCAAAATGGATGCCGCCGCCCGCAGGCGCAATCAGGAGGAATGGATGTCCGACGAAGTCCGCGTTCTGGTGGGCACGATTGCTTTCGGATTGGGCATCAACAAGGCGTCCGTCCGCGCCGTGATCCATCTCTCTCTGCCGAAATCAATCGAGCAATACTATCAGGAAGCGGGGCGCGCCGGGCGCGACGGTCTCCCCGCGGATTGCCTTCTTCTTTGGCGGAAAGTCGACGCCGGTCTTTTGGCGCACTTCGCCGGACAAATCGCCGACCCTGCCGAAAAAGAGCGCGCTTGGCAGCGGTACGACGATATTCGTCTCTTCGCCGAATCGAAAACTTGCCGCCACCAGCAGATCTGCCGCCATTTTGGCGAGATCCCGAAGTGGAAGTCCTGCGGTGCTTGTGACGTGTGCGGCTGCGAATCCGGCTGGCTGCGAGATTCCCAAGCAGCGCCGCGGCCCAAGCGGAAAAAATCAGTGCAGCCGGGCGTGGACCCCGATCTGAGCGAATATCTCCGGGAATGGCGCCGGTCCGTCGCGAAACAGCAGGGCGTCGCGGCGTTCGTCGTGATGCACGATACCACGCTCGAAGAACTTTGCCGCATACGGCCCGCATCGCGCGCAGAGCTTTTGCAAGTTCCGGGAATCGGCGAGCGCAAGGCTGAGCTATACGGCCGGCAGATTTTGGGCGCGCTCGAGCGATTTCGCAAGGGCGCGCGCGCCACGGCGATCTCGACCATCAAATCGAAGCCCGCGATGGAAACGATGCGTCTACTCGCTCAGGGCCGCACCTTCGAAGAGATTGCACAAATTCGCGGACGCCAGATTTCGTCGGTTGTCTCGATGGTCGCGGACCTCGTCCTAAAGGGAGACTTGGAATTTCAGCCCTCATGGATTCCCCCCGAACGGCTCCCGAAGATCGAGGCGGCATGCGCCGAGCGTGGTACGGGCAGGCTCCAGCCAATCAAAGAGGCGCTCCCGCCGGAATTTACGTACAACGAAATACGCCTCGTCGTGGCACGGCTCCGCTCGGAAAGCGAACCCGGCGGCCCCGCGTCAAGAGATTCCCAGGACAAGTAACTGGCTCGGCTCGCGCCTCGCGCGAAGCCCTTGTTTCGTGCTTGCCCCGGCCATAGAATTGGGGTAGGAAGGGCTGTTCAGAGGAGGTGGCGCCCTTGCAACTCGACGATCATATGAAGCAGTTGCTGCGCGAGCTGGGCCACGCGATCAACGACACGGTGTCGGATTCCGAGCGCATCGCCGAAGCGATTTCGAACGTGCGCGCCGCCGGCTTCGACATCGTCCTGAAACTCGACGCCACAATCGGACTCGCGCGCCGGACGCCACAGGATGCAAAAATGACGCGGCAGGACCGCCGCTTCCTGGAATCCATGCACATCAGCGTGGACGAGGAAATCCTCGAAGACGACGCCGACGAATCCCGGCTGGAAATCACTGCGCAAGACATCAAGTTTCTGAAATCCTTGAAGATTTCTTTCGATGACGAGGCGTAGGATTTTCGCCGCCTGGGCCGCGCTTGCCGCGGGGCTAGCGATTATGGCTGCGCCGCTCCCTGCGAAGGAGCCGCAGCAGAACACGATCGTAAAGCCGGGCGCGAAGGTCTGGCTGAAAGCCGAAGTGATACATGCGGACACACACTCCATTGTCGTCCGCGAGCAGAGCGATATGCGCATGATCCACAGCTTCACGTATGCGCCGGCCGTGCAGGCACAAATGCTGAAGATCATCAACCAGGGCGGCTATCAGTACGGCGACAAGGTGAAGATTCTCCACCAGCAAGGGCAGACCGTGGCGCTCGCGATTATCGGCAAGCCTTCCAA
This sequence comes from uncultured Acidobacteriota bacterium, assembly GCA_963810625.1. GTDB lineage: Bacteria > Acidobacteriota > Terriglobia > Acidiferrales > UBA7541 > Palsa-295. Next base: position 116,383 of record CAWEOJ010000001.1, on the reverse strand, counting down.
GCCGCATTGATTGTTCGCCGCGCGGCGCATGAAAAAATCCATGATTCGCCCGCCTGCCGTTGCCGGACGCTTCTACCCTTCGGACCCGCGCGAGCTTGCCCGCCAGGTGGACCAATATTCCCAGCCATCCGCTTCGGCACGCGTGGAAAAGTTTCGAGCGCGCGGCTGCCTGGTGCCGCATGCGGGCTACATGTATTCCGGCCGCGTCGCCGGAGCCGTTTATTCCTCGCTCCAAATTCCCGCGCGCGTGATTTTGCTCGGGCCGCGGCATTTTCCGCGGGGCGAGCCCATGGCCATTCTCACCGAAGGAAGCTGGCAAACTCCCCTCGGCGAGGCGCGGATTGATTCCGCTCTGGCCGAGGAACTCGCGCGCGCCTGTCCGCGCCTGCGGGAGGACGCCGTGGCGCATGAGCAGGAACATTCGCTCGAAGTGCAGTTGCCGTTCCTGCAGCGGCTCGCTGGGGATTTTCGCTTCGTTCCGGTAGTGCTCGCCGTGGACCGCTATCCCGCGCTCGAGGAACTGGGGCGCGCCGTGGCGCAGGTTGTGGCGGCACATGAAGCGCAGGCGGCTGGCGGCGAGGACGCTCCTGTGCTCGTCATCGCCAGCTCGGATATGAACCACTACGAGAGCGACGCGATCACGCGCGCAAAAGACCGCCGCGCGACGGATCGCATCCTGGCGCTCGACCCGCGCGGCCTCTATGACACGGTGCGTAACGAGGGAATCACGATGTGCGGTTATGCGGCGACGGTAGCCATGCTCGTGGCCGTGCGCGAACTCGGCGCGAAGGAAGCGCAACTCGTCCGCTACGCGACTTCAGGCGACGTCACAGGCGAGCGCAACGAAGTGGTCGGCTACGCCGGCATCATCGTTCCGTAATCTCGCGCGCGATTACTCGACCGTGACCGGGATGGTGGTTGATTGAGTGACGGTAACGCCGCCATTCGTCACGGATGCATTCACAGTCGCGTAGTAGGTTCCCAGAGTAGTGCCCGGATTAGGAGTTCCACCACCGCCGCCTCCGCCACCACCTCCGCTGCTTCCGCCGCAGCCAAAGGCGATTACGATAAAGGCCAATGCAGCGAACAGCGCAAACACGCGCCGCCGCCGGACGGGCATAAACAGCAGCAGGAAGCAAATCGCCGCCGAAGCCGCCAAGGTAGCGCTCACCCTGAGCCATCCCGGACCCTGCGGACGATTCGCCGTTGGGACAACCTCGGTAACCACCGCAGTGGTTGTACAGCTGAGCGTTGACTGCGCCTTGCCGCCGCTGAAAGCCACGGATGGGGAGGTGAAGAAGCAATCCGGAGGCTCAAAGAGATTGTTGGGCGAGAGAACGACGGAAAAATTCACTGTGCCCGTCAAGCCGCCTTCCGCGGTCGCCGTGACAAGGGAGGTGCCCGTTTGGCCGGGCGTCGTGATGATGATGGGCGTCGGATTCGGCGGCGTGGCCGTCAAATTGAGATTCAAGGCGGCATTCGGGCTGACGGCTGCCTCGATCGCAAGGGTGTGCACGAAGGAGCCAAACGTGCCCGTCAGCAGGACGTTGTAATTTGCAGTGGCCAGCGGGGATGTAGCGCTGATATTGAGAGTGAGCGCCGCGCTGCTCCCGCTTAAAACCGTAACCGAGGACGGAGTCGAACACGTGATGCCGGCAGCCGCGGTGCACGTAAAGCTGACTACACCGCCGAAGCCGTTCACCGAATTCACATTGACAACATCCGATGACAAACCACCCGCCGCGACCGGAACAATCGTAGTCTGCGGCACGATGGAGAAGTCGGAGAGCGGATTGGAGACGGCAGCGCCGCCGTTCAGCGTGGTGGCTGAAGGAGCATAGTTCGCGTCACCGACGTATTGAACGGTGATGAAATTTGAGCCTTCGAGAAGGTCCTGACTATCCAAGGTGACGGAGAAAGTGGAACTGTCGCCGGCCCCAGGAGTGATTCCTACTTCGCCAAGACTGTTCCCAGATGAGAACAAGAAGACAAACCCGGTAGGCGCCGGGTGTCCGCTCTGGCCTGTGACCGTTCCGGTAACGCTGATGCTCGTGGTCGGCGAGATGCTCCCGGAGATGCTCGCGGCTGTTGTGGACGTAAGGCCGCCGGTCCCCACGACGGTTATGCTGCCGCTGGCCGAGGTGGACGCGTAATTCGAATCTCCATTGTAAGTAATCGTGACGTTATAGTTTCCGGCAGCCGTGTTTGCCGGGAGCGAGACGGTTGCCACGCCATCGGGGAAGACGGTGTTCGGATCAACCGCCGGAGCCAAGCCCACGGTGGTCGATAGAATGTTGCCGACCTTGACCGTGACTGTGCCCGTGGGCGCTGCCGCGGGAACGGAAAACCCGGCCTCGTTGATGGTGTTGTTTTCGATCTGGATATTGATGGTCGTCACCTGGCCCGTGATGATTTGACTGCTGCTATCTACGTTCGACGCACTCAGGAAGATCGCGGGCGTGTCCTTGACAATGGTGAAGGCGACGGCGGAAGACGTTGAACTGTTGTAGCTGTTGTCCCCGGAATACGCCGCGGTAACCAAGTGCGAACCCACCGAAAACGCGCTGTTGTATTCGGCATCGCCCTCGGCATTCACGACCGCGGTGTTGATGGCCGCACCATTGTCGGAGAATGTGACCGTGCCGGTGGGGTAGGTGTAGGTGGTGACACAGGCTGCGGGCGGGGATGGGCAGGAACTCGGATAGGGCTGGGCGACCAGGATGAGTTGCGTGCCGTAGGCGGCTCCGCTCGGGTTGACGGTACTGCCGTTGGTATTGCCGATGTTGAGGGCAACGCCGCTGTTCTCGGGGGTGACGGTGATCGAGGTTTTGCCGGAAGTGCTCGAGGCGTTTTTGGAATCGCCGCCGTACTGTCCCCAAATGTTATAAGTGCCGCCGGGCAGGAAGGTGATGCCGCTCGGAAAGAGGGTAGAGGAAGAATAAGACCCGCCACTCAAAGTGAAAAATGCTTGCCCCTGATTGGCTGGCTCCGTGCTGTCGGTCATGAGGGCAACGTCGCCAGTCGGCGTACTTCCTGTAACCGTGCCGCTGATGGTAATCGGGGTTCTGTGGGCGAACGAAGTGGAGGAGGGCGTGAGCGTCGTGGCGCTGGGGTGGAGGGCGGTGATGATGTTGTTCCAGTCGGTGACGAGGACGTTGGCGTCAACGGTGCCGAGGCCCGTGGCGAGATTATAGCCGGCGGCAGCGTTATAGTCGGCCGTGGCGCCGGTGCCGAGCTGGCCTTCCGTTACGCCGCCAAGGACAATCGCACCCGCTCCGGCGGAGATGCAGTTGGCCGTGTGAGTGGGGAGAAATTCGCAGGGGACGGAATTGGTGCCATTAGTCACGTCATGGAACGCGGCGGGATAGTTCGCCTTGAGCGGGTAGAGAACGAAGTTGGCCTGGCCCTGGCGTCCATATTTCTGAACGACAAGGGCCATGATGCCCGCGAACTCCGGCGAGGCGAATGAGGTGCCGCCGGCGCCGCTGATCTGAACGGGAGTGCCGCCGGGCTGGCAGTCTCCGTCAGAGGCGCAGCTAGGATAGAAGCTGGCATTTGCACCGTTGGATGCAAAGAGGGAGAGGTCGGGGAGGTCGCGAACGCCGTCCGCGGGGACGCCGGTACCGGTTTGCCAGGACGGTTTGGTGTATAAAATGCTGGCTCCTCCGCCGCCTCCGATGATGGTGGTGGCAAGGTCGCCGCTCTCGGCGTAGAAGTTAACGATGTCGAGGCCGTACTGGCTGTTGTTCCAGGGCTGCTCGGGGATGGGAGTCAGGAGTGAGGTGGCCGGGGAGTTCGTGGTAGTGGGCGCGCCCCAATAGGTCGCGAGCTGGGCGTTAAGAGCGGCTGGGGTTGAGTTGTAGTCGCTATAAAAGAAGTCGGTGCCACCCACAGCCACATCGAAAGGCGTGGAGGCGAGGCCATTCACGGCAAGGCCGTCCACGGCGTAGCTCTGGCCGGGGTCATCGCAGCCGGCGGAGGCGCTATCGCCGGAGGCGACCAGGACGGTCTGGCCCTGCGCCGCGGCCTCTTCCCAAAGCTGATTGAAAAAGGCGTTGTATGCGCTGCCTAGGTCGGCTTCACAAAGGCCGAAACTCAGACTGAGAACAGGCGCGACGTTGCCATAGACGGCGCGCTCCGCGGCAAGGAAGAGGCCGGATTCGAGAGCGGTGTCGGCGCCGATGACGAGGTCCACGGTGGCACCGGGCGCCGCGGCTCCGGACCACTCGACGTCAATGTAGGCTTCGATGGAATCGTAGTTCGGCCCATCGGGATTGTTGATGCCGTCAATCCCGGGATCATTTCCGTCAATAATGACCTGCGGCGGATTGGCGCTGAGGCCGAAGATGCTGCGGAACTGGTTGGCGAGATACACGTTGATGTTGGCGTCGTTGATGATGGCGATGGTCTGGCCGGTGCCTTTGGTTCCGGCGGTGTAGAGCGGATTAAGGTCATACTGGACGGCGAAATCGCCGGGGGTGACAACGTAGTTCACGCCGCCCGGGACAGGGTAATTCCACTGAGGCGTCGCCTTATGGGTCGCTGGGTCGTAGGTGGCTTTGCCGAGGAGCTGGGTCTCGCGGTGGGCGCGAAAATTATTGAGGGAAGCAAAGCCGCCAACAACCGGCGCGAGCGCCGCGGGAATTTGCGGGTCGCTGGCATTGGCAAAATGCGTCTCGCCATTGACCATGTATTTGTGAATCTGGGTATGGAAGGCGCCCCGCATCTGGGCAACATTTCCGGAGAACTCGATCACCTGCTTGCCAGGCTCCACTTTGCTCACCTGGAAGCCGTGAGAGCCGAGCCATGATTCGACGGTGGCGACGTCCTGGTCCGCGGGGCCGAACTGCTCACCGAATTGCTCGGGTGTGAGCCATTTGTGATAGCTGGCCGAGCCGGGCGAGTGCATGTCGCTGATGAGCTGCTGGAGGGCGGTCTCCTGCGCCGGGCTGCGCTTGAGCACCAGGTGCAGGCGCTCAAGGGGCATATCATCGGGTGCGGCGCCGGCGTCATTGGCGGCGTTGGCCAGCCGGTGAACGGTTCCCTTGAGGGTTACGCGGCTGGACTCGTCCACAGCCTGCGTGATGCGCGGCTGGACGCTCGTGGTTTGCGCCGAAACTGCCATGACAAGGGGTGAAAAAAAGGCAAGAACCGCCGCAAATAAGAGCTTCCTGTTTGGGAGTCGCATGTCGGTAATTCCCTCAAATGGCCATAGAGTTCCACAAAGTATGGACTGAACTTCAGCCGTTCCCGCCAACAACCTCGCGGAAGTAACCTGTCCTTTCGAACAAGGCGACCCGATGGCGAAGGTTTGCCGAAAGACTCGCGGTACAACTGGCTTTGAATTTCCCACCCATTCGGGAACAGCCCCTCAAATCATGCTAATAGAACCCAGAATTGGCCTGCGAGTTGCATCCGGTGGAAACATTTTGATAGTGCTATTCCAAATCGAACCTCAGAGAGCAACAAGGAACCAACAGAGCGTAGGATTCGCCGGGCACCCCGCCCCGCTGATAAAGCTAACAATGGAAGGTCAAAATGGCAAGGAGGTACTCATACAAAGAATTAAATATTTAGGGTGCCCGCCACGGCGCTCCGGCGAACGCGCCTTTTTGACGCGGGGGGTCTGGAAATTCAGCCAAGGACGGCTAGATTCACTGAACCTTTAGATTGACTATTAGCTACTGATTTGGTATTCGTACACCAAGCAGTTTTCCCCTTCCAGAGAGAAAATCTCTTCCCGAACTCCATCCGCGTCGGGGCCGTACCCACTGTTCTTTGTTTACCGGCAAGCAAGGCATGGAAAACTGGAGGAGACAAAAACATGAAGAAAATCACCGTTGTTGCTGTTTTTCTGGCGACCTTCGCGCCCATCCATCGAAGTCCGGCTGACGAGACCGCTTTTCACGACGTGAAGCTGGCGGACGCGAATGGAAAGCAGGCGCGTGCGACCCTGATCTTCAGCGACATCAACAAGGATATTGTCGTGCGCGCCGCTGATCGCGACTTCGTGACGATTCCGGACGACCAGATTGACAGGTTCTCCTACGAATACTCGAAGAAACATCGTATCGCTCAGGGCGCTGCGGTGATGGTCGCCTCGCTCGGCGCGGGGGCGGTTATCATGCTGACCCACTCGAAAAGCCACTGGCTCTACATTGATTATCACGAGCAAAACGATCCCAGAACGGTGGTCCTGCGTATGAACAAGAAGGACTACGAGGATATCTTTGAGGCCATCCGAACACACACCGGCAAGGATGTGGAATTCCTGGGAGACAAGAACAAACAAGGGAAATGACGGTGCGGCGGCGCGCGGGCGGAAGAGCGGGCCCTTCGAAGCCCACGCCGTGGGTTTCCCGCCAGGACTGTAGCGGGCAGGCTCAGGGTGAAGCGGAGCGGATGCGGGCGGCGAGCTCGCGGGCGCGCCGACGGGCAATGTCCATGATGTTTTCATCCGCAGCGGCTTGATCGAGGGCGCCGAGGAGGCGTTGCGGTTCGGGAAGGACGTTGTGCGTGTAGTCGTCATCGGTTTGCACCAGCACATCGTTGACGCCCAGCCGATCGTAGCGCAAGGTGCGGACTAGATCGGAAAGGTCCTGCTCCTGGCGCGCGAGGCCTTCAAAGATATCGAGAAGTTCGGAGGCGGAAGGATTGAGAGTGTAATTGAACGTGACCTCGTGCGCCTCGCCGCCCTTCTCATAGCGGAAGGTTTTTTCGCCGAGGTTCGCGAGACGGTGGTGCACCTCCAGGTCAATCCCATCGAAATCGCGGAGTTTTGCGGCCAGGCCGAAAATTTTGCCGACGAGCGCGGCGCCTGCTTCAAAGGGCTGCGGGTTGGCCGCGTCCGCGAGCTGGCGGATATCGAATGTGCCGGAGCCGGATTCGTCTATCTTGATTTCGACGAACTCGGGGAAGCTGCTCTTGAACACTTTGCGGAAGGTGATTGTGGCGTGGCTGCCGGATGGATTCGCTGAGGCCTGCGGCGCAGCCGCTACGGCGATGGAGGCAGCCGCGAAGACAATGGCAAGCGCAGCGGCAAACATGGAGGCGAGCGCGAAATGAGTGTTGCGGGAAGCCATTTTTAATTCGAGTTGTGTGCGGCGAGCGGCACGGCGCGGCCGGACGCGCGGCGCGGCGGGCGCTCGAGGCGTGTAGACGCAGCCATGCGTTCGCGCGCCTTCGACGCGTGCGCGTGGCACATCGCCACGGCAAGCGCGTCGGCGGCGTCCGGCGGTTCCGGGTAAGAGGCCAGGCCGAGCAGGGAACTTACCATCTGCTGCATCTGCTGCTTCGAGGCGTTGCCGAAGCCGGCGACGCTGGCCTTCACTTCGCGGGGTGAATAGCTGTGCGCGGGAATTCGGGCCTGCGCCGCGGCCAGCAGCACCACGCCGCGCATTTCCGCCAGCCGCAGCGCCGTCTTCACATTCAGCGCAGTGAAGACCGATTCGATGGCGACGGCGTCGGGCGCAAATTCCTCCACAAGTTGGGCAATCAATTGATGGATTTCGCGGAGGCGCGCCGCAAACGTGGCGCGCGCGGGAAACTTCAGTGAACCGAAGCGAACCAGGCGCGGCAGGGCGCCTCTGAATTCCACGATGCCGTAGCCGGTGATGCCGGCAACCGCCGGGTCCACGCCCAGCACGCGCAGCCTCGCGCCGGAATGCGGGCGGGCGCCGGACTCTGCGGAATGCGCTGGCATGGATGCCATGAGGCCACAAGTGTACGTGCGAGCCGAACGCAAGCGATAGAGCTTTTTCCGGGCGGCGCGGCGGAAAGGAAACTACCCGGCGACAGCCGCCTGGATTTCCCTTTCGTCTATATCGAAATTGGCGTAGACGTGCTGCACGTCGTCGTGATCTTCGAGCGCCTCGACCATGCGAAGCATCTGCTGGGCCTGCGCGCCGCTCAGCTTCACGTAGTTTTGCGGCACCCAGGCGACTTCGGCGGAGGCGGGCGTGATGCCCGCGCCTGTAAGCGCCTCGCGGACTTTTTCCATGGCCTCGGGCGGCGTGATGACTTCCCACGACGAGCCATCGTCGCGCAAATCCTCCGCGCCGGCATCGAGGACGATGCCCATCATTTTTTCTTCATCCGCCTGCTCTTTGGGCACAACGATGTCGCCCTTGCGATGGAACATCCATCCCACGGCGCCCGATTCGGCCATGTTGCCGCCGTTCTTCGAGAACATGTGGCGAATCTCGCTGACGATGCGGTTGCGGTTGCTGGTGACCACTTGCACGAGGACGCCCACTCCGCCGGGGCCATATCCTTCGAACATCACCTCATCGAGGGTCTCGCCTTCGAGAGTCCCTGTACCGCGCTGAATGGCGCGCTCAATATTGTCGTTGGGCATATTTTCGCCCTTGGCCGCGAGGATGGCGGTGCGCAGGCGGGGATTGGTGACCGGGTCAGCGCCGCCGGTGCGGGCGGCGATGGTCAGCTCGCGAATGAGCTTGGTGAAGATTTTGCCGCGGCGCGCGTCCGTGGCCGCTTTCTTGTGCTTGATGGTGGCCCATTTCGAGTGTCCAGACATGAGGGACCCTTTTACGGGAATTATGGCAGGAGCAACCGATTCGCTCTTGCCGCGATAGTGTAGCAATAGCGCCGGAAACAGGCAAGAGAACGGCGGGAGCGAAGATAGATTGAAAGCTTGCGCGATGCCGCCGAGATGCGAACCGCAGGCAAACTTCCCCCTAAGGGGTTTCGGCTACGTTACGCGCTGCTCGCGACACAGGAGGCGTGCATTGAGTTCCGCTGCCCGGAAGCTAAAATACCCGCAGCTTAGTGCGCGTATCCCATGGGCTCGCCGGTGTCGGGATCGAGAATGAGGATGCGGTCGAAGTCCCGGTCGCCGTCATGGCCGTGGTCGTGGTCGTCACGAAAGTCGAACATGTTCGTGATGGATCCGGCGAGCGCGTCGAAGGATCCTCCGCCGAGCTGGCCCAGAGACCAATTGTCCTCAATGAACCGCGTGATGGAGGTCTGATCGGCGACGGTGTGCGCCACAAAATTTTCCTTGGCGAATGGAGAGATCACCAGGAACGGCAGGCGAGGCCCATAGCCGCAACGATCTGCGACGCCTCCCATCGGAGCCGTTCCACAGAGTCCCGTTGGCCCCAACAGCGCATCGTTGGCGGGATCGTTCGACTGGTTGACGATGGGCCCAAGAACATGGTCATACCAGCCATCTGAGTCGTCCCATGTGATCAGGATGGCCGTGTCTTTCCAATCGGGGCTCTGCTCCAACATATTGATCGTCGTAACCAGGAATGCCTGCTCAGCCAAGGGGCTCGAGTTGGATGGGTGGCCCGTCTCATTGGCGGGAGCCTTCAGGAAACTGACGGCAGGCATGTTTCCATTGGCGATGGCAGCCCACAAATCGGAGATCGCATATTGGTGGTTCGCCGCATCCGTCTGTCCGATGGTGGCAACGGAGATCGGACGCAAATGATGAGGGTTCGCCGTTGACGCGAAATACTGAAAAGGCGTGTAGTGCGGATTATACTCGCTTGCGCACTGGGCCGGGTCCAATGGCGTGGTTGTAGGGGTTGTGGGCCAGTCACCATAAAACCATCCCCAAGTGACACCCTTGGCATTCAGGAGATCACCGATGTTCGGGGCGGCCATTTGAACTGTGGGACTTACGGAGCAGTCATCTGCTATCGGATCGACATTGGCGATCACGGTGCCGTTGACAACTTTGCCGGGCACGTTAGGTGAGGCGCCGTGCGTCTGGCCGGAAACAAGATTCAAATGCCCCTCCTCAGTGACGCCGAACTCGGTGCCGAAGAAATTGTCGCTCATCGCGTAATGCTGGGCGTAGTTCCATAGCGCCGTCACCGTGTTCCCGTCGTAATAGCCCATCACGTTGGCCGAGCCCAGAACGGGGTCCGTGCAACCCGTCTCTTGAACGAATTTATCGAGCAAGCCTCCGTCGTACGCTTCTTGCTCGGCTTTGTAGCCGTTGGTGTTGTCGCAGGTAACGTTGTTGCTCCGGTCCAGTCGAAAGGGCGGGTCCAAATTCGGGTTGTGAGCGATCAATGCGGGAGTTAATCCGTTGATGGTTGGCGTGCCGGGGTCCGCCGGACCGAAATAAACGCTCCCGTCCGTATTGGGCAAGGCGTTCGGGTAGGTCCCGAAATAATGGTCGAAGGAATTATTCTCATCGAAAATGACGACGACGTGCTTGATCGGCGTGGTCGTGGGAGCGGCGACCGGCGTCGGAGGCGGGCCCGGCTTCCCCGGCTGCGCAAAACTGATTGGCGAATTCGCGAGCAGCGCAATCATTACGACGACAACAAACGCAGAAGGCCTGCGCATAAGAATCCCTCCCTTTTTTTCACCGGCATTAATTCGATTTACTCGCGGGTTGAGTCGCGAGCGAACACAAAGCGGCGTGAATCTAAGTTGCGCATGTTGCAGCGGGATGAAGCGGAGGTGAATTCTCCGCGATCAGCCGTGCGTGAACCGCATTCGACTTGCAAATCCGTTCATATTTTCCGGCGGTCTTGCGGCATTTCTCTTTCTCGGCGCCACATCGGCGCAAAAATTAACGTCTCCTTAATTTTGCAATAACAACACTCGCGTATTCACATCATGCACGCGTTTGATTCCGGCAGTCTTCCAGACGCCGCCGATGTTGCGGTGAAGTTTGCTCCTGCCGGGCGGCCGGATTCAAACTCAAATCCTTCCCTGCGAGGAGAATCCATGAATCCGAAGCATCTTCGAGGACTGGCGGTTGCCGCCCTCATGGCCTTTGGTTTGACCATGATAGCTACGAGCAGCGTTCGAGCCCAAGACAGAGATGATTTCCCGTCGAACACACCTATCAAGCACGTGATCGTGATTTTTCAGGAGAATGTGTCGTTTGACCATTACTTCGGCACCTATCCGCACGCCCAACCAAACACAGACGGAACCGTCTATTTCCATCTCGGGAAGGATAGTGACACGCCACGCGCGAACACGCTGGACTCCGCGGGGCTGCTGACCGACAACCCGAACGGGGCCAATCCCGTGCGCATTGACCGCAGCTTCGCCGTGACCTGCGACAACGATCATGCTTACACACAGGAGCAGGCGGCTTTCCACGGCGGGTTGATGGACATGTTCGTTGCGCAGACCGGATGCACGGACGTGCATCTCGGGAAAACCGCGGTATTGGATTATTTCGACGGCAATACCGTCACGGCTGAGTGGAATTACGCGCAGCACTTCGCCATGAGCGACAACTTCTTCGGAACGACGTTCGGGCCATCCACGCCGGGGGCCATGAATGTGATTGCTGGGAACACCTATGCCGGGACGATCACGAACGGACTCTCCGGCAGCGGCTTTATCGCCGGCGGCGCCAGCTCCGGCGCGGTCGTTGGCGATGCGGATCCTTCGGGCGACACGTGCTCGAATCCCAAGCGGACGCAGGTCACGATGTCCGGAAAGAACATCGGGGATCTCTTGAACGCGGCGGGAATCACGTGGGGATCGTTCATGGGTGGCTTCAACACAGGCATCACGAATTCCAACGGGACAACGGGCTGTACCAGGAGCTCTGCGGGACTCGCCGGGACGACAGGCGACTATATTCCCCACCATGCCTGGTTTCAGTATTGGGCGTCCACGCTCAACGCCGGGCATGTGCGTCCGTCTTCGCCCTCGATGATCGGCAAGAGCGACGCGGCGCATCACGAATACGACGTAAACGATTTCTTCACCGCGCTGGCGAATGGCAACTTGCCGGCGGTGAGCTACCTGAAGGCTCCGGCGTTCGAGGATGGCCACGCGGGATATTCCGATCCATTGGACGAGCAGATTTTCCTGGTGAACACGATCAATGCGATCGAAGCGAGCGATGAATGGAAAGAAACAGCCATCTTCATCACCTACGACGACTCCGACGGCTGGTACGATCACGTGATGGGTCCCATTGTCCGCCAATCGGACGTCTCCGACCCGAAAGCGGGCAACAGTGACTCCGACGCGCTCCTCGGGCCCGGCAACTGCGGGACGCCCACGGCGGTCGATCCTGCCGGCGACATCCAGAACGGCCGCTGCGGATACGGCCCGCGGCTGCCCCTGGTCGTCATCTCTCCGTGCGCGCGGCAGAACTACATTGACCATCGCGTCACGGATTTCTCCTCGATCGTCCGGTTTATCGAAGACAACTTCAATCTGGGCCGCATCGGGAACGGTTCGAATGACGCCATTGCTGGCACTCTCAATGGCATATTCGATTTCGACAGTTGCCAGGCGCACAAGTTGATCCTCGATCCGGGCACCGGCCAGATTGTCGATACCGGCGATAAAGACAAAGACTGAAGCGCAAAATCCCCGTAGTCGCAGCTCTCACCTCGTAGCCCCCCCTGGCTCGGGCCGCCTCACCGGCCCGAGCCAGCCCTCTTTTTTGCGCGTCCTACAAATTCCCGCAGGACGCGACCATGCGCCCGCCGCGGCAACCTCAGGCCATGCCAGGGATAGACCGGGCGATAGACATTCCGGCGCATGCGAAATACAATCCGCGTGTCCATACCAATCGCCAGATGCAGCAAATAACAGGCGTCCCATGAGACTGTATTCCTCGAGATCGAAGCCGGAAACCTGGGCTGCGCAAAGAAAACGAATCACGCGGGCGTGGACCGCGCCTTTCCTCTACATGGACTGGATCCTGGAGTGGGTTGCCTTCTGTCTAAACAACTGGAAATTCCTCGAAGTCTTGGAATACCTCGGCAGCCTCAGCGTGCTCGTGGCCGTAATCTTCTATGTTTCGGAGTCGGGCGATCGAACCATGCAGCGGCACTTCCAAGCCTGGCAAGTGATCAACACCGCGCAGGGAAAGGGGGGAAGCGGAGGAAGGATCGAGGCGCTCGAAGAATTGAACGCCGACCACGTCCCACTCGTGGGAGTGGATGTTTCAAGCGCATTTCTCCAGGGGATTCAGCTTCCGAACGCGCGTCTGGCGCGCTCGAACTTCAGCGCCGCCGACGCCCGCAATAGCTCTTTTCGCTTCTCGAATTTTACGGATTCGGACCTGCACTTCGCCAATTTCCGCCAGGGCGATTTCACCGGCGTTCTTTTCGCCGAGTGCGACATGAGCGACGCGGATTTTTCGGGCGCCGATCTCACCGAAGCGGATCTCACGGGCGCCACATTGGACCGGGCCGACCTCAGCAATGCCACTCTTCGCGGGATTCATTGGCAGGGAATCAAGAGCCTGAGCATGGCGAATATTTACGGCGTCAAGGATGCGCCCGATGGATTCGTCGCCTGGGCGCTCGAGAAAGGCGCCGTCGAGACTCAATCAGGCGACAGCGATCCGCCGCAGCCCTCTCCGTAAAGTTGGAAAACCCCGGTGCCACGCCCGGTGCAAGCAGGCAGCTGCGCTCAATATCGGATTTTATCGCTCTTCGCTTCCCACTCGCGGAATGCGGCCAGCGCCTCTTCACGCATCATCGGAATCATGGGGATTTTGCGTTCCTCGCGCGGCCGCGCGATTTCGCGGTAGATGAACGAGTCGTCAAATCCGGCCTGCGATGCGTCCGCGGAAAGAGCCGCGAAATAAACGCGCGCCAGTCGCGCCCAGTAGATTGCGCCCAGGCACATGGGGCAGGGTTCGCAGGTGGCGTACATCTCGCAATCCGCGAGCTCGAAGGTTCCCAGTTTCCGGCAAGCCTCCCGGATGGCCATGATTTCGGCGTGAGCCGTAGGATCGTTCGCCGACGTGACCGCGTTGGCGGCCTCGGCGACGATCTCACCGCCCTTCACGATCACCGCCGCAAAGGGACCGCCGCGCCCCGCGCGCACATTTTCGATGGAAAGCTTGATGGCGCGAGCCATGAATGGATTGCCCATTTTTGCGTCCCGAATGGTAGCGCAACAGGAGATGGCGGCGTCAAAAAAACGTGGGACACTAAAGAAGAACGTATGGCGCGCGAGTCTAAACTCGCTTTCGAAGATATTCGACGACTACGTAGCCAATCAGTCCGGAAATGACGGCTACAGCGAAATTAGCTGCGGTGAATTCATCCCGAATGGCGAAAGCCAGAGTCTTTCCCCGGCCACTCGCGCGGGCAAATTCCCCCATCAGAAGGTTGGAGTAAAACAAAAATATAATAAATCCAACCTCAACCACCGCCCTCAAGATCGGGGCCAATTTTCTGGCCCCTCTAGGATTCGAAGTCATTGTTTAACCATGAGACGAAATTATTGTGCAGAGCCTGCCCGGAAGCAAGAAAAAGCGGATTTCAAGTAATGGCCACCCATGACGCCTTCGGCGCGGCCTGGCTTGTTTCAAAGGAGCGTTCCTTCCGGCGCCAAAAATAGAGCAGCGTGCTCCCAATCAGGATCAGGGCCACGCACAGGCCGGTCCAAAGCCCAGCGGCGCCCCAGCCGAGGTGAAAGCAGAGAAACCCGCCCAGCGGCAGGCCCACCAGCCAGTAGAAGCCCACCGAACAGATCATCGGCGTGCGCGTATCGCCCGCGCCGCGCAGCGCGCCCGTCGCCACTGCTTGCAAGCCGTCAAAGAGCTGAAAAAATGCGGCCACGAAGAGCAGCCCGCTGGCCGCGCGAATCACAGCCGGGTCGGGCGAGTAGATGCGCACAATCGCGCCCGGCACAACCCAAAAGACGATCGCCGCACAGCTCATGAAACCTGCTCCGAGCGCGAGGGCGGTCCAGCCCGCGCGGCTGGCGGCGCTCGCGTCTCGCCGGCCCAGCGCCTGGCCCACGCGCACGGCGGCGGCGGAGCCAACCCCGAGCGGCACCATGTACGTGAATGATGCCGTAGTCAGAGCAATCTGATGGCTCGCCAGCGCAACCGCTCCCAGCTTGGCGATTAGCGCCGTGGCTACCGCGAATACTCCCACCTCAAGGCCGAGCTGCGTGGCCGCGGGGAACCCGAGGCTCACAAGTTTCCAGACGCGGGGCATGTGCGGCCAGCGGGAGGCATCGCGCAAGCCCGTTTTGTAGCGCACGTCGTAATAAACGCAATACGCCAGCAGCACGGACGCCATATAAACGCGGCTGATGCACGTGGCCCAGCCGGAGCCGACCGTCCCCATCGCGCGGCTTCCCAGATGGCCATAGACAAACGCCCAATTGCCTGCGACATTCACTACGTTCGCCGAAATCAGCGAGAACATCACCGGCTTCGCCATATTCATCCCCTGAAGATAGCGGCGAAAAACGAAATAGAGCAGCAGCGGCAGCGTGCTCCAATTAATCGCGCGAAGATAGGGAATCGCCTGGTCGAGCACGGGTTGCTGAATGTGCAGCGAGCGCAGAACCGGTTCCCACAGCCGGATCGCGCCCATCAGCAACGGCGCCAGCGCCAGGCTCAAGTACACGCCGTTGACAAGCGACCGGTGCGCATCCTTCAAATCCCCCGCGCCATACGAACGCGAGACCAGCGTGTCCAGCCCCAGCATCAGCCCGGTCCCGAATATCGCCACCACGTAATAGAGGATGCTCCCCAGGCTCACCGCTCCGATGGCCACTGCGCTCGACGCCTGCCGCCCGACCATCATCGTGTCCACGATGCCCATCGTCATCCAGCCCAGCTCTGCCAGGACGATCGGCGTCGCCAGCGCCAGCATGGGCCGCGCTTCCTCCGCGATGTAACGCATGAAAAGACGCTTCATCATCAACGGCAGCCCTCGACTCGAATTAGCCTATCAGATTAAAAGACACAGGTTGGAAAAACCGGAAATGACGCGAAAGAATCGATTGAGGAGAGCGAACGGACGCGGCGCCGGGAACCGCTCCCGCAATGCGTGGTGGTCACTGTCCGCGCAAGTCACGCACCCAGCGCACAACGGCCTTTCGGCCACGACGAATGCCAGGTGTTCCGATGCCACGATATTTTTCGAACGGACTCTGGCTCGGCGCTGGCCGAGCATCCTGAGCGCGGCGAATCTTGCGGGGCACTGTGATCTTCCCTTTGCTCATAATTCATGCTGCCTCGGGCGCCTCGGAAGCGCGAAGCTCACAACTTGTCGATTTTCGCGGCGAGGATGAAATCGCTTTCGCTAAGGCCGTTGATACTATGCGTCCAGATGGTGATTTCGGCTTTGCCCCAGGAAAGCAAAATGTCCGGATGGTGGCCCTGTTCTTCGGCGATTGCGCCAACCTTATTAACAAAGGCCAGCGCCTGCTGGAAGTCGGGAAACGTGAACACGCGCGTGATGTGGTGCCCGTTCACGACCCTCCACTGCGGCACCTGCTTCGCGAGCGCTTCGAGTTCCTTGCCCGCGAGCGGCGGGACTCCCCCGCGGCACGGCGTGCAGGTCTTGCTGGCAAGCTCGGTCATGGGATGTACCCTCCTCGATCAGTCGCGCCAAGAGCAAGCGGCGCGTTTCAGCGCTTGGCCTGGGCGACGGCGCGCGCGTCAATATATTCGCGAACGTAAGCCGCGAATGCCTTCTCCAATTGTTGCGTCACGTGCCCCGGCACGGCGGCGATCTTTTGCCCGGCGATCTCGGCCACCGCAAGCACTCCGCGATTGGTCGAGGAAATGAAAACCTCGTCCGCCGCGTAGAGGTCTTCGGGAAAGAGCGTGCGCTCCTCCATGGGCGCTCCCGCACCCGCGCCGATTTCGAGCAGGATGTCGCGCGTCACGCCTTCGAGGCATCCCGAATCGAGCGGAGGGGTCGCCACGCGCCCCCCGCGCACGCAGAAAATATTCGCGGACGTGCATTCGGACGCTTCCCCGCGCTCATTGAGCAGCACTACTTCGTCGAAGCCCGCGCGCTGCGCTTCCTGCAGGCACCACACATTCATGAGCCACGACGTGACCTTCGCGCCCGCCAGCGGCGAGGCCGCATGGCGTCCCTGCTCGCGCAGCGCCAGCCGCACGGGATCGCGATACGCGGGAACATCCGCCGAGCAAATCAGCAAATCCACCGCCGGCATATTTTCATCGCTGCGCCACAGCCCGGTCTGATTCGTGACCACGTAGATGCGCGCGCAGCCTTCCCGCACCTCGTTGGCGCGCAGAACTTCGCTCAATTGTCCGCGCACAACCGCTTCCTCGTAGGGGAAAGGGCAACGCGTCCGTTCCGCATCGCGCTCCAGGCGCTTCCAATGGCGGCCAAACGCGAAGGGAATTCCCTCGACGATACGAACCGTCGTGAACAGTCCCCAGCCGTTCAGCAGTCCCGACTGGCCCGGCGAAAGCCGCGATTCCTCGACGGGCAACAGGCGGCCATTGTGAGAGATGAAACGGTGAATCATCCAACCCTCCCGACGCCATCAATCATTCTATCCCAGAAATGCGGCGCAGGTTGCCTCACGCGCCCGGTATAGTGTGCGTTTTTGGTTTTGCTAGCGACAGGTGCGCTTGTGGCAAATTAGGGCAACATCACGCTATGGCGCGGGGCGCGGCCGCTTCGCGGCAGAAGCGGAGCCTGCCTGCCGGCAGGCAGGCCAGCAAAACAAAAGGACCACCCGCGATGCGAACGAGGGAAAGAAAGACTCGAAGGCTAAATGGCGGTCTGGCCGCGGTCTTCGTTGCGAATGCGGATGGCATCGCCAACCTTCGAAAGAAAAATCTTCCCGTCGCCGATTTTTCCCGTGCGCGCCGCCTTGATGATGGCCTCCACGGCCTTGTCCACCATTTCGTCGGGCAGCACCATTTCGATCTTGATCTTGGGGATCAGGTCCACGGTGTATTCCCGGCCGCGGTAGAACTCCGTGTGGCCCTTCTGGCGGCCATGGCCGCGCGCTTCGAGCACCGTCATGCCCTCGACGCCCACTTCGTGAAGGGCATCCTTCACCGGATCCAGCTTCGCGGTTTCGATAATCGCTTCCACTCTTCTCATCGTCTTGGATGTCCTATCGGAGCGGATGAACCGCATCCAAGTCCAGATTCAGCTCCAGCACGTTGACACGCGGCTCGCCCAGAAACCCCAGCTGGCGCCCCTCGGTGTGCTTTTCGACCAGCGCGCGCACGTCCTGCTCGCTCATGCCGCGTTCCCGCGCCACGCGCGGAACCTGAAATGCAGCCGACGCGGGCGAAATATCCGGATCGAGCCCCGAGCCGGACGTGGTCACCAGGTCCACCGGAACCGGCGCGCCCGGATTTGTCGGCTTGCAATGCCTGGACGCTCGCGGTCACGCGATCAATAAGAGTCTTGTTCGTGGGCCCCAGATTCGATCCTCCCGAAGCCGTCGGATCATACCCCGCCGTACCCGCCGCCGATGGCCGCGACCAGAAATATCCCGGCGCCGTAAACGGCTGCCCCATCAGACGCGAGCCCACCAGCTTATCGCCCGAGCGAATCAGCTCTCCATTCGCCTGCCGCGGAAATATCACCTGCGCCAGCCCCGTCACCACCAGCGGGTAAATGATTCCAAAAAGCACGGTGGTCACCAGCGTGTACAAAACCGCGACGACAAGATTCTTTTTCATGTTTCCCTCATGCCCATCCGATGCGCGTGATAATCATGTCAATCGCCTTGATTCCGATGAACGGCGCGATGATGCCGCCGACGCCGTAGATCAACAGATTCCACCGCAGCAGCGCCTCCGCGCCCAGCGGGCGGTAACGCACGCCGCGCAACGCCAGCGGCACCAGCGCAATGATGATCAGCGCGTTGAAAATCACCGCCGAAAGAATCGCCGAATGCGCCGTCTTCAGCCCCATGATGTTCAGCACGTTGAGTTGCGGAAACGCCCCCGCGAACATCGCCGGGATGATCGCGAAGTATTTCGCCACGTCGTTCGCCACCGAAAATGTGGTCAGCGCCCCGCGCGTGATCAGCAGTTGCTTCCCGATTTCGACCACCTCGATGAGCTTGGTCGGATTTGAATCGAGGTCCACCATGTTTCCGGCTTCCTTCGCCGCCTGCGTCCCGGCGTTCATCGCGAGGCCCACGTCGGCCTGCGCCAGCGCGGGAGCGTCGTTCGTGCCGTCGCCGGTCATGGCCACCAGTTTCCCCTTGGCCTGTTCGCTGCGAATCAGCGCCAGTTTGTCTTCGGGCTTGGCCTGCGCCAGAAAATCGTCCAGTCCCGCCTCGCGCGCGATGGCCGCCGCCGTCAACGGGTTATCCCCGGTAATCATCACCGTGCGAATTCCCATGGCGCGCAACTGATCGAACCGCTCGCGCATCCCGCCCTTGATGATGTCCTTCAAGTGAATGGTTCCCAGGATGCGGCAATCTTCCGCCACTAGAAGCGGTGTGCCGCCCGAATTGGAAATGCTCTTCACCACCTCCTCGACTTCCGGCGGCACCTTGTTGCCCGCCTGCGCGCAGTGCCCTGCGATGGCGTCGAATGCGCCCTTGCGGATTTGCCGCCCGTCGAGGTCCACTCCTGACATTCGCGTGACCGCCGAAAACGGAATAAATGTCGCCGCAAAGGAAGAAAGCTCGCGCCCGCGCAATCCGTATTTCTCCTTCGCCAGCACCACGATCGAGCGCCCTTCCGGCGTTTCATCCGATAGCGAAGCGAGCTGCGCCGCGTCCGCCAGGTCCATTTCCGCCACGCCCGGCGCGGGAATCAATTCCGTTGCGCGGCGATTCCCCAGCGTAATCGTGCCGGTTTTATCCAGCAGGAGCGTATCCACGTCCCCCGCCGCTTCCACGGCCCGGCCGGACATGGCCAGCACGTTCCTCTGCACCACCCGGTCCATCCCCGCAATTCCGATCGCGGATAGCAATCCTCCAATCGTCGTGGGAATCAGGCACACCAGCAGCGAAATCAGGACGAACGCCGATTGCGGCGAACCCGAATAAATCGCCATGGGCTGCAGCGTCACCACCGCCAGCAGAAATATAACCGTCAGCCCCGCCAGCAAAATATTCAGCGCGATTTCATTCGGCGTTTTCTGCCGCTCCGCGCCTTCCACCAGCTTGATCATCCGGTCGAGGAACGTTTCTCCCGGATTCGACGTGATTCGCACGATAATCTCGTCGGAGAGCACGCGCGTCCCTCCCGTCACCGCCGAACGGTCGCCTCCCGATTCGCGAATCACCGGCGCCGATTCGCCCGTGATCGCCGATTCATCCACGGAAGCGACGCCTTGGGCTACCTCGCCGTCTCCCGGAATGAATTCGCCGGCTACCACCTTCACCATGTCGCCGGCGCGCAGCTTCGAGCCCGTCACCTGCTCCGTCGTGCCATCCGCCTTCAGCCGCCGCGCCACCGTTTCCGCGCGCGCCTTGCGCAGCGTGTCGGCCTGCGCCTTTCCGCGTCCTTCGGCCATGGCTTCGGCGAAATTCGCAAAGAGCACCGTGAACCACAGCCAGAGCGTGATTTGCAGCTCGAATCCGAATCCGCCCAGATGCTGCAAGTGGTCGCGCACCAGGTCCACCGTGGTGATCACCGCGCCGATTTCCACCACGAACATCACGGGATTCTTCATCAGCGTGCGCGGATTCAGCTTGATCAGCGAATCCCGCACCGCTCCCACGGTGATTCCCCACGTCCACAGTGATTTCCTTCCTTCTCTTGTGTCCATTATGGCCTCAGAAAACCTTTCCGGCGTGCATCAGCAGGTGCTCGAGAATGGGTCCCAGGCTGAGCGCCGGGAAAAATGTAAGTGCGCTGACAATCAAAATCACCGATACCAAAAGAAACGTGAAAAGCGGCGTCGTCACCGGAAACGTGCCCGGCCGATTCCGGAACGATTTTCTTCCGCGCCAGGCTCCCCGCGATGGCCAGCGGCGGAATGATCATGAAGAACCGCCCCAGCAACATGTCGAAAGCGCCGCTAACGTTGAACCACGGCGTATTCCCATTCAGCCCGGCGAAGGCCGAGCCGTTGTTGCCGGCCTGCGACGTGTAGGCATACAGAATCTCCGACAGGCCGTGCGGACCCGGATTCAAGATGGAGGAAGTGCCGAACGGCGAGACAATCGCGATGGCTGTAAACCCCAGAACGATCAGAGCAGAAGATGAGCACCGTGAGCATCGCCATCTTCACGTCGTACGCCTCGATTTTTTTGCCCAGATACTCCGGCGTCCGGCCCACCATCAGGCCCGCGATGAACACCGATAGGATTATGAAAATCACGATTCCATAAAGCCCCGCTCCCACCCCGCCGAAGATCACCTCGCCGATCATGATGTTCACGAGCGGCACCATCCCGCCCAGCGGCGTGAACGAATCGTGCATGCCGTTCACCGCGCCGCAGCTCGCATCCGTCGTCGTCGTCGCGAAGTTGGCCGTGGCCGCAAGTCCGAAGCGAACTTCCTTGCCCTCCATGTTGCCGCCGGATTGCATGGCCGTTGCGCGCTGGTCAACTCCGTGAAACAGCGGATTGCCTCGAGCCTCCATCGTGTATGCGACCGTAACTCCCGACAGGCACAATATCGCCATGGCCGCCCATACCGCCCAGCCGTGCCGCTGCGAACCCGTCATCCGCCCGAGTGTGTACGTGAGCGCCGACCCGAGCGTGAGCATCATCACAATCTGCATGAAATCGGTCAGCGGAGTCGGATTCTCGAAGGGATGCGAGCTGTTGGCGTTGAATGGGCCGCCGCCATTCGTCCCTAAAATTTTGATGGCTTCCTGAGAAGCAAACGGCCCCTGCGCGATCACCTGGTCGGTGATAGTCTGCGTCGTCGTTTTGCCGTCCGCGCCCGTGGTCTGCACCGTTTGCGGGTTCAAAAGTTTCGCCGTGTCGTAGGGCCGCAAATTCTGAATCATGCCTTGCGACACAAACACCATCGCGATCACCAGGCACGCCGGAAGCAGAACCCACAGCATGCACCGCGTGAAATCCACCCAGAAGTTGCCGATGGTCTTCGATTCGCGCCGCGCGATTCCGCGAATCAACGCGATGGCCAGCGCAATGCCCACTCCCGCCGACGCGAAGTTGTGGTAGGCCAGCCCGGCCATCTGCGTGAAATAGCTCATCGTGGATTCGCCGCCGTAGTTCTGCCAGTTCGTGTTGGTCGTGAACGATGCCGCCGTATTGAACGCCAGATGCGGCTCCACGCCCGTGAAGTGCTGCGGATTCCAGGGCAGCCAGTACTGCAACCGTTCGATCGCGTAGAGCACCAGCATGCTCACCGCGCTGAAGAGCAGCATCGCCACCGTGTATTCCTTCCAGTCCATCTCGCGCTGTTCTTCAATTCCCGTTAGCCGGTAAATCAACCGCTCGATGGGCCGCAGCAGCGGATCGAGAAATGTCTTCTCGCGCTCGAAGACGCGCGTCATGAACACGCCCACCGGCTTGGTCAGCAGGAAAAGAACCACGAAGAACGCCGCGATTTGCAGCCAGCCGTTTACTGTCATGGCTCAGAACCTCTCCGGCCAGAGCAGCGCCGCCAGCAGATAAACAAACGTCAGAATGCAAACTCCCAGGAGAATGATGTTCCCGGACATGAATTCCTCTCTCCCTTTACTTCAGCTTTTCGCACGCCCACACGTACAACAGCGAAACAACGAAGAAGCCAATCGTTAAGCCCACAAATATTGTGTCTAGCATCCGCGTCTCCTGCTCGCCACTCTCGCTCCCGGCCGTCCCGCTCCCGCACGGACGCCCAAATTCACCGCGCAGTCTATCATCCTGCCATCAGGGTGCAATAAAGGAACCGTAAGGATTCCATAAGTGGCCGGGCGTGAATCGGGCCTCAGGACGCCTGCTTGCCCCATACGCCGATGAATCCTGCGGGTTGCTTTACCGGCATCGCCATTACAGCCACAGCTCGGCGCGTTTCCAGACGGCGCAAGCCCTTGGCCCGCGCGAGCTCTCGATGAAATTGCGCAAGCACGTAAATCAAAAACACACATGCCAGGAAGCTGATGATGCTGAATACGAGTGCTACCATGTGTGCTCTCCTTCCCGGCGCGGCTTTCGATTGTCTGCGCCTTCCATCAGGTACGCACAAACTCTATTCCGCCGCGTATAAGGAAGGCATAAGGAGACGATAAGGTTTTCATAAGCCCTGCGCGGTCCCGAAATCCCCTGTTTCCATCATTTTCCCCTCCCCGCCAATCGCAAATCCCGACCAATCGTGAGATGATGGCTCATCCTGAATCGCGCGTTGCTGGGAGTGGAAAAAATGCCGGAACCTACCAAAGAGGAATTGCTCGCTCGCATTGCCGAGCTTGAAAAGCAGGCGGGCCCGCGAAGGAAAGGCAGCCTGGAGTTCCGCGTGGGCGAAAAGGGCGGGGTCAGCGTCTACGGGCTGGGCCGTTTCCCGGTCACACTATATTATGAACAGTGGGTTCGCCTTCTCGGCGCTGCCGATGATCTCCGCGCCTTTCTCGAAGAGAACAAAGGCAAGCTCAAATTGAAGAACGCGGAGTGAAACCGGCTTGAGGTGACAAATCCGTGCCCCGGACCTTAACTTCCAAATCCTCGAAGCCTCGCGCCGCCAGCCGGCCCGCGGCTCGCGAACACGCCTCCGCCGAAAAGAAATTGAGAATCGGCCTCGCGGGTTTCGGCACCGTGGGCCGCTCCGTCGCCAAGCTGCTCTGCGCCGATCCAAATGGCCCTTTGCATCTCGCCGCGATCTGCGTCCGCAACATCGAAAAAAAGAAAGTGGATTGGACGCCGCGCCACGTTCGCTGGACGGAAAATTTCGACGATCTTCTCTCCTCCGACGTGGATGTCGTCGTCGAATTGATCGGAGGCCTCGAGCCCGCCGGCGCCTGGATTCGAAAATCGCTCCGCGCCGGAAAGTCTGTCGTCACCGCGAACAAACTGCTCATCGCCGAGCACGGCCCCGAATTGTTCGCGCTCGCTCGCGAGACCGGCCGCCGCCTCCTCTTTGGGGCCTCCGTCGCCGGTGGCATTCCCGCCATCATCGGAATCCAGGAAGGCCTCGCCGGCGACCGCCTCTACAAAATCGCGGGCATTTTGAACGGCACCTGCAACTACATCCTCACCCAGATGGAATCCAACAGCGTCGAGTTTCGCCGCCGCTCTCGCCGAAGCCCAGAAGCTCGGCTACGCCGAAGCCGACCCCACGAGCGACGTCGAAGGTTACGACGCCCGCTCGAAGCTGGTCATTCTCGCGCAGGCCGGTTTGCGCGTCCAGGCGCGCAGCGAACAAATTCTCTGCCGCACCATTTCCACCATCGAGGCCGTGGACTTCGTCTACGCGCGCGAACTCCATTGCACCATCCGCCAAATTTCCTCGGTGCAAAAGGACACATCCAACGGCTCGCTCCGCCTTTTCGCCGCTGTGCAACCCGCTCTCGTTCCCCTCGCCTCGCTCACGGCTCACGTCGAGGGCAGCAAGAATCTCGTCACGGCCACGGGCGAATTTGCCGGCTCGATGGTTTTCTCCGGCTATGGTGCGGGCGGTGATCCCACGGCCGTCGCCGTCGTCTCCGACCTCTGCTCCAT
Organism: uncultured Acidobacteriota bacterium; assembly: GCA_963810625.1. Taxonomy (GTDB): domain Bacteria; phylum Acidobacteriota; class Terriglobia; order Acidiferrales; family UBA7541; genus Palsa-295. Next base: position 92,086 of record CAWEOJ010000001.1, on the reverse strand, counting down.
CGCGCGCACCGCCGGAGCGCCCGAGCCTGCTCTCGAAGCGCCCGCCGAAGTCCCCTCCTCCGTCAGCGGCGACTTCACCGTTCCTCACTACCTCCGCTTCTTCGTCAACGACCGCCCCGGCGTTCTCGCCGCTCTCGCCGCCGTCCTCGCGCGCTACGACATCGGCATTGACGCCGTGCTCCAGAAGCCCGACTACCCTCCCTCGAGCCTTCCCTTCGTCATGACCCTCGAGGCCTGCAACAGCGCCATCCTCAACCGCGCGCTTGAGGAAATCGCCCGCCTCGACTTCCACACCAAGCCCCCGCTCTGCCTCCCCATCTTCCTCGATTGAGCCTGCCTGTCAGTTGATTGTCACCGGTGCTTGCAGCTCGATGTTCCGCGAAGAGTCGCCCACCATAATCTGGTACGTTCCCGGGACCACCTGCCAGCTCTCGGTCGTCACATTCCAGTAGGCGAACGACCGCATGTTCAGCGTGATTTGCACCATGCCGGTTTGCCCGGGCGTGAGCGTTATTTTTTGGAACCCCTTTAGCCATTTGGGTGGCTCGGGCACGGCCGTCGAAGGGATGCCCACGTAAACCTGCGCCACTTCCGCGCCCGCCACGCTCCCCGTGTTTTTCACGTTGAAGGTTACCGTCACGGTCTGGTTCGGATTGCCGGTGAAGGTGAACGTGGTGGGATTGATGGAAAGATTCGAGAACGAAAATGTCGTGTACGAAAGCCCGAAACCGAAGGGAAAGAGCGGCGCGATGCCGTTTTCGTCGTAATGCCGGTAGCCCACGAAAATCCCCTCCGAGTATGTCGCCGTGGGGACGCCTCCCACCAGCACTCCCGGATATTGCGCCGGCGCGCTGCCATCCGCGGGAGGATCGGGATCCGACGCGCTCACCGGAATCGTCAGCGGCAATTTGCCTGAAGGATTCACATCCCCAAATAGCACCGCCGCCACGGCGTTGCCGTCCTCCTCACCCGGATACCACGCCTGCAAAATTGCCGGCACGCTCGCGGCCCACGGCATCAGGATGCCCGTTCCGCTCTTCATCACCACAATCGTATTCGCGTTCGCCGCCGCGATCGCCGTCACCAGCGCATTCTGATTCCCGCTGAGCGAAATGGAATCGTCCACGCCCTCCGTCTCGCTGTCACCCACCATCACGATGGCCACATTCGCGGCTGCCGCCAGCGTCACCGCCGCGGGAATATTGCTTCCATCCGCGTAAGTGACCGTCACACCCGCGCCCACTCGATTCTGTATCCCCGCCACGGGAGCCACGGTATAGAGCGGCGTCACCATCGAGCTCCCTCCGCCGCCCGTCTTCGCCGCGCCCGCATAGGGACCAATCACGGCGATGTTGTGCAGCGTGCTGGCATTAAGCGGCAGGATTCCTCCACTGTTTCTGCAGCAGCACCATCCCCGCTTCCGCAATCTGCCGCGCGGTCAGTCCGTCGGCCGTCTGGGCCGCTGCGCTGATCCCCGTGAGCACCGGAGCGTTCGGAAAAATGTTGAACCGCATCATGGTCAGAAATCGCCGCGTGAGCATGCCGTTGATCGTCGCCTGCGTTAACTGATTCGCCGTCAGCGCCGCTTGGATAAGTGATTGCGTGAACCAGACACCCGTCGGCATCTCCAGATCCAGCCCGCCATTCGCGGAGTTCGCCGTCGAATGTGTCGCCCCGAAATCCGACGTCACGAATCCATTGAAGCCCCATTGCCCCTTGAGAATTTGATTCAGCAAAAGATTGTTCTCGCACATGAACGTCCCGTTCACCATGTTGTACGCGCACATCACCGCTCCCGCTCCGCCCTGTTCCACGCTGGTCTCGAACGCCGGCAGATAAATTTCCCGCAACGTGCGCTCGTCTATGATTTCGTTGATGGTTGCCCGGTTCGCCTCTTGATTGTTGGCGTCGAAATGTTTCGCTTCGGCGATGATTCCCTGCGACTGTATGCCTTCGATATCCGCGGCCGCTATCTGCCCCGTCAAGTACGGATCCTCTCCGTAAGCCTCGAACGTCCGCCCGTTTTGCAATGTCCGCGCGATATTGATGTCCGGCCCTTCCATGAATCCGTTCGCCAAGTCATAGGCCTCCGACCCAACCACGGTCCCATACGAATTCGCTAGGTTCGTGTCCCACGTTGCCGCCAGCGCAATCGGAGCAGGCAGCGCCGTCGCCGGTCCCTCGTGCCCGGGACCGCCGTTCGTCGCTCCCGCCGGCCCATTCGTAATGTTCAGCAGCGGTATGCCCAGAGCGGCTATCCCCGGCACCACGCGATAATCATTCGCATCCGAGATCCCGTGCAATTCCGTGGCATCCTGGGTCAGTGTCATCTGCCCGATGATTGTCCCCGCATTAATGGTAACGAGCGTTACGGGCGTCTTGTGATTCACATTGCCGCTCGTCCCGATAACCTCCACAGTCGAGCTACCCGCCGGCGTCGCGCTTGACGTCAAAATCGTCATCGTGGAATTTCCCGACCCCGTAATCACGGGGGGAGCAAAGCTGGCCGACGTCCCCGCCGGCAGCCCGCTCGTGCTCAGCGTCACGTCTCCCACGAATCCTCCCGTGGCGCCAATTGTTACTGTATACGTCGTGCTTCCCCCGCCGCCCGAGGTTTGCGTCGCCGGAGTCGCGGCGACCGTGAAGTCGCCCGTCATCCCCGAGCCTCCGCCGCACGACGAAACTCCCACCGCCGCTGCCACCAGGCACAACACGCAAATATTTATCCGAATATTAGGCATAACAAGTTCTTTGCTCCCGTTTACCCTGAGGCACGAAGGGTTTACCCTCACGAACGAAGGGCTCGCCTTTCAGGCTGCCCCGCCTTTGCCAGAGTTTACCCGCCGGTAGCCTCGGCGGGTAGCAGCTTCATCGCGAATTCCAGGCCGGCCTGTCCCCCGTAGCAGCCTCATCGCGTAGGGGGACCTGCCGCGCCGGAGCGGCCTCATCGCGAAGGCCGGTGGGTGGTGGGTCACTTTGAATTTTCTTGATCGTGACACAAAGAGTCAAAATTCAAACTGACCCATTACCGGCCGGTGCATCCTGCCTTTGCATTCGATTTTTAGGGTGCCCCCATCCTCGGTTTCTGAGGGTGGGATCTTTTCCCCTGCCTTTCCCCTCATCCCTCACCCCCGCCCCTCACCCTCGCTTGCCGCGCCGTAGCGGCCCCATCGCGAACTCCAAGCCGGCCTGTCCGCCGAAGCAGCCTCATCGCGTAGGGGGACCTGCCGCCCCGAAGCGGTCTCACCGCGTAGGGGGAGCCCGCCGCGGATTCGCGCCTGAAGGAAAGCTGCTCTAGTCTAGCCTGCCCTGTCAAGACTGACGCGACAAAGGCCCCAGCGGTTACCTCACTTTTGCATTTATCTGCTGGCGTGTCAGTTTGAATTTTCTTGATCGTCGCGCAAAAAGCCAAAATTCAAACTGGCCCATTACCCATTTGTAGGTAGTGCCTCAAATCGAGCGAAACGTATTCTGCGGTCATTCCGCCCGCCCTGACGAAGGTTTACCCTGAGGGACGAAGGGAAGGGCTTCCAGCCGGCTCTTTCGCCCCCACGTCCCCCCACCTGTCATCCCGAGCGGAGTCCCCCGTTCTTTCTCATCCCGCCGAAGTTTGGCGGGCGGGGGACGCAGGGAGGGATCTGCTTTTGCCGTTATCTTTGTTGTTGCCTTTGCCGGAGTTTACCCGCCGGCAGTCTTGGCGGGTAGCGGCCGCCTCGTCTTTTAGGCGGGCAGCCTTTTTCTTGCTTCTGTCCGCAGGCTTGTCATTCCGAGCGGAGTCCCGCGTCCTTGGTCTTCCCGCCGCCCTTTGGCGGGCGCGGGGCGTAGTCGAAGCACGGTTTTCCATCGCTCCGTGTTTGAGCTATGAATCCCTCTTCCAGCCCTCAAAACCGGTAACTTCTTCAAACAAGGTTGCTGACTTCAGAAAAGAGCGGCGGGGGTGTATAAGTGACCCCGGAGTCGCTATGTCAGAGGCCACAATCTAAGCGACATCCAAAGAGGATTGCCGTGACTGTATGCGTAGCAACAATGTGCGACCAGGCAGGCGTTGTTATCGGCGCGGCTGACCGAATGTTAACTTCAGGGGACATTGAGTTTGAGCCACCTCAAACAAAGATGCTCGGCTTAACTTCGTCTATCGCAGCTTTATTGGCCGGAGATGCCGCTTTCCAAATTGAGATAATGAATAAGGTACAAACGGACATAGGCGCTCTACTAAAGGCAAACCCTACAGAATGGCTCACAGTTGAGGCGGTGAGTAAAATGTATGAGCGACATTATGGAATTGTACGTCGTAATCGAGCAGAGAACAGGCTTTTGGTACCCCTTGGATTGGATGCGGCATCTTTTATAAGTAGCCAGCGCCAGATGAACTCAGAGCTTGTACAAAAACTCGCAGGTGAATTGCTAAACTTTGAGGTACCAGAAACAGCGGTAATTTTCTGCGGGGTAGATAGTGACAGAGCGCACATTTATACGGCGCACAATGGAGCCGTATCATGCGACGACGTGGTGGGTTTTTCTGCTATTGGGGCCGGAGAGAACCATGCAGATTCTCAATTGATGTTCGCCGCTCATACCAAATGGAAGGGTTTTGCTGACGCCCTTCTGACAACTTATACCGCGAAGAAGCGTTCAGAAGTTGCGCCGGGCGTGGGGACGGCAACGGATATGTTCTATATTGGGCCGACACTTGGATCGTATTCTCAGATTGGCAATCACGTTCTAGCCAAACTAGAAACAATCTATAGAGAAGAACAGCGAAAACAAAATGAGGCACGTCGTGAATCTCTGGAGCTTACAAATGCCTATATCGAAGAACTTACTCAATCCTCTACCACTAAGGAACAAAGCGAAACGCCAAAGGATTCTGGAAGAACCTCATCCGCTGATAAACAAGAAACCTCTACAGAGCAGCCTAATAAAGACAAAGACGGGCCGACCAAAGAAAACTAGGCCGTGAGCTTTTGAAACGTGAGCACTGGGGCCGAAACCATATGACGCAGGGTATCCACAAACAAATTCGAGTCCTTCCGGCGGTTAAACCGGAAGCTCATTTCTTCGAGGTAGGCTTGGAGATGCTTCGCACTGAGTTTATGCCAGCTACCGCGCAAGCCGCGCTTGAAAAGAGAGAACGCGGACTCGATGGTGTTTGTGTGCGCTTCGCCCCGAACGTATCCGTCGTTCCGTGCTGGACAACCTTAAGTATGAAGGGGGCCTTCAGCGCGGCTCTTACGCCTTCGGTCCTGTACGCCGACACCTACCCCCTTTCGTAGCCAGATGACCTGCGCAAAAGGCCTTTCATCGATTTTATCGTCGTTAACGCGCACTTTTGGCGCATTTTTTGCATTTTATCGAGCATAAGGGCGCAAAGTGATTGCTGTCGTTGCTGCACTTCTGAAGCCCGTTTTCACCCCTCTCCACCGCCCCTAATCACACTTCAACTTGCCTCCACCGACCAAAAATGCTTTCATACGACCTTGTGTATCTCGACCCGCGTCCTCCCTATCGCCCTCGCCCTCACCGCTCATTTCGCATCTACTACATTTATAATATAAGACCATGATATCGAATGAAAATATCTATCAACTAATTGACCCATATGGCTTTACAGTAACTGATAGCTTCGCTACTGGAGTCCTAAAATATATCTCTCTCCTCTTGCGATGGAACCAGCGCATCTCTCTAACGGCGGTCACGGACCCCATCGAGATCATCAGATTCCACTTCGGCGAGAGCCTCTTTGCCATCCCTTCTGTCCCAATACAGGATGGCCGACTGGCCGACGTCGGCTCCGGCGCCGGCTTTCCCGGATTCCCTTTGGCGATGGCGAATCCCGCGTTGCATGTAACTCTAATAGAATCTGACACTAAGAAGGCTGCATTCCTATCGGAGGCCGTGCGAGAGCTCGCTCTACCAAACGCCAGCGTCTTCCGCGGCCGCATGGACGACCTCCCTATCGCTCCTTTTGGCTTTGAATTTATAACCGCTCGGGCCCTTGGACAGCACAAGGACCTCCTGAAATGGTCCTCCGAGCGCCTCTCAGATCGTGGAGAAGTTGTCCTCTGGCTAGGAGAAGCGGACGCCATAAGTATCTCTAATGACGCAGCTTGGCATTGGGACCCTCCTATCCATATCCCTGGCTCAAAAAGACGGTTCCTTCTGGCTGGCACTCGAATCTCCGACTAAGCCCTCAAAAAATGTTTCACGTGAAACATTTTTTGAAGGGTGTCGGCTAAAAATTGTTTCACGTGAAACAATTTTGCCTCAAAATTTGTTCCACGTGAAACATCTTGCATCCTATTCGGACATTCTGCTACATTCCCCAGTCGGTTGGAGGCTAATTGACGCGAATTATCGCGATAGCGAACCAAAAAGGTGGTGTGGGCAAAACCACTACGGCTGTGAACCTCGGTGCCTGCCTGGCAGCCTCCGGCGAGCGAACACTAATAATTGACTGCGATCCACAGGGAAATGCGACGAGCGCGCTGGGATTTCCGAAAGATCCTGCGCGGAGAACACTTTATCAGACACTCATTTTGGGCGAGCCCATCGAAAGGATCACGCTAAGTGCCTGCATCGATGGGCTTTATCTAGTCCCGAGCGACAAAAACCTCGTTGGAGCGGCCGTAGAATTAGTTTCAATTGACGCTCGTGAATACCGCCTAAAGGGCGCAATTCGGGATGTTTCTGGCAAGTATTCGTACGTTCTGATTGACTGTCCGCCGGCGCTCGATCTCCTCGCCATCAATGCCCTGGCCGCCAGCGATTCGGTCCTCATCCCAATCCAGTGCGAGTACCTTGCACTCGAGGGCGTGTCGGAGCTCCTCGACACGCTCATGAGGCTGCGCCGGACAGTTAATCCATCGCTTGCTATCGAAGGTATCCTTTTGACGATGTACGATGACCGCACAACGCTGTCGAAGCAGGTGGCCTCCGATCTACGGAGTTTCTTTGGGTCGCAGGTGTTTGAGACCGTGATCCCGAGGAATGTGCGGCTGGCGGAAGCACCAAGCCATGGGAAGCCGGTAATCATCTACGACGTTCATAGTAAAGGAGCCGAGAGCTATATTTCTCTCGCGAAGGAGGTTATTTCCAATGCAGAGAAACGCGTTGGGCAGGGGCCTGAGCGCACTGATCAGGGAGCCGGAGCAACCGCCTCCGCCGCCACAGCCGGAAGCTCCGGCAGCGCTGGCGGCAGTACCGGCAGCACTTCCGACTGAAGGATGGCTGCAGGCCGATATTGACCTGATTGACCCCAGTCCCTATCAGACCAGGACGCACTTTCGCGAAGAGAGTCTCGAAGAATTGGCGCGCTCGATTCGCGTGAGTGGGATCGTGCAACCCCTTGTGGTGCGGAGGGTTGGAGCGCGCTATCAATTGATTGCCGGCGAGAGGCGCTGGCGAGCGGCGCAGAAGGCGGCGCTCAGCCGCGTGCCGGTGGTGGTCCGGAATGTGCCCGAGGAAAAGGCGCTGGAGATGACGCTGGTGGAGAATATCCAGCGCGAAGACCTGAATCCCATCGAGCAAGCCCGGGCTTTTCAGAGACTTATGGATGAATTCATGCTCACGCAGGAGCAGGTGGCGGAGCGCACCGGAAAAGAACGCACCACGATTGCGAATGCGGTCCGGCTGCTGAACCTGGAATGCGTGATCCAGAATTTGGTCGAGGAAGGGCGCATATCGAGCGGGCATGCGCGCGCGCTGCTGGGCATTGAGGATGCAAATGTTCGGCTGAGTTGGCGCGGAAAATCGCGCGCGGCGGCCTCACCGTCCGCCAAACCGAAAAGCTTGCGGCGCGCGGTTTGAAGCCGGCAAGCGGGCCGGAAGTCGTGCAACATGATGCGAATACGCAGTGGGCACTCGACGAACTGCAGAGGAGATTCGGCACGCGAGTGCTGTTGCATCCGATCCGAGGCGGCAGGCCGGGGCATTTAGTGTTTGAATACTGCAACGCGGGCGAATTGACGCGGATTTATAGGCTGCTGATGAGAGAATAGTACGTCGCGTCGCGCGAGAAGCGCAGGACGCGACCGGCAAAGAATTGCCAGAGCCTTTGCAAAAGCTGTCTAGGAGCGGGAGCATGGCGCGGGGATGGTTCGATCGCAAGCGGCACGATTCCGGAGAGTGGACCGGGTTCCTCGAGCGGGGTGTGAAGCTCGAAGGGAAGCTCGAGACTACCGGTACGTTTCGGATTGATTCAGCGATGAAGGGAACGCTGGTTTCCGACGAGTCGCTGATCATCGGCGAGCACGCGTTGATCGAAGGGCAAATTATCGGGAACCAGGTGGTGATCGCGGGGCGATTTGACGGGGTTATCCAAGCCAAGGGGAAGGTTCACATTCAGCCGAATGCCATCGTTACAGGCGAAATTCATACTCCGTGCCTGGTAATCGAACCGGGCGGCGTGTTCGACGGTAACTGCCACATGCTGGCTGCCACGGAGGCGGCCAAGCCGATACCGATTGCCATTCGTTCCACGGGAACACAGAGCCGCAGCTAATTGGGTAGCCGAATTCGTACCGAGCCGATTAGCGTAGGGGCTTGTTTAGTCTCGATGTGGTGCTCCGAAGACCCTGCCGGTGGGCTTGCTGCAGATTCGAGAAGCTACACGCTGCACGCGAGGCAGCTTCGGGTAGACGAAAGATTTGTTTTCGCGGCCGTTTGTCGGTTGTATATTCGTAGACGCAGGTCGATTGAAGTCCATAGATAACTGGGTCTGCCCTTAAAACGAAGGGAAAATATCGGTAACAGACAATGAACGGCGATTTCCGGGAAATAGGGCTACCTACGCCACCAACCCCCGTGACGCAGGATCAGGCGGTTCACGGACCGCCGGTCCGCCCACAGCAAAGGATTCTGCTCTATTCCGCGGATGAATGGGAGCTGTTTGTTCAGGAGTGGGCTCATTTTTGCCTCAGGAATCTATATGCACAGGTTCAGCGTTTCAGCGGCGCGGGAGATCGCGGTATCGATATTGCTGGATTTAGGGATGCGCCGAGACTTCAGGGTGCCTGGGACAACTACCAGTGTAAACATTATGCTCGCGGCCTCTATCCCAGCGATGCGTGGCCAGAGGTCGGCAAGATTCTCTGGTACAGCTTCAAAGGGGAATACAAGGCACCGCGGCGGTATTTTTTTGTCGCCCCACGGGGTGCGGGAACGAGTTTGGCGAATTTGTTGGCGAATCCAGCGAAGCTGAAAGAGGGCTTAATTAAAAATTGGGACACGCAAGTGGCGCGGAAAATCACCGAAACTGAGAGAGTTGCATTAGAGGGCCCGTTTCTCGCGTACGTTAGCGCATTTGATTTCTCGATATTCGAAGCAAAAACTGCACTACAACTGATAGAAGATCACCGAGCATGTCCGTACCACGCGGTTCGGTTTGGGGTAGGTCTTCCGCCACGACCCGCTGCCGCGCGGCCTCCCGAACAGCTCGCTTCGACTGAAAGCCGCTATGTGGCGCAACTGTTGGCTGCCTATGCCGATCATAAGAAGACAGCTGTCTCGGATGTGCAGTCGCTAAGGTCTTGGCCTAATCTGAACGAGCACTTCGGGCGACAACGGGAAGCTTTCTATCATGCTGAGTCTCTACGCGTGTTCGCGCGAGACACGGTCCCAGCGGGCACCTTCGAGTCGCTGCAGGACGATATCCATTCCGGTGTCATCGACGTGTGCGAAGCCAGCCACCCAGATGGGTTTGTTCGTGTGCGAAGCGTTACCAAGGCGGCGAGGGAGCTACAGCTTACCTCGAATGCGTTGTTGAGTTGCGCGAAGCCGAAAGACAGAGATGGCGTTTGTCATCAACTGGCAAATGAGGATCGGCTGCAGTGGACGAAGCCCTAGGAACGAAACGGACGGTGGCGACTTTCAATGGACCTCTTGAGGCGGGGCTTCGAGCTGTGGCGCTGCTCGGAGCGGCCTATCCTCGTTCGTTCGACCTACAACGGCTGATCGGATTTGATTACTTGCTCGTGCACACAGGAGATGTCGGCGGGCCCGAAAGCCTCCACCCACCTGCGCCTCTGCGATCGGCGGAGTTGTTGGTACGAAGAAAACTTATTGAGCGCGCGTTGTTGCTTATGATGACTCGTGATCTGGTCCAGCGGGAAATTGGGGAGCAGGGAATACGATATCGGGCCGGCGAGAGTGCCGGTCCATTCCTGTCCTCGCTCGAATCCGAATACCTCAGCGGCCTCAAATATAGAGGCGCTTGGCTCATAACGGCGTACGGCGATCATAATGAGAACGACTTCCGCGCGATCATGCGAAGGTTTTTCGATCGCTGGGTTGAGGAATTTCAGGCCGTTGAGCAAAGTTTAGGGGCCGAATAGTGCCAACCCTTGGTCTCCGCTTGCGGCGCCTCGCGTTTTACGGTCCCAATCAATCGCCGGCGGCGGTCGAGTTTGGTCCCGGCTTGAACGTTATTTACGGTGCCTCCGAGACCGGAAAGTCGTTCGTGGTGGAAGCGCTTGATTTCATGCTTGGTGGGAAACCTCCTCTTCGCGATATTCCGCAGCGCGTAGGTTACGACCGCATCCTGTTGGGGATAGAGACCATCAGCGGCGAGCAGTTCACGTTATTGCGTAGCACTGAGGGTGGCGGGTTTCGTCTCTACATGGGACTTCTCCTAGAGCCTCCTGCCGATACGGCCGATGCTCGTGACCTTGCCGATCAGCACAGTGAAAAAGGCCTGAACAACCTTTCCTCCTTCCTTCTAGAAAAATGTGGTCTGTTGGGAAAGCGAATCCGAAGGAACAGGCAAGGTGAGACAAACAGCCTGAGCTTCAGAAATATAGCTCGGCTGCTTATTGTCACAGAAACTGAAATTACGGAGCAGCGCTCACCATTATCGGATGGCAATGTGGTCGCGGACACCCCTAATTTTTCGACGTTCAAGCTGATGCTGTCAGGTGTCGACGACTCCGCTCTCACAACAACCCGGCCCAAAGGAATAGAGGGTCAGTCGCGGGAAGCGCAGATGGAGCTGCTAGATCAGCTGCTGACTGAATACCGCGACCGTCTCAGGGAACTTACCGACAACCCGGGCGAATTGGGCGAGCAACTCCTGAAATTGGAGTCGGCTCTTGCTCAGCATCAGGAGAGTTTGAGTGCAACGGAAGCAGATTATCGAACTTTAACGGAACGGCGACGTGAACTCCGCAAGAGGCTGGAAGAAGCACACGAACGGCGGTCGGAGGTTTCGGCCATGCTGGAAAGGTTCACACTTCTGGATAAGCATTACGTCTCGGACCTGGCACGATTGCGTGGAATCGAAGAAGGGGGGACGTTGTTTGAAATCTTGGGGCAAGTGCCATGCCCGCTGTGCGGTGCGGAGCCGACGCACCATCGAAAAGACAGCGACTGTGACGGCAACGTAGAAGCGGTGGTTGCTGCTGCTCGGATTGAAATCGGAAAAATCGAGCTGCTGCGGAAAGAACTCAGTGAAACTGTGCAAGGGCTGCGGCGCGAGGGCGTCAGCTTCGACAGAAAAGTGCCGAAGGTTGCACAGGAGCTCGGCATTGTTTCGGAAAACATCGATCGGCTGATTGCGCCGAAGCTCTCTCAGCTCAGAACGACCTACGCGGGCTTGGCTAATAAGCGGGGAGAGGTGAAGGAGGCCTTGGCGGTATTCCGCACTATTCAAGATGCCGAGGATCGGCGGACGACGATTGAGAACCTGTCTCAGGGTTCAGGAGGATCGGAGGTTTCGGACGGCGACCTGCAGACGGTCGTGGCCGAGGCGTTTGCACAGGAGATTGAAGCCGTTCTGAAGGGGTGGCATTTCCCGGAGGCAGAGCGCGTTCACTTTGATGCGAAGACGCGCGATCTCATAATCGCTGGAAAGGCACGTGGCGCACGAGGCAAGGGCTTGCGGGCGATTACGCACGCAGCTTTCACAATTGGACTCCTTGGCTATTGCAAGGCAAAGGAAACGCCACATCCAGGTTTTGTTATTTTGGATTCTCCCTTGCTCGCATATCGTGCCCCGGAAGGTCCTGAGGATGATCTCAGCGGAATCGATCTGGACGATCAATTCTATGGTTACCTCGCCGGGCTGTCTGACGATCAGCAGGTAATCATCGTTGAAAATATCAACCCGCCAGCGGAAATCAGGACACGGAGTCAGGTCGTCTTTTTCAGCAAGAACCCTCACAGTGGTCGCTATGGATTTTTCCCTGTGACTGACCGAAATCTCTTTTGACCAGCTTCTGTTTTACGTGCGATCAGATGCACCTGATTTTGTGCCACACGAAACGAACAAGAAAAGGCAAGATGCCCGCCTGCAATTCGAGGCAGCCACTACAACGTCAAAGGCAAAGAAAATGGCCGAGAGGTTTGCCCGCTGCGGCGGGGCTGAGGGGTTGCGGTTTCTCATAGAGTTGCTACAAATCTTATGAGGAAGGGAGGGAAACGAGATGCTGAAGCTTAAAGTCCGTAAGATTGGCGATTCGCTCGGTGCTCGTTCTGCCCAAGGAGGCCGTCAGCCGGCTTCATGCGGCGAGGGCGACCGCCTTTTTCTGATTGAAGGACCGAGCGGCGGCTATCAACTCACGCCTTATGATCCTGTCTTCGGGAAGAAAATGAAAAAGGCTGAAGAAATTATCGGCCGCTATCGCAGCACACTTCATACGCTTTCCAAATGAGCGAACCCGTCGGGATAGTTGAACGCGACGCTGACATTTCCGAAAACATCGGCTGTGCGTGAGTCGTGCTTCGCTTTGGGCTTGATTTTCGGACGCTGAAAGAGGAGAAATAGGCGCGGAGTCCGGGTGGGAGCTACAAAATGGGAGCTTCAGGGGCTAAAGCCCCCTATGTTGATGTCGCTTTTGCCGCGGTTGAAACCGCGGCCTACAAAGCAGCTTGCTCGCGGCGCGAATGGACAAGGCGCACAAAAAGCGGCGGGCTCTGGCGAGGCGAGACATTTCAGATCAGGGGGAAACTATGAAGGGAAAAACATCGCGGCGGGATTTTCTGGGAATTTCGGCGCTGGGGCTGGCGGCGATAGGTCCGCTGGTGGATGAAGTGCGGGCAGCGACGGAAGCGGTGCGTCCGGTGGGATTGGACCAGGCGAGCGGCGCGGGAAATGCGGGCGGGAAAATCGCGTTATGGGTTACGGCGGGCGACGACCGGTTTGCGGCTGCGCCGGCGGCCGAGTGGAAGCCGGCTCCGCCAGCGCCTCCCGTGAGCGCTACGGGGACGCCCTCGCCAGCGGCTTCTTCCGTGAGCACGGTCGCGAGCATCGAAATCGATCCCAGGAGGAAGTTTCAGCAGATTCTGGGATTCGGGGCGGCGCTCACGGATGCGAGTTGCTATCTGTTCCATCAGCTTGCGCCCGCGGCGCGGGAGAAATTATTCCACGAGCTGTTTCATCCGTCGGAGATGGGGCTGAACGTGTGCCGGACGTGCATCGGGTCGAGCGACTACGCGACAAGCCTTTACAGCTTCGACGATGGCGAGGCCGATCCGGACCTGAAAAACTTTTCGATCGCGCACGACCGCGAATACATTTTGCCGATGCTGCGCGAGGCGCGCGCGGTGAATCCCGAGCTGTTTCTTTTTTCGTCCCCGTGGAGCCCGCCGGGGTGGATGAAGTTCAACGGGTCGATGCTGGGCGGGAGCATGCGCAATCATTATTTTGCGACCTACGCACAATACCTGCTGAAATTCTTGCAAGGCTATGCGGCGGAGGGCGTCCCGGTGCAGGCGTTGACGCCGCAGAACGAAGTGGATACGGATCAGGACGGGAGAATGCCGGCGTGCATTTGGGGCCAGGAGTACGAAATCGCATTCGTGCGCGATCATTTGGGGCCGCTGTTCGAGAGCAGCGGCGTGGAGACGAAAATCTGGATTTTGGACCACAACTACAATTTGTGGGGACGCGTGGTGGACGACGCTGGAGGACGACAAGCTTCGCCAATACTGCAATAACGTGGCGTGGCACGGCTACGCCGGCACCGCCGACATGATGAGCAAGGTGCAGGACGCCTATCCGGAGATCGAGATGTACTGGACGGAGGGCGGGCCGCACTTCCCTGATCCGGATTTATGGACGGACTGGTGCAAGTGGGGCGGAACGTTCAGCGACATCCTGCGGAACTGGTGCAAGTCAATTACGGCGTGGAACCTGGCGCTCGATGAGAAGGGGCAGCCGAATATCGGGCCGATGGCTTGCGCCGGGACGGTGACAATCAATTCGCAGACCAAGGAGGTGACGCGCAGCGGACAGTATTGGGCTTTCGCGCACTACTCGAGGGTGATGCGACGAGGGGCGCGGCGCATCGCGTCCGATAGCGAGGCGGCGGATTTGCAACATGTGGCCGTGGAAAATCCGGACGGCCAGCGCGTGATGGTGGTGACGAATGCGGGGGCGGCCAGGACGGTGGAATTGCGGCTGGGGAATATGACGGCTCAAATTGCACTGCGGGAGAATTCGATGACGACGCTGGCGTGGCGGTAAGAGTTCGGGTGAGAGGCAAGCAATCGCTTAGCAGGACGGGCGTTCAAGGCAAAAGCAGATCCCTCCCTGCGTCCCCCGCCCCTCAAAAAGCGAGGGGGAATGCAAAGACGGGGGACTCCGCTCGGGATGACAGGTCGTTTGTTGAGGGCGCGCCGTGAAAATTTTGATTTTCAGCGATATTCACGGCGACATCGGCGCGGTGGAGCGCGTCGCGGCGCAGCCCGCGGACGTATATATTGCGGCGGGCGACCTGGGGACGTTCGGCCGGGATCTCGAGCGTCCGGCCGAGGTGCTGGGGCCGCTGGGCGGCCGGGTATGGCTGCTGCCGGGAAATCATGAGACGCACGAGCAGACGCGGGCGCTGTGCCAGAAATTCGGCTTCGTGGATTTTCACCGGCAGGTGCGGCGAGTGGAGTCGGCGCACGGCGCGATATATTTCGCGGGGCTGGGGTACAGCAACATCACGCCATTCAACACACCGGGAGAATATTCCGAAGAGGAAATCGCGCAGGCGCTTGCGGCATTCGATGGAATCCAGCCGCTCTATCTGATCGTTCATTTTCCGCCGCAGGGGACGAAGCTCGACGAATTCGCGCCGGGAAAACATGCGGGCAGTCCGGCGCTGCGCGCGTGGGTGGAGCGCGAACAACCTGCCAAGCTTTTCTGCGGACACATCCACGAAACCGCGGGGCTCACGGATCGGCTGGGTAAAACGGAGTGTAGGAACGTGGGCAAGCAAGGATACATGCTCGAAATTTAGCTACTTGCTGAAAAACTGATTTGAGGGAACTTCAGGGGCTAAAGCCCCATTTATTCTGCGGCTTTACGTCGCGGCTGAAGCCGCGACCTACAAAACTTCCTCCCGTTTTTCGACAAACCATCAAAGATGGGAATCAGCGCTTTTCGGCGGGATAGACGACGAGGAGGCGGCGGTCGCCCGAGCCTTCGCTGGCGGTGCGGACGCCGGGGGCGCCATTGAGTTCGAGATGAACGATGCGGCGTTCGCGGGGCGGCATGGGATTGAAGCGGAAGGGCTGGCCGGTCTCGCGGACGCGCTGGGCGGCCACGCGCGCGGAAAGTTTCAATTCCTCGAGGCGGGCGTCGCGGTAGCCGGCGCAATCGAAGCGCACGCGATCGTGCAAGCGGGGATCGAGGCGGAGCCAGCGATGGGCGATGTGCTCGAGCGCGAGAAGGAGTTCGGCGTTGCGCTGGAGGAGGAGGTCCTGGTCGGCGCCGTGGAATGCGACGACGATTTCGGTTTCGCCGGGCGGCGCGGCGGGTTCGGCGGGGGAGGCAATATCGTAGTCGAGGGCGAGGCCGAGCGCCGGGATGGCGAGAGAGAGGAAGCGGCGCAACTCATCGGTGGCGTGCTCGACCTCCAGGGGATGGGCAGGCGATTGCCCGGGCGGACCCGCCACGGCGGGCAGGCCCGGCGCGGCGGGCAGGGACGGATTGCCGGGCGGTTGGTTCTCCGGAGCGGGTCGGCGTTCGCTCATTCGTTTTTCTTTTTGAATTTGCTGCGGGAAGGGAGCGGATGGGCGCGGTTGAGAAAGAGCTGCTGGACCGCGTTGACGACGTTGCTGGTGAGGTAGTAAAGGTTCAGGCCGCTGGAAAGTCGGATGAAAATAACAACAAACATCAGCGGCATGAGGGCCATCATTTTTTGCTGCGCCGGGTCCACGGTCGCGGGCGTCGGCGTCATTTTCGTCACGAGATAGGTGGTGATAGCCATCAGAATCGGCAGGATGTAATACGGGTCCTTGGCCGAGAGATCATGAATCCAGCCGATCCACGGGGCATGGCGCAGCTCGATAGCTCCCCCGAGCATGCGGTAGAAGGCCACGAAGAAGGGTATCTGCACTAGCATGGGCAGGCAGGCACCCATGGGGTTAATGCCTTCCCGCTGATACACCGCCATGACCTCCTCGTTCATTTTTCGCTTGCGGGGATCGGTCATGGAATATTTTTTGTAGCGGTCCTGAATGGAGCGGATTTCCGGCGCGACGGATTGCATTTTCCTCGCGGAACGGAAACTCCAGACGCGAATGGGGAGCAGCAGCATCGAGATGAGGATCGTGAAGACGACGATGTCCCAGCCGTAATTCGGAATGTATTTGTGCAACCATTGAAGGGCGAAAAGCAGCGGCTTGGAGATGCTGCCGAACCAGCCGAGGTTGACCAGCTCTTCGAGCGAAGGCTTCTGCTTGCTCAGAAGCGCGAGGTCCTTGGGTCCGACGTAAACACGCATTTGCAGGGAGACCGGTGAGGGCGTCCCGGCAGCCATTTCGGCTTCAGGGTTGTCGGCCTGATACTGGGTCCAATCCCAGAGGGAGAGGTCGGTGCCGTCGGGGATAAATGCGGCGGTGAAGAACTGATCCTCGATGCCGAGAAATTCCATGGGGCCGGGTTGGAGGAGTGGCTGGCTCTGGCTAGTGGGCTGGCCGAGCTTTTTGTATTGCAGGACGGTGAGCTTGCCATTCTGCTTGTAGAAGACGGCGACGAGCTGCGAAGCCTTGTAAACGGCTTTGTCGCCGAATCCGCCGCGCCAGGCGATGGCAGAGGGCAGGGGCTTGCCATCGAGAGTGGCGGAGACTTCGACGGAGAGCTGGTAGTCCTGGGTGAAGCGCAGAATTTTGGTGATGTCGAGATGGCCATCGCTCCAGTGGAACGTGATTTCGGCGGGGGCGTCGAGATGGTCTGCAGCCGGGGCGACATCGTACAGGCCGGAATTGGCCTGGGCTTCGAGCTGCGCGTCGGAAAGCGATAGTGAAAAAGGCCAGCCCAATTGCTGCGCGGCATCGGGATTGACGAGATCGAGGGGATGCGGCGGCGTCTGATCATCCAGATACTTTTTCAGCTTCCAACTGCGGACCACGCCGCCGCGGCTGGACAACTCGACGCGGTAGAGCAGGCTTTCCACGACGATGATTTTTTCCTGCGCGGCTTGGATGACAGGAATTTTGGAGGGGGCCGCAAGAGTGCTACCCTGCGCGGCACTCGCGGGGGGCACCGTGGAACTTTGCGCGGGCGCGACGGGCGCCGGCGTCTGCCCCGGGCCATGCGGCGGGACATTGGGCATGAAGAAATGCGACCAGGTGAAAAATATGAGCATGGCCAGGACGATGAAGAGGATGGTGCGTTCCTGGTCGGACATTTCCTTCACTGCCTTCGCTCCTCAGTGCGCAGAGCAGTGCGAGGCGCGTGCGCATCATATGTGTCAGGTACGGGATCGAAGCCGCCCTGGGTGAATGGGCGGCAGCGTCCGAGACGCTTAAGGGCGAGGAGCGTGCCGCGGCGAGCGCCGTGCCGCGCGATGGCTTCCTGCGCGTAATTCGAGCAGGAGGGATAAAACTTGCACGCGCCCCCGAGGAACGGGGAGAGAAGAACCTGATACAGCCGAACGAGCGCGAGCAAAAACCACGAGCCGACGGACAGGGCGCGCGGAGGCGAAGGGCGGCTCTCTATTCGGGGGCGGGTGTCCGCGGGAGCAGCTTGAGCAGCTCCGCGGCGAGCGCCGAAAATTCCGCGGTGGCCGCTGAGCTGCGCGGATGAATTACGATGTCCCATCCCGTGGCAATCTCCTGTCGGTGCAGTCTGAGAATCTCGCGGAGCCGGCGGCGAATGCGGTTGCGCCGGACAGCGCTGCCCAGCGCCTTTTTGATGCTCCAGCCAAAGCGGCTGAGAGCGAGGCCATTGGGGCGAAGAAAAACCGCGAACTCGCGGCTCGTCCGGCGGCGGGCGTCGCGGTACACGGCGTCATATTCGACGCGGCGCACGAGACGGCAGGCGCGAGGAAAATCGAGCCGCGGCGGATCAGACTCGCGTGAGGCTGTGGCGCCCTTTCCTGCGGCGTTGCGCAAGGACTTTCCGTCCACCCGGGCTTTTCATGCGCGCGCGGAAGCCGTGCTTCTTGTGGCGCGCGCGCACATGAGGCTGAAACGTGCGTTTCGGCAATGAACTCGCTCCTTTGTGATTTGGGTTCGCCCACGAGGCGTGAATTGCGTACCCAAAGGGAACGGTTAGTGTAGTCGAGCAGTGCGGAAGGGTCAAGAAAGCGAAGGCGCTCGGTAAAGGGGCTAGTTGTTTTCTGCGAGTGTACCACTATGGGTAGACACATTCGACACTCGGGACCGAATATTTTGTGGCCGCGGTGCGAATTTTTCTTGACAACATTTTCGCAACGCAAGATACTCCGCATCCAGACTCGGGGGGATGTACACCGGGCGTCGCATTTGGCGGATTGCCGTACGACGGAATAGCCGGGCCAGGGTCAATCGAAATTCCAAGGGGGCGCGTCCCGCTTTGCGCCGCGCACGGGTAGTTTTTGCGCGGCCTAGCTGCGCTTTTCCCTTCTTGTAGTTGTGCGGCGGGGTCACGCCGTTTTTTTCCGCGCGCACTTTTCGATTCACCCCCCTCCAGTCGCGTGAATCTCTCGAAAGACGCAACAACATTCCGGGTGCAGCCGGTTGGGAGTAGAATAGATATGGAAGGTTCCTCCCGCACGGCTCTCCGGCCAACCAGACGGCGGTAGAGGTGCCGGCGCGGAGGCAAATCATGGCGGAAACAAGAATGGTATTGAACGGAAAAATCGGAACGGAAGAAAACGTCCGGAGCGCGGCGGGAGTGCGATTCGAGCGGCGGTTCACGGATGGCAAGGTGTCGCCCTTCGACAAGGTCGAATGGGAGCGGCGAACGGCGTTAATCGGCAATGATAAGGGGCAGGTGATTTTCCGCCAGGAAAACATCGAGGTCCCCAAGACGTGGTCGCAGACGGCGACGAACATCGTGGTGTCGAAATATTTTCACGGGAAGCCGAACACGCCCGAGCGCGAGACTTCCGTGCGGCAATTGATCAGCCGCGTGGCGGAGACGATTGTGCGCTGGGGCGAGCAGGGCGGCTATTTTGCCGATGCCGAATCGAAAAACGCGTTCCGCGACGAACTGACGCATCTGCTGGTGGAGCAGAAGATGGCGTTCAATTCGCCGGTGTGGTTCAACGTGGGCGTGCAGGCCAAGCCGCAGTGCTCGGCGTGCTTCATCAATTCCGTCCAGGACAACATGGATTCGATCATGAATCTGGCGAAGACGGAAGGGATGCTCTTCAAGTGGGGCTCGGGAACGGGAACGAACTTTTCGTCGCTGCGGGGCAGCCGCGAATCGCTTTCGGGCGGCGGCATCGCCTCCGGGCCGGTGAGCTTCATGAAGGGATTCGACGCCTTCGCGGGAGTGATCAAGAGCGGCGGCAAGACGCGGCGCGCGGCGAAGATGGTGATTCTGAACGCGGACCATCCGGACATCGAGGAATTCATCGAGAGCAAGGTGAAAGAGGAGCGCAAGGCACACACGCTGATCGAGCAAGGCTACGATTCCTCGATCGACGGCGAAGCCTACGCCTCCGTGTTTTTCCAGAACGCCAATCACTCGGTGCGCGTCACCGACGATTTCATGCGCGCCGTGGAGGAAGACCGCGATTGGTGGACGCGCAACGTGAATGACGGCGAGCCGGCCGGCAAATTCCGCGCGCGCGACCTGATGCGGAAAATGGCCGAGTCCGCCTGGCAGTGCGGCGATCCCGGCATGCAGTACGATACGACGGTGAACCGCTGGCATACGTGCAAGGCCACCGGCCCCATCAACGCCTCGAATCCGTGCTCGGAGTACATGTTCCTCGACGACACGGCCTGCAATCTGGCCTCGCTCAACCTGCTGAAGTTCCTCGGACCTAGCGGGCAGTTCGACACGGAGGGATTCCGGCACGCCGTGGACGTGACCATCACGGCGCAGGAAATTTTGGTGGACAATGCCAGCTATCCGACGGAAAAAATCGGCCGCAATTCGCACGAGTACCGGCCGCTGGGCATCGGCTACGCGAACCTGGGCGCGCTGCTGATGTCGCTCGCGCTTCCCTATGACTCTGAGGGCGGCCGCGACTTCTGCGGGGCGATCACGGCGCTGATGACGGGCGAGTCGTATGCGCAGTCGGCGCGCATTGCCGAGCGCATGGGGGCCTTCGACGGCTATGCACGCAACCGCGAGGCGATGCTCGGCGTCATCCGCATGCACCGCGATTCGCTGCGGCCCATCAAGCGGGAGAACGTCCAGCCCTCGCTTCTCGACGCCGCGCAGGACTCCTGGGACACGGCGCTCGAACTGGGCGAAAAATTCGGCTACAAGAATTCGCAGGTTTCCGTCCTCGCGCCCACCGGCACGATCGGATTCATGATGGATTGCGACACGACGGGAATCGAGCCGGACCTTGCGCTGGTGAAGCAGAAGCGGCTCGTGGGCGGGGGCGTGATCAAGATCGTGAACAACACCGTCCCGCAGGCGCTGATGCGGCTGGGATATCGGCCGGAGCAGGTGGCGCAAATCGTGGACTACATTGATGCGCAGGCCAAAATCGAAGGCGCGCCGGGGCTGAAGCCGGAGCACCTACCCGTGTTCGATTGCTCGCTCGCGCCGATGGGCGGAGGGCGCTCGATTGCCTGGCGGGGCCACCTGCGCATGATGGCCGCGGCGCAACCGTTCCTTTCCGGGGCGATCAGCAAAACGATCAACATGCCGGAAGAATCCACGGCCGAAGACATCATGGAGGCTTATACGGAGTCGTGGAAGTTCGGGCTCAAGGCCGTGGCCATTTACCGCGACAATTCCAAAGGCTCGCAGCCACTTTCCGCGGCAGGCAAGAAAGAGGACGAAAAAACCGTCACGCCCGAAGCGGCAGCCACGAAGGCGGAAGCGCCACCCGCGCAGCAGGAGCTTTTCGACCGCACGCGGCGGCGCAGGCTGCCAAGCGAGCGCGACTCCGTCACGCACAAATTCTCGATCGGCGGCCACGAGGGTTATCTCACCGTCGGAAAGTATGAAGACGGCACGCCGGGCGAAATCTTCATCAAGATGGCGAAGGAAGGCTCCACGCTTTCCGGGATCATGGACGCCTTCGCGCTATCGGTATCGATCGCATTGCAGTATGGAGTTCCGCTGCGCGCGCTCGTGGACAAATTCGTGAACTCGCGCTTCGAGCCTTCGGGCTTTACGGGCAATCCGAAAATTCACTATGCCAAATCCGTGGTGGACTACGTCGGGCGCTGGCTCGGCGGGAAATTCATCGCGCCAGATTATCTGGACCGCGAAACCACGCAAGTCGGGGAGGAAGCGGCTCCGGGAGCGCTCGCACCTGCTGCGGCTGCTCCTGCTCCGGGCGCACGGATTGCCGCACCAGAGACAGCAACCCGGACACATGCTGCCATCGAGGATGCGCCTTACTGCTCCGAGTGCGGCATGCTGATGACGCCGAACGGCAGTTGCTACAAGTGCTCGAATTGCGGCTCGACCTCGGGTTGCAGCTAGCGCCAAGAGATCTGAGCTGCGTCTGGAAAAGACCACGTGCAGGCAAAAAAAGAGGGGCTCGTTTCTCGAGCCCCCTCTTTTTTTTGCTCTACCCCAAGTTCCGGCCTCGGCGCGGCGAAACCGGCCCACCCCGGGATAAGAGACAGCCGGTTGGAAACAAGTGCACGCGCGATGCCATGGATAAAAGTTTTCTATGCAACGCGCATCATACTAATTCCATTGACCTTAGCCAATGACGCTTGGTGCCAAAAAGTGGCGCTGTGGAAGATAAATCCAGATTCTGAAACCTGGCAGGGCCTTAATCTACGTACTTTGGAAGAATAGCCTTCATAAGCTGCAATCGGTGGTAGGGGAACAACAGCGCGGAAACCTAAGGAGTGCATCAAGCGCCCACGGCGGCGCGAAGAGCGCTGGCGAGCGATTCGGTCCAGCGGCGGACGTCCTCTTCCCGCTCGGCTTCGACCATCACGCGGGCGAGCGGCTCGGTGCCGGAATAGCGGAGGACCACGCGGCCGGAATCGCGCAAATCGCTTTCCGCTTTTTCGAGAAGGCGGGCGACTTCGGGCAGTGAGTCGAGAGGCGGCTTGGATTTCACGCGCACGTTCACAATTTTCTGCGGGAAAATCTTCAGCCCGTCCACCAGTTTATCGAAGGGCCCGGCGATGGAGATCAGGGAGGCGATTTTCACGGCGGTGAGCATGCCGTCGCCGGTGGTGGCGTCGTCGAGAAACAGGATGTGGCCGGATTGCTCGCCACCGAGATTTGCGCCGATGCGCTGCATCTCTTCGAGGACATAGCGGTCGCCTACGGAGGTGCGCACAAGCTTGATTCCGGATTCAGCGAGGGCGCGCTCGAGGCCGAGGTTGGCCATGGTCGTGCCCACGATCACATCTCCCTTTAGCCTGCCAAGCGATTTCAGGTAGCGGCCCACGACGAGCAGCACGCCGTCGCCATTCACGAGTTTTCCCGTGGTGGTGGAGAAAATCGCGCGGTCAGCGTCGCCGTCGAATGCCACGCCGAGAGCCGCGCGCGAATCGGCGGTGTGTTTCTGCATACCCTGGGGATGGAGCGAGCCGCAGCCGGCATTGATATTGCGGCCGTCGGGCGCGTTGTTGATGGCTGTGACGGCGAAATCCAGCGAGCGAAAAAGGCGCGGCGCGAGATTGCTGGCTGCGCCGTTCGCGCAATCCAGAACGATCTTCATTCCCGCGAGGCTGGCACCGGGAAAGACCGCGGCGGCGAGCCCCTGGAGATATTCCTGGTGCAGTTTTTCATCGCCGCAGCAATCCATGGCGGGCGCGGCGGCGGGAATAGGCGGCGCACCATTGGGAGAAAGGATGAAACCCTCGAGAACTGACTCGACCGCATCGGGAAATTTCATTCCGGCCGAGGAAATCAGCTTCACGCCATTATCGGGATAGGGGTTGTGCGAAGCAGAGATCACCACGCCCGCGGCGAATCGCTCGCGGTTCACAAGCCAGGCCACTCCAGGGGTGGTCAGCACGCCGGCGGAGACAGGCTGCGCGCCGGCGGAAGCGATTCCTCGCGCAATGCACTCGGCAATGTGCGGGCCGGATTCGCGCGTGTCGCGGCCGATGAGGACGCGCGGACGAAGACTCGCTTCCCATGCTGGGCGGCACTGCGAGGAAACGAATTCACCCAGGGCCAGGCCCGTGCGTTCGAGCGTGCGATCATCGAGGGGATATTTGCCGGGTATCCCGCGTATGCCATCCGTTCCGAAGAGCTTTTTTGCCACGCGAGGCGCGTCCTTCGCCGGAGAAAAAACAGGCAAGAGATTCTACCATTGCGACGTTGCCGCTCGGAGCCGCAGCGGAGAGGCGCTTAACGGAAGGATAACCCCGCCGCGAGCGCGCTATTGTATGCGCGGGCACGCGCGCTGCCGCGAACGAGCGCATATGCTATCGTACAGCCATGCCTATTGAGGAAGCAAAAATCGCGACACCAACGGCCAGCTCCGTGAGCGCACGCATCATCGCCGCAGGAATCGTGATCGCGTTCTGCTATTGGGCCTCGTGGGTGCTGGTGACGCTACTGGTAGCAGTGCTGATGGCATATTTGCTGGATCCCGTGGTGACGGCGCTGGAACGGGTGCGTGTCTCGCGGGCGCTGGGCTCGCTGCTGGTGGTGCTGGTGACGCTGGCGCTGGTGGCCCTGCTGGGGTGGATGCTCGTCGAGCGCGTGGATCAATTCGGCGCGGACTGGCCGAAATACCGCGCACCCCTGCGCGCCGCGGCAATTACAGTCGAAAGGAGGATGGAGGCCCTCGAAGCGCACGTTTCGGAAATTGCGCCGCCGGAACCCGCCGGTCAGCGGATTTTGACCGTCACCGAATCGCATCCGGTGGGCAGCGCGCTGCTGGGAAAACTGAGTTCGCTCTATATGCTCCTGCTTGGAGCGAGCTTCGAGCCATTTCTTTTATTTTTCATGCTGGCGGGAAAACGCCAGGTGTGGCACGCCACGATGCAACTGTTCCCCGCCACGGAGCGAACGCAGGTAAAAGAGACTCTCACCGATGTCACCCATGTCCTGCGAGGCTATGTCGTGGGGACGGCGCTCGTGGGCTTGATTCTGGTAGGCGTGAGCTGGCTGTTTTTCTGGTCGCTGGGGCTGGATTTCCCTTTTCTGACGGCGCTGGTTTCCGGCGTGTTCAACTTGGTTCCTTATCTCGGTGCGATCCTATCCTGGCTGCCGCCTTTGCTGATTGGGCTGACGCAATATCACACCGTCGGGCCTTTCCTGGGCATTTTCGCCATGCTGACCTTCATTCATATCGTGGCAGCCAACCTGCTGATTCCCACCCTGATTGGCTGGCGGATACGGCTGAACGCGCTGGCGTTGACTATGTCGCTGCTATTTTGGGGATGGATGTGGGGCGCGATGGGACTTGTGCTTGCAATCCCCATCACGGCGGTGGTCAAGGTGGTGTGCGACCACGTGGAAGGCTGGCAGCCCGTGGGACGCTGGTTGAGCGCGTAGGCGATTACCGGGCAAGATTGTGGAGCCGGGCGATGGCATGCTGGAGCGCTGCCGGATCGCGGGCCTCCTGAAACAAGCGAATCGCGGCAATTCCCGCCGCTCCCGCGCGCAGACATTCCTCCGCGTTTTCCTGATTTACGCCGCCGATTGCGATCACGGGCAGGCGCACGGCGCGGCAGGCCTCGCTGAGCTTTGCCAATCCCTGCGGCGGCCCGAAGGATCTCTTCGAAGGCGTGTCATAAACGGGCCCGAAGAAGACGTAGCTCGCGCCCGCGCCTTCGGCTTCGCGCGCCTCCTCGATGTTGTGGCAGGAGGCGCCGATTAGAAATTCAGCGGGGGCGTTTCCGCTGCGGCACCAGCGAACCACTTCGCGCGCGGGCGCGGATTCACGGCCCAGGTGCACGCCGGCGGCTCCGGCGGCGAGCGCAACGTCGAGCCGGTCATTTATCAGAACGCGCGCCTTTGCGGCGCAGCGGTTGTCTTCGGCCATAGCCACGGCCGAGCGGGCGAGAGCCAGAAGTTCGCGCGCGTTCAAATCCTTCTCGCGGATTTGAACCCAATCCGCGCCGGCTTCGATGGCGACGCGAATGTTGGCGAGAACACTTTCCGCAGGATCAGCGGCGCGGAGCGATTCCCGGCCGGTGACGCAGCAGACGAGCGCTTTTTCAGGGGCGAATGGCAACGGCGGAAGTCCGGCGGCGAAATTCTCCCAGCGCCAGAAAAACATTCAGGAGTCCCAGCCCGGAAACGGCGCCGCGGAGAAACGTGCTGTTCAGGAAGAAGCCCCAGGCCGGATACTTATAAAGAAAATAATTGGCCTCCCAAACGTCCGACCACGGTACGAGGACCAGCAAGAGTCCAAGTTCGAGCCAGAAGATGAGGATGACGACGCGCACGGTGCTGCGCATCCAGCGCCGAAGGGTGGTGGTCATCGCGTTAGGATTATGCGAGAGGATCCCCGAAGAGGCAACAGTTCACGCTGGCTTACCTACGCCCCAGGCGAGTGGGGCAAGGTAACGAGCCGCCGCGATAATTTGTTGCGGGCGCTCGATTGGTCAAAACTTGTTGAACACCTGCCAGAGCGCCACCCCCGCAATCGCTGCAAGCAGCGCCCCGGAAGCTGCCATCAGGATGCGGATCGGCAGTGTCAGCCGCTCGATTCGCGCGACAATCGCGCGCTGATCGGCGGCCATGTATTCCTGCCCTGTGCATAGGAATATTTGTTCTTCCTCGCGAGTCGAAAGCGCGCTGCGATAAATCAGCATGCAAATCAGGACTGCGGTCACTACTCCCCATGCCAACAGGAGGACGTACATCGCGTTCCCCAGGGTTCCCATGGTTGCCTCCCTGCCCGCAAGCCGTGAGGACGCCGCCGAATGGAGTTCGGCGCGGCGCGGCGCGGGTCCGATACGTCTTTATGGGGCGGATTATAGCACTACGGGAGAGCTTGGGAGTCAAGCGCGGGAATTTTCGGGGAGGGAGGCGCCCCAGAAACTGCGCGCGGGATGCAGGATTTCGACGCCCAGTTCGAAGGAAGCGTCCGCTGCCGAGCGGCTGACGCGAATCACGCGGAATTCCCGAATCTCTTGGGAACGGACATTCAGAACCTCGATGCGGGAGCCGAGAGCGGGAGAAAATGCCGCGCGGAGCAGCGCGCCATTGTGGCTGACGGCGATGGCCTCGGCTGGGGCGTCGAGCGGCTCACCGTGGGCGCCGGCGCCTAAAATGCGCACGGGAATGCGAATCAAAACGCGGGTGAAACGGCGGCGCTCAATCATTGCGCGGACTGTTGCCATGGGTCCTTCCTCCTCCCGCGACCCCACTCCGCCCCCCAATTAATGTAGGCGCTCGCGTGGCAAGAGGTCAACGATTCTTCGCGCCGCTGTGCTTCGTTGACAAACGAGGGGTCGCGCGGCAATATGGATTTGCCCCGTTTTTGCACCACTCAAAGCCCAAGTGGCGGAATTGGCAGACGCGCTAGCTTCAGGAGCTAGTTCCCGCAAGGGAGTGGAGGTTCGAGTCCTCTCTTGGGCACCATACAAATCAAAGAATTGCACTGTGGCTGCCAGTGCTCGGTGTAACCTGCAAATTTCTCCGGCCATAATCATGCGCTCGCTCGGGCCTCCGGGTGGTGGGCCAGTTTCCGGTTAGCCGACAAACCGGGAGTTGGCCGTGCGAATGATTGATTTGCGGTGTCTAATATCAGTATGACCAAGACAAACCGCTGGATTGTGAAGGCGTCGGTATTTCTGCTTTCGTATTCTATGGTCTCCTCGCGAGGCACGTGGGGTCAGGCTCCAGCGGCGCCAGCCACAAGTGCCGAACTGTATTTTTACACTCTTCCGTCAAAGCAGCTCTTCTCGTTCGGTGAGGCTGTAGTAATCGTCCTTCAACTTTATAGTCGGTCGGAACAACCGTTTTTGGTCAGTCGCGCACTCGGCGATGAGTTTGTGAGTTTCAAAGCAATTGGTCCTGACGGCAACGAGGTACCGTGGCAGAGCGAGGCGCGAGCTGGCTCCAAAGAATACTCACCCTCAGATTTTGCTGTGCTGGGGCAATATAAGGAGATTTCAGCGAGCAGAATCATTTCACTGAAAGACGGAGTGGGGTTTGCCTTCAATGAGCCCGGTCAATACTTGCTCACGGCCGAATTCTCGATGGGCACTCCCGGAACGTTCGCTCCCTTTGAAGGTCAAGCGAAGACTCCAACAGGCTCTTTCCGTTCGACGGTGGCGTTCTGCATAGAGGCGTGCATTCTCGAACCTCTTCAGGTGCGCAGCAATACCCCGCGGTCAGCTCTTGATGCTGTGCGTGCGTTTTACACCTATATCACCAAGTACCAACAGCTCGGAATTCCTTATGGCCGCGAAGAGAAGGCGCTCCGGCCACTTCTCAGTAAGCGACTTGCTCAACAGCTCGAGAGCCTTGAAGCGTGTGACAGAGACTATTACCGGCGCTACGGGGAGATTCTTCGCGCCAACACATACAAGCCCGCAACACCTTGGCTGGAGGATGGCTTGTTCACTGGCCCCAATGACGCGGCAACTCCACGCGCTTTTCGTATTCTCAGCAGCAGAGCTATCGGAGAAAACCGCGTCGACGTCGAACTCAGCTTCACAACCGACTTTGACTTTGAAGGTGTTGTGACCGCGATTCTGGAGAATAACCGCTGGGTCATCGATGATTACGTAGCGATGTACGAGAACGATGACCTGCGACGGCTATCCGCTGGATATTCGGATTGCAGAGGCGGCCAGTGGGTGGGAGAAACACCTTACTGAGAGGCCGCTTGCGATTCTGGCGGGCGCACTGGGTGTATCACGGCCTAACCGAAAACTGACCCACTGCCGGCCTCCGTGAGCATAAACGCCGCGTCGAGACCGTATGTTACAATCCCGGGACAGCGTAAGCCCTATGCCGGACGCCCCAGCCGTCGGTGAAGCGGTTCTCGAAGTCATCTCCCCAGATGGTTCGCGCCAACGTGTGCGCGTGGCCGAATCGCCATTTTTCATCGGCCGCGGCGAGGCGGGGAATCATCTGCCGATTCCCGACAAGCGTATCTCGCGCCGGTGCGCCACAATCGTTTCGGAAGGCGGCCGCTACCATCTGGAGGACCGCGGGCACCACGCGGGCATCTTTGTCAACGGCAAAACAGTCGCCAAGGAAATTTTGAAAGATGGGGATGTGGTCAGCTTCGGCCTGGACGACTCCCACAAACTGGTCTTCCGCTTTTCGCAGGACGACGCCACGATACAAACCCTGCTCACGCGCATGGAGAGCGTCGCAGAGACGGATGTAACTTCCGGGGGACTGGGGAAGCTGAATCTATTGCTGGAGGCGACGCGGCTGCTGCACTCGCAGCTACCGCTCGACGCGGTGCTGGAGGCCATGCTGGATCGCGCCATCGCCGTGACGGACGCGGACCGCGGACTGCTGCTTGAAGCGGACGCGTCGGGTGCGCTGCGGCAGCGGCTGGCGCGCCGCAGCGGAGCGACGAATCTTGCGGCGGAATCGTTTGCTCACAGCCAGACGGCCGTCGGCCTGGCGCTCGAACGGCAAACCGGCGTGATCACGGACGACATGCGCCAGGCAGAAGGCGCTCTGCAAGGAGCGCAGAGCATCGTGGCACAGCGCCTGCGCAGCGTGGTGGCGATTCCGCTCTACTCGATGCCGCGCGCCAACACGGCGGAGTCCATTGTGCGCGTCGCGCGCGGGCAGTTTCTGGGAGTTTTATATCTCGATTCGCGGCGACCGGCCGCATTTTCCAAACTGGACCGCCAAATCCTGGATGCCATCGCGATCGAGAGCGCCAGCATACTCGACAACGCGCGGTTGGTGGAACGCGAGCGCGAACAGCGGCGCATCGAGCAGGAACTGGGCATCGCCCGGAACATACAGCAGGCGCTGCTGCCGCGGGAGTTTGGGAACTTTCCGCATCTGGCCGTCAGCGGGATGAACACACCGTGCCATGCGGTGGGCGGCGATTATTTCGATGTGTTCCCGATGGACGACGAGCGCACGGCTTTTCTGATCGCGGATGTGGCGGGGAAGGGTTTGGGCGCGGCGCTGCTGACCACCATGCTGCAGGGGGCTCTTTCGGGCATGACCCTGGGGGCGGAGC
Source organism: uncultured Acidobacteriota bacterium (assembly GCA_963810625.1). GTDB lineage: Bacteria > Acidobacteriota > Terriglobia > Acidiferrales > UBA7541 > Palsa-295. The sequence goes on along the minus strand of CAWEOJ010000001.1, from coordinate 62,660 downwards.
CAGCGCGCGTCTTCCAGCACATCAATGGATTCATGTGCCAGCACGCAGACGCGGGGCGGTACGCGACGCTGTTTTTTGGCATACTCGACCGCAAAGGGAACCTGGAATATTTCAATGCCGGGCATCCCTCGCCGCTTCTGTTGCGCCGCGGAGGGGTGACACCGCTGTACACCGAAGGCTCGGTCCCGGTGGGACTTGTTCCTGAAACCACATACCCGCCGGCCCGAGCGACGCTCAAGCCGGGCGACACGCTGGTTCTTTTCAGCGATGGGGTCACCGAAGCGGAGGACGCGAACGAGAAGCTCTTCGGCGTCGAACGCCTCGAGGCTGTACTTGCGGGGCAGCATGACGAGCCGCTCGAACGGTTGCAGCAGAAGATTCTCGATTCCGTGGAGCAGTTCAGCGGCGGGGCGAGCCAGGCCGACGATATCACGCTTCTTCTGGTGCGCTACCGCGCGGCCGGACACAAGGCCGGTTCCGCGAACTAGGAGAGGACGAAAGAGGACGATGACGGTGCCAGAAAACCAGCCGGTGGGAACACCGACGAAAATCGGACGCTACGAAATCCTCTCGGAATTGGGGCGCGGCGCGATGGGAACGGTGTACCGCGCGAAGGACCCCGCCATGGATCGCGTGGTGGCGCTGAAGACAATCATATCGGTGGTGCTGGCAAGCGAGCAGGGGAGCGAGTTTCGCGAGCGGTTCTACCGCGAGGCGCGCGCCGCCGGAGCCCTGGCGCATCCTGGAATTGTGCCGGTGTTCGACGTGGGCGAGCATGAGGGCATGCCCTATTTGGTGATGGAGTTTGTGACCGGGCGGACGCTGGCGGACACGGCCAAACAGGGGGAACGTCTGAGCCTGGATCGCGTGTGCGAGATCGGGCAAAAAATCGCCGAGGCGCTGGGGTACGCGCATCAGCATGGAGTGGTGCACCGCGACATCAAGCCCGCCAATATCCTGCTGACTTCGCGCGAGACCTACGGCATCGAACGGCCGAAGATCACCGACTTCGGCGTGGCCAAGCTCGCGGAGGGACAGACGACGCTGACCGGACAGATGGTGGGCACGCCGGCGTTCATGCCGCCGGAGCAGTTCACGGGAGCGCCGATCGACCGGCGAGCAGACATTTTCTCGCTGGGCGTGGTGCTCTACTGGTTGACGACAGGCGAGCAGCCGTTTCCCGGAGAGAGCATGACGGCGGTGTCGTACAAAGTGGTGCACACGGACCCGGTGCCGCCACGAAAGCTGAATCCGTCGGTGCCGGCGAAACTCGATAGCGTGATTCTGAAGTGCCTGGCGAAGAGCCCCGATGAGCGGTACCAGACCGGGGAGGAATTGGCGCGCGAACTCGACGCGTTGCGGACGGGAGACAAGGGCAAGCTGCAAAGCGCCGCTCCCGCCGGAGTGGCTGCGCAAAGCGATCCCGATGCCACGTGGATCGGGTCGGTGCCTGGGGCGGCGGCCGGAGCGGTTGCTGTAACGCACCAGCCAGTACAAGCGGCGGCACACCGGGGCAAGCGCGACAACCGACTGATGCTGGCGGCGATCGTAGTGGTGGCAGTGGCAGCCGCAGTGGGCGGTTGGTTCGCCTTGAGGAGCCATCGGGAATCCGCGATGCAACCTCCGCCTCAATCCCCGGTCCAAACGGCGGCTCAGGCTGTGGCGCCAGCATCCGCGGCGACGAGTGCGACGCCTGTCGCCGAAACGGCGGCGACCAACGTTCCCAAGGAAGTTGCGCGGACCTCGGAGCCAGCGGCCAAGACGCCAACCAAAAAGACGCCAGCTAAGGCGGCGCCTGCAGGTGCGAGCGTCGCCGCGGCAAAGCCGGATACGACGGCTGAGGCCAAGGCGGACGCAAGCCCAGCACCGAAGGCTCCGGAGGCGGCGCCGGCGGCAGCGCCTGGCGCCGTGGGCTTCGATCCGAGGAAGCTCGACCGAAAGCAGAACGCCAAGCTGGATATCGATGCGGCGAGAATGCCCGCGGGTGTGGATTTTACGGTGCTGATGAACGGGAAAGTCTATCTCCAAAAGACAGGCGCTCAAAGCAACCTCGGTGACGAGGATTTCTTCGTTCCTCCGGGGGTACAGGAGTTTCTTGTGATAGCAAAGAGCGGGGCCGTGGAGAAGACGTCGAACACGGTGAGCACTGAGTTCCTGGCGAAGAAGCGAAATACTCTGAAAATCGAGGCACGGAGCAAGGGAATGCCGCCGGGGTCGGGTGTGCCGCAGGGCTTGTATCCCGACACGGAGATTGTAGTGACACTCAAGTGAGGTGGCAGGGCTGCGGCGGTTTGTAACATTGCTGTAACCTGCGCGGGGTATGGTCCGGGCACACAAGGCGCAGGCCGTTCCGTCGAACAACCAGGGGACGCTGCGCAAATGCAATCAGGCAGGGGGAGAACGAAATGGCAATCGTGACCGAAGAACTGTCGGGGGGCATCACCAAAGTGATTCTTGACGGCAGGCTGGACATCGAGGGCGCCGCCGCGGTGGATTTGAAGATGAATGTAATTGCCGGGAGCAAGAAGGCGGTGCTGGTGGACCTGCAGCAAGTTTCATTCCTCGGGTCCATGGGGCTGCGGGCTCTGCTGGCACCGGCGCGCGCTATTAAGAGCCGCGGGGGGAAGATCGTACTCTTTGGCCCCAATGAAATGGTCGAGAAGGTGCTAAAGACGAGCGGCATAGACACGCTGATTCCCGTGCACCATGAGCTTGAAAGCGCGCTCGCCGCGCTGGCATAGACCCAAGCGGCTCGCCGGAAGGACCCGCGCCCACGATGACCGGGAACGGCACGGACCAGACGCAGGACCGGCTGACTCTACGGAGCCGGCTTTCCGATATGGCGCAACTTCCCACGTGGATCGAAGGGCTGGCGTCGCGGTACGCCATTCCGGACGATGCGCAGTTCGCGATGAATCTCTGCTTGGAGGAAGTGGTCTCCAACGTAATTCGTCACGGGTATGGCCCGGAAGCGGATCGCCCGGTGACGGTGCGCTTCACGACGCCGCGGGAGGGATACTGCGTCATTGTCGTTGAAGATGAAGCGCCGCGATTCAATCCACTGGATGCGCCCGAATTGCCGGCGCTAGGTCCGGGAGAAGAATTCCGAGTGGGCGGGCAGGGCATTCGGTTGCTGCGCCGATTCGCCGAGACGCTCGAATACGAGCCGACAGCCAACGGCAATCGGCTGCGCATGGGCTTTTCGACCGCTGGCTCCGCGGCCCGAACCAGGAGCTAGTTTTCCCCACGAGAAGGGAAAAACCAGATAGACACCTTCGCGCGCTTTTTGCGATACTTCTGCGTTCGAGCAGGCGACCGTAGCTCCCGCACTGGGAGCGCCGCATCGCAAATGAAATCCGGAACGGACACTTTATGAAAAAATTTTACCGATGTGCGCTAGGTGCGCTGATTTTGCTCGCCGCCGGCATGGCGGCTTCGAATCTGCTGTCGCGCGAAAGCTCGGCCGCGCCTGAGCAGAAGAGCCCGGCTGCGGCAGCTCCGCAGGGCGCGGTCGAGCGAGGAAAATATCTGGTCGAAGATGTGGCCATGTGCCAGGAATGCCATACGCCGCGGGACTCGAGTGGCAACCTGGACCAATCGCGATGGCTTCAGGGCGCGCCCATTTGGATTATGCCCGTCCATGCCACCTCGAATTGGGCCATGCGGGCGCCCGGTCTGGCAGGCTTTCAAGGATTCACGGACGAACAGGGTGAGATGGTCCTCGAGAAGGGCCTGGACCCCAACGGGCTGCCGATCCAACCTCCCATGCACATCTACCACATGAATCATGCCGATGCGCAAGCCATCATCGCGTATCTGCGGTCTCTGCCAAGCGCCTACCCGCACGAATAGCGAGGGATGCCGTCAACGCCATCTTGGGCGCGTCCAGCGCGTGGGGCGTGAGCAACAAAAAGCAATGCATGCCAGCGCAGAATCCTTACGTTATCAATAGGTAAATATAAGGGTGGCTGCCCCCATATGGCGGGTATTTTTTCGGGCTTGACATCCTAATTTTGCGCGTGCTAAGGTCCGCCCCACACGCACCCGCAACGGGCGCGAAAATGGTTGGGAAAATGAGAGACGAAAGGGTGCCGCTATGAAAAAGCATGGAATCGCCGTATATGCCTTGGGTGTAGCCCTGTTCCTGGTACTGCTTACCTTCTTCGCAACCGCAAAGCCAACGGCAGCGCAAACGCAAATCATAGCCATTAATTCCGGCGGGCCAACGGTGAGCCCGTTCGTGGCCGACGAGGATTTTACCGGCGGCGGCACGATTGACCATGCCAATACCATCGACACCAGCCACGTGACAAACCCGGCCCCGGCAGCCGTATATCAGACGGCGCGTGACGACAACTTCAGCTACACCATCGGCGGCTTCACGGCGGGAACGAACTATCTTGTCCGTCTCCATTTTGCCGAGACGTATTTCGCCGCCGCCGGTTCGCGGACGTTCAACGTGAGCATCAACGGCACGCAAGTGCTCACCGACTTCGACATCTTTGCGACGGCTGGGGGGAAGAACATCGCCAACATCCAGCAGTTCACGGAGCCGGCCAATTCGAGCGGCCAGTTCGTGATCGTGTTCACGTCGGTGGTGAACAACGCGCTGGTGAGCGGGATCGAGATAGATTCCACGAGCAGTTCTTGCGCTGCAGCGCCTACGGCGCCGAGCGGGCTGACGGCAACGGCAGTATCGAGCAGCCAGATCAATTTGAGCTGGACGGCCAGCACGGCAGGGTCGGGCTGCACGATTACGTACAACGTCTATCGCAGCACGACATCGGGATTCACGCCCGGGAGTGGCAATCAGATCACCAGCGGTTTGACGACCACGTCGTACTCGAACACGGGCCTTACCGCTGCGACGACGTACTACTACCTGGTCGAAGGCGTGGATTCAGTCGGCTCCTCGGCGGCGTCGAACCAGGCCAGCGCAACGACGCAATCGAGCGGGGGCGGGACGCAGCTGATCGCGATCGATTCCGGCTCGACGACGGCGGTCAGCCCGTTCGTGGCCGATGAGGATTTCACCGGCGGCGCAACACTCAATCACGCGAATACGATTGACACCAGCAAGGTGACCAATCCAGCGCCTGCGGCGGTCTATCAGACGGGCCGCGACGGCAACTTCAGCTACACCATCGGCGGGTTCACAGCCGGGACGAGTTACTTGGTGCGGCTGCACTTCTGCGAGACCTATTTCACGTCCGCGGGAAAGCGCACGTTCAACGTGAGCATCAACGGCACGCAGGTGCTCTCGGCGTTCGACATCTTCGCAGCTGCGGGCGGGCAGAACATCGCCAACATCCAGCAGTTCACGGAGCCGGCCAACTCCAGCGGGCAATTCGTGATCGTGTTCACGTCCGTGGTGAACAACTCGCTGGTGAGTGGAATCGAAGTGGATTCCACGAGCAGTTCCTGCGCTGCAGCGCCGACGGCACCGAGCGGATTGAGCGCGACGGCAACTTCCAGCAGCCAGATTAATCTGAGCTGGACGGCGAGCACGGCGGGGTCGGGCTGCACGATCAGCTACAACGTGTATCGCAGCACGACGAGTGGCTTCACGCCCTCAAGCAGCAACCAAATCGCCACAGGCTTGACGACCACGTCGTACTCGAACACGGGACTCGCTGCTTCGACCACTTACTACTACCTGGTCGAGGGCGTGGACTCCGCCGGTTCGTCCGCGGCGTCGAACCAAGCCAGCGCCACCACGCAAGCCTCCACATGTAGCGCGGCACCGACGGCACCTTCCGGACTCACCGCTACGGACGCGTCGAGCAGCCAGATCAACCTGAGTTGGGGGGCCAGCACGGCAGGGTCGGGCTGCACGATTACCTACAACGTGTATCGCAGCACGACGAGCGGCTTCACGCCTTCGAGCAGCAATGAAGTCGCGAACGGCGGGGCGGCCACGTCGTACTCGGACACGGGCTTGACGGCTTCAACCACCTACTACTACCTAGTGGAGGGCGTGGACTCGGTCGGTTCCTCGCCGGCGTCCAATCAAGCCAGCGCCACGACGGCGGGAACAGGGTCAGTAGCTCCTCCGACGTCGCTCACGGCAGTGGGCTCTTCCTACCAGCAGATTGACCTGCGGTGGGTTGCGAGCACAACGCCTGAGCCAAACACCACGCCGGTAAACTATGAGATATACCGGAGCACCACGACACCCTTCACGCCGTCGTCTTCCAATCAGATAGGCACCACGATCGGGATTACCAACTTCGTGGACAGCAACTACGCCGGCACGACCAGTCCGCCGACGAGTTCAGGAATTGCGCCGTCGACGACGTATTACTACCAGGTGATAGCTTCTACTTCGTCGGGGACTTCCTCGGCAGCCTCGGCTTCGGCCACATCGCTTCCGGCGACGCCGTCAAGCGCCGCTCCCGCGGCTCTAACCGGATTGACCGCGATGGCGCAGAACGCCAACGAGATCGATCTGATCTGGAACTCGACGAACTCGGGAGTGGGGACGGTGGTGACAACGTATACCATCTACCGGAGCACCACGACACCCTTCACGCCGGGAACCAGCAACAAGATTGGGACCACAAAGAGCAACTGGTTCCAGGATGTTCTCGGCACGGCGTCCACTCAATATTACTACCAGGTGTTGGCCAGCAACTCGATCGGCACTTCGCCGTCGAGCTCAACGGTGACGGCGACAACGCCAGCGCTCAACCCGAACCTTTGGGGAGGCGCGCCCTACTGGGATGCCAGCGGTCTTCCGACCAAACAGAACGTGGTGATGCTGAAGTTCCTGAACCGGACGAACGGGCAGTACACCGACAGTCAGATCATCTGGACCGCAAGCATCAACGGTGTCGCTTCCCAGTTCACGATTGCACAGCAACCGTACTACGACATGCCGGCCAACTCGTCGGGGCGCATGTACTTCTATTTGAATGACCCGACATTGGCCCAGAACGACACCAACTACTGGGACTTTATCGAGTTCACGGTTGGTCCCACTTCCATCAACTTTGACACGACGCGCGTGGATGCCTTTGGCGTGAAGATCGGAGCCTATCTGAGTTGCGCCGATGGAACCAATGTCGCGGTGGGTGAGAATCAACAGACCTTCCAGGAAGACCGGTCTGTCACATTCCAGCGCTATGCCAACGGCGTTCCCTCCACAGCCGGCGGCAACTTCCAGGAAGACCTGAAATATCAGCCGTACCGGATCGTTGAGCCGGGCGGGGCTGGCTTCGGTTCTGGCGGAGACAACCAGAATTACTACCAGACGTACATCTCCAACATCTGGTCGTACAACGGAATTACCGGTGTTGCGCAGGCGGGACCCAATGGCTCCGGGTTAGGTTGCTGCCCGAGCCTTTCCGCCGCGATCTACCGGCATACCGCTCCGATCTCGGCGGCGACATCGCCTACGGGCGCGCCGGAGTTCAACTCGGCCGGGTCCCTGACCAACAACGGGATGTGGGGAAATCCTGCCACGTTCTATCAACTGGATCCATACGACCACTACGCACAGTGGATTGAAGCCCAGGCCATCAACGATCAGCAATATGCGTTCCCGTACAACGATGCGGGCGGGTACTCGAGCGACGTAAGTTGCTCAAACCCGAACACGTTGCTGATCACTATCGGCTGGTAAGCCGCTAGCTACAGACCGGCAACAGCGACAACCGACAAGTCCCCCGTCTTAATGACGGGGGACTTGTTGTTATTCCAGCTGTTGAAGTTCGTGTGCAAGATGCGGCGGATTTCTTCGATCCGGCATTTCCTTCCCGGCGACCGGCTCCGCAATCCTTCTCCGTCCGCGAGGGCGACGTGGTAAAATAGGATTCCGTTTGGCGCCCCGGGATGATCCTTCCTGAGTATCGCTCGCGGCTGCCAGTCCGCTTTGGCAGCTTTTTTCGATGGGCTCGAAACCAATGACGACACTGATTCGCAATATCGCCATCGTGGCGCACGTGGACCATGGGAAGACGACGCTCGTGGACGCCATGCTGCACCAGAGCGGAATTTTCCGCGAGAACCAGGCGGTGCCGCGGCGCGTGATGGACTCGAACGAACTCGAGCGCGAGCGCGGGATCACGATTCTTTCCAAGAATACGGCGCTCACGTATCGGGGAACGAAGATCAACATCGTGGATACGCCCGGGCACAGCGATTTCGGCGGCGAGGTGGAGCGCGCGCTGCGCATGGTGGATGGCGTGCTGCTGCTGGTGGACGCGAGCGAAGGGCCGCTGCCGCAGACGCGGTACGTGCTGCAAAAGGCGCTGGCTGCGAAGCTGCCTCCCATTGTGGTCCTCAATAAGATTGACCGCGCCGATGCGCGGCCCGTGGCCGTTCTTGATGAAATCTACGATCTCTTCATTGATCTCGATGCCGGCGAAGACCAACTGGATTTCCAGGTTCTCTACACGAATGCGAAGACGGGGGTGGCGCACCGGAAGCTGGGTGACGGCTCGACGACACTCGAGCCGCTCTTCGAGGCGATTGTTGCATCGATTCCCGCGCCTTCGGGAGATCCGGCGAGCGTGCTTCAGATTCAGGTGACCAATCTCGACTACAGCGATTTTCTGGGGCGCCTGGCGATTGCGCGTGTCTTCGAGGGAACACTCCGGCGCGGCACGGAGGTGGCCATCTCGAAATTGAGTGGAGCGATCGAGCCGACGAAGATCACGAAACTTTTCACCTTCCGCGGACTTGAGCGCGACGAAGCCGAGGTTGTCTCCGCTGGCGATATCGTGGCCATCGCGGGAGTGGAAGGCATTCAGATCGGCGAGAGCATCACCGATCTTGAGCATCCCGCGCCGCTTGAGCCGCTCACGATTGACGAGCCCACGCTGGCGATGGTGTTTACGATTAACACCTCGCCCTTCGCCGGCCGCGAAGGCCAGTTTGTGACTTCGCGGGATCTGCGCGCGCGACTCGAAAAGGAGCTGCTGACCAACGTTTCCCTGCGCATGGAAGAAACCGGCTCGACGGACGCGTTTCGCATTCTGGGGCGCGGCGAATTGCAGCTCGCCATCCTTATCGAGACCATGCGCCGCGAAGGATACGAGCTCATGGTCGGCAAGCCGGAAATCGTGGTGCGCACCGAGAACGGCCGGCGAATCGAGCCGCTCGAGCTTCTGGTGGTGGATTGCCCGGAGGCGTTCATCGGGATCGTGATGGAATCGCTCGGTAGCCGCCGCGGGGAAATGAAGAAAATGGTGAACCATCACTCGGGCCGTGTGCGCATGGAGTTCAGCATCCCTTCGCGCGGCTTGATCGGGCTGCGCAGCCAGTTGCTGACGGACACCCGCGGCACGGCGCTGATTCATTCCCTGCTCGAGGGCTGGACGGATTACGCCGGGGACATGGCCATGCGGCTGACCGGCGCGCTGGTTGCCGACCGCACGGGCGTTGCCGTGGCATACGCCATCTGGGGCATCCAGGAGCGCGGCGAAATGTTCGTGGGGCCGGGCGTGGAAGTGTACGAGGGAATGATCGTGGGCGAGAACGCGCGCGAAGACGACATGAACGTGAACATTACCAAGGAAAAGAAACAGACGAACATGCGGTCGTCCTCCGCCGACGAGGCCATTCGCTTGATTCCTCCGCGCGACATGACGCTCGAAAAGGCCATCGAATTCATCGCGGACGATGAATACGTGGAAGTCACGCCCAAGTCAATTCGCCTGCGCAAGAAAGTGCTGGACGCGAAAAGGCGGCCCAAGCGCTGGCAGGAAATCCGCGCGAGCGTCGAGCCCTCCTAATCCGCGGCCATTTGGCCGTGCCCGTGGCGTGGATGCGAATCAAATCCGGTTGCAGCCCGCCCGAGAAGGCCTTACTTTAGGACTGCCTGGAGCCGAGGAATGAAAGCGAACAAAAAAATCCGCGTGGTGCAATTCGGAGTCGGCCCCATCGGCGCCTCGATTGCCCGTCTGGCGCGCGAGAAGGCTTCTCTTGAAATCGTGGGCGCGATTGACCGCGACCCTGCCAAGGCCGGGCGCGATCTGGGAGAGGTAGCCGGCGCGCCGGACGCCCCGTGGGGCGTTGCAATTTCCGCCCGCGCGCCCGCCGCGCTCGATCAGCCCGTGGATGTTGTGCTGCACGCGACTTCGTCGAATCTCGAAGACGTGATGGACGAGCTACTCGCGTGCATTTCCGCGGGCTGCTGCATCGTTTCCACGTGCGAGGAGCTGGCCTATCCGTTTCGCAAGCATCCGGAACTTTCCGCGAAGCTCGATGCCGCGGCGAAGGAAGAGGGAGTGGCGGTTGTGGGCGCGGGCGTCAACCCGGGCTTTGTGATGGATAAGCTCGTGCTTACGCTTTCGGCCCTTTCGCAGCGCGTGGATGCGGCCAGGGCTCTGCGCGTGGTGGACGCCGCGAAGCGCCGCCTTCCGCTGCTGCGGAAAATCGGGGCCGGAATGACTCCCGAAGAATTTCGCAAGCAGGCCGCCGCCGGGGCCATCAAGCACCACGGGCTGCCGGAATCGGTGGCGATGATCGCGGATGGCCTGGGGTTTGCGCTCGACGATATCTCGGAGACGATCGAGCCGGTGATCGCCGAAGAGGCTGTGAAGACCGAGTTTCTAGGAATCGCGCCGGGGCAGGTGGCGGGCGTTCGCCAGGTGGCGCGCGGAATTGCCGGCGGCAAGGAAAAAATTCTGCTCGAGCTGAAGATGTACGCCGGCGCGAAGCGTCCCGCCGACACCGTGGAACTCGAGGGCGAGCCGGATATTTCGCTCACGATTCCGGGAGGCGCGCATGGAGATATCGCGACGGCAGCCGTTGCCGTAAACGCCATCCCCGCCATACTCGCCGCTCCCGCCGGCCTCCGCACCGTCCGCGATCTCCCCCTCGCGTTTTTCCCGCCCGGCCCGCTTTCCTAGGGCGCATTGCACGAGCTCGCCAGATCATTGGTTTTAGCGATTCAAAGCCGTGCAGTACAGCATCGCTTTGTCCGGTTTGAATCCTTGGAATGCCTTCATTCCCATCAACAGCTAATTTGTGAACGCTGCTCACCTAACACTTCCCAAGCAAACACCTTTAGCGACTGGTGGACTGGATGAACGAGGCCCCCACGCAGGGTTTCGACGCGCTCGGACAAGCTTATGTGAAGTACGTCCGTTGCAATTGTCTGAAACGACTCAACCAACGGTGTGAGGTCGATCTTGGCCGGCACGTGCTCATAGCCGATTACAAGCACTGCCCGGCGCTCAGGGCCTGAATATTGCAATAGCTTGTGGCAATCGCCGATTGTGCTTACGTTGCCCGCGTAAGGATGCAGAAGATTGACAGACCAGTTTTCCGCTTCCTTCCCGTTATCTCCGAACGGACGAGTAATTTTGACTTCAATCGCCCATTCATTTGGGATAAGGAGGTCTGGGGTTCTTTTCGTCCGCACAGCCCCTCTGTATTTTGGTAGTCGGTTTAGTTGAGCGGCAATGAGTTTTAATAGCTGGGGCTCCCCGTAAGGCCCAACGCCGGGTTGGAACGTGCGGAAGGGTTCGCGCGACGTGTCGATGTGAACAAGAGCATCAGCAAAATCGGAAACTAGTTCCTGTAGATTTATCGGCATAAGTTCTCCTAATCAGGAAGCATTTTATGTTCTGTTTGTATAGTACCCACAATCAAGTTGGAATTGTTTCCAATCGACGCCAAAAGCGAGTCCCTGATAATTATGCTGTGGGTCGGGCACACGGCGAATGCTACGCGCGGGCGGACCTTTTCCAGAAGCGGGCGACGGCGGCGAAGTCGGGGTCGTCCTTCGAGGCGTCCTTGACTGCGGAATAGGTGGCGTATGCGGCTGAGCCCACAGGAAGCGTCACGCCGCGCTGCCGCGCCAGTTCGAGCGCGAGCCTCACATCCTTGTGCATCAAACGCAGGGGAAAACTGGCCGGATATTCGTCCTTCAACATCAGCGGCGCCTTCACGTCGAGAACCGGCGCGCGGCCCATGCCCGATTGCATCACTTCCACGAAGCGTTCGCCCGGGATTCCGGCCGCGGCAACGAGCGCGAGCGATTCGGCCAGCGCATCCACTTCGACCGCCATGAGGAGATTCATGGCCAGCTTGACCGTCTGGCCCGCGCCATTCGGGCCGAGAAGGAAAAATTTTTGGCCCATGGCGGAGAGCACCGGCTTCACGCGTTCGAGCACCTCGGCTTTGCCGCCGATCATGAAGACTAATTCGCCCTTCTCGGCGCCCCATGTGCCGCCCGTCACCGGTGCGTCGAGAAAATCCAGGCCGCGCTCGGCGCACGCCGCGGCCGCGCGGCGTTCGAGATCGGGCGTCACGGTGCTCGAATCCACGAGCACGCTGCCGCGGCGCAAACCGCCGAGCGCGCCATCCGCGCCCCAGAGTACGTCCTCGAGGGCAGGCGGATCGCTCACGATCGTGATGAGCACGTCCGCTTGCGCGGCGGCTTCGCGAGGATTGGCTGCGAGTTTTGCGCCCTCGCGAACCAGGTCGTCCGCTTTTGCGGCGGTGCGATTCCACACGACGAGTGGGAATCCCGCCTTCAGCAGATTCCGCGCCATCGGCTTGCCCATCAGTCCCAGCCCAATGAATCCGATTGTAGGTTTCATGGATGCCTCCCGCACACGAGATCAATATACGCGTTTGGCGAGCCTCTGCCCAAATGATGCCTGGAGGGCATGGCTTCAGGGGCTAAAGCCCTTCTGTTTATGAGTGGATTACGGCGGGGTTGAAACCCTGCCCTTCCGCCGCAAAGTGACCCACTACGCGGGCACGGGGCGGCCGCTTTTTTATATTGCGTTCCCATAGGAACTGTGGCATCTTCCGTATGGCTATTCCATAGGAGCGAACGTGAAACCCACAACCGGCAAGGCGGACGTCTGGCAGGGAACGCTGGCGTTGATGGTGCTGAAGACGCTGGAAGCGCTCGGCCCGCAGCACGGGTACGGTATCGCCCGCCGCATCGAGCAGACCAGCGGCGACCGGCTCGCGGTCAACTACGGAACGCTGTATCCGGCGCTGCTGAAGCTGGAGCAGGAAGGTTACATCGCCTCTGAGTGGGGCGTCTCGGACAACAATCGCAAGGCCAAATACTACAAGCTGACGCGCGCGGGACGGAAGCAACTGGAGCGGGAAGCGCGCGAATGGGAGCAGGCGACCGCCATCCTCGCGCGGTTCATGTCGCCGGGTGAGGAGCACTCATGAGGCGGCTGCGCGGGTGGCTGGCGAGTGCGGCAGCATCGTAAAAAATCGCTACGGATTTATACGATGCAACACTAGAATGAGGAAACATATCCAAAGAGTTGGGCTGGACGAGAACGCAATGGGGCGTATGGATACGTACACACAGATGAGGCTGTTCCCGTGGACATAGCGCGTCCCGAAATCGCGCGGAAGAAAAAGATGCGCCGCTACATCTATGCCAGCGCGGGGCTGCTCGTGGCCGTCCTGATTACGGGGGCGCTTTCGCGGCTGAAGCCGGCCGCACCCAGCGTAGACCGGTCCACCATCTGGACGGACACGGTGAAGCGCGGGCCGATGCTGATCGAGGTTCGCGGGCTGGGAACGCTTGTGCCGGAAACAATCGTCTGGCTGCCCGCGCCGGTGGACGGGCGCGTGGAGAAGCACTTGCTGGCCGGAATCACGGTGAAGAAAGACACCATCGTGATGGAATTGAGCAATCCGCAATTGGAGCAGACGGCGCTCAACGCGGAGTACGCGTTGAAGGGCGCTCAGGCGGCGTGCGAACAAACGAAGGCGACGCTCCAGAATCAACTGATGGACAAGCGCACGGCGGCGGCCAACATCGCGTCGCAATATCAGCAGGCCAAGCTGCAGGCGGACTCCGACGAAAAGCTCGCTGCCAATGGCCTGGTGTCCGATCTGGTTTTGAAGAAGGACGAGGTGCAGGCGCAGGAACTGGGCAAGCAGGACGATCTCGCAAAGAAGGAAGTGGAGACGTTCTCAGACTCGATTCCGGCGCAACTGGCCGTCCAGCAGGCAACCGCGGATGAAGACCGGGCGCTCGATCAATTGTACAAATCCCAATTGGACCAGATGAAAGTGCGAGCCGGGATTGACGGCGTGCTGCAGGAAGTGGACGCGGAAGTCGGGCAGCAGGTGACGCAGGGCACAGTGATTGCCAAAGTGGCGAATCAGACGCAACTGAAGGCCGCGCTCGAAATTGCGGAGACGCAGGCGAAAGACGTACAGATAGGGCAAAAAGCCTCGATTGATACGCATAATGGCGTGATTTCCGGCCACGTGATGAGGATTGATCCAACGGTGGTCAACGGAACGCGCACGGTGGATGTCCATTTGGATGGCGCGTTGCCGGAAGGGGCCGTGCCGCAACTGAGCGTCGAAGGCACAATCGAAATCGAGAATCTGGCGGACGTCCTTTTTGTGGGGCGTCCGGTTCACGGCGATCCCGAGAGCACGGCTGGCCTATTCAAGCTGGTGGATGATGGAAAAGAGGCGATCCGAGTTCAAGTGGGATTGGGACGAGCGTCTGTGAATACGATCGAGATCCTGAACGGGCTGGAATTGGGCGACCAAGTGATTCTATCGGACATGTCGGCCGAGGATAATTTCGACCGCGTGGAGTTGAAATAGACCGGAACTTTATCTGACTGTAGAGCCATATTCCGTGACGGGAAGGAGCGCAGAATGAATGCCAACGGCCAGCCATTGATTCGCCTCGAGGGCGTCAGCAAGATTTTTCACACCGATGAGGTGGAGACGCATGCGCTAAGCGGCGTACACCTGGAAATCAAGGACGGCGAATTTCTTTCGATTGCCGGGCCTTCGGGCTGCGGCAAATCCACGCTGCTGTCGATCCTTGGCCTGCTCGATTCCCCAACGCATGGCAATTATTGGATTCACACCGAGGCGGTGGAAAAACTTTCGCTTTCCGACCGCACGCGCATTCGCAACCGAGAGATCGGCTTCATCTTTCAGGCGTTCAACCTAATCGGCGATCTCACAGTCTACGAAAACGTGGAGTTGCCGCTGACGTATCGCAGCATCTCCTCCGAGGAGCGGAAAAAGCGCGTGGAGAAAGCGCTTGAGCGCGTGGGGATGGAGCACCGCATGAAGCATTATCCCTCGCAGCTTTCGGGCGGGCAGCAGCAGCGCGTGGCGGTGGCGCGGGCGCTGGTGGGCCAGCCCTCCATCCTGCTGGCGGACGAGCCCACGGGGAATTTGGACTCGAAAAACAGCGAAGCGGTGATGGAGCTGCTGCGCGAGTTGCACCGCGAAGGCGCGACCATCTGCATGGTCACGCACGACCCGCGCTACGCCAGCATCGCCGACCGAACCATCCACCTATTCGATGGCCGCATCACCGACGGCGCTTCGCCGGGAGAAGCAAGCTGATCACGCTCGCGCTGGAAACGCGGCGCGACGAATGAATGCCGGCTTTCGTGTGCTCCGCGGCGGCGCATCATGCCAGCGCGGAGACGCGCCGCTCGAGAATCCGCGCGATCTCTTCGGCTGAATCGGATTCGTTGAATGCTATGGCTGCGCCGATAGTGACCTTGATTTGCCCCGGGCGCGCCCACCTCTTGCCCGCAGCCTTGCGCTCGAATATGCCGCCAAGCCGCATCGGAATCACCGGCACCCGCAAGCGCGCGGCGAGCAGTCCGATGCCGGCACGGAACGGGCCCACCTGTCCATCGTGCGTAAGCACTCCTTCGGGGAAAACCAGCACGCTCCAGCCGCGATCCACCAGATCACCTGCGAACGCAAAACTTCTGCGAAATCCGGAATGCTGCGGCAACGGAAAGACGTTGAACAGAGAAACGACCAGCCAGTAGGCGGAGCGATTCCCCACTCCCGCGAAGAAAGCGGTTCCGGGCGGAGGATGGCGCATGGATTCCAGCCGCTCTCCGTCCATGGCGACGGCGAGTTTGTGGCGAAAGCGCGCGGGAAGGGCTTCGAGAACGTATGCGGGATCAAAATATTCGGTGTGGTTTGCGACCACGAGCGCCGGCCCGCGCAGCCCGCGCAAATTTTCGCGGCCCTGGATGCGCGGCCATCCGAGAATGAGCATTGCCGGGCGGGCCAGCAGGTTCCACACCGTCGCGCGAATCGCACGTAGAGGCCAGCTCTGCGGCCATCGCGGATAATGAAAGGCGGGCGATCGCGCCGGCTGCTGGCCAATCAAACGCTCGATTTCCTGCGTGGTTTCCGCGCGGGTGAATTCCGTTTCGCTCAGGTCCACCTGGTAGCGGTCTTCGAGGGCGCTGAGCAACTCGACGCGCTCGATCGAAGTAAGCTGGAGCTTGGATACCTCGTCCGACGGCGAACGCCCATGGGAGATGCGCCTGAGAATATCGCCGAGGACGTTCGGTGCGGTCGCCCTGGAGCGCGCCACGCGCGTCTCTCCGCCCAGTTGCGCCTCGACGGCTTCCCGGATTGGCACGAGCGCCGGTTTTTGCGACGGCGTGCGGGGAAAATCGTTGCCGGGCCATACCATCCAGTGCCGCATCTGCTGGAAGGGCGCAAGCCGTTGGTTGGCGCGTTCGACGATCGTAGCGGCATCTCCTCCGCCTTCCGCCGGCGGATCACGCAGCAGGAGCACGGCGCAGGGCTCGGCGTTGCCATCGCGATCCAGGCCCACAACAACGCAATCGCGCACGCCGGGCTCTTTCCGCAGCTCCGCTTCCAGGTCTTCCGGGTGAACGTTCATGCCCTCGGGCGTTACAATCACGTTCTTCCGGCGGCCCTTGAAATACAAGTTCCCGTTTGCGTCGCGCTCGCCAAGATCGCCTGTGTGAAACCATCCATCGGAGTCGAGCACCGTCGCGACTTCCGCATCTTTCCAATATCCCGCCGCAACGTTTTCCCCGCGCACGAGGATTTCTCCATCTTCCGCGAGCTTCATCTCCAACCCAGGCAGGGCCTTGCCGATGGAGCCGTGCTCGAGCCGGAAGGGATGGTTCAGGCTAATGAGAGAAGAGGTTTCGGTGAGGCCGTAGCCTTGAATGACGGCGTATCCGAGGCGGCTCCAGAATTTCTCCGCGGCGGGAGAGAGGGCGGCTCCGCCCGAAATCACGGCCAGGAATCTCCATCCAAACCGGCGGCGGATGGCGCGAAAGCGCCACCAGCGCTTCAGAAAATGCCCGCCCTCGGCGGCTTGAAAATCCCGCTGAAACTTCCCGAGGCGGCCGTGGGCATCGAGGTCGCGCTCGATCTGGTCCCGCAGCGATTCGACGAGGCGCGGCACGGTTGCGAGCACGGATACGCGCTCGTCGTGAATCGCGCGGATTACTTCGCTGGGATTGAGCGTGTCCAAAAAAATCGCCGTGGCTCCGAGAATCTGTGGCAGGAAAATGCCCATCAACTGGCCGAAGACGTGGCTCAGAGGCAGAAGATCGAGCAACCGCAGCGGATGCAGAATGCGTTCGGCGCGGCGATAGCGCGTGAATTCGCGTTCGATCGGCTCGAGATTGGCAAGGAGGTTCCCGTGCGTAAGGGCGACGCCACGAGGCTCCGCCGTGGTCCCCGAGGTAAACACGATTTCGATCAGGTCATTTCGCTCGATGGCCGGGGAGCCCAGTCGTGACGGCGGCAAATCCTCCGGGCGCAGGCCGTCCGCGGCCCGAGCGATATCATCGAGGGACACCGTGGACTCAGCGAAGCCGGAAGAAGGCAGACCGCGTCCCGTGACGGCCAGCCGCACGCCTGCCTGCTGCGCGACGCGCTGCGCGAAGGTTTTTTCGGCGATGGCATCCATAGGAACAGCGACCGCGCCGCGAAGGAGACATCCGAGAAACGCGGCGACCCACGGACCGGAGTTTTCACCCCAGAGGAGGACACGGTCGCCCTTGCCGATTCCGCGCGCGTCAAGTTGTGAGGCGAAATGCGCGGCCGCATGCATCAGATCGCCGTACGTGAAGCGGACATTGCGGTAGCCTTGCCGCCAGATGATGGCAATGTCCTGGGCCGGGCGCGAAGTGGGCTGGAAGTATTCGAGCAGGGATTGGCGGGGCATCACTCCCTGAGTTTCCCTCATTCGCGCATGAATTGGGAATAGCCTTGGTGGAAATGGAAAAGCCCGGCGGGAGTGCGACTTTCCGGCCGGGCGATTCGGAATCGAGCGAAATCGGTTACTGCGGCTGCTGCGGTTGTTGCTGTTGCTGGCCTTTACCTGCGAGGTCGGCCGTCGCGGCGTTCCCCATATCGACTGATCCGGGTTTTTGATAGTAGGTCAAATAGGGCATGAACGGCGTGATTTCAAAGGGCATTTTCTCCCGGGCCGAAGTCAGCGGCATAGGCTTGGCCTTGAGCAGCTCGACCTGGTCAGTCCATGGGTCGAGCTTGATGCGCGCGCCGATGGGCAGCGCAGAGATCTGGTCGACCTTGGTGGGCTGGAGCGTCGTCGCCGAACTGATTAATTGTGCGGACAGGAAAACGCGGTTGCCGATGTGGGGGTTGATCAGGTCCTGCAGTGCATTGGATTCGGCGCTGAGATCCTTCAAGAAAAGGCCGGCAGTGCCGAGCTTGTCCTTATAGGGCGAATTCTTAAGCAGCTCGAGCGCCTTTTCGCTCACAATTTGCACTTGATCCGGTGTGTCGCGGAAGGAGAAGTGACTGAGGGCCTCCGCGGTGGACACGTTGGTCATGTCGTTGAAGCCCCACTGGTCGGTCGAGGGCTTGGTGACGATAATGTCGGCCAGTTCTTGGGCCAGCATGGTGGCCAGGCTGGCTTCATCCGGAAGGACATCCAGCAACCCGCGGCTTAGGACAATCGTATGACCGATGGTAAAGGACTCGAGCGTGGTGGTGAGCAGGACGCGGCAGTGGACCTCAGGTTCCACATCAATGTTGTTTGTCACTTCGAGGTTGTTGACGACCGTCTCCATCACTTTATCCACTTCGCCGGGAGGCGCGAGCAAGCCCACGCGTTGCAGGCGGTCAAGAACATTTACCTCGGCCTCATGCTGCCATTCGCGCTCTGCTTCGAGAGGAGAACGATCCTGGTCCGTGACGGCTTGGTCCTGGATGGCGGTGGGAGATTCGATGGTCAGGTTGCTGAACTCCGATTCGCGGTTCACATTCTGCAAATCGTAGCCCCACAGGCGCGTCTGCGATTTGAAGCGCAGGCGGAGGCCCGAATTGTTCATGTTGGATTCCTCGCTAAAAATAAATGCAGGGAGCCAGAGACCCGGCTGCACGTTCAATCGCCAGCTATCAAAGTGGAGGTTATAGCCACTTATGGACGCAAGGGGCAGGTATACGCCATTGAACCGCACGATCGTGAAGTTCTGGTCTTCGGCCCAGATGCGGCCGTTGAAACGCCCTTTCCCTGATTTCGGCAGAGGTCTGACATCGAACACGAAGCATCTCACTCCCCCCAGGAATTCCTTGCCAATATATTCGAACTGATAGTGCTGGCGGTCGAATCCATTTGGATCCACGAAAACCATCTGGAGAAAACCTGCAGGCACAAACCCGGATGCGAAGAAGCTGGTGAGATGCGAGAGTGGATTGAGCCAAGCACCTTTGCTTTTTTTATCGGTGAGGATGGAGTTGTCGACCACTCCCCGAGTGAGATTGGCCTGGCCCAGGAAATAATGGTCCACCGAGGGTACGGCACCCAAATCCTTGTCGACCTTCATTTCCTGAATATAGGTCTCGATAATGGGCGTGGAGCGCCGGATGGCCGCAACTTCCTGATGCTCGCGCGCGATGATGCGATCCATCGCCTGGTCCGCTGTGGTGACCGGCGCGTTTTGTGCCGCTGCAGCCGCGGGCTGCGGCTGAGTCTGGTCCGACGTCTGCGTTTGTGCCTTTGCCGCACCCGACAGGGCACCCATGACAACTAACGACAAAAAGAGTTGTTTCCGCGTGCCCATGCCCATTGCAATTTCTCCCTTCCGTTCAGAACGCCAATTCGAAAACGATATGGACGATGGCTGTTGAATCCACCGGCTGGCCCTCTTGCTGGGCAGGGCGGAAGCGGATCTGGCGCGCGGCGGCTTCAGCGGCGTCATTCAAACCATAGCCCAACCCCTGCACGACGTGCTGCACTTGCACTTGGCCCGCAGCAGTGAAAACAACCTGCAAAAGAACTTCCCCTTCGATCCGTTTGGCGCGAGCCTCATCCGTATATTGGGGTTTCGGTTTGAACAGGATTTCGACAGGAGTCGTCTTCGGAGCCGCGGCTGCCACCTGCTTCACGGTGGGAGGCGCCGCTTGCTGGTCGGCAAACACGCCCTGCTGCACGCCCCCGCGACCTCCAGAGCCGTTGCCTCCCGCGGCAATGCCGTTGCCAAATCCGGTGCTGGCTACGACTCCACGCGCTCCCTTTGCGCCACCCGTGCCATTCCCATAGCCCGGTCCGGCGGGGAGATCATAGCTTCCAAGCTGATTCATATTGACGGCGCGATCCCTCTTGCCATTGTCCGGCACACTATTCGGATCACCGAACCCACCCGTCTGGACCGCCTCGCGCGGTTTCTTCAATGTCGGGATGGCCGAGCTGCCTAACGGGGTTGCGGTCGGGAACTCTTTTGCAACTTGGGTCATGTCCGGCGCCTGCAAGTTTTTGTGAACTGTCACGGGCTTGGCGATGGGAGATGTGATTACGGGGTTGTAGATTTTTGGCTTGGGAGGGACGACCTCCACCGGCTTGGGAACTTCTTTCACTACTTCCCGCTTCACAGGCACAGGCTGCGGCTTCGGTTGCGGCTTCCAAGCCTCGATGTGCGGAGCTTCGAGAGGAGTAACCAAATATCGCTTTACGGCGTCGAGCTTTTGCGGCATCAGCATCGGCATCACCACGATTGCCGCGACCGCAATGAATTCCAGACCGAATCCTGCTCCGAAGGAACCCCAGCGGCTTTCGCCGTCAGGGAGTAACGTGTCGTTCAAAACCGTCCCACTGGCTGCCCGTGCCATTAGGTTTCACCCCATGTTGGTATGCGTGGAGGCAAAAACTCGCCCACTGTTTTTTGTACTAAACTAAAGGGCTGGGATAAATGGAACTCAAGTACTATTCTACCCCCAGTCGTGCCGAAAGCGATAACCCAACTGATAGGGGCTCCTGCAGTATCCGCCGAACCGTTTCCCAGAATGGAACCCTGACTCTATCGGCTGCTTCCCGCTCAGCCACGCAAGCCGCCCAGAGATGCAGCCGCAGGGCGCGGCTTCCAGTTACGCCGCGTCCTGCGATATGTTGCTCGCATGTTTGAGTCCTTACTGCGAGCCAATCACAATATAATTCGTCACGCCGCCATGGTTCACAAGCAGGAGCACGGGCTGTTTGCCGGACCCGGCTAGTGCCTGCCTGTATTGTTCGATGTTGTTCACCGGTTTATGGTTGACTTCCTGAATCACGTCGCCCTGGCTTAGGCCCGCTGCTGCCGCGTCGCTTGAAGGATCCACCGACGTGATGACAACGCCGCGCGTCCCAGCCGGCAGATTCAACTGTTGTTCGATGTCGGGAGTCAGCTCTTGCACCTCGACGCCCTCGAGCGCGCCGCCGCTGCTTTCACCTGGGCTGTTCTCCGCTTCCTTTTCAGGAAGTTCGCCGAGAGTTACGCTGACGTCCTGTGTCTTGCCGTCGCGCGAGATTTCGAGATGGACAGTAGTCCCCGGATCCATTTGCGAAATGTGCAGGCGGAGATCGTTCGCGTCATCCACGGTCACGCCATTCAGCTTCAAAATCACATCGCCTTTCTTGAGTCCCGCCCGCCCTCCGGGCGTATCGGAGGAAACGTCGCCAATCAATGCGCCGTGAAGCTCGCTTAGCCCAAATGCCTTGGCGATTTCGGGTGTTACGTTCTGGATATATACGCCGAGATAGCCGCGCACGACCTTGCCGTGGGCGACGAGCTGGTCCATCACGGACCGCGCCATATTGATGGGAATCGCGAGGCCTATGCCTTCATTCCCGCCGCCTCCGCCGGTTACAATGGCTGTATTGATGCCAACCAGATCACCATGCAGGTCGATCATGGCTCCGCCGGAATTCCCGGGGTTGATCGCCGCATCGGTCTGAATGAAATCTTCATAATTCTCGATTTCTCCATTCAAGCTACGGCCCGTGGCGCTCACAATTCCCATCGTTGCAGTGCCCCCGAGCCCGAACGGCTCGCCGATGGCCAGCACAACGTCGCCGACCTGCAGCCTGGAAGAATCGCCGAACGCCAGGGTGGGCAAATCCGTGGCATTGATTTTCAGCACGGCGATGTCCGTCTTCGGGTCGGTGCCCACGAGCTTGGCCTCGAATTCCCGCTTGTCGCTAAGTTGCACTTTGATATCGGACGCGCCGTCAATTACGTGGTTATTCGTCAAAATCGTCCCGTCCGACGTGACGATCACGCCTGAGCCGAGGCTTTCCTCTCTCTGCGGCTGGGGTTGCGTTTGCCCGAACTGGTCGCCGAAAAACTGGCGAAAGAAGGGGTCATTGAAGAACGGCATATCGCCACCCGACCGCTGCTTCACGATTTTCGATGTGTGGATATTCACCACCGCCGGGAGGGCGGGCTTCAAAACCGATGCGAACCCGTTGGAGAAACTCCCCAGGGGTACGGGCGCCGCGTTGCGCGCAACGGTTATGTCGAGCCTGGGCGCGCCGAAGACCGGACTGCCCGTCCAATTTCTCAATTCCAATGCCAGCAACCCTCCGCCGGCCAGCGCCGCCAGGATAACGACCGTGGCCACCCAGCGGCGGACATGCCATTCACTGCTTCTCATTGCTTTCTCCTTTTTCCATTCGGGGTCCTGCAAGGGCGTCCCCGGAGCTATGATTGCATTAGACGTATGCCGCGGCGATTCGTTAACTGCGCAGAAGCCCTTCTCCAATATGCACGCCGCTGCCCTCTCTATTATAGATGACAAAATCGCGGCGGGAGTGGCACGGGCGAACTTTGCGCGGTTTCGTGTGTTTGAAAGATGACACCTTCGGCTCTGCAGAGCATCTAAGCCATCGTTAATGCAGCTATACCGCCTTATCTCCCGAGGCGCATATAATTGTGGGAGGAAATCCTAAAAAGGGGGTACATTTATGACCCAAACTTCCGGACAAGGAGCAGCTCCGCAAATGACTTATAGCTTGCCGCCTCTCCCCTATTCTTTCGACGCGCTCGAACCCTATATTGACGCCAAGACCATGGAGATTCATCACGACAAACATCATGGCGCCTACGTCACAAACCTTAACAAGGCTCTCGAAGGGCACACCGATCTTCAGAGTCTCCCGGTGGAGCAGCTGCTCGCGCAAATCGGGAAAGTCCCGGAAAACATTCGCACCGCCGTGCGCAACAATGGCGGCGGGCACATGAACCACTCGATGTTTTGGAAGATCATGAAGAAGGGCGGCGGTGGCGAGCCGGGCGGGGAGCTTGGGAAGGCCATTCAATCGGCCTTCGGCAGCTTCGCCGACTTCAAGACGAAGTTCAATCAGGCGGCCACCACGCGGTTCGGCTCCGGCTGGGCCTGGCTGCTGTTTCGTGACGGCAAGCTGGCCATCGAATCCACGGCCAACCAGGACAATCCCATCATGGACGGCGGCCGTGCGTTCTTCGGACTGGATGTGTGGGAGCACGCATACTATTTGAAATACCAGAATCGCCGGCCCGAATACATCGAGGCCTGGTGGAACGTCGTCAACTGGGAGCAAGTGGCCGAGAATTACTCCCAGGCGAAGAAATAATCTGCGCTGACTAGGAAAAAGGAGGCTCGGGGGTGGGCCAAGCCTCCTAGGGGTGAAGCAGGGGAACCAACTGCGGCCTCGGGCGCGGCGCGTGTCCCATAGCGCACCACGCCTTCGGCCACCTTCCTTCGAACACTCCGCGGCGCAAAAAGTTGCGCCCCCGCCGCTTGCCTCTGCGCTCATCCAATCCGACCACCTGATTCGTCGCTAGGCGATTCGCGGACACCGGGCGCGCGGGCAAAGGGGGCTGTTTCCCCTTACGCCGCCTGGCCTCTTGACGCGAGCGCCGAAATCTGTAAACTGCGGTTTTCCACAATGGCGACGCTGCCCAATCCGCTGGAAGAGGCGCTGCACGATTTGGAGTTCCCGCAGCGCGAAGCGGCCTTTTTCTATGGGCTATTCCTGCGCGGCCATTCCGCCGAAGAACTGCGCCGCGATATCGAGGTCCCCATGGCCGTGCTGGCGAAATGGGACCGCGAGTCGGAACGCGAGCCGGAATTGCGGCCGCGCCTGGAACGCATGCTGCGCTATCGCCAGCACGTTCTGGCAATTTTCGAGAACCTGATCTGCCACGACGCCGCAACTCAGAGACTTCAATAGTTCCGATTGCTTTCGACCGCGTAGCACTGCCTTACGTTGACTCTGCGCGGTGGCTCGCTTACACTTTTTTTGATCGCCCTTACCCAGTCCGCATGTGCCGCTCCCCGGTAGCTCAATGGCAGAGCATTCGGCTGTTAACCGAAGGGTTGCTAGTTCGAGTCTAGCCCGGGGAGCCAAATTTCCTTTCGCTTGCGACATGGATTATGGGCTGCTTTCCAGCGTGGCTTTGATTGAGGCAAGGGCGTCTCGAAGATTTGAAACCGACCGGCCCACGGCGACATGCCGAACGATGGATCCTTTTATTCCCGTCAGGCCCGTCTGCTCGGAGCCCATAGCCATAATCAGATAGAAGCCGGGCTGCTTCGAGTCGTTATGGCCGCGGACACAGAAGGACATATCGAGCGCGGTCTCGAAGTAGTGGCTCGAATAGAGCTGCTTTTCGGCGATGGCATACGCGAGCCGGCCGCCGGGGTCCCCGCGCAGGGTGACCATCTGCACGACGCGCAGCGTGGGCTTCAATCCGAATTTCACACGCGCCCAATAGAAGGTGTCTTCGACGTTCGCGGGCTTCGCGCGGGGATAATCGAGAAGATAGCGGTAGAAATCCGGCAGGTAGACGGGCAGGGTCTTGTCGTAGCTGAGCATGTAGGCGAACTGGTCGGCGACCTCGGTCGGGTCATGCTTATCGTTATAAACCCCCAGAGCCTGGTTGCCCCCGCGTTGGTAGGCGAGCAGGTGCTCGAGCGCCCTTTTGTGCACAAGCTCGTTCACTTGGTCGTCCACGTCGGGGGCGGACCAATTGATGGATTGCTGGAAGTCTTGGATGGCGCTCCCGGGCAACTGAATCTGGCAGTCGCCCGGCTTGCAATTCTTCAAGGCCTGGACTTCATCGCTCGTGAACTCAAAGCCATTCAGGTCCGGAAGCTGCGGAGGATTGCTGAACACGCCGAGCGCAAGATAATTGGGAAGCTTGCGGAGGCGGTCGAAATCGTGGGCAAACTTGAGGTAGCTCTCCGGAGCAGCGTGGATGTACACCGCTCCCCACAAGAAGACCTCGGCCGGCGTGCGCGATGGCAGGTTCTTCGCGAAGGGCTGTCCGCTTTGAATGGCGGTGATCTGATCCTGGGTCAGGCCGACGTACTGGTGGAAGTATGTTTGCAGGTCGGGATTCGACTGGGCAGGGCTGGACCCTTCCTTCGTCAGGGCAGGCACGACGGCTGCGGCAATCGCCAGAATCAGCGCTAGGGCAGGACCATAGAGTGCTCCGAGGCCGCGTCCGGGAAACGCACGGATATGTGGCCAAAATATTCGCAAATCGTTCGCTTTTCTCATCGCTGACCCCCTCATGTTATCGCGACCAGAATAGGCCGCCATCGTTATTTTTTCGGCGGCAATAGATTCCTGATTACGGATGCCATTTGTTCCGCGAGACGCCCCGTTTTGGCCACGGATTCGAGTTGTCTGTGAATGTCCTCGGCGTCACCCTGCTTGCGAACGCCAACCGCGCGTACGGCGACCACGCGATGCTCGGGATAAATCCGGTAAACCACGCGATGGTTTCCGAATTGATGCTTCCAATATCCGGCCAGCGAGCCGCGCAGCGGCAGGCCGTATCCTTCCGGGTCAACAGCCAGCTTTTTCTCCAATACCTTTTGGAGTTGATTCCGCACGCTCCCGTCGAGTGCTTTGATATCCGCCGCGGCGTCCGGCGCGTATCTTAGTTCAAAGGGAGGCTTGGGGCGCGCCTCCTCTGGCGATGACGCAAGGTGCGAAGGCCGTTTTCGCGCTTTCCTCATTTGCCAAAAACATCTGCTGTCGTCAGCAGCCGGCCGGCCGCTACGTCGTCGTCAATGGTCTTCGATAAAGCCAGCAAACGGTCCGTGAGTTCGCGATCGGCGAGAATCTCCAGAGTCGCAAGAATTGATTCGCGCTCCCTTATTAGGGAATCCAAAAAATCCTTGTCCACCAGGTACTTTGATGGTTGGCGGCGGTTCTCCACCAACAACACTCGGTTTGCTTTCGCCTTTTTCAAGTACGTTTTGAGTTTGCCTCGAAGGTCGGTGGCTGTGACCTTCTTTACCGAAATGGAAGCCCGTGCCATGGGACTCCTCCCTAATGTACGCTACAAACACATAAGTGTACGTTTAGCGAGGACGGCTGTCAAGGCCGTTTGCGGCTCCGCAACAAAACGAAGTGGGTCGCCGAGTAGAAATCGGCGAATTCTCTGCAGCCGGCTAGGCGTCGAGGCGGCGGGGGTCTTCGAAGAGGCGGGCGGTAAGGGCGCCGAAGGCGAAGCCTCCCACGTGAGCGAGGTAAGCCACGCCGCCCGTCTGGGCTGTGGCTACCGTCCCGGCGCTGAAGAGCTGGGTGAGAAACCAGAAGCCGATGAGAAGCGCGGCCGGGATCATGGTGATGCGCACGAAGACGAAGATGAATAGAATCGAGCGAATCTCATCGCGAGGGTAGGTGACGAGAAATGCGCCCATGACGGCGGCAATCGCGCCGCTCGCACCCAGGTTGGGAACCGTGGAACTGGAGTTCGCCGCGATCTGGGCCAGCATGGCTACCAGGCCGCCGATAAGGTAGAACGCCAGATAACGGAATGGACCCATGGCGTCTTCAATCTCGGGGCCAAAAGCCCACAGGAAGATCATGTTGCCGATGATGTGCGACCAACTGGCGTGCATGAACATGGCCGTCAGAATGGTGATCCAGCGATGGCCCGCGAATATATCGGCGGGGATGGCCGACCATTTGGTCACGAAGGCATCGCCATTTTGCAGCTCGAGCAGGAAGACGATGACGTTGACGACGATAATGGCGGTGGTGACGATGGGGAAACGCGTGGCGCGTCGAGATGCGTCGTTTAATGGGATTAAGCCGCCCATGGCGTTTTGCTCCGGTCCACGGGACACGCGTCTGATGGGTGGACGCGGCCGCGGAGTTGGGATGATACACCATAGAGCGATTTTTTCCGGGGCAATTGCGGATAGGCCTTCGGAGGTCATCTTCGAGTTGACGCCATGCGGAGACGAACTCCTGCCATCGCGAACGGTGACGATTTAGCAACTTATCAGTCGGTACGGTACGCACAACGGTACCGCCGGTGATAACCTGAAAAGAGGCAAGTTCCACGTGGCTGAAATTGTTCGCGAGCGAGACATCAACGCGGCGCGGCGCCGGAGCACCCGCGTCGCCCAGGCCTTGCCGATTATTGTGCGAGGCTGGAATGAGGAAGGGCGCGCGTTTCAGGAACAGACGTTCACCATCTCGATCAATTGTTACGGCTGCCGGTTCCAGTCCAAGCACTGTCTTTCGAGCAACTCTTGGGTTTTCTTGGAAATACCCCACCGCGTGCCGGGCCGCGCCCCGCGCAACGTCCGCGCCCGCGTCACTTGGGTGACGCGCCCTCGAACCGACCACGAGCGCTACCAAGTCGGTGTCGAACTCGAAACGCACGGAAACATCTGGGGTATGGCATTCCCACCTGAAGATTGGTTTCCGTATCCGGAAACTCCCGAAGAGGCCTCGCGCACTGTGCCCCCGAACGATGCCGGCCAGTCCAAGCTGAAGGTCGTGAATCAGATTCCCGCTGCCGCGCCTGGGGTTTCTTCGAGCGGTCTCACCGCGAGCGAGGGGGAGGAAGCACAGGATCCAAACGGGCTTTGGCAGCAAGTGGCCCATATCGTGGCCGAGGCCAAGCGGCAGATTGAAAAGGAACTGGCTTCCCATTTGCAACTCGCGGCGGAAACACAACGGAAGATTCTCGATCAAGAATTGGAATCCGCCGTCAAACGGGGTTTTTCGGAGATCGAAAAACAACGTAAGAGCGCCGAGGCTCGCGCCAGGGAAGCGATAGACCGCTTGGAGACCGCAACGGAGAAAGCGGAGAATTTGTGCTCCGAGCTTTCCGCGGCCGTCGCGAAAATGCCGCAGAATTGGGAAAAGCAGATACAGGTTTCTCTCCAGGATGGCGGGCCCCGCTTCCAGCAGATGGTCGAGACGGCCACCTCTGAACTGCGTCGCGAAGCGGAGCAGATTGAAGAGCGCTTGAAAGAAATCGGCAACTCCAGCCCATCAACTCCTGGCACGGCCCCTTCAGGCGAGGAAGCGAGCGTCCCGAAGAGCTGGAGCATTGCAGGGGACGCCGCCATCGAGGATTTTAAGAAGCGCCTGGAAAATGTGGCCAACTCCTGGCTCGTGACCACCGCTGCGATTCTCAATGAGCGTGCTCACGATACCCTCGCCGCCTTGGCCAAGGCTACCGAAGATCGTCTCCGCGACCGCTCCGAGTGAAGATGGTCCGCCAAAGGGTTCTGGCAATTACAGAACCGTCCCGGAATTGCCCATTTCGGCCACTCCAAAGGCTTCCCCCAAATTCATTTTGCGCCGAAGATCATGGATAAATCCTGGAGCGGTTGGGTGTATATTATATGTTTACCGTTTTCCAGGGGAGCCGTTGCTAGGGCTGACTCTTGATGACCTCCCTGAGGAAGCCGGGGCATTTGAGGATGAAAAGAGACACTCTAATTCGGGGCTTGCCAGCGGCTCAAGGGCTGTATAGCCCGCAGAATGAGCACGATGGGTGTGGTATCGGGTTTGTGGCCAATATTGAAGGCAAGAAGAGCCACGACATCGTCTCGAAGGGCATACAGATCCTGATCAACCTGACGCATCGCGGCGCCTGCGGCTGCGATCCGGAGACGGGCGATGGCGCGGGCATACTAATCCAGATCCCCCACTCCTTCTTCGAGCGTGAATGCGCGCGGCTGGGGTTCACGCTGCCCGCGCCCGGCGAGTACGGGGTGGGAATGATATTTCTTCCCGTGGACCGCCAAGAGCGGATCCTCTGCGAGGGGATTCTCGAGAGGACCGCGCGCGAGCATGGGCTGACGGTGCTGGGATGGCGCGACACGCCGATTGACAGCAACACGATTGGGCGGCTGGCGCGCAGCACGCAACCCTACATCGAGCAAATTTTCATCCGCCGCGCCCCAGGCATGGACACAGATGCGCTGGAGCGCAAGCTCTACGTGGTGCGCAAGCAGGCAGAAGCCACGGTGGCGCAGTCCGATCTGAAAGAGAAGGACTTCTTCTACGTCCCTTCGCTTTCCGCGCGAACGATTGTGTACAAAGGGCTGCTGCTGGCTCCGCAGATCAAGCACTTTTACAAGGAGCTCTCGGACCCGGAGGTGATGAGTGCGCTGTGCCTGGTGCATCAGCGCTTTTCCACCAACACGTTTCCGAGCTGGCAATTGGCGCATCCCTATCGCTACGTTTGCCACAACGGCGAAATCAATACGCTGCGCGGGAATATCAACTGGATGTACGCGCGGCAGTCCACGCTGGCTTCCCCGCTATTCGGCAAGGACATGGAAAAGCTGCTTCCCATCATCACACCGGGCGGCAGCGACTCCGCCATGCTCGACAATGCCGTGGAGCTGCTCACGCTGGGGGGCCGCAGCATTCCGCACGTGATGTCCATGCTGATCCCGGAAGCGTGGGACCGCGACACGGCCATGCCCGAGGATGTCAAGGCATTCTACGAATATCATGCCTCGCTGATGGAGCCATGGGACGGTCCCGCTGCGGTTGCGTTTACAGACGGACGCGTGATCGGCGCGAAGCTCGATCGCAATGGCCTGCGACCCGGGCGGTACGTGGTGACGGCAGATGGTCTGGTGATTATGGCTTCAGAAGCGGGCGTGCTCCCGATCAAGCCCGAGGATGTGCGCATGAAGGGGCGCCTGGCGCCGGGCCGCATCCTGCTGGTGGATACGGAGCGGAAACGCTTAATCTCCGACGAAGAAGTGAAAAAGCAACTGGCGGCGCGGCAGCCGTACGCCCAGTGGCTGAAGGAAAACCAGATTACGCTCGACCATCTTCCGACGCCCGATCCGGCGCACGTGCAGCCTACGGATCATGAAACCATCCTGATGCGGCAGCGCGCCTTCGGCTACACGGACGAAGACTTGAGAATCATCCTGCTGCCCTCGGCGGTGAAAAGCGAGGAGCCGGTGGGGTCCATGGGGATAGACACGCCGCTGGCTTGCCTATCGGACAAACCCCAATCGCTCTTCAGCTATTTCAAGCAGGCGTTCGCGCAGGTGACCAACCCGGCCATTGATTCGATTCGCGAAGACCTGGTGATGTCGCTCAACAGCTACATCGGGCGCGAGGGAAACATCCTCGAAGAAACGCCCAAGAACTGCCACACGCTGAAGCTGCGGCATCCGATTATTTCGAATTGGCGGCTGGAAAAGCTGCGCCGCGTGAAGTGGGGAGATTTCCTGGCCACCACACTCTCCGCGCTCTTCCGCGTGGATGGCGGCGAGGGGGAACTCGAGAAGGCCTTGGAAACGCTTTGCTGCCGCGCTTCGGAGGCGATCCGGTCCGGCTACACGCTGCTGATTATTTCCGACCGTGGAGTGGATGAGGCGAGCGCTCCCATCCCCAGCCTGCTGGCGCTTTCGGCGGTGCACAACCATCTGATACGCGAGAAGACGCGCAATCAGGTGGCGCTGATCGTCGAATCCGGGGAGCCTCGCGAGGTGATGCACTTCGCGCTGCTGCTGGGCTACGGCGCGAGCGCCGTGAACCCATACCTGGCCATCGAAACCTTGGAAGACCTTTACAAGGACGGCCGGTTCCCCGCCGACTACACGTGGGACAAGGCCTTTAAGAGCTACATGAAGGCCGTGGACAAAGGGCTTCTCAAGACGTTCTCGAAAATGGGGATTTCCACGCTGCAGAGTTACCAGGGCGCGCAGATCTTCGAGGCCATTGGGCTGAATCAGCAGCTCGTCGAACGCTACTTTACAGGCACGTCCTCGCGCATCGAAGGCGTGAGCATGCAGGTGCTGGCGCGCGAAGCGCTGATGAAGCACGAGTTTGCCATGCAGCCGCCGAGCGAATCGGCGACGGAACTTCGCGTGGGCGGCGAATATCAGTTCCGGCTGGGCGGCGAGCGCCACCTGCTGAATCCGCTGACGGTGAGCAAGCTGCAGCACGCCGTGCGGCAGGCGAAATTCGAGACCTTCGAGGAATTCGCGGCCATCGTGAACCAGCAGAATCGCGATTTGCAGATGCTGCGAGGCATGTTCGATTTCAAGCCGGCCGGAGCGCCGGTTCCGCTGGGCGACGTGGAACCCGCGTCGGCAATTGTGAAGCGGTTTGCCACGGGCGCAATGTCGTTCGGCTCGATCAGCAAGGAAGCGCACGAGACGCTGGCAATCGCCATGAACCGCATCGGCGGAAAATCGAACACCGGCGAAGGCGGCGAGGATCAGGCGCGGTATCGTCCCGACGAGAACGGAGACCTGCGGCGTAGCGCGATCAAGCAGGTGGCTTCGGCGCGGTTTGGCGTCACGGCTGAATATCTTGTGAACGCCGACGATTTGCAGATCAAGATCGCGCAAGGGGCCAAGCCGGGCGAAGGCGGGCAGTTGCCGGGGCACAAAGTGGACGAAGTCATTGCGCGTGTGCGTCACTCAATTCCCGGAGTCGGCCTGGTTTCACCACCTCCGCACCACGATATCTATTCCATCGAGGATCTGGCGCAACTCATCCACGATCTGAAAAACGCCAATCCGCGCGCGCGCATCTCGGTGAAGCTTGTGGCCGAATCGGGCGTGGGTACGGTGGCGGCCGGCGTGGCCAAGGCCCACGCGGACGTCATCCTGATCAGCGGCTATGATGGTGGCACAGGCGCTTCGCCTATCAGCTCCATCCGCCATGCCGGCGTTCCCTGGGAGCTGGGACTTTCGGAAACCCAGCAAGTGCTGGTGCTGAACGACCTGCGCAGCCGCGTGCGCGTGCAGGTGGACGGCAAACTGCAAACCGGCCGCGACGTGGCGATTGCGGCGCTGCTGGGGGCCGAGGAGTTCGGGTTCTCGACCGCGCCGCTCATTTCCATGGGCTGCATCATGATGCGCAAATGCCACCTAAACACTTGCCCGGTGGGCGTGGCGACGCAGGATCCGGAACTGCGCAAGAAATTCCAGGGCACGCCCGAGAACGTGATCAATTTCTTTTTCTTCGTGGCCGAGGATTTGCGGAGAATCATGGCCAGCCTCGGTTTTCGAACCGTGGACGAAATGATTGGCCGCGTGGATTGCCTGACGCAGCGCCAGGATATCGTCCACTGGAAAGCCAGCGGAATTGATCTTTCCGCGATTCTCTACAATCCGCCTGTGCCGAGCCACGTGGGGCGCCGCTGCCTGATCGCACAGGCTCACGGGCTTGAAAACGCGCTGGATCGCAAGCTGATCGAAATGACGCATGAGGCGATTGAGAATCGCTCGCCCGTTTCGCTCAGCATGCCCATACGAAACATTCACCGGACCGTGGGCACCATGCTGAGCGGCGAGATTGCCCGCCGCTATGGCGCCGCGGGCCTGCCGGAGGACACGATTCGCGTGCAGTTTACCGGCTGCGCCGGACAGAGCTTCGGCGCGTTCCTGGCCAAGGGAGTGACGCTGACGCTCGAAGGAGACGGCAACGACTACGTGGGCAAGGGGCTCTCCGGCGGCAAGCTGATCATCTACCACCCGCGCAAGTCGGAGTTCGTGCTGGAAGAGAATATTTTGATCGGCAACGTGTGCCTCTATGGCGCCACGAGCGGCGAGGCCTACTTCAGCGGCATGGCAGGTGAGCGGTTTGCGGTGCGCAATTCGGGCGCCACGGCCGTTGTCGAAGGCGTGGGCGACCACGGCTGCGAATATATGACCAATGGATTGGTGGTTGTGCTGGGCCGGACCGGGCGGAATTTCGCCGCGGGCATGACGGGCGGAATCGCCTACGTGCTCGATCAGGCGGGCGATTTCCCCACGCTGCGCTGCAATCGAGCGGAGGTGGATCTCGAGCGCGTGGTGGAAAAGTGCGATATGGACAAGCTATACGAG
Source organism: uncultured Acidobacteriota bacterium (assembly GCA_963810625.1). Classification (GTDB taxonomy): domain Bacteria; phylum Acidobacteriota; class Terriglobia; order Acidiferrales; family UBA7541; genus Palsa-295. The sequence goes on along the minus strand of CAWEOJ010000001.1, from coordinate 29,549 downwards.
TTGATCGCGAAGCACAGCGAATACACCGACAGCCCGCAGGCCAAATGGATTCTTGAAAACTGGGATGTGATGCTGCCGAAATTCATCAAGGTGTTTCCGCACGAATACAAGCGTGTGCTGAGAATACCGCGTATTCCTTCCGGATTGCTGCTCGACCAGACCGGAAAGCCGCCGGGCGGGCAGGAGAAGGTGATCCATGGGTAAGGTCACCGGCTTCAAGGAATACGCGCGAGAGCTGCCGACGCGGCGTCCCGTCGAGGAGCGCGTCAACGACTATTTCGAGGTCTATCAGCCGTTTCCGGAAGAGAAGGTGCGCACGCAAGCGGCCCGGTGCATGGATTGCGGCATTCCCTTCTGCCACACGGGCTGCCCGGTGAACAACATTATTCCGGACTGGAACGATCTGGCGTATCGCGACGAGTGGAAGGAAGCGATTCGCGTGCTGCACTCCACGAATAATTTTCCGGAGTTCACCGGGCGCATCTGCCCGGCGCCCTGCGAGGCGGCTTGCGTGCTGGGCATCAACGAGCCGCCTGTGACGATCAAGGTTATCGAAAAAACGATCGTCGAGCGCGCCTGGAAGGAAGGCTGGATCAAGCCGGAAATTCCCGAGACGCGCACGGGCAAGCGAATCGCGGTGGTGGGGTCCGGTCCGGCGGGGCTTGCGGCCGCGCAGCAATTGAATCGCGCCGGGCATACGGTGGAGCTTTTCGAGAAAGCCGACCGCATAGGAGGGCTCCTGCGCTATGGCATTCCCGATTTCAAGATGGAGAAGCACGTCCTCGACCGCCGGCTGGAACAGATGGCCGCGGAGGGCGTTCACTTCCGGACCTGCGCTCATGTGGGCGGCAACGTGCCGGCCCAGGATCTTCGCAAGGAGTTCGACGCCATTTTGCTGGCCGGAGGCGCGGAAAGCCCGCGCGATTTGAAGGTGCCGGGGCGCGAGCTCAAAGGCATCCACTTCGCCATGGAGTTCCTGCCTCAGCAGAACAAGCGGGGTGCGGGCGACCAGGTTCCCGATCAGATTCTCGCTACCGACAAGCGCGTGATCATCATCGGCGGCGGCGACACGGGCGCGGATTGCCTGGGGACCTGCCACAGGCAAAAGGCGCGCAGCATACATCAATTCGAGATCATGCCTATGCCGCCCCAGGAGCGCGCGCCGAGCACTCCCTGGCCGCTGTGGCCGCTACAGTTGCGGACGGAGAGTTCCCACGAAGAAGGCGGGCGGCGCGATTGGGCGGTGGCGACAACGAAATTTACGGGCGACGAAAACGGGCGCGTGAAGCAACTGCACGCCATTCGCGTGGGTCCGCCGCCCAAGTTCGAGCCCATGCCGGGAACGGAATTCTCCATCGATGCGGAATTGGTCCTGCTGGCGCTCGGTTTCACCGGCCCGGTGAAAGAGGGCATGATCGAACAGTTGGGTGTAAATCTGGACGCGCGCGGGAATGTGGCCACAAACGGGAGTTACATGAGTTCGGTGCCCGGCATCTTTGCGGCCGGGGATACGCGGCGAGGGCAGTCGCTGGTGGTGTGGGCCATTTCCGAAGGGCGCAGCGCCGCGCGAGCGATGGACCAATACCTGATGGGCAGCACTCACCTGGGATAATTTCCGCTTTTAGTCTTCCGCTTCCTGCCGGGACTTAGCGGGTTGTCAGCGTCAGTGCCAAATCCGATTCCAGAGTCAGGTGGTGAGTTTCCATTTCCGTGCGGACGCGCTCGAAGGCTTCGTCCACGGTGTCGGCGAATTGGAGCAGCTTGTATTCACTCTCGTCGATCGTGCCGGTGCGGACCATGTGGCGCCAGTCGAGGACTTTGTCCCAATACTTCCGGCCGTAGATGAGGATCAAAAGATTCGCGGGAAGTTTTTGCGTTTGGAGCAGAGTGAGCATTTCCCAAAGTTCGTCCATGGTGCCGAAGCCGCCGGGAAAAACGATCAGGGCCTTGGCGATCTGCGCGAACCACAGCTTGCGCATGAAGAAATAATGGAAGCAGAAATTGAGGTCCGGGCTGATGTAGGGATTGGGCCGCTGCTCGTGGGGAAGCTGGATGCTGAGCCCGACCGAAGAGCCGCCCGCTTCGGCGGCGCCGCGGTTGGCCGCTTCCATAATGCCGGGGCCGCCGCCCGAACAGATGACGAAGCGCTTGGGGGCCGAGCCGAGGGTCATGGCCCAGGCCGTGATGCGGCGGGAAAGCTCGCGCGCGTCCTCGTAATAACGCGACATCCCGACGATGGATTTCGCCGCCGTGATCTTGGCGCGCCATTCGCGGGTGCGACGGCCGCGCGCCGCGCGCCGCAGTTTCTTGAGGTGGGCGAGCGAGTGGTCGCGCGATTGAATGCGCGCCGAGCCGAACATCACGATAGTGTCGCCCACGCCCGCGCGACGGAGCCGGCTGAGCGGGTCGAGATATTCGGCCAGGATGCGCAGCGGACGCGCCCCCACGCTTTCCATGAATGGTAGATCGTAATAGGCAAGACTGGCCTGCGGCAGATGGCCGGAACGCTTCATGATTCCCCCTCGCGATAAGGCAGAGGGGACATTCTATCCTGGTCTCGGGGGGGACGTAGCCGAGATCGCGGCCGGGAGTGCAATCGTGCAACGGCTACAAATCATCGCGGCACAAAAAAGCGAAGATGCCGCGCTAAAAGGTCGCGGCGCTACATTTAAACCTTAGACTGCGTTGAGGCGAGGAGTTCGCGGGCGGTGAAGATGGAGCGGTAGTTGTATTTGGCGCGGAGCTTGTCGGAGCCGCCCTCTTCGCGGTCCACGAGGCTGATGACGGCGATGACTTCGCAGCCTTCGCGCTCGGCGGCGGCGATGGCTTGGAGCGTCGAGCCGCCGGTGGTGCAGACCTCGTCCACGATGACGACTTTCTTGCCGCGCGGGTTTTCCAAGCCTTCGATCTGCTTCTGGCGGCCGTGCTTTTTGGCTTCCTTGCGGACGAGGAATCCAGGCAGGGGCTTTTTCTCCAGCTCGCTCACAATGACGGCGGCGGACACGATAGGGTCGGCGCCCATGCTGAGACCGCCGATGGCGGCGGGCTTGACGCGCATTCCGCCGAGCAGTTCGAGGATGCAATAGCCGGTGAGGAGCGCGCCTTCGGGATGAAGCGTGGTGAGCTTGCAGTCGAGGTAGTAGTCGCTCTTCTTGCCCGAGGAGAGCGTGATTTCGCCGCGGACGAGAGATTTCGTGCGGAGCATATTGGCGAGGCGTTCGCGATGGTTCATGGTTTCATCCGCAGTTTACTTCAGGGGCTGAAGCCCTCTTATTTGAAGCCTTTTCGTCGTGGCTAAAGCCACGATCTACAAATATCCTTGAATCGTCACTTGGCTTCGGTGGCGACGGCTTCGAGGGCGTCGCCGATGAGGCAGGCGGCCTTCCACTCGTCGAAAAAGACGGCGCCCAATTGGCGATAGAACTCGATGGCTGGGGCGTTCCAGCCGAGCACTTCCCAGCGCACGCAGAAGTAACCCTCCTTCCAGGCGATTCCGGCTACGTGCGCGAGCAGCGCCCTGCCGATTCCCTGCATGCGGAGCTGGGGGCGAACATAGAGGTCGTCCAGAAACAATCCAGCGCGGCCCTGAAAAGTGGAATAGAACTCGAAGAAGACGGCGTATCCGGCGGGCTGGCTATTCCATTCGGCAATCACGGCGCGGAATTTCGGGGCGAGGCCGAAGCCGTCGCGGGCGATGTCGTCCTCGGTCACGGAGGTTTCGTGGCTCAGGCGGTCGTATTCCGCGAGCTCGCGGATCATAGCGGCGAGCAGCGGGGCATCGTTTGCGGTTGCGGGCCGAATCGAAAGCATCGGGATCGTCTCCTGGGCCATTTTTTTCTCCGGCGCTATTTCTTATCCAAATCGGCGGCGCCGTTTCCTTCCTCAAGGATGGCGGCGGCAGCGGCGATGCGGTCGCCTTCGTCGAGGCGCAGCAGGCGGACGCCCTGCGTGGAGCGGCCGGCCTCGCGGATTTCGGCGGCGTGGACGCGAATCACCTTGCCGTGTCCGGTGATAATCATCACGTCGGAATCCTCGCGAACCTGCAAGGCCGCGACGACGGGGCCGTTGCGGTCGGTGGACTTCAGGTTGATGACGCCCTTGCCGCCGCGCGAGGTGACGCGGTATTCGGCGAGTGGCGTGCGCTTGCCATAGCCCTTCTCAGCGACCGTGAGCATGAGCGAGGTGAGGGATTCGCGGATGTGGTCGCTTTCGAGCTCGTCGAGGTCCTGCGCTGTCTTGCCGTATTCCTTTTCGATGATTCCGAAATCGGGCTGGGCGGCGTCCATGGAGACGACGTAATCGTCCTTGGCGAGGTCCATGCCGTTGACGCCGCCGGCAGCGCGGCCCATGGGGCGCACTTCCGTTTCGCGGAAGAGGATGGCCTGGCCGTGGTGGCTGGCGAGGAAGACCATCTGCTTGCCGTCGGTGAGCTTCGCGCCGATGAGCTCGTCGCCCGGTTCCAGATTGATGGCGATGATTCCCGAAGGGCGGGGATTGGAAAATTCGGCGATGGCGGTTTTCTTCACGGTGCCGTTGCGCGTGGCTAGGAAGACGAATTTGTTTTCCTCCTCGAGATTGCGCGCGACGACGACGGCCGTAAGCTTTTCCCCCTCCTGGAAGCGGACGATATTGTGGATGGCCTTTCCGCGCGTGGCGGCGGCCGCTTCGGGAATTTCATAGGCCTTGAGCCAGTAGATGCGGCCCTTCGAGGTGAACAGCAGAATGTAGCTGTGCGCCGAGGCCACGAAGAAGTGCTCGACGAAGTCCTCTTCGCGCGTCTTCGCGCCGATGCGGCCCTTGCCGCCGCGGGATTGATGGCGATAGACGTCCACGGAGGTGCGCTTGATGTAGCCCGCGTGGCTGACGGTGATGGCCATCTCCTCGTCCTTGATGAGGTCTTCGAGCTTGATTTCCTCGACGCGGTCGACGATCTGCGTGCGGCGGTCGTCGCCATAGGATTTGACGACTTCGCGAAGTTCCGCGACGATCACGGCTTTAAGCTTCTTTTCACTGGCGAGGATTTCCTCGAGTTCGGCGATGCGGCCGCGGATTTGGGCGAGTTCCTTGAGGATTTCGTCCACGGAGAGCTGCGTGAGGCGATGGAGTTGCAGCTCGAGGATGGCGTCAATTTGAATGTAGCTGAGGCCCAGGCCCTCGCCCGAGCCGGCGACGGTGATGCCGTATTTCTTGGCGTCGAGGCGGACGCCGCGGATGGAGGTTTCCTTGCCGGCGACGGAAACGCGCACAGACTTGTTCTCGAAGAATTCGTGCAAATTTTCGCGGGCGTTCGCGCGGCTGGCGGAGCCGCGAATGATTTTGATGACGTCGTCAATGTAATCGAGCGCGATGCGGTAGCCGAGAAGGATGTGCTCGCGCTCGCGGGCCTTGCGCAGGTCGTACTGTGTGCGGCGGCGGACCACATCCACGCGGTGCTCGATGAAAAGCTCAAGGAGCTGCAGCAGGCCCAGCTCGCGCGGCTGCCCGCCCACGATGGCGAGCAGAATCATGCCGAAGGATTCCTGCATCTGCGTGTGCTTGAAGAGGTGATTGAGGATGAGCTGGGGCTCTTCGTCGCGCTTTACTTCAATGACGATGCGCATGCCTTCGCGGTCGGACTCGTCGCGGACGTCGGCGATGCCTTCGATTTTCTTGTTCTGGATCAGCTCGGCGATGTGCTCGATGAGACGCGCTTTATTGACCTGATAGGGCAGCTCGGTGATGACGATGTCCTGGCGGTCCTTGGCGCGCTGCTCGATGGCGGCCTTGGCGCGCACTTGAAAACTGCCGCGACCGGTTTTATAGGCTTGCTCGATTCCTTCGCGGCCGTAAATATAGCCGCCGGTGGGGAAATCCGGGCCGGGGACGAGCTTCATCACTTTTTTCAGGTTGGTATCCGGCTCTTCGATGAGCAGGATGGCGGCTTCGATGGTTTCGCGCAGATTGTGCGGCGGGATATTCGTGGCCATGCCGACGGCGATGCCGGAGGAGCCGTTGACGAGGAGGGTTGGAACTCGAGTTGGTAGAACGGTTGGTTCTGGAGTGCTCTCGTCGAAATTCAAAACAAAATCGACCGTCTCCTTCTCGATGTCGGCCAATACATCCATGGAAATTCGATCCAGCCGGCATTCCGTGTATCGATAGGCAGCGGGGGGATCGCCGTCGACCGAGCCAAAGTTTCCCTGACCTTCGATCAACGGATAGCGCATGTTAAAGGTCTGTACGAGCCTGACAAGCGCGTCATAGACCGGCGCGTCACCGTGGGGATGGAACTTCTTCAAGACTTCACCAACAACGCCAGCACACTTAGAAAACCTGTGGCCCGGCACGAGGTTCATTTCGTGCATCGCGTAGAGAATCCGGCGATGAACCGGTTTGAGGCCGTCGCGGACATCGGGCAGCGCGCGGCCGATGATTACGCTCATGGCGTAATCGAGGTACGACTTCTTCATCTCCGATTCGATATCAACCGGAGTGAGAATTTGCTGGTTCAGTTCATCGGGCATTTAGAACCTTCCGTGACTTGTGATTCGTGAATTGTGACTCGTGATTCGTAACTCGTGAAACCCATTTATCGCGCCGATGGATCGTAATGGACGGCGCAGGCCAAGTTTCCTTCCGTGTCCAGAAACTTGACGACCCAGCCGACGCCGGGAATCGCCGCTTTCTGCATCACGATCTTGCCGCCATTCGCTTCGACGGCGCGCGCGACGGCATCGACATCGCGTACAGCGATCGAACACTCGAAGCCGATAACCGGCTGCGGCGCGGGACTGTATTTGCGCGACTGCATCGCTCCAAGCGGCTTGAGCAGGTTGCCGGCGGCGTCGGTGATGCGGCAGAAGTCGGTAATCGGACCGCCGCCGAAGCCCTGAAAGGTCCAGCCAAACACGCCGCCGTAAAACTTGCGCGCGCGCTCAAGATCGTCGGCGTGAATCGCAAAGTGCGAGAGTTGGTTGGGCATGGAGTCTCCCGGGTCAAATATCCAGATTCACGACGTCGAGGGCGTTGTCCTCGATGAATTTGCGGCGCTGCTCGACATTCTCGCCCATGAGTGTTGAAAAGATGTCTTCGGCGGCGACGGCGTCCTCGAGGCGGACCTTGAGGAGCGTGCGCGTCTCGGCGTTCATGGTGGTGGCCCAAAGCTGCTCGGGATTCATTTCGCCAAGGCCCTTGAAGCGCGTGATGGTGAATTCTTTTTTGGCGTCTTCGAGGACGTAATCGAGCAGCAGGGCGGCGCTTTCCTTGGTGGTCTTATCGCCATTGTGAACGATGGTGAAGGGCGGCTTATTGTTTTCTTCGATGGCCTGATGCAGCGCGCGGAGGCGCTTGTAATCGGGCGATGCAGCCAAGGCCCAATTGACGCGGCGCTCTCCGCTATTTTTCAGGAGCAGCTCGTGCAGGCTGTGCTCTTCGTCGAATTCGAGCTTGGCTTCGAGGTTGAGCTTCGACTTTTCGATGGCTTTGGCGAGCTCCTGCAATTTTTTCTTGTCCGCGAAATCGGCTTTCTTTTCGAGGTCGCTTTCGGCGAGCAGCTCGACGAGCGCAGGTTCGCGCAGGCGCCGGGCGAGCTTGGCGGCCACCTGGTTGTACTCCTGAATGTTCAGCAGGAATTGCGTGAGTGCGCCGCCCTCGAGGGATTTGCCGTCCTTGCCCTTCACGACGTGCTCCTCGGTGGCGCGCTTCATCAGCTCACGGGAAAATTCGCGCTCGTCGCGGATGTAGCGGTCCATTTTGCCGCGCTTGACGCGGTAGAGAGGCGGCTGGGCGATGTAGATGTGCTCCTTTTCGATGAGCGCGCGCATATGGCGGAAGAAAAAGGTGAGGAGCAGGGTGCGGATGTGGCTGCCATCCACGTCGGCGTCGGTCATGAGGATGACTTTGTGATAGCGAAGCTTGGCGGCGTCGAAATCGTCCTTGCCGATGCCGGTGCCGAGCGCGGTGATGATGGCGCGAATTTCCTCGTGGCCGAGCATCTTATCGTAGCGGGCCTTTTCGACGTTGAGAATTTTGCCCTTGAGGGGGAGGATGGCCTGGTAGCGGCGGTCGCGTCCGCCCTTGGCCGAGCCGCCGGCGGATTCGCCCTCGACGATGAAGAGTTCGCAGCGGGCGGGATCGCGTTCCTGGCAATCGGCGAGTTTCCCGGGGAGGCCGCTGGAATCGAGCGCGGATTTGCGGCGCGTGAGTTCGCGCGCCTTGCGGGCGGCTTCGCGGGCGCGGGCGGCGTCAATGGTCTTGCCGATTATCTTGCGGGCGATGGAGGAGTGCTTGTCGAAATATTCGCCGAGCCTTTCGTTGACGAGCGATTCGACCAGTCCCTTGATATCGCTATTGAGTTTGCCCTTGGTCTGGCCTTCGAACTGGGGCTGCGGCAACTTCACGGAAACGACGGCGACGAGGCCTTCGCGGACGTCGTCGCCGGTGATGGAGACTTCGTCCTTCTGCTCCTTGAGCATGCCGGCGGAATTGGCGTAGTAGTTGATGGTGCGCGTGAGGGCGGAGCGAAAACCGGCGAGGTGCGTGCCGCCGTCCACGGTATTGATGGTGTTGGCGAAGGCGAAAATATTTTCGGCGTAGCTGTCGTTGTATTGGAGCGCGATTTCGATGTCCACCTGCTCGCGCTTGCCTTCCATGTAGATGGGCGAATCGTGCAGGACACCCTTGCCGCGGTTCAGGTGCTTCACGAATTCGGAAATGCCTCCGGTGAAGCGGAATTCCGTATTCTTGTTGGAGCGCTCGTCTTCGAGGGTGATCTTGAGGCCCTTGTTCAGGAAGGCCAGCTCGCGGAGGCGCTGCGAAAGCGTGTCGAAGCCGTAATTGATGGTGGTGAAGATGGACTCGTCGGCGTGAAACGTGATTTTCGTGCCGGTCTTTTTCGTTTTGCCGGAGGATTTGAGTTTCGTGGTGGGGACGCCTTTCTCGTACGACTGCTCCCAAACCTCGCCGTCGCGCCAGATTTCGAGGTCGAGCCAGTCCGAGAGCGCGTTGACGACCGAGACGCCCACGCCATGCAGGCCGCCGGAAACTTTGTAGCTTTCGCTATCGAATTTTCCGCCCGCGTGCAGGACGGTCATGACGACTTCGGCTGCGGGCTTCTTTTCCGTGGCGTGCATGTCCACGGGAATGCCGCGGCCGTTGTCAATCACGGTGACGCTGTTATCGTCGTGGACGGTGACGTTGATCTCGTCGCAGTAGCCGGCCATGGCTTCGTCCACGGAGTTGTCCACGACTTCCCAAACGAGATGGTGGAGGCCCATCTCGCCCGTCGAGCCGATGTACATCGCGGGACGCTTGCGGACGGCTTCAATGCCGCCGAGAACTTTAATGGAAGTGGCGTCGTATTTGTGGCCGCCTGCCGCCTGCCTGCCGGCAGGCAGGGACGAGGCAGAGCCTTTCGAGGCCGGCGTCTCTTTGTCACCCATGGATCGCGCGTCTCCTCAGAGATTGCGTGGTGCTCGGATGCCAGGTTGTGCTCGGGAAGGCGGTCGCGCGGAGTGGCCGACACTTGCCTGCCCATTGGCCCCGCTCTCGTGAACATTTTCGTTCGAGCCGGGACTCGAAGGGTTGCTCAAGAGCTCCATCCCGTCCCAATCCGAAATTTTTCGGGGGGACGCGGCGAAGCTGCTATTTCCCCCTGCGGAGGGGGAGCGTTTCTCGCTTGCCGCCGCCATTTTCGGCTCGCTTGTTCTGGCGCAAGCGGGCTTGGCGCGGCGCAAGTTTGATGCGAACTGCTTGCCGTACTGGAGGAATATGTAACAACAGATTCTACCGAAATCCGGGCGATTTCACAAGGCGATTCTGTAGTCATGCAGCCTACTTATCATCTGTAAATTCAGTGGCTTACAGCTCATTGAAGGTGGTGCTCCCGCGGTATATGGCGTGGGTTACTCTATAGTTGAAAAGTGAGGTCAAACCAACGTGAGGCTGATCGCCTTGGGCAGGAAACACCGAGGGTTTGAGTGCGCCTATGGCTCAAATGCGCATGGGCATGACGACGTAGCGATAGCGGCTGGACTCGTCCGCGAGCGGGCGGAGCTGGCCGGCGGACTGCTCGTCTTTGAGCTCGAAGCTGATGGGGCCATCGGGAGCGGCGGCGAGAAAATCGAGGAGATATTGCGCGTTGAATCCGATGGCGATGGGCTCGCCTTTGAATTCTTTTTCAATGGCCTCTTTCGCTTCGCCATATTCGGGGCTGGATGCGGAAATTTCCAGACCCTCTTTCGCCAGCACGAACTTCACGGCATGCGAGCGCTGATCGGCAAGCTGGGAAACGCGGCGAAGCGCATCTTGCAGTTCACCGCGCTCAAGGACGACCGTCTTGTTTGCGTCGCGCGGCAGGACGGCTTCGTAATTGGGGAACTGCCCCGTTAGTTTGCGCGAGGTGAGAAGGCGGCCATCGAACTTGAAGAAGAGGTGGCTTTCGTCCTGGGCGAATTCGACCAGAGCATCGGGCTCGGACTGGGCGGCGAGGCGCTGCACTTCGGTCATGGCTTTCTTGGGGACCAAAAGGCGCGCCTCGCCTGAAAAGCCTTCAAACTTGTGATTCGTTTCGACCATGGCCAGGCGGTGGCCGTCGGTTGCGACCATGGTGAGGGATCCGGGCTTGATTACAAGAAGTGCACCGTTCAGCGTGTACCGGGATTCCTCGAGTGAAATGGCGAACGTAGTCTTAGCAATGGCGTCCGCGAGCAGCGCCCCCGGGATTTGCACGAGGGGTTGGGGAAAAGCTGGAAGCGCCGGGAAATTCTCCTTGGACATGCCTACGAGTCTATAATTACGCCGGTCGCAGCTGATGTGAATCCAATGGTTTTCTTGTAGCTTGAAACGGATTTCCTCCTCCGGCAGCAGGCGCACAAGGTCCAATAATTTTTTCGCCGGGATCGTGCCGGCACCCTCTTTCTTAACCTTAGCCTCACACGACGTGTGGATGCTTAATTCCAGATCGGTAGCTGTAATCGCCAGCCGGTTCCCCTTCACTTCACAAAGAATATTCGAGAGAATGGGGATGGTCGTCTTGCGCTCGACAACACCCTGCGTCATTTCGAGTTCCCCGACTAAATCGAACTTCTTTACGGTGAATTCCATCTCTTGTGCGGTCCTTGCGCTGGTTTCTGGTGTCATTAGGTTGTACCAACTACTGTACTGCTTTTTCCTTTCCGAATAAATGTATATAAGAAGACCGCCGCCGTCGCCGCAACTGTGGATTTTGCGGGAATCAGCTCAAGCCACACACTCCACATCCATTACCGCGATAATCGCTCTGTGCAAATCCATGTATCCGTGCTGTAAAAACGAACCTACCGCGCCCCACGCCTACTTCTTCTAAATTATCCACAGCTAAAAAAGCGGATCTTGCCCCATCCCACCGATAAGTCTATCCAAATGAGTCGAGCAGCCTGTTGATGGTTTTGTTCAAATCTTTATCCACCTGCCGCAAAGTTTCAATTTTGTTGATGGAGTGCAGAACCGTGGTGTGATGCTTGCCACCAAACTGCTTGCCGATTTCCGGGAGCGACGCGGACGTGAGTTGTTTTACGAGAAACATGGCAACCTGGCGCGGGAAGGCAATCACCCGGGAGTTGCTGCGTATCTTCAAATCCTGCGCGCGCAAGCCGAAGTGCTCGCCCACACACCGCTGGACCTGCTCGATGGTTACCTTCTTCTCCGCGGTCTCGATGATGTTCTTGAGCACCTGTTGCGCGGTGGGCAGATTCATCTCCGCGCCGGTGAGCGAGGCATAGGCCATGAGGCGAATGAGGGCGCCCTCGAGTTCGCGGATGTTGGACTTAATGGCCCGCGCGATGTATTCGGCGACGTCGTCGGGAACGTATGCGCGTTCGCTTTCAGCCTTTTTCTGGAGGATGGCGATTTTCGTCTCCAGGTCCGGCGGCTGAATATCGGCGATCAGGCCCCACTCGAAGCGCGACCGCAGCCGCTCCTCAATGGACGATATCTCCTTGGGAGGGCAGTCGGAGGAGATCACGATCTGCTTCTGCTGGTCATAGAGCGCGTTAAAGGTGTGAAAAAACTCCTCCTGAGTACGCTCGCGCGTGGCGATAAACTGGATATCGTCTACCATCAGGACGTCCATATTGCGGAAGCGGTCGCGGAAAGCGGCCATGCGCTCGAAGCGGATGGAAGCGATCACCTCGTTCGTGAATTTTTCGGCGCTGATGTAGGTGAGGCGCAGAGCCGGGTTGCGTCGCTTGAGCGTATGGCCGATAGCCTGCATCAAATGCGTTTTCCCGAGCCCGACTCCACCATAGAGAAACAGCGGGTTGTAGGATTTCGATGGCTGCTCGGCCACGGCGCCGGCGGCGGCGTGGGCAAACTGGTTGGAAGCGCCCACGACGAACGTATCGAAGGTATAGCGCGGGTTCAATTGGTGATTCGACGAATCGAAATCGAGCTTGGCCTGCGAGGCCGCCGCTGCAGCCGGAGCTACAGGCTCCGGGTCCGGGCACACAAATTCGAGGGCAAGGCCCGGGCGGCCGATTTCGGCCAGCACAGCCTTGAGAAGCTCGCCATAAGTCTCTTTTAGGCGCTTGGAGAACAAGCGCGTAGGAACACGGATTACCAGGCAGTCATCTGTAGCGCGCTCCTGCCGCGTGGGACGAAACCACGTGGCAAAACTGTGCGGATTTACTCGGCGCTCTGTGTGCTGGAGGACTTTGTCCCAAAGGTTCATCAAGAAAATCAGCCTTGCTGCAATTTCCACTGGTGTGGAAATGCTGTGGATATCCCCGCTCCCCACGAGGCGGGTATTTTGGGAACCGGTTTTTCTGGGTTGGGCGCCGCCTGAGTGCGTCCTCGATGAGCGGCATCCCATGAGCGCGCGCATCGTCGTCGCAAACGAGGCGGATACGCGACGTGGGATTCTGCCTAAATGCGGCGCGATGAGCAAGAGAAAATTGAACGAATGGAGGGATCACTCTCCACAGACGATTCACAGTTTTTCCACAGCGCTGTAGAGAGCACTGTTCGTCGAGAAAATGTGCGCGCGGCGCGTAAAACGCGCTCGGCTGAACAACAGGGCCGCGGAACATGACGCGGAATTTTCACAGGAGTAATTTCAACAACCCGGCTCGAATTCAGCGCTGAGGCGCGGCGGATGGCAATTTATCAGGGCGGGCGAAATCGAAAATTCCGTATGGGTCGGCAGCGAGCAGGATGCGATCGGGCTCGACGAGAATGGCGATAGGCTCGAGAGGCGCGCCATCGCTCATGGCCGTGCGATAGGAGGCGAGGCGATTGCCGTCCTTGTCGAAATGCAGGAGCTCGTCGCCCACGACGGCCCAGACTTCCTGCGTGGCCGGGTCCACTCCGAGCGCGCTGATCACCGACTTCATCACGGGGATATCATCGCGCTTCGCGAGTGTGACAAATTCGTTGCGTTCGGCCTGCGCGCGGGACGCGAACTCGGGCGAGGCAAGGGAAACCTCATAGGCGGCGTAGCCATAGCGGTCGTATTTGCGGAACGTCGGTTCGGGAAGATAGGTAAACGCGAAATAGATGTGCCCGGCGGGATCGGAGAAGACTCGCCCGCGATTCAGGTATTGATTCAAATCCGCGCGTTCGCTGGCATCAGCAAATTCGCCGAAGCTGCGCACGAGATTTCCGTGAAAGTCGAAAATGCTGACGAGCCGGGCCGAGCGCATCGTGGCGACGGCAAACTCATGGCCCGAAAGCGCGGCGACCGACGTGGGGGCCGCGACCGGAATGGACGCAACGAGCGCGCCATCGGAGCCGAACACCTTCACGGCATTGGCGCCGCGGTCCGCCACGTAGAGTTGCCCGTCGGAGTCCAGGTCCATGTCTTCGGCGTAGGCGATTTTCGCGCTGCCCGAGTTTGCGCTGGGAATTTGCGCGATGCGTTTGCCGCTCGAGCCATAGACCGCAATGGTGTTCGCAGGCGCGGCCAAAATGTAATACCGCCCAGACGAGTCGCGCTTCAGCGCGACCATCCCCGGGCCGATTTCGGGAAACACGCGGGAGCGGGCTAGAATTTCCTGAGCGGAATTCTCAACCTGGCCCCCGGCAGGGGAAAAATTCCAGGCGGTTGCCGTGAAGGCGAGAAGAGCGAGCGACACACCGAGCTGGTTGCGGCGGAGCATCCGATCATCAATTATATCTGCTTAACGCCTTCTCAGATGCCTCGCCGCGCCCTCGCGTTAGTTGCTCCGGCCCAGCCTATTGGCTGCTCGGTCCATTGGACGGGGGAGCCGGAGCCGTTCCCTGAGGTCCAGGGCCCATGCGATGTGGATGGCCGGGTCCGAAGCCGCCGGGCCCGCGTCCCCGGAAGCGGTTCATCATCATGTCCTTGAGCTTCTGGCGTTGGTCGGGAGTGAGCGCGTCCTTCATGGAGAGGAAGTAATCGACGCGCGCTTTCGCCGAAGCCAGACGCACGGCGCTGATTTCCTCAAGCTTGGAATCAATCGCGGCGCGATCCGGGGTGTCGGCCGTGAGCAGGTCGCGCAGTTCGATGCGCTTCACCTGCAGGTCGGCCCGGCTGCGGATTTCAGAAATCCGGAAGGCCGAAGATTGCTGGCGAATTTTGGCTGCTTGTTCGTCGGTGATGCCCAGCTTTTCACGGATGTCCGGGTTGTTCACAAGCCGCGCGAGCATGAATCCCGGCCGTCCATGGCCGCGCATCTCCATTCCTTCGCCATGGTCCCACCGGCGATCGTCTGGTCCCCAGCGAACATTCTGACCATCCTGCCCGTCTGGGCCCGCGAAGCGTTGCCGCCAGATAACGACTGGCCCTCCCTCTTGGGCGTCCGGCGGACCCATTTGCCCCGGTGCTGGACCCTGTTGTGGATCCTGTGCCAGAGCCAAGGGCGCACTGATTATCAGTGCCAAAAGTGCGATTGCTGCTTTCGAATGAATTTTCATATGCCTATTCTCCCGTAGTGTGAATTGTCCTGCTTTCAATGCTACTTCCGCTGGGGCGGCGGAAAAGTTCCACCGTTTCTGGAGCAGGTGTGTGGGAGATTCAGGCAGTGAATGGGCTATGTTTACGGCCTAAGGTTGGTACCCGTCCGCCATCCATTTGGCGAATAGTTCAATTTGAGACTGAGGCCAAGGACCTTCTCCTCTTGGCGGAGGGGGCGGCATTACCGCGCCACCGATTCCCCGAATTCGGTCGTAGATGATGGCCGCGTGCGCCTTCACATCGTCATAACTCGCCAGGTTAAACGCCTTGCTCATGGCATGAATGTCGCGCTCCGTAAAAAGGGGGCGAATGTCGGCTTGAAAGCTCGTCGGTTTCGTCATTGGACCTCACAGGTATTGGATTATGCGTATGCTCCGCTCAGGCCTCGTGAAACTCCAAGTGTATCTCAGCAGCGGTTCCCTGCAAACCATGGGGCCGGAATGGAAATTGAAAAATCGGGAATGGCGTGCGCCTCAGCTGCGGTGACTGGCGAAGCGTTCAATCGAGGCGGAAATTGAGGCGGTCAATGGAGCGGGCGCGGCCGGAGGATTCGTCCACGTCGAGGAGGACGGTGTTCATCTGGACGTCGCCTTCGGCGACGGCGAAGCGCGCGGGCATGCCGTCGAGGAATTTTTGGAGGATGCCATGCTTCTCCATGCCGATGACGGAATCGTGCGGGCCGGTCATGCCCACGTCGGTGATATAGGCCGTGCCGCCGGGGAGGACGCGAAAATCGGCGGTGGGGACGTGGGTGTGGGTTCCGATGACGGCGGAAACTTTTCCGTCGAGATACCACCCCATGGCCTGCTTTTCGGAAGTGGCTTCGGCGTGCATGTCCACGACGATCACTTTTACGTCCGGCGGGATGCGAGCGAGTTCGGCGAGGGCCGTGCGGAAGGGATCGTCGAGCGGCGTCATGAATGTGCGGCCTTGCAGATTCAGGACGGCGTAGCTCGCGCCGTTCTTCGCGCGGCCTGTGAAAAGCCCGCTGCCGGGCGCGCCATTGGGAAAATTAGCGGGCCGCAGCAGGCGCGGCTCCTGAGGAAAGAAATCGAGAATCTCCTTGCGGTCCCAGATGTGATTGCCGCCGGTGATGACTTCGATTCCCGAAGCGAGCAAGTCCTCGGCGATGCGCGGCGTGATCCCGAAGCCGGAGGCGGCGTTTTCGCCATTGGCGATGCACAGGCCGATCTCGCGCTGCGCGAGGGTGTCCGCGAGCCGGTCGTGAACGATCTTGCGGCCCGGCGAGCCGACAATATCGCCGATGAAAAGAATTTTCAACGCATGGCCTTTCCGTGGAAATCCGGCTCGCTCGGGATCACGATGCTCGTCGCATCGTGAGGAGCGGTCCGCTTCGCCGTGCCCTGCCAGGCCCTGAACCCCACAAATAGGTGGGCGCCCTGCGCCTGCTTTAAGGCTTCCCCGTAAGTACCGGGGCATGCACAAGGGCAGGACGACGGGGGCGTCCTGGGATCCAGTGTTGGTTCAAAAGGCTTTCGCAGAGTCACCTGCGTCGCAGGCCATCTCCGCGGAATATTGTACAGGAATTTTCAGCGCAACGTTTTGAGGTACGCGGCGATTTGCCACAGGCGCTCGTCGGGCAGCCCCGACCACGATGGCATCCCGGCGCGTAGATTGCCGTTGCGCAACAGCCAGACGAGCTCGCCGGGCGCCGCATTCTGGACCGCCGGAGAATGCAGATTGGCGGAGTGGCCGCGTCCCATGGCGTCGTCGCCGTGGCATCCGGCGCAGTGCTGGCGAAAGAGTTTCTCGCCGGCGAGGACGGCATCCGGCCGGCCTGCGTATGGATTTTCCCAGGCGCGGACCTTCACGGGCGCCCGCGCGATGGCGGTGAGCACGCCACGGTCGTCGGTCTTCCAATCGCGCGTGCTGCTGGCGGCCGCGGCAACCAGCGACGCGAGGAGTAACACAGCGGGAATGAACCGGGCGCTCATTGGAATAGCTTCCGCACCCGCCAGCCGAAGCCCTCGAATTCGTAGGAGACGCCCCAGCGCAGTATAAAGCCGTGGCTATTGCTATCGAGGCCGAATCCCGGCGAGAGCCGCAGGGTAACACCACTCGGAAGCTGCCAGCCCACAATCGGCGCGGCATAATGCGATGTGCCCGACGTCGTGAGATTCCACGATGTTCCCAGGCCGCCGTAGAATTCGGCGCCGGCCAGAAAATTTTCGCGGCAGAAATTGCAGGGGTGTGGCGTATCGGCCAGCCGCAGCGGCCGGCTCACGCCCAAGGCGTAGCCGAATTCCCACGGATCGTGGCCCAGGTTTTTCTCGGTGATGAAATTTTCCGAAAGGTTCCAGCCCTTGAAATCGCTCGAGAGAATTAGTTTCAACTCCGCCTCATGGTCCGTCTTCCGGCGGAGGACCGCATTTCGAGGGATGTAGTCAGCCTGGTTATCGAACCCGACGACTTCGATCATCGTCTTGTCCGCATCATTCACGTTCTCGTATTCCATGTAGAGCAAGGGATTGATCCAGTGCTCGCGCATCAGCGGGCGGAAGCGGTTCTCCCAGCGGAAGCCGGTGAAAATCGTGCTGTCGCTGAACGTGGACTGGCCATCGAGATAAAGCTCCGATGTCCACCAGGCTTTGACTCCGTATTCGAATTCCATCGTGCCGGCGAGGTAGTCGTTCCCGCCATGCTCGGTTCCAAAGACGGGATTGAACTCGACATCCAGATTGCCCGGCTCCTCCAGATGATGCGAGTAGGCGACAAAGTAGGGCGTCTCCTGCGCCGCGGCGGGCGGGGGCGCCCACAGGGCCGCCCCTGCCAGGCATAGCAAGCCGGCGATAAAAATCGCCAGGCGAGGGGCGGGATCCGCGGAAAGCCGGAAGATGGAAAGGCGCAATAGCGCGCCAGGCATCAGAATTGGACAGCCCCCCTAGTTGCAACATTGTTGCAACTAGGAGGCTATTTTAGCTGAAATATTGTGTCAACTAGGGATTTGTAAGGATTCTGTAACTGGGGGAGACGTTGCCGATATAAAGCCGCCGCCAAGGCCGGTAGGCGGTGAGATAGCGGGCGGGCGTCCTGCGACGTGATTCCTGATGATCATCGCCCCGTCGCAGGACGCTACTGCCCGTCAATGTAAGCCAGCATCAGAGCGGGTTTAACCCGCCTGTGAGGGTTAGTGTCTGACGTAAATCCCGACGTCGAACCGGCTGTGATCCCAATCCCTATGGTGATCACGGCACCAATGCCGATCGTCTTCCATGCGGTTGACATCTCGCCTAACTTGCCAGCTATCATCGCCGTGTCTGGCAGCATCGCGATCGATCCGTGCATGATCGGCCTCAAGCCGACCATGACATTCGTCGCCTGGATCGCCGAACGTGGCGCGGCCCATTGTCAGCGTGAAAGCGATGGCCAAAGCACAGCCCATGGCTAGATGAAGGACTTGCTTTTTCATTTTTTACCTCCAAAGTGAGATTACATTGCCTGGGGCAATGAGCATGTCAGAAATGGAGCGTGAGCTTTTGGGATCACTTCGCCAAATTTTTCTCGCTGCGCTCATATTGTCTTCCAGCTTCCTGCAATTATAAAAAACCGGGGATTTGGCAGCCATAATGGAAAACACCTATGCCGAAACCCGCGTTCCTGTACGTCACAATTTGCCGCTCCGGCAGGAATTTAATTCTCTGGCGCTGTATTTTATTGGTTGTACCTGGCAGTTCTGAAAAGAGCTGTCTTTAGCGAGCAGCCCTTCGGGCCCCGAGGAACCGGGGCCCGAAGAACGGCCATCGCCTGAACGGTTGCGAGCACGTTTAGAAGTGAAAACCCACCTCGCCGGTCACGGCGCGGGGCGTCACGTAATGCGTGCCGCTAAACGTGGACAGGAAGTTATAGAGCGCGTAATTGTTGGTGAGATTGATCACGGTGAGGCGGACGCTCCATTTGTAGCGGTCGCCACGGAAAAGATTGTCGTCGCCGACCGCCAAATCGAAGAGATTGCGCTGCTGGATGCGCGGGGGGTTGTGGTCGTCGTCCTCTGTATTCGGCTGCGGCACCTTTATGAGCGTGGAGCTGAATTGCGACGCGGGGCAATTGAAAGGCAGAGGTGTTGTCGGCGTGGCATGGACGCCATTGCACGTGAACCCGGCCTCAAACTCCTGATCGGCGCTTAGGGGCACGCTCCCCACGTTGCTGGCCACCATGCTGACGTTCGGAACGCCGCCAATCAAGATCGAGCCGGGGCAGGTGTTGTTTGCCAAGACTCCGTAGCACGGCGTAGCGCCGGCGACGAGGCCGCTGTCGTATCGCCAGTTGAAGCCGATCCATGGCCCTGTCTTCCACGGCTGGTATTGCAGGTGTGTCGTCTCGTTGTAACGTTCGTCGTGATCAATGCGGAAAACACCACCAGGTGCCGAGGGATTTGCCCCTGCTCCCGCGAGCTGGGGGGTGAAAAAGCGAGCAGCGACGCTGGACATCACTACAAACGCGGTAACTCCGTGGAAGTTGGGCACGGTCGCGCGGATGGCATAGCCGGGAATTTTAGAGCTGTGCCATTCGATCGGAAACGTGATGGGAGTGTTGCCGAGCACGCTGAAATCGTAGGCGTTGTGCGTATATTTCCAGATGTATTCGGCGTCCACGACCATGTAGCGTCCGAAGGCTTGCTGAAAGCCGGCGTGAAATTCATTGCGAAAGCCGGGTTGCACGGCCGTGAGGGCGGTTGATGAGCAGGACAACAGAATGCTCAAGACAGGAGAGCCGCATCCGGTGCTGGAAAGCACCAGATTCTCGTTGAACGGAGTTTCGAGAGTCCGTGCGTAGGAGACGCGAAGGACCGTGTTGCTCGGCTTGACGTTGTAGGCGATGCCGACGCGCGGCTCTGCCTGGCTGGCAGACGAGATGCCGTTGTAGATATCGCCGCGCATGCCGAGATTGAAGTTCCAGTTTCCCTTGGTGATCGTGTCTTCCACGTAGAGCGCCAACTCTTTCACGTCCGTGTGAAGGGGGAACATGGAAGCGGTGCGGAACAGCGTTCCCCCGCGCGTCAAGTCGAAGGGCAGCAAGTCCGGGTCGAACAGAGGAAACTGCGAGTCGTTTGGCGCGTTCAGGTTTGTAGAGTCGTTTGGATCAAATCCATGCAACGCGCACTGCGATGGGTTGGTGACGCCGGCTGGGCCGATCACGGGGGTTTCGGTCACCGTGCTCAGGCAAGGTGCGTTGAACGTGGGATCAACGATGCCCAGGCTGTCATCTTCGGTGAGGAATGTCTGTTCATATGTGATTCCCGCCTTCACGTTGTGAATGCCCTTCACGTAGGAAAACTCCGCATGGGCGCCCGCATTCGTAAGCGTGCGGTACTGTGCGACACTCTCCCGCTGAAGGCTCGGCGGCCCAAGATCGGAGAAGGGATCGGCGCTGGGATTGTAGTTATACTCGTCGTGCCGCACGAAGGCGCCCAGAGTAAACAGGGCATTCGAACCGATCAGGTGGGTCCACGAGGGCGCGATATTATAGGTCCGAATCTGCGAGCGCTGGTCGGCCGGGCCGACGGGCTTTCCGCACCACACCGAGGAAGTGCAGCCTTGCGCGGCGGAGGGAGCAAACCCGCCATTGCCGACCCCTACGCCTCCCATCCCCGGCACGCCCTCTCCGAACCACATCGTGGCATTTTGGGCGTCGAACGAATTGGGCGTCTGGAACCAGGAGCGCGTGAACTGCATATTCAGATGGACCGAGTCCGCGCTCGTTAGCTGATAGTCCACGCGGTCGAATATATTTTCTTCATTTCCCTTGTCGTGAATCACCGCAAATTCGGGGGGATCGAGGAACCGGTCGCCGTTCAAACCATTCGCGGAGATGAAGTTTCCCCACTTCTGGCCGCCGTAAGACAGGTCGAAACCTCCATTGACTGTGCCAAACGACCCATAGTCCGCCGTTATGCTGCCGTGCGGCGTGGTGACCCCCTGGCCCGAGCGCGTGGTGACATCAATCACAACGCTGGTCTTATCCCCAAATTCAGCCGGTGGCGCACCGGCGATGACCGTGAGAGATTGAATGGCGTCCACGGGGACTTGGTTGGAGAATACCTTGCTCTGCTGATCGGTGATGGGCTGGCCGTCCACTGAGAATGAATTCTCCGCGTGGTCGCCGAGTCCGTGGAAGAGGCCGTTCGAATCCGCAGCGATCCCAGGCGATGCCAGGGTGACGAGCGAGCTTAGCGACGACGACGCGCTTTCGAGCGGAACTTTGTCGAACAGGGTGCGGTCCACGTCGGTGTGAGCTGTCGGCTCATTCTCGAGCAGGTTGTTCGACTCCGCTGTGACCGTTACGGTGGTGGCAGTCCCAGGAAGTGTGAGGGCGACGCCGATGTTCAGCGGAACAGCGGAGCGGACATCAATGTCTTCAACAAAGGGGGCGAATCCCGTCGCAGTCACCGTCATGTGATAGGGATTGAAGGGAACGTTCGTGAAGGTGAAACCGCCCGAAGTATCTGTCTCGGTGCTGCGCTCATATTCACTCACTGGATTCTCGATGGTGACATCGGCGTTCACCACCACTGCTCCCGTGGGGTCTTTTACCATTCCCTTAAGCGTGGCCGATCCGGCCGCCTGAGCCCAGGCCGCAGGCGCGACGGCTGCCATGATGATGGCGACGAAAAGGAAAATTCCAAATCGTGCGGTTGCAAATCTCATTAGATTTTCTCCTCCAAAGCAGTGGCCCCGGCGCATCCTGAGCCGTCGGCGAAGAATGAATGGGAGATCGGCACGCGCCGTCGCTTCGGCGGCGGGTGCTGGGAGAAGATCCTTATGAAAAATCGCGTTATGCGGGAGGGGCGCGAGGAACGCTGGAATCGCGGACGGGCTCAAAAACAAGAGCGGGCGTTTCAGCCGGCATGAATCTTGCCACCGGCGCGGCTGGCTGCATCACCACGTGAGGCGCGGACTGCGGGATGGCGACGTGCCCGACCTGGCATATCTGGCAGTGCTGTTCGCCGCAAGCGTCGGCATGCCAATGGCTGGCGGCGTGAACGGCAAGGGCGCCCACGGTGAGAATCAGGGCCACCGACAGCACACGCATCATGATTCGCTTGGACATGCTCAACTCAAAGCTACCCCGGCATTAAGTATAACTTGGATGCCTCCGGGGGCATAAGAGTTCCACTTTCTTACGCACGCATGAGCCTCCATAAGACCCCTGCAGCGGGGTCGGCGGCTAAAACACGGATCGCATGAGTTGATGGAGGGAGGCGTAGTCCAGGCGGGTCAATGCCACAGCCAGAGCCATAAAAGCTACGCCGGCAATCGTTACAATCGCGACTGAAGGACTCGGTGAACGCCGATGCGCCTCTGGGAGCAGATCGGAAGTGGCGGTATACAGAAAAAAGCCGGATGCCACCGCAAGAAAAACCGCCAGCCATTTCGGCGACGGCAAGAATACGAGGGCAAGAGCCGCGCCCATCACGGGCGCAATTGCATCCATTCCGAGAAAGATGAAATCGGTGCGTCGCGCCTTTTCGCCATGAGTCACGAGCATCATGGTGTTCAGCCCGTCGCTCATGTCGTGAGCCACGATGGCGAGCGCCACTATCAGGCCCTCGCGCCAGCTCACAAGGGTTGCGGCGCCGATCGCGGCGCCGTCGAGGGTGCTGTGCGCGATGAGGCCCAGCGCGCCCATCCGGCCGAATCGGCGATGCGCTTCGTTGGAACAATCCCCTTCGGCGCAGGAATGCAGAATGAGAGTTCTTTCCGCAACGTAGAAGACAAGAAAGCCAACCACAAGGATAAGGAAGATCACGCGGACGTCCCAACCTTGCGAGCGTCCCGCATCTACCGACTCGGGCAAGAGATCGAAGAATGTGGCGCCGAGAAGCATTCCCGCTCCCGTCCCCAGCAGCAGATGAGCGCGCTTCCGGCTATGTACGGTTAGCAATCCTCCAAAAATTGTTGAAAGCATCGCGCATGCGCTGAGACCCAAGGCGACGAAGCCGGGCGCGCTTGCGGGAACCTCTGTGATTTCACCGAATGGAATCATCAGTGGATGTAAATCGTTTGGATTCGAGCCATGCCATCCAAAGGCGGAAGAACCGATAGCGCGGGCGCATGCGTTTGCCCGGGGTTCCTCAATTGGAATGTTCCAGGGCCTTTTCGACCAGGGCGACGCATTTCTCGACGCGCTTGCGCAGCGGGCCTTCGATTTCCTGCTGGCGTCCCCGCACGGCAAAGAGTTCGTCCGCGATGTTCACCGCGGCGAGCACGGCCACCTTGAGCGAGTCCACCGTGCGCGTGGCCTCCGCGACCGCACGCATCTTTCCATCCACGAACGCGGCAAGCTCCTTCACATATTCCTCGTCTTGTTCCGCGCTCAAGTTGTAGCTCTGGTCGTAAATTTCGATTTTCACGTTGTTGCTCCCCCGGCTCGGCTGCGGCCATTGTCGGGCATTGCGCGCATGAGCGCAAGCGCCGGCGGGATTCAGTTTGTCCGGAGCGTCGCACCGAAGCGCTGCTGCATGGCCGCGACGATGCGGGAGGAAAAATCGGCGATCTGGGCGTCGGTGAGGGTTGCCTGCGCGCTCTCGAACGTCACGCGAATCATCAGGGAATATTTCCCGGCAGGGATTTGCCCGCCGCGGAAGAGATCCGCCGCCTGAATCCGCCGCAGTTCCGGGGTTCCGAGCGCCCGAATTGCGTCCGCTACTTGCGCAAACGTGATTCCATCCGGAAGCACCAGCGAGAAATCACGCTCGACGGCGGGGAAACGGCCGAGCGGCGCAAAACGCAGAGCCGCGCGCGCGGCTTCCATGCCCGCGAGAAGAGGATCGAGCGCGAGTTCGGCGAGAAAAATTTCCTGGCGCAGCTTGAGTTGCTCCGCGACGCGCCGCGAAAGCTGGCCAGCGACGCCCAGGCCGTGGCCCTGGCACGCGCTGCCATTTCGCGCGAGCGATAACCGCGCCGCATGTCCGCCGGCGAGCCAGCCCGGGCCGCCCGATTGCCAGACAAATCCGCCCGCGAGCTCCCCGATGCGGTCGAGATCGCCTTTCAAATCCGCGAATTCGAATTCGCGCGCCGCTTCATAGACCGTTTTCTCGCGCGCGAGCCCCGTGGCCCCGAGCGTAAGGACAGATGTTTCCACCGGCTCGCCGTTTCGCAGTTCATACGTCTTCCCGATTTCGAACAGGCGCAGATTGCGCTGGCCGTGATTCAGATTCCATTCGAGCGCGCCAATCATGCTGACGATTCCCGTCGAGCGCATCACGGAGGCGTCCTCCGCGAGCGGATTGCCGATTACCGCGGGCGCGACTCCCTCGGCGCGAAACCGTTCATCGCGGCGCGCGTCCACCAGTGGAATCGCCACGATTTCCTCGTAGCCGAGCGCGATCGCGCGTTCGCGCAACCGGTCTTCCGCTTCGGCGTGCGCCAGGCGATGCGCGGGCTGCTTCGCGGGCGGCAGACGCGGAGGAAATTTGTCGTAGCCGTAGTGCCGCGCGACCTCCTCGATCAAGTCAGCTTCGCCCGTCACATCACGCCGCCACGAAGGCTGTTCGCATTGCCAAGTGGCATCCGGCGAGCCAGCGCCGCTGCGATTTGCGTTCGTGCGAACAGGATGGAATCCGAGCGCGCCCAAGATTTCCTCGATATCACAGTCGGGGACGTCCGCGCCCATCACGCGCAGGAACTCCTTGCGCGTGAACTCGATTTTTTGCGGCGTCTCGCGGCGCGGATACACGTCCACAACGCCTGCCAGAATTTCTCCGCCGCACAACTGCTGGATCAATTCCGCCGCGCGGCGCGAGGCCAGCTCGGCCATTTCCGGATCGGCGCCGCGCTCGAAGCGGTAGGAGGCTTCCGTGCGCAGGCCGAGCATCTTCGACGTGCGGCGAATGGACGTGGGCTCGAACCAGGCGGATTCGATGAGGAGATTGCGGCTACTCGCGCCGATTTCGCTTTCCGCGCCGCCCATCACGCCGGCGATAGCCACGGCGCGCGCCGCGTCCGCAATCACGCACATATCTTTTGCGAGGGCGCGCTCGACGCCATCGAGCGTGCGCATCTTTTCCCCCGGCCGCGCGCGCCGCACCACGATACGGTGTTCGGCGAGCTTGTCGAGGTCGAAGGCGTGCAGAGGCTGGCCCAGCTCGAACATCACCGAGTTCGTCGCGTCCACCACGTTGTTGATGGATTTCTGGCCCATGGCTTCGAGGCGCTCGCGCAGCCAGCTGGGCGAAGGGCCGATTTTTACGCCGCGCAAGATCCTCGCGGTGTAGCGCCCGCAGAGGTCCGGGGATTCGATTTCGACGCGCGTTGCGTCCGAGGTCTTTTCGGCCGATTCCTTCAGCTTTGGCTGAACGGGCTTGAGCGGCAGCCGGTAGATCGCCGCAATTTCGCGCGCGATTCCGTAATGGCCGAGGCAGTCGGGACGGTTTGCCGTAATCTCCGCATCGAGCACCGGCCCCGCCACGGACTCTTCGATCGAGTCCACGGGAATCCCCGCAAGCGAAAGCCGCGCGCGCAGCTCCGCCGCCGGCACCGTAACGTCTACAAATTCCTTCAGCCAGTTGTAGAGAACTTTCATGGCTCAGGCGCTCTTCATGGAAACTGGCGCAGGAAGCGCACATCGTTCTGCGTCAGCACGGGCAATTCGCTGATGCCGTACTTCATCATCGCCAGGCGGTCCACGCCCATGCCGAAGGCGAAGCCCGAAAGCTTTCGGGCGTCGTAGTTCACGAAGCCGTAGACCGCGGGATTGACCATGCCCGCGCCGAACAGTTCGATCCAGCCGGAAAATTTGCAGACGCGGCAGCCGCTTCCGCCGCAGACGTGGCACGTGGCGTCCACTTCCGCCGATGGCTCCGTGAACGGAAAATAGCTCGGGCGCAGGCGCGTCTTGGCCTTGGGGCCCAGAAATTCGCGCACGAAATATTCCACCGTGCCCTTGAAGTCGCAGAAGGTGATGTCCGTGTCCACGGCCAGCCCCTCGATCTGGTGGAACATGTAGCCGTGCGTCGAATCGGGATTGTCGCGGCGATAGACTTTTCCCGGCACGACGATGCGCACCGGCGGCGGCTGCTTTTCCATGGTGCGAATCTGCATGGGGGAGGTGTGCGTGCGCAGCAGATGTCCGCCGCGCGCGCCTTCGATGTAGAACGTGTCCATGTTGTCGCGCGCGGGATGATGCTCGGGGATATTGAGCGCCTCGAAATTGTAGTAGGGGATCTCGATCTCCGGCCCGGCGACCACGCTGAAACCAATCGAGAGGAAGATGCGTTCGAGTTCCTCGAATGTCTGGCGGATCAGGTGGCGCGTGCCGATCGCGCGCTCGATGCCTGGAAGCGAGAGGTCAATTTGATCGCGCGCTGCAGCCGAGGAGTCGGCTGCGGCCTCGATTTCCTTGCGCCTTTCTGCGAGCGCCGTTTCGATGTGCGCTTTGAGCTTGTTCAGCTCCTGCCCGACGATCCTTTTCAGTTCCGGCGGCGCTGGCTTCAGCCAGTTGTCGGTGATGAGTAAGAGAACCCCGGACTTGCGGCCCGTCCATTTAATGACAAACATCCGCCAGCTCTCAAGATCCGTTAAGTCACGAGAGGCCTCTTCATCAAACGCCTGACTCAGTTCCGCGAAACGCGCGGCAACTTTTTCGGGCGTCGTGTCCCCGAGCTGCGCGAGCGTTTGCGTTGTGGGATCAATTGTCATTGAGAGGTGGTGCTATGTAGCTCGGGTCGTCAGACCCGAGGGTTTCATTCAACCCCGAAAAGGCCTCACCTCGCCGAACCGGGGTGAGCTACATAACCGTCGCCAATACCGGCGTCAATATTACACGCACTACGCTGCCGATTGCGGCGGTGCGGCGGGCGTCTTCGCCAGATGCTGCTTCGCCGATGCCACCAGAGACGAAAAGCCTTCGGCGTCGCGCACGGCCATGTCCGCCAGAATTTTTCTGTCAATTTCGACGCCGCCTACCTTCAGGCCATGAATCAACTGGCTGTAGGTGATGCCATTATTGCGCGCCGCGGCGCCGATGCGCTGAATCCAGAGTGTGCGGAAATCGCGCTTGCGCGTGCGGCGATCGCGATAGCTATAGCGCAGCGAACGGTTCACCGCCTCCTTCGCCGAGCGGAAGAGCTTGCTCTTGGTGAGAAAAAAGCCCTTGGCGTGCTTGAGCAGTTTCTTGCGGCGCGCGCGCCGCTTGGTGCCGCGTTTCACTCGAGCCATGTTCCCGATTCTCCTGTTTTGATTTCGAGAAAAGTTTCATTTGCGCGGAGAAGGCGCGCAGACGCACACGACCTGCCTGAAATCCGGGCCTGTCACAGCGCGCTAGCGCTAGTCTCCGCGGCGTGTTCATGTGGCGCCCGGCGCTTCCGATGTTACTCGGAGGCCGGATAAAGCAAGCCGGAGGTTCCGGCTTTTCGGTCGGCAGGCCCGCCGCGGTGGGTGGCGCACTGCCAGGCGCGAAAAAACTAAATTCCGTAGGGAAGCGCGCGGCGCACGTTGGGCACGTCCGCGGGATTCACCTCAATCTTATTGAGCAGCTTGCGCATGCGCCGGGGCTTTTTTGTGCCCAGCAGGTGGCGCTTGCCGGAATGCCAGCGCATTATTTTTCCGGTGGAAGTGATCTTGAAGCGCTTGGCCGCGCCGCGATGCGTCTTCAACTTCATTTTCTTATTCTTTTTCACGATTCCTCTTGAGCAAATAAATTCTCAGGCTTGGCCGCCCGCGGCGGGCTGTGCAGGACGCGCCGGCGCCGCGGCTACGGCGCCCTTCTTGGGCGCGAGCAGCGCGAGCAGGATATTGGCCTCCATGCGCGGCCCGAATTCCACCTGGGCGTGGTCCACGATCTCCTTCAGCAACCGCTCCATTTTGGCGCGGCCGACGCTCTGGTGAGCCATCTCGCGCCCGCGATGGAAGATCATGGCTTTCACCTTGTGGCCTTCGGCGAGAAACCGAATGATCTGATTCTTGCGAACCTGATAATCGTGCTCGGCGGTGGAAGGCCGGAACTTCACTTCCTTGATGTGAGAGCTCTTCTGATGCTTCTTGGCCTCATGCGCTTTCTTGCTTTGCTCGTAGAGGAACTTGCCGTAATCCACAAGCTTGCACACGGGAGGCACGGCGCTTGGAGAAATTTCCACCACATCCAAGCCGGAATCCCGCGCTGTCTTCATCGCGTCGAGCAGGGTCATCACGCCCAATTGATTCCCTGCATCGTCAATCACGCGGACTTCCCGCGCGCGAATGCGCTCGTTCACCCGAAGACCGCCACCTCGCTCAGCGATAAACCCACCTCCCGGGCCGACGAAATTCGCTTTCGCCGCCTGCTTGTCCGTCCTTCCGGCTACAGAAAAGGCCGCCGGGGGGACAGGGCGAAAAGTATAGCACGGCTTTCGCGGCCTCCGGCAAGCGGCGTTTACCGGCGATTTCAGTGCATCATTTCAGCGGCTGCAAGTGCGCGGAACGCTGGATTTCTAAACAATCCTGCGCAGATCAATCTCCTCGCGCAGGTCGGCGATGAATTGCTCGAGCGGGCGCGGGCCGAGATCACCCTTGGCGCGGTGCCGCACGGAGACCGTTCCGGCCTCTGCTTCCTTCCCGCCCAGGATAAGCATGTAGGGAATCTTTTCGAGCTGGGCGTCGCGGATTTTGGCTTGCAGCTTTTCGTTGCGGTCGTCGAGATGGACGCGAAAGCCGGCGTCCTTGAGCTGCTTCGTGACCTTGTGCGCGTAATCCATCGTCTTCTCGCTCAGTGGCAGCACGGACACCTGCACGGGCGCGAGCCACGCCGGGAATGCGCCCGCGTAGTGCTCGATCAGGACGCCGAAAAACCGCTCGACCGAGCCCCACAGCGCGCGATGGACCATCAGCGGCTGATGGCGCGAGCCATCTTCGCCGACGTATTCGAGATGGAAACGCCGCGGCAAGTTGAAATCGAACTGCACGGTGGAAAGCTGCCAAGGCCGGCCGATGGCGTCCACGAGCTTCACGTCAATTTTCGGGCCGTAGAACACCGCTTCGCCGGGCATTAGCTTGTAGGGCACCTTCATGCGCTCGAGCGTGTGCACCAGCGCCCCTTCCGCGCGTTCCCATTCCTCGACGGTGCCGGCGTAGTCGCCCGGCCGCGAAGGATCGCGCACCGATAATTCCACTTCATAGCGGTCGAAGCCGAAGACGCGCAGGACTTCCCAGGCGAACTCGACGCAATCCTGGATTTCCTTTTCGATCTGCTCTGGCTTGCAGAAGATGTGCGCATCGTCCTGGGTGAAGCCACGCACGCGCAGAAGGCCGTGGAGCACGCCCGAGCGCTCATAGCGGTATACGGTGCCGAGCTCCGCGAGGCGGATGGGCAGCTCGCGATAGCTGCGCAGCCGCGATTGGAAGATCAGGATGTGGCCCGGGCAGTTCATGGGCTTGAGCTGGTATTCGGCCTTCTCGACTTCCATCGGGCCGAACATGTTCTCGCGATAAAAATTGGCGTGGCCGCTCGTCTTCCACAGGTCGAGCAGCATGATGTGCGGCGTGTATACAAGATCGTAGCCCCGCCGAAGAAGCTCGGCGCGGACCAGTCTTCCATCTGCCGGCGGATGATGCCGCCCTTGGGATGCCAGAATATCAGCCCCGGCCCGGCGTCGTCCTGAATGCTGAAGAGATCGAGGTCCTGGCCG